>NZ_JADNYK010000010.1 GCF_017810075.1 Pseudozobellia sp. WGM2
ATAAGCTTCAATAGGTCCGTAGATAATTCCAAGGTCGGTCGTTTTTACGCAAAGATCGGACTCCTATATCAATCCGCACACAACTTTTGAGATTGATCCATTTTACCACCGTACGCCATGAACTGCCATGTCTAGCGTGTAAACTGAATCCATTGCGGTTATGAACAATATATTTTGATCAGGGCCGGCAAAGGTCACATTGGCCGTCCATTTTTCGGGTACGTCGATATGTTCTATTTTCTCTCCCTTTGAGTTGAAGACGGTTACTCCGTCTCCGGTCAAATACACATTGCCTAAGTTGTCAACGGTCATACCATCACTACCCATATCGGCAAAAAGTCTTTTATTACTTAGGCTTCCATCTTTTTCAATGGTATAGACATATGTTTTTTTTGCGCCATTATCAGAGACATATAGTGTTTTGCCATCTGCTGATCCAATTATGCCATTGGGCTGTTCATAATTATCATCGATGACAATTCTGGGTGAAGAGCTGTTCAGTTCTAGATAATAAACGCGTCTGGCAGATTGTTCTGGTTCTGTATGTTTCCACCAAGGTCGTTTATAGAAAGGGTCGGTGAAGTAAATACCACCTGACTTGTCGCTCCACAGGTCATTTGGACCATTGAATTTCTTATCCTTAAAATTTTTAAGAAGAACGGTTACTTCTTTGTTCTTGTCAATACGCCAAAGTTCATTTTTTTCATCTGCGGCAGCCAAAAGGTTGCCATCATGATCGATGTAAAGTCCGTTTGAGCGCCCTGCAGGTTTCATATAATCAGTGACCGTATTATTTTTTGAATTCCATTTTACAATACGGTCGTTAGGTTGATCGGTAAAATAAACGTCTCCATTTTTATCGGATGCCGGACCTTCGGTAAATTCAAAAGTGTCAGCCACTAAATTAAGTTCGGCACCTTTGGCAATTATAGAATTAGATTTTATTTGAGCTTTACACGATATGTTTAATGATAATGCTAAAATTAATGCGAAAGCGGGTGCTTTAAAATGGTTTTTCATAATGTTCGTTTAGCCCTGACACTTTTGTTTTCTAAGCGTTATATTTTTTTCAGGAATTTCATATTGTGTTTCATGCTTTCTAGAGGTGTGCTTGCGTATTCTTCTTGTTCTATAAAAATGTGCTTTACCCCTGATGCTTTCTGATTGTTCATCATGGTTTTTATGTCAAGTACGCCTTTACCGAATTCAGTACTTTCTTTTTCATGCATGTTCATGTCTTTCAAATGCCAAAGTGGAAAACGCCCGGGGTATTTTTCAAAATAATCTAGTGGGTCTTTACCAGCAACGACTACCCAACCAAGATCAAGCTCCATATGAACTAGGTCAGGCTCGGTTTGGTCCATTAAAACATCATAAAGTACATGACCATTGTCAGATTCGAATTCATATCCATGATTGTGATACCCAAACTTTAATCCCAATTTTTTGCAAGACTCTCCTGCTTTGTTAAATGCTTCCGCTACTTTCTTATAATTGTCGATCGTTTGACCTTTACTGGGCAGCGAAGAACAAATAAGATATTCTTGCCCAGAGGCTACAGCTTGTTCCATAGTTTTTTCAAAATCATCATCTAAAGCGACGTGTCCACTGGTCAATTGCATTCCTAAATCTTCACATGTTTTTTTCATTCCTTCTGGTGATAGCCCATAGTAAAGACCCTTATTGCTTCTTGCCGACTCTATTTTTTTGATGCCTATATCAGCAATTTGTTCGAGAGTGGCTTTCGCATCCTTCAACATATCATCCCTAAAAGAGTATAATTGAACACCGTATCGGGGCTGATTAGGTGTATTAAAAGAAAATGAGGGTATTAGCAGGGTAGAGGCACCGGCAATCGAGGTTCGTTTAACGAATTGTCTTCTTGAAATCATTATATAGAAATTTATAAGATCAAGATAGCGAAATAGAATGAAAACTAGTTTTCAAATACGTTCAAAATAAATGTGAAAATTGTATTTGAATGCTGAGGCTTGGTATATATTTGAGTATGTTGTTATTTAAATCGCTATGAAAATTTTTAGCTGTCAAAACTGTAGAAACCCCTTGTATTTTGAAAACACGGTTTGTTTGGTCTGCGGTAGTCAAGTCGGATACCTTGAGGAAACCTTTTCTTTGGTCAATTTGACCCAAGCTCATTCAGGTTTCAGTCTGGGCACTAATAACGGTAAGTTCTATCGATATTGTCAAAATGCACAATATGACGCTTGTAACTGGTTGGTCGACATGAGTAGTTCAAGCACGTTCTGCACTGCTTGCTCATTGAATAAGACCATACCTAGTCTGGAAATAGAAAAAAACTTGACGGAGTGGCGAAAAATAGAAATTGCCAAGCATCGATTAGTCTATGCTTTATTGCGTTTTGGTCTACCGGTTGTAGATAAAGATTGGGCGCCCGATGAAGGTCTGGCCTTTAACTTTCTTTCCGATACATCTCATGGTAACAATAATGCACCTGTACGAACGGGCCACCTGAACGGCTTGATTACGATTAATATTGCAGAGGCCGATAGCGTACACCGTGAATACATGCGCAAGCAAATGGCCGAGCCCTATAGAACTTTGATAGGTCATTTTCGACACGAAGTAGGGCATTATTACTGGGAGCGTTTAATACGCAATAATTTTCAGGAAGAACAAAATTTTCGAGCCGTATTTGGTGACGAACGTGCTGACTATGGTCAAGCATTAGAAAAGCATTACGCTCAAGGGGCGCCCAAAAACTGGAATTACAACTACATTAGTGCCTATGCCGCATCTCACCCGTGGGAAGATTGGGCCGAAACTTGGGCGCATTATCTTCACCTAATAGATATGCTAGAGACTGCCTTTTATTTCGGCATTAAGATTGGGGACGATTTTGGCAATACCGCACCAATAAAAATGGAAGCAGTTTTCGACCCTTATACCCAACCTGACTTTGAAGCGATAATCGAATCTTTCTTACCATTAACGTTTGCCCTTAATAGCCTCAATAGAAGTATGGGCCAACCTGATATTTACCCGTTTGTAATACCGGATAATGTCATTGGCAAGTTGAGATATGTGCATCAACTTCTGCACAAGAAATAAATTATTTTGTCTTCGTCAAGTTAGAATTAGCTATATGAGATGCTTACTTTTGTGAAAAGTTAGGCAATGAATTCTAGAAAGAAACAACTTCAAGCATTTGATCGGTTACTGACTATTATGGATGAGCTTCGAGCCCAATGCCCATGGGATAAGAAGCAGACCATGCAGACCTTGAGACATTTGACCATTGAAGAAACCTATGAGTTGGGTGATGCCATTTTAGATAATGATTTAGAGGAAGTGAAAAAAGAACTTGGTGATGTTCTTTTGCATATTGTTTTCTATTCGAAAATAGGTTCAGAAACCAAAGATTTTGACATTGCCGATGTCTGTAATACTATATGTGATAAGCTTATCAACAGGCATCCTCATATTTATGGTGATGTAAAGGTTGAAGATGAAGAAGACGTAAAGAGAAATTGGGAGAACATCAAGCTCAAAGAAGGCAAAAAAAGCGTTTTAGAAGGTGTGCCGAACGGGTTGCCATCTTTGGTAAAGGCTAATCGAATTCAAGATAAAGTCGCAGGTGTAGGTTTTGACTGGGAAAAACCGGAACAAGTCTGGGAAAAGGTTCAGGAAGAACTATCTGAGTTTCAAGATGAAGTTGCTGCTGGCGATAAGAATCAAATGGAATCGGAATTCGGCGATGTGATGTTTTCTATGGTCAATTACGCCCGATTTTTAGAGATCAATCCGGAAAACGCGTTGGAGCGCACCAACAAAAAATTCATGGCCCGATTTCAGTATTTAGAGAAGAAAGCAAAGCACATTGGCAAGTCACTAAAAGAAATGACCCTTGAAGAAATGGATGTATTCTGGGAAGAGGCCAAACGGGTTCAAAGCAATGGTCTAAAGTCAGAGACAGAAACCGAATAATAAGACCACTTTCTTCTTTGAGGTCAATCGCTAATTTACATCGCTTTGTTTGAACAATACACGAAAGAATTTAGATATAATATAAAACTCTCTGTACCAGTGATCATGGGTATGTTGGGCCATACTTTTGTACAATTGGCCGATAACATTATGGTGGGGCAATTGGGTACCGCTCAATTGGCGGCCGTTTCATTAGGTAACAGTTTTGTTTTTATAGCGATGTCTATCGGAATAGGTTTTTCTACTGCGATTACACCCTTGGTCGCCGAAGCCGATGGTGCCGGTAATAAGGCCGACGCCAAGAGCGCTTTAAAACATGGCCTGGCCCTATGTACGGTTATAGGGCTTTCTCTTTTCGGCATCATATTACTGGCCAAACCGCTGATGTATATGATGGAGCAGCCCCCTGAAGTTGTGGAGTTGGCCATTCCATATCTTGATTTGGTAGCTTTTTCGTTGGTTCCGCTCATTGTCTTTCAGGCATTCAAACAATTTTCTGAAGGGCTTTCTCAAACGAGATACCCGATGTATGCTACTATAATTGCCAACATAGTGAACATTGTTCTTAACTACCTGTTGATATTTGGGGCATTCGGTTTTCCTGAAATGGGCATCGTCGGTGCGGCGATTGGTACTCTTGTTTCCCGATTTGTCATGGTATTTTATCTTTGGTTTTTGTTGAAGCGTAAAAAGAAATTTCACGACTATGTAACCGGATTTAATTTCCGTAATCTCGAAAGAAAAGTAATCGATAAGATTATTAGCTTAGGTTTTCCCTCAGCGCTGCAAATGCTGTTTGAAGTAGCGATTTTCACGGCAGCTATATGGCTTAGTGGAGTTTTGGGTAAAAATGCCCAAGCCGCCAATCAAATAGCCCTAAACTTGAGTAGTATGACATTCATGTTCGGGATGGGACTTGGTGTGGCCGCTATGATTCGAGTGGGCAATCAAAAAGGCCTTAAGAATTTTACAGAGTTGAGACGTATCGGGCAATCAATATTTTTTCTGACCTTTTTATTGGAAATCGTCTTTGCTCTTTTATTCTTATGGGGCCGCCACTGGTTTCCCACCCTTTACCTCGATGTTGATGATGTAATCAATATGGCTGACAATACCCAAGTGATTGCACTGGCCGCTGAATTACTTTTGGTCGCTGCGGTTTTTCAAATTTCCGATGGGGTACAAGTAGTTGTTTTAGGTGCTTTGCGTGGTATGCAAGATGTGAAGATTCCGACCCTTCTCACATTCATTGCTTATTGGGTTATTGGTTTTCCCCTAAGTTATTATTTAGGCCTTCATACCGACTTTGAAAGTACCGGAATATGGATCGGACTTCTGGTAGGGCTTACCGCATCAGGTATTATGTTGTATATTCGATTTAATTATTTAACCAAAAAAATGATTGCTGAGACATCCCATTAAATTGTATGATGATGGATGTTTTCCAATTTAAAAGTATATTATAAACGAAATGGAATTTCCAAAATTTTTACTAGGGGATAATACCGATTACCCAACCGCAATATTCGTCGTTCACACTGAGTACCCGAGGTTTATCATTAATCTTGAAAATGATGAAGTCGAATGGTTAGAAGATTTTACTTCGGAAGATGAAAAGGAGCTAGAAGCGGAAGCGGAAAACCTTATCGAACAGGCCAATTCATTTTATGACAGAGAGATTTCTAGATACGAAGACTAGAAAGCAGAAAGTATGTGGGAAGAATTGATTCAATACGATAAAGAACTTTTTCTTTTACTGAATAATTTAGGAAACCCAAGTTGGGATGCCTTTTGGATGTTTATCACCAACAAACTTTCCGCAATACCTCTGTATATAGTTCTTCTATTTTTAACTTATAAACAGTTCGGAATTAAGAAAACCGTACTTTTTGTAGTCGCGGTCGCTTTGATGATATTGGTAACCGACCAGTTGTCTAACTTTTTTAAATATGGAGTTCAACGCTTGCGGCCTTGTTACGATTCTGATTTAGACGGTCTGGTCAGACTGGTGAAAAAATCGTGTGGAGGTAAATTCGGATATTTTTCTGCACATGCGGCCAATAATTTTGCGGTAGCCTTTTTCTTTACATTCTTGTTGAGGTCAAAATACCGTTACCTAGGAATTTTCTTGATATTCTGGGCGATTTTGGTTTCCTATAGTCGAATTTATATCGGGGTACATTTTCCTTTAGATGTATTCTCAGGCGCTTTAATCGGACTGGTTTTTAGCTGGTTATTTACAAAGTTGGTTATATTTGCAGTCGACAAAATACCTATATGATATCTAACTCTAGATATTGGTTTTTAGTGTTCTTGGTTATTCTGGTGTACTTCGCCGGTATGTTCGTAACCCTTTTCGAAAATGACTCTGCGCAATTTGCTGTTATGGCCATGCGAATGGTTCAGGAAAATGATTTTTTGAACCTTTTTAAGGGTACTGAAGAATATTTAGATAAACCACACCTACATTATTGGCTTGCCGCTTTTTCATACCTCGTTTTTGGTATTGAAGATTGGGCATACCGCATACCCGGTATTTTGGCTTTGTTGTTAGGGGCCTATAGTAGCTATGGGCTAGGCAAATTATTATACTCTAAAGATATTGGTAAGATTTCGGCCCTTATTTTTATGACGGCCCAGACCATAGTTCTTGCAGCTATCGATGTTAGAACTGATGCTGTTTTGACCGGCTTTGTCATTTTGTCGATTTGGCAACTTGCCACCTATATCAATACACGATCTTTAAAGGCGCTTCTGCTGGGCTCTATAGGTGCCGGATTGGCATTTTCGTCCAAAGGGCAACTGGCGATATTGGTTATTGGTCTGGCAATACTCAGTCATTTGGCCTATCGAAGAGATTGGAAAGCACTAGTGAATTGGAAAGTGGTTCTTGGTTTGCTTGCTTTTGCAATAACCATTGCTCCTATGCTTTACGCATATTATCATCAATTTGATGTGCATCCTGAGAAAATTATTAGGGAAAAGAGTAATCGCAGTGGTATCTTCTTTATTTTTTGGGAACAAAGCTTTGAAAGACTCAGTGGTGAGGGTATGGGTAGCAATAGTAGTGACTACTTTTTCTTTTTTCATACCTATTTATGGGTGTTCTTACCATGGACGTTCTTGGGCATTATGGCCTATGTCAAAAAAATCAAGACACTTTTTAAATTGAAGTTTAAATACGTAGAAGGTCAAGAGTTTTTGACTTTGGGCGGTATAACTTTTTTCTTTCTCATAGCGAGCTTTTCCCAGTTCAAATTACCACATTACTTAAATAGCATAATCCCGCTATTTGCGGTTTTGACGGCATCTTACCTATACAAGGTAAGTGAAAGGAAAACTTTGAGAACACTCTTAGGTATTCAGTACTTCGTGCTGAGCGTAGTTTTTATGGCTACGGTACTACTTTGTTTTTTAGTTTTTGAATTTGAGAATATTTTTGCCTTAGCGTTTCTTTTGATTTTTCTTTTGGTCATTATTTATTTCTGCCTCAAGAGGGAAGGCTATACACGACGTTTGGTTACAATTTCGGTGTACTCATCGCTGCTTTTGAACGCTACACTGAACCTCCATTTTTATCCAAATCTTTTAACTTATCAAGCAGGTTCAAGTATGGCTGAAGTTGTACATGAAATGGAAATTCCTACGGACAAGATTTACAAAATAGGTGATTATCATACCTGGTCTTTAGATTTCTACAACAAGAAGCCTGTGAAAATTACTTCCTACGAAGCTATTAAGAATAAGAAAGATATTTGGATTTATGCCAATGATGATCAACTTCGTGAACTTCAAGACCGTGATTTTGACTGGAATATTCAATATACACGGGCGCAATTTAGAATTACCCGTTTGAGCTTAAAGTTTTTAAATCCTTCGAAACGAAAAAAGACTTTGAAAAAAATGCATTTGGTGCATATTTACTAAACGGTATGTAGTTGCGGTTTCTTGAAGTGATAGACTATCCCCATAAGAGAAGTCAGTGCGGTAATCAAGAAGAAAACCATGCTTATGGTTATAGATATATCTTGCTCAAGACCCAGCCAAATCGAAAAATAGTAAAAGGTTACTTCTCTACTACCTATACCACCAACCGTTAACGGTAAAACTGCTACAATCGAAGAAATCAAGAATACAAAAAGATACGAAGTGGTTTCGATTGAAATACCCATAGCGAGAAGTATGAACCATACACTAACCAACTGCGCTAGTTGAACCATGGCCGAAAATGCTGTAGATTTCCAGAATACGGGAAAAACAAACTTGAAAAAGCTGCGATTTAACCACCAGAATATTAGAACACTAAGTACTATCAATGGAATAACTAAAAAGCGGTAAGAAACGAAAATTTGATGTTGTAAAAGCAGGGCAAGAATGCAAGCGTAAACGAATAAAAGCAATAAACCGCTCAACCTATCTAAAAGTAAAACGGAAACTACTTTTTTTGTTTTCAATTGAAATGTTTTCTTGATTAGATAGCCTTTATAGGCATCGCCACCTATACCCCCAGGTAGAAATAGATTATAGAACATACCCAAGAGGTATAGTTTTATATTGCTTACGTGCGAGAGTGGAATTGCTAACTCGTGAAAATAAAGGTTCAACCGAAAAGCAGAGAGTAATTTAGATATAATGAAGAAAACTAGGGCAGCCGTTAGAAAAATGGGGTCGATACTTTTTAAAATTCCCCAAACTTCGACAAAGTCGACTTTGGTAAAGACCAAATAAATCAAGAGTGCACTGAAGGCTATCTTCAGAGCGGTGATTACCTTTTTACGCAGATTTGCCACCTACGGATACTTTTTTGATTCGATATGGTCTCTTCTGTTGCGACTCGTAGTAGGTTCGTATCAAAAGTTCCATAACAATACCGATAGTGAACAATTGTATACCTGCAAGAATGAACATTAATCCGAAGATCAATAAGGGTCGGGTTCCGATATCTTCACCGAACCCAAATTTGACCACTAACAGATAGGCGTTTATAATTAACCCGAGAAGAATTAATAATACCCCGAATATTCCGAATAAATGAATAGGTCGCTGAAAATATTTTCTAATGAATAGCAGCAACATCATGTCGGCAATCACCTTGAAGACACGCTCTAGCCCATATTTAGAGACGCCTGCATGACGCGCATGATGTTTGACGGGCACTTGTTTGATTTGGGCTCCTTCAAGGTAGGCGAGCAAAGTTATAAATCGATGCATTTCGCCATACAGGTTGAGGTCTTTGGCGATATCTCTCGAAAAAACCTTTAGAGCACAACCATTATCTTTAATGTCAAGGTTGGTTACGCGTCTCACTAAAAAGTTAGCGATTTTAGAAGGTATTTTTTTGACTAATGAGTCTTTTCTTTTCTGGCGGATACCGGTGACCAAGTCGTATTCTCCATTTACCGCATATTCTAACATTTGCGGAATATCGGTCGGGTCATTTTGAAGGTCCCCATCCATAGTAATAATATATTCTCCTTCGGCATAATCAATACCTGCTGCCAAGGCCAGACTTTGACCATAATTCTTTTTGAGGGCTATGAGGTGCACCTTCTCATCATTCATCTTGTTAACGATTTGACGTGTGCCATCAGATGAGAAGTCGTCGACATATATAATCTGATAGTCGTAGCCTTGTAAGCTTTCGTGAATTTTTTGTGTCAAAAGACTAACATTGTCCGCCTCATTGTATAGAGGCACTACTATAGAAAGCAAAGAATCGGTAACAGGACTCATTTAGTAAGAATGATTTTCGGCAAATTTAGGGTTTTATTGAATAGTGGCAGTTTTAAACAATAGGGTATGTGAAAATGCCTTGCGATGTAATTACAAAATGGCTTATAAATCAATCTTCTTCAGAAAGTTTTAGAAGTTCTTCAGCAGCCTTAAAGGGCGAAATTTCTTTGTCAATCACCTTTGCTATATAAGAATTTAAAGCCGCGATAACCTTTTTATTATCATAAAAATTAATCTTGAGTTGCTCTTCAATAGTTTCTAAAAGCCAATTTTTATTCTGTAGCTCTCTTTTTTTGTAGAGCAGAGACGTTTGTTTCATCGCTTTGACATAGTCTTCAATAATTTTCCAGATAGAAAGAACACTTTTGCTATCTAAAGAGGAGCAAGTAGCGACCTTAGGTTTCCACCCATCCATTTTTAAAGGGTAAAGGTCAAGGGCTCTTCTAAATTCTATTGCTGCTAATTTGGTGTTTTTAATATTCTTACCATCCGACTTATTTATGACTATGGCATCGGCCATTTCTATTATACCTCGTTTTATACCCTGTAATTCATCACCTGCACCTGCAATCTTCAACAATAGAAAAAAGTCTGTCATGCCATGAACAGCTATTTCACTTTGACCTACGCCTACGGTTTCTATTAGAACAATATTGTAGCCTGCAGCTTCACAAAGTATAATTGCTTCCCTGGTTTTACGGGCAACTCCTCCTAAAGATTTGCTTGACGGTGAGGGCCGTATAAAGGCATTTTTTTCTCGAACCAAACTCTCCATTCGAGTTTTGTCACCTAAAATACTTCCTTTACTTTGGTTACTCGTAGGATCTACAGCTAAAACAGCTACTTTATTACCGCTCTCGATTAGTTGTTTACCCAAAGTTTCGATAAAAGTGCTTTTACCAACACCGGGCACACCGGTAATACCCACGCGAATGCTGTTATTTTTCTTTTTCAGGCATTGTTCCAAGACCTCATTTCCTTTTTCAATATCGGATTTCAAAGTACTTTCGATCAGGGTAATGGTCTTAGAAAGTAGTGTCGTATTGCCACTTAGTACTCCCCTGACCAAGTCTTTGACCTGATATTCGTTTTTTCTAATTTTACGAATATTGATTTTTTCTCTTCTGCCTGATTTATCGATGCCTGATTTTATTTATTGATTGGTATTTTGACCTTTGTTCTATCCCAAGCGAAAAACATAAAAAGTTCGCCATTATCTTCAAAGTCGATAGTGAATTTTTCGATGGTATTACGAAGCTCCTCTTTGGGTACTTCAACGGTTAGAACATCATCTTCAGGTCTACGACTGGTTTCTTTACCACCACTTAGTACGGTCACGCCCCAGTCGGGTATATTCTTGTTAAAAATAACACTCCACGTGTCCTCACCAGGTATTGTCCATAAAGAATAAGTGCCGGCAGGTAAACTTTTCTCTGCGATTCTAATGTTTGTTTCGGTTGCAAAGGTAGTAGGTTCATTGGCACCTGTGCGCCATACCATACCATAGGGCACTAAATTCCCGAAAATTTCCCTTTCTTTTTTCGACGGACTCGAATAGTTAACTGAAATATTGAATTCATTTTTTTGGTAGGTTCTGGTTACCTCTGGACTATGCGTTTTCGTTTGCTCCTTCATGTACGGCTCTAGAACAAAGACAAAAAGAAGTCCTAAAATCACCGATATTAATAATGTCCATTTAAGAATTTTCATGGTAAATCTGATTATTTATATTTTATCAAAATTAAATTAAAATCCAATTTGAACAGTAAAATGCAGAACTAAAGCATCAAACTTTATATTGAAATTCTTTTAATAAAATTTCGCAGCTCAAAAATTGCGTTTTCACACTAATTTAATATTTCATTTTATGTTTTTGTTTTATTGGTACGTATCTTAATTGAATAATCAAAATAGAAAGAAAATGAAAACTATTTTCAAAACAAGAGCTACTAACAGTGGAGGTAGAGATGGGCATGTAAAAAGTGAAGATGGGGCAATTGATTTAGGCATAAAAATGCCAAATGCTCAAGGAGAGACAGACGGGAAGTCGACAAACCCTGAACAATTATTTGCAGCTGCTTACTCAACCTGCTTCGCAGGAGCGATACAGGCTATTGCCAAGGATCATGATGTAGATGATTTGGGAGATTTTAATGTTACTGCCGTGGTAGGTTTCAATAAAGATGAAGACGGATTTTTTATTGATGCCACCTTAGACTGTTGGTTGCCGACCGTTGATAAAAAGAAAGGTGAAGATTTAATTAATGCAGCCCATGAAATATGCCCTTACAGCAAGGCGACTAGAGACAATATTACTGTTGAATTGAATCTATTGGTCGAAGCATAAGATTTATAAGTATGCAGATAAACGAGGGGGTTTCTTAACAGGATACCCCCTTTTTAGTTTTTTGAAAACCTGAACTCCGAAATATTACGATACCGTTCTTTTGGTCGTAAGATGCAATTGGGGAAATGGCTGTGATTAGGTGCGTCGGGCACATTTTGGGTTTCAAAACAAATAGCAGCAAAATCCTGAGGGGTGTATACGACCATTGACGGTTGATTTGTGGCAACCTGCATAGTGATGCCTGATTTTTTTGAACTACATTCAGCAGCAATAGTAGACTTGGCGTCGATTACAAAAGGGGTATCAAAGTTTACTTTGGCAATGGGCTTAGCGGTAGAGAAATCGAAATGCGAGTCTTTCGTTGCTAAAACCCTACCTGTCGGTAAGAGATTGTTTTTAGTCTCTAAGTATTGGGGGCAATTGAGTTTTAGACGATAATCGCTTACCGAATTTTCAGTATCCAAACGAAAATATGAATGATTGGTCAAGTTTACTATAGTTGTGCGATCGGTAGTCGGTTCATGTATAATTCTTAAAGCATTTTGTTTCAATACATACGTGACAGTGGTTTTCAAGTTGCCTGGGTAGCCTTCTTCTAGATGTGGGCTGAGATAAGAAAGTTTGACATAAGGTTCTTCACCTTTATGCACTTTTTCGAATTTCCAATATTTCTTACCAAAACCCTCTTTCCCTCCATGAAGATGTACGCCCTTTTCATTATATAACGGGTAGGTCTCTCGGTCTAGAACGAATTCTTTCGAAATACGGCCCGCAAATCGACCAATACAAGCTCCTAAAAACTTTTCATCATCTAGGTAATGGCTGGGGTACTCATAACCGACAACAACATTAGTAAAACTACCATCACTATTTCTTAGCATGAGCTTTTGAAGGGTAGCGCCATAGTCAAGAACAACTAAAATGATATTCCCGTTTTGAATTGTAACTTGTTTCAATAGGTTTATTTAAAAAATTCACTCAAAATTACTCGTTTTTTGCAACATCCAAATATTTGTTTCGTCTTTAAAACAAGACCATACTATTGAGTCAACTGAAACCGACAACTATCTGACCCATGTTTCATATTGATATAGTACAAAAGTGCAAAGCCAATAATAGAAAGGCTCAAATAAAACTGTACCGGCAGTATTGTGAGGGTATGTTCAGAGTGGCGATGCGCTATATAAAAAACAGAGATGATGCAGAAGATATGGTTCAAGAATCATTTATAAAAGCATTTCAGAGAATTGAGCAGTTTAGCGGAGATGTCACATTTGGTGCTTGGTTAAAGAGAATTGTCATCAACCAGTGCATTGACTTTCTGAAAGCTAAGAAGCATGAGTTTACGTCTTATGAAGAAGAACATATGAAAGTGATAATAGATGAAGACGAAAATTGGTTTGTAGCTGATAACGTGACCATAGACGAGGTTAGAAACGCAATGAAGAATTTACCAGAAAAATATAGGTTCGTCGTAATGATGTATTTATTGGAAGGTTATGACCATAGTGAAATTGCAGAAGTCTTACAATTAACCGAAACCACCAGTAGAACCCGTTTAATGCGGGGCAAGGTTTATTTAAAAAAATTATTGAAAGAAAAAGAGCATGTCAAAAGATATTAGGAAACTTTTTGAAGAGGTGCATGTACCCGACGAACCTAAAATAAAGTCGGGCCATGAAAAACGATTTTTAGAGCGTTTGGAGAAAGAATTACCTGAGCAACGTAAAAATTATGGACAGCAAATCGCCATGGTAGCTTCGATTATTGTCTTACTTGGTGTGTCGATATTGTATTTCTCAGACCACCAGAATATCCCAGAAAATGAGACGGTTGTGAATAAGATGGAAAAACCGGGCAAGCCTCAGAGTATTTCATTAGGCGATTTATCACCTGATTTAAATAAGCTTGAAAATTATTACGTGGCGAATATCAACCTAGAACTTTCAAAATTGGAAGTGTCTGAAAAGAATAAAATTATTGTTGAGAGTTTTATGGGCCAACTAAATGAGCTAAACGATGAGTATAGCGAGCTGAATAGAGAGCTTAACGAAATGGGCCCCAATGACCAAACGATTACTGCAATGATTAAAAACTTACAATTGCGATTGCAGTTAATGCGAAAATTGAAAGAGAAAACAAAAAAATTAAAAACATCAAAAAATGAAGCAGTTACAAAAACTAATATTTAAGCCCTTACTGGCATCCCTATGCCTCATCAGCATAGGGGGTTTCGGGCAAAGTGAATCGAAAACTTTCTCGGAAGACTTTAATGTGGAAGATGATGTGGTTATCGATATTAATACAAGTTATACGGATATAGAATTCGAAACTTGGAATAAGGATAAGGTGGTAATAGAGGTCACTATTACTTGGGAAGGTAGTTTAAAAAATGACGTTTCGAACTATTTTGAAAATAGCGGTTTTGAAATTATGGGGAACAGTAGACGGGTTACAATCGCAAGCAAGGGTACTTCAATAAGCCCAATTCACCTTTCGAACGAAATCGATTTTGATATTGAACTTACTGAACTTCCTGACTTGGAATCTTTTAAATTTAATCTATCAGAAATGGAAGATTTACCTGTAATGCCACCTGTACCTTCACCAAAATTTGATTACGAGGAATACGAGAAAAAAGGTGAAAAATACCTAAAAGACTGGCAAAAGGATTTTGAAGAAAATTTTGGGGAACCATATCGAGAGAGAATGGAAAAATGGCATCAAAAAATAGGAGAGAAACAACGAAAGGTTCATGAGAAGAGACAAGAAGCGCACGATAAGATGGCTGAAGCAAGGGCGGAACAAGCTTTAGAACGGGCTGAGCTAAACCAGAGAAGAATGGTTGAACGACAAGCCAGAATAGGAGCTCAAAAATCTGTTCATAGCCAACCAAATATCTTTTATAAAGATAATGACGGCAGAAGTAAGAAGTACGAGGTCAAAAGGAGTATTAAAATTAGAATGCCAAAATCAGCTAGAATTAAGATGAATGTTCGTCATGGTGAGGTAAAACTTGCAGAGCGCACAAATAACTTGGAAGCCTCCCTTTCTTATGCAAAACTTTCTGCTAGAGCTATTGAGGGTAATAAAACTATGGTAATGGCTTCATACTCCCCAATAGAGGTTGAAAACTGGTTTCAAGGCGAATTGCGAACCAATTTCTCTGAGTATACCGACTTAAAAAACGTTACAAATATTAAATTGAGTTCTAAGTCTTCCGAAGTAACCATTACCAATCTAACCAAAAATGCCGATATCAAAAATAGCTTCGGTCCTATTTATATTAGCTCCATATCCGATGATTTTGAAGCTTTGAAAGTTGTTTTAGAGTATTCGGAAATGGTCTGCGAATTGCCCAAAACAGCATATGCTCTTTCGGTTAGTGAAATCGCTTCAGAAATTATATTTCCTGAAAGAGTACAAATGATTGCAATTAAAAATAATCAGGGAGTAGCTTACTCGGGGTTTAATATGGAAGAAAATTCCAGAAAATCAGTTTCGATTACTTCTAAATACGGAGAAGTTGTACTGAAATGACAAAAAAAGCGACTTGAAGAAGTCGCTTATAAAACCGTTATATTACTTCTAGTGATTTGAATCTTCTTTCAAATAATCGGTGAAATTTTCCTTGAACCGATTTAAGCGGGGTATGGATACATTTCTGATGTAAGAATTATTCGGGTTCTTTCTCTCATAATCTTGATGATAAGCTTCGGCATCGTAAAACTTTTCAAACTCTATAACCTGAGTGGTTATGGTTCGTCCGTTGTAAACATCATTCTCTTCTAAAGCTTTAATATAGCTCTCGATTGTTTTCTTTTCATTTTCATTTTTATAAAATGCGATAGAACGATATTGTGGACCATGATCTGGCCCCTGACTATTGAGTGTCGTAGGGTCATGAGAACCAAAAAACACCTGAACCAATGCTGTGAAAGAAATTACTTCAGGGTCATAATACACTTTTACCGCCTCTGCGTGATTAGTTTTACCTGCGGCTACTTGCTCATATTTTGGGTTCTTTTTAGTGCCACCCGAATATCCGGAAACAACTTCTTTTACCCCTTTAATACTTTCAAATATGGCCTCGACGCACCAAAAACAGCCACTTGCAAAATATGCAGTTTCATAATTATCAAGTTCTTGCACACTCAGTTTAACTATTTCTTTCTTTTTCTGTGTTTCTCGAACAGGCGATTCTGTTTTTTTGGTATTTGATTGACAAGATGTACCAAATAAGAGAGATATAGCTACAATTATTACTTTAAGCATTATTCAATTTTTAACTAATTAGTGTAGTTTATCTACGATACCTTACATCAAAAGGTTCAAAAAAAATAGGTCTTCGAAGAAAAGTTCTTCAAAGACCTAGATAATTATAAGTAAAAACTTACAACCTTTATTCAGAACCGATTGTTCCTGTTCCGAAAACTTCGATAGCAGATATTTTAGGTTTGTTCGTAGAAGCTTCTAAGGTAATAGTTAATTCTCCATCAGTCACCTCAATATCATACATTTTAGAACCAGCGGTTCCGGCACCATGCTCTTTAAAGAGGTCGTAGCCTGTGAAAATCTGAGTATCTTCCATAGAAATATTAAAAATTCTACTGCCCTCGCCACCTTCTAACATTTGTGGATTGTCTACACCCCAATAAATTTCAGCAAAATACAGTTTTACTGTGTAAGTACCATTTGTTGCTGGAATACTGTAGGAAAATGGGCCTTTGGCATTTTGATTATCCGTAATTCTCTCAGTTAAGAAAATTTCATCCATCTCAGTGTCTTCGATTTCAGTGACACTTGGATTAGTGTAAGAAATCGTAGGACCTTCAAAGAATTGATCTTCTAAAAATGTGATATCACCGTAAGTGATTTCAGGTCCTCCACAGTTAATTCTCAGAAGTGTAGGTCCTACAGGTTCAGTCGATTGAGTGACTTCTTGTGCAGGGTTAGATTCATCAGGATTAAATGTTATGGCTGCTGTATCGGTAATGTCTACACCGTCAAGTGCACCAGAAACAGTGATTGTTTCCTCATCATTACCAGTCACGGTGGCTGTGTAAGTACCATCACCATTATCAGTTACATCAGAAACATTTGCTGAACCGGTAACGGATAGAGTTACAGTTCCTCCACTTGAATTTAAAGAGTTTCCGTCAGCATCAGCGAGTTCGACCGTTACTGTAGCGGTACCTGTTCCGTCGATCAATTCAGGCTCAGTAGCTTCTATAATTGTATTTTCATTAGTCGGATCAGCCACTTGCTCCGGCTCCGGCTCTGGCTCGGGTTCTGGCTCTGGATCAGGATCAGGAGTTTGTTCTGTATCCGACCCTCCATCATCACTGCTACAGGCTACGGGTACCATTACAAATGAAACAAGAAGTAAACTTAGCAGGAAAAGTTTGGTAATATTGATACGCTTCATAATTCAAATTTTTAGTAAATAATTCATTTTCCTTTTCAAAATATCTATGCAAATTATTCAAATACTGTTCATGCTGCAATATTTTTTTTACTTTATCGATAAAATACTAAAGTTATCGACAGGTTATTCATAGCTTGATATCATATATTAAATATTGTACTCCAAACAATTATATACCTATAATCTATACCCAAATGCAGAGCTGTCATTGTCAAAAAATAACATTTGGTGCTTTACCTTTACGGAATGAAAATGACTCCTAATTTTTATACTCCTTTTTCAATGGAATCTATTCCTATTTTGGATGTAAGTCTCAATAAATATACCGCGATAAATTTATCTTTTGATAATCAAGAGCTTAAGGGTTTTGATTTTGAGGATTTAGAAGAATGTCAAAATTATATTGATAAGGTCTTGAAAAATAACAATGCTACAGTTGCCTATGGCGGATATCTCGAACAAAGAAATTTGTACCAATGCAAATCTATTTTTTCTGGTATGGGTCAACCCCAACGAAATATTCACTTGGGGCTAGATTTTTGGTGTAAGGCGGGTACTAAGGTTATAGCCCCTTTGAATGGCGAAGTACATAGTTTTAGAAATAATCATGCCACTGGAGATTATGGGCCGACAATTATTCTTGAGCACAAAAATAAATCAAAGGTGTTTTATTCTTTGTACGGACACTTATCCGTCACTTCTCTAATAGATCTCTATAAGGGCAAATCATTTTGTAAAGGAGACATATTGGGCGAGTTAGGTACGCCTGAAGAAAACGTAAACTATGCTCCCCATCTACACTTTCAACTCATAAATGATATAGGTGACTATATCGGAGATTATCCAGGGGTATGTGCCAAAGAGGATTTAGATTTTTATTCAAAGAATTGTCCCAATCCTAGTTTACTTTTAAATCTAGAAACTTGCTAATCTGTTAATAATACGTCAACAATTAGCAATCAAATTTTGAACTAATGATTAAAACACCAAAATCTGTGTGATTACTGGTTTACAAAACTTTTATTCATAAGTTCTTCGATAATTTCCCAAACATTTTCCATGACAATTTTCTGACCTTCCGCAGTGGGGTGAATACCATCCTCTAAATTTAATTCAGGGTTCCCGGCCACACCCTCCAATAGAAAAGGTATAAGGCTCACGTCGTTCGCTTCGGCCAACTCTGGAAATATGGTTTTGAATTCAGAGGTGTACGCTTGTCCCATATTAGGCGGAATTTCCATACCGGCGAGAACTATTTTGGTTTCAGGATTCTTACTCTTTACTAAATCGATCATTGCTTGAAGATTTTTTCGGGTTTCGTCTAACGGAACGCCTCGAAGACCATCGTTGGCTCCTAGTTCAAGTACGAAAATATCAACCTTTTGAGTCAGCACCCATTGCAATCTGTTGAGTCCGCCAGAAGTAGTTTCACCACTTAATCCTGAATTGATGGTGATGTAGTTAAGCTCAAGAGAGTCTAAACGGTTTTGAATCAAGGCGGGAAACGCTTCCTCTGTATCTAGACCGTAACCGGCAGTCAGACTGTTTCCGAAAAAGAGAATAACTTTTTCATCTGTTTCATTTATTTTTTGGTTTTTGGATGTTTTCTCTGAATCTTCCGAAGATTCTTTTTTAGGTGCCTCCCCACATGAAATCAAAAGAAAGACCGATAAAAAATAACTAAATTTTAAGATGTTCTGCATGGCCAAAAGGTCTCGAAATATAAATCTATTGCTTATTTTTCCAAAAGTCGTGTGTATCAACACTGATACAATGAATACGAAATAATTATACATTAATGACAAAGATATTAAACGTTCACCAGCTGGGGAAAAGCTATAATAGCGGTTCTAAAAAACTGACGGTTTTAGATGATATATCATTCCAAATTAATGAGGGAGAAACTTTTGCAATTGTCGGTCCCTCGGGCAGCGGTAAAACAACACTGCTAGGCTTAGCGGCCGGTCTTGACTACCCTGATTTAGGAACCATTGAGTTATGCGGAGTCGATTTAGATAATTTAGATGAGGATGAGAGAGCTCTTTTACGAAACAGTAATGTGGGTTTTATATTCCAGAACTTTCAATTGTTACCAACATTAACTGCCCTTGAGAACGTGATAGTACCCCTCGAACTGCAGGGTAAGACGAACGTTGAGAAAATCGGAAAAGATTTATTGAGCAAAGTTGGGCTAAGCGATCGAATAGACCACTATCCATCTCAACTTTCCGGTGGTGAACAACAGCGGGTAGCGCTAGCTCGTGCTTTTTCGAGTCGTCCATCTATTCTATTTGCAGATGAACCAACTGGTAATTTAGATGAAGAGACTGGTGAAAAAGTCGTTCAGTTGCTATTCGATTTGAACAAAGAAGCCGGAACAACTTTAGTGATAGTTACACATGATTTAGATTTGGCGCGAAAATGCAAAAGGATTTTACGCCTAAAGGGTGGGCGAGTGCTTGCCGATACCCATAGCGAACAATTATAGTATGAGCCAAAACAAAATTACTAAGGCAGGTTTTAAATGGTTGTTGAAAATGGCATGGCGAGATGGTAAGGCCAGTGGTAACCGCCTTCTTTTATTTATGGCGTCAATAGTTCTTGGTATTGCCGCTGTAGTCTCGATACAATCTTTTAGTGAGAACCTTAAAGAAAATATTTCACTCCAGTCAAAGGAATTAATGGGGGCTGATTTCATTATTGATAGTAAGCAACCCCCGAATGAAAGGGTTCAGCAAATAATCGATTCTTTAGGTGGTGCCGATGCCAAAGGGGTGAATTTTCCTTCAATGGCCGTTTTTGGTAAAAGCAAGGCTACAAAGCTGGTCAAGGTTCAGGGGGTCGAAGGGGGATTTCCGTTTTATGGGGAATTAGAAACAAGTCCGGCGAATGCAGCGAAAACATATCAAGAAAGCGGTGGTGCTTTGGTAGATGCAACTTTAATGCTTCAATATGGGTTGGTACATGGTGATTCTATTGCTATAGGAAAAGTTAAACTTCCGGTGGTGGGCACCTTAATTTCGATGCCGGGCAGTAGTGGCGTTTCGGCCCAAGTGGCGCCACCGGTACTTATACCGTATGACATGATAGACGCTACCGGTCTGATACAAGTTGGTAGTAGAATCGATTACGATTACTTTTTTGTTGCTGAACCCAATCAAGATTTAGAGAAACTCGATGAAAAAATCGACCCTCAACTCGATGCCGAAAGTGCAGATTTAGATACACATTTATCTACAGGTCAACGGTTGGGCAGGCGCTACGATAATTTTGGTAAATTTTTGAATCTTGTTGCATTTATCGCCCTTCTTTTGGGTTGTGTAGGTGTGGCAAGTTCGGTACACATTTATATTAAGGAAAAATTACGATCGGTTGCGGTGCTTAAGTGTATGGGTGCCACACGAAAGCAAACCTTCTATATTTTTTTGATTCAGATTTCGGCTATGGGATTGCTCGGGGGGCTTATAGGGTCGTTCTTAGGCTTGTCGCTTCAGCAATTCTTTCCCTTGCTTATCGAAGGGTTCTTACCTTTCGAAATAGAAATTACATTTTCTTTCGAGCCTATATTAATGGGGCTGTTATTAGGTGTATTTATGTCTGTTCTGTTTGCATTGTCACCTTTGCTGGCTACATGGTATGTATCGCCATTAGAGGTTTTACGTGTGCAAAAAGAAAGTTCGTCAAAGTCTAGACGAGCCAACTTTATTGTTATGTTGGCCATACTATTCTTCATTTTGATATTTGCACAATTTCTATTGGATAATTGGAAATATGCATTCTCGTTCGTAGGTGTAATTCTTGCGGTTTTCGCGATTCTTTCGGGTGTATCGATTCTCTTTATGAAGATTATAAAAAACAACTTTCCATACTCTTGGGGGTTCTCGGCTAGACAGAGTCTATTGAACCTTTTCAGACCCAACAATCAGACCTTGGTTTTAATTTTGGCCATTGGGGTCGGTACATTCTTAATCAGTACATTATATTTCTCTAAGGATATTCTTCTCGTAAAAGCGAATTTGGAAAACAATGAGGAATCGCCTAACCTTATTCTTCTAGATGTTCAAACGGAAGACAAGCAAATGGCAGCGGAGCGCATTGAGGAGTTGGGTCTTCCCGTTTTAAATAATATACCTATCGTGACCATGCGTGTTCAAAAAATCAAGAATCGTCAAGTTAACGATATTCGAAATGATACCACATCCACAATAAACAATTGGGTTTTGAACCATGAATTTCGGGTTACTTATCGGGATTCGTTAATCGCTTCAGAAAACTCTACGGGAGGTAGTTGGCCCGTTGACTATAATAGGGATGATGTAATTCCTATTTCACTGTCAGATAATGTGGCACGCGATGCACAGGTAGAACTAGGTGATAAACTCACTTTTAATGTGCAAGGCGTTTTAATGGAAACCGAAATTGCGAACATAAGGGAAATCGATTGGGGGCGAATGCAATTGAATTTTAACGTGCTATTTCCTGCGAAGGTATTGGAGAATGCGCCTCAGTTTCATGTGTTAACGACTCATGCGCCTGACGAAACTAAATCTGCTGAGGTTCAGCGAGCCCTGGTCAGTAAATTTCCAACAGTATCGATAATCGATTTACGACAGGTGTTGACGGTAGTAGAAGGTATCTTAGATAAGATTTCGTGGGTTATTAATTTTATGGCCTTCTTTAGTATTTTAACAGGTATAATAGTTTTGATAGGTTCCGTTCGTACGAGTAAATACCAACGTATAAAAGAAAGTGTACTATTGCGAACATTGGGTGCAAAGGGCAAGCAAATTTCTAGAATCGCAGTTTTAGAATATCTTTACTTAGGCCTACTTGGTACTTCGACCGGTGTACTTCTGGCATTGGTAAGCAGCATTTTATTGGCTGTTTTTGTTTTCAAAGCGACATTTATACCCTCTTGGGTACCCTTTGTAATTGTAATACCTTTTATAACAGGTCTAGTGGTGATTATTGGGGTGCTGAACAACAGAGAGGTACTTCGCAGTCCACCTTTAGAAATACTTCGAAAAGAAGTGTCTTAGAAAATATAATGACATGATTTAATGGGAGGCTGGTATTATCCCTCAATGAAAATGATTCTCTTAGAAGTTTCTACGACTTGCCAGATGTATTTCGTACGAGACCAACACCTGAAAAAAAGAAGATTGCCCCAAGAACGCCATAGACTATTAAAGTTTTTGTAGTGCCCGATTCGTTGGCAAAGAGAATAGCTGTGTAAATTAAACCACCAATACCTAAGAGTGTAAGTACTGTTCCGAAAATTTTCTTCAAATCCATGGGGTTAAAAATAGAAAAAAATGTGTTACGTGAAGAAAGTTTGTTTGTTCTTACCATAAAGTTCGAGTCTAAATGTAGAAACCTTTCTAAAAATCGGGTTCAAATGCATCTAATCTCGATAAGCGGTTTTTAGGGTTCATTACGCTTATCGGAAGTTTTTTGCACTTTATCCCAAGTTGGGTCATTTAACGAGTTTTTAATCTCGTTGAACGAAGCGAAACCCTGTAAAATAGGGTCTGTAGAGTTTTATATATGTAAAACATACAGTCATGAAAACTATCGCTACTTTAATCTTTGTTCTTTTTATCGGAGTTACTGCACAAGCACAGAAAGCTACTGAAGAAGTAAAAGTAGAGACAGTCGAAATGACGATTACAACTGAAATTACAGTTGAAGAAACAACTCTTGAAAATAAGGCTGAGGTAGCTCGTTTGTACAAGCGAGATAACTACAGAGTAAAGAAAGCGCTTTCTTTTACTACGAAAAGAAACCGCTCTAAAATGGCTTAATTTTTTATTTATTTTGAAGTTAGGCGAGAAACAGCTCCTTCGGCCCAATTGGTAATTCTTTCTCCAAAACATTCTAAAATAGCATCAACCCCGACCACGCTGCCTTTAGCTAATCTTCCTAAAATTGCTAGGGGGATTAGTTCACTTTTTTCCGACGATTTGATAAGTCCGTTCGCATTGGTTTCAATACCTAATTCTGAATGTATAGGCTCGAGGTAATCTTGCCTTAAAAGATGAATGATAATAGGTGAGATAACCTTTAATAGTCTAGGTGCGTCAAGCACACTGTTGATCATAATAGTAGCAGTTACTGCATTATCATTCTTTTTTATAAGCCACCCGTCTTGTGTGATGTGTATCTCTGGGTCTGACAAAAAATCTAAATCAAGTACATCTGCTCGAATCAATGCTAATATTTGCTGCATGCTTTCTACTGGTGGTCCGTAAGAAAATCGTTTTAAACGTTCGTGCAGGGCAATTGTTTTGGCAATATTATCATCGTTCATATCAGCATGGGAAAACGCTTCGTACCAGCTGGGTTGGCAATGATGCCATATCTGACCGATGCAATAATCTAATGATATGGGAGTGAGATTGAGTGCCATATTAACGTAACGTTCAATAATATCTATTGTTTCCATCTTTGTGGAAAGCAGTGTCTTGTGCTGAAAATGCTCATCATCTAACCAGTTTATTACCACTTCTTTGAGTTCTTCGATATCCGTGCCCATATCGTAACGGCTAGCTCCCAAATCGTTATAGACACGCGCTGCTATCTTTGCAATGGCGTTTTTCAGAAAATCATTACCGGAAACGTTTCTTTTTCCAGAAGCAGCCTCTGAAACTATTTGCTTGAAATTTATGATTTCTTGCTCGGTAGGCTTATAAAGTTCGTCTATTTCTGAAGAGAAAGGTTTTGGAGCGAGTGGTAATCCATCCAAAGAAAAAGGCACAATCTTTCTAGGAGTTGATTCGCTAGGGGCGTAATTACACGCAAGAGTTTTCTCGTCTAGAGTTTTAAATGAACCCCCTCTTTCAATCGTAAGTGCTCTCATTACATCTATCATCGCAAGTCCGAACCCTCTAATCGCTACAATACTTTCACTAGAGATTTGGCTATTTTCAATAATGCGGGTTACAGGGTATGGTTCATCATAAAACACGATTTGCGGCTTATTTTGACTATGCTCTTTAAATTTTTTCAGTTGTGAAGATAATTCTGTAGGTTGGTGACCTATAGTTAAAACGACTTCGTCGAAGGTTTCTATAAGACCTTCACGATCATATAATGCAAACTCTTCTTGATTGAAATCTATACGTTCAATTTGTGTTTTTTTTATAGAAATCAAATCATGTGCTAATAGCGGTTTAGCAATGGTATCAAACCTTTCATGTAAGTAACGCCCTAGTTTATTTCTCGGAGGAAAACGATCTGGAGATTTGTTGGGTAATTCTCTTTCATTTTCTGGAAGCCAATGGGTATAGGAAGGAAATGCAGGAATACTAATTTCCTTAATTTTTAATTCGGGACGCCCTTTTAAATTTTGAAGTGCTCGCTCAGAGATATTCAGCCAATTACTATTGGGTTGATTGATATTCCACACACTGCCCGAACCTAGATTTTCGGAAGTTTCGAATAGCGTAGTGGTAATTTTTATTTGATGGTTCCGCTGCACCAAAGTATGATAGAATTGTTCGAGAGCTGAGAGCCCACGAGGGCCTACACCGATTATGGCCAGCTTTTTTTCGGAAGTCTTGGTTACCATTCGAATATTGATAAATGTGATGCAATGTAGTTGTATAATTTAATTGGGAGGGATGCAATCACTTAACATTTCGGTTCAAATGCACCTTAGCTCGGTAAGTGGTTTTTAGGGCTCATAACGTTTATCGGAAGTTTTTTGCACTTTGTCCCAAGTTAGGTCATTTAACGAGTTTTTAAACTCGTTGAACGAAGCGAAACCCCTCAAAATGGGGTCTGTAGGGTTTTATATATATAAAACATACAGTCATGAAAACTATCGCTACTTTAATTTTTGTTCTTTTTACCGGATTTACTGCACAAGCACAGAAAGCTACTGAAGAAGTAAAAGTAGAGACAGTCGAAATGTCAATTGCAATTGAAATTACGGTTGAAGAAACAACTCTTGAAAACAAAGCTGAGGTAGCTCGTTTATACAAGCGTGAAAACTACAGAGTGAAGAAGGCACTTTCTTTTACTACCAAAAGAAACCGCGCTAAAATGGCATAATTTAAGTTCTTTTATTTGCTTATAAATTTTTTTATATCCAATTGATTTCCGCTACTTCCGCATTCAAATAGATATTTACTAGACTTAGTATACATTTCTAGTCTTAGAAATGACAGGTTTCATGAGTAAATGGCTCGTTAAAATACACATTGTCCCGATTTGGAGTATTGGTTATTAAAGACCATTATCGAGAAAAATAATCGGTTTGTCGTGAGATTCGATACCTAACGAATTTAAATGCTTTTGAGCGACCAAATCCTTTAGAAACGGTAGTCTTGGGGTTATTTAGTAAAACCCAAATGTTACTTATGAAAACTGCTGTCACCTTATTGTGTTTTGTGTTATTCAGTGCTATGGCCCTAGCAAATAATGAGATAGATGTTAAGTCTGAATTTATTAAAATGGATATTGTTCTGGTTGATAGCCCTATCAGTGTTGACTCTACTGAGAAAAATGAGACTATTGCACCAAAAAGTATAGCTCGATTGTACAAGTCTAAAAATTCTAGAGTGAAAAAAGCGTTATCATTTTCAACCAAATATAACCGAGCCAAACTGGCATAGATTCATAAACGGTCTTCTATTAATAAACTTGATAAACCTAAAACTTAAATTATGCTGTTAATTTATATCTTGTTAGTTGTCGGCTTTAGAGTTGTGAATGCAATCGTTTTTCCTAAAACCAAAGGTATTCTACGTCCATTGGTAATTCCTGCCAAAAGATAAAATCCACTAGGTTGAAATTAAAGAGCTCTCATTAGGTTGTTGGAGATACTTGATTTCTTATACTCTTAAATCTTACAATATAATGGGTTCCCTTTTTCGAAAAATCACGTTTAATAGAACCTTGTAATTGCCTAACAAGGTTATGTATCAGTTTGAGACCAAGTGAATTTGTTGTTTTATAACTAACTGTTTCTGGAAAGCCTACACCATCATCGCCTATATTGAGTATATATTCGTTTTTTTCGTCTTTACTGAGTTTAATTAATATCTCTCCTTTACTTTCATCTACAATACCATACTTTAAAGCATTAGTGACCGCTTCGTTGATGAGTAAACCCAACGGAATCGCAGTATCTATATTTAGCTTAAGGTCAGGTATATCGATGTCAAGAGTAATGTTGCTGCTCGTACCTTTAATTGAGCGAATGAGATATTCTGCCAACTCTTGAACGTAAGAACGGTATTCAATTCTTGAAAGATCTTCTCTAAGGTAAAGCATTTCATGAACCATTGCCATTGAGATGACCCTATTCTGACTACTCTTTAGAAGACTTTTAACCTCTTTGTCGGCAATATTTCGTGATTGAAGGCTCAATAAGCTCGAAACGGTCTGAAGATTGTTCTTAACTCTATGATGTACTTCTTTAATAAGGGTTTCTTTCTCTATAATTTTCTCTTCCAATTCATTTTTTGTCTTGTACAGATTATGATGTGCATGTAACAGATTTTTGCCAAAAACCCCACCCAATAAATACACGGAAAATAGAATGCTTAAAAGAGCGAAAAGGTTTCTAGAATTTTCAGGTACCACATTATTTACAAAGCTAAAATCAGCTATGCTTTGAGAGTATATAAGTACAATAATCAAAAGGTTGAGATTTAAGTAGATAGAACCATATGATTTGGTGGTAACATAACCTGCAACTACTATAAGGGCAAGTACGAATATAAAAGGACTATTTATGCCGCCACTGTAAAGAGTGATGATGCTCGCCCCTGCAAGTGTCATTATCGATACCGTATTGTAGGTAAGTAAAAGGTTTTTATGGTATTTATAAAGAAAGGTGTTGACTAAATTGAGTATTCCGAACGCTAAAAAAACATACGGAATTACTATTTTGATATCAAGAATATAAAGACAGGTGAAAAAAAACAACAATGAAAAGACTGAGGAAAAGTAATTAACCTTGATAATTAATTTTGCCTTGTCTTTTAACCGTTCTTCTACCTGTCTTTCTTTTTGCCTATGCATAAGGGGAACTTTTATTGGCATTTAAAAAGCGATTCTTTAGGAAAACACTCACGATAAAATGTAAATCTACTTATGTTTTCTCACAAAATCAAACCTTAACAAATAGTATAAAATCTCCCAAAAATTATAATTGCACTAACCTCTTTGAACTTTAGGCTTTAAATCGGTTAAATCTGAAATCTTGATGGGTTGGCCCGATTCTATACTTCGTCGAGCACCAATGCCTATCAATATAGACATTGCACCATCCCGAACACCTGCAGTTCTACCATATTCGTCTACCGTTTCAGGATTTTTGAAAATCTTATCATGTAACCTTTTGTCACCACCACCATGGCCACTCTTTTCTAGCCCAACTTGTATGGTTTCATGTTTGTTCCACAATTTATGAAGAATAACCGGTTCATAGGTTAGTTCTTCTTTACCTGTCTGCGCCATTTCTTTCGCATGTTTTTCAGCTTCATCGATACTGTCGTTTTTAAAATATGGTATATCTTGCCAAGCCTCGATTCTACCTTCTGTACCGTTAATGCCCATTCGCCAACCTTCGTAGGGTGAATAGGTCGTTAGCGAATAATTAAGAACAGTGTTATTGGCATATTTCACTTGGGCCGACATTTTATCGTAGATATCTATATCTTCTCTAAAAAGGCAATTATCACGAATATAGCCATCATGATTTTCATGATTGGCGTAGAGTTTCATCATACGTTCATCTTTAGTAATGTCCCAATGAAATTTGCAGTCATGTTTATGTTCACAAGTACGGCATTTTTCTCCCTTGAAGGGCCCATTTTTTCCGTAAAATTCTAAATCACCATATGCGAAAACCTCACTCGGTTCAGAATCTATCCACCAATTTAATAAATCGAAATGGTGTGTCGATTTATGTACCCAAAGCGATCCGCCACTTTCCATTTCGCCATGCCATCTTCTGAAATATGAGGCACCGTGATAAGTATTTAAATACCAATGAAAATCTACTGAAACCAATTTTCCGATAGCATTGTTCATTATCAATTCTTTAACCTTTGTGGCATACGGGCTCCATCTATAATTGAAACCGACGATTAATTTTTTATCAGATTTTCTCTCTGCATCTAAAATGGCTTGGCATTTAATTTCGTCGGTGGTCAAAGGCTTTTCAGTAAGTACGTCGCACCCCATTTCTAACCCTTTTATAATATACTCATGGTGGGTTGAATCTTTGGTAGTAACAATTACCAGTTCTGGTTTTGTTTTTTTCACCATTTCTTCAAAATCGGTGAAAGTGCGACAAGAAGTACCTATGTACTCTTTACCATACTCTAATCGACCAGGGTTTATATCGCATAGACCAACAAACTCTAGAATATCTGAATATTGATCAACAAGACGTTTTCCCCAGAACGATGTTCCCCTTACCCCAGTACCTACAAGGGCTATTTTGAGTTTTTTGGATTTACCGAAACTGAACGCAGACAAGGGTACAGCCGTGGTTGCTGCCAACATACTGATTGAAGAAATAAATTTGCGACGTGAATTTGTCATTATCTTTAGGTTTAAGGAGTTTAGACTTAAAGATATTGATTTTTATAGAATTGATTTTTTCTGTTTTAAGTCTTGAATATTACGAATGAAATTCTGTGGAGCTTATTTCTTTGAAAGCAATATTATAAGTGGTACCTAGACATGATGGGTCTCGCTCAACGGAACCTTTTAATTGCCTTGCTAGTGTATGAATCAGTTTTAATCCCAAAGATTTTGTGGTTCTTAAATCAATATCTTTCCCATACCCAATACCATTATCGCTAATACTTAAAAAGTAAGTTTTGCCATCTGCCTCTTTGACCAGTTTAATATCAATTTTTCCGTTAATATTTTCGACGAAACCATACTTGAGCGAATTGGTTATTGCTTCGTTGATTAATAAGCCTAGGGGTATTGCCGTATCGATACCCAACTCTATATTAGGTATATCAAGATGAATCTTTACATCTTTATCACCTCCTGCTGAATTTATCAGGTAGTCGCTCAATTCTTCTACATACGATTTGAATTCAATTCTAGATAAATTTTCACGCAGATAAAGCATTTCGTGAATCATTGCCATAGCATTCACTCTATTTTGACTGCTTTGAACAATTTGTTTAATTTTATTATTGCTCGAATTTTTTGATTGAAGATTCAGAAGACTAGAGACAGTTTGTAAATTATTTTTGACACGATGGTGAACAGTACGAAGTAAAACTTCTTTTTCTTCTATTCGTTCTTCAATATGTGTTTTAGATGTTATCATAGAATGATGGGCCTTTAAAAGATCTTTGCCAAATACACCCCCTAAAATATAGACTGAAAAGAGCAAGCTCAATAGGCTAAAGAGCTCTTTTGATGAATCGGGTACCTCATTAATTGACCGATACACTCCCATTTCACTTAACAGGTACATTAAAACAATAACTACAACTATCGTAGTAAGATATATTTTACCAAAGAATCTGGCTGATATGTAACCCCCTAATACGATAATTACTAAAACAAATATGAACGGGCTGTTAATTCCTCCGGATAGAAGTGTTACTGAAGAAGCGCCTATAAAAGACAGTGCTGCCGCTATTACGGCAGATAGCGTTAGTTTTCTATAGAATTGAAGATAGTATAGATTAAGTAAATTGAGTAGGGCAAACCCAAAGAAAATGAATGGTAGAATGCCATTGATGTCGAGAGCGTAAATACAAAATAAGCCGAAAACTATACTTAAGAAGGAAGAATTACAGATAAATTTTTTTAGCAACCGAGTCTGGTTGTTTAATCTAAATTCTATTTTACTGCCTTCGGACATTTATTTGCCAAGTGAATTTGAATATGGCTACGATAATCCCAATTTTGATATTTTTTCGTACCGCTACGATCTGTTTATGATTATGAAACGGTTAAAAATTTTAAAGAGCGTTAGGATATTTCGGCATTAAACTACGACTTTATTACGAAGAATCTCTAGTTATTTATTTAAAAATTTCTGATTATTTGCTTCATTTAGCTGTTTCAAGGGTGAATTAAAGGGATATTGAAATTTTCTATTGAATTATTGTATATTGACTTAATGACCACCAGAATATATAATTAGAGATGTTTAAGAAGTTTTGATAGCGCCTTTTTCAATATCACGAAATGTTACAAGGTAACTGGCTCCTTGTTCTATTTTTATTCTTCTTATAGAACCATGAAGCTGCCTTGCGAGATTATGTATGAGTTTTAGGCCTAACGATTTTGAATTGCTAAAGTCTAAATCATCAGGAAAACCGATTCCATTATCACTTATTCGCAGCGAATAAGTGTTTTGCTCATTTTCTTTTTGTAGACTAATCTTTATACTGCCTTGGTTGCTTTCTACGAAACCATATTTTAATGAATTTGTCACGGCTTCATTGATTAATAAACCCAAGGGAATGGTAGAGTCTACACTCAACTGTATATCAGGTATATCTAAATCGATATGTATGTTTTTTTGTTTAGAGTTAAGTGATTGAACTAAAAAATCGGTTAGTTCATGAACATACAATTTGAACTCTATCTTTGATAAATTCTGTCTCAAATAGAGCATTTCATGAATCATTGCCATTGATAATACCCTATTCTGACTTCCTTTTATCAATTCTTTTATTTGTTGATTATCTGTATTCTTTGATTGAAGATTGAGTAGACTCGAAACAGTCTGTAAATTATTTTTCACTCGGTGGTGTACCTCTCGCAAAAGCGTGTCTTTCTCATCAATTCTTTTCTCTATTTCGGTTTTTGAGTGGTAAAGAGAATGGTGGGTTTCTAATAAGTTTTTTCCAAAGATCCAGCCCAATAAATAAACTGCAAACAATATACTTGCTAAACTGAATAGGTCTTTCGATTTTTCGGGAACGTCATCTGGTATGAAATTTGGGAAGTAGTTGCTCACAAAAAATAATATTATAATACTGGCCAGTACTAGATAAAGATAAATTTGGCCGAAAAGCTGTGTAGAAACATAACCCGCAAGTACGATTATAGCTAGTATGAATATAAATGGGCTAGTAATACCACCACTACATAAGCAAATGACCATGGTACTGGTCCATGATAAAATCGATGTATTAATGGCCATCGTCGTCAAGTTGTTATGATACCTGAACAAGTAGGTATTCAAGAAATTAAGACCTGCATATAGACAAAATACAAAAGGTATAGTGCCATAGACATCGATTATAAATAGGCAGAGTAAGGCAAAAATTAAGCTCAATGTTGAAGAAGTGTAATTAAACTTCCGCAAGAGCTTGAGCTTATTGTCTATTCTATCATGATTAACTGTATTTTTCTTCATACATTATTGCCGATACAGCATTTTTTCGGTAAAAAATCTTAACAGAATAAATCTTCTCAAAAGATACGCAAAACTCTGTATTACAATGCTATGTGATGATGTATAAAATAAAAAACGGCAACTTATTAAGTTGCCGTTTTCCCCAGATAGTTTTTATCTATCTAATTATCGGTCAAGACCCATTCGCCATTATTGATAAGCGGTTCGGCCTGTTTGTATTTGACCGTTTTATTCTCACCTGTCATTACATTTTTTATGGTAACCCTATCGTTACGACCAATTTTCGGGCGCTCTCTAGTTATCGTTTCGGTCACCTGAGGCCTTTGACCCTGTGTCTCGCCAGCTGAGCGATTTCGGGCTGCTAATTCGTCGCTATTCGGTATCTCTTCTTTAGAGGTTTGTAGGTTCTCTTTAGGTCTACGAACATTTCTGGCTTCTTGAATTTCACTTGGGTTACCGCTAGGTAGTTCTCCCTTAAATAAGAATGCAACCACTTCTTTGTTTACTTTGTCAATCATACCTTTAAAAAGTTCAAATGCTTCAAACTTGTAAATCAACAGAGGGTCTTTTTGCTCATGTACCGCTAACTGAACCGATTGTTTCAACTCATCCATTTTACGCAAATGGGTTTTCCATGAATCATCGATAATGGCCAAAGTAATGTTCTTTTCAAAATCATTGACCAACTGTCTACCCTCAGTCTCATAAGCACCTTGTAAATCGGTAACTACATTCAAGGTTTTGATTCCATCGGTGAACGGCACTACGATGCGTTCAAACTTGTTGCTGCTATCTTCGTAAACTTTTTTGATTACAGGAAGAGCGGTTGCCGCATTACGTTCCATTTTTTCAAGATAATGCTTGTATGCCGAGTCATACACCTTCATAGCAACATCTTGTACGCTCAATCTCGCGAAATCATTTTCTGAAATAGGGGAGGTGATGGAGAAATACTTGATTAATTCAAATTCAAAATTTTTGTAGTCACTAGCGGCTTTATTGGTATCGACAATTACCTCACAGGTGTCATAGACCATATTGGCAATATCTACCTTGAGACGTTCCCCCTGAAGGGCGTGTCTTCTTCTCTTATAGACTACCTCACGCTGGGCGTTCATCACATCATCATACTCAAGCAAACGCTTTCTTACTCCAAAATTGTTTTCCTCAACCTTTTTCTGTGCTCTTTCGATAGATTTGGTCATCATCGAATGCTGAATGACTTCACCTTCTTCCAAGCCCATTTTATCCATCATCTTAGCAACTCGGTCAGACCCGAACAAGCGCATTAGATTGTCTTCTAGAGACACATAAAACTGAGAGCTTCCAGGATCCCCCTGACGACCTGAACGACCTCTCAACTGTCTGTCGACACGTCGAGAATCATGCCTTTCAGTACCGATGATCGCAAGACCACCTGCACCTTTTACTTCGTTGGTCAATTTAATATCGGTACCACGACCCGCCATATTGGTTGCAATCGTTACAACCCCTGGGTTACCTGCTTCTGCAACAACATCTGCTTCTTTCTTGTGTAATTTAGCATTCAGCACATTGTGCGGAACTTTTCTAATGTTCAACATGCGCGATAACAATTCTGATATTTCTACGGATGTTGTACCGATCAATATTGGTCTACCTGCTTGTGAGAGCTTTGTTACCTCATCAATAATAGCATTATATTTCTCACGCTTTGTTTTGTAAATCAAATCGTTTCTATCGTCTCTGGCAATAGGTCGGTTGGTCGGTATCTCCATAACGTCCAACTTATATATTTCCCAGAATTCACCTGCCTCTGTGACCGCTGTACCTGTCATACCGGCCAGCTTATTGTACATTCTAAAATAGTTCTGTAACGTAACGGTGGCAAAAGTCTGCGTAAGGGCCTCGATTTTGACGTTCTCTTTGGCCTCGATAGCTTGGTGTAATCCATCGGAGTAACGACGACCATCCATAATACGGCCGGTTTGCTCATCAACAATCATAACCTTATTGTCCATGACCACATACTCCACATCTTTTTCGAATAAGGTGTATGCTTTCAGTAATTGGGTCATGGTATGAATACGTTCGCTTTTCACCCCAAATTCTTTGAAAAGCTCTTCTTTAAGTTCGGCCTCTTTTTCAACCTCTAGATTTTGATTCTCGATTTTGGCAATTTCACCGCCTATATCGGGCATAACGAAGAAGTCACGATCCTGTGCGCCAGAGATATGGTCTACACCTTTATCGGTCAATTCTATTTGATTGTTTTTCTCATCGATTACAAACAATAAATCTTCATCAACAACAGGCATTTCCCTATTGTTGTCTTGCATATAATAACTTTCTGTTTTTTGAAGCAATTGCTTGATGCCTTCTTCACTAAGGTATTTGATGAGAGCTTTGTTCTTCGGAAGGCCTCGGTGAACTCTCAATAATAGAAACCCACCTTCTTTGGTATCGCCGGCGGCAATCAATTTTTTGGCCTCTGCCAATACACCTGTTAGGTGGTGTCGTTGTTTGTTTACGATATCACCAACCTTCGGCTTCAGTTCATTGAATTCATGTCTGTCACCTTCTGGTACGGGCCCAGAAATAATCAAAGGAGTACGGGCGTCATCGATTAAAACCGAATCTACCTCATCTACGATGGCATAATGGTGTGGGCGCTGTACAAGATCTTTTGGGGTATGGGCCATGTTATCTCGCAAGTAGTCAAAACCAAATTCATTATTGGTACCATAAGTGATATCTGCATTATAAGCAGCTCTTCTACCTTCTGAATTAGGTCTGTGATAATCTATACAATCGACTGAAAGACCATGAAATTCAAAAATTGGAGCCATCCAGGCGCTATCCCTTTTGGCCAAGTAATCATTGACCGTTACCAAATGAGCGCCATGACCGGCCAAAGCATTAAGATACAAAGGAAGAGTAGCCACCAAAGTTTTACCTTCTCCGGTCTGCATTTCTGCAATTTTACCTTGATGCAGGGCGATACCACCAATAAGCTGTACATCGTAATGAACCATATCCCAAGTGACCTCTTTGCCGGCGGCATCCCAAGAGTTGCTCCAAATTGCCTTTTCTCCATCGAGGGAAACATAGCTTTTTGTAGCTGAAATTTGCCTGTCGAATTCTGAGGCCGAAACTGAAATTTTTTCGTTGTTGGCAAACCTTTTTGCAGTTTCTTTGACTACTGCAAAAGCCACCGGTAATATTTCGTTCAGAGTTTTTTCGGTGATAGCATAAGCTTCTTCTCTAAGCTTGTCTATTTCGGCATAAGTTTCTTCATTTTTGTCAATATCGGTCGAAGTTTTAACTTCTTCTTCCAATGACTCTATTTTAGCAGTAATTTCGCTGATGTCTTCTGCAATCTTCAATTTAAAGGTGTTGGTCTTATCCCGAAGTTCGTCATTGCTTAAACCTTCTAGCTGGCTTTCAAAAGATTTAATCTGTTTTACAAGAGGTTGAAGTTCTTTGACGTCTTTCTCTGACTTATCGCCAACGAATACCTTTAATACTGAATTTAAAAAACTCATGCTGTTTTTTTTATAATTGAAACATCATTTGACACCAATGATGTTATATTTTCTTTTACTGTTTCAAGACTTCAAAAGGTGTTCCAGTAATACTTTTTACTGTAAAACAACTTATTGACTGCCAAAATTACAGAGAACTAAACAATGGTCGTTATAATCAGGGGCGAATTTAACACTTTGCCGCGTAAGATTATCTATTTTTCTTGCGCGAGAAGAATAGAGGGGGTTAAATTATAAAGGAGAACAAAAAAAGCCCCTGATGGGGCTTTTCTAAAATAGTTTTTTGACATATATCAATACTCGTCCTCATTCCAGAGGTAGTCTTCTTCAGTTGGATAATCAGGCCAGATCTCTTCGATAGATTCGTAAATTTCCCCACCTTCCTCTTCCATGGACTGTAAGTTTTCGACGACCTCTAAGGGCGCACCCGTACGAATAGAGTAATCAATCAATTCGTCTTTCGTCGCCGGCCATGGTGCATCACTCAAATAAGATGCTAGTTCTAATGTCCAATACATTTTTGTAAATCGGTTTTAAATTTTTGCAAAAATAAATTTTCTGTTTATATAGCCAAGGATAAATGGCTAATTTATCAGCATTATTTTTGTTTTAATAGTTTGATAACGAAGAATTAATCAAATTATTAGAGAATTGCAAATAATTACCCTTCTTTATTCCTTAACCATGATTTAGATACTAATTCTGAGGTTTTTAAGGAATCCATTTGACTTCTTCTACATTCAATTCTTGTGACAATTTTCGTGCCAGTACAAAAAGGTAGTCGGAAAGTCTATTCAAAAATGACAAGATCAAGATATTAAATGACTCCTTTTCGTGAAGGAGGGTACAAATGCGTTCTGCCCTTCTACAGACTGTGCGGGCCAGGTGACAGTATGACACTGTAGTGTGCCCACCCGGAAGGATAAAATGGGTCATCGGTGCAAGTGATTCGTTCATGGTATCGATTTCATTTTCTATAGATTCAATGATATCGTTGTTTAAATCTGGGAGATTTAATCTCTTTTTTCCGTTTTTTAGCACGGCTTTATCGGGATCGGTGGCCAATACGGCACTAATATCGAAAAGTTGTTTTTGTAACCCGCTGATGAAAATTCTATGGGTTTCAGCTATATCTTGATCTCGAATAAGGCCTAGCCAAGAATTAAGTTCATCTAATGTGCCATAACTTTCAATACGAATATGGTGTTTTTTGACTCTTGTACCGCCAATTAAGGCGGTTGTGCCCTTATCACCTGTTTTTGTATATATTTTCATAAGTAATGACTTGCGCCTTCGGGTTTGCCAAGCGGGTAAATTATTGATTCATTTAAAAGGCTATATAGTATCATCCTCATTTTTCGACTTTCGTTTTCTTTGGTGGCCATCGAGGAATTTTCTCGTCTTTCTGTTTCTAGATTGTCTTCTATTGGTCATCGTAATAAACAAGTATATAACTACAACTACTCCTAAAACGATATAAATGGTATTTTCTCCCATAATTTAGAAATTAGTTTAAAGTTAGCAGTTTAAACTCGAATCTTGAAATGCTCTTTTTCTTGTTCTTTCCTAAAGAAAACGGCGCCACAGTAAAACATATCAATGGTAACTGAAACCCTATTATTATTTTTTAAGTCGTTCCAGATATTTTTATGTTCAGCATCTAAATAAATATTATCTATTAGTAAAATGCAATCGTTGCTTATCGAATTGGTGGATGAGAATATTTGAGTTAATAAGCGCTTTTCTGGCTTTTTCAAAAATATCAAATCTGCTTTACTTTCAATGATATTAACTTTTGGATAATGTTCTTTAATCATCTGAGATATCGCCTCACTATCATTAGTTCGAACTCTTTCAACGTTGAAATAATCGATACTTTTTAATAGTATGTTGAGGGTCTTTCTTTTGTGAAAGCGACTTTTGGTATACAGACATTTCGTTAGGTAAGAATAGACGAAAGGGGAGTGTACACCATGTTGATTGGTTGCTTTCAATAGAAATTTCACATGTTGAAAAAACTTGTACAAAACGTATTTGTTTACTCTTCTAACATGGCTGACAGTTCAAACCATCTTTCAGTTTTTTTATCGATTGTATCGATTACTTCTTGTAGTTTAATAGATAACAGATCTATTTCTTCACCAGAAAGCGAAGAGTCTGCAAATTGCTGTTGCAAATCGATTTTACGCTTCTCTAGATTTTGAATTTCTTTCTCGAGGTTACGATACTCTTTTTGTTCTAAGTAGGAGAGAGAAGCTTTGGTGTTTTTGGAGTGATTTTCAGGAGTCTTAGTACTTTTCTCAGTGGCCGCTTTTTCTTCGCGCTCTTCTATGACCTTGCTGTCTTCATAAGCCCTGAAATCAGAATAGTTGCCTGGAAAATCTTCAACCACCGCATCTCCTCTGAATACAAAGAGGTGGTCTACGATTTTATCCATAAAATATCGGTCATGGGAAACGACGAGCAAACAACCTGGAAAATCCAACAAAAAGCTCTCTAGCACATTAAGGGTAACAATGTCAAGGTCGTTAGTAGGCTCATCGAGAATCAAAAAGTTAGGATTCTGTATCAAAATAGTACATAAATAAAGTCTCTTGCGCTCACCACCGCTAAGCTTATCTACAAAATCGTATTGTTTTTTCCGGTCAAAAAGAAAACGCTCTAAAAGTTGTTGTGCAGATATTTGTTTTCCTTTTTTTAGCGGAATGAAATCACCAACATCCCTAATGACATCAATAACTTTTTGCCCTTCTTTAATATTGATACCCTTTTGGGTATAATAGCCAAACTTTATAGTATCGCCAACGACAACCTTACCGGCGTCTGGCTGGTCGCTACCTGATAAAATATTTAAGAATGTTGATTTTCCGGTCCCGTTTTTACCGATAATTCCTATTCGCTCACCTTTGGTGAAGCTGTAATCAAATTTATCTAGTATGGGTTTTTCAGGATAGGACTTGGTGATTTTATGCAGCTCAATGATTTTACTGCCCATACGCTCCATGTTGATCTCTAGCTGAACTTCATGTTCTTTTCGGCGTTGGCTAGCTTTTTCTTTAATGGCGCTAAAGTCATCTATACGCGATTTTGATTTGGTAGTTCGCGCCTTGGGTTGCCTGCGCATCCAGTCCAATTCTTTTTTGAATAATCTTTGCGATTTATGGTGTTCAACGGCTTCTTGTTCTATACGGGCCTCCTTCTTTTCTAAGTAATACGAATAACTGCCCTTGTAAGGGTAGAGCTGGCCATTATCAAGTTCTAATATTTCGTTACATACCCTTTCTAGAAAATAACGATCATGGGTTACCATGAACAAACTCATATTTTCTTTTGCAAAATACTCTTCCAACCATTCGATCATTTCTAGATCTAAGTGGTTGGTCGGCTCATCTAAGACCAAGAGGTCGGGCTTATTGATTAGGGCATCTGCCAAGGCTAAACGTTTTTTTTGCCCCCCGGATAACAAGCCGACCTTTGCGTCTAAATTATCAAGCTTTAACTTAAAAAGAATTTGCTTGTAAAGGGTTTCGAAATCCCAGGCATTGAAACGCTCCATGGCCTCAAAAGCAGTTTGGTAACTATCGGCATCTTCTGGGTTTTGAAGCGCTCTTTCATAATTGTGAATTACTTTGAGTATTTCATTGTCAGAAGCGAAAATAGTTTCTTCAACCGTGAGTTTTGGGTCTAAATCCGGCTCTTGATCAAGAAACGAAACCCGAATATCTTTTCTGTAATTGACCTGACCTGAATCAGCGGAATCTTGACCTGACATGATATTTAATATCGATGTTTTTCCGGTTCCATTTTTAGCGATCAAGGCAATTTTTTGCCCTTTATTGATACCAAAAGAAAGGTTTTCGAAGAGCACACGCTCCCCATATGATTTTGATATATTTTCTACGGTCAGTAAATTCATTGGTTAAGTAAGTTTAGGTTTTTGATAAGACCAGAATAAGAAGAAGTACCGAATGGCCAATGCTAACCAAACCAATATTATCAATGGTGAAAAGATTTGAATATGAAAAAGATATATTAAAGCGGAAACTGTTATAAGACCTAAAGAAAATAAGGCATATCGAGCCACCCAATTGGGCCCACGTTTTCTTGCTACTATGAAAGCTACTATTATATGAAACGGAAAGGCCCAAATTAAATTGAAATTACTGGCAGTCTCAGTATGATCTGTCAAAAACCACAGAAATATAATTACCAACCCGATAATCCCAGGAATAAAAAACAGCATGAAATCTAACCAGCGCCTTCTTGTATTATTTCTAAAGTCTATGAAAGTTAGGGCTAGAACCATAATCAAAAATAAGGTGAGCCAAAATGCTGGAGATAGAAAAAAACTATCTGATGATGACGACTTTCTAACCTCATAAAGAGGTGTTTCCTCTTTGGTGAGGGCTTGATTATCTAGACTCGTGACGCTCAACTGCTTCATGTTGTAAGCGGGCAGAAACATATGTTCTTTAGCGGTAGCCACATCATCGATGACAGAACCCAAGGCTAAATCGATACCGAAACCAAGCCAACTGTTGATCGGTACATTTTGTCGAATGAGTTCTCGATGTGTGAATAACTTGTCTAAATAGTTTTCATTAAAGCGTAGCTTACCTCCGTAAGTTTCCTGAAGAACATCCCAAATCTTTGTAGAGCAGTTATTGAAGAAGAAATCGTATTTATAATCGCGGTTCTCGGGTAGATAATTATTTTCAAGGTAATCGAAAAGCTCTTGTCTTTGTGTTATCGATAGGTCAAGAACCTGCTCTTTGACCCAACGATTTTCTTCTTCGTAGCTCAATAAAAAATAAGGAAAACTCTGTCTGGCCAGGGTGTAATCTAATTTGCCACGAGCAAATTTTAACGTAAAGTTCGGGGTAGTAAAATCAAAGGTGCCATAATTGTAGACCACATCTATGCCTTGAGAACTATCGTTTACCCTAAAGGCGCTGTGGCCAAAAGCAGAATATATCTGGTCTCCAGGGCCACAGGTGATGATGCTTATTTTAGATTGCGGGGTCAGTGTCACCTCTTGTGAATAACCTAAAAAACATGTTGCGGCAATTAGAATAAATAATCCCTTTTTCAATAGCATTCTTGACTTTTACTATAATTAGCAGGGCAAATATCCGAATAAAATATGGTCTGACATGATTGAAAATAAATTGTCTTACTTTTACTGAAATCAAAGCTTTCGAATGAAGAAATTTATACCAAACCTGATTACACTATTAAATGTTTTTTGTGGTTGTGTCGCAGCCGTATTTGCTGTGTTAAATCACTTGGAAATGGCTGCTATATTTGTGTTTTTGGGTATTTTTTTCGATTTTTTTGATGGACTTGCCGCCCGGCTGCTTAATGTACAAAGCGAGTTGGGGGTTCAGTTAGACTCATTGGCTGATATGATTACGAGCGGACTAGTGCCCGGTATCGTTATGTATCAATTGCTAGGAATGTCGATGACCGGAGGTTGGAATGCAGGTATGGAGTCGACCGACACCTCGAGTATATCTGCTGTTCTACAACCATTGCCATTGTTGGGCTTTATAATTACCATGGCTTCTGCTTACAGATTGGCAAAATTTAATATAGATGAAAATCAAGTGTCTTCGTTCATCGGTTTGCCTACTCCCGCGAACACACTTTTGATACTTTCACTTCCGTTAATTCTCTTTAACAACAATAATGATATTTTGAACGATATTATTCTTAATCAGTGGTTCTTAATAGGTCTAACTTTCTTAAGCGCATACCTACTTAATTCGAATATTGAACTTTTCGCCTTAAAATTTAAAAACTGGGGTTTTAAAGACAACGCAGTACGTTACGTCTTCATTATTGTCAGTCTGGTATCGTTGGTTACACTTGGCTTCTTGGCGATACCTTTTATAATTCTGTTTTATATTTTGATTTCGATAGGGGTAAGGGTAACAGGGCAGAAAGCAGATTAAAAATCAAGTTTTTTCTTTCTTAGTTCGAAATTCTGACCTAAATAAACCTTTCTTACCATTTCATCGGCCGCCAAGTCTTCCGGAAGCCCCGACTTTAAGATTCCACCTTCGAACATAAGGTATGAGCGTTCGGTAATGGCCAAGGTTTCTTGTACGTTATGATCGGTTATAAGAATACCAATGTTTTTATTTTTTAATTGAGCTACGATACGTTGAATATCTTCAACCGCCACAGGGTCTACACCAGCAAAAGGTTCATCTAATAAAATGAATTTCGGGTCAGTGGCCAATGCCCGTGCTATTTCAGTACGACGTCTTTCCCCACCTGAAAGCAGGTCTCCACGACTCTTTCGAATATGGCCAAGGCTAAACTCATCGATCAGTGACTCCATCTTCATCAACTGTTCTTTTTTACTGAGCTTCGTTAGTTGTAGCACACTTAAAATGTTCTTCTCTATGCTTAATTTTCTAAAAACGGAAGCTTCTTGCGCTAGGTACCCAATACCATTTTGGGCCCTTTTATACATCGGGTAGTTGGTGATTTCTGTTCCGTCAAGAAAAATTTTACCACCATTTGGTTTAACCAGACCGACAATCATGTAGAATGAAGTTGTTTTTCCTGCACCGTTCGGGCCCAAAAGACCAATGATTTCCCCTTGATTGACTTCAAGTGAAATACCCTTGACCACCTTTCGGCCTCGATAAGATTTCATTATATTTTCAGCGCGCAACTTCATAAAAACAGTTACTTTTTGTCAGTAAATTTACTTTCAGTAGGGTGTCAAAGTAACGGTAAACTTTTGGCATACCCTTGGGTTTACATTTTCTTTAACCCTTTTTTCTCAGTTTTTGCTCTTTTTTAGCTTCCTTTCGCAAAACAAATCCGGAAATATAGATGCTCACCTGATACAATATTATTACAGGTACGGCAACTATAATTTGGCTTGTTACATCCGGAGGAGTGATGACCGCGGAAAGTATCAACACGACCACTAGGGCGATTTTTCGATATTTTTTGAGGATTTCAGGGGTGACAATGCCGACCTTAGTCAAAAAGAAAATGATTATCGGCAGTTCGAACAACACACCGCAGGCAATGACGGCAGTTCTTACCGTGCCAATATAAGAATCGATATCAAATTCGTTGAGTATAAGTTCACTGACTTGGTAGGTACCTAAGAAGTTAATAGACAACGGAGCCACAACATAATATCCGAAGAGAACACCTGAGAAAAACAACAAGGATGCTATGAGAATAAAACCTCTGGAGTTCTGACGTTCCTTCTCATATAGCCCCGGACTGATAAACTTCCATATTTCGTATAGAATATATGGGAAGCCTAATATAAATCCTGCCCAAATAGACGTCCAAATATGCATGGAAAACTGCGCCCCCATCTGCCGGCTCTGAATGCTGAAGGGAAGTTTATCGGCGCAAAAATCAGATTCAAAACCCATCCAGGTGGCAATATCACAAAATAAACGATAGGTGGGAAAGTCCATTCTAGACGGCCCGAAGATGACCGTGTCGAAAATAAAATTTTTCATTAAAAAGGCGCCACTGCCTATGATGACCACGGCAACAACTGACCGTATCAGGTGCCAGCGTAGTTCTTCTAAGTGATCGAGAAACGACATTTCGTCGGGGGTCTTCTTATTTTGCTTCGCCATTATAGTATGCCTTCGTTTATCAAATTGTGCAAATGTACAACACCGATGTATTTATTACCATCTACACCCAATAATTGTGAGATTCCATTGTTTTGCATGAGCTCTAAAGCCTCTATAGCGAGAACATTCACAGCAATTGTTTTTGGATTGGAAGTCATAATATCTCTTGCGGTCAGGCCGCTAATATTGTCATACTTGTTAAGCATTCTTCTAATGTCACCATCTGTAATAATGCCGACCAGTTTGCCCTTATCGGTTACAGCCGTAACCCCGAGCATTTTTTGCGATATTTCGACAATAGCCTCCTTTACCCCCGTATTTATAGTTACTTCAGGCTTCTGATTGTTGCGAACTATATCTGAAACCGTCAAGTAAAGTCGTTTGCCCAAAGCACCACCAGGATGGTATTTTGCAAAATCTTTACTGGTGAAACCTTTCACTTCTAAAAGTGAGATGGCCAAAGCATCGCCCACTACCATTTGTGCCGTAGTACTGGTTGTCGGCGCAAGATTATTGGGGCATGCCTCTTTCTCTACGTGTGTGTTGAGAATATAATCGGCTTCGGAAGCTAAGTAAGAATCGAGGTTGCCGGTCATGGCGATGAGCTTATTGTTTCCTCTTTTAATCAATGGAATCAACATTTTAATTTCTGCTGTGTTTCCGCTGTTAGATAAACAGATGACCACATCATTCTCTTGAATAGTGCCCAAATCGCCGTGAATGGCATCTGCGGCATGCATAAAAATAGCCGGAGTTCCCGTAGAATTTAGGGTGGCCACAATTTTTGAAGCTATTATGGCGCTTTTGCCTATGCCCGAAACGATTACCCTGCCCTTGGCGGCAATAATGCAATTGACCGCATCAGAAAAATCGTCGTTGAGCAGATTTGCAAGATTTAAGATTGCGGCACTTTCCGTTTCTATCGTTTTCTTTGCAATGGAAAGAATTGCTTTCGTATCAATCAAATTATTATCAATGTTAGAAGGTTGTTAACTTTGTGCGCTAAATAGAGCAAAAAAGGGTACTTGTCCTAAAACTATCCAAAAACAAAGGAGTTTAGAAAAGATTGTTTTATATTTAAGATTACAAAATTACAAAACTTAAAATAGGGTATTCGATTACCCCTTAAATTTTATTTTGATTACAAGATATTCCCCCACATTCGGAAAAATGAATTCTCGAAAATTGTTTTTCAAATCTCAATACATTACAGCTTATTATGGCAAAAGATAAGCCCGTTATAAATGATACGGAACTACATGCCGCGCTAAAAAAATATTTTGGTTTTGCGGAATTTAAAGGTTTGCAACAAGACGTTGTTACCAGCATTCTTAGCGGTATTAATACATTTGCCATAATGCCTACTGGCGGCGGCAAATCACTTTGTTATCAACTACCGGCCCTGATGCAAGAGGGTACGGCAATCGTAGTATCTCCGCTGATTGCGCTCATGAAAAATCAGGTCGATGCCATTCGTGGTATTTCAGACCAAAATGGCATAGCACACGTATTGAACTCTTCGTTGACCAAAACCGAAGTTCGACAGGTGAAGCAAGATATCGTTGACGGTGTTACAAAACTGTTATACGTAGCACCTGAATCGTTGACCAAAGAAGATTATGTAGAATTCTTACAGAGCGTCAAATTATCTTTTGTAGCGGTTGACGAAGCACATTGCATCTCAGAATGGGGCCATGACTTCAGACCTGAATATAGAAACCTGCGTTCTATTGTAAACCGTCTTGATGATAGTATTTCGGTCATAGCGCTAACTGCTACGGCAACACCGAAGGTTCAAGAAGATATAATTAAAAATCTGGGTATTACGGGTGCAAGAACCTTTAAGGCCTCATTTAATAGGGCCAATCTCTTTTATGAAGTAAGGCCGAAGACCGCAAACGTAGATTCAGATATTATCCGTTTTGTCAAGAAAAATTCTGGCAAATCCGGTATCATCTATTGTTTAAGCCGAAAACGGGTCGAAGAACTTGCTCAAGTATTACAAGTTAACGGTGTGAGTGCTGTACCCTATCATGCTGGTTTCGATGCAAAAACGAGGTCTAAATACCAAGACATGTTCTTGATGGAAGATGTTGATGTAGTCGTTGCGACCATCGCATTCGGTATGGGTATAGATAAACCAGATGTGCGATTCGTAATTCATCATGATATTCCGAAAAGTATAGAGAGCTATTATCAAGAGACCGGTCGTGCGGGAAGGGATGATGGAGAAGGGCATTGCTTGGCTTTTTATGCTTACAAAGACATTGAGAAGCTTGAAAAGTTCATGTCTAATAAACCTGTTGCAGAACAAGAGATAGGTAATGCACTTTTGCAAGAAGTCGTAGCCTACGCGGAGACTTCGATGTCTAGAAGAAAATTCATGCTCCACTATTTTGGGGAAGAATTTGATGAGGTAAATGGCGCCGGAGCCGATATGGATGATAATGCCCGAAACCCTAAAGAAAAGGTTGAAGCTAAAGATGATGTTGTTAAAGTCTTAAAAGTGGTATTGGGTACCAATGAAAAGTTCAAGTCTAAAGAAGTGGTGAGAACCCTTGTGGGCAAAATCAACGCTTTAATAACTTCGCATAAGACCAACGAAAAAGACGTTTTTGGTATTGGTTCAGATAAGGATAAAGGTCATTGGATGGCGCTAATACGTCAAATGTTAGTAGCGGGTCTGGTTAAGAAAGAGATAGAACAATACGGTATTCTTCGTGTAACGGATAAGGGGAAAGCGTTTCTAAACAGCCCTGAATCTTTTATGATGACCAAAGATCATACCTATACCGGTGAAGAAAGTGATGCCATTGTGAGTTCGGGCAAAGGTGCCGTAGCAGACGATAAACTTCTAAAGCAGCTTAAAGACTTAAGAAAATCTCAAGCAAAAAAATTAGGAGTACCGCCATTTGTGGTCTTTCAAGACCCGTCTTTAGAAGATATGGCGATGAAGTATCCTGTGACCGTAAAAGAACTTATTAATATTAACGGAGTAGGAGAAGGAAAAGCTAAAAAATATGGTAAGGCCTTTATTGAGTTTATTGCCGCTTATGTTGAGGAAAACGATATCTTAAGACCCGATGATCTAGTCGTAAAAAGTACTGGTGCTAATTCAGCACTTAAACTTTATATCATTCAGAATGTAGACCGAAAGCTTCCATTGAGCGATATTGCCGATGCCAAGGGGCTTGAAATTCCAGATTTAATCAAAGAGATGGAGCAAATAGTCTATAGCGGAACAAAACTCAATATAAATTATTGGATCGATGAAATTCTAGACGAGGATCAACAGGAAGAAATTCACGATTATTTCTTGGAGGCAGAAACCGATAACCTTGATGAGGCTATGAAAGAATTCGATGGAGATTATGAAGACGAAGAGCTTCGACTCTATAGGTTAAAATTCTTTAGCGAAGTGGCTAATTGAAAACTTCTATAGTACCACTTTTTCAAGCAACTCTAAACTCTGTTTTTCGGTGTTAAATCTGCCATTGATACCAATCGGGAATGTGAAATTGTTTTCTACGTGGCCAAAACTCATACCATAAAATGCGGGTATGCCGAGGGGCTTAATACGGTCTATAATTACTTCCTTTAAGGTGAACGAAAGTGAATGGTTAGATGCATTGCAACCTGCACAAACCCCAAAAATAATACCGGCAGCTTTTGAAAAGGTTTTACCTTCAATAAGTTGCGTTAACATACGGTCTATGCGGTAAGGTGCTTCCTCAACGTCTTCAATACAGACGATGCAATTGGTGAAATCGATTTCATGAGCCGTGCCGATTAAAGCATTAATCAATGTAAGGCTACCACCTACGATTTTTCCTGTGGCGGTACCGGATGTGATGGTGTATCGCTCATATTCTGGGTCGAGTTTTTTCTCTGCGTCAAGTTCGACATTAACGATGTATTGTTCATCTTCTGACCTCATTAGAACATTTTTCATGAGTTGAATACTGTAGACATCGTTCAAAGTGCTGCCTACCGGACCGTGAAAAGTCACTAAGCCGGTTTCTTTAAAAATACCATTAAGAAGTGCGGTTACATCGCTGAAGCCAATTAAGACTTTCGGATTGTTTTTGATATTCTGATAGTCTATTTGAGACATAATTCGTGTACAGCCATAGCCGCCCCGTGCACATAGAATACCATCAATCTCCGGATTTGCGAACATTTCGTTCAAATCTTTTGCGCGCTCCTCATCAGTATTACTAAAGTAACCATGATTGCCAATTATGCGTTGGGTATGATATGTTTTAAAACCTAACTTATGTAGTGTTTCAATGGCCTCTTGTAATATGTCGGCCTTTACGGCATAACCCGGTGCAATCAACCCAATAGTATCGCCTGTTTTTAGACGTTTTGGGAGTACTTTCGGTGTAGATTGACTCTTAAATGCTTGTGCAGTATTTAATTGAGGGATTAAAAATGTTCCCGCAGCACCTAAGGTATTCCCAATAAATTTTCTTCTGTTGTTCATGAGTAGCAAATCTTCTTAGGGTGAAAATAAGAAGAAATAAAAAATCGGCCACAATGGGCCGATTTAAAACACTTAAATTTTGCTTTTTTCTAAGGAATGGAGGTGCCACCACTTGAATTGGCCCTTCTCAATTGACGTTGTATTTTTTTTATGGCCGATTCAATAGATTTTTCAGGTTCAATAATATTGTATTCACCCCAGAAGTCGGGATCTGCAAAGCCGATTGCTTCATCACTTAAAATAATCGAGGTTTTAATTCGGTCACGTATTTTCGGGTAATCTGCTGCCATATTTTTTTTCCAATCGGTAACGGCCATTTCACATGTCATGGTATAGACTGAGTTGAAAAGGCGCCGATCCCAATCAATCTTGAACTCTAACAGTACATTGCTATACCCGTAATACCATTTACCATTCTTCTCACGATAATCTACACGGTAGGCTACTTCGTTGGGCCAAACTCTGGCATTTCTAGGTTTTTTGCGCACAAATAATCTTGAGGCCAAATCCTTATCCGTGATATTTAGATGATATATGGCGCTAGTAAGAATTTTATTCTCTGCATCAATATAAAGTTTTCCCTCATATAAAGGGTCTAGTATCGATTCTTTTTGTGAAAAAGTGACTACATAAATCAAGCGGTCATTTACACGGGTAGAACGATCAAATTTAAAATTGTAGTTGCTTATTGATTCCTTTGAAAAGATATACTCCGGGTATTTCATTATATCTACGAACAAAGCATTGAAGGGCCCACCTTGAAGTTTAAGGGCTACCGTATCTAACTTGTCATAGTCAGTACTTTTTCTAGCCTTGTAGAGTTTGACACCATCTTGTTTCAGTGAAGTATAGGGTGTTTTGTATATGTTTACAACCGCTTCGGAGAGGGATACATTTTTTCTTCTTTTTTTAATGGTTTCCCTGTAAAAAGCAGTCATTAAAGTGGGGTCTTCAAAATAGTTCTCTCCCTTCTTTTTTAGGGTTTCCCTAACTAAAAGCTCGGCATCTTTCGGTATACTAATATTTATTTCTGGAAGTTCGGTAATCGAAACATCCATCATGATTCGATTTTTGCCATTTTTTAATTGGGCAAGGGGTATCGTTTTGGTTTTGTACCCTAGAAAAGAAACAATGATATTGGCATTCGATATATCACCTGGAATCTTTATGGAAAATTCTCCTTCAGTATTTGTAATGGTACTAATATTCGTTTTCTCGACCATCAACGATGCGAATACCAATGGTTTATTGCTATCAGAATCGATAACTTCACCTTTATAAAGATTAAAATTAGATTCTTGGCGTGTTTCTTCTTGAAAAAAAGCATTGGCTTTTTCGATGCCAATGACCAAAGTGAACAACACCAAAAATAGTGTCGAAACTATGGTTTTGTTTGAGTTAATATTGAGTTTTAGAATCATGATAGAAAGAATATGAGTAGTTAAGTTATACTTTCTAAGTTAATGATTTTTAGCGATGTATGGTGTTAAATTATCATCTTTGTTCGATAATTATCGACTAAACTCTTTGTGGGTTGTATAATTTTTAATGCCTAAGTGAATTTTTAATCCGCTTAATTCTATCAAGAATGGGTTTTAGAAGAGTCGGCTACCAATCGATTTATCTCTTTTAATTCTGCAGGGGTCAAGTCGCGCCATTTTCCTACGGGTATATCTAGAGAAATATTCATGATACGAATTCTCTTTAGCTTTTTGACCCGATAGCCCAAGTGTTCGCACATTCTTCGAATTTGTCTATTCAAGCCTTGGGTCAAAATAATCTTGAACTCAAAGCGGCCTATTTGTTCAACTTCACATTTACGAGTTATGGTATCTAATATGGGAACCCCATTTTTCATACGCTCAATAAAATCAGGTGTAATCGGCTTATCGATAGCGACCAGATATTCTTTTTCATGATGGTTTCGGGCACGCAAAATTTTATTTACGATATCTCCATCATTGGTCAAAAAAATAAGTCCCTCACTAGGTTTGTCAAGTCTTCCTATGGGGAAAATACGTTTTGGATAATTGATAAAATCGATGATATTATCTTTTTCAACTCTGGTGTCAGTGGTGCAGACAATGCCTATCGGCTTATTGAAAGCTAGATAGATGGGTTTTTCTTGTGGTTCTTCAATAAGATGTCCATCTACCCGAACTTCATCTCCTTCGTTTATTTTTGTACCCATTTCGGGTACTACTCCATTAATGGTAACCCTACCTTGGTCTATAAGCTTGTCAGCAGCTCTGCGAGAGCAGTAACCTGCTTCGCTAAGATATTTGTTTATTCGAGTTTGTTTTGGCTTTTGCACACTTGTAAATTTACTAGTGCAAATTTAGAGGTTTCTTTTATATCGTAAGTGGCACTAAATATCTTCTTTACGCAACATTTTGATAGTGAACCAACCCAATATTATTATTATCATGCCCATAATGCCCCACAGCCAAAATTTGTTCTGAAAAAGAGCATTTGCAGGTACATCTTTTTTCTTGGATATGCCTTCAACCTTGCCAAGGTTTAATTCAATAAGATTTTCAGGAATGATGGTTGCGGCCTGAACGATATCGTAGTAAGGTTTTTGAACATTCTTATTACCATACACGAGAAAGTACTGCGCAGGTTCGATAAAACGTGCAACAAGCGAGTAGACATAGCCTTTTGCTTCTGCGCTTTCAATTTGAAGCGCTGTATTATCATGGTTTTGAATAGTGATTCTAAGTTTTTGTGCCAGTGTAGAGGCAAAGGTGAAGCCTTTTTTCTCCAAAGAAGTCAATGTGCCCGAGTAGAGATTACTGTATTGGTATTGCCAACCTTTTTCAGTTTCAACACTATCTGAGATATATTCAATGGTAACAGGTCGATAGTAATCTATTTGATCGGAAACGTTGATTTTAAGATAGCTCAGCGGCAAGCGTCTTTTCATGTCGATATCTATAATGCTGTTCTTCTCTTGTTGTACGATATTCATGAACGTCACCGGAAAATTGGTGTAATCGGCTTCCGATTGCTCATCTAAATTTATTTCTGAAGATACTAGATTCGGATTTTTATCCGATTTAATAAGCAATCGATAGTAATGATAATTGGAAGGTGAAAAATGTAGATCGGTAAATGTATACTTGGTCTGATTATTATCAATGCCTAAAATGCGGTAGTCGTTTAAAACGGTAAACCATTCATTTTGGTCGTGGCTACCTTCCAAGACCACTTTATAGTCAAAGTTAGACTCGTCGAACTCTAAATGTATCTGATTTATGGTCTCATCTGTTGGGATTTCGTATGTGAAATAATAGCCTTTGGCATTCGCCACAGCATTTACTTTTGTGAAGGTGATACTTCTTTGGGTTTGCTGTTCGGAGCTCACTTTTAAAATGTAAGGTGCCCCAATCGTGTCATTCTTGGCAATGCCATAAATTCTGATGTCAGATAGGTCAGAAGCCACATGTTGAAATACAGAATCGGGTATGGGCAGGCTATGCCATTGTTCCGAAATTCCATTAATCTCTCGTTTATAATCATAATCGATCATTTGAGAAATGGCTAAGGTGCTATACAATCCGAATTTTAGACACAAAATGATATTTTTATAAATCAGCTTCATAATAATTCATTTTTCTCTGGCTTTGATTCAGTTTTGTCTTCAGCAATCAAGTTCTTATACTTGTTGTACAAAAACGATATAATCAACAGTAAAATGCCCAAAGAAACAAATACTATAGTTTTTGAAATGGTATTAAGAGATGCGATATCATAAAAGAAAAGTTTGAGCAGGGTAATAGCAAATAGGCCCATAGCGGAGTAACGAAGGTATTTTTTTCGTTTCCATATGCCCAAACCAATTAAAATTAAAGAATATAAGCCCCAAAGAATACTAAGCCCTAGTTTGTAGATTTGATTCGACCCAAAAATATCCATCCAATTTAACAGTTCACTGCTTAGCACCCATAAAATTGAAGTATGCATAAGAAGCTCAAATGGCACTTTTAAATCAGTTTTCATGAAAGGCTGCAAAATGATTTTTTTGATAGCTAACAAGAGTAATGCAAAAAATGCTATAGAGACATAGCGGATAGTTACGTTGAAGAAACTTATCTCAAAGTGTTCAGCGAGTATTCCGTTAAGATAGCTTTCTCTAAGTTCACTTAGTATGTATAGGCCTCCGCTTAAAAAAGCAAAGCAGGCCAGCAGCCCTACGAATAAGGTGCAAATACCTAAATTTCGGTTTTTTATTTTTTTCATGTTAATGAAAGCCAATGCAGCTACAAAGCCGAGGCTGTAATTAAGAGACCAAATATCCCCGAAATTAATTAGATCATAATTGTTTTTTGAAAGTAGTTCTATTTCAGACTCAATATAAGCTCTATGCCAATAGTAATCGATCTCTAGATAGAAGGCAGAATAGAGAATCAACAAAAATAGGCTGGGAATGGCATAGTCAACTATTCTTGATAATTTTGAATTTTGCCCATGTAGTATATTTCCACTGAATTTGGTATTCACCCAGTTGATAAAAGCCAAACTAACTAAAAATAAGAACGAAGTAAGCAGATATACGTTGAGTACGGGTGTTATTGCCGATGCTTCTAGATAGCCCTTGGCATACCCTTGTCCCCAGTCATGATTGAGACTAATGAAAGCTAAAAATAGTAGGGGATAAGAGAGAAATTCGTAAAATAGAACCTTTTTGGTTCGGCCGAACCAAAATAAAAGAGCACCGATCATTACCCATAATAACGTGACCCAATTGCCGTCTAATTGAACGGGTATTGCAATAGTCACGAATACCAAAACCAGGCCTGCCACCAAATGGAAAAGATTACGATCGGCCAATTTTTTAGTGAATAGTATAATACTGACCGCAAAATGTACAATAGCATTAGCGAGCGTGAACAAACCAAGATATTCTTTACCTATTTCGTGCCCATTTAATAAATAGTAACCTAAGGCGTAAAAAACGAATGAGTTGAGAAGTAACAGAACGATGTCAGAACGTAAGAATTTTTCGGTATTGATTAATTTGTTACTTAAGAAAGTGGCATAGAATATTATGAAGAACAGAATTGTAAATAGCAAGGCCAAGCTAAAATGCTCTTCGGTTTTAAAAGTGAATATCAACCAAGAGGCAAAAATGAGCCAAGTAAATCCAAAAGCCGCATAGAATAGAGGTTTCCAATACTTTTTAATTGAGATGACCAATATTCCAATATTGATGATGGTCATATAGCTGAAAAGAATAGAAGCCTTGCCAGAGCCATCACTCAATAAAAAAGGCACTGCGTAGGCGCCTACGAGCCCTATATGCGCAATGATTTGTTTATTATAATTTAAAGAGGCGACCACGCCAAAAATGGTAAACAGCACCATAAGTGCAAAAGTGACCAATTGTAGGTAGAGCCCATAAAAACTGTATGCGGCGAAAGTGATAAAGTACAAAATAGCAAGAGCACCACTGGTAAGCACTGCACTGTAGTTCTCATACTTTTGTTTTAATTTAATAGCGAAACCTAGAAGCCCCAAACCGGTCAAATTACCCAATATAATTCGTGTCAGGGGACTTATCAACTCGTTTTCGATAGAATATTTAGCACCGATCGCGACCCCAATGACAGTTATGACAATACCAATTTTATTGATGAGGTTCTCACCAATAAATTTTTCGAGATTTGATTTTTGCCCTGGTTGTTTTGATAGACGATTTTTTACGGTTTTCGATTCAATTTGGGTTTGGTGCTCTTCTTGCTCAAAAATTGACTCCGTTTCTACTTTCTTGGCCGTTTGAGGTTCAAGGGTCTTGGGTATTTCTTTCGATGATATTGAAGAAGGCTTTTCTTCAATTGCCTCATTCGTATTTTGAGCTTTTAAATCTTCAATCTCTTTATACAAGACCATAAGTTCCTTTGCGAAACTCTCCTGTTTGCTTAACAAAAGCTCTAGTTTTTTATTAAGCTCTTCAATACGAAATTGATGGTTCGGCATGCAGCAATTTTAATGGTAAATTGGTCCTCAGTACAATGACACAAATCTATTTGTTATAACGAGATAACAGTGTTTTTATTGGTTCACTGTCGGAGACTACGACTTTAGGTCTATTTCGACCTGTTGAGTTCGAAATTGTATAATTCTCTACCTAGTTCAGCCAAAAAAGGAATGCCAACTTCTTCATATTCGTAAGTGTTGTCATTGAAAACTCCATTTTCATTGACCAGTAGTGTTGCTGTTAGCATGAACTCCACACCGTTTTCGTGGTCGGTTATGTAGGCGCAATCCGTAAGTGTTCCATATGCAAAGCCAACTTTGTTGTAAATTTTAATATGCGATGGAATGTTCTCTTTTGAATCTCCGAACATAAAAAATTTACAGTAGCCATCATAGTAAATACTTGGGTCGTGGCCCGCATCTCTTGGCACTATCTGCATGGCTTTCAGAAGTTTTTCTCGTTGGTCTTTACTGATATTGAATTGTTCTTTATCGGAAAACAATTCTGGAAATATTATCCGTTTCAGTACATTGTGCTGTGTGTTGATCGGATAATAGTTTTTGAGACTAAAGTCAAAAGCTTGTTCTACCAGACTTTCATCTTCGTAGTAGCCTATACCTTTTTCAATACTTTTTAGTTTAAGCGGTTCTGGTGAGGTGTTTGTGCCGCCTTCGATAACGAATGTGGTGCTATCATTCATATAAATAATTAAAGGTTTGGTGGCCAGGTCTTCTGAATGAAAACCCAAACGATGCGCTATTCGTACAGGGCCAACCCCTTTCGCCTGCAGACGCACATTTATTTCATCTTGGCCTAAAAATTCTACCAATCTATTATTGGCGTTGTTATCGCTAACCGCAAAAATTTCGGTAATTGTTTTGGCAAATGTGGTTTCTACTGTGTCTCCCTCCACATAAAAACGGGTGTTGATATTTATAGAATCGATGGCATTTACTTTTTCAAGCGCCAGAGCTGCTATTGGAAATTTAACGGTACTAGCAGGATAGAAATAGAGAGAGTCATCTACTTGAAAGTCAAAATCAGTGAAAGTAATGCCCTCGTTTGTGCGATTTATTTGAGTGTACCTAATCTGTACTTGGTGCTTTGTGACACTATCCATTACCCTCTTTATATTCAAGTTGTTAGATGCGAGAACATGTTTTAGCGGGTCTGTAATTAGTTGACGTTGCTGGCATGACCCCAGCATTAAAGACCAGAATAATAAGGTGAGGGTTCTGAACATGGCTAGAGGTTATTCATAAAGTTCACCTCTGTGAGGCTTTAGGGCATCTCGATGTTTTATCATTTCAGTTTCGGTTACTACCATAAAAGCAAAACTTTGCATATCGTTTAGGTGTTGAAAACCTGTGATATCCAGTTCCGCTCTTTCCATTTGAATATATTCTTTTAAATGTTTTTCATGATGCTCTGCAGTTTTGGCCGCTGCAGGCCCTCGAAAATCCCAAACGAGTTTAATTTTTTTGCCCATTATTATATTGTTTTATAAAATAATTTTAATTGGTAGTCTTCAATATTTGAGTAAATCCGTTTTTTGGACGGCAATCTTTTCTATTGAATAATTTTTGGTAAAGTACTACATTCTCAACAAGGCTTCCAAAAATCTGTTAAGTAATACCTTATAGCTTTGTGCGCCATTTAGGTTTTGTTATTTTTGCTGGATGAAATTTTTAAAATTCTCCGGAATTCATAGAGTGAGCGGCCATGTCGTTCTTCTATCGCTGATAGTGTTGACGGGTTGTGGGTCTATTTTTAACAAAGAAAAGCCTGAATTTTTGGCGCGGGTAGGAGAAAGCTATCTTTATCGCGAAGATATTGCGCATCTTTTGCCAAATGGAGTGTCTAAAGGAGACAGTGCTTCTTTCGTAACGAACTATATAAATAATTGGGCTTCAAAACAATTGTTGTTATCAAAGGCCAAAATCAACTTACCGGAAGAGAAACTTGCCGAGTACGACGAATTGGTCTCAGACTATCGTGCCGACCTATACACAAGGGCGTATAAAGAGGCTTTGGTACGTCAGGGTAGTGATACACTTATCAGCCCATCACAGCTCAAAGCATTCTATGAGTCTGAGAAAGAGAATTTTAAACTTAAAGAAAAGGTAGTTCAATTACGTTTTGTAGAGCTGCCAAAACAATTTTTGAACAAAAAAACAGTTACTGATAAGTTGAAGCGTTTTAAAGAAGATGATAGAGAGTATCTCGACTCGATCGGTGTTCAGTTCAGAAAATTAAATTTTAATGATTCGCTATGGGTCAGTGCATCTAGAGTAGTCGAAGAGATACCACCTTTAACTTTTGAAAACGCCGATAAACACCTAAAAAAATCACAATTTTTTGAATTGGAGGATGATAACGGGGTATATTTGGCTAAAATAGTGGATGTCAAAAACGAAAATGATATTGCACCACTTTCTTATATCGAGCCTCGGATCAAACAAGTGCTCTTAAGCCGAAGAAAACTAAACTTTCTACGTAAGTTGGAAACTGAGATTTTAGATGAGGCAATCAAAAAAAACGAATTCGAAATTTATGCTAAAGATGAATAAAGTACTAGCACTATTTTTGTCTCTTTTTTGCTTGACCCTTGGTCATGCACAAGAGAACGAACCTGCCCAAGAAACAGCTGCTGAAGTTGATATGGCGGTCAATACTACTGCCGAAGCGGAAAATGACACCATAAGAAACTTTAAAAGAGTAAAGCTAGATGGCATTGCCGCGGTCGTTGGCGATTATGTGATATTGGATTCCGATATTGAAAAGACGCTTATCGATTTGAAGAGTCAAGGTGTATCTACCGAAGATGTTACCCGTTGCGGACTTTTAGGCAAATTGATGGAAGATAGGCTGTATGCCCATCAGGCCGTTCAAGATAGCTTACTTGTTTCAGATGATGAAGTAACCGCTACTACCGATAGGCAGATTCAGGGTTTTGTGCAGCAAATTGGTTCTATGGAGAAATTGCTGAAATTCTACAAAAAGGAAGATGAGGCCAGTTTAAGGGAAGATATTAGCAAAATTAATAAGTTAAGAATGCTTTCTGAAAAAATGCAGGGTAGCATTGTTGAAGAAATTGAGATAACGCCTGAGGAGGTTAGACAGTTTTACAATAAAATTCCCGAAGATGAACGCCCGGTTTTCGGTGCTGAAATGGAAATTGCACAAATTACTAAGGCTCCAGAGCCTAGTGAAGAAGAAAAACAAAATGTTATCGACAAATTGAATGCCATTAAAGCTGATGTTGAAGATAACGACGCAAGTTTTAGCGTAAAGGCCATTCTTTACTCTCAAGATCCCGGTTCAAAATCTAAAGGGGGGTTTTATAGTATTACAAAAGAGACGGGTTTCGACAAGACTTTCAAAGATGTTGCTTTTAGTTTAAAGGAAGGGGAGGTTTCAGAACCCTTTGAAACTATTTTCGGATACCATATTATATTTATTGAGAAAATTAGAGGGCAAGAGTTAGATTTGCGACATATTTTAATGCAGCCTGAAATTTCAGAAAAAGCCTTGAACGAGGTGAAATCTGAATTAGATACGATTAGAAAGCATATCATGGAAGGTAAATATACCTTTGCACAAGCCGCACTTAATTTCTCCGATGAGAAAGAGACAAAGTTCGATGGGGGCCTCTTGAGAAACCCTTCTACATTTGATTCTCGGTTCGAGTTGACCAAAATGGATCCAACACTTTACAATCAAGTACGTAACTTGAAAGATGATGAAATCTCATATCCCATTTTAGAGGAAGACCCCAGAGGTGGTAGTCCGAAATACAAAATATTAAAAATCACCAACCGCTATGACGAGCACGTTGCAGATTTTGCCAAAGATTATTTGAAAATACAGCAATTGGCGAAAACAGAAAAGCAATATAATGCTATCAAAAAGTGGATGGACGAGCATATCGATGAAACTTACATCAGTGTAAACCAGTCTAACCAAGATTGCGATTTTGCCAACAACTGGACCAAAGAGTAATTTCATGTCAGATGTATCGGCCATTGATAACCTTGTACAAAAACACCAATCCCTCAAGCAAGAAATAGCTAAGGTCATTGTTGGCCAAAACGAGGTGATCGACCAAATTTTGCTGAGTATCTACACAGGGGGGCACTCGTTATTGATCGGTGTTCCTGGCTTGGCAAAGACGTTAATGGTCAATACTATTGCCCAGACTTTGGGCCTTGATTTCAAACGAATTCAATTTACGCCAGATTTAATGCCCAGCGATATTTTGGGTAGTGAGGTACTTGACCAAAATCGAAATTTCAAATTCATCAAGGGTCCCATATTCGCAAATATAATTCTTGCGGATGAGATTAATCGTACACCCCCAAAAACCCAAGCTGCACTATTAGAGGCCATGCAAGAAAGAGCGGTGACGATTGCAGGGCAACAGCACAAACTAGAACCGCCCTATTTCGTTCTGGCAACCCAAAATCCTATAGAACAAGAGGGTACCTATCCGCTTCCTGAAGCACAGTTGGATCGTTTTATGTTCGCTATCGAACTTAAATATCCATCAATTGCAGAAGAGATTCAGGTGGTGAAGGCAACTACTACCGATGTGCTCGTTTCTGTTAGTCCGCTGTTTAATGCTCAAGAAATCGTTGCGGTACAACAGTTGATTAGAAGAATACCCGTGCCTGACAATGTGATCGAATACGCAGTTAGATTGGTCAATGCCACGAGACCGAACTTAGAGAGCGCATCCGATTACGTAAAACAATATATCGATTGGGGTGCAGGCCCTAGAGCTTCTCAAAATTTGATACTTGGGGCAAAAGCCCACGCCGCTATTAACGGTAAGTATTCGCCAGATAGCGAAGATGTGCAGGCCGTGGCCACAGGTATACTAAGACATCGCATTATAAAAAACTACAAAGCAGAGGCTGAAGGTATATCTGAAGAAGAGATAATTTCAAAGTTGCTCTAGCCCTTCTGATTATATATTTAGAAGCCCACTTTTCTTATTATTATCTTTTTTTAGTTTCAATTACCATTATATCCTGATTATTTGGGTATAATTTGTACAAGTTCTGATATTAATTGCGCACATTAGAGTTAATAATTTTGAAATTCACAAAAATCGTAGTAATCCTTCTACAAAAATTTTATTTGCCCCTTGTATTTTATTAATTTTACGGGATTACAATAACCTAAAACAAAATAGATAATGGCATTCGATATCGATATGATTAAAGGGGTGTACGCCAATATGGCCGAGCGTGTTGATAAGGCTCGTGATATAGTTGGCAAACCGCTTACCCTTTCGGAGAAAATTTTATATTCCCATTTGTGGGACGGTAACCCTACCACAGCTTTTACCAGAGGAAAAGACTATGTTGATTTTGCTCCCGATCGTATCGCTTGTCAAGATGCTACGGCGCAAATGGCCTTATTGCAGTTTATGCAAGCCGGTAAGAAAAAGGTGGCTGTGCCGACGACCGTGCATTGTGATCACTTAATTCAAGCAAAGAGTGGTGCCGCAAAAGATTTAATGTCTGCTAATAGCACTAGTGCCGAGGTTTTTGATTTTTTGGAATCAGTTTCGAATAAATACGGAATCGGTTTCTGGAAACCGGGTGCAGGCATTATTCACCAAGTAGTTTTAGAAAATTATGCATTTCCTGGCGGGATGATGATCGGAACGGATTCCCATACGGTAAACGCCGGTGGACTCGGAATGGTAGCTATCGGTGTAGGTGGTGCAGATGCCGTAGATGTAATGGCAGGTATGGCTTGGGAGCTGAAGTTCCCTAAATTGATAGGAGTGAAGTTGACCGGAAATATATCTGGTTGGACGTCAGCTAAAGATGTGATTTTAAAAGTAGCTGGTATTCTTACCGTAAAAGGTGGTACCGGTGCGATAATAGAATATTTCGGTGAAGGCGCTAATAACCTTTCTTGTACCGGAAAAGGAACTATCTGTAATATGGGTGCCGAAGTAGGGGCAACAACATCTACTTTTGGTTATGACGATTCTATGGAGCGTTACCTTAGAGCTACTGATAGAAGTGATGTAGCCGATGAGGCCAATAAAGTGAGAGAATACCTTACGGCTGACGATGAAGTGTATGCGAACCCAGAACAGTATTTTGATGAGGTTATCGAAATCAACCTCGATGAACTTAGACCTCATTTGAACGGACCTTTTACCCCAGATTTAGCTACACCGGTTGGCGAGCTGGGTATTAAGGCAAAAGAAAATGATTGGCCACTTAAGGTCGATTGGGGCTTGATCGGTTCTTGTACCAACTCGTCTTATGAAGATTTGACCCGTGCGGCATCAATTGCCAAACAGGCAATTACCAAGAAAATCAAACCAAAATCCGATTTCGGAATCAATCCTGGTTCAGAGCAAATTCGATTTACGGCTGAACGTGACGGCTTGCTTCAAATTTTTGAAGATTTAGGTGCAACTGTGTTTACCAATGCTTGCGGACCTTGTATCGGTCAGTGGGATAGAAGTGACTTGAAAGGTGATGAGAAGAATACTATAGTTCATTCCTTTAACCGTAACTTCTCTAAACGTGCAGATGGTAACCCAAATACGCACGCCTTTGTGGGCTCTCCTGAAATGGTGGCCGCTATTGCTATTTCTGGTAAGCTTGATTTTGACCCGATGAACGATACTTTGGTCAATGAAGATGGCGAAGAAGTAAAATTAGATGAGCCAATGGGTATTGAATTGCCTACTCAAGGTTTTGAAGTGGAAGATGCCGGTTACTTGGCTCCTAAAGAAGACGGATCTGGTGTTGAAGTGAAAGTGGCTTCCGATTCTGAAAGACTACAGCTATTAACTCCATTTGAGCCAATTACGGTAGAGCAGATGCAGGGAGTTAAGCTTCTTGTCAAAGCTTTTGGTAAATGTACGACTGACCACATTTCTATGGCCGGCCCATGGTTACGTTTCCGTGGTCATTTAGATAATATTGCGAACAATACCTTAATCGGTGCGGTGAACGCTTTTAATAAGAAAACAAATTTCATCAAAAACCAGCTCAATGGTGAGCATGGTGGTGTACCAGATGTACAGAGAGAGTATAAAGCTGAAGGTATCAAGACCATCGTTGTCGGGGATCATAACTATGGTGAAGGATCTTCAAGAGAGCATGCAGCTATGCAACCAAGACACTTAGGTGTTGCAGCTGTGTTGGTGAAATCTTTCGCTCGTATACATGAGACCAACCTTAAAAAACAAGGTATGTTGGCCTTGACATTTGCGAATGAAAGTGATTATGATCTAATACAAGAAGACGATACTTTCAACTTTGTCGATATGGCCGATTTTGCTCCTGACGTACCGTTGACAATAGAGGTTGTTCATGCAGATGGAAGCAAAGACACCATTATGGCCAATCACACGTATAATAATGCGCAAATTGGTTGGTTCAATGAAGGTTCTGCCTTGAACGTGATTAAAAGGGAAAATGCTGCTTAATAGCATTAATTGAATTATATCTTAAAAACTCTCGCCACTCGGCGGGAGTTTTTTTAGTTTTGCCCAACACTTTTATTAATGAAACGGAAAACAGCTTACACACTTGTTTTGATAGTTTTTATACTATCTTTTTTTATTACTCCGTTAGGGTATTGGTCAAAAGTTTGGCTTACACAGCTATTTGCGACTTCTCCAGAGATTGTCGATGCTGGCAAAAGAGAAAAGCTCCCCCATTACGATTGGCGTTTGAAAGATGCTAATTGGGACTATTTTAATTTCGAAGAGTCAAAAGACAAGGTGGTGTTCATTCATTTTTGGGCTTCATGGCACTTACCAAGTTCTTCAGAATTGAGTGATATTCAAGAACTTTATACTGCATACAATAATCAGGTAAATTTTTATGTGGTTACTAATGAGGAGCGTTCACCGGTAGAAGAGTTCATGGAGGAAAACAAATTCACATTTCCGATTACCTATAGAATAGTTGGTGAGCCTTCCCCATTTGAAATACCTGATCCTTCCGGCACATATATTATTGACAAATCAGGAGAGATTGTGGTGAAGTCTTTAAAAGCAAAAGATTGGAATAACGACAAAATTATCGAACTTTTAGACGAGTTGGTCACCCAATAATCACCTTACTGTTTTTTAAAATATTTAAAAGGTACGATTAACATTCCGAAGCATTCACCATCTTTTTTCCCCAAATGTTTATGGTGCATTTTATGTGCTCTTCTAACTCCTTTTGCATACCAGTGATTAGCATTTCTAAAGATTTTAAAGCGTTGATGAATAAATATATCATGAACGAGAAAATAGGCGATACCATAGGCGAGAATACCAAAGCCCAAAGGCCAGCCGTACCAAAACTCGGTCTGGGCACCTAAATAGAAGAGCACCATACTCACGATAGCATAAAATATAAAGAAAGCATCATTTCGCTCGAACCACGAGTCATGGTCTTTTTTATGATGGTCTTTGTGTAATTTCCATAGAAAACCGTGCATGATGTATTTATGGGTAAACCAGGCCATGAATTCCATAAAGCAGAAAGTGCCTACCAAAATCAATATCCAAAGAATGATTTTCATACTATACTAGATTCAGTTTGTAATTTACATACGAATTGGCCAATAGTCCGAATTTTTCATAATTAGGTACTCTTACCCTAACATTTCTAATTTCGAGAGAAGGAGTATTCTGTAGTTTTTTCAGTAGTTGATAATAATAACGGTAAGCCGTGTATACACCAAATTTGGCTTCGTGGGGTAATCGAACGATACCAGAATAGCCAAGTGTGAAGTCTGCCTTTATCTCATCAACAATTTGGTTCTTAGCAGCTTCATCTAGCTCTTCAAAATTTATATTCGGAAAATAACTACGGTTGAGGTCTTCAAAATCAGAACGTAAATCTCTAAGAAAATTAACTTTCTGAAAAGCCGACCCCAAGGCCATTGCAGATTCTTTTAGGTCGTCGTACCTCTCCAAATCCCCTTTTACGAAAACTTTCAAGCACATAAGACCAACGACATCGGCAGAGCCGTAAATGTACTCTTTAAATTCTTGATCTGTGATGTATGTGCTTTTATGAAGATCCATTCGCATACTTTTCATAAACGATTCCACTAAATCATATGAAATACCATACTTATGGTATGTATATTGAAATGAATTGAGAATCGGATTAAGGCTTATTCGATGCTCTAATGATTCTTTTAAATCGTTCTCAAATTTATCAAAAAGATGTTCTTTGTCATAATCGTGAAACGAGTCGACGATTTCATCCGCAAAACGAACAAAACCATAAATATTATAAATATCTGCCCTGATAGTCGGTGAGAGCATTTTTGTGGCCAATGAAAAAGAAGTGCTGTAAGATTTCGTGACGGCCTTGCTACATTGGTAAGATACATTGTCAAATAGTGCCTTCATAGTCGAGTATTAAGATTTTTTGATAATAAGGTCAGCTACCAGTTTACCTGAAATGAGTGCTGGAGGTACTCCTGGGCCTGGCACTGTTAATTGTCCTGTAAAATAGAGGTTATTTACTTTGCTGCTTTTCAGCTTTGGTCTGAGAAAAGCAGTTTGGGTCAGGGTATTGGCCATGCCGTACGCATTACCTTTGTACGAGTTATATTCTGTTATAAAATCATTAACGCAAAACGATTCTTTAAACAGTATGTTGGTCTTAATTTGTTGCTTTGTTAGATGTTCAAAACGTTGTATTATAATATCAAAGTATTGAGACCTTAGTTCCGGTGTGTCTTCTAATCCGGGGGCGATAGGCACGAGAAAAAAACCGGCTTCTTGCCCTTCAGGTGCCATTGTGTTATCGGTAACCGAAGGAAAATTCACATAAAATAAAGGGTCTTTCGGCCATTGCGGATGGTCGTATATCTCTCTGGCATGTTGTTCAAAATCTGTGTCGAAAAATAGATTATGATGTTCTACATTTTTCAGCTTCTTGTTGAAACCTACATAAAATAGCAATGAAGAAGGTGCAAAGACCTTTTTGCTCCAATAGCCACTGCTGTATTGTCTGTACCGTTCAGGTAACAGGTTTTCTGAATGACAGTAATCGGCACCGCTAACAACAATGTCTGCAGTGTGGGTTATATTTTTAGAACTAACTCCGGATACTTTATTGTTTTCTACGGATATCTTTTCAATAGGACTATCAGTTATTATTCTTACTCCTAATTCTTCGGCCAAGCTCTTCATCGCCTTAATGATTTCATACATTCCGCCTTTAGGATGCCATGTACCCAACCCGAAATCAGCAAAATTCATAAAATTGTAAAAGGAAGGTGTCTGGTTGGGTTTGGCACCTAAAAACAGTACTGGAAACTCTAAAGTGGCCACAAGCTTTGGGTTCTTAAACCTTTTTCGCACCTCTCCACTGATAGTCTTAAAGAATTGGTCAACTCTTAAAACGGTTTCAGGAGTGATTAATTCTAACGGGGAAAGTCCCGGTTTTAAAACTACTTTGTTGATTGCGATATCATAATTTTCACCCGCCTTTGTTATAAACTCTTTTAAATCTACCGAACTACCGGGTTCTAGACGTTCGAATTCTTTGCATATCTTGTTTAAGGTATCTTCAATGGTAATCGTTTCATCTTTGAAAAAAACCTTGTAAGCCGGGTTCAAGCGATCGAGCTGATAATATTGAGATACAGTTTTACCAAAATCCTTAAAGAAATTTTCAAAAATATCGGGCATCCAGTACCAACTAGGGCCCATATCAAATGTAAAACCATCTTTTTTTAGCTGTCTTGCCCTACCACCTATGGTCTTATTTTTTTCGTAAATGGTCACATCATAACCGGCTTTCGCTAAATAGCATGAAGCTGATAAAGACGAAAACCCAGACCCGATGATGATAACTTTTTTAGACATATTGTTTATAAGCTATAAATGCGCAACTATTTCTTCGATAGACGTAAAAGTTTTCACCATATCGGGCTTGCTTTTTACGTCAATATGTTGGGTTTGCCTGCCCAATAACCATAATTCTGATTTAGTATATTTTTTTGTGGTTTCTGCGAATTCGGCGATGTATTTATTGATATAATCTTTTGTTGGAACCACGGTGAAGTATGATATAAAATTTACATTTTCAAAGTAATTCAAAACCTCGATAAGGTTTTCTAACGGAACGGTCTGCCCCAAATAGATAGATTTATAGCCACTGCGAACAATCTCATAATTGATATATAGAAGGCCTATTTCGTGAATTTCATTGTCCGGTAAGAACGGCACGAACACTTTGTCGGTTTTCAGGGGTTCATCCTTCTGCAACTGTTCAGTGCTGATAATAATCTTTTGCTTCACCAAATTGGTAATAAAATGCTCGTGGGCAGGGCTAATTGTATCGGTCTGCCACAACATGCCCAATTCGTTCAATAAGGGAATAAAAATCTCATTAAAAACCTCATTAAAAGATTTTTCGAGCATGAGGTTGTCAAAGGTTTTAATGAATAAGGATTGATCAAAATTAACCATGGCCAACTTAAAAGCATTGATACTATGGTTTTTAATACTGTTCTTAGCAACAATTTCACGGACCATCAAGGGAATGTTCTCCTCGGGTATCTTAGCGATCTTTGATATTTTATGTCCACTGTTATATAGTAAGGTAATGTTCAACAATTTCTGAAGACTACCTATCGAGTAACTTCTAATGTTAGTGCTGGTTCTTTCAGGCGATAACAAATCGTATCTTTTTTCCCAAATTCTTATGGTGTGCGCCTTAATACCAGAGAGATTTTCTAAATCTCTAATACTAAACTGTTTTTTTACATTGTTCATGATTTTTCAAAAATTGTTAAACAAACTTACGAATTAAAATGTTTTATTTTAATGGAATAGGGCTCAGATGGCTTAAAAAGGTAGTGAAAAAAGTGCTGTATAAAATCAAATGGGAACTGTATAAATAAAAAAAGCCACCTTTGGTCTAACAAAGATGGCTTAATGTGCGCACGAGAAGACTCGAACTTCCACGGCCTAGTGGCCACCAGCCCCTCAAGCTGGCGCGTCTACCAATTCCGCCACGTGCGCAAAAAAATGGTAGTACTGAGTACAATTCAGCCCGTAAAAGAATTACGGGCTGCAAATATCATTAAAATAGATTTTCTATGAAAGAATAAAAGTTGAAATATAACCAGTGTACAATTTGTCGCTGATCGAAGGCAACCTTAGAGTCACTTTCTTAGTACAGATAAAAATACGGATTACCTGTAGTTGTAAGCGATTTGTGCCAATTGCCCAACAATTTTGACAGAATCTTTCATCGATAGTTTTGACCCATCAGCATGTATCCAGCGTTTGAGCGGCTGTTCGCATATGAGACGTTTGGCCTCTTCTTTGCCATAATGCTTTCGCATTCTCATGAATATCTCTACATCGAACAACCACTTGGTAATAAACTTTTTATTGAACATATTGGTTACGATGTCCCTATCCATGATTTTAGCTCCGCATTGGGTATCCTTAAAAGGCATTCCCAGAATTTTTTGGATAATCATATTTATGGTCAAGCTAATAATTCTTCGGGCAGATTCTTTGGTAATATTGGCTCCCATTCTGCTGATTCTAGAACCACTAACAATTTTGAATTTTGAGTTTTCGAGTGTTTTGACCAAATCGTCAAAATCACGAAAATCAGTGGATAAATCAGCATCTAGATAACCAATATAATCAAGCTGTTCATCTTTTGCCAAATGTAGAACACCTTGTCTAACAGCCTCGGCCTTGCCACCGTTCTTTTCACAGTTGTACACGCTAATATTGCTTGAGTTCTCTTTATGTAGTTGTTCAAGAACGGCAAGTGTATTATCGGTACTACCATCATTTACAAAACACAGATGGTAGCCCAGGTTTTGATGGGCGAATTTTTTGAAATCTTCGCTAGAAAGTCTTTCTTCTTCGTTATAACAAGGTATTACCACGCCTACGCAGTGCTTCTGTAGCATTTGGGTGTCTGAAGATAACGAACTTGCCGTGGTTGTTTCCGGCGCTCCGATTATCCGCTTTATTCTCGCTGCCATTTCATCAAGGCTAACGGGCTTTTTCATATAGTCGTTAATGCCAAGGTCAAAACCATCAACAATTACTTTCTCGTCTGTATTACCAGACATTACTATTATAGGTATAGCAGAGCCTTTATCTTGTCTTATATGTTGAATAACATTGAGCCCTGACATTCCGGGCATATTAATGTCAACTAATACGAGGTTTGGGGAGAATGTATTGAATAATTCAATACCTCTTTCACCCGAATCGGCGGTGGCCACTTCGTAACCTAATTCCGATAACCTCTTTTTTACGGACATTAGTATTAATTGCTGATCATCGATGGCTAAAATTTTCATAGATCAAAGTTTGTGATTTGGAGTCTGCTGTTACGGCTTAAATTTTTCGTATACTTCAACTTGAGTATGAATTTTCAATCAAGCTGTCGATTTTACTACTACATAACAATAATTTAAATTATTTATTGTTGTTATTTCCTACATTATTTGTATGATGAAAGGAACTAATGTTTTATTGGTCGTTGCCTTGTTCGTGGGTGTGGCTTTTCATGGGTCTAGTATTTTCTTTACCCTAGAGTCTACTTACGATGCATTGATACATCTATTTTTTGCCGACCATTATGCCAATAGTTGGTTCGAACCATGGGATTACCGCTGGTATACTGGGTTTACGGTACAAGGGTACCCTCCCTTGGTACATCAATTAATAGGTATTTTATCTTATATAGGCGGGCTCAAGTTTGGTCTTTTTACTGTAGGCATGCTGGCTATTTTACTCTATGTAACAGGAGCATATCGTTTTGGACTTTTAATGTCAGGAGATAAAAAAGTTGCCGGTTATACTGCTATTTTAGCCGTTTTTTCATCAACATTTATTGAGACGCTCCATATTTTTGGTCAATTACCGAGTATATCAGCTCTTTCTATACTCTTGCACAGTATGACCGAAATCTACCTTTGGTTAAAGACAGGTAAGCGCAGGTATTTTTTTACAAGTCTCTCGCTGATTGCCGTTACGGTCACCTCACATCACGTTACTCCAATTTTCGGAATGGTATTTTTTATTTTTCCCTTAATAGGAATGGTCGTGATGGATGTTTCGAGAGATAAAGTCGATTCTTATCAAAATTTGACCTTTAAGGTTTTTTGGCAATCGTTTCGACAACTTTTTTGGAGGATAGTCAGTTTCGGGTTCTTTTCCTTGATTTTAATCGTTACATGTATACTTCCATATTGGATAAATTCTAAGAAAAACCCCATTACTCAAGTTCCTATACCACATGGGTCACGTGATAATTTTCTTGAAGTTACTTCCTCAGGCCTGGTTTTTTTCATGATACCTTGGGGAATTTTACTTTTCGTACTACCCTATATTTTTTATAGATTTTATAGTAAGAGATTCTTGTTCTTCGGTTTGTCAATGACGATGTTGACCATTTTGGGTACTGGTGGTACTACACCGATTCCGCTTAAATTACTTGGTGAGACAGCTTTTAATATACTTACCCTTGACCGTTTTACACTTTGGGCGACCATTATGGCATTGCCTATTTTTGGTGAGTTTGCCTATAGAATGGTCGAGGGCGACATCAAACAGAAAATTCAAAATAAGTTCGGTTCGGTATATCACAGAATTTTAGGTGGTTTTTTAGCGGGAGGCATACTCTTCATGGTCATTTTTACGATGAGTTTGGGGTATTTCAGGCCTTCTCAACCCCAAAAGATAAATATGTTACCGATAGTTAATTTCTTAAATCAAGACCAACATGATCGTTGGCGTTACCTGCCGCTGGGGTTTGGGGATCAGATGGCCTGGCTATCGGCCCAGACCAAGGCGATGACAGTAGATGGTAATTATCATTCGGCGAGACGCTTGCCTGAGTTGACCACAAGGGCTATCGAACGGTTAGAGAATTCTAAATTTAGAGGAGTAGAGGGTATCGGTTCGCTTCAACAATTTTTGACCGTACCCGAAAAGTATAATCTAAAATACATTTTTAGCAACGATAAATTCTACGATCCTCTATTGTATTTCTGTGGATGGCAGAGATTACAACAACTGGAAAACGGTATTATGGTTTGGGAAAAATTGAATGTACCACCCATGCCAGCCATACTGCCTAAAGATGATGTACCAAAATGGTCGAAAATCATGTGGGGTACCATACCCATTCTTACTGTTTTAATTGCATTTTTCATTAATATTCAGATGCTCTGGATAAGAGTTCTGAAATCTAGAAAAATACCAATTGCCGACTATTTTAAATATAAGGTCTCGTATTCTAAATTTCCGGGTGTGGTCATCGTTGTCAATCATATTTGGGCCTTGATCGTTTTAGTTTGCCTCGGCTTCGGTTTCTATACCTTCTATATGCACAATGCGAGTCAGCGCTCCCCCGAAAACGTAATTACGGCCTATTATAATGCACTTGATTTTAAAGAATTTGAAACAGCTCATTCTTTTCTTGATAAGGAAAAAGAAGTGCCAATAGCCCAGTATATGCTTGAGGTTTCGGTTACTGACGGTATTCTTAGTTCCTATGCTAAACTAGATGCAATGTCTATTGAAATTACCAATGAAACCGATAACGGTGCAAAGGCAGTGGTAGAAACAGATTGGGTAACACCGCTCGAGCGGGTGCACAGAACCTATTATCACGACTTGGTGAAGCGGAAGGGTGACTGGTTCATTCAACCATCTTACCTCGATACAGATATACCACCTGACCAATTGTTCAGTGATAATGCTACCAAATTTTATAACCACGGAAGAAGGCGAATAACCACTCAACAAACCCACCACGAAGATGTTTTGAAACAACCTGTGCTTGAGGTGTTGTCAGCAAAACTGGTGAGATATAATGGTCAATATTCCGTTATAGGTGAGTTGCAAAATGTTGATAACCTTCCCGCAGATGTGGTAATCAAAGCGACCTTATATAATGATGACGATAAAGAGTTGGCGAACTATGATGCTAAATACCATATGAAGCATAAGTTGATGCCGATGGAAACGACGTCTTTTAAAATTAATTTTGAAGGCATTGCCTGGTCTCAAACTAAAGATACCATACCACCAACATTTAACCCTGATGAGTTTACCCCCATAGAATTGGAAGAGCAACCTACGAAATTTAATTTACAGTGTGCTGGTAACGTAGCGAACACCGATTTATACAAGGGCTTGACTTTGCAGTCTTTAGATATTGAAGATTGTGAAGTTGTCGGTGAGCTTTACAATTCAGGAATTCAAGAGGTAACCATACCTTTATTGTTGGCCTCATATTATGATGAAGAAAAAAAGCTAGTTTGGGTCGACCACAAATTTGTTCAAGAAGGGGTCAGGGTACAAAGAAAACAACCCTTTTCGTATGATTTCTTAAATGTGGCAAGCCTTAAAATTATTAACAGTAGTCTGAAGAATTGCTTTGTGAACGGTCTGCCAAATACATCGATTGCCGAAAAGGTAATACCCAACAGGCAAGAAGGTCATGTTGGCGAACAATTACAACCGGTCAATGGAGATGGTTTTGAATTTGTGAAATTTGAATTGAACAGCTATATCGGTAATCCGAAGTAATATGGGGCGTTATATATTCATAGGGTTATGTTTTGTACTTTTTTCTTGTGGAGAAGAAGTTAAAACACCGGCTGCAGTCCCTAATGATCTTTCGACAACAATACTTAATAGTACCGAAACAATAGTAGCAGGTGAAACAGTTACATTAGAATTTGACATACGAGGTGGTGTAGAGCCGATTTTAATTTTAGAAAAGAGTTTTGGCCCACTTTTATTTCACCCAAAAATGAATGATAGTGTGGCAACATTTTCTATACCTGCATCCCATATACAACAATCTGGTGTATACAATTGGCAATTAACGGTATTATCAAAACTGTTAGAGGTCGGTGAGTTTAAAGTATTGCCGAAGACTGAAAAAACGGTAGGTATCGAAACTTATTTCGGACCCAGAAGTATAAGGGCAGGAGGGGATGATTTTTCAATGTTGTTTATGGTACCTGTTGATATTTACGATAACCCACTTCCTGATGGCACCGTAGTATCTATAAATAAACAGATGGACCAAGAGGTCAAAGTAATTACCGCATTGACCAAAAACGGCTATGTTTGGAAAAATTTGTTCAGCTCAGAAAGGGCGGGTAGAATGTTGGTAAATACCTCTACCAATAATATCCATTCTAAAGAACTGACCAGTATGATTTCTCCTTCCAACTCGGTCGACTTCAAAATAACTTATAACCGAGTGCATGATTTTGCCGATGGAAACCAAGTAGTAATTTTTAAGACCGACCAAATTAAAGATCGATTCGGCAATACCGTAAGTGATGGTACCTTAGTGAATTTTTCAATTGAAGAGGATAAAGGTACTATTCTAAAAACGAAGGGCTCTACCATCGATGGGGTGGCTACCGGACGAATTCTACACCCTACCGAAGCGAGTGATTGGCGAGTGACCGCCTATATAACGGGTGAAGCAAAGAGTAATGATGCCACTTTAAGTTTTAGAACAGCGGTCGGAGATTTTGAGGTTCAATTTTCGGAAAATAACCGTTTTGTACGAGTCGGTCCGATTCTCGGGTTTATGGATCAACTTGTACCCGATGGTCTACTTATCACGCTCGAGGTTTATGATAAGAACGGAAAATTTATAGAAAAAGCAACCACGAATTCAAGTAAGGGAATCGGACTTTTTGATATGGAAGAACGTTTCTTCCCGAACGATGATTATAAAATAAAACTTACCGCCGCCGGTATACAAAGAGAATTTCAAGTAGCTTTAACTTCAGATGAATTGGAATAGATTATTAATACGCATAGTACTTATTATCTCTTTTGTAGGGGTAAACGCATTGATTCTGTTCGGTATTAGTTCTGTGTGGTCTTATCTGAATACGGGCGCCGACCGTTCTTCTCGTCTTCATTTAAATCTTGAAGAAGTTCAAACATATTTACCTAAAGTTGTCTGGGATACATCTAGAGTCGAGGGCCGCCCGATAGAACCCCGAACTTTAGCCAAGATAGAGCGTGACTATTTGAACGGGTGGTACGTAAAAAACACCGCCCTGTTCAGTAATAATCGATACGGGGTAAAAGATTATTTTACTGATAGTGCCCAGGCGAAAGTCTCTAAAATACTTGATTACAACAGTTCAAATAAGTCTTCTTTCAAACAAACAACGTTAGAACATAATCCTAAACTAGACTTTTACAGTGCCGATGGCACCCAAATTTATTTTACCGATACCAATGTTGAACTCTATCAAGAGGCATATGATAATGGCGTTCCGATTCTTGAAAAAGAGGAAACTACCTCCTATAAGGTTATTATGCTATTAGAAGATGGTTTCTGGCGTATTAGACATTTCACTAAAGCAGAAAACTCAGAAATTAGGCAAAAGCAAGCTGAGGTTTTGTCCGATAGCATTCAAAACCTTCTAAAAAACATGAAGGGCTTGAATTATTATCCTCAAGACACTCCGTGGGATGTTTTTGGTAAGAAGTATAGCGATTCTACGATTGCCAAAGACTTTGGTTTGATTAAGAATATGGGCTTGAACACCATTCGAATTTTTATTCCGTATGAAGATTTCGGTGCTGCTCATGTAGATGGAAAGAAACTTGAAAAAGTCAAGTCGTTGCTAGATATAGCCCATGAGAACCAATTAATGGCCGTGGTTACATTATTTGATTTTTACGGAAATTATGACGTTTTCGACTGGACCTTGACACACAGACATGCCGAGCAAGTAGTGAACGCTTTAAAAGAGCATCCTGCTCTATTGGCGTGGGATTTAAAAAATGAGCCAGACCTTGATTTTAATTCGAGGCAAAAGAGTGTGGTAATGGCGTGGTTGCGTAAAATGCACGAAAAAGTACACAGTTGGGATCCAAAACACCCAATAACTGTAGGTTGGGCGACCCCTGAAGCGGCAATAAACTTAAGTGATAAGCTTGATTTTATATCATTTCACTATTATCGTGATATCAGCGAATTCAAAAGTTCATTTGATAAGCTGAAATCTTCGGTCACAGATAGTAACAAGCCTATTGTTCTGCAGGAGTATGGGGTTTCTTCATATAGTGGCCTGTGGAATGGTTTTCGAGGTTCAGATGAATATCAAGCCGAGTACTACAAAGAGATGCAATCTATTTTGAAAGAGGCTGATATTCCATTCTTATTTTGGACTCTCTACGACTTTACTCAAGTACCCAATTCAGTGGTAGGCTGGCGGCCTTGGAGAAAACAGCCTCAAAAACATTACGGTTGTATCGGGCTGGATGGTAAACCAAAACCAGCGATGAAATATCTCACGCAAGAATAAAAAAACGGAACAACTTAAGATTGTTCCGTTTCAATAAAAAGCTCGATTGTTGTCTTAAGCCTCTATAGTTTCAGGGGGCAATTTTATGGCATTTACATCTATTACTAGTCCTTTAGATTTTTGTACTTGTATAGCTTTGAAATAGTCTATATACATTTTTGTAATCGTACTCATAGGTAATGAACAGGCTGCCTGATAATTGGCTTTTGCCAGCTGCGTACGATACTCGTTATCAATTAATATTTTTTCAATGGCATCGGCCAACGACTCTTTGTTTTCAGGTAGAAAGAATTCACCGCGGTAACCTTCTTCTTGCACGAGTATACTAAGATCCCCTAAATCTGGTAGGGCTACTGCTTTACCGTAACTGCCCGCTTGGTGCAAAACACCAGAACTTCCGGTTGTTGAGGTGTACGGAAAAACAACCAATGCACTTTCACCAAAGATAACAGGTACATCTTCTTCGGCCACGTAGCCTGTAAACCTCAGTTGATCTACATGATCGTATTTCTCTTTCATTTCATCGAGATATCCCGGAGTATTCGGGCTATCGGTACCGGCTATGACTATTTCAATATTTTCTTGCGTACGTGAACGAATTACTTCAACGGCTTCAATAAGAACCTCTACCTTTTTGTAGGTACCGAATTTACCAAAGGCCATAACTTGTTTAGGGCCATCCGGTAAATTAAAATCTGGTTGAGGGGGTGTCTCAAAAGAACCATGGGGAATTAGGGCTATGTTCTTGGCCTTATATTTCGCTTCTAAGGTCGACACATATTTGCTAATGGTCACTGCAACGATATCAGAAGCTAAAATAAAGCGCGTCAAGTTCGTACCTATGAAATTATAAAGTTTTTGTAGAATTTTATTATTGGTAAAACCGGCATTTTCTAAATCTACCTTTTCAAGAATATTATGTAGTAGCGAAATTGTGGGTATGCCTTTTTTCTTGGTCAAGTATGGTAAAATTAAACCAAGGGCTGCCGGTATTTTTTTATCACCGAATTTTAGAAACTGTAAATTGTAAAGCACGGCATCGGGTTTATGCCTGTTGATGGCCTTGTTAACTCTCAAGATGTTCGAATAGCTGTTAAAATCCCAACATTCTTCAACTGTTATTAAACAACCGTTCTCTTCAAATGCAAGATCTTTGGCAGCACTGGTACTATCGGTCATCAAAACTATTTCACTTATTTCATTTTGAAGTCTAAAATGCTTGACTAGATAATAACCATATTCGGTTAGGGTCACTTTACTTGGTGGATACGCCGTTACAATTGCTAGTTTCATAAGCTCGAATTAAGGTAAGGTGGTATTATTTTATGTTATTGTTCTGTGGATTGACTTTTAAATGTTTTGGCTTTAACTTCTTTTTTCAAAAAATAGATAATTTGAATTACGAGAAGAATGGCCATTGCAATAATTTGCATGTGTACCACGGTAGCCAAATTTTCATGAAATAGAGCTACCAATAGAATTTGCGATAAGCCAAGAACACCAGAGATGATTACGGGTATATAATGGTCTAGCGAAAGAAAGTAGTATGCGAATATATTAGAGATGGCAAACAAAGAAGTGGCCATTGCATACTGCCATAAAAGGCTCGACATCGAGAGATATGACTCACCGAACATAAGGGTAATTATAAGGTCGGGAAATAGGTAACAGGCTATGACAATGACAGCCGACAATATGCCAATATAGGTCACATATTTAAATAGAATCGGCGCGGTCGGTTCTCCATCTTTTTGTTTTTGTACCACTGCCGGTAATAATAACATGACGAACATCCATGCAACGAAATATACAACTCGACCAATTAATGCTAGAGAGGCATAAAGTCCTGCATCCATAGCGTCAAAATAGTGTTTGACCATAAGTACATCACTATTGTTGATAATAATCTGCGTAAGCTCATAGCAGGCAGTAAGTATAATAAAATTGGATACTTTCTTGGAGTTTTCGGTAGTCAGTTTTTCCGGAGAGCGAAATGAAAGCCCGTTTACATCAGAAGGTAATAGACCGAACAAAAAAGATAAGAATATACCAAAAGAGACAATAATACCGGGCTGCATATCGATGAACAATAGCAACAGTAAAGTAAGCAGCAATCTGCTCCACATTTCGGTTTGATAGGTAATCGAAAGTTTACCGAATTCTTGTCTGCCTTGATAAGCACCACGATTTACGCTCATGAAGAAATAGACAGGTATGCCTAACCCAAAAATAGTGAACATCCAGTGGCTTTCGGTATTGAATAATAGCTGTAGTTGTTTCGAGAAAATGATAATCAACAAGCCCACAATTAGGCCAATAAAGGCTGATTGCCTATAACTGTTCCTCCTGAAGCGTTCCCATTGCCCTCCCGAGAAAAGAACTGCAAATTTTGCGACCGCTAGTTGAAAGGTCATGCCCATAAAGGATAGTACCAATAATAAGGTAATCAATAAGGCTGCTTCTGAAAAGGCTACAGGGCCCAAATACCTACCTAACAAAAGATTATATAAATAATTACCTCCGTTAACTACCAGAACACTGAGCATGAACAGTTGTTCTTGAGATATTTTACGGATCATTAATCTAATGGCGGTCATAATGGCGGCTATTTAATATGGTTTGAAAGGTTAAAACAAAAATTTATCAACCTGCACATAGTATAGTAACGTAGTTTTTGTGAATTATTGTAAGATTTGTCTTATAAGATTGGTTCGCTGAGTTTAGTTTTGAGCTTAAAGATTTCCTAGGGAAAGCAATTTTGATAAATAGTGGTTTTAAAGTTATAGCACACGGGGGTTTAGAAGTATTATGTTTAAACGTTATAGCTTGCTGTTTTTTGCTTTTTTATTGTTTTTTGATAAGTCTTCAACATATTTCTTCGTTTTGTTCGTTGTTGTTTTGTAAATAAAACCCTACGAAAACAGATGAAGCAGTTTGCACTTATTTTATTATCATGTTTTACATATATTTCGCTGCTTGGTCAGACGGATATGACGGCGGGTTTTAAAATGTTGGAAAAAGGTAGTTTTGAAGAAGCAGAGCAATTTTTTGAAAGCTATCTTGAGGCAGACCCAGAAAATAAAACAGCCCGACTTTGCTATGGTAGGGCAGTGGGGCTAAGCGGAGACCCCAAGAAGGCAACCGCATTGTTTGGTTCTTTGAAAGATGTATACCCGAACGACTACGAGATAACCATTAATTATAACGAATCTTTTCTTTGGGATAAGCAATACGATACAGCGAAGCCCTTATATGAAGATTTGGTGGCTCAATACCCAAAAAAGTTCGGTGCACTTTTAGGCTATGCAAATACATTATCGAATCTCAAAGAATTTGATGAAGCTCTCATATGGGTAGATAAGGCAATTGAATTAGAACCAGAAAATCAAAGTGCCAAAACCTCAAAGAAGTATATTCGATTGGGTTATGCCAATAAATTTGTCAACGCCGAAAAATATTCACGTGCCGAAGAAATATTGAATAGCATATTTGAAGATTTTCCCGAAGACAAAGATGCCTTATTGAATATGGCTAATTTGTACTTGATTACGAAGTCGACCGATAAAGCTAAAAACGTGTATTGGCGATATGCCACAACGGGCAAAGATTCTATAACTGCGAGAAACGGTATTGCTTTAGCAGAGCATATCGCTGAAGATGATAAACAGGCTTTAAAAGTAGCTGCGACTGCAAAATCAATGGTAGCCGATTATGATGATACTGAACTTACTGAAAAGACGTACGATAGATATGTTCAGGCTCTAATATGGAACCGTAAATATGGTGAGGCCAAAAGGCAAATAGACAGTTTGGAAAGTGTTTATTCTGATAGAAATTGGGTCCGGGCCCTTAAGGCGACATTAGGCATGTACACGGCTAATTTTAAAATGAGTCTGAAAAATTATGATGCTATTTTACAAAAGGATGAAAAATCGTTCGATGGAAACTTAGGAAAAGCAAACGCCCTCTTTGCATCGGATAGAATTGTACCCGCCTATAAAGCTGCTTTTCAAACGCTTCGAGTTTTTAAAAATCAAAAGGATGCCCTCGGTTTTATTGAAAAATTGAATGGTATATATGCTCCGGTCGTGCAAGATCATGCGGCTTATACCTTTGATAACGGTAACAATGTGGCATTGTCAAATACTGTAAGTGCTCAACTACCCTTTTCGACCCGATTTAAAACATCTTTAAGTTATCAGTTTAGAACTACCGAAAATACCGTAACCTTAAATAAGGCTGATTCGCATGTGCTTCTGGCCGGCATTGATTATAAAATCGTACCCAATGTAAATATCAATGGCTCGTTCGGTATTAACAATAGTAGGTTTGAAAGCTCATACACCCAACCGGCCATAGATATAAAGTTGGTTACTAAACCTTTTAGATTGCAAAATTTAGAACTGGGGTACAAGCGTGAAATACAAAACTTTAATGCGGATCTAATCGAACGTGAAATCGTGATGAACCATTATGGTCTTAATTATAATCTAGGTACCAATTTTAATCTAGGCTGGTACACCCAGTTGATGCATACCCAGCAAACTGATGAAAATGTACGTAACCTCTTGTTCACCTCATTATATTATAGTCTGTTCAGAAAGCCAGCTGTAAAAATTGGCTTGAACTATCAATATATTACATTCGACGAGCAAGTGCCTACCATTTATTTTAGTCCTGAAGTGTATAGGGCGGGAGAGATATTTGCCGATATACGTGGAGATTTTTCTGAAAAAACAAAGTATATGGCCAGTGCGGCGACAGGTATTCAGAAAGTAGAAGAAGACCCCAAAACGGCAATTTTTAGGGCAGAGGTAGGGGTGTCACATCAGTTCAACAAAAGACTGAGCGCAAATCTGTACGGTAAGTACAGTAATATAGCATCTGCTACCGCTGCAGGTTTTGAGTTTACCGAAATGGGATTCAAAGTTAAATGGCTTTTTCTTAAAGAGCCTTTATTCTACGCCAAACTAGAGAAGTAATAAGTCCTTCAAAAGCGAAGTTCAAATTACACCTTCTTTTCTAGAAATTTTAAATCTATCTTTTATAGAGTCTGATTCGATTATGCCTTAAGAAGTGAAGATAAGCTTAAAGCTATTGACTGAAAGTCGTCGTTTTTGAAAGAGAGGGTTCTCTCGATTTACATTTTTTCGATATAGTCACCGACCATATCCAACACCGCTTTAAATTCCGGGGCTTTTACTGTCTTTTTCAATAACAGGTCAGCTTCATAGGCCTGAGCGAGATTGTACGATTCTTCTAAACCAAGTATATTGAACTTATGTTTGATTTTGTGTACAATTAGGGCTGTTTCCTTATAGCTGTCATTTTCTACGTGCTCAAAATATTCTTTATACTCAGCCGGAAATTCATCTTTTAAGATTGTGATAAATTGCTGTTCGAATTCAATATCGTCGCCTGCCAGTTGTTTGATATAATTTGTATTCGGTACTTCCATTATGAAGCTTTTTTAAGGGTGAAGTAAAATGTTGTTCCTTGATCAACTTTTGATTCTAGGCTTATGTCGCCCTCATAAAGATTGATTATTTTTTTTACCAGTGATAGCCCAATACCCGTAGCATTATTGTCATTGCTTAGTTTGCTGAACATATTAAAAATTTTCGATTGATGTTGGTCGGGAATTCCCTTTCCGTTATCTGAAATCGAAAAAGTATAAAAATAAGGGTTGCCCTGATACCCGATTTTAATGATACCGTTTTCAAGGTGCTCGGTAGCCGTTATAGCATTGGTAATTAGATTCGTGAACAATTGTTCTAGGCTATATTTTTGGCCATAAATTGAGGGGAGTTCTCCCGAATAATCAATGGTCACATTTTCTGGTACATAAATGGTGTTTTCGATTTCTTGTAGAAGATCAGAGATGTTGATTTTCACTTTTTCTTCTTCTAGAGATGAAACCGTAGCGTGTTTGAGTACACCGTCGATCAATCGATCCATTTTAGCCAGGTTCTGGGCAATAAGCTCTCCATTGGCTTTGCTATCTTCTGAAAACTTTTCTTTTTCTTCTTCTAATATCCACGTCATTAACGTACTGATGTTTCGAATCGGTGACTTAAGATCGTGCGAAACGATATGCGCATAATTGTTTAACGACTCGTTCTGCGATTCAAGCTCTTTCATTAACTTATTCTGCTCAGTGGTCATTTGAGATAATTGCTCTGCTTGCTCACCAATTTTATGGGCCAACTTCTCAACATCCAGTGTGGCATCATTTTCCCCTTTTTCAGGTATAAAGTGTGCATCGAGACTTTCCAATGCCTTTTCGAGCGAATCTATAATTTTCTTTTGCCGTTGTGCCTTGTCTTCTAATTCTCTATTGGCCTCATAAAGTTCTTTAGAGCTTATGGCCGTCGCCCTCTGAATCATACTGACCTTATCATCAAAATCAAGGTAAGATTTAGACACGGCCATGAAGAATGCCTCTAATTCGGTATTCTCCTTTAGTGATTCTGGAAGATATTTTCTTATTTGTCTTTCTAAAAGTGAATGCATTATTCGCTCAATAATGTTAAGGTCATTGTTTGATTGTGTAATTTACATTTTCCTTTGCCGGCAAAGGGTGCCATTTCACCGTAGGAGTAAAAACCGGTCACCGCTGCCTGTTCGCCAATAACATCTATAACCTCTTCAACTTCATCTTCAGTACGTTGATCCATAACCAACTTACGACCGATACAACTCACCAAAAGGGCGAGTTCAGTTTCTTTTTTTCTTAAAGCGACCGCTAATTTTGCAGCTTCCCGGGCACCATCGGCAATATCGTCGACGGTAGACATCATCAATTGAACAGATGAGCCTTCGGGAACATTGCCCGCTAAAGTCATAGAATTTTCTTTTTCGTCAATGCTCAAAATAGTTCTTACCAGCGGCTCGGAGCCGTCGTGAGAATCTACGTTTAAAGGATAGAACAAAGCTGATTTAGGTAAATCTTTGGCTTTGTCTCCTAAATATTGTTTGTATAGGTCAAGTGCCGGTTTGCCATCTAGTTCGTAAAGAACGTTCTCTACAGATTTTGTAGTGGTTCGCAACGGGCCAAAAACCGTCCACCCACCGAAATTGGCACTGGTGATCTCTAAACTTTCACCATATAAACCTATAGCGATAATCTCACCTTCTTTGGGGCTTGAATTATAAGAACATAAAGTTCTCTCAAAGCGGGCATCATCACCGCATAAGCCTCCTGATAAACCGATATCGATATTTTTTTCCATCTCGAGTCCGGTAATCAATGTACTGCCATTTACAGAACTGCCTTCTGATATTACGAACACATGTTTAAGGTTTTCTGTAGGAAACTCAGCAATTAATCTCTGCCCCAATAACTCATCATCACCATCAAAATCAGCAAGATTCTTACTTCTAATCAGAAAGTTACTTTTTTCAAATTCAATAGCAGTTAGTACTACGGAATTTTCGAAAACATTTTCATTGAGAATTTCGCCACTTGTAGATCCAAAAACGATATGCCCATCAGGAAATAACTCTAAAACTTCGTCGTAACAGTTTTCTTCTTCTAATAAAAATCGATTTCCAAAAACGAGTACCAAGGGCTGTTTTAAGGTTTGTTTGCCTGTTTTAAAGCTCCACTCCGATCCTTTTTCTTTTTTAGCTTGTACAATTTTCATTTTTATGCTTTTACTGTTCGTTTAGAACTGATTTTTTTAATGTAAATTGAAATTCAGTTCCTACACCGACTTCACTATCGACCCAAACCTCACCCTCGTAACGATCAACAATTTTCTTGACTATCGATAGACCAATACCTGTAGAGCGCTCTTTATTTCCTATAGACTGAAATATTTGAAATATTTTTTTGTGATACTCTTCCGGTATGCCTACACCATTATCTTCTATAATAAAATGATAATGTTCTTTGTTGTTTTTAAAATGTACTTGAACAAGCCCTACTTCTCTTTCGATATGGGCTACGGCATTACCGATTATATTTTGAAAAAGCTGTTGCATCTTGGTACGGTCAGCTTGTATTGTAGGTAATTTTTCAGGAACCTCTACAGTTACATGATCAGGTATAAAAATAGTTTCCTTGATTGTCGAAATTACTTCGTTCAAATCGACTTCACTACTTTTAAGTTGCGAGCTGTTGGCTGTTGAATATTCAAGAATACCTTGGATCAGCTTATCCATAGATTCTACTTTTTCTTGCATCAGCGAAAGTTGCTGTTGACCGGCCTCATCTAATTTATCGTGGTAGTCTTCTTTAATCCACGAGGCAAGGGCACTGATACTTCTCAAAGGAGATTTTAAGTCGTGCGAGACTATATGTGCGTATTCTTGTAAGTTTTTATTGCTCGATTCAAGTTCGGTAAGAAGCTCTTCCTTTTGATTTTCAAGTTCTTTTTCTTTGGTAATATCTTCTATTACAACTACTTGATACTCTATAGTGCCTTGTTCATCTCTTACCGCACTAATATTGGTCTTTGCTAAAAACGTACTACCATTTTTTCGAATGTATTCTTTGGTCAGTGAGACCGTATCTGAGCCGTTATCAAGACTATCAATGAACTCGTTACATTTATCTTCATCATAACAAACCGTGAGCTCTTGAAGTGAGAAATCTTTCAGTTCATTTTGAGAATACCCAAGTAAATTCGAAAAACTGGGGTTGGCCTTGGTAATTTTTCCATCGACCTTCAGGGCAATGCCCAAAGGAGAGTTATCGATAATAATACTGAGTTGTTTTCTCTGTTCAGAAAGTAAGGTCTTTATTTCAGTCTCTTGGCTAATATCGCGAATTATACCATGAGAACCGATTGGCTTACCCTCGGTATCATATATTAAACTACAATTGATCTGAATATATTTATGAGTCTTGTTCTTTACAACAATTTTGGCACGATAGTTTTTGAGCGAGCCTACTTCGATTAAAGTTTGAAAGGCCTGAAGTGTATAAGGTATATAGTCTGAATGCACCAATCGACCTACGTTAAGGTTCTCTTTTCTATGGTCGTAACCCAGAAAATCGATAGCAGAATCGTTCATGGTGATAACATTGTACTCCATGTCCATGATAACATAGGGGTCAATGATGTCCATAAAAGAATCGCTGAGGTCTGAGTGTTTCTTATTGATTAAATTCTCTAGCTTACTATTGGCAGCCTTTAGGTGACGGCTTACATCGTATAGTTCTTTAGATTTGGTCTCTAAGATTTTTTCAGCTTGTATACGGGCCAATTTCTGACGCTCTAGGGCCCTTTTTAATAAAGTAACTTCCTTACTATCCATTTTGAATAATGTCGAATTGTACCTCGGTACCATCTTCTTTAATTAAATTGTAAGAAACTTGAGCAGAACTGTTATAGTGCTCGAAGCATTTTTCGATTAGACCATGGGCCAATCTATAAAGCCCTCGAGAAGAGGAATATACCATAGATAATGAGTTGTCGGTCTTGTCCAATATCTTAAAAGTAGGTAGTTCAGCTTCGGGATAAATTTTTTGAACATGTACGTGAATATGGTCTTCGATAGAGTATAATAGACCCAAGGGATTGGTATAGCTCTTAATTACTTCAGGGTGTGCCTTACCAAGACTGGTGAAAAGGTAATGCCCGAAAGTGTAGATAAGGGTATCGGCATCAATTTTAACCGTGCTACTTAAATTGGTAATAAGGCTGACCATTTCATTAAACTCATAAGTGCCGATTGCCGTATAAATCCCATTAGATGGCAAGTCTGCATCTTCGATGATAGAGTCTACTACTTCGAGGCCAAATTTCTCTTCTACCATTTCGAGAAACTCGGTAAAAACAATTCCTTTCATTTTACACTAAATTTTAGAAATTAGAACTTTTGAACAGTTCCATTAATTTAGTATAAATGTAGGAAAATGCTTTCTTTTATAAAATAAATGTTGTGAATTGTAAGAAATGTGTTATAAACCTTATGCCTTAACAAGTTCGCTCACCTCCCAATACTGAATTACCTTGATAATTTTTTCTTCGTAATCTTCATATTTTAAGGGCTTTAAAATGTACCCGGCAATTCCGATTTTATAACATTCCAACAAATCTGCACGATTTTCAGATGTTGTGAGCATTATTGTAGGCAGATATTTATAATGATCATCCGCTTTTAAAATTTTAAGAAATTCTATGCCGCTCATACGGGGCATGTTCAGATCTAAAAGTATAATATCGGGTAATTGATTATCGGACCCCAAGACTTCTAACGCTTCTTCACCATTTTTTGCTTCGGTTATTTTGTGCTGTGCATTAAGTTTAGAAAGAGTACGTTTAAACTTCATGGTTTCAATCGCATCATCTTCTATGAAGAGAATATTCATGGTAAATAAGTATAGGTTACTTCCGTAAATATACAGAAAAGTTAGATTGCATTTTATCTTTTGTCTTACAGCAGTATCTGTAAAAAATGTTTCTAATTAATTTTAAAGGTGTTTTCAATAGGCAAAACAGTATGTTTTCTAACTTTACCTGAAATTTTTTCGATATTCAGAAGGTGTTTTGCCCATACTAGCCTTAAAGTAATGGTTAAAATTGGCCAGGTTGTTGTAACCGCTTTCAAAGCAAATTTGGGTAATCTGTTTATCGGTTTCGGCAAGAAGTTTGGCCGCGATACCTACGCGAACATTTTTTACATATTCCATAAAAGTTTGTCCTGTTTTTTTCTTGAAAAATCTACAAAATGAGCTAGGGGCCATATTTAATACGCTCGCAGCTTCTTCAAGTTTTACGCCGTCTTGTATCGACTGAAAAACATACTCATAAATTTTATTGATTTTCTCGACATTCTTAGAAAAGACCGAAGACCGGTTCACCGGTTTTGAAAGTACCTCCCATTCTTCGACTAGAAGAAGGTAATTGAACACTTTTAGTAGCCCAATAAAATATTCTAGTCCTTCTTTTACTGTGAGTGCTTGAAGTTCATGGTATATGGTATCGTTATTATCAGTTTTGAACCTGACACCTCTAGTGGCTTTTTTAAGCAGGTCTACTACCTTTTCGAGTTCCGGTATTTTAAAGAAATTCGAATCAACTATATTTTCTGAAAAATGGGTGACAATACATGTGGCCTTTTCATTTTCGTCGTTATCTACAAATTCCCAGCAGTGGGGCAATTCGGGGCCGAGTAAAACCAAATCGCCTTTCTCGAACTGAGAAATATTATCACCTACGATTCTTCTTCCTTCACCAGAAGTAATAAAGTTCAGTTCAAAATTTTTGTGGGAGTGTATTCGCGCATTGCGCGATAACGGTAGCTCCCTTGAAATAAAGGAGTGGTTATTCGGCACATAAATCTTTTCAATTACAAACTCCATTTTCGGTATTTTTAACTGTTTTGCTCAATATTACATAATTATGATATAATTAAAGTTAAAATAATATCAGATATATATAAAATAATGGTGGTGTTCTCTTAATATTTCAGTTTCTTTTGTTGGACATATATATTTTATGAATACTATTTTAAAAGGAGTGATTCCACCAATGGTAACTCCCCTTACTGCGGAAGGAGATTTAGATGTTAGCGGACTAGAACGGCTTATCGAGCATTTAATCGATGGCGGTGTTCACGGTATTTTTCTATTGGGTACCACGGGGGAAGCACCAAGTTTAAGTTTTGAGCTTAAAAAAGAGTTGATCAACAGGGCCTGTGAAATTATAGACAAAAGGGTTCAGGTACTTGTAGGTATAACCGATACAGTTTTTAAATCTAGCGTGATACTTAGCGAACATGCGCAAATAGCGGGTGCAGATGCAGTTGTGGTCGCCCCACCATTTTATTTTCCGATTTCGGAAAATGAAATGCACGATTATCTCGTAAGTTTGGTCGCCGAACTTACCTTGCCTTTTGTTCTCTATAATATGCCGAGCTGTACCAAAATGCACTTATCTATAAACTTTGTAGAGCAAGCGAAACAACTTGGGGCCATAGGGGTTAAAGACAGTTCAGGAGATTTAGATTATTTACTCTCTTTGATACAGACCTTCAGAAACGACTCTAATTTTTCCATTATTGCCGGCACGGAGTCTTTTTTAAGCAATACCGTTTCGAATGGTGGGCATGGGTCGGTTGCTGGTGGAGCCAATTTTCAACCTAAGTTATATGTAGATTTATACAATGCTGCACTGAATAATGATTTGGCTTTGGTCGAACAACTGAACAAAAAAGTGCAGTTTATTCAAGATTCGATTTATAGAGTGGGCATGTACAATTCTCGATTTGTAAAGGGAATCAAGTGTGCCCTTTCGGTACTGAATATTTGTGATGATTATATGGCGTTACCTTTACGACGGTTCGATGAAAAGCGTAGAAAGCTGATAGATGGTTATATTCGACAATTACAAGAAGATTCTATCAATTAGAAATATATAGCGATTATGAACTATCAGCTTGGTACGGTAGATACGGTCATCCTAATTTTATATGGCCTGGTGATGTTAGCCATGGGCATATATTTCATGCGAAAGACCAAAACTTCGCAAGAATTTATGGTAGCGGGTATGGGCATACCCTCTTGGGCAGCGGGTATAGCGGTTATGAGTGCCTATACCAGTAGTATTTCTTATATAGCCGTACCGGGAAAAGCTTTTGACGACAATTGGCACCCCATACTATTCGCCTTGACGGCGTTACCTGTGGCTTGGTTCGTAACGAAATACGTAATACCCCATTACCGAAAAAACAATATCATTTCCGTATACCAGTATCTTGAAGATAAAATAGGGGGCTGGGGGAGAATTTATGCTTCCTTTTCATTTGTTCTCTTCATGGTAGGTAGAACCGCGGTAATTCTCTATCTATCTTCACTGTTGCTAACCTCTTTTGTTGATGTCGATATTCGATTATTGATAGTTATTATCGGCATTCTCACGATTGCCTATACGTTGATGGGTGGTATGGAAGCCGTAATATGGACGGATGTATTGCAATCGGTTATAATGATTGGGGGATTGCTGTTCAGTGCTTATATTTTAACTACTGAAGTATTCTCTAAACCCGATTTTTTGATTCAAAATGCCTTCGATGCCAATAAGTTCAGTTTAGGAGATACTTCATTTTCTTTGAGTAGCCGTACGATATGGGTCATGATTATTTATGGGGTGACCGAAAATATCAGAAATTTGATGGCCGATCAAAACTATACCCAGAAATACAGTGCGGTGTCAAGCGAAAAGAAGGCAAAGAAATCGGTTTGGATCGCTATGTTGATTTACTTGCCCTTGACCGCTATTTTTCTATACATAGGCACGGCCATGTTCGCCTTTTATTCGGGTGGTGGTCATACCTTGGATCCTACTATTATTAGGGGTGATGAGGTTTTTCCGTTTTTTATTGCGACCGAACTGCCCGTAGGGCTCAAGGGATTGATTATAGCGGCCATATTGGCAGCGTCGATGAGCACCGTAGATTCAGCACTGAACTCATCGGCCACCGTACTCTACCTAGATTATTACAAGAAATTTTTTAAACCAGATGCTTCTGAAAAAAGTAGTATTGGCTTTTTAAGATTGATGACCGTTGTTTGGGGCATATTCGGGGTACTGTTCGGCCTATTGATGATCAACGCCAAAAGTGCGCTCGATATCTGGTGGCAAATCTCCGGTATATTTGGCGGGGGTATTCTAGGTCTATTTCTTCTGGCCATTTTCAATGTGAAACTAAAAAACTGGCAAGGCATGGTTTCGGTACTCTTCAGTATTCTCATAATTATTTGGGGAACATTTATGAGAAACCTACCGGGTGAATTTGCTTGGCTCGAATGTACCTTTGACCCAATAATTGTCGGGGCCATCGCAACTGCAGGCCTAATTGTATTGGCCCTTATGCTTGTAGTATTGAACGGTTTACAAAGTGCGGAGTCGAAATAACCGTGGTGATATTTATCTTTAAACGTAATCTCTATTTTTACTGTAATTACGCTTTTCCTTAAATATAGTTGTAAGAAAATCTTTATCTTGTTGGTGGTTCTTGTCATAGCCAAGATCAAAAATGTTGTATTTCAATTCGACTATTGAATTATTTCACAGTCGAGAAAACTTCTTAAGGAAAGATGAAAATAACTTTACTTTTAAACTGAAACAAAGTAGAAAATTCAATACTGCAAAGAATTTTGACATCGATTCTAAAAAGTTCTTGGTAGCAGTTCAAAGTGAGCTTCAAAAACGAAAGTTTGAGAATGAACAAAGTAATACAAACGTATTTTTTAGATATCTCCCTAGGTTTACAACGCATACGGGAGACAACAAAATTGAAGGGGCGAAAATTTTCAGAGAAGGTGTTATCGAGCTAAGAGAGTTTACAGACCATAAAATTGAAATCGTTAGCTATGTTAATTTGGGGCCACTAATTTTCATAACTACCTGCTTCGGTTTAGTTGTTTTTATCTTTGCTATATGTAGTTCAGAACTTAATCTGACAATGGGGCTTATTTTCATGTTCGGCATAAAAAACTTGAAGACAAGCATTTCCGATGTTATTGGAGATGCATTAAATAATGCATTCTAATTTGAGCTAAAAGATGTAAGATGCCGAATTGATTTCTTCGAAAATTGTCATATGAAATCTGATAAGTTGGGTACTTAAGAAAAGATAATTTTATATTATTAGCTTTTGGTTTTCAGAATTTTAGTGAAATGAAAATTTCTTTATTGCTATTTTGTAGGTAACTCGCACATAATTAATAGAAAATGAAATATACACCTTTAGCATTAGTACTTTTAATTCTTATTGGTGGGGGCAAGCCTTCCGAGAAACGAGCAGAAAAGAACGAAACGAAACAAGAAATTATAAATTTTCTATTCAAAGATTATATAGGGGAAAAACCGAGCGCAAGTTTCATTGTCATTAAAGATGGCCAAATTGAAGATTGTCAAAGTTTCGGCTATGCTGATTTAGAAAATAAAATTCGGGCCAATTGTAAAACAAATTATCGCCTTGGATCGGTAACAAAGCAGTTTACCGCCATGGGTATTTTGATTCTGATTGACCAGGGGAAATTAAAGTACGACTCAAGATTGACAGAAGTAATACCTGAGTTTCCCGAATACGGAAAAGAAATTACAATTAAAAACCTACTTACGCATCGGTCTGGCTTGCAAGAATATTCTAAACTATACCCCCATGATGCAGAAGAACAACTGGTTGATAAAATGGTTCTCGACCTTCTAGTGCAGCAAGACAGTCTTTTATTTCCGGCGAATTCCAAATTCAATTACAGTAATTCGGGCTATGCAGTTTTGGCCATGATTATAGAAAGGGTTTCGGGCAAATCTTTTAAAGAGTTTATGCATCAAGAAATCTTTGAAAAAACGGGTATGACGAATAGCACCGTTTATGTTAAAGGCCACCCGATCAAGAATCGTGCCTATGGGTACAAATTCAATGATACCATATATGAAAATAAAGACCAAAATTTATGGTCGGCCATTCAAGGCGATGGTGGTATTTACTCTTCCGTTACCGATTATGTGCAATGGGATAATAGTTTGTATAATAAAACACTGGTAAAATCAGACTTGATAAACGATGCTTTTTCCAATTGGAACGAAAAGGGAAAAACTGATGGAAAGGGCTATGGTTTTGGATGGCAGATTGATATAAAAAATGATAGAAAGTATGTGATGCATGGGGGTAGCACTACAGGTTTTTTAAATTATGCTTTGAGAATTCCTTCAGAGAAAATTACGGTAGTGATTTATACAAATACCACGGATTATGGGGGACTAGGCCGCAAAGCAAATTTCTTGGCAAGCTATTATTCAGAGGGTAAAATTCCTATACCCGCAGATGTACTGCTTGAAAAAGACATTGAAGAGAATGGAATTGGAAATAGTACGAAAAAATTTAATCAGCTAAAAGCTGATACTACAAAATACGATGTTGTAGAAAATGATCTGGTATCTCTCGGTTTTAGGTATATGAAAAATGAGCGTGAAAAGGCGCTTAGCCTATTTGAGTTGGTAAAAACAGAATATCCACATTATTTGGGAGGCTATTTTGGATTGGCACAATTCTATAAATCAGATGGAAATAAAGAAAAGGCAGTTGAATACTTTAAAAAAGTTACCGAGGTCGCAACAAGTGAGTATCAACGTCAAATTGATTATTCGAACAAAATGATAAAAGAATTGAGCGAATAATCGGTAGGACCGCGGATGACCTAAATATATCGGTTCGTTATGAAATTTAGAGAAATCAAAACTTTAAGCGAGAAGCAAAGGCTGGATGTTCTCGAGCTGCGGAACAATGAATACCCAAAGAAGATAGGTCTCTGTTTGTAGATTTTTTCACAGAAAAGGGAGGGTTTTTCCTTTAAATTACCGATCGGCTTCTACCTCAAAATACGAACGGATAAATCCGATGAATAAGAAAAATTTTAGCGTAATTAAAGTTATCTGAATATCAACTGAAAAATAATCACGCTAAGTATTTTGGTAGGTTCGTATTGCCTAGCAGAGGCAACGACCAATAGTTAATAATACACTATAATTAGACCTCTATTCTAGCTCGTAATTTATAGTTACATACAAGTCATTGTTTTTCAATCGATTAGTTGTTTTAGGTGTCTCGTTATTTATTATAACTTCTATTTACTACAACGTTTTCAACAATCATTGTTAATAACAAACGGGTATTTCTTAAAAACTTGACGAGATTAGAAAGAAACAATGGGTCGGGTTGGTTTAAATTAGCTCGCTGTAAATGCCTTATGAATAAACCAAACTAAAAAAATGCTCTTAATCACGTTATTTTTTAGCATTCTCTTCGTACTAGCCGTACTTTTTCTTTTATTTCTTCCCAAGACCAAACTAAGAGTAGATAATTCCCCAAATAATTACCGTTCTCGAGTAAAAAATACGCACTAGAAAGAAAGTAGTAGTAGCAAAACTTTAAAGAATATATAAGAGCTGCCTCGTTATTCTTCTTGCAGCCAATCTAAAAGGTTACCTTTTTATCGATAGAAAACCGTGGATATGGATAAACGAATATGCCTAACAGTGTTAATTTTAGAATACATGAGGAGCCAGTAATAAATACTACCTAGAGCAGGCAGGTTGCATAGGATATGAATATAATAATCAGCAACATTTTCTATAAAAGAAAAAACCTTGCTTTTCACAATGAATAGCAAGGTTTTTTTGTTTTGGTGACTTGGCTGGGGCTCGAACCCAGGACCCTCTCCTTAAAAGGGAGATGCTCTACCAACTGAGCTACCAAGTCAAATCGCTTTAGAAGTTTATGCCTTAGCGGCTGCAAATATAAGATCATTAATTAATTTGACAAGAACTTTTGAAGAGAAATTTAATTTTCTTTTTGAAATCAGCCATAATTGCCTGATTTTTACACAAAATGAAAATGATGAAAATAGTGCTTTTAGGCTATATGGGTAGTGGAAAATCTACAGTAGGTAAAATTCTTGCAGAAAAATTAAACGTTCTTTTTCTTGATTTAGATGACGTGATAGAAGAAGGGGAGCAAATGAAAATTCCGGAAATATTTAAGAATAGGGGAGAGCTTTATTTTCGAAAAAAAGAATTTCAATACCTAGATGAGGTTCTTGACCAAAATGATAAAATTGTACTTTCAACAGGGGGAGGCACCCCGTGTTATGGTAAAAACCTGGGGACTATCTTAAAGGCAACGGAGCATGTTTTTTACTTGAAAGTCTCGATACCGGGCCTAACGGCCCGACTTCTACAAGAAAAGGCAGTAAGGCCCTTAATACAGAAAATACCTAATGCAGAACTGCCCGAATTCATCGGTAAGCACCTTTTCGAGAGAAATGCTTATTACAATCAGGCAAATCATACTCTGACCTGTGATTATAAGACTCCTGAAGAAATTGCGGAAGAAATAATTCGGCTAGTCTAAGTAGACCACGTCATTTTTGGCTTGAAATTTCACATGTACGTGCTCTTGTAGAGAGGTAGAGAGCGAGATACCTTTAAAATCAGCCTTAACGGGGTATTTCTTATGGTTTCGATTAACGAGAACAGCTGTTTTAAGCCTTTTTAAGGGCGTTTTTAGAAAATGATGAACTCCGTAAATCAAAGTGGTTCCTGAGTTGAGTACATCATCTACCAACACCACGGCTTTGTTTTGGTACTCCTCTATGGTGAGGGAAGTTGTTACCCCACTTTTTAAAGGGTTGCCCTTATCCATATAAACCGTACAAAGGGTTATTTTGGCATCAGTAATTTTTTTAAGTACATCCTGAATTTTTTTGGCAAAATTGAGTCCGTCGCCATCAATACCGGCAATCACAATTTCTTCTTCTGCAACGTTCGTTTCATAGATTTGATAGGCAATGCGCTGAATTTTGTGCTGTATTTGCTGATGAGAAAGAATTTGATTGGCCATAAGTAACGGGTTTACATTTCAAATATAAAGAAGAAGCATTAATACGGGGTAATAATTTATATATCGTTCGAAGTGGGGTTGATGCCATCTTCAGGGTCATCGAGGTAATCTTCGATGTCGCGCCGATCTTTTTTGGTCGGTCGCCCGGTTCCTTTTTTACGGTAGTATTCTTTACTTTGTTTTAAAAGATTATTGTGTTCGAACGCTTCTTTTGGGGTGGTGTCTTTTCTATAGATGTCAACCAGCTTAGCCCCCACGCGGTTCTTAGGTACGTCTAAGACCGTCAATTGGTAATTGATCTGGTTTTTACGTAACATAATTTTATCCATGGGGTACACCTCCCGAGAAGGTTTTACAACTTGGTCGTTAACTTTTACTTGACCTTTTTTACAGGCTGTAGAGGCGATATTTCTAGTCTTGTAATATCTAGTGCTCCAAAGGTATTTGTCAATGCGCATAACTATTAAAAATCTTTGTTAAGTGCTTCCGCAAAAATAGGGGAAAATTGTATCTTGCCGCCCTTAAAGACAGATAGATGATAATGAACCGATTTGTAGTTCTTTTAGCCTTTGTGAGTGTTATATGGTCGTGTAGCGATGATGACGATGCTAGTGTAGCCATAGAGCCTGCCAGGCCACTTAGTGAAGTTTTGGTTGAAGACGAGGCTGAAATTCAAGAGTACCTTAGTACCCATTACTATAACTATGAGGAATTTGACAACCCATCCGACGATTTCGATTATAAAATCGATTTGATGGAAATACCTGAAGGCGATACAACGAATATCAAATCTTTGAGCGAGTTTGTGGAAACTATAGAAGTTGATGTACCATCACGTCATTTCTTTATTGAGGGTGAAGATGAAACTGTTGCCCATAAACTTTACTACGTAATAGCAAGGGAAGGCAAAGGTGAAACATTGACCGTAGCTGATTCTGCTTTTGCTAGATACGAAGGACAATTGTTATCTGGAGATATTTTTGATAATAGTAGAGAAAATTCACCTCAATGGTTCAATTTACCTACTTTGCAAACACCGGCTACATCAACTTTCTCAGGCACTCCAGCGAGAGGGTTCGCTGAGGGCATGAAATTGTTCAAAGGCGGCCTGCCGCCTGTCGATAATTCTGATGGAACATATGATGTAGAAGATTATGGGGTAGGATTTGTAATCTTTCCTTCTGGTTTGGGGTATTATAATAGCACCCAATCAATAATTGAAGCGTATAGCCCGATGATATTTAAAATGTACTTACTGGCTGTAGAGAATGAGACGGATCATGATGGAGATGGTAAATTATCGATTGATGAAGATACCAACGGTGATGGGTATCTGTATAATGACGATGCTGATGAAGATGGCCTTGTCGATTACCTAGATTCTGATACGAATTAAGGTATATTTTGAAGTTATACTAAAAAAACCAGACTTGACGGTCTGGTTTTTTTGTACATATATTATATGTGATTTCTATATCTTAAGCGATAAGCTAACGATTAACTGATCAGGTCTAGCATCAACCCTACTAGGGCCGAGGGTTGTAATATTATCATTGATAAAAGTGGCTTCGTTGTCGTTAAAACCTCTTTCATAACGAATATCAATACCCAGTTTACCGAAATTAAGTCCGGCACCTATATTGGCACCTACACTAAAATCATTTTCAATATCGTTGATACCGATACCATCAAATTCAGTATCAAGAATATATTGAAATGCGGGCCCTGCAAAAATATGTAACGGCCCTATTACCTTTACCCCCACTAGCATGGGGGCGTCAAGTTTGCTAATGTCAAACTTTTCACCTTGATAGTCTGATTTCGTCTTTGTGTATACAAGTTCTGGTCTAAAATAGATTCGGCTGACACCAACTCTGCCATATAGCCCGAAATGATAGCCGACATTTCTATCCGGTTCTCTTGCAGCATCACCGATAGATTCAAAGTAATCACCGTTGGCACTGTAGTTAAGTCCGGCCTTAATGCCGATTCCAGAATCGCTTTGTGAAAATGCAGCAATGCTTACCATAGCAAAAACTGCCGTAAGAAGTGTTTTTTTCATAGTTCTCGTTTTAAATACCGTGAATAGCGTATCAAAAACGATACCACTATCACTTTCTTTTCATCACCTTTAAAACGGCACTTTCGATAGCTTTATTATTTAGACCATACTTGTCCATCAACTGTTCAGGCGTGCCACTTTCGCCAAACGTATCTTGTGTGGCGATAAACTCTTGGGGCGTAGGGTGCTGATTTGCAAGCACTCTGGCTATACTTTCGCCCAATCCGCCTAAATAATTATGCTCTTCACAAGTAACCACACAGCCCGTTTTTTTAACGGACTTTAACACAGCTTCTTCATCTAAGGGCTTGATGGTGTGAATATTGATTACCTCTGCAGATACACCTTGTTCTTCTAAGCTTTCGGCAGCCTTTAGGGCTTCCCAAACTAAATGACCGGTCGCAATAATCGTTACATCGCTACCTTCGTTCAGCATTAGGGCTTTTCCTATTTCGAATTTCTGGTCTTCAGGAGTGAAGTTGGCGACTTTAGGTCGACCAAAACGTAAATATACTGGGCCCTCATAATCAGCAATAGCTAGTGTAGCGGCCTTTGTTTGGTTATAATCGCAGGGATTGATTACAGTCATGCCCGGTAGCATTTTCATAAGACCTATATCTTCAAGAATCTGGTGTGTCGCACCATCTTCACCCAAGGTGATTCCCGCATGCGAAGCACAGATTTTAACGTTCTTGTCAGAGTAGGCTATAGACTGGCGAATTTGGTCATATACTCGACCTGTAGCAAAGTTCGCGAAGGTACTGGCGAAAGGTATTTTACCCCCGATGGTCAGGCCGGCGGCGATACCCATCATATTCGCTTCGGCAATACCGATTTGAAAAAATCGCTCCGGATTTTCATCTATAAAAGGTTGAATTTTTAAAGAACCTACCAAGTCGGCACATAGGGCTACAACATTGGGGTTGGTTCTGCCCAATTCGGTCATGGCCGCACCGTAACCGCTTCTCGTATCGTTCTTACCTTGATCTGTATATTTTTTCATATTGTTGCCGAAACTCCCTCTTATCGGGAATTGATTTTTTTAATTAACTCTGAATTTCAATTTGATTTATCCTAAAGCTCTAATGGACTATTAATAGTCACCTAAAGTTTCCGGATTTTGAGATAGGGCAGTTTCTAACTGCTCATCGTTAGGTGCTTTACCGTGCCATGCATGTGTATACATCATAAAGTCAACACCGTTGCCCATAACCGTATCGAGCATTATACATACCGGCTTACCTTTTCCGGTTCTGCTTTTTGCTTCCTCGAGACCTGCAATAATAGCCTTTAGGTCGTTACCTTCGCTTATTTCAATAACATCCCAACCGAAGGCTTCAAATTTTTTGGTCAAATCACCAAGCGGAAGAACTTCATTGGTAGGGCCATCGATTTGTTGACCGTTTCTATCTACGGTAGCAATAAGATTATCCACTTTATTACCTGCAGCATACATAATGGCTTCCCAATTTTGGCCTTCTTGAAGCTCGCCGTCACCATGTAAAGTATACACCAAATGATTGTCACCGTTCAATTTTTTGGCCAATGCGGCACCAATACCGACCGACATACCTTGACCTAATGATCCAGAAGCCACTCGAACGCCTGGCAGACCTTCATGTGTTGTAGGGTGACCCTGTAGTCGTGAATCGATTAAACGAAAAGTACCCAGTTCCTCAATAGGAAAATAGCCTTTTCTAGCAAGAACGCTATAAAAAACGGGTGATATATGACCGTTGGATAAAAAGAAAAGATCTTCGCCTTCTCCATCCATATTAAAATCTTCTTTAACCTCCATCACTTCGTTGTAGAGAGTGACAAGAAATTCGGTACAGCCCAAAGAACCTCCGGGATGCCCTGAATTTACATTATGTACCATGCGTAAGATATCTCTTCTGGTTTGTACCACGATATCCTGTAATTGTTCAAGTTTAGCCATTTTTAGACGTTCATTTTTAGTAGATTTCAAATGTAATCGCAATCTTTTGGCTTTACAAGTTGCACCTAAATTATTTTTGATTCTTTTTGTGAAAATTTAAGGTGTAAATGCCTATGGCTATGCGACGTAATAGAGTGGCGAGTAATATGTGGCGGCGAACTTTATTTTTTCGTTAAGGCTTTTGTGCATATCAGATGATTATCTTTGCGGGCATAATTTTTAGTTTGAAATTCACACTACATCACACAGACCCCAAAAGTAAGGCACGTGCAGGTACCATGGTTACCGATCACGGCAAAATAGAAACTCCGATTTTCATGCCCGTGGGTACCGTTGCTTCGGTAAAAAGCGTACATCAGCGCGAGCTGAAAGAAGATATCAATCCTGATATTATTCTTGGCAATACCTATCACTTGTTTCTAAGGCCCAAAATCGATATTTTAAAAAAGGCCGGTGGCTTGCATAAATTTATGGGTTGGGATAGAAATATACTTACCGATAGCGGAGGCTACCAAGTTTACTCTCTATCCGGAAATCGAAAAATAAAGGAAGAAGGGGTCAAGTTCAAATCTCATATCGATGGTTCTGTACATTTGTTCACTCCAGAACGGGTAATGGAAATACAGCGTGTTATCGGCGCCGATATTATTATGGCATTTGATGAATGTACACCATACCCCTGTGATTACAAATACGCTGAGCGCTCAATGCACATGACCCACCGTTGGTTAGAACGTTGCATTTCACATTTAGAAAAGACTCCTTTCGAGTATGACTATGCCCAAACTTTTTTTCCTATAGTTCAGGGTTCTACCTATACCGATTTGCGCAAGCGTTCCGCAGAATATATTGCTGGTGTAGGTGCAGAGGGTAATGCAATTGGCGGTTTGTCGGTAGGTGAGCCTGCAGAAGAAATGTATGCGATGACCGAAGTGGTGTGTGAGATTTTACCTGAAGATAAACCTAGATATTTGATGGGGGTGGGTACACCTATAAATATTTTAGAGAATATAGCCTTAGGCATCGATATGTTCGATTGTGTGATGCCTACTCGAAATGCCAGAAACGGAATGTTGTTTACGGCCAACGGAACTATAAACATTAAGAATAAAAAGTGGGAAGACGATTTTTCACCCATCGATGAAATGGGCATTACCTTTGTTGATGTCGAATATTCTAAAGCTTACCTTAGGCATTTGTTTGCTGCGAACGAATATTTGGGCAAACAGATTGCGACCATACATAATCTCGGTTTTTACATGTGGTTGGTACGTGAGGCTAGAAAGCATATTTTAGCGGGAGATTTCGTTGAATGGAAAGACCGTATGGTAAAACAAATGGATAAAAGGTTGTAGTGTTAGCGATACTCGATAAATACATACTTAAAAGGTATCTCATCACTTTTGCGGTGATGATTCTTTTGTTCATTCCTATAGGTATCATGGCGCATATGGCCGAACAGATCGGTAAGATACAGGCCAGTGATGCCACTACGGCAGAGGTGCTGATCTACTTTGGCAATTTTACCATTTACATCGGCAGTCTATTATTTCCTATTTTCTTGTTTTTATCGATAATATTTTTCACTTCGAAATTGGCCAGTAATACTGAAATTGTGGCGATTTTGAGTTCTGGGGTGTCTTATAATCGTTTTTTGAGACCTTATCTTATCGGGGCCTCAATAATTGCCGTCGTAATGTTCGTTATGGGCATGTTCATAGTGCCACCTGCCAGTAAAGGTTTTAACGAATTTAAATTCAAATATTTAAAGAAGGGGAAGCAAGACCGGGTAACGAATAACATTTTTACCCAGCTGAACGAAACCGACTTCATCTATGTAAGCAGTTTTGATCCTGCAAGACAAATAGGCTATAACTTTACATTTGAACGGTTTGATGAAGAAAACCAATTGGAATTCAAGATATCTGCCGCTAACATAAGATGGGTAGAAAAAGATAGTCTTTATCGGCTCACCACTTATAAAAAAAGAAAGCTTTTAAGAGACACTGCCTTAGTTGAAACGAAACGCCGACTAGACACCTTGTTTACTTTTGAAATAGGAGACCTTACTCCGGTTTCTTATGTTGCGGAAACCAAGAACATTTTTGAACTCAACAATTTTATTAAAGACCAGAAAGCGAAAGGGGCATCTAACATTAATGCCTATGTGTTAGTGAAATACAAGCGTTGGGCCTTACCGATAACCGCGTTCATACTTACTCTGATTGCTGTAGCCGTGTCATCTGTCAAGCGAAGAGGGGGTATGGGGGTAAACTTGGCGTTTGGTATTTTAGTAGCCTTTGTTTTTGTGTTTTTCGATAAGGTATTCGGTACTTTGGCCGAACAGGCGGGGTTCTCCCCCTTATTGGCTGTTCTGGTGCCCAATCTTTTCTTTGGGTTGCTTGCCGTGATTCTCTTGCAAAAAGCCAAACGATAGGTTTAGACTCTATTTAATATTATGGAGCCGAAACTAAAAAATTACCTGCACTTACATTTTATAGTTTTTATATGGGGCTTTACGGCGGTGTTGGGAAAATTAATAACCATCGATGCGTTACCTCTGGTATGGTACCGCATGCTGCTGGCTACCTTATGTGTTCTTGGTTTTATTTTTTATCGACGCTACAACCTCAAGGTATCTCGCAAAATGTTGTTTTCCTTAATTTTTACGGGGGTAATCATAGCACTTCATTGGGTAACTTTCTTTGGCGCTATTAAAGCTTCGAATGTTTCCGTGGCATTGGCGACCATGTCTACAGGGGCATTTTTTACCGCTCTGATTGAACCTTTTTGGTATAAAAGAAAAATGTTGGCCTATGAGATTGTCTTCGGACTAGTTGTTATTTTCGGCCTTTATATCATATTTAAGGTAGATGCCCAATATGTGAAAGGTATTATACTGGCTTTGATTTCCGCGTTGTTGTCCGCTATTTTCTCGCTAATGAACGGAAAGTTGATCCAGAAAGAAAGACCATCGGTTATATCTTTTTATGAGTTGTTGAGTGGAGCTGTATTTCTGACTTTATATCTGGTGTTTAAAGGAGATATTAATCAAGAACTTCTAAAAATTTCTTCGACCGATTTGCTCTATATCTTTATTTTAGCCTCGGTTTGCACGGCTTATGCTTTTATTGCATCTGTGAAGCTTTTAAAGTATATCAGCCCATACACTGTTATGCTGACGGTGAATCTAGAACCTGTTTATGGTATAATTTTGGCCTTTTTTATTTTTGGGAATAGTGAGAAAATGGGACCTTTGTTTTATCTGGGCGGAGCCATCATTATTTCGACCGTTATTGCCAACGGAATAGTGAAAAACAGGAGAAGGATCAAAAAAGCAACCATCGAATAAGCTTAATGTTTTATATTTGCCCATCAAATTAAACCTGTACTACTTATATGGAATATCTCGATTTTGAACTCCCGATCAAAGAACTTGAAGAACAACTCGACAAGTGTATGGTAATTGGCGAGGAGAGCGATGTCGATGTCAGTGAGACCTGTAAGCAGATTGAAAAGAAACTGGCCGAAACCCGTAAGGATATTTATAAGAACCTTTCGGCTTGGCAAAGAGTTCAGCTTTCTCGACATCCTAATAGACCCTATACTTTAGATTATATCAATGCGATTTGCGGTGATACTTTTCTAGAACTTCATGGGGATCGTAATGTAAAAGATGACAAGGCCATGATCGGTGGTCTTGGTAAAATTGGTGACCAGAGCTACATGTTCATAGGTCAACAGAAAGGTTACAATACGAAGACCAGACAATATAGAAATTTCGGTATGGCCAACCCTGAAGGGTATAGAAAGGCCTTAAGACTAATGAAGTCTGCTGAAAAATTCGACATACCAGTGGTTTGCTTTATCGACACTCCTGGTGCGTACCCCGGTATAGAGGCCGAGGAGCGAGGTCAAGGCGAAGCTATTGCCCGTAATATATTGGAAATGACTCGACTTAAAGTACCTATTGTCGTTGTAATTATTGGTGAAGGTGCTTCCGGCGGAGCTTTGGGTATAGGTGTTGGCGATAAAGTGCTGATGTTAGAAAATACATGGTACTCCGTAATATCTCCTGAGTCCTGTTCTTCTATTCTTTGGAGAAGTTGGGAGTATAAAGAACAAGCTGCCGAAGCTTTGAAACTTACAGCTACCGATATGAAAAAACTCAAATTGATCGATGAGATTGTACGTGAACCGGCAGGTGGCGCACATGCCAATCGAGAGAAGACTTTTACTACCGTAAAAAATAAAATATCGGCCCATTTTAAAGAACTTGAAAAGTTATCCCCAAAAGAATTGGTTGCCAATCGTATGGATAAGTATGCCCAAATGGGCGTTTATAATGGATAACCGACCATTTTAACAAGCTCAGAAAAATCTGGAGATTACTTTCTCCGGATTTTTTTTGTTATCAACACAAAATTGTAACTTATCAACATGCAAATGTTGAACACTTGTGAATTATAGTTTCAAAAGTGAGACAGTTAATTGTATACTTTCGTAGTCATGGAAAAATTTAACCCTGTAGTCGGTCGTAAGATAGATAAGTCAACCCTTATCAACCTTGAGCGTGGAAAAATACCGCCACAATCCGTTGATTTAGAAGAGGTTGTGCTTGGCGCTATGATGATTGATAAAAAGGGTGTCGATGAGGTTATCGATATTCTGCATCCTGATGTTTTCTATAAAGATGCACATCGATTTATCTATGAGGCTATTTTTAAATTGTTCGAAAGCTCTGAACCGGTAGATTTATTAACCGTTTCGTCGCAATTGAAGAAAGATGGTAAGTTAGAGTCGATAGGGGGTGATTTTTACTTGATAAAATTGACTCAAAAGGTGGCATCTTCCGCCCATATCGAGTTCCACGCACGTATAATTCTTCAAAAATATATTCAGCGAAGTCTGATAAAAATCTCCAACGAGATTATTGAAGAGGCTTACGATGAATCTACCGATGTTTTTGACCTTTTAGATAGTGCGGAATCAAAACTTTACGACGTTACCCAGGGTAACCTGAAGCGCTCTGCAGAAACTGCTATGGATTTGGTGATTCAAGCAAAGAAGAAAATTGAAGAGATTTCAAATAAAGAAGGTACCAGTGGTATCGCTACCGGATTTGATAAGCTTGATAAGCTTACCTCAGGGTGGCAGCCCAGTGATTTGATAATCGTTGCCGCTCGACCTGGTATGGGTAAAACGGCTCTTACACTTTCCATGGCCAGAAATATTGCCGTTGATGGTGGTCAAGGGGTTGCATTTTTCTCTTGTGAGATGTCATCGGTACAGTTGATTACACGTCTTATATCATCTGAAACAGGACTTTCCTCAGAAAAATTGAGAACAGGAAAGCTTGAAAAACACGAGTGGGAACAGTTGAACGTAAAAGTAAAGGCACTTGAAAAGGCTCCTTTATTTATAGATGATACTCCGTCGTTGTCAATTTTCGATTTGAGGGCGAAAGCTCGGCGTCTGGCTTCACAGCACGATATCAAAATAATTATAATTGATTATTTGCAGTTAATGACCGCCGGTGGTAATGCCAAGGGTGGTAATCGTGAACAAGAGATTTCTACCATTTCTCGTAACCTTAAAGCTTTGGCCAAAGAGTTGAACATTCCGGTAATCGCCTTATCTCAGCTTTCTCGTGCAGTAGAAACGCGTGGCGGTAGTAAACGGCCATTACTTTCTGATTTACGTGAATCAGGTGCAATTGAACAAGATGCAGATATTGTTTCGTTCATTTTCCGTCCAGAGTACTATAAAATTGATGAGTGGGATGATGAAGAACGTAGCCCTACGCAAGGCCAAGCTGAATTTATCGTAGCGAAACACCGTAATGGTGGTCTTGAAAATATTCGGTTGAAATTTATCGGTCAACTAGGTAAGTTCGATAATCTTGACGATTTTGATTCCCCTTTTGAATTTCAATCGAAAATGAACGATAATGAGGATAACCCCTTTGTTACCAAAAATTTACCCAGCGCAGATCAGGCCTTCGGTAGTTCTATGAACGACAATATGCCACCAAGCGATGACGATGTTCCTTTTTGATTTATAATTTCTTTAGTAAAATGTTTAACGCTCCTGCCCCTAGGGTACTTATCGATTTCTAGTATCTTTGAGAGTAACCAAGAGCGTTTTAATGTTTAAAAAATTTCTTCCGGTACTTTTTGTTTTTTTCTCTGTACTCCATCTATCCGCTTCTGCTATACTTATTCCTATGGATGCCGAGGGACAAGAGAACCATTTGAAAGCCTACGGCATCACCTATTGGGTGTTGACCAAACAGCAAAAGGTACAATGGTTGTTGAATTATAGGGGCGGCTCTTTTTTGTTGCCCGATGGGGATGTTATTCGAAAAGAGTGTCAAATTAGAGGGGTGTCTTTTGAGATTCTTTCCGATGATCAAGCACAGACAATTCTTGATAATATCAGTAGCCCATCTCAAAACCAAGAAGCCGTAATTTTAGAGAAGGCCCCCAAGATTGCCGTTTATTCTCCAAAAGGGAATCAACCTTGGGATGATGCCGTAACCATGGTTCTTACCTTTGCCGAAATACCCTATGTAACCGTTTATGACGAAGAAGTTCTAGACGATAAGTTGGCCATTTATGACTGGTTGCATTTACATCATGAAGATTTTACGGGGCAGTATGGTAAATTTTATGGGGCTTATCGTACCGCTCCCTGGTATATAGAACAAAAGAAAGAAGCGGAAGCGCTGGCTGCAAAATTGGGGTTTTCAAAAGTTTCGGATGAAAAGAGTGCCGTGGCACAAAAAATTAGAAATTATGTGATTGGCGGAGGCTTTATGTTTGCCATGTGCTCTGCTACTGACAGTTTTGATATTGCTTTGTCGGCCGAGGGTGTAGATATTTGTGAACCAATGTTCGATGGAGACCCCTCGGATGCCAACTACCAAAGCCAGCTCGATTTTGATAAAACTTTTGCTTTTAACAACTTTATATTGGAGCGCAGCCCATTAAAATATGAGTTTTCATCTATCGATATGACCAGTAAGCGGGGCAATGTTCCGAAAGAGACCGATTATTTCTCCTTAATGGATTTTTCTGCCAAGTGGGATCCCGTTCCTACTATGCTCTGTCAAAACCACACCGCTTTGGTCAAGGGTTTCATGGGGCAGACTACTGCTTTTAAAAGAGATGAAGTGAAACCTACCGTCTTGGTTCTAGGGGAAAACAAGATAAATGGTGAAGCACGATACATTCATGGAATAAAGGGCAAAGGATTTTTTACATTTTATGGAGGGCACGATCCAGAAGATTATCAACATAGGGTAGGGGACCCGAAGACCGAACTTGAGCTGCACCCCAATTCGCCCGGATATCGTCTAATATTGAATAATGTTCTGTTTCCCGCAGCAAGAAAAAAGAAGCAGAAAACTTAAATTTTAGCTGCTTTTTAAACTAAATACGCATACCAAATTGATTCAATGAAATACGCTTCAAGACCGTTAATACTATCTGTTTTTTTTACATTATTTGTCTCAACTATTGCGATAACTGCCGAAGCACCCCTAATTCCGAAACCTACGGAAGCGGTAGCCGGTAAGGGCCAGTTTCAATTAGATAAAAATACCTCGGTTACTTATTCACAAAAAGAACTTCAAGAGGTGGCATCCTATTTAAAATCACAAGTATTGACTCAGACCCAAATTCCACTGCATAGCAGCGTTTATGGTTCAAAAAGTTCGAAGATTATTTCATTAGAATTAATTGACGATAAATCATTTTCTAATGAGGCGTACCAACTTTCTATTACTCCTCAGGGCGTAAAAGTTAAAGGAGCTACTGTATCAGGAGTGTTTTACGGCGCAGTAAGTTTGTTGCAATTGGTTTTGGAAAATAAAGTTCAGAACGAACAAGTTCTCATCGATGCTTGGGAAGTTACTGATGAACCTTTTTATGAATGGCGAGGTATTATGCTAGATGTTTCCAGATATTTTATTGAAAAAGATAAAATTAAATCCATTCTCGATTGGATGGCCTTTTATAAATTGAATACGCTGCATTGGCATTTGACCGATGCGACCGGTTGGCGAATGCAAATTTTAAAATATCCTAAACTGGCTTTGGTCGGGGGGGTAGGCGATCATTTCGATTCCGATTTACCGGCCCAATATTATACACAGAGCGAAATTCAGGAAATTGTCGATTATGCCGCTAAACTGCATATAAAGGTTGTGCCTGAAATAGATATGCCTGGTCATGCTACTGCGGCAAACAGGGCGTACCCAGAATACAGCGGTGGAGGTAGTGAAAAATACCCTGAATTTACTTTTGATCCGGGTAAGGAAACTACATACGGTTATCTGACCGATATCTTAAGAGAAGTAAACGCATTGTTTCCATCGGGTCTAATACATTTAGGAGGGGATGAGGTTAGTTTTGGAAATCAAAAATGGAGTTCTAATGAAGATATTTCAGACTTAATTAAGCGAGAAAAGCTAAACGGACTTAAAGATGTCGAGCATTATTTTATGGAGCGTATGGCAGACTCTGTTCTCAACATGAACGCTAAGGTTCTGGCCTGGGACGAGCTTGCCGAGATTGATTTGCCAAAGGATAAGACCATCATTTATTGGTGGAGACACGATAAACCAGAACAATTCAAAAAGGCTTTGGAAAAAGGTTTTTCGACTGTTGTCTGCCCTAGAATACCTTATTACCTAGATTTTGTGCAAGATGAAAATCATCGCTCCGGACGAAAATGGGACGGAGCATTTAGTCCTATAGAGTCAGTTTACGGTTTTAATGTTGATGAAATTGTAGATTCCAAAAAGTATCAAAATCAAATATTAGGCGTGCAGGGCAATTTATGGACGGAGACTATAAATAGCGAGAGCCGCATTGATTATATGCTTTTTCCTAGAATAGCGGCCCTTGCAGAATCTGCATGGACGGAAACTAGAAAAGATTATCCAGGTTTTGAATCGCGATTACGATCGCATTTAAACTTATATGAAAAGCAAGGTATTTATTATTATAACCCAATTAACCCCCAGTTGGTTCCCGAACCTGTGCATCTTCTAACGGAGTAGTCTAATAGAAGATATCTTTTTGTATAAGAGATAGATTGTTGTCAATAACAATCCATCTTAATTTGCTTTCTATTTTGATAGTGGCTTAGGTCTTTGCCAAGCTTTGCACTGCAGAGCAATTGTAGTTTTTGAAGCACTTCTTTTTGCATAGCTATAGATCCACAGATCATAATACAGCCCTTATTTTTGAGTACATCTAAGAATAAAGGTTCATCTCGTTCTATGAGATGCTGTACATATACTTTTTCTAGTTGATTTCGAGAATAGGCAGTTTTAAAACTACTGAGCTTACGCTCTTGTATGGCTTGTTCGATATAGTTCTTATACAGACCTAACGATTCTGTGGTACGAGCACCCCAATATAAATGTATATCCCTCCTTTTGGTGTTGTTTTCGATCATTCCCAAAAAAGGCCCGATACCTGTTCCTGTGGCGATGAAAATTGTTTTCTTTGTTTTTTTAGGAAAGTGAAAATTTTTGTTTTCAACAACCGTTGCAGTAAGATTTTCACCTTGCTCAAGTTGATGAAGATAGTTCGAACAAAGTCCGTCTTGATGTCTTCGTATGCTTACCAATAGCGTATCCGTGTTCAATTGACCAATAGAGTATAATCGCTCTCTTGCCCCTTCGGTAGGTATTACCGACAACAGATCTCCGGAAATAGGTCTAGAACCGTTCAAATTCTTTAAGCTCAACAAAAATGTATCATCTTCTTTAAGTTCTACCTTATCGACCACTTTAAAGGTTGAAGCAGGTTTTGAACGGTTAACCAACTTGGGTTTTTCTAAATAGATGCTTAGGCCGACCAATTTTGACCAAGCATTTGACCAATTATTGAAAGATTCGAAAGACTGGTCATTTACGGTAAAAACGTCCATAAGTGCGGTGCCACCATGGGTATTCTTTAAAATTTCGTGAGTTTCATATGCAAACTGACAGAAATTAGGATAAGCCGTTGAACCGAACCCGACCACTGAAAATTGAAAATCTTTATGCTGAGTATTTTTATGAGCTAGTTGAACAAATTTTTCGGCTGTTGCGGGAGCTTCACCCTGACCATAGGTAGCCGTGATAACTATTAGATGCTTGATGTTTTTAAAATGTCCGTATTGGTCCATAAGGCACAAGTAACTTTTCTGCCCAATTGATTCTAATTGCTTGTGTAGCTCTTGAGCAAATTGTAAAGTGGTTCCCCCTTCGGTACCTACCAAAATCACATACTCACTTTCGCTTTTGGAGTATTTGTTTTTAATCTTGGTTTTAGGCCGTTTGAAATAAATGACAAAACCCGTAACTGTTAGTAAGGGTATGGCCAAACTACCGAAACCGAGAATGATAGACCATATTATGCTTCCTTCACCCGTGTGCAGTACTGTCGCCCAAGAGGTAATCACCTGCATTACGGAGTAATTTTCTTGAGCAAGAATATCTCCGGTTACCTGATTAAGATAAAGTTCTTTGTTTTTTAAGCGGATGATATAGTAGTCTTCTACGAACTCCGAAAAAGGATATTCAAGTTCTCGTAGCTGTGATAAAGGAGTATTTTTGAAAAATTCGAAAGCAGTTATTTCCTGAAAAGGTTCTTCTTGAATCGAATCAAAGTCGACTTGTAAATAAATTTGGGGTTCTTTTATAACATCAAATCGGTGCAATGAAAGATAGACTCCGGTAATGGCTAAAATGAGCAGAGGTATCAAAGTATATCTTGCATATACTACATGATGGTATTGTGAGAAATTTTCTCGTACCACAGGTGCAAAAAAATGTCTAAGCCCCCCTTGTCTCTTCGCAATAAGTACAATACCTGAGATAGCGATAAGAAAGAGTAAAAAGGAAGCCAAACCTATTAAGAACCGCCCAGTAGACTTTAAAAATAGAGATCGATGCAGGTTCGTGGCAAATTGAAAAATGGGTTTCTTTTGTATGAGGTCACCCAATTTTTCTCCAGTAAAGGGGTTTACATAGAACTCTGCATTTTTTCCTTCTTCTATGACAGCAATACTTACAAAGCCGTTACGGTCGCGGGAGATAGCCAGTATTTCTTCGTAGTGCGAATTAAGAGTTTCTAAGGTCTCAGCCAAAGAAAGTTCATCGGCCCCAGAAACACTGTAGGGCTGAATTTTATTTGTAATGGGTTCTAACGCTAGTATGACCCCGGTGACCGATGCAATTAATAGGAAAATCGAGGAGGTTATAGCAAAAAGTAAATGGCTATACCTCCATACCGATACAATCATAAAATCTATCTGTTAGGTACCATTCTTATATAGCGAATATAACCTTGACCATCTACTTTTTCTTTAATGGTGGCTGAATTCAGCTCAATTTCTGCATCAATGGAATAGTACTCTTGGTTTTCGACGGCAGATTCAAATCGAACTTTATACCCGGTATCGATATGAGACGCGTTGAAACCTAAAGAGATGATGTTTCGTTCGCCATTGCCGACAGTCGCGCCGGTAATGGCATCAACGTTTTCTTTGCTACCATCACTAAACTTCCACCAATTCTTGATGTCAGGAAACCACTCTTTGTCGTTACCTTGAACGTATAAAGTTTTTTCGTATTCTCCTTCCGGATTTATTAGTGATACCACTACATAGGCTTTTTCACCTGTATAGTTCATCATCTGTATCATACATTTATAATTTACCTCGGGCTCTTTAATGAATGATGAAAAGCCAATAAACACTGAGGTCAAAAGTAGAACTCCTAATAATTTAAATATATTCTTCTTCATCAAGTACTAGTTTAAAAATTGAAGGTTGACCTTGTTTTTTGAAAGTAATTCATTCTCACTAGCCAAATCATGTGCTGTCTCACCGAAATCTGTGGTAGATTTTGAATTGGCACCGTTAGAGAGTAAATATTTTAAAATGGCTGCATTTTCCGTTTTCATTGCGGCGTAGTGCAAAGGTGTATTTCCATCTTTGTCCTTACCATTGATATCACTACCAAAGCCACTAACTTTTTTTAACAGGTCTAGATTATTCTGAGCAACGGCCAAATGCCATATAGAACTGTTATCTCCCTGTAATTTTTTAAAATCGAATCCCTTACCTTGTAAAGCTGCGACTTTAGTGTCGAAATCACGTGGCTTGCCGCGAGTCGACATTAAATAATATGCTAGGTTATTTCCTTTTTTGTCAACGACATTGACATCGACACCTTTTGAAATAAGATAAGATACTACATCGCCACTATTGTTCTGAACCGCTATGGCCAAGGCTGTCCGCCCATCTTTGTCCGCATGATTGATATTCTCAGATTTTTCGGCAAAATATTTAATTACTTCGAGCTTATTTCTTTGAGCGGCGTTGAGTAATGCCGTATTACCTTCACTATCGACCGCATTCGGGTCCACACCTTTTGCAATGAAATATTCAAAAGCTTTTGGGTCTTCTGACGAACTGGCAATGTTATGTAGTGGAGTAACCCCTTCTTTGGTCTTTACATTGGCATCGATATCCAAACCTTCTAAATACTTATAAAGCTGAATCGAGCCTTCTCGACTTTTGCTGGCGAAGAAAATAGCATTTTCACCAGTTTCTTCGTTCTTATCGGTAGAAACTCCTCGTTCAACTAGTTGCTTGAGCACATCAATATTTCCACCTTGTGCGGCATAATGAAATATACCGTTACCGTGGTCATCGGTACTATTGATATCTAAACCTTTACTTATAAAATAATCGACCAGTTTTAGGTCTTTTCCACGAGAAGCAGCAACCAGTAATGCATTCTTACCATGATGGTCTTTTTCATTTTTTAAATCTGCCCCATTGGCTATAAAGTAATCATAGATGGCAGTATCTTGCTGTCCTGTAGCAGCAGTAAAAGAAATTGGGCCATAGCCATGAGAGTCTACAAGGTCTAATTTAGCTCCTTCTTTAATCAAATATTTTACGACCTCAAGGTTGCCGTTCGACGCTGCCCAAAAAACATAGGTTCTACTATCGTGGGTACGTTTGTTAACATCGTTACCCAATGAAACTAGATATTCGATGGTGCTTACAGGATTTTCACCGAAAATCGCATAGGTAGTAGCATCGAAACCACCACGATTAGCTTCGGTAATCGAGTGACCTTTTGCTATATTAGCTTTTATATCGGCAATACTAGGCTTTGCGGTCCAATAATCTCTGTTTAAAAAAGTATTGGAAGATTTTTCTGCTTGTCTTTGTGAAGTGCCCAAGAATGGAATTAGTGCAAGGCCAATCAGCAATACCAAGGTTTTGAATATGTGCTTTTTCATTTTGAAATATTTAATTAAAGGTCAATGGTCTAATTACGATTAAGGTGTTCTAAAATATTAATCGTTCAGGCCACAAATATAAAACACTTTTTTAATTAAGATTAAATCTAAATAAAAATTCATGATAATTATTCGATAAAAGAAGAAAGAGGGCTTAACAGTGAGCAGACACTATTGAAAAGAGAAGTAGCAATGTTTACGTATTAGAAAGGTTCAAGATAGGGTGAAAAGATAAAAGTTGATTGTGCGAAAAACCGGTGTCTACGAAAAAAACAGGAATTTCTTGACTCCTTAAAAATACAATTTTCTTGGAGGTTCGGGTTTAGGCCAATAATTTTTCTAAAATCTTTTCTACTCCAAAATTGTCGTTGCTTACGGTATGGTAATTGGCCGCATTCTTCACATTCGGGTGCGCATTCTCCATAGCAAAGCTAAATTCTGCAAGCGCCATCATTTCTAGATCATTATTATAATCACCGAATACCATTGTTTCTTCAGGAGAAATATTATTAAGTTCTTGCACCTTTTTCAGCGCATAACCTTTGTGGGCATTTGGGCTCGATATATCTACCCAATTTTCACCAGATACCTTAACCTTTAGTTCCCCCTCGAGATGAGAAACTTCAGGGTAGATGTATTTTTCAGAACTTTCATTATGATAGATGGCAATTTTCAGAATCTCGCCATCATAATCTTTAAGGTTTTCAATAACCTCGTATTCGGTATAGTACTCCCTTAATTTGTTTTCGAACTCTCTCGAGTCGTTTCTTATGTAAGCCTTATTGCTTGCGCAGAGTACGGGGTTAATGTCTTCTACAGAGTCAAGAATGCTTAATATCTTCTGCCTTGCTTCATTCTCTAATGGTGTAGAAACCAAAACTTCTCCATTTTGCATAGCAAAACCTCCATTCTCGGCTATTACAATAATTCGATCTTTGATAGGTTTAAGCTTATCTATTATACTGTGGTATTGTCTTCCACTGGCTGCTACGAATAAGATATTTCTCTCACTCAATTTTTCATAGAGATCAAAGAAAAGTTCGCTTACCTCATGGTTGCTATTCAACAGGGTGCCGTCCATATCGGTTACGACCATTTTAATTTTAGATAAATCCATCAAATTCAATTTTGAAAGTTGCAAAGGTATTTTTTATCCTCTGATAATAATGTAGATTTATAAAGTTTTACGGTTTATTTATGCAAAGCTGAATTTGTAATGAAATTTTATCAAAAACAATATACCCTTAGAGCTCATGAACGGGGTTTTCATTTGATCACCCAAGAGGTACTTAATGCTATGCCCGAAATAAAGGAAATAAACAAGGGAATGCTACAAGTGTTTATTAAGCATACTTCAGCCAGTTTGACGATTAATGAAAATGCCGATCCTACCGTTCGCTCAGATTTTGAAAGCCATATGAATGTAATGGTACCAGAAAATGCGCCTTATTACCTTCATAACTATGAGGGGCCTGATGATATGCCCGCTCATATTAAGAGTTCTCTCATGGGAGCATCTGTACAAATTCCGATTACCAGGGGTAAATTAAATCTTGGGGTCTGGCAGGGAATATACCTTTGTGAACACCGAAATGGTGCTTGGTCAAGAAACTTGGTGATTACCGCATTTGGAGCATAAAAAATCCGACTCAATCGAATCGGATTTTTTAAAAGTGAGATAATATTCTTAAAACTATTTAACCTGTTCTACGATAGCTTTGAACGCCTCCGGGTGGTTCATGGCCAAATCGGCTAAAACTTTTCGGTTCAATTCAATTCCGTTCGCTTTAACTTTTCCCATAAATTGGGAATAAGAAAGACCGTGCATACGGGCACCCGCATTAATACGCGTAATCCATAGGGCACGAAAGGTTCTTTTTTTGTTTCTTCTGTCACGGTAAGCATAAAGCATTGCTTTTTCTACCGCATTTTTGGCTACTGTCCAAACGTTTTTACGTCTTCCGAAATAACCTTTGGCTTGCTTCATCACCTTTTTTCTTCTGGCTCTTGAAGCAACTGCATTTACTGATCTTGGCATAACTTTTAATTTTTTGTAGCAGGCGGTGTTAAATAACACTCTTTTTAAGGCCCGACTCCATGGTTAATAAATTACCTGAAGAACAATTATTTTAAACACAATTGTTCTTTGATACTGTTCTCGTCCGATTTATGAACAAGGGTATCGTGTGTTAATTTAAGCTTACGCTTCTTAGACTTCTTCGTAAGAATGTGGCTTTTAAAAGCGTGCTTTCTTTTAATTTTTCCGGTACCGGTAAGCTTAAAACGCTTCTTGGCACTGGATTTCGTTTTTTGTTTAGGCATTTTTTCCTATTTATTGATTATCTCACTTTTCATGCTAAACGCCGCCCTGGATAAAAGGGCAGCGTTTAGTATACTCTTATATACCGAATTGATTCGGAATCTTATTTTTTAGTCTTCGGAGCGATGAACATTGTCATTCGCTTTCCTTCTAACTTGGGCAATTGCTCTACCTTTCCTAGCTCCTCCAAATCGGTAGCTAGTTTTAAGAGTAGTATCTCACCCTTGTCTTTATAAACTATAGAACGCCCTTTAAAGAAAACGTAAGCCTTTAATTTGGCTCCGTCGCTCAAAAACTTTTCGGCGTGTTTCTTCTTAAACTCGTAATCGTGATCGTCGGTATTCGGCCCAAAACGTATTTCTTTTACGACTACCTTAGAAGCTTTCGCCTTCATGGCCTTCTCTCGTTTTTTCTGTTCGTAGAGAAATTTTTTATACTCCATAATCTTACACACCGGAGGCGCAGCTTTTGGAGAAATTTCTACTAAATCGAGACCCATTTCTGTAGCTATATCAAGTGCTTTTCGAATGGGGTAAATACCTACTTCAACATTGTCGCCAACCAACCTTACCTCAGGTGCGAGTATTTTTTCATTGATATTATGGGGATTCTTATTTTCCCTTCTAGGTTGGGGCCTAAATCTTTTTCTTATTGCTATGACTAATTCTTTTTAGTTAAACTTAATTTTATTTAAACGACTTTAAGGTACTATTTATTTCTGTAGTTACCAAGTCATCAAAGGCTTCGAGGGAAATTGACCCTAAATCTTCTCCACCATGTCTGCGAACAGAAATGGTATTTGAAAGTTCTTCATTCTCCCCAACGATAAGCATAAATGGTATTTTGTTCATTTCTGCTTCTCGTATTTTCTTGCCAACAGTCTCGTTCCTGTCATCAATGAGGGCGCGAATTTCGTTATTTTCTAGTGAATTTAAAACTTTTTCAGCATATTTTTCATGTTTCTCGCTCACAGGCAGAACAATAGCTTGCTCTGGGATCAACCATAGCGGGAAATTACCTCCTGTATGCTCAAGTAATATGGCTATAAAGCGCTCCATACTTCCGAATGGTGCGCGGTGTATCATTACGGGTCTATGCAGTTCGTTATCGCTACCTTTATAGGTGAGGTCAAAACGTTCTGGCAGATTGTAATCTACCTGAATGGTGCCCAATTGCCATTGTCTTCCCAAAGCATCTTTCACCATAAAATCCAACTTAGGTCCATAGAAAGCAGCCTCACCTTGTTCAATAACATATGAAAGTCCTTTTTCTTTGGCGGCATTAATGATGGCGTTTTCGGCTTTCTCCCAATTTTCTATCGAGCCAATGTATTTCTCGGGCGTACTTAAGTCCCTAACTGAAACTTGCGCGGTGTAATTGTCAAAGCCTAAAGAGTTCAATACATATAATGATAGGTCTATAACATCTTTGAACTCTTGGTCTAATTGTTCCGGGGTGCAAAAGATATGGGCATCATCTTGAGTAAACCCTCGAACTCTTGTAAGACCATGTAGTTCGCCGCTCTGTTCGTATCTATAAACAGTACCGAATTCAGCATATCTTTTAGGTAATTCGCGGTAGCTGAACGGTCTGGTATTGTAAATTTCACAATGGTGAGGGCAATTCATGGGTTTTAAAAGAAACTCCTCATCCTCCTTTGGGGTGTGTATGGGCTGAAAACTATCGGCACCATACTTTTCGTAATGTCCAGAGGTCACATAGAGCTCTTTTTGGCCTATATGAGGGGTCGCTACCATTTCATAGCCCGCTTTCTTCTGTGCTTTCTTGAGAAACTGCTCTAGTCGTTCCCTTAGTGCGGCACCTTTGGGTAGCCACAACGGGAGACCTTGCCCTACCTTTTGGGAAAAGGTAAATAATTCTAGTTCTTTCCCTAGTTTTCGATGGTCTCTCTTCTTAGCCTCTTCGATCATGGCCAAATACTCGGTAAGCTCTTTTTGTTTCGGGAAAGAGATACCGTAAACCCGGGTAAGTTGGGTATTGTTCTCGTCACCTCTCCAGTAAGCTCCGGCAACGTTCAGTATTTTGATGGCCTTGACAATTCCTGTGTTGGGTATATGTCCGCCTCTACAAAGGTCGGTAAAGGTGTCGTGGTCACAGAAGGTGATATTGCCATCTTCAAGATTCTCGATCAGCTCGACCTTATATTCGTTGGCTTCATTTTTGTACTGAGAAAGAGCATCTGCTTTTGAAACTGGTCGCATTTTAAAATCATGCTTACCCCGTGCAATTTCCAGCGCTTTTTTTTCTATGTTCTGAAAGTCTTTTTCTGAGATAGACCTTTCACCGAAATCAACATCATAATAAAAACCGTTTTCTATTGCCGGGCCAATTGTCAATTTGATACCAGGGTATAACTCCTCTAGGGCTTGGGCGACTATGTGTGAGGTCGAGTGCCAAAATGCTTTCTTTCCCTCCTTGTCCTTCCAGGTGAAAAGTGTTAAGCTCCCATCTTCGGTTAATGGTGTAACGGTTTCGACAACAGTTTCGTTGAATTTGGCCGATATGACATTGCGGGCCAAGCCTTCACTTATACTTTTTGCAACATTCATTGGTGTGCTGCCGCTTTCGAATTCTTTTAAAGTACCGTCAGGTAGAGTGATTTTGATCATGTTGTTTTTGTAAATGGGAAGCAAAGATAGTATTCCCTTATCAGGCACACAATATGAACGAATCATTTAATGCCGGATCAGTTTGGGAATATTATAGCTTTATATATAGAAAAAAAAGTTTAGATGCTTCTCGGGGTGGGTAAATGTATTCCTTCTATTGCTGCGATTGTGATTTTTAAATTATGACATATCATTATATAATGTAACTAAGGGTTTAATTGGTTAGAGTACGGGCTGTCTCGAGATAGGAATTAGGTTAATAACTCATGCGGTCTGGTGGTGCTGTACGTTTTTTTTAGTACCATTACAGATTGAATTTTGCCCTAGTAAAGTATTTGCTCAATTAAAATTTTAGAATTATATTTAATGCCCTTCAAATGAAACTTCAATTTTTTTCCTTGATTAAGGCGTTGTAAATCAGGGTCTTTGTTCGGGGGTCTAAAAAACCTTTTGCAAAAGGGTTGTACAATCGAAAAAGGGGTGTACATTTGCAGCCCGAAAAACAGGTATTATATTGATTTTTCGGATTTTGAAAGTTCATTGGAATACTGTTTTTTTTGTGCGGCGTCGGCGGAAATATTTTTTTCGATAAAAACGTTGCGGGTTAAAAAAACAGTTGTACATTTGCAGCCCGAAAAACAGCAAGCTGTTTCAGGGAAAAGAAAGCTCATTTGCATACTGGTTTTTAGGAAATGTTTTTTCGAAAAAAAAAATCGAAAAAACGTTGCGAGTTAAAAAAACAGTTGTAAATTTGCACCCGCTTTGAGAGACATACGGCAGTAAGACGCCGGGTCGACAAGGGGCGGAGAGGGCCGGAAGCGGTCCTCGGAATTTAGAGGAAAAGTTCATTGACATACTGTAGAGACGATAGCGAGCCGAAAAGGCGAGCTACCATATAAGTATTTTGGAATAAAAGAATAGAACACAGATAGAGAGACGGGGCCGGGAGGACTTTATCGGCGTTGGCGCGAAATTATATACGAATCAACGATGAAGAGTTTGATCCTGGCTCAGGATGAACGCTAGCGGCAGGCCTAACACATGCAAGTCGAGGGGCAGCGGGAGAAAGCTTGCTTTCTTGCCGGCGACCGGCGCACGGGTGCGCAACGCGTATGGAACCTGCCCTTGTCCGGGGAATAGCCCAGAGAAATTTGGATTAATGCCCCATAGTACCCCTTTGTTGCATAACTAGGGGGTTAAAGATTTATCGGACAGGGATGGCCATGCGTACCATTAGTTAGTTGGCGGGGTAACGGCCCACCAAGGCATCGATGGTTAGGGGCCCTGAGAGGGGGATCCCCCACACTGGTACTGAGACACGGACCAGACTCCTACGGGAGGCAGCAGTGAGGAATAT
>NZ_JADNYK010000011.1 GCF_017810075.1 Pseudozobellia sp. WGM2
TATTCTGAACGCCGCGGAAGCGGGAGCGGACGTTTCCGTAACGGGAACGGTAAGCGGTGACTTCAACGCCGGGGATACGGTGACCCTAACGGTCGACGGAACAAATTATACGGGAACGGTAGACGCCCTTGGCGCATACAGTATCGATGTACCGGGCAGCAAACTGGCGACCGATGCGGATACCACGGTAGACGGAAGCGTAACGACGACGGACGCGGCCGGAAACGTAGGAACAATAACAGAAACAAAAGCCTATACGGTGGATACCACATTACCTGTACCGGTCTTGGAAATAGACGACATCACTGCCGATAACATCCTGAACGCCGCGGAAGCGGGAGCGGACGTTTCCGTAACGGGAACGGTAAGCGGTGACTTCAATGCCGGGGATACGGTGACCCTAACGGTCGACGGAACAAATTATACCGGAACGGTAGACGCCTTGGGCGCTTACAGTATCGATGTACCTGGAAGTGCTTTGGCGGCCGATGGGGATACCACGGTAGATGGTAGTGTAACCACAACGGATGCAGCTGGTAATTCTGCAAGTGCTACGGATACACAGGTATATAGTGTAGATGTAGTAGCGCCAATTCCAACATTGACTATCGACGACATCACGGCGGACAACATCCTGAACGCTGCGGAAGCGGGAGCGGACGTTACCGTAACGGGAACGGTAAGCGGTGACTTCAATGATGGGGATACGGTAACCTTGACGGTGGACGGCACGGACTATACCGGAACGGTAGACACCTTGGGCGCCTACAGTATCGACGTACCGGGCAGCAAACTGGCCGCCGATGCCGATACCACGGTAGACGGAAGCGTGACCACAACGGACGCGGCCGGAAACGTAGGAACAGTAACAGAAACAAAAGCCTATACGGTGGATACCACGGCACCGGTACCAACATTGACCATAGACGACATCACTGCGGACAACATATTGAACGCTGCGGAAGCCGGTGCGGACGTTTCCGTAACGGGAACGGTAAGCGGTGACTTCAATGCCGGGGATACGGTGACCCTAACGGTCGACGGAACGGATTATACCGGAACGGTAGACGCCTTGGGCGCCTACAGTATCGATGTACCGGGCAGCGCACTGGCCGCCGATGCCGATACCACGGTAGACGGAAGCGTGACCACTACGGATGCAGCTGGAAACTCTGCAAGTGCTACGGATACACAAGTGTATTCGGTAGATACCACATTACCTGTACCGGTCTTGGAAATAGACGACATCACTGCCGATAACATATTGAACGCCGCGGAAGCGGGAGCGGACGTTTCCGTAACGGGAACGGTAAGCGGTGACTTCAACGCCGGGGATACGGTGACCCTAACGGTCGACGGCACGGATTATACCGGAACGGTAGACGCCCTGGGCGCGTACAGTATCGACGTACCGGGAAGCGCACTGGCCGCCGATGCCGATAGCACGGTAAACGGTAGCGTGACCACTACGGACGCAGCTGGTAATTCTGCAAGTGCTACGGATACACAAGTGTATTCGGTAGATACCACATTGCCAATTCCAACATTAACTATCGACGACATCACGGCCGATAACATATTGAACGCCGCGGAAGCGGGAGCGGACGTTACCGTAACGGGAACGGTAAGCGGTGACTTCAATGACGGGGATACGGTGACCCTAACGGTCGACGGAACGGACTATACCGGAACCGTGGACGCCCTTGGCGCCTACAGTATCGACGTACCGGGCAGCGCACTGGCGGCCGATGGGGATACAACTGTTGATGGTAGCGTGACCACTACGGACGCGGCCGGGAACTCTGCAAGTGCTACGGATACGCAGGTATACACTGTAGATACCACATTACCGGTACCGGTCTTGGAGATAGACGACATCACCGCGGACAATATATTGAACGCTGCGGAAGCGGGAGCTGACGTTTCCGTAACGGGAACCGTATCCGGTGATTTCAATACCGGTGATACCGTTACTTTAACGGTGGACGGAACAAATTACACGGGAACGGTGGACGCCCTTGGCGCGTACAGTATCGACGTACCCGGCAGCAAACTGGCCGCCGATGCCGATACGACTGTAGACGGTAGCGTGACCACCACGGACGCTGCCGGAAATGTAGGAACCGCGACGGATACCCAGATATACACAGTTAATACCACTTCTCCGGCAATCACAATTGATACTGTCGCAGGCGATGATATTATAAATGATACTGAAGATGACAGTCCTGTAACGATAAGTGGTACTACCTCCAATGTAGAAGACGGACAAATAGTGACGGTAACATTGAACGGAGAAACGTATACTGCTCCTGTTAGTTCCAATACTTGGACCTTGAATATTCCGGCTTTGGATGCCCAAGCCTTGGACGCTAATGAAACCGTTACTGCTGATGTAAGTAACCTGGGAGGTAATCCTGCAGCTCAAATAACTAGGGATATTGAGCATGATGCAATAGCTCCGGTACCGGTCTTGGAGATAGACGACATCACGGCGGACAACATATTGAACGCCGCGGAAGCGGGAGCTGACGTTTCCGTAACGGGTACGGTAAGCGGTGACTTCAACGACGGGGATACGGTGACCCTAACGGTAGACGGCACGGATTATACGGGAACGGTGGACGCCCTTGGCGCGTACAGTATCGACGTACCGGGCAGCAAACTGGCCGCCGATGCCGATACGACTGTTGACGGAAGCGTAACGACGACGGATGCCGCCGGCAATATAGGAACGGCAACTGATACACAGGTATATAGTGTAGATGTAGTAGCGCCGATTCCAACATTGACCATCGACGACATCACTGCCGATAACATCTTGAACGCTGCGGAAGCGGGAGCGGACGTTTCCGTAACGGGAACGGTAAGCGGTGACTTCAATGCCGGCGATACGGTGACCCTAACGGTAGACGGAACAAATTATACGGGAACGGTAGACGCCCTTGGCGCGTACAGTATTGACGTACCGGGCAGCAAACTGGCCGCCGATGCGGACACCACGGTGGACGGAAGCGTGACCACTACGGATGCCGCCGGAAACTCTGCAAGTGCTACGGATACACAGGTATATAGTGTAGATGTAGTAGCGCCGATTCCAACATTGACCATCGACGACATCACGGCTGACAACATATTGAACGCTACGGAAGCGGGAGCGGACGTTGCCGTAACGGGAACTGTCTCTGGAGATTTCAATGAAAATGACCCGGTAACCTTGACCGTCAATGGTACAGATTATATAGGAACGGTTGATGCTTCCGGAAACTTTAGCATTGATGTTCCGGGTAGTGAATTAGCTGCCGATGCAGATACTACTGTCGAAGGAAGTGTTTCTACGACTGATACTGGTGGAAATACTGGAACATCCGTAGAAACAAAAACATATAGTGTAGATAATTCTGCGCCGATAGTGGCATTGACTATCGATGATGTTACGGATAATAAAAGTATCGATGCTACCGAAGCTGTTTCGGATGTTGCAATAACGGGAACGGTAACTGGTGATTTCAATGAGAATGATGTAGTGTCCTTGATTATCAACGGAAACACTTACACAGGTACTGTTGATTCCCTAGGTAACTTTAACATAGACGTGCCCGGTAGTGATTTGGTAGCGGATGATGACACTTCAATTGAAATAAGTCTGACAACCACCGATACAGCAGGTAACAGTATTACGGTAAATGAAACTAAGGCTTATAGCATTGATGTCGTAGATAATGATCCAGACAATGACGGACTGACCAATGATGAGGAAGCTGTTTTAGGTACTAATCCAAACAATCCGGATACGGATGGTGACGGAATTAGTGATGGAGAAGAAGTCTTGGACGATACGAATCCGCTAGACGATTGTGATTCGGATGGAGGCGCTCCTTTGGGTACATCAGATTGTGATGATGATGGTCTTTCCGTAGATGAAGAGGAAGATCGAGGAACGGATCCTAACAATGCCGATACCGATGGCGATGGTATATTAGATGGTCAAGAGGTAACTGATAACACCGATCCGTTAGATGGCTGTAGTTCACTTGGGGGTACTCCTCCCACAGGTAGTGCATGTGATATTGAAGTTAAGAACGACCTAGTAACGCCACAGTTGAACGATGGTAGATTCATTATCACAAATATTGAAAGCTTCCCAAGAAATACGGTGGAAGTCTATAATCGATGGGGTGTGAAGGTGTACGAAACAGATGGGTATAACAATGCTGATAAAGCCTTTACCGGTGTTTCGAACGGAAGGGTGACCATTCAACAGAAAGAAGAGTTACCGGTGGGCGTTTATTTCTACATCATTAAGTATGTAAATAACAACGATCAGCGTTCTCAATCAGGATACCTCTATATAAATAGATAATTACCAACCACTAGTAGAAACAAAATCATGAACAGATTAGTTTTAGTTGTATTACTTTGTTTGGGCGCCCTGAAAGGGGCTGCCCAACAAGATGCACAGTACACCCAATATATGTACAACACCATAACGATCAACCCAGCTTATGCGGGCTCAAGGGGTACGTTTAGCGCAATGCTTCTACACCGCTCTCAGTGGGTCGGTCTCGATGGTGCACCGATGACCCAAACTTTAAACGTGCACAGCCCTATTGGTAAAAGATTGGGCCTAGGGCTGTCTATTGTTAACGATGAAATCGGAAATGGAACCAATCAAGATACTTATTTCGATATTCCTGTTTCTTATACCGTTCCTGTATCGCAAGAAGGTAAATTGTCATTTGGGGTAAAGGCCGGGGGTCATTTGCTATCCGTAGATTTTAATAAACTCCAAAATTACGAGATGGAGGCTAGGGGAGTAACGGCGGCAAGTATCGATAAAAAGTTTTCACCAAATTTTGGTGCGGGGGTTTATTACCATACCGAAAATTTCTATTCTGGACTTTCAATACCCAATTTTCTAAAGACCGAGCATTTTGACAATTCAGGAGAATCAGTTTCTTATTTAGCCCAGGAGCGAATGAACTGGTACTTTATTACGGGTTATGTTTTCGAGATGAATCGTGATGTGAAGCTAAAACCTGCCGTATTGTTCAAAGCGGTCAAGGGTGCACCCTTGCAAGCGGATCTATCTGCTAGTGTACTGTTGAGGGATAAATTTTCAATGGGCCTAGCTTACCGTTGGGACGCTGCCGTGAGTGCGATGGTCGGGTTTCAATTTTCGGACCAATTTATGGCCGGTCTTGCCTATGACAAAGAAACGACTGAATTGGGCAGTACCCGATTTAATGATGGTTCTTTCGAAATCTTTTTACGCTACGAAGTATTTAGAAGAATTCGCAGCACCATTTCACCACGTTTTTTCTAATAGCACTAATCATTGGCCAAGTAGAGAAACCCTTGAAATTCAAGGTTTAAATCGTCTAGGGAAACAATATAAAAATACACTCCCGAAGGCAGTCCGTTTTCACGACCGATAACGAAATTATTTTGGTTCGAAAACCCGTTGAACTCATTGGTATAATCATCCAACTCAAAAACTTTAGAACCATTTCGGTCAAAAATCATAATGTGGTTATTGGGTGATAATGCCAATTCAGGAATTTCCAAGAAATCGTTGATACCATCACCGTTCGGGGACACAAAGTAATTTTCAAGGTCGAGAAAATCACGTGGTTCTCCGAAAGCCCCAAAAGTGAGCACTTCATAATCATCGGGAATAAAAGAACCGGAAATGGCTACCCCATTGATCAGATCACCAACTGAAGACGGGCCGCCCAACATTTCCCATTGATCGGTAGTTTTACTCCACCCGACAATAACAATTTCTTCGACCACCCGACTCAAAGAGGCAATGTCGCTTCGATCGTTCCAAGAAAGTTGTACCGAAGAAGGTACGGAACCTTCCAGTCGCCAAAATTCAGTAGTGCTGATATCACCAAGGCCATTCGCTTTGGTATTGGTATTAAAGGAGGTAAAGGTCGAGGGACTATTCGGATCTTCAAAAAAGTAGGCCGCTTTCGCCAGAGCGTTCACTCCCTCGGAGTTCAGAATCAAAGGTCGCAATTGTTCTACATCGCCCACCGGAAAGTTAAAACTTTGCTGATTGTTGATGCTGGCATAACCGTCGACCTTACTGATATCGTTTTCTCCAAATGAAAACCCTAGATCCAGAAAGTTCAATGTAGTTGCGTTTTGAGTTCTAGGGGTCAATACGTTGCCCGAAACAAAATTGGCATTGTTGGCCACATTGACCGGAATATCTAGAAAAGTGCCGTTTTGGGTCATAAACTCTACATCGAAAAAAGTAGGGGGCAAGCTACCACTAATATTGCGCAAATTGGTGCCATAAAAACCGGCGAGGCCTTGGTTCTCATCAAAAGAACCATCGTTTATGAGGTCGGTATGAAAACCCATTTGACCTCCATCATGTAAACGAAGGTTGCCCGTATTGTACAAAGCGGTTTGGGCCTGAGCGGTTGTCGCCCCTACTAACATCAATAAAAATGAAATTGTCTTATTCATAATCAATTGATTTGGTGCCAAGCTGAACCATCGCTTTGCAGCTGAGTCACACCTGCTGGTAAGCTAGTTGAAGGTGTTCCGACAGAATCAATAAATGAATCTATAGTTATTGCTCCTCCTGTGATATTTTTTAATATATAAATTTTACCGACGTTAATGCCTGTGCCACCTGTGGAAGGCGCAGGTAAATTTACTGTGGTTGCATTACCAATAATTACTGTATGATCGTCATCGGCAACAAATATAGAACCGCCGCCAGCTTCTGTTCTTATATTGGTTGAGAATGCACCTTTTACTGTGACATTAGTTATTCCTGCACTTGGTTCATCAATAGTTAAAGCTTGAAATCCGCCAACATCAAAACCTATTTGGTCCGCTTCAACTCGATACACACCCGTGTCGGGGTCACTTGAAAAGCCATAGGCAAACCCATCACCGGCGGAAAAGGTTGCAGCTCTAACTTGTCCACCAGAAACATGGAATTTAGCAGCAGGTGTTGTTGTGCCTATTCCTATTAAACCAGCTCCGTCAAAGTATAAGTTTGAACCGTTCAAATTATACGTTCTATCTTCACCAAAGGTTTGTGTCAAGTCTGTAGTAGAAAGATTTGCGCCAGCATTATCATCTACATATTTTTTGGTAGCTGCATCTGCATCAAGGGTAGGAGTGCCAAGATTAACGATTTTTTGGGTGTTTAAATCGATACTGGCTGTAGGTACACCAAAACCACTTAAGGGAATATTGGCCTTGTCTAATTTAGCATTGGTGATGCCTGCATCTCTTACCTGTAATATATCTGATGCGGTTTCAATAGTTGCACCATCTACGTTAACGCTGAAATCATTGGTGCCTGATAGCGTAAGTCCGTCACCTCCAGTATAAGTAGTCGATCCACCGTTATCTGTACCGATAGTCCAGACTAAGTTATCTTGGTCCCATTTTAAAATTTGTCCATTGGTTGTTGCACCCATATTATTAAGGTCATCTAAAGTAATTGTATTTGGTGCTATCTTAGCTGATGTCACCGCATTGGCATTGATGTTTTCTTCAAAAACAGCGTTTACGGTCAATTCATCAGTACCTATAACATCGTCGGCAATGACAGTAGCCGAAGTAGGTCCGGTCACTTCTCCAGCTAAATCATTTACAGCAAAAGTTGTTCCGGTAAGAGTAAGTCCGGCTCCACCCGTATAGGTAGTAGAACCTCCAGCATCTTCCCAAGAGACGGCCCCGGCTCCATTGGAAGTCAAGACTTGATTGGCATCACCACGATCTCCGGCAATTTCTATACCGTTGTAAAGGACTATATCCCCATCATTCTGAATGGTAAAGGCTTTGTCGGAGGCTAGCTGAGGAGCTTGTCGGGCGCCACTATTGTTATTCAATACAAAATGAAAATCGCCTACTCCGAAGTTCCCTGTTCTTTGAAACACCAGAGAACCTTTTCCATCATTGAATCTATCGTGAGCAAACAATATGCCTACTGCCGACCCGGCACCTTCTTGTCGGTTCTGCACTTCTAAAGGATATGATACATTTCCACCAACATTATCTATGATATGCACTTTAACATTATTGTTTATAGCCTGGCCGTCAAGACCAATACCTAAAGCTCCGTAGGCTCTCCCGGATACTACCCTTGCTTCATAATCCCATATGAAACTTGGGTTGCCATTCGTCGGGTGAAAAAATTGGGAAGGATCACCGTTTTCATCTGCAAAAAATATTGATTTTGATTGACCGGTATGGCTTGCTGCAGAAGCTATCTCCCATTGTCCGTTGGTTTCGCTCCATCTCATGACTTGGCCGTCTGCATCGGCCCCCATATCACTAAAATCTTCAAGAGCGATGGTAGCATCCTTAATTTTTAGTGACGTTATAGAATCGTTTTGTATGGTCAGAACCCCAGCGTTATCCATGGTGGCATCGCCGCTAATTTCTAACTGTTGGGCTACATCGCCTGCACCTCCAATAAGAATTGAACCATCGGTTAAGGCTCCGCCCGAGGCTACCGTTGCATCGACATAAGCTTTTGTGGCGGCATCTTGGGCAGCAGTGGGATCCAATAATTCTTTTATTTGTTGATTTAGCGCACCGTTTCCTGCTGCTAGTACTTCACTCAAAATAGGTGTAGTACCTGTAGCAGGTACATTGGCCCAAACTACATCTCCACTGGCATCCGTAGTTAAAAATTGCCCGTTAGTTGCAGAGGGCTCGATTTTAAAAGGGTTTGCAGCTGTACCTGTACCTGTTAGAGTAGTGCCGTCCACTACTTCGGTAGACCCTCCACCGCCACCTGCAAGGGCCGCATCGATCCCTGCCAAGTGTGCTTCTACATCGGCTGTTGCAGCCGTATAGTTAGCGGGGGTAGCTGCCACGGGTACCTCACCGGCATTTTGGTCATCGGTACCTCCACCACCAGCCAAAGCACTTAAATCAACTTGATTGGTAGAACTGGCCGGGTTGCTAAGCGTCAGAATATTTGTAGCGTCGTCGAACAATAAATCTTGTAACTCGTTAGTGTCACTTATATCGACCCCCGTAATATTTATAGCATAGGGCGTAGCAATAGTACCATTACCTGATACGATGGTATTGGTGCCATTCTCTATTTTGGTATCTGAACCATCAGCAGTGGGTAAAGTCACAAAACCTGTAACCCCGGTAATCGATAGCTCGTTACCGTTGTTTAGTTCCAAACTTTGAATTTCGTTCGTGGCATCGGTATCTCCGTCAGCGGCAATATTGGTCGCATTGGTAGTTATTTGAGTCTGCAAGCCAGAATCGTCATAAAATGCGCCGTTATCGGTTCCTGCACTAATAGCGTTACCAAGATCATTACTGATGATATCAGCGTTTGTGATAAAGCCTTCATCGTTGGTGAAATCTGACAGGTTGATATTATCATTATCCAATGCAAAAGCACCTACGGAGTTCTCAGAAAGTTTATCTTGCGTAACCGAATTGTTCTGAAGCTTTCCTTGGCCTATCGATCCATCTTGAATATCAATACCGTTGATACCGCCATTCACAATCTGTTCACTATTAATGCTGTTCGGGGCAATTTCGAAGTTGCTGCCATCCGCCGTAGGCGTAATCACAATAGTACTAATATCATTAACCAAGGGGTCAGCGGTTAGGTTTCCGCCTTCTCCGTTTACGTTACACATATTATTCCACTGTGCGCCATCATAATAATATATACAATCTGCGGTAGTATTATAGACCATGGCCCCCCGATTAGGGACTATGGTGGTCATTTGCAAAGAATCTACCCGGGTAATCACGAGAACCTTGTCAGAGCTTTGAAGCTCTAAAAGAGATGCGGCATCAATGGTCTGGGGGTCATCACCGATTTTGACCTGGGCCTGTGCAGCCGTCGTTACAAGAAGACCGATCAGTACGAAAGGTATTGCTAAGTGCTTGAGCATATGATCAAGATTTAAGGTATTAGGGTCAACAAAAATATAATTATCTGTATACATTACTAACTTATCAGGATAAACTACTTGTTCGTCTAGTTAAACGGAGAAAGTTTTTCCTACAAAGTACATTCTTTAACCTTCGGTATGTCAAAAATGAATTAACAAAAGTTTAGATATGACCGTTTTTTTAAAACCGGTACTTGTGCTTTCTTTATGAACTTTTTAAATTCAAGAACACATATGACCGAGGGTTTGGCCGCTTAGAAATAGGCTCTCACGCAAAGTGAGACCTGCTAAGCCGAATCTAATTTATATATTAAAACAATCTGATGAAGAATATCCCTACCTTGATTTTTATACTTTTTATTTCTTTTTATACCGCTGCGCAAAATGGTGACCGTAATGTTTTGAGAGGTACGGTTTTATATAGAAATGTACCGGTGCCGAATGAAAATGTAATTAACATTACGACAGAGAATGCCGTAATTTCAAATGATAAGGGTCAATTCGCCATTGACGCCAAAGTGGGTGATGAATTGGCGTTTACTGCTGTGAATTATCAGTTGAAGGTTATTAAAGTCACCAATGAAATAATTGCAAATGGTCGTTTGGTCGTTGAAGTAAAAGAAAAGGTGACCGAGCTTGACGAAGTTGTGGTTACACCGGAGAATAGAGAACGGTTTTTAAAAGTACAGAATCAAGAGTTCAAAGAAGTTGAATACGAAATAGACCGTTCTACCGAAGTGGAAAATGTGTCGCTGAGCCAAACGGAAAGGGGTATGCAAGACGGTTTAAACTTTGTCAATATTTTCAAGGCCTTGTCTAAAGTGGCCCAAAAAGATGGGCAGCAACGGCCGAAATTAAAAATGAGCGAAGTATTACGTCAGGTATACGACGATGAATTTTTTGTGGTCGACCTAAAACTTTCACAGGCACAGATAGACGATTTTCTTACATATGTCGATGGCCGTGCGCCACAGTATGATCTGTTATTGAAGAAGAACGAATTTCAATTGATCGATTTTTTGGTGACCGAGAGTGAATTTTATCGCGAACAAATGAATGAAGAAGAGTAGTGTCTTTCTACTTATGTTATTTTGGTCTCTTACGTCGGTGGTGGCCCAAGACTTTTTTTCTGAAAAATTGGAAGGAAGGGTCTATAGTAAAGATGGCGATGTGGCGGCTACGCACGTATTGAACACCACTACCAAAAAGGCAACGATTACCGATATCAACGGTTTTTTTTCCATTGCAGTAAATCTTAACGACACTTTGGTATTTTCGGCGATACAGTATCGACGCAAAGAAATGGTCGTTACCCTTTCTGTGTTGGAAAGCAAGCTTTTAATGGTGCCTCTCGATGAAGCACTGACCGAGCTGGAAGAGGTAATTGTTATGCCCTATAACCTTTCGGGCGATGTGGGTCGCGATCTGAACCGTTTAAAAACGGAGCCTGTCGTTACGGCTTCTACGTTAGGGTTGCCAAATGCTTATGCAGTTTTTCCAAGTCAGGCCGAACGCTTGCTGAACGAAGCGACTACGGGTGGAGGTATACCTTTTAATCCGATTATTAATGCCATCACCGGGCGTACAAAAATGTTGAAATCACGGGTAGCAAGAAACGCGACCTACAACAGAACACAGCGAGTGCGTAGCTTTTATGCCGATTCTTTATATGTTTCTAGGTTTAAGATTCCCGAAGATAAAATAGACGATTTTATGTATTTCTGTGAAATTGATCCTGTTTTTCAAGTTACCGTCGATACCCACGATCGTTTAAAGATATGGGAGTTTATGCGACGAAAGAGTATGGTTTACCGAAAAAACAACAATCACGATTGATACCGTTTTGGCATAGGTTTTGTTTATTTTTGCAACCACTAAGGCCAGCATATGCAACACTTTAAAAAACTCTTCTTTCTTTTAGTCCTCCCCCTTTTTGCATTTACGGTAGCACATAAGTTTTATGTAAGTGTGACCAACGTAAATTTCTCTGAAAAAGATCAGGCTGTTCAGATTACGTCACGAATATTTATTGATGATTTCAATCGCCTGTTAATGGCGCGATATGATGTAGATGCCGAGCTTGATACGGAAAAGGAATCAGAGCTTGCCGACGAATATATCGAGAAATACCTGCGTAGCAAATTTGTTGTTTCGATAAACGGAAAACCCATACAGTACAATTATATCGGAAAAAAATACGACGCCGATGTGATGATATGTTTTATCGAAGTTGCAGATATAAATCTGACCGAATTGAAATCGATAGCCATTGAAAATGAAGTCTTGACCGATCTTTTCGACGACCAACAAAATGTGGTTCACATCAATGTGAATGACAAAAAGAAAAGTTTTGTACTTCTTAAATCTCGTACTAAAGGAATGTTAAACTTGTAACATTCAATTAACATATCCTTAAAAAACTTTATTTTTCACGGATTATAAACTAACGAAGAATATGAACAAATTCAAGTATCACATTTTTTCCGCTCTCTTTTTGTTCGCTACTTTATCAAGCGCTCAAGAGCAGCAAATGAAACAAGAAAGAGAACCGGGTCACTACAACCAAAGCAAGTTCAAGCAGCTTTATGAAGAATTTGCAACCCCCAACGCCTACCGGTCTGCTTCAGGGGCGCCAGGTCCTGATTACTACCAACAACAGGCAGATTATGTTATGGATATCGAACTCGATGACAAAAATGCCAAAATTTATGGGGAAGAGACCATTACCTATACCAATAACTCACCCGATAACCTAGAATACCTATGGGTTCAGTTAGATCAGAATGTAAGGGCCAAAACCTCCAAATCACCTTTAAGAGATGGTGGTGGGGTACCTATGGCAGAGCAAGCCGGTAGTTTTGTCCAAAAATATATTACAGAACCTTTCGATGGTGGATTCGTAATCGAACATGTTAAAGATGCCAATGGCAAACCTTTGAAATATACGGTCAACCAAACGATGATGCGTATTGATATTCCGCAACCCTTAAAGAGCAAAGAACAAATTTCATTTTCTATTAAATGGAACTACAATATACCAGACCATACCGTTAATAGGGCACGTTCAGGGTACGAATATTTTCCTGAAGATGGCAACCGTGCCTATGTGATTGCACAGTTTTTTCCGAGAATGGCAGTATATAGCGATGTAGAAGGTTGGCAAAACCATCAATTCTGGGGTAGTGGTGAGTTTGCGCTCCCTTTCGGTGATTACGAAGTGAACATAACAGTACCCGATGATCATGTGCTCGATGCGACCGGAGTACTCCAAAACCGGAAAGATGTTTTTTCAAAGGAAATGATGAATCGTTACGAAAAAGCGAAAAAGTCGTACGACAAGCCGGTATTGATCGTTACCCAAGAAGAGGCCGAAGCAGCTGAAAAGAATGTTTCAGAAAAGAAAAAAACCTGGAAGTTTAAAGCTAAGAACGTACGTGATTACGGTTTTGCCACTTCGCGTAAGTTTATTTGGGATATGCAAGCCGTTAAACTGGGCAATCGTGATGTAATGGCTATTTCAATGTACCCAAAAGAAGGTAATCCGCTATGGGAAGAGTATTCGACCAAGGCAGTGGCGCATACCTTAAAATCGTACTCGTCGCATACCTTTGATTACCCTTACCCCAAGGCAATTTCCGTTCATGCAAAGAACCAGGGTATGGAGTACCCGATGATATGCTGGAACTATGGCAGACCTAATGAAGATGGTTCCTATTCTGATCGTGTAAAATATGGTATGATCAGTGTAATCATCCACGAAGTGGGGCACAACTTCTTTCCGATGATCGTGAACTCCGACGAGCGTCAGTGGGGTTGGATGGACGAAGGTCTAGATACCTTTATGCAGTTTGTGGCCGAACAAGAATTCGGTGAAATTTATCCGGAAGCTATTGCGCCCAATAGCAAATATCCATCGCGTAGGGGAGAACCCTCTAAAATCGTGCCTTATATGAGCGGTGACCAGAGTACTATCGCTCCCATCATGTCCAACCCTGAAAATGTTTATCAGCTAGGACCAAATGCCTACGGAAAACCAGCTACGGCCTTGAATATTTTACGAGAAACGGTAATGGGAAGAGAACTTTTTGACCATGCCTTTAAGACGTATTCTCAACGATGGAAATTTAAACACCCAACACCGGAAGATTTTTTCAGAACGATGGAAGACGCTTCGGCCGTTGACCTTGATTGGTATTGGAGAGGATGGTTTTACACTACGGATTATGTGGATATTGGCGTGAAGGGAATCAAAAAATACTATGTGACCGACAAGCCAAGTAAAAAAATGCAAGAATATATGGCCGCCCGTAACATTACGGAAGCTGAATTGCCTCCATTAGTTTATTTGGCAGAAGAAGGTAGTGAAGATGCCGACCCGAACCTAAAGGGAAAGGCACCGACCGAAAGTTCAAAGACCTTGAAAGAGTTCATGATGGACAATTTGACCGAAGCAGAGAGAGCCGCGGTAAAAGAGCCTAAGTATTTTTATGAGGTAACCTACGATAAACCAGGTGGCATTCCCATGCCATTGATCGCTGAGTATACCTATGCCGATGGCACAACTAAAAATATTACTTACCCCGCAGAAATATGGCGTAAGAACGATAAAGAGGTAAGTGTCGTAATTTCCTCTCAGGTTGAGCTTACGGGTATAGTAGTCGACCCTAAAATGGAGACTGCCGATATAGACGTCACCAATAATGCTTGGCCTTCAAAAGAAACTCCGTCAGAGTTTGATGAGATGAAGGAGAATATCAAGGGTAAATAATTCGATATTTTTTTATTGATATAAGACCCGTTAGATTCTTTACTTTACCCAATGGAAGCGGTAATAAAAAAACCTAGCGGGTCTTTTTATGCAACGAACACAATCTTCACTATATTTGTCTTATGTATTTGATGCAATTTCTTTTTATTAGTGGTGGAGAGATATTCTTTATCATGTTTATTGTGGTCATGGTATTCGGTGCCGATAAGATTCCGGGTATTGCAAAGGGCCTTGGTAGCGGTATGCGCCAACTTAAAGATGCAACCGAAGATATTAAGCGTGAAATTCAAAAAAGTGCTGATAAGCAAGGCATAGATACCAGTTTTGTCGATGATATCAAAAAGGATATCAATGACGTAAAAGAAAACCTGACTTCAGGTATTGGTACTGATATTAAAAAAGAAATCGACGAGGTAAAGAAGAACGTTGACGACGTTACGGGAACCATCAAAAGAAACTAGATTTGCTCGAAAAGATTCTTGAAAAGATTCTTAAATGGGACAGTGATACTTTTGTCTATCTCAATAACCTAGGTATAGAGGATTATGATGTTTTCTGGACTACTGTAACCAATTTCAATACTTGGATTCCCCTTTTTATTCTATTTATCGTATTGATTTTCATAAAATATCCGAAGCGGGAAGCTTTCTTCGTAATCGGTACTATATTGGTGATGGCACTTTTTGTAAGTACGATTACCGATCTCACAAAATATTCGGTTGCACGCTTACGACCCAATAATGATGAGGAAATTAATACCCTTATCCGAATCTTAAAGACGCCAACGACCTATAGCTTTTTCTCTGGTCATTCCTCTAGTTCTTTCTCTATTACGACCTTGGTAGTGTTGTTTCTGAAAAACCGATTTAAGTGGAGCTGGTTGTTTTATATATGGCCCTTAATTTTTGTAATGAGCAGAATATTCGTCGGGGTTCATTTTCCAGTAGATATTATTGTAGGTAGTACGGTGGGTGTTCTTTCGGCCATTTTCTTCTATATGCTCTATACGCGATTTATAGCACCCTCGTTAGGGTTAGGCCATCCCTGACCGGTAAGAGAACTGTTTCTACCCTTTTGTCTTCCTTCAATATCTTATTATAGTTTAGTAGTATAGGGGTCACTTTATCTTTTTTGTCGACAGGTTCTACCACTTTGCCCGACCAAAGCACATTATCGGATAGAATAACGCTTCCCGGCCGTGTTTTTTCGAGTACAAGTTCGAAATACTCGGGATAATCTTTTTTTTCAGCATCTATAAAAACGAGGTCAAAGGTGATATCTAGTTTAGGTATTATCGATTTGGCGTCTCCAGTGTGCTGCGATATTTGACTTCCGTAGCCGCTTTTATCAAAATATTTTCTTTGAATATCTTGAAGTTCTTCATTGATATCAATGGTGTGTAGCTGACCATCTGGTTGCATACCTTCGGCCAAGCAAATAGCTGAATAGCCAGTATAGGTGCCTATTTCTAAAATATTTTTTGGTGCAATAATTTTTGAGAGCATACTCAACACTCTACCTTGAAAATGCCCGGTAAGCATTCGAGGTCTCAGTATTTTTAAGTGTGTTTCTCGGGTGAGTTCTTGAAGTATTTTTGGTTCATCTTCCGAGTTGCTCTGTATGTAATTCTCCAATACCGGCGATAGAAAGTGCATATCACTTTTTGTGCAAATATATAGTACTTTAGAACTTCGAACACAGTACAAACAAGAAGTTGATTAATGGGAGAATTTTTTTTAAGAAAAGCCACGGTCTCAGATTTAGAACATCTTTTAAGATTTGAACAAGAAATTATTCGGGCAGAGCGGCGGTTCGACCCCACCATAAGAAAGGGCCAAATCAGCTATTACGATATTGAAGAATTAATTCTTAGTGATGAGGCAGAAGTATTGGTCATCGAGAACAAAGATAAGCTTGTAGCTTCGGGCTATGCTAAAATACGGGAAGCAAGACATTATTTAGACCATGAGGTGTATGCTTATCTAGGCTTTATGTATACCGATCCAGAGTGCAGAGGTATGGGTTTAAATCGAAAAATTGTTGACGCCTTGCGAGAGTGGTCATACAACAGAGGGGTTAAAGAAGTTCGATTGACCGTATATCAAGAAAATTTGGGAGCTGTAAAAGCTTATGAAAAAGCAGGTTTTAAAAAGCATATAATCGAGATGCGATTAGAAGATGACAAACTTGACGAAGGGCCTACGGAATCGGCATCATAATCGTATTTTTGAATAAACTTTTTTCTATGCAGTTTGAAAATACGCTTGGGTTTGCCCAGTCGCTCGATAAAGCCGATTCTTTGGCAAAATATAGAGATGAATTTCATTTTCCTCAAGTAAATGGAAAGCAAGCCATCTATTTCACGGGAAACTCTTTGGGGTTGCAACCCAAACGTACCAAAAACTACATTGATGAGATTATGACCGATTGGGCAGAGTTGGCAGTCGAAGGCCATTTTCACTCGAAAAAGCCTTGGTGGGACTATCATGAGCGGTTAGCGGAACCTATGGCAAAAGTCGTAGGGGCAAAGCCAGAAGAGGTCTGTGCGATGAACACACTGACCGTCAATTTACATTTGCTTATGGTAACCTTTTACAGGCCTACTAAAGAGCGTTACAAGATTATTTGTGAAGAAAAGGCATTTCCTTCCGATCAATACATGTTGCAAAGTCAGGTGAGGCATCATGGTTTTACACCTGAAGAGGCAATTGTAGAGGTAAAAAAGAGAGAAGGCGAGAACCATTGGCATACAGAAGATATCTTAAAAGTTATCGAAGATACAGGTGATGAGTTGGCCCTGGTTCTTATCGGTGGGGTCAATTATTATAATGGGCAGGTTTTCGATATGGAAACCATTACAACAGCGGGTAAAAAAGTTGGCGCTATGGTAGGCTGGGACCTTGCGCATGCTGCTGGTAATATCGAGCTAAAGCTTCATGATTGGAATGCAGATTTTGCAGCTTGGTGCAGTTATAAATATATGAATAGTGGCCCGGGCAATGCTTCGGGAATTTTTATTCATGAGAAGCATTTAGATAAAAAAGACATCAATCGTTTCGAAGGATGGTGGGGCACCAAAAAAGATTCTCGGTTTTTGATGAAACCCGAATTCGAAGCACCAGCGTCTGCCGATGCTTGGCAACTAAGTAATCCGCCGGTATTGTCATTAGCACCGTATTTAGCTTCTTTAGAGATGTTTGAAGAAGTGGGTATGAAGGCGCTCATAGATAAACGAAATCTTATTGTATCATATCTAGAATATGTTCTGACTGAAATAGATAAACAGACCGAAGGATCCTTTGAAATAATTACACCTGAAGATCGAGGCTGTCAATTATCTGTTTTTTTGCATGGTCAAGGTAAAGAACTTTTCGATTATTTAATGAAGAACGGTGTTGTTATCGATTGGCGAGAGCCTAACGTAATACGCTTGGCGCCTGCGCCCTTCTATTGTTCTTTTGAAGATATGTTCAGGTTTGGCCAAATTCTGAAACAAGGTATACGCTCTCTGGCATGAGAGGTAGTGTCTTAATATAGAAATCGACTATTTTAAACAATTCGGCTCCTTAGTTTTTCAGTAATAAAAAGCATTTCTTCTTTTAGTTTGTCTTCATCAATAGGTTTACTGATAATGTGCAAAGGGTCGGTTTTGCGGGCACGTTCTAGGGTAGGCCGGTCTGAATTTCCCGTTAGGAAAACAAATGGTATTTGATATTTGTCTTTTATCGTTTGCGCTAAATCAATACCGCTTAAAGAGCCTGATAGCCCAATATCTAAAAATATAATGTTCGGGGTGTTGGTCTCGATAAAAGAAAGAGTATCGGCACCGGTGTCGACAGCTCCCAGCACTTCATGACCTAAGGTGGTCAAGGCTTCTTCTAAAAACATTTGGATGATAAAATTATCTTCTACGATTAAAATACTTAAATCCATATAATCAATTATTCATCAAAATTTTAAAATTTCTATCTAAGATATCTGCTCAATTTCTTTAAAGCTTATAATGTAATAGGTGCCCGGTTTTGAGTTATCTTTTTCAATATTTCCTCGTAATTGCAGCACTAATTTGTGAATTAGTTTCAAGCCTAACGATTTGGTGTTTCTAAAATTAACGTCCGCAGGAAAACCGGATCCATTATCGCTGATCACCATTTTATAATTGTAACCGGATGATTGAACTTTCTCCAATCTTATAAAAATCACTCCTTTTTTAGTGTCTTGAAAACCATACTTAAGAGAATTGGTAATTATCTCATTTATAATAAGGCCTAGGGGTATCGAAGTGTCGATATTAAGGTAAATGTTATCGATTTCGGTCTCTAAGGCTATATCGTTGTCCCTACCTTTCATCGACTGTATAAGGGCCGTAACCATTTCATTGATGTAGGTGTTGTAGTCTATTTTGCTTAGGTCACCACTCTTATATAGCATTTCATGAACCATACCCATAGAGTTAATTCGGTACTGGCTATACCTAAATAGCATTTTTATGGTTTCGTCTTTGATGAAACTCGATTGCAAGCTCAATAGACTAGCTACTACTTGAAGGTTATTTTTTACTCTATGATGTATTTCTTTGATAAGTGTATCTCTTTCTACTAGTTGATTTTCGATACTCTTGTTCAACTGTGATATTTTAATATAATTTTTATTTAGAAAGTAGGTAACGATGAGTAAAAAAAGAACACCTGCAGAAAGCATGGCCGCGTTTTTATAAGTATCTCTTTTGAATTTTGCCAGCTTACTACTGATCAATGCAGTATTATTTCGAGTATAAAGTGTCCAGGTTTGTGCACCATCTAGACTTATTTTTTTATAGAAATATTCTGATTTTCCGTTTTCATCGACCTTATCTAAATCTTCGGTAAATTCACTATAAAGTTCTTGATTTTCATCGTAATATATTTCATTCGATGCATTGAGTAGACCAATATTCTTTCCCTTAAAGGTGTCGAACCAATTTTGAATATTTAGATTTAGCCCGATAACACCGATTTTTTTGGTAGCTGAAAACAGCGGACTAAAAAAACGAACGGTAGGCCTGTGCGGAAGCTCAATTTTACCATCTTCGATATTCAGATCTAATTGAGAGATATAGACTTGCCCTTTGTCAGCTTTCAGGGCCTCTCGAAAATAGTAGCGATCACCTTTATATTGAAGTTTCTCAGGGTTTGTTATTTGAAGCGAATGGTTTTGCATTTCCGCTCTAATAATTTCATTTCCGGTATCATCTATTATTCGGGCTTGAAAATAGTTGTCATCAAGTTTAATGAATGCTCCTAATTTTCTTGCAATAGACTCAGGGGGATCACCGGCCATAAGTTCAAACTCAACCATATTGCGAATAAGGGCAATATTTTTTTTGCTTATCTTAAATAGGTTCATAAACTGGTTCTCAGCATCCTTTACCCTATTAGTTGCTTTTACCTCTTCAATTTCATATATGTTTTTCTTGTAGGTCGAAATTCGTCTCACTACAGATGTCCATAGTAGTACGTTGGTGATAAGAAATAATATAAGCGAGATAATAATCAGATTAACATTAGTTAATTTGAACTTCATATTGTTAAGCAAATTTGATTTAAGTGATTGAATTAAAAGAAAGTAGGTTAAGCTTGGCGTTTTTAATTCAAAAATTTCACTCATAAAAATATTATTTTTTTTTCAATAAAGCTCTCTTATTTTAAGAAATATCTTACATAATTACACGCTCAAAACCACAGTTTTCGCAAACGTTTGCGAAGATGTTCATTGTGAGTTGGTTAAGTTAAAACCGTAAGAAGTGATAATTTATAGTGCCGTCTTAAGCTCATATCTAAGTCGAAAGATTTTCGATTTTTAGATTATATTCGTCGACCAGATATAGGGTTACTATGAAATCTTTGCTTCTAATTTTTACTAATGCCCGATACTTTGGTCCCTCATGGGTTTTTGCGAGTATTAATATTCTATTCGGTACTTGGGCCATCTATATCCCCACGGTAAAAGAGAATCTTGATATCGACAAGTCGCAATTGGGTATTGCCATATTTTTTTTGGCGTTGGGTGTTTTTATTGTATTTCCTTTTGCTTCAATTATTATAAATCGTATCGGAGTCGGCAAGGCCACGCGAGCGGGTGTGATTTTAAGTTGTTTCGCGGCTCTATTTCCCCTTTTGGCACCAAATTATTATTTGCTGGCCTTTTCACTTTTTTTATTTGGGGCATGCAATGGGTTTACAGATATTTCAATGAACACTTTGGTAACCGAAATAGAGAAAGAAGATAAACAGAAGTTTATGTCGGCCTCTCATGGTTTCTTTAGTCTGGGCGGGGTCTTGGCCGGTTTGGGTAGTTTTTTAATTGGGCCTTTAAATAATCCGCCTCTGCATATGGGGTTGGCCGTAGTTTTGGTATTGATCGTAAATGCTTTCTTTCATAAGCGTTTTAAAGATGTGGTCGCTGCCACTGAAGAAAAAGAAGCCTTTAGCCTTAAATTATTTAAACCTTTGTTGTTTTTGGGGATTATTTCTTTTGTTGCCATGGGCAGTGAAGGCGCTATTGTGGACTGGAGCGGACTTTATCTCAAAGAAATAAGTTTGGCACCTGAAATTCTTTGGGGTGCAGGTTTTCTTGGTTTTCAAGTTACTATGACCGTAGGTCGCTTTCTGGGAGACGGTATAAGTTCGAAAATAGGTTCTATTAAAATGGTAACTATCGCTTCGATTGTGGTGATGCTAGGCTATGCTCTGGTTTTAACTACCGATATTTATATGGCTATCATCGGGTTTGCCTTGAGCGGACTTGGTTTTTCGGTTATTGTACCAGAGGTCTTTCGCATCGGGGGCAATGTTAAAGGTATAGATTCTTCGCAAGGCGTCTCGTTTATAGCCGGTACTGGTTATACAGGGTTTTTATTGGCACCACCACTTTTAGGTTTTGTAGCCGACACATCGTCTCTTGTAACCTGTTTTATAGTATTATTGGGCTGTGCACTACTTATACTTTCTGCTACAATTGTACTTCAGCGCCGTTATGGCAAATAACATATCGTATTATTTGGAAGTGGTTGCCTCTAAGCCTGTAAAATAAAGTTTGAAGCTTCCATCTTCGTTTTTGTGCATTTTTGCCAATTTTAGGCCTCCGACGTCGGTATAATCTTCCCAAGTGGTAATCATCGAAGGTTCTTCTTGGTTCGCTTTGCGAAATACCCACTCTTTTACGATGTAATCGTCCTCAAAATAAAAATCATACGCATCACCAGGGGTGTAACCTCCTTCTTGGCCATAGGTAACCGTTAATTTTTGCATCGATTTTTTACTCATAGGAGCTTCCACATCGGTAGAATGTTGGGTTGAACTTCCGTTTTCATCCCAAAGAATATTTATGGGTGCCATTAACCAATATTTGTCGTTTATAAAACTGCCATTGGTTTTGTAAGCGGTACTGTCCATCTCCTTGCGGCTATAGGTTAGCGTGTCTTCTGCGGTTATGGCGGTAACTTCATTAGATTTCGGTTTCCATACCCAGCTTCGTTCATAATGGGAAGTATCGCGATCAACATTGAAGGTGAATTTAAGTTCTTCGATATTGTTCCAATTTTCGTAGCCATTGGCATAGGCTATTTTCTCTAAAAGACTCAACTCTTTTTTTGGTGTTTCAGTCTGTGTCTCTTCCTTCTTAGTTTCTTTACAAGACAAAATAACAATAGAAAGGATTAGGATTGCGGATAGATATTTCTTCATGACGAGTGGTTTTTTCAAAGATAACAGCTTTTAGAACCTAAGTATAGGATATGAAGGAAAACTTATCAAGGCTTGTTGAGGGGATTCAGGGTATTCAATTCCAATAAATCTACCATTTCTTTTGGTGATATTTCTTGACGCACTGCCCGTGTTGGCATTTAAATAAATTGCTTAATTTTGAGCATATCAAAATAGATAAAATGAGTTCTAAAAAAGGAAAAGTACAAGAAACGATAGACGAGAAATTATTGGAGGAAAGAAAAGTGTTCTTATGGGGCATGGTCGATGATGATACCGCCAAACATGTTATCGATCGTCTTATGTACTTAGATATGCAAAATAATAAAGAGATTCAATTATTCATTAATAGCCCTGGTGGCTACGTAACCTCTGGCTTTGCCATGTACGACACCATCAAATCGCTAAAAAGCCCGGTATCGACCATTTGTACCGGTCTAGCGGCTTCTATGGGTTCGATACTATTATCTGTAGGCAAGAAGGGGAGAAGGTTTATTCAACCTCATGCGCAAGTTATGATACATCAACCTAGTGGTGGTGCTCGTGGCCAAGCATCGAATATTGAAATACAGGCCAAAGAGATTATCAAGACCAAAGAATTGAGTGCTAGAATTTTGGCAGATAACTGCGGACAAGATTATGAGAAGGTCTTAAAAGATTTTGATAGAGATTATTGGATGAATGCTGAAGAGTCAATTGAGTATGGCATCGTTGATGGTGTACTAGAATAGAGCTATTTTTAACAGCATGAAAAAAGTCCTTCGCAAAATTAGTTGTGAAGGACTTTCTTTTTGGATATATATAGGCGCTTTCGCGGAATGTTCAACTTATTTACGCATCAACAACATTTGATGGATGACCGCTTAGAGTTAAAAGAATATTAAATCAATTTAAAACCGTTCAGGATGCTCTATAATTTCTCTTGCCCTTGTTTTTAAATCTTCAAGTTCTCTTTTATTTTTCTTGTTCAACAGATTCATCATCATGGCCATACGGTTATTATTCTCAAAGTGATTTCTTTTTTCGTCTAAAAAGTTCCAGTATAATGCATTGAATGGGCAAGCGTTTTCTCCCAGTTTCTTTGTGTGGCTATAATGGCAACCCTTACAATAATTACTCATTTTGTTGATATAGTTTGCGCTACTTACATAAGGTTTGGTGCCAACGATGCCCCCATCGGCAAACTGACTCATGCCCCTGGTATTGGTAATTTCGACCCATTCTATGGCATCAATGTAAATACCAAGATACCAAGCATCGACTTCGTCAGGGTCGGTCATGGTTAATAGGGCGTAATTGCCGGTTATCATCAGGCGCTGAATATGATGGGCGTATGCTTCGTTCAGGCTTTGTTTAATGCTATGCCTTAAGCAGTTCATTTTAGTATCAGCGGTCCAAAAGAAATCGGGCAATTTATTACTATTCTCGAGCTTGTTAAGGTTGGCGTAATTGGGCATTTCTTTCCAATAAATACCTCTCATATATTCTCGCCAGCCTAAAATTTGACGTATAAAACCTTCTACTTGAGAAATATGTATTGCATCGGTATGGTTGTAGTAATAATCTAATACCTTGTCAATTACCTCTTTAGGAGATATCATTTTGCTATTCATAGCAAAGGACAATCGAGAGTGAAAAAGAAAATGCTGATCGGTGTGCATAGCATCTTGAAAGTCACCAAAATGAACCAGGAAATTTTGAACGAAGTAATTTAATACGGAGAGACTATCTGAGCGCGAAGTGGGCCAATTAAAATTGGTGGGGTCAATCTCCCCGAAGTAATTGATATCGACCTGTTCAATATCGTCAAAAATGGATGAGACATCTTTTCTAAAACCGCGTTCATGGGGTATTTCGGGTTCACCATTCCATTTTTTACGGTTACTTTGGTCAAAGTTCCATTTACCGCCTTCGGGTTGCCCACTGTTGACCATGATATGATGCTTTTTCCGCATCATGCGATAGAAGCTTTCCATTATCAAGCTCTTTTTATTCGCGAAGAAATTTTTAACCTCGTATCTAGAAGTATAAAAATGTTCGGTGTCGAATACTTCGGTTTGTAATTTTATCGATTTGCAAGTGTTATTTAATTGAAGATCTAATCGATATTCATCGGGTAGCAGATATTCGAATTTTGTGGCGTTCGCCCGATCGATGCCGTACTGAATAACTTTTGTTAAGTCTTGAGGGTTTTTGGGGTCATTGATTTTGAGATAAATTACCCGATGGCCTTTCTGCGTTAATTCCCTTGAAAAGTTACGCATGGCGCAAAAAAAAGCGACGATTTTTTGAATATGATGCTTAACATAGTCTGTTTCTTGTTTCATCTCTGCGATGATGTAGGTCACATTATTGTCCACTTTTTGAAACCAAGAGTGCTTGTGGTTCAGTTGGTCGCCTAAAATCAATCTTAAGGTATGCATGGCTATGTAGTATTCTGTTTGTTTGTGACTACTAAGTAAATTAGAGAAAAGCTTTTCGATGGCCCTTATCGCATTTTAGTTGAATGTATTTAAATCTATCGTTTTTGATTTTGCTATAAAAAGCTGTTTAAACCTTATATTTGTTCGATTTGCCGATTTTCATGGTAAATGCCAACAATAAATAATGAAGGTCTGATTCATTTTTTAGAAGAGAATCTTTTATTAATAAATATCTCATTTTTAGCCCCTTTCAAATTTTAGGGTAGCATATCTTATATATGATTCAAAATCAGAAAAACATTGCCATTATTGGTTCAGGGCTAGTTGGATCATTGTTGGCTATCTATTTAAAAAGGCTAGGGCACACGATAACGGTTTTTGACCGAAGACCTGATATACGAAATATTACCTTTTCGGGCAGGTCAATCAATCTTGCCATGAGCAATAGAGGGTGGAGAGCTTTGAAAGAGGTAGGTATAGCTGACGAAATCAGAAATTTGGCCATACCTCTTGATAAAAGGGCGATGCACGTAATCGGCGAACCCATGTATTTTCAGAAATATGGTAAAGATGGTGAAGCAATTTGGTCAATTTCACGGGGAATACTGAACAAACGTATGATCGATTTGGCCGAAGAGGCGGGGGTTACTTTTCGATTCGAAGAGAAAGTTTGGGATGTTAACCTGCCGGAAGCTAAAATTTATACGGGGCAATCTGAAAAAAGTGAGTGGAAAGAGTACAAGTATGACATGATTTTTGGATGCGATGGTGCCTTTTCAAGAGTTCGTCATAAAATGCAAAGACGTAGCCGATTCGACTATTCTCAAGATTTTATTGACGTTGGTTATAAAGAACTCTCTATACCACCGAATGACGATGGCACCCATAAATTTGATAGTAACTCATTTCATATTTGGCCACGGGGTAAGTTTATGCTTATAGCTATGCCAAACCTAGATGGCAGTTTCACCTGTACCTTGTTTTTGCCATTCGAAGGTGAGGTATCTTTTGAAAGTCTAAAAACCAAAGAAGAGGCAAAAGCCTTTTTTAAAGAATACTTTCCGAATGTGCGTAAAGAAATCGAAAACCTGACTGGTGATTTCTTTAAGAACCCGACTAGTGCGATGGTGACTATGAAGTGCTACCCATGGTCGTATTGGGACAAGGTCGCTTTGGTAGGAGACTCTGCCCATGCTGTAGTACCTTTTTATGGTCAAGGAATGAATGCGGGTTTTGAAGATATTTATATTTTGAATAAGCTTATTCATAAGTACGGAGATGACTGGGGTCGTATTTTTCAAGAATATCAAGAAGATAGAAAGCCAAATGCAGATGCGATTGCAGAATTAAGCTATCGTAATTTTGTCGAAATGAGCAGTAAAACCGCAGATCCTAAATTTTTACTTCAAAAAAAGATAGAAAAGCATTTTGCGGCCAAACACCCTGATAAGTGGATACCGGTCTATAGTAGGGTAACATTTTCAGAGCGACCTTATGCGGAAGCCTTGGCTGTCGGGGATGCTCAAGAAAAGGTAATGAAAGAAATAATGCAAATACCCAATATTGAAAATAAATGGGATAGTGTAGAGGTGGAACAGAAAATTTTGGAACTACTTTAATTTCAAAATATTCACTAAAGTTATTGCATAAAAAAAGCCGCTCATGAGCGGCTTTTTTACTTATATGAAACACTGTTACATCTTAGCGAACAGTTTTTGCATTTTTTCTTGCTCTTCTTCAGCCAATACAGGATCGACCAAAATTCTACCACTATGCTCATCGGTGATAATCTTCTTTCGAGAAGCAATTTCAACCTGAACCTGAGGTGGTATGGTAAAGAAAGAACCACCTGAAGCACCTCTTTCGATTGGTACAACGGCCAAGCCATTCTTTACGTTATTGCGAATTCGTGCATAAGCCTTTACCAAACGTTCTTCTATTTCGGTTTGGTACTTTTCTGACTGCTCTAATAAAGACTGCTCTTCTTTCTCGGTCTCGGCCAAAATAGCATCGAGTTCACTCTTTTTGTGCTTAAGGTGTGCCTCACGCTCACTTAATCGCTCTTTGGTTTCAGAAATAACCACTTTCTTTTGTTCAATTTGCGCTTTGAACTCTTTAATGTTCTTTTCGGCCAATTGAATTTCAAGCTCTTGAAACTCTAGCTCTTTACTGATGGAGTTGAACTCTCTACTGTTACGAACGTTTTTTTGTTGCTCGTTGTATTTTTTAATAAGTGTCTTGGCTTCCTCGATCAAGTTTTTCTTCGCGCCGATTTCAAAATTAATGGTTTCAACATCGGTCTTCAACTTGTCAATTCTGGTTTTAAGTCCCAGAACCTCGTCTTCCAAATCCTCAACTTCTAGTGGTAGTTCGCCTCGAACGTTTCGTATTTCATCTACTCTTGAATCAATCAATTGCAGGTCATACAATGCCCTAAGTTTTTGTTCTACCGAAGCCTCTTCTTTTTTTGCCATAAATTTTTATAAATACTTGATGGGATTGGTTTTACTTTCCGATAAACGGACTGCAAAATTAGGAATTTTTTTTGTAAGATAGTCAACTAAAATATTTTTTGTAAACTGTTCTGTTTCATAGTGTCCTATATCGGCGATCACTATCTTGTTTTCAGCTTTGTAAAACTCGTGATACTTTAGGTCTGAAGTTATGTAAACATCTGCTCCTGCTGATTTTGCGGCTTCAATTGCAAAAGCTCCACTTCCTCCCAAGACAGCAACCTTTTTAATCTGTTTCCCCAACAACTCTGAATGTCTGACTATAGATGCATTCATTTTTTTCTTCACATGCTCGAGAAATTCAATTTCGTTTACAGAATCGTTCAAGGTGCCGACCATTCCTATACCTATGTTTTGGTCTGTATTGTCTAAAGTTGAAATTTCATAAGCTACTTCTTCATATGGGTGAGAGTCCAACAGGGCTTTTATTATTTTAGATTGATGAATTTTAGAGAATACTACATTGATCTGCGTTTCTTTTTCATAGTGTAGTTCCCCAACATTGCCTTTTGACGGATTGGCGTCTGAACCTGCTTTATAATTACCAATACCATCTATGCTGAAACTACAGTTGCTATATTTGCCAATATTACCTGCACCTGCTTCGAACAGGGCTTCTTTTACACTATTGACATTTTCTAGAGGAACATAAGTAGTAAGTTTTTTGAGAGTTCCCTTCTGGGGAATCAAAATTTTAGAATCCGCAATACCAAGTACTTCGCATATTTTGGCATTTACGCCCTGCGGAACATTATCGAGTGCGGTATGCATACTGTAAATTGCAATATCGTTTCGAATGGCCTTTAACACTACACGTTCTACGTATGTGCGCCCGGTTATTTTTTTGAGTCCTGAAAAAATAATAGGGTGAAAGCTTACAATTAGATTACACCGGTTCGCAATAGCCTCGTCAATAACGCTTTCCAAAGTGTCTAAAGTCACCAAAACTCCAGTTACCTCTGAATTTGGGTTACCGACTAAAAGCCCAACATTATCAAAATCTTCAGCATAGCCCAGTGGTGCCAGCTCTTCTAAAACGGTACTAACTTCTTTTACGGTCATATAGGTTTTTCTGCTGTCTAAAGATAAAATATTATAATTTCGCCTTAATGCAAGTACTTAGAAAAATTCTATTTCCTGTCTCGATTGTTTATGCATTTGTAGTACATCTGCGCAATTACTTCTATGATAAAGGTTTTTTTAGTTCTAAATCATATCGAACACCTACTGTTTGCATAGGTAACCTAAGTGTAGGCGGTACTGGAAAAACACCTATGATCGAGTTTTTGATTTCTAAACTTAAGAGCGATTACAAGGTCGCCATTTTGAGTAGAGGGTACATGCGAAAGTCGAAGGGCTTTATTCTAGCTAACGACAATAGTTCCGTCGAAGACATAGGTGACGAACCTTTTCAGATTTTTAACAAGTTTTCTGAAGTGGTTGTTGCCGTCGACGCTAACAGACAAAATGGTATTGAACATTTAGAGCGGGAATGTAGCCCAGATATTATCTTGCTAGATGATGCATATCAGCACCGTAAGGTAAAAAGTGATTTTTATATTTTATTAACGGCCTTTGACAATTTGTATGTTAATGACTGGTATTTGCCCACAGGAGATTTACGAGATGCAAAAAGCCAAGCTGACAGGGCTCATACCATTGTGGTAACGAAGTGCCCTTCTGATTTAACTCTGCAAAAGAGAAAGGAAATTATAGAAAAGCTGAAATTAAAGGCTTATCAACAAGTCTTGTTCAGCTTTCTGGCATATAGTAAAATGATTGTAGGTCATGAAAGTGAATGCCCATTGAATGATTTGATAGGAAAAAAAGTGACTTTGGTCACAGGTATCGCCAATCCACGTCCCTTAACTTCGTATTTAGAGGAGATGGGGCTGTCTTTCGAGCATTTGAAGTATAAAGATCATCACTTTTTTACTTCAGCAGAACTGGAAATGTTAGCTCAAAAGGAATTCGTGCTAACAACTGAAAAGGATTATGTACGTCTAAAGAACAACCTATCGAATGTACATTACATTGCTGTTGCCCATAAATTTTTTGACGATGGTGAACAGTTATTGTTAGAAGGTCTAAAAAAGATTATGTAACCGAACTTCTTAGGTTTTTATTGTCAAAAATGTTTTCACCTATTTTCTGGTAGAAAACTTCGGGTTTAAAAGGTTTGGTTATTACATCGTTACACCCCGCAGCATAAAAACTTTCTAAACTATCGTCAAGTGAGATTGCGGTAAGCGCCACTATCGGTGTGATCTTATCGAATTTACGAATCTCAATCGTCGCCTCCTCTCCACCTATACCGGGCATATGAATATCCATTAAAATACCGTCGTACTTATTCGCTTTGGCCAAATCGATGGCTTCACCACCATTGTTGGCTATATCGCTTGTGATTTCTTTTTTGGTCAGCATTTTCTTGGTAATTACCTGGTTGATCTTGTTATCTTCAACAATCAATAGGTGCAGCCCTTTAAATTCAAAGTCCTTTTCAGATATTTCAAACGGTACGTCATCGACTAGGGCGTCTTTGCTCTTCATGTCTAGTTCAAAAAAAAACGAACTTCCTTCGCCTAACTTACTCTCTAATTGTATTTTACTGTCGAATAAGCCTAATAAACTTTTAACTATTGTCAAGCCTAATCCTGTACCACCGTATTCGCGATTAATTTGAATAGATCCCTGCTCAAAACCTTCGAAAATATTTTCTTGTTGATCTCGTGAAATTCCGATACCATTATCTTTGACCTCAAAGTAGAGTTTTACATTTTCCTCTTTTTTCTCCACCAAATTAGCGATTACCTTAACTTCTCCGTTTTTAGTAAATTTTAGAGCATTACCCACAAGGTTCATAAATACCTGCGACAACTTAATGGGGTCGCTCATTAGATGGGAAGGTATATCTTCATCGTACTCCAGAATAATATCGGTATCATTACTGTGGGCACTTTGTTGAAGTGAATCGATAACTTCTTGCAAAATCTTTTTGAGATTGAACTCAACGTTCATCGGCTCTAACTTGTCGGCATCGATTTTGTTGATCTGAAGAATGTCATTAATGAAGTTAAGTAAATAATCACCTGAAAATTTTAGTGCTTTAAGATGTTCTTTTTGGTTTTCACTAGGGTTTTCCTCCAATAGAAGGTGAGTCAGGCCGGTAACTGCATAAAGAGGAGTACGTAATTCATGGCTTACTGTCGACAAAAAGTTTGTTTTTGCCTCCATAGCAGTAACCGCTGCATCTCGAGCTCCTTTGAGTTCGGTGTTTTTGGTTTGTAAAAGATCGTTCGTTTTTAACTTTATCTGATTGTTTCTAAAAAGTGAAACCGCTAATAGAGTTATGATGATCAGCAATGCAGAGGTGAGAATAGCGGCAATGTCAGACTGGTTTTTAGATTCGTTCAATTCTTCGATTTTTTGTTCTTGGCGCCTTATTTCATCGCTCATAAAATCGAATTGAATTTTTTCTGCTGTCTTCGTTTCTGTTTTCATTTTGGCAATGTTGAACAACGAATCTCTAATATGCAGTAGATTTTTATTGCTTGCCAATGATGAATCATATTTCCCAAGAGATTCATAGACCTTTGTGAGCAATTCATTGGCTTCCCAAATTTCTTTGGCGAAAGCATTTTCTTTGGCAAGTTTTAGAGCACTCTCAGCGTTGGAGGCACTTTCCTCTAAGTTCTCCGTTACAAAATTAAGTTGAGCCAGCCCTAAATATGCTTTTGCGGCCAAAAACTCACTTTCATAAATGTCTGTATTGATTATGAGCGAGTTAAAGTTCTTAGCAGCACTTTCATACTTCTCAAGGTTCATATAGATCTTGGCCTCTACCAGTAGTACATTATTGAAAAAATTACGGTCGTTGTTGAGGTGCTTGGCTTCATTAAGTAAAAATATAGCTTGAAAATTCTTTCCGTCATGAAACAAAAGAATAGCTTCTATATACTTTTGCATAGCATCGCCATAGGGGTATTCGATATCTTTTAGCAAGGCTTTTGCACGGTCCCAGAAAAAATAGGTAGTTTCTTCTTTATTTAGTTTTAAATAAAGCAATGCATGTTCTTGGTAGCTGTTAATCAAAGATTTTACATCTTCATTTTCTTCTGCCGCTTTCGATGCTTTTTCTAATTCTTCAAGTGCTAGATCGGTCTGACCTTGATTGCTAAATATTCGGGCTCTATCGAAATATATTTTGGGGTCTTGAAGTTCAAGGGTGTCTTGAGTTTCAAGTATAGATTCTTGAGCGGTACTCTTTAAAAATGAAAAGAGAACCACTAATACTAGAATTAAACGGTAAGTTGCTATATGTCTAAAATTAAATTTCAAACGTAATTTTTATGTCTCAATAATTGGATTAAATCGACAATTCTACTACTGTAACCGGTTTCATTATCATACCAACCAATTATTTTTACCATCTTTCCAATTACAGAGGTCATCTCAGAATCAAACGTACAAGAGTGATAACTATTGTTTATATCGATAGATACTATCGGGTTTTCGGTATATAAAATTATGTTTTTCAATTCATTAAGCGAATTTTTTTTAAAAGATGCATTAACTTCTTCTATCGAAGTCTCTTTTTTAACATTGAATGTGATATCGGTCAGAGAGCCGTTCGGTACAGGTACTCTTATGCCGCAACCACCGATTACATTGGCCAAATGGGGAAAAATTTTAGTGAGTGCCTTTGCCGCACCGGTGGTGGTAGGTACAATCGATTGCGCTGCTGCCCTGGCCCTTCTTAAATCGTGATGAGGTTGGTCATGCAAACTTTGATCACTCGTGTAAGAATGAATGGTAGTTATATAAGCTTGTTCGATGCCGCATAGTTCGTCTATAATTTTAATCATTGGAGCGGCGTTATTGGTCGTGCAAGAAGCATTCGATATAATAGCGTCAGATTCTTCGATAATAGCTTCATTAACACCCAAAACTACCATAGGAATGCCCTCATCTGCAGGAGGGGCGGAAAGAATAACCTTGGTTGCCCCATTTTTGATATGATACATAAGAGTATCACGAGTTTTGAACTTGCCCGAACATTCAATAACTATGTCAACTTCATTTCTAGACCAATCAATTGTTTTTGGTGAAAGATGGTTCGTAAGCTCAATTTTCTGCCCTTCAACGATTATTTGATCCTGATCGTAACCGACCTCACACTCAAAAACACCATGAATGCTATCGAATTTCAGAAGGTGCGATAAAGTTCGGGCATCCGCTAGGTCATTAATGGCAGTTACCTGTAACTCGGGATGTCTGTGCAACATTCGGAATAGGGTGCGACCAATTCGTCCAAACCCGTTGATGCCTATTTTTGTTGTTTTCATGGATTTTTGGGGAGGTAAACTTCCTAAAGGAGCTCAAAATAACTTAATCAATATGCTTATGGGCCTTGTATGACGATCTGACCAAAGCACCACTCTCCACATGTCTAAAGCCCATTTTTAAACCTATTTCTTCGTACTTCTTAAACTGCTCGGGAAGTATAAATTCTTTCACAGGGAGATGTTTTTTTGAGGGTTGTAAGTATTGGCCAATGGTTACAACGTCGACTTTTGCATTTCGAAGATCTTCCATAGTCTCGATAACTTCTTCCTCAAGTTCTCCAAGACCTAGCATTATGCCCGATTTGGTACGGTTTACACCGCTGTCACGAAGGTATCTAAGTACTTCAAGACTACGGTCGTATTTCGCTTGAATCCGCACTTCTCGAGTGAGTCTTTTAACGGTTTCCATGTTATGGGAGACCACCTCTGGAGCTACTTTCACGATTCTATCGATATGTCTTTCTATCCCTTGAAAATCAGGAATTAAAGTTTCTAGGGTGGTATTCGGGTTCATACGACGGATTGCCTTTACGGTTTCCGCCCATATTATAGAACCCATATCTTTTAAGTCATCACGATCTACCGAGGTAACAACTGCATGTTTAATACCCATGATCTTAATAGATCGGGCCACTTTTTCAGGTTCGGCCCAATCAACCGTTGATGGGCGGCCCGTTTTAACGCCACAAAAACCGCATGACCGGGTACATACATTACCTAAAATCATGAAGGTCGCAGTACCTTCACCCCAACATTCGCCCATATTCGGGCAGCTGCCCGATGTGCAGATGGTATGCAAGTCGTATTTGTCGACCAGACCTCTTAATTGTGTATATTTCTTACCTGTAGGAAGCTTTACCCTTAACCATTTTGGTTTACCTTTTGGAGGTGCTACACTAGCTACGGTGTCTGTGCTCATACTTAAACTCTGTTTGGTACAAATATACGAAACTAATAAGGGTTAGTTGTTAAAGCGAGATAACCGATTTGATACATCGGGTTCACGTCGTATTAGTCTATCTTATGTGTCTTTACCCCTAATAACTTGGGCCAGAAGCTTTTTTGCCCTCAGAATTTTAACTTTTACATTGTTGATAGGCTCATTAAGTTCTTCGGCAATATCGGCGTAACTTAATTCTTTGAAGTATCGAAGATTGATAATCTCTTGATAATGGGGTTTTAACTTCTTAATATGTGAAAGAAGATTGGCAAGATTTTGCTCTGAAATTAAAAGATCTTCTGCCGATGGTGCGTCGTCGAGTACCTTTCTCACCGAGTCTTGATTTCCACCTGTTTCTAAACTTTTTTTTCTCTTTCGAATAAGGTCTACGTGAATATTCTTCGAAATAGCGATGAGCCAAGTTTTAAACTCGTACTTCTCGTTATACGTATTCAATTTGTCGAACGCCTTAGAGAAGGTTTGAATGGTAATATCTTCGGCGTCGTTTTCGTTTTCGGTTCGCTTAAGTTGAAAGCCGTAGACTCCGTTCCAAAATTTATCCAACAAGTGGCTATAGGCAATTTGGCTACCCGAAAGCGCTTTTTTTATAGTGGCTTGGGTATCGTCGGGTGATGCCAAGGCTGGGGGCTTTTTGTGTTAGGGGGTCTGTAATTCTGACCCAGATTCGTTTCTGCAATCTTGTTCACTCGGTAGTTTACCGCACATGCCACACGCTTCACCTTCTTGGTTCAAAAACGGACTTTGACTTGCACAGGTACCTGCGAATTCACCATCTTTTTTAGACCAGATTTTAATGGCGATACCGGCAAATGCCAAAGCCAATAAACCTACGGTCAATAATATCAACTTCATAATTCGTTCAATTTGCTACAAAGATACAAAATAAGCCCCGAAACAAAAGTCTCGAGGCTTGAGGATATATAAGTGCTATAGTTGATTTTAGTACGCGATATTAGCAACAATATTTTCAACCGTTGGGGTTTGATTGCCACCCTTGGGTTCTATAGTAATATAGCTTATGGCTTTGTCGGCATAAGGTAGTGCCAATAACTTTTCTTGACTATCGGCTTCATGAATTATACCTAGGTTGACCATGCTGCCATTGACTTCGGCCCACATCTGATAACATTGGTCTTGGGGTAAATTCGGTAATTTACTGACATTAATGTACGAAAGTTTCTTGACCGGGTTAATATAAGCTACGGCCTTAAGCTCTTTGGCCTTTTTATTGCCCTCAACACTAACTTTTTTGGTCTCGGGGTTTTGAAGAACGATAAACTGATTGCGAACATCTTCTAACTGCTCGCGCATAGTTTCTTCTAAATCGTCTATTTTATTGTTAACGATAGCATTCTCTTCCTGAAGACTTTGATTTTGGTCCCAGAAGAAAAAGCTTGCACCTGCAGAAATTAAAACAGCTATACTGGCCGCAATGGCCATTCTGTAAAATTTGTTACGGCCTACATGCTCTTTTCTCACCCTTGCAAAAACCTTGTCGCGAAGCTCATCGGATGCTTTTACGGCATGTAACTTGGCATAAGCTTCTAAATTTTCTTGAAGTTCATTATAAGCTTCTCTCACTTCAGGGTACATGGCTATATAGCGCTCAGCTTGCATAGCCTCCTCTTCACTAGTAGTACCTATTAGATACTTTTCTAGAATGTCAGAATCTAAAAATTGTTTTATTTTTTGTTTCATGATGTTATGGTATCAGGTTCAATGATAAAACCAAAAGCAATATTGGGACATAAATTTTTCTGAGTTCCCTTAATCCGATTTTAAGTCGAGACTTTATAGTTCCCAGTGGAATACCCAGTTCATCGCTAGCCTCTTGCTGTGTCATGCCCTGAAAAAAGAGGGCATCTAACACAATCTGATATTTTGGCTCTATCTTATCTAGATTTTCACTAACGTCCATAAGCTCCGGTCTGGTGCTATCGACGCCTAGATTATATACGTCTGAAACGTCGATTTGGATTTCTTTGTCACTTTTTGTATTTACGCTGCGCAATTTATCGATTGCAGTATTTCTTGTTATACGAAATAACCAGGTAAAAAGTTTGGCTTTTGATACATCGTATGAATCTGATTTTTTCCATATTTTAACGAAACTTTCTTGTAATACATCTTGCGCCAACTCTTCGTCACGAACCACCTTATTGGCAACACCTAATAAAGTGTCTCCGTAGTGTTCATACAATAACGAAATAGCTTTTTCATTTCGCTCTTGAAGTAATTCAACAATGTGCTTTTCAAGTAAGGTGCTCATAAATTTTGTGAGGTCTCAAAAAAAATTTCATATTGGGGCATCCAGCATGGTAAGTTCGACCGTATATGTTAAAACGCTAAAATATAAAATTGATTGCTATATCAGCGTTTTGCAAAAATATTAATGTATAAATGTGCACTTGGTAACTGCACATTTAATTTTTGGTTAGTTTGGTTTGGTATAACCCCTAAAGTTTTCTTTAGGGGTTATTTTATTATGTTGACCTCTGGAGTTATCTGTATTTCAAACGTTTGGTCCACTTTTTCTATAATTATATAGGCCAGATTCAATATCTCTTTTCCTGTGGCTTCGCCATGATTGACCAAAACCAAAGCCTGATTTTTGTGAATACCGGCATCGCCATATCTTTTGCCCTTAAAACCACATTGTTCAATAAGCCAACCTGCAGGAATCTTATATGCTTCATCAGAAATTTTATAAAAAGGAGCGGTAGGGTGTTTTTTGTAGAACTTTTTAAATTGTTCTGCGGTAATTATCGGGTTTTTAAAGAAACTGCCACTATTGCCCAACTTTGTAGGGTCGGGTAGTTTTTCTTGTCGTATGGCTATTACAGCATTCGAAATATCTTTGATCGATGGTTCTTTTATGCCATGCTCTTGAAGTTTGGCTTCAATAGCGCCATAAGACGTATTCTTTTTGTGGTTGTTTTTAGTGAGTTTGAGTGTTACCGAGGTAATTATGTATTTTCCTCTTCCTTGATTCTTAAAATAGGAATCGCGATAGCCAAACTCACAGTCTTCTTTGGTAAAGGTCTCTAATTCTTGGGTTTGAACGTTCATAGCTTCACAACGAACAAAGGTGTCTTTAAGCTCCACACCATAGGCCCCAATGTTTTGAATGGGAGCGGTACCGGTATTACCCGGAATCAGAGACATGTTTTCCAGTCCTCCATAGCCTTGCTCTAAAGTATGAAGAACCATTTGATGCCAATTTTCACCGGCCATTATTTTTAGTTCAACATGGTTTGGAGTATCTTTTTCTACCGAAATTCCTTTAATATTGATATGCATTACCAAAGCATCGATATCAGCGGTAATGAGCATATTGCTTCCTCCGCTGATTACAAATTTTTCGGAATATCCTTCAAGTTGCAAGGCCTTTCGAAGGTCATCGACACTTTTTATTTCACAAAAGAACTTAGCTGTAGCATTTATGCCAAAAGTGTTATAAGGTTTGAGAGATATATTTTGTTTTATTTCCATCAACCTTTATAACTCTTTAAGGCTGTATTTAGTATTCTAACCGCCCTTTTAAGACTTTCTTTTTCGAGTACATATGCTATTCGTACTTGATTCTTTCCGTAGCCATCGCTGGCATAAAAGCCTGCAGCAGGTGCCACCATCACCGTTTCACCATCAAGCTCAAAGTCTTGGAGTAGCCATTGTGCAAAATGATCGGAATCTTTGATGGGTAACTCGGCAATACAATAAAAAGCACCTTGAGGTCGACCGATCTTTACTCCATCTATTTTTTCGAGCTCTTCTATTAATAAATTTCTTCGACCTACATATTCTTCTTTTACATCGTCAAAATATTGCTGTGGGGTTTCTAAAGCCGCTTCACTGGCTATCTGTGCAAAAGTTGGGGGTGATAGGCGTGCTTGAGCGAATTTCAGCGCTGTTTGTACAATTTCTTTGTTTTTAGTGACCAAACACCCGATGCGAGCGCCGCACATGCTATACCTTTTAGATACAGAATCTACTATAATGGCATTCGCTTCTAAACCTTCTTCCTGTAAAATCGAATAATGTTCGCGGCCATCGTAGGTGAATTCTCTGTACACTTCATCGGCCACCAGAAAAATATCATGTTTCTTGACTATCGCGGCCAATTTTTTGATTTCATCTTTGGTGTACAGATACCCAGTTGGATTACCGGGGTTGCAGATAAGTATCGCTTTGGTTTTCTCGGTAATCAGTTTCTCGAACTCTTCGATGGGAGGGAGGGCAAAATTATTGTCTATATGGGAAATTACGGGTACAACATTCACTCCCGCCGCTGCGGCGAAACCATTGTAATTGGCATAAAAAGGTTCGGGTACGATTATCTCGTCACCATAATCTGTAATACTGCCCATAGTAAAAGCCAATGCTTCAGAACCTCCGGTGGTAACTATTATGTCACTCGCATCTACATGTATGTTATTTTTCGCATAATAGGCTGCCAATTTTTCTCGGTATTCTTCAGAACCCTCGGTACGGCTGTATTCCACTATTTCGAGCGTATTGTTTTTTACGGCATCAAGGGCAATTTGAGGAGTCTTGATATCGGGTTGGCCGATATTCAGGTGAATGACCTTTTTTCCTTTTTTCTTTGCTTCCTCCGCAAAAGGAACCAATTTTCTAATAGGGGATGCAGGCATATTCAGCCCTTTTTCTGACACTAATGGCATAAAATTTCTATTTTGAAGCAAAAATGCTAAAACCAATTCGATAAAACTAGCATACCCACAGACATTTACGGTAATAGGTTTCTGTTAAACTTTTAAACGTCAAGCTAAAAAATTCGTAAATTATAGAGGTTAAGTATTTAATTCACTGATGGTTGAAAATTAACTTCTTCGATATTATACGCTTGCTTTTGTTGATTCCTGCTATAATGTCAGGGCAGGGTTTCAAGATAGTTGGTGGTCAAAAACTAGAAAAGCTGAAGTTTGAATTGATTAACAACCTTATCGTTTTGCCTGTTGAAGTTAACGGCACAGAACTCTTTTTTCTATTGGATTCTGGAGTGAGCTTTCCGATTTTATTCAATGTTTCGAGAAGCGATTCAATACAAATCAACAACGTTTCAGAAATTACGATTCGCGGTGTGGGTAATGGCCAGCCTATAAAGGCACTGAGTTCGACCGGCAATACCTTCCGTATAAAAAATATCGAAAATAAGAATCAAAGGTTGTATGTGGTGATGGATAAAGGTATTAATCTATCGCCTTCGCTTGGGGTGCCTATTCATGGTATTATGGGATATGAGCTTTTCAGAGATTTTATAGTCGATATTAATTATGCTAAAGAAAAAATTAAGTTCAACGATCCTATAGGTTATAGCTATAAAAAAGATAGAAGGGCAGAAACTTTTCCTCTTTCGATCAGTAAGAAGAAGGCGTATATAAATGGGAACCTCTTCTTAGAAGATAATAAGGAGGAACAGATAAAGTTGCTGGTAGATACGGGAAGTAGCGATGCTATTTGGTTGTTTGAAGATGAAAGAATAACGATACCTGATACAAATTATGATGTATTTCTTGGTAAAGGTCTTAATGGTGATATTTATGGGAAACGCTCTAAGGTAAAGGGGTTCAAAATTGGAAGTTTTGCTCTAAAGGAGGCGAAAGTTGCCTTTCCGGATAGGGATTCATTCAGGTCTATTGAAAATTTCGGATCTCGAAACGGTAGTGTTGGAGGCGAAGTGTTGAAGCGATTTAATATCATCTTCGATTATAAGAATGGTAAGGTGACCTTAGTGAAAAACCATAATTATAATAAGCCCTTTCATTATAATCTTAGTGGGGTCGACCTGCAACATAATGGTATGCGTTATATAGCGGAAAGCATTGCAGATTCACGGGGGGTGGTTAAAAGTGAAAATAAAAGTTTTGGTGATGTGCAATTATTATTTGAAAACCGTACGAGACTTAGCCTAGTGCCCGAAATTATTATTTCGGCCATTAGGGCCGGTTGCCCTGCTCATGTAGCTGGTGTAAAGGAAGGTGATGTGATTTTGGCGGTTAATGGTAAGAAAGTTCACAGATATAAGCTACAAGAAGTAGTAAGAATGCTCAATGAAAAAGAGGGTAAGCGAATTAAATTAAAGGTAGGGCGCTATGATTCTGATTTGCTTTTTACCTTTGTACTTGAAAATATGCTGAAATAAAAAACCCTGATCAATCGATCAGGGTTCGTACTTAGTTTTCAAAAAACTATTTATTTTCCTTCGGCAGATTTTACTTCACCTTTTATTTTCAAAACCTTGGTGGGCGTATCGGCATTCGATATAACGGTAATGGCCTTTCTTATAGGGCCAACTCTATTCGTGTCATATTTCACTTGAATCTCTCCAGTTTTACCTGGCATAATCGGTTCTTCAGGTTTCTTAGGTATAGTGCAGCCGCAGCTTGAACTGACTTTGCTTATGATCAAAGGTGATTCACCAGTATTTGTGAATTCAAATACTCTTACACCATCGGCGCCCTTAGTAATCTCACCGTAATCAACGGTCTCTGACTTAAATTCGATTTTAGCGGCCTTTTCTTGTGCTGTTAAGGATAAGCCCATTAGGCCAACAAATAATACAAGTACTATTTTTTTCATCTTTTTAAATTTAGGGAATCTCAAAAATAAATCTTTTCAGATGAACCTCCAAAATTCTTTTGTTATCTGTTAACGTTACTTATTTTTGTTTCGTATTTAAAAAGTGGCAATTTTGCCATTATTTATTAACAACGAAACTTCTTGTTCCGGTCCTGTCTTTTTGACCGACACCATTAAAACAAAAACTGTTCCAAACTATGGATATCCCTTCGAAATACGACTCGCAAAAAGCGGAGAACCACTGGTATGACTACTGGATGGAGAATAACTACTTTTCATCTCTACCCGATGAAAGAGAGCCGTATACTATTGTAATCCCCCCACCCAATGTAACAGGAGTATTGCATATGGGGCACATGCTGAACAATACTATTCAAGATGTATTGACCCGAAGGGCCCGTCTAATGGGTAAAAATGCATGCTGGGTACCTGGTATGGATCATGCATCGATTGCAACAGAAGCGAAAGTAGTGGCCAAACTCAAAAGTGAGGGTATTGAAAAGACCGACTTAAGCAGAGATGAGTTTTTAAAGCATGCTTGGGATTGGACGAATGAGTACGGTGGGGTGATTCTAGAACAACTCAAGAAATTAGGATGTTCATGTGATTGGAACCGTACTAAGTTTACCATGGATGATGACATGTATCAATCAGTTATCAAGGTTTTCGTCGATTTATTCAATAAAGGTCTTATCTATCGCGGTCATCGCATGGTCAATTGGGACCCTGAAGCACTTACCACACTATCAGATGAAGAAGTTATCTATGAAGAGAAACAAGGGCTTTTATATTATTTGTCATATGCCATTGAAGGTTCTGATGAAAAGGTAACCATTGCTACCACGAGACCGGAAACTATTTTGGGTGATACGGCAATATGTATCAACCCTAATGACGATAGATATAAGCACCTCAAGGGAAAAAATGCCATTGTACCTATTTGTAATAGGGTAATCCCGATAATCGAAGACGAATATGTAGATATCGAGTTTGGTACGGGGTGTTTGAAGATTACGCCGGCCCATGATATAAACGATAAGGCACTTGGTGAAAAGCATAAGCTTGAGACCATCGATATTTTTAATGCCAATGCCACTCTAAATTCTTTCGGACTTCATTATGAAGGCAAAGACCGTTTTGTAGTGAGAAAGGAGATTTCAAAAGAATTGGAAGAAAACGGTTTTCTAATAAAGAAAGAAAACTATGTGAATAAAGTAGGTACTTCAGAACGAACAAAAGCTGTTATTGAGCCCCGTTTGAGCGATCAATGGTTCTTGAAGATGGAAGATTTGGTCAAACCGGCTTTAAAAGCTGTTCTAGAGACCGAAGAAGTACGATTTTTTCCTAAAAAATTTGAAAATACCTACCGTCACTGGATGGAGAACATCAGAGACTGGAATATATCACGCCAACTTTGGTGGGGTCAACAGATACCTGCCTATTATTTTGGTGACGGGCAAAATGATTTTGTAGTAGCGGAAACCATCGAAAGTGCTCTCAAGCTGGCACAGGAGAAATCGGGTAACACTGGTTTATCAAAAGAAGACTTACGACAAGATGAAGATGCATTGGATACCTGGTTCTCTTCTTGGTTGTGGCCTATAAGCGTATTCAATGGTATACTTGAGCCCGATAATAAAGAGGTAAATTATTACTATCCAACCAGTGATTTGGTTACCGGGCCCGACATTATTTTCTTCTGGGTAGCACGAATGATAATTTCTGGCTATGAATACCGTGATGAGCGACCGTTCAAAAATGTATATTTTACGGGTTTGGTGAGGGATAAGCAACGTCGTAAGATGTCAAAATCTCTAGGAAACTCCCCAGACGCTCTAAACCTTATTGAGACCTATGGGGCAGACGGTGTAAGGGTAGGACTTTTACTAAGCTCAGCTGCCGGTAATGATTTAATGTTTGATGAAGACCTTTGCCAACAAGGCAAGAATTTTGCCAATAAAATTTGGAACGGGTTTCGTTTGCTAAAAGGGTGGGAGGTAAAAGAACAAGCCCAGCCAGAAGCTTCTAAATTGGGTATCGAGTGGTATACTGCTAAATTCAATCAGGTTTTAGAAGAGATTGAAGACCATTTTAGTAAATATAGAATTTCTGATGCCCTAATGGCAATTTATAAGTTGGTTTGGGATGATTACAGTTCTTGGTTGTTAGAGATAATTAAGCCGGAATATCAAAAGCCTATCGATAAGACTACGTACGACGCCGTAATTCATCTTTTTGAGCAGAACCTTAAGTTATTGCATCCATTTATGCCGTTTCTTACTGAGGAGGTTTGGCAGCATATTACCGAGAGAAGCGCGGAAGATGCCTTAGTGGTTTCGGAGTGGCCGAAGGTGCAAAAGACCGATCAAAGTTTGATTAACAATTTCGATTTTGCCTCTGAAGTGGTTTCCGGTGTGCGTAACATCCGTAAAGAGAAAAACATACCCATGAAAGAAGCTTTGCAGCTTTCAGTGCTTAATGAAGGCGGGGTAAGCAATAGTTGGGATGAAGTAATAAAAAAACTGACCAATGTTTCTGAAATCAGTTATGTTGAGGCATCAGTAGATGGGGCTTTATCTTTTAGGGTAAAAAGCAATGAGTATTTTGTTCCGATGAACGGTGCTATAGATATAGAAGCTGAGATTAAGAAAATTCAAGAAGAACTAAAATACACCAAAGGGTTTTTAAATTCGGTTGAAAAGAAATTGGCTAACGAACGATTTGTCAATAACGCCCCTGAGCAAGTTATTGTAAATGAGAGAAAAAAACAGTCCGATGCCATTTCTAAAATAGAGACTTTAGAAAAAAGTTTGGCAAGTTTAAAGTAAGTAACTATCTGTATCTTTCAAATTGGGTTTCATTTTTCTTGTGACCAAGGGTGAGTTCGCCATTTATTCTTGATAAATGACCGTGATAGTTTGTATTTGTAGAAGTATCAAACTTCGGGTGGTTGTCACCTGTTGATGTTTGAGATAAGTTTAAACTTGTTGAAAATATGGTTTTAACGGGAGTATTTTAGGTCTGACTGATAGTTGCTTTAGAGCTTGTTTAGGTTATTTTATAAGTGAATTATAATTCACTTATTTGATTATCTTAGTTGCGTGAGATTAAAAGATGATGCCAAAGTAGAGGCAATTTTCAATGCAACTATTGAACTGACCGGTGAGGTCGGTTTGAATAGGCTTACCATGTCGGCTATAGCCACTAGGGCAAAAATTGCAAGTGGAACGTTGTATATCTATTTCAACGGCAAAGAACAATTATTGAACAACCTGTATAAGAGACTTATCTCTGAGGGAACTTTATCTCTTTTACCTGCTATAACACACCTACCGATAAAACAGCAAATTTTCAACATCTGGTCTAGCGTTCTAAAATTTAGAATGGACAATACCTCAGAGGTAGCGTTTATGCACGAATTTAGATATTCTCCTCTGATTTCAGACAAGGCCAAAGAAATGGATAAAGAGTTTGTTCTGCACGTACTTCGGCTTTTGAATGAAGGAAAAAAAGAACTGATTGTTAAGGATCTCGATAACGATGTCTTGTTTCCATTGTTGTATGGTTACGTTGATAATCTTGCTAGACATCTCACACATAAGAAAATTAAACTTACCCCTGAAATTGTACGCCAAACGTTTCAAGTTTGTTGGGATGCTATTAAGGCCTGAGAAATTTAACTATCATAAATGAATACATATTCATTTATAATGGTATCTTTGTTCTTAGCTAAGAGAAATCTTTGCTTACTCATAATTTTTAAGTTTATAGTTTTAGCTCATTTCGCTAAATGAGTTGACAGAAACCCCGAAAATGCTAGAAGTGGAAATGTTCCCCCCAACACCATTTTTGCAGAGGGGTTTCTGTACTAATTGACTATACTGATTATTGATTCCATTTTTATAAATATCTTTTATTGCTTATCAAATATATTCTCATCTTTTTAGGTTAAAGTCTACAGTCCGCTGAAAAAATTAATGATTTGTTTTGATGCTAGCTGAACAATTTTAAAGCTTACTTTACTAAGTTTGTTCATAAATCAGACTAAAATGAGACCTTATATTCTTGCCGAAACGAATTGGAATATTTTAAAAGAATTTAGATTTGATATGGCCATTTTACCTTGGGGAGCTACAGAAGCCCACAACTATCATCTGCCATATGCTACAGATAACATTCAGGCCGATTGTATGACAGCGGAGATTGCGAAACAAGTGTGGGAAAAGGGCGGTAAGCCAATTGTTTTGCCAACCATACCTTTTGGCGTCAACACAGGGCAGTCAGATATTTATTTGGATATAAATCTGAATCCGAGTACCCAATTGGCCATACTGACCGATATAGTAGAGGTCTTGAATAGACAAGGTGTTTACAAACTGCTTATATTTAATGGTCATGGGGGCAATAACTTCAAGCCTCTAGTTCGCGAACTCGGCCTCAAGTTTCCTAAAATGTTCATTAGCTTTTGCTTCTTTCCTCAAGTATTGAATAAAGACAAATACTTTGAAGAACAAGGGGATCATGCCGATGAGATGGAAACCAGTTTAATGCTTTATTTAAGATCTGATTTGGTTTTGCCCAAAGAAAAATGGGGTAGTGGAGCTTCTAAAAAACATAAAATAAAAGCTTTTACCGAAGGTTGGGCATGGTCTGAGCGAAAATGGTCCGAAATTAGTGTAGACACCGGTGTTGGAAATCCGTCTAAAGCATCAAAGGAAAAAGGAGAACTTTTCTTTAATGATGTTACCAAAAAAATAGGAGATTTTGTGCTTGAGGTCTGTCATGCCGATATCGAAGACCTATACGAATGAAAGTAATTCGAATTTACGATTTTACATCTTTCTTTACTAGTTTGATGTAGGCTTTCATGGCATCTGTGCGGCTCATATTCTTTGCTTGAATCAATGCGTTGGCCTTAAATGCATTTATAAGAGGTACACTGCTATCTGGGCTGCGAAAGTTCTTATTAGCGATTTTATAATAGGCGTATAGCTTTAAGAGCAAGTCAGCAGGCAATGGTTCGGTGTAGTTGTTGATAAAGTCAACAGCCTTTTCGAAATCAGTATGTAATTTCTCCTTCTTCATCCTTTTTAACGATGGCAGCGATACAGGTGGTTGCACCTATTACCTTTTGGTTCAATTTAACCGTTACCGCACAGTCAAGGGGCAAAAACACATCTACTCTTGAACCGAACTTGATAAAACCGGCATCTTCACCTTGTTGTACGCTTTCACCCTCTTCGGCATAATTAACAATACGTCGCGCCAAGGCACCGGCAATTTGCCGATATAAAATATCACCGAACTTTGGAGTTCTGATTACCACGGTCGTGCGTTCGTTCTCGGTGCTTGATTTTGGGTGCCATGCCACTAGATATTTACCAGGATGATATTTTGAATATTTAACGCTTCCACTCGCAGGATAACGGGTTACATGCACGTTGGTGGGCGACATGAATATGGAAACTTGACGCCTTTTGCCCTTAAAGTATTCGGTTTCTTCTACTTCTTCAATCACCACGACTTTACCATCGACAGGAGCTAAAATTTCATCAAAGTTTTTATTGGCCCTTCGAGAAGGGTTTCGAAAAAATTGAAGTATTAGAATCAAGAAAATTACTGCCAGAACCTGAAGCCCCCAACGTAGCCATAGAATATTTACATAGAATTGAGATACCAATATAATGGCACAAACGATAAAAAAGGTGGTCAATATTATCTTTTGACCCTCTCTATGAAACATAGGCTATAATTTTTAACGTTAAATAAGCGAACGGAGCTGCGAATACCAAACTGTCTAACCGATCTAGCATGCCTCCATGCCCGGGCAGTATCGCTCCACTATCCTTTACCCCTGCGGCTCGTTTAAATTTTGACTCCACTAAATCTCCTAAACTTCCTGCTACTACAATCACTACTGAAATGAACACCCATTGCAAGGGGGTTACTATAGGCTCATATTTGCCCAAAAAGTAAGCCGTTGCCATTGCAAAAAGTAAACCTCCAACAGCTCCTTCCACTGTTTTTTTCGGAGAAACACGACTAAATAATTTGTGTTTTCCAAACGCACGGCCAGTAATATAGGCAAACGAATCGTTCACCCAAATCAGGATAAAAATACCTATAATAAGGAACTTGACAAAGTCATTATTCGTATAGGGGATCATTGTTAAAAAAATAAATCCCCCACCTACGTAAAATAGCCCGATTATGAACTTTTGAAGGGTGTTAAAAAGCTTTTCTTTCTTAGAAAAAAGATAGACCAATAAGGTGAAATTAGTGGTAATCGTGCAAAAAAGAAGGGCATAGACCATCCAAATTTTCGTAACGAAGTAAATATAGGCCCACCAAAGAACCAAATATGCGAAGTAGATGTGCAGGCCTCTTAGACCTACTAGTTTTTTGTACTCATTTAGGCACGCAAGCCCAAAAACCATGAACAAAAAATCAAATGCATCTGAACTCAGAAATACGACGGATAGCAGTAAAATTATATATACGGCACCAGTTAATGATCTTCTAAGTATTTCCCTCATAGTCTACAGGTCTTCCAAAAGTAAAAGATACAGATTTTTGGAACTACTACCGTAGGTGAGAAAATCATCAGAATTCTCTTCGTTAGCTTGAAAGTGTTTTAATGTGGTGATATTGGCCGGTATACTGCGGCCATATTTCTTCTTAATAGTCTTTAATCCTTCACCAATAGATTCGACCAACTGACTTGTTGTAGCGAAAACAATGACATTATAGGGTAGCTCGTTGAGCTTTTTATCCATCAACTGATTTGAGCACACCAAAATAGAGCCATTTTGCGCAATTAAATGTTCGCATGTCGTAAAGAAGACATCACTGTCTTTGCTTCTATCGGTAAAACTGATTTTTTCTTTGGCGAACTTTTCCTTAAGCTTAGGATTCAGCGCAAAAAACGGATGATCTTGCCAGCTATTTTCATTCACAATATTTCTTAAGGCCTGCGATATTTCAGCAAAAGAGTCACAATAGAGAAATTTACCTCCGTTTTTCTTAAAATGGATGGTAAATTTTTCATCAACGGGAAGGTTGAGGTCGGGCATATGGGCTCCTCTGGTTTCCGTTGTTTCTTTGGAAACCTGCTTCTTGTTGCCTCCACCAAATAATTTGTCAAATAGCCCCATGTACTCTTATATACTCTATATGCGCGCTTTCTTTAGACTAAGAAAACATTGAATAATTTTATTTATTTTTCTTCACCTTCTTCAGCCAAAGTGCCTGTTACCTCCGAATCGTCGGCACTTGCATCGCTCAGCTTCTCTTGGCCTTTCTCGTCGAACTCTTTATCAAAAGGTCTTTTTCCAAAAATTTTCTCTAAATCTTCTTTAAAAATAACTTCTTTTTCTAAAAGTCTTTCTGCCAAAGTGGTGAGTTTGTCTTTATTATCTTCTAATACCTTAATAGCTCTTTGGTACTGTTCTTCAATAATCTTAGATATTTCTTCATCGATTTTCTTGGCAGTATCTTCGCTATAAGGTTTTGAAAAGCCATAAGAATCTTGACCTGATGAATCGTAATAGGTTAAGTTTCCTATTTCGTCATTGAGTCCGTAAATGGTGACCATGGCCCTCGCTTGTTTGGTTACTTTTTCCAAATCGCTTAGAGCTCCTGTAGATATTTTGTCGAAAATAACTCTTTCAGCTGCACGGCCTCCCATGGTGGCACACATCTCATCGAGCATTTGCTCAGGTCTCACAATCAAACGCTCTTCCGGTAGATACCATGCGGCACCTAAAGATTGCCCTCTAGGAACGATGGTAACCTTCACCAAAGGCGCAGCGTGTTCCAACATCCAACTCACGGTTGCATGACCAGCTTCATGAAAAGCAATTGTCTTTTTTTCGCCTGGAGTGATGATTTTATTTTTCTTTTCGAGTCCGCCTACGATTCTATCTACGGCATCCAAGAAATCTTGTTTTGTCACCGCCTTACGTTCTTTTCGTGCGGCTATCAAGGCAGCTTCATTACATACATTGGCAATATCGGCGCCTGAGAACCCAGGGGTCTGTCTGGCCAAGAACTCCATATCTAGAGCCTCAGCAGTTTTTATTGGTCTTAAATGAACTTCGAAGATTTCTCTTCTTTCCCTGATATCGGGAAGATCGACATAGATCTGTCTGTCGAACCTACCAGCGCGCATAAGGGCTTTATCCAATACATCGGCCCGGTTCGTAGCCGCAAGTACGATTACATTGGTATTGGTACCGAAACCATCCATTTCGGTCAATAACTGGTTCAAAGTATTCTCTCGTTCGTCGTTACTGCCTGTGAAATTGTTTTTTCCGCGAGCGCGCCCGATTGCATCGATCTCATCAATAAAGATAATCGCCGGTGATTTATCTTTCGCTTGCTTGAAGAGGTCACGTACCCTAGAGGCACCTACACCTACGAACATTTCGACAAAATCAGAACCTGACAGCGAAAAGAAGGGTACTTTGGCCTCGCCTGCAACAGCTTTCGCCAAGAGGGTCTTACCCGTACCAGGAGGGCCAACTAACAGGGCGCCTTTAGGAATTTTACCTCCTAGAGAGGTATATTTATCCGGATTTTTAAGAAATTCTACAATTTCTTCTACCTCTTCTTTGGCACCTTCGAGCCCTGCAACATCTTTGAACGATGTACGGGTATCAGTCTTTTCATCAAATAGTTTCGCTTTCGATTTACCGATGTTAAAAATTTGACCTCCAGCGCCGCCGCCGCCGCCGCCTGACATTCTGCGCATAAGATAAATCCATATACCGATAATCAGTACAAAAGGTAGAATACCTAACAATAAATCCATGAGGTAATTGTTGTCGGTATCATAATCTACGATTGTATCGAGATTATTTTCCTTTTTTATGTTCTTGATTTCATTTTCGAAATTCTGAAGGTCACCATAATCAAGTACATACTGTGGCGTAACGCCCGTTGATGGCAAAAAAGGTTTGTCATTCACATCGTTATGCACATCTTTGGCAAGCGCCTCGTCAGTTAGAAATACCTTGGCCTGTCTAGTATTGGTGATTATCATTATCTCTTTGACATCACCATTTCTTAAGTACTCTTGTAATTCTGAAGTGGTCGTTTTCTTAGTGCTGGCGAAATTGCCACTACCCAAAAATTGAAAACCTATTAAAAGTACCGCAATCAATCCGTAAATCCACCATGAGCTGAACTTTGGTTTCTTCGGGTTCACATTATTATCTTTAGCCATTCTTTTTTTTTACTGGTTTAAACTACTTTCCACTGAGGTTACTTTGGCATCTCCCCAAAGACCCTCAATGTCATAAAATTCTCGAATCTGTTTTTGGAAAACATGTACGACCACATTAACATAATCCATCAAAATCCACTCGGCATTGTCTTCACCTTCTACATGCCAAGGTTTATCTTTGATAGCTTTGCTAACTGTTTTTCGAATCGAGCCTACTATTGCATTTACATGCGTATTAGAAGTACCATTACATATTATAAAGTAGTCACAAACGGTATTTTCAATATCTCTAAGATCGAGCAAATTAATATCCTGTCCTTTAACTTCTTCAATCCCTTGTAAGATCAATGCAATTAATTCATCTGCACTGGCTTTGCTTTCTTGCATTCAAATATTTTAGTTTGTACAAAGTTATTATTTTTTTGTTCTTTTAGCCCCAGTTTTTTTACAATAGACGTAAACATTACCGAAACCTTATCTTATGCATTTAATCAAACTTGATGCCACGCCCTCTACAAATGACTATTTAAAGGCGCTATCTGCATCAAGTAGTCTAGTTGATTTTACAACTGTGTGGGCGATACAACAGTCGAAAGGTAAAGGTCAAATGGGATCCGTTTGGCTGTCAGAGATTGGTAAAAACCTCACTTTTAGTGTTTTAAAAAATAATTTAAATTTATTAGTCAGTGAGAGTTATACTTTAAATGTTTGCATTAGCCTTGTGCTCTATGATTTTTTAAACGACCTGAATGTACCACAGTTAAGTATAAAATGGCCAAACGACATTCTGTCAGGCACTTCTAAACTTTGTGGTGTTTTAATAGAGAACCAGTTAAAAGGTAATCAAGTAAGCTCTGCAATCATTGGTATCGGACTAAATGTAAATCAAACTGATTTCCACTCTTTGAAAAACGTAACGTCGTTAAAATTGTTGTTCGGTCGTGATTTTAATTTGGACAATCTACTGTCTAAAATAATGGTAAAGTTACAAAGCATTTTCATAGCGTTGAAAGAAAATGGCAGAGAAGCATTTTGGAAAGCGTATGAAAATGTACTTTTTAGAAAAGATAAGCCATCAACCTTTGAAGATACGCACGGCCAAATGTTTATGGGCTTCATACGTGAAGTTTCATTTGACGGCCAATTGGTAGTAGAGCTGGAAGATAAAATATTAAAAAAGTTTAACCTGAAAGAATTAAAGTTACTTTATTGATATGGTAAGCTCTGTTCTAGCACTATTTTGAAATGCCCATAAGGATGAAAATAAAACTAAAATTGTTGATTGTATGTCTCTTGATATTTCCGATTTCGGTTGCTCATGGTCAAAATATAGTTGAAGAATACCAAGAGGCCATGAACGATAGTTTGCAAATCGGTGAAATGGATACCGATTTTCTAAAGTACATAAAAAAAGGATATACCCTTTTTAGACCTAACAATAATAGAGAAATTACCGGTGTAATTATCTTTTTAGAAGACTCTGGGTTTGAACTAAAAAATAAGAGTGCAACACAAATGTATTATCAGGCGAATAAGGCTGGATTTGCAGTTTTGTCGGTTTCGACGGAAATACCGTTAGACTTCTTTTTTTCTGATGTCTCGATTTTAGATGCTCACAAAACAATCAAAGAAGCATTTGACAAAAACAACCTGCCGAATAAAAACGTCTTCTTGGTCGGTGTCGGATTGTCTGGGCATCGAATTTTAAAATATGTTGAATATGTGAAGAAAACCAACGAAAATTTTTTATTGAAGATATCTGGACTTGTTATTTGTGATGCACCGTTAGATTGGGTCAGACAATACAATGAAGGTAGAAGAGACAGAAGAATTAATTTTGACGAAGGAGCTGTGTGGGAAGGTACTTTTTCTAATTATATTCTTGAGAAGAATTTAAATGGTACTCCAACGACAAATCTCGAGAAATATCTTGACTTTTCGACTTATAGCTATTCTGATGAAAAAAATAGGAAGATTAAATATTTTAAAGACTATCCGGTAAGAGCCTATATGGAAGTTGCGGTAAAATATTGGTTGGAAAGGAAACGAAAAACTACAATTGACAACAATGGACCAGATATGGTCGGATTTATTGCACAGTTAAAACTTGCTGGAAATGACAAATCGGAATTGGTAGTCTTTTATCCGCAAGATAGTAAAACCGAGAAAAAAAATACTGATGCAACTTGGCTTACTGTTGATAAAGATGAGCTAATGGATTGGATGATTAAGTTATCGGAGCAACAACCATAAAAACGAACAGTAGTAAATCTGAGGGCACTGGTTTGCGTATTACGCCACAAGAAAAGCATTTTAAGTGCTCTAGCAACGGGTTTTCGATGAAGGCGAAAAAGTTCCCTTAGCTCTCCCCAAATTCATGTGTCAGAAATTTTATGACTAATTTAAATTTTAGATAAATTATCGGAGAGCGTACCCATAAAATTGGTAATCGGCTTTTTAATCATCATCGCCATCATGGCATTGAATTCGCCCTCAAAGCTAAGAGTTACCTCGCTAGAGTTTTCAGAAATTGAATTGATGTTTGCGGTCAATGTAAAAGGTAGTTTTTCACTTGCCGCACCGAGAACAATTTGATTGTAAGGCGTCTGATTTTTTCTTTGAAGTACGATTTCGGGCATGCCCTTCAACGCAAAAAGAAATCGGTCTTCGTTTATGATTTCAAACTTGTCAATGTTATCGGGCATCAATTTTTCGAAATTCTTAAGGTCGGTCAAAAATTCAAAAACATCTTTGTCGCCTTTGGGTACGAGGGTATTTGGTGTTTCTATATGCATATTGCTATTGTTGCCACTGAGAAGGCTGTTCGCGCCATGCTCTAAGTGTATTTAATTGATTGTCTTTGACAAAATGGGTTTCTAAAGCTTGTTCGATCAAATGATCGTAGTCGCTTAATGTATGAAGTTCTATGCCTCTATTTTCGAAATTTTCACTTGCCACTTCAAATCCGTAGGTGAAAATAGCTAGCATACCCTTGACATTGGCACCTGCTTCAATTAGCGCGGTTACGGCATTCAAACTGCTGTTTCCGGTGCTGATTAAGTCTTCGATGACCACTACCGTCTGATTGGCTTCGAGCTGCCCTTCAATTTGATTTTTTCTACCATGCTTCTTGGGTTCGGGCCTCACATATATAAAGGGAAGCCCTAAAACATCAGCGATCAACGCGCCGATACCTATAGCCCCGGTCGCGACCCCTGCGATCACATCAGGCTTGCCGTACAACTCTTCGACTTGCTTGGCCATTTCTTCGCGAACGTAGTTGCGAATCGAAGGGTATGAAAGCAAAATTCGGTTATCACAATAAATAGGCGATTTCCATCCGGAAGCCCATGTAAATGGATTTTCGGGTTTCAACTTTATTGCATTAATTTGCAGAAGAAGCTCGGCTGTTTTTTTGGCAGTGTTTTTGTTTAAAACCATGACGCAAATGTATAAAGTTTTTGTGAACGAATTACCGTTGATCTTAACAAATAAGCTCTCGGAAACCGCCAATGGTGAATATTTTTTATTGAATGAAAATTCCATTCAAGATGCTATCAAATTGCTGAGAAAGAAAAAACTCTCTACGGCCTATGTTTACCATCCCAATCACGAAGAAATTTTAAAAAAATTTACAAAGGAAATTCCTCTTGTTGTTGCTGCAGGAGGTGTAGTAACGAATGAAATCGGTGAGGTGCTTTTTATCTATAGAAACGATAAGTGGGATTTGCCGAAGGGTAAACTTGATAAAGGAGAGTCGATAGAAGATTGTGCCATACGTGAAGTCATGGAAGAGACGGGAGTTAAAAACCTACGAATTGAAAATTTTTTAAAAACTACCTATCATGTTTTCAGTAACAGCGGAAAGTACACACTCAAGGAGGTGCATTGGTACGCCATGAAGACTGATTATACTGGTAAACTTCGACCTGAGAAAAAAGAAGGTATTGTGAAGGTCAAATGGAAAGGGCCTCAAAAAATACAAAAGGCCCTTCAAAATTCTTATCCAAATATTAAGCTTTTGTTCGGCGATTGATTTAAACCTATTTTAGGTTTTTTTTCATTACTCGATAAGCAGGGTATTGCAAGTGGGCACTTTCATAATACTCGGAGTTTTTATATATCCAGTCGAGTTGGGCATACCAATTAGAAGCAAATTCAGCTTCTTTTTCTTTTTTAAGGTCAAAACTGTCTCTTAAAACTTTGTTTTCTTGCAAAATTTCAAAAGCTATATCTTCAAAAACGTAGGGAGAAAAACCTTCTTTTTGCTGCAATATGGCATCGAAAAAATTCCAATTAAAGAATGAGTCATGTGCTTCAGGCTCTAAAGTTTCCATGATATACCTAATACCAATTTGGTCTGTCGGTATATAGATATCACCTTGATGAAACATCACCTCTTTTAATCGCCCTTCGACCTCTGTGCTATTATGGGGGTAATGTCCTTCATAAGCTTGACCTGACGTTTTGAATTCTTTGATTTTGTATGATTCAACAACGACTGTGGTATCTTTTTGTAAAGTTCTATAATTGATATGGTTTAGATTTAGAAGGTCTTGAACTTTTGACCAGCCTTTTTTTAGCAGATACCCTTGCGGAATTTCTACTGAGTCTGTAGGTGTGTAATAATTGCTATAAGCGACAGGTTTGGTGAAAGGTCGACTTTCGTCATATTTCAGTCTTTCGAAACCTGTTACTTTGCTTATGATTGTATCTGCCTCAAAACCCTTAAAGTCAATTGTGCTAACACGAGTAGTATCTATAGTCCACCGAGTAGGGTAGTACTTCCATTCTCTATGTCTAAAACTGGCTTCGGTTCGTAGGCGCTTTATTTCATCTTTATCTTGCTCGGCAATAGCGATCGTTTTATTCATAAGCTCATAAGTACCTTCAACTCTTTGTTTGTAAGGCTTTAGCATATGAGTTTCTACCATCATTCCGAAAGTATTCCAGAGTGTGGTATAGCCTGAAGAATACCTGGGGTGGTCTATAAATTGTGTAAAACCGCTCTCGGGAACTTTGTTGAATACATTCACATATGGAGTTATTTCCCAATCCGACTTTTTCAACTCTTGTTCTAAAGAGGGCATTAATTTATTATGCAGGTAGTGGCCTAGATCACCTCCTAATTTATTGTGTTGGGTGAAAAGATGGGTCAAGGTATATTGATAATCAGCACCATTGCTCACATGGTTATCTATGAATATATCGGGCTTGACCAAATGAAAAATTTGATAGAAGGTTCTGGCATTCTTGGTATCAGCTTTAATAAAATCACGGTTAAGGTCGTAATTGAGGGCATTACCTCGAAAGCCGTATGATTTTGGGCCGTTTTGGTTGGCTCTTGTCGTACTGTTTCTGTTGAGTGCCCCGCCTATATTGTATATGGGAATGGTGACCAATACCGTATTTTTCGGAGTCTTCAGTTTGCCCTTTACCAAATCGCGATACAAGAGCATGGTAGCATCAATTCCGTCGCTTTCTCCTGGGTGAATACCGTTATTGATTAATATGATTGTCTTATCGTCACCAATTTTCTGAAAATTAAAATCACCGTCTGGGTTGTATGTAATAATATGTAATGGATAGCCACTATCTGTAGGCCCAACCGTTTGCATATTAATTTCAGGAAATTCTTTAGCCAGTTGAATATAAAAGTCAATGGTCTGAAGATAGGTTGCCGTTTCTTTGCCTTGTGTAGCTTCAAAATGGGTTTGGTAAGTTTTTCTATCATCCTCTTCTTTTGTTTCGCAGGAAAGTAGAATGAAAACAGCGGATAGCGCAACGATGGCCTTTAGGCTGATATTTCTCAAATGAAATGCTTTCATTTGGCGAAATTACACAAAATGCAAATTGAAAATAAACTTTCCTCTATGGGGAGATAAAATAGTTCAAGTTTAATTAGGGCCTAGAAGGTCTTTTTGGTAATCTCGGCTATCTGCTTTTTAAATAGAGGTTTATGGTTGTAGGTGATAAGATGATCGGTTCTTTTCTGATAATGTTCCCATTTATCTTTATCAAAAGCATCGATTGAAGAAGTGATAATGTTGATGCGGATGTTTTCTTTTACGGGAAGAGCAATGAATTCCTCTAAAAACTGCCACCCGTCCATAATTGGCATATTAATATCCAGAAATATAATTTCAGGAATACTATCATTTTCATTTAGTTGTTCTTTAATTCCGTCAATGGCTTTCTTTCCATTCACAAAAGATGATATATTATCGCAGTCAACCACAAGGCTTAACATCTTACGTACCCCGAAAACAGTTATCGGATCATCGTCTATAATACAAATGCTATTAATCTTCGTCATTAAAATAAATCTTGAACGTGGTGCCTTTGCCCACTTCGCTGCACACAACGACACGGCCTTTCATGGCTTCAATTTGATTTTTGGTAATATAGAGACCTATACCTCTTGAATCTTTATGTTGGTGAAAGGTTTTATACATGCCGAAGAGTTTGTCTCCGTATTTTTTTAGATCTATGCCCAAGCCATTATCTTTAATAGATAAGATGGTCATTCCGTTTTGATGCCCACTACTTAGTTCTACAACTGGTTTTCGATTGGGCTCTTTGTATTTGACGGCATTTGTCATGAAATTCATCAAAATACTTTCAATATAAGCTGGTACGACCTTAACCATGACATTTTCTTCGACATCATTTATTATAGTCGCGTTATGACTCTTTAAAAAAGCGGTCAAGTTCTGTTGAACGGTTTCAATTTTTTTGTTGAGATTGGTCGGTTTTTTCTCTAGACCGGCATTGGTATTGATTGCCACTACCTCATTGAGGTTTTCTAATGTCTCCATTAAATTATCAGAGGCATTGGTTAACATTCTTATAATATTCTTCTTTTCTTCTTCGCTCTTCTCGTCTATAAGAAACTCTAACAACATTGAGAAATTGGCCGTGTGCGATCTTAAATTGTGAGATACAATATGGGCGAAATTAACCAATTTTTTATTTTGTAAAGATGCCACATCGACCAGATTGCGCAGCTTCTCTTCTTTTTGTTTTAGCTCTGAAATATCATGGCTAATTCCTACGAGACCATTGGCGTGCCCATTCTCATCTAACAATGGAATTTTCGAAACCAAAAAGGTCGTTGTTTTGCCGCTTTTGTCTCTAATAGAACTCTCTTTGTTAATCATGGGAACAAGAGTATCCATTATGGTCTGATCTTCTCTATTTAGTTGCTCTGCAATATCTGAATCATAGAGATCGGAGTTGCTTTTGCCCAATAATTCACTGGGGTCACTAAAACCTAAATAATCACTTTCGGCTTTGTTTACCAGTATTTTTCTAGACTCGGTATCCTTTATATAGATGTTGAGAGGTAAATTATCGATTAAGGTATGTAAGAGCTTTTCGTTGGCTTTGGTTTTTGTTTCGGTTAGCACCTTATCATTTATATCTTGAAAGGTGCCCCTGATGGCTATTAACTTGCCATCGTCATATACAGGGGTGCCGTTCGACCTAACCCAAATTTCATTTCCTTTAGCGGTTACTATCTGTAACTTTTCGCTCCAACCTGATCCACCACTAATTGCGTCGTGCACGGCCATTGAGATAATATTTTTACTGTACCCTTCTTTGTAAAAACCTATACCATCTTCAATATTTGGGACAAAGTCATCTGATATCTCATGAATTTTTTTGGTCACACTGCACCAAATCAATTTGTCTTCAACAATATCGTACTCCCAACTGCCGATTTTACCTATTTCCGATATTATTTCTAGCTTTGATCTTAAACGTCCTAAATTGGTTTCTGTAAGTTTTTGTTGGGTTACATCTTCCGTTGTTAAAATCAGACCGATAACATTTTCTTGTTCGTCTAACCAAGGGTTACAGCTCCACTCGTACCACTTCTTACCTGTTGGGTCGTAATTGAATTCTTCAAAGGTTTTGTCAACTTGTTTAGAAAGACAATCATTAAGAGTGTCTGCAAGATCACTGTTCGAATCGGTGAATAAGTAATCTATTCTTTTGCCTACAACCTCGGTACGTTTAAGCTTATAAAGCTCCATCCATTTATCAGAGGCATACACCACCTCAAAATCGATATTGACAAAAGCAGTTGCTGATGGCAATTGTTTGATGAGATGAATATTTGTATCTATATGGTCTCCTTTCGGCATGTTGCGAAATTTCGTACTAAAGTAGAGCGATTCATCGATCTATCTAAAGGTTTGTTGTGAATACAAAGAAAGGTGTTGTTGGATTCTCAATTCAAGTGGTGAACGTACTTTTAGTATAATTTGAGAGTTATTTCTTACTAAAGTAGGGTAAATAATTAAATATTCCATATCAATTTTGAAATAAAATCTTTTTTCAAAAAAAGATTAATCGAAAATTTGGTGAGACAGCGATAATTTCAGTCAGGATATGCGTACCGTATCGGGAACAAGACCTGTATAATCACCATTATTTCTAATTACATCTCTAACAATTGATGAGCTAATGTAAGATTTTCCTGATGAAGTGAGTAGAAACACAGTTTCTATTTCAGAAAGTTTTCGATTGGTATGTGCAATCGCTTTTTCAAATTCAAAATCACCTGGATTTCTAAGTCCTCTTAATATAAAGTTTGCTTCTATCTTCTTACAAAAATCAACTGTAAGACCTTCGTAGGTACGCACCTGTATCTTAGGTTCTTGAGCAAAGGCTTTGCTTATAAACTCCATTCGTTGCTCTAGAGTGAACATGTAATTTTTCTCTGAATTAACCCCGATTGAAATAACGATCTCATCAAAAAGTGTAATGCCCCGCATGATTATATCATAATGCCCGAGGGTCAAAGGATCAAAGGAACCTGGAAAAATGGCGCGTTTCATATTAGTTTAGTTCTGGTTCTGAATAAGGGCATTAATTTCTAAAATACTAGTTTAAAACTAACCCTCTGCATATACATAACTTTTAAAGTTACTTATTTTTCACCAGAGCCTCTTCAATGGCACTTTCAAAAAGTTCTGACATTGAGATACCGGCAATTTTTGCTTGCTGTGGTAATATACTCTCATTAGTCAAACCTGGTGTGGTATTCATTTCTAGCATGTAGGGTTCATCACCGATAAATATAAACTCACTTCGTGAATACCCTTTCATCTTTATAACTTCATAAGCATATTTAGCCGTTTCAACGACATTTTTTTCTTGTTCGGGAGAGAGTCTTGCAGGGGTTATTTCTTGAGACTTACCTTGATACTTCGCTTCGTAATCAAAAAAATCATTTTCGCTTACAATCTCGGTTATAGGTAAAACTTTTGTTTTCCCCTTGTAGGTGATTACACCTACCGAAACTTCGATACCATCTAAAAAAGATTCAATAATTACTTCATCATCTTCCTTATAGGCCCTTTCGATAGCAGGCTTTAAATCGTTCTTTTCATAGACCTTCGAGATTCCGAAACTACTACCGGCCTTATTGGCTTTCACGAAACAGGGTAAACCTACTTTAGCGGTAATTTCTTCAGTATTAATTTGATCACCTTGATTTATATAATACGAAGTAGCCGATTTGATGCCATAGGGTTTTAAGGTACTCAGAAAATCACGTTTGTTAAAGGTAAGGGCCGATTGGTAATAATCACATGAAGTTTGGGGTATGCCCAACAGTTCAAAATACGCCTGCATGAGTCCATCTTCGCCAGGTGTGCCATGAATTGCATTGAACACACAGTCAAACACTACACTCTCATTATTTACTTCAATCGAAAAATCACCTCTATTTACGGGGTGTTCTTGGTTATCTCCATCTACATAAACCCACTTTTCCTTTAGAATATGTATGCGGTAGGTATTAAACCTTTCTTTGCTCAAAGAATTGTGCACTACATTGCCACTTTTCAATGATATTTCTACTTCGCTTGAATAGCCACCCATGATAATGGCAATATTTTTCTTCATGATTTGAATTCGATTTTGGTAGTCTGATTCAAAGAAAAGAAAAAGTACTAGACTTTTTTGCCTAGGAACATAAAAAACTGAATTTAAGAATCTTTTCTTATTGAACTGAACTCGGTTGAAATATTAAGTCTGACCAAAATTTTAAGTTTGGCATAAAACAAAACAATAAACCACATCATTACTTATCTTTGTTTCGTTTAAACTTGCGATATGAGTAATTTTTTCAATTTTTTAAGAAGTAAGGTTTTTCTAATCCAGTTAGGCTTGGCCATTCTAGTTTCAATTATACTTATATTTTTGACTCTTCGATGGTTAGATGGTACGACCAATCATGGCGAATTTGTTGAGGTGCCCGATTTTGGTAAAATGTCGGTTCCAGAGATGAGACAGTCCGTTGAAGATGCCGGCCTGAGGTATGAGGTTTTAGATTCTGCCAACTATAACCCTGATTATCCTAGATTTTCAATAATCGAACAGAATCCGCCGGCAGGCAACAAAGTAAAAGAAAACCGGAAGATTTATTTTACCGTTAATCCATCCGGTTATAAAAAAGTTACGGTTCCGAAAATCATTCAAGTTACCCAGCGAAATGCCGCTTCTATGCTTCGTGCAGTTGGCCTTGACGTGCAAAGGGTCACCTATATCGATGAATTGGGTAAGGATATGGTTTATCATATTAAGTACAAGGGTAAATATGTGAAACCTGGTGACAAATTACCTAAAACTTCGAAAATTGAATTGGTTTGTGGTAATGGCAAAATAACCGACCGCGCAAGGGTTCAAGCAGATTCCGAATAGTTTATGCAATCACAAGAGAATGCCGAATTGGGCGATGACGAGCTTTTTGAGCACCATAGTTTTGTGGCTTCGAAAGGGCAAGAACCATTGCGTGTAGATAAGTTTTTGATGAATTTTATCGAGTACGCTACACGTAACAAAATTCAGCAAGCGGCTAAAAATGGCCATATTTGGGTGAATGGTGACATCGTTAAGCAGAACTACAAGGTTAAGCCCGGTGACGAGGTAAAGGTTATGTTCGAACATCCGCCACATGAGTTTCTCTTGGTTCCGGAAGACATACCTTTAGATATCGTTTACGAAGATGAAGTTTTATTAGTGGTGAACAAACCTGCGGGCATGGTAGTGCATCCCGGTCACGGTAATTATTCAGGTACCCTCATCAATGCGCTTCTTCACCATATAAAAGACCTACCTGTAAATAGTAATGAACGACCAGGCTTGGTTCATAGAATAGATAAAGACACTTCAGGCCTTTTAGTTGTTGCGAAGACTGAAGCGGCAATGACCCATTTGGCCAAACAATTTTTCGATAAGACATCTGAGCGAGAGTATATTGCTCTTGTTTGGGGTAATGTGCAAGATGAGTCAGGAACGGTGGAAGGTAATATTGCCAGAAACCCTAAGAATAGGTTGCAGATGCAGGTTTTTCCCGAAGGGGATGAAGGCAAAGACGCCATAACCCATTACAAGGTTTTAGAGCGTTTGGGCTATGTAACCATGTTATCATGTAAATTAGAAACTGGGCGTACCCACCAGATTCGTGTGCACATGAAATATATTGGTCATACGCTGTTCAATGATGAACGATACGGAGGAAACAAAATTTTGAAAGGAACTACTTTTACCAAGTACAAACAATTCGTTGATAATGCATTCAAAATATTGCCACGTCAAGCGTTACACGCAAAAACATTAGGTTTTGTTCACCCCGTAACCGGGGAAATGATGCGCTTCGATACTGACATTCCCCAAGATATGGCCGATTGTATCGATAAGTGGAGGCACTACTCCAAACACAGTCAATAGGTTAATAAATTACGCTGATAGGTATATCGATAAGACTTTGACAATCGCGTAGGTTATCTATATAATCATGTGTAATTTTACCGTGATTCTGATAAAAACCCGATTTGATGAAAATAGTTGTTTCTCCAGCGAAATCCCTTGATTTTGAAAGTGAATACCCAAAAGTTGAAGTTACCCAGCCCGTCTTTTTAGACGAAGCTGAAAAACTGAATAAGGTTTTAGCTAAGAAAAAGCCGAAAGCTTTAAAAGACTTGATGGGCATTTCAGATAATCTGGCGCAGTTGAATTGGGAACGAAATCAAAACTTTGAAGTGCCATTTACAAAAGAAAATTCACGCCCAGCGGTATTTACATTTAGTGGCGATGTTTACCAAGGTCTTGATGCATTTACCATTGAGTCAGGCAAAATAGAAAAGCTTCAAAATACATTGAGAATATTATCAGGTCTATATGGTATTCTAAAACCATTGGACCTTATGCAAGCGTATCGCCTTGAAATGGGTACGAAATTAAAGGTGGGTAAAAAGAATAATTTGTATGATTTTTGGAAGAAAACAGTTACCAATTCGCTAAACGCTGAATTGAAAGAAGATGAACTTTTTATAAACTTGGCGAGTAACGAGTACTTTAATGCGGTGGATAAAAAAGCGCTTAAATCACCAATCATTGCGCCGATTTTTAAAGATTGGAAAAATGACAAACTAAAAATTATTAGTTTCTTCGCTAAAAAAGCAAGAGGTTCGATGGTGCGTTACATCATTGAAACCGATGCGAGCTCTTTAGATGATATTAAAGGCTTTGATTACGATGGATATCGATTTAGTGAGGAGTATACCCTAAATGAGAATGAACCCGTGTTCGTTCGCTAATCATTTCTTTTTACCGACATTTATTTTTTCTTCGATCGTTGGGCGCTTTTTAATTTTTCGGGGTCTTCTAGCTCCGTAAGAACGATTGGCAATTTTTCCACGTCTTGATTTCTTGTCTCCCTTACCCATATTGCAGTTTTTAGATTTTTGGAAAAGTATAGTACGGAGCTTAAAAAGTCAAGCGTTCAAGAATTAAACCTTAATCCATTCGATAGCGGTAAATGTGAATTTAATTTGTGTGTGGGGTACATTTAAAGATAATTAGGTTAGGTTACAGGTATATGTCAATTAGTATCTTTGACCGAATTAAAAGTTTTCGACACTATTGTTTTTGCATACGCATCCATACGAACCTTTCCTATTTCCTGAAGCTACCAAGTTAATTGTAGGTACGTTGCCACCACCTAGGTTCACGGTCGGTGAACTTAAACCGGATGATGTCGATTTTTGTTACGGTAGTCGCAACGGAATGTTATGGCCAATTTTAGACCGAATTTTCGATTTGGATTTAAAATATGAAACTACTGATTTTGCTACCTGGCAACGCAAAGAATTTTTAATAAAAAGAAAAATAGGGGTCTGCGATATAGTAGAAAGTGCCGAGCGCTTAAAAATCGATGCTTCCGATTTGGGGATGCAAAATGTCGAATTAAGAAACCTTATTGCATATTTAGAAGCGTTCGAAAATTTAAAGACCATCCTCTTTATGGGAGGCAATAGTAAAAACGGTCCTGAATATTTTTTTCGTCGCTTAATAAAACCCTATGCTATAAAACTTCGACCAGTTTCTAAAACGGTACCTCGTATTTATACCTTTACGCTGCCAAGATCGAAAAGAAAAATTACAACGGTTTCACTTACCGCACCTTCAGGGGCGGCAAATAGAGCAGTGGGTAGCCTTGATTCGTATAAGGGTAAGAAGGCGGAAAACCCCAACTATAATACCCTTGATTTTAGGGTCGAGCAATACCAGCCATTTTTTCTGGATTAGAATTTTACTTTTCCTCGTTAATTTCTTATGTTATCGAACCTGAAATTTGACTTTCAGAAGTGAAGTTCTTGTAAACTAAAAAGAGCCCTGTCTTTCGACAAAGCTCTTTTACGAGAACACTATATGAAAATGAAAAAATTTACTTCTGAATTATTACATGATAAAAGTATCTAGCTCTCATAGAATATTGAAATTATTGTTGTGAACACTGTTGTTTTTGTAGTGTAGGTAGGTATTTTTGTTATAAGATGAATTCTCAGGTTGGCAATCATGTCAGAATGCCGATATTTATAGGGCGCAATTGGGTTTGTTGCTATAAATAAAGGTTCTAACCAATAATATATTTATTACAAAAGCTTATGCAACAGCAAGATGAAAAACTGAACGAGTTTAAAAAATCGGTCAATAATAAATTCAACGTATATAACAGCTTATTCTTGAACCTTCCTTATAGGAATATCGAGAATGTAGGTATACTTATACCGTTATTACTAGATCAATGTCAAAGAGGGTTGGCTTCCGGTCAAAATCCACAGGAAATTTTAGAAGATTTTTTTCAGAATTATGTGAAAATTGAATCGGAAAAAGAGCGTATCGATTTTATGTTCCGTATTATTCAATACGTAGAAAGGCAAGTTGTACTTTATGATAGTGTCGAAGATGCCGCTTTTCCGAAGTTACAAGAATACAGAAGGTCGTTGAGCATAAAAGATTATTTCGAACTGGTCGATAAGAACAAAAGCTGGGACAAGGTTTCAAAAAAACTTTCAACTTTTAGTGCGCGTATCGTTTTAACTGCACACCCCACTCAGTTTTATACTCCAGCAGTATTAGACATTATTGAAGATCTTCGTACTTTAATTTTAGAAGACCGTATCGACGATATCGATGTGACTTTACAGCAGTTGGGCCTTACTTCACTGTTGAACGCTAAAAAGCCCACGCCTTTAGATGAAGCGAAAAATATCATTTATATCTTGCGTCATACCTATTATGATGCGGTAGGTGAGCTTTATGCTTACATCAAAGACAACATTAAAAAAGCCGATTTCGATAACCATAATATTATGAAACTTGGTTTTTGGCCTGGTGGAGATAGAGATGGTAACCCGTACGTTACAGCACCCATTACCAAAGATGTTGCCGATGAACTGCGCATAACATTAATGAAATGTTATTATAATGACCTTAAGCGTATTCAGAAGAAGTTGACCTTTAAAGGGGTTCAAGAGCCCATTAGAAAATTAAGGAGCAATCTTTATACGGCCATGTTCGATAGTTCTAAAACCGTAGGTTATGAAGATATATTACAACCACTATTAGACATTAGAGAACTTCTCGTCAGTAAATACCATAGTATATATTTAAAAGAACTCGATTTCTTTTTAGATAAGGTCAAAATATTTAAAACGCACTTTGCAACTTTAGATATTCGTCAAGATCATAGCAAGCACATATTGGTGGTAGAGTCTGCTTTGAAGCAGAATAAGCTGATCAAAGAATCTATCGACGAACTCTCTCAAGACGAGCTCGTAGACTTACTGATCAATAAAGATCTTAAATTAGACCCATCGGATTATTCGGAGGATATCGTTATAGATACCATCAACAATATCTCTCAACTTAAGGCAATTCAGGCTACCAACGGCGAAGAAGGCTGCAACCGCTATATTATAAGTAACTCAGAAGATATTTTCTCAGTTCTTTTTGTTTACGGACTGTTCAGATGGTGCGGTTGGAAGGATAAAGACATCACTTTTGATATCATTCCACTTTTCGAAACCATGAAAGGTATGGATGGTGCCGAAGAAACTATGGAAACCCTTTTTGATTTACCTGCCTATAGAGAGCATTTAGAAAAGAGAAACAATAATCAGACTATAATGTTGGGCTTCTCGGATGGTACAAAAGATGGGGGTTATTTAAAGGCCAACTGGGCTATTCTCAAAACCAAGGAAACCTTGTCGAAAGTTTGTGATAAAAATGGTATTAAAGCGATATTCTTCGATGGCCGTGGCGGACCACCGGCACGTGGTGGCGGAAAAACACATAGGTTCTATGCAGCGCAGACAAAGGGTGTGGCCAACAACGAGATTCAATTGACCATTCAGGGGCAGACTATAACCAGTACTTATGGTACCAAAGAGCATTTTATACACAACAGTGAGCAGTTATTGACTGCTGGTCTTAGCAACAACCTTTTTGGCAAAGAGAATGTAATCTCTGCGAAACAGCGAAAATTGATAGAAGAGCTTTCAGAATTGAGTTTTGAAAAATATGATGCACTCAAGAACCACGAAATGTTCATACCATATCTAGAGAATAGAAGTACCTTAAAATATTACCAAAAAGCGAATATCGGTAGTAGACCGGGTAAACGTGGTAATAAGAAACAATTAGAACTAAGCGATTTAAGAGCAATTTCTTTTGTAGGTTCATGGAGTCAGTTGAAACAGAATGTTCCGGGTTATTTCGGGCTCGGTACCGCTATTCAGACGTTGAAAGATGACGGTAGATTGTCTGAAATCAAAAAGCTGTATAAAGAGGTGCCTTTCTTTAAAGCTTTGATGTTGAACAGTATGATGTCTCTTTCAAAATGTTATTTTGAATTGACCAGTTATATGAAGGAGGATAAAAAGTATGGTGATTTTTGGAATATTCTTCATGAGGAATTTTTACTGTCTAAAAAGATGTTGTTGACGATTTCTGGAAGCAAGGTTCTTATGGAAAACGAAGCGGTATCCAGAGAGTCGATTCGCATACGTGAGAACATTGTGTTGCCGCTATTGGTAATCCAGCAGTTTGCCTTACAGAAAATAGGTCAAGATTCTTCCTATCTAGACGAATATGAGAAAATTGTAACTCGTTCCCTTTACGGAAATATTAATGCCAGCAGAAACTCGGCATAATTAATACCATCCGAAGAAAATCAAAAACCCCGAAAATCAATTTGATTTCGGGGTTTTTTAGATTTGGTTACTTTAGATTTATATCAAACTACTTTTTATTCTGTTGATTTTTAATAGTTCTTTCGTCAATATCGAATTTATTATGATCAACATTGGTATTAGCTGTAGGATTCGTAGGATTACTTTGCTCCGTCTTCCTTCTCAATTTTTTATCTTTTATAATTCCCATATCCTTTTGTTTTAATGTGAATACTTAATATAAAGAATAGCGCTTAAAAATTGCGTTAAAGGGGTGGTAAGTCTTTGTTAGAGAGTGTTAAAAAAGGTAGGGGCAGAGCTTATTCTTTTTCTGATTCTAAGATACTGGCTGTTACCAGCAATTGGCCAACATGTCTCTGCGCATGTTCGGCGGCATGAAACAATAAGCCGATAACGGTACTGGGTAATTCTTTACGCCCTACGGTTCGCTTCTCTTTTAATTCCGCATCAGAGAGTGTTTTAAAATATTCCAGTGCTCTATAGACTTTCTTATCTAACGCATTTATAAGTAAAGCGATGCTAAGTTTATGATTGGCCACTCCCTCTTTTTTTAAATAATCGAATTGTAAATCGGATAAGGGCAAAGCCTTAGAATATGTCATCATACGGTCTAATACACCTGTCATATGCTGAATATGAAAACCAATGGATGCCCTGCCCACAGGTTTTTTCCAGAGTAGGTTTTCGGGCAAATCTGTGGTGTATTTATGAACATCTTCAGAAGCTTGCAAAAGTGCATGTGCCGCTGGCTGCAAGAGAGCAGGTATTCCCTCAATAGGTCCTCGCAGCCAAACTTCATGTGTTTTCTTTTCTTTAGAATGTTGCATAAATAAGTATCGCTTAGCGTATTTTAGTAATAAAATCGCTTATATTTTCTGTTCCGTGATTCGTTAGATGCTTTATAAAGGCTGAACCGATGATGGCCCCCTTGGCTGATTTTGTAGCCTGATTAAAAGTCTCTGAATTACTGATGCCGAAGCCGACGATTTGCGGATTCGTCAGATTCATTTCGGCAATACGCTCGAAGTAGCTTTGCTGCTCTTTCCCAAATCCTGTTTTTGCTCCAGTGACACTTGCCGAACTCACCATATAAATAAAACCTGCTGAGACGGAGTCTATAAACCGTATGCGTTCATCTGAAGTTTGGGGTGTAATTAAAAAGACATTGATTAATCCGTACTTTTCAAAAATAGAGCGGTATTCATCGTTGTAAACATCTACAGGCAAATCAGGAATAATGAGTCCGTCAATACCAATGTCTTGACATTTTTTACAGAAATTCTCGACGCCATATTGTAAAATGGGGTTAAAATATCCCATAATTATCAGAGGAATAGATACCGTTTTGCGGATATCTTTCAGTTGCTCAAAAAGTATTTCGGTGGTCATTCCATTTTTTAGGGCTGCTGTGGAGCTTTCTTGAATGGTAGGTCCATCGGCTAACGGATCGCTGAACGGAAGTCCGATTTCTATAAGGTCGACACCACTAGACTCCAAACCTTGTATTATCTCTATTGTATCATCTAACGCTGGATAACCTGCCGTGAAATATATCGACAGAATTTTTTTGTTTTCTTGTAATTTTTGATGGATTCTATTCATTATATGTTTTGTTCCCTATTCTTCCCAATTAGTATTGCATCACTAAAGGAATCATTAATAATATTTTACTTGTATTGATATACCTTCAAGCTATTTAGAGCTTATGCTTCTTAGTTTATTATAAATTTCTTGAGGAGAAATGCTCCTAGGTGAGTAATATATTCTGCTACCACTATTTTTTGTTAATAATAAATACTGTTCAGACTCACCGTTAATAACCAGTTTAATTCGTTTGCCATCTTCGGTTTCATAATGTCCCTTATGAAAGTTACCTGCAGAAAAGCCGTTGGTGCGTTTTTTTATTTTTGGAAGATTATCTGTCAGCTCAATAGATTTAATTTGATCAAGTGCTATTTCTTCCCCATAAAATCCTTCGATTATGATTTTGTCATTTTTTAAATAAATCTCGTCTTCTTTATAACCCTGGTAGAAAACCAAACCAACAAAAACAAGAGACAGTGCCAAGACGATTACCGCAATCTTGGTTTTATTTTTGCTTCTTTCCACATCTTTGAAGTATTGTTTGCTGTTCCATGTAAAATACAAGTAGGCTAAAATTGGATAAATTCCCAAAAATAAACCTAGGGCGTTGGTATTAATATAATTTAATAGGATTCCTATGCCAATGTAGGAAAGACCTAAAAAGAGATGGAATTTTTTAAAGTACCTTAAATAGGGTCTGATCAGAACTTTTCTTTGCTGTTCCCTAGGCATGGTATTGTAGCCTGAAAGAAGGTATTGGGCGTTTTTTTCGTTGATGAGATAGCCAATACCTATAAAAAGAAGTCCGATACCTATTAAGGGATATAGCATAAATTTGAGATTTACAGAAAACCTATTTAACTCATAAATTGAAATGATCAATGTAAGTATTTAAATCTTTATCTCCACGACCTGAAAGGTTAATCACGACTATATCGTCTGCATTAAATTTTCTTTCTTCTAAAATAGCGAAGGCGTGTGATGACTCTATTGCTGGAATTATCCCTTCTAATTTAGAAATCATCAAACCGGCTTCCATAGCGGCATTATCGGTAATTGAAATAAATTCTCCTCGACCCGATTTGAATAGGTGGGCATGCATTGGTCCCACACCTGGATAGTCCAATCCAGCGGAAATGGAATATGGTTCGGTGATTTGTCCGTCTGCGGTCTGCATGAGCAATGTTTTGCTGCCATGAATAATGCCTACTTTGCCCAAGGCTGAAGTCGCAGCACTCTCCCCCGAATCAATACCTTTACCGGCAGCTTCTACAGCAATTATACCCACATTTTCGTTGTCTAGAAAATGATAGTAGGCGCCAGCGGCATTGCTGCCTCCACCCACACAAGCAACCACATAATCGGGGTTTTCACGACCTTCCTTTTCTTTCAATTGCCACTTGATTTCTTCGGAAATTATAGCTTGAAATCTTGCGACCATATCAGGGTAGGGGTGTGGACCGACTACAGATCCAATGATATAGTGGGTGTCTACCGGGTTGTTGATCCAATCGCGAATGGCTTCGTTCGTAGCATCTTTTAAGGTTCTACTCCCAGATTTGGCGGGCCGTACTTCGGCACCCAACATTTTCATACGGGCAACATTCGGGGCCTGACGTTCAATATCTATCTCACCCATATAAACGACACACTTGATACCCATTAAAGCACATACGGTGGCTGTGGCGACCCCATGTTGACCTGCACCTGTTTCTGCGATTATACGGTTCTTGCCCAATCTTTTTGCCATTAAAATTTGACCGATGGTATTATTGACTTTATGAGCACCGGTATGGCAAAGGTCTTCTCGCTTAAGGTAGATTTTAGTATTGTATTTTTTCGATAGGCGCTCTGCAAAATAGAGTGGGGTAGGGCGACCCACGTAATCTTTCAACAATTGCTCAAACTCCTCTTTAAAAGAAGCCTCTTGCATGATAATAATATAATTTTGGCGAAGTTCTTCACAGTTGGGGTAGAGCATTTCAGGAATATACGCCCCGCCGAATTCACCATAGTAGCCTTTACTGTTTGCGTTGTACGACATGTTCTTTCTCGTTAATCGTTTGTATTGAGCAGTTTTTTAAATTCTTTGATTTTTGCTGCTTCCTTTAGACCGGGTTTAATTTCAAATTTACTGTTCACATCAATGGCATGGCAGAATCTTGCTTCCGGTCTTTTTATAAATTCATGGATAGAATCAAGTTCATCTAAGCCTATACCTCCACTTAAAAAATAAGGTTTGGTCGAGGGGTAATCTTCGAGCACTTTCCAGTCGAAGGCAAAGCCATTACCGCCCGGTAATTTTCCTTTGGTGTCAAAGAGATAAAAATCACAATTGTCTTCGAAATCCAATAGGGTATCAAAATTGAAATTATCCTTTATGGAAAAGACCTTAATAATGGCAACATGCTTTGCTTTTTCTTTGAGCTGGGCACAGTATTCCGCAGTTTCATTACCGTGAAGTTGTATCAGTAGCAAATTAAAGTCTTGTATGCTCCGTAAAACCTTTTCAATGGTTTCGTCTACAAATACCCCAACCTTTTTAATGGTATGAGGTATGGGTGGCATATTTCCGTCGAAAGAACGTTTGCTGTTCTTCCAAAAAATAAACCCTAGATAATCAGGCTGTAGCGAGGCTATTTCAGCCGTATTATGGTTCATGCCACAAACCTTTAACTTTAACCTATCGTTCGCAACGGTCGAAGGTTTTTCTTTTGAGTTTGTGTAATGGTAATTCATATTTAACGACACTTTCTTAGTTTTTAAGTGTTTCTATGAAAGATTTTGCATGCTCGCCAGGATTATCCGTTTTCATGAAATTCTCACCGATTAAGAAGCCTTGGTAGCCGTATGGTTTTAATTCTTTTATGGCTTCCGATGAACTAATGCCACTTTCGGAAACCTTAACAAATTCATCAGGTATCATTTCGGCCAAAGATTTGCTGGTATTCAAGCTGACCTCGAAAGTCTTAAGGTTTCGATTATTTACCCCTAACATATCTAAACTCGGCATAATTGATTTGTGAAGTTCTTCTTCGTTGTGAACTTCTAAAAGTACGTCTAAATCGAGACTCTTGGCCAATTCTGAAAAAGACTTGATTTCTTTCTTCGATAAAATAGCCGCTATTAAAAGAATGACATCTGCGCCATAAGCCTTAGCTTCTAAAATCTGATATTCGTCAATGATGAACTCTTTTCTCAAAAGAGGCATTTCAACGGTGGCACGGGCCAATAATAAATCATCTAACGAACCGCCAAAATATTTGCCGTCTGTAAGAACCGACATACCGCAAACCCCTGCATCTTCATAGCCTTTGGCCACGTCTTGAACATTCAGCCCTTGGTTTATTTCCGATTTTGAAGGCGATCGCCTCTTATGTTCGGCAATAATACCGGTGGTGGTGTTACGAAGGGCATTCGTCAAAGAGACGTTCGGCCGCCCGAATAAAACAGAATTCTCAAGTTGGCTTACGGGAATCAATGATTTTTTTAAATCTACTTCTTTCCGTTTATCGATTACAATCTTGTCAAGTATATTCATTGCTTGCTACTGTACTAAATTTTGACTAGGCACTTAGATCTTGTAATTTCTTTAAAGCTTTGAGTCCGTTCCCATTTAAAAGAGATTCTTTTGCTTGGTCGAAACCTTCTTTGGGACTTAAATTTTTGACTGTGGCAATCGCAACCCCTGCATTGGCACAAACCACATTGTTTTGGGCCTCGGTGCCACGGCCCTGCAATACGTTCAAGAAAATTTGGGCTGATTCTTCTATGGAGTCACCACCAACAATTTCTGATTGTTTGACCATTTTAACTCCGAAATCTTCAGGGTCTAACATGTTCTCGGTGTGATTGGAAATCGTTTTTGTGCTTCCGGTAAGGGAGATTTCATCATAACCGTCCAAAGCATGAAGTACCGTAAATTTCTTATCGGTATTCTGATAGAGATAGCCATACATTCTAGCGAGTTCGAGATTGAAAACCCCGACCATTTGGTTTTTAGGAAATGCCGGGTTGACCATGGGCCCCAACATATTGAAAAAGGTCTTTACGCCCAGTTCTCTTCGTATAGGGGCCACATTTTTCATTGCCGGATGAAATAGGGGGGCATGTAGCACACAAATACCTGCCTCATCGATTGATTTTCTCAAAAAATCTGCTTCATTGCTAAATTTGATTCCCAAAAATTCCATCACATTACTGCTTCCGCATTTTGAAGAAACCCCGTAATTACCGTGTTTGGTCACTTTAACGTCAGCACCAGCGGTAACGAACGATGCCAATGTAGAAATGTTGAACGTGTCTTTACCATCGCCTCCAGTTCCGCAAAGATCTATGGGGTTGTATTCCGATAGGTCAACAGCCAAGCATAGTTCTAAAAGGGCATCGCGAAAACCTTCCAATTCTTCAATGGTAATGCTACGCATCATGTAAACGGTGAGAAAGGCTGCAATTTGACTGGTATTATATTCACCTTTGGCTATGTTGACCAATACCTGCTTGGCATCTTCCTTCGAAAGAAAATCATGATTGATCAGTTTGTTGAGTATATCTTTCATTGGTATTTAAACTAGGTTTTTAAAAATAGAATCAAATCGATTTACGAGGCCAACCAGTTCTTAAGCATTGTTTTACCCTCTGGTGTCAAAACCGATTCGGGATGAAATTGTACGGCACATACGTCATAAGTTTTATGTCTTAAAGACATAATTTGTCCGTTTTCATCAACCGAGGTGGCTTCAAGAACATCAGGTAAATTAGGGTTTACCACCCATGAATGATATCGGCCTACTTCAATCTCTTTGGGAATTCCGTTAAAAATCACATCCTCTTTAATTAACTTGATTTTTGTAGAAATGCCATGGTAGACCTGGTCTAGGTTAATAAGCGATGCGCCAAAAACTTCACCTATGGCCTGTTGGCCCAAACATACGCCGAATATACTTTTTGAAGCGGCATATCTTTCGATTATAGCCTTCAATAGCCCAGCCTCATCGGGTATACCCGGCCCAGGGGATAGTACAATCTTATCAAAAGCATCAACTTCTTCTAAAGTAAGTTGGTCGTTACGTTTTACGGTTACCTCACCATCTAAATCCTCTAAATAATGAACCAAGTTATAGGTAAAACTGTCGTAGTTGTCTATTACTAAAATCTTCTTCATCTTCATATCGTTTTAGCAATTTCCAATGCTTTGGTAAGAGCTCCCAATTTATTGTAGGTTTCTTGAAGTTCATCATCAGGGTCAGAAGCGGCTACTAGACCCGCCCCGGCTTGGTAATGTAATTGATGGTTCTTGCTTAAAAATGTTCGGATCATTATGGCATGGTTGAAATTCCCGTTAAAATCCATAAAACCAATGGCGCCACCATAATAACCCCTACTTGTTTTCTCGTATTTCTCAATGAGTTGCATGGCCATATGCTTTGGCGCACCGCTCAACGTACCTGCTGGGAATGTATCGGCCACGACTTTCATGGTAGTGATATTATCCTTTTTTTGCCCAGTGACTTTCGAGACCAAATGAATAACATGAGAAAAGAACTGTACTTCTCTATAATTGGTTACTTCAACCATATTACCGTTACGGCTAAGATCATTTCTGGCAAGATCAACCAGCATTACATGCTCGCTATTTTCTTTATCGTCTTCGGTCAGTTCTTTGGCCAAAATAGCATCTTTTTCGTCGTTTCCGGTACGCTTGAAAGTGCCGGCAATCGGGTGTATTTCAGCCAAGCCATCTTTGACGATAAGTTGTGCCTCGGGCGAGCTACCAAAAATTTTGAAATCTCCGTAATCAAAATAAAAGAGATAGGGCGAAGGGTTTATCGAACGTAACGCTCTATAGACATTAAACTCATCTCCTTTAAAATCTTGAGAAAATCTTCTAGACAATACCAACTGAAAAACATCGCCCCTGTGGCAGTGTTTTTTTGCCAAGCGAACATGTTCTCGATACTCTTCATCTTCAAGGTTAGAGACGGGCTCACCTTCCATAGAAAAATTATAGGAAGCAAAATTACGCACGTTAAGAATCTGTTCTATCTTAGAAATATTCTCATCGCTTTCATAACAATGGGCAAAAAGATAGGCCTCGTTCTTAAAATGATTGATGGCAATTATATTTTGATACACCGCATAGTAAATATCGGGTATGGCGATCGAGTCTTCTTTTTTACTTAAAGCTACATCTTCGAAGTAACGAACGGCATCATAGGCCATATAGCCAAAAAGACCATTATTAATGAATTTGAAGTCATTGTCTTCGGTATCGAATTGTTGACCAAAATCGTGAATGGCCTGTACAACATCGGTCTTTTGCGTTACCGGTTCTTCGAAAGAAGTGCCATCAGGGTATTGCCTGACAATAATTTCGTTTTCAAGTTTTATTGAAGCTATGGGATTGCAACAGATGTACGAGAAGCTATTATCATTCGTATGATAGTCGCTACTCTCCAATAAAATACTGTTCGGAAAACGATCACGAATCTTTAGATAGACACTCACCGGGGTAATGGTATCGGCAAGTATTTTTTTGTAATGTGTCTTTAATTTATACTTCATTTTAAATAGTGTTCAAAAGGAAAAGGCTTGTCGTGATTGACAAGCCTTTATATAGTTTTACTACAATAGTGGACCGCTCACGAAGTTTGTCGAGAGTTATTCCACCACCAAGTATTTATGCTGTTATTGTACATTGGTTCAAATATAGAAATCATTTTCAAAAACCACAAATCAAAATTGCGCAAAAAAAATCGGCTTACCATAATGCCCGCTACGAAATAAAAACCCCCGCTTACTCTTAGCCAATAAGCGGGGGCAAAACTTGTGAGGTCAAGTTTATTATGAATTTTATTTTCTCTTAGAATTCTAAATCGACAACTAGGTCAAATTCATCATAGATGGTCTTATCACCTAGGTTCTCAAAGAAACTGCCTGATCCGTATTTAATGTCATACTTAGTTCTATCGACTTTTACAGTTGCCGTCGCCTTACTTCCATAAACGGAAACATCAAAAACAACTGGCTTGGTAATACCTTTAATGGTCAAATCACCAGTTACTTCATAAGAGTTTTTCCCGGTTGATTTTACTTCTTTAAAGATCAATTTAGAAGTTTCGTGTTTTTCCACACCAAAGAAGTCATCCGCTTTAAGGTGACCTTCTAATTTACCTTTTCCATCACCTTCCATATCAGTAGAGATTAGGCTAGTCATATCTGCAACAAACTCTCCTCCTGTTAACTTATCTCCATCGAAAGTTAGAGATCCCGACTGTAAATCTACTGTTCCGGTATGTGATCCTGTAACTTTATATGCCTTCCAGGTAATGGTACTGGCATCTGTTTTCACTTCTTTTTTCTCTTCGGCAACAGGTTCTGTTGCGGTAGCTGATCCAAAAACCAAGGCTAATGCCAAACTAAAAATTCCTTTTTTCATAATTTCAATAAATTTAGTAATAATGTTTGTAAATGATTATAAATGAGCGATTAAATTCTCTTTTGATTTTCTTACTTTTTTGAAATATTGGGTCTGATCGTCTTCAGATCGGTAACCGACAGTTACAATAACCGCTGTATTTAAGTTCTGCTTATCTAAGTCTAAAATAGTGTTGAATTGTGATGAATCAAAGCCTTCCATAGGGCAGGCATCAATTTTAAGATCAGCCGCTGCCGAAAGCAGGTTGCCTAATGCAATGTAAGCTTGGCGAGCTGACCAACTAGCTTTTGCCTCATCGCTCAAAGGAACCAAGTTTGATTTCATCATTTCTGAATATCCTTTAAGCCCTTCTAAAGGAATCTCTCTTGTCTCACTAACATTTTTCAGGTAATCGTCAACCAATTCTTCACCAAAGGTGGTTTGATTGGCCAAGATGATAAGATGGGAAGCCTCGGTTATTTGAGACTGCCCCCAAGCGGCGGGTTGTAACTTGGCCCTTATTTCTTTGTCATCTATTACCAGAATTTTGTACGGCTGTAAACCATATGAAGATGCGCTCAGTGCCGTGGCTTCTAACAAAGTTTCCAAATCTTCATTGGATATAGGTTTGTCTTTATCGAATTTTTTTGTGGCATACCGCCAATTTAGATTTTTAATGTAATTGCTCATATTTATAGGGGATGTTAATAATTAAAATTTATCAAGTAGTTCATTAAAATTTTTCAGGTCACTTTCGGTCAAATTCTCTAATATTTCCTTTTCCGCATTACTCATGGCCGCATCCATCTGCAAAAGAACTTTCTCACCTTTTTCGGTGATTCTAATTTCAACCTTTCTTCTATTGCTGGGGCAAACGGTTCGGTCAACATATTCTTTCAGAATCAGTTTATCTACCAATCGGGTGGTGTTACTCATTTTCGTGACCATTCTCTCGTTTAGGGTAGACAAATTTGCCGGCTTACCCTTTTGTCCTCTTAAAATTCTTAATACGTTGAATTGCTGTGTAGAGACTTCAAAGGGCCTTAAGGTCGAATTGATGATATCGCCGACCTTGTTATGTACTAGACTCAGGTGAATGAGTGTTCTACTTTCCAAAGGCATTTTCTTATCCGTTTTTAAAATCTTCTCAACATTCATGTCTCTACAATTATTGTATATACAAATGTAAGAATATTTTATATTTTGACAATCTATTAGCTCATAAACTTTTGTTAACTAATTTTGACCTTTGATGTAAGTGAAAAGCCGTATTTTTGGCGCAAATATTTTAAAAACTATCCCAATTTTTGGGAAACACTAAATATTAGATTCGCATGGATTTATCACAACAAGTGTGGGAAGAACAGTTAGAGAATGATAATAATGCCTTTATTCTTGATGTTAGAACACCAGAAGAAGTAGAAGATGGTTATATACCCAACGCTAAAAACATAGATATACATTTAGGTCAGGGCTTCTTGGACGAAATCGAAAAATTAGATAAGTCTAAGTCATATTATGTCTATTGTCGCTCAGGAGCGCGAAGTGCCCAAGCATGTTCGATTATGAACAGTGTAGGTTTTGAAAAGGCATACAATCTTGAGGGTGGTTTTATGAATTGGGAAGGTGAAGTGACGGAGTAGTCGTTTTAATTCATCGATTAAATTTTATATTTTGGTTCAAGTACGACATCATGTGCTTGAACCTTTTGTTTTTAAAACCAATTGTAATTAAATGCGAGAAGACCTGCTCCACTTTATTTGGAAGTATAAGAAACTTGCAGTAGAAAATTTATTTACTGCAGAGGGGGAGCGGGTTGAACTATTGAATGTTGGCACTCACAACCATTTAGCAGGGCCTGATTTTTTCAATGCTAGAATAAAAATCGATGGTCAATTATGGGCAGGTAACGTTGAAATTCATCTAAAGTCATCTGACTGGTTCGCCCACGGGCATGAGAAAGACCCAAATTATAATAATGTTATTCTTCATGTGGTATGGGAGCATGATATCGATATTTTTTGTAGTAATAATGTAAGATTACCTTGTTTAGAACTTAATAAGTACATCCCAAAAAATATTCTGTCCGGGTATGAGAGCTTATTTGATAAGCGAAATGTTTCATTTATAAATTGCGAGAAAACTATAGCCCAGACTAATGTCTTTTCACTCAAAAATTGGCTTGAGCGATTGTACTTTGAACGATTGGAGAAAAAATCGGAATACGTGCATGATTTATTACAAGAATCTAATAATGACTGGGAGCAAGTGTTGTTCAAACTTTTGTTGCGAAATTTTGGTTCAAAAATCAATGGGCAAGCATTTATGACTTTGGGCAATGCACTGCCATTCAAAACTGTGAGAAAAATGAGTTCGAAAGCGTTTCGATTAGAAAGTGTTTTTCTTGGCATGTCACATCTACTTACCTCCAATGATATTGTAGATGATTACTACATTCAATTGAAAAATGAGTACATACATCAGCGATTAAAATATAGCCTTGATAGCCAAGGTGTGCTAAAGCCCGATTTTTTTAAGTTAAGACCGGCTAATTTCCCTACCGTTCGTCTTTCCCAGCTCGCGAATTTATATGCTATGCACGATTCTCTCTTTGAAAAAATTATTGCAGCTTCTACTATTGATAAACTATATGATATTTTTGAAGTTAATGCCAGTACCTATTGGAGTAATCACTTTACTTTTGGTAAAGTTTCAAAAAATAGTATGAAAAGGTTGACGAAAAAATTCGTTGATCTCTTAATAATAAACACAATACTTCCACTTAAATTTTGCCACGCTAGAGCCATCGGAAAAGATGTTAATGATTCAATAATTGAAATCATCAAAAAGCTATCACCTGAGCTTAATTCGATAATATCAAACTTCAAGAGGCAAGGTGTATCTGTCAGTAATAGTATGGATAGTCAGTCTTTACTACAATTATATAATCTCTACTGCTCTAAAAATAGGTGCTTGCAATGTAGAATTGGGGCTAGCTTATTAGAATGAAATGTTTAAATTTGATTCTATAGTTGTCCTAACTGCTGAATAAATGGACTTTTTTTATCAATTACTTTATTATTTTCAGAAACGGGGTTTCGAGGTGTGTCGCCGAATTGCCGAGCGACTAGGTATTCGAGCACGTGTCGTTAGAACATCATTCATTTACTTGACTTTTGTTACCCTTGGCTTCGGGTTTGCTTTATACCTCTTCTTGGCATTCTGGTTAAGAATCAAAGATTTGGTCTACACAAAACGAACCTCTGTTTTTGACCTTTAAATATGCTAAAGCTGTTTCGTTCAAAAATATACTTGGCCATAATACTTATGGTCATGGTACTTCTTTTTGGTGCTTTGGGGTATAGGTTCATTGCCGATTATTCATGGGTAGAAGCTTTCTATATGACCATTATCACGGTCACGACCGTTGGTTTTGGTGAGATAAGGCCCTTAAGTACCGAGGGTAAGATTTTTACAGTGTTTCTTATTATTCTCAGCGTTTTTATCTTTGCTTATGCCCTTACCGTAATTACCGAGTACATTCTTAGTAGAAATTCCCTTCAACTTTTAAAAAAGAAGAAAGTGAGAAATCAAATTGAAAATCTGAAGGATCATGTGGTTGTCTGCGGCTTTGGTCGTAACGGCATGCAGGCCGCCGAACGTTTAGAAGCTTATAAAAAACCCTTCGTGGTAATCGAAAGAGATAAAGAGATTATCGAAAAATATGAAGATGAGGTACTCTTTGTAGAGGGTGATGCAAATGAAGATGAAGTGCTTTTGCTTGCTGGCGTAGAGCGTGCTCAGTACTTAATAGCCGCTTTACCCGATGACGCTGTAAATCTTTTTGTGGTACTTTCTGCAAGGCAGCTAAATTCGAAACTTTTTATCATAAGTAGGGCTTCATTGATTACTTCTCAGAAAAAGCTGCAATTGGCAGGAGCCAACAAAGTAATTATGCCCGATAAAATTGGTGGAGACCATATGGCCTCGTTGGTGGTAATGCCCGATTTGATCACCTTTATGGATAAATTGGGTACTGAAGGCAAGAACACGACAAACCTCGAAGAAGTGGCTATCGAAAATTTCAGTAACCAGATGGATTACAATTCATTAAGGGATTTGGATTTAAGACGAAAAACGGGTTGTACGATTATCGGCTATATTGAACCAAATGGTAATTATATCATCAATCCAGAGGCAGATTTGAAGTTAGAGCCCAAAAGTAAAGTTATCGTTTTAGGGCGCCCTGAGCAAATACGAAAATTAAATGAAATGTTCCATATTAGCTAGTGGACTCTTGCGTTAATTCAACGTTATTATTTGATTGTGTAGCTAATTTTTAGGATATTGCCGCACTTGGAAAAGAAAGTTTATATAAAGTACCAAACACCAGACATTACATTATGAAGAAATTAACTCTATTATTTTTAATGCTGCTAGGTTTAGTGGCGAATTCCCAAGAGCTTACCGTTAAGGCGGCGGTCATGAATCCCTCGAAGAAAATCAATGATGGGGTTGTCGATCTTCAGGTACTCGGAGGAACTCCACCCTACAGTTATAAATGGAGTAATCAAGAAACGCCCCTCAATTCGAAAAAAACTATGGGATTGGTGGAAGGTGTACCCTACTCAGTTGTGGTATCCGATTCAAAAGGAAATTCGGTAACCAAAGTATATAAGGTAGAGACCAATGCTATCACAGAAGTATTCAACGGAACAATGACCCCAGCTGTAAAGGCCTTGGGGTCAGTTTTATTTTGGGACCCTTTTGCGGCGATCGGCATATACGATCCAGTCGCTTACGCCGATAAGAAATTGGTGAGTACACCCGGTTGGTCGGCAGAAGTAGAAGACAGGTTCGTGCTAAAAAAATGGTTGAAAGCGGAAGGTGCAAAAGTTACAAAAGGCGACCAGATCGCTATCATTTCTAGTGATAAACATGGTGAGAGAAATGTAATTGCAGAAGCAACAGGGTCCTTGAACTACTTGGTCGAGGAAGGCAAGGTAATTTATAACTCTGAAAATGCCGAGCACGTAATCGAGCAAGGGGCCCATTTTTTGGCTGAAATTATTTACGACGAACCAATTGTTATGACACACCCTAATGGTGATCCCTTGACAAAAGATATTCCCTTTATCGTAATATGGTTGGTTTTAGGGGCGTTGTTCTTTACGATTAGAATGGGCTTTATCAATGTTCGTGGGTTCAAGCATTCCATTGATTTGGCGAAGGGTAAATATGACGATCCAGATGCGCCAGGTCAAGTAACTCACTTTCAAGCTTTGGCAACGGCCGTTTCGGGTACTGTAGGTCTTGGTAATATTGCCGGGGTTGCAGTGGCGGTCTCCTTAGGAGGTGCCGGAGCTACTTTTTGGATGATTGTTTGCGGACTGTTAGGTATGTCGTCAAAGTTCGTAGAATGTACCTTAGGGGTTAAATACCGAGATATTCTTCCTGATGGCAGGGTTTTCGGTGGACCTATGAATTACTTAAGATACGGTCTAGAGAAAAGAAACATGAAAGGTTTCGGTAAAGTATTGGCCGGTCTATTTGCGGTTTTGGCCATTGGCGCCTCTTTTGGGGGCGGAAATATGTTTCAGGCCAATCAATCATTTGAGCAATTATCGGGTCAGTTTCCTGTTTTGGTGGGTAACGGGTTTTGGTTCGGTATTTTGACTGCCATTCTTGTTGGTGTAGTTATTATCGGTGGTATAAACAGTATTGCCAAGGTTACCGGTAGGGTCGTTCCTATTATGGCATCAGTATATATTATCGCTGCTCTGGCCGTCATCATAATGAACATTCAGAATATTGGTCCTGCCTTTTCAGCTATTGTTGATGGTGCCTTTAGTCCGTCTGCTTTAAAAGGGGGGATTATTGGGGTTCTAGTGGTTGGTTTTCAACGGGCAGCATTTTCAAATGAAGCTGGGGTAGGTTCTGCTGCCATTGCTCACAGTACCGCCAAGACGAACAATCCGCCTTCTGAGGGGTTTGTGGCATTGCTCGAGCCGTTTATAGACACCGTGGTAGTTTGTACGCTGACCGCCTTGGTCTTGATTTTTACGGGTATGCACGAAGTTGAAGGTTTGGCCGGAGCGCAATTGACATCAGATGCTTTCGGTAGTCAGATATCATGGTTCCCATATGTATTGGCACTGGCAGTCTTTCTTTTTGCCTTTTCGACTATGATTTCTTGGTCATACTACGGAATGCGCGCTTGGACCTATCTTTTTGGAAAGAGTAAGAAATCTGAAATGGTTTACAAGATATTGTTTTTGATATTTGTAGTGGTTGGCGCCTCGGTAAGCTTAGGTGCGGTACTCGATTTTTCAGATATGATGATCTTGGCTATGTCCTTCCCTAATATAATTGGGCTTTATATTATGTCCGGTGAGGTAAAAACAGATTTACGTGAGTATTGGACAAAATTAAAATCGAATCAACTTTTTAAAAAGCAACAGGTAGCGAAGTAGGTTTTTATCAAAGTCATAGGATGAAGAATATAAAATCCCACTTCAAGTTCAACAAGCAAGAACGAAGTGGGATTTTCTTTTTACTATTAATTATTGTGATTTTACAATTAGCTTTTGTTTTGGTTCGTGTTTTTCCGTTTCGAGAAGAGAGTGAATCCTTTAAAATAAATGAACAGTTACAAGAAAGTATTGATAGCCTCAAACGAGAGGCTGTCAATATCGAAAAATCTCAAATATTTCCTTTCAATCCTAACTATATAACTGATTATAAGGGCTATACTTTAGGCATGTCAACTGACGAAATTGACCGTCTACACGCCTATAGAGGTACGGGGAAATTCATTAATAGTGTCGATGAATTTCAGGAGATAACAGAAGTTTCCGATTCGCTGTTAAATGCTATTTCGCCGTACTTCAAATTTCCTGAATGGGTAACTTCTCCAAGAAAGAAATATATAAAACAACCGTCGACAAGGCCATCCGCAGAAATAGTTTCAAAATTAGTAAAGGATATAAATACGGCTACTATAGAAGATTTCAAACAAATTAATGGTATAGGTGACAAACTATCTGGCCGAATCGTTAAGTTCAGAGATAGGTTAGGTGGTTTTCTAATAGATGAGCAATTGTACGATGTATATGCTTTGGAACCTGAGGTGGCCAAAATGGCTCTGACCCGGTTTAGAGTATTAAACCCACCTAAGATTGTAAAAATTAATGTCAATAGTGCGACAGCAAATGAGATTGCTCAATTGGTATATATAAGATGGCAAGTAGCCGAACGAATTGTTGCCTATAGGGAAAACAAAGGTAGAATCAGTTCATTGGATGAGTTGCAAAATATTGAAGATTTTCCATCAGATAAGAAAGATAGAATAGCCTTATATTTGTCCCTATAAAAAAACGAGCTATGCATGGTATGTACTTCACTGAAGAACACCAACTATTTAGAGAAAGCCTTAAAGATTTTTTGCAAAAAGAAGTAGTTCCACATATTGAAAAGTGGGAGCAAACCGGTGAAATAGAGCGGTTTATTTGGGGTAAATTTGGCGAAATGGGTTACTTCGGCCTGGCTACACCTGAAGAATATGGCGGTCTCGGTCTTGATCTTTTTTACACCGTTATCTTCATCGAAGAACTTCAGAAAATTAATTCCGGCGGTTTTGCCGCTGCGATGTGGGCTCATGCCTATTTGGCCATGACGCATTTGAACAAAAATGCCGACCACGCGCAAAAGACAAAATATTTGACGCCGAGTGTGGGCGGAGAAAAGATCGGCTGTCTAGGCATATCTGAGCCTTTTGGAGGTAGTGATGTTGCTGGAATGCGTACCACTGCAAAAAGGGATGGTGATTTTTATATAATCAACGGATCAAAAACGTTCATCACTAACGGCGTATACGGTGATTTTATCGTATTGGCGGCAAAAACCGATTCAGATGCAGGTAATAAAGGGATAAGTATATTTATTGTTGATTTGCAGAGTGAAGGGGTCTCATCGAATAAGCTCAACAAATTAGGTTGGCGAGCTTCCGACACTGCTGAACTGGCTTTTGATAATGTGAAAGTTTCCGCTGCCAATAGAATAGGTGAAGAGGGTAGTGGTTTTGGCTTTATTATGGAAGCTTTTGCCCTTGAACGCTTAATAATGGGCATAAATGCACATGCCAGGGCTGAATATGCATTAGAGTATGCCCTGCAATATATGTCGGAAAGGGAGGCCTTCGGAAAATCGATCAATCAATTTCAGGCCCTACGACATAAGTTTGTAGAGCTACAGGCCGACATGGAAATGTGTAAGTACTATAATTATGGTGTTTGCTATAAAATGGATAAGGGCGAATATGTCGTGAAAGAAGCGACCATGTCTAAATTGAAATCGACCAAAATGGCCGACGAGGTTATTTATAGTTGTCTTCAATTTTTAGGAGGTTATGGATATATAGAAGATTACCCCATGGCACGTCTATTGCGAGACAGTAGGTTGGGGCCAATCGGTGGCGGAACCTCTGAAATATTAAAAGAAATTCTTGCGAAGATAATAATAGACAAAAAGGAGTATAGGGCTCCTAAAAGTACCTGATCTTTTCATTTGTAGAATTGATTTTTACTATACCTTCAATTTTTCAACATTAAAGCTAGATTACTAGTGTGGGTTTGTAAAATTGTTTATATATTTGCAGTCTTAAATTTTAAAGAAAGGAGGTTGTAGCCAATGTTAATTATACCAGTAAAAGAAGGAGAAAACATCGATAGGGCTTTAAAGCGTTTCAAGCGTAAGTTTGATAAGACGGGTACTATGCGAAGATTGAGAAAGCGTCAGCAATTCACAAAACCCTCCGTTGAGCGAAGAGCTCAGATTCAAAAAGCAGAATATATTCAAGGTCTAAGAGATAAAGAAGAAATCTAAACTCTTTTACCTACGTATTAAATATTACAATCCTATCATAATAGCATTATGATAGGATTTTTTTATGCCAAGTTTCAAAATTTGGGGTTCTTTGTCAGAACCTTTTCAATTAAGGTTTGGTGCTTTATCATGATGGCTGTTTTTACTAACTTCGTGATATGGAGCTTCAATCTTTTGTGTCATACCTTTCGCTTGAAAAAAATTATTCTATTCATACCGTTACTGCGTATATCAATGACATAGAGAGTTTTGCCAAGTTTTGTCATGATGAATACTCTCTTGAAGATATTGATGAAGTATCTTATCCGTTGATACGGGGTTGGGTTGTGTACTTGGTAGATTCGACTGTCTCTAATAGGTCAGTGAACAGAAAAACGGCATCGTTAAAGGCGTATTACAAGTTTCTGCAGGGTATAGGTAAGATATCGGCAAATCCGTTAGCTAAGCATAGAGCTTTGAAAACTGCGAAAAAAGTACAGGTGCCATTTTCTGAAAGTGAAATGGAAAAAGTTTTATCGGAAATAGAATTTCCTGAAAATTATGAAGGAGTCAGGGATAGGTTGATTATTGAGCTATTGTATGCTACGGGTATGCGTAGGGCCGAACTGATTAATTTAAAGTTGGCCGATATTAATATTACCGCCGGTCATCTCAAGGTCCTGGGCAAAAGAAACAAAGAGCGTATAGTGCCTATGTTGACTTCTGCACAAGAGCTATTTGTCGATTATTTAGACCTTCGAAACGGGCTTCCCGTTATCAAAGATGAAGGTTATGTTTTCCTGTTAAAATCGGGTTATAAATTATATGAAACCCTTGTTTATCGTTTAATAAATAAGTATTTTAGTGAAGTGTCGCTTAAAGTTAAGAGAAGCCCCCATATCTTAAGACACACCTTTGCTACGCATTTGCTTAACAAAGGTGCTGATTTAAATTCAGTAAAGGAGTTGCTTGGTCACTCAAGCTTGGCATCTACTCAAGTATACACGCATAACAGTATTGCCGAGCTGAAAAAAGTGCATTTCAAGGCCCATCCTAGAGGTAAGGAGTAAGGGCTTGTTTACATTTTACATTGTTTAATTTTTAAAACTTCAACCTATGAAAGTAAACGTGCAATCGGTTAATTTCAATGCCGACAGAAAACTTATTGATTTTTTGCAAACTAAAATGGATAAGTTAGAAACCTTTTATGATAAGGTAATTAGTTCCGATGTTTATTTGAAAGTAGAAAATACCAGTTCCAAAGAAAACAAGATAGTTGAGATAAAGCTCAATGTGCCAGGGGATAAGTTCATGGTGAAAAAGCAATGTAAGTCATTTGAAGAGGCGATAGATTCTTCGTGTAGTTCTTTAGAGAGAAAGCTAATTAAGCGCAAAGAAAAACTTCGCGTACAGGCCTGATGAAAATTTTTGATATTTTGTTTTGAATAAATAAAAATATCTCTACATTTGCAGTCCGTTAGAAATAGCGGACTTTTTTATGCTTAAAAAAGGCTAGAAAGGCCGATGTAGCTCAGCTGGCTAGAGCAGCTGATTTGTAATCAGCAGGTCGTGGGTTCGAGTCCCTCCATCGGCTCAAAATATCAAGAAAAACTACGGTTTTTAAGATGTTGGCCTTAAGTGTTGAAAAGGTGAAATATTGAACAAGGCTAGGGGAGATACTCAAGCGGCCAACGAGGGCAGACTGTAAATCTGCTGACTATGTCTTCGCAGGTTCGAATCCTGCTCTCCCCACCAGTTCGAGAATTTAGTTCTCGAGTACGGGTTTTCGTTCCAAAAATTTGGAATGTTGATTTGAAATGTTGAAGTTTAAGAAAATGCGGGAGTAGCTCAGTTGGTAGAGCGTCAGCCTTCCAAGCTGAATGTCGCCGGTTCGAACCCGGTCTCCCGCTCAAAATTGGCAGTCGCGCCATATCTGCGAAGGCAGGCATCTCTTCCTTTTTACTTTTGTAGGGATGAAGATATTAAACACTTTACGCCGACGTAGCTCAGGGGTAGAGCGTTTCCTTGGTAAGGAAGAGGTCACGGGTTCAATTCCCGTCGTTGGCTCAAGAAGGCATTATTTGTACACTAATATATAACTAAGATTAAAATTCATTAAAAATGGCAAAGGAAACTTTTGATCGTTCCAAACCGCACTTAAATATAGGTACTATTGGACACGTGGATCACGGTAAAACAACATTGACAGCTGCTATTACTACTGTATTGGCGAACGCTGGTCTTTCTGAACTTAGAAGTTTTGACTCAATTGATAACGCTCCTGAAGAGAAAGAAAGGGGTATTACAATCAACACTTCCCACGTAGAGTATCAAACAGCTAACCGTCACTACGCGCACGTTGACTGTCCTGGTCACGCCGATTACGTGAAGAACATGGTAACTGGTGCTGCTCAGATGGATGGTGCTATCTTGGTTGTTGCTGCGACTGATGGTCCTATGCCACAGACTCGTGAGCACATCTTGCTTGGTCGTCAGGTTGGTATTCCAAGAATCGTTGTTTTCTTGAACAAAGTTGACATGGTTGATGATGAAGAGCTTTTAGAATTAGTTGAAATGGAGGTAAGAGAATTACTTTCTTTCTACGAATATGACGGTGATAACGGACCTGTAATCTCTGGTTCTGCTTTAGGTGCACTTAACGGTGAGCAAAAATGGGTAGATACCGTAATGGAGCTTATGGAGGCTGTTGATAACTGGATCGAACTTCCTAAGAGGGATGTTGATAAAGATTTCTTGATGCCTGTTGAAGATGTATTTACGATTACTGGTCGTGGTACTGTTGCAACTGGTCGTATCGAAACTGGTATCGCTAACACTGGTGATGCTGTTGATATCATTGGTATGGGTGCTGAGAAATTAGCTTCTACGATTACTGGTGTTGAGATGTTCCGTAAGATTTTGGATAGAGGTGAAGCTGGTGATAACGTAGGTATTCTTTTGAGAGGTATCGAAAAATCTCAGATTAGCCGTGGTATGGTTATTTGTAAGCCTGGTTCTGTTAAGCCGCATGCTAAATTTGAGGCAGAAGTTTATATCTTGAAAAAAGAAGAAGGTGGGCGTCACACTCCATTCCATAACAATTATCGTCCACAGTTCTATGTAAGAACTACCGATGTTACTGGAAACATTGCTCTTCCTTCTGGAGTAGAAATGGTTATGCCTGGTGATAACTTGACGATTACAGTTGAGTTGATTCAGCCAATCGCCTTGAGTATGGGTCTACGTTTTGCGATTCGTGAAGGTGGTAGAACTGTAGGTGCTGGTCAGGTTACCAAAATCCTAGATTAAAATTTAGTATTAGATAGTATAAATTGTATTAAGGGTGTCCTTCTTAGGTTGGACACCTTTAAATGCAATTATAAACGGGTGTAGCTCAGTTGGTAGAGCACTGGTCTCCAAAACCAGGTGTCGGGAGTTCGAGCCTCTCCTCCCGTGCCAAATATAATAGTATGTTGACGTATATTAAAGAATCAATGGAAGAGCTTCGTAACAATGTTACGCTGCCTTCAAGGGCTGAGTCTTCTAACCTGATGGTTATCGTTGCGGTATTTTCCATCTTATTCGCTTTGGCGACTTGGGGTATCGATACGGTATTCAGCAAATTGGTGCAGTTATATTTCAACAACATCTTAAACTAAAGCAATCGCTATGTCGGAAGTATTGGAAAAGAAATGGTATGTCGTGCGTGCTGTCAGTGGTCAAGAGAATAAAATCAAGGGCTATATTGAGAGTGAGGTCGAAAGACATGGCTTTTCTGATTATTTAGAAGATGTTTTGGTGCCGACTGAAAAGGTGATTCAAATACGAAACGGGAAAAAAATCAATAAAGAACGTGTTTATTTTCCCGGTTATATAATGATCAAAGCGAACCTTGGTGGTGAAATGATTCACATTATTAGGTCGATTACCAATGTAATCGGTTTTCTAGGTGAAACCAAAGGTGGTGATCCCGTACCTCTTCGCAAGTCTGAAGTGAACAGAATGCTTGGTAAGGCCGATGAATTGGCTGTAAATACCGATAGTGTTGCGATACCTTTTACCCATGGCGAGACAGTTAAGGTTATTGATGGGCCTTTTAACGGGTTTAATGGTACGGTTGAAAAAATCAATGAAGAAAAGCGTAAGCTTGAGGTAATGGTTAAGATTTTCGGTAGAAAAACACCATTAGAGCTCAGTTATATGCAGGTTGAGAAAATATAATTTTTGAGTGTTACATATTTAAGTTGTGTTGCTTCCAATTGATACAACTTTAATTTAATTCTAAACAATGGCAAAAGAAGTAGGTAAAGTAGTTAAACTACAAGTTAGGGGAGGTGCAGCGAATCCATCGCCACCGGTTGGACCCGCCTTAGGTGCTGCCGGCGTTAACATTATGGAGTTCTGTAAGCAGTTTAATGCTCGTACGCAGGACAAACAGGGCAAAGTATTGCCTGTTGTTATCACCGTATACAAAGACAAATCATTTGACTTTGTTGTTAAAACACCACCGGCGGCCGTTCAATTGATGGAAGCAGCTAAGATTAAAAAAGGATCTGGCGAACCTAACCGTGTAAAATCTGGTAATGTTACTTGGGATCAAGTAAGGGCAATAGCCGAAGATAAAATGGCTGATCTTAATGCATTTACCATAGAGTCAGCAATGAGTATGGTTGCTGGTACAGCAAGGTCTATGGGCATGAAAGTAGCTGGTAAAAGACCTTTTTAAAATCTTATAAAGCAATTTAAATGGCAAAGTTAACAAAGAAACAAAAAGAGGCCAGTGCCAAGATAGATAGAGACAAAATGTACTCTATTGAAGAAGGTGCCGCTTTGGTAAAGGATATTACTAATGTAAAATTCGATGCATCTGTAGATTTGGCGATTCGTTTGGGTGTAGATCCCAGAAAAGCCAATCAAATGGTTCGTGGCGTAGTTACGCTACCTCATGGTACTGGTAAAGATGTGAAGGTTTTGGCTTTAGTTACTCCAGATAAAGAAGCAGAGGCTACAGAAGCCGGTGCTGATTTTGTAGGATTAGACGAGTATTTGGATAAAATCAAAGGTGGTTGGACCGATGTTGACGTAATCATCACCATGCCAAGTGTAATGGGTAAATTAGGCCCATTAGGGCGTGTATTGGGCCCAAGAGGTTTGATGCCTAATCCAAAGACAGGAACGGTTACTATGGATGTTGCAAAAGCAGTATCTGATGTTAAAGCCGGTAAAATCGATTTCAAAGTTGATAAGACAGGTATAGTTCACGCAGCTATCGGGAAAGTATCTTTCTCGGCAGACAAGATTGCTGATAATGCCAAAGAACTTATCGATACTTTGATCAAGATGAAGCCTGCAGCTGCTAAGGGTGTTTACATGAAGAGTGTCTTTATGTCTAGTACAATGAGCCCTAGCCTTCAGCTAGATCCAAAAACAGTTTAATCGAACTGGGTAGTTCAAAATTTACAGTATGACAAGAGAAGAAAAAGCAATCGTAATACAGGATTTGACTTCGCAGTTAGCCGATAGCCCTACCATTTATTTGGCGGATATATCGGGATTGAACGCTTCACAAACTTCTGATTTAAGAAGAGCGGCCTTTAAGGCCAATGTGAAATTGGCGGTAGTCAAAAACACTTTGCTTGCAAAAGCAATGGAAGCTTCCGATAAAGAATTCGGTGACCTTCCGGGAGTGCTCAAGGGTAATACATCTTTGATGTTTTCCGAAGTAGGTAACGCGCCGGCAAAGTTGATCAAGACTTTCAGAAAAAAAGCTGAAAAGCCTTTGTTGAAAGGAGCTTTCGTTGAAGAAGCAATCTATATTGGTGATGAGAATTTAGATGCATTGGTGAGTATCAAGTCCAGAGAAGAAATGATTGGAGAAATCATTGGATTGTTACAATCACCTGCTAAGAACGTTATTTCCGGTCTTAAGTCCGGTGGTGGCAAAATAGCTGGCATCTTAAAGACATTATCAGAAAAATAAGTACGCACTAAACTAAGTATATTTCAAAATTTTATTAAACGATAGAAAAATGGCAGATTTAAAAGAATTCGCAGAACAGTTGGTAAACTTGACCGTAAAAGAGGTAAACGAGTTGGCCGATATATTGAAAGATGAGTATGGTATCGAGCCTGCAGCAGCAGCAGTGGCCGTAGCTGGCGGTGCCGGTGGTGCTGAAGCTGGTGAAGCAGCTGAAGAGCAAACAGAATTTGACGTAATCTTAACAGCGGCCGGTGGTTCTAAACTAGCTGTAGTTAAATTGGTTAAAGAATTGACAGGTCTTGGCCTGAAAGATGCAAAAGACATCGTTGATAGTGCGCCTAAAGCAGTTAAAGAAGGTGTGGCTAAAGACGAGGCTGAAGGTATCAAAAAATCTTTGGAAGAAGCAGGAGCAGAAGTTGAGCTTAAATAATAGCAGCAACCATAGCACTATGTTTAGGTCTTTTTTCGTCCCCGGACGGAATTGGACCTAAACTTGTTTTTATATTCAATACGTATGTGAGGCGACATACGACCCATTATAGCCTACGCAATTTTAGAGTATTCACGTTCAAAACACTGTCCATAGATGTTCACACAACAGACTGAGAGAATAAATTTTGCATCCGCTAAGAACACGCCGGAATATCCGGATTTCTTGGACATTCAGATCAAGTCTTTTCAAGATTTTTTTCAACTTGAGACCAAATCTGACGAAAGGGGTGACGAAGGTTTGTACAATACCTTCCAAGAAAACTTCCCGATTACGGACACTCGTAACCAGTTCGTACTTGAATTTTTAGATTATTTCATAGATCCACCTAGATATTCCATCCAAGAATGTATAGAACGTGGGTTGACCTATAGTGTTCCTTTAAAGGCACGATTAAAATTATACTGTACCGATCCTGAGCATGAAGATTTCGAGACTATCGTGCAAGATGTTTATTTAGGTACGATTCCTTACATGACTCCCAGTGGAACATTTGTTATAAATGGTGCTGAAAGAGTTGTTGTATCACAATTACACCGTTCTCCAGGGGTTTTCTTCGGACAATCTTTTCACGCTAACGGAACAAAATTATACTCTGCAAGGGTTATACCGTTCAAAGGTTCTTGGATAGAATTTGCGACGGATATCAATGGCGTAATGTACGCTTATATTGACAGAAAGAAAAAATTACCGGTAACGACATTATTTAGAGCTATTGGTTTTGAAAGAGATAAGGATATTCTTGAGATATTCGATCTTTCAGAAGAAGTAAAAGTTTCTAAAGCCGGATTGAAAAAAGTGTTGGGTCGAAAATTGGCCGCCAGGGTATTGAATACTTGGCATGAAGATTTCGTTGATGAGGATACCGGCGAGGTAGTATCAATCGAAAGAAACGAAATTATTTTGGATCGCGATACAGTTCTTGAAAAAGAGCATATCGATGAGATTCTTGATGCCGACGTGAAAACCATTCTTTTGCACAAAGAAAATAATGCGCAATCGGATTATGCGATTATTCACAACACATTGCAAAAAGATCCTACTAACTCTGAAAAAGAGGCTGTAGAACATATTTACCGTCAATTGAGAAATGCCGAGCCGCCCGATGAAGAAACGGCTAGAGGTATAATTGATAAATTATTCTTTTCAGACCAACGTTACAATCTTGGTGAAGTAGGTCGATATAGAATGAACAAGAAGTTACAGTTGGATATTGGAATGGACAAGCAGGTCTTGACCAAAGAAGATATCATAACTATAATCAAATATTTGATCGAACTTATTAACTCTAAAGCGGAGATTGATGATATCGATCACTTGTCTAACCGTCGTGTTAGAACGGTAGGTGAGCAGTTGTCATCTCAGTTCGGCGTTGGTTTGGCACGTATGGCACGTACTATTCGTGAGCGTATGAATGTTCGCGATAATGAAGTGTTTACACCGATTGATTTGATTAATGCGAAAACACTTTCGTCGGTTATCAATTCATTTTTTGGTACGAACCAGTTGTCTCAGTTTATGGATCAAACGAATCCGTTGGCAGAGATTACGCATAAGAGAAGATTATCGGCATTAGGGCCAGGTGGTCTTTCAAGAGAAAGAGCAGGTTTTGAGGTTCGTGATGTTCACTATACGCACTACGGTAGACTTTGTCCGATTGAAACTCCTGAAGGTCCGAACATTGGTTTGATTTCTTCACTTGCAGTGTTTTCCAAAGTAAATCCGATGGGCTTTTTAGAGACTCCATACCGTAAGGTCGAAAACAGTATAGTAGATACTTCGGAATACAGATACTTAAGCGCCGAAGAGGAAGAGGGAATGAAAATTGCTCAGGCAAACATTCCTCTTAAAGAAAATGGTCAAATAGACAGTGAAAAGGTGATTGCTCGTGAAGAAGGTGATTTTCCTGTAGTAGACCCATCCGAAGTAAACTATACAGATGTTGCGCCTAATCAAATTGCATCGATTTCTGCGTCATTGATTCCTTTCTTGGAGCATGATGATGCGAACCGTGCATTGATGGGGTCGAACATGATGCGTCAAGCGGTTCCATTATTGAGACCACAGTCTCCGATAGTGGGTACAGGTCTTGAACGTCAGGTTGCTTCTGACTCTAGGGTATTGATCAATGCAGAAGGTGATGGAACTATTGTTTATGTTGATGCCAAAAAAATCACCGTAAAATATGACAGAACCGATGCCGAGCGCTTGATCAGTTTTGAAGATGATTCTAAGAGTTACAACTTGGTGAAGTTTAGAAAAACGAACCAAGGTACCAGTATCAATCTAAAACCTATTGTTCGTAAGGGCGATAAGGTTAAAAAAGGTGAAGTTCTTTGTGAAGGTTATGCTACTGAAAAAGGTGAACTGGCATTAGGCCGTAACCTTACGGTGGCGTTCATGCCTTGGAAAGGGTATAACTTTGAGGATGCAATCGTGATTTCTGAAAAAGTGGTTAGAGAAGATATCTTTACTTCGATTCACGTTGATGAATATTCTTTAGAAGTTCGTGATACGAAATTGGGTGCTGAAGAATTAACTCATGATATACCTAACGTTTCAGAAGAGGCTACAAAAGATTTAGATGAAAACGGTATGATCCGTATCGGGGCCGAGGTTAAACCTGGTGACATCTTGATCGGTAAGATTACTCCAAAAGGAGAATCAGATCCAACACCGGAAGAAAAATTGCTTAGAGCAATTTTCGGAGATAAGGCGGGTGATGTTAAAGATGCTTCCTTGAAGGCCTCCCCATCATTACGAGGTGTTGTTATCGACAAGAAATTGTTCTCTAGATCGGTAAAAGATAAGCGTAAGCGATCTGAAGATAAAGAAGAGTTGAACAAGCTTGAGCTTGAATACGAGGTGAAATTCCAAGAATTGAAAGATGTTCTTATCGAAAAGCTTTTCACTTTGGTGAACGGTAAAACTTCACAGGGCGTCTTGAATGATTTGGGAGAAGAAGTTTTACCTAAAGGAAAGAAATACACCTTGAAAATGTTGAACTCTGTTGACGATTTCGCTCACTTGGTAGGCGGTAGTTGGACAACGGATAAAGACACCAATTCTTCTGTAGCAGATTTGTTGCATAACTACAAGATTAAGTTGAACGACCTTCAAGGTAACTTGAGAAGAGATAAGTTCACTATATCTGTAGGTGATGAGTTACCTGCTGGTATTATGAAGTTGGCCAAGGTTTATATTGCCAAGAAACGTAAGTTGAAAGTTGGTGATAAAATGGCAGGTCGTCACGGTAACAAAGGTATCGTTTCGCGTATCGTTCGTCAAGAAGATATGCCGTTCTTAGATGACGGTACTCCTGTTGATATCGTATTGAACCCATTAGGTGTACCCTCTCGTATGAATATTGGGCAGATATATGAAACTGTTCTTGGTTGGGCCGGATTGAAGTTGGGCAGAAAATTTGCTACTCCGATTTTTGATGGTGCCTCACTAGATGAAATTAATGGGTATACTGATGAAGCCGGTATTCCAAGATTTGGACATACTTATTTATACGATGGTGGAACTGGCCAGCGTTTCGATCAACCTGCCACTGTGGGTGTAATCTACATGCTGAAATTGGGCCACATGGTTGATGATAAGATGCATGCGCGTTCTATCGGACCTTACTCATTGATTACACAGCAGCCATTAGGCGGTAAAGCACAGTTCGGTGGTCAGCGTTTTGGTGAAATGGAGGTTTGGGCCCTAGAGGCTTACGGTGCATCGGCTACTCTACGTGAGATATTGACCGTTAAGTCGGATGATGTAATCGGAAGAGCCAAGACCTACGAATCCATCGTTAAAGGTGAAACCATGCCAGAACCCGGTTTACCGGAATCTTTCAATGTATTGATGCACGAACTTAAAGGTTTGGGCTTGGATATACGTTTGGAAGAATAGTTAAGAACATACATTATAATATAGTAGCATAATACATTATGGCTAGAATAAAAGATAATAATCCAGTAAAAAGGTTTGACAAGATTTCCATTGGATTGGCTTCGCCAGAATCAATTTTGGCAGAGTCTCGCGGTGAGGTCTTAAAGCCTGAAACCATTAACTACCGAACTCATAAGCCGGAACGGGATGGGCTTTTTTGTGAGCGTATTTTCGGGCCTGTTAAGGATTATGAGTGTGCTTGTGGTAAGTACAAGCGTATTCGCTACCGCGGTATCGTATGTGACCGTTGTGGTGTTGAGGTAACTGAGAAAAAAGTACGTCGAGATAGAGTAGGGCATATCAACTTGGTGGTGCCTGTAGCTCATATCTGGTATTTTCGTTCGTTGCCGAACAAAATCGGATACCTTTTAGGACTTCCCTCCAAGAAATTGGATATGATCATCTATTATGAGAGATATGTGGTCATTCAGCCCGGTATTGCCAAAGGTCCTGAAGGGGAAGAAATCAATAAAATGGATTTCTTGACCGAAGAGGAGTATTTAACGATATTGGAATCTATTCCGATCGAGAATCAGTATTTAGAAGATTCAGACCCTAACAAGTTCATAGCTAAAATGGGTGCTGAATGTCTAATCGATCTTTTGGCTCGAATCGACTTGAAAGAGTTATCATACCAGTTACGTCACAAGGCGAACACCGAGACTTCGAAGCAAAGAAAGACTGAGGCTTTAAAGAGACTTCAAGTTGTCGAAGCCTTAAGAGAGTCGCAAGATAATAGGGAGAACAATCCGGAATGGATGATTATGAAAGTAATTCCGGTGATTCCACCAGAATTACGCCCGCTAGTTCCTTTAGATGGTGGTCGTTTCGCGACTTCAGATTTAAATGATCTTTACAGAAGGGTAATCATTCGTAACAACCGTTTAAAGCGATTGGTAGAGATTAAAGCTCCTGAGGTGATTCTTAGAAATGAGAAGCGAATGCTTCAAGAAGCTGTTGATTCTCTTTTCGACAACACTAGAAAGGCTTCTGCCGTTAAAACAGAATCGAATAGACCATTAAAATCTCTTTCAGATTCATTGAAAGGTAAGCAAGGTCGTTTCCGTCAAAACCTACTAGGTAAGCGTGTTGATTATTCTGCACGTTCGGTAATCGTCGTTGGGCCTGAATTGAATTTATACGAGTGTGGTCTTCCAAAAGATATGGCTGCTGAACTTTACAAGCCTTTCGTTATCAGAAAACTGATAGAGAGGGGTATCGTAAAGACAGTAAAGTCAGCCAAGAAAATTATAGATAAGAAAGAGCCCGTGGTTTGGGATATTCTTGAAAACGTGTTAAAAGGACATCCGGTTCTGTTGAACCGTGCCCCTACCTTGCACCGTTTGGGTATTCAAGCATTCCAGCCAAAACTTATCGAAGGTAAAGCGATTCGTTTGCACCCATTGGCGTGTACGGCGTTTAACGCGGATTTCGATGGTGACCAGATGGCGGTTCACTTGCCATTAGGACCTGAGGCTATTTTAGAAGCACAGTTATTAATGCTTGCTTCACAAAACATATTGAACCCTGCAAATGGTTCGCCAATTACGGTACCATCGCAGGATATGGTTCTAGGTCTGTATTATATGACCAAAGAGCGTAAATCGACGCCTGAGGTTCCAGTTCAAGGTGAAGGGTTAACTTTCTATTCTTCTGAAGAAGTTGAAATAGCTTTCAATGAAGGAAAAGTTGATTTGAACGCAGGTATTAAAGTACGTGCTAAAGACTTTAACGAAGAGGGCGATTTGGTAAGCCAAATCATTCCAACTACTGTTGGTCGAGTATTGTTCAATAAAAATGTTCCGGAACAAGCGGGTTACATTAACCAAGTATTGAACAAAAAGGCGTTAAGAAATATTATTGGTGATATTTTAGCGGTTACCGATGTTCCGACATCTGCTAACTTCTTAGATAGAATTAAGACTATGGGATATGAATTTGCTTTTAAAGGTGGATTGTCTTTTAGTTTAGGGGATATTATCATTCCTCAAGAGAAGCATGATATGATAGCCGATGCCAATGGCCAGGTCGATGGTATTATGGCGAACTATAACATGGGTCTTATTACCAACAACGAGCGTTATAACCAAGTTATTGATGTGTGGACGTCTACAAACGCCATGCTAACCGAATTGGCTATGAAGCGTATTCGAGAAGATCAGCAAGGTTTTAACTCGGTATATATGATGCTTGATTCTGGTGCGAGGGGTTCTAAAGAGCAAATTCGTCAGTTGACAGGTATGCGTGGTCTGATGGCCAAGCCGAAGAAATCTACTGCCGGAGGTGGAGAAATTATTGAAAACCCGATTCTTTCTAACTTTAAGGAGGGTCTTTCGATTCTTGAATACTTTATCTCTACGCACGGTGCCCGTAAAGGTCTTGCAGATACCGCTTTGAAAACTGCCGATGCCGGTTATTTGACCCGTCGATTGGTAGACGTCTCTCAAGATGTTATTATTAACATTGAAGATTGTGGTACGTTAAGAGGTATTGAGGTTGAAGCATTAAAGAAAAATGAAGAGGTTGTAGAATCTTTAGGAGAGCGTATCTTAGGTAGAGTTTCTTTACATGATGTTTATGATCCACTTACTGAAGAGTTGCTCTTAACTGCAGGCCAGCAGATTATGGAGGCTGATATGAAGAAAATCAAGAACTCTCCTATCGAAAAAATCGAAGTGCGTTCTGCCTTGACTTGTGAGGCTCCTAAGGGTATTTGCTCTAAATGTTACGGTAGAAACCTTTCTACGAACAAAATGGTTCAACGTGGTGAGGCTGTTGGTGTTGTAGCGGCGCAGTCTATTGGAGAACCGGGTACACAGTTGACCTTGCGTACTTTCCACGTGGGTGGTATTGCAGGTAACATTTCTGAAGATAATAAGCTAATCGCCAAATTTAGTGGTAAAGCTGAAATCGAAGACTTGCGTACGGTTAAAGGTCAAGATGCTGAAGGTAAAGCAGCGAATATCGTTATTTCGAGAACATCTGAAATTAAGATAATCGATACGAAAACCGGTATTACGCTAAGTACGAATAACATTCCTTACGGTTCTCAACTAATGATAGAGAATGGTGCAAAGGTTTCTAAAGATGATGTTGTATGTACTTGGGATCCTTATAATGGAGTTATTGTATCTGAATTCCCTGGTAAAATTGCTTATGAAAACATTGAGCAAGGTGTAACTTATCAGGTAGAAATTGATGAGCAGACCGGTTTCCAAGAAAAAGTAATTTCAGAATCTAGAAACAAAAAGTTGATTCCAACTCTTTTGATTCAAAATGATAAAGGTGAGACCTTACGTTCTTATAACCTACCGGTTGGTTCACATATCATGGTTGACAACGGTGATAAGATAAAAGAAGGTAAGATTTTGGTTAAGATTCCTCGTAAATCTGCAAAAGCAGGTGATATTACGGGTGGTCTACCAAGGGTAACCGAGCTTTTCGAAGCACGTAACCCATCTAACCCAGCTGTAGTTTCTGAGATTGACGGTGTTGTTTCTTTCGGAAAAATCAAAAGGGGTAACCGTGAAATCATCATTGAGTCTAAATTGGGCGAAATCAAAAAGTACTTGGTCAAACTATCGAACCAGATATTGGTTCAAGAGAATGACTATGTACGTGCGGGAATGCCATTATCAGACGGTTCTATAACTCCGGAAGATATTTTGGCTATCAAAGGTCCATCAGCGGTACAGCAGTATTTGGTGAACGAAGTTCAAGAAGTTTACCGTTTACAAGGTGTGAAGATTAATGACAAGCACTTTGAAGTTGTGGTAAGACAGATGATGCGTAAAGTACGAATTCAGGATCCAGGTGATACTATTTTCTTAGAGAACCAACTGGTTCATAAAGATGATTTTATTAGAGAGAATGATGAAATCTATGGTAAGAAAGTAGTTGTTGATAAAGGAGAGTCAGAAAATCTTAAAGAAGGACAAATCATTACAGCTCGTGAGCTACGTGACGAAAATTCTATTTTGAGAAGATCTGATAAGACTTTGGTCGAAGCTAAAGATGCTGTCGCGGCTACTGCGACACCGATACTTCAAGGTATTACACGTGCGTCGTTACAGACCAAGTCGTTTATCTCAGCTGCATCTTTCCAAGAGACAACTAAAGTATTGAACGAAGCTGCTGTAAGTGGTAAGATAGATACCTTAGAAGGATTGAAAGAAAATGTAATTGTAGGACATAAGATTCCTGCCGGTACCGGTATGCGTGACTATGAAAATATCATCGTAGGTTCTAAAGAAGAATACGATGAAATCATGGCCCGTAAGGAAGCTCTGAAATTCTAGTAATTAATCAACAAGAACCGAGAAGCTGGTTGAATTGGGGCATTTTGTCTTGTTCATCAGCTACTTGGTTCTTTTTTTGTCATATATCTCTTATGAGCGATAAAGAAAAACAAAAACAAATCAATATAGAATTAGATGAGAAGACAGCCGAAGGAATCTATTCCAATCTGGCCATCATCAATCATTCTGTATCCGAGTTTGTGGTAGATTTTATCAGTATCATGCCAGGCGCTCCAAAAGCTAAAGTGAAGAGTCGCATTGTTCTTACGCCTCAGCATGCCAAGAAGTTTTTAAAAGCTTTGAACGATAATGTTCAACGATTTGAGAAAGCCCATGGTAAAATTAAAGATTATGAGCAAACACCTATTCCTATTAATTTCGGACCAACGGGAGAAGCTTAAACAAAAGCCCGCTATTATTTCAATAGCGGGCTTTTTTATTTTTTGAGTGTGCCCTGTTCAGATTAATCGAACTCCGAAACGAAATGAAATTTTATGGTAGGGTACTTTTGTTGGGTCATTTGTAATGAAAATTGGGAATCGGCTAAAAACACCAATTGACCTTTTTTATCCTTGGCAAGAAATTTTTGTTTCACTCTTTGAAATTCTTTGAACTCATCATTTTTAGGGTCTTCCGGTTCTACCCAACAAGCTTTGTGCACAGGAAAGTTTTCATAACTACATTTTGCTCCATATTCGTGTTCCAATCGGTATTGAATAACTTCAAACTGTAGGGCGCCTACCGTTCCGATAACTTTTCTTCCGTTCATTTCCAAGGTAAATAATTGAGCTACACCTTCGTCCATCAGCTGGTCAATACCTTTATAAAGCTGCTTAGACTTCATAGGATCGGCATTATTAATATATCTAAAATGTTCGGGTGAAAAACTTGGTATGCCCTTATAATGTAGCTCTTCCCCTTGGGTCAAGGTGTCTCCGATCTTAAAGTTACCGGTATCATGAAGACCAACGATATCCCCGGGATAGGATATATCTACGATTTCCTTCTTTTCAGCAAAAAAGGCATTGGGGCTTGAAAATTTCAGGTTTTTGTTTTGCCGAACGTGAAGGTAAGGTTTGTTGCGCTCAAAGGTACCCGAAACGATTTTTATAAATGCCAGCCTGTCACGGTGTTTTGGGTCCATATTAGCATGTATTTTAAAAACGAAGCCTGTCATTTCCTTCTCGTTAGCCTCAACTACACGCTCTTCCGCTTTCTTAGCGCGTGGTGATGGTGCAATCTCAATAAAACAGTCTAGTAGTTCGCGAACACCAAAATTGTTTAATGCCGAGCCGAAAAAAACGGGTTGCTGTATACCGTTTAGGTAACTCTCTTTATCGAAGTCTGGGTACACTCCGCGAACTAATTCAATATTATCACGTAACTCTTCCGCTGCACTGTTTCCGATAATTTTTTCTAGTTCGGGGCTATCAACGTCATCAAAAGCAATTGTTTCTTCAATATTCTTTTTACTATCGCCACTGAAAAGGTTAATATTCTTTTCATATATATTATAGATGCCCTTAAAGTCGTAACCCATGCCAATTGGAAAACTTAGTGGGGTAACCGAGAGTCCTAATTTTTGTTCTAAATCATCTAAAAGATCAAAGGCATCTTTACCCTCTCTATCTAGTTTATTGATAAAAACGATCATAGGTATATTGCGCATGCGACAGACTTCTACCAATTTTTCTGTCTGCTCTTCGACTCCTTTTGCAACATCAACAACAACTATTACACTATCGACCGCAGTAAGAGTTCTAAAAGTGTCTTCGGCAAAATCTTTATGGCCAGGTGTGTCTAGAATATTGATTTTCTTGTCTTTATAAATAAAAGCCAAAACAGATGTAGCCACCGAAATACCACGCTGTCTTTCGATTTCCATGAAATCGCTTGTTGCCGATTTCTTAATTTTATTGTTCTTTACAGCACCGGCTTCTTGAATGGCTCCACCGAACAAAAGCAATTTTTCGGTAAGGGTTGTTTTACCTGCATCAGGGTGGGAGATTATGCCGAAAGTTCTTCTTCTTTGAATTTGGTCTTTAAAACTCATGTGGAAAATTTGCGCAAAAATACGTCTAAAAATACAATTGAAGCGTAATTAACTTAATGCTTTAATGAGTCGATTAAGTATGGTTTTGAGCTTTATTTATATTTCATTTTTTATTTGCTTGTCACATTTAACAATACGTTCTAAAAAAAGCTGTTGAAGTTTTGTTTGTCGATAAAAATGCAAGTTCGTAGAGTGAGTGAATTACCTTACAATACCCTTTAACGAGTAATTGTGTGTTTAAAAGATTATCTACCTTATATCGTCTGAAAACAATTTGATGATCTAAATTTTAACTATATCTTGCATCAAGATTTATTAGAGGTTCCCACTTCTTATCCTACTCACAAATTCCTACATGCCATGGTGCTTAGTTGAATTGAAACTAATCATTTATGGAAAAAATTACTTCTTTCGCGCTTACAAGAAAAGTAAAGCAGACTTATATTCTTGTCTTTGCGTTTTTAATTTCTGGACTGACTCAATCGTTTGGAACGGATGATCATGGTTCGTCAAAACATATGAAGCCCGAGTTGGTTTCTACTAGTATGATCAACACCTATGACGGATGCCCGGTTCGGGAAATGCGCGAACTTCGAACATCTGATTTTGGTTTTGCAGATGGGGTAACAGATGGCAGTTTGAACGCTTCTGATGTTGATATTAGTTCAAAATGGGGTTTGCCTGCCGGAAGTGTTCTTGTTACCGTTGAAGGGGCGAGTTCTAAAAGTTCTCTTCAGTTGTTCGAGGTGAACAAAGATTTACCGGCTACTTTTCGTTTTTCAGGTTCAGTTCCAGTTTTGGTGGTGGCAGAACATTCCGCTAGGGTAGATGGCAATCATCGTGATGGTATTGAAGCTCTTGATGGTGTCGAATACGTACAAACGGCTAGTCTACCCGCGGGTATTATTGCTGGACAAAATGGAAATGACTATTACGTAGAAAATACCACACCAAGCCCTATCTATGGTCCGAATAGGTTTTCTTGGGAATCGCAGGCACCGGTGAGCGATATTATGTTCTATACCACCTCGAGTTTTCCGATAAATGGAATTAGAGTATGGTTAGTACCGATTGTATGTGTCGATACTGATGGCGATGGTGTTAACGACAATGTCGATTTGGATGATGATAATGATGGTATTTTAGATAGTGTTGAAGACCCCAATCTCGATGGTGACAATGATCCACTGACCGACCCATATGATTCAGATGGAGATGGATACCCGAATCATTTGGATATTGACTCTGATAATGATGGAATACCCGATAATGTAGAAGCTCAGACTACGAGCGGTTATATTGCACCTAACGACGATACTGCTAGTGAGTACGCAGCAAATAATGGTGTTAATTCCGCTTACCCCACAGGGTTGACTCCAGTTAATACTGACGGTTTAGATAATGAAGATTATTTGGATGATGATAGTGATAATGATGGTGTGCCCGATAATAACGAAGGCAACGATTTTAATTTTGACGGTGTTCCTAATCAAGTTGCTACTGGTCTTGATTCTGATCAAGATGGTCTGGATGATGGCTTTGAAGGAAATGATGTAAACGATGGTTTTGATGTTAATGACGAAATTAACGATCCAGCCAATGATCTACCGGACACTGACGGTACTGAAGATGTAAATTATAGAGATTTTGATGACGATGGTGATGGAATAGACACACCTGATGAAGACGCGGACAATGATAGTGATCCAACAAATGACGATGAAGATGAAGATGGTACACCTGATTATTTGGATCCCAAAGAAGATCCCGAAAAAGATACCGATGGTGATGGGGTGCCCGATGTTACCGATTTAGATGATGACAATGATGGGATTTTAGATACAGACGAAGACCCAAATCTTGATGGGGATAATGATCCACTAACGAATCCGCTTGATACTGATGGCGATGGATATCCGAATCACTTGGATATCGATTCTGATAATGATGGAATTCCGGATAATATTGAAGCTCAGACAACCGACGGTTATATTGCACCTAACGAAGATGATGAGGCGACCTACATTGAAAATGATGGTCTAAACTCGGCATATCCTGATGGAATAACTCCTGTCAACACAGACGGTGAAGATACCGAAGACTATATAGACCTAGATAGTGATAATGACTTAGTACCCGATAACAACGAGGGTAACGATTTTGATTATGACGGTCTTCCAGACCAAACTTATACGGGGCTAGACGCTGACGGCGATGGTCTTGATGATGGGTATGAAGGCGCTGATGTAAACGACGGTTTTGATGTGAATGATGAAATCAATGACCCTGCTAACGATTTGCCGGATACCGATGGCACAGAAGATGTGAATTACCGAGATTTTGATGATGATGGTGATGGTATAGATACCCCTGATGAAGATGGCGATCAAGATGGTGACCCTACTAATGACGATAGCGATGAAGATGGTACCCCCGATTATTTAGACCCAGATAGCAGCCCTACACCTGAAACCGATACCGATGGCGATGGTGTTCCAGACTCTGTTGATCTTGATGATGATAATGATGGTATTTTAGATACCGTAGAAGATCCAAATTGGGATGGTGATAATGATCCTAATACTAACCCATGGGATACAGATGGCGATGGGTACCCAAATCACTTGGATATCGATTCAGATAATGACGGAATACCTGATAATGTAGAAGCTCAGACAACTGACGGTTATATTGCACCAAATGAAGATGATGCTGAGACCTATGCTGCTAATGATGGTTTGAACTCAGCTTACCCTAATGGACTTACTCCTGTGAATACCGATGGAGCTGATGATGAAGACTATAGAGATTTAGATAGTGATAATGATTTAGTGCCTGATAACAACGAGGGTAATGATTTCGATTATGATGGTATACCAGACCAAATTTACACTGGTATAGACTCTGATGGTGACGGTCTCGACGATGGCTATGAAGGTGCTGATGTAAACGATGGTTTTGATGTCAATGACGAAATTGATGATCCTGCCAATGATTTGCCTGATACCGATGGTACAGAAGATGTAAACTACCGTGACTTTGACGACGATGGTGATGGTGTAGATACACCTAACGAAGATTTGAACAATGATGGTAATCCTACCAATGATGACGGTGACGCAGATGGTACACCATCTTATTTAGATCCTTCTGAAACAACCGAAATTGTAGTAATGCAGATGGTAACACCTAATGGTGATGGTAAGAATGAATTTTTATGGATCGAGAATGTAGATAAGGCTTTAGATAACTCTTTGCGAATTTTCAATAGATGGGGTGTTGAAGTTTATCATGGTGAAGATTACAATAACCAAAACAATGTATTCGACGGACGCTCGAAGGGTAGGACTACCGTAAGTGTCGGGGATTATTTACCGGCAGGAGTATATTTTTATATCTTTGACTATAATACGGTAGATAGCAGAAGCATTACAGATAGAGGGTACATCTACATTAGTAAATAATCATCAGAAAACCTTATGGCAATAAACAAGAGCCTTTTTGCATCGTTATTCTTATTTATAGTTTTTTGGAATGATGCTTGGGCACAACAAGACGCCCAGTATACTCAATACATGTACAATACCATGAGTGTAAACCCTGCTTATGCAGGTTCTCGGGGTCAGTTAAGTGTAGCTGCTTTATACCGCTCACAGTGGGTAGGTTTAGACGGAGCTCCTGAAACCTGGACGGTTAATTTGCATTCGCCCATTAGAAACAGTAAAGTGGGTTATGGCATTTCAATCGTTAACGACAAGATAGGTGAAGGTACTATTCAAGAAACTTATATTGATGCCTTGGTCTCTTACACAATTGATGTTTCCTTAAAGGGTAAAATGTCTTTTGGTCTGAAATTAGGTGGTAATTTACTTAATTTAGATTTTGAACAGTTAAGGCAGAGACCAGGTTTTGAAGAATCTACCAATACTGACAATATCGAAAATAAGTTTTCGCCAAATGTAGGTTTAGGGTTGTATTATCACACCGATAAGTTTTATGCTGGCCTATCGGCTCCTAATCTTTTAGAGACCGAACACTTTGATGGGTCTACGAGCGATGCCAATGATATCGATTTTCTTTCCCAGGATCGTATCAATTTTTATTTGATTACTGGTTATGTATTTGATCTGAACGACAACCTTAAATTCAAACCGGCATTACTCAGCAAGGTAGTTGGCGGTGCACCCTTACAAGTAGATATCTCGACCACCTTTCTATTCGCCGAGAAATTCTCTTTAGGCGCAGCCTATCGATGGGATGCCGCTATAAGTGGTCTGGCAGGTTTTCAAATAACCGACCAGATTATGTTAGGGTTGGCGTATGACTCTGAAACTACCTCTTTGGGAGACACCCAATTTAATAGTGGGTCTTTCGAGGTTTTCCTTCGATGGGAATTGGTTAAGTCTTTTGAAAAATTAGTTTCTCCCCGATTCTTCTAAACCGTTGTGCTATGATGAAAAAATTACACATACTGGTTACTTTATTCATTTTATCTGGCTTGAGTTGCTATGCCCAAGACAAACCGGATAGATTGGTAACCAAAGCCAATGAAAAATATGATGAATATTCTTTTAGACCGGCTATAGATATTTTTAAAAAAGTATTGGATAGAGGCTACACTTCGGCCGATTTACTGAAAAAATTAGGTAACTCGTATTACTTTAACGCTAACTATGAAGATGCAGCGAATACTTATAAGAGACTGGTTAATGAGTATTCAGAAGATGTAACGCCCCAGTATTATTTTAGGTACGCACAATCTCTAAAGACTCTTGAGGAGTATGAAGCTTCAAATGAGGTAATGGCAAAGTTTACCGAGAGTACCTCCGATGACGTTAGAGCCTCTACCTATAAAGAAGAAAGAAATTACCTAGAAGAAATTAAACGCAATTCCGGAAGGTACAATGTAACCCCATTTCAGTACAATTCTCCTTATTCCGATTTTGCTCCTACCTTTTATAAAGAGGGACTTCTTTTTTCTTCGGATAGGGATACGGGAAATTTTGCTCGTTATCGTCATACTTGGAATTCGAAAGACTTTCTAGACCTTTATAAGGTAAACTCCGACAGTGTGTCGACCAATCTCGTAGTCAAGCTCGGAGATCATGTGAATACAAGATTACATGAATCGACCACGGCGATTAATAAAGCAGGTACGGTTCTGTATTTTACAAGAAATAATTATAAGGAGGGGAAATATGTGAAAGACGGTGAGGGCATAATCCGATTGAAGATTTTTAGGGCTACCATTAATGAAGAGGGCATGTGGGCTAACATTGAAGAATTGCCTTTCAATGGTGATGACTATTCCGTTGCCCACCCAGCTTTAAGTGCAGATGAGAATATATTATATTTCGCATCTGATATGCCCGGTACATTGGGTGAATCAGATATATTTCGAGTTTCTATCGAAGAAGATGGCAGTTTCGGAACACCTGAAAATTTAGGTGATGTAATCAATACCGAAGCGAGGGAAACCTTTCCGTTTGTATCGAGTGAAGATGTATTGTATTTCTCTTCAGATGGGCATCCGGGTTTAGGTGGGCTTGATGTATTTGCTACTAAAATTGCTAACGACAAGTTTGATGGCACGGTCATGAATGTCGGCGAACCTATAAATGGTCGGTTAGACGACTTTACCTTTATTTTTGACGAAGAGACTAGAAAAGGTTACTTCGCATCGAACCGGTCAGAAGGTCAAGGGGCAGATGATATTTATTCTTTCATTGAATCAAAAGCTTTGGTACTCGATTGTCAACAAAAGGTGAGTGGTAACGTTAGAGACAAGTTATCGAATGAGGTATTGGTCGGGGCTACAGTAAAGGTAATCGATGAAAACAATGATGAGATTTTAACTGCCATCACAGATGCTCAGGGCAAGTATGAACTAGTACTTGACTGTAGTCAGGGTAATTTTGTAAGGGCAATGACTGAGGGGTATATTCCGGCAGAGGAATATTTGGGCAAATCAGACGGCACGCCTAAGACCATCGACTTTTTGTTGGAGCGTAACACGGTTAGTGCAGGGTTTGGAGATGATTTAGCAAAATTGTTACAATTAAGTACCATATACTTTGATTTTGATAAATATAATATTAGAAAAGATTCTGAAATTGAAGTTGAGAAGGTGATTGCCGCTATGGAAAAATTTCCAAGTTTGAAAATTAAGGTGAACTCTCATACCGATAGTAGAGGTAAAGATGCCTACAATCTCTGGCTATCACAAAAAAGAGCAGAATCAACAGTTCAATATATGATATCTAAGGGCATCTCAAAAGAGCGCTTACAAAGCGAAGGCTATGGTGAGACAAAATTGCTTAATAATTGCGATAATGGCACAAAATGTGCAGAGGAACAGCATCAATTAAATAGGCGCTCCGAATTTATTATTATGGAGTAATCGTAATTGTATTATTAAAAGAGGGCAACGAATTTAATTCGTTGCCCTCTTTTTGGTTTTACCAAAACTGTTCAGCCGTATAGCCTCGATGAAATGCACATATTTCTTTTCTCCTAGACTTTTTAAAAGTCGTAGACCTTGCCAAAGTGGCCACTTATATATACAATTGGTATGGTTGACAACAAATATTTCAGCTTACTAGCTCTTACAAATACCTTTGTTAGGTTAATAGGATAGATGTATCCCAATTGTTACATGCAAGTAAAATGGTAGGTTTTAAGATCAAATTCTTATTTATGTTTTCGGTGATGCTGACTTCTTTTCAGCTCTTCGCACAAGAAACCTATTTAGATACTTTTAGCAATACCTCTTACGCTAACAATAATGGATCACAGAACTTTAGTTCAAATTGGGTAGAACAAAATGATAATAATTCAGCCTTTAATGGTAGAATTAGAATTACGGGCGGAAGACTACGTTTTCGAAATTTAGATTCCGGGTGGATCTATCGTTTCGTACCCCTTGCCGGTGCCACATCTGCAACCATGACGTTAAATTATGATGCAAATTCTGCAGGGGGTGAAGCTCTTGATGTTTACATTTATAATGCCGACAATAACAATTGGAATTTTATTCAAAGAATAAACAATGGTACCGGGACTATTTCCTACGATTTGACTGCTGCCGAAATAGCCTCTAATCCAGCGGTAATATTCTACCGTGCAGACAATCAATGGGGTGATAATGATACGATTTATATAGATAATGTACAGTTTAGTGCTGTGTATCCCGCAGAGCTACAGGTGAATAATGTATCCGTTGACGAAGATGCGGGTACGGCCACTTTTACGGTAACTCATATTGGTGGTAATACGGCAGGGGCATTTAGCGTAAATTATACCACTACTGATATTTCAGCATTGGCGGGTCAAGATTACACCACCACGACGGGAACATTGAATTTTAATGGGAATGCCAATGATACCGAGACCATTACTGTTCCTATTACCGATGACTCTATTTTTGAAGGAGATGAAACTTTTAGAATATCGTTTACCTCTTCGACCAATGCAAATGTAGACATTTCCGATACAGCTACCGGAACTATTTTGGCAAATGATGCTTTGATTATTACCGATGGTCAATCGGTAACCTCATGTGATGATATTTTTTTAGATTCCGGAGGTATTAATAATTATTCGGATAACGAAGATATTGTTTACACCATTTGTCCTGATGCGGCAAATAACTATTTGCAAATAGATTTTACTCAATTTGATGTTATACCAGGTGATATTCTAAGAATTTACGACGGCAATAGTACCGGGGCTGCGTTAATAGGGCAGTACGATAATGATAATATACCCACTCAGGTGTTCGCCACTAATACCAACGGATGTTTGACTTTTAGGTTTACATCTAATAATAATACGACTGGTAATGGGTGGCAGGCCAATGTTAGTTGTTCACCACCCGGGCCAAAAATTGTAGTTGACGATGTGTATGTTGACGAAGATGCAGGTAGTGCTATATTTACGGTTACTCATGTAAGAGATCGTCATGGTAGAAATACTTTACTAGGCTTTTTTCATGAGCCCTTTACCGTTAACTATACCGTTTATGATGGTACGGCAACCAATGGTAGCGATTATATTACAGTGAACGGAACACTAACCTTTGACGGGCGTGTAGGTGATATTCAAACATTTTCTGTACCCATTATAAATGATGGGGTGCCAGAATTGGTAGAATTTTTTACGGTTGGTTTTGATGGGGCTGTAGCTGACAATGGAACTGTAGATTATAGTGATACCGCTAGTGGCTTTATCAATTCACAGATTTTGGCAAACGACCCACTGACTTTATTTCAAGAGTTTGATGGTTATTTCGATTACTCTACCACGGGTGGAACACTCAGAACAAACGATAACAATACTGACCCTTGTTCTATTACCACTTCTTCTTCAAATACTTTGATAGCTCCAATACCTAATACGGGTACAATAAAGCGTGCATATTTATATTGGGCACATTCGAGTAACGTGGTAGATGGTACCGTAACATTCGAGGGACAAACGGTAAATGCCAATTTTCAATATCAGACAACACTTACGAACAGAAATTTTTATGGCTATGTAAGTGATGTAACCGACATAGTCAATGGCGTAGCCGATCCGTCTACCAATGTTTTTGATTTTAGTGATTTGGATGTTGACAATACGGGTAATTATTGTTCCACAGCAACTGTTCTTGGTGGGTGGACACTATTTGTGTTTTATGAAGATCCTAGTTTACCTGCCGTAAATATTAATTTATATCAAGGTTTTGACGGTTTAAGTAATGAAGGCACGTCTTTTACTCTAGATAGCTTTTATGCTATTGCAGGGGCAGGGGCAAAAGCTTCGTTTTTGTCATGGGAAGGAGATTCTACGCTAGATGGTAATAGTTCAGGTACCACAAACCCTAATGGTGAACGTCTTTCAATTACCAATCAGGCAAATCAAGATTTTATTTTGGCAAATGATGGAGGACAAACAGGAAATAATGCCTACAATTCAACAATGTATGACAATACAGTATCACCAGATTATAACGATACATCAACATACGGTGTAGATTTAGATACGTATGATATATCTACTTATGTTTCTCCCGGTGATTCAGAAGTTACCGCGAATGTTGATGTGGGGCAAGATTTTGTTATTTCTGCCGCCGTGGTCCTAAAGGTGCCATCTAACCTGATTGCGGGTACCGTGTTTGAAGATATAAATTACGGAGGTGGTCAAGGTAGAAATATGTCAGCTGCAAATGGTGTTGGTATACCTAGTGCCATTGTAGAACTCTATGAAAATGATGGAACTTTTGTAAGAAGAACAAACTCTAATGTAAGTGGTGATTATAGCTTTGGTGGTATGGCAGATGGCGATTACTATATCAAAGTAGTAAACTCTACGGTTAGATCAACACGAGATAATGGAATCAATTGTACCACATGTGTACCTGTACAGACATTTCGAAGTTATGGAGATGCTACCAATAATATTGAAGTTTTAAATGAAATTGGAGGTGCTGACCCTACGGCATTTTCCGATGCTGCTCTTGGTGTGTTTAACGGATCTCTGAGTTTGTCAGAAGTTAGCATAGCGAGTAGTGGGGTCGCGAACATTGACTTTGGTTTTAATTTTAATACCATTGTCAATACCAACGAATTTGGGCAGGGAACATTGGAACAGTTCATTTTAAATAGTAATACTTTAGGTGAAACAGGTCTTGATATCGAAGCTAATAGCATTTTTGATCCTGCACCGGGCGAAGATGTATCTATTTTTATGATACCTCCATCAGGTGATAGTTTAGGCAGAACGGCTGACGCAAATTATAATGCTTCAGGCTATTTTGATATTGCGATAGATAATTCTAACACTCTAACTAACATTACCGGTACAAATACGATAATAGACGGTAGAACCCAAACAGCTTACTCTGGTAATACAAATACTGGAACAGTAGGTGCTGGTGGCTCTTCAGTCGGTATATCGAATACGACCTTACCGAATTATGAAAGACCTGAAATTCAAGTTCATCGTAACGAAGGTGATTTAATAGACCTTAATGGCAATAATGTAACTATTAGAAACTTATCAGTTTATGCAAACAACAATGCAGGCGTAAGGGTATTAGGAGGCACTGCAATAGTATCTAATTCTATTTTAGGAGCAAATGCACTAGGTGCATCCTCTGGAAATATCGATTATGGTGTTGAGGTTACTGGGGGAAATGCATCCATATCATCGAATTATATTTCGTCAAACACTGACGCCGGTATTTTAATCGATGGAGGAGATGCCAGTACTATTCAATTTAACCATTTGACAGCTAACGGAAATACCGCCTGTTCTGATAATATTCTTATTCTTGACGGAAGCAATATAAATATTGAAGAAAATCTAATTGAGAATGCGGGGGCCTCGGGCATTGAAATAGATAATGTGAACGGAGTACAAATTTCAAACAATAATATCTCAAGTTCAGGTCAAAATGGAGGTAATTGTACTGGTGATTATGAAGGCATGGGTATCATTGTAAATGGTAGTGATGCGAATATTAACCAAAACCTGATTTTTTCAAACGGAGGTGAAGGTATTGTGGTAACTAATGGAAATACTAACACTATCAGTCAAAATTCAATATTTGCGAATGGTACAAACGCACCAAGTTTAGGTATCGACCTAAATCGTGACGGTGTTACTCTAAATGACAATGGAGATGGTGATAGTGGCCCGAACGGCTTAAACAATTTCCCTATAATATCCGGAGCCTATATTAGCGGAACCAATTTTATTGTTGAAGGGTGGAGTAGACCTGGCGCTACGATTGAAGTATTTCTGACCGATATTAGTGAAGGTACTGCAACGGCAGGTGATAATCAATTTACATTTACTACGGACTACGGTGAAGGACAAGAATATCTTGGAAGCTTTATCGAGGGTAGTGCAAATGATTCTAACTCACAATCTTCAAGCTACGATGATGTAGATGGCAACACAGATAATACGAATAAGTTTAAATTTAGCATTCCCCTGCCAAGTGGTGCCGCATTTGGTAAATTTGTAACTGCTACTGCTACTATTGCGAACACCACTTCAGAGTTCTCTCCGCAAAGTGTTATTAAGGCGTATACGCTTATAACTAATAGGCGTATTACGTACAGGGTTAAAAAACAATAAATTTTTGTCGGTAGTCCTATAGACCGAACATGATAAAACACTTAATTTTAAGAAGCGTTTTACGATAACGTTATAGTGAATAATCATTGAATATTTCTTCCGTTAACACAATCCTTTAATCCGATTTTCGACACACTTAATCCTTTCCAATTAATTGATATACTTAGGCTTATCGATGAATGAATATGTGCCAAACTTCAATATTTAATACCTATACATTGCATTTGTTGGGTTATACAACAAATATTTTCAAGCGAGGTCTCTTAGTTTAATTTTGTAGAGTGCAATTGTGTCTTCTTCATAATGAGAGATCAGGTGTACCCCAAAGCTTAAATTACTTAACCGAACATTTACCTGGTTCTAACCAAACCAAAAATAGCAAGTGCTTTATCACTTCATTAGTTAAATAGACCTAAAGAGGTTTATTCTCCGGATAAGATTTCTGCTTTAATTTTTTTGAATAGATAATTTATTCAGTGCGCTATTTGAGCACATGATTATACAACCAGTATGAGCAATACTAAATTTATTAGCATAAAGGTTATGAAAAAGCTAGTCACTTTTGCCGCTTTGGTATTATACTCCGGAGTAATGATGGCGCAAACTACCGTTACCTTAGAAGACCAATGTAATTGCGAAGTATTAAGTGGAACCGATGTGACCGCTCCGGGAATGACTACTCCGGCAGGCGCCGATATTGGTGATGTGTATGTAAATACCGATACGGGTACAATTTATTTCTGGGATGGTGATTCATGGGAGTTGACTTCTTCTGATGATCAGCAACTTCAAGGCTTTAACTATGATAATACTTCAGGCGAGCTTTCTCTTACTTTAGAAAATGGAGGGACAACAACGGTCATTCTTCCTATAGAATCCATAACAACATTAACAGGAACCGCAGCGCTTGGAAACGCAATTGGATTGTACGAAAACGAAAACGGAGATGTAGTTACAATTAATGAGACGATCACTTCAATATCTGATTTAGGCGATGGAAACGTCACCTTGGTCAACGAAGAGGGCAACAGCGTTACAGTGGCCAAGTCCGATATTACCGATTTGGGTGGCGGCGTTTATGAGTTCACCAACGGAGACGGAAGCAATGTAACGATCGACACCAACGGAATGTCGATTTCGAACGTTGTGGCCGGTTCACGTATCGCCACGGTTACCGAGGCCGATGGTTCTACCACCGATATCAATGAAACCGTTACCGATATCACCGGAACCTCCAATAGCGGAAACGAAATCGGTCTGTATAGAAAGGAAGACGGCAGTACCGTTTCCATTCAAGAGAGTATTGTAAGAATAGAGGATACGGGCGATGGAAACGTTACCTTGGTCAATGAAGAGGGCAAC
>NZ_JADNYK010000012.1 GCF_017810075.1 Pseudozobellia sp. WGM2
ATAATTTCGCGCCAACGCCGATAAAGTCCTCCCGGCCCCGTCTCTCTATCTGTGTTCTATTCTTTTATTCCAAAATACTTATATGGTAGCTCGCCTTTTAGGCTCGCTATCGTCTCTACAGTATGTCAATGAACTTTTCCTCTAATTCCCGAGGGCTTTGGCCCTCTCCGCCCCTTGTCGACCCGGCATCCAAATGCCGTATGTCTCTCAAAGCGGGTGCAAATTTACAACTGTTTTTTTAACTCGCAACGTTTTTTCGATTTTTTTTCGAAAAAACATTTCCCAAAAACCAGTATGCAAATGAGCCTCTTTTCCCTAAAACAGCTTGCTGTTTTTCGGGCTGCAAATGTACAACTGTTTTTTTAACCCGCAACGTTTTTATCGAAAAAAATATTTCCGCCGACGGCGCACAAAAAAAACAGTATTCCAATGAACTTTCAAAATCCGAAAAACAAATATAATACCTGTTTTTCGGGCTGCAAATGTACACCCCTTTTTCGATTGTACAACCCTTTTGCAAAAGGTTTTTTAGACCCCCGAACAAATACCCTGATTTACAACACCTTAATCAAAGAAAAAAATTGAAGTTTTATGAAAAGAAATTCCAAACCAATCCAAAACGGATAACAAAATCACGGTATGGATAACTCGGTGCTGAATAGAATTGATTCGTCTCACCGAAGGAAGAATTGAAATGTTCGGCCTTTAAATAGATTCGCGTTTGCTGAATTTTAGCATTTATGAAGAAATCGAGCATAGGGTAGCCCCCTAACTTTTCATTATTCTGCAAATAAAACTCACCTAACAAAGGGTTATACCCATTCATATTATAAGAAGTGAAGTATTTTAAGGTCACGCCTGTCTGTAAGAACATGGCCTTTTTAAATACGTCGGAAGAGAAGTATAAGGTATTTCTTGTAACCAGTTCAGGAACGTTCAGCACCTGATTGGCCTGAGATACGTTCTGATACATTACCGTATTGTTCAATGCGAATTTACCCAACTTGAGCTCTTTATTATATTTTAATTTCGTGTGATTTAGAACATTGCTCTCTTGCATGGGGCGTAAAATAGAGCTCTCACCATCTAATTCGGCCGTTGCTTCTGCATTGGTGCCGAAATAGGTATAGTTACCCACTGTAGTATAGTTTAAAGAAAGATTACCCCAGACCTCTGACTCGAAGCCTACGTTTAGGCCATATACCTGTTCTTTTTCAAATGTGCCCAGATTGAACCAATTGTAATCGACATAATCGCTTTGGTTCAATAAAAAATTGAAGTTTGGCATTTGTTCAGATACGTGAGCCCCCGCAAAAAGTTTGTGTTTTTCTTTAAATACGAAAGAAGTCGATGCTTGAATAAAATTTCCTCCGAGTTCGCCTGAGATGTTATATTTTCCTTTTGCCCTGAAGTCAAAACCCTTAATTCTTTTTTCGTATTCTGCACCGACCGCCACTTCTTCACCATTTAATTTATTGGGAATGGTCGTACCATCTTCGGTAATTAAGATACTGTTGAAAAAATAGTTATAGTTATATAAAGATATATTGCCTTGAAGTCTTCCTAATGTAGCATTATAGAACTCTGCATTTACTTGATTGTACATAGTTTTCAGATTGGCCCTATCGGAAATGGCGGTTAAAATAGCATCACCAAAATAAGTGTCTGCGGCTGTTTGATTAAAACTATGATATTTAGTTTCATAGTTGAACTCATGACCGATCCCCAAAGAAGTCTTCTCTGCCCTACTAGAATCTTGATCCTTTTTGACCAATTTGTACAGGTGATCTAGATAATAACGCTTACCCAAGATTCTGTTCATTGCATCATTGAATCGCACATCGATCTTGACCCTATTTGAGAATTCAGGGTCGTTACTTTCAAACTGCACCTCTTCACTTGTGAGTCCGCCATTGGCTTGAACGTCGATATCTTGAGCAGCAATATGGGCCCTTAGACTATATCGCCCGTTCGCCGTAATATAATTGGTGGTCGTTCTAAAGTTGCCCGATTCGGCTTGATTGAACTGATATTTGCCCAAAGACCGGAACCCCTTAAATGCTATTGAAAAGTTTAAGCGTCGAGAAGTATTAAAGGCCAATGATGCATCTAACAACTGCCCTTGTTCAAATGTAGTTTTAAAGAACAAATCTGACATGGGTGTGGCCACATTATAGTATTTGATATCTTCCAGTTCTATATAATTGGTATGAAGTGCAGATGCACCAAGATGAGGGTATAGGCTAGAACTTCTTAAATCGACCCCCAACTCATTATATGGTTGACCAACGTTTGCAAAAGGCATCAATTCAAAATCATCTTTCCTCAGAAAATTGTATTTATATTCCTTTTGAATGGTCAACGTAGTATCTAAGTAGATTGTATCTCGTTGATATGAAATTATCTTATAATCTTTTATTGTTATTTTTTTTGCAGTAGTATCGGTCGGAACTGGCCTTTGTCCAATTTCTCGATTAGGCCCTAGAGTTCTTGAAGTATCTATTTTGCGCCGAGGCGGAATGGAATCTTCTTGCGAATAAAGTTGTAGGCTGAAAAAATTCAGTGAAAGGATAAAAAGAAAATATTTCATTCATGCAGATTACGGCTGTAAAGTTAATTTTTTTAGTTCGTAATTAAATGTGAAAGTTTATTGCTCGTACCAACACACCTTTATTATTAAAACTTTTATATGTATGTTGGAAGCAGATTCACAAGAACAGTCAACAAAATGCTAGAACCTTTTTACAAACTGAACTCATTCGAAGCCGGCACAGATGAGGCTGGTCGTGGGTGTCTTGCGGGGCCAGTTACAGCAGCTGCCCTTATATTACCCGAAGGTTTCAGTAACGACGTGCTTAATGACTCAAAGCAACTATCACATATCAAACGAAATCTCTTGAGACCTATAATCGAAAAAGACTGTAGTTGCTTTGCCGTGGCTCATATCTATCCTCAAGAAATTGATAAAATTAATATCCTTAACGCATCAATTCTAGCAATGCACAAAGCCATCGAACAACTGACCGAAACACCTCAATTCATTATTGTGGATGGAAACCGATTTAAACCCTATAAAAATGTTCTTCATGAATGTATCATTAAAGGTGATGGAAAATATATGAGCATCGCAGGAGCTTCAGTATTAGCAAAAACGTATCGCGATGCTTATATGGAAAAGCTACACGACGAATACCCGATGTATAATTGGAAAAAAAATAAAGGCTACCCCACTAAAGAACACCGTGAAGCAATACGCGAATTCGGTATAACAAAATACCATCGTAAAAGTTTTCGTCTTTTACCCGAACAATTACAATTGAAACTTTAAAAACCGTTTTCTTACAAAGTAAAGTTGTTGACCAACAACCAATCACACAACTATTTATACCATTCATACAATTTTAAGAGCCCAATAACACGACATTAATTGGGCCATGTTACTTAAGAATTAGTTTTGATGTTAACCTTCAAAGGTTATTGACATTAAATAGTGAGGATAAAGTAGGGAATATAAGAATCGTCGGGTTCGCTCTCTAAAAAACCAAAACACTAAACTGATGTAACAATGAAATTTAATTTAAGCTTCTTTAAATCAGCACTGACATTGGCCGCCATTTTTTTACTGGCGTCAAATGCGAATGCACAATTTCTTAAAAAACTGGGTAAAGCCGCCGAAAGAGCCGCCGAAAGAACTGTTGAACGTCGCGTTGAACAAGAAACCGCTGAAAAAACCGACCAAGCGTTAGACAGTATTTTCGAACCTGGAGCAAAGGGCAGTAACAAAAGACAAAACCCAGTACCAAATACCAGTCCATCGCCAGACAGTCAAGACCACCAAACCGATCAAGATTCAAAATCCAAACAAACTAATGGTTCACCTCCATCTAGTTCCAACGACCCTGAATCACTTAGCGTATATAGCAAGTTCGATTTTGTACCCGGAGATGCACCCCTATTTGTCGATGATTTTTCACATGAATTTGTTGGCGATTTTCCATCGAGATGGAATACCAACGCCGGTGGTGACTTGGTAAACATCGAGGGACATGAAAATAAATGGCTTAAATTATTACCCGGCAGCAGATCTTTCTATATACCAGACATTACAAATCTACCTGATGAATTCACTTTAGAGTTTGACGTAGTAGGATCTGGCATAGACAAAAAAACTTCATCTCATTCGTATCTGGGCATTACAGTGGTCGATAACAACACCTTCGAGAAAGGGCAAAATTGGGGCAAGGTAGAGTACTCGTTCTGTCAATTTATTGAAAGGGGCTTCGTGATTGAAAATAATATTTCCGGAAAAAGAGGTTTCTATAATGAAACCCAGGCCGATGTACGTAGTACAGTAAAACAGAAGCACCGCGTTTCAATAGCCGTAAACGGGCAAAGATTTAGGTTATGGCTTAACGAAAGCAAATATGTTGATGTTCCGCGTTTGTTGCCACAAGGTATAAAGATGCAAGGTATTAAATTTATGCTTAGAGGTATAGACACCGACAAAGAGTCTATTTATATAAGCAACATTAAAATTGCCAAAGGCGGTGTTGACTTACGCAGAAAACTATTGGCCGATGGAAAAATCTCAACCAATGGCATTCTTTTCGATAGTGGATCGGCCAATATTCAGCCTCAGTCAATGGGTATTATTCGGCAGATATATCAAGTTTTACAACAAGACGACTCTATAAACCTCAAAATTGTTGGTCATACGGATGGTGATGGAGACGACGGCGCTAATATGGCTCTTTCTGAAAAAAGAGCAGAAGCGGTAAAAGATGCCTTAGTCAATATATATAATGTTTCTTCAAAAAAATTGAGCGTAGCCGGCAAGGGAGAATCAGAACCTGTAGGAGACAATAACACGCCAGATGGCAAAGCCCTAAATCGACGTGTAGAATTCATCAAACAATAATTTAAATTAAAAAATAGAATCTTTAATTATTTAACCTATCATGAAAAAGACATTTTTATTAATCGCATTATTCACATTTACCTTAACCGTTTCCAAAGCTCAAGATAGTTGTAGCAAGTATTACCCATTGGAGGAGGGAGTATCTTTTCAATACACTATGTACGATAAAAAAGGGAAAACCGATGGTAAGATGGATTATAAAATTATAGGGGTAGCGAATTCCGGCGAAGGTACCGAAGCCACAATGCATATGAGTTTTACAGATAAGAAGGGTAAGGAGGTATTTGAGTCAGATTATAACTTCACCTGCATCGGTAACGGCATTAAAATAGATTACAATTCTATAATGCCCCAAAAAATGCTCGACCAATTCGGTGATATGGAATATGAAATAACCGGCACCGATATCGAAATACCCAATGATTTGAGCACAGGTCAAAATCTTGATGATGCGAATGTAAATATGGCCATCAATATGGCTGGTATGAATATGAAAATTGAGGTGAACATGATCAATCGAAAGGTAGAAAAAGAAGAAACCGTCACTACCCCCGCTGGCGATTTCACCTGTTATGTTATCTATTCAGATACCGAATCTAAAACTATGGGTACCACACATACTTTCCCGAGTCGCCAGTGGTTGGCCGAAGGTGTGGGCATGGTCAAGCAAGAGACTTATAAAGGCAATGGTGATTTAATGAGTAGTATGCAGCTTACTAAATATTCTAAATAAATAAATTAATAACCAACACTTAATATTTAAAGATCATGAAAACAAAAATCACCTTATTACTAATAGTAACCATTGCAATGACATCTTGTTCAAAACTATGGTATTGGAACAATGATAATACTGTTGAAGAAATCGAACTAACCGAATCTAATTATATGTTTGAAGGCGATCTCTACAAATATGCACTCGAAATCAGAATTGACTCATTACAAAACCGTGTCAAATATCTAAAAGAAATTATAGGTAATAACCAAGGAACACCTGAAATTGAAAAGGAATTTGAAGAAACAGTATCAAGTTTAGAAGACGCAAGCGAAACTGCTGAAGGCGTTGTTGTATTCGATGATTTGACCGGAAAACTAGGAAGAAGAAACCCAATTGGGCCAAGACCACCGAAACCAAGCGTTATTCCTGTTGGTCTAGAATACATATTATCATACAACTTAAATGAAGTAGACCTTGTAATAAATGATGAGAATGGGGCCGAACTAGGTAAAACAGAGGGTAATCTTTATGAAATATCAGGCTCGAAAGGCATGCTGATGTACAAAAAGGTAAATATTACAAATTCGATATCAGATGGAGCCGTAATCAACATACAGCGTTTAAATAACCTGAAACAAGCGGACAGCTATTCTATACAAGTAGAGAAATAAGCTCAGCATATTTTAGTAAATTGGCCTTTGAGAATCAATCCATTCTCAAAGGCTTTATTTATGGTAAGAACTTTTGTTTCATTAAGTTTTCTTCTTCTACCCCTATTGATTTTTGGTCAGAAAGATAGTTATGAAAAGCGAATGGATTATTTATTCGACAAAGGATATGAGCACTTGTATTCGAACAAAGATTCTGCCCTTTTTTACTTCGAAAAAATTGATGACCTCGCCGTTTTAGAACAAGATTGGTCATCTGTTGCCGATGCCCTAAACGGGAAAAACGTTATGGCAGAATACCAAAATGACTTTCAAGCACTTCACAAAAACCTTCTAGTTCTAGACTCTTTATTTGAGGCTCAAAAAAGTTATTTTCAAAGTTTGCCCGAAAATATACTCTACCAAAACGATTTATTATATCACAAAGGACAATATTTTTTCTTAATCAATGATTTTAATAGGGCCCGAAACGAATTTGATAAGACCCTGAATTTAAACAATGATTCTGATGACCCTGAATATACTACTGAAAAGTTGCAGTATACTTCTACGGCCTATAGTTATTTGGCTAAAATGTACGCCGATGAAGGAAAGCTCAACCTTGCAAACAATTATTACGAGCGTAACATCCGGTTTTTAAAACATAACCTTCCAGATGAGAAAAGATTTCTTTATGACAATTATGATCTAATTGCCGAAGTACTAAAAAAGAAAAAACAGTATAAAGAAGCTAACTCGTACTTGCTTAAAAATCTGAACTACATTCTGAGACATGCCGAAGAAAGTGGTATTCCCAAAATTTTAAATATTGTTCAGAACCACAACAACCTAGCCCAAATTGATAGTGCGGTGTTTTATTTGAACATCACCAAAAACCTTTTGAACCAAACCTCCCCGAGTCTATCAAGTTATTATCAGGTAAGCGCAGAAACCCAACAACATAAGGGGGAATATCTGAAAGCCCTACGAGATTATGAAAAGGCCCTTTTACATGCCAAAGAGAAATGGGAAGACCATAAACATTGGGAAATTGCGCACATTTTAAACAAAACGGGGCTGTTGCATGACCATTTTGGGCAACATAAAAAGGCCGTTGCATCTTACGACTCGGCACTTGAGCAAATATTGGGCACCCCTTCGGAGGTCAATCAACATAAGGTGGTACAAATCTTAAATAACAAATCGTCATCACTGAACAAAATTGGCGACCAAAGCATAGCAGCCTTAAAAAGTGTTGAAATGGGCATAGCTATGTTAGACAGCCTAAAACCAACTTTTAAAAGTCATTCGGACAAGTTATTGCTGATCGAAGAAGCGTTTCCGTTGTTCGAATCTGGCCTAAAAGCCGCTTTTATCTTATTTAACGAAACCAAAGACGAAGGATACCTTGAAAAAGCTTTTCAATATTCCGAGAAAAGTAAATCAGTACTATTAATGGAGGCCCTTTTGGCATCGAAAGCCACCGAGTTTGCCAAAATACCACCTGAACTGCTCGATAAAGAAAAACAATTGAAGGCAGAGATTACCCAAGTAGAAAAGCAATTAAATATAGACCTAGAAAACCCAGCCCTTCAGAATCGCATATTCTCACTAAAAAAAGGTCATAGAGACCTCATTTCAAAAATTGAAAACGACCATCCCCAATATTACGACCTTAAATACAATTCGGAGGTAATCAACCTATCGGAAGCACAGCAGTTACTATCAAATGAGGAAGCACTAATCAATTATTTTTATGGAGACGAGGCCATCTATGCCATATTAATCACTAATGACACAAATTCGTTTGTTCGTATACCGCAGACGGAAAACCTGGTTGACGACATTCTCGAATTTAGAAATTTAATATCCGATTCAAAGTCTGACCTAAATGAAGTTACGCAATTTGCAAAATCGCTACACCGGCAACTTATAAAACCAATTCTATCCTCCGATAGAGTATTGAAAAAACTGATTATTATACCAGATGGACCTCTCAACTATATACCCTTTGGGGTGCTGATCGATGAATCTTCGGACTCTTACTTGATACAAAATGCCTCTATTAGTTACGTTAACTCGGCCACTCTATTGAATCAAATCAATGACGACCTTATAGAAAACTCAAAACTTTTGGCCTTTGCCCCTACTTTTGAAGGCAATTCTAAAATAGAGGTAGAACGCTCAGGATTATTTCCCCTTCCACATAATAAAGCAGAGGTAAACAATATTATTCAATCCTTTGAGGGAAAAACCTATGTAGATCAACAGGCCACCCTTCGACATTTTAAAGAAGAGTTAAACGACTACGGTCTATTACATCTTGCAACGCACGCCGTTTTTGATGATGCTTTTCCAGAATATTCCTATTTGGCTTTCACCCAGTCTGGAGATAAAATGAACAACAACCTTCTTTTTACGGCCGATTTATATAACCTGAATACCAAAGCAAACTTAATTACATTGAGCGCATGTGAAACCACTATAGGGCCACTGCAAAAAGGCGAGGGGTTTCTAGGTTTGTCACGCGCCTTTTTCTATGGCGGAGCACAAAGCATTAGTAGCACGCTATGGAAAATAAACGATGCAGCATCATCAGAAATTATGGGTCAATTCTATAAAGAATTGTCTCTGGCTAACAGTAAAGACGAAGCCCTCAGAAAAGCCAAACTACATTTTTTAGAAAACAATGAGGACAATGCGCGGGTACACCCCTATTATTGGGCAGGATATATTATCAGTGGTAATACGGCCCCTCTTAAACCATCTATTATTAATACATGGATGCCGTATGCTTGCCTCGGCATTCTATTGCTATTATTTTTTGGATATCTATATTTCAAACGCCATAGAGCAGCCTCAGTTTAAGGCTTCAATTATTTCTTGCGCCCTCTCTTTTTGGTAATCGAATTGATTAACAAGAATTTCTAGCCACCGCAAGGCTTGTTCCTTATTTTTAGTTTTTAACGAAATCATTGCAAGATACCAATGTGCTTCAGCTTTCAGTTTTGATTCGCTCTCAGCCGCCTTCTGAAGAAAATCTTGGGCTTTGGAATATTGCTCCAAATTCAGATAAGACATTCCAATGTAGAAGTCTAAATAATCGCTTCTATCTGCCGAAGGTATTTTTTCGAAACCGGCCAAAGCATCCTTATAATTTCCTAACTCATATTGCGAAAAAGCACTTCTTTCAATGGTCTCAACAGATTCCCCTCTAGATATTTCGAAGACTGTATTGGGGTACGCTCTAAAGTTCTCTTCGAACAAATCGTTATAATTGGGTCCGGATAAATTGTTGTACCCTAACCAACTTAAACCGACCAATAAGGCAATTGAGGCTGCTATTGCCCATTTTCTATAGTTTGTGTGGGGTAGAGTACGAACCGGAGCTTCCGATGAAATTTCCTTTTCGAACCTGGCCAATTTTTCTTTGAGAACATCCTTTTCCGTATTACGAATGACCTGTTTAAGGTCTTTTTCAAAATCGAATTGTTGTTTGAAACTTACATCCGTTTTCAGAAGTTCTTCAAAGAGTATTTTCTGCTCAACGGTTAGTTGACCTGAAAAGTAATTGTATAATAATAGTTCCTTATCCATGATTAGTAGGTGTTTTCTTGGATTCGTTCTTTTAAATTCTTCATGCAACGCGATTTTGCGGCCTTGACTACATTTTCGCTATTATAATTTCCGGCTTTCATAATTTCTTGTATTGTAAAGCCTCGATAGTAAAAAAGGGTCAGTAATTCTTGACACTTACCACCCAAAGTCTTAAAATGTTCTTTCAGCAACTTTTGTTCTTGGGTTAAATTAGAGCCATCAAGTTCAAATGCACTAATTTGTTCATCAGATTCACTTACTCTAGAAAGGTCATAGCTACCGGAAATCGATTTTTTATTCTTTCTCATTCTATCAAAAATTAAATACTTACCTATAGAGAACAGATAAGTTGAAATGCTGCTGGTCAAATTTTCTAGCTTTCCGGTCATAACATTTTCGTAAAAAACGATATAAGCATCTTGATAGACATCTACATTTTCTTCTTCTGAAAGATGATAGCGCTTGGCAAAGTTCAAGAACTTTGCACGATTGTCTTCATAAACCTTTCGAAGAACCCTATCGGAGCCTTTGCGTAAATCATCAAGCGATATTTCAGCTAATTCATTTTCCATTTAATGTGAATCTAATGAGAAGGTTAACAGCGGTGGCATCTAATTTAACATTTTTTGTTTGCCCACCCTGAAAACGAGCTAATAATTTCAGAAAGGATATAGTAGCAATTAAAAAATAAAAAGTAGCAGTCATGTTAACCTCTTTCTAAGTTTTCATATTAAATAATGAACCGAAAAATGAAAATTATGAACACTTACGAAAAACTAGAATTGTTAAAGTGGATATTCATAACAGCCTTCGTCATTACCCTATTCTTACTCATGACTATACTGTTTCAATATTAAAAAAATCCAACTGAAACAATTAAAAGTATCCGAACCAGTATGGAAAATTCAATTGCAATTTAAAAGCTGGTTTTACCTCACTAAATGAGCATACCCCAAAAATCACAACCTCTTTTAAAAAGAAATTATACGAGGTCGTTAACCTTTATTTCTGGTTTCATTAAAAGCCGTAAACAAATTCTACATATTATGAAAACTACATTAAAATTTTTAACCTGCATTTTTCTAGGTATTGGCCTTTTGGCCATTGGATGTTCAAAAGATGGTGACCCAGGGTCAGACGGACTGCAAGGGGAACAAGGAATACAAGGAGAACCTGGGCAAGATGGTGAAGATGGAGTTGATGGTAAAGACGGTAATGCCAATGTAGTAGCCTCCGATTGGTTCCAACCCACTGAATCAGATTTTACGAGTAGTAGTGATAGCCATAAGACCTTACCCCTACCACTAAGTAATTACAACGTAAATGAAGATGTACTACTGGTTTATTATTATGATCAATATGAAAATAATTCATCTTATTCCCATGTTTACCTCATTCCCTACTATCGCTATCATGTTGACGGACAAACAATAGACAAGTCCATCACTATTGATATAAGACCTACATTTTCTAAGGTATATGTGAACATAAATAGTTATGATCGCAATTTAAGTCCACGAGAGTATCTCTGGGAACCAGATGCTTTAAACCCAGAAAATAAAGGAGTCCGTTTTCGATATGTAATTATTCCATCCAATACAGCAACTGGTAAAAATGCAGGTTCACCATCAATTAAAAACTCTTTTGAATACACTAAAAAAGAACTTTCAAATAATGGAATCGATATAAATGATTACTACGCTGTTTGTGATTATTATGGTATAGCATATTAAGCAGATAAAACATAAATGTTGATCCTGGTTTGAGGTTTATATCCACTTTTATCTTTCCGTGCAAATTCTATCCAAGAGAAACGTTTTTATAAAACGTTGTAAAGAAAGCTATGAGTAATATTCTTTAACACTAAACAAAAACTAATGAAAACAATTAAAATAACACTTACAATAGTCACCCTTGGTTTAACTACATTTTGCCAAGCGCAGCAAACTCAAGACAAATCAAAAACAGATACCACTAAACAAATGAACCTTCTAGACGAGCAGACAAAGGTCTTAGGTGAAGTTTTTAATCTGATGGGAGCGGGAGCGGATAACCCGGTAGGCGATGCGACCAACTATCTTGAATTGATAGAAAACATGGATATGTCAGATGAAATGAAGCAGTCCCTTACTGAACAATACGAAATAATTGATTTAGGCAATGACCCCACGAAGAAAGAAGAACTTAAGACAAAGTTCAGTAAGATGTTAGGCGATGCTAAATCAGAAGATTCTAAAAACTGATCGTAAAACATAAGTAAAGATCCGAATCTGTTAGCGAGCCTCTTTAAAGAAACGTCAAAAGCCAGCTTTTTTTTACTCCCAAAAGACGCAAAACCTCGGCTCAAACTGAGTTTTTTTACACCCTAATGTTAACCTTTACTTTCGGCTACCATTAAAGTGAAACTAAACGTATCACCCTAAAAAAATATTATGAAAACACCAACAACATTCTACCTCGTTCTACTGTTAGGTATGTTTCTACTAAACGCCGCTTGTTCCAAAGACGATGGGCCAGAAGCTCCACCCCCGGCTGCGGAAGAACAACCCAAAGAGGAGGAAAAACCTAGCGAAGAAGAAGAACCTGCCAACCGCGCACCCGAGCCATTTAATTTGATCGGGGTAACGGCCGGTGCCGTTGGTGTAGACGTATACCCTACTTTTAGTTGGCAGACAGCTACAGACCCAGATGGTGATGCAATCACCTACGACCTGTATTTGGGCAAAGAAGAGGACCCTACTGAACTATACACGGCAGACCTTACTAGTACCTCTTTTGAAGTAACAGAGCGCCTGCATACCTATCAAACCTATTACTGGAAAGTGGTGGCCAAGGATCCCGAAAATGCCACGGCAAACAGCACGGTTAACGAATTTAGCGTAAGGGGGCTAAAATTTGACAACACCCCAGTAACCGCTGCTGCTGCTTTCTCGGGAAGGTCTAATCATACCACCGCTGTTTTTGACAACAAGATGTGGGTCATTGGTGGTTATGACGATACAAATAAAAATGACGTTTGGTATAGCGCAGATGGTCTTACCTGGACCGAGGCTACCAATGCGGCCCCTTTTTCCGAAAGAATTAGACACACCACCGCTGTTTTTGATAACAAATTATGGGTCATTGGAGGTTATGACGTAACCTTTAAAAACGACATTTGGTACAGCAACGATGGCATTACCTGGACCGAAGCTACGGCAGATGCCCCTTTCTCGCGAAGATATGGGCACACCACCGCTGTTTTTGACAACAAGCTGTGGGTCATTGGGGGATATGATGGAACCTATAAAAACGACGTTTGGTACAGTAACGATGGGCTTACCTGGACCGAGGCTACCAGTGCGCCCCCCTTTTCGGGAAGATCTGGGCACACCACCGCTGTTTTTGACAACAAATTATGGGTCATTGGGGGATATGATGGAACCTATAAAAACGACGTTTGGTACAGTAACGATGGGCTTACCTGGACCGAGGCTACCAGTGCTGCCCCTTTCTCGGGAAGACGCGGGCATACCACCGCTGTTTTTGACAACAAATTATGGGTCATTGGAGGAAATGATAGAACACGCAAAAATGACGTTTGGTACAGCGCCGATGGGTTTACCTGGACCGAGGCTACTAGTACGGCCCCTTTTTCGGGAAGATCATCGCACACCACCGCTGTTTTTGACAACAAATTATGGGTCATTGGAGGCTATTCAAGTGAAGATGGCTACATGAACGATGCATGGGCTTTTGATTAAGATTAAAGGAAAAAACCTCGGCTCACACCGAGGTTTTTTCTTTTATCAACTCTGCCTCAAAGAGACTTTCAAAATGTTTCAGCAACTTTTCTTTTACTTCGTTCAGGTCTACTTCTTGTTTTCCTAATTCAACATTCAAAGAAGTAACGGCCTTGTCCTTTATGCCACAGGGAATCATTAAATCAAAATACCCTAAATCTGCATTTACGTTTAAAGCAAACCCGTGCATGGTTACCCAGCGGCTGGCACGTACGCCCATAGCGCAGATTTTTCTAGCGAACGGGGTGCCCACATCCAACCAAACCCCTGTTTCACCTTCTGAGCGTTCTGCTTTTAATCCATATTCAGCCAATGTGAGAATGACCATTTCTTCCAAAAAACGGAGGTATTTATGAATATCGGTAAAGAAATTATCCAAATCTAAAATAGGGTAGCCTACTATTTGCCCTGGTCCGTGATAGGTAATATCTCCTCCCCTGTTGATTTTATAAAACTTTGCGTTTTTTGCAGCTAGTTCTTCTTCGCTAATCAAAAGATTAGCATAATCACCACTCTTACCCAGTGTATAAACATGAGGGTGCTCAACGAACAAAAAATGGTTAGGCGTGGGTTTATTGGCTTGCCCTCTACGGTTCTTTATTTTTAAATCTACCGTGTTCTTAAAAAGATCCTCTTGGTAGTCCCAAGTTTCCTTATAATCCTTTAATCCCAAATCCTGTAAAAAGACCTTTTTGTTCATGATACAAAGATATGAAAAGGTAGTGGCCTAATTTTCCAATTCTACCTCGATCAATATAGACTCTGGGTCTTTGAGCATTTCCAAAAAATTAACCTTGTAAATCATGGTTTTTCCGTCCATCGAAAATGTGGCTTCCTCCAAGTTGGTAGATTTTATCTGTTTTGGAAAATGATATTTAAAGGTATAGGTAGAACCGGATAAGAACATTTCGGCACTTGATAGGCTATCTATACTTTGCTTGAACGAGTCTTGGTCGACAATGGCTGTGGAGCGTTTAAATTTTTTCTTTTTAAAACTATAGCTAACCTCTGTAGCTTCGTTGGCTGAATTCTTGGGCATGGGCTTCCCTCCAGCCACAGGACCGATACTACTTGCACTTTGAAAAGCGTTAAAAGCATCGTTAATTTCGGAAACGTCCTTAAAATTGGTGAACATATCAAAATTCATGATTCCTTCTTCGGTATTGACCAACATATGAAGGCTAAAGGGCTCTAACTTTTTTAGTTGGGCCTGCTGTGCAGGAGACAATTGAGCTATACTATCCTTTTTGTCCCGAAGCAAATCTTTAAAAACCAAAGTAGAATCTTTAACTTCTTCCAGTTTGGTAGAATCTGTTGAAGGTAACATTTGGAGCATTTCTCCCCCATCAAAACCAATGTTCATCTTACCTGTTCCATCTTCGTTAAAATGTATTTCTTCGGTGAAGTTACACGCCGTAAAAAAGGCTATAGTAATAACTACAGCCATCAATTTTAGTAAGTTCATTAAATTTAGTTCTAATTGGGGTTGTTCAAAATTACCAATGCGGCTATAACACCGGGCACCCAGCCACAAAAGGTCAAAAGTAGAACAATAAGAAAAGACCCGCAACCTTTTCCGATAACGGACAAAGGCGGAAATAAAATAGCCAATAAAACTCTAAAAAAACTCATAATGAATCGATTGATTTGATTGATGAACCCACCACTAAAAGGTTGGGCTATTCATAAGACGCGAATTTACCTATTTTGTTACATGGTAACCTTAATAAAACCATGACCTGAAATTTTCGTAAATAGTATTATGAAGAACCTAAGCCACACCATCTATATTATCATCTGTTTAGCACTTGTATCATTCACTAGTTGCAGTAAAAGAACAATCGCACCACAAGAATCTTACGAAAAAGAAGTTCCGCAGTCCAAAACCTTAGAAAGTATCGATGGCACAGTAAAATACTTGGCATTGGGCGATAGTTATACCATTGGGGCAAGTGTACCGCCCGATTCTAATTTTCCATCGCAATTAAGTACTGTATTAAAAAATCAATTGGATGCGGAGGTGCGGACTGAAATTATTGCGACTTCAGGTTGGCGAACCGACAATCTTTTAGATGCACTTGACTATACCGACACCACACCACCCTATGATTTGGTTACTCTATTAATCGGGGTGAACAATCAATATCAAGGCGAACGGTTTTCTAAGTATAAAAAAGAATTTAGTGAACTCTTTGAACGCTCACTTAATTTAGCAAATGAAAATACGGAAAGGCTGGTTATTATTTCCATACCTGATTGGGGCTATACCCCATTTGGTCAGGCTTGGGATGTGCAAAAAATTTCGAAAGAAATAGATGAATATAACGCGTATGCCCAACAATTAGCCGATAAACATGGCGTTAAATTTATTAATATTACCGATATTACCAGACGCGGTTTAGAAGACGAAGATTTGGTTGCTTCCGACAATTTGCACCCATCTGCCAAGGCCTATAAATTATTCGTTGAACGCATGGGCCCAATAATCATTTCTCAATTGAAAAATTAGTGTATTGTACCTATATTTGCAGGCTCAATTCAGAAGCATATGCAACTTTCGGAACAAGAATTAATTAGAAGGGAAAAATTGAACAAATTGAGGGCAGTAGGTATCGACCCTTATCCCGCTGCACTATATCCCGTTAATACCACCTCAAAGAGTGCAAAAGAAGAGTATTCAGAAGGGAAAAAAGTTATTCTTTCCGGAAGGTTGATGTCTCGAAGAATTCAAGGTAAGGCCTCCTTCGCAGAGTTACAAGATAGCGAAGGTCGTATTCAGGTTTATTTTAACCGTGATGAGATTTGCCCCGATGATGATAAGACCTTTTACAACGATGTTTATAAGAAATTACTCGACATCGGCGATATTATAGGGGTCGAAGGTGAACTTTTCACTACACAAGTTGGTGAGAAAACGGTATTGGTAAAAAACTTCTCCCTTTTGAGCAAGTCTTTAAGACCGTTGCCGTTGCCCAAAAAAGATGCGGAAGGTAAAGTATTCGATGAATTCAACGACCCTGAGCAACGATATCGACAGCGTTATGTTGATTTAGTGGTGAATCCCAAGGTGAAGGAAACTTTCATCAAGCGTACAAAAATCACGAACACCATACGTCAGTTTTACAATGACAAGGGTTATCTCGAGGTTGAAACTCCGATTTTACAACCCATACCTGGTGGTGCTTTGGCGAGACCATTTTTGACGCATCACAATGCATTAAATATACCTCTATATTTACGTATTGCCAATGAGCTCTATTTAAAACGACTCATCGTCGGTGGCTTCGACGGTGTATATGAATTTTCTAAGGATTTTCGTAATGAGGGAATGGATCGTACCCACAACCCTGAATTTACTGTAATGGAACTTTATGTCGCTTATAAAGATTACCATTGGATGATGGACACCACGGAACAACTACTGGAGAAAATAGCAGTTGAAGCGACGGGAAGCACAAAAGTAACTGTCGGGAAGCACGAAATTGAATTTAAGGCTCCCTACCCTAGAGTTCCTATTTTGGAAGCCATTAAAATTCATACCGGTATCGATGTATCCGGAATGGAGGAAAGCGAACTTCGCGAAACCGCCAAAAATCTTGGTATCGAAGTAGATGATACCATGGGCATCGGTAAGTTGATAGATGAAATCTTTGGTGAGAAATGTGAACATAATTACGTACAGCCCACTTTCATTACCGACTATCCGAAAGAGATGAGTCCGCTGACGAAAGAACATCGTGACAACCCTGCTTTGACAGAAAGGTTCGAACTCATGGTAAATGGTAAAGAATTGGCGAATGCATACTCAGAGTTGAATGACCCGATAGACCAACGAGAACGGTTTGAAGAGCAATTAAAACTTTCTGAAAAGGGAGATGATGAGGCTATGTTCATTGATCAAGATTTTTTACGGGCACTTGAGTATGGTATGCCCCCAACTTCTGGTATCGGTATCGGTATCGACCGTTTGGTCATGTTGATGACCAATAATTCTTCTATTCAAGAGGTGTTGTTCTTCCCGCAAATGAGACCTGAGAAAAAGCAGGTAGAACTTACCGATGAAGAAAAAGCTATTGTCGAGCTATTAAAACCTGTAGGAAACATGGATTTGAACGAGCTAAAATCTCAAGCCGGACTCAGCGGTAAGAAATGGGACAAGTCTATGAAAGCCCTTTCTAAACATGGTTTAATCAAAGTAAATGTTGAGGGAGCAAAGAAATCTGTGGAGTTGAAAGCATAATTTCTATTGACTATTATATATTAAAACAGAGGCCATATGGCCTCTGTTTTTTTAATGCCTTCAATTTATCTTTAAACTTACTCGAAAACAAAGTGGAGTTCTGTGTTACAATTCTGTGGCAACAGCGACCCAAATTATCGGCAGATGATAAACTTATGGGCATTGTCACACAAAAATAATTACCTATAATCATCACTTCAGACTGCTATAATTTTCAGTTTAGATTGAGAAGAGTTTTTTGCACTTACCAGTGCACTGATATTACAAGCCAGTCGACAATCTGCACATTTGCTTTCTTATTTTTTTTTGGGAAAATTTTAAGATTCCAAAAAAAAGGGTAATATTCACACAAATAAACTAATGTAAAATTAACGTAATCTTAATTAAAACCCTTCAAAATCAGAATTTAACAACTCAATACTCGATTTTTTTATGAAAACTAACTACAGAAATCAAATCTTATGGGTGCTTTTTTTCTCGTTATTCGGGATTTTCGCACACGCCCAAGAAATTAGTATCTCGGGAACACTCTCAGATGACCAAGGCCCTCTGCCTGGGGTAAACATTGTTGAAAAAGGTACCACAAACGGCGTAACTACTGACTTTGACGGTAATTATACTATCAGTAATGTCGCCTCAGATGGTATTCTGGTATTCAGCTATGTGGGCTATTTAACGCAAGAATTGGCGGTAGACGGTAAAGAGACAATAAATGTTAACCTGAAGGCCGACTCCCAAAAATTAGATGAAGTGGTGGTGGTTGGTTATGGTACGGTTAGAAAGAGCGACCTCACGGGATCGGTTTCTTCCGTAGATGGTGAAAAACTTAAAGAATTTCCTGTTACTTCAATAGATCAAGGTATACAAGGTAGGGCCGCTGGTGTGCAAGTTTCACAGACATCTGCTGCACCTGGAGGCGGTCTGAGCATTAGGGTGCGTGGGGCCAATTCGATAAGCAGCGGTAGCGAACCTTTATATGTCATCGATGGTTTTCCGATATATCCCGATAACAGTTCTGCAGGGGCTGGGGGAAACCGTAGGCCTACTAACGTACTTGCTACCCTGAACCCAAATGACATCGAGTCAATAGAGGTTTTAAAGGATGCCAGTGGCACAGCAATCTATGGATCCAGAGGTTCTAATGGTGTTGTATTGATTACTACAAAAGCAGGTACTTCAGGAAAACTGAAAATTTCGTATGATGGATCATATAGCTTACAGCAACCTGCGAAAAGGCTAGATGTACTCAATGCTACCGATTATGCTCTATATCAAAATCTTCGGGCGGCATCTAGAGGTATTACAGAACCTTACCCTGATCCCCAATCCTTAGGCCGAGGCACCTACTGGCAAGATGAAATTTTTAGAACTGGTGGTATTTCTAATCATCAACTTTCTTTCACAGGAGGCAGTGAAAATACTAAATATGCCTTTACCGTCGGCACGTTCAAAAACGAAGGAATCGTTTTAAATTCCGATTTTGGAAGAAACAGTATACGCGCAAATATAGATTCTAAAGGTTTTGACGGCAAACTTGTCTTGGGCACCAGAAATACATTCTCTAGAGGTATTACGAATGCCCAGAGTACAGACCGTGGCGGGCCGGGGGGGCTCACCATTACCGCTATCGGTAGTGACCCAACAGAGGCACCTTTTACCCCAGATGGCAATTACAATTTCTTTCTTTATGATGGACGTTTTGATATCAACCCCATAGCCGAATCGGCTGAGGCAAGAGATACGGATAAAACCAACCGTATGCTATCCAATACGTTCGTACAATATGAGCTTCTCAAAGGGCTAAAGGCGAAAACCAGTTTTGGTTTTGATATATTGAACACCAATAGAAGTACCTATTATTCACTTGATACCCGTTTGGGTAGACAAAATAATATTCAAAAAATAGAAGCGTCAAGAAGTCTTACAAATATACTGAGCGAGAACACCCTATCGTATTCTAGTGAACTGAGCGATGCTATTCGCATGGATGCCCTAGCTGGTTACACGTACCAAACTGAAACCAACAAGTACACCGAAGCCTCAAGTATGAATTTTACCATAGATGATGAAGATGCCAATCAGCTTGAAGATGGACTTGAACCTTTAAGACCACAATCTGATCGCATAGAATGGAAATTGGAATCTATACTAGGTCGGTTAAACTTCAGCATATTAGACAAATATCTGATTACCGGTACTTTTAGACGAGACGGTTCTTCGAGATTCGGAGCAAATAATAAATGGGCCAATTTTGGGTCGGCAGCAGTTGCTTGGAAGCTAAAGCAAGAGTCATTCATGGAGAATTTAGATGCGATCAGCGATATGAAACTTAGGTTGAGTTACGGCCTTACGGGAAACTCTGAAATACCACCCTACCGCTCACTTGCATCTCTAGATTTAGCCAATTATATTCTTGCCGGCCAACTGGTGCCCGGCCTCCGCATAAACCGTATCGCTAACGATGATCTAAAATGGGAAAAAACCGGTCAGTTCGATGTCGGTCTCGACATAAGTTTCTTAAACAATAGACTTTCTTTCGTTGCAGACTATTATAAAATTAAAACCGACGACCTGCTATTGGAGGTAGCTCTTCCCTCAAGTATCGGATTCACCAATGCATTGAAAAATTCCGGGGCTCTAGAGAATACCGGTTATGAATTCGCTGTTAACGGAGTTATTGCGAGCTCAGATAATTTTAAATGGGACATTAATGCCAACATATCCTTCGTACGCAATGAAATTACAGATTTAGGAGATTCCGCTCCTTTTAACAGCGCCAGCCCTAGCGGCCATTTAGGGATCAGGGGAAGTTGGGTGGATATCGGCGAACCTATAGGAGTATGGAAAGGCCTTACGGCAATAGGAATATGGCAAAGTGAAGAAGAGATTGCCGCCAACGCTTCCTTTGGGTTTGATAAGCCCGGTTATGTACGATATGCCGATTTAGATGGTGATGGTGAAATAACTGGAGATGATGAAAGCATCATCGGTGACCCCAACCCCGACTTCACTTGGGGCTTATCACAAAATCTATCGTACAAAAATTTCGATCTTGACATCTTCATTCAGGGCTCTCAGGGTAATCAAGTAAGAAACTTGCAAGCTGCGGAACATGCAGATGGGGTTGGCAACTATAATCAATACTCCGTAGCCTTTGAAGATGCATGGACACCTTCAAATACGGACGCCTCAAGACCGATAATAGATGCAAATAGGGAGTTCGCCGATTTTTTTAGGAATTCTTCATTTTTTATTGAGGATGGGTCGTATATTAGGTTACAGAACGTATCTCTAGGTTATAATCTACCTGAAATAAGGGGGTTAGAGGCTGCAAGAGTTTATGTCAGTGCCCAAAATCTTTTTGTTATCACAGACTATTCAGGTTATGATCCGGAAGTAAATAATTCTGGACAGGACAACCTCAATAGGGCCGACGATTACGATGCCTACCCAAGAGCAAAGACATTTACATTGGGAGTTAATTTAAAGTTTTAAGTAGTATTAGAATCTTTATAAAAAAAATATTATGAAATTGATTAAAAATTTGACTAAAAAAAGCAAGTGGCTACTAGGTTTTGCAGCTATTTGTTTAATTGCGGCAAGTTGCTCAGACCTTGATGAAAATCCTGACTTTAGCAGTTCCAACGCTTTCTACAAATCAGAAAACGATGCCCTCACAGCTCTTAATGGAGCTTATGACAACTTAGGTCGCGAATGGTTCAATACCATGTATGCCAGATTTTGTTTTGACTGCATATTGGGATATTCGACCGGATACGAAAAACAGCCCTTGAATTATGCCTCTGGAGCCTTGACACCTGGCGATGGTGTTTTAGCCTCTTATTGGGACATATCTTATAAGGCGATTAATGATGCCAATAATATAATTACCAACGTTCCTGACATAGAAATGGATGAGACGAAAAAGAGTAGAATAATAGGGGAAGCAAAATTTCTGAGGGGCTATTTCTATTACCACTTGGCAGTTTATTTCGATGATATACCTGTATATACAGAACCAACAACATCATTTGATGCGGCAGCAAGTAATGAAGACGGCAAACAACGAGCCTTAAATCAAGCAATTGCCGATTTCATCGATGCGTCGGCTGCATTACCTCCTTCTTATTCCGGTGGGGATCTTGGTCGAGCTACTAAATGGGCCGCTCTAGGATTTCTTTCGAAGACGTATCTTGAAACAGGGCAGTTCAATGAAGCTCGTGATGCGGCTGAAAATGTTATCGATAATTCGGGCTTGACCCTATTTGATGATTTCTCATTTAATTTTGATGTTGAACATGAGAATATGGGCGAACGGCTGTTCGAAATTCAGTTTAGCTATGCTGCCGACCCTAACAAGAATTCGAATTTTTTGGCACATTTTTCACCAACAGACTGGGCCGGACCTGATGCTGAGAATCAGACCGCTGCAGCGGCCGGATGGGCAGACGCCTGGATTTGGGGAGAACCAGAGTTTAGAATGACCTATGATGATGAAGATGCACGTATACCAGGTACTTTTGTAGAATCATACTATTCTCGAAACGTAAACGATCAGGTAACTTGGGACCCTAATGCCAAGTCTAATTTTGTGGGAAGCGGAAGTACTGAAAGAACGTATAGAAGCGCCTATGTTGTTAAATACTTGGAGACGGAACCATCTAGCTGGGATAATACGGAGAGAAACTTTCCAGCACTTAGGCTATCCGACGTTATGTTGGCGCATTCAGAAGCGGCTAACGAAAGTGGACAAGGCGATGCCTATTTAGGTATAAACACTGTTAGGGCCAGAGCGTCTCTGCCGCCTCTATCCGGATTGTCCAAACAAGACCTTAAAGACGCCATAGTTCAAGAAAGAGCTTGGGAATTTGCTTTTGAAGGACAGACCTTTATTACTCTAAAAAGGGCCGGTGTGGAATATATTGCCGACTATGTCAACACATATACCAATCGTGCAGCCGATGTCGACGGTCGCAAAGATGCGGTGCTGCCTATTCCTAATCAAGAGGTAAATGCCAATACGCTCATAGAGCAGAATGCACTTTGGAAATAGTCATAGTCTTTTGGTGAAAAACAAAAAGGGGTCGCATCAAACGACCTCTTTCTTTTTTTGCAATCCTTTCATTTATCGCTAATTTAACCTTCGAAGCTTAATATTTATTTAGATGAATATACGACAGTACTTCCGCTTCTGTATTAGTAGCCTTTTTATAAGTTTGGTTTTATCCTGTACTTCGAAAACCGATCGACCTCACCAAGATGAATTATCTTTATTATCACTTGTTCCTGCCTCATATTCTAATGTAAATTTCAGTAACGACCTACCCGAGAACGAATCGATGAACAGTATTCTTTTTGAATACTATCTCAACGGTGCAGGTGTGGCAATCGGTGATTTTGATAACGACGGCCTTCCAGATCTTTATTTTGCTTCTAATCTAGGTCAGAATAAAATATACCTCAACAAAGGAAATCTTAAGTTCGAAGACGTTACCGTGAAATCTGGTGCTGGGGGATCAAAAGGATGGTCGACCGGAGTTACGACTATTGATATCAACAATGATGGTCTTTTAGATATCTATGTCTGTCGCGCCGGAAGATTTTCCGATAAAAGTCTAAGCAAAAATGAACTTTTTGTTAATCAGGGTATAGTCAACGGCATACCTGTTTTTGAAGAAGAAGCCTCTATATATGGCTTGGATTATCAAGGTTACTCGACCCAGGCTGCATTTTTCGATTATGATAAAGATGGTGACCTGGACATGTATCTGCTTAATCATAATGTTTATGTGGGTGTGAAAGGAAGTTTTGAAGAATTAAAATCTCAAAAAGCACCTTTGGTGGGTGACATTCTTTTTAAAAATGATAACGGAAAATTCGTAGATGTCTCCGAGTCGGCCGGTATTTATCAAAACCCTATAGGTTATGGCTTAGGTATTTCCGTAGGTGACCTAAACAACGATGGTTGGCCAGATCTCTATATCGGCAATGATTACAGCGAACATGATTATATATACCTTAACAATACCGACGGCACCTTTACCGAAAGTATAAAACAAACTACTGGTCATATCTCGAACTATTCAATGGGGAACGATATTTCCGATTTCAATAACGATGGCCTTCTCGATATAGTAACATTAGATATGGTGGCAGAAGACAACTATGGTATAAAAACAAGCATGTCGGGCATGAACCCCGATAAATTCTATGCGCATGTGAATCAAGGCCTACACTATCAGTATATGTACAATACATTGCAGCTTAATACAGGTATTGATTATGGCATGCGACCTAAGTTTTCCGATATCGGTCAGCTTGCCGGGGTATCAAATACGGGTTGGGGTTGGGGCCCCCTATTCATGGATTTGGATAATGATGGTCTTCAAGACCTTTTCGTTTCAAACGGTATTAAACGTGATTTTAGAAACAATGACTTTAACACCTATCGGCGTAATAAGGAAGCGGAAATAATTAGTAACCCAAATCTCGATAAAAAGACCGTACTGAGAGATTTGATCTCTAAAATGCCATCACGTAGAGAAGTTAATTATGTATACAGAAATATGGGCAACCTCAAATTTTCCGACCAAAGTGAAGAATGGGGTCTTTCGTTGCCAAGTTGCTCCAATGGGGCGGCCTATAGCGACCTCGATAATGATGGTGACCTTGACTTAGTGCTCAATAATTCTGATACCCTAGCCTTTGTATATAAGAATAACAGTGTGGAAAAAAAATTGGCTAATTATCTAAAAGTTAATCTAAAAGGGAACAAAAGTAATTTAAATGGCATTGGCACAAGAGTATCTATTAAAATAAAAAATAAACAACAGCTTCGAGAACATTACAACACTAGAGGGTTTCAATCAGCCGTTGGCAATGCCATGCATTTTGGCCTTGGAAAAGTAACGCTGATTGATACGCTAGAGGTAACATGGTCTGACGGCCGTAAACAGCGAATGACTAATATCGAATCTAATCAACAAATAACTTTGGAATATAAAAATGCAAGAGCTGAGGGTATAGCAAAAAAAGATTTCAACCCCACCTTTATTCCGTTCAATGGTGTTTTAGATATTGAACATATTGAAAATGAATTTAACGATTTTAAACGGGAAAGTCTTCTACCTCATAAAATGTCACAGTTCGGCCCGGGCTTTGCCATTGGTGATGTTAACGGTGACGGCACCGATGATTTTTTCTTAGGGCAGTCAATGGGTACAACGCCAAGTTTATACTTGCAAAGAGAATCAGGCACATTTGAGGAAAGTATTCAAAATGACTTTCGTTTTGCCGAGCATAAAGAAAATGTGGCCGCTCATTTTTTTGATGCCGATGACGATGGAGATTTAGATTTATATGTGGTCAATGGTAGCAATGAATCAGAAAATCCGGAAAGTTATAGAGACCAACTATTTAAAAATGAAGGAGGTATTTTTAGGTTACAGAAGAATTCATTACCCGTTTCTTCTGTTAGCGGAAGTTGTGTTGTGCCTTTTGATTTCGATGGCGATGGTGATATAGATCTTTTCGTTGGTGGAAGACAGGTGCCAGGCAAATATCCTTATTCCGCCGACAGTCAACTCTTAATGAATGTCAGTTCAAAAGAAAAAATCGCTTTTAATGATGTTACAAAAGAAATAGCGCCCATGTTACAAGACTTTGGTATGGTCAGCGATGCAATCTGGGCCGATATTGATAACGATACCCGTAGCGACCTTATCATTGTTGGAGAATGGATGACGCCTAAAATTTTGAAAAACATGAATGACGGTTTTCAAGATGTAACCTCAGATGCTAATCTTCATAATGAGACAGGATGGTGGAACTGCATTTCCTCCGCTGATTTTGATGGGGATGGTGACATGGATCTCGTTGCAGGTAATCTCGGCCTGAACTATAAATACAAGGCAAACACTGCAAAACCATTTGAGGTCTATGCCGCCGATTTTGATGATTCAGGTAGCATAGACATTGTATTGGGTTACCACGATCAAGAAGAGTTATATCCGCTAAGGGGCCGGCAATGCTCTTCTGATCAAATGCCATTTATCAAAGATAAGTTTCCAACCTACGATAGTTTCGGAAAGGCCACCATGGCCGAAGTATTTGGTAAGGAAAAACTGAGCCAAGCCGTGAACTATAAAGCTAATAATTTTGCGACCTGCTACTTTGAAAACAAGGGCGGAAAATTTAAAAAAACCGAATTACCTATGCTTGCCCAGATTTCCTCCGTTAATGATATCGCCATAGACGATTATACTAATAACGGAAATCTAGATATACTCATTGCAGGCAACAATTATGCTGCGGAGGTCGAAACTCCACGAAACGACGCATCTTATGGTTTATTACTTGAGGGCGATGGCATGGGGAATTTCAAAACTGTAACACCTGAGAAAAGTGGTTTATTAATTCAAGGGGAGGTGAGGCACATAGAGCCGATCAATCTAATAAACAAAATGCAAAAATCTCTTATTTTCGTGAAGAACAATGCACCTGCCGAGGTCTATTTCAATCAGATGTATCCTTCATCAAAGTAAAGTATTGTTAGGTCTATACGATTAAGTTACTCTTTAAAACCGCCTATAATTTCTTAACTTTAATCCATCTATTTTTCTGGGGTGCTTTTGCGCTTGAATATTGCTTATCTTATTACAAATGAAAAAAAGGATCAATATTATTTTTCGAATATTCACGGCAGCGGGTGTTATGGTTTCAATAGGCCTACTGCACTCCTGCCAAGATGCCAATCGTGTCGATTTCAGCACTCAGATAAAGCCGATATTGAACAAAAGATGTATCTCTTGCCATGGTGGTATAAAAAAGAGCGGAGGCTTCAGTTTGCTTTTCGAAGAGGAAGCTTTTGCAAACACAGAATCGGGTCAACCAGCGATTGTCAAAGGTAACGCTTCAGGTAGTGAAATGATTAAAAGACTTCATGAAGAAAACCCCGAACTACGCATGCCCTACGAAGGTACTAAGCTACCTGATGAGGAGATAGAGTTACTGACCCGTTGGATTGATCAAGGTGCTGAATGGGGTGAACATTGGGCATATTCGCTTCCAGAAAAAGTAGAAGTACCAAAAATAATATCAGAAGCCAGTTTTGTACCCAATGAATCTACAGAATTTCTAAAGAATGATATCGACAACTTTATTCTTGTAAAGCTTTCCGATAACGAATTACAACCCAATGCTCCCGCAGAAAAGAATATTATTGCCCGAAGATTGGCCCTTGATATTACCGGCCTGCCCCCATCCCCAGAACTACTCAACAAATTTGAAGCTAATGAACTGTCTTATGAAATGTTGGTCGATTCACTTTTATCTCAACAAACATATGGGGAAAAATGGGCGACTTGGTGGCTTGATTTGGCTCGTTATGCAGATTCAAAGGGGTACGAAAAAGACATGGGCCGCGAGATTTGGAAATACCGTGATTGGGTAATTGATGCTTTCAATTCAAACATGCCTTATGACCAATTTACCACAGAACAATTGGCCGGCGACCTGCTACCTCAACCCTCAACTGATCAACTTATAGCAACGGCATTTCACAGAAACACCATGAACAATGATGAAGGTGGTACCGATGATGAAGAATATCGGGTGGCCACTGTAATCGATCGTGTGAACACAACCTTTGAAGTTTGGCAGAGTACTACTATGGGTTGTGTACAATGCCATAGCCACCCTTATGACCCTTTCAAGCACAAAGAGTATTATAACCTCATGGCTTTCTTCAATAATTCAAGGGATGAAGATACGCCCAACGAATCTCCAGTCTTGAAAATGTACACTCCCGAACAACAGAAAAAAGTGGATAAAGTGGTTGAGTGGACGTCTAAACATGCAGATGAAAAGTTAACCAAGAAATACAAAGACTTTCTTCAATACACCGAACCGGTATATAAGTCTCACTTCTTTTCAGATTTTAAGAACAGTGTATATGATGACCATGCCTCTGTCGTGTTTTGGGATGGCGGCAATTGCATAATAGAAAATGCATATACCGATGAGGCTAGTTATGTATATCTCAACTTGCGGTCTCATTATAATGGTACGAAAATGATTATTAGAAAAGGTGATGCTGATGGTGCTATTTTAGGTGAGTTTAATATTAATAAGGTCAAAGAAAATACTACGCTTCAGTTCCCAATAAAGAAAATCACCGAAAAAACCGATATCTATATCGAGACCCAGAATAATGCGGTTGCCGAAGAAGTCAATATACTTAATTTATACTGGGTCGGTTTTATACCTGATTTGCCTGCAAGAGAACAGCCTGGCTGGTCGGCAATAAACGAAGCTTTTATTGAATTGCTAAATGTTAATCCGTTGACGGTACCAATAATGGCGGAAAACCCGGAGTATATGAAACGTACTACTCAATTATTCGACAGGGGCAGTTGGTTGACAAAAACCGACACCGTAGAACCGGGTGTTCCCAAAAGCCTTAATGCATGGGACGAAAATTGGCCTGATAATCGTTTAGGGCTCTCAAAATGGATTGTAGATAAAAAAAATCCGTTAACCGCACGGACTTTGGTCAACCGGGTATGGCATCAAATTTTTGGCCGTGGAATCGTTTCTACGGTTGAAGATATCGGATCCCAATCTGAGCCGCCATCACACCCTGCATTATTAGATTGGCTCTCGCTTCGTTTCATGAACGAGATGAATTGGAGCATTAAAACATTAATCAAAGAAATTACAATGTCGGGCACCTATCGGCAAAGTTCCGAGAGTACCTCAGACATGTATCGCATAGACCCTGAAAACGAGCTTTACGCCCGTGGACCAAGAATAAGATTGGGAGCTGAACAAATTAGAGACCAGGCTCTGGCCGTAGCGGGGTTGTTAAGCGATAAAATGTATGGCCCTGGGGTAATGCCACCGCAACCCGATGGGGTTTGGCAAACTGTATATAACGGTGCAAAATGGATAGAAAGTAAAGGGGAAGACCGTTACCGCAGAGGTATTTATACCTACTTGAAACGAACAAGCCCCTACCCTTCTTTCTTGACATTTGATGCAGGAAGCCGTGAGGTTTGTACTATAAGAAGAACGGTCACCAATACCCCATTGCAGGCCTTGGTGACTTTAAATGACCCGGTGTATCTAGAGGCCTCTTATCAGTTGGCAAAAAACACGAGAGTGGTTTCCGATATAGATAAAAGCATTTCAAATGCATACTTAAAAGCTACCTTTAAAAGAATTGAATCGACATCACTTAAAACTTTAAAAGAACTTTACAACAGTTCGCTATCGGAGTTTAAAGAGAGTCCTGAATCTTCGGAATTATTCCTTCATTTTGATGACAAGCCCTCCCCTGAACTAAGTGCCTTGACCGTGGTGGCCAATGCTATTATGAATTTAGATGAATTTCTTACAAAAGCCTAATAGACAAAACTGTGAAACACAACTCAGACATTGTAAATCGATTGCTTAGAGAAAAGCTCGAACGAGAAACACAGGCTAAAACACGCCGACATTTCATTAAGAGTTGTGCCCAAGGTATGGGGGGCTTGGCTTTAAGTTCTATATTTATGGGATGTGATCCATTGAGCCCATCAAAACCTAAGACGAATAGCGGCTTAGCCAGTGGCTTGTCAGAGAGAGACCTGAACCCTCTGTCAACATTAGCACCACATTACGGCCCTAAGGTAAAGTCTGTAATTTACTTGCATATGGCGGGCGCGCCATCACAATTAGAAATGTTCGATTACAAACCAGAGCTTCAAAAATATGACGGAGAAGATTGCCCGCAATCGCTCTTAGAAGGCAAAAAGTTCGCTTTTATTAAAGGAACTCCCAAATTAATGGGTCCTCAAGCTGATTTTAAACAAGAAGGCGAGTCAGGCAATTGGGTCTCCAATTTTCTCCCACACTTCAAAAGTGTAGTCGACGAAGTTGCATTTTTGAAAGCGGTGCATACCGACCAATTCAATCATGGGCCCGCACAGTTGTTCATGCATACGGGCAGCCCTAGGTTAGGCAGGCCGAGTATTGGCTCGTGGGCCACCTATGGCCTTGGATCAGAAAATCAAAATCTACCTGGTTTCGTAGTCTTGACATCCGGAGGAAACACTCCCGATGCCGGAAAAAGCGTTTGGGGCAGTGGCTTCTTGCCTTCCGTTTATCAAGGGGTGCAGTGCCGTTCTAAAGGTGACCCGGTGCTTTATATTGACGATCCTGACGGTATTTCAAGAAATCTAAAGAAAAGCACCATTGATGCTATAAACGAAATCAATAAAGAAGAATACGTTAAATATGCCGACCCCGAAATATTGGCCAGAATCAATCAGTATGAGATGGCATATCGAATGCAGATTGCCGTTCCTGAAGTAATGAACATCAACAACGAACCAGAACACATAAAACAAATGTACGGGGTTGAACAGGGCAAAGAATCATTTGCGAACAATTGCCTTTTAGCCAGGAAACTGGTGGAAGACGGAGTACGTTTTGTACAGCTGTTCGATTGGGGATGGGATACCCACGGAAATGTGCGCGAAGGTTCAGTCGACCTAGGCTTGCGTAATAAATGCCGTGAAATTGATAGACCCATGACCGCACTGATTCTTGATTTAAAACAACGGGGTCTGTTAGATGATACTCTAATTGTTTGGGGTGGTGAATTTGGTAGAACACCCATGCAAGAAAATCGGGGCAATAAAGAAATGGCTTATAAGGGCCGTGATCACCACGGAGACGCCTTTACCATGTGGATGGCCGGTGGCGGCATCAAGAAAGGAGCATCTCACGGACTAACTGATGATATTGGTTTCTCTGGTATTGATGGTCGCGTGTCCGTTCATGATGTGCATGCCACCATTTTACATCTTTTAGGTTTCGACCATGAAGAATTTACCTATGAATTTCAGGGCAGGCCATTTCGTCTTACCGATGTTGAGGGCGAAATTATAAAAGAAATCTTAGCTTAGCCTAGAACCACCAACCCAACCCATATGAAAAAACACTTACTATACGCCATTCTAATGGTGTTATGCAATAACTTTTATGCTCAATCAGAAAAGAAAAAACTATTGTTTTTTCAAACCGATTGGGGGCGTTCGATATCTTGGGATGCCTTCTGCGAAAAAACAAAAGCAGCAGGTTATGACGGTCTAGAAACTTGGTTTCCTACGGATGAAAAGGAAGCGACAGCCCTAAAAACCGCATTAAAAAAGTACAATCTGCAAGTGGGGTTTTTAAACGGCACTAACAAATCCATTCCTATTCAAGAAAGTTTGAAAGCCTATTCCGAAAACTTCAAGAATATAGTCGCTTGGAAACCGGCCTATATCAACTGTCACACCGGCAGCGATTTTTTCACATTTGAGCAGAATAAGGCCTTTATCGATGCTGCGAACAAAATTGCCCGGCAAAATGACATTCCTATTTACCATGAAACACACAGAGGGCGTTTCAGCTTCAACCTCCCAGACACCCAGAAATACCTTTCTGCCATTCCGGAATTAAAACTTACTTTAGATATTAGTCATTGGATGGTCGTTCATGAGTCATTATTACAGGCACAAGATTCAGAATTAGAACAAATTATCGACCGTTCATCTCACATTCATGCTAGAATTGGTCATGCTGAAGGCCCACAAGTTAACGATCCTCAAGCACCTGAATGGAAAAAAGCTGTAGACCGACATCTCGATATATGGGAGAAAATAATCAGGAAAAAATGGGAAACAAAAGATTATTATACCATTACCACAGAATTTGGCCCCGCTGACTATATGCCCACCTTACCTTATACAAAACTACCCATCGGTAATCAATGGGAAGCCAACACCTATATGATGAAACTTTTGAAAGAACGCTTGAATATATTGGCTAGCAAATGATTGATGTTCTGCAACAACTTCTAGGGCGGCTTCACCCCTTGGTCGTGCATCTGCCTATTGGGTTTATAATCTTGGGCTTACTATTGCAATGGTACGATCGCAAACAAAATCAATATTCTGAAGTAATTGCCTTCACCTATCTATGTGCAGGAATTGCGGCGACGTTGGCCTGCATCACAGGTTATTTGCAATACATTGGCGAAGGCTATTCGTTTGAAACGGTGAAATGGCATTTATGGTCAGGTATTGCTACGGCCTTATTTTCGTTTTTAATGTATGCAAAGTTTAAACAGCTGAACCTAGTTGCATTTATTTCGAAGGTACCAGTTATCGGGTTATCCATCATCTTTTTTGTATTGATTTCATTTACGGGCCACCAAGGAGGAAATATTACCCATGGAGAAGATTACCTGGTAGAACCATTACCCAACTCTATCAAATCGGCCTTGGGTTATGACACCTTTGAGGAAAAGGAAATAACCCTTACCGAAGAGAATTGGCAAGATGCCCTAATATATGAAGAGGTTATACAACCCATTCTGAACAACAAATGTGTTAGTTGCCATAATCCTAAAAAAGCAAAGGGAGAGTTAATGCTTCACTCCGCCGAAGCCATCATCAACGGAGGTGAAAACGGAGAAGTTCTTGTTGCCCAAGATACTGAACATAGTGAGTTATTTTCACGAATGGTTCTGCCCATAGAAGATGATAATCACATGCCGCCTGAAGGTAAGACCCAACCCACCAAAGAAGAAATAAAACTAGTGGGTGCCTGGGTAGATGCCGGACACCCATTTGAAGGCTCAATTCAAAAATCAAAATTACCTAAAGAACTGTTCGTCTCATTTTTTCCGAATAAACATGACGTTGACCACCCTGATATCGAAATCCCCAAAGCTTCTCAAGATAGTATCAAAGCTATAAAAGCCATAGGGGTTTATGTTGATCCTATAAGCGAGTCTACCAACTTTTTAAGTGTTTCATGCATCAACCAATCTAGTTTTAGTGATGGAGATTTTGAAATTCTCGTTCCCATTAAAAATCAAATATCACGTTTAGATTTGGGCGGCACCCAAGTGACCGACGCCATTTTTGAAATGCTGGGTACCTTACCTAACCTTACAATTTTAAAATTGGATTACACTAAGATCACTGGTGAAAAAATTAGCTTGCTAGAAAATCTCGAACACCTAAAAACAATCAACCTTACCGGAAGCGATTTTCAACAAAAACTTGACGTATTCTTAAATTTCAAGAACTTGAATAAAATCTACCTCTACAAAACGCAAGTGGACCCAACTGGGGCCAAAAGTTTGAATAACGGTAAGGTCAGTATTGATTACGGTGATTACCAATTACCTGCAATAGCCTCAGATTCTATTATATATTAATAAAAATCATCTGCAAACTGGGCCTTCGCTTTCAAATACAAAAGAAATAACATAGTTTAGGGCAAATAAATTCCATCTATGGAGCTAAGCAAAAAAGCAGGACTCTTCTTGGGCCCGATATTGTTCTTCACCATTCTCAGCCTACCATTTGATATGATTTCCGACAAGGGAGACAGTGTCATCGCCATCGCAGTTTGGATGGTCACCTGGTGGATTACCGAAGCGGTATCCATCTCCGTTACCGCCCTGTTACCATTGCTGCTCTTTCCCATTCTAAAAATAATGGATATCGGTGATGTAGGTGCTAATTATGGTAGCCCTATCATTTTTTTGTTCTTTGGTGGTTTTGTACTGGCCTTAGCCCTCGAGAAGGTTAATCTTCACAAACGTATTGCACTGAATATCATTAAAATAACGGGCACAACGCCGAATAAAGTAGTACTGGGTTTTATGATTGCCACTGCTTCTTTAAGTATGTGGATCAGCAACACAGCAACAACCGTAGTAATGTTACCCATTGCTATGTCTGTCATCGGGCTGTTGGTAAATGATGCCGATGGGTTTACAAAAGATGACAGAAATTTTGCTCTTAGTGTTATGCTGGGCATTGCTTTTTCGGCCAATGCCGGAGGCGTGGCAACAGTAATCGGCACACCGCCCAATTCAGTTATGATCGGCCTATTGGAAAATGAATATAATATCGAGATTTCATTTTTAAAATGGATGGTACTCGGCGTTCCCTTTTCCGCCTTAATGATATGGATCAGTTACTTGGTGCTGGTAAAGTGGATGTATCCCAACAAACAATTGAAGTTTGCAGCATCTAAGGAAGTCATTAATGAAGAACTTAAAAAACTAGGCCCTATGAGCGGAAAAGAGAAGATGGTACTTTCCATTTTTGGGGTGACCGTCTTTTTATGGATTTTCAGAACGGTAATCAACGGGGTTTTTCCGGCGTTGAAACTTAACGATACCATGATCAGTATAATGGCCGCTATTGCCATGTTTTCCATTCCTTATAACATGAAAAAAGGAGATTTTATTATTACGTGGAAAGACACTGAAAAACTGGCATGGGGCATCTTAATACTTTTTGGTGGGGGGCTCGCGTTGGCAAAAGGAATGTCGGTAAGCGGTATTGTAGATATGGTATCGGGTGCAATTGGTGAGAGTAATATCAGTATTCTGTTTACTGCCATATTATTGATAACCTTGATGCTATTTATGACCGAGTTAATGAGCAATGTGGCTCTAATTGCCGTACTCGCCCCGGTAGTTGCAGGTATCGCCATCGGTCTTGACCTTCCTATTCTTTATTTACTCATTCCGGTAACTATTGCCAGTAGTTGTGCTTTTATGCTACCTATGGCCACGCCACCTAATGCAATAGTTTTCGCAAGCGGATATGTAAAGGTGAGCGAAATGGCCCGTGTTGGAGTAATACTCAACATCATAGCCATTGTCATACTGGTTCTGATATTTCAATTTGTTCTACCCCTACTCTTTTAAACTTTACCTACATAAATAACAAAGCCCCAACTTTGCAGAAGGGGCCTATGGTTAGCTTATTCAAATATAGGGAGCTTATTAATTCTTCCTTATATACGGGTCAAAACCCTCTGGTAGATGTTTTTTTGTATCAAAATCTATAATATCATCAGCGGCATCGATATAGTCAAATGCTTCAACATCCGTAGGGTACGCATAAGCATTAAAATCGTCCGGTAGATATTTTTGGGTTTTAATATCAAGTTCATTTTCTTCTTCGATAAATTCGATAGAATCTAAATCTACATATATCTTGTAGGGATTGAAATCTTCTGGCAAATAATCTGCTGTATCGAAACCGAGGTCGAATTCAGTATCTTCTTCTATATAAGGTACCGAACTAATAATTAAATCGTCTCGTTCACTTGCTGGGTCAGATGCAAATATTGCGTTTACCAAACTAAGACCCAATAACATCGTTACTTTAAAACTCTTTGTGTTCATAACATTTGTAGGTTTGTTGTATGAGTCTATATAACGCTGTATAGTTTCAATATTGCATTCTCATTTTACAAGAAAGATGCCTCATATATGTCAAATTGACTAATTCTTAGTTTAAGCTCATTTAATATAACATCTTCACAATTTAACATTTCGAGAAGTACAACCTTGGCAAAAAAACGCTTCAATTTTTATTTGCAAAAATTTGAACTTTTCAATCTCTTATAGCCATTAACATATTAGCCTTCACCATTTTATCGTATTTAGGAGTCATTTGGCCACTAAACAAAAAAATAATGCCGCTGCAAGCAGCGGCATTATCCCGACTAATTCAAATAATTTAAATGATAATTATTTATATATAAGACTAATAAAACTACTCGATGTTACAAAACAAAGTAACTTTCGTTACCACATAGATGATAAAACAAATCTACAATCTGTTAATTAATCAGAAAACCGTTGTGAAGAAAACTCGGCTTATGATTTAGTTAACAAAAAATTAAAGGTTTTTTTCAGTTCTTTGAATTCCTTTTATTCTAAGCACGATTGTAAGACCAAACAAAAATCAGGCATGCTAAAATCCATCATCTTCAAACTGACTTTATTCCTTTTTACTATTAATTTTACAACTGTAGAAGCTCAAATTTTCAAAAAGAGCAAGAGCGAAAAATCAGAGAAAAAAGGTGAGGACAAAGACGACAAAATAAAACCTTATAAAAAGGTCATTACTAAAGAAGCAAAGACCGATAAGGGCCTCTTTGATGTTCATGTTGTCGATGAAGATCATTTCTACGAAATACCAGATTCACTCTTCAACAAAGAAATGTTGATGGTAAGTAGAATCTCTAAAACTGCTACAGGCATCGGTTTTGGCGGAGGTAAAATAAACACTAAAGTGCTTCGGTGGGAGAAAAAACCGACCAAGGTTCTATTGCGCGTGGTAAGTTATAACGTCTATGCAGCTGATTCACTACCCGTGCATGAGGCTGTCGTCAATTCAAATTTTGAACCCGTGCTTCATGCTTTTGACATTAAAGCGTTTAAAAAAGATTCTCTGAAACCGGCGACAGTTATTCAGGTCAATGATTTTCTTGAGAAAGATGTAATGGCCTTAGGTATGCCCGAGGGATATAGAGAACGCTATAAGGTATCTCGATTAGATGAGGCCAGAAGCTATATTGAAAGTATAAAAAGTTACCCCTTGAACGTAGAGGCTCGCCATGTTAAAACCTATTTGGCAAAAAAACCACCGAGTAACGGAAGCCTAGGTTCAATATCGGTTGAAATCAATAACTCAATGGTGTTACTTCCTGAAACTCCCATGAAACGCCGATATTTTGACGAACGAGTCGGTTGGTTCACAAGCGGACAAACAGATTACGGCCTCGATGTACAAGAAAGCAAGACGGTAAAATTTCTAGACCGATGGCGTTTAGAAGTTAAGGAAGAAGATAGAGAGAAATTCAAAAATGGAGAATTGGTCGAGCCCAAAAAACCGATAGTATATTATGTAGACCGAGCCACCCCTAAAAAATGGATTCCCTATATCAAGCAGGGTATCGAAGATTGGCAAGTTGCTTTTGAAGAAGCTGGTTTTAAGAATGCCATTCTTGCGAAGGATCCCCCGACACCTGAAGAAGACCCCGAATGGTCACCGGAAGACGTACGTTATTCGGTGGTTCGCTATTTAGCATCCCCAATTCCCAATGCGAACGGCCCACATGTTAGTGACCCCCGAAGCGGTGAAATATTGGAGTCGGATATTAACTGGTACCATAATGTAATGACCTTATTGCGTAACTGGTTTTTCGTTCAAACGGCTGCTATCAACCCTGAAGCCCAAAAATTAGCATTTAAAGATGAGATCATGGGGCGACTGATTCGGTTCGTATCTGCTCATGAAGTGGGTCACACCCTAGGTTTACCCCATAATATGGGAAGCAGCGTTGCCTACCCGGTCGATTCATTACGTTCTGTATCTTTCACCAAAAAGTACGGTACGGCACCTTCTATAATGGATTATGCCCGTTTCAACTACGTAGCCCAACCCGAAGATGGTGATGTTGCCCTAATGCCAGATATAGGCATCTATGACAAATATGCCATCAAGTGGGGATACCACCCTATTCTAGATAAATCTGCGAAAGAAGAAGAATCGGTATTAGATGAATGGATTATGGAACATGCCGGTGATCCGCTTTATCGATTCGGTCATCAACAAGTTGGCGACATAGTAGACCCCAGTTCCCAAACCGAAGATCTGGGCGATGACGCTATCAAAGCAAGCTCCTACGGTATCGAAAACTTAAAACGAATTGTACCCAACCTCATTCTATGGACCCAAGAAGAAGGAAAAACCTATGAGGACCTAGAAAAACTATACGGTCAAGTAATTGCGCAATTCAACAGATACATGGGGCATGTTTCCAATAACATCGGTGGGGTATACGAGCTTCAAAAAACCTATGACCAAGAAGGTGCCGTATATATTCCTGTAGCAAAAGAACATCAAGAAAACTGTATGAGCTTCTTACAGCAAGAGCTTTTTAGTACTCCTGAGTGGTTGTTAGACCAGAATATCTTTAATAAGATTCAGTATTCTGGTTTTTTAGAACAGGTGCGAACCATGCAGGTACGTACCTTAGACAATATTCTAAGCCTAGGAAAATTGCAGCGAATACTAGAAAATGAGACCGCCAACGGTGCCGAAGCTTATCGACTGACCCAAATGATGGATGACCTTAGAACTGGAATCTGGTCTGAACTCAATACAGGAAAAACTATAGATACCTATAGGCGTAACCTACAAAAAGCGCACGTTGATCGATTGGCCTATTTAATGACCGCCGAAAATCAGAAAAAGCAGCCGGCCTATGACGGTTATCAAAAATCAACGGTCGTAAATACAAGTCAATCTGATATTCGGTCGATAGCAAGAGCTGAATTGGTAATCCTACAGCGAATGGTAAAAAATGCTATCAATAGAACTTCAGATAGCATGAGCAAGTATCATTTGCAAGATGTTGAGAAACGCATAGATTTAATCTTGAATCCAAATTAAGGATGTATAATAGGCAGATGTATGTCTTAGACGCTATATGCTCATAGATATAACGTACGCCTATAAAACTAGGCCTCATACTAATATCCGGTTATGTTCGTTCATCGATGAAATACAAAATCAATCGGTGTAAGAAATACCCTAACAACATTTTAGTGGTGTTTGACCACACAAAGTACGTCTTACGCAACAACTCGCGTTTTTGAGCTTAAGTTTTATATACTTTAGTACCAGAAATCAAAAACACACGTCCCATGTCTGAAAGATTTAAAAGTTCAATATACTTAGCCGCATTTATTCTTGCATCGATTATTTATTATAACGAAACCAACACTGAAGCACCCCAAGCTTCTGAAATGGCATCTGCGGATGTGGAACAAATTTCAAATGTTGAGGCGATAGATTAACAATATTAAATTCGAACAAACCTACTTATTAGGGTGTGATTTCACACCCTTTTTTTGTGCCCGAAAATGAAATCATAGGCTGTTAAAAAATATATAATTTAAAATAGCCCATTAAACCAAAGAGATATTGAACGGTCATATAGGTGTTAATTTATAAAAATAGAAAAATGAAGAAAGTTATTGTAATACTACTATGTATGGTTGGCGTAACCGCCATGGCTCAAAAAGGTGATAACCCAGAAAGAGGTCACATGAAAGAACTTAGTCCTGAACAGGCCGCAACGTTACAGACCAAAAAGCTCACATTGGCACTTGACCTTGACAAAAATCAGCAATCTAAAGTTATGGCCCTTAATTTGGAGCATGCCAAAATGAGAAAAGCCAAAATGGAAGAGCGAAAAGCTGCAAAAGAAAAAGGTGAGGTGAAAAAACCGACAGCTGATGAACGCTATGCTATGCAAAATGAAAAATTGGACCAGATGATAGCTCACAAAGCCGAGATGAAAAATGTGCTTTCCGAAGAGCAGTATCAAAAATGGCAAAAAATGAACATGCATAAAAAGAAAAAATCAGGTAAAAGACGTGATAAAAGAAAAGAACGTCACTCAAGAAAGTAATTCTATTTAACTGCAGAATATAAAAAGCCACTCAATTTAGAGTGGCTTTTTTTATGAAAACTTTACAGCATGCATTAGGTGGAACGAGTGTTTAAAATCTCAATTTGAGTATCTTCGAAACATTGGTTCTATCCAAACATTATCTTATACTGAAATGGATTTATTGAAAAAATTAGGTTACCCGAAAAACACTAAACTTCTCATTATTCATGCCGACGATGCGGGGCTATCGCACTCAGAGAACAGGGCGACAATTAAAACCCTAGAAGACGGTTTTGTGAATTCGTATAGTATTATGGTACCTTGCCCATGGTATTATGAAATGGCCCTTTATGCAAAAAATAACCCCCAATACGATTACGGAATTCATTTAACCCTTACCTGTGAATGGGAAAACTACAAATTCGGACCAGTGTTACCTGTATCCCAAGTGCCCAGTCTTGTTGATGAAAATGGTCACTTTTATAAATCGCGGGAGAAACTTAGACAAAATGCTTCTGCAGCAGATATTGCTAAAGAACTTGAGGCACAAATAAAAAAAGCACTTGAATTCGGACTTGAACCGACCCATCTAGATTCGCATATGTACAGCGTGGGGGCTCACCCTGAATTCTTCAAAATCTATAAAAATCTAGGTGAACAATTTAATTTACCTGTTTTTCTCAACAAACAATTGTTGCAAATGGTAGGTCTAGACCCCAAGACGAACCTGAGTGATAGTGATTACACCATAGACCATACTTACTTTGGTGAATTTAAATATTTTGAGAATGGAGAACTGTACGATTATTATAAGAAGTCTATTGAAAATATGGGGTATGGGGTTAATTTAATTTTAATTCACCCGGCCTTTAATGACGATGAAATGAAAGGCGTAACCATTAACCATCCAAATTTTGGCTCAGAGTGGCGTCAAATTGACCTTGATTTTTTCACAACCGAAAAAAGCCGTGCGTTATTAAAGAAAAATGACATAAAGTTGATTACCTGGAAAGAAATCAAATACTTAATTCAAAACAACACTTAAATTCCGATAAACTTTCTTCTAATGGTATGTAGTTACTAAGATAGTTCTAACATGGCATGTTTGTTGTTTTTCCCATTCCATGTTCAATAAAATGATAAATCACAACTATAAATTTATTCAAATGAAGATTAAATATATAATTCTAATAATACCCATTATTTTGTTCTCATGTAAATCTCAAAACAAAATACCCAATATAGATTTTTATAACGCTACATGGGAGCTTGAGTATATATCGGGCCCTCGTATTGCCTTTCATGCACTTTATCCGAATAAAAAACCTATTATAAACTTCAATTCAGAAAATAATACAGTAGTAGGCAATAGCAGTTGTAACGGGTACTCGGCGCCTTTTAACCTCAATGGTAATGCCATCTCTTTTGGCGAACCTGGCCCTTCGACCTTGATGTATTGCGGTGAAGGCGAAAAAGTATTTTTGAACATGATGAAAAAAATCAATGCCTATGGTTTTGATGAAGAAGGTAAATTACAACTGCTTATGAACGAAATACCCGTAATGCGTTTTAAAAAAGCCAACTAGTTTTAATATGCCATAGATTTTGAAGAAGAAACCCACCCTCTGAAATAGAAATAAAATAATACGAGCTAAAGCAAGCAGTCTTTCATAGCTTAGCCATCTTGATTAAAACGAATCTATCTTATAAAAAAATCACTATTTAGTTTCTTGCGGACCTCAAAAACAAGTTCGCCCAAGAGGCCATAAATACCCTGACCAAAGAGAACGCTTATAATTGGTGGAATAAAATAGATAGGCAGTTCAACCTTGAATCTTTACCACGTATAACATTGAATAGAGAGCTGAAAAGTTAATTAAAAAACACAAATTTGGATGCTATATTATTTAATCGTAATATTGCAATGTAATAATTAAAGAGATGGGATTAGCCAAAACTGAAATGTTCACTGATGAACAAAACGAAATAGCATTGTTCGCCAAGGTTTTCGGGCATCCGGCCCGGGTGGCAATTCTACAATATTTGTTCAAACTCAAAACCTGTTTCTGTGGAGATTTGGTCAGCGAAATTGGCTTGGCCCAACCCACAATATCCCAACATCTAAAAGAACTTAAACATTTGGGCCTTATAAAAGGTAATGTTGAAGGTACCAGTGTATGTTATTGTATAGCTGTAGAGAATTGGAGTAGTATGAAGGAAACGATGTTAGAATTTTTAAATCAAGACATTACGAGCAATCAGAACTGTTGTTAAAAAATTTGGTTCCATTAATCGTAAAATTGCAATATTAAGATTAAATAAAACGAAGACTACTATGAATTTATCTGAAATTAAAGAAACCCTTAAGCAGCTAGAAAAAATTGCCTTTAAATTACCGAACGGTGAATTGGTTCCCCGACATTTTCATGTAACCGAGGTAGGTAAAGTAACCAAAAACTTTATTGACTGCGGAGGTACGGTCAGAAACGAAGAGGTCGTTAATTTTCAATTATGGAATGCCAACGATTACGATCATAGACTTCATCCCGAAAAATTAGTAGATATTATAGAATTGTCTCAAAACAAATTAAACATTGGCGACTTAGAGATAGAGGTAGAATACCAAGGTCGTACCATTGAAAAATTCGGGTTGGATTTTGACGGCACAAACTTTCTTTTGACCACCAAGCAAACCGACTGCTTGGCAAAAGAAAACTGTGGCATTCCCGAACAACCTGAGTTGAAAGTTATCGAAACACAGGCTGCCAATACTTGTACTCCAGGCAGTGGATGCTGCTAATCAATAATACAATTATTTAGATGTCATTATATCAAAATATAGAGAACACCATTTCAGCTTTGAACGTTGAAACCATCTCTGAAGAACGTAAAAAAACACTACAACCGCTTGTTGAATTCATTCAACAAAAAGTAGACACGAAAGAAGATATTCGCATTAATTTCATCTGTACCCACAACTCTCGCAGAAGTCATCTATCACAAATTTGGGCACAGACTTTAGCCTATCACTTCGATGTTCGAAATGTTTTTTGCTATTCTGGTGGAACTGAAAGTACAGCTCTTTTTCCTATGGTAGCCAAAACGCTTGCGAATACCGGTTTTGAGGTTTCTAAAATTTCAGAAACCGAAAATCCTATTTATAGCATTAAATATTCAGAGAATGAACATCCTGTTATAGGTTTTTCAAAAAAATTGGATAGTGAATTCAATCCTACTTCTCAATTTGCAGCTATTATGACTTGTTCGCAGGCCGATGGTGGCTGTCCATTTATTGCAGGGGCAGAAAAGCGAATTCCAATAACATTTGAAGACCCTAAGGCTTTCGACAACACTCCCCAACAGGCTGAGAAGTATGAAGAACGAAGTATTCAAATTGCTACGGAGTTGTTTTATGTATTCTCTCAAATTCAATCGTAACTATGGCTGAAAAAAAATTGAGTTTTCTCGATAGAAATCTAACTTTATGGATATTTTTCGCCATGGCTGTTGGTGTTGGTATCGGGTATTTTTCTCCAACGTTTCCCGAATTTATTAATTCATTTAGTAGTGGATCGACGAATATACCTATAGCCATAGGGCTGATATTAATGATGTACCCGCCATTGGCTAAGGTGAATTACGCCTTACTTCCTAAAGTTTTTCGGAACACCAAAATCTTATCCATTTCCTTATTGCTAAATTGGATTATAGGGCCAGTACTCATGTTTCTTTTGGCCATCACTTTTCTTAGGGATTACCCGGAATATATGGTCGGTCTAATCTTAATAGGTTTGGCCCGTTGCATAGCCATGGTCTTGGTGTGGAACGACCTTGCTGAAGGCAGTAGTGAATATGGTGCAGGTCTGGTGGCCTTGAACAGCATTTTTCAAGTATTTGCCTATAGCTTTTATGCCTACATTTTTATTACCGTACTTCCACCTTATTTTGGGTTCGAAGGAGCTATTGTTGACATTTCCATAGGAACAATTGCCGAAAGTGTGGCCATCTATCTAGGTTTACCTTTTCTACTGGGCATTCTAAGTAGGTTAATTTTGGTCAAGCTTAAAGGTGAAGAATGGTACACGACTAAATTTATTCCTGCGGTTTCACCTATGACCCTTATAGCCTTGCTTTTCACTATTGTAATCATGTTCTCGCTCAAAGGGGAGCTTATTGTTCAGATTCCTCTTGATGTTTTGATCATAGCAGTTCCACTATTGATTTATTTTACGTTAATGTTCATCATTGGGTTCTTTGTTACCAAGGCTACAGGCACCGAGTATGATAAAACAGCGTCAGTTGCATTTACCGCGGCAGGCAACAATTTTGAACTCGCAATTGCAGTAGCCATAGCTGTTTTCGGGCTTAATTCAGGTCAGGCCTTTGCCGGTGTAATAGGTCCGTTAGTAGAAGTTCCAGCGCTTATTCTTTTGGTAAAGGTTTCATTCTGGTTGCGAAAAAAATATTATAAAAATGTGATAGTATAATTCATTTTATGGAGAACAGAATTGGGCAGGTCGTAAAGATCTGCCCTTTTTTATTTTGAAAATCTTAACCCAAGTCAACTTAAAGGCCACATACTAATAGTATGGTTGGGCACAAGCTCGACCGGACTGAAAATATTTTATACCAAAACTTTAACTACAATCCCTTATCTTTAGTTGTTACTTAACACACTGAGGTTCTGCATAATTACCATGCTACCTTGTACTCAACCACTAAACTAAAGGGAAAATGCATACCAAGAAATCGCTTCAGACCATACTTTTTTGTTGTATGGCCGTATTTGTCAATGCACAAAATATCTCAGGTATTTTTAATAACACCGGTGATGTGGGTGCCGTTAAACATAAGGGATCAACTACCTATGATAGTGAATCGCGAACCTATGAACTTTCAGGTTCTGGAGCCAACATCTGGTTTGACAAAGATGAATTTCACTACGCTTATAAAAAACTTAACGGAGATTTCATTCTACGAACCCGGGCGAAATTCATCGGTCATGGTGTAGACCCTCATCGAAAATTGGGTTGGATGGTGCGTACCGGTCTTGATACTGGTTCTGCAATGGTCTGTGCAACCGTACATGGTGATGGTCTCACCTCCATTCAGTTTCGCAAAGAAAATGGTAAACAAGTGGAAGAGGTCACTTCGCCCGTTAAAATGCCCGATATTATTCAGTTGGAAAGAAGAGAAAGTTCCTTTCTATTAAGTGTTGCTAAATATGGTGACCCATTTTGGACGGTCGAAATTCCGCACTTTGAATTTCCCGAAGAGGTGTATTCGGGTCTTTTCGTTTGCTCACATAATGCAGATGTAGTCGAGAAAGCCAACTTTGAAAATGTACGTATTGTTCTACCGGCACCTACTGACCTTATTCCCTATCAAGATTATCTCGGAAGCCATTTAGAACGGATGGACGTTGCCACGGGTACACGAAAAATACTTCACACGGTTACCAATTCCATTCAAGCTCCGAATTGGACTCCAGATAACAAAACCCTAATTTACAATAGTGAAGGGCTCATCTTCAACTATGATTTAGCGAACGGAAAAGTAGTCCAACTGAATACCGATTTCGTTCAAAGCAACAATAATGACCATGTACTTTCTTTTGACGGAAAAATGCTCGGCATCAGTAGTGCCAGCGGAGAAGAAGAATATGGGTCTTTAATTTATACCTTGCCTGTAGATGGGGGAAAGCCAAAAAGAATAACCCCTACAGGCCCAAGTTATTTGCACGGCTGGTCACCTGACGGGAAGTGGCTCACTTTTACGGGAGGAAGAAATAGCGTTTACGATATTTACAAAATTGCTTCCGACGGTGGTAGCGAAGAAATAAAATTGACCAATGAATCTACGTTAGATGACGGTTCGGAATACAGCCCTGATGGCAAATACATTTATTTTAACTCAGCCAGAACCGGTTCTATGGAACTTTGGCGGATGAAACCCGATGGTAGCGAACAAGAGCAGCTGACCGACGACCACCTTCAAAATTGGTTCCCACATATTTCGCCCGATGGCAAATCGATTGTTTTTCTATCCTACTTACCAGAAGTAGATGCAAGTGCCCACCCCTTTTACAAACAAGTTTATTTAAGAACAATGCCAGTTGATGGTGGGCGTATAAAAGTAATTGCCTATCTGTACGGAGGTCAAGGAACCATTAATGTACCCAGCTGGTCACCAGACGGTAAACACATTGCATTTGTAAGTAATACTAAAGTTGAATAGCCTTATGAAAATCAAGTTTACTATAGCGCTAACCTTTCTTTTTCTCTTTACGGGAAGTTTTTATGCCCAAGAAAATATGCTTTGTATGGGTCGCTATTGGACCGAGGATGAAGGCAACCTGATGCTTAAAAAGTTTGCTTCTGAATGGAACGACCTTACCACTTGGGAAACTCGTGCCGCCCAAATAAAATCAGGTATCATCGAGGGGCTACAGTTAGATAAAATGCCAAAAGTAGAAGGAAACCTTAATACAATTATAAATAACAAAAGGGAAATGGACGGGTATACCGTAGAGAATATTGCAATTGAAAGTTTTCCGGGTTTCTATGTAACAGGTAATCTTTATCGGCCAATTTCAGATAAGAGCACATTTGCCGGCATACTCTCTCCGCATGGTCACTTTCCCGATAAACGATTTACGCACTATATTCAAAAAAGGGCGGCGGTACTGGCCCGAATGGGGGCCATTGTTTTTGCCTACGACATGGTCGGTTATGGAGAAAGCAAACAGGTAGAGCACAAAATGCCAATAGCTCTTTTACTACAAACGTATAACAGCCAAAGGGTTTTGGATTATTTGCTATCAAGACCCGATATCGATGCCGATAGAATTGGCATGACCGGTGGTTCTGGCGGTGGCACCCAAACCTTTGTACTTACCGCCATCGATGACCGCATTAAAGCTTCTGCCCCGGTCGTTCAGGTTTCGGCGCATTTCTTTGGAGGATGTGTTTGTGAAAGCGGAATGCCCATCCATAAAAGTAAAAACCATCAGACCAGTAATGTTGAAATAGCCGCCCTTTGCGCACCACGCCCAATGTTACTGGTTTCCGATGGTGCAGATTGGACTCGTAATACCCCTCGAGTCGAATACCCATACATTCAAAAAGTATACGCTTTGTACGACGCGGAGCATAAGGTGGAAAATGTTCATCTTCCGACCGAGAAACATGATTATGGCTACTCTAAGCGAACGGCAGCATATAACTTCTTTGGTCACCACCTGAATTTAAGTATGGGAAACATACCTTACGCTGAAGGATACCAAGAAGATTTCGTCACCATATTACCTGCCGAAGAACTCAAGGTTTTCACTTCAAAAAACCCTATGCCCGATACGGCATTAAATGGTAACGACGCCGTTATGGATTATTTGAAAATTCAACCTTAGCAACAGCTTTTACAAATCTAGTTTCTTTAGTGCATCAATGGTAACGTCTAAATCGGAATAGCTTATTGCATCATTCAAGAAATAGCTTTCGAAAGCACTTGGTGGCAAGTAAATGCCTTGCTCAAGCATACCATGAAAATACTTCTTGAAAGTGTCGTTGTTTCCTTTTGCCGAAGTTTCAAAATCTACTACTGGATCTTCGGTAAAATGCACTGAAATCATGCTGCCGAATCGGTTGATTTGGTAAGGCAACCCTTTTTCTTTTAGTACCGTATCAAAGCCTTCGTGCAGATAAGCTGTTTTTTTATCAAGGCTTTCGAATACTTCAGGGGTACCGTTGAGTTCTGTCAACATGGCCAGCCCGGCGGCCATGGCCAATGGGTTTCCGCTTAAAGTACCGGCTTGATAAACGGGGCCTTCAGGTGCCAAGTGCGACATGATATCGGCTCGGGCAGCGAAAGCACCAACGGGTAATCCGCCCCCAATTACTTTACCAAAACAAAGAATATCGGCATCGACCCCTAACGCTTCTTGTGCACCGCCCTTCCCTAATCGGAAACCAGTCATCACCTCATCAAAAATCAATAGAATTCCCTCTTCGGTACAAATCTGACGAAGTCCGTTTATAAACTCATCCTTAGGAATTATACAACCCATATTGCCCGCTACAGGTTCAATTATAATTGCAGCGATCTCACCATCATTGGCTCTGACCAACTCACGAACACTCTGCAAATCATTATACTTGGCCAACAAAGTATCTTTTGCCGTACCTTGAGTAACCCCTGGGCTGTTCGGGCTGCCAAAAGTGACGGCTCCACTACCCGCCTGAATCAAGAACGAATCAGAATGGCCGTGATAGCAACCTGCAAACTTGATGATTTTATCTTTACCGGTATAACCTCGAGCCAAACGAATAGCACTCATACAGGCCTCCGTACCACTATTCACGAAACGAATCTTATCGATATTCGGTACCATAGACACTGCCAGTTTCGCTAATTCGGTTTCTATTTCCGTAGGCATCCCGAAAGAAGTTCCCTTTTTAGCCTTTTCGATTACCGCATTTATGACGGGTTCGTAGGCATGACCCAAAATCAGTGGACCCCAAGAAGCGATATAATCGATTAAACGGTTACCATCTTCATCATAGAGGTATGCTCCTTTTGCTTCCTTTACAAAAATTGGATCACCACCAACAGCCTTAAATGCACGTACGGGTGAATTTACACCACCAGGAATATATTTTTGGGCCTCTGCAAAAAGGGCACTACTTCTCTTATAAATCATAGATAAAATTTTGTTTGTTAGTTAACTAAAAGTGATCACTGGGCCGGTCACTTGTTATAGTTCTCAGTTTTAACGGTAAGTTTTTGACCAACGGAAATATTGGTGTCGTACATATAGTTCCACCGCATCAGTTCATCAACGGAAACAGCATATTTCTTGGAAAGCGAATATAGAGTATCACCTTGTTGTACAATGTGAAAGTCAGGTGCTGCTTTTACTACAACTGATTCATGGCTTTGTTTGCCATAGCCTTCACCGAGCACAGCCTTATCATACCGATATAGTTCATGGCGTTCTATCAATGCTATCAATTTTTGGGGATAGCGCTTATCGGTCGCGTAACCGGCCTGCCTGAGGCCTTTTGCCCATCGTTTATAATCATCTGAGGGGTAATCGAACAAAAATGCATATCGAGAGCGGTTTTTCAAGAAAATGCTATGGTCACGATAAGAATACATCGGATGATTGTATTTACGAAAACATTCCCCTTTTTCATCATCATCATGAAAATCGTAATCGCCTTGCCAACCGGTATGGCATTTAATGCCAAAATGGTTATTGGTCTTTAATGCAAGCGCTCCTTTACCAATACCACTTTCTAAAAGCCCTTGTGCCAACGTGATACTAGCAGGAATACCGTAAGCTTTCATTTCCATTTGGGCAATTTCAGAAAACGTACGAACATACTCTTCTGGGGAAGAAATATCAAATCGTATAAATTCTCCCGTATCCTCGGGCATAATGTAAAGTCCGTCATCTACCTTCCTTACCTCCTCTTTGGTCTCAACGACCATAGGTTTGGGTCGTTCACGTTCTCTGTTCTGAGAAACCGTGCGTTTTGTTTTACATCCTATAAAAAAAATGCCCAGAACGGACAATAGTAGAAGTCTACGTGCTACACGCATATCAATGGAAGATTTTTCTTTTTCAAGTTCTCGTTCATTCCCTTTACACCCTGTAAACCGCCTGTGTGAATGGCTAAAATTTTAGAGCCAGGAGGGAAATAGTCCAGTTTAATCAAATCTAATATACCAAACATCATTTTGCCAGTATATATAGGATCTAAAGGAATTGAGGTTGCCTTTTTAAACTCATTAATAAAATTGATTAACTGAGTAGTCACCTTGGCATAACCACCAAAATGGTAATCTGAACACAGACTCCAGTTTTCCTTTGTGGCAAATTTACAAATATCTTCTTTTAAAAAATCTCCTTTAAGTGCAGGAAATCCCAAAACCTTTTGAGTATCAACAGCTGAATTACTGATTCCGGCAATAGTACCTCCAGTTCCGACAGCACAGGCGACATAATCAAAGTTTTTATCTTCAACGTTCAATATTTCTTCACATCCTTTAACGGCAAGTGAATTAGTACCACCTTCGGGAAGCAAGTAAAATTCACCCAACTCTGATTTTAGACCATCGATAAATGAAACATCGTTTTTCTTTCGATAAGCCTCTCTGGTAACAAACTTAAATTGCATGCCCTGTTCATGGGCCAGTTCTAATGTTTGATTTTCATGCCAATTTTCCAACAATTCTTCCCCGCGAATAACACCAATAGTCTTCAAGTTATGAAACTTGCCCGCATAGGCCGTGGCAGCAATATGATTCGAAAAGGCTCCACCGAACGTTAATAAAGTTTCGTGGCCTTTCGCCTTGGCCGCCTCTAAATTGTATTTGAGTTTTCTAAACTTATTACCAGAAATCTGTGGATGTAGCAAGTCTTCTCGACGTAGAAACAAAGAGACCTTTTTTTTCTCAGCAATAGAAAGTGGTATTTTATCGGTAATGGCTTTCAACTAGGCATATTCTGTGCCCCAAAGATATTTAATAAAGGCCAAAGGTCTACGCTGTGTAGTATAATCAAGGTTCTTTTCATTCTCATACGCCTCTCGCTCAAAACTTATGTTCTGATAGGCTTTGTAGCTATCGAAATATAAAACCGTACGTACGAGCCACTCGGCGATATAAAAAATATAGAAGAAAACAATCAACAGTTCTTGCTGCTGTTTAAGGTGTATACGCTCATGATTGATTAAAACAATGTCTTCTTTCAATCTATCGTGCTTTAGAAAGATAAAGGGCCATAGGGAAAGCCCTACATAGTTCTTATAAAAAAAATGTTTAAAAACTAAGATCATAATCTAAGGTTTAAACGGAGGTAAACAAATTTAATTGTTAATACACCGCCATGCCTCTTAACTCAAATTTGTTGCCAACAATTGCATTTACTCGTTAAAAACACCATAAACAACTATAAAATGTATGTTTTTTACAACTAACTTTGGCTGTTATTAACAATTTGAAGTAACTTCAAAGGTAATTATGCAGCTAACCAAAAGCTGGGTTGTGGCCACAGAACCAATGAAATAACTTTTTATTTGATTATAATAACAGTGCTATTGAAAAGAAAATCGAAGGATGAAAAAAATCATTCCCTTAGAAGAGGGCGACTATTATTTTTCTGAACAAGGATACAAAGTTTTTACGGCACAGTACTTGCTCAAAAGAGGCTATTGCTGTGAAAGCGGCTGCAGACACTGCCCCTATGGTTTCGACATCAAGAAAGGCATCTGATAAACCAAGGCCTTCGGCACGATATTTGAGACTATTTTAAACATACATTTCTTAACTCCAAATAAAAAAATATGAAAAAGATTAAAATTTTGGCGGTCCCGATGCTTATTCTACTCTTCCTAAGCTCTTGTTCGTCTGTACAAGTACTTTCCGATTACGATAAAGAAGCCGATTTCAACACCTATAATTCGTATGCTTTTTATAAAACAGGTATCGATAAGGCGCAAATTTCAGATTTGGACAAAAAGCGAATTCTTCGCGCCATTGAATCTGAAATGGGCAAAAGAGGCTTTGTCAAATCTGAAAACCCCGATATTCTCGTAAGCATATTCACTAAAGAAAAAGAACAGGTCGATATTTATAATAATTACTGGGGCGGAGGTTTCGGTTGGGGCTGGAGCCCATACTATTGGGGTGCCGGTTGGGGCCCAGGCTGGGGAGGCAACAATGTTTCTACCCGTACCGAAGGTTCATTGTACATAGACCTTATCGATGCCAATAGCAAAGAATTGGTATGGCAAGGTAAAGGTGTTGGCAACCTTGGTAATATTAGCAATATCGAAAAGAAAGAAGCGCGTATAAAAGAATTTGTTTCTGAGATATTAATGCAATATCCACCAAATACTATGGCTGCCCGATAATTTTGCAGCCTTGAAAAACATAAAGCCTTTCTTAATATAAAGAAGGGCTTTTTTTTGTAACATCAATAGTAAATTTCAGCCTAACTTACCGACTAAACCGCATTTTGTAACTTTGTAGAAAGACCCTTTTTATGTCATACGAAAGTAATCCTGTTTTAGATAAATTGCCTAAACATTTAAGGCAATACATTAAACCACAGAATTATGGCAACTACACGGCAATAAACCAAGCCGTGTGGCGCTACGTTATGCGAAAGAATGTGGACTACCTTAGTAAAGTAGCTCATAACTCTTATCTAGAGGGATTGAAAAAAACGGGCATCTCCATTGACCATATTCCGAATATGTATGGCATGAACCGTATTCTCAAAGAAATCGGTTGGGCAGCCGTCGCTGTTGATGGGTTCATACCTCCTTCCGCTTTTATGGAGTTTCAAGCCTATAATGTTTTGGTCATTGCTTCGGATATTCGACAGCTTGAAAATATCGAATACACACCAGCACCGGATATTATTCATGAAGGTGCAGGGCACGCGCCTATAATTGCCAATCCGGAATACGCAGAATATTTAAGAAGGTTCGGAGAAATAGGATGCAAGGCCATTTCCAATGCCAAAGACTTTGAACTTTATGAAGCGGTAAGACATCTGTCTATCATCAAAGAAGCATCGGGAACACCTCAAACGGAAATTGAAGAGGCAGAGAAACGAATTGAAGAATTACAGCAAAATATGGGCGAACCCAGTGAGATTGCCCTGATTCGTAATTTGCATTGGTGGACTGTTGAATACGGATTAATCGGCACTACTGATAAGCCGAAAATCTATGGTGCCGGACTTCTATCATCTATCGGAGAAAGTGCTTGGTGCATGACCGACAAGGTGAAAAAGGTACCTTACAGCATTGAAGCTGCCTATACTCCCTTCGATATTACCAAACCCCAACCTCAACTTTTTGTCACCCCCGATTTTGCATTTTTAAGTCAGGTTTTAGAAGATTTCGCCAATACTATGGCATTAAGAACGGGAGGCCTGAGCGGCATCAAAAAACTAATTGAATCTAAAGAGCTGGGCACTATTGAACTCAGTACCGGTTTGCAAATTTCAGGTAATTTTGAAAGCGTGATTGAACATGAGGGCAAACCCGTGTATTTTCAAACTAAGGGAAAAACAGCTTTAGCCTTTCATGAGAAAGAATTGGTTGGGCATAGTACCAACCGACACGCTAATGGCTTTGGCTCCCCTCTAGGAAAGCTCAAAGGCATCAACATTGCTATCGAAGACATGAGCCCTAGAGATTTAAAGGCTTATAATATATTCGAAGGTCAAACAGTATCCTTAGAGTTTGTAGGCCATATTAAGATATCAGGTGAGATTATTACTGGAACCCGTAATCTTCAAGGAGAAATTATTCTGGTTACCTTTAAAAATTGTGTGGTTACGCATAAAGAAAATATACTGTTCGAATCTAAAAATGAAGAACTGTATAGTATGGCCGTGGGCCAAGAAATAGTATCGGCATTTCATGGCATAGCTGACCTTAACAGTTTTGACCTGGTCTCCCATTCGATTTCGGACTCCTCCGAAAAAGCCGATAAAATGATAGAACAGTCTCTATTAGAACAATACTACGAGCAAATACGACATTTTAGGGAAGGCAAAAACACCACTATTTCTCGACATAAAGTGTTTGACGCGGTACGGGAACACTACCCAAAAGACTGGCTCTTATCGATAGAACTCTATGAATTGGCACGAATTAACGGAGATGATGGTTTTGCCAAAGATATAGCCGAGCATCTAGAAACCGTGAAATTAAACAGTCCAAAATTAGGTCACCTCATCGATGATGGCCTGAACTTAGCGAATGAAGTATTTCAAGCTGAGCAAATAGAATGACCGAGAAGTATAGACCAGATTTAAAGGAAATCAAATTGCCAAACCGAACACCATGAAAAACCATTTTTTTTTCGCCCTCTTATTCCTCAGCGCCATGGCCCTTGCCCAACCAGAAGAAAGTTACAATTACGACGAAACTAAAGTGCCCAAATTTCAACTGCCCGACCTATTGACCTCCTTTAGTGGGAACGCAATAGAAACCCAACAGCAGTGGGAAGAAAACCGAAGGTTTGAAATACTTCAATTCTTTGAAAAACAGGTTTATGGCAAAGTACCCGATCGCTTAGATGAATACTCTTTTAAACTTCTAGAAGAGAGCAACGATGCCTATGGGGGCAAGGCCCGGCGGAAACAGGTCGCTATAAGTTTGAAGAAAAACAAGCGTACCATCACCTATAATATGCTCATTTACTTACCCAAAGGCAACCCCACGGCTCCCGTATTTTTAGGGTATAACTTTTATGGAAACCACACGGTAACCACAGACCCTAAAGTACCGATTACGGAAGCTTGGGTGTCAAATAACAAAACCTTCGGAATTACCGACAACAAAGCCAGCGAAAACACGAGAAGTGTAAGAACCCACCGTTGGGCCATAGAAAAAATGTTGGACAATGGTTACGGACTTGCCACTATATATTATGGAGAGGTTGACCCAGACAAAAATGATTTTTCAGATGGTGTACACCAACTTTTTTACCAAGAAGGGCAAGATAAACCTAAAACCAATGAATGGGGAAGCATTGCCGCATGGGCCTTCGGTTTAAGCAAGGCCATGGACTATCTTGAAAATGATGGTAATATCTCAGATGTAATCGTATTCGGGCATTCACGCTTGGGCAAAGCGGCATTGTGGGCCGGTGCTACCGATAAAAGGTTTGCGGGCGTAATAAGTAACGATTCTGGTTGCGGCGGGGCAGCCCTGTCGAAAAGAAAGTTCGGTGAAACTGTAGAGCGCATCAACACTTCCTTCCCGCATTGGTTTGCCGACAGCTTTAAAAAATACAATGACAACGAACGCACATTACCGGTGGATCAACATCAGTTATTGGCCTTAATGGCTCCACGACCTTTGTACGTAGCAAGTGCTGTTGAAGACCAATGGGCCGACCCAAAAGGCGAATTTTTGTCCACGCACTATGCATCAAAAGTATATGAGTTATACGGTAAAGAAGGGGTCACCGCAACGAACATGCCTGATGTTGAACAACCCATTCAAAAAACCGTGGCCTACCACATACGAAATGGCAAACACGATGTTACCGATTACGATTGGGAGCAATATATTGTTTGGGCAAAAACATTCACCAAATAAAATTTAATCTTTGAGAAGCACCTCTGGCAGGTTTTGGTCGATTACCTCGTTTTTGTAGATTAAAGTCCAGCCCATAGAGTTTGTGAGAATGTAGAACTTTTGCAACTCGCTCAACAATCGGTTTTGGGCATTAGCCTTTAAAGACGAAGCTTCGACCTTTTTCATAAGCGAGGCCGTTACGTTCTTCTTTATTTTGTTATAGTCGGATGCTTCGAACATATTCAAATAATCGGAGGTCACATCATAATACTCAAAATCTGGATTGATTTTCACCTCTGGCTCGGGAATACTTTTTATACGCAAAGTCTTCGTTTCTTCATCGACCTCAAATTCAATCTGGCTTAAGTCATAAGCCACTGTTACATCGGCATTCACCACTACCAAAGCTTTTTTCTGTGCTGAAATTAAAGGCCCAAAGAGCATTTTAGAATCTTTGTAATTATATACCTCGGCAAAGTGACCTTCTGTAACGACTAGCTTTGAAACATTATCTATCTGCTGCTGTATCAGCATCGAGTTTTCCTGAAGGATGGAACGCTCTTTTTTATCTTCGGTGCAAGAACGAAAAATGAAAACGGCAGCCAATGTTATAACAACTCCTAAGAAGATTTTTTTCATAAGATGAAGTTACAATAGAAAATAATAATCAAAAACGCAGACGCCCAAAAACTCATAAATGGAAACTGATTTTGTAGCCGCTCTATCTTGTTTCCTAAATTTCTCAAGAATTTACGGTGCTGTTCCGAATCGGGTTGAAAGGGCCGATGCAGTAGTCCTTTTTGAATGGAATCAACTTCATCCATTATCTTGAAGACATCCTCAGAAATATAAACTTCCTTAAACTTTTCCCAAATATAATCTATGGCCAATTGATTCGGGTGTACCATATCTTCTTTATAAAAGCGGTAATCCCTCAGCTCATCCATCTGTATTTCGTACGATGGAAAATACAGAGCACCTTCATGCAAAATATCGTGTACCGCCGAAATCAAATGCGCTTTACTTCTTTGGTTCTCTACAAATCCATTCTTTAAATGACGCACCGGGGAAACGGTAAAAATTACTTTCGCATTTGGGTTGACCGATTGAACAAGCTGAAGTATTCGTCTTAAACATTGAGAAACTTTGTCAACGCTTAGCAAGTGTTTTGAAAATTCTGATTGAGGTACTTTATGGCAGTTGGCCACTACCCTATCGGCACCAAGATTATGGTACACCCAAGCCGTACCCAATGTTATAAAAATATGACTTGTATTTTGAAGATTTTCATAGGTAGATTTCAACCCTTGGTTCAATTTCTTCAACAAAGAAGCAGGGTCGTCACTATTTAAATCAGAATGGGCATCAAAGCATTGCCAGCGGTCGTTTAGAAAGAATATTTCTTCTTCGGTATAGCCTTTTTTGTGAATCGTACGGTCTAGTAAATTTTCAATGGCCACTGGATGAAATAAAATCCCGAAAGGGTTTTGAAGCTGTTGAAATTTAAAATAATCAAACTTGCTTCCCATATTATCCGAAAAACAAGAACCCAATAGCAATAATCGACTCTTATAATCGATTGGGTTTTCAGTTTTTTTTAATGGTATTTGAGTCTGAAGTTTCATTCGTTCTTTAGTTTTCCGGGTCTATTCGAGAATGCCGACTCAACCTATGAAAAATTTGATACGGATATATCTCATATATCACTTGGTCTTCATTTATCGTATTGCTAGCCTCTGAACGGGCTATTTTCACCAAGTCTTTGGCTTCATCTTCTTCACCAAGCTGATAAAGACATATGGCTTTGTAATACTTTGCATCTGCAAATTTTTCATATACTTTTAGCGATTCGTCGAAACAAGCAATTGCTTTTCGGTAATTCTTAAGTTCAAATTCTGCGATTCCCAAATAGAACCAATCCATATAATGGCAGGCTTCATGGGGTGGATCATTAGGAAAATCTTCGAATTGCTGATTTTTACTTTTTTCCAAAAATTCCTTTGCTTTTGAAAATTGATTAAGCTGAAGATAGTCAAGACCCATATAAAAGTTATAGGTATGATCCATTACATAGCTATCACCGAACTTTCTTTTCACTTCATTAAATTCGGCGATGGACTCTTCGTATTCTTTGGAGAACAAGCATTTCATAAAAGCGCTGTAAGGCAAATACCTTGCAGAATCATATTTTACGGCTTTCTCTAAAAAAGGCTTCCCCAAAGAGTATTTTCTTGCCTTATAAAGCGGCATTGCCTTTTGTTGCCAGAAATAGGCGGAGTCTGGCTTGATTTGAAGAATAGAGTCTAATATCAACTGCCTTTCAACGGAATGTAACCCTACCCTATTTGCTCTCTTCCAGAGGCTATCAATCTTATTTTTTTCGAGTTGGGTCAGTTCGGTCCTTGGTTGCGGTTCAGTGGTCTTAGATAGATTTTCAGTCTTCGTGAATCTATCCACACATGATGAAAAAACCAATAAGATTAAAATCAGCTTTTTCATCATGTTTTTTGTTTAGTTGTTTACGAAATATAACCCTTGGCCTTTTCAAGTGCTTCAACTATACCACTCGGGTTCTTGCCACCGGCGGTAGCGAAAAAAGGTTGGCCACCACCACCGCCTTGAATGAATTTCCCCAGCTCCCTCACAATGGTTCCTGCATTCAAATCTTTTGAAGCCACTAGCTCTTTAGAAATGTAGCAAGACAATAATGCTTTTCCGTTTTGTTCCGTACCAAAGAGAAGAAAGAGATTGTCTTGGTTCTGTCCCATTTCAAAGGAAAGGTCTTTGATTCCCGCGGCATCCAAATCAATTTTCTTGGCCAAAAACTGAACTCCGTTTACCTCTTGTAGTTCGTTCTGTAAATCGCCTTTTAGATTTTTAGCCTTTTCCTTGAGCAAGTTTTCAACTTCCTTTTTCAGTTTAGCATTTTCCTCCTGCAAAGAGGACACAGATTTTACGGGGTCTTGCGCATTGTTCAGCACCTCTTTTATTTCAAGTAAGGTCTTATTATTTTCCTCGAAAAAATCTTTTACCGCATCTGAAGTAATAGCTTCAATTCTTCGAATACCTGCCGCGACGGCCCCTTCTGATTTAATTTTGAAATGCCATATATCACCTGTGTTCTTGACATGGGTACCTCCGCAAAGTTCCATAGATTGTCCGAATCTCACCGTTCGTACCGTGTCACCATATTTCTCACCAAACAATGCCATTGCGCCTTCTTCAAGTGCTTTTTGCATGGGCACGCTCCGGTTTTCAACAAATGGCAACTGCCCTTCGATTCTTGCATTGACAAAATTTTCTACTTCATGTAGTTCGTCGACGGTTAATTTAGAAAAATGCGAAAAATCAAACCTCAAATATTTCGAATGTACCGCTGAACCTTTTTGCTCTACGTGTTTGCCCAGTACTTCACGTAATGCCTGGTGTAATAAATGAGTTGCCGTGTGATTCGCCTCTGTACGATTACGTTGCTTTTTATCTACTACAACTCTAAAAGTTTCATTTAAGCTTTTAGGTAAATTTTTAGTGAAATGTATTATCTCATTATTCTCCCTTTTGGTGTCTATAATATAAATCACATCACCGTTAGGCACTTCTAGATAGCCCTTATCTCCTACTTGCCCACCACCTTCTGCATAAAACGGGGTAAGATTGAACACCAACTGAAACTGCTCACCTGCCTTTTTAGAAGTAACTTTTCTGTACTTCACCAATTTTACATTGGCCTCGAGCACATCGTACCCAACAAACTCCTGCTCTGAATCGCCAGAAAGTACTACCCAATCATCTTTGGAAATCTCGGAAGCCGATTTTGAGCGGTTTTTCTGCTCTTGCATCGCCTTTTCAAAACCGGCCTCATCTAAGCTATATCCTTTTTCAGAAAGAATCAATGCGGTAAGATCAATGGGGAAACCGTAGGTATCATAAAGCTCAAAAGCCTTTCTACCATCTATTTCTTTACTCTTGGCACTTGCGATCACTTGATCTAAGAGCACGAGCCCCTGTTCCAACGTATTTAAAAAAGAATGTTCTTCTTCTTTAATCACATTTTCAATCAATTGCTTTTGCTCTTTCAATTCAACAAAAGCGTCACCCATAGTATCTGTCAGTATGTTCACTAGGCGATACATGAACGGGCCTTTGGCACTTAAAAAGGTAAAGCCATACCGAATGGCCCGGCGCAAAATTCTACGAATAACGTAGCCTGCACCTGTGTTACTTGGTAACTGACCATCAGCTATTGAAAATGAGACCGCCCTGATGTGGTCTGCAACAACCCTTATAGCGATATCTGTCTTTTCGGTCTTACCGTATTTACAATTGGTAATTGCCTCTATCTCTCTGATTATAGGCTTAAAAACATCGGTATCGTAGTTCGATTTTACACCCTGAAGTGCCATACAAAGACGTTCGAACCCCATACCCGTATCTACATGCTTGGCCGGCAGCGTTTCTAAAGCACCATCAGCTTTGCGATTGTATTGCATAAAAACGAGATTCCATATCTCGACCACCAAAGGGTGATCGGCATTTACCAAAGAGGCACCGGATACTTTAGCCTTTTCTTCTTTGGAGCGCAAGTCGACATGAATTTCGGAACATGGCCCACAGGGACCTTGGTCGCCCATTTCCCAAAAATTATCCTTCTTATTGCCCATGATAATTCTATCTTCGGGTACGATAGCTTTCCAAAGGTCATAAGCCTCTTGATCAAGCCCTAGTTTATCCGCATCATCACTTCCCTCGAAAACAGAAACGTACAGACTATCCGTATCTATTTTAAAAACCTCGGTCAAAAGTTCCCAAGACCATTTAATGGCCTCTTCCTTAAAATAATCACCAAAACTCCAATTGCCCAACATCTCGAACATGGTATGATGGTAGGTATCTTTACCAACTTCTTCCAAATCGTTATGCTTACCACTAACCCGCAAACACTTTTGGGTATCGACTACCCTTTTGTTCTTGGCTATCGTGTTACCTAAAAAATACTCCTTAAATTGAACCATGCCCGCATTGGTAAACAAAAGCGTAGGGTCATCTTTGAGAACCATCGGGGCCGACGGCACGATTTTATGTTTTTTATCTTCAAAAAAACTTAAGAACTGTCTTCGAATGTCTTTGGAAGTCATAGAAAATTATAAGGTTTTATAAATTTTGACGTTATAAACAAAACAATTTTTATATTTGTTTGTGCCGCCAAAACGCCACAAAAATAGGATAAAATAGATTCATGTCTAAAGTAAAGTACTATTACGATCCCGATACGCTTTCGTATCGGAAAATCGAACCGCAGAAATCACGGCGCTATCGTAATATTGCATTTTTTATTTTGGGCTCATTTCTCTTCGGGTTGATGGCCTTGGTACTTTTAATGAATACTAATCTCATCAATACTCCAAGGGAACTTTCTCTACAACGTGAAGTCAAAAACTATGAGCTTCAGTTTGATTTATTAAATCGTAAAATGGGCCAAATAGAAGAGGTTCTGGCCAATATCGAAGATCGAGACAACAACATTTACAGACTATATTTTGAAGCAAACCCTATACCTGAAGAACAACGACGAGCTGGTTTTGGTGGGGTCAACCGATATAAATCGCTTGAAGGTTTTAATAATTCTGAAATGATAAAAGCGACTACAAAAAGGCTTGATATTATCAAAAAACAAATGGCGATACAGTCAAAATCTTTGGATGAAGTCACGAAACTGGCCGAAGAGAAAGAAAAGCTTTTAATGGCCATACCTGCTATTCAGCCGGTGAACAACGAAGATTTAAAGCGAATGGCTTCCGGTTTCGGTTGGCGTTCAGACCCGTTTACCAAAGCACGTAAAATGCACCGAGGTATGGATTTTTCCGCACCTAAGGGTACTCCTATTTATGCACCGGGTGACGGTAAAGTGATTCGTGCTGACAATGGTTCTTCGGGTTACGGTAAGCACATTCGAATTGACCATGGGTACGGATATAAAACATTATATGGCCATTTGAGCAAATACAACGTTAAAAAAGGGCAACGGGTAAAACGAGGCGACCTCATAGGTTTTGTAGGTAACACAGGGCGTTCAGAGGCACCTCACTTGCATTATGAAGTTTGGAAAGACGAAGAACGGATCAACCCTATCAATTTTTATTACGGTAGTTTAACGGCCAAAGAATTTGAGAACATGCTCAAATATGCCGCACAAGAAAATCAATCATTGGATTAATGCAAATAGAGCTCCCAGAAAAAAGATATTACGGTATTGGCGAAGTGGCCAAGGCATTTGGTGTTAATACCTCCCTCATTCGTTTTTGGGAAAAAGAGTTTGATGCCCTCAAGCCGAAAAAGAACGCCAAAGGAAACCGGAAATTCACTCCACAAGACATTACCAACCTCAAATTGATATACCATTTGGTCAAAGAGAGAGGCTTTACGTTAGATGGCGCAAAGACCCACTTAAAAGAAAATCGTCAAAAGACTCTTGGCAAATTTGAAATCATTGATAAATTAGAGCTCATCAAGTCAGAGCTGATAAAAATCAAGGATCAATTGTAACGAACCGCTCAACTTACCGTCGTATAGGGCAAAGACTATTATTTAAGCAAAAACCCTTAACTACATAATTATATTTACTAAAACACAGAACAATGAAAAAAGGTTTGATCGCACTTATCGTGCTCGTCGTCATCGCATTTGGCATTTACCAATGGGCCGTTGGCTTTAACAACACCGCCGTTGAACTTGAGGCCGACGCCAAAACAGCATGGTCTAACGTAGAAAGCTCGTACCAACGAAGAAATGATCTGATCGGTAATTTGGTCAAAACGGTTCAAGGGGCGGCCGATTTTGAAAGAGGCACCTTAAAAGATGTAATCGAGGCTAGAGCAAAGGCGACCTCCACAAATATTGACGCCAATAATCTTACCCCAGAAAATATCGCTGCTTTTCAAGAAGCACAGAGCGGACTTACCGGGGCACTAAGTAAATTAATGGTAGTGGTAGAACGCTACCCCGAGCTTAAGGCGAATCAAAATTTTCTTGAACTTCAATCACAGCTAGAAGGTACCGAAAACCGTATTAATGTGGCTAGGGATCGCTTTAATGAAAAAGTGAACCTTTATGATATTCATACCACAAAATTCCCTGGTAAATTGTTGGCAGGTCTTTTCGGATTTGAAGAGATGGCACGTTATAAGGCCGATGCCGGTTCTGAAAATGCCCCGGATGTAAACTTTGAGTTCAATTAAACCCATGTCAAGAGTCGAAGACTTTTTAACCCAAGATGAAGAACAAGAAGTAGTCCAGGCCATTCTTGAAGCTGAAAAGAATACTTCAGGAGAGATTCGGGTGCACATCGAAGCACATACCCGCCTTGATATCATGGTGCGCGCCAAAGAGGTGTTTCATATGCTCAAGATGGATAACACCAAAGATGACAACGGCGTTCTCATTTATGTAGCTGTCAACGATAGAAAGTTCGCCATTTTTGGTGACCGTGGTATCGACGCCGTAGTGCCAAAAGATTTTTGGAACACGACTAAAGACGCTATTCAATTACAGTTCAAAAACGGTAAATTCAAACAAGGCATCGTTGACGGAATACTAAAGGCCGGTGAAGAACTTAACACTCATTTCCCTTGGCAACAAGACGATGAAAACGAACTTAGCAATGAGATATCTAAAGGTTAGCTTACTATCCCTTTTTCTACTTTGCTTTGGTCTTCTACAGGCGCAATTCGAGATTCCGGAGAAACCTTCGAAACAGACCAGTGTTTACGATTATATAAACCTTTTATCCGCAGGGCAGGCGCAAAATTTAGAGCAGAAGCTAGTACGTTATTCAGATAGTACCTCTACCCAAATTGTAGTGGCAATTATCAATTCTACGGAAGGAGAAAACATCAATTATCTAGGCGCTCAATGGGGCCAAAAATGGGGAATTGGTCAAGCCGGAAAAGACAACGGAGTTCTAGTATTGCTCGCCAAAGATGATAGGCGTATCGCTATTAACACAGGCTACGGAGTAGAAGGTAGCCTTACCGATGCCATGTCGCGCAGAATTATCGAGAACATCATCGTACCCCAGTTTAAAAATGCCGATTTCTATGGAGGCCTCGACCAGGGGGCAGATGCTATTTTTCAGGTATTAAACGGTGAATTTGATGAGGAGAGAACTTTTGATGATAGCGGCGGATTTCCGATTCGTTCGTTTCTCCCCTTTATCATCTTCTTTGTTATACTTATTATTCTCTCCAACCGAAATAAGCGTGGTGGTGGCCGTAATGGCGGAAAACGTTCTGGCGGATTCGACATTTGGGATATGATAATACTTAGTAATATGGGGCGAAGTAGTGGGTCCGGTGGTTTTGGAGGAAGCTCAGGCGGAGGATTCGGTGGCGGCTTTGGCGGAGGATTCGGTGGAGGCGGTTTTGGTGGCGGTGGCGCATCTGGCGGTTGGTAATCAACCAATTTTTTAAATAAAATTCTCAAATCTTGAAATTAATCAGTTTCATTAAATTCAATACTTTTTGCTTTCAGGTAAGCCCAAATCGCCTCTATATCTTCTTCATTCGATAGTTTTAAGAAATCACTTTGGGCTAAGCAATAAGTAAGAAAGCCGTCGATATTGATTTCAGGAATATTTAAATTTTCGGCAATCGTTAACTTAGAGAACTTAGAAAGTATAACATTTTGAAGTTCCATTTTTTTATCACGCGAAACCATCCCCTCAAACGTTTCGGTTCTACCTGAAAGTCTGTTTATAGTTTTACCCATATTTATGGTAAAGCCTACGGTGAGATATCCTAAAATATTCTTTTCCTTTATTTTTTCTTCTACCGTCGAAAATCTAAAATACTTATCCCTATCCGCCTCTAAAAGCAAACGTTCACTTTGACTCATAATCTTTAAATCGGCATTGGGCAGGCCTAAGGTAGAAGAAGTAACTATTGGGCCAATATCAAGCCTATTTAGATCATTTTCTACTTTACCCGACAGATTATATGGTGTAACGGTAACTTCGTTTAAGCTGATCACATTTTCTATAAGATCAACAGTGACTATTTTTTTGAGAAAAACGGGTTCGGTAATTTTGATTTCTTTCTTCAGATATTGAACTGAACTAAATTGAATTAAATCATTCAATTTAACTTCAATCTTAAAAAAACCCAAAGAATCGGTAATCGTAGATTTTTGAGAGTTAAGGTTGACGACCAGAACGTTTGAGACATCTTCGGCCAGACTTTGAACTTTACCGATTAAACTAATATTTTCTTCTTGGGCAACGCTGTCATCTGGCCTCAAGAAAATAAACAGAAAACAACAAATGCTCAAATAGACCTTTAATCTTGTCATTCTCTATTTTTTCTTTATCAAGAAAATTATAAAACAATTGGGGATTAAAGGTCTTAAAGTGTGGTAAAATGTTGTTAAACAAGAGATAAGAACCGAATTCACCTGCAAATTTAAATATCAGAAAGTCGTTTTAAATTGGTCACTGCTTTTCAAAGTATTCATAAATGGCAAAATCTGTTCTTCCAGAATTATCTTTATAATGAACTTTAATCATCAATTTTAGCTTTCCATCAATGATTTCATAAGTTACATTTCTTTCCGCAAAACCTGAATCCCAAAGGAGGTCAAATTTCGTAGCTCCCCTATTCATGTCATTAGTGACATTTTCGCCCCAATCGCAATCTTGTGGATCACAAGAACCCCACATTTGAACAATAAAATGGTCAGTTTTAAAGGAGATTTCACACTTGGTGACCATGGGATCACTTCCCTCATTTACCCATATACCCTCAAAATCGGTTTCCCCACTTATATTTATGGGTTGAAATGCTCCGATTTTTTCCATTTTTGGAGATTCAATATTTACCTTCCAAAATACCATAGTCAGTAAGATGATACTTAAGTATGAGTTCATAGTTCTTTAATTTATAAAATTATACCTACCCCATTGCGAAAAAGTAAAGACCTATTTTTACTGTTAGAAACTTTACATAATATAACTATCGATAGAAATAAAGCTCATTTTTACTTTATTACTTAGGTATGAACAACCACAAGCATCTATCAAATTCAATTTTGAAAGCCCGCCTCACTTTTTTCTACTCCGTAAGGCCTTTAAGATGTACGTCAAGAAAATCTTTAATTTGACCATACCCAGAAATTTGGTTTTCTTTCTTTCGAAAACCATGACCTTCATCATCAAAAATCACATATTCTACTGGCACGCCATTAGCTTTTACACCTTCTACAATTTCATCGGACTCTACCTGTAACACCCGTACATCGTTAGCCCCTTGTAGCACCATCAATGGTTTGGTCACATTCTCGGTGTGAAAGAGCGGTGAGATACCGTGAAGTCGAACTGAATCTTGGGTATATGGGTCTCCCATTTCATCGTACAATGCCTTTTTAAAACTTTCCCAATACGGCGGAATCGATTTTAACGTACGTAGCCAGTTGGTAACCCCAAAAATATTCACCCCTACATCAAACGCCTCAGGCTCAAAAGTAAGCGCGGCCATAACCATATAGCCTCCGTAAGAACCTCCAATGATGCCCACTTTTTCCATATCGATTACCTCAGTTGAAGCCAGAAAGTCTTTACCAGCTACGCAATCTTTCAAGTCTTTATCCCCATGATTTCTATCGTCAAGGTGATTGAATTCTTTTCCGTAACCGCTACTTCCCCGATTGTTCACCGCCAAAATAGCATATCCATGATTGACCAGATACTGAATCAACTCGAAATTGTTCAGCCGAGACTGCCCACCTGGTCCGCCATGTACCCAAACCAAACCGGGAACTTTATTTTCTATACTGGCTTGTTTGGGTTGGTAATATATAGCGGGTATTTCAAGCCCGTCGAACGATTTATAGCGAACTACTTGACCTTCTACCAAATCATCTTCTTTTATTTCGGGGTTGAGCGTATCCGTTAATTTTTTGAGTTCACCAGTCTCAAAATTATAGACGTACATATTACTGGGTGTAGCCGAGGTACTCACCATTAATCGTGCATTTTTTTCATTTTTTGAAATACTTACAGAGGTTATACTGCCCCCTTCCATATCGGGCAGTTTTACTTCTTCTCCCGTTTCTTGATCTATAACTTTCACAATAGTTTTAGCATCTTCATTAATTCCGATCACCCGATACTTTTGATTATAAGAATCATAGGCGTACCACACATCCCAGTTGGTCTCAAACACCTTTTCTACTTCACCCGTATCTAGATTTCTTTTTGCCAAATAGACGAAATCAGACCCTTCATCAGTGGTATAAAAAAGACTTTTATTGTCTAGGCTAAAAAACTGCGGATTATAGGTGGCATCTCCTTCATGTTCAGAAATATCGGTTTTTTCCTCGGTTTCCGAATCGTACAAATACATCTTACCATCTGCACTGGTAATCGCTTGGGTCAATGCAAAATATCTTTCATTGGGGGAAATAGATCCTACATCAAGTCCGTCATCGTTCTGATAAATCATTTTTTTGGTAGGCGTTTCAGCATCCAACGAGTCGATTGGCATCGTATAGACATCCATATAACTACGGTTACGTTCATTGCTCACAAGAAACATCTTGCTTTCATCTCGACTCCACCCCCAGAATCCGTTACGCACGCTATCTACGGGAGTAAGATTTTTAGGTTCGCCCTCTTCAGACATCATAAAAACCTTATAATTTTCGTTTCCACCTTCATCATACGTATAAATGAAGCGTTCGTCGTTCGGAAAATAACTTTGGGCGAAGTATGATTCGTCTGATGACTCGGTCAACTGCTTTCTTTCCCCCGAAGCGATGTCAATCTCATACACATTATAAATGCCCGATTCATTACTACTTACAAGCAGTTTTGATTCATCTGGTGAAAAAGAACCGCCCCCAATACTTTTATTCTCATAGAATTGTTCGATTGTATATTTTGCCATCGGTTTGGGCTCTTCTTGACAACCGACTAGAAGTAAAGCTAGAAGCGTTAAATGGAGTGCTTTCATAGTATTTTGATTAAGTTGTGATCAAATTGAGCGAACATGATTTCGTATCATATCCGTCTTTAAAGCGTATTGAATTTGATGGGGGGAGAGCTTGAATTTACAAAATTCATTTGTAAACTATGTTTTAATCAGTGCTTTAACTCAACATTTCTTCTTTCTACATGTGAGAATCAATTCAGATGCTCTATATCAACACTTATATTCTTATTGCGCTACGCGTTTTCTGCACTAAATTTTGAACCCTCTTGAGGTTGTTCATTTTTAGCCTTCATCTTTTTAAATCGATTGTTCGTAGGCCTCGGTAATCCAGCTTTTCAATTCATCGTCGATTTCAGCCACCTCAGATAATCTAACCCTGTGTGTGCACATGGTTCCAAAAGGGCCAGAGTTTTCTAGTCTTTCGGTTTCCGGCTTATCTTTCAGTTTAAAGCCCAAGTCAATTCTTGATTTGGTAGCTGGTTTAATTAAAATAAACTGTCTTTTGCGAATAACGCTTACACTGCCTTTTTTTGGTGTGATGACAATATCAGACCCGAGCTTTTTGACGAACTTAATTAGTTTTTCATATATAGGCTTCAATTGTTCTTTGCCTTTGTATTGCATATCAACTAAATCGCCTGATGTATTGTTTTCTTCTTTTGACAATGTCACAATTGTATTCGCAAATCCATGGGTAACATTGTAATCCTTTTTCAGAAAGTTGACGGCTTCTGAATGTTTGGCAAAAGTCTTCTTTCGCAACACATTTTTCCATTCACTCAAAGATTTTCCCGTCTTTTCGGGCATGTTATCTATCATTGTTTGAAGAGCCTTGTCCATAGCACCCATTTTTAAAAAATCAGTTATACCATTATCAAAAGAAAGCGACCCGTAATTGGGTTTAAAACATCGTTACATATTCAGGGGAAGACTTGAATTTACAAAATTCTTTGAGGTTAATATTCCGTTCGGTCATTTTTTTCTGCCCAGCCATTAAAAACTGGCAAGGCTTCATTCCGTAGTAATTGAATAAAGGTCATTTGTCGGTCGCCCATATTTTTGTCCAATTCATCATAAATAAATCGGTCATCAAAATCAATAGCTTTGGCGTCTTCTTTCGTACAGGCAAAATAAACCGCTGTCGGCCTCGCCCAATAGATAGCGCCCAAACACATGGGGCAGGGTTCACAAGAAGTATAAAGTATACAATCAGTTAGTTGGAAGGAGTTTAGTTTCTTACATGCCTCACGAATTACGACCATCTCTGCATGGGCAGTAGGATCATTGGTCGAGGTAACTTGATTGTGACCTTCAGCTATAATTTCACCGTCTTTTACCAGTACTGCACCAAATGGTCCGCCTGCGTTAGAATTCATTCCCTTTGAAGCCATTTCAATGGCCCGTTTCATAAAAAATTCGTGTGTTGTATTCATGATTTTACTTACTGATTGTTATACGCTACATTTGTTAAAGATAGTTATTGAAAATCAAAGACCACAGCTGTACTCAAGGGCCGAAAAACCATTAATAAATTAGAGCATCATCGGATAATTAAATGAAATATATATCGTATAATTGATACGAACTTATTTTAAATTTCTCGCACACAGCTAGCTTATTTCACATAAAAAATAAGAACATTAAATCGTGAAGAATTGATTAATGGAAGTTAATACCGTTTTACAAAAAGACATTACAGATATTCAATCTATAGCGATTGTACCCACGATACTAGATGTTGTTTGTAGGGCCACGGGAATGGGGTTTGCTGCCGTGGCCAGGGTTACAGAAGATGCCTGGGTCACATGTGGCGTGTTAGATAATATTCCCTTTGGGCTGTCGGTGGGCGACGAACTCGAAATAAGCACCACTTTTTGCAAACAGGTACGGGATACCGACAAATTGGTGGTTATTGACCATGTTGATAATGATGAGACTTATTCGAATCACCCCATACCTCAACAGTATGGTTTTCAAAGTTATATATCAGTACCGATTATAAGAAGTAACGGAGAGTTTTTTGGCACCTTATGTGCCCTAGACCTTAAACCGAACAAGCTTAAAAATGCTAAAATCGTAGATATGTTCACCATGTTTTCTGAGTTGATTTCGTATCACCTCGATACTATCAACACCATGAGAAAACAAGCTAGCATTATTGAGAAAAAAGAAAACGAGCTTGCTACCTATGATTTTATATCAAGCCATGACCTGCAAGAACCTTTGCGCAAGATTCAGCTCTTGACGAATACCATAGAAGTAAAGGAAATCGATAAACTTTCTAAAAAAAGTAAGAAATACTTCAAATCGATCAAGAACGCGGCGACACGTATGCGAAAAATTCTTGATGACCTTCTGAAATATTCACAGACCGGGTATAATCATAAGGGTTTTAGAGAACAAGATATGGGCAAACTTATCGAAAGGGTCAAGTATCGGCTTTCAGATGAGTTTGATCAAAGCAACGCTGTACTAAATTTGAGCAATTTGGGCAAACTTCATATTATGCCCGTTCAAATAGAACAATTATTTTACAATTTGTTTTCCAATAATATCAAATTTAGAAATAACGAACGTACACTGACAATTGAGGTGGAAAGCCGAATTGACAAAGGCTCTAATTTCGGGGTCGAAAGTCTCGACGAGAATTTGAATTATTGCGAGATTTCAGTCAGAGATAACGGTAACGGTTTTGAGCAAAAGCATAGCGAAAAAATCTTTGAAATGTTTCAGCGATTATCTAACAAGCCGGATGATAAATCTACTGGAATCGGGTTGGCAATCGTCAAGAGAATTGTAAACAATCATAACGGAATAATTCTAGCTACCAGTCAACCGAACGTTCATGCTACTTTTAAAATATATCTTCCCGTTTAGTGAACATACATGATGTACCCCATCAAATTTTAAGAGCGACCAACAAAACCTACAGCACCCTTAAATCGTATGTGAAATGAAAATCATTAACGCCTTCTAAACCTACCTCCGCCTTGGGGTTTAGCACCCCCGAACTGGTCGAACTTATAAGTGAAACTTCCCATGAAATAACGTTTCAACACCGTACCTTGAAAGTCTTGTATAAAGTCTTCACCCGTTGTTCTTCTTGTATTGATGTTCTGGTCCAGTAAATCATAGGCCAACACCTTGACCGTAGCTTTTTTGTTCAAAATTTCCAAGCCCAGGCTCATATTCCAAAACACGGCATCTTTTCGAAAGCCTTGGCCGACATTCCCGTTATAGGTATAACGAATGTCATTGCCCCAAATCACATTTTTGGGCCAATAAATAGTAGTTCGAAGGCTAGCGTTTTGAGCCGTGAACTTTACATCTTCAAAATTATCGAGGTTGTACTGTGTATTGTTAAAAGTGATGCCATAACCAGGTTCGAACTCTACCAATTCGCGGTAGTTTATCGTAGTCGAGAGGTATGGCGAAATGTCAAAGCTTTCCGCTTCAAGACGCACTCCATTACTAAAACTCACTTGTCTACCAAAACTAACACCGGGTCGAAGGTTAAACTTTGCCGTGATGGTGCTGTCTTTCTTTACTTCCTTTGAATAGCCAAAACCGGCCCAGCCATTATAATTACCATCAATATTGGTAAAACGGGTGGTACGCAAGAAATTTTCATCAGTGGTTGAAATTCCAGACACCTTATTTTCTTGAAAATCTACATTTAAATAAGCATAAAGACCGGTGCGATCCTTCCAATTAAAATCATTGTAATGAAAATTAATGTTGTGGCTGACCGCAGGGGAAAGTTCAGGGTTACCAATAACAATGTTCAACGGATTACTGACATTGGGTACCGGCTGTAACTGATTTACCGATGGAAAATTCAAATTACTACGGTAACGGGCATTAAAGCGTTTATTCTTACCGAACGAATAGCGCATTCTGGCATTGAACAACAGGTTTTCATATGATTTGGAAAAGCTAGTGTTTTGCAAAAAATCTTGGTTGCTCAACTCGGTAAACTTGTATTCTGCCGCAATTCTAAAGTTCAACTTTTCCCCATTTCTACGAATACCTAAAGATGGGGTCTGCTGAATATTCTTAAAATTAAAGTTCGAACTCAATTCTTCATTAAAGAGGTTATAAGACCCCTCTTCTTCATTAAAATCAAAAACTTCTTTTTGGTTGTCTCTATCATCATGACTGTATTCATATTCGAAATCTAAAAACATCTTTTCAGCGATGGGGTGCCGGTATTCCCCTTGAATCTCATAATTATTTCTTTTGTTATCGACTTCTGAAAACTGATCAAGTGTCTGCTCCTCGCTTTCATTACCAAACACTTCGCGCAACGAACTTAAGTTAGATGCATTTCGGTTTTCATTGTTATTGTTAGAAAATCTTAAACTTACAAACCTACCTAGGGTGTCCAATTTTTTAATGATACTGAACCGATTCGAAAAGTTTCTTTGAAAGCCATCATCCCTTGTCGTTCTATTATTCCTGTTAATAAGATTACCATCTTCGTCATACGACACCGAGGTGTTTTGGTTGTAAGAATCGGTACGGCTAACACTCATCGAAGGCTCTAAAGTTACCCGTAGCGTTTTATCGATATCGAACTCTAAACTGGCCGAACCCCTATTGGAATTTGAAGACCCCCTAAATTTGCTATCACTATCGGTAAAAAACCTACCATCGGGCAAAATATTCTCTCGATTGGTTTTTTGATCATTGAACGAATCGCTATACCCGAAAAAATAATTACCATCGACCTCGTATTTGCCCTTTTCGGCATTTGCATAACTTCCTCCCAAATTGGAAGAGGTGGTTATACCGTTTCCGAAATTATTTAAAAGTCCAGATTCTCGTGCCCCATCATACCCACCTCGAGTTCTCCCGACCATATCATATATTTCATCAAATGAAAAGCCTGAATTGTTGATGTTGTTTGAACTGGCGATAAAACTGACTCTTTCGGTATCGTTAAAATGATTGAGTAGGCCGTTTAGTTGATAGCGTTCATCGGTACCATAGCCGGCTGAAATTCTACCCAAAACACCTTTGTTCTTATCTTTTTTGATGGTCAAGTTGATGGTCTTGTTCTCTCCATCACCTTCCTCTCCGGTAAACTCTTGAGTTTTAGTTTTTGTATCGGTAATCTGTATTTTATCGATTACTTCTTTAGGAAGGCTTTTTGTAGCTACCTTCGGGTCGTTGCTAAAAAATACTTGCCCATTGACCAACACCTGGTTGACCTCTTTTCCGTTCACGGTAATTTTACCATCGCTATCAACATCAACTCCGGGAAGCCTTTTGAGCACATCTTCAACATTGGCATCGGGGCGGGTCTTAAACGAATCTGCATTAAACTCCAAAGTATCTTTCTTCACTGTAATTGGCACCCTGTCCCCAATCACATCGACCCCTTGAAGCTCTTGGGTCTGGGGTTCCATTTGCACTGCTCCGAGTTTTATCTCTGGTTTCACCTCCACCTTCATGGTCAAGGTCTTGTAACCGTTAAAAGAAAAATAAAGATTGAACTCTTTTAACAAAGAACGGTCTTCAAGTTCAAAATAACCGTTTTCATCTGAGATGGTATAGGCCACCAAAGAGCTATCTTTTGGTGATTCTGCGTAAACGGTCGTGGCTTCAAGGGGCTGCGTTGACGAAGCATCAACTACAGAGCCCGTAATTTTGAATTCTTGTCCGCAAACGTTATAGTGAAAGCAAATGCACAGAACTAAAGCTGGTAAAACTTTGTGCATGAATTTTTTGGTTTTCGTGGATTGATGAATTAGATATTGACCAAAAATACCATTACAACTAAAAAATTAGTTACGATTAACAAAAGTTTATGCTTCTATAACTAGATGAGAAAATAACGCAACCTTAATTTAAAGGCAACATCTAATTGGCATGAGCGGTAAAGTTTTATATATCATATGGCAGATATACATTCTGGTTTTATTTTTCTCCTGTAAACCTGATGATAGCGGCGGCAACAATTGTGGCTTAGTTGATTGTGCGACGCCTTTGACCCACTCAGGAGCCATGGTTTACTTTTTAGATAACGGAACCGATAAAAATAGTTTTGTGTCGGGATCGTTGACCCTTGACGATATCTTAATCACTGATACCAAGAACAATGCTGTGGACATAGAACTCAAGCAAATTGAATTACACGAATCGGATTTACCATTTACAAGCCATTTTCTTGTTATTCATGATGACTTTCAACCGGGAGACAATACCTTAAATATTACAGTAAAAGATACCTTAAAATTCACTCTCACGCTTAACACCATTGAATATACCACAGGATGTTGCCAAGGCATCTATTTAAATGATGTAGAAATTGAGGGTGCAGCACATAATCTTGAACACTCGATTTACCTACCTATAATATACATTGATTGATATCTATGTTTACCCTTCAAGATTATAGGTATTACAAAAATCAATGATCTACAGCCCTCCGAAGGTCAGAACATGAATCTATTACCCTCTTTAGATTTTTTGCCGCCGAACTGATCAAACTTGTATGTGAGACTGAGCATAAAATAACGTTGTAGAACGGTACCTTGAAAATCTTGTATAAAATCTTGGCCCGTTGTTCGGCGAGTATTGATATTTTGATTGAGAAGATCATAAGCCAAAACTTTTAAAGTGGTCTGTTTCTTGAATAATTGTACGCCAAGACTCATGTTCCAAAATAGCGCATCTTTATCAAAACCATCGCTAACATTGCCATTGTAATTATATCTTATATCGTTACCCCAAATCACATTTTCCGGCCAATATAAAGTCATCTTCAACTCAGCGTTATGGCTCGTGAAGTTAATATCTTCATAACTTTGGATGTTATATTTTGTGGAGTTGAAAGTCAAACTATAACCAGGTTCAACCTCTAGAATTTTATTGATGTTTAAACTAGTGGAAATTCTAGGTGTAAAAGTATTTCTTCGAGCTTCTAAACGTTGGCCGTTAACAAAACCAATATTTTTCTGTAAATTGAAATAGGGTCTCACATTCAGCTTAACACTTAGGGTACTGTCCTTTTTAAATTCTCTTGAATACCCCATTCCCCCATAATGATTATAATTTCCATCGACATTCATATAAGTAGTTTGTCTTAGAAGGTTATCGTCAGTTTCTGTTACCGGCGAAATAAGATTATCTTGAAAATTGAGCCCCATGTATAGAAACATGCCAGTACGATCTTTCCAATTGAAGTTGTTGTAGTTTAAATAAATATTTTTTGATACTGAAGGGTCCAAATTCGGGTTTCCCGTAACTATATTTAGAGGATCGCTCACGTCAGGTACCGGCTGCAATTGGTTAATTTGGGGCAAATTAAAATCGGAATCGAAATAGACGCTTACACGCTTGCCCTCCTTAATGGTGTAGTTAACATAGCCGTTGAACAAAATGTTCTTATAAGATTTTTCAAAGGTATTATCTCGAAGAAATTCGGCAATATTCAAGTCTGAAAACACATACTCTAAATCAACACCCATATTCAGTTTTTCGCGATCGCGCTTAATGCCCAAAGCAGGTATCTTTTGAGAAGTTTTAAACACAAAATCAGAACTCAATGCCTCATTAAAATTAGAGTAGCTGTTCATATTCATATCAAAATCGAATACCGAGCGAACATTGGCCTTTTTTTCTTCACGCTGTTTGTAGGTGAGATCTACGAAAAGTTTTTTTCCTAAAACTTGTCTATAGGTTACACCAAGTTCGTAAGTGTCGTTTTCATCTTCACTTAGTGTATTTCTGTTCAAGATTTCTGTACGAGCATTGTCTCCAAAAATATCATTAGTATTGAGAAGACCGGTAGTCTTATCATTAGTACTATTCGTATTATTGAAAAACAGCCTAACAAAGGTGCCTAGGGTATCGAATTTCTGGGTCATATCAAAACGGTTGGTGAAATTTCTACCTACCCCATCTTCATTTCTTAAACGCTCATTTAGGTTCAACAATCCATCTTCATTGGTAGAAGATTGTGTAGTAGAGGCATCGACTGAATGGGTTCGGTTCACACTCATCGCAGGTTCAACAGTCACCCTTAAAGACTTGCCGATATCAAAAATAAAGCTTGCTGCCCCTCGGTTAGATACCGTATTTCCCTCGAAACTTGATTCGCTATCGGTAAAAAATACTCCGCTTGGCAAAATATTCTCTCTTGATATTTTTTCATCATTATAGCTATCAGAAGAGGCAAAGAAGTAATTACCCAATAGTTCGTACTCTCCTTTTTTTGAATTGGCATAGCTACCACCAAGAGTATTTGATGTGATTATACCTTGTCCAAAACCAAAATTGAGCCCTGAAATCGAGAATCCGCCCTCTCTATTAATGTTAATGCCACCACGTGAGCGACCCAGCATATCATATATCTCATCAAATGAAAACCCTGCCGAATTAATATTGTTCGATGCTCCGACAATACTAATTCTTTCATTACCATTAAAATAATTGAAGAGGGTGTTTGCCTGATAACGCCCATCAGTACCATAGCCCGCAGTAATTCGAGATAGTACACCCTTGTTCATATCTTCTTTTATCGTTAGATTGATGGTCTTTGATTCACCGCTACCACTCTCACCTGTAAATTCTTGTGCCTTAGTTTTCGTATCGGTAATCTGTATTTTACTGATAATTTCTTTGGGCAGACTCTTGGTGGCCACTTTGGGGTCATTACTGAAAAAAACCTGACCGTTGACCAATACCTGGTTGACCTCTTTTCCGTTCACGGTAATTTTACCATCGCTATCAACCTCTACCCCTGGTAATTTCTTCAACAATTCTTCTACAGTAGCATCGGGTCTTACCTTAAAAGAATCGGCATTGAACTCCAAGGTATCTTTCTTGATGATAATGGGTACTCTATCTGCCACTACATTTACACCTTCGAGTTCTTCTGTTTGAGGTTCCAATTTTAAGACCCCCAACTGAAGTACGGCCTGCCCTTCAACTTTCATAGTTAACGTTCTGTAACCATTAAAGGAAAAAAAAAGATTCAACTCTTTTAACGTAGAGCGGTCTTCCATCTCAAAAAAACCGTTTTCATCGGAAATCGTATAACTGACCAAAGTACTGTCTTTCGGTGATTCGGCATAAATGGTGGTCGCTTCTAGTGGTTCGTCGGTAGTAGCGTCGACTACAGATCCGGTAATTCTAAACTCTTGTGCATACAGGGAGGGGAAAACTAAAATGCACCATACAAAGGCGAGTAAAGCTCTGTGCATAAAGGCATTATTTAATGATTGATGAATGTATCTCAACCAAAAATACCATTACAACTAAAAAATTAGTTGTAATTAACAAAAGTTTATGCTTCTATAAGTGTTAAAAGTCTACTTATTGATTAAAGCAAGTAGTATAACCCCTTAGGGTCTTACTTCTTTCGCATAAAAATTGTTACCGGCACACCGGTAAAATCAAAATTCTCGCGTAGTTTATTCTCTAGAAATCGTTTATAAGGGTCACGCACATACTGTGGCAAGTTGCAGAAGAAGGCAAATTGCGGGTATGGGGTCGGCAATTGAGTAATAAACTTGATTTTTACATATTTATCTTTGTACGCCGGTGGCGGTGTACGCTCAATTATAGGGAGCATTACATCGTTCAGCTTGCGTGTCTTAACCTTTTTAGACCTGTTTTCAAATACCTCAACAGCCGTTTCAATGGCCTTAAAAATCCGTTGCTTGGTAAGCGCGGAAATAAATATAATAGGTACATCTACAAAAGGTTCTATGGCCTTCTTGATGCGTTGGGTGTACTGTTTCATGGTATTGGTTTCTTTGTCCTCGACCAGATCCCACTTGTTCACCAAAATCACAATTCCCTTATTGTTACGCTGTGCCAGCCAAAAAATATTCTCTACTTGACCATCAAAACCACGAGTTGCATCGAACAGCAACAAACACACATCACTGTGCTCGATCGCCCGAACCGATCGCATTACCGAATAGAACTCCAAATCTTCTTTGACCTTGGCCTTTCTTCGAATACCTGCGGTGTCGACCAAGTTGAATTCAAAACCGAAACGATTGTATTTGGTATCGATACTATCACGGGTAGTACCTGCAATATCGGTCACTATATATCGGTCTTCACCAATTAGGGCATTTATAAACGAAGACTTACCGGCATTCGGTCTACCTACCACTGCAAAACGGGGCAATTCACTTTCTTCTTTGTCCTTTTCAGGCAGTACTTCCACCAAGGCATCCAATAAATCTCCTGTGCCACTACCGTTTATACTCGAGAGGGTAAAATATTCACCTAATCCAAGGGCATAGAATTCTACAGCGTCTTCCGCTCTTTTGGCGTTATCGACTTTGTTAATAGCCAGAAAAACAGGTTTATCTACTCTACGGAGCAAATTCGCGACATCTTCATCCATTCCGGTGATGCCCGCTTCCACATCTACCATAAAAATTATGGCATCGGCTTCGTCGATGGCCAGCTCTACCTGCTTATCGATTTCTTGCTCAAAAATATCATCGCTACCGACTACGTAACCGCCCGTATCTATCAACGAGAACTCCTTACCGTTCCAATCGCTCTTACCGTAATGACGGTCACGGGTCACCCCACTCACGGCATCAACGATGGCTTCCCTACGTTGAATCAAACGGTTAAAAAAAGTGGACTTACCCACATTTGGTCTTCCCACAATGGCCACAATAGCACTCATACCTCATTTAATTTGGCGCAAAAATACTACATATCAAGTATTTGCCGGTTCATTTAGCACTTTTTCTTTTAACCCTTGCCCAACTGTTGTATTCAAATAAAAAACCCTTGAAAGCCATTGACTCTCAAGGGTTTTTAAACAATTAGCTGAAATCTAAGATTTGATTTCGTAAATAGATATGGTATTAGAAACCTCGTTGGTCACAATTAATAAGTTTTCTTTGGTCGGACTATCTTTTGCGGGAACTACCAATAAACCTTCCGGTGCCATGTCTTGTACATCAAAAATCCAGTTTAAGAATTCTGGAGCCGTAGGGTTTGTAATATCATAAACCAACACCCCTCCGGTACGTTCCAAACCTACGAACAATAGGGTTGACTTACCCATCTTTAGTGTCGTTACCGCCTCTGGCTCGGCACCTTTATCATCACTTCTTCCATCGGCCTCGCCCTCATCCGCATTAAAATAATCAGGAGCCATTTCGAAAGTCCTTCTACCGATTTCATCTCCACTATCGTAAACCAAAGCGCCATAAGTATCCCAAATGGAAAACGACCTGGCACCGTAGGAATAAATTTTATCGTAATCTCCATCCCCATCAATATCACCACTGGCCAAAGTAGTTTTCAATCGCCCCAAGTTTTCTTCTTTCTGTAATTCTTCCGCATTTGGGAAAGCCGTAGCATCCAACTCCAGATCTTCGACACGGGCTTCCTCTGAATACCCGTCATAATCTCTAGAATCGCCTTCGTTGGCCGTAATCAAATAATTGGAACTCTTCACTTCAGCAAAAGCAATGGCATCTGGCATATACAAACCATGTACAGGCCAATTTTGAAAATTCCCGATACTATCATCTCTATTGCTGGCATCCATAGTATTGTATGGCATCATGTGGTCTTTTGCGCCAAGACCATAAACCGCACGAATGGTCATACCTTGTAAGTCAACTACGGCGATACCATTATTTTCTTGTAAGGTGACATAGGCGTACTTACTGTCAGTGGAAACGGCAACATACTCAGGTTCTATATCTTGGGTCAGACTAGCACCTGGACCAAAGACCCTAAACTCGTTACCAATTGTCTCCGCATCAAAATTGGCAAAGTAAAGAGTACCTATTTTATTTTTCTTTAAATCGATTACAGTGATAGAGCCCTCAGGGTCTACTGAATAATCATCATTTGGCTCCCCTTCATTTGCGGCGATAATATATTTACCGTCTGGAGAAAAAGTGACCATATCGGGTAAAGCCCCTGCGGTATAGCTATTTACAAGTTGTTGTGTTTCTGTATCGTAGGTTTCGATTGTACCGTTCTCTTGTTTATTGGTATTCTCAACGGCAACCGCTAAAATTCCGTCATTTACGGCAACACTATTCGGCGTTCCGTTCAGGGAAATACCTGAAAGTTTTATTGCCGTCGATGGGTTTGAAATATCCCAAACCGATATTTCATTTTCATTTGGGTTAACTATGAATAATTTATTGGTTTTGGCATCGAAAGCACTGATTTCTGCAAAGCCCTCGTCACCGGAACCATTGGCAAAAGTGCCTATCTGATTGAAAGTAAGGTTTGAAACATCGGTATCATGCCCGTGACCTGGCAAGCCAATATAATCTTTAATACATGAGGAAAGTGTAACACCCAGAACGAGTGCTATCAGTAATGGTTTTTTCATTTTTCGGTATAGTTATTTATCTCTATACGAAAATGACAAAACACCTTAATCAAAACGTAACCTAATCAATAAGCTAAGGTTATCAATCAGTTTTGATTGTACCCGAAACGTCTAAGTTGCCGCGCATCGCTACGCCAATTCTTATTCACTTTTACATATAATTCGATATGTACCTGCTTACCAAAAAATTGCTCTAAATCTTTACGGGCCTCTACACCTACCCTCTTTAATGCACTACCTTTATGGCCTATTATGATCCCCTTCTGAGAATCTCGTTCGACCATAATTACCGCCCGCATACGAATGATTTCTTCGTCTTCGTGAAATTCTTCGGTTTCAATTTCTACGGAATAGGGAATCTCTTTTTTATAGTGGATGAGGATCTTCTCGCGAATGGTCTCATTCACAAAAAACCGCTCCGGTTTATCGGTCAATTGGTCTTTCGGATAATATGGAGGTGCCTCAGGAAGCAATTCTATAATGCGTTCAAAAACATTTTTAATATTGAAGTTCGATAAAGCCGAAATAGGATGAAGCTCAACCGTAGGAAGCATTTCTTGCCAATACTGAACCTGTTCTTCCAATAATTCTTGCGTTGCCGTATCCACTTTGTTCAACAGCAATAGCACCGGTATTTTGCTATTTTTTATTTTCTCGAAAAAGGCTTCATCTTTTAAAGCCTTCTCACCAATTTCCACCATGTAGATAAGTACATCGGCATCTTCAAAAGCAGATTTTACGAAGTTCATCATCGAAGACTGCAGTTCATAGGCCGGTTTGATGATACCGGGGGTATCGGAAAGGATTACCTGAAAATCATCCCCATTAACAATTCCTAGAATACGGTGTCTTGTGGTCTGTGCCTTTGAAGTAATAATAGATAACTTCTCCCCAACGAAAGCGTTCATCAATGTCGATTTGCCCACATTGGGGTTACCGATAATATTAACAAAACCCGACTTATGCTTTTGCATCCTTTAATTTTTTAAAATATTCAGTTGCCGCCTTGTTTACCTTAGGCGCCAACAAAAGTACCGCAATCATGTTAGGTATTACCATTAATGCGTAAGAAAGGTCAATTAAGTTCTTCACCAATTCTAAGGAAGCCACTGCCGCAAACACGATCATAATAACGAAATACCAATTATAATACTTACCAATCTTGGCATTCGTTAAAAAAGATAAGCATTTTACTCCGTAATACGAATAAGTGAACAGCGTAGAGAGGGCAAAGGCCGAAACGATTAACATGAGTAGGTCATCACCGTACCCGAACAAGGTGGTTTCAAATGCGGATAAGGTCATTACAATTCCACTAGAATCTTCTAAATAAGCACCGCTGAGAATAATTACAATTGCCGTAAAAGTGCAGACAAGAATAGTATCAATGAACGGGCCTAACATGGCCACCAGACCCTCTTTTATCGGACTGTCGGTCTTTGACTGCCCATGATACATCGGTGCACTACCCAGACCGGCCTCATTTGAAAACATGGCCCTTCGTATACCAATGATCACCAGGCCCCAAAAACCACCGGTTACCACGGTTTTAAAATTCCAGGCTTCGGTAATTATCATCTTTAAGGCAGGGAAAATCTGTGATGAATTCAGCGCCATGACCGCCACTACCGCAATCAGATAAATCAACACCATAAAGGGCACTATGGCCGACGCTACTTTAGCAATTTTGGTCAGTCCGCCAAATATTACGAACGAGGTAATTATCGCCAAAGCAAAGCCAATGCTAAGTTTCCAGTTTTGGTCACTCATAGCGAACAAGGTATCTGACGGCTCAACCACACTCATAAACGTTTCGGTAAACTGGTTGGCCGTAAAAACACCTAAAAAGCCGAAGAGTCCGCAAACAGCAAAAAATATTGCCAGAGGTCTGGCCTTTTGCCCTAAACCTTGAGTGATATAGTACATGGGGCCACCTTGTAATTTTCCATCGGAGTCAGTCGTACGGAACATCACCGCGAGACTACAGGAATAAAATTTGATACACATACCGATAAGAGCGGTTACCCAAATCCAAAAAACAACTCCAGGCCCCCCATCATGAATGGCAATAGCAACCCCAGAAATATTACCTAGCCCCACCGTTGCGGCAACTGCCGCCGACAAAGCCTGAAAAGAGCTTACATCGCCCTGAGCCGATTTATCGTCATATTTGCCAGCTGTTATGGCAATGGCATGACCGAAATAACGATAGGGTAAAAATTTAGAATAAACTACTAGAAAAAGCCCCCCACCTATAAGCAAAAGAAACATCGGCCACTCGGTGAACGGTAATGCACCGGAAATAAAATCATTAATTAACTCCATAAACGCTTAGCAAGTCTCGAAGGTATGCATTTTACAGATTTTAATTTAGTGAGGCTGCAAAAAGATTCTTCAACAAGTTTGGATAATACCATAAAACCGTTGTATATTTGTCGCCCGTTACGAATAGTAGCGCTCTTCTTGACAGCGTCATGAGTTGTAGTCGAAAGACAAGTAAGAAGAAACCCATATCGCGGGGTAGAGCAGTAGGTAGCTCGTCGGGCTCATAACCCGAAGGTCGCTGGTTCGAGTCCAGTCCCCGCTACTAGCAAACAAAGGGCTTCCGAGAGATTGGGAGCCTTTTTTTATCTCCACTGTACAACATATGTACAACAATTTGGGATCAGGAACAATTGTTGTGTTTATGCAAAAATTGTTGTTAGTCTAAATAGGAAGAATTCTACATTTTTCACACCTCTGAACTGCGCCCTAAATGC
>NZ_JADNYK010000013.1 GCF_017810075.1 Pseudozobellia sp. WGM2
CAAAAGCATAAAGCCCTTGCTGCGCGGGATAACAAATTGATCGCTCAACCTGTTTCCTGAAATTTCAAGGAAAAAACTTGTTTTTTGACACAGTACCTAAGCGTAGTGCGGAGGCAGGGAAACTTTTTCGTTTCCGTCTGCTGACGTAGCTAAAGCTTATTGTTTTGCTTTTTCTTTTTTTTGTTCCAGAGCTAAATCCATAAGATTTAGCGACTTTATAAATATACACAGACCTTTCGGTTTTGCGCTAAAGTCCGCATTACGTTTAGGCATTGTTGTAAAACGTTTTTATTCCGATTCGTGTTTTATATGATTTAAAACTCTTTCGTGTATTCGATGAACTATGAAGTCAGACCAACCTTTCCAATATATTTCAGGATAAATATCCACTTTGTACCAGGTCGTTCCTTCCAGTTCTGTTTTACTTTCAGATATTTTGGTCAATTTGAATTGACCCTTGTAAGATTTAAAATATCCATCCAAATGTGGAGGATGCACATCCCAAAAAGGATTTAATTCGTTCATTGGAGTTGGCTGCTCCTTAACATCGAATTGCAATAAATTTGGCTCGTCCCATGTTGTTATTGGCTCAATAAAACTACCTGTGGTGAAATTACAATACCGTACTGCTCCAACACCCTTTCCAACGATTGTGGCGTCAGTTGGGTAAGCTATACCAGTTTTGAAAATCCAGTCAGTAGGTTCGCTGATTTTGTCAAATGTGACTACGTTATTCCATACTGCTTCAATAGGTGCGTTTACAATTATTTTGGTTCGAACGGGTATTAGGTCCTTCGGCTTGTTGAAGTAGTCGAAACTGGTGAACCCAAATGATAGTAAAACCAATATGATAGTTGTGTTTTTTGGATTCATGAAATTTGAACCAGAGCTTTTATATCCGATATAGGAACCCAACCATACTGCAAGAGCAAGAAGAGGACTTGCCATTAGTAGGCAAATAATACCTTCAATTGCAAAAACTAAGAGAGCAAGACAAGCAAGACCTAAAGCAGCAAAGCTTAATCTATAAGCCATGCTTTTAGTTATTGTAATTTTCTTTCCAGAAATATATGGTGGTAAAAACCCAATTATGAAAGGAATAAAAAGAAAAACACTCCAACCATAATCTCCAAGGTAGTTGATTGAAACAAAGCCTAGAATTTGAATTAGGACAAGAGTTATTAATATGGAAATTAGGTGAGTTTTATTCAATTTTAAATGTTTTACAACGCAGGGCTATGTGAAGTCGTGCATTTGGATTTTTGTTTGTCGTAACGACAAGGTACGTAAAAAAGAAAAATACAAGGGAGCACACCAGATTGCATATAGCGTCCTGATATGTCGAGTAGTTGAGCCGTTGCGGCGGTTCTGGCAAATAGTTCACTTGTTCTACGGCCCATGCGCGGCGTTATCACGAATTCATTATTGAAAATAGAAACTACATGAGTAAATCCATAAAATTTGGTGGACTCAACAAATAGGGCATTGTTGGCGTACGTTTTAATTTACTATTCTGCTGAATACCGTTTCCCGTCTTTATAAACTATTTTTACACTTCTTAAATTTTCAATATCTTCTATTGGATTTTTGGTTAAAATAACTAAATCAGCTTGCTTGCCAATTAAAATTGAACCATGAGTTTTATCAATTCCGATTACCATGGCATTATTCAAAGTTGCTGCTCTGATGGCGTCAATTTCAGTAAGACCAGATTCAACAAGAAACCGAATCTCATCTTGAACCCACTTTATTGCCTGCGTAAAATCGGTTCCGGCTGAAATGGTAACCCCATTAATATAGGCAGCATTGGTTATTTTATTAACCCATTTATTCATAGCGGGAATGTTCATTTTAGCCCTTGCTTGTGTCATATTACTCTTTGGGTTCATTTTTTGCTCGTTCTTTTCAGCATCCTTCTTTTCAGTTTTAACTCTTTTCCAAGCTGAAATTGTTGGTTCGAATATGGTTCCATTGGATTTCATTGATTGGAGTAGATCAACATAAACATTAGATAAGGCGTTAGCATTTTCAAAATCTTGAAGTGGTATAAAATTAAGTATCGCATCATTAAATGAATTAGGGACTGTTTCAGCCTCTTCCGTTATCATTCCAACACCATGTGATATAGCATCCACATTTGCCCTTACTGCGTCACTTGGTTTACTTGGAAAAGTAGCTGAGTGGCTCCAAACTTTCAATCCTTGATTATGAGCTTCTTCAGAAATCTTTTTAAGTAAATCGGGTGAAATTGAAGCATAGGCCTTAATTCCAGTTACTCCGATTTCCCTTGCTTCGGAAATTACCTCCGTCAGGTTAGTATCATCCTTTACAACCCTCATCCATGGAGCTTCTCCTGGGTTAATTCCCTTGTTTGCAAACTTTGTACGAGGGTCTTCTAAAAATTCCGGACCAAAGAACGTCGCGGAATAATATATATTGGGAGATAGCATTGTTCCGTTGGCTATATTTTTATTAAGCTTTTGATATATTCTGGCGTCACCACCCATATCCCTTAAAGAGGTAACCCCAGAAAATAAAAGTTTTTTTAAATCAGCATTTCTATTTTGATTGGCAAAAAGATGAACATGCCCATCGATTAGACCTGGAATAATATAATGGCCCGTCATATCAATAATTTCAACATTCGTTGGAATTTGCTGTGAATTGCTCGGGAAAACAGATTTTATTTTGTCATTATTAATAATGATTGTCATATTCTCTAATGACTTGGATTTTTCCACATCGATCAATGTAATATTGGTAAATGCAGTTGATTTGGAATCATTTGTCTGGGCTTCGCAGTTTGGTATAACAATAATGAAAAAAAACAGGAAGCAAATATTTTTAAAACTTTTCATTTGTATGTCTTTAGGATATTAGTGTAAGCCAATGTCGCGCTATTTGAAGTCTGGCGGATCTTATGGAAATATAGTAAAATAACCATAAAGATGCTATGGTAATCTGGCTTCCGCTCGATGCCATGGCATGTTTCGTAACGAGTCCGCGCGAGCGAACGTGCTGTCAGTGATTTTGCGGTATTGGGAATAAAATCTGTCGACCAGATTGCATATAGCGTCCTGATATGTCGAGTAGTTGAGCCGTGGCGACGGTTCTGGCAAATAGTCCACTTATCCTACAGCCCTTGCAATCTAACATGGCCCTGCGATGATGCACGTTTCCCAAAGGGCGGGAACGGCGGAGACGTGAAGCGATTTGGGTTCACCTTTAGGTGAATTGTGCATCATCGGTTTGAATATGGGGCGTTTGGAATTTTGAAACACCTTCCTATCAAACCGCTATATTTTTTTTAAATGTAAACATTCCCAAAATTAGCACTATCCGCCAAATGGCCTATATTTTTTGTTGTGCAACGTAATTCATTATATCGTGCTGAAACTTCATTAATAACACTTTACCAAACTTTTACAACAATTGGTTTATCGTATGATTGCTCAAAAGGACCAGCAATAGGGTTGTCTGTATTTCTTTTAACACCTTTAAAGTCCATGTCAATTTTCAATGGGGAACCATCGAAATTCATAAAATGTGCGTTAGACAAAACTGTTTTTCCAAGTAGCGCCGTTGTAACCAAATTATTTTTTTGCTCACTTACATCAACTGGCAGTTTGAAATTCAAAATTAATTCATCGTTTTCTTCGGTCATTTTTAGTTTAAAAAACTCTTCTTCGTCCTGAATTTCAAGCGGTCCTTCTTCACTCTCTAGTGGTTTAGCATTAAATACATAAACATTACCATCTGCCGTACAAGGCGTTTCAGTATTGTTATATTCGCTAAGTCCATTGCTAGTAATCATATTATTATAAAAACGAGTATCACCTCCTTTGATAGGCCTTATACCTACTATTTCTGTTGAGTGCTCCTTATGATATGGAGTCCATCTACCATCGGGTCTGTAATCAATCTTACCATAAAATAAATTATGTGCATACGTACCACCTTCTGAGCGGTCTTTTAAACTATATCTCGTAAGCAAAATGTTGTTATCAACCACAAAGGGTCCATGGTTTACTTCAATATATAAATCCTGTCTTCCATTTTCGTAAAGAATATTTGAAGTTACACGAGTACCTTGCGTCATCCAATCCAACCATATTCCTCTTGATGTATGATGAATACGATTTCCTTTGATGAGCATATCAATGGGAGCATGAAATTTTATACCTGCCATTTCGTAACCTGTGAAAGGCTTGTCAAGATTGATGTTGTAAATATGATTTCCAATGATTTGACTGAATATTCCGCCAAGGCTACCACAAATACCAGCTGCGCCACAATTGTAAATTGTATTATTTCGGACGATATGTGAACCTATAGTATCTTTTGACCATCCGTTTTTCAGTGCACGTTTAATTGTTCCAACATATCCTCCTGCAGAATTCCCTGAAGTATTATCCGTAGTATCTCCATATTTACCTAGCGTTAATCCAACACATTTTGAGTCGCTAATTATGTTATTTTCTATGATCCAACCTTTACTCCAATGTGTGCCAATAAGTGCTTTTTGCTCTGCCGTTGGTGGCGCCCACTGAGAAGCTGCATGTCTCATAGTAAAACCAGAAACAGTAATGTAGTTTCTATTGGGTTTATCAGGATAAAAACAGGCTTTTCTAACATTGATTTCAGTTAATTCCTTTTTGGGATTTAACGCTCCAAAATTTGCCCAAATATGAGTTTCATTTTCATCTACTTCACAATACCAGCTTAATTTTCTAGTATTCATTTTTTCTTTAGCAACTTCCTCGTATAAAGCGGTTCCATTTATATACACCTCACCTGTATGATGCACTCTACCTTGGGGTTTAAACCAGTCTCCAGCTATTGAATCTTTATATGGATTATAACTTTCAAAGAATGTATTAGGAATTACAGCTTTCCAAATCCCTTTTTCTACTTTTTTCCAATTTGATATTACCTCAGAACCTTTAATTTCAACTTTTTCTCCCTGAGCAGCACGATATACAATTCTGTTATCATCACTTGAACCACCTCGGAGAGGATTAATCCATTCACGATAAGTGCCTTTATGTACAGTAATTGTATCACCTGGCATTGCTATTTTGGCTGCCGCTGAAATTGTTTGAAACGGTTGCTTCAATGAACCTATATTAGAGTCATTCCCTTTAACAGATACATGATATTCAACTGCATATAATACATAAGGAAACAATAAAAGAAATAGTATTTTTATGATCTTACCTTTTGATATGAGCGGATTATTATAGGTTATCATTTTTTTTATAGATTTTTCTCTCATCTGCTTGTTTTATGTGCACAACGCCGCGCTATGTGAAGTCTGGCGAATCTTATGGAAATATAGTAAAATCACCATAAAGATGCTATGGTAATCTGGCTTCCGCTCAATGCCATGGCATGTTTCGCAGCGAGTCCGCGCGAGCGGACGTGCCGTTGGTGATTTTGCGGTATTGGGAATAAAATCTGTCGACCAGATTGCATATAGCGTCCTGATATGTCGAGTAGTTGAGCCATAGCGGCGGTTCTGGCAAACCGTCCGTAAATTTAAAATGGGATTATGAAGAGAGATTAACTAGAACGTTGTGTGATCAAGTTGGCTTACTTTTCGGTCAATTCTCCTAAAATTTTTGCAATATTTTTATTTGCGCATTAGATTGCTCTCATGGTATAAAGATATTCTATGAAATATTTCCCTTTATTTTTGACAATCATATTAATAATCGTTTCGTGCTCAACAGATTCCGATGAGGATATTAAGGACCTTACACCTCCAATTTTAACTATTGAAATTGCTGGCACTCCCTATGCAAAGGAAGAAGTTATATATGTAGGCAAACAAATGGAAATTAATATAGATGCCAAGGATGCTGGAGGGATTCAAATGATTGAAGCATTTGTTGATGAGCGTTCGGTAGCAAAAGACAATGAACCACCATTTCAATTGAATATCGATTTTTCTAATTATTCATCAAAGTTATCTTCAAAAGGTCTAAATGAGCACATCTTAAGAGTTGATGCAACCGATAATTCAGGAAACATTTCTTCAGAAGAATTGACCATAAATATTGACAATGATGCTCCTGTCATAACTAACGTTTCTTTAGATGAAAATGCAGTAGTAGCGGGTGAAGAACAAACCGTAACATTCGAAGTTGTGGACAATGAAGAAATTGCATTGGTCAATATTCTATTAAATGAAGAATTGATCTATGAAATTTCAGATAATAATTATGAAATAACCTTGGATACTTTACAACTTAAAACTGGAAGTAATGTTTTAAAGATTGAAGCAATCGATATCGTAGAAAATAGCAGTTCTTATTTGGTGAACTTTTTTATGGACGATATTGGCCCCACAATTAGCTTTAACAATCTCGCGGCGAACCAAATCATAGACGAACCCATATTGGTCGACTTATCAATAGATGATGAATATTCGGATGTCGCGTCCATATCTTACTTAATAGGAGACGAAATCTTTAAGGAGACTACAGATAAAGTCGAGTTTGATTTTGAATTCAGGCCCATCGATTTCAATACGGGGAAAACCAAGGTTACAATCGTAGCAGAAGACACCTTGGGCAACAAAAGTATAGCAGAAATGCCGATAGAGATTATGCGAAGGTTGCATAAGTTGAATTTCCCTCAAGGATTCTACCAACACGATTATGACAGGTTTTATGTTTTTGCCTCTGATATGAAGGGTAAATTGTTGGCCGTTGAGAGGGTATTACCGGAAACAGAAACACTCTATTTACGTACCTATGAAGATATTGATCCGTCTACTGAATTTATGATAACATTTGGATCATACGATACGAATCAATTGGGCAGTAGTTCAAATTTTTTTTCCGTAACAAATTTTACGGGCTTGGATGAAATCAATCTTCGAGTTCCAATTCGCATTTATCATAAAGATGGGGTTACAGTACCTGCCGGTGGCTTCGATTCGTATGACCTGTACAATTCCGCCGGAGGTAAAATGGGGGGTGGCCAACTCCAAAATACTAACACCGAAATTAGTTTCAATAGAAACTTTGATATTTCAAAAGGGGTCACTACCGATAAGATATATGTTGGTTTGCATAATCTTACACTAGATACTTATTCGTACGCCGTATTTGATTGGAATTTGAATGGCATCAACGAAGTTAATGCCGACATGTTCACCCAAGAGGGGTTCGTTACCAAAACGTTCCGATCAGACTATATTAGAGGGTACGATACTCATGTCTCTCTAATTTGCCTAGGGTTTTTAGATGACAATCAATACCAAAATTGGTTATGGAACGCTCATGGAAATTCAATAACCTTATTTAACGATGAATACAGATTTGTATACAACGATACATTTTACAAGCAAAAATACAGTCTTACTATGGGTAATTATCATGTTTTGGGAACAGGTGTAGTTGAGGACAATTACCCATCATTAAACTGGGCCATTGATTATTCATATGAGAACAATGTTGTAAATGTTAATCCATCAAATGGCAATCATATAGTTGGTAGAATTATGCTTTCTAATCTTAGTGATGAAGGCTATGACATTGATGGTAAAAAGGTAAACTATCACTGGGTAATTTCCTTCGATAGTCAAAACCAAAACGAAATAATTTTGCCAGAAATCCCCGATGAATTAAAGACATGGGATTTCTATTCCTTTTATGAGCAAGGCAAGCTCGACTTTCTTCAGGTAGAGCTAAAAAGATATGAAGGAATATTGAATTATCAAGAATACCTGGAAAAAGTAGTTAAAGACAATACACCTGAGTACTTGGTTTCACCAAAAATCGAATCATTCTCTAAAGGTTACTATGATTTCCATCAATATTATCTTGACCAACAATCACCTATTTTTTAGTGCTTAGTAACATAAGTTCGACTTCAGAGATGTGAATTTTTCCTGACCCCGAAACCACAATGGTCTTTCCTTCAAAATCTTCGTCAATAGTTTTTAACATACTTTGGGCAAAATAGACGGTGCCATAACCCATAGCTTTAGGTCTTATTTTGAATTGGAGCCAACCTTTACCGGTAATAACCCCTGTGATTCATTTCTGATTTTCTTGTCCTATAGCCTTCCCTAAATTGTTGACGGTGCAATAAAAAGCCCCTTAAAGAGGCTTATAATGATTTGTTTTGTTGCCGGTCAGGGGTTGTGCAACAGTTACCGTTATTAGAGGCAGTTTTTATTACTATTCTAATTCCTTTAGTTTAGCTTGAGCTTCTTGATTACCGTCTATTTCAACTGCTTTTTTATAGTATTTGATTGCTTCTGATTTGTTTTTTTGAGATAAAAAAAAATTCCCCAAGGCAACAAAACTTTTTGACTCATTAGGATAGAAATCAGCATTCAGTTCTAAATATGCTAAAGCTTTTTTAGGAAGATTATGTCCATCTAACATAAAGAACCCAACTTGATTTAGTAATTCCCATTCAGGTTTTACTTCACGTTTCATTTGAATACTCAATTTTTTATAGTGGGTTTTAAAAGGCTCTGTTAATTCTTTGGCAGAATATTCTTTTGGTGTGTTAAAACGCCACATTTCTGGGAATGGAAACCAAGAGAAAATAGACCGCAATCCATTATACTGGGCTGGAACAACAATGCTTCCGTGGTCTTCATTCTCAAAGTATTCCCATTTAAAATTAATCTCTTTATTATTTTTCACTAATAGGTCGTGAAACTTTAAATTGGCTCTAATCTGTTCAGTAGGAACTGTTTTGTCTCTTCTAACTTTAACCGTGTCCATTGCTTTGCCAATACTATTAGCCACCGCTATATATAATGATTTTTCTTTTCGATTTCCTTTATTTAGTTGTTCTTGAGTTTCTTTAACCAGATTTTCTTTGTCCCACCAAAGACTTGGGTCAATTGCCAAATAATTATCAAAAGAATTTTCGTGATATAAGTATGAATAAAGTACAAAAAGACCTCCTGTAGAATGACCAATAATGGTATTGTTGTTTTCGGTTGGATATTTATTGTTGATATACGGTTTTAATTCTTGATTTATGAATTTTAAAAAATTACTGGCACCTCCAGAAGTTTCCGATTCGTGTCCGCGTTGAAAAGGAACGTTAGTATTCGTGAAATCTCTTGTTCTATCTGTATTAGTGATACCAACTATTATGGATTGAGGAATTTTAAAAGGCGTTAGTTGCTTTTGCATTCCTGTAATAACATAAAATTGTTGAGATGCGTCCAATACATAAATAACTGGATATTTTTTAGTGCTATTAAAGTCTTCAGGTGTATGTATCCAAATTTCTCTTTGCTCTTTTAGTATTTTGGAATATAAGCTATCAACTTTCCCAACTACTATTTGCTTTTCGCTATTTTGATTAAATTGTGCTATTCCTTTGAAACATAGGAACAAGGTAATTATGGTTATTACAATTTTAGACTTTCTCATTTGTTTGGTAAGGTTTTAGTTTGTAATTATTTCTTTTGGATAATTGACAACATCAAAAATAATTTCAGACTTGTCCTTTTTACCTATCGTGTTTTTTTAAATTGCCTCTAACGCAGGGCTATGTGAAGTCGTGCGTTTGGATTTTTGTTTGTCGTACCGAAAGGTACGTAAAAGGAAAAATATAAGGGAGCACACCAGATTGCATATAGCTGTTGATATGTACAGTTTTCCTCGATGGCGCCTGAAGGTGATAAAAATATGATGGTCCCTTATCCTACGGCCCTTG
>NZ_JADNYK010000014.1 GCF_017810075.1 Pseudozobellia sp. WGM2
TAAGCTTCAATAGGTCCGTAGATAATTCCAAGGTCGGTCGTTTTTACGCAAAGATCGGACTCCTATATCAATCCGCACACAACTTTTGAGATTGATCCACAATTTGGGTCTTTTTTAATCTAACATTGTTAGTCTCACAGGTCAGAATCCTTTTAATAGCCATAAATTAAATGTGTGACACAAAACAAAAAGGATGTCTTTTTCCTTTTCAATTAAAACGGTTTAACACATTTTAGTTAAATTAAATTAACTGGGCCTCACGGAGTTCGGCAAATTCAGCCTTGTGCACATTTTTTGCGCTATCCTACAAAGAATTCACTCTTCTCTTCCTTCCCCCTATCCACAAAAAGCGCCCGATAGGGCGTAAAATTCTGGGTGGGAACTCAAATATATTTTTGAAGGTTTTAGTCCCGTCAAATATGAATTAAAGAAACCAAGAATGGAACACTTGGAGGATAAGCTTTATGATTTATAAAAAGAATCGTAGAAAACGATCTTTTTATAAGGCATAGAGAAACATCGACACACTACTATTTCAGCCTCCTCCAGCTTTTATCCACCAACCTATTTTAAACGCCAAAATACTGAATATCAGCATTTAACATATAATTGGGGAATAACGCTCAAATAACTGGTATCTTTGTTTTGTTAAAATTCGGAAAGCTCCGATTAGTTTTGTCTTCCCAGATTCAATTTTCTTCTCCAGCTCCCTTTTTCAGCAATAGTGCAAAAATTATTCAAGGCCGAACATAAGTTAGCGGCACTGGTTTGAACATTCAATTGTATTTAGAAAGAATGAACTTAAACCGGCCTAAACCTATTTAGGCCTCCATCATTCTTTAATTACATTGTAAGTAAGGAATTAACGAAATATATAATATCAAAAATCCAAAATTTTCAGAAAGAAGAAGTACTGATTTCTCCAGAACACTAAGAAATAGGGTCAACCATTATTTCAAAACGAACAATATAAGCAAACATGCGAACAAGAGTATGGTGGTTAAGACCATGCTGATGTTAGTCTTGTTCTTCATTCCCCTAATTCTCATAAATATTGGTGTTGTAACAACCCCATGGCTACTTTTTGCTTTATACATAACTAGTGGAATCGGAATGGCGGGGATTGGAATGGGTATCATGCACGATGCCATTCATGGTTCGTACTCCAAAAATCAAAAAATAAACAGATACTTGGGGTACACTATGAATCTGATAGGTGCGAACGCCACGGTATGGAAAATTCAACATAATGTACTGCACCATACCTATACCAATATTCAAGGAGCTGATGATGATATAAACGCCCCTTTTTTCCTTCGTTTTTCACCACACTCTAAAAAAAATCGTCTGCATAGGTTTCAACATTGGTATATATGGTTTTTTTATGGCCTGTCAACGGTTTCATGGATTACTGCTAAAGATTTCATCAGACTTGTCCGTTACAGAAAAATGGGATTCTTGAACAAAAAAGATGAGTTCAGAAATCAACTTATTAAAATTGTAGGCTGGAAACTATTATACTACTCTTATGCTTTAATCATACCTATTTTAATGGTACCGATTGCACCGTATATAATCATTTTGGCCTTCTTTAGTATGCACTTTGTTACAGGACTACTTATCAGTATTGTATTTCAAGTAGCGCATATAATGCCTAGCACTGATTTTCCTCTACCGAATCAAAATGGCGTGATCGAGGGCAATTGGTTCGCACACCAATTGGCCACCACTACGAATTTTGCTCCCAAAAGCAGGTTCTTTTCTTGGTTGATCGGAGGCTTGAACTATCAAATAGAACATCACTTGCTACCCAATATCTGTCACATACATTATAAACAAATATCGGGTATCGTAGCTCAGACCGCTAGGGAATATGGGATGCCGTATAATACAAAACGGACATTCGCGGCCGCCATAAGAGATCACATTGGCACTTTGCGTAGGTTGGGAATACACACCCTTCCAATACGGTAGTGGTACAATACAAATAATAAAAGATTACATAATGACCATAATAAAACAAATATTGAGTAAAATAGTAAACAATAAAGATAAAATAATGAAAGAAGGAACAGTCAAATTTTTCAACAGTGCCAAAGGTTTTGGTTTTATCAAACCTACAGATTCCGATGAGGATGTCTTTGTTCACCAAAGCGGCCTTATTGATGAAATTCATGAAAATGACAACGTTAAATTCACTGTGGAAAAAGGGCAAAAGGGAATGAGCGCGGTAAATGTAGAATTGGCCTAAAAAACGTCTTAGTTTCGTACCATTAAAAATGCCATCTTTTAAAGATGGCATTTTATGTTATGCTTGTTGTTGTTTTTGTCAGTACCAAAATTAAATCTTGATTATTGCCAACTAATAGTTGAAAATAAACTGTAAAATGTAATGGCGGGCAATTGAACCTGAATATCAATAGTTTACCCATAGATTGGTATGCGAACAATGCTATAGTCTATAATGACCTTATTGGCCATCTCACGGCATCAAGGAATAGACCTTATAAAAAAGAAAAAGCCTTTCTTGAGCAGGCGAACCGATTTTAACCCTATGGGCATTTAAAGAGTTGATAATCAAACCATTTAATTGTCTTAGTATCATGTTAAACCTTACCCTATAGTGCAATGTTTCAACTATCTTTGCACCTTGTAAAATGTGTAGGTAAGGGAGCGTATTGCACCCATCACAAATAATTAAATTGAAAAGGATTAATGAAGCAGATAAAGAAAGGAATACAAGAAAAAAGCATCAGTATTGAAAAACTATTAACACGTCACGAAAGTTGGAAAAATCATCGGAGACATATAGGCTTAAAACTGATACGGTTTTCTTAGAGACTAGTAGTGTTAAAGAGGGCTTTCGCCCTCTTTTTTTTTCACTATTCAGCACAGTTTTTCTCCACCACGGTCAACTTTTAGATACTGCACTATATAGCCTTGGCCATAAGAATCAACGCATCCCTTAAGCCAACATGATAGCCTAAAATCACTTATAATTGAGAAATGAAATTGACGGTTTCTATTTTTACTCCGACCTTTTTCTTTCATCCCTCTTTGCCCTTTTGGCCGCCTTTTTTTCTTTGGGTGTGCTAGAGGCCTCGGTTTTGCCTGATTTTTTCTTTCCTTCTTTTTCTTTAGACATTGGGATCGTTTTTAGTTTATATTTTTATAATTGAATAGATACTTCATGCGGATAGTCCCTGTTACGTTTCTGGAAGCTGAGAATAGTATTTTTTACGATGATTCCATTATCGATATTTATAGCATTTTCAATGGTTTTGTTTTCGTTCCAACTTTCACGCCCGTATATGACAGATGGCAGGTGCACAATTAATGCTGCGGAGATAGATCTGGAAGCACTTTCCCAAAAATAACTTGGTGTATGGTCTACCGCATAATAATCAATTTTGTCAATGGCTATGATCGGGTTTTTAAAAGTTGTAGGTTTAGCAAAATAAAACCCCATACCTTCATCACAACTAACATCTACAATTAAAGTACCAGGTTTAAGCATGGACTTTTCATCAGCTTTAACATAGTCAATAGGGTTGTCGGTATCTTGATAGGTTCCATTGATTATTATGTCAGATTCATGTATCAAATCCAATAGCGGTCGCTCTGAACCATCATGTTCAATGACAATCAATCGAGGTTCACTTTTGTTACCTTTTCTAATTCTAGTATAATGCACATCTAACACCTCTTCCCTTACTTCGTGGTCCGGTCTTTGAATGCAGATAGTAATATCTCTAAAACCATGGGCCTTTAAGGCATAAATGGCACCTCGACTTACTGCACCAAAACTAAAAATAATCACTTTTCGCTGGTTTCCATAGTGACCATCTATTCCTTTTAATTGAAGTGCGTGAATGACTGCGCAATACCCGGCCATTTCATTATTCTTATAAAAAGTATGTCTTCCCATTTGACCACTGGGAGTCCACACATACATATCTTCAAAAGCAATCAAAGTCAATTTTTTATCAATAGCTGCTTGTGTGATGTCAATTTGTTGCGCACAATGAGGATAACCCCATATAACACCACCTTCTTTAAGCTCTTGTAAATCTGATAAAATAGGTTTTGCAATAATTACAGAACCAATGTCCGTTAAGATTTCACTACGAGTGGCTATCCCACCGCTTAATTCGATAATTTCTTTATTTGAGACATTAAAACGCTCCCCATAACCTTTCTCAAAAACAAGTTGTTTACGAATGCGCCTTGGAAGTCTTTTCAGATGTTCTGGATGGATAGGCACTCGCTTTTCATCTTCTTTTTTTGAAGTTCCAATAACGCCCATTTTCATCAAGCCCATATTTTTAAATTTAAACGAATTATAGCTTAATAACATAAGTAAAGCGTGAGATCAAAATCACCATTAGACCGTTTACCCTCAAGGAATCAGACATTAAATTGCAGATAGCGTTTCATGAATCAAAAGAAGACTTTGCAACAGAAAACATGAATAATTCACTAAGTTGGGCGAAGAGATAGTTGACGCCAAATACACCATAATATCTCAAGGCTGTCAAGCCTTTTAATTTTCTTCTCTTTCGCTGCTTTCGGACTTAAAATGCAAATCCATTTGAGGAAACGCAATTACTATATTATTTTCAGTAAATTTTTTATTTATTATTCTTCGAATATCACTTTTCATTTTTCCAATTCTAAAAATATTTGCACTAAAGAATAAAAGCTTAAAATCTAATGATGAGCTGCCAAAATTTAACAACCGAGCTTCGATTGATTTCTTGTTGTGTATTTCAGAATGTTCAAACGCACTTTCCTCTAAAGTTTTAATCACAAGGTCAACATCACTGCCATAAGCTACACCAACATCAATTTTAAAACGGGTTTGATGCGATTGATGGCTCCAATTAATTACTTTACTAGTGGTTATCAATGAATTTGGAATGATAATAGAAATGTCATCCCTGTTCATCGCCTTGGAAGTCCTTAGACCTATACTTTCAATTATTACGACATCACTATCAATCTCTAAAACATCTCCCACTTCTATGGATCGTTCCGAAAGTAAAATGATGCCCGAGATTACATCATTGAACGTCTGTTGCAAGCCCAAACCGATACCCACCAATAATGCCGCCGAACCTGCCAATAGTAGAGTAACCTTAATCCCAATAGATTCTAAGACCAACGCAATGGCCAGTACCCAAACTACATATTTAATAATCTTTAATAGGGCGTAGGTACTTCCGGTATCAATTTTACTAAATTTATTTTTTCGGAAAAACGCTTTCTTAATAACCCACAGTATGGCTTTAGTAACGATTATGATGAGTAAAATACTGACTACTTGAACAACTTTTAGTGTATAGGAACCAAAAGTGATGATTTCAAATTCCAAAATTTGATTTAATTTTTCCATTCTTATTTAAGCTAGTATAAAGCAAATACTATAGCAGATATTATTTGAAACAGTTTGGAGCTATTTACTAGTATGTATTGCCAGTATACATCGGATGAATTTAAATGTAAACCAGAATTGGAATTCATATTTAGATACCCAATAAAAATTAGTCAATGATGAATTGGGTCTTAAGTGCAGCTAATTTTAGGCTAGAAAATTGATATAATGAATTTAAATTTCTTGTTCTACTCCCATAGATATGCTTGTAAAGCATGCATTTAAATTGATAAAAAAAGAGCAGTCGTTTGTAGTTACTGCTCTTTCTCAAGCTTGCAAAAGAATCTGAAAGCACTAACCATCATTTATATTATCTCTTTTAGAGTATGGTTTCTTTCACTTATTTACCTTTAAAATTTTTAGATTTGGCGTAAGTGGGCTCATAAATCTTTGAGTGAATACCTTCTTCTGTCGTAAGCGAATTACCGTTATCATAAAACGGCCTAAGAAAAATTTTTAATTTTTCAAGAATTTCGTACAGCACATGTTTCTTTTTCATTAAATCCATATCTATCTTTTTATCTAGAGGGCTCTAGAATTAAAAATTTCCCTAGCCAAAGGTGCAATAGAAACACTGAAAATTTGTTACATAACCAATTGTTAAAGTTACAGATTTCTCAGGTTTTGCCTCTCTCCCTTTGAGAAATTGCGCGGCCTAACGTATTGCTAGTTATTCAATTTTTAAATACCCAATGCGGAACCGTTAAAAATTATAATACACCTCAAATTCAGTTGTGGGTTTCTTTGTGCCAATAGTTTAAGAGGAGTGATGTTTCTAACAAATTATCGTATATTACTAAGAACGCTATTTGAAGGGCGAAGGTCAGAACAATAATCTTTTTAGTAAGCTGATTCTCTATTTTTATTCTGCATTGCCTCTTATATGTACCTCGTGCAAGGTACCACATAGTTGCCTAGTTCCTTATTTGATATAAAGAAAGAGTTATGTGAATCAAATTTTAATAGTTTCATCGACTCATTTGTTTAAGAACAACTCATTCAAAATCTCAATGCTCTTATATATAAAATACATGGTTAGTTTGCGCTGCAAGATGGTGGTTAAACAAGAACTGCAAAAACTTGGTCTTCATTATGTCAACGTAGACCTTGGAACTATCGAGATCTTGGAAAACATCACAGATCTTCAACGAGAACATCTACGTAACAACCTGAAGGCCTACGGTCTGGTATTACTAGGTGATAAGCGGAAAATCATGATTGAAAAAATCAAGGCCGTAATCATTGAAATGGTCCATTATTCAGATGAATTACCCAAAGTGAACTACTCGGATTACATCGCCGAAAAATTGGGTTATGACTATACGTACTTGGCCAATACATTTTCCGAGGTAAAAGGAATCACTATTCAGCAGTTCATCATTATAAACAAAATAGAACGGGTAAAAGAACTCTTACTATACAATGAATTAAATCTCACGGAAATATCATATAAGCTAAATTATAGTAGCGTCGCACACTTATCGAATCAGTTTAAAAAAATTACGGGGCTCACTCCATCATATTATAAAAAACTGAAAAAGAAGCGCTTTGGAAATTTAGAGGATTTATAATCTATAATTAAAATCTTCTCATAAGAGTATTTCAGTGAGACTCGAAAGTTTTTTTATATGTGTATCAATACAATAAATGTGGGAATACTATAACTCTCCATCTTTCCAATGTAATACATTATCGGTGTAATACCATCAACTTTGACTTTAGCTTTCTTGGAAAGTATAAAATGTCTTGAAACACTACATCCTTGAAATTTTAGAAATGGAAAATACAGAAGTTGAAAACTCAAAAGCTTTTATAGTCGTAGAAATCATCGAATATGTCCCTAATGCGGTGGTCATAAAAACTATCATAAAAAAAACGACCGGTAATGTAACTGCCGTTTCCGTTGATACGGGCGAGAATATAACTGAAAAAATATCGCCTTTCGATAGGTTTATCCAGATTATTGAAGGACGTGCAGAAATCATTATCGACAACAGTTCGCAGACTTTGGAAACGGGTCAGTCCATTATCATTCCGGCAAATTCGCAAAATACCATCAAGGCCAATGAACGCTTCAAAATGATTTCAACCATTATTAAAAGTGGTTATGAATAGTGTCATTAGTAAAAGACAAAATGAAGTAATAACGATAATGGGAGCATCACTATTAATAGAACTAACAGCATTAATTTAAAATAAAATATTATGGATAAATTACCCAAAATTGCTATACCTGCGATAATCGCAATTATTTTACTGGTTATATTAATTACAAAATCTGCCGTAACAATCGATTCGGGACAAGCCGGCGTGCTATACAAAACTTTTAGTGGGGGCGTTGTGACCGACGAGCTACCTATGGACGAGGGTTTTCACATTATAGCACCCTGGAACAAGGTTTTTATTTATGAAGTCAGACAACAGGAGGTTTTTGAAAAAATGCAGGTTCTTTCATCCAACGGATTGGAAATTAAACTGGACGCCTCTGCTTGGTTCGAACCAAAGCGGGAATTTCTAGGAAAGCTACACCAAGAAAAAGGATCGGAATACATTCAACGTGTACTATTGCCTACAATACGATCAGCGGCAAGAAGTGTTGTCGGGCGGTATACACCGGAGCAATTGTATTCGAGTAAGCGAGATGCGATACAGGCCGAGATTTATGAAGAAACCAAAAAAATCGTTGACGGGCAGTATATTCAGCTCAATGAAATATTGGTAAGGGACGTCACTTTGCCAGGTACTATCAAGGAAGCTATCGAGCGTAAGCTAAAACAAGAGCAAGAGTCCTTAGAATACGAGTTTCGTTTGGTCACAGCCAAAAAGGAAGCCGAAAAAGTGACCATTGAAGCACGAGGAAAGGCGGATGCGAATAGAATTTTGAGTGCCTCTTTGACCGATAAGATTTTACAGGACAAGGGTATCGATGCAACATTGGAACTGGCGAAGTCGCCTAACTCAAAAGTAGTTATAGTTGGTAGCGGCGATTCTGGATTGCCCTTGATATTGGGCAACAATTGATATTTTTGTTTGGTGTGATGGAAGAAAAGTCAAAATCACTTTAATAAAGCATAAAAACCAGACAAATTAAAACATCCTTTTTTCTGATTTAATATCTGCTAACATTACCAGTTAATACACAATTATCTATTCAACCATTTTACTTAGCTTTTGATTTTGACAAGGCGCAATGCCCTTTCATTCAATTAAAACTTGTCCAAAACCGATATCACTGGAGAGGGCTATGAACTATATTCTGAAAAGGAAATAGATAGTTACTGGCCACGACGCATTATATTCATTTAAAGTTCAACATAATTTGAAAGAGGTTAGCTCCGACATCCCCAACCAAAACATACTACAGTCACGAAGTCTTGTAAAAACAATATTTAAGAAGGTTAAGAATTTATTACAAAATCTAGAATGAAAGCCCCATACCCATGCCCTTCCTTTTGAATTTCATAAAATCAGTAAATTCATCCTTGAACCCGTTGTAAACTTCTTCGGTTTTCTTGCCGCTACCACCCAATAATGAACTGATGGCGTAAACGCCCTTTCTGAGCATACGTATTTGTTGTATGCTAGATTTTCTTTCCATGGCTCCTAGAACGGTTTTGCGAAGTCCGTTATCCATGTGGTGCCGTACAATATTGGTATGAAGGTTGGGGTACACGTTTTCCCTTGTCAGCATAAAGGCGACCCTGTCGTACATTCCCCTTTCCATCAAATGTCCTGTCCATAAGTTTTCGAGCTTGTTCCCGTCTTTTTCAACAAGCTTGTTGATG
>NZ_JADNYK010000015.1 GCF_017810075.1 Pseudozobellia sp. WGM2
CGTTGTGGACTTTTCCAACGGGAAATGTCCGTCTGAAATCTAGCTAATTAAAAGTGAAAATTAATGTTTAACGGTAGAAATACCACAATGAATTATAGCAAATGTTTTTATTTCATTCCGACGTCGATTTCAGAAGTTGGATTTTTGGTTTTTGATGTGGTTGATAATGGTTTTAATGCATGTCCATTTAATTTTTCTTGCATTTCAACAAGAGAATCTTTATAAATCAAAAGTTGATTCTTTAAATTCCCGTTGTTCTTTATTAGAGAATCGTTTATCTCTCTTAGATTCAATTCATTTAGTTTCAGGTCATAGTTTGCTTTTAAAAAATAAGCAGATACAGAACCAAAAACAATAGTCAAAATGATAGGGATTATTTTATACCAATCCAATGGTTTTGAATTTAGTTTTTTTACGAATTTCAAATGTCCTTTACCGAAATTTTTTAAGTCAAGTCCTTTTTCGGTTAAATTAAAATATCCGCTATTGTTGGCTGGTTTTCCAATTTGTATAAGGTATCCGTTTCTTAATCCAAACTCCCTAATTTCATCACACAAATCAAGGAAATGTTTTCTTTCTGTTGGGGACTCTGGATTAAATTTATCGAACAACTCATTGTTAATAGAAAACCCATTCCTAGCGGTAAGGTTATTAATCACAAAGTCAAAATTTTCTATTACAATTTTATCGTCCATTTTTCAAATATTTGCTAACGCAGGGCTATGTGAAGTCGTGCGTTTGTATTTTTGTTTGTCGTACCGAAAGGTACGTAAAAAGGAAAAATACAAGTGAGCACACCAGATTGCATATAGCTGTTGATATGTACAGTTTTCCTCGATGGCGCCTAAAGGTGATAAAAATATGATGGTCCCTTATCCTACGGCCCTTGCAATCTGACATGGCCCGGAGCCTGTGCTGAGTTTATCGAAGTGATAATGCATGTTTCCCAAAGGGCGGGAATTGGAGCGTAGCGACAATGAAGCGATTTGGGTTCACCTTTAGGTGACCGAGCGTAGCGACCGATGAATACCGTTAAAAACAATAAGAAGATTATGAATAATTGTGCATCATCGGTCTTGTATATGGCTCGTAGCGTGCAAATTAGCGATAACTATTCGGTTAAGCACAAGCCGAAATTTTTAATTTTCTTATTACCTTTTCTTTTCAATAAGCCAAATTAAAAAATTTGGCGGACTTCGCAAATATGCCTTAACTTTGAATTAAGCAACTAATTAGCTATGAGTTCTATACGTTGTTATGTGTGGTGACTCTATTCTTTATTTAGATTAATTCATCTATTTCTCCATATCTCTCATCCCATAAAAATCAATGGCTTGTGCTTAAGAGGATTTGTACTCCACTCTGACCATTCCCCATTATTAGGATTTGAAAATAAAGTTTTGTTATGATGCCTAGTTAAATTCAGCTTTAAGGGCTATATTCTTCTGATTCAATATGACAATTTCAAAGTCGGATTTATCCAAAACTAATGTAACCTTCTTATCATCCGTCTCTTGTATATCATAAGGAACGGCTTTGCCGACTTTCTCACCTTTTTTGTAGGCAAGTACCAAACATGGGCACTCGATATTTTCTTCAACAAATGATAGTTCCACTTCTTTACGATCACCATACACCATCCATTGTGGACGATCATGCTTTTTACTTCTTGGATGGAAAACTGCTATGTCATACCTGAATGTGCCCATAGGAGGTAAATCAAGAGAGGCTTCCTTTCGTTGCTGACCAAATAGCTCACCAGATTCATTGACAAAAACACTAGGTCTTTCTAGATCTGTAATCTGATAATACGAGTTTTCGTAATCCCTATTACCCTTTTCGGAATAAATTGTTTGATTTATGGTTAATGGGTCGATTCCTGTAAATTCCGTCAATCTCCCTGCCATCGCCTTTCCCCAACCCATGGAATCGTTAGGCATAGCTCCTTCGTATACATGATCAAAACCACAATGAATTAATATCTTTTCGTTGGGGTATCGATTTAGATAGGATTCAATATTCCGGGCTTGATTAATTTCTCTTTCCTTCCCATTTGCATGTCCACTGCTTTCGTATCCAAATATTTTGAACCCCATATCAAAGGCAGTTCTTATTAAATTGCCAAATTGAGGTTCTTGTGTAGAATATCCAGAATCAAGAATAGGATAACCATTGGCTTGCATAATTGAATCTGCTTGAGGCGTATTAAAATATCCTTCCATTCCTAAGTGCTTAAAGCCTCTTCTTTTGAGTCCTTCAAGTAGTCGAGTGGTAAAAATTCGATGTTGGGGCATTTGATGAGCTTCATTTATGATGACTACTTGGTGCTCTTCAGCTTCATTCAATATGTAATCTATTGCATCTATTGCTTTGTAGTGCCCAAAACTATCTCGTTGTTCCTGCGTAAGTTCTATTTCAATTGATTCTTTCGTATCCCAAATCTCATGCATCCTTTTTATGTTTCCGATTTTGGCATTTTCCCATGCTTTTCTATCGACAATTGTAGGAAAGGTATCCCAATATGAAGAAAAATTGTACGGCATCTCATTTGACCCTGTATCAAAATGAAAGTCAAACTCCACAAAATCTAACTTTTTCTGATCTTCATTTTTGGTATTACAGGCAATGCTCAGCAAGGAAATAGCAATAATAAATAAGTGTTTCATTAATTAGTTTTTTATGCCAGACATTCCATCGAGTCTAGTTGTTTATAAAATAGATGGTCCCTCATCCTACGGCCATTGCAGTCTGACATGGCCCGGAGCCTGTGCTGAGTTTATCGAAGTGATGATGCGTAATCCCAAAGGGCGCGAATTGGAGCCTGGCGACAATGAAGCGATTTGGGTTCACCTTTAGGTGACCGAGCGTAGCGACCGATGAATACCGTTAAAAAACAATAAAAAGATTATGAATAATTGTGCATCATCGGTCTCGGCTAAGCGTAGTGCGGGGATAAGGAAACTTTTCGTTTCCGTCTGTGCACGAAGCTAGAGCTTTTGATTTTGCTTTTTCTTTTCTTGTCCAAAGCTAAATCCATATGATTTAGCGACTTTAAAAATATACACAGACCTTGGCTTAAAACCCAAACCCCCGCATTACGTTTAGGCATTGTTGGCAACAGTATTTTTGCGTGCAGTTTAGAGTATATTTTTCAAATCCTGTTTTCCGACAATCGCCATTATGTCCACCGTATCATTATTGATTTTGTAGTAAATACTGTCCGAACCACAAACACATCTCCGATATCCTTTCTTAATATATTCAACAGATTCAAATGAATAAGGTCTTTTGGCTATAATGTCAAAATATTCAAAAAACGTTTCGAAATATATGTCCGCTTGTTGCACTCCAAATTTTTTAATTCCGTAACGATGAATGCGTATCAGGTCATCTTTTGCGTCATTACTTAATCTATACTTAGTCATTAAGTTTAGACTTGGATTGTGCTAAGATTTGTTCCTTGCTATCATGGGTAAATCCGCTATTTTCTGATTTTTCCAATTTAGCTCTAATCCAGTCAATTTCGATTTGTTGATTTCTAGCTTGACGAATTAAGTCATTAACAAGTTCGCTTTTACTTGAATACTCGTGATTATCAACTTGCGTCTTTAACCATTCATCATTTGGTCGAGTGAAAGAAATGCTCTGTCTAGCCATGAGAAATATATTTTGATGCTAATTTACACCAAAAACGAACCAAATCCAATTTTTTTTTGTAATATTGTTGCCAACGCAGGGCTATGTAAAGTCGTGCGTTTTTATTTTTGTTTGTCGTACCGAAAGGTACGTAAAAAGGAAAAATACAAGTGAGCACACCAGATTGCATATAGCTGTTGATATGTACAGTTTTCCTCGATGGCGCCTGAAGATGATAAAAATATGATGGTCCCTCATCCTACGGCCCTTGCAATCTGACATGGCCCGGAGCCTGTGCTGAGTTTATCGAAGTGATGATGCACGTTTCCCAAAGGGCGGGAATTGGAGCGTAGCGACAATGAAGCGATTTGGGTTCACCTTTTGGTGACCGAGCGTAGCGACCGATGAATACCGTTAAAAAACAATAAAAAGATTATGAATAATTGTGCATCATCGGTTGAGCTATGAACAGGGAGTAAACTAGCGTTTACTTTCGGCCAGGCACGTAGCGAAATCTTTTGGTTTTGTTTTTTCTTGTCCAAAGCTAAATCCATCAGATTTAGCGACATTATAAATATAGACAGACCATTCTATTTAACCCAAAAGTCCGCATTACGTTTAGGTTTTGTTGTACGCAGTTTTTTTATTAACTCACCCATGAGCTAATTTCCCTTTCAACCTTCCATTTCCCATCAACAAGCAGATAGACACGTGTAACGCCACCACCACATAATCTTCCACAAATACTTCCAAATCCAACTATTGCCTTATCGTAATTTTCGTTGAAAATAGGTTTTGAAAAAGCATAATATCCATTTGGACAGTCAATCAGCAATGATTCCCAAATAGAATTGTCTGATGAAGAAATTTTGTACAAGTCAAACTCTTTTTCCGTTATAATATTCCAATCAGACAATATTTTATTAGATATCTTAAACTGTGTGAATAGCTCAATTTGGTCATTCAAATGTAATGTGTCCTTTATATCTAAGTTTTTTTTCGCAAAACCTTTTAAGCTACCGTAACGTGGTAATATAAGTTTCGATTTTTCTGAAATACATTTGCAATTTAAATCTATGTAGTCATCGTTCTCGTTGGATAAAATTTCTAAAATCAAATCGCTAGTGAGCTTTTTCTCGTTAAAATTGTGACTAGACTTGACTTCATTTTTACAACAGCAAAATATCAGTAGTAATAATATTGTTATTCCCTTTTTCATTTTGTCAAATTGCGTACAACGCAGGGCTATGTGAAGTCGTGCGTTTGGATTTTTGTTTGTCGTACCGAAAGGTACGTAAAAAGGAAAAATACAAGTGAGCACACCAGATTGCATATAGCTGTTGATATGTACAGTTTTCCTCGATGGCGCCTGAAGGTGATAAAAATATGATGGTCCCTTATCCTACGGCCCTTGCAATCTGACATGGCCCGGAGCCTGTACTGAGTTTATCGAAGTGATGATGCACGTTTCCCAAAGGGCGGGAACGGCGGAGACGTGAAGCGATTTGGGTTCACCTTTAGGTGACCGAGCGTAGCGACCGATGAATACCGTTAAAAAACAATAAGAAGATTATGAATAATTGTGCATCATCGGTTGAGCTATGGACAGTACGGGGGCAAACTTGCGTTTGCTTTCCGCCACGCAAATAGCGAAATCTTTTGGTTTTCTTTTTTTCTTTATCCTACTAAAAAGCAAAATCCCAAAGATTTTGCGGACTTGATAAAAATACGCAAACCTTTCGTTTAAGCCCGAAGCCCGTATTGTTTATAGGTTGTGTTGTGCGACGTTATTTTTCGCTATAATATTTTAATTCCTCTTTTGTTGGAGAAAGATTATGAAAATCCCATATCCCATAACATTCGGAGCTGTACTTAATTAAAATCGTGTCATTCACTTTTAAATCTCCCAAGTCCGATTTCTTTTGCAAGTCTAAGCTTGATTTAAACTTTTTAGGAATCGTAATAATTGCAAGAAAAGTGGTGAATTGATGCTTAGATATCTTTTTTATAACTGCTTTGGTTATTACAACGGTGTTTTCTTCAAGCTTTTGAGAAATATTTTTTTGTCTTAAATGTGAACTTATAAAAAAGGTAAACAATGATATTGCCACTACAAAAATATAGATTGAATTGTTATCCATTTTGAGTATTCTACCTAATACAAAACTTACCAAGCCAATTAGAAAAATAAATTTTAAACTTACCTTATTCTGCTTGTAATATTCACAATCAGTAAATGATGTGTATCCACTTGCGATTGCGATTATGTAAAGAACGATTCCAGCAAAGATTAAGAACAATAGAATTTTGACATATCTATTCATTTTTTGGATTAAGGGCTTTTAATTTGATTTTTTTATATCTGTTCTAAACTGGCTTTTTATAATGGCGCACAACGCAGGGCTATGTGAAGTCGTGCGTTTGGATTTTTGTTTGTCGTACCGAAAGGTACGTAAAAAGGAAAAATACAAGTGAGCACACCAGATTGCATATAGCTGTTGATATGTACAGTTTTCCTCGATGGCGCCTGAAGGTGATAAAAATATGATGGTCCCTTATCCTACGGCCCTTGCAATCTGACATGGCCCGGAGCCTGTGCTGAGTTTATCGAAGTGATGATGCACGTTTCCCAAAAGGCGGGAATTGGAGCGAAGCGACAATGTAGCGATTTGGGTTCACCTTTAGGTGACCGAGCGTAGCGACCGATGAATACCGTTAAAAACAATAAGAAGATTATGAATAATTGTGCATCATCGTCTCGGCTATGCGCAGTGCGGGGCGGACACGCACTTGCCGTTGCGCCACGCGATAGCAAAAATCTTTTTGTTTTGTTCTTATTTTTTCCTTGCAAGAGCAAAATCCAAAAGATTTTGCGGAGCTGCTCGGCATACCCAGACCTTTGGTTTAAGCACTTACGCCCGCATTGCGTATAGGTTTTGTTGTAGCCAGTTATTTATCTAGGCGCGAAAAACTTATGTTTTATGGGAACTTCTTCATTTGCAAAGTCCTTTAATAACAATAATTCTTTTTCGACCCATTGATTCCATTTAGTCTGCAATGAACGTTCTGAATATACCTCAGAATCGTATTCATCTTGTTTTAGGTCTAATTCAAGTTCCACTTTTTTATATATAGATTCACGTTTTTCAAATAAATCGTATTGATTGGAGCATTTTTCAACTATTTCCTTTCTTAACTTTCTCGCGTAGATTTCAGTAATGTCGAAATGAAGTTGCTCATGAGCAAGTACGCTACTATCTCTTTCAGAAAATTTGAAATAGGAAAATTTAGGGTTGAAATAGCTTTTAATAATCACCCTAGTTTTTCCTGTCCATATATTGACAGGGTTCTCTATTTTAAGTCCAGAAAATGTAGCTGCTTGGAAAGGTCTTTTCTCTGTACTCCCTCTAAAATCTGATTTTCTTAGTGGTCTACTTTCATTCCAATAAATCAGTTCTCCATTTTCTGCAAGATTGGTATTTGTGATTTTAGGCGCACAACCAGTTAATAAGATGATGAGTAAAAGGAGTTTTTTCATTTGGTATAATTGGCTACAACGCAGGGCTATGTGAAGTCGTGCGTTTGGATTTTTGTTTGTCGTACCGACAAGGTACGTAAAAAGGAAAAATACAAGTGAGCACACCAGATTGCATATAGCTGTTGATATGTACAGTTTTCCTCGATGGCGCCTGAAGGTGATAAAAATATGATGGTCCCTTATTCTACGGCCCTTGCAATCTGACATGGCCCGGAGCCTGTGCTGAGTTTATTGAAGTGATGATGCACGTTTCCCAAAGTGCGGGAATTGGAGCCTGGCGACAATGAAGCGATTTGGGTTCACCTTTAGGTGACCGAGCGTAGCGACCGATGAATACCGTTGAAAACAATAAGAAGATTATGAATAATTGTGCATCATCGGTTAAGCTATGAACAGTACGGAAGCAAACTAGCGTTTGCTTTCCGCCACGCACATAGCGAAATCTTTTTGTTTTGATTTATTTTTTCATGTCTAGAGCAAAATCCAAAAGATTTTGCGGACTTCATAAAAATACACAAACCTTTCGATTAAGCCCGAAGCCCGTATTGTTTATAGGTTGTGTTACCTACAGTTTTTATATTTAATTTTTTCGGTCAACATTACTTTCTCCACCGTTTTAATCAATGATGATACTTTAAGTCCCGCAATTAATTCGACTATAAGCAAGTAAATCAATCCAAAAGCAGGCATAATTAAAAACTCGGCTTTGTCAAATCCGTATTCAGTTAATTGATATACAGCAATTATTAATGTCAGTCCGACAAAAATGATTGTAAACCAAAAATGCATCTTATAAGTGATTCCGTTAATTCTTTTTAGAATTAGTTTACTTTCGATTCCGTTTTCATTTGTATTTGCCGCACTTACATTAAGTTTCACTAACGGCCCTAGGTTCGGCGTAAAAGCGAAGAATGATAAATTTCCATAGATATCTATTCCTCCGTCGTCAGAAAATCCTCCAGCAATATTATTCCGTCCTATTTCAGAATGAATTATTTCTGTAATGTGATTAGCCGAATCGTTTATTTTATATTCTTTTGTTTGGTCGTTCAAAGGTGTTATTTGAAATTGTAGGTAACGGTCTCGTATAACCGTCAGTTACGGGTTAATATGCGTTTATTTTCGGTTTAGGCACAGGCTTTAGCAATTCCGAGTGGATTCGGACGTAGTCGAATCCGCCGTAATTGCGGTTATACATCTTAAGTTTGATTCTCATTAAATTGTTGATATAACCAGAAAGAACAAAAGAGAGAATTAAGGTTATGTTATACATTGAAGCTTAAGACTTCG
>NZ_JADNYK010000016.1 GCF_017810075.1 Pseudozobellia sp. WGM2
TATCCAGCCGAACCTCGAAATCACTCTTCTATATCAACTCTTTTATTATTCTAAATATCTTATCTTCAACTTAAGAAACAAACATACGAGCCGAGACCGTTGTACCACATTATGAAAAACTCTCGAATTTGGATATTAATCATTATAACAATGGCGTTTTCCTGTAAGGACAAAAACGCGGAAAAGCCAAATGAAAATAAAATGGAAAACGAGTTTGTATCAAGAATCCACACAACGGACTTAGAGACGGATTTATATCAACTTTTGGGAAAAACCACGTTGGAAAAACATATTTCGGACTTTGAAAACGTGGACTGGAAAGCGGACTATAAAAAAGAGTTCAATTCTATGGATTTCAATATGCCGGACTTAGAGGTTTTGAGCAAAAACGACTCAAAATATCTTTCGGTAAGTATTGCACCGAACACGGAGGACACTTTTCAGTACGTAATCGGACTTGGAGCTCATTTGGAGACAGGGGACCCGAACAACCCGAATCGTAAAGTCAAACTTTATATGACGGAATCCGAAAATCCAGAAATACCAAAAAAGTTTTTCGGTCTATTCTTCAATCAAGACTTTGACCAAGTCAGTTCGGAGCTGCAACAATTGTACTTGATGGACGAAATCGAGGACGTGTATAAAAACAAAAAATAACGTGGTACAACACAACCTATAAACAATACGGGCTTCGTGCTTTACCAAAGGTTTGTGTATTTTTATGAAGTCCGCAAAATCTTTTGGATTTTGCTCGGGAAAGAAAAAATAAATCAAAACAAAAAGATTTCGCTATATGCGTGGCGGAAAGCAAACGCTAGTTTGCCCCCGTACTGTTCATAGCTCAACCGTTGTAAGCAAGCTAAAAAACCGAATGGCAACATTATTAGAAGATATAAAAAAGCAATCCGATTGGACAGTTAAAGCATTCAAATCGGACGGAATTGAACTAGATTATTCAATGGGAAGTTTAATTGAAATTGACCGATTTATCCAAAAATACACTAAGGACGGACAACCGATAAAAGGTGGTCGACTTGCCAAAGGTTATGGAGGTAAAATATTTTCGATTGGCTCATATATTGGAGAAACTTTAATAAAAAATGTTCCTGACTCGAAATGGATTACTGACGACAATGACCCACACGGAGAAGTGAATATTGAAGTGAATTTGTCAGACGGAACTCGATGTTGGCCAATTCAAAAATTAATGAAAAGAATTCAAAACGGACTTGAGGACGGAATTTATCCTTATGGAGTAAGCGTGACAAACAAAAAAGCGGATGAAAAATATGACGGAGAGTTTTGGAAAATAGAAAGTGAAGTAAAACCAATGGAACCGAAAAAACCTTGGTGGAAATTTTAAAAATAAAAAAGCCAGCTTACAACACTGGCTATAGTTCATTGCGGCGGAATTTCCTCAACGGAAATTCCTGCGTGTTTACAATGTTTGGTTTACGGCGGAATAATTCTGCCGAATCATTCCGCAACGAAACCATAGCCTAAACCGTTACCTGCAAGCTGAAAATGACATTCGAAGAATTTAAAATATTACATCAAAAATTCACTTCTGACTTAAACGGAAATGTAAAATGGAATGACCCTGATTACAATAAATATATCGACGAGATTCACGAGAATAGAGAATTTCATGAATGGACTTTAAAGGAAAAATTCCGGAAAAATAAATTTGATACAGAATCAATTTGTTGCCTACAAATGGCGGACAAAATATTCGACAGCTTAGACAATAAAGGAAATATAAAATACGGAGATTTCGATGTTGTGATTAATAAATGGACAGATGGAACTTATGGAATTCCAATTCACGACGGAGGAACTTCTATAATCGAAATTAGTTTCTGCCCTTGGTGCGGACAAAATTTAACGGATAAAAAAGCCCGCAGGTAACACTGGCTATAGCTCATTGCGGCGGAATTTCCTCTCGGAAATTCCTACCTTACAGCAAAGGTTTGGTTTACGGCGGAATAATTCTGCCGAATCATTCCGCAACGAAACCATAGCCTAAACGTTGTGTTTCATTGAAATAGAGCCTCGTTGCTAAAATGTAATTTGACAAAATAAAACAATGGATGTTATAGATTTTGAAGATAGAGCTTGGTTTTTACTAAAAGATGGTGAGAACTATTTTATCGATGTTAATTGTAATATATCAGCATTTGGATTTTCAATGTTGATTTGTTTGGATGGAGTAGGACTTAATGAATATAAAAATCAGGGACATTCGTATATCGATAAATTAGCGAAAGATATAGCTTATTACTCTACTTCTAAATATAGTAACCGAGATAAAAGCAATGACTACAAGGGGGGTGTCTCAGATGCTATTAAATCATGGAAATTAAAAAACTCAGTCTAATATGAAAAATTTCGGATTTGATTATCAGAATAAGCTTTTACTAATAGATGATATTGAAATTACGGCAAAACTAAATCAGGATGATTTAAACATTATTGGATACGAAAAATATGGAGATTATCAAGACAAATACTTTTATACATTAAAAAAGAAAATAAAATTTGAGGATAATGATTTCGATGTTACAGTGGTTTTTAAAGGTTTAAAACTTTGGTTAATTGAGATTACTCATCGAAGTGGAGAGATGGCTAATAATGGTGATTACAAGAAAATTTATAGTGATTTATACAATGATTTCAAAGCTACAAGAATAGACCATACTGACAATATACAGTTAGAATTAACAAATATATTGCGGATTGAATATAAATAACAACGAAAACACAACAATGTGTATAGTGCATAAGGGATTCAGAGGTTTTCGAGCGGCATCACCCGCATCAATTTTGGGTGGTAACTTGATAGGTTTGAAGTCCGCAATCCCTTACGGCACCATACACTCAACGATGATGCACAATTCACCTAAAGGTGAACCCAAATCGCTTCATTGTCGCCAGGCTCCAATTCCCGCCCTTTGGGAAACGTGCATCATCGCAGGGCCATGTCAGATTGCAAGGGCCGTAGGATGAGGGACCATCATATTTTTATCACCTTCAGGCGCCATCGAGGAAAACTGTGCATATCAACCGCTATATGCAATCTGGTGTGCTCACTTGTATTTTTCCTTTTTACGTACCTTGTCGGTACGACAAACAAAAATCCAAACGCACGACTTCACATAGCCCTGCGTTGTAAGCAATTTAAATCAGTCTCTTAACTATTATAATTTTAATTGAATATTATGAAAAAATTCGTTTCTCTGTTTCTGTTGATTGGATTTTTAATTTCGTGCTCTAATAATGGAAATGATTCCAATGACACCATAATTGAACAGAATGTTACTATTAGTAACATAGAAGATTATGAATATGATTTAGGTAGTTTCGGGGATGAAGAAGGAGCTGGAATCCAAATTCAAGCTAAACATTTTGAAGTTAGTGATTTGGAACGTGATATTAATGGACAAATAATTTACAAATACAGACCTATTTCAGGATTTATCGGTAGTGATTATGTGGAGTTAAAATCTGGAAGAGGTTCGGATGGAGCAAGTGAAAATACCGATATAACTTTTGTGAAAATAACGCTCAACATAACAGAATAAAACTGCTTACAACACAACCTATAAACAATACGGGCTTCGGGCTTAAACGCAAAGGTTTGCGTATTTTAATGAAGTCCGCAAAATCTTTTGGATTTTGCTTTTTAGCGGGACAAAGAAAACAAAAAGATTTCGCTATGTGCGTGGAGGAAAGCAAATGCTAGTTTACTACCGTACTGTTCATAGCTCAACCGTTAGCCAACATATCCAATCAACCAATGAAAATGATAGAAAAAAATCAAAACCAATACAAAAATTTGGAAACTCATATACCGTAGAGTATATTAGTGAAATGGTAAGGTCGGAAAAAACTAGACAATTAATAATTGAAAAAACTGCTTCTATATTCAATAAAAAGGGATATACAGGAACTTATTTATCCGATTTGACTAATGCTACTGGATTGACAAAGGGTAGTATTTATGGTAATTTCAAAGATAAAAACGAAGTCGCTTTAGAAGCTTTTAAATTCAATTATAAATTTCAGACTCGTCAAATAATTGACAAAATAGAGAAAGAAGATAATTCAGTAAATAAACTAATTGCATTTCTAAATCATTATAAAACATCATTTAAACCAATTTTTAAGAATGGAGGTTGTGCAATCCTAAATACTGCTGTTGATACTGATGATGGAAATGAATTATTAAAAAAAGAAGTTGTAAAAACAATTCATAATTGGCACAAAAAAATTGTATCAATCTTAATTGAAGGAGTTAATAAAAACGAAATCAAAGAAATAGATATCGACCTATTTTCGTATCGAATGATTGCTATAATTGAGGGTAGTATTTTATTGGCAAAAACATTGAATAAACCAGAGATTTTATTAAATAACATAGAACATCTAGAAACAGAAATTTTACAATTAAAACAGAAGTAAAAAAATTTAACCATTCATATACCGTAAGGTATATGTCACAGATATATAAATATGAAAAGAGTAGTAATAACAGGACTAGGAGCAATTACACCTATTGGAAAAAATGTAAAACAGTATTGGGAAAATCTATTGAAAGGCATTTCTGGTGCAAATAAAATAACACGTTTTGATGTAAGCAAATTCAAAACTCAATTCGCTTGTGAAATAAAAGACTTTGACGCTTTAGATTATTTTGACCGTAAGGAAGCTAGAAAACTTGATAGGTTTAGTCAATATGGGCTAATTTCAGCAGAAGAAGCCATTAAAGATGCTAATCTCGATTTTTCAAAATTGGATACTAATAGAATTGGTGTGATTTTTTCGAGTGGCATTGGGGGCTTTGAAACTTTTGAAAAGGAAATAATTGATTATACAAATGGGAATTTTAACCCTCGTTTTAATCCGTTTTTTATACCTAAAATAATATCCAATGGTTTGTCTGGTATAATATCAATAAACAATGGGTTAAGAGGTGTTAACTATTGCCCAGTTACCGCTTGTGCTTCATCAACACAGAGCATAATTCAAGCCTTTAATTATATAAGATTAGCAAAGGCAGATATTATTATCGCTGGTGGTTCAGAAGCACCAATTACAGAATCTTCGATTGGAGGATTTAATGCTATGAAAGCAATGTCCACCAACAATGAAAATTTCAGTTCGGCTTCAAAACCATTTGATAGAAATAGAGATGGTTTTGTTGTTGGAGAAGGTGCAGGAGCTTTAATTATAGAAAGTCTTGATTCGGCATTGAAAAGAAATGCGAAAATTTATGCTGAAATTGTTGGTGGTGGAGAAAGTTCAGATGCTTATCATATAACTGGAACACATCCCGAAGGACTTGGAGCATATTTAGCAATGGAAATCGGAATAAAAGAAGCTCATATAACACCAAACGAAATTGATTATATAAATGCACACGCAACATCAACTGGTTTAGGAGATTTATCTGAAATTAAAGCAATCGAAAGACTGTTTAAATCAAGTATTGACAAAATACAAATTAGTGCATCTAAATCTATGACTGGACATTTACTAGGCGGAACAGGTGCTATAGAAGCAATATCGACTTGTTTATCCGTAAAAACAGATTTGATACCACCAACAATCAATACAACAGAAATTGATGAAAATATTCCCAAGGAATTGAATCTGTCATTAGGAGAAAAATCATCAAAAAAAGTTAATTATGCGTTAAGTAATAGTTTTGGATTTGGAGGTCATTGTTCGGCAATGATAATCAAAAAATACGTTGGCTAACAAAGAACTGAGGTAAAAAGCAAACAAATTCTTCTTTGATCTGAAACCATACTTTTCTAGGCCCATAGATTCTAAAATCGATTTCTTTGAGCTTTTTTCATTCGATTCATCTTCTATTTATCCAGGCAATACGGAAACATAAGTTTCGTCATAGGGCCTTCCGGACTTTGCAATGGCAAA
>NZ_JADNYK010000017.1 GCF_017810075.1 Pseudozobellia sp. WGM2
ATGAAACCATATGAGATTATTTAAGGCCGATCGGGGAATTTATCTGGTCTAATATGGTGTTTAAAAAATCAAGGAAATACGGAAATATTCAATTTTTTTTGTGGGTAGGGAGAAAAAAGGGCAAGCGGCTTTTCGCCGCTTGTGCTCTTGCGCGGCCGCGAGGGGGTCTTGCAAAACCGGAACGGAAAGACGACCGAAAGCGGGCGGACGAAGGTCGCCCGCTCGGGAGGATCGGAGTGGAATTTTTGCAAGACTTCCGCAGTGGCTTGGGAATATATGGCTGAATAAAAAAGTTAAAAAGAGTACTACCTCCTTAGTTAAAATCTTTACTCGGTATCTTTGGTCAATCTCAAAATCCAGACCTACGACCAACAAAAAAAATTAGAGTCCATTGATAAGTATTAGCGACAAAATGTTCATTACAAAAGATATCAATGCAGTTACTATAGCCTATTTTAAAAAGTCGGTTCTACGTAAACTATTGATGAGTTTTTCCTTTGAACCACAATCAAATAATAAAGCAATTACCGACCTGTTCAAAAGTATTAATCATTATGGATTTGACTTGCCTAACGAGTATGAACTAGACCTTTTTGGAATGTTATGGCAGTTCAAAAATAACCTTGAAGAGGACGAACTAACCGCTCTATACTTTTGGGGCTTGAACCAAAAATACATGTCTATTTTGAGAATTTTTTAGATGAAAGTGATACCCATCCGGAAAAGAAATTCGACGAGGAATTTGGCAGGTCTCTTGCCTATATAATCTATGATCCAAATGCTAGTGGATTGGAGGCGGATACCATTGAAGAACTCAAAGTACTCTTATGTAATTTCGCTAGTGAATTTGATTTGTCGGTTATAGATGAATTTACATTAGAAGAGATAGTAGAGGTTATTGATATATACTGTTCATCATCGAATAATTCCGTGCCGGTTTTCTAGTGAAGAATTGTACTTACCTGTGAACGGAGTGTGGGTACGTTCATAACTATGGTTAAGCTCTAAGTCCACTTTTTAAAAGTTCTAATTGCTCCCTATGCTTTTTAGGATTAGCTTCTTTTAGCTTTTGTAGATTTTGTAATTTCCATTGTACCGCAGGATAGTCTTCAAATTTGTACGCATTCCAATTTGGAGTGTTGTTTTCAAAACTCAATAGAAATTCCTTATCAGAGTCAGTAAGGTTTTCATGAATGGTTTTAATAAGTGAATTTCGTGTTGTTTCAAAACCTTCATAGGTGAATTCTTCATCACTCATACCTTCAAATTGATTCGCCATAGCTGAACGTTGGTCAAGTAAATTAGGAGCAAGCATTTCATGTAGTGGTCTATTACTACTTAACAGACCAAAGAGAAATCCTGTTCTGACTTCTTCGGTAAATCCCTCGTTTTCTAAAAGATATTTGACATCGAAAAAATCCCTGGGATGCTGACGATCCAAAGCAGCACAAATTTTGCCTCCATAAAGTTGACCAATAGGGACGATAGCAATTTCACAAAAAGCATCGAATGCCTCCTGTGCCTTTTCACATAAAGTCATTTTGATTGGTGTGGCAATAGTCCCGCGCATTGCTTGGTTGACTTCCAATTTTATTTGAGCCTGTCCTTTGGAAATTTGTAGTTTAAGCTCATCTTGTTTGTGTGTGACTTTGACTTTGTGAACAACAGTTTCGATATTCCCCTTAATTCGTGCTAAAGCCTTATTGATATTTTCAAATGATGTTTCCCTATTCCCGACCGGAACATAAGTTAAATCAATATCTACGGACAACCTGGGCATTTCACGAACGAACAGGTTAATGGCCGTCCCTCCATGAAGGGCAAAGCATGTTTCTTTCGCAACTTCCGGAAGTACATTCAATAACAGTGAAACTTGTGATTTATAATTCGCCATTTGCAAATTTGGTAGGAACGGTTATTTTATATTTTGAATTGTAAACACCATTTTTTACGATACTTCGTTTACCACTTCCTAGATCTATTTTTTCGAGGTTGATATGTTGAACCCAACTATGACCAGCCCTTTCGGCCAGATATAGAAAGAGGCGTTTTACTTTTATAGAGGAACAGTTTTCCAATAGATTTTGAACAAGATTGGGTCTTAGATTATTTAGCCCTTCCATTAATTGGTAACACTCTAGAAGATCTTGATTTTTGGGTGTTAAAAATAGGCACTCCAGCATTGCCCTTGCAGCACTGGAAACTTTTATGGTGAATGTTTTTAGCTCCACTTCCGTAAGCCCTATTTCCGCTGGTAGAAAAGAAGAACTATAATAGTCTAGGGTTACACCCCAATCATGCTTCAAGCACCAAGTGGGCAGCTTTTCGTTTTTTCCACCAAACAGTGTAACCTTTTTTTGGGAAAGTTCTAAATAATGCGATTTACCGAGTAATGAGAAAGCGGTCTTCCCCGCTGGATGTACAAATAGCCCCGCTTGATTTTGGAGAGCATAGATAGCCCCTTCGTAACCAACATCATCACCCGAGCGTATCATGGCTCCTGTACCTATTGAAGTAAACCAGTCACTGCTACGATATCTTTTTTGTAAATCAAGGCTATATCCTTGCCCTACTAACCAAGAAGATAGGTAAACGATTCCCGAAGGATTCGCACCCAATAATTGGTTTATTTTTAATTTACTATCGGTACTCACGGTACCAAATTACGTAATTTTTTAAACTTTATTTTGATTTGGTTTATAATCTTATACCTTTAGGTACTTTAAGTACCGAAAAACATAAAAAATAAAACTATTCTTAGCTCTCTCATGCTACTGACTGCGGGTAATGGAAAGCGAAGCATTATGAAAGATTTTGGGCGATTAGTACCTACTTATCAGAGAAAATTATTGATTAGGAACAAAATATTATGGAAAGTTGGCATAACTAAAAGCCTAAACCCTTGCCCCTTCTCTTTTTGACACTTTTTTCAACGGTTTTATCCTGTCTTTTGTTTTTAGAAAGTTTGGCTTCATCAATAAACTGTTGCATACCCAAGTGCATAGGGCCTGAAGACATAATTTTTTCTTGGTTTTCGAGTATGTGGGGTTTAAGGTTCAACTCCTCCGCCAAACGATAGCCTAGATTAAAAGCACTTTTGAACATTTCGTCAACTTTGATTTATTCTTCCATACTTAAAAAGTTTCTCGGACGTGTTTCTCGATGTATGCTATAATAGAATCCCTATCGTAAAGGATAATCTTCTTTTGGGGTTGGGAAAACCTAATTTTACCTTCATTCCTTAGTTTCTGAAGGGTAGTAGTAGATTTTATTCTAAGGATAGACATTGCTTCTTCCACATCAATCCATTTTTCGGGCTTATCCTGCCTTTTGGATTCAACATGTTCAATAACCTTTTCGAACAAGGCATAAAAGGCTTCCTCTTGAACACAGATAACTTGCATGACAATTAAATAGTGGGATGTTTATGGTTCAATATATGATCTTTTTACTTTTGTATAAAATATTGATTATTAAACTCTTGAAGGGTCAATCTCAAAAGTTGTGTGCGGATTGATATAGGAGTCCGATCTTTGCGTAAAAACGACCGACCTTGGAATTATCTACGGACCTATTGAAGCTTATATT
>NZ_JADNYK010000018.1 GCF_017810075.1 Pseudozobellia sp. WGM2
CTGTTCCTGGAACAGTTGTATGATGGTTTTGTCCTTTGGGTATTCGGCCTTGGTGTCGTTGAAGGTGTGGAGCAGCTCGTGGCGCTGTTCTTGGCTGAGATATTCTATGTTTTGTAGCAAAGTGTTTGGTCCGGTAACAAATGCATCCAATATTTTTTGGAAGTGTTGTGTTACATGTTGTATTTCCTTTTGGTCGTATCTATTTTGGTTGTATTTAAATGCTATGGTCATTTTATCTCGACCAGGGTTTACCTGTATGCTGAAGTCATAATGGTTCTGTTCGAGGCTGTCCCCTTGTAATACCTCTATCTGGCTGTTCTGCTGTGCCTGTTGGCTCTCTTGAACGGCATAGTTTTCAAATACAAGTATATGATCTATCAGGTCTGTGCCGAGTTCACTTTGCGCCTGTACTTCCGATAGTCTTAGATAATGGTTCTCTAGACTCTGTATCGATTTTTCCTGTTGTGACTGTAACAATTGAGATACGGTTGATCCTTTGGAATACTTTACCCTTACAGGGATTGTGTTGATAAATAGACCGATCATATCCTCGATGCCTTTTATTTGTGGCGGCCTTCCCGATACTACGGTCCCAAAAACGACGTCATTATTGTTGTTGTATTTGGAGAGCAGGCACCCCCATACGCTCTGAATGAGATTGTTCTCGGTTGTTTTGTTCGTTTTGGCGACGTTTCTTATTCTGTCCAGGTAGTCTCCCTGCAGTTCTATTTTTTCTTTGGCAGGTTTGTATGCTGTATCTGTTATATTTTTTGAGGCAAAGGGTACTACAGCTTTTTGATTGTAGTCTGCTAGATACTCTTTCCAGTAATTCAGGGATTGTTTTTGATCGATATTCTCCAGCCATTTGATATAGTCCACATAGGGGGTGGCTTTTGGGAGCGCTACCTTTTGGTTGTTGTTCAGGGCCGTTAGGATCTGATAGAATTCGTTTATCAGTATGCTGACACACCATCCGTCCATAATGATGTGGTGATTGCTCCAAATGAATTCATAGGTATGGTTGCCCAGATGTATCAGGGAGAGCCTTATCTGAGATTCCCCATTTAGCGGGAACCCTGTTGACCGATCTTCTTTTTTATATTCATCGATATACTCTAGGGCCTGCTTCTGTGATAGTTCTTGTGTCGTTAGGTCAATGTACTTGAAGCTGTTTTTCACATTTTTTCTAACGACCTGTACTAATTCCGTTGCATGTTCCGGGGAGAACTCCGTTCTAAGGATATCATGTCTTTGAATTAATATTTCATAACTTTTTCTAATGTTTTCTATGGCCGCATTTCGGATCTTTAATCTGAAACTTTTTTGTATAAGATAAGTTGCTTTGTCATCGTTGGTTAACCAGTGATAGTACATCCCTTCCTGTAGCGGGGACAATCTATATATATCTTGTATGTTGTTGTCCCTGTTGAGCTGGAACACCTTTTCAATTGATATATTTTTATAGGTAAGGTCGCTAGGGGTCAGGAAGGTCTTTGTTTGTCGACTTAGTTTCCCAATGATCAGTTTCAAGGCCGTTTCATAGTTTTTGATGAGCAGCTCGATGGTTCGTTTTTCAAAAACGCTGTCATTGTACGAGACGCTCATCTGCAGTTGCCCCATGACGAGCATTCCCGAGACGCTCAATTTGGTTCCCAGGGCTTCATTTTCCGCTGCAATACTTTTTCCCGCGTACTGGTCCGAGTATGTAAAGACCGCTTGTTCGGTTTCGTTTTGTGATCCGGCTGCGGATCCGAAGTCGCCCAGGTAGTTGAAAACGATACTGGTATTGGCATTGTTTTCAAATCCTTTCCCTAAATATTTCAAGATTCCGTACCCGATACCTTTGTTGGGTATTTTTCTCAGGTTCTCCTTTGTTTGTACAAGTGCTTCTATAGGGTCGTCTTTGGCTTGGGATATGTCCAATAGAACAGGGTATATACTGGTGAACCATCCCAAGGTCCTTGTAATGTCCATATTTTCGGCGATATGCTCTCTTCCGTGCCCTTCCAGGTCTATGAGTACTTTTTGTTTTCGGAACGTATTGTTGATTCCTATTGATAGGGCGGTCAATAGAACGTCGTTTATTTCGGTGCCATAAACACTATGACTTTTTGTTTGTAGTAATTCTGTCGTTTCTGCATCTAGAACAAAGGATTGTTTTTCGGACCTGCCTTTAGTGATATCCATTGTTTTGGGTATCTTAACTAGACTACCGTTATGGGTTGTTATCTTTTTCCAATAGGCATGTTCTCCCGCTAGTTTTTGACCTTTGGCATATTGTTGTAAAGTATCGCTCCACTGAACGAACGAATCTGTTTTCAGGGGAAGGCCAGGCGTTCTGTTTTCGGAGAAACCTTTGTACAGCGTACTGAGGTCTTCCAATAGTATTCTCCAAGAGACCCCGTCTATAACAAGGTGATGTATAACGATTAGGACAAGGTCTTTTCGTTGTCCTTTAAAGACCGCGACCTTAATGAGCGGCCCTTTCCCTATGTTTATACTTGCCTGCAATCGATCACTTAAGGCGGCTATTTTTTTATCCGCCGTTTTGATGTCCTTTGTTAGGTCGTGGAGCTCCAAAACATAATGTTCCGAATTGCCTATTCCCTGGTTTCGTTGGACCCATGTCCCATCTATCTTGTTGTAGGTCATTCTCAACGCATCGTGATGATGCGTTATTTTTAGTAGGGACTTTTGCAATGCATCTATATCTATAGTGTCCTTGCTTTCTAATAGGACCGATTGGTTGTAGTGGTTTTTATTAGGCAGCAACGGTTCTTGGAAGAATTTTTTCTGAATAGCTGTTAGCGGGGCCTGTCCCATTACCTGTCCCTGATCGATGACCCTAGAGATGAGGGTTGTTTTCTGGGCAAGCTCATCGATGATAGGCGTTCTTAATACATCTTCAATCTTTAGTTGGAACCCTTTCTGTTTCAATCGTGATACTACCTGAATACTTTTTATGGAATCACCGCCAAGGTCATAAAAGTTATCGTATACCCCGATATTCTCTCTTTTGAGAACTTCTTGGAAGGTTTCGACGAGCCTGCTTTCCATTTCGTTTCTCGGGGCGACGTACTGTGTCCCGTCGCCTAGTTCCATGGTCCGTGGGTCGGGGAGCGCTTTTTTGTCTATCTTCCCGTTAGGTGTCAGCGGC
>NZ_JADNYK010000019.1 GCF_017810075.1 Pseudozobellia sp. WGM2
ATAGGTCTGTGTATCCGTTGATGTTGCGCTGTTCCCGGCGGCGTCCGTAGTGGTCACGCTTCCGTCTACCGTGTTATCGGCATCGGCGGCCAGTTTGCTTCCCGGTACGTCGATACTGTAGGCGCCCAAGGCGTCCACCGTTCCGGTGTAATTTGTTCCGTCGACCGTTAGGGTCACCGTATCGCCGGCGTTGAAGTCACCGGATACCGTTCCCGTTACGGTAACGTCAGCACCCGCTTCCGTGGCGTTCAATATGTTGTCCGCCGTGATATCGTCTATTTCAAGTACTGGTACCGGTAATGTGGTATCTACGGTATAGGTCTGTGTATCCGTTGATGTTGCGCTGTTCCCGGCGGCGTCCGTAGTGGTCACGCTTCCGTCTACCGTGTTATCGGCATCGGCGGCCAGTTTGCTGCCCGGTACATCGATACTGTATGCGCCCAAGGCGTCTACCGTTCCGGTGTAATTTGTTCCGTCCACCGTTAGGGTCACCGTATCCCCATCATTGAAGTCACCGCTTACCGTGCCCGTTACGGCAACGTCCGCTCCCGCTTCCGCGGCGTTCAGGATGTTGTCCGCGGTGATATCGTCGATAGTTAATGTTGGAATCGGTGCTACTACATCTACACTATATACCTGTGTATCCGTCGCCGTTGCGCTGTTCCCGGCAGCGTCCGTAGTGGTCACGCTTCCGTCTACCGTGGTATCGGCATCGGCGGCCAGTTTGCTGCCGGGTACGTCGATACTGTACGCGCCCAAGGCGTCCACCGTTCCGGTATAATTTGTTCCGTCGACCGTTAGGGTTACCGTATCCCCGGCATTGAAGTCACCGCTTACCGTTCCCGTTACGGCAACGTCCGCACCGGCTTCCGCAGCGTTCAATATGTTGTCGGCAGTGATATCGTCTATTTCAAGTACTGGTAACGGTGCCGTGGTATCCACCGTATAGGCTTTTGTTTCTGTTACTGTTCCTTCGTTTCCGGCCGCGTCCGTTGTGGTCACGCTTCCGTCTACCGTGTTATCGGCATCGGCGGCCAGTTTGCTTCCAGGTACATCGATACTGTACGCGCCCAAGGCGTCCACCGTTCCGGTATAGTCCGTGCCGTCCACCGTTAGGGTAACGGTATCACCTGTATTGAAATCTCCCGCTATCGTTCCCGTTACGGCAACGTCCGCTCCCGCTTCCGCGGCGTTCAAGATGTTGTCAGCGGTGATGTCGTCGATGGTCAATGTTGGAATCGGCGCTACTACATCTACACTATATACCTGTGTATCCGTAGCACTTGCTGAATTACCGGCCGCGTCCGTAGTGGTCACGCTTCCGTCTACCGTGTTATCGGCATCGGCGGCCAGTTTGCTTCCCGGTACGTCGATACTGTATGCGCCAAGGGCGTCCACGGTTCCCGTATAATCCGTTCCGTCTACTGTTAGGGTCACCGTATCCCCGGCGTTGAAGTCACCGCTTACCGTTCCCGTTACGGAAACGTCCGCTCCCGCTTCCGCGGCGTTCAAGATGTTATCGGCTGTGATATCGTCTATGGTCAATGTTGGAATTGGCGCTACTACATCTACACTATATACCTGTGTATCCGTTACCGTTGCGCTGTTCCCGGCGGCATCCGTAGTGGTCACGCTTCCGTCAACAGTCGTATCGGCATCGGCGGCCAGTTTGCTGCCCGGTACGTCGATACTGTACGCGCCAAGGGCGTCCACCGTTCCGGTAAAATCCGTACCGTCCACCGTTAGGGTCACCGTATCCCCGGCATTGAAGTCACCGCTTACCGTTCCCGTTACGGAAACGTCAGCTCCCGCTTCCGCGGCGTTCAATATGTTATCGGCAGTGATGTCGTCGATGGTCAATGTTGGAATAGGCAATGTAGTATCTACTGAATACACTTGTGTATCCGTTACCGTTGCAGAGTTCCCGGCCGCGTCCGTTGTCGTTACGCTTCCGTCTACCGTGGTATCGGCATCGGCGGCCAGTTTGCTGCCCGGTACGTCGATACTGTACGCGCCCAAGGCGTCTACCGTTCCCGTGTAATCCGTTCCGTCCACCGTTAGGGTCACCGTATCCCCATCATTGAAGTCACCGCTTACCGTTCCCGTTACGGAAACGTCCGCTCCCGCTTCCGCGGCGTTCAAGATGTTGTCCGCAGTGATGTCGTCGATGGTCAATGTTGGAATCGGCGCTACTACATCTACACTATATACCTGTGTATCCGTCGCCGTTGCGCTGTTCCCGGCGGCGTCCGTAGTGGTCACGCTTCCGTCCACCGTGGTGTCCGCATCTGCCGCTAGTGCGCTTCCCGGTACGTCGATACCGTACGCGCCCAAGGCGTCCACCGTTCCGGTATAATCCGTACCGTCTACCGTTAGGGTCACCGTATCCCCTGTGTTGAAATCTCCCGCTACCGTTCCCGTTACGGAAACGTCCGCTCCCGCTTCCGCGGCGTTCAATATGTTGTCAGCCGTGATGTCGTCGATGGTCAATGTTGGAATCGGTGCCGTGGTATCCACCGTATAGGCTTTTGTTTCTGTTACTGTTCCTACGTTCCCGGCGGCATCCGTAGTGGTCACGCTTCCGTCCACCGTGTTATCGGCATCGGCGGCCAGTTTGCTGCCGGGTACGTCGATACTGTACGCGCCAAGGGCGTCCACCGTTCCGGTATAATTTGTGCCGTCGACCGTTAGGGTCACCGTATCACCTGTATTGAAATCTCCCGCTACCGTTCCCGTTACGGAAACGTCAGCTCCCGCTTCCGCGGCGTTCAGGATGTTATCGGCCGTGATGTCATCTATTTCAAGTACTGGTACCGGTGCCGTGGTATCCACCGTATAGGCTTTTGTTTCTGTTACTGTTCCTACGTTCCCGGCGGCATCCGTAGTGGTCACGCTTCCGTCTACCGTGCTATCGGCATCGGCGGCCAGTTTGCTGCCCGGTACGTCGATACTGTACGCGCCCAAGGCGTCCACCGTTCCGGTATAGTCCGTACCGTCTACCGTTAGGGTCACCGTATCGCCGGCATTGAAGTCACCGCTTACCGTTCCCGTTACGGTAACGTCCGCTCCCGCTTCCGCGGCGTTCAATATGTTATCGGCCGTGATGTCGTCGATAGTTAATG
>NZ_JADNYK010000001.1 GCF_017810075.1 Pseudozobellia sp. WGM2
GCAGTAATGTCGGTAGCCGAGTGGTACTAATTGCCCGTACGGCTTGCGCAACGACGTGCCCCTTCGGGGGCACGGCAAATCCTTTGCAAGTGCCGTTCAGAAGTGTTTTTTTACTTAAAATATTATACGTTTATTTTTCTTCAGACTGTCCCATTATTATGTCATATCGGAAACGCCAAGTGCGTACCGATAAAAAATATTCAAAATTTAGGTGGCCATGGCGACGGGGCCCACCCCTTTCCATTCCGAACAGGGAAGTTAAGCCCGTCAGCGCCGATGGTACTGCTATACCAAGTGGGAGAGTAGGTCGCCGCCTTACTTCGAAAAGCCCCTTCACATTATGTGAAGGGGCTTTTTTTTGCTGCCGCTATTTTATACTTATCCCATTTGTATCTCTGAGAACCACTTCATTTTTCAGGTCAATTTTAACTATTTATTAGATCAGTTTGAATTTTCAACATAACATTTATAAAATGTTGTGTAAAATCAAATATTAAATGTATTTATTTAACAGCGGTATTTTATTTTTACTTCCAAACCGCTAGTATGAAAAATACCATTCTGATTATTGCTATGGTCTTTTTGTTTTTATCATGTAACGATGTTCAAAATACTAATGATAAAACAAAGAGTCATGAAACTATTTACAATTTACCTTACCATTCAATTGAACTTAATGACTTAGATGTATTTGAAAAGACTTCATCAAATTGGAAAGTCGTGGAAGAAGTTAAGCTTGATCAATTCAATGAAAATGTCTTCGATGTTATGGAGGGCTTAGGAGTTTTAGTCAACCTTTCCGATGATAAGAACAAATCACATTTAATTACAACCTTTGACCACGGTGATATTGAACTTGAATTCGATGTTATGATGCCTAAAGAGTCTAATTCTGGTGTTTATTTCCAAGGAAGGTATGAGGTTCAGCTTTTTGATAGCTGGGGTCAAAATGTTCCATCTCATTCCGATATGGGTGGTATTTATGAACGGTGGGATGAACGTAGAGAAGATGGGGAGAAGGGTTTTGAAGGTCATTCTCCTAAAATCAATGCAGCTAAATCGCCCGGTTTGTGGCAACATGTGAAAATTATTTTTCATGCTCCTAAATTTGATTCATCTGGTAAAAAGATAAAGAATGCCAATTTTGAAGAAGTTTGGCTGAACGGAGAACTTGTTCAAAAAAATGTAGATGTTACAGGTCCAACTCGTTCGGGAATTGCAGATGATGAAGTGGAAATGGCTCCTCTAATGATACAAGGGGACCATGGTCAGGTAGCATTTAAAAATTTAAGGTATAAACTGTATGATTCAAATAGAATTTTCACCAGTAAATTATCAGTTAGGGAGTATGATTATAAAGGAGTTCAAATTCCAAATCTAGATTCGCTACAACCCTTAAGGGTATTACAGACTGATAGTATCTCTTCCTCAATTATAAAAGAAAATCGAGTCTTTCGTTTACTTGATTATAAAGGAACTCTTATAGTTCCTGAGAGTGGTGATTATTTGTTCGATGCTCGATTGCATAGTGCCGGAGCCCTATTGATAATCCAAAATGATACGGTCATTAACCGTAATAGGGCGTATGAGTTAGATGATACCAACACTGGTCTAGTAAATCTTACAAAGGGCGAAGTGCCTTTTCAGTTTATTTATAACAAAAGTAACCAATGGACCCTAGGTTTTCAGCTAAATTATGAAGGACCTGGTATTCAATATCAGTCGCTTAGCTCTCCAGAATCTTTAATTTTTGAAAAATCTAACGAAGATAATCAAGTAGTTATAGAAGTTGATAATGAAGTGGTAATGCAACGTGGTTTCCTCATGTTTACCGGTAATAAACGTACACATTGTATAGCTGTGGGTACACCAGAAAAAACACATTATTCTTATGATTTGGCGGCTGGATCTCTATTAGCTGCTTGGAACGGACCTTTCTACGATGTCACAGAGATGTGGTATAATCGGGGTATTGAGCAGTTAGGTAAGCCTTTAGGTTTCACGATGTGGTTCGCAGGCGAGCCTCAATTTTCCGCTCTTGAAACAGACAACTCTGATTGGCCTGCCCATGACTACGAAGTTTCACCTCAGAATTATGATGGCTATGAGCTTGATACAAATGGTTTTCCCATTTTTTTAAGAAAAGTATCCGGAGTACAGATTAAAGACAAATTTGTGCCTACTGAAACTGGGCGAGGTCTTGAGAGAACAATTAATACAAAAGGTGATAGCCAAATATGGCATAAAATCGGTGAGGGAAATTCCATAAAGAAAATTACCGATGACACCTATCGAATAGATGGTACAAACTATTTTGTTCAGGTTCTAGGGGACGGTTTTGCACCAATAATTAGGAAAAAAGGAGAAAAAGAGGAAATGTTGGTGAAGCTATCTACCGACAAACAAAGTTTACAGTATAGAATCATTTGGTAAAAAAAGAATCATGCAAATTAGATATATATTATTAATTGTTTTGACGTTTTCCAGCTTTGGGCAAGAGGTATCGGCTCAATCTGAAATAGCTAAGAAAGAGGCTCAATATTACCGTATTGAAGACGTACCTATTCCTGAAGATGTGATTTTAGAAGTTGGTGGTTTAGCCCTAACCGATAGAGACCAATTGGGTGTTTCGACCAGAAGGGGAGAGTTATGGGTAATTGATCAACCCTATAGCAAAAGACCAAAATATTCTCTTTTTGCACATGGTATGCATGAGGCGTTGGGCCTGAACTATAAAGATGATAGCTTTTATCTCACCCAAAGGGGAGAGTTGACCAAACTTACCGATAAGAACAATGATGGTAAAGCGGATATTTTTAAAACAATTTATGCGTGGCCTTTATCCGGTAATTATCATGATTATTCATATGGTCCTAAATTCACCGATGATGGTGATATGCTCGTTACCCTAAATCTTTCATGGATTGGTCACGGTGCTAGTTTGGTTAAATGGAGAGGCTGGCTTCTAAAAATTTCTCCTGATGGTGGTATGGAGCCGATTGCCACCGGTTTACGTTCTCCATCAGGTTTTGTAATGAATGCTGCAGGTGATGTTTTTTATTCGGAAAATCAAGGAGATTGGGTAGGGTCAGGTCGAATTACACATCTTGAAAAGGGGGATTTTGCTGGGAATCCGGAAGGTTTGGTTTGGACAAGCGAGCCAAACTCCCCTCTTGATATCAAAATGGAAGACGTTGAGGAACAGTCAGGATTGAATATGTACGAGTATGCCAAAAAGCTTCCTGAACTAAAGGTTCCTGCAATTTGGCTACCGCATACTATTCTAGGTATTTCAACCTCCGATATGGTTTTTGATGAGACCGACGGTAAATTCGGACCTTTTGAAAATCAGATGTTCGTAGGCGATCAGGGTCATAGTAAGATTATGAGGGTCTTTATGGAAAAGGTCAATGGTGTTTATCAAGGTGCCGTTTTTCCATTTGTTGAAGGATTTTCCTCCGGTATCTTAAGAATGCTTTGGGGAAGCGATAATAGTATGTTTGTGGGGATGACGAGCAGAGGGTGGGCGTCTACTGGTAAAAAAATGTTCGGTTTGCAGCGATTGGTGTGGAACGGTAAAGTTCCCTTTGAAATGAAAACGATAAAAGCTTTGGATGATGGTTTTCTAATAGAGTTTACCAAACCTATCAATAAGAATATAGCTGCCGATGCGAAAAACTACAATATAACAACTTTTAATTACCTATACCATAATACGTATGGTAGCCCAATAGTTGATCAAAAAAAGGCAGAAGTGCCAGAAGTTCAAGTTTCTGATGACGGTCTTTCAGTCCACCTGAAGATAAATGGTATGCGTCTTGGCTACATACATCAGGTGAAGCTTCCTTCGTTAAAATCGCAAGCAGGTGAGAAATTATTACATGATACGGGGTATTATACCTTGAATCAAGTTCCTGGCGGAACCTTAAATTCAAAACCATTGCAAGTAAGCGAAAACGATAAAAGCGTTTACCAACCCAAACGCAAAAATGAGATGCCCTTGACTTGGATGAACGGACCTGACCAAAAGGTGGTAATCGGTACTGAACCAGGCTTAAAGTACAATATTCAAGAACTTCGTTTAAAAAGAAGGTCTAAAGTTGAAATTACTTTTACGAATAATGATGATATGTTGCACAATCTTGTTATAACAGAGCAGGGGGAAGCGTCTGTAAACGAGGTTGCGCAGATGGCTCTCAATTTAGGTCTAGATGGTGCCGACGTCAATTATGTACCTGAGTCAGATTTGGTCTTGGTACATACAGGTATAGTACAACCTGAATCAGAAGAGACAATATTTTTTGATGTGCCAAATAAGCCTGGTGATTATTGGATAGTATGCACATTTCCAGGCCATGCCAATACCATGAGAATCAAATTAATTGTTGAGTAGTAGATGCATAAGAAGTTTACTTTATGGCATGAATGAATTAAATGGAGAAGAGAAATTAAATAGTCCTTCACATGCCATAGGGGCTATTTTGGCAATTTTGGGTACAATTGTTCTATTGTTTGAAAATAATCAAAACTCTAGCTACACAATTCCTGCGATTTTACTATACGGGCTTACCTTGGTCTCTATGTTTGGTATATCGGCGGCCTACCATTATACAATAGATTTTTCTCTTAAAAGAAGATTACGCGTTTTAGATCATATAAACATCTATTTTCTGATAGCGGGCACCTATACGCCCATCTGTTTAATTACATTGATTGAAGGGAATGGATGGGGTATTTTTTATGCAGTATGGTCAATTGCCTTATTAGGCTTGTTTTTCAAATTATACTTTACGGGGAGGTATGAGATTATCTCATTGTTAATATATATGGCTATGGGTTGGCTTATCATTTTAGATTTTAACAATCTAGTTGAAAATACCTCGGTTTTGGGCGTTAGGCTGTTGTTTCTTGGCGGGGTCTTTTATACCTTTGGTATTCTTTTTTATGCGTTGGAACGAATTCCCTATCATCATTTTATATGGCATTTATTTGTACTGGCCGGAGCATTTTGCCACTGGCTGACAATGTTTTTAAGTGTGGTATGAAAAATGTATTTCTAATCGAATATCCTTAGTAGAAAATGAATATAAAAATAAGTGCTTTCCTTGAATTTTTCTCAGCCCTTTTGCTTCTGATTATATTTTCGAGTTGTAAAGAAACGTATGAAGAACCTACAATTAATTTGGATGGATATCAGGTTGAAGAAGGATTTAGTTTGGAAGTAGTCGCCTCAGAACCGCTTTTAGAAGCACCGGTACAAATTGATTTTGATACCAAAGGAAGAATATGGGTGGCGGAAATGACAGGTTTTATGCGTGATGTTGACGGTATAGATGAAAACCAACCTTCAGGCACCATTAAGATTTTAGAAGATAGAGATAGCGATGGTGTTATGGATCACGCCAAAGTTTTTCTCGATAGCTTGGTTATGCCCAGGGCGTTGACCTTGGTATATGGAGGCTTGTTATATGCCGTGCCACCAAATCTATATTTTGTGGAAATTGGGGAAGATGATCGCCCTAAAAACAAGGTAGTAGTAGATTCGTTATACGCACTTGAAGGTAACCCCGAGTACCAACCTAATGGGTTGCGTTTAAATATTGATAACTGGATTTATAACGCCGGTTCACATTTTAGGTACCAGAGAAAAAATGGGGAGTGGAAAAAAGAACCGACAACCTATAGGGGGCAGTGGGGTATAACACACGATAATTTTGGCAGGCTCTACTATAACAATAATTCGACACAATTGTTAGGTGATTACGTATTGCCCAATCGATTGGTTCGCAACCAACATCTTATTCCTAATAAAGGTGTGAATCAAAAACTGACTCAAGACCAACGAGTTTACCCCATTCACGCGGCTAGGGTAAACCGCGGTTATGTAGATGGGGTTTTAGATAAAGACAGTTTGCTAAGAGAGGTTACGGCAGCCTGTGCACCATTAGTGTATCGTGGGGGGCAATTTTCTGATGAATATGAACAGAACGTATTTGTATGTATTCCTGAAATTAATGCAATCAAAAGAAATATACTGACTTTTAAAGACGATAAAGTTGAAGCTCAACAGGCTTGGGATAGCAAAGAGTTTTTGGCCAGTACCGACGAGGGTTTTCGCCCCGTTAATTTATCGAATGGTCCAGATGGTAATATGTATGTTGTCGATATGCACAGAGGTGTTATTCAGCACCATGCTTTTTTGAGTCCGTATTTAAAGAAAAGGGCCAAGGAAGCTAAATTAGATACACTGGTTGATTTTGGTCGCATTCTTAGAGTGAAATCAAAATTTGCTGAAACGGTTGAAACACCCGATTTCGATAAATTATCGGCTAAAGATTTCGTACAACTGTTGAGGCATAAAAACGGTTATATACGTGACCAAGCACAGCATCGATTGGTTTACATGAATAAAACAGAAGCTATACCGGAACTTTTAGAAATGGCCCAGAACACAAATCGACCTACAAGCCAAATACATGCGCTCAATACCTTAAATGGAATAGGAAAGGGGCTTTCTTTTGAGTTGTTATCCGATATAGCCAAGGTAAGCGATGCGGAGGTTGTAAACCATGCCATCGTATTGCTTGAAAATTATACATCAAAAGAAAATTCAGTGCTTGCACGAGACCTTTTTGAAGAGTTGATTGAAAAGAATAATAAAGGTATTGATGTATATATAGCATCAACTTTAGGCGTGTGGCTCAACACTTCACATGAGTCTTTTTATCATTTGGTAAATACGTTGAGAAATCTCCACGGAGATAACCCCGTTATCATGGAAGCTTTGTTGGGAGGACTTGTAACAGCCGATAAAAGCTTATTGGCCTCTGGGGAAACGGAACAGCAAAATGATATTTTTCATGAAGAAGTTTTAAAAAATATTAGCCGTAAAGATGAGGATAAGAAAAACCCCATTTACGTTAGCAAAGGGTCAAACCAAGATAGTAGAACAAAAGGGGCTAAGTTATACAGGCAAATATGCGCATCTTGTCATCAAGCAAATGGGACTGGAGTCGAAGGCTTGGCACCACCTTTGGTTGGCTCTGAACATATATTGCCACCCGAAAAATTATCGATGATCGTGTTGCACGGTCTTAAGGGGCCCATCGAGGTTGATGGTACTATGTACGATTTAAATCATTCAATGCCCGGGTTGAACACCAATGAAACACTTAGTGACAAAGATATTTCTGCAATAGTTTCATATGTAACCAATGCTTTTTCGAAATACCCAAAGGGGTTGAGTGCTAAAAAGGTAAGTGAATTGAGAGAAATGAAATCTAAGAGTGGTTCAGAATATACGATTGAAGAATTGGAAGAAAAGCTGAAAACACTTAAATAAGTGATTAATCTCGTCAAAAATATCGAAATAAAGGGCAATTCTTCAATTTTAAGAATTGCCCTTTATTTTGTTAATGGTTCTTATTTCTTTTTGATAGGACTATCATCACATTTTAAATCTCCCGTAACATATTGCATACCGTCGAGCAGAAACTGCAAAAACTCAGGATTGTTCAAGGTTTGCGCATTATGGGAAGGGGAGGTGTAGAATACTCTGCCTTCACCATGTTTTTTTATCCAAGAAACATAGCTGATATCACTTTCAGGTTCCTTCTTTAAGCCCTCAAGTTTAGTAACATCGATATACAGTAGCGGTCTAAAATTATGGTCGGAATAAGCATTGTTGAAGAAATAGGGCTCATCAATATGTGTGAATCCATTACCAGAAAAAGAGGCTACCAAAGGGTGGTCTTCGTCGACCTCCATAACATGCATTTCTTGCTGTTTTGGGTGATAATCGAAACTGCCACCGGTCATTTTGCTAAATGCTTCAGAATTGTTCTGAACGGTGATAGCACCGTGTAAAATCATGAGCCCCCCTCCTTCGGCAATATATTCCATAAAACCTTTTTCATAGCGCTGGGCCAACTCTGTAATTTTTTTGTCCGAAAGGTTGGAGTTTTTTTGCAACAGGTCCCAAAACAAGTCTCTTTTTGGTCCGGCAGGGTTGCAATTGTTAAAAACGACAGCATCATATTTTTTAAGGTTTTCTTTTTCAAAACTATCGATATCATACGAATTGGTCACTTCAAAAGCACCTGATTTGCGCCCCAGAATTTTGAGCATCTCTATGTTGTGAGGGGCTGTCCAATGATAGAACCCTGTATGCTGCGAAAATACTAGCACCTTTTTGATGTCGGTTTTGACCCTAGCTTCTGAAGGGGCAATTTTTTCAATTTTAGAATGCCATTCTTTCGTTATCTCAAAAGAGTCTAATCCTTGGGCACAGCTTATCGTGGTTACAAAGAAGATAAGGTAAAGTAATTTAATTTTCATTTGAATCTGTTGTTTGTTAGTTGCATTTCTGGGATGATTCCCGAATAATAAGTTTGTGTTTTATAATAATTTGGTCCGCTGATTCAATATCTATTGAACCGCCTAGGTGCCCAAGTATACTTTGCCCGGCCAAAACACCCATTTTGTAGCCAGGGTATTCGATGGTTGATAATTCAGGATTAATTACTTCAGATACCGGATCGTTATTGAAACCAATTACTTTAATATCCTCAGGAATTCTGTATCCCTTTTTCGTCAGGGCTTTGATACAGTATACCGCGAAGGAATCATTGGAGACGAATAAACCATCTATAGGAGCGCTAGAAGTAGAGATATACTGAATTACGGATTGAACTGATTCTGGTTTGAAATTAGATATTTGTACTAAATTTTCACAACCTTTTAAGCCATGTTTTTCTAAAGCTCGTCTATAACCTTTGTATCTTAAGTTATAAACACTGCGTTTTAAGTTGCCGGAAACATGAAGGATATTTTGGCAACCTTGATTTATCAGATGTTCGGTTGCTTCAAGGCCTGCCAATTGATTGTCGATTATAATTGTCGGGCAATTAGGCATATCGAATACTCGGTCAAAGAATAATAACGGAATTTTTCGTTCTGTGAAGGTGGTAAAATGGTCATAATCTTCAGTCTCATTAGCTAACGAGACTAGAAGCGCGTCTACACCACTCTCGAAAAGGGTCTTCGCATTAATTTTTTCTTTTGCCTCTAATTCTAACGACTGGCTTATTATTAAATTATATCCCGCTTCGTTAACCATTTTTTCAATGCCAGATAACACGGTTGACATAAAATCTGAATTTAACCGAGGAACAATTACGCCGATAGTGTTAGATTTCTGAAGACTTAAATTAGAGGCAAATTTATTTATTCTATATCCGGTTTCCTTTGCGGCCTTTAGTACTCTCTCCTTGGTTTTAATGCTAATCGATGGGTGTTCGTTCAAACTTCTACTCACCGTAGCAGGGGAAACACCTAGCTTTTTAGCTAAGTCGTATATGGTGGTCTTTTTAGCCAATATTTAGTTGATGCAATTTTATGCAATAAATCAACGCAATATTACAAAAACTTTTGAATAAGAGTATTGATTTAATCCAAAATATAGTCATGATTATTTTTATTTTGGGGGTTATTCTAAGTATTAATTGCCAAATCGTCGAAAAAAATCAGAAAATTTTACGTAATCGGTTGCATAAACAATTTAATTTTTTAGATTTGCAATAGTGTCTATTGAACACTTATAAAACAACTAAACTTAAATTCATGTATGGAACGATTACTACTTTACTTTAATGGACTGAGAAGAAACGTGTTCCTTGTTTTGCTTTTGCTATTTGGTAGCATAGTAGCAAATGCACAAGAAGAACTTTCGGTTACGGGTACCGTAACTGATGAAACCGATAGCCCGCTAGCAGGAGCTTCGATTGTTGAGAAAGGTACTACCAATGGTACTTCTACAAATTTTGATGGAAATTTTTCGTTGACAGTTTCCGGGCCCGATGCTGTGTTGGTGATAGGTTATATCGGTTATGGCCAACAAGAAATTCCTTTAAATGGCAAAACTGTCATTAATGCCAAGATGGAACCAAATGCATCTAATTTAGATGAAGTTGTTCTCGTAGGTTATGGCAGCCAAAAAAAATCAGATGTTACAGGTGCTGTTGCCAGTGCTAATATTGAAGCATTTGAAGATGCCCCGAATACTAATATTGCGCAAAGTTTACAAGGTACAGTTGCTGGTCTTAATATTGGTCAGGTAAACGCTGCTGGGGCAACACCGGAAATATCTATACGTGGACGAGCATCTATAAGTGGTAGTCAGAGTGTACTTATTATTTTAGATGGTATTCAATATAACGGAAGCCTTTCATCTATAAATCCTAGTGATATAGCCTCTATAGATGTCTTAAAAGATGTAAGTTCTACGGCGGTCTATGGTGCGCAAGCCGCAAATGGGGTCATACTGATTACTTCGAAAGGGGGTAGGAGAAATCAAAAACCCAAAATATCGGTTACATCTTCTTACGCTACACTCGACCCTACTGTAAGTAACAGACCTTTAAGGAGGGCAGATTACATTGACCATATCAATATGCAGTTGTATGATTTACGTTTTTTGGCTCCTGATTATACTACCCCTAATCCAGATTATGTTGGTTATTTTGAAGGCGGTCAGGGTTTTAATGCCAATTTTGAATTAGAATCTGATACTAATCCGGGGGAGTTTAGTGAGAATGATTTTGATTGGTGGGGCAATGGTACGCAAACAGGTTACGTGCATCAAAATGAAATAAATGTAACAGGAGCTTCAGAAAGAACAAGTTATTTGCTTTCCGTTGGTCTAACCGAAGCAGAAGGTATAATTCAAAATGATAAATTTTCTAGAAGAAGTTTAAGAGTAAATTTAGATACAGATGTAAATGATTTTTGGAAAGTAGGAGTGCAAGCATTTGGATCTTTTGTAAATGAAGATGGTGATGAACCGTTTTTGTCTCAATTAAGAAACTTTTCGCCACTTTTAGTGCCCTTTGATGATGAGGGTAATTTAATTCCTAACCCAGCTGGTACTATAGAGCCTAATCCATATCAAGGGCAAATCACTGAAGATTATCAACGTAAAGATTACTTTTTTGCAAACCTTTATTCAGAAATAGAATTACCGTTTATAAAAGGACTTTCTTATCGTATAAATTTTGGAAACAACTATAGGATAGAAAAATATTACGGTTCTAGTATTTATGGTGCGGGCCTTACTGGCGATGCAGGTAAGAGTATACTTTTTTATAGAGATTATACTTTGGATAATCTGCTGAAATATGATAGAACATTCGGTAAGCACGAAGTTGGGGCAACACTTCTGTACGGAGCTATTGAAAGGCAAAGAGAAAATACAAATGCATATGCTTCTGGTTTTGACAGGTTGTCGTTGGGGTATAGTGATTTAAGTAGTGGTAGTATCCCTTTGGTTAATTCCGGTGCTTATACTGAGACATTAAATTACCAAATGCTTAGGGCAAATTATAAGTTTGATAATCGTTATATCCTAACAGGAACTATAAGAAGAGATGGTTTTTCTGGTTTTGCCGCTAATGAAAAGACAGCTTATTTCCCTTCTGGTGCATTTGGTTGGGTAGCGTCAAATGAAGCCTTTCTTAAGGATGTATCTTGGGTAAATAATCTAAAGTTAAGAGCTAGTTACGGTATTGCAGGTAATCAGACACCTAGATATACTTCTTTGGCAAGGTTACGAACAATTCCTGCATATGTTTTCGGAGATGGTGGTAGCCCTGCTTTCGGCCAAGAATTAACATCGTTGGCAAACCCTAATTTACGGTGGGAAAAAACCTCCGGTCTAAACGTTGGTGTAGATTTTAATTTCTTCGACAGTAGATTAAATGGTAGTATAGATGCCTATAAGAATGTTACCGATGATTTATTGTTCTCTGTAAGAATTCCTTACCTAACAGGTTTTAGTAATATACAGACCAATGTTGGTAAACTTCAAAATACAGGTCTAGAGGTTACGTTAACTGGCGATATTATTCGTAGCGATAACTTTTCATGGACGGCTACAGCCAATTATTCTACCAACAAGAATGAGATTTTAGAACTTACTGGCGAAGATGCAGATGGTGATGGCGTTGAAGATGATTTAATTCAGAGTGGACTTTTTATTGGAGAGTCTATTAATGCACTTTATGATTACGAGACAGATGGTATTTATCAAGTTGGTGACGATATACCAGATGGTTATGGTATAGGAAACTATAGGGTGGTGGACCAAAATGGCGATGGCATGATTACCCAAGCTGATGATAGAAAAATTATAGGTACGAGAGATCCCTCTTACGCCGTATCATTATTGAATACCTTTAAATATAAAAATCTGTCGTTTAGCTTCTTTTTAAATTCAATTCAGGGGGATGATGAGCATTATTTATCAAGAAATGACAATGCTTTATATAGAAATGCCAATACCTTATATCAAAACGTAGTTTCCGGTATCGATTACTGGTCTCCACAAAACCCAGGTGGTTTAAATGCAATGGCGCCTAATAGACCTGGTATTGCTGGCACACGTTATGAGAATAGAAGTTTTGTAAGACTACAAGATGTTAATTTGAAATACAGTTTTGACAGTAAAATTTTAGAAAAACTGTCTTTGTCAGAGTTAAGCATATTTGTTAGTGGTAAAAACTTGGCAACTTGGACAGATTGGAATGGATTTGACCCAGAATTTCAGGATTCCGATAGAGGTATTTATGGAGTCGGTTTAACCACAGGCGGTAGACCGGTATTAAGAGGGTATTCAATGGGTATTAATTTATCATTTTAAAGAAATAGACATGAAAAAAGCAATTATATTTTTAGCAGTAATCTCATTTTTCTGGTCTTGCGACGAGGATTTTTTAGAGGAAACACCAGAGGATTTTCTTAGTTCTGTAAATGCATTTAATAATTATACCGATTTTTCGGCTTCGGTAAATAACATGTACTTTCTGGTAAGAAGGCAGTTTTATAGCAGAGACGAGAATCGACCATTCGATTTTTTATATGGTACCGATCTGGTATTCGATGGTGAGCCAGGAGGGACCCAAAGGCATGGTAATATGGTACAGGCTTACGATCCTGCAGGAGATATTGCTACAACGCATTGGAATTTGCTTTACAAGAATATTGCAGAAGCAAATACCGTTTTAGAACGTGCTCCGCTAGCTGACATGACTGATGAAGAAAAAAATGACATTATTTCTCAAGCACGATTTTTTAGAGGTTTTGCTTATAATATTTTGGTAACCTTATATGGTGGTGTACCTATTGTAACTGACGCTATTATTGAGCCAAAAATAGATTTTGTTCGCAATACCAGGGAAGAAGTATTAAATCAAGTAATCGAAGATTTAAGTTTTGCTGCGGCTAATTTGCCAAGTATTAGTGAGGCTGAAGATGGGCGAATCAATAATTTAATAGCCCGTCACTATTTAGGTGAAGCCTATTTGGCCTTAGGCAACCATGCTGAAGCAATTGCAGCTTTATCGACTGTAATTAATGATGGTAATACAGGTTTGATGACAGAGCGTTTTGGTACGAGATCAGGGGAAGAACCAGGTGATGTATATTGGGATTTATTTAGAAGAGGAAATCAAAATAGAGCCAGTGGCAATACTGAGGCGCTATGGGTTATACAGTTCGAAATAGATGTGCAAGGTGGTGGACTGCAGTCCAGTAGCCGAGGAGGCTCTTATGCCTTCGAAAGACATTTTGGTCCTTTATTAAGGTTTGCTCCATTTGATTCGTGGCCTGTTGGTGATTATACCGGTGGTCGTGGTATCGGATGGGGAATCACGACAGAATATTATACCAATACCGTTTGGGGCGGCGATGATAGCAACCCAGATTTTGTGAACGATATTAGAAACGCCAATCATAACTTCGTGAGGGTGTTCAATAAGGACAATTCGTCTGCCTTGTCACTATTGGCCGAGCAGATAGGTCGTGATACGGTATGGTCTACCGAAACTCAACCACGTATACGAGAGTTTTACGCATTTCCTACAAAGGTGACCACACCATATAACCATCCTGATGGTTTGTTAAGGTCAAGTGATGTTCCTTTTGCACTTACTTCATCTGCAGGTGGTACATACACAGATCAATATATGTTGAGACTGGCAGAAACGTATTTGTTACGAGCGGAAGCCTATTTAGCTAATAATCAACCTGGCTTGGCAGCTGATGATATCAACGTAATTCGTAATCGGGCAAACGCTTCTGAAGTAGCTGCAGGTGACGTGACCTTAAATTACATTTTAGATGAGCGTGTGCGTGAATTAGGTTTAGAAGAAAAACGAAGACTTACCCTTATGCGAACTAATACTATTTATGAGCGTGTAATTGATAATAATCCGTTCTATGTTGAAAACGGTATGCAACCACACTTTAATCTGTGGCCAATACCAGCAGATGAAATCGAAGGTAATAGAGGCGCTGAATTGGTTCAAAACCCTGGTTACAATTGATTTTAGGTGTAAAGTGAAGATGTGCAATCACTCAGTACTTTAAAAATAACATGTTTGAGAGTTAGTTTTTTTTAGTTAGTTTATGTTTAAATTCCATTGTCTTAAATTGCGATTTATGCTTAATAGATATTTTGTTCTCTTTTTTATTCTTATTGCAGTTTCGTGTGAAAAAGAAAAATCTTTCAAGTTTCAGGTCGATAGGGGCAATGGAATTTTTTTAAATCAACCGCAATCGATACAAGAAGATGACATTGTGTCTAGCGGCTTGCGATTAGATGCTACCTTAGCTCTTAAATCTAATTCTGGTGAACAAATTCCATTTCAGAAGGAAAATGGTAAACTTTGGTTTATTTCAAATTCAAATGAACAAGGGTCTTATAAATTTGTAAATCAGAAAGAAGAATCATCTCTACATGGCGAACTGTTACTACAAAAGGAGAACGGTAATTTAAACGTTCAATTAAATGGAAATACTGCGGTATCCTATAGATTTGATATGACATATCCCCCTGAAGGGGTGGACTCCATTTATGGAAAGTCTGGCTACATACACCCAATCATTACTCCAAAAGGTGATACGCTGACCAGAATTCAACCCCCAGACCATTACCATCACTATGGGCTATGGGCCCCATGGACCCATACGCAGATAGACGGCGAACGCGTTGATTTTTGGAATCTCAAAGAAGGAATGGGAACCGTTCTTTTCAAGGAATTTAAAGAGCAATCGACGGGTAATTTGTTTACCTCATTTACCGCAACGCAAGAACATATCGATTTAAAAACACAAAGCAAGCCCCAGGTGGCCTTGAATGAAGATGTAACCGTAAAGATTTGGGATATCAACAGACCGGATCGGTATATGTTCGATTATATTACTAACTTTAGTTCCCCTCTCGAGAACGGTATATTGTTTGAAGCATACCGATATGGTGGGGGACTGGGTTTACGTTTCCATGAGCGTTGGAAGGCAGATAATTGCACGGTACTCGCCTCAGAAGGTAAAGACCGATCAAATGCCGATGGCAGTAATGCCAGATGGTGTATAGTTTCAGGGGAATCATCAGATGGAAATGGGGAGAGTGGAATACTTTTCTTAAGCCACCCTGATAACAGAATGCATCCTGAACCTATGCGCATATGGCCCAAAGATGCCAATGGTGGTAGAGGCGATATGTTTTTTGAGTTTTGCCCGATCCGCCATGAAGAATGGCGAATCGAGCCCGATAAAAATTATGGACTCAAATATAGAATGATAGTGTTTGATGGTGAGTTAGGGGCTCAAGAAGCCGAGGCCTATTGGCAACATTTTGCAAAAGAACCAAAGATAGAAGTAACCAAGAATTAAATAGAAAGTTAAATGCAACGAAGAAAGTTTATTAACCGAACAGCGCTGGGCACTGCAGCTATGGTTGGTTTTCCTACCATTGTACCCGCAAACGTTTTAGGAAAAAATGCACCTAGTAATAAAATTAATATTGGGCAAATTGGTTGTGGCCGAATAGCTCGTGACCATGATATTCATGATACCATTCGTTTTGACCAAACCAAATATATCGCTGTTTGTGACGTAGATTCTAGACGGGCCGATGACGCCAAAGTCTTGGTAGATTCTTTTTATAAAGAAAAAACGGGTAAGCAGAAGTATAATAGTACTAAAGTTTATGGCGATTATAGGGAAATGCTCATGAATAAGGATATTGATGCGGTAGTTATCAGTACACCTGATCACTGGCACTCACAGCCAGCTATGGAAGCAGCCTATGCCGGTAAGGATATTTACCTTCAAAAGCCCACATCTTTAACTGTGAAAGAAGGGCAACAATTAAGAAAGGCGGTAAAAGACACCGGAGTTATTTTGCAGGTAGGTACCCAACAACGTGCGATGCCACAGTTTAGGGTTGCCGCTGAGTTGGTCAGAAACGGTAGAATCGGTAAAGTTCATACTGTGAAAATAGGATTGCCAGGTGATCCTGCCGGGCCAGAAGCACCGGCCATGCCGGTTCCTGAGAACTTGAATTTTGATATGTGGTTGGGTTCTACCCCTGAAGTACCTTATACCGAAATAGGTGTGCATCCTCAAGAAGGTTATAGCAGGCCCGGTTGGTTAAGGTTACGTAGTTATGGGGCCGGTATGATTACCGGTTGGGGCCAACATCATTACGATTCTGCAGCTTGGGGAATGAATACCGAATTGACCGGGCCTTCTTCAGTTGAAGCCTTGGCGGAATTCCCTAAATCAGGTCTTTGGAATGTTCATGGTGATTTCTTCGTAAAACATGAATATGATAATGGTATGACGGTTTACACCAGTGGTGGATATACCAATGGAATAAAATATATTGGTGAAGACGGCTGGATCTTTGTTTCCCGTGGGTCATACCAAGCTTCTGCCTCTGATCCTGTTGACAAAGAAAAAAGCGCGAAAGCGTTGAATGCTTCCGATCCTAAAATATTGGAATCCGTAATTGGGGAAAACGAAATCCACTTAGAAAAAATAGATGATCAACACGGTAACTGGTTAGATTGTATAAAAAGCCGAAAGCAACCTATTTCTAATATTAAGAAAGGTCATAAAGCTTGTGTAACTTGCCTAATCAGTGATATTGCAATGCAATTTGACCGTAAATTGGATTGGGACCCAGATAAAGAAGTTTTCATTAACGATGATGAGGCGAATGCTCTTCTTCATCGCGAACAACGAAAACCGTACGGTACTGATTACGTTAAAGCGTAATTATATAATAATTTTACTATAAACACCTCCTTGAATAACGGAGGTGTTTTGATTTTAAAAGTAACTTTGAAATTAGCCTGAATCAGGCAGATAAACTGAACATACCATGAAGTACTACCTAACTCTCTTAAGCGCAATTGTACTATTCTCTTGCGCGGAAGAAAAGAAAAACGAGAAACCAGAAAACGAAGAAATGACTGAAAAAGTAAAGTTGATGACACTCGATCCAGGGCATTTTCATGCAGCTTTGGTACACAAATCTATGTATCCGCAAGTAGATTCGACCATTTATTTATTCGCTCCCGAAGGTCCGGAAGTCAAAGATTTTCTGAACAAAATCGATGCTTATAATTCTAGGGAAGAATCTCCAACAGACTGGACTATCGAAAGTAAATTCGGCGATGACTATTTGCAGCAAATGATATCCGATAAACCTGGTAATGTTATGATCGTAGCAGGTAAAAACTCAAAGAAAATAGATTATGTACTCGCAGCGGTAAAGGCCGGTTTAAATGTTTATGCCGATAAGCCCCTAGTAATAAACCCAGAAGGGTTTGAAAAATTGAAGGAAGCTTTTGAAGTGGCCAAACAGAACAATGTTTTGATTTACGATATCATGACAGAGCGTTTTGAATCGACTACAATGATGCAAAAACTATTGTCTACGATGCCTGATGTGTTTGGTGAACTGGTAGATGGTACAGCGGAAGAACCCGCTATCAGTAAAGAAAGTATACATCACTTCTTTAAGTATGTAAGTGATCAACCCTTGGTGCGGCCAGCATGGTTTTTCGATGTAAATGAAGAGGGTGAAGGTATCGTTGATGTAACTACCCATTTAGTAGATTTGGTGCAATGGGAAGCTTTCCCTGATCAGGTTATCGATACGACGAATGTAGAAATGGTCAAAGCTCACAGGTGGCCAACAGTACTTACGCCTGAAGAGTTTCAGAAGGTGACCGGTCTAGAAGAATTCCCCCCATATTTGAAAAAGGATCTTAAAGATGGAAAATTACATGCGTATTCCAACGGAGAAATGATTTATAAAATCAATGATAAGTTTGCTAAAGTTTCCGTTATCTGGAATTATCAAGCCCCCGAAGGTACAGGTGATACCCATTATAGCATAATGCGCGGTACCAAAAGTAATCTTATCATTAAACAAGGGGAAGCCGAAGGGTACAAGCCGATACTTTATGTCGAACCAAAAAATGCCGAGAACTTTGAAGCCGCCCTTAACAAGGCCATTAACGGAGAAGTTAAAACACAATTTGCAGGCACGACCACTGAAAAGATGGATGATGGTACCTATCGGGTGAATATACCTGATGAGTTCAAAATTGGTCACGAAGCACATTTTGGTCAGGTAACCGAAAACTTCTTAAAGTATTTAGAGGCGGGAGAACTGCCTAATTGGGAAGAGCCCAATATGATCGCTAAATATTATACGACTATTGAAGGGTATAAAATGACCCAAGAATAAATTGTTTCTAAGAGTTGAGCACTTCTTTAAAATCTAAAAAGAAGTCTTCAAATTTTAGCATAGTTTCACTTAAAAACACCATGGTCTCTTGCCAGGTGTTTTTATTGTGAATCGATACCGCCGATTTCTCAATGAATACCCGAGAGACTTCTTTACCATTCTCGAGAATATAGCTGTCATCAAAACGGGCTTCAGGCAAGTATTCATCCGACTCGATAATCGATTTTAAAGATTGTACCTTTTCCCAAAGCGTAATACGTTTTTCCAAATCATCGGTTTCCACATCCATTATGACCATGGCCTTTTTTACATCAAAATGAAATTTAAAGACAAGGCCTTTTATTTTGGTATTATATAGAATCCATTTCTTTGGATACGATTTTCCAAAGGCGATCCAGAATTCTTCCCGTAGTTTTTTTGACTCTTCCCTGCTGAACATTTATAGAAAATAGGCGAAAACGATTCCTAAAATAATAACGAAAATTTTTCTGAGATTAAACGAATGGCCTTCTGAACTCTCAAAAAGTATTACGGTAGAGATGTGAAGAAATACGCCAATGACCAAGGCCGTTATGGGGGCATAATAATTTGCTATCCACTGGGCATGTGCCGCAATATAGCTACCCATTGGCGTCATTAATGAAAATAAGGTGGTGAACAAAAGTGCCTTTGTGAACGATATCTTTGAGGTCAGTAAAAAGATGCTTAAAATAATCGCAATCGGAATTTTATGAATCAACACCCCATAAAGTATAGTATCGTGGTGTTCTATAGGAAAGCCCTCTAGAAACGAGTGAATGCAAAGACTAATGAAAATGGCCCACGGGAATCCTGATTTTTCACTGTCGATGTGTACATGGCCGTGTTCGGCACCTTTAGAAAAGAACTCTAGAAATATTTGCAGCAGAATTCCTAACATTACAAACACCCCAACTGTTTTGGCATCTGAATGTTCGTACACTGACGGAAATAGTTCGAAAATTGTCAACGCCAGTAGAAAAGCACCACTAAAAGCCAATACCAGTTTAAAATGATTTTTATTCTCTGGCTTGATGATATATACAAATACAAAACTCAAAAGTACGGCCAGTATGGGCAGAAGGTAGTTCATGAACGTTGGTGAGAGTAGATAGTAGTATTATGTAGTAGGGATGATTCTTTTATCGATTCTAGACAATCCCTAACTATTGACCTGAATCTTAAAGTTTGGGCCAAAATTAACCTATTTTTGCAACTTTCATATCATTTCTATGGGTTCTAATTTTAAAATGGTCGCCAAAACACTTTTTGGCTTTGAGGAAATTCTGGCAAAGGAAATTAAGGATCTTGGCGGCGGTAATATTGTCACCGGGGTACGAAATGTTTCCTTCGAAGGTGATACCGGCTTTATGTACAAGGCAAATTTATGTCTCAGAACGGCCATAAAAATTATCAAACCGATACACTCGTTTTCGGTACGCACAGAGAAAGAACTTTATCGCAAAATATATTCGATGGATTGGGGCGAGTTTTTAGCTGTAGACACCACATTTGCTATTGATTCTACGGTGAACTCAGATAATTTTTCACATTCGCTCTATGTTTCTCAAAAAGTAAAAGATGCCATTGTAGATAAGTTTCGTGACACTGATGGTACTCGGCCTAATGTTGATGTCAAGTTTCCCGATGTGAGGATCAACATTCATATTCATAAAGATCATTGTAATGTTTCATTAGATAGTTCGGGGAGGTCGTTGCACCAAAGAGGCTATCGAACTGCGACCAATATAGCGCCAATTAATGAAGTGTTAGCTTCCGGTCTTTTGCTGATGAGCGGTTGGGATGGGCAATGCGACTTCTTGGATCCTATGTGTGGAAGTGGAACCTTCTTAACCGAAGCGGCAATGATTGCATGTAATATTCCCGCAAATATCAATCGTAAGGAGTTTGCTTTTGAAAAATGGAATGATTTTGATGAACCTCTGTTCGATAAAATTGTTGAGGTATGCTTGAACAAAACGCGTGAGTTTCATCATAAAATAATTGGTTATGATAAGGCTCCTTCCGCAGTCAGAAAAGCAACGGATAATGCGGCCAATGCCAATTTATCGGATTATATAACCATAGAACGCAAGAATTTTTTTCAAACTGAAAAGTTTACAGATGCTAAATTACACATGGTTTTTAATCCACCATATGGTGAACGTCTAAACCTTGATATGGAAGAATTTTATGGTTCTATAGGTGATACCTTAAAGCAAAGTTACCCGGGTACAGAGGCTTGGTTCATTACATCTAATTTAGAAGCCTTAAAATATGTTGGGCTGCGACCATCGAGAAAAATTAAGGTTTTCAATAGCCACCTTGAGTCGCGTTTGGTCAAATATGTAATGTACGAAGGTAGTAAGAAAGCAAAATACCAGAAAGCAGATTAAAAGGTGTTAGTTCTGGGATGCTTGGTTGGGCCGTGGCGGAGGTGCTTGTCGGCTCAAGACCTTAGGTTCTTCCGGAGCCTTGGCTTTCTTATAAAGAGGTATCAAATATGAAATGGAATAATTGTAGCCGACGCCGAATTTACTGCCATCTGTTACTTTGTTGAACCCAGGAATGAATAGGTTTCTGAAGTTATCAGGGTTTTTATTGGTCACCAAAAAAGCCAATCGAGCACTAGCTCCGAAATACAGATTTTTCACGATTTCAGCTTTTATACCTACTACAAACTCTAACCAAGATGCGGTCAAGCCACTAAAATCGCCGACTTGTTCGGTACCTGCCGTAAAATCTTCCGGACTCCAATACCTGTCTATATCAAAAATTTTATAGTTGTTCAGGGTCTGACTGAACGTACTGAAAGCGTAGCGCCCTCCGACATAAATCATGTTCTGTTCACCGTACCAGTTGCCATAGGTATTATAATCTATACCTAGCTTGAGGTAACTGCCCGATATCGTAAAGTTATAAAGGTCTCCCGACGCCGTTGTTTCATCAATGCCGAGTCGAACACCTATCGTTTTCTTCTCATTGCCCAGTTCACCTGCTAAATACAATTTTTGGCTCAACCGGTAATCTCCTACGAATTCTAGACCTGTGTAATTATCTTCTAAAAATGAAATTAGCGGTCTGCTCAAATCGATTCCTACACGAAGACCATAAGGTTGTTTGTAAACCGTAGTGTCTTTTCGGTTGAGGTCTATCGGCCTGTCTTGTGCATACCCAAGAAATGCCGTACAAATAAATAAAATACTAATGTAGGATCTTAACATGGGCCGAGGCTGTATTTTGAATCGTTGAATCTACTACCCTAATTTCTTGAATCCATAAACTATCACTAGGCACAATATTTGGCTCTAATTGTTCGTAATTGACTATATAGCCGCAAGCACGAGATTGATAGATTTCTTTAGTTATGTAGTTGAAGGTTAAGGTGTCAACGTTAATATCATCGATTGACGTTTGACGGCTAAGCGTAAATGATGTGGTATTTGAATCGACCCGTAAAGGAAGTACTATAGAATCTAACGCTGTATTGTCAATAGTATCTTGTTCGCCTTCAGGTAAAAGACCACGAACAATTAAGTTGTCTACATCTTTAAACTCGGTGGTGTCGGCAACATCATAAAATCTAATGACCAAACTAGGGGTATCTGCATCTGTACAAATATCGTCTTTCTCACATGCGGAAAAAGAAAGTATACCCAAGAAAATTAGTACTACAACTCTGATTTTGTTCATAGGGTCATATCTTTTTCAAAAGTACAACATTTTCTACGTGATGGGTCTGAGGAAACATGTCTACCGGTCTTACCTTTGCAACTTTGTAAACGTCTTTCATCAAAGCAAGATCACGAGCCTGTGTAGCACTATTGCAACTCACATAGACCACTTTGTCCGGTGCTATGTTTAAAATCTGTTGTACCACATCTTTATGCATGCCATCTCGAGGCGGGTCTGTAATGATCACGTCAGGAATTCCATTTTGCTGAATAAACGTCTTGTTGAATACGTTTTTCATATCTCCAACGAAGAAATTTACGTTTTCGATTTGATTTCGTTCTGCATTGGCCTTTGCATCTTCGATTGCTTCGGGAACAGATTCTATACCCACCACCTTTTTGGCTTTTTTAGCCACAAACTGTGCAATGGTTCCTGTACCGGTGTACAGGTCATAGACCAATTCATTACCATCTAAGTCGGCAAAATCCCTAGTTATTTTATAGAGCTCATATGCTTGCTCTGAATTGGTCTGATAAAAAGATTTAGCGGTTATTTTGAATTTAAGACCTTCCATCTCCTCAAAAATATGGTCACGGCCATCAAAACAAACAATCTCTTGATCGTAAATGGTATCGTTTTGCTTTTGGTTGACTACATATAGCAATGCCGTTATTTCTGGGAAAGTATCTTTCAAATGATTGAGTAACAATTCTCGCTTCTCTACGTCATCTTCGTAAAACTGTATCAATACCATCAACTCACCTGTAGATGCGGTGCGAATCATTAAGGTTCTCAATAACCCGTGCTGATGCCTCGGATTAAAAAATGAGAGTCCGTTCGCATCGGCAAAATTACGGGCGGCTAGGCGAATGGCATTCGATGGGTCACGTTGTAAATGACATTTTTTGATGTCAAGTATTTTATCCCACATACCGGGAATATGAAACCCTAGCGCATTTTTATCGGTGATTTCAATATCTGACTGTATCTCGTTTAAGGTCAGCCAACGGCTATCGGAAAACGAGAACTCCATTTTGTTCCGATAGAAATATTGTTCTTTTGAACCTAGAATAGGGGTGATTTCAGGAAGTTCTAAATGTCCGATCCGCTTAAGGTTGTTTTCTACTTCTTTCTGCTTATAGTACAGTTGATGTTCATACCCCATGTCTTGCCACTTGCAGCCGCCACAAACGCCGAAATGCTGACATTCTGGTTCAACACGTTTGTCGGACAGTTTATGAAACTGAGTTGCAACGCCTTCAAAATAGGCTTTTCTTTTTTTGGTGGTCTGTACATCAACAACATCGCCTGGTACAGTATTCGTTAAGAAAATGACCCGCCCATCAGGTGCTTTGCCAATAGTTTTACCTTTTGCTCCAGCATCGATTACTTCAACATTTTCGAAAACTTGTTTCCTTCTATTTTTCCGCATGGCGCAAAAATAGGATGTTTCTATAAAATGAGACTTGCGTTTAAGAGATAATTAGGCCTATTGCTATTCGAGTTTGTATCATTTTTTTCACCTAAGAATTGCTAGTGCACAACCGAAAAATTATGCCGGTCTGGACCATATTTTGTAGCTTTGTAGCTCTACAAGGATGATTTCTCTCCTACGCTGAATTTTCGAACTCTCGAAAGGAAAAAGGTATAGAAGGAATTACTGAAGTTTTATTTAAAGTAATTTTTATCATGTCAGTTTTAGAAAAAATCACTTCTGAAGACGCTATTGCGTTAGAAGACAAGTACGGTGCACACAACTATCATCCATTACCCGTTGTACTAAATAGGGGAGAAGGTGTTTATGTATGGGATGTTGAAGGAAAAAAATATTACGATTTTCTTTCGGCTTACTCTGCAGTAAACCAAGGTCATTGCCACCCGAAAATTGTGGGCGCGATGACAGAACAGGCCCAGACCTTGACCCTTACCTCTCGTGCGTTTTATAACGATATGTTGGGCAAGTATGAGAAATACGTTACCGAGACTTTTGGTTTCAATAAGTTGTTGCCGATGAACACGGGAGCTGAAGCGGTTGAAACCGCTTTAAAAGTGTGTAGAAAATGGGCTTACGAGCAGAAAGGCATTGCCGAAAATGAGGCGCAGATTATAGTTTGCGAGAATAACTTTCACGGTCGAACCACAACGATTATTTCATTTTCCAATGACCCGGTAGCCCGCAAAAATTTCGGACCTTATACCGCTGGGTTTCTAAAAATTGAATATGATAACCTTGAAGTTCTAGAGGAAACCCTAAAAAACAATTCCAATATTGCCGGCTTCTTGGTCGAACCCATTCAGGGTGAGGCCGGGGTTTATGTTCCTAAAGAGGGTTACTTAAGCAAGGCCAAGGCATTATGTAAAAAGTATGGAGTATTGTTTATTGCCGATGAGGTACAAACGGGTATCGCCAGAACTGGAAAAATGTTGGCGGTCGACCACGAAAACGTAAAACCTGATATTTTAATTTTAGGAAAAGCACTTTCAGGAGGGGCTTACCCGGTATCGGCTGTATTGGCAGATGATGCCGTCATGGGTGTTATTCGCCCGGGTAATCATGGTAGTACTTTTGGGGGTAACCCGGTAGCTGCTGCTGTTGGTATGGCAGCTTTGGAAGTCGTGAAAAACGAAAACCTTGCGGAAAATGCCATGAAGCTGGGCGAGTTGTTTAGAGATGAACTGAATAAGTTTATACCGACTTCCAATATCGTAAACGAAGTACGCGGCAAAGGATTGTTGAACGCTATATTGATTAATGATACCGAAGAAAGTTCTACCGCTTGGGATATTTGTATAGCTTTAAGAGATAACGGACTTTTGGCTAAACCAACACACGGTAATATCATTCGCTTTGCACCTCCATTGGTGATGAATGAAGAACAGTTGCGCGAGTGTGTGTCAATTATCACATCGACATTGAAGCATTTTGAGAAGTAATTGAAGACGCACATTAGTATAAAAAAATCCCTTCTAACCGATTAGAAGGGACTTTTTTTATTTAGCACTATTTTAAATTCTATAATCCTGAACCAAAACCGTCAGTAGTAAAGAAAGCTATGATCGCACCAAAATAGAGAATGGTGAATAATAGCATCACAATCGATAGCCCTATGCTAATATAAGATAACGTTTTGCCCGTCTTAGCATTATCATAACCGGAATAGACGCCTGGGTTAGCTAAATGTAGCTGTTCAGCTTTCTTGGCATTGTTTAGTCCGATTATGCCAAAGATTAAGGCAAAGGGCCCACAGCAAACAAAAGGGGTGATTACACCGATAATACCCATGGTTAGAGCTGTACTTGCTCCAGGTAAAGGTTCTTGATTCATATTTTAGTTTTAGGTAGGTATACTTATTCTTGTTCGATGCCCCATTGTTCCATAATTTCTTGGGTCTGCTCCATATAAGCTTCCCATCCGCCCATTTGCGAAATTGAGAAAATCGTCCACACCAAGGCAATTGCACCTAAAACCAAACCGATGATGGCCACAATTTTAGCGGTTTTCAATTGGCTGAAGTTCGAATAGTTTTCGGGGTTTTGTTTGTATAATTTTTCATCCTTAAGAATTAAGAAGAAAGCAATACCGGAAAGAACTATTCCACCGATCCCTATGCTAAAACAGCAGCAAAGATAGGAGACAATACCCAAAACAAGGGCGATGGTTACGTTTGGTAATTTTTGTTGTTCCATAAATTAAAGGCGTATTAAATAAATTTTAGCACATAGTTGCCAAGTATCAAGGCCACACTTGCTATGGTTAGAAAAACGATTATGTAATTGTTGATTTTTAGCTTTGAAAAACTACCCAATACTAACAGTAAAAGAAGAGGCAAGAGCACATAGATGGCAGGGTACATTTCAAACGCTGAACCAAAATCGCCCTTTATCAAAAATAGCATTGACCTTTGCAGGCCACAACCGGGGCAATCGAAACCCCATAGTTTTTTCGTAAAGCAGGGTAACATATAATTTTCGATGTTCAGTAAAAAGCTGGTCAGATACATTTTTGGCTTGCCGGAAATTCTTTCAGGAAAATTACCATTATTTTTGTGGATATAAAATAAAATATGGGCGTTTTTGCAGTTGGAGATAGGGTAGAGACCATCGATGATATTATTGGTGGAGAGGTTGTTAAGGTCGATAGCAATGAAGTTACTATTGAAACCAATGATGGTTTTATATTAAAATTTATGCCTTCGGAACTGGTAATAATCGAGGGCGGACAGATTCAAGTTAGCCATTACGAGGTGTCGCAAATAAAGGCTGAAAAGGAGCAACCAAAAAAGAGACAGAGCAAATCCATTAAATCTAAAGAGAGAAATGCGCCTAAAATGGAGGTTGATCTTCACATCAACCAATTGACCACTTCTACAAGGGGGTTGTCAAATTTCGACATGCTCAATTTGCAGTTAGAGACTGCCAAAAGACAACTCGAGTTTGCTATGCGCAAACGAATTCAAAAGATAGTTTTTATACATGGGGTAGGTGAAGGGGTGCTAAAAGAAGAACTTTACTACCTTTTTAGAAGGTATGAAAACGTCAAATACTACGATGCTGATTATCAGAAATATGGTTTAGGCGCTACAGAGGTATATATCTACCAGAATATTTAATTGCCGAATGTCGTATAACTGCCCATTTCAATACTTTCTATAAGATCTAATGTTGAATCGCTTTCACCTTCTTCATTCGCCTTTAAGGTAAGAACAAGACTGTCTAACGTAAAGCTGTGGGTATAGGTAATGGTACCTTCGGTGTCAGGTTCGCTTTCTACCGTTTCAATGTTTAAGTGGCCCGATGTCGAATTAAAATACCATGCTTCAATATCTTCTGACAAAGCGTTCGTAGTACAGGCCATGTCAGATGTAACCAAAGTGTCGGCAACTACGTACCTAAATAATCCGGTATCTAGATTGATTTTTCGAGGTAACGTATCGTTAGTCGCCATATTTGCCAATGAGTCTATCGGTACATCAAGGGTTATAAATTCATCGTTAATGGTTTTGTATAATCGAATACTTGAATCAGAAGGGTTTTCTAAACACTCAACATAGGATTCGATTTCTGCGTAATTTGAAAACGGTGTGTCTAATTCGATACTATTGCTCGTACTTGTGGTAAAGGTGCCATACTCAAATGTAGAAGAATCGGTAAGACTTTCATTTTGTGAATTGGTGAGCGATAGCCCTGTAATCGAAATGGTATGTCTGTAATTTTTAACGGTTTCGGTAACTGAACCTACTTCAGTATCGATATTGAGATCACCGGCAGTTGCAGTGGTTTCTTCTATCACGGTAGGTTCTAACGAAGGTATAACATCACAGAAATAGGCTTGTGAAACATTGTCGGAAAAAAGACGGTAAATCAAACTTGACGATGATGGTATCGTTGAAGAGATACTTTCAGGTGTTGAGGTCTCATTCTCGAGCAAGCCGCTTGCTAAATTTAATAGTAATGCCTCGTCTTGGTCAATTTTGAAAAAGAAGGTCGTTTCGGTAAGATCATCTACATTACCGCAGTTTGAGATATTTACCGAATCAAAATCAACTCGTTCTATTTGTAGGTCTCCATCGTCGCAGGTGAACAACAGCGCCGATAAACATAAAAGCATGACTTTCTTCATGGCCCAAATTTAAAGTAATTTAGTCACAAGTTTATGGGCAATTGGGTAGAAATTAACTTTAGATCCTCTAATTTTGGACGCTTATAAATCGAAATACTATAGATTTTTTGGCCATGAAAAAAGTGTATTTAGACAATGCCGCGACCACTCAGGTCAGAGAGAATGTCATAGAAAAAATGCAAGATGCGCTAGCCAAAATGTATGGCAACCCTTCATCGACGCATAGCTTTGGCCGTTCGGCAAAAACGGCTATTGAAAGCGCTAGAAAAACCATAGCAAAATATTTGAACGCCCACCCAGCGGAAATAATCTTTACGTCTGGAGGTACCGAAGCCGATAACATGATTCTTCGCTGCGCCGTACGAGATTTGGGCGTAACTACAATTATTACCACTAAAATTGAACACCATGCGGTTTTACACACAGCCGAAGATTTAGAAAGAGATTACGATGTAAAGCTGAGGTTTGTCGACCTAGATAAATTCGGCAACCCCGATTTGAATCATTTAAAAACTCTTCTAGAGGCTGATGGTTCAAAAAAATTGGTCAGCTTAATGCACATTAATAATGAGATAGGTAACAAAATTGATATTGATGCCGTTTGCACCATGTGTCACGAAAAGGGTGCTTATTTTCATTCTGATACGGTGCAGTCTATAGGTCATTACCCATGGGATGTGAAAGCAACGCCTATTGATTTTATGACCGCTGCTGCACATAAATTTCATGGTCCGAAGGGCATCGGATTTGCTTTCATCAAAAGAAATTCAGGTTTGAAGCCCATGATATCAGGAGGTTCTCAAGAACGTGGATTTCGTGCGGGAACGGAGTCGTTTCATAATATTGTTGGTCTTGAAGAGGCGTTTGTTTCTGCTTATGATAATTTGGAGGAAGAAATGCATTATGTTTCAAGCTTAAAACAGCACTTTATAGAGCAACTTCAAAAGAAAATACCGAATGCGAAATTGAACGGGCATTCTGGGGATATGGATAAGAGTACCTATACGTTGGTCAATGTCTGTTTGCCGATTGAACCACAAAAGGCATTAATGCTTTTATTTCACCTTGATATTAAGGGTATAGCTTGTTCTAAAGGTAGTGCTTGTCAATCGGGTAGCAACATAGCCTCACATGTTCTTACGGAAATTTTAAGCGATGAAGATCTAAAAAAGCCTTCATTGCGATTTTCTTTTTCAAAGTACAATACTAAAGAAGAACTCGATTATACGATTGATGTCTTAAAAAGTTTTGTTGAGGAATAAGTTAAAAGCATTTAGGATTATATATTAAGGGTTAACATTGTTTATCCCTTTTTTCTATCCCTTCTTTTTTCTCGATCGTACGGAAATTTTCTTGCCGCCAACTTCATCATTCGGTCGATGAGATCGTTGGTGTTCTTGCCTGATTTTTTATTGATTTCCTTTTCATATTTCCAAAGGAGTTTTCCGCTTGAGCCATCACTTATTTTAACACCAATTCGACCATAATTTGCACTTCCTGAGAAATAATCCATAAAATTGAACTCCGTAGAGACTCCTTTAGAGAGTAGAACATTTAAGTCTATACTACCGCTGATAATACCATCGACTTCTAAAATTTCGCTAAGTTGTTTTATAGTATAAACATCGATATTCTTAAAAGTAATGTCATTTTGGGCCAAAATGGCATTTGTATTCTTTATGTTTTGAAATTCTACCGAGAACTTTTTCTTTTTCTTTCTCTTAGAAAAATAGGTTTCCAAAGCGTTTTGAACCGCGTAACCCTCCTTTTCTTCCAACAATTTTAGCTCTGATTTAGAGATTTCATCTTTCAAATCAAGATTCGTTAAGAAGGGGATAATAGCCAGCAATTCGTGTTCTTCACTAAGCTCTTCAAACTTGTTGGTCTCGTAAATGTTCTTTTGGGCATTCACTTGCGAAAGCACAAAAAACAAAACTATATAAATGGCCTTTTTCATCAGTATACAAATTAAAAACGCATTCGCAACCTTGCACTCAATACTCGTGAGGTCATAAAGTTCGGAATTGCATATTGTCGTTTACTTTCGACATCTCTTACCCAGGTATTGGTAATCGAATTTTGATTGTTGAATAAATTGAATATTTCTACACCCGCGCTAAGTTCTTTAAAACTATTCAGCCAATGGCTTTTCGAGTGTGTTTTCTTACCTCCCGCAAAAATATGGGAAATTCCTAAATCGGCACGCTTATAATCTCTTAATCTACTTTGATAAATGTAGGGGTCGGCATAACTTGGTGATCCGCTGGGAAGACCAGTATTGTATACAAGATTGAGGTACATTTTAAAATCAGGAAATTCAGGTATATAATCTTGGTATAAAAGCCCTAACTTGACTCGCTGATCTGTAGGTCTCGCGATAAACCCACGATTGTCAATATTCTCTTCCGTTTTCATAAAACCGACACTGACCCAAGATTCGGTTCCAGGCACAAAAGCTCCGTTAAGACGAAAATCGGCCCCGTAAGCATAGGCTTTGGCATTGTTTTGTGCTGCGTAACGCAATCTAATATCGTCAAGGGTGTAGGGGTTTACATTGTTTAGTTTTTTGTGATAGATTTCACTGTTCAGGGTAAAGGGTCTTTGCCACCAAGTGAACGAGTACTCATTAGCTGCCACTACATGAACTGATTTTTGAGCCTTCACTTCTGGATTTACCGTACCGGTTGCATCTCGAAGTTCACGATAAAATGGGGGTTGCTGGTATAACCCGCCCGATAGGCGAAATACCATGTCCTTGTTCCAATCAGGCTTCAGGGAGAGTTGCCCGCGAGGGCTCACGATAGTATATGATTTTTTACGCAAGTTTGCTCCATTGACCCTCCAATGTTGTGCCCTTAGTCCAAAGTTATAATAGAGGTTGTGTGAGTCGATTTGTGTTCTTTGAGAAAACTGAAAAAAGCCGGAAACTCTATCCGTCTTAACGAAGTTTCTTGCGTTTCTATTAGAATAAGCAACTAGTGGAGCTTCAAAAGGCTCGTAAGGTTGGGTATTTTGGTATTGGGGAAGAGGGGGGCGAACAGAATACCCGAGCGAGTCGAGAAATTCAGATTCGCGTAGTTGATCGCGAATATCTTCATGAGTGAATTTTAACCCCCAATCCATAGAAATATTGCCATGATTATGAATACCTTTATGTTCGATGTTAAAAATGAGGGCATCTAAATCGTTTCTTGTTCTTTTGAATTGATTACCGATACCCTGTGCCGATGAACCCAAACTATTTCCACCTATGCCTTCAGATTCCAATGGGCCGAGCTGATATTTTGCGATAACATCTGAATATTCTTCTTCGGTAGTATGATAAAGAGATGCGATGAGTTTAAGAACAGTTTTATCATTGATAGCATAGTTACCCTTGAAGGCGCCTAAGATGGTATTATATTTTGTGGTCTCTTGACCCTCGTAAAGAACTACCAAAGACCGTGGTGCCCTTATGGTTCCGAAATTTGTTAGGCGGCTTATAGGTTCATTTTGGTAATCGTTCACTGAAATATTGGCTAAAAAATTAAGATGAAACTTTTTGGAGAACCTATATGTATTATATGTTTGAAAATCGAAAAAAGTTGGGTCGAAGTTGGTGTTTGTGTCTTGACTGTTAACCAAAAGGCTATTGTTTCTGTAGCGGGCACTAGAAATACTACTGAAGTTTTTGTCTTTAGAAATAGCTTCAAGGGTGGCAGAGGCTCCTAAGAAGCTTAAATCTAAAAGAACGCCGAATGCTGAAGGGTTTTTATAAGAAATATCTAAAACAGAAGCGAGCTTATCGCCGTACTTAGCTTGAAAGCCACCGGAAGAAAATTTTACGGCCTGAACCATATCACTGTTTACAATGCTCAGCCCCTCTTGTTGGGCCGATCGAATAAGAAAGGGCCGATACACCTCAATTTCATTGATGTATACCAAATTTTCGTCAAAGTTACCGCCCCTCACGCTATATTGGGTACTCAATTCGTTGTTTGAAGAAACTCCCGGCAATAGTTTGATAATGTTTTCGACCCCTGCATTCGCTCCAGGAATTCGACGTATCACCTCTGGTGAAACACTGGTAACACCTTCGATTGCTTTTTCACCGGTAGGGCTAACGGTTACCCCTGCAATTTGGGTAACTTCTTGTTTTAAAACCGGATTGAATTCATAGATTTCATTAGTGGTCAACAGTAGATTTTTAAGAATGATATCATGATGGCCAAGGTGCGAAAATGAAATTGTTATAGCCAAGTCGGCCGGTACTTCTAGAATGTAAAATCCATTTTCATCAGTACTTGTGCCAACGACGTCGACCGTAATATTGACCTGTTCAACAGGTAGATTTTGTTCATTGAGTACCACTCCGGTAATAGTTGCATTCTGTGTATGCCCCTTTATTGAAAAAAGTAGGAATACAAGCGAGACAACTATCTTATAACATTTCAAAAGGTCTTATTTTCTGAAAAAAGTGCTGGTAAAGGTATTGGAGTTGCCGACATTGTCGGTAACGGTGAGTTCTAGCTTACATTCTTTCTGGTCGAGAATAATATCATCGAAATTATAGGTAAGCGTATTGTTCTTGGGTTCGTATTCCATAAGGATCCACTCTCCGTTCAGGGTTGCCGAATAAGTATCTATACCGCTCAGGTCGTCAGAAATATGTACACTTAAATACCGGTAGTTATTGAGCCACTTACCTTCTTTAAAATTTCGTGCGCGAATTTTTGGGGCAACACTGTCTTTAGCCAAGGTATAGGTGCCCAAATTACGGGTGCGCGTGGTAAAGGTATTTCCTCTTTTATAGGTCGAGGAGTGATGAGGTTTTAATCGACTATCTAACCGGGCTATAAAAAGCTGCTTTCTTTCTTCTTTACTGAATTTCGACACATCAAAAGTAACCGTGAAATTTCTGTGGGCGGCTATTCGATTGTTATGAATGGTTACGGTATCGTCATCTTTCTTTAAATCAATATAGAAGTTGTCATAAAAAGTGTTTGACGGAAAATAGACTTTTGCTGCCCCAAGATCATAATTGTTCGGCTTTTTGGCGATAACATAATTTTCTGTTTTATCCTCATCTTTTTCAATGATAACAGGCTCTACTTTACCTTCTACGGGTATCACCGCTTTGGTCAAATTACCGGCATAATCTTTTATAAGCAGCTCGACTTTGTAACTTAGCCCTTCGCGAACATCGAGTTTACCATCGTTATACATGGTTTGATAAATGCTAAGCTTATTACCGGGGCCTTTGAACAATTTTTGAACACGCTGTCGGTACCTGCCATATCGATCATAATCTATTAGGGTGTTCAGGTATCTGGTTTCGGAAAAAGAGAATTTTTCAAAATTGTATTCACTATATGCTGTGCCGTTTACCAGTTGCTGTACCGAATAAATGCCATTTCTGTTTGCTGCTAAATCTTGTCGGTCGTAACCAATAAAACCAAAACCGATGGTGCCCGAAGCTTTTACGGTCTCGGCCAAAAATGTACCATCCTCTTGTTTTTTAAAATGGAGTTCTATAGGTTGTTTACTTTGGTTTACGACGGCATCATCGGATAACGGGTAACCAAAAAGTTTTTCTAGGGTCGGATTCGTAGCGTCGCGTACATCAAGCCCATACAGTAAAGGGTTTGTAGGTTTTTCGGAGATGCTGCTCCTAATTTCAAAATGTAGATGGGGACCCGAAGAACCTCCAGAATTTCCGCCATAGGCGATAACATTTCCTTTTTCAACTTTTACCTCCCCATAGTCGGGAAAAACCTCGACCTCGTATGATTTTTTTTCATACTGCACTTTTTTAATGTAAGCTTCGATTTCAGGGGCAAACTTTTGCAAATGACCGTAAACGGAAGTATATCCATTAGGATGGGCTACATATAACGCCTTACCGTACCCCCAATGAGAAATTTTTATTCGGGTAACGCTACCATCGCCAATGGCATAAATAGGCAAACCCTCTCTTTGCTTAGTTTTAATATCGACTCCCGAGTGAAAATGATTTGATCGAAGTTCACCGAATGTTCCGGCGAGTATCACAGGTATATCCATAGGTGAACGAAAAGCATCTTTAGGATATTCCTCTTGCCCAAAACCCGAAAAATAAAATAACAATAAAAGAATTGAAAAAGTTTTGCCCATAGTTTTAAAAACTGTTACGAAATTAGCCAATAGCTTTCAATTGCTGAAAAATGAACTGCATAAAAATAAATTGGCTACTGTCAATGAACGGTAATCAAGGGGTTAAAGTATAGCTTCAAGAATAATTGAAAAAAGTATTGCTAAGAACCGATAGGTATGTTAACTTTGTGTAAAATGCATCGCGTTTGAAATTATGAGTGAATTGGTTAAGGTAGTCGATTCTTTAGAGAACAAAATCAGCAAGTTATTGCATAAGATGGAATTGCTTCATCAGGCCAATACCAAGCTGGAAGACGAACTTAATACCCTAAGAAATGATAAGGAGAAAGTTAATGACTCCGTTTCGTATTGGGAAGAAAAATATAATTCGCTTAAATTGGCAGATACGATGTTTGGCAGTAGTACAGATAAGACAGAAGCTAAGCTTAAGATAAATGCTTTGATAAGGGAGTTGGATCATTGTATAACCCAACTATCCGAATAATAGAAGAAGGAGATAATGTCGGAAAAGCTCAAAATAAAACTTTCAATTGCCGATAGGGTCTATCCCTTGACCATTGATCCAAGCCAAGAAGAAGGTTTGCGAAAGGCGGCCAAGAATATAGAGCAGTTGGCGAAAAAGTTTGAGCAGAGCTATGCGGTTCGAGATAAACAAGATGTACTCGCAATGTGCGCGTTACAATTTGCATCAAAAATAGAACAGCGTGGTATAGACCAAACCGAAAATAATCAAGAAGCGACCGACCGATTGAAGGCTCTGGAACAATTGGTTGCAACGAAGCTTAGTGTAAAGTAGACGTTCTTTAAAATAGCATAAGTTACTGCCCACATTGGTATTATCTTTTGACAAACTCAACGTTAATTTGTTTAAAAAGGGTGAGTTTAGGTTGTAAAAGCAAGCCTTACTAGTATAAGGATCCTTGAGCAATCTGGTAGCCCTAAACCTGTTTTTAGGAGTTTGTACAAAACTTCGCCAATGTGGGTTTTTTTATACTAAATTTTCAATATATGGATATCGCAACATTAATTATAGTAGCAATTATAGGTGCCGCAGTCGGCTTCGGAATTGCTAAATTTATGGAGAAGGGCAAGGCCTCTAAAACCCTTGCAAGTGCTAAGCAAGAAGCCGATGCCATCATTAAAAATGCCAAGGTCGAGGGCGAGAATATCAAGAAAGATAAAATCTTTCAGGCCAAAGAAAAGTTTCTAGAACTTAAGGCCGAGCACGAAAAAGTTATTGTCAATAAAGACAAGAAGATTGGCGAGGCCGAAAAACGTACACGTGACAAAGAATCACAAGTAAGCAGTGAGTTGGCCAAGAACAAAAAGTTGAACAATCAACTCGACGTTAAGATTAAAGAAGTTAACCACAAAGAGTCTATTTTTGAGAAGAAACAGGCAGAGCTTGATAAACTTCATAGAAATCAAGTTCAGCAATTGGAGGTTATTTCAGGGCTTTCTGCCGAAGACGCCAAAGGTCAACTATTGGAATCTTTGAAAGAAACCGCCAAAGCAGACGCGATGGCCTACGTTCAAACTACTTTAGAAGAAGCTAAACTTACCGCTCAGCAAGAGGCCAAAAAGATTGTAATCAACACGATTCAGCGTATCGGTACAGAAGAAGCCGTTGAAAACTGCGTATCTGTCTTTAACCTAGAGTCAGACGATGTAAAAGGTCGAATCATTGGTCGAGAAGGGCGAAACATACGGGCTTTAGAATCTGCAACCGGCGTTGAGATTATTGTAGATGATACTCCAGAGGCTATTATTCTTTCCTGTTTTGATTCTGTTCGCCGAGAGGTGGCCAGACTCTCTCTTCATAAGTTGGTTACCGATGGTAGAATTCACCCGGCCAGAATTGAGGAAATTGTTAAGAAAACCGAAAAACAAATAGAACAAGAAATCGTTGAGGTAGGTAAAAGGGCCGTTATCGATTTAGGCATACATGGTTTACACCCAGAATTAGTTAGAGCAGTTGGTCGTATGAAGTACCGCTCTTCATATGGGCAAAACCTGCTTCAACACTCTAGGGAGGTTGCTAAACTTTGTGGGGTAATGGCAGCCGAATTGGGCTTGAACCCTAAACTGGCGAAACGTGCCGGTTTGCTTCATGATATTGGTAAAGTGCCTAATACCGAGGCAGAGGTGGAAACACCACATGCAATCTTAGGTATGCAGTGGGCAGAGAAGTACGGTGAGAAACCAGATGTATGCAATGCTATCGGAGCTCACCACGATGAAATAGAAATGAAAACATTAATATCGCCGATAGTTCAAGTTTGTGATGCTATCAGTGGCGCAAGACCAGGGGCGAGAAGACAGGTTCTTGACTCTTATATTCAACGACTTAAAGATCTAGAGGATATTGCTTTTGGCTTTGGAGGGGTTCAAAAAGCATATGCCATTCAAGCAGGTAGAGAACTTAGGGTCATCGTAGAGAGTGAGAAGGTGAACGATGAAAAAGCCGCTCAATTGTCATTCGAAATATCTCAGAAAATACAGACTGATATGACCTACCCAGGTCAGGTTAAAGTTACTGTAATTCGTGAAACGCGTTCGGTAAATGTAGCGAAGTAGAGTTTAAGATATTAGCAACAAAAAGAGGCTGCCTAATGCAGCCTCTTTTTGTTGGTGCCAGCTACAACTACCTTAAGTTTTAACACAGTAGAATTTTTCTTGTTTATTTAATTCTTCTTGATTGTGTGGTAAATGATAAGCCTTGTTGACCGACAGTTGAATTCATAACACCTTCGAACAAAGGTTCGGGAGAGTCTTGAGGTATTTGCCATTCGAAAACAAAGTTAGAACCGGTACCACCTGAAATATCGACTTCGTCAATAATTATTTCCGTAGTTTCCATAGGGGCCAAATATATGGCATGGTCAAAATAAGTGCGTATCGATTTCCCGTGGGTATCAAAATATTCAGCCTTGAGAATATATAATGTGTCTTGATCACTTGTATTTCTCATGCTTACCATCGCGGTAAGGTTATGGGTCTTGTGTTCCGATAGACTATAAATCTGTGAGTAAATAGAAAGATAAGACTTACCGTATTCTAAACTATTCTTGGCTTTCAGATTTACTTTTCTTTTCGACCAATTTTCAGGATTGAAAGAACTGATTTCTTTCTCTTGTTCGAAGTCACAGCCAACAAACAGTATCGACGCTACTAACAATAAATAAAGTGTTTTCATAAACGTTCTATAAATTCGTAAAACATCGTTCTAGATGACTAAAAATAGAAGTATTTGAAGTCAATGGCTAGTTTTCTCAAAACTACCAAATTTAGACTTAATAGCTTTTGCTAGTTAAACGATTTTAGTTACAAAATTTTACCCTAAAGATAAAGTCTGGTCAGAGTGCTAATTTCAAGTCTGTCTTTTAGCATTTAACAATTGAGATGCTCATTCTTCAAATCTACAGTTTTATAAAATCTAACTGAAAAATAGGCACTATTAAGCCCTTATCTCTTTTTACGGGTAGCGAACGACTTCTTGTAGAGTGAAAGTGGTTTAAATCAACGCAGCGGTCAAAAAGTACTACAGTGGCGACTTCGGTGAGATTGTCACAAATGTTGATTTGTGGTTGGGTAAATCATTTTATTTATCGGTAGTTTTCACAAAAAAAACTATTTTGGATAATTTTTTTTCCAATGCTAGTTATCGTAATGTTTTATCGTTCAACGCTCAGGCTAGTGGACAAACCTCTGTGACTTTAAGGACACATCTTATTTACATAAGTACTTACTTGGTGAAATTTTATTTCAACTCATGGGGCGCTTTTAAGTTAACACATTGGGTCATTTGAAGTGGTGTGGTATAAATCTCTTTAGCAAGGGTAAAACGAAAATCTACACCAGATTGGTTATCTGCTCTGTTGTTCAGGGTAATTACTCCACCTAATTTTTCTACTAAAGCTTTCACGGTGGCCAAGCCGATACCGGTGTCGGTCACATTGGTTCTTTTAAGCGTTTCAAACATGACAAAAACTTTTTTGTGCATCTGTTCTGTAATACCCGGGCCATTATCTATATAAGAGAATTCATAGTGCTTGTTCTCATCGCTAATGCCAATTTCAATCTCAGGTAGAGATTGATTTGAAAACTTTAAGGTGTTTTTTATCAGTTCACTAAAAATAAAGGATATGCACTCTAAAGAATGGTTTAATTGACCCTCAAAGTTATTTAACTTTAGGTTGAAATGCGTTGTTGAATCTATTTTATCTTCAATCTTATTAATTTCATCAACGATTTGAAAGGTTTTGAACTCAATGGGGTTGTTCAAAATATTCGTATGGGTCATAATTCCATTGATGAGGGCTTCCATATAGCTGACACGGTCATCTATAGTATCTAGCCATTCGGGTATTTCCGTTTCCTTTAAAAGATGGAGATAATCTTCTTTTATAAAACCTACTAACGAGCTGATACCATGAAGTGGCGTTTTCATATCATGAGCCAAGCGGTAAGAAAAATGCTTGAGTTGGTCGTTTTTACGATTAAGCTCTTCATTAACCAATTTTTGAAGCAAAATATGGCGACGTAACTCTAATTGGGCCATAACTTGGTTTGCCAAGGCCTTTAAACATTCCTTTTGTTTTTGCGAAAAGTTTTTTCTGGGTTTTGTATCTATGACGCAAAGGGTACCGATTGAAAACCCCTCTTGAGTGTTTAGAGGAGCACCTGCATAAAATTGAACTAGAGGTCCGCCAGTTACCAATGGATTATCTTTAAACCTATCATCTTTATGTGAGTCTTCAACAATTAGTATATTTTCGGGAGTATTTATGGCATGGGCACAGAATGCCAAATCTCTTGGTGTCTCTGTAGCATCAATACCATAATGAGATTTGAACCATTGCCTATCGGAATCTACAAGTGAAACCAAGGCCATTGGTGTATTGCATATTTCAGCTGCAATTTTGGTAATAGCATCATATTCCTCTTCCACTAGAGTATCTAAAACATTAAAGCTCTTTAAAGCTAATATCCGCTCTCTTTCATTGAGCGGTATTTGTGGTTTGATCATTATCACAATAATTAAAAGACTCACAGTTTAAATGCGGAGGAATTATCATTTAAGCCTGATTGATATCACTGTTAAGTCTAAAAACGTATATAGAGCAGATGTTATTGTAATCTTTCTTTATAATTTGTAAGAAAAATACTTAATAGTTGATGACTATGTTGAGAATTTTAAATTTCGTAACAAACCGGTTTCAAGAAGGTTGATATATCTACCTTTTCTTTAAAAAAATGCTAGAACTACATTATTGGAAGTTTTTAGGGTAAATGTAATTTTTGGTGGTGATTCAAGTTTTATCGAACCCTAATTCAAAAAAAAGTTAAGATAATTAGAAATCAATAATAAGTATTAAAGAGTTAGTATCGAATGTTTTGAATTAAAAGCTTTAAATCTTTGTAACAATGATTTAAACAATATGGTAGCTAGTTGGTTCGATTAACTATTCGTCTATACTATCTCCCTTTTCTTCATTATCCGAAGACTCTGCTTCTCGGTTAATGCTATTTTTCAAGATATTTAGTTTTTTTAATTTGGCTTTCCAAGTGGCAAGTGACTCTTTGTGACCGTTCACTCGTTTAATAACGTCTTGCACCAAAGGATTGTCTTCTGAGGCATTGGAAAAGAACTCAAGGTTGTTCTCTAGTTGTCGAATTTCCCCTTTACTTTCCTCTATTTTTTTTCTGATAAAAGTTCGCTCGTTCTGTATAGCACGTTCGTTGTCGGCATCTGCCAATTGTTGCACCTTATCGCCATATTTTAAAAGTTCGGCATCTTGCTTGCTTACCTTTAGTTTCTTAAAAAGGGCATCTAAAATTTTATTGAACTTTTGGTCAATATTCTTTTTACGAAATGGTACTCTGCCATACGATTTCCATTCGCTAACAAAATCTTTAATAACCTGCAGGTTTGCTTTTCGGTCTTCAGTAAGTTGCATAGCCTTTAATCGCTCAAGGCATGCTTCTTTTTTTACATAGTTATCTTCCTCTTCTTGTTGCCCCTTGTTTTTTGAAGCATGTAAACGGTCGAAGTAGTGGTTGCAGGCATTTTTAAATTCTTTCCAGATTTTATCTGAATATTTTCTGGGAACATGGCCTATTTTTTTCCATTCACTTTGAATGCGTTTCATTTCGGGGGTAGTGCTGTCCCAATCATCGCTGTCTTTTAATGAGATTGCCAAGTTCAAAAGTTCCCTTTTTCTATTGAGATTCTCTTGCTGTTCTTTCTTTAAATTTTTGTAATAGGCATTTTTATTACGGTTGAACGAACGAACTGCTTGCTTGAACTCGGCCCAAGTTTTTTCATTTTTGTTTCGGGGTACCTTACCGGCATTGAAAAAGTTGTTTCGTAACTCCTCAATTTGCTTGATCTGTTGTTGAAGCCCTTTATGGTTGTTCGAAACATTGTTCGCTATGTTTGAAATGGCAGCGATAAATTCTTGCTTCTTCTCCCAATTTTTTTCGTATTCAGCATCTAGTTGCTTATAATGATCCTGCCTTCGTTGGTGCAATACTTTGGTCGCGTTGCTGAAGCGTTCCCAAATTGCCTCACGATGTGCCTGGCCTACGGGACCAATTTCTTCTTTCCAAATTTTGTGTAAAATCTGAAGCTCACGAAAAACTTTGTTCAAATCGGGTTCGGTAGCCAAGGCCTCGGCTTGTTGAGCCAATTTTTCTTTTTCGGCTAGATTATGTTTGAAATCAAGGTCGCGCAACTCTCGATTTAGATGCAGAAAATCATAGAAAATTTCGACATGGTGTTGATATGTTCGCCATACATCGTTGTAGTTCGCTCTTGGAATCGGTCCTGCATTACGCCATTGTTCTTGAAGATTTTTAAAAGTCTTATAGGTGGTGTTCATGTCTTCTTCAACATTTACAAGACCTTTTAACTCTTCAATAATTTCAAGCCTATGGGTCAAATTTGACTTTAAGTCTTTCTCGAGACTCTTGTAATATTGATTTCTCTTTTCACGATAATCGGCATACACCTCATTGAACTGTCTTTTCGTCACCGAATTATATCTGAAATCTACTTCGTTACCTCCACTAGCTACGAAATCTTCTTTCTTTTGTTCGATAAAATCTTGAAATTTGAGATCGAATTCAGACTTTATGCCATCTACATGCTTTTTAATGGCCTGAACTTTTTCATTACGAACCAATTTTTGTAATTCTCCCACTAGGTTTTCCATAGACATCGAATGATAATCTAATAGGGGAATGTTGTGACGGTGTTCATTATCGCTATCTTCAGCGTCTTCTGCATTATTCTCGTCAATTTCGTCAAGTACGTCTTCTTTGCCCTCGATAGTTTCTGCTCCCGATACCTTTTCTTCATTGCTTTTATTGGCATCGTTATCACTTTCAGCTTCAGTGTTAGTGGTTGTTATTGCCACTTCTTCACTCTTGGGCTCGACATTCGCTATCTCATCAGTTGTTTCAGAGGTATCTTCTTTGATTTGGCTCGAAGCTTTTTCAGGGGCCTGAACCTCATTTTCGTTTTCAATGTTTTTTTGAAGTTTTTTATCTTCAGACATGGTTGTTTGTATTTTTTTGAAGCCCAGTATCTTCAAAGTAAGTAGGCTTAATTCTTCTCATTCATCCTCTTAATCTGCAGAATATATATTCCTAAAACTTTAATACTTCAGGCCTATTTTTTATTTGGGGAAATCAACTGCTAGATTTAATGGTAAGATACTAACAACCTTATTAAGAACAAAAGTTCTTGATCTATTTTAAGATTTACAATTCAAGCGATTATTTCAAGTTCAAACTAATTCTGAACCTAGTATGTAGCCTTTGGCATTACGAGACTTCTTGCCAGATTTCCCATGCTCTATCAGCTTGAAGCTCGAGCATTCGATGACCGTTACAAATGCGGGCTCCACGAGATTCTCCTTCTTGCAAGAAGGCTGTTTTACTTGGGTTGTAAATAAGGTCGAAAAGCAAATGCTTTTCTGTAATTGCTTGGTACGGTATATTCGGTTTCTTTTCTACATTCGGGTGTGTACCCAAAGGGGTGCAGTTTATCAGAACAGTATACTCTTCAAACACCTTATCATTCAGGTCGGTGTAGCTCATTTGCTCGTCAGAGGGATTTCTAGAAACAAAAACACTATCGATTTGTAATTCGCTCAGCACAAAGGCTACTGCCTTAGAGGCGCCCCCAGTACCTAAAATAAGGGCTTTTTTATGATAGTCTTGCAAAAATGGTTTTATGGTATTCTCAAAACCGTATGCATCGGTATTAAAGCCTTTAGGTCCGTTTTTGGTGAATTGTATGGTGTTGACTGCCCCAATCTGTTCAGCTTGACTATCAAGGCTGTTCATAAAGGGAATTACTTCTTGCTTGTAGGGTATGGTCACGTTCAACCCCTTTAAACTAGAGGTCTTTCTCAGAACGTCACTGAACTCGTTAATATCTTGAAGATCAAAGTTTTCATACGAATAATTCGCTAGACCTAATTTTTTAAATTTTTCTTTGAAATAGCCCTTGGAAAAAGAATACGCAATATTCTTTCCCACTAAACCATACCGATGCTCTTTATTTGCCATTTTATTTTTTTCTGTTTTTGCCGTACCAATCTAAAGACAATAAAACCACTATGCCGATACCTATGAAGAATACTGCCCACCAAGTTTCTGAAATCGATAAATCAGGAAAATACCTTTCATAGTTAACGATTATCTCTTTGCCATTTGAATCTAACAAGGGGTTTCCAATAGCGTCAGTCTTATAAATTGTTTTTTTCCAAGGCCATACTACGCCTAAAGATCCGGTTATAAAGCCTATGATAACCGCTGTAGTAATATGTTTGTAGTACTTGAGCACATAACTGAGCAAATGTGAAAGGCTTACAAGACCGGTAGCTGAGCCCAAAGTAAATACCGCCAATATTTTCAAAGTGGCTATACGGGTTTTATTTTCTACAAAACTAAAATCGCCGCGAAGCAATTCAGCGAAGGTATCATAAAGTGCATTGACCGAGTCGACTAATAGTAATACATAGTTGCCCAATAATATTAGAATAAAGGAGCCCGATAGACCGGGAAGTGTCATACCCGAAACACTGATTATGCCACATAGAAATATAAAGAAGAGGTTGTCATTTTCTTTAGCGGGACTTAAAAAGCTAATTGATATACCCACAACCAAACCAATTAAGCCAGAAATAATAGTCTTTCGGTTCCAGTGTTCGAAATCTTTTGAGATATAATAAATAGAACCTAAAATCATTCCGAAGAAAGCCGACCAGACGTACAGTTCTTTTTTTTCGAGAAAGAAATCAAGAAGTTTTGAAATGCTGAAATAACTGACCAGCATGCCAAAAATCAATAGCGAAAGAAATGGGCCGTTTATATAACGGTAGAAGCTTTTAAAACGACCACTGATCAAAAGTTTAAAAGCTTTAGCGTTTATTTTTTGAAGCGAATAGATGAATTCTTCGTAGAAACCGGCGACAAAAGCAACAATGCCTCCTGATACCCCGGGTACTTTATTGGCCGCACCCATGCAGAGTCCTTTTATAAAAAGAAAGAACTTATCTAGAAAAGTTCGTGTTTCGTACATTCGGGGCAACTATTTTTTCGCAGCGGTTCGCTCAAGAATAAATATAACCAAAAACCCAACAATGGCAGCAATAATGGCAATTGTAAGCTGATTATCACCTTCAAAAGAGAAGGGAGAGACATTTTCGTCGATAACTATAATCTTTTCACCAATGGTCTTGGTTTCTAAAATACGTTTCCATGGCCAGATTTTATTTAAAGAACCTATGATAAAACCAGTGAGTAAAGCCAATGTAACGTTTTTATAGTTGTTGAACATCCATTTCAACAAACGTGCGAAACTTAAAAGCCCAAATACAGCGCCGAAACCAACCACTGCAATAACTTTTAGGTCAACATTGTGAAGTGCATCGATAATCGTTTTGTAAGACCCCAAGAGTACTAAGATAAAAGCACCCGAAATACCTGGTAGTATCATCGCACAGACAGCTAAGGCCCCAGACAAGAATAAAAATGGAAGACTATCCACACTGGCGGATGGTGGCAGCGTGGTAATATAGAAAGCCGTGGCAGCCCCAAGAATCAAAGCGATAATTGTCGGGGCATTCCATTTTTTTACTTCTTTGCCAACTAAAAGAATGCTTGCAATCACCAAACCGAAGAAAAAAGACCAAATTAAAATCGGCTTGTTTTCAAGTAACCAACTCACCAACTTGGCCAAAGAAAGTACACTAATGGCAATACCAAGAAAAAGTGCCAATAAGAAATTACCATTGAGTTGTGACCAAGCTTCTTTAATTCCTTTTTCTTTTAATGTCTTGAAAAGGGAAATATCTATGTTGTTGATAGAAGTGATTAACTCTTCGTAAATACCGGAAATAAATGCAATTGTACCTCCGGAAACCCCAGGTACTACATCGGCGGCACCCATGGCCATGCCTTTAAGCGTTACAAAAATATACTGGGTTAGGTTTCTGTTTTCCATTGATTGTCATTTTCAACAGAAACAAAAATAAGTTTTTATAGTGGTAAGTGGAGAAAAAAAGGCCAAACCTTAACGGCTTGGCCCTGTAGGGGAATATTTAGATTTTTAAATGACCGGTAATTGGTCAATCGGCTTACTTCACCGTGTTTTTCCCGTTGATTTTTTTATGTTCGCAACAATGTTACTGACCCAATCAGTTGCTGCATACTGCGGAAATTCATCCTTAAAAATAGATAGTTTGTGAAAATCTAATTTTAGGGCATCGATAAGACTTATTCTTGCATTGATGGGGTCGTTCATCTCAAGGTAGAAACCTGCCGTCTTATACCTGATCTCGGCATTTTCCGGATAAAACTCTTGGCCCTGTTTTAGAACTTGAATAGCGCTGGGTATGTCATCATTTTTTAAAACGACATCGGCCCAATCTAGCCAAGTACCCAATTCGTAATTTCCTAAATCAACAGCTTGTTTATACGAAAAGTCGGCTTGGTCATGACGGTTTAAAGCGGCATTGATCATGGCACACTTTTTCCAATACTGAGGGTTTTCACCATCTATGTTTAAAGCCTTGTTTACATAGAACAACGCCTTCTTAAAATTCTTTCGTTTAAAATAAAAATCGGTAATAGCTAACCAGCCTTTGTCCAATAGAGGGTCTTCATGAACGGTATGATAATAATAATACTTGGCCATTTCGTCATTTTCGAGACGTTCATGACATTTACCGATTCTAAGATAGGCATGTGATGTGGGATCCTCCATTTGAATGGTGGTCTCATAATTTTCTATCGCTTCGTTAAACCTACCCAATTTTTCGAGCACCTTGCCCTTTTCGAAGTATGCACCGATAAAGGTATCGTCTGATATAATCGCAAAATCGAAGGCGGAAAGAGCTTCTGCCAACATATCTTTAGCGATATATTGCTTGCCTAATTGGTGCCAAGCCACTTCGCAATAAGGGTTGCGCTCTAAGTAATCGTTAAGATAAATAATTGCACCCTCGTAGTCTTCTAAAAATTCAAAACAATAAATCACGTTATAAAGCGATGAATAATCTTGCTCATCAAAAGAGACACAGCGCATAAAACTTTCCTTGGCCAATTTAAAATCATCCATGAAAAGATATTCCATACCAAGTAGGGAATAGATGTCAAAGCTGTTTTCGGCCAAATCTAGGGCTTTATTTAACAAGGCAACCGCAGCTTCATGGTTGTCTTTTTTAGAGTAAATGTTCGCTCTTTGTATAAAGATTTCTTCATTATTACTGTCCAATACCTGAAGTTCATCTAAGTATTGTTCGGCAAGGTCAAGATGGTTTTCAAAAACAAGAACTTCTACGTCAAGTAGCTTCAGTTCTACAGAAGCGGGGTGCTGTTGCAAACCGATACCGATCGCTTTTTTAGCCAAAGTGATTTTGCCATTATTGAGGTAGTGATGAATGATGTCCTCAAAATCTTCCGCATCGAAAAAATAGATATCGTCAGTCTTGAGCATCGATTCAAACTTAGCGATGGGACGGTCGGGCTTTTCGTTAGATTCTAACGCCATAAGAACGTTTTGGTTAAACTATGGAATTAAAATTAGCCTTTTGAAAGGCTCTTTTTTTCCGTCAGCGTCTATATTATTAACAAATTAGTTAACAAGATATTGCTCATACTCCTTTAAAACTTCAAGGATCATGCCACATCCTTTCTTAATCTCGCTTTCAGAAATCGTTAGCGGTGGGGAGATGCGCAAGGCGCGAGGTTCGAACAATAACCAGAATAGAATCAAACCCTTATTGGCACATGTCAAGATTACATGGTCAGCTATCTCAGGTTTCTCGAATATGAGGGCCAACATTAGACCTTTACCTCTAATTTCTTTAATTAGCGGATGTTTCAGCTCATTTCTAAATAGCTTTTCTTTATATAAAGAATCATCTATTAGGTTGGTTTCGGTAATATATTTTAGGGTTGCCAAACTTGCGGCGGCAATTACCGGATTACCACCAAAAGTGGTAATGTGACCCATTTTAGGGCCGTGCTGTAAATAGGTCATTAGTTTATGGGAAGCGACGAAAGCACCAACAGGAAGACCGGAGGCCATACCCTTGCCGATTACCAGAATATCGGGAGAGATGCCATAATTCTCGAACGCGAATAATTTTCCGGTTCGGCCAAAACCCGGTTGAATTTCGTCTAAAATTAAGAGAGCTCCCGTTTCATTACATCGAGTTCTTACTTTTTTAAGATAATCGTTCTGCGGCAGAATAAAGCCGGCTCCGCCTTGAATGGTCTCGAGTATGACAGCTGCCGTTTTGTCGGTAATTTTGTTAAGCTCCTCCTCTTGATTAAAAGTAATAAAGGATACATCGGGAATAAGCGGTCGGAAAGCACTTTTTCGCTCTTCAACACCTAAAACGCTCAAGCTGCCCATCGTATTGCCGTGATAAGCTGTCTTGGCAGCAATTAATTGACTTCGGCCAGTGGCCCTTCTTGCTAGTTTCAGTGCGCCTTCAACGGCCTCTGTACCCGAGTTGACCAAATAAGTGGTTTGAAGATTTTCGGGTAAAAATGATGTCAATAATTTAGAATATTCTACCGCAGGTGCTTGGGCATACTCCCCATAAACCATGACATGCATATAGGTTTCAGTTTGCTCTTGAATCGCCTTAACGACCTTAGGGTGACAATGACCTAAACTACAGGCAGAAACTCCTGCAACGAAATCTAGGTGCGCTTTCCCTTCGGTATCATAAATATAACTTCCTTTTGCTCGAGAAACTTCCATCGCTAAGGGATGGGTAGAGGTTTGGGCCTGATATTTAAAGAAATCTTTCTTCATGACCACGTAATTATTTAATATCTAGTTTACTGAAACTGATTGGGATCAGAGGTTACCTTTATCTGCTTCGGTCGGTCGATAGGTTTTAGTTGGGGCGTTTTGTTCTCCGGAGGGGGTATGCCATTCACAGGGTCACCGGAATTTTGACTTCGCTCGGCTTCCTCCGCATCTATATCGATGGGATTGTCTATACCTCTTATTACTACCAACTCAACGTTGTTGTCATCTTCATCAAAAATACCCTCCATAGTTTTTATGCGTTCATCACCACGCCAAACAAATCCTTTTAACTTCCTACTATCTAGCGGAAGTTCTCTTTCCGGAAAAATATCACCGTCAGGATCGGTTGTAAACGTAAGGTCTTCCACATCGTTATTGGCCATGGTGATGCGAATCTTGCTACAAATGGTCTTGTCAATGCCAATCAGTTCATCATCATCATTGTACATGTAATAAATGACTTCGGTATTCTTGATCAAGTCAATGACTTTGAGTTCATTGTCTACAAATTTACCGAAGAGGTCCTTGCCTTTCGCTTGATTGTAACCAGTTTTACTTATACTGTCCAGCGATACGATAAAGGCATTGTTGATGACCTTTAGCGAGTCCATTTTCTCTGTTTTTAAATTTGAGATGAGGTGGATGCTATCACCTGTCATTTGATTTTCACCGTTCCAAATCACAGGGTTTTTAATGAGTTGTGTAACTCCTGTTTTTTCTGAAAAGTGAAGGGAGTCACATTTTCCGCTTAAATCCGTTTTATAAAACTTGGCATTTCTAAATGCCCTTGATATTCGATTCTTCGGTTTACCGGTCACCATTAGGGTGTCGCCATGCATGTAGAGTGAATCTTGTTCGACCAGACTTATGGATACTGCCCGTTTGGTAGCAAATACAGAATCTTTGGCCTTGAAAACTTCGGCATAATGTGCCCGTATTACCCCATTGTTCACCGTATCGGTAACCACTATATTATTAGTTGCGGAAGCAAATTCTCGAGCCTTGTCAAAATAAACACTATCCCCTTCAATTATTCTATTGTTATAATCGATTCTGGTGTTCTTGATGCCATAACCACTTTCTACCTTGGTGTCGTAAAACCCACGTTCACAGTAAATTTTATAGGCTTCTCCAGTAATGGTAGAAGGCCCGTACATATAAGCGTTCTTTGAAGTGGTGTAATAGTCAAGTTGCTCTGAATCAAGGGTGTATTCAGGGTTTTCAATATGAACACTATCTAAAAATTGATATTTGTTCACCTCCATAAAGTAGCGACCAATTTCACTTGTCAAGGTGTTTGTAGAATCAACAACGGTGCCTGAGCTATTGTAATAAGATTCTTGACTTTCACGGTCAAAATAGAGGGTATCTGTACGTAAGGTAACAGGCCCGCTTTGCTGTTCGGCCTCTAAGAGCACATTTTCAAAGGCTTTCGCCAATTTGGTTTCCCCGTCATAATTTATTTTTCCACTAGTGAGTTCTATGGAGTCCCCTTGCTGCAGGCGAACATTGCCTAGCGCTCTCAATCGATTCTCTTTTTGATAGTAAATTGCAATATCGCACCAAAGGTCGGCTCCTTGATGTTCAAACTGAACTTGCCTGTTGTCTTTGCTGAAAATAGAGGCCCCGGGAAATTGAGCTTCATTTTTGGTGAAATTAGCACCGTAAACAATATTGATCTGTTTACTCTGTATGCTATCGTTGACATCAGATTGCTCATCTTGGGCAACGCCTACTAGAAAGTAGCCTAGGCAAAATAGAACACTGAGAAGTTGTTTCAAGTCCTTCAAATTTTCATCAAAAATAGTTTTTTTCCTTTGGCAAATGCAGGGTTTAGCATAGATTTAGGAAGGAGGTATATATCATCGACATAGCTAGTCTATGATATATACATCAGCGAAAAGCAACTCTCATGGGAACCTATCTATGTATCGTCTGCGTGCGATCTGGCCCGACAGAAACTATCTTGATAGGTACTTCAAGTTCTTTCTCTAAAAAGTCGATATAATCCTGTAAAGCAGAAGGAAATTCTTCTGGCTTACTCATCTTGGTCAAATCTTCTTTCCAGCCCTTCATCTCACTATAAATCGGCGTTACATTCTCTGCCTCAATATTGTATGGTAGATGGGTTATTTTTTGCCCTTTATAATTGTATGCAGTACAAATTTTTAAGGTTTCGAAGCCACTGAGTACATCGGCCTTCATCATCATAAGTTCGGTAACACCATTTACTTGTACAGCATATTTTAACGCGATAAGGTCTAACCAACCACAGCGTCTAGGTCTACCTGTTGTAGCCCCAAATTCGTTGCCAACACGGCCCATAGTTTCGCCGTCGTCATCAAAAAGCTCGGTCGGGAACGGACCGGAACCAACACGGGTGGTATAGGCTTTAAAAATACCCAATACTTCGCCAATCTGGTTCGGGGCAACCCCTAAACCTGTGCATGCGCCAGCAGCTGTCGTATTACTTGAGGTTACGAATGGGTAGGTGCCGAAATCAATATCGAGAAGTGAACCTTGAGCACCTTCGGCCAAGATTTTTTTACCTGATTTTTGGGCCTGATATAAGTATTCTTCACTATCGATGAAGTCAAGGTTTTTTAATTCTTCTACTGAAGCAAAAAACTCGTTTTCCAGTTCGGCCAAATCGTATTCAATATCGACATTGTAATAATCGATCATTGCCTCATGCTTGTCTGCCAATGCGCGGTATTTTTCCTTCCAATCATCAAGTTCTAAATCACCGATTCGCATACCGTTTCGACCCGTCTTATCCATATAAGTAGGTCCGATACCTTTAAGTGTTGAGCCTATTTTGGCCTTGCCCTTTGCGGTTTCAGATGCGGCATCAAGTAAACGGTGGGTCGGTAATATAAGGTGTGCCTTTCTTGAAATGACCAGCTTCGATTTAATGTCAAGGTTGAATTGCTTTAAAGCATCCAATTCTTTTCTGAATATCACGGGATCTATAACCACTCCGTTACCGACCACATTCATGGCATTTTTATGAAAAATTCCTGAGGGAATGGTATGGAGAACATGCTTTATACCATCGAACTCTAAAGTGTGACCTGCATTTGGCCCACCTTGAAAGCGTGCGATGATATCATAGTTTTTGGTTAGTACGTCTACAATTTTGCCTTTTCCTTCGTCTCCCCATTGTAGTCCTAACAATAAATCTACTGCCATTTAAAAAATTCGCTTAGCTGTTTGTGTTTTCTTTTTTGTTTCGTGTGCCATAGAAATAAAGAGAATGGGTGTTGATATGAATATCAAAAACCTCTTCTATGGTCTTCTTGATAGATTGAATGCGAGGATCGCAAAACTCAACCACTTCTCCGGTATCGGTCAATATAACGTGGTCATGCTGACGGTCGAAATATGATTTTTCGTATTGCGCTTGACTTTTGCCGAATTGGTGCTTGCGAACCAATTTACATTCTAATAGAAGTTCAATGGTGTTGTAGAGGGTGGCCCTACTTACCCTATAATTCTTGTTCTTCATGTTGATGTAGAGCGATTCGATATCGAAATGCTCTTCACTATCATAAATTTCTTGGAGTATAGCGTAACGTTCGGGAGTTTTTCTATGTCCGTTGTCCTCTAAAAAGGTCGTAAAGACATTTTTTACTATTTCCTGGTTTTTATTTTCAGCCATAACAAGATTACGTACTTCAATTTGCAAATGTACAGTTATATTTTAATACCCAGTCTACATTCGGGTTACTTTATCGATTCCGTGAATTTGCTTCAGGTTTTCGATAAGGGTTTTGAGTATACCATTATTCTTTACCACTACGGTTATGCGACCCGTGAAAGTACCTCCATCCGTACTAAAGTTAAGGTTTCGCATATTAACATGCATGTCGTCAGAAATAACCTCGGTAATTTCGTTGACTAAACCGAGATTGTCTATGCCTGTAAGTTTTATTTCAGAGCGGAATTCTTGTTGGGTCGAATCGATCCATTTAGCCATGATGATACGATAGGCGTAATTCGATTGTAATTGAATTGCATTTGGGCAGTTCTTTTTATGAACTTTAATGCCTTCATTAACGGTTACAAAACCAAAAACATCGTCGCCCGGTATAGGGCTACAACATTTAGAAAGGGTATATTCCAGTTTCTCTTCTTCTTTACCGAAAACCAGCACATCGAATTTCGAGGTGATTTCTGGCTTGTCAATATCTTCAGGAATTGGATTTCGACGTATTTTATTCTTAAAAAAACTTATAAAGGCATTACTATAAGATGATACGAAATCTTTGATCATCTGATTGTCTATGGCGCCAATGCCTACTCGGTAAAAGAGGTCTAGACTTGTCTTAAGTTTAAAAAAAATTACCATTTTATTGATCACATCTTCGCTCAAGGTTACCTTTTGGGACTTCAGTTTACGACGTAGAATTTCTTTTCCTTCATCGGAAACCGATTTTTTCTCTTCTCGTAATGACGATTTTATTTTTGCACGCGCCCGAGCAGTTGTCGCATAGTCAAGCCAATTTTGATTAGGTTGGGCTTGGTCTGATGTAATTATTTCTACCTGATCACCGCTATGTAAGGTGGTATTTAGGGGTACAAGTTTTCCATTTACCTTTGCCCCGCGCGTTCTCATACCAATTTGTGTATGAATGTGAAAGGCGAAATCAAGAGGGGTAGAACCTTTGGGCAGCGATTTTAGTTCTCCCTTAGGCGTGAACACAAATATTTCTTTGGAGTAGAGGTTTAGCTTAAATTCTTCTACAAAGTCGATGGCATTGGAATTGGCATTTTCCAGCGCCTCTTGCAGACGATTGAGCCAAACTTCGATACCTTGCTCTTTTTGTTGGCCGTGTTTGTACTTAAAATGCGCAGCATAGCCCTTTTCAGCGATTTCATGCATTCGTTCACTGCGAATTTGAACCTCTACCCATCTGCCTTTGGGTCCCATAACGGTAATATGAAGAGCTTCGTAACCTGTGGATTTTGGGGAGGATATCCAATCTCGAAGCCGAACGGGGTTAGGTGTAAAATGATCGGTTACTATAGAATATATTTTCCAGGCCAAAAATTTTTCATTCTGCCGGTCAGATTTGTATATAATTCGAATCGCAAACTTGTCATAAATTTCGTCGAAAACCACATTTTGGGCCTTCATTTTCCTCCTGATGGAGAAGATTGATTTCATTCGACCCTTGATAGTGTAATTTAATCCTTCTTCTTTTAGCGAATTATCTATAACTCCGGAAAATGCATCTATATAGGCCTGTTGTTCCTCTTTCGATTCCTCAATTTTGCCTTTGATATCTCGGTACACATCTGGTTCTGTGTACTTCAAACTTAAGTCTTCTAAATCGGTCTTGATGTTGTACAACCCGATTCGATGAGCTAAAGGAGCATAAATGTAGAGGGTTTCCGATGCCATCTGCACTTGTTTGTGCTCCGGCATGGCATCCATAGTGAGCATATTATGATAACGATCAGCAATCTTTATTAAAATTACCCGAACGTCATCGTGTAAGGTGAGCAGCATTTTTCGAAAGTTCTCCGCTTGCTGCGAAGTGCTCATGTCTTTTTTAAGATGCGCTATTTTTGTAAGTCCATCAACGATTCTGGCAACGGTTTCCCCGAACATACGTTCCATATCATCAAGGGTGTACTCCGTATCTTCGACCACATCATGTAATAGGGCAGAAGCTATTGAAATTGCGTCTAGGCCAATTTCAGATGCCACGATTTTAGCTACAGCTATAGGGTGAAATATATAGGCTTCCCCCGATTTTCTTCGCTGAGTTTTATGTGCATCTACAGCAACCTCGAAAGCAGAGCGAATCAAAGTTTTATCATCGTCAGATAAGTTTTGATAACTCAACCGAAGCAGCTCTTTGTATTGCTTGGCAATCTCTTTGTTTTCTTGTTCTATAGCGGCCTGCGTCATATTAAAATAAAAATAGGACAATCTTTATTGGTAAACAACAAAAATTGTACCTGCCTCAATATTGCATACTTGGTACGGCTGTAAGTTCAGAGTAAAAGTAACCGAGAAAAACAGAAATCGCTATTTTCTCAAATTGGCGATGCGCTTGCTTAAGGGAGGATGAGAGTAATGCATAAAAACATAGGCCGGGTGTGGAGTAAGATTACTTAAACTATTTTTCGAAAGTTTTTTTAAGGACGAAATGAGCGGAAGTGCCGCATAATTGTCTTTTGCATAATCGTCTGCCTGATACTCGAATTTTCTTGAAAGATGGTTCATGGCCAAGCCGGTAATTTCAGAAATAGGGCTATACAAAATACCAAAACCGATTAGAGCGGCATGAAAGCTCGGCGTAGAAACACCTATGGCGTATGACACTTCGGGGTTATTCACGAACAGCGATAGAATAAAAAGTGTTATGCCCGTAAGAATTAACGAGGCGATCAGATTGAAAACAATGTGATTTTTTTTATAGTGTCCGACCTCATGTGCCAATACGGCAACAATTTCTTCTTCATCGAGGTCGTTTATTAGTGTGTCATAGAGGGTCACTCTTTTTTCTTTACCGAAACCTGAGAAATAGGCATTGGCCTTGGTCGATCTTTTAGATCCGTCTATGACAAAAATGTTCTGAAGTTCAAAACCTACTTGCTGAGCGAAGTTTTCAATTTTAGTTTTTAAGCTTCCCAGCTCCAACGGAGTCTGTTTATTGAATAAAGGAACAATGAGCTTGCTATAAAACAGGTTCATGAAAATCGTAAATAGAGCTACCAGTGCCCAAGCGTAAATCCAAAAATTGCTTCCTGCCCATTCGAAAAACCAAATAATCAGGGCAAGAATGGCACCGCCCACTACTACCATCATCAGCCATCCTTTTAATTTGTCTAATAGGAATATTTTTTTTGTGGTTTTGTTGAACCCGAATTTCTCTTCGATGACGAACGTAGAATAGTAAGAGAAAGGCATAGTAATCAAATCATTTCCTATCATTATTATGCCAAAGAAAACTAGGGCTATTAAGATAGGGCTATGAGTTATGCTTCGCGCTATACCATCTATCCACTCAAAGCCTCCGAAGAAGAGAAAAATCAAAGTGAGCAGAAGTGAAAAGGTAGAAGTAATCAAACCAAATCGATAGGTAGTCTTTTTGTACGATTGCGATTTCTGATATTCTGTCTTATCAAAAACATCGTTCAGTTCATTCGGTATTGGGTCGTTATAGTGTCTTGCATTCAGGTAGTCAAGTACTGTTTCAAGTACAAATTGCATGATTAAAATTGCGACTATGATGTAGAAAAGCGTATTCACGATATGGGTGGTTTAGAGTTTGGTACTCCTAATTTAAAACGAAATATACGTGGGGTAGGTAATATATTTAAATATTTCGTTGTCTCTTGGCCTCAAAGATAATAATAGCAGCTGATACTGAAACGTTCATTGAATCGATTTCTCCCTGCATGGGTATAATTATATTCTGGTCTGAATTTTTCAGCCATTCTTCTGATAGGCCTGTAGCTTCGGTGCCTACCACTATAGCCGACGCCCGAGTGAAATTCGAATCGGTATAATTAATCGATGCCGAAAGCGCAGCACAGTAAATGTTAATATTCTTACCTTTTAAATAATCAATGATTTCCGAAGTGGTTCCGGTAGCAATGTTGTTGGTAAATACGCAACCAACGCTTGAACGTATAATATTTGGGTTATAGATATCGGTCTTCGGATTGGCTATGATTACCCCATCTAAATTGGCTGCATCGGCCGTGCGTAAAAGCGCACCTATATTCCCTGGTTTTTCAGGGGCTTCCGCAACAAGAATTAAGGGGTTTTCAGAAGAGATTTCAAATTCTTCTAAAGTATGTGACTTGACTTCTGCAAGAGCAATCATTCCTTCTGTGGTCTCCCTATGAGCCAACTTTCTATAAACATCTTTAGAAACTGAAATTATCTCGGCATTTGGGCAATCCTTTAAAAATTTTTGTATCGACTCTTCAGAAATGAGCTCCGCTTGAAACAGAATGGTTCGTATAGCAAAACCTCCTTTTAGTGCAAGTTCAAGTTCTCTAAGTCCTTCTAAAACAAAAAGACCTGATTTTTTTCGCTCTCTTGATTTTTCTTTTAAAAGCGCTATTTTCTTAATCGAGGCATTTTGAACGCTACTAATCTGTTTTATTTCAAGCATAGAGCAAATGTAAATAAAACAAAGAATGTGCGACCTAATGATAGAAACCTTAAAAACCTATCATGACACGAATTTTAACCCTGGTATTATTTGTTGCGTTATTTAGTTGTAAAGAAGTAAAAAAAGAAACAAATAGTGCTGAAGAAAGTGTGGAAACTTTAAACCAGGCGATAGAAAGAGACTATCCCGAATCTTTCAAGAAAGTGCTTGAATCACATGGGTCGCTTAAAACATGGAAAAAGCAAAAAACATTGACTTTTGAATTGCTAAAACCTAATGGAAATGAAGTACATACCATTGACTTGCATAGTAGAAACGACCGAATTGATATTGCTGATATTTCAATGGGTTACGATGGTTCGGAGATATGGCTCAAAGATGAGAAAGAATTGTATAAGGGTAACGCTGTTGTGTACCACAACCTCATGTTCTATTTCTATGCAATGCCTTTCGTTTTTGCTGATCCGGGCGTAAACTATGAAATGGCTGAGCCTTTAGAGTTTGAGGGCAAATCTTACCCAGGTATTCATATGAGTTATAATGATGGGGTAGGGGCTTCGTCAAAAGATGATTATTACTTGCATTACGACCCTGAAACTTTTCAAATGGCTTGGTTGGGTTATACCTTTACCTTTGGTAGTGATGAAAAATCAAATGATGTAAGGTGGATTCGTTACAACGATTGGAATAAAATCAACGGAATTTTACTGCCTAAATCAATGACATGGCACAATTATGAAGGTCGAACCATAAAGGAAGCCAAAGACCCTACCATCTTTGAAAATATGTCTTTGACCGAATCTTCAAGGCCAGAGCATTTTTATCAAAAACCTGAAAATGCAAAAGTCGTCTTAAAGCCGTAGCGAATCGTAAAATTTTAAGTACATTGTATCTTTAACCTATAAGTTGAATATGGAGGTTTTATTATTCGGCATAGCCAAAGACATTGTAGGCGAATCATCTTTTCGATTTGATGAAGGCGATGTGTTGCCTGGCTCTGTTTTTGAACTGAAGCAAAAGCTAAAACAATCTTTTCCTGAACTGGATAAATTGTCTTCTCTGGCCGTAGCGGTAAATAGCGAGTATGCCGAAGATGAAGAAAAATTGAGTCGAGGAGATGAAATTGCCTTGATTCCTCCGGTTAGTGGTGGCTAATGAAGCAAGAAATTACGATTGAAATTGTTGACCACATCGATGCGTCACAAGTTTACGGTGAACTTTCACACCCCAATAGCGGTGGTATATGTGTTTTTGTCGGGGCAGTTCGTGAATTTACGCAAAACGAACAGGTTATTGCTCTCGAATTCGAGACCTATAAAGCGATGGCCATCAAAGAAATGCGAAAAATCGCTGAAGAAGCCTATGCCAAATGGAATTTAAACCGGGTGGTAATGCGCCATGCGGTCGGTAACAAAGGGGTGGAAGAACCTGTAGTTGTTGTAGGTGCCTCTTCGGGCCATCGAGATGCATGTTTCGAAGCATGTCGGTTTTTAATCGATACATTAAAAGACCGGGTGCCCATATGGAAAAAAGAAATTTTCAAGAACAAATCGGTATGGGTTTCGGCAACACCATAAAAATTAAAGACACTTGAATAGAAACAAAATATGCTGATAGACAATCACAATAGAGAGATTAACTATGTGAGACTGGCGGTGACGGATCGCTGTAACTTGCGGTGCAATTACTGTATGCCGGCCGAGGGCATTAATTTTGTGAAAAACGATAAGCTTTTTACTATTGACGAATTGTCGAGACTCAGTGAAATTCTGGTATCACAAGGTGTCGATAAAATTCGGATTACCGGCGGTGAGCCCTTTGTTCGTAAAGACTTGATGGTTCTTTTTCGAAAGCTTTCAAGCTTGAAAAAACTCAACGATATTTCGGTGACTACCAATGCAACCTTGATAGGCCCGTATATAGATGAACTGAAAGAACTTGGTGTAAGAAACATCAATGTTAGTATGGACGCTATCAATCGCGAAACCTTTGAGCGAATAACCCGCCGTAATCAATATGATACGGTATATAACAATATGGTACGTTTGATTACCGAAGGCTTCAACGTGCGTATCAATTTTATTGCGTTGGAAGGTCAAAATACCGAAGATATTCTGCCAATGCTCGAGTTGACCAAACACTATAATGTTTCTGTTCGATTTTTAGAGGAAATGCCATTTAATGGAGGAAGCAAAAAGTTTCAGTCTATCACTTGGGATTATAAACGTATTCTTGACTACATAAAAGAGAAACATCCAGATTATTACAAGCTTGAATCGCCCAAAACTTCGACATCTATGAATTATAAAATTCCTGGGTTTAAAGGTACGTTTGGCGTCATCCCTTCATTTAGCCGAACTTTCTGCGGTACTTGCAACAGGCTTCGAATTTCGGCCACCGGAGACGTAATCACTTGTTTGTATGCTAAACCTAGTATGAACATCCGTGATATTTTACGAAGTAACGATTCAGAAGTAAAGGTTATAGAGCAAATTTTAAAGGCCATAGGAAGCAGGGCGAAAACAGGGTTTGAAGCGCAACAAAAATATCAGGGGGTTTTCGATAACTCAATGACTTCGATTGGTGGGTAAGTTTAGTAATGGGATGTTGAACATCCTGAGAAAAATCCAAATAAAATAAAGAATGAACAAGCTTTCACATATTGATGATTCAGGCAATGCGACAATGGTCGATGTGTCTGAAAAGAAAATTACGGCTCGATTGGCCGTTGCCTCTGGGCGGGTCTTGTTTCCGCCATCGGTGTTTGAAACATTGGCCCAACAAGATTTTTTGGGCAAGAAGGGAAGCATAATACAGACCGCCGTAATCGCGGGAATTCAGGCAGTGAAAAAAACTTCTGATTTGATACCTTTATGTCATCAAATCAATCTATCTAAAGTAAACATTGACATTACGCCGCAAAACAACAGTCTCGAAATCGTGTGTACCGTAAAATGCAGCGAACGAACGGGAGTTGAAATGGAGGCCTTGACCGGTGTGTCAGTTAGTGCCTTGACGATTTATGACATGTGTAAGGCATTGTCGCACGACATTGTAATCGATAAAATAATGTTGAAAGAAAAAACGGGAGGCAAGAATGATTATAGGTCCTAAATTAAACGGATTAGTGTTGGCGGGGGGCAAAAGTACCCGAATGGGGAAAGACAAAGGTATGATACCCTATCACGGTATGCCCCAACGAGATTACTTGTATCATTTGCTGAGCAGGGTTTGCGAAAAAACCTATGTAAGTGTACGTTCAGATCAAAAAGATGGAATTTCTGATGATTTTGAAACCATTGTAGATGAAAACGAATTTAGAGGTCCGTACAATGGACTTTTATCCGCATTTAAAAAGCATTCAGAGGCGGCTTGGCTTGTATTGGCATGTGATCTTCCCATAATAAATTTGCAATCACTACAAGAATTGATTGCTGCTCGCGATCCTAATGTTTTGGCTACAACTTTTGCACAAAAAGAAAACCCGCTACCAGAGCCTTTATGTGCAATTTGGGAACCCAAGGCTTTTAAAAGTTCTATAGACTACCTAAATGCGGGCAACGGTACCTGCCCTCGAAAATTTTTAATCAATAATGAGGTTAAATTGGTTTTTCCGACAAATCCCAACGTTTTGCTGAATGCCAATTCTGAAGAAGAATACAAAGAGGCTATCATTAAATTATCTTTGGAATAGTTATGCTAGAGCGCTATCAACGTCAAGTAATTTTATCCGATTTTGGTGCCGAGGCACAGAACAAACTGATAAATTCTAAGGTATTAGTTATTGGTGGTGGAGGTTTGGGTATTCCCGTGCTGATGTACCTTAATGCCATGGGAGTAGGTACTATAGGTATTGTGGACAATGATGTGGTTTCTGAGTCGAATTTACACCGTCAGGTCTTGTTTTCGGAAAGTGATGTGGGTAGACCTAAAGTTGAGGTGTTGAGTGAAAAGCTACGCAAGCAAAATTCGACAACGAATATAATCGAGCACTCGACTTTTCTAGTCAAAGAGAATGCTATAGAGATGATTTCGGCATATGATTTAATAGTCGATGCGTCCGATAATTTTCCAACAAGGTATTTAGTTAATGACGCTTGTGTAATTCTAGGAAAGCCTTTTGTTTACGGAGCCTTACATGGTTTTGAAGGGCAGGTGAGTGTTTTTAATTATAATGAAGGGCCGACGTATAGATGCCTTTTTCCGAATATGCCCAAAAATGATGAAGTTCCCAATTGTAACGAAAATGGAGTTTTGGGTATCTTACCTGGCATTATTGGAAATTTGCAGGCGCTAGAAGCAATAAAGGTACTTACCGAAGTGGGCGAGGTGCTGTCCGGTAAATTATTATTATTTAATGGTTTGAGCAATTCATTTCAAAAGATAAAATTTGGAGCTCGACCTGAAAATCAGAAGATGGTTGTGCTGACTAACAATTATGAACTGGACTGTTCAGTGGCTGTGAGAGACGTCGACCCTGCAGATTTTTTAGAAATGTCTGTTGAACATCAGCTTCAGCTCATCGATGTTCGTACAGAGAAAGAGTTTAACAAAAAGCACCTGCCTTTCGCCAAGAATATTCCATTAAATGAATTGGAAGAGCGCTTTAAAGAGATTGACATTACTACTTCCATTTATTGTATCTGTCAATCTGGGGTACGAAGTAAAAAGGCAATAGCTAAGTTACAGTCTTTAATGCCGGATGTTAATTTGATTAATGTTGCCGGCGGAATGAATCAAATGCCAAAGCATGCTCCTAAGTATTGAAAACCTGATTCTACTTTGCTCAGGTTTCTTTGTGGTGGCAACGCTTTATTCTTCGGTAGGCTTTGGTGGAGGGTCTAGCTATTTAGCTCTTTTAGCACTGTTTCTGACCGGTTTTTTTGCCATTCGCTCCATAGCACTGATTTGTAATCTGGTAGTGGTCTCGGGCAGCAGCTACCTGTACTTTAAGAATGGTCATGCAAAATTTAAAGATTTTCTGCCTTTTATAGCAGCAAGTATTCCCTTAGCATTTATTGGAGCTTCTTTTCGATTGCAAGAGCATGTTTTTTTTATTCTGCTAGGTGTCTCGTTAGTAGTGTCAGCTATTTTTTTGGCTTGGCAGACGTTCTCTATATCTAGAAGTGATGAGCAGTTCAAAACTTATCCTAAATATATGAATTACCTATTAGGTGGGGTTATAGGCTTGCTTTCCGGTTTGGTCGGTATCGGCGGTGGAATTTTTTTAGCACCTATACTGAATCATTTAAGATGGGATAAATCAATAAAAATTGCCGCTTTGGCCAGTTTTTTTATTTTGGTGAACTCCATTTCAGGTTTGGTCGGATTAGTTCAAGGAGATATGTTAAATTTGCCTTGGAAAGAAACAATTGCCTTGGTGATTTCGGTTTTGATCGGAGGGCAGTTGGGAATTAGACTGAGTTTAAAGAGGTTTACACCCAACGAAATAAAAAGAGTTACCGCTTTGCTCGTGCTCGTCGTAGGAATTAGAATTCTGATCAAATACATTCCTGAATTGTTTTAATCCTTATTTTTTACTGATCAGGAAGTTTATCTTCCCTCAAATTTATCAAAACATTGAAAATTTTACTTCATCCGGCCTACTTTCCGAACATAGCGACATTCGCAATTATTGCGCAACATGATATTATATGGGAGGCTGAAGATAATTACCAGAAGCAAACCTATAGAAACCGTTGTTATATATCTACGGATCAAGGTAGGCATATGCTGAGTATTCCGATCCAACATGTGGGGGGCGAACAAGGACGACAAAAATATAAAGATGTTTTGCTCGATAATTCTTACCCATGGCAACGTCAACATTGGAGAACCTTACAAACAGCTTACCGAACTTCACCTTTTTTTGAATTCTATGAAGACGATATAGCTCCTCTTTTTAATAAAGAATACAAGCATTTACTAGATTTTAATTTAAAGACCATAGAAACGGTAGGTGATGCGCTTCAATTGAATATATCAGACCAACGGACGAATATATTTGAGTTGAACCCAAATGAAGTAATCGATGCAAGAGAGTTGGTAAATGCCAAACGTTCAATTCACGTAGAGACGGAATCGTACGATCAAGTTTTCGGTGAACGTCATGGTTTTATTGCTAATCTCAGTATTCTCGATTTATTGTTCAATGAAGGAACCAACGTTACCAGTTATTTGAAGCGGATAAATACGGGACATTAATGCTTAGATTTTTAATTCACTATGGTATTCACTTTCTGGTACCCATAGTTATAGGTCTTACCTTTTATAAGAAAAATCAGCTAAAGGTCATTCTGATTCTATTGGCAGGTATAGTTATTGATATCGATCATTTATGGGCCAATCCCGTTTTTGACCCGGAGAGGTGTAGTATTGGTTTTCACCCCTTACATAGTTATTGGGCAATAGGAATTTACTTCTTACTACTCTCGTTTAGAAAAACAAGAGTTTACGGGCTAGCCCTTATTATACATATATTAGCCGATTGGGCGGACTGTTCTTTACTGCTTCAATCTAAATGAGGCCATCACGGGAAAGTGATCTGAAAGTTTCTCGTCATAGTTTTTATGGGAAATAACCTTGAAATTATGGTCTGCTAGTATATAATCGATTCGAAGGGGAAACTGGAAGAGATTGTAGGTTCGTCCGAAACCTATACCTTTTTCAATAAATGAATCCTGACTTTCTCCCTTGAGCGCTTGATAAACATTAGAGAATTGAGTGTTGTTCATATCGGCACAAAGTATAATTGGGTGAGGACATTTTGCCTTGTGGTCTTCAATCATCTTTGCTTGTTTTAACTGTCTTTTAAAACGTGTGCTCAATTTTTCATAAAGTTGTTCCGGTGACTTAGATCTAACATTGCCGGAACCCGGAGTAATTCCTAATGATTGCATATGTACGTTATAAAATCTAATCGTATCATTTTTATATAAAATGTCTGCATACGAACCATTGTTTATGCTGTTAGGAAAATGAATAATTTCGGCTTTAATAATAGGGTATTTTGAAAAAATACCAAGGTGTACTTTATCTCCCGATTGAATTCTTTTGACAAAACCATAGGGGTAATCAAGAAAGGTTTCATCCATTCTGTACCCTACTTCTTGAAAGCCAATTATGTCAGGACTTTCTTTTTTAACAAAATCTTTAATTTTTTCATAGAGTCCTAAACGATCAGAATCTCCATATACCTTAAAACCGTGTACATTGAAACTCATAACCTTTAAATTTTGGTCTTCTATCATTTCGGGATTGTTTCCGAATTTAAAAAAGGTGTCCAATACAAAATAGCCTAAAATTAGTATGAATAAGGACAATAGCATCTGTCTTTTGAGCTGTAGCAGCCAATAGAGAAAAAACACAAGGTTAATTATAACCAGAAGTGGTACAGAGAGGCTCAAGAAAGAAAGAAAAGAGAAAAACTCATCGGTTAGGTAGGGAATGGCACAAGCTAGCAATAGCAATGAAAATACAATCACATTTAGTGCGAAGACTATTTTGTTGAAAAGCGAAAGTCCCTTCATTGCCTAATCCTCTTTTCCTGCCTTGAACAAAAAGTCTTTTTCGGCCTTAGACAAACTCTCGTAGCCCGATTTACTGATTTTGTCTAAAATAGCATCAATTTTCTTTTGTTGGGTTTGCTTATCGTATTTCGCTGAAGTACTTGTAGAAGGCCTTTGTTTTTTGTAAACCGTTTTCAGGGGAGATTTTTTTTCACTTTTTTTGAATAAGTTGGCTAGACCGTCAATAAACTTTGAGAACCCTTCACCAATATCAGTTCCTTTATAGAGCTGTCTAGCGTAAACATAGCCCAAGAGAGCACCTCCTAAATGGGCGATACGACCTCCAACATTGCCTCCCAGCGGTATCTGCACCAAATCCATTAAAACTACGAAGAGTCCGATTTGCCATAGTTTTACGTTGAAAAAGATAAGACGAACCTCTTGATTGGGTATATAGGTGCAAACAAAAATTAAAACTGCCATAACACCTGCCGATGCTCCGATAAGAGATGCGTTGATGCCGACCAAGGTAGGGAAGATATTGTAGCTCAAAAGAAATAATAGACCTCCTAGAATGACTCCTAAAAAATAAATATTCAAAAAACGTTTACCGTCAAAAAGGTTTAAAACGATGCGACCGGCCACATAAAGAATGTACATATTCCATAAAATGTGAAAAATACCACCATGCAAGAAAGAGTAGGTAATCAATGACCAAGGTTGCATCAAGAAATCGAAAAAGTCTTTGGGTAGTGCGAACCAATCTTCAACAGTAGGGCTGATCAATGCTGTGATTAGGCCCATGATGATGAACACAAGTACATTGATTGCAATCAGTTTTTCTGATACACTCAATCTAGCATATTGATATCTTAATCCTCCGTTCGTCATATTAATTCCACCGGTTGTTGTTAAACTGATTCTTTTTCCAATACCACATCATTAAAAATCCGAAGAGGGCGCCGCCAATATGGGCGAAATGTGCGATGCCTGTTGCCGTACCGGTGAAGCCAAAGAATAAATCACCTACAATCAAAAGCGGCACAAAATATTTGGCTTTAATGGGTATGGGTAGAAATATAAGCATTAACTCGGCTTCTGAATAGGTGAATGCGAATGCTACCAAAACACCGTAAATAGCTCCTGAAGCTCCCACGGCAGGGGTGTTGAATGCGCTTAAAAAGCTATCGACCTTATCGGCACCAATTACGTTTTCCCAAGCAAGACTATATTGTCCGCCGGAAATAATATCCAAAATTTGGTTCTTATCAATTCCGCTATCTACAAGTGCTTGTAGCCCATCATTAAACATAAAGTAATTGACGCAGGAATGCAACAAGGCGGCTCCTAAACCTGCCGAGAAATAAAAAAACAAGAATTTATTTCGGCCCCAAATTCTTTCCAAGGGAGTTCCAAAAGCATATAAAGCATACATGTTAAACAATATATGCATGAAACTGCCATGCATAAACATATGTGTAACAATTTGCCACCACTGAAAATTGGGGTTCTCTGGGTACCATAAAGAAAACCAGGCATACATCTGTTCTCCGTAAAGCTGTGCGGCCACGAAAAATAGAATATTAATTATTAGCAGGTGTTTTACCGCTTCCGTCAGTCTTCCCATTTAAATGAATTTTTTATCGATATCACTCTCTGTGATGGTAATGTATACCGGTTTGTTGAACGGACTCAGTGTTGCATCTGTACAGGCAAATAAGTCATTTACAAGCGCTAATTGCGATTTGCTGTCCAACACTTCGCCCGTTTTCACGGCTAGCGTCTTTGCCAAAGTTTTAGATAAAATATCGGTCTGCGAAAAACTTTCACCATTAATTTCCTGTTGATAGTCAGAAATCAATTGGTCCAATATCATACTAACTTCACTTTCCGTTACGAGCAAGGGTATTCCGGTAACCGTAAAGGATTCATCTTTAATATTATCAAATATGAAGCCAATGGAAACCAAAATACTCTCAATTTCTTTTAGCGTGTTTATTTCTGATGGTGTAAATGTCAATTGAAGTGGAAACAATAGCTGTTGGCTTACCGCTTCTTTAACCGTACTATTCTTTAAAAACTTTTCATACAGCACTCTTTGATGGGCCCTGCTCTGATCGATCACGACCATACCCGACTTGATGGTGGTAACTATATATTTTCTTCTGATTTGAAAAGTGGTCGCCAGGGCTTCCTGTACTTCTTTTTCATCGTCGAAGATGGAGCCCGTAATAGCTTCCGATTCAAAACTAATGCTATTGGCAGCATCGTTACTACCCATTCTTGACTCCATACCTACATAAAGACTTTCCCAACTTTTTGCAGGCTGCTTGTTATAGGAGGGTGTCATTTGGTTGCCCTTGCTCTGAATTTCTTGAAACGGATTAAAGTCGGCATCAACCGTTACTTTCGGCTGAACGACCGATTTATTTTTAAACTCATAAGGAGTTTGAAGATTGGGGTCATGGTCGAAATCAAGGGCCGGTGCTACATTGAATTGCCCAAGACTATGTTTTATTGTTGAGCGCAAAATAGCATATAGCGTATGTTCGTCGTCAAATTTTACTTCCGTTTTGGTGGGGTGTATATTAATGTCTATGGATGCAGGATCTACCTCTAAATACAAAAAGTAGCCAGGAAAAGAATCCGCTTTAATGAGTCCTTCAAAAGCCGCTACTACTGCATGGTGCAAGTACGGACTTTTAATAAAGCGATTGTTGACAAAGAAAAACTGTTCCCCACGGCTTTTCTTCGCAAATTCGGGTTTTGTGATAAAACCTTTAATCTTGACAATAGGGGTTTCCTCTTCGACCGGCACTAACTTCTCATTGGTGCGTGATCCAAAAATATTTACGATTCTTTTGCGATAATTATCTGAGGGCAGATTAAAGAGTTCACTGCCATTATTATAGAAATGAAAAGCAACGCTGGGGTGTGCCAAAGCTACTCGATGAAATTCATCGGTAATATGGCGGAGTTCAACTTGGTTCGATTTCAAAAAATTACGACGTGCCGGTATATTGAAAAACAAATTTTTCACCGCCATCGAAGTTCCTTTTGGGGTTACGGTCACTTCTTGAGAAACCACCTCGCTACCCTCTATTTTCAAATGGGTGCCCACTTCATCCGATTCGGGCTTGGTCTGCATTTCTACATGTGCGATTGCTGCAATTGATGCCAGTGCTTCACCTCTAAACCCTTTAGTATTCAAATTAAAGAGGTCTTCCGCCTTCTGTATTTTTGAGGTGGCGTGTCTTTCAAAACTCAAGCGTGCATCGGTAGTGCTCATACCTGAACCGTCATCAACTACTTGAATAAGGGCCTTTCCTCCATCTTTTACAATCAGTTTTATGACGCTAGCGCCGGCATCCAGAGCGTTTTCCAATAATTCTTTAACTACAGAAGCAGGCCGCTGTACCACTTCGCCCGCCGCGATTTGGTTGGCTACGTGGTCCGGTAAGAGTTTTATGATATCCGCCATTATTTCGGAAAGAATATAGAGAGGTCGAAATCTAGTATAAACAAGACTATCAATACTAAAATTCCTACAATGACCAACATTCTAATTTTCAGATTTCTATCACCTTCACGTCTCATATCGGCCATGGCATTGCCAAATTTGCCTTTAATGCCCCTTGGTGAATTTAGGGTGCTGCGGAACTGGTCAAATTTCGGTTCAATTTTAAACGGATTGCCTTTTCCCTTGTCGTCGTAGTAACGCGGGGAATATTCGAACTTCTTGTTCCGTTTAAGTCTCGTAAATTTACTCAGCATTCCCATAATCTTCAAAGTTACTTAAAATCAAAAAATATGCCCCATGGGCAAGGCCAAAATTTGTTAAAAGAGGTTTTGATAGAAATGTTTAAAACGTAGGCAAATACCAGGCCTTTCGACATCACTACAATCTTTGAATAGGAAAAATCGAAATAAGCAATTTGAGGCTATTGCCCGAGAATCGCCATCTTTATGGCTGCAATAGCGGCTTCAGTACCTTTGTTGCCATGCTTACCGCCACTTCGTTCGCGGGCTTGTTGCATGTTGTTGTCGGTAAGAACACAAAAGATTACCGGTATGTCAGATTGAACGTTCAAATCTTTTATTCCTTGCGCGGTAGCGCTACAAACAAAGTCAAAATGTTTCGTCTCACCCTGAATAACGCTTCCTATGGCAATAACGGCATCGAGTTCTTGGGTAGCAATCATTTTTTTACATCCAAAAGTCAGCTCAAAACTGCCGGGCACGTTCCAACGGATAATATTATTCTCCAGAGCACCACAATCGATAAGAGCGTCATGCGCCCCGGAAAAAAGACCTTCGGTAATTTCTTCGTTCCATTCGGCAACCACAACGCCAAATTTTAAATTCTTTGCGTTAGGAACAGTTGTCTTATCATAGACCGATAAGTTTTTGTTTGCCGTAGCCATTATTTGGTGCTTTTCGCCATACCGATGAAAGCATCGATGGTGCTAGCTTCATCAGATGAAGCATACTGGTCTTTGATTTGCTGAAAGTACTGTAAAGCTTTTTCTTTTTGACCTAAATCTAGTGCGGTTACACCTGCTTTATAGAGAAATTTTGGGGCTGTGAAACTATTGTCGCTATGTTTTAAAGCTTTATCGTAAAAGTCTAAAGCTTCCTCGGGTTGATCCAATTGCATGAATGCATCCCCTAGGCCACCTTTTGCCAAGGCACCCAATATGTCGTCTTCTGCATTAAAATCTTCTAAATGAGAAATGGCTTCTTGGTATTTCTGCATGTTCAAATAGGCCATACCGGCAGAATAGTTGGCGAGATTGGCAGCTTTAGTGCCACTGTACTCATCGATAATGTCTAAAAACCCGTATTTACCCTCGGCACCGTTCAACGCTAAATTGTAAAGGGAGTCTTTAGCGGATGCGCTATTGATTGCTTGGTCAAAATACTGTTGAGGATAGTACATTTCATTGGTTGCACTAGCTTCTTTGGGCTTTTCAACAAATTGAACATACGCCAAATAGCCAAGAACACCTACGGCTATCACACCGATTATGCCCAAAATGTAGTTTTGATTAGAAGCTACCCACTCCTCGGTTTTCGAGGCGCTCTCATCTAAAGAGCTAAATACCTCGGCCGTTGCGCTTTCCTGCTCCACAATTTCTTGCTCCTCTTCTTTGTTCTTTGGTTTAAAACCGCGCTTCTTGTATGTAGCCATTTTGTTTTTTTATAGGTCGCGCAAAAATAAAGTTTTTATCGAAAAACTAAAGGGTATTTATTCGTTATTTTTGATGTTTCCATAATCAACAGGAGTTAAATAGGCAATATCGCATATGATTTTAAAAAAATTGTCCCTTATAAATTACAAGAATTTTGATTCGAAGAATTTTGAGCTCGACGATAAGATCAATTGTTTTGTAGGTGCCAATGGTATTGGAAAAACCAATGTACTCGATGCCGTGTACCATCTTTCTTTTGGTAAAAGCTATTTCAACCCCATCTCTACACAGAACATTAAACATGGGGAAGAGTTTTTCGTTATTGATGGCGAGTTTGAGAAAGAGGATAGGGAAGAAAAAGTAGTTTGTAGCCTTAAAAAAGGGACAAAAAAAATAATCAAACGAAATGGAAAGGCATACGATAGGTTGTCCGATCACATAGGTCTTTTGCCCCTAGTGATGATTTCACCATCTGATCGTGATTTGATTATTGAAGGCAGTGACACCAGAAGAAAGTTCATTGATGGCGTCATTGCACAATCTGATAAGAAGTATTTGAAAGATTTGATCAAATATAATAAGGTGCTTGCCCAACGAAATTCATTGTTGAAGTACTTTGCCGTTAACAGAACCTTTGATAGTACCACCCTTTCCGTTTATAATGATCAATTACATGGCTACGGAACGGATATTTTTAATAAAAGAGTAGCATTTTTAGAAGCGTTCATTCCTATTTTTCAAGAGCAGCATCAAATAATTACCGGGAACAATGAAAAGGTTTCTTTAGTTTATGAAAGTAAATTGTTGAATGACGATTTGTCTAGGTTGTTAGAAGATAATGTTGATAAAGATAGGGCGTTGCAGTACACCTCGGTAGGCACTCACAAAGATGACCTAAGTTTTCAGATAGAAGAGCACCCTATAAAGAAATTTGGTAGTCAAGGTCAACAAAAATCGTTTTTGATAGCTTTGAAATTTGCACAATTTCAGTTTATAAAAGAACAATCAAATACGACACCAATCTTGTTATTGGATGATATATTCGATAAGTTGGATGAGCACCGTGTATCTCATATCGTGGCGTTGGTGAACAATGAGAATTTTGGACAGATATTTATTAGCGATACTCATGCCGACCGAACCGAAGAGGTGGTGAAACAAATACATCAATCCTATAAAATATTCAAAATGGGATAAGGGTTGAGAAATGTGGATCTTGTAGCGAATTCAATAATATTAACGGTAGATTTCAAATATGCAGCGGATTATTTTTTTAGGTTTGTTAATCCTTTTGGGGGCATGTTCCAGCAAAGTCTCAAAGGAAGATTTGGGTCTTTTAAATGGCTATTGGGAGATTAGTAAGGTGACCTTTCCTGATGGAAACATTAAAGAGTATAACGTAAATACAAGTGTCGATTTTATTATGCTCGAAGATTTAAAGGGATATAGAAAAAAAATGCAACCCAATCTATCGGGCACCTACAGAACTTCAGATGATGCTGAGTCATTTGTAGTTGCTGAAACCGACGATTCATTTGCCATTCACTATAAGACAGATCTTAGTGAATGGACGGAAGTTATAGAGACCCTTCAAAAAAATACTTTTTCGGTAACGAACGAAGAAGGTATACGTTACGATTATAAACGCTTTGAACCGATTTCAATACCACAGTGATGGCGAAGAGAAAAAATGATAACCTGAGTATGGGTGAGGCCTTAAATGAATTCATTAAGGAAAACTGTTTGCAACATGGTATGGATAAAGTAGATGTGCGTGAGGCTTGGCAGAACCTTATGGGGAATGGGGTAAATAACTATACTACCGGAATAGAACTTAGAGGGGAAACCCTCTTCGTGGCACTTTCATCTTCCGTTCTTCGTGAAGAATTAAGCTTGGGTAAAACCAAGATTGTGACTATGCTCAACGAAGAATTGGGTAAAGATCTTGTGAAGAAATTGGTATTAAGATAAAAGACCATTACCGAAAAGATTTCGAATAATGGTCTTTCTATAAAATTCTCGGAAAAGTTTAGTAAACTTCGCGGCCTGAAAAGTGAAATGCACCTTCAATGGCAGCATTTTCATCGCTGTCAGAACCGTGTACCGCATTTTCGGCAATATCTGTGGCGAACAATTTTCTGATTGTGCCCTCAGCAGCATCAGCGGGATTGGTGGCACCGATCAAAGCTCTAAAATCTTCAACGGCATTGTCTTTTTCAAGAATGGCGGCAACGATTGGGCCTCGTGTCATGAATTCGACCAAATCTGCAAAAAACGGACGTTCTTTGTGTATGGCGTAGAACTCTTGTGCATCTCGAGTGCTTAATTGCGTATATTTCATAGCGACAATCTTAAAGCCTGCAGAGGTTATTTTTTCTAGAATAGCCCCTATGTGTCCGTTTTCAACGGCATCCGGCTTAATCATTGTAAACGTTCTGTTTGTAGTCATTTTGAAAATTTTGTGCAAAAATAAGCTTTATTCGCCAACAGACAACTATTAATACTTCTGTTCTAGTTGACCAAGAAGTTTATGGTTGTTACCTATTATTTGCATTAACACTTGATTGGTCTCAAAATTGAATTGAAGAAGACCGAAGCTTTCCACGGCCACCACTTCGCCGACTCTATATTTATTTGGTTCACCACTAAATTTATGATAGGCATGGGTCAGCCCGCTACTGGTAAAATCGATTAATGGGTAATTCATATTCTCAACAGTGGTTTTAGAAAACTCAGAGATATGTCTGTCGCCCGACAACACAATAACTCCCTTGGCTTTTGATCTGGTCACTAAAGATTTAAATCGATCTACCTCATGTGGAAAGTTGCCCCAAGTTTCAAAACCGTGCTCACCGGAAAGCAATTGTACACTGCTAACGACTATATTGAAATCAGCTTCTGAAAATTCTAATTCTTTTTCTAACCAATTCCATTGGGTTTCACCTAGAATAGTGCCTTCGCCGTAGTTGTTCGGCTTCGTACGTTTACCGGTTTCATGGTCGGCAGTAAGGGCAGTTCTAAAATAGCGGGTATCGAGAACTAGAACTTTTATTTTTCCTTTTGAACTATTAAAGTCATGCATAGCATAAACCCCTTCTTGTTGCCGTCTGGGGCTATCATCGGCAACTTTCATAAAATTTAAAAACTCCTGCTGACTTTCTTTTTTAGACTTGAATTCAACCCCTCCATCGTTAACTCCGTAATCATGGTCCTCCCAAGTACCGATAATCGGGGTTTGGTTTAGTAATTTTGCGTACCCCTTAACTTTGCTCTGTTGGCCGTACATTTTACGAAGTTTGGCCATGTTATCGGTATCGGCATAAATATTGTCACCGCCCCAGATCCAAACATCGGGTCGGATCTCTAGAATATCATCCCACAAATGATTGGTTTCATTTTGTTTATTGCAAGAACCAAAAGCCAGATTAAAATCAGATGTGAAGTTTTTGGGTTGAATGACAGCGCTACTGGTTTCTTTGAGGTCAGCATGGCTTTTACAGGCCATCAAAAATGCTACGGAACAGATGTAGAAAAGAAATCGATTGGTCATATTTAGTATAGAATTGGTCAGTGGCAAAAATAAAGTATTGCGGCCAATGACTATGTTATTAAATTGTATCTTTGCGCGCATGAATTTTGAGACAATCGAAGCGGTTAAAGAATTGCTTTCACAGCCGCAAAAAATAGTGATCGTACCCCACAAAAACCCTGATGGTGATGCCATTGGCTCAACACTTGCCCTTTGGCATTTTCTAGAAAATAGAGGGCAAGAATCGGTAATTATTGTGCCGAACGATTTTCCGAAGTTCTTGAAGTGGATGCCCGGTTGTGACAGTATTCTTAATTTTGAAAGGGAAAACACCCAAGCAAAAGCCAAAATTGAAGAGGCCTCAATAATTTTCACCTTAGACTTTAACCATTTGGGTAGAGTTGGCCAGATGCAGAGCTATTTAGAAGAAGCTTCAGCCTCTTTCGTGATGATAGACCATCATCAAGCTCCTTCCGATTATGCGAAAATCATGTATTCAGATGTGAACATGAGCTCTACCTGTGAAATGGTATACAATTTCATAGAATCGGTTGCAGGGGTCGAGCATATTACTTCTGCTATGGCCAGTTGCCTTTATACGGGCATTATGACCGATACTGGTTCTTTTAAATTCAGGTCTACTACGGGCAGAACCCATAGGGTAGTGGCCGATTTGATTGACAAGGGTGCTGAAAACACACAGATTCATCATAAAGTATTCGATACAAACACTCCGCAAAGGTTACGTCTTTTGGGCTGTGCGCTAAAAAATATGGTTATACGAGAAGAATACCGTACGGCCTATATTACACTAAGCCAAGATGAGCTTGATGAGCATAATTTTCAAAAAGGCGATACCGAGGGCTTCGTGAATTATGGCTTAACCTTAGAAGGTATTATTTTTGCAGTGATTTTTATTGAAAATAAAGAAGAGGGTATTATCAAAATTTCGTTACGCTCTATAGGAGATTTTTCGGTGAACGAGTTTGCTAGAAGTCATTTTAATGGCGGAGGGCATAATAATGCAGCAGGGGGAAGAAGCGAATTATCTTTAGAAGAAACAGCGAGCCATTTTGAATCACTTCTTGAAAATTATCATGAACAATTAAAACCATGAAGAGCTTAATTTCCGTTTGTATTGTTGTACTTCTATTTGTCGCGTGTGGCGAACCTGAGCCGCGTAGGCCTGTAGAAGTGAAGTCGGGTAGTTTCTTCAAGCAATCCGTAAAAAGAAATAAAGAGCTTTTAGCTCAAGAAGAGAAGAATGTTCAAGAAATTATTGAAAAAGATTCTCTGAACGATTACATCAATAGTTCCAGTGGCTCTTGGTATCATTATGAGGTTGAGAACAATGAAGACACCTATACGCCACGTCCCGACGATTTGGTGACCATGACCTACGCCTTACTAAACTTTAATAACGATACCCTTTATTCTGAGGAGCAGATTGGAATTTTAAAATATAAAGTAGACAAGCAAGAATTATTTCCAGGGCTTCGTAACAGTGTTAAGCTCTTAAAAGAAGGCGAAACAGCCATCTTTTTATTTCCTTCCTCCCTGGCCTATGGTTACCATGGCGATAATAATAAAATAGGAATCAACGTTCCAATAAAAGCACGATTGACTTTATTGAATATTGAAAGGAACGAAGGCACAGTTGAATAGCGTACCCAAATAGCAATAGTAAAACCCAAATATTAAATTAATAGAATGAAAAAAGGATATTTAATAATACTGAGCTTAGGATTATTGTTGGCAGGTTGTAAAAGCCAATACGCTGAACTTGGCGATGGACTTTTCGCCGATATACAGACTACCGAAGGTGATATTATAGTGAAGTTAGAATACGAGAAAACTCCGGTGACCGTGGCAAATTTTGTTTCGTTAGCAGAGGGTAAGAGCCCTTTTGTGGCTGATAGTATCAAAGGAAAGAGATATTACGACGGTATTATTTTTCATAGGGTAATCAAAGACTTTATGATTCAAGGGGGAGACCCTACCGGAACGGGTAGAGGAAACCCAGGATACAAGTTTAAAGATGAAATCAACGACTCGTTGGTTCATGATAAAAAGGGCATTCTTTCTATGGCCAATTCAGGGCCCGCTACCAATGGCAGCCAGTTCTTTATTACTCATAAGGCTACACCATTCTTGAATGGAAGACATGCCGTATTTGGTGAAGTTGTTGAAGGAATGGATGTGGTAGATTCTATCGCGAATGTCGAGACTTCTCAAGAACCTATGAAAAAAGACCGCCCCATAGTCGATGTAGTCATGAACAAAGTGGAGATTGTTAGAAATGGAAAGGAAGCCAAAAAATTCGATGCCGTGCAGGTAATGAGCGATTATTTTGCTGAAGAGGAGGCCAAAATTGCTGCTTTTGAAAAAATGAAGAGTGACTTTGTTGCTTCTCTTGAAAGTGATAAGCAAGAAGCGGAAGCGTTGCCTTCAGGTTTAAAAATAAAAACGATCAAAGAAGGTGAAGGCCCTAAACCTAGGGTGGGCCAAAAGGTGTTGGTACATTATGCGGGTTACTTAGAAGACGGTTCGCTTTTTGACAGCAACTACGAAGAGGTGAAAAAGAGGTATAATAAATTCGACGAGAGAGCAAAAGCGGCAGGTATGTATAATCCAATGCCGATGGATTATAGTCCTGATGCGGGCCTTATCGCTGGTTTTAAAGAAGGACTTTTAAATATGAAGGTCGGTGACAAGAAACGAATTTTTATTCCTTCGCACTTAGGTTATGGTCCACAAGGTACTAGGGGTATTCCACCAAACGCCGACTTGGTCTTTGACCTTGAAATTACCGGTATCGCCGAGTAGAAAATTAAAATATATTGAACTTTGAACCCGTCTTTGACGGGTTTTTTTATGTCAGATAATTACAGATTACAGGATTAAAAATTCATTTTTTCACTTCAAAAGTGCAGTTCATCTAAAATAAATAATACGTTTCTGGAAACGCCGTTCTTTAACTCTATTACTTATTAACCCTAAATCTTTTAGTTATGAACTGGTACTTGAAAGTATTACAGAATTATGCAAATTTTGAAGGTAGAGCAAGAAGAAAAGAATATTGGATGTTCTTTTTGTTCAATATGCTTATTTCCTACGGATTACAGATTATAGCCGTAGTTACCGAGACTCCTATTTTATTTTTCGTGTACGTGTTATATGCATTGGGAGTTTTGATACCGAGTATAGCCGTAGGTATAAGACGAATGCACGATGTAGGTAAAAGTGGTTGGTTTATAATTGTTCCCTTTTACAACCTGTATTTGGCTTGTACCGAAGGTGATCATTTAGATAACCAATATGGTCCGAACCCGAAAGCGGAAGAGGAAACCTCCTTACAAAAAGTATAATTAATGTATTGTATAAATAAGGGCCGATATCATCGGCCCTTATTTTTGCTTATGCTTTTGGAATATCCTTTAAAATCTCCAATAAGAATTTCCAGAATTTCTGAACCGATGAAATACTAACGCGTTCATCTGGGGAGTGCGCGCCTAGTATAGTAGGTCCAAAACTGATCATGTCAACCTCTGGGTAATTTTGACCTAAAATACCACATTCAAGACCTGCATGACAGGCGATTACCTTAGGTTTCTCTTTGAACATCTGTTCATATTTATTTTTAGCCACATCAAGTATTTCAGAATTTGGGTTCGGAGACCAACCGGGGTAGGTGCCACTAAAACTGACTTCACATCGAGCTAGTTCAAAAGCGGATTTTAGGGCATTTGCCAAATCCATTTTAGCCGAGTCTACCGATGAACGTGTCAAGCACTTAATTTCAATTTCCCCATCTTTCACGCTTACTTGAGCAACGTTGTTCGAAGTCTCTACCAAATCAGGAATCGCCGCGCTCATGGCATAGACACCATTGTGGGCAGCGTAAATTCCTTTTAGCAGCCTTTCTTGGGCTCCAAGGCCCATCACCATTTTGGGTAAGTTAATCTCTTCCAATGAGATTTTCAGATTAGGTTCTTGATGCTTGAGCTCTGTTTTGATCGTTTCTGCCAATTCGTATATGGCCGTTTGAAATGCCTCAGATTGATTCTTTAAAAGAACAATTTTAGCGACGCTTTCCCTAGGTATGGCATTTCTCAGGCTACCACCTTCAATTTCTGAAATACGCATCATATATTGGGTGGATCCATAATACAGAATACGGTTCATGATTTTATTGGCATTGCCCAAACCACGATGAATATCGATGCCACTGTGGCCGCCTTGAAGTCCGTTTACGGTAATTTGATAGGCCATGGTCGCTCTTGGTACGGGTTTGCCATTATATTTTCTATGGGCCGTCACATCGATGCCCCCCGCACAGCCAATATCGAGTTCATCGTCTTCTTCGGTGTCTAGGTTTAAAAGAATTTGTCCCTTTAACACTCCTCCTTTAAGTCCCATCGCACCGGTCATTCCAGTTTCTTCGTCGATGGTAAAAAGAGCCTCTATCGCAGGGTGTGCGATATCGGTACTTTCTAGAATCGCCATAATAGCTGCCACTCCCATGCCATTGTCGGCTCCTAGCGTTGTTCCTTTGGCTTTTACCCAATCTTCGTTGATGAACATTTCAATACCTTGGGTGTCAAAGTCAAAATCGGTATCATTATTTTTTTGATGCACCATATCAAGATGCGATTGTAAGGTTACTATTTTTCGGTCTTCTAACCCTTTGGTCGCAGGTTTTCTGATGATAACGTTTCCGACTTCATCTGAAAAGGTCTCTAAGTTGAGCGATTGCCCAAAATCTATCATAAATTGTATGACCTTCTCTTCTTTTTTCGACGGCCTCGGTACGGCGTTAAGGTCTGAAAACTTGTTCCAGATTGCTTTAGGTTCTAATTCTCTTATTTCTTTGTTCATATGCTGAAATTATGTCGCAAAAATAGGGGTTCAAAAATTGGCATGGTCGATATTTGATTAATTTTGAAATATGCACCGTTCGATACTACGTCGGAAACCTGAAAAATGATTACAGATTGAATAACCCGTTTAAAAACATTATTGCCATTAGTTTGTTCCCACAAATAATTTTGGTGGCATGGTTGGGCTCAAACCCTGAAATCGTTGAGAAATATTACAGTCAAGGTATCTACCCCTTAATTAGTCAGTTCTTTAGAATTCTCTTCGGATGGATTCCCTTTTCAGTTGGGGAAATAATCTACGCACTTCTCATTTTTACCGCAATTAGATATGTTATTACCAGATGGAAGCGAATAAGAACCTCTCCTTTGATTTTTCTAAGAAATGTGGTCGTCGTTTTGTCGGTCTTTTATTTTACGTTCAATCTGGTTTGGGGGCTGAATTATTATAGGATATCCATAGCGGAGAACTTTGCGATTCGAGATAGTGTGACCAGCCAAGAGGTAATCAACTTGTCGGAAAGGTTAATTATCAAGGTAAACACGCTTCAAAATGAAATTACCGGTGATAGCACGGCAATGGTTCAAGTGCCCTATAACCGAACTGAAATTTTCAATAGAACCATTGCGGAGTACGATAAACTTTCCGGTCAGTTGCCATTTTTAAAGTATAGGCATCCGAACCTTAAAAAATCGATGTTTAGTACCTTATGCAGCTACTTGGGTATTGGGGGGTACCTCAATCCATTTACGAACGAAGCACATGTAAATGCGTTGACTCCGGTTTTTCGTTTTCCGGTGGTCAGTGCCCATGAAGTTGGGCATCAAGTGGGGTATTCGAAAGAGAATGAGACTAATTTTATCGGGTATTTGGTTACAATGCAAAATGATGATGTTTATTTTCGGTATTCGGCTGCAGCATATGCACTCAGCCATTGCTTGGGCGCCGTACGTAGAAATGATGAAGCGAAGTTTACTGAGTTGTATGAGCGTATTAATGGCGGTGTCAGGGCAAATTATAAAGAACTATATGATTTTAACTTAAGGTACGCCAATCCGTTTGAACCTGTTTTTAAGTCTATATTTAGTACCTTTCTAAAGGCCAACCAACAAAAAGATGGTATTAAGAGTTATAGTAAAATCGTAGAGCTTATGGTGGGGTATCATGAAAAGCATCCACTTTAATGATTATGGTATAAGTTTCTTCGTTAATTAACAAATCGGTATTAAACTATATTGTCGATTAGCATCCGATTAAAAATAGATGGCCGGTTTGATTACATTTCGTTTTCCGATATCCTTTGTCTAATTTTATTGGCTTCTATCAAGCCATCTAAATATGAATAAATCGTTCTCATTTTTGCTGCTTTTTATTTTGGGCTGCTCTGCTTTATCTGCCCAAGAGTATTTTCCTGTAAACGACCAGGTAAAAGCGAAAAATCAAAATTATACAGCATTTACCAACGCTAAAATTTATGTTACTCCCACTCAGGTAATTAATGGCGGAACGCTCTTGCTGCAAGAGGGAAAAGTTGTTCAGGTGGGTAAATCGGTAACGGTGCCCAAAAACACAATTGTCGTCGATGTAAAAAATAAATCGATATACCCTTCGTTTATCGATGTGTTTTCAGATTTCGGAATCGAAAAACCAAAGAAAGCGGAAGCCAAAGGCCGTTCGGCCGAGTATAAATCTTCTCGAGAGGGTTATTACTGGAACGACCACGTCACGCCGGAAAACGATGCTATTACCCAATATGACTATGATAAAGAAGCTGCAAAAAAGCTGCGTGAGCTGGGCTTCGGCCTGGTAAACTCGCATAGGCAAGACGGAATTGCCCGTGGTACTGGGGTTTTAGTTGCATTGAACGAGAACGATAATGATGCGGTTCGTATACTTGACGATCGCTCGGCCCAATATTTTTCGTTTAAAAAGAGCATTGAAAAAAGACAGGCCTACCCCACATCGTTAATGGGGGCCATGGCTCTTTTAAGACAAATGTATTACGATGCCGATTGGTACGGCAAAGGCAATGTCGACACAAAAGACCGGTCGTTAGAAGCATTGAACCATAATAAAGGCAAGGTTCAAATATTCGCAGCTGAAGATAAGGGCAATGTGTTGCGTGCCGATGGTATTGGAGATAAATTCGGAATTCAGTATGCTATTTTGGGTGGTGGTGACGAGTATGAACGAGTGGCCGATATCAAAGCGACCAATGCGAAATTAATATTGCCGCTTAATTTCCCTGATGCTTTTGACGTTTCCGACCCGTATGCTGCCGCTCACATATCTTTGGCGGATATGCGAGACTGGAACCAAGCCCCATCTAATCCTAAAGTGTTAGCCGAGAACGGAGTATCTTTTGCGTTCACGCTGCATGACTTGAAGAAAATAGATGAGTTTAATGGTAAACTGAGAAAGTCAATTCAATATGGACTGTCAAAAACAAAGGCTTTAGAAGCACTTACGTCGGTTCCCGCTGCTATTCTAGGTAAATCTGAAGAGGTAGGCTCGTTACAGGTGGGTCGGTATGCCAATTTTTTGATTACCTCCGGAGATATTTTCGATAAGGAGACTGTTCTTTATGAAAATTGGGTTCAAGGGAAAAAACATGTCGTTCATGATATGTCTTTAAAAGATATTCGAGGAGATTATGATTTGACCATCAATGAAAAGAAATTCAAGTTGTCGGTAAATGGTGAGCCCAATAAACTAAAGGCAGAAGTAAAAAGAGATACTGTTAAGTTAAAATCTAAATTGATTTTTAAAAATAACTGGCTAACACTTTCACTTGCAGATGAGAAAAGCGATAGTACCTACCGAATGAACGGCTTGGTAGGTGATGATTCCGATAATATTGAAGGTATAGTTGTTCTTTCCGATGGAAGTGAGTCTACATTTAAAGCGGTAAGAGCGAAAACAGAGGAAAAAGACAAGAACGAAGAGAAAGGTACTGCCCCTCCGGAAATGGTTGCGGTTACGTATCCCAATATCGGTTATGGGTATGAGTCCATTCCTCAAGCTAAAACTACATTGTTCAAAAACGCCACAGTCTGGACAAGTGAAGATGCAGGTATTTTAAAAAATACCGATGTATTGGTGAAAAACGGCAAGATTTCCAAAATAGGCAATGATTTAAGAGCGAGTGGGGCAGAGGTTGTCGATGCCACAGGAAAGCATCTTACCGCAGGTATAATCGATGAACACAGTCATATTGCCGCATTGGCCATAAATGAAGCTGGCCAAAATTCTTCCGCTGAGGTCAAAATGACCGATGTCGTTGATTATGAAGATAAAGGCATTTATCACGCCTTAGCGGGTGGGGTAACTACCTTACAATTATTGCATGGTTCTGCCAATCCGATAGGTGGGCAATCAGCAATAATGAAATTGAAATGGGGTGAAAGTCCTGAAAATATGATTTATAATGATTCCCCTAAATTCATCAAGTTCGCGTTGGGTGAAAATGTAAAACAAAGCAATTGGGGTAGCTATAGTCGTTTTCCGCAGACTCGAATGGGGGTAGAACAGGTGTTCTCGAATTATTTTCAAAGAGCTAAAGAATATGAGTTGAAGAAGAATAGTGGTGAACCTTACCGTTATGATGAAGAAATGGAAACTCTGGTAGAAATATTGAACGGTGAACGATTTATCAGTTGCCACAGTTATGTTCAGAGCGAAATAAATATGATGATGAAGGTAGCCGAGAAGTTCGGATTTCGAGTCAATACCTTTACGCATATCTTAGAAGGCTATAAAGTTGCCGATAAAATGAAAAAGCATGGAGTAGGGGGTGGAACTTTCAGTGATTGGTGGGCCTATAAATTTGAAGTGAACGATGCTATACCTTACAATGCGGCAATAATGCATGACCAAGGTGTTACGGTTGCAATTAATAGCGATGATGCCGAAATGATTCGTAGACTCAACCAAGAAGCTGCCAAAACGATCAAATATGGAGGGATGACGGAGTTGGAAGCATGGAAAATGGTGACGATTAACCCGGCTAAATTGTTGCACCTAGATGAAAGAACCGGAAGTATTAGAGAAGGTAAAGATGCCGATTTGGTACTCTGGAGCGATAATCCGTTATCGATATATACCAAGGCCGAAAAAACCATGATCGATGGTGCCATATACTTTGACATTAAGAAAGATGCACAGCTACGCAAATCTGTAAAGAGAGAAAGAAACTGGCTCATTAATCAAATGCTCTTGAATAAAGAACAAGGTGAAAAGTCTCAAGAGCCCAAGCAGAATAAAAAAGAGCTGATGCACTGTGATACCGGTGCAGAATTGAATTAAATGCTACAGCGAAAAACAGAATAGTAAAATAGAATATCTAGTAAATCGATTATGAAAATAAAACTGTTTATAACGATCTTATTTCTAACGTTCATTGCGAACGCTCAACAAACCCCTGCGCCTGTACAGTCGGAAGCTATTACTATCGAAGGCGCTACGGCACACTTAGGTAACGGTGAGGTCATAGAAAACTCGTTGATTATGTTCGAACAGGGCAAATTGACGTTTGTAGGTAGTGCAATGACCAAAATCGCTCGAAGAGGTAAGAAAATTAAGGGGCAGGGCAAGCATGTCTATCCTGGGTTTATAGCCCCGAGTACTTCTTTGGGGCTTATTGAAATAGATGCCGTACGGGCATCTAAAGACCAAGATGAAATCGGGGAAATGATTCCGCATATCCGCAGTTTAATAGCCTATAATTCGGAGTCTAAGGTGGTGGAAAGCATGCGACCCAATGGGGTATTATTAGGTCAGATAACTCCGCAGGGTGGGCGAATCCCCGGAACATCATCCATTGTTCAATTCGACGCTTGGAATTGGGAAGACGCTGCAGTTAAGACCGATGACGGTATTCACTTACATTGGCCCAACAGTTTTCAGGGGAGTAAACCGAACAAGAAGTATGGTGAACAGCTTGAAGAAATAAGAAGCTTTTTAAAGAATGCAGAAGCTTATGGCAAAGAGGAAGCTAAAGAGTTGAACCCTCAATTTGCTGCAATGCAGGGCGTTTTCAATGGAGAGCAAAAATTGTATCTCTACGCGAACGGAGAAAAGGAAATATTGGATGGGGTTAGAATCACCCAACAACTTGGAGCGAAGTATGTAGTTTTAGTTGGAGGATATCGAGCGGATAAGGTTGCCGAGTTTCTGAAGAAAAAAGATGTGCCCGTATTGGTGAGGCACACCCATAAACTGCCCTATACCGATGATGAAGATTACGACTTGCCGTATAAATTACCTAAAATGCTTATGGATGCTGGACTGCTCGTTGGTTTGCAGAACTCCGAAACTTCTAATTTTCAAACCAGAAACTTGCCATTTTTTGCAGGTCAAACGGTTGCTCAAGGCCTTGATAAAGAAAAAGCTTTGCAGCTTATTACGGGCAATACAGCTCAAATACTTGGTATAGATGATGCTTACGGAACTTTGGAGAACGGTAAAAGTGCAACTTTGTTTATCGCCGAAGGGGATGCTCTCGATATGCAGGGCAATCAATTACTACATGCTTTTATCGATGGAAGGGAAATTTCATTACAAACCCATCAAACAGAACTATGGCAGCGCTATTCCAGAAAATACGATAAGAGTAACTAAGATTTTAAGGAGACAGATATAAAAGACAATACTGAACCTTTTTTAATAGGTTCTTCAGCAGCTGCTACTTGAATAAAACCATCTGCTTGAGCAAGACTTACCAAGTCTCCGGAACCATTACCTTGAACTAATTTTGCTCGTAGTTGCCCTTTTTTCCAATAGGTTGCAACTTGTAAGAATAAAGTGAGCGACACATGGGGTTGAACAGGCTCATCAAGAATTACGGTTTTCGTATTAGTTCTTAAACCTAAAAGCAGGTCTAGCCAAGGCATAAAATAAACATGGTAATTGGCAAAAGTGGACACTGGATTCCCAGGAAAAGAAAACACCACTTTATTCAGTTCTTCTTGAATACCAAACCAAAAAGGCTTGCCGGGGCGCTGAGCTACGCGGTGAAATACCTTTTTAATTCCTAAGCCATCTAAAACTTCGGGTATGTAATCGAACTTACCTTTAGATACACCACCGCTTAGCATTAGCACATCGTGGGTCTCGAGAGCTTTTTTAAGTTCTTTCGCAATTAATTTCTTCTCATCGGTCAAGTGTAGAAGATGGTGTTCAATGCCTTTTTTTTCAAGTTCGGCGGAGAGTGAAAGCACGTTAGATTTCCTGATTTGATGGGGCAGGGGTGTTTCGGAAATCTCCACAAGTTCGTTTCCGGTGGAAATCACACAGACTTTGGGTAGTTTTTTGACCAAAACCTCAGTTTTTCCGACCGAGGCCAAAATACCGATAACAGCGGTGGTAATCACGGTTCCTTTTTTTAATAGGATTTCCTTCGCCTGAATATCGCTTCCTTGGCCATGAATGTTTTGTCCCTTAATCGGTTCTTTTAGAAGTTTTGCCCTGCCGTTCTTTAGCTCCACCTGCTCGTACATGATGATGGTATCTGCATTGGCCGGCAAAACGGCACCGGTCATAATTTCTAAGCAATTACTTGAGGAGGAGAGTGTTCCTTTTGGCATTCCGGCACCAAGAACACCCTCAATTTTAAAAGATTTAAGTCCGTTTTCTATCGCAGAAAAGTGAATGGCTATTCCGTCTTTTGTTGAACGATTGAAAGGAGGGAAGTCTCTATCTGCCTTTATATCCTCGGCTAAAATTCTTCCGGTGCTTTTTAGTAGCGTAACTTTTTCATCGCCCAGTTCGAGCGAATGTTTCATTACCAGTTTATAAGCTTCTTCAAAAGCAATCATCCTACTACATCGATTAAAATTGAAAGGGTAAAAGATCGTTATTCTTTGGCTTTCTTTTTCTTCCATAACCAGCTACCTACAAAATAGGCGACCAGGGCAATCAAGAAATATTTAAAGTACGATACAGGTTCGCCTTCTCCATTTACCGTGGTAAATATTCGGTCCCATCGAGGTTTCCAATTGAAAATACCTTCATTAAAATTATCAACACTTAACCAAATGAATATGGGAGTACCTACGATGTGGTTCTCAGGAACGTAGCCCCAAGCACGACTATCTTCAGAATGATCACGGTTATCACCCATCATCCAATAGTAATCTTGTTTGAAAGTATACGAATCGGCTACTTCGCCATTGACTTTGATTTGATTACCCGAGACACTTACAGTATTGCCTTCATATTCGGTTATGATTTTTTTATAGAGAGGCAAAGATTTTAAATTCAAAGGAACAGTCGCACCCGCTTCTGGAATATAAATAGCGCCCATTTGGTCATAGTTCCACGGGTACATTGGGTTTTGTGGAAAGTTGTTGCGCCCAGCCACTCCTTTTTCATCTACTTGACGTATGACCGAATCAATAGAAGCTTCTTTTTTCAACTGGGCTACCATCTCGTCTGTCAGGGCACCGATGCGAGCACGTGAAGTTTCTTCGGTCAATGCTAAACGCTGAGTTCTAATAACGTTGATAGGTATTCCGCTTGCTTTGGTGTATAGGGCAACTTTGTTACCTTCGACCCTTTCCGTATATATTAGATACTTTCTGATAGCATCGAATTGGGCTTGACTGATTTGACCCGATATATATTTTCTTTGAAAATCCATTACCCCAATTTCATTCAACAGTTTTGAGGATACACCTTTATTGGAATAGATGGTATAATCGTATTGCGGTTTTGCCCTGTCAGGTAATTCTAACTGTTTGCCATCAATGTAGACGTAGCCGTCGATTATTTCAAGTGAATCACCTGGTATACCAACACATCGTTTGACATAGTTCGATTTTTTGTCGATGGGTTTTTTTACACCGGCTTCGACCTTGTAAAATTGACGTACCGTATCTGCAGGCCAACTAAATACAACTATGTCGTTACGATCAACCTTGGTAAAACCGGGTAATCTAAAATAAGGGAGTTGAGGTTTTTTTAGGTAAGACTTCGTTCTTACCAATGGCAAAGTATCATGAACCATGGGTGCCGCAACTGTCGTCATCGGGGTTCTTGCCCCGTAATGAAATTTACTGACAAAGAGCAAGTCACCGACCCTTAAGGTACGTTCCAAGGAAGGTGTAGGAATCACATAGGGTTGAATAAAATAAGTGTGTACCAAGGTGGCTGCAATTACCGCAAACGCAATTGAACTTACCCATTCACCAGCCGCTGTAGTGGGGTGGAGGCTACGATTCTCGATATATTTTACATCTAAAGCATAATTGACATAATAGATGTAAAAACCCAGTGTTAAAATAACCAGCCAAGTTTCCCCTAGGCTATTTCGACCAAAGCTTCGAATGGTCTCTATCCATATAATAGGAAACATCAAAAGATTGATGATGGGTATGAACAAGAGAACGGTCCACCAGGTTGGCCGATTGATGATTTTCATCAAAACTATTGCGTTATAAATCGGTACCGCTGCTTCCCAAGCCTGTCTACCTGCTTTTACGTAAAGTTTCCAAGTGCCTAAAAAATGGATTACCTGAACGATCAGAATAAAAAGTAACCACTGTGTTGCGCTCATTCTATATATTTTATTGAGGTTGGTTCAATGCAAATAAGTTTATTATCTTCAATATTGAAGATAGGTTAACCTAGGTTTAACACATCTTTCATGGTGAAGACCCCGGTTTTGCCAACAATCCATTCTGCTGCAATTACCGCGCCCAGGGCGAAACCTTCTCTATTATGGGCATTATGCTTTATTTCTATCGAGTCTACTTTACTGGCATAGTCTACGGTATGGGTCCCCGGTGTGTTACCTATTCGTTTGGCTTCGATTTGTATTTCGTTTTCGCTGGCATTTTCCAATTTCCAGCCTTCGTAATTGCTATTTTCAATAACACCTTCGGCCAAGGTAATTGCGGTTCCACTAGGGGCATCTAGTTTTTGTGTGTGATGAATTTCTTCCATAGATACCTTATATTGCTCTAAGTTGCTCATCATCTTGGCCAAATACTTGTTCAGCTCAAAGAAAATATTCACCCCCAAACTAAAATTAGAGGCATAGATGAAAGCACCTTTATTCTCTTTGCAAATTTTCTTGGCTTCATCGAAACGATCCAACCAGCCAGTTGTACCTGAAATTACAGGAACATTATTTTTAAAGCATGAGCTTATATTGTCAAAGGCAGCATTGGGCATACTAAAGTCTATGGCAACGTCCATACTTGAAAAATCGATGTTTTCTGTATCTACATCGACCTTTGCCACAATTTTATGACCTCTGTCTAGAGCGATTTGCTCTATCATTTTTCCCATCTTGCCGTATCCGAAAAGTGCTATGTTCACGAGTTGTTTGATTAAATTTTCAATAAATATTGCCAAAAATAAGGCTTGATGATGAGTTTAAGGGTGAATTACCCACTTTTATAACCGTTTCCGCTTGAATTGTTATGGGTTTGTTCTATCAGAATTTGATAATCATGGACATGCCGTAATGCGGACTATTCGCTACAGGGTCCAGATCCATATAGGGTTGCATATCGAAACTAAGGTCGTCATCTACATTAAACTGTTTCAAATGAGCGTCGACATTGGCATCTACAATATTTAAGGCATAAAGTGCAACAGAGACTAAAAGTAGCAAGTCTCGATCTCTTTGATAACGCTCTTGTTCGTTCTGTAAATCATCTACCCCCAAATCAGGCCCTGAACCGTCTCCGTTCAAGTCGTAAAATTCATCATCTGTAAAACCAGCCTGTCTTCTTTTAAATGCTGTACGAACCCTGGTGTATTGTTTGTCGTTAAATGTGTAGCCATAAATAGCCGCACCAATAGCTCCGTAGACGATCGGTACCTTCCAATAACGTTTATTGTAGATTTGGCCCAGACCAGGAAAAACAGCGGAATAAAAGGCGGCTTTACTTGGTGCTAACGGATTGATGGCTTTCTTTTTTTTCACTAAGGTGTCGACCACCACGATACCCTCTTCTTTCAAATCGGTTTGAAGAGAGTCGACTTCATTATTCTTAGGAGTATCTTCTTGGGCCTGTACACCGAATACACATATGCCTAAAAAGAATAATGTAAATAGGTATTTAATCACCTAGAATCAATTTTTTAATTCGCTTGAATTCTTCTTGGGAATGAAATGGAATGGTAATTTTCCCTTTTCCCTTGTCGGAAGCTGAAATAGCTACTTTAACTGATAGATGGTCGGTGAATTTATCGATATTTTTTTTGGCAAAGTCAGGAACCGCAGTAGATGATTTTTTACTTGTAGCTTGGTCTGGCCCTGCATGATAGGCTTTAACTTCACGTTCGGTATCTCGTACCGACAGGTTTTGTCCAATTATTTTTTCATACAAAGAAATCTGGTCCGATTTCTTTTCGATATTGACCAAAGCGCGGCCATGGCCCATACTGAGAAAACCATCGCGCATTCCTGTTTGAATTATTGGATCCAAGCGTAATAGCCGAAGATAATTGGTAATGGTCGATCGCTTTTTACCCACACGTTCACTTAATTTCTCTTGGGTGAGTTCAATCTCATCCATCAAACGTTGGTATGAAAGGGCAATTTCGATAGGGTCAAGGTCTTGGCGTTGAATGTTTTCGACCAAAGCCATTTCCAAAGATTCTTGGTCGTTGGCAATTCGAATGTATGCCGGTATGGTTTCGAGACCGATTAGTTTTGAAGCTCTATAACGGCGCTCGCCCGAAACCAATTGAAATTTGTTGAACTCCAGCTTTCTGACGGTAATAGGTTGAATAACACCTAGTTCTCTAATGGAAGTTGCCAATTCTTTTAAAGCATCATCATTAAAGTTCGAACGTGGCTGAAAAGGGTTGACCTCGATGGAATCAATATCTAACTCAACAATACTACCGACTACCTTATCGGCATTTTTGTCACTTGCAGTTTGTATATCGTTTTCCGGGTCTTTCAATAGAGCTGAAAGTCCACGCCCTAAAGCCTGTTTTTTAGTTGCTTTCGCCATTAAGCTATTTCTTTATTTTTCTTCACCACCTCGTTTGCCAAATTCAAATAATTGGTGGCTCCTTTGCTGCTTGCATCATATTTAATAATGCTCTCCCCATAACTTGGTGCTTCACTCAAGCGCACATTACGTTGAATGATGGTATCGAAAACCATATCGGCAAAATGCTTACGAACTTCTTCCACTACCTGATTTGAAAGGCGTAAACGAGAATCGTACATGGTCAATAGCATACCTTCGATATCAAGGTTCGGGTTATGCACTTTTTGAACACTCTTGATAGTGTTCAATAATTTACCAAGACCCTCCAAAGCAAAATATTCACATTGAATAGGGATAATTACGGAATCTGCCGCTGTTAAGGCATTCAATGTCAATAACCCTAACGAAGGTGCGCAGTCGATTAAGATGTAATCGTAAGTATCTCGCAAATCAGATATGGCTTTCTTCATCATATACTCCCGTTCATCTTTGTCGACCAATTCAATTTCGATGGCGACCAAATCTATATGTGCGGGAATTAAATCTACGTTCGGTGAGTCGGTCTCAACAATCGTTTCCTTGGCATCTGTCGTCAGTTCTAGTAATTGATAGGTGCCGAGTTCGACGTTTTCGACTTCAATACCCAAGCCAGAAGTAGCATTTGCCTGCGGGTCGGCATCGATTAATAATACCTTCTTTTCCAAAACCCCTAAAGAGGCCGCTAAATTTACGGTAGTAGTAGTTTTTCCTACCCCTCCCTTCTGGTTCGCAATAGCAATTATCTTGCCCATTATCCGTCTGTGTTAGGGGGTAAAAATACGATTATTTATGATGCTATTGAAACCATTTTGTTAACACAAGGTGAATAACTATGGTGTTTTGCGTTAAAGTTGGTTAACAGTAAATTAAAATCGTTTATCAGCAGCAATAACTATAGGCAAATCGGTAAGTGAACTAATCTTTGGGTTTGAGCTTTAAGCTGTCTTCGTACTCGATTAGATAAATTTCTTCATTCTTCTTCTTAAGGTAGTACTTTTCGCGGGCAAATTTTTCCAACTCTTCAGGATCGGAAAGCCTTTCTAGAATTATCTTATCGTTGGCTATTTCCTCTTTTAAAAATTCTTGTTGTTTCTCAAGTTTATTGATTTCTTTTTTTAGTTCTAAATGAATCAATAATGAGTTGGTGTCGAAGAAGAGCATCCAAATAACAAACACAGTAAGTACCAAAATATATACATTGGTAAGCACACTGAACCATTTTTTCTTTCGCAAGTCTTTTAACCCCATCGTGCCTATGTCAATTTTTCGTTGATGATCGTCTTCACAATATCAACTGCAACAGTGTTGTATTTATTGTTGGGTATAATGATATCTGCATATTCTTTACTGGGTTCTATAAACTGCAAATGCATCGGTTTGATGTTCGATTGGTACTTTTCTAAAGTTTCGTCCAAATTCCATCCACGTTCATTAACATCACGTTTGAGTCTTCGTATCAGGCGTTCGTCTGAATCTGCATGAACGAAAATCTTAATGTCCATCATATTGCGAAGTCTAGAGTTGGTCAATATCAGTATTCCCTCAACTATCAATACTTTGGTTGGGTGAACGGGAAGAGTCTTATCAGTACGGTTACACTCTAAAAATGAATAGACCGGTTGTTTGATGGAATGCCCTTCTTTTAATGTTATAAGATGTTCTTCTAAAAGCTGAAAATCAATGGACTGTGGATGATCAAAATTGGTTTTTCTTCGCTGTTCTAAAGGAAGATGAGAGAGGTCGTTGTAGTACGAGTCTTGAGAAATTACACCTACTTCACCTTCCGGAAGTTCATCAATAATCTGATTCACAACTGTCGTTTTTCCGCAGCCTGTTCCACCGGCAATCCCTATAATCAACATTCCTGATAAATTTTTGACAAAAATACATATTTGCAATGCAATACCCAGTATATCGGTAAAATGAAGTTTTGATAACAAGGCTTACAGCTTATATGCCTAATTTTGCACAATGCAAAATGAAAATGTAAAGCCGAATTTTGAATTTATAGCTTTGATGGCCTCCCTGATGTCAATCGTCGCCTTGGCTTTAGATGCACTGTTGCCTGCACTTTCACATATCGGGGAGGCGGTCAACAGCTTTGACCCCACGGCCAATCAAATGATGATTACCATGATTTTTTTGGGTCTGGGTATCGGTCAATTGTTTTTCGGCCCCTTGTCGGATAGTTACGGCAGAAAGCCCATGGTTTATGCCGGTTTTCTGACTTTTGGGGTGGGTAGCGCCATATGCCTAATGGCCAATTCATTAGAAATAATGGTTGCCGGTAGAATGCTTCAAGGGGTCGGCCTTTCCGCACCTCGAAGCATAGCGATTTCTATTATTCGAGACACCTACAGCGGAGATTATATGGCAAGAATGATGTCTTTCGTAACGGCATTTTTTATTTTGATACCTGTTATTGCACCAGCCACCGGAAAATGGATAATGGATGCCTTTAGTTGGCAAGCTATATTCTACGTGCAGCTCTTTTTTGCTCTGGTCGTTGGTATTTGGTTTTGGAAACGTCAACAAGAAACTCTTAAGCCCCAATATAAAGTACCTTTTTCAATGGGTGTTTTTATGAGTGGCCTTAAAGAATTTTTAAAACACAGGGAATCTGTGGCCTTCACATTTACTTCTGGGTTCATAACGGGAGCTTTTCTTGTGTACCTTAGTGCCTCGCAGCATGTTTTTGAAGACCAATATGGTTTGGTAGATTCGTTCCCCTATATTTTTGCCGGTCTGGCAGTTTCTATCGGATTGTCAACCTTGTTGAACGGTACCTTGGTCATGCGTTTTGGTATGCGAAGACTGGCTTTGATGGCATTGACCGCATTTTGTAGTATTGCTTTACTATACGTTTTGCTTTTCTGGAACCAACCCAACCCAAGCGTAATCGTTTTGGTCGGTTTTCTATCGGTTCAATTTTTCTGTTTGGGCTTTCTATGGGGAAATTTTCGTTCTATTGCTATGGAACCCATAGGTCATATTGCCGGTATCGGCGCTGCTATAAACGGATTCGTTTCTACCGTAATTGCAGTGCCTATTGCAAGTTATATCGGTGGCTTCGTTACGGACACGGTTTGGCCCATGTTCGTAGGTTTAGCCATTTGCGGATTACTTTCTTTAGGCATAATGCTTATGGTAAGAAAGAAACATGCCTTGGCCAGGGCTTAATAAATTGACTACCTGAGTAAGAGATAAAAACAACGCCGGGAACATGTTAAATGTTCCCGGCGTTGTTTTTTACAATGATTTATCCATAATCTCTTTGACTATTTCAGGGTTCAGTAGGGTAGAGGTATCACCCATATTGCTCGTATCGTTAGATGCGATTTTTCGTAGTATTCGTCGCATTATTTTACCACTTCTTGTTTTTGGCAATCCGGAAACAAACTGAATCTTATCGAGTTTTGCAATGGGCCCGATATGTTCCGTAATCTGTTGGTTGATTTCCTTTGCCAGATTCTCACGGTTTCGGGTCTCTCCAAACTCCTTGAGAATTACGAATCCGTAGAGCGCATTTCCTTTGATATCATGTGGGAAGCCAACAATGGCACTTTCAGCTACCGCTGGATGTTCGTTTATAGAATCTTCGATGGGTGCTGTTCCCAGATTGTGACCAGATACGATAACCACATCATCTACACGGCCGGTGATGCGATAGTACCCCACGGCATCTCTAAGCGCACCATCACCTGAAAAATACATGTCTTTAAATGCGGAAAAGTAGGTGTCTCTGTATCTATCATGATTTCCCCAAATGGTTCGGGCAATCGCTGGCCACGGAAATTTGATACACAACCTTCCAGAAACCTGTTTCCCCTTAATTTCTTTTCCCTCTTCATCTATCAGAGCGGGTTGAATACCAATAAATGGCAAAGTAGCATAAGTGGGAGTGGTGGGGGTGACATAAGGTATTGGGGTAATCATAATACCCCCGGTTTCGGTTTGCCACCACGTATCTACGATTGGGCTATTCTTTTTGCCCACATTGTTATTGTACCAATGCCATGCTTCTTCATTGATAGGTTCACCAACCGAACCAAGTACTTTTAAAGAAGAAAGGTCATGTTTATCTAAGAATTCTAAATTTTCTTTTGCCAAGGCACGAATAGCTGTTGGTGCGGTATAGAATTGATTTACTTTGTGCTTTTCAACAATTTCCCAGAAACGCCCATAATCTGGGTAAGAGGGAACGCCTTCGAACATTACGGTCGTGGCACCATTGGCCAACGGTCCGTACACAATGTAAGAGTGTCCGGTAATCCAACCGATATCGGCGGTACACCAGTAGACATCTTCTTCGCGGTACTGAAATACATTTTTAAAGGTATATGCCGTATAGACCATGTAGCCACCAATTGTATGTACCATGCCCTTAGGCTTACCTGTAGAACCTGAGGTATAAAGAATAAATAAAGGGTCTTCGGCATCCATGATTTCAGCGACACAATCGGCATAAGCCTCGTCTAAAAGAGGTTGTAGCCATTTATCTCTACCCTCTTTCATATCGATATCAGTATTGATTCGCTTGGCCACCAAAACATTTTTAACCCCAGGGCAACTTTCAAGCGCCTTATCAACAATACTCTTCAGGTCAATGGTTTTTGCTCCTCGATATGAACCATCGGAAGTAATTACCAATTTACAATCGGAATCATTAACTCTGGCGGCCAAGGCACTGGAAGAGAAACCTGCAAAAACCACGGAATGAATGGCACCGATTCGAGCACATGCGAGAACCGATACGGCCAACTCAGGAATCATAGGTAGATAGATGCATACCCGATCCCCCTTTTTCACACCCTGATCAAGCAAAACGTTCGCCATGCGACACACTTTTTCATGAAGGTCGCGGTACGTTATGTGTTGTGCTTCTTCATTGGGGTCATTGGGCTCGAATAAAATTGCTGTCTTATCTCCACGTGTAGGTAAATGCCTATCGATACAATTTTCGGTAATATTCAATTTGGCTCCTTCGAACCACTTTATTTCCGGTTTTGAGAAATCCCAACTTAGAACATTGTCCCATTTTTTTCGCCATACGAAATGCTCTTCGGCAATCTCTTCCCAAAACGCTTCGGGATTGCGAACTGACTTTCTATAGACTTGAAAATATTCTTCTAAATGCTTAATGTGGTAATTGCTCATTAGTGTACTGTGTTTCTTTAAAGTTAAAAAAATTATTAATGTCCAGTGGCCTCTCCGGCACCACTGGGGATTCTAATATCTTCTACGATTTCTTGTACGTCTTCAGGAGGCGGGGGAGTGAATTTCATAATGACTATCGATACAAGAAAGTTGACAATCATCGCTACACTGCCGAACCCTTCGGGTGATATGCCGAACCACCAATCTTTTTCCAAAGTTGGCACTGCCTCTTTACCACCATCAAAAATTCCGAACTTGAATTTCAACATATAAAAGAGCATCAACGATATACCGATGACCATTCCGGCAATGGCACCCTCTTTATTCATTTTTTTATAAAAAATGCCTAAAACGATTGCGGGGAAAAAAGAAGCGGCTGCGAGACCAAAAGCCAATGCCACAACTGCAGCGACAAAGCCTGGCGGGTTTATTCCAAAATACCCGGCAATAACGACTGCTACGGTGGCGGCACCACGGGCTGCCCAGAGCTCTCCTTTCTCTGAAATGCCCGGGGCCAATATTTTTTTGATTAAATCGTGAGAGACCGAAGCAGAAATTACTAAAAGAAGACCGGCAGCGGTAGATAAAGCGGCCGCTAAACTACCTGCAGCCACAAGAGCGATTACCCAAGCTGGAAGGTCTGCAATCTCAGGATTCGCCAATACCATAATATCACGGTCTACCGTTAACTCGTTCTTAGAGGTATCGGCAACATATTGAATTTTACCATCTTTATTTTTATCGTCAAAAATCAATAAGCCCGTAGTTTCCCAGTTTTTGAACCATTCGGGCATTGTGCTATATTCTTTATTACTCACCGTATTGATCATATTGGTGCGGGCGAAAACCGATACCGCTGGTGCCGTAGTATACAATATGGCTATTAATAAAAGAGCCAAGCCCGCTGATTTTCTAGCATCTTTTACACGCTTTACCGTAAAGAAACGAACGATTACATGCGGTAGACCCGCAGTACCCACCATAAGTGCCAACGTTATCATGAAGACATCAATGGTAGATTTTTTACCGTCGGTATATTCGGCAAAACCAAGCTCAGTAGAGAGTCCGTTGAGTTTGTCCAGCAAATATACTCCAGAGCCATCGTTTAGTTGTGACCCCATACCCAACTGCGGAATAGGATTTCCGGTCATTTGTATGGAAATAAAGATAGCCGGGACCATAAAGGCAAAAATAAGTACACAGTATTGGGCCACCTGGGTATAGGTGATGCCTTTCATGCCCCCTAAAACGGCATAGAAAAGAACAATGACCATACCGATAATAACGCCAGTATTGATGTCAACCTCAAGAAAACGGGAGAAAACTACGCCCACACCGCGCATTTGACCTGCCACATAGGTAAAGGAGACAATTAGGGCACAAATTACGGCTACGATACGAGCTGTTTTTGAATAGTACCTATCGCCTATGAAATCGGGTACGGTGAACTTTCCGAATTTTCTAAGATAGGGCGCCAAGAGTAGGGCTAGCAGCACATAACCACCTGTCCACCCCATAAGGTAGACCGAGCCGTCGTATCCTGCAAAGGAAATTATGCCCGCCATAGAGATAAAAGAGGCGGCGGACATCCAATCGGCGGCCGTAGCCATGCCATTTGCGAGCGGAGAAACGCCACCACCGGCCACGTAAAAATCGTTGGTAGATCCGGCCCTCGACCAAATGGCAATGCCGATATAGAGCGTAAAAGTAATTCCGACTAAAAGATACGTCCACGTTTGAACATCCATAGGTTTTGATTTTGGTTATTCCCAGAACAGGGAAATTGTTGGTTGGTATTGGGTTTATTCGTTGTAGCCGTATTTTTTATCCAAGGTATTCATCAACCGTACATAAACGAATATGAGGATTACAAATACATAAATAGAACCTTGTTGGGCGAACCAAAAGCCTAGTTCAAAACCTCCGATTCTGATTTGGTTCAACGCATCCCTAAATAAAATTCCGGCACCATACGATACCGCAAACCATATGGCAAGAAGAATGAACAAGTATCTGACGTTTTCTTTCCAGTAAGCACTGGCTTTTTCTTGCTTTTCGGACATGGTGGATTTTAAATTTAAGTTGTTGAATTTACTAATATAACAATTTGTTGCAGATTTAATTTGGTAAATAAATGATACCGCTCGATGAATCTGATTTTGCACCGGTAACCGAGCAAAGAACGTTGGTTTTTTCTTGCAATCGTAAAACTCCCATTAGCGCAAAAACCAAAGCTTCTTTAAATTCGATAAGCTTTTTTTCTGGCACGACAACTTTAACCGAATCACCAAGTTTGTCTTGAAGTGTTTCCACCAAAAAATCATTTAGAGCTCCCCCACCTGTAACAAAGAGACTTTGACTATCAGTTTGAGCATTGTTCTTTATTTGTATGGCTACTTGTTCACATATATGATGAATACTGGTGCACAATAGATTGTTCATATGGTCATTGGTGCCATCGACTATGGGGGCTACTTTGTCTACAAACCATTCAAAACCAATTGATTTTGGAAAGGGGAGCTTATAAAACTTCAAGGCATTAAGTTTTTGTAGCATATCAACATTTACCTCTCCACTTCGTGCCAATTGGCCGCCTTTATCATATGCTAGGCCTTCTTTTTGCGTGATATGGTTCAGAATCATATTGGCCAACCCTATATCATAAGCCAATCGCTTTCCATTTTTCTCAAATGATACATTACTGATACCGCCCAAATTCAAGCAGAAGTCATATTGGTTAAAGAAAAGTCTATCACCGATGGGTACAAGGGGGGCTCCTTGCCCATGCAGCGCAACATCATTGGTGCGAAAATCACAAATAACTTTTTGACCACAGGCATTGGCTATATGTTGGCCAGAACCTATTTGAAAGGTGAGCCCGTTCTCGGGCTGATGATGTGTGGTATGACCGTGGCTTGCAATACTATCGACTTTCAAGTTATGCTCGGTGACAAAATCTCTTACCTGTTCGCCCAGCCAAGTTCCGTATGAATTATGAAATATAAGCAATTCGTCCGCAGCCAAATAGATGGAATTTTTAAGGCGGTTTTTCATTTCTTCGGAATAGGAAACACTTTTCGTCTGCGCAATTTCGAAATTGTAGTTACCGTCTTGCTGATCTATTTTGCAGTAGGCCAAATCTAGACCGTCTAACGAAGTGCCGGACATTAAACCGATAATATTTTGACTTTTCATCTCTTTTCAATAGTTACAGGCAGTTTGCCAACCGCCTCTTGTTTGCCTAAAAAATGCTGCTGTGCTACATGTTGAAATTCTTCAAAATCTTGATAAGCAACGATGACCGCCTCAGCTGTATCAATATTCAGATGGTTTAGAACATAAGGATTACCGAACAGATAAAGAACTACTCGATTATTTTTAATTATTCGACTTATAGATTCCAGTTGCCCTAAGGGGAGTCCGAAATTATTGTTCGGTTTAATTTGTGGTGGAAATAAGGCTAAAACAAGGTTCGTCTTATTTAAATCTTCAGCCTCTTCTAGGTTAATGAAGGCATTACTTTTGAGACTATTCAAGAAAGACTTCCCTTTTTCTAGGTTGTTGCTAACAGCAGTAAAATTTTGGTTTCTAAAATTAGCTATCGTTTTCTCATCTCCCTTTAAAAGGGTAATGCTTTTCTGCGCAATTTTTTTATTTAAATTGGAAGCATTAGAAAGGGTGGTTTCTTTTTCAACTTGCCGATAGACCTTTTCTTTTAATCGCCATACTCTTTTGAAGCTTTCTTCAATTTGTCCTTCCGAAGCATTTTCGATAATTTTTTGAATCCCTTCAGAGGTATTTTCTGCAAAGCATAAAATATCGTTTCCAGCGTCGAAAGCGGACCATTCCAATTCACCTTTTTCGGGGTAATTCTTAGAGACTGCATGCATATTTAGAGCGTCGGAAATAACGACCCCATCAAATTGCATATCTTTTCTTAAAATACCTTTGATAATATCTTTAGATATACTTGAAGGTGTATTTTTTCCTTTTGCCAATGCCGGAACGGATAGGTGCCCGACCATAACCGCTTCAACACCTTCGGCAATCAGTTTTTTAAAAGGATAAAGTTCATTTTCTATAAGTTCGTCTTTCGATTTTTCGATTACGGGTAGTCCTAAATGGGAATCTGTGGCCGTGTCACCATGACCCGGAAAATGCTTGATGCTGGTCAATACACCTTCGCTTAGTGTACCCTTGATGTAATGTAGAGCCTTTTCGGTCACCAAATCTCTATCTTCCCCAAAAGATCTATACCCGATAACGGGGTTGTGCGCATTATTGTTAATATCGACCACTGGAGAAAGATTCCAATGAATACCTGCGGAAATACAATCTTGGGCAATATTTTTCCCTACCTGAAAAATAAGTTCGTTATTATCTTGAAGCGCACCCAAAGTAATGGCATAAGGGTATTGCGGCGTGTTTTCGATACGCATGGCCAAACCCCACTCTGCATCAATCGCCACCAATAAAGGGTATTTTGCCGCATTTTGGTAACGTTGGATTAAATTCTTTAGGGTATCATAACTATTCTCATTTTTGACAACCAGCTTTTTGCCCTCAAAATTAGTGGCCGCACTGGCTCGACTATGAAAAAAGCATATACCACCGACATGGTGTTTCCTTATCAATTGTTCGAGCTGTTTAATTTCCTCTTCTGAATCATTGATAAAAGCAGCTGGCATAAAGAGTTGTCCGACTTTTTCCGCAAGGTTCAATTTATCACTCTGCATAGTGTAGGTGTTTACTTTAAGCATCTGTCTGTGCCGATTTTTTTCCGAATTCCGGGGGGTATTTTAAAAATTTTAATAGAAAGAATGCGGGTAGGGCCGATATAACGACCCAAATGAAAAATCCATCGTAACCCAACCATTTTTGAACAGCTCCGCTTATCATTCCCGGAAGCATGGCCCCCAAGGCCATAAAACCGGTGGCTATGGCGTAATGAGATGTTTTTGATTGCCCTTCGGCTATGTAGATGAGGTACATGAGGAAGGCTGCAAAACCAAAACCATAGCCAAATTGTTCGAAAGCTACAGTGCCAATAACAAATGCCAAATTTGAAGTTTTTGATACTGCCAGAATTGCATAAAGTACGTTGGGTACGTTAAGAAACAACATCATGGGTAGCATCCATTTTTTTAGTCCATCCCTCGAAATTAAAATTCCGCCTAAAATACCACCAGCAGAAAGCGTGATCAGACCGACCACTCCGTAAATAATACCGACGTTTTCAGTTGAAATGGCCAGCCCCCCTTTGGTACGTTCGTCGAGCATGAATAATTGAGCAACTTTAGCCAGTTGAGATTCACCAAGCCGATACGTCAAAATGAAGGCCAATGCTACGGCGATGTTCGGCTTTTTAAAAAAGGATGTAAACACTTCTAAAAATGCTTTCGGCCTTTGTGTTTTAATAGCCAAAGAGCTTTCGAATTTGGGAGTTGTAAAGAAGTTTATGATGGTAAGTAACAGCATTAACGCGCCCGTGGCTATCATGGTTATGCTCCAAGCTTTTGTATTGTCTCCGTAGATTCTTTCGAGATATCCACCGAAAACAACTATGAGACCACTACCAGTAACCATGGCGAGCCTATAAAAGGTGCTTCTAATACCTACAAAAAAAGATTGTTTTTTTTCGGAAAGCCCAATCATATAATATCCATCTGAAGCAATATCATTGGTCGCCGAAGCGAATGCCGCTACCCAAAAACAGGCCAAGGTAGTCACAAAAAACATTTGTGTGGGTAAGGTAAGGCCAACGGCCAAAAACATGACCGATATTAAAAGTTGCATGATCAAGAACCAATTTCTTTTGGTGCTTTTAAGGTCTACAATAGGGCTCCAGATAGGTTTTAGTACCCACGGCAAATACAATAGGCCGGTGTAAAGGGTAATATCGGTATTGCTGATACCCAATTTCTTGTACATGATTACCGAGACCGAAGCGATGATTACATTGGGTAGGCCTTCTGCAAAATAAAGCGGGGGAACCCAAGCCCACGCCCGTTTATCTTTTTTAATCATAAAGTTCGGTTTGCTTTAAATGTATGATTTTAGGCTCACTTTCCTTACCATACTTGTCGATAAATGTATATGCTATATTTTTTTTGTTAATTACATCGTCGGACTGAAATACAATCATATTCTCTTCTTCGACAAAAATTTTGGAAAGAATTCTTTTATTTTGATAGTAGAGTTGGGCCTCATTTCCGGAGGAATAAAAAATTATTTGTTGTACATCTTGAAGATTATCAAAATGCAAGATTACTTTACCGCTACTTTTCTCAACTTTTATTAGAGTCGGAATTTTAAAGGGGATAAAGTCGCCCACATTTACTAATGGTGGCAAAGCAGGGTTTTTATAAAATTTTTTCTTTAATCGTTTGATATAACCTTTCTTCTGCTGCATAAGACTTTTAGCACTAAAAAAGACATTGCCGTTAACGGTTTTATTTTTTCGAGCATATGTGAGTTGGTCAGGTAGCTCTCGGTTTTTATTCCATGCTTTGTCACTATTATTCTTGATTTTGTATGGACCATTACCAATATAGAGATTGGTTGTTTGAGTGTTATCTGCCCACCAATCCAGTAATTTTCTGTGAGAAGCTACCTCTAAATCCATACTCCAATAAATTTGAGGAACTATATAGTCGAGCCAACCTTCTTGCATCCACAGTAAGGGGTCGGCATATAAATTTTCGAAAGTAGTCTGACCTGCCCGGGTATCAGATCCTTTCGGGTCGGTGCTTTTGTTTTTCCATACACCGAACGGGCTTACCCCAAATTGAACCGAGGGTCTAACTTCTTGAATGGCATGGTAACTTTTTTTAATAAGTGAATCCATATTGCTTCTTCGCCAATCTTCCAGATTCTGATTGGCAAGTCTATAGTTGTTGAAGGTAGTGGAATCTTTAAATGTTTCGCCTTTTATCGTGTAGGGGTAGAAATAATCATCATAATGTATGGCATCTATAGGGTAGTTATTGATGAGTTCTTTAATAATTGAAACCATGTGGTCTTGAACAGCCGGCAAACCTGGATTGTAATAATATTTCTTCCCATATTTCACCATCCAATCGGGATGTCTATGGTAATCATGATTGGTACTTAAAGTCTCTGTTTTCAGGTCAAAAGTAGCACGATATGGATTTAACCATGCATGAAACTCCATACCACGATTGTGAGCTTCATCAATCATCCAACCCAACATTCCTGTCTTGTGGTTTGATTGAGTTGAATCAGGAGCTTTTCCTTCTTCACCCGTTAAATATCGTGACCAAGGTGCATAATTTGAGTCGTAAAATGCATCGCCCGCAGTGCGCACTTGAACTATAGCGGCGTTAAAATTTAGGTTTTGATAAAAATCAAGTATTTTGAGGTAGTCCGCTTTTTGCTTTGCTATGGAATCATGACCGCTTTTGGGCCAGTCAATATTTACGACTGTTGCCATCCAAAAGCCACGGAACTCTCTTCTAGGTTCAGGCACCGGTTGAAATACCGAGCAAGAATTTAAACTAAAGAGCAATACAAATATGAAAAGTAAGTTTTTAGTCATGAACAAAAGAAGGCCTATCATTGAAAATAATAGGCCTTTAAAATAATCCATTAAAAATTAATCGAATTTATAACGAACAAACGCTTCAATTGCAGCATAGTCTGACAAGCCCAATGCCCTGTATTTTTGGGCGGTACCTCTGTTGCGTTCCTCGGCCCGCATCCAGAATTCCCTAGCATCATCACCTTGAAACATAACCCCATCTTTCTGCGATTGGTGACAGAATATGGCATAGCGCTTTTTCAACACCTGATCCGGACTCATAGGTACGGCCATTTCGATTTCATGAATATCCCACTCGTGCCACGCGCCTCTGTAAAGCCACAACCAGCAGTCTTCCATAAAAGGCTCAGACTTCAAACGTTTCATAGACTCGAAAACAGCATCTAAACAAACTTTATGAGTGCCGTGCGGATCTGCAAGGTCACCTGCGGCATAAATTTGATGTGGTTTTATTTCTGTGATGATATTCATCATAATCTCAATATCGGCATCAGAAAGATTATTTTTCTTGATAGCACCAGTCTCATAAAATGGCAAATCTAAAAAATGAACATTTTCATCAGATAAACCCAAATAACGTGTAGCAGCATATGATTCTCCACGTCTTATATTTCCTTTAAGTTTTCTAACATTTAGAGTATCGAAGCTGCTTTCTTTTTTAGCTTTGATATCATCTATAAGCTGTTGTGCCTCATCTGAGGGTTTAATTCTCTTGGCAATACCGGCATAGCGCAGGGCATCGGCATCGGACACTGCAATATTACCAGAGGTTTGATAAACTATATGCACTTCATGACCCTGCTCTACCAATCGGTCGAAAGTACCCCCCATAGAAATAACATCATCATCAGGGTGAGGGCTGAATATAATTACTCTTTTCTTTGCCGGCTCGGCTCTCTCCGGTCTGTTGGTATCATCGGCATTAGGTTTGCCACCTGGCCAACCTGTAATTGTATGCTGAAGTTTATTGAACATTTGAATGTTCAGGTCATAAGAATCTTGTGTAGTCAATAAACCTGACATTCCATTGTCATTGTAATCTTTATCGGTAAGGCTAAGAATTGATTTATCGGTCTTGTCGCAGAGCCATACGATAGCCTTCGCAGTCAAGCTTTCCGTCCAGTCCAACGATTCATCGACCAACCATGGTGTTTTATTTCTGGTAAGCTCACTACCTGCACCAGTATCTAGAACAAATGTACAGTTGCCGTGTTGCTGTAAATAGGTAGCTGGTACTTGTGGTGAAACTTCACCTTCTACCGTTTTTTTTATGATATCCGCCTTGTTTTGACCCCAACCGAGTAGCACTATTCTTTTCGCACTTCTAACTGTTGCTATACCCATCGTAATCGCTTTTCTTGGTACATTGTCTATACCTAAGAAAGACGGAGCAGCATCTACACGGGTAATATGGTCTAAGGTAATTACACGAGTTCCTGAATTGTAATGAGATCCAGGTTCGTTGAAACCGATATGGCCAGTTCTACCAATACCCAATAATTGAAAATCTAATCCTCCGGCCTTTTTTATTTCCTTTTCGTAAGCCAAACAGTAGTCAATAACATTTCCACCTAAAATAGTGCCATCGGGAATGTGGATATTCTCTTCAGGAATATCAATATGATTGAACAAATGTTCGTGCATGAAATACCAGTAACTCTGACGGTTATCTTTCTCCATCGGTAGGTATTCGTCAAGATTGAACGTAATTACATTGTAGAAGCTCAACCCATCTTCTTGGTGCATGCGAACCAGCTCTTCATATACTTTAATAGGTGAAGACCCCGTGGCCAGACCAAGAACACATGTTTTGTTGGCTTCTTGTTTTTTTCTGATAAGACCAGCAATTTCTTCGGCCACCTTAATGGAAGCTTCATTAGAGTCGGAAAAAATCACATTATGTATTTTCTCGAATCTTGTTTCTTCGAATTGTCCTACAGGTCTGTACTCAATGTTTGAACCGTTTCTTTCTAAGATTGTTTTCATTTCAATTTTGTTCTTTAGGTAGAGGTTTAGAATCATGCAAATATAGGCAAGGATTGGTTTTAAATGCTGTTTTTTGCTTTTAATTATGCTGTTTTTTGCTTTTTTAAAGATTTCTTAACTTTAAAGCAGTAAAAAACAGCATTCGATAATATTGGCTATATTTGCTGCCGGATATTTATGAATTAGTTGATACCATGCTAAAGGAAGAACGACAACAAACGATTTTAAGCGAAGTAGAGCTTCACAATCGTATTTTACTGACCGATATTGCCGAGACCCTCGATGTTTCGATAGATACCATACGTCGTGATGTAAAGGAACTCGATGCAGAAAATAAGTTGAGAAAAGTTCACGGAGGTGCCGTTTCATTAGGTTTTACCATGAATAGCACCAGAAATCAAAATATTTACAAGTTAGAGGAGAAAAACAAAATAGCGGAGAAAGCGCTGACTTTATTAAAACCTGGTTCTGTTATTTTTATCGATGGAGGAACTACTTGCTCCGAACTGGCCCGCCTGATACCCCAAAATCTAGATATTACTTGTTTCACACATAGCTTGCCAGTGGCTTCTGAATTATTGACCAAACCGAATGTTAACGTTATAATCGTTGGAGGTCAGGTCTCCAGTGAATCTCAGACCACAATTGGTGCCAATGCTATACATAATCTTTCAGAAATAAAGGTTGATTATAGTTTTATCGGTACGGGGTATGTAGATTCGTTCTATGGGCTTACCGAGTTCGATTGGGATATTGTACAGGTGAAAAAAGCAGTCATAAAATGCTCGAAAAAAACGGTACTTTTATCAATTTCAGAAAAACTGAACTCTCAGCATCGATACAAAACATGTGATATCAATGCCATAAATACCATGATTACGGAACTTGATCCGGAAAACGAACTTTTAAATTCATTCAGAAACCACGATATCAGAATTTTATAATTACTATGGACTATACCAAAATAACCGAAAAACCTTCAAACCACGATAATCTTGAGTCACTTGATACGGTTTCTATTCTTCAAAAGATGAATGAAGAAGACCAGAAAGTTGCCCAAGCTGTTGCCGATGCTATACCTAATATTACAAAACTGGTCGATGCTTTGGCGGAAAGATTTGAAAAAGGAGGCAGGCTCTTTTATATTGGTGCGGGCACCAGTGGTCGATTAGGAGTTTTGGACGCTTCTGAAATACCGCCGACCTATGGTTTACCTCACACTCGTGTAATCGGTATTATCGCAGGTGGAGATAAGGCTATTAGAAAATCGGTAGAAAACGCCGAAGATGATACTGAACAGGCCTGGAAAGATATGATGCTTCACGATATTAATGAATTGGACGTTGTTGTTGGTATAGCCGCCTCGGGTACGACCCCTTATGTTCTGGGAGGAATAGACCAAGCAAAGAAAAATGGACTTTTGACTGCTGGAGTCACAAATAACCCTGGCTCTCCCTTGGCTACGACAGCCGATATACCTATAGAAATGAATGTTGGGCCAGAGTTTGTTACTGGTAGTACCCGAATGAAAAGTGGCACTTCACAAAAATTGGCATTGAACATGATTTCAACCGCTTTAATGATTAAAATAGGCAGGGTAAAAGGTAACAAGATGGTTAATATGCAGTTGAGTAACGTCAAGCTAGTTGATAGGGGAGCGCGCTACGTGGCCGAAGGCTTGGGAATACCATACAATGACGCTGAAAAGCTGTTGAAAAAATACGGTTCAGTAAAGGCGGCTATTGACGCGGGTGCAGATATTTAACTCTTATTTGGTGATGGCATCAACTTCATCGGTCGTAACTAATTTATCTGACCAGTTGCCCCAAGAATTCATAATATAGTTCATAACATCGGCAATTTCTTCGGGTTCAAGACCCATAGGGGCCATTGTATTGTTATAAATTACACCATTGACTACTATTTCCCCCTGTTGACCGTATTTGACACCCTTGATACTAGCTTCCCTGTTTTTGGCAAGATAGTCAGACTGTGCTAGTGGGGGAAAGGTGTTGGGCACCCCTTCGCCATTTTCCATATGACAGGTAACGCAGAAATCCATGTAAATTTCTTTTCCCCTTAACATACTTTCCTCCAAATCCGCCTCTTGTGCATATAAGGAATTCGTGGTGGTAGCTAAAAAGACCAAAACGAGTAAAAACTTCATAAATAATAATTTAGGGGAACGTAATTTTCGTAGTAAGATTTAACTTTTCGGAACTAACTTATAAATTCCTTTGCCTTCTACCGCAACATAAATTAAACCATCAGGACCTTCTTTTACATCGCGTACACGACCTATATCGGCCATAAGCTTTTCTCGGTTTACTACTTTGTTGCCCTCAAGTTCTAGACGCTCCAAATATTGAAATTTTAAGGAACCTACTAAAACGCTACCTTGCCAATCGCCATACTTATCAGAAGAAATAAAAGCCATACCACTTGGGGCTATACTAGGCACCCAATAGTGTAGGGGTTGTTCCATACCTTCTTTTTCTGTTTCGTCAGTAATGATTGTTCCACTGTAATTAATGCCGTAAGTGATTACGGGCCACCCGTAATTTGCTCCGGGTTTGATAACATTTATTTCATCGCCACCTCTTGGTCCGTGTTCGTTATCCCATATTTCGCCTGTTTCCGGATGCTTGGCTAGGCCTTGAGGGTTTCTGTGTCCGTAACTGTAAATTGCGGTCTTTGCACCATCTTGCCCAACGAAAGGATTGTCATCGGGTATTTTACCATCCTCATGAAATCGATAGATTTTACCTCCGTCTCGTGTAATATCTTGTGGGTTTTCATCACGTGCACCACGTTCTCCTATCGATAAGAATAAGTAGCCATCATTATCAAATACTATTCGAGAGCCAAAGTGTTGACCTTTGGTAGTGTTGGGTGTGGCTTTGTATAGTAACTCGTTATCAGTTAGTGAGTTGTCTTTTAATTTAGCACGCATCAATGCTGTATGCCCACCTTTTTCTTCCCCTTCTTCAGAAGCGTAAGAAATATAGATCCATCCATTGTTTTCGTAATCGGGATGTACCTCGATATCCAATAATCCACCCTGACCTCTCGTATATACTTCTGGAACGTTTGAGATTTTTGTCTTAACTCCTTCTTTGAAATGGATTATCTCTCCCGATTTTTCTGTTACGAGCATACTTCCATCTGGTAAAAAAGCCATTCCCCACGGAATCTGCATTTCATCGATTATAAGCTGTTGGGTAAAGGGGGTGTTTTTAGGGTCTTTTACTTGGTTTTCAGCATCTTGAGCGCAAGACGAATTGAAAATGCCAATGGTTAAAAAGACAAGAAGTACACTATTTTTCATGGTTTCACGTTAAAAGTAATATTAATGTATGCCTAGCGGATAAATATAAAGAGAATTTATAAGTTTAAATAATTACACTTAAGAATAAAATGCTCCCAAATCGCATCTATTCTTATCAACTAAGACTTAACCTATGTTCCCAAAAAAAATGCGGCATGTTCTTGTTGCCCTACTGTTCTTATGTTTCTCAGTAGTATGCGCAACATCAATAGCTAATGCTAAAGTACACACTTTTATAAGTGAGGTTGCCGAAGCGGTAAAAGACGCTGTCTCAATAGAGAAAGTGGAAACTGCAAAGAGCAACTCGGTTTTTCTGAAGAATACATTCAAAAATAGCCAGAAGAATAAAGTGGCTATTGCCCCTATGTTCATGACTATTGTTCAAGGAGCCGACGAGACGGTCAACTGTACAAATGATGGCGCCACGATTGCTCGATTCATTCTTTGTGGTGATTCTGACGATCGAACTATCTCTTTATCAGGTTCACCAACCAGTGGTGTCTCTTGGCAGCAGTTAACGGGTGCCACTCCCAACACAAATTTAGAATGTCCTGATTACACATCAACTTATACCGAGGTTGCAGATACTCCTACCTTTAACCTTGATGCAAGCAGCATTTCAGCTGCTAACGGTGCGGAATTTAGGGTTCAGGTGAATGGGGGGCAATATTATTATATTGAAGTAGTCAAGAGTACGATAACCCAGACGTATACTAAAAAAGATTTTGTTTGTAACAATCCAGGACGTATTGAAGTTACCGGTCTACCTAATAGTTATCAGTTTAGAATTCGTGAAGGGGCAAATGCTTTTGGGCCTTACCAATCCTCTTCTATTTTCGATAATCTTGATCCAGGTTCATACCAGGTTCAGGCCCGATTGAATATTTCTGGCCAAGTTTGTGAATACTTATATGAAGTAATTGAAATTGAGCAAGTAGATATTGAGATTGATGTAACTTTTACCAATCCGGTTTGTAGCGGAGAAACCGGAAGTATCGATGTTACTGTTAATCCTGAAGTGCCCGGTCCATATGTCTATACTTTATTGGACGAGAACGGAGCAGAAATAGAATTTACTTCGACCATTTCGAGCAATACCTACACTTTTGGTGCAGTAAGTGAAGGCACTTATGCCGTTAAGGTTGAAACCAATGATTGTAAGGAAGATATACCAAACGGAATTCCTGCTCCTATTCAATACACCGATACCAATGGTGACCCGATCACTGTGGGGGTAGGTTTAAGTCCTATTTCAGTGGTTACCGATACTAATGGTATGAGCTTTGGTTGTTCTGACATCACAAGTGTTGATATTGACGTAACTCCTTCCGGGGGTTCTGGTACTTATAGTTATACGGTAAGTGATGGTGGCAATTCAGGAGGAACGTTCACCGGAACCAGCTCTTATACGGTAACCAGCCCAGGTACTTACACCTTTTTCATTACGGATGACCAAGGTTGTACCGCCGAAAAATCGGAATATGTTGCTGAACTAGACCCGCCGGATATTACGGCATCGGATATAGTCGGAACCTGTACAAATGGGGGCGGAAAGGTTGATTTTACCATAAATGACCCAAGAGGTTTCAATTTAGAATATAGAGCCACCAATAATGCCGGGGACCCGTTTACTACATCTTCTACTATTCCTGTGGCCGATGGTACTTATAGTATTGTTGAAGTACGTTACTCACAGGGTGCATTTAGCTGTGTCTTGTCACTCCCATCTGTAACCGTTACTTCTGCCGGCGGCTTGAGCAGTTCTGCTGGTTTGACGCAAGATTATACCTGTGCCAACGGAGGTGCTACAATTGATTTTACATCTGCAAGTGGAGGTTCTGGGTCAGGTTATGAATATAGCGTAGATAATACGAATTATCAATCTGGCACCACTTTCACAGGTTTAGCTCCCGGTACATATATACCTTATGTACGGGATGATGCAGGTTGCTATCAGGCACTGGGCCCCATCACGGTTTCTGAACCGGTACCCCCGACTTCGATTGATTTTGCCCAAGATAATTTAGATTGCGCATCAGGAACGAGCCGGGTAACCGTTGACGTACAGCCATCAGGTTTCCCCGTAGCTCAGTATGAAATTATTTCATCCAATCCAACTACGACCTTACCACCTGCCCAAGCAAGCAATGTGTTTAACGGGCTTAGTTTAGATACTTCTTATCAGTTCGAAATAACCGATACTGATGGGTGTACCTATACGTCCAGTTTTACGACCGGTGGTTTTAGTACTATCAGAGCCCGCATTCAAGCTGGAGGTGACTTGCGGGTATGTCCCGGAGCCACTGATGGCAACGGAGGTTTCTTAGTTGATGGTTACGCGACCGATTATGATTATGTAGTGAATAGAACTGCACCTTCAGCAGCTGTGGTTACAAGTGGTACCAACAGCACTAGTTTAAATATTCCTATTTCGGGCTTGGGAGCTGGTACTTATGAAATCACGGTAACCGATAATGATACCAATTGTACTTCTACCGCTTCTTTCGATGTGGAGGAAGCAGCTACCCCATTGAGTATCACTCCAACTGTAACCGATATGAGTTGCCAGAACAACAATATTGGTAGAGTAAGGGCCGATGCGACCGGTGGCTTCGGCGGCTATAGGTATGAATTAGAATGGCCGGCTACGGACGGTAGAACGCAGGGCCCAAAAACGGGACGTACGTTTGGTAATTTGACGGAAGAGGGTACATATACCTTAACTGTAATAGATACAGAGGGTTGTACGGCTTCAACAACATTTACGCTTACTAGTGTTTCGGCACCGAGCATAGCACTTGACAGTGCAGATTTTTGTTATTCGTCAACCAATAGCTCGGAAATTACGGTGACATCTACAGCCGGTTCGGCTCCATTAACCAGTCATAGGTATAGAATTAACGGAGGACCATTGAACGTGTCAGGAACCCCGGGAACTTATACCTTTAATAATTTAGTACCGGGTAATTATACTATTGAAGTCGTTGATGGAAACAATTGTATAGCTTCAACCTCGACAGTAAGGATTCCACCACAGATACAGGCAAATTTGGCTATGGTGAGTGAAATACCTTGTGGGGGAGATGGTGAAATGGAAATTACCATTACAGGAGGTGATATTTCTAACCTTGCATCTACTTCATATACAATATTTTTAGACGGTGCTGCGGTAGCAGGTCACACTGGAAACCCAATTCCTTCAAACCCGTTTACGTATACGGTGCCATTCGGTCAGCATGGTGATTATACTGTTGAAATAAGTGATAACAATACCTGTTCTAATACCTCTGAAGCGTTAACTTTTGCTCAGCCTACCAATATTGCCTCTACTGATCGTATTGTCGGCCCCAGTTGTGGTGATGCCAACAGTGGTTTCGTTGAGGTGATCCCAACGGTATCATCAGGGGTACCTCCTTTCGAAGTCGTTTTTGCACCTGCAGGTACATTAGTGCCTGATCCGAACAATCCTGATCCATCATCGACATACAGTTTTTCTGATCAGACCATTTACTCGGGTCTAGCAGTAGGCACCTATGAATATTTGGTTAAAGATTCTAGAAATTGTATAACTGCTGTAACTACAGTCAATGTAGTGCCCGACCCTGATCCTGCTCCAGATGCAACAGTGACACCTATTGATGCCACGTGTTCTACAGGGGATTTATCAGGAGGAGTAATAATTGACCTTCCTACAGCAGGAGTAGAAAACTATACGGTTATCATTGAGGATAATTTTGGTAATGCTATTTATACTCAAAACGATATAGCCGATACTGATTTTTCACTAACAATTACAGACCCCAGCCTTATTCCTGGAAATTATCAGGTTATCGTGCTCGATTCTAGAGGCTGTAATGATCAAGAATCTTTGACTATTGATACGGCAGGTCTGGACATTGCTCCTGACTACCCAACTCCTACCGGTTTCTGTAGTCCAGGGGGAACTACGGTTTGTGTGGATATTTTGAACGGTACGGGTCCATACGAAATCAGATTGGCAGACCCAGACCCACTAGTAGGGTGGACTGCTCCAAATAATACAGCTACGAGACATTGTTTCAGTAATTTATTGTGGGGTGTTTCTTATACTGTAGAAGTTAGGGATACGGCTACGGGTTGTATTTACGAAGAAGTAATTACAGTACCGGGCAACGGGGGATTGAACGTTAGTCTTACAATAGATAACGCCAATTGTTACAACGGGGATGTAGGTTTGGAATATACCATAACTTCAGGCACCGGACCGTACAATGTTGTAATAACCAATTTAGATACAGGCGATATTGTACAGAACTTGACCGGTTCTTTGATAACCAATGATATAATTCCTGTTCCTTCGGGTCATTATGGTATTTCGGTAGAAGATACTACAACTAACTGTTCAGATGGCGCGGAAGATGAAGCGATATTGTTGACCCCACGTGTTGATATTATTGATAATCAAAATGCCAATTGTAATGCTTTAGGTCAATTAACGGTAAGGGGTAGTGGTGGAACACCATTTGCGACCGGTAGTCCATACTTATATGCTTACGTTCCCGCTGGTACTCCAGTTGATGCTGACGGTACCCTAACACCTGCAGACCCATCTGATGATTTCACCGATGCCTCAACAGTGGCACTTCCCGGGTCAACGGCACCCGGTACCGATTACGATATTTGGGTAAGGGATGCGAACAATTGCTCTTATCGCGTTTCAGCGGCGGTTATTCAGTTAAATCCTGATTTACCATTGACTCCACCTGTGGTGAACAACGCATGTGATGTGGTTACTACAGCTGCCACTGGATTTAATATAGAACTTAGTTTGCCCGGAGATTTTGATACGCCTACATTTACCTTAAACGGTGTAAGTCAAACCGTGGCTAACTCAGGATCTGCAGGTACACCTACCACTGTGACCTTTACGGTCAATAATGTTGGTAACTACCCTTTCGAAATTATTGATGCAAATGGATGTAGTGTAGTAGGCATTGCTGAGGTATTTCAAGTGCTTTCGGCATCTGGAGGCTTTAGTACAGAACCGAATTGTGAGAATGATGATGGTATTGTAACAATTACTGCCGATGGTGGTAGTGGTGATTTTACGTATCGATTGACGGGTCTACCAATTTCTGGTCCAGCCCTTGATATCACTGATTCTAATAATGACGGGATTTTTCCAGATATTCCCCCTGGTGACTATCAGGTTGAAGTTACGGACAATCAGGTTGTTGATGGCTCAGGTACTAATTGTTCGGTTACCGTTGATAATATCCTTCGAACAGCACCTACATCTCCAGTTATTGATGATACCGGCGCTACTGATGTGAGTTGTAACGGGTTGGGAGATGGAAGTATTGCTGTCTCTGTGCAAGGAGGTACGGATATTGACGGAATAAGAGAATATAATTTGTATTCCAGTACATTGGCAGCAATGCCTAGTGGTCTAGATAATTCTAGTAGAATTGATGACAATCTTTCTGGGGCATTTTCAAACTTAACTCCGGGTACTTATGTGATAGAGGTAGTGACCGATAGAAGTTGTTTTGATAGGGAGGAAGTAATTATAAATGAGCCACCACCATTTGAGATCGATGTTACGTCAGGTACTTTGGTTTGTAACCCTGCAGCTAATCAATATAGCACTACAAATGTAACTGCAAATATTGTTGGGGCGAATATCGGAAACGGAGGACCTTACGGTTACAAAATTGATTTGGCCGATAGTTACCAAACAAGTCCAACGTTCGAAATAGTAGATACAGGTTTTGATCAAACGATTACTGTTTATGCTATCGACGCTAATGGTTGTGAATTCAATGATTCTGTAACTGTTCTTCCCCCTAATACGGTCACGGCAACGATTACTCAACTATCTCCAATGGATTGCGAAAATCCTGAGCGAATTCGTATCGATGTATCGGGCACTACCAACTTCATTATTGAAGACCAGGGGTTCTCGGTAGCGCCAGTGGCAGATGTGTCACAACCAAGTGGAAGCTTCGTGGAGTTCGATCTACCCATGGTAGCTGGCGAATACAATCTACAGGTAAACGATCAAAATGGTTGTACCTACCCTATAACCGCATACGTGGTTGATACACCGGTACTGCCCACGGTCTCAATTAGCCAAAATCAACCGATTGGTTGTTTTGGTGCAACCGATGGAATTTTAAACATCGAAATAACCAATTTACCAAGTATGACCAACTTTTCCGGCGTTTATGATTATTGGGTCTATAATGCATCGGATCCCGGTTTCTCCGGTGGTTCTTTTGGTACCCCAGTTGGCGGAAATTCAACAGGTACTTTGGATGTCTCCCTTGATGGTAACCCCACTATGATAACAGGTATTGCAAGTGGTAACCTGCGTGTTGTTATTCGTGAAAATGGTAAGACTGTGACGTCTTGTGAGGTGTTCAGTAATGTAAGTACTATTGAACGACCTGGTGAACAGTTGCGTATAACTTCACTTGATGAAGTAGGAAGGGTGGGTTGTAGCAATGATTTAGGAGAGATTGTAGCCAATACTGTTGGTGGCTGGGATAACTCACCGTATGAATATAGATTAGAATACGAAAACCCAGTAGGCAGTGGTTTCGCAGCACATAGTAATGCTTCATATGCAACTTTTGCGGCGAATGGTGATAATGATCGCTTCGAGGGCCTTTCAAGTGGTAATTACCGGGTATATGTAAGAGATATCGAAGGCTGTATACATTTTGAAGATATAGAACTGTTACCTGTACCTCAAATAGAAGCGGAAGCTAGTATAACTAGGGAACTTGAATGTCCTCAAGGTAACGATGCGGTTATTGTTGCCGTTGAACCGGGAACCTCTACACCGGGGGCCGTTGGCGGCGTGCCGGGCGGTGGTTATCAATACCGATTATTGCACTTAAATGGCAATGATAATACAGATATAGCATCTATGACCGGTTTTCAGAGTAGTCCTGAGTTTACGGGTACAACAGGGGTTATACCAGGTGGTTGGTATGCTGTTGAGGTTGTATCTACATTAAATTGTGGGGTAGTTTCGGCGCCTATTCAAGTGATTCCACCACCGCCGATCAATCCTGCATTGATTCAGACATCTGTACCGGCGTGTGGCAATGCAGCTACAATGATGATTCGGGTGAATAACCCACAGGGTGGAACTTATGAGTATAGTGTTTATAATTCTGGCGGACCTTGGTTTCCTGTTGATGAAGTCGATGCAAATGGTTTGCCTGTAAAAACAAATATTCCAGGTGTTATTGGAGATTCATACCGATTCGAGGTGCGAAAAGTTGGTGGCTTAAGTTCATGTTTGGCTCGTAATACAAACGGAATTACGATAACAGACGCCGAGCCATTGAGTTTGGATCCTGCTTCACCAACTTATGACGTTTCTTGTGCATATGAAGTCGATGGTAGAATAGAAGCTGTTGCCAATGGCGGAACAGGTATTTATGAATTTAGAATTTACAATGCTGATCCCGGCACAGATGCATTTGTTGCAGAAACGCTACCGACCTACAATAATCTACCTATGCAAGATTTCGGTACTTTCGAGAATTTGGAGTCTGGGAACTATTGGATATCCGTTATCAGCCGTGCAAATTGTGGGGTAGTACAAGGTCCGTTTACGATTGCTGAACCTGCACCGGTTACCATTGATGATAGTAGTACACCTGTATCTTGTTTTGGGGAGTCTGATGGAACCATTACCATGGAAGTTACCGGCGGTGCTTCTGGTTTGGTGAAATTTGCCATTGAACCAAATTTAAGCGAATTTTTCTCAGACCCTGACGATCCACTGACCTATACCTTTACAGGCTTAGCTGCAAATACTCCAAGTAATCCGACATACACGGTATTGGCCCAAGATGCAGAAGGTTGTCCGCAAACTTTTGAAATCGTAGTTACTGAACCGTTAGAGTTGGAAGTGACCGAAGTGGTGACATCCCCTGAAACCTGTATCGGTTTTGCCGACGGTACTGCACAGCTAACTATAACCGGAGGAACTCCCTTTATAGACACGGTAACGTCAGCAACGTACTATGAAACAAGGCTGGTAGGCCCTAATTCAGATGGTACGGAAGTTTTTGTCAGAAACGATAATTTATATTTTGATAACCTAGTGGGAGGTGAAACCTACTTTGTTTTCATACAAGATGCGAATCTTTGTGATACCGACGTTCTGATACCGATAGAAATTGGAGTAGACTTAACGGCAGAGCCCATTGTACAATATGGTTGTGAAGGTATTTTCCCGAACAGTACAGCTCGGGTCGAAATGCAAGATTCAAGTTTGATGCCACAATTAATGTTCGCCTTAAACCCTATTGACCCAACCGACGCAATTACATCAATGGCGACAACAGAAAATACTTGGGGCGATTTGCCAGCTGGTGATTATGATGTGTATATCTATCATGAAAATGGTTGTACCAATATGGTCGAGTTTAGTATCGATGGTTATGATCCATTGACCTTGATTGCCGAAAAGACCGGACCGAATGAAATAACGGCCACCGCAGAAGGAGGTTATGGAGGTTATGAATTTTTCTTTGACGGCACGTCTTTTGGCAGCGAAGGTATTTACACTACTACAGATAGTGGAACGGTGGAGATTCGTGTAGTAGACCAAAACGGTTGTGAAGCTGTAGCAGCTATACCTTTCGAATTTACCGGAATGCTTGAAATACCAAATTTCTTCTCTCCTAACGGTGATAATGAGAATGACTATTGGGCTCCTGGCAATAGAGATTTCTTCCCCAATATTGAAGTCATTATTTACGACCGTTATGGTAGGGTAGTGGCAGAGCTGGATCAGGTGAGCAAATGGGATGGAACGTATGAGGGTAAAGAACTTCCAACAGGTGATTATTGGTACGTTGTAAATCAAAATGATGATAGAGACATACGTTATGTAGGGCATTTTACCCTATATCGCTAAAAAATGTAAACTTTCTTTTTAATAATATAAATCGGATGCTCATTTGAGCATCCGTTTCTTTTTGGTCTACTTTCTTTTATTCGTATTTTTCCATAATGAGATTCACTACGAATATGCCCAAATACCTACTTATGGTTTTAATCGCAGCCTTTCAAAGCTGCGCATCACAATCGAAACCTCGTTTGGTCGATGCAGAACAGGAAACCGTTACCAGAGAAAACTTTAACTATTACCTATACTATCCCGAAGACTATGATGCCGAAGGTGATAAAAAATATCCTCTATTATTATTCTTACATGGCGGTGGAGAATCGGGCGATAGTCTTGTGACCGTAAAAAGAAATGGCCCCCCGAAGTTAATAGCCCGGGGAAAGAAATTTCCTTTTCTCATTTTAGCTCCACAAAATCCTCACAAAAAGAAATGGTGGAATACGAGGGCTCTTGTTCAACTTCTAGATACCATTGTAGAAAATAACCGTGTAGATAAAGATAGGTTGTATTTAACAGGTTTGAGCAGGGGTGGAGGAGCGGCCTGGGAAATGGCGGTTCAGTATCCTGAAAAATTCGCTGCTCTGGCCGTGGTTTGTGGCATGACACCAGTGCCCTATGCTTCATGGTTAGATAAAAAAATGGCCATTTGGGTTTTTCATGGTGAGAAAGATGAGTCCATTCCTATCTCTGAATCCAACGAAATGGTTAGTAAGCTAAAAAGTATGGGTTATAATGTTCGATATACCAAATACCCTAATGTAGCCCATGATGCTTGGGTAAAAGCTTATGACACTGAAGAATTATACGAATGGTTTATGCAACAATCGCGTAAAGAAGATTTGGCTAACTAAAATAGAAACTCAATCAACCGAAAGACTATGAGAACACCTAACTTATTCCTATTATTTTTATTAATAGGTACTCTTTCACTTATGGCAAGTACCGAACCCATAAAAAAGAAAAAAAAGAAACCTCGAAATGTCATTTTTATTTTAACCGATGACCATAGGTATGACTATATGGGCTTTACGGGCAAGGTACCTTGGCTGGAAACCCCAAATATGGATAAATTGGCTTCGGAAGGCGCATATTTTTCCAACACTTTTGTTACTACATCGTTATGCTCACCGAGTCGAGCCTCCATTTTAACGGGACAGTTTTCACATTCGCACACCATTGTTGATAATCAAGCCCCGGACCCAGGTAACTTGACCTATTTTCCTCAGCATCTTGAGAAAGCGGGTTACCAAACGGGTTTCTTTGGTAAATGGCATATGGGCGACCATGGCGATGAGCCCCAACCGGGTTTCACCCATTGGGAAAGTTTTCCGGGGCAGGGGGTATACTACAATCCCACACTAAATATTAACGGAGAACGGGTAGCCTACAAAGACTCTACCTATATAACCGATTTGCTCACGGAACATGCCATAGATTGGTTGGATAATCGGGATAAAGAGAAGCCATTCTTTCTTTATTTATCGCACAAAGCCGTTCATGCTGCGTTCAAACCCGCTAGAAGACATAAAGGGAGGTATAAAGGGAAGGAAATAGAATTACCGACAACCTATGACCAAACAAAAACCGGAGCATACAGAGACTTAAAATGGCCAGAATGGGTCGCCGACCAAAGAGTGAGTTGGCATGGGGTAGATTATATGTATCACGACAATCGAGATATACACAAAATGGTCGTCGATTATTGTGAGACATTATTAGGGGTCGATGAGAGTGTGGGCTCGGTCATGGAATATTTAAAAAAAGAAAATTTAGATGAATCTACTTTGGTAATCTACATGGGCGATAACGGATTTAGCTGGGGAGAACATGGGTTGATAGATAAGCGTCATTTCTATGAAGAATCGGTGAAGGTACCCTTGCTGGTACGTTGTCCTGAAATATTTGAAGGAGGGGTTAAGCCAGAGGCTATGGTTCAGAATATTGATATTGGCCCTACAGTTCTGGACGAAGCGGGTGTCGAACAACCAGAAAATATGCCTGGGGTATCATTCATTCCCATTTTAAATGGCGATCAAAATGCACCCACCCGAAAAGAAGTGTTCTATGAGTATTTCTGGGAGTATGATTTTCCTATGACGCCTACCGTATTTGGTATGCGAACAGATAAATACAAATTCATGAAATTTCATGGTATTTGGGATAGAAATGAACTCTACGACCTCGAAAATGACCCCTACGAAATGTATAATCTGATAGCGGACCCCGATAAACAAGATGTTGTAAAATCAATGACAACGGCGATTTACGATTGGCTTGGTGAAACCAAGGGCATGCAGATTCCGTTAAAACGAACTATCAAATATCGCTACGGAGATTTTAAACATGAAAACGAGTATTAACAAAAATCTCAAGAATTTTCGTGGGATTTTTATAAACGTAACCGATATAATATTAGATTCTTACATATGATTTAAGGCTTAAGGGTATTTTCTAAAATTAATAGATCTGTATTTGATTGCTCCCAATTTTCGAGCATGTTAGTAGGTACTGGAGTAAAAGAGTAAGTGAAGCTACCGAGGGCAATATCTTCATCTCCGTCACTGTCGAAATCGCCAGAATCAATAAGAAGCCATCTCCCCAAATTTGATATATCTGAAATTTTAGAGTTGAATATAAAGTCTTCAGAGTTTTTATTTTCTAGGTAGACAAATGAAAATTCAGGTTTTCTTTCATAATCAGGAAACGTGGAGATTATAGCAAAATCTATATCGTTGTCTTGATCAAAATCTCTGGCAACAAATCGAGTTGCACCATTGAGAGGATAGAAAAATTTCTCCGAGAATTTATAGTTACCCTCATTGATATGAATCCTCATTCCGTGATAGGGTTTTTGAATATAGGTTTTATCTGCATTATCTCCATGCACAGTAATTATGTCTTGGTCACCATCACCGTCATAATCAACTAAATCAAACCAACTGGTACCGTATAGTGGGCTAAACTGTAGTACTGGTCTTAAATTGAAAGTGAAATTTGGGTTTTGCTCAAAAATTAAAATTCTTTCGTCGCCCTGAGCCATTAGAACTATTAAGTCGTCTTTACCATTGCCGTTCATATCTCTAGCAATTACTCGAGTTGCACCGGGTTGGTTTAGAAGTGTTGTTTTCTCATAACCACCTGTGCCTCTTTTGCTCAGTAGAGATAAGGAGCCTGTTAAATTTCCGAATTCACAGATGACCATTTCAGGAATAGTGTCAGAATTCAAATCTTTAACCAGATTTGCTACGGGTCGATGTAAAGAGAAAGACAATTCTTTGATTGAGTCATTCACAATTTGAATATTACCTCTTGCAATTTCTGAAGGGTTCATATATCCGACATGTGTAACTATTTTTCCTTCATTTGACTCAGTATAGTCGGTTATGGCTTGTTTAGTTTGAAGAAGAGATTTTATTTCTTTAGCCGAGTGGTCGTAGCTTACTAGGTTACCATTTATATCACCGCAAAATATTTTGTTATTGTGCTTGCTGAATCTTAAAAATGAAAAGAACGCTCCATTTATGCTGTCGACGTTTACCGATATGGGATTAAAATTTTCAAGTTTGTCAACTCTAGGTATAGGAAAGAGAGGCAAGCTATCAGGAGCCAATTTTAAAATATAATCATTTAGCACTTTCCAGTTTTGCTTTGAAATAGATGGTTTTATTGGATAAACGCCACTTTTAATAATTGCGAATTGCTCGGAATAAGGATGACCTTTTAAGGGATCGAACAGTGAATCTTGCACCCCCAGTCTTGCACCCATCTCAGGAAGAATACTTTGCTTCCATATATTTTTGGGCAAATCTTGTATGTCAGGCACCATATGACAACTTGCACAATGAACTTTATACAGTTTAGCCCCTCTTTCATCCTTTGAAGAGCAGGACAGCATACTGGCTAGGATTATAAGAGTAGTTAATGGTTTATATCCGGAAAGTACTTGGGTAAAGGTTCTATTCGTATAACTTAATTTTGAAAGAAAGCACCTATAGATATAACAGATTAAACATTTAGTACTATTAAAACACATTAACTGCATTATCTGCTTTTGTCATTTTTAAAAACCTTTAAAGCATCCCTATTTTGTGAAACGATAAATAAGGAAGGGGTGTTGTTACTGCCTTTAAGTTCTATCATGTCTTTTGCATCACCGGGAACTGAAAATCCGCTTCTTTGTGGCTTGACAACTTGAAAATCACCCTTTCCATTCCCTTTCAACAATAATCCATTTAGAGCATCGTACCTACCAATAAAGATTTCATTGCCGTAATCATTACCGATCATTAGTACATCTAAATTTCCGTCATTGTCGAAGTCTGTTGCTAAAGTTCTATTAATCGGCGCCATTTGAACTTGCCAAGGGAGTTCTTTAAATGCAAATTGCCCATTTCCAAGGTTCTCCAAGTATATGCTTCTATCATAATTGCCTGTCCAGATTTTAGCTCCTGACAACTCTTCTTCCGTAAATAGGCTGTCTTTAGTGACTTTCGCATATGCTTTGAAAGAGTTGAATTTAGATCTAAAAAGAGGACTTTGCCCATATAAGTCACCCCAAAAATTTACAGGAAACGATTGATATGATGTATCATTAAAGCTACTTTTGAAATGGGCGAACATAACTGGATCTATGGTTCCGTTACTATCAAAATCTTTGGCTATGATGGTGGTCGGCCTATTTTGGCTTGGCTGATAGAAGTTATTCCCCCCCATATTGCCAACTATAAAATCTTGGTCACCATCGTTGTCGAAATCCCCTCCCTCTACAGATTCCCACCAACCCAATAAATTATTAAGTCCGGTATCCGTGTATTTATGTAAACTATTTTGCTCGTTTTTGAAGAATGTAATGGGCATTAACTCACCTGTCAGCACTAGATCCTTGTGCCCATCGTTGTCGATATCAGACCAAATTGCATCGGTCACCATACCAATATTTGCTAATTCAGGTGCCATTTGGTCGGTAACATCTTCTAGAATTCCATTATTGTTTTTAAGAATATAACTTCGAGCGGCGAGCGGATATTGAGCAAAAGGTGTACGGCCACCGACGAAGAGGTCGACACTGCCATCACTATCAAAGTCATGCGCCCTCACAACAGCGCCACTGGAAACGATTTTAGGCATTCTATTCACTGCTTTAGTGAAATTGCCATCTCCATCATTAATATATAACCTATCATCATATTTGGTGTTCGTTGGCATAAATTCATTACTACCTGAAACTAAATATAGATCAAGGTCGCCATCATTATCCAAGTCAAATAAACATAGGCCTTCTTCTTCATAACCTTTATCAATTTCATCAGAAAATAATTCAGATTTAATAAAGCCTTCTTGAATATTTTGTTGATAAACAATGGGAGAGAAGCCTGGTGAGCTACCAATTATAAAATCTTCGAGGCCATCACCGTTAATGTCGCCTGCAACCAAACATGGTCCGTTTTGTGTGAGTTTGTGAGGTAGTATTCTTTGAACATTATAGTCGACGACATCTTGTTCTTCATGCACATAATCGATATTGATTTCTTCTGAAATTTCTCTGAAAATAGGGGTCGATAATTGTTCTTTGACAAGTGGAAAAGATAAATCGGACCTGTCGGTTTGAACCGCATCGTTATAGGTTACCAAAGTTTGTTCATTTAAGGGAACTTGGGATATTTTTTGAAAGTTTCCGTTCGGCCAGAGCACTTCTAAAGTTTGAGAATCTTTTGAATTACCCAAACCGAAGTGAACAATATTATCGACTGAAGACATGTAGCCACGACTTAAATATTGTTCTTTTGTTTGAAATGTTCCGTTTTCTGATTTTAGAACGATCTTTGCACCAATTCCTAGAGGATTGTTAGCGGGCCCCTCGAGCTTTACCGAAACGTAATTGTGCTCTTCATCTTTTGTGTTGAGGTTGTTCTCAAAGAGAAAGGCTTTGTCGTTTATGTTGTTGGTCACGTAATCTAAATCACCGTCCCCGTCAAGGTCAACAAAAGCCGCACCATTCGAAAACGATGGTATGTTCAAACCCCATTTGTCACTAACGTCTTCAAACTTACCCTCTCCAATGTACTTATAAGCGTAATTCGGAATTTTGATAGTAGGAATAGAATCTAATATTTGAGCCGGTTTTAAATATCGACTTGTATTGAATTTGAATTCACCAAAATCTAAATCAGTGATATCTCTTGGAAAACCATTCGTAATCAAGAGGTCATTAAGGCCATCATTGTTCATGTCAGCAAATAGGGGGCTCCAACTCCAATCTGTTTTTGCAACTCCCGCCATTAGCCCTATCTCATTAAAAGGAATGTTGCTACCATTACCTTTTTGAAGCATATTTCTTGTGTATTGGTACTGGTACCCAAACTTTTCATTCAAGATGTAACTGGTATATTTATTATTGGCAATGGTTGTTTTAAGCCTTTGATTGGTTTCACCAAGCATATCTAGCGTAACGATATCAACGTAGCCGTCATTATCAAAATCGGCAATATCAGAGCCCATCGAGAATTTACTCTGATGTTTTATATAATCATCGATACGGTTGCTGAACGTACCGTTTTTATTGTTCATATAGAGAATATCGTTGGTCAAATAATCATTACTCACATAAATATCGGGCCAACCATCATAATTGATATCTGAAATTGCTAAGCCAAGACCATAACCTTCAATTACTATACCCGCTTCAATAGTTACATCGGTAAAAGTGCCATCTCCATTGTTTCGATAAAGTTTATCATTACTAAGAGCAGAACCATCGGTTATTTTCTCTCTGTAGTTAGCAGGTAAAACATGTATATCAACATTGTTGAGTACATAGAGGTCTAAGTAACCATCTTTATTATAGTCAAAAAAAGTGGCGTTCATACTATTGTGATTGCCTGCAATACCGTATTGCTCGGCCATTTCAATGAATTTCGGATTGCCAGAATCATCAAGCCCCTGATTCACAAAAAGTTTATTTTTCTTTTCTTCATCAGAGGGTAACATAGCGGCACAAGTGTATATATCTAACCAGCCATCATTATTTATATCTACCACAGAAACACCTGTACTCCAACTATCTTCAGCTTCAACACCGGCAATTTTAGATATATCTTTAAATTTCAGATTACCTTGATTAAGGTATAATTTATTGCTTACTTGATTGCCCGAAAAGAACAAGTCTGGTCTATCATCGTTATTAAAATCACCTGTAGCAACACCGCCCCCATTAAAAATATATTCACTGGTGATAATGTTAAAGCTATCGGTTTCTACAATTTTATTATTGAAATCAATACCGGAGTTTTCAGAAGATATTAGTGAAAACATCTTCAGTTTCTCCCGATGGCAGGAAGTCGTTAAGAACAAAAGGAACAGTATAACAAAAATGGAGTTTTTCATAGTTTAAGTTGAAGGAGCATATTAAATATCTGAAATTAATAAACTAAAGAATCTTCTACAATCGACTTCGCAAAAGTTGATTTTATGATTAAGGGTGCTTTTGAATTTATAATGGTCTGATATCGTTTGATTAGTCACAAAAAAGTATAACTATTATTAGCTCAAATGTGTGGGAACATTTGTAGTAATTATGATTTGGTTGCAGCGAAAGATAAGTAAGGACATTGATTTAATTACAAATGCACTTCATTCATTTGGACTAGGTTTTTGGCTGAATAACTTCCAAATATTTAAAATAAATATAAATCAGGGTTTTACTATTCATAACAAGTTATATAAAAACACCCTGCAAATAAGATGCAAGGTGTTTTATTAAATTTAAAATACAAATTAAAATTTCGTTCTACTCACCTTCTTCTTCTTCTTCTTCTTCTTCCAGTTCGTTGATAAAATCTACCGCGGCATTAGATAACAATACTTTATCCACAGTGTGAACTATGCCATTTCTTGCCATTTCATCAGCTACCGTAATATTGGCGTTAACATCATTTGTTGCGTCGCCTATCACAAACATATCTGAACCAATAACATCGATAATCTCTATATCTTCTCCCGAAGCAGTAGTTAACGAGCCTTCTTCTAAATCTTCGGTAGATGCCTTCATTTCTAACACATGGCCAAGAAGTATTTCTTTAAGAAGGGCTATCTCATCTTCCGTGTCAAAACTGGCAATACCCGTATAGTCATCTCCTAAAGTGTTGAATAATTCATTAAATGCCGCGTTTGTGGGAGCAAATACGGTTGCTGGCATGAAATACGTATACTTAGTATCCTCAGTATCCTCAGTATCCTCAGTATCCTCGGTATCCTCGGTATTAGAAGTGTTAGTAGCATCAATAAAGGCCTCTGTCAATTCCGTAGCATTTAAGGCTTCTAATAGAATACTTAGCTCTGGGGATGTTGAAATCACGGTTGCCAAATCATCCGATTCCAACAAAGCAACGAAATCCAAAGCGGCCTGCGGTAAAAGTACTTTATCAACTATATTGACCATACCATTCTTAGCATCAATGTTTTCATCAACAATACTTGCTGTGGTAGGAGTAACATCTCCGAAAACGAATGCACTACCTTCGGTCATTACATCAATAAAGTTATCTTCAAAAAGAGTGGTTGCCGAACCTTCTATTAAATCTATTGAACCTTCCGAAGGAAGAAGAACATGATATTTTAAAACATTACCTAAAAGTGTAATTTCAGTCTCATTATCAAAATCATCAATACTATTATAATCATCTCCTAGCATGTTCAATAAATCCTCGAACGCCTGATTGTTAGGTGCTAAAATTCTTGCGGTATCCACTTCCATAATAGCATCCGTTAAGCCGGCCTTATCAATAGCACTAGCCAAAATCGATAAGTCGTCGGTTCCCATAACCCATTCAGAAAGAGTAGGCCTTATGTCAATATCAATGGCATCAATAACACCTTGTGGTATAAGCACTCTATCTATAATATGCACAACACCGTTGTCTGCATATGTGTTAGCCTGAACAATGTTAGATACAGGGTTTGTTTCAGGCAATTTTGTGGCGTCTTGAAGTTGTACTTGACCATCGGCTGTTAAAATAACCGATAAATTATCACCTGAAACAGTAGATAGCGTAGATCCATCGGTTAATGAACCTGTTACTATACTATCTTGAACCACGTGATAGCTTAAAATTTCTGAAAGTAAAGAGGGATCAATGTCTGCCAATAATGCATCACTTGCCGGAACATCATCTGTAGATTCATAACCAAGTGATTCTGCCAAAGCGGTAAAGGCGCCATCGTTGGGTGCAAAAACTGTATAAGGACCAGTGCCTTCTAAAGTCGTTGCCAGCTCTCCGGATGCTGCGTTAAGAGCGGCCTCTAGAGATGTGGTACTTCCACTCGTACTAATTCTAGTATACACCGTTCCTGGACCAATAATTGCATCGCCGCCCACAGAATCGCTGTTATCATCTTCGCAGGAGTTGAACCCCAATAGGGCGACCAGCGAAAAGAGCATGCTTATAATTCTTATTTTAGTCATGTCTATATTTTTGATAAGTTTTTATTAAATGATATGTGATATTAATATCCTGGATTTTGATCCAGAATGCCGCCGCTTTGATCAATAGCGTTGATTGGTATAGGAAACAAGTCATGCTTGTCTTCATACGTCTTGAATTTAGACCCGTAATCAGCTTGATTGATATCCTCGGCTTCTCTAGGTATATAGGCACTAAGGGTTTCCTGTGCTACATCCCACCTTCTTAAATCGAACAAACGATGACCTTCCATTCCAAACTCAAGTCTTCTTTCAAATCGTACGGCTTTTCTAGCAAAATCTTGATTAGGAAAGCTAACATAAGGTTCGATTTGATAGTTTGCTGCAGGTTCGTCTGCCTCACTTTCTGTATCTTTTACGTACGTCATGTTTTTGGCTCGGTTTCTTACGCGGTTGACATATTCCATAGCAAGAGCTAAATCTGGACTCGATTTTTCTACGGCTGCTTCTGCGGCCATCAATAGAACATCTGCAAAGCGCATAATGTTGTAATTGATTCCGGACCAATCCGATCCCCAACCACCAGTACCTCGCTGGGCGTCTACCTCATCTGCTTGATATACATTTTTCTTAGGTAAATAGGGCCCTGAAATATCTTGGAAAGTTGCCCTGATCCATTCTTTTCCTGGGTTGGGTCCAAAACCATTGTAGTCAATACCCCTTCTAGATACGGTATAATCCAACCTTGGATCTAAAGGGCCTGTGTGAGGTACAAACTCTTCTGAACTGTTAATGCCGTAATCGCTGGCTACATCAGATTGATAAAATGTGTCCAATAGCGGCAATCCTGAGCCATCTGTTTGAAAAGCGTTCACCAAATCTTGTGTAGGCTGATAAAAACCACAACAGGTTCCCAACGGACCACCTCCTGGAAAGTTTAGGGTGCCCGTACCATTACCGTTGTAGGATTGCCCGGAATCAGAGGCAAATTGAATTGCGAACATAGATTCTGAAGCGTTTTCCCCTGCTAACCTAAAGTTGTCCAAATATTCTGCATTTAAGCTGTATGGACCATTTTCAATTACATCTTGGAAGAGAGGTAAGGCCTGATCCCATTTTTCTTGGTACAGATAGGCCTTTGCCAAAAAGGCTTTGGCCACCCACTTGTTTGACCTTCCTACTGAGGTTTCTTCACCTATGTTTTCAATTGCGGCAAGAAAATCGGCTTCTATCTCTACCCAAATGGGGCCGGGATTAGGTTGGTTAAACTCTTGGTTCGAAAAATTCTCGACAGAAATAAAAGGTATATTCCCGTAATGTTTTTGTAGATCAAAGTTGTAATATCCTCTTAAAAACTGAGCTTCACCAAGCTGTTGCGTAAAATCTCCTTCAGGAATTTGGTTAATGAGCTCAATTACGGCATTACATCTGTTTATTCCAGCATACAAGGCACTCCACCGGCCAAGAAACCAAGAATTGCCCGTTTGCCAGTCAAAGGTCTCAATTTGAAATAATTCGGTATTGTCGCCATCCGTACTACCTCTATGGGCATCATCTGATACAACGTCTGTCCACCAGTTGTCACCACCACGTGAAACTGCTTCACCTTGTGCGTTGATGCGTTCACCATCTAAAACGGAATAGGCTGCGGTCAACTTTAAATCAACCCCGGTGGCATTCTGTAATGCCTCATCGGAAAGGGCGCCCGTGGGGGTTATTTCCGTAAAATCGTCGCTACATGCAACTAGCAACATGCATGTAAGCGTAATTGAATATATTATTTTCCTTTTCATTTTTTTAAAATTTTAGATTAACACCTAATGAGTAAATTGAGGCTAAAGGGTAGTTGTTGTCCGCAACACCAATGGTAAGGTTGTCAACGGCGCCGCTATCCAAAAATCTTGGTCTTAGTTCTGGGTCGATCCCATCATACCCTGTTATGGTGAACACATTGGTTCCTTGCAGGTAAAACCTAATACTGTCCATTCCCAATATACCTGAAACCTCCTCGTTGAAAGTATATCCTATTTGTATATTCTTTAACCTCATATAAGAGCCGTCTTCCACATAAAAGGAATTGGCGGTACCTTCATTGTTTGTAATGCTCTGGCTTAAGGCCGGTAATGAAGCGTCCAAATTCTCCGGGCTCCATGAATCCAATACTCTTGTGCTTCGGTTAGCATTGAAGAAGGTTGGCATATCGGTATAAACCTTGTCGTTATTGAATATATCGTTTCCTTGAGATCCTTGAAAGAATGCTGACATATCAAAACCTTTATAACCCAATGTTAGATTGACACCATAAGTGAAATCAGGATGGGGAGAACCGATAAATGTTCTATCGGCATCGTCAATGACATTGTCGCCATTAAGATTTTTGTACTTAAACCTACCAACGCCGTCTGCCGGGTTTTCAAACCCTTGGTCAGGGTGTGCAGCCACTTCTTCGGGCGAACTGAAAATGCCTTCCACAATTCTGCCATAAAATGAAGAGATTGGTTGTCCCTCTTGGGTTCGTGTTACGGTTCCTGTGGTTCTAAAACCACCAAATCCGGTCTGGAAAGCACTGATTAGATCAGTAACTTCATTTTTATAACTGGAGAAGTTAATGTCGACACCATAGCGAAAATCGGATTTAGTAACGTCGGCAAAGCTTAAAGTTGCATCGATTCCTTTGTTTTCAATAGAACCCAGATTAACATAAGGTGGTGCCGCATCAATAGCAGTAGAACTGATCAGACTGGCATCTTGATTGATCAAATCTTTTGTTTTGACCGTAAAGTACTCTGCCGCCAGATTTAATTTTCCTTCTAAAAAGCTCAATTCTACACCAACATTGGTAGTTTCACTGGTTTCCCATTTAAGATCGGCATTTCCTACCGCATTTAAAATAGCTCCCTGTGTGGGCCCTCCACTTCCGGTAAATACATAATTGGCGTATTGATCACTTAAGACCGAGATATTTGAGGTGGGGTTGTTTACCGGTAATGTTTGGTTACCCAACTGCCCCCAGGATCCCTTAAACTTTAGTCTGTTCAAGAAAAAATCTTCTGGCCAGAAATTCTCGTTGCTAACTACCCAACCACCACTAAAAGAAGGAAAAACGTCGCTTTTATTGTCTCCAAGGAATCTTGAGGATTCGTCTTGGCGTACTGTGGCGGTCAAAAGGTATTTTCCTGAATAGTTATAATTGATTGTGCCAAAGATAGAAAATAGAGACGATGCATTGTCATAGGCGTAAGACACGTTAGGTGTTCCCCCGCCATTACTTAGTAAGTAGTACTCCGGTGTTTCAAAGAAATAATTGGTTCTCTCTATTTCCTTTCCTTTACCTGTTACATTTAAGGCTTCGATACCTACCAAGGCATTAATGGAATGGTCACCAAAAGATTTGTTATAATTTAAAGTATTGTTCCAAACCCATTCATAGGCATCTTGATCAGCTTCTCGAAGGGTATTGGTTGCAATGGGTTCCGATGATTCAGGAATTAAAGCTCTAAACCTACGATCATTGTAAGCTCTAATAGAACCTCCAATTGAAGTTTTGAACTGAAGACCATCTATTATGTCAAGAGTGGCATAAATATCTCCAAAAACCCTAAATGTTTTGTTGAAATCATTGCCTTGTCTACTAGCTTCCGCAACCGGGTTGTTCGGGTTGGAAAGACCAGTGTCATTACTGTAGTTACCCGCAAAATTACCCTCGGCATCATACACGGGAACCAATGGTGACATTCTCGTGGCAAAATTATACCATGATTGACCTCCAGCTCTTCGGTCAAAGGAAATATTGGCGTGTTCGCCAACCCTAATTCGATTGCCAATTTTAAATTCTGAGTTTAATCTAACCGAACCTCTTTTAAAACCAGAGGCAATTTGAATACCTTGACGATTTAAATATCCAGCGGAAAATAGAACTTTAGATTTTTCATTACCATTTTCAAAAGTAATTGACGCATTTTGTGTAATAGCGGTCCTGTATAATTCGTCAAGCCAATCTGTACCACCTCCAGGGGTAATAGGCGCATTAACGGGCGTTCTTTGTAATTGGTCTGGGGTAACAGGGTTAGGACCATCTCCGTATTGAGGATGGGATGGCTTTCCTCCATCATTTAAAATACTCTGCCAAATCATCTGACCGTGTTGCTCAGTATTCAAGAGCTCGGGTAAATTAGAGGCTCTTGAAAAGCCCGTGTACATATCAAGAGATATTTTAGAAGTATCCATATTATAACCACCTCCTTTAGTGGTGATAATTACAACCCCATTGGACGCTCTTGCTCCATATATTGCGGCGGCACCATCTTTAAGCACGTTCATTTGATCAATGTCTGCCGGGTTAATGGAGTTTAAAATACTGGCATCATCGGTCTGTACCCCATCAATAATGTACAGCGGATCGTTACTGTTTCCCGTTCCATAACCTCTAATTCTTACGACGGGAGATGACCCCGGCTCACCATTATTGGTAATGGTTACCCCCGAAACCCTGCCCTGTAAAGCTTCCGCAGCGTTTACTATTGGAGCTTTTGTAGCTTCAGATACATCTACACTACCCACTGAACCCGTAAGATCTCCTCTGGTTTGTACAGAGTAACCAGTGACAACGACTTCGTCAAGAGCAGCTGCGTCTTCTGTCATGGTAACATTCACTGCTGATTGACCATTAACAGCTACTTCTTGGTTACGAAAACCGACATAGCTAAAGACCAATGTTGCACCCTCGGCAACATTTAAGCTGAAATTTCCGTCAAAATCTGTTTGCGTCCCGTTTGTAGTACCTTTTTCAATAACATTGGCACCAGGTAGAGGCAGACCTGCCTCATCAATTACAGTACCTGTAATCGTTGTTTGGGGTTTAGTGTCGTTGAGATTTCTAGAGTTGACGTTTTTTTCTTTTGAATGGGAGCTTTGTGTTCCCAGACCAAAGAACATGAAGCACATTGAAAGTAGTAATGCACTCCGTCTTCCTGCAAAAGCAGGATAGCGTTTTTGATTCATAATCATTGTTGTTTGTTAGTTTAAAAATGATATTGAGTTGTTGTTTTGTTAATAAAGATTTGAAATCTTATATGTTAACAAAAACTATAATTAAACGATAATGATAACAAAATTTTGTGAGAACAAACCTTACTCAAACGTTATATTTTAGCCTACTTTTTGGTGTAGGTAAAACACTTATTAATGGTATTTTGGTATTAAGAGCCTGTATATCTTACGGATGTCTCAATTTAGAAACCTTAAAATTGGAAATTATTATTTTTAGAAGATACTTTAAAAAAACCTATGATTGTAGGAATTGTCTTATGTTTAAAAAAATATCATTTAAAGAGGTGATTAATAATTGATATAAATTTAGAACTAAATTTAATCGGAGGGTAGGGTAGTCATTTTACCTCAGAAGTTACCTTTTCGCAAACCATAATTGCCAATTCTTGATTAATTTCTTTACAAAAAAAAAGGTATAATTTTCCACCGTCGGCGATTCTAAGTTTTTTACGTATTTGTGCAACGGTCTCTGGAAAATTTCTAGTAGTGATATTAGCCTTCTTAATGTTGAGTGCTTTCAAAGACTTTTTGTTAAAAGGTATCTTTTCTATGATTTTAAAAACCCTGCCCGGAAACTCAATTGATTTATCAGAAGTATACAGGTGTGTGTGTTCGTGCAATTTTTCCAACCCTAATTGTTGACCTAGAAATTTAAATGCCCCTGATTTTAGTAAGGCTGAGTTTGGTTCGTAGAGGTATGTTTTAGCTTTTGAGAATTCAGAGGTGGCATGGCTTTCTTCTTCAAGATGAAAATTGAATTTTTGCGTATCACCTTTTGTAAAATTGATGGTTTTTATATTGACTTTTCCTTGATAACCATCTTCCATCAGCCATAGTAATTCTTTAACATCGTTTTCTACTGCCACTACATGTATCTCTCTAACATGTTTTAGTTCGCTAAGTCCTAATCTAATATCCAACAGGGGGGCGGTTTTTACTAAAACCCTTTCAGCTTTTGAAAAAAGAAGAGGTAGATGTTTCAAAATATTAGGGGTACAGTCAGAGAGCATAAAAACTTTTTGATTGCCCTCTTTTCTCCTTGCGGGATCTAAATAAATACAGTCGAAATTCTTCTCTGTTTTCTCTAAATAATCAATACCGTTTTGAGCTTTTGCACGTATATTTTTTGCGCCTAGAATTTCAAAATTGTGTGATGCTATTTTAGACAAATCTTCGTCAATTTCAAGGTGTAGAATTTGTTCGAAATACTTACTGAAAAAGTAACTATCGACTCCGAATCCACCGGTTAAATCTACAAGCGAATTTCCACTGCATATAGACGCTTTGTAGTCAGCGGTTATTTCAGATGATGTCTGTTCAATATTTAACTTTTTCGGGTAATAAATTTTAGGAGTTTTGAACCAAGTAGGTAGCTTTTTTTCGCACTTTTTTCGAGACTCAATTTGCTGGGCGAGTTCTTTGTTGGAAATACCTTCAAAGATTGGCTTTTTAAGCAATACTGTCACGATGTCAGTATTCTTATTTTCAGATATAAAATTTTGTGCACCAGTATTTAGTATGTTACTATTCAAAGTGAAACTATAAGCTTTTGGTTAGTGACTTAACAATCTTGTTTTCGGCCAAAAACTCTTTTAAAATTACTTTTATGGCGGTATAACCTGGCACGGCGACAATCATTCCTACCACCCCGAAAAGCAAGCCTGCGATGATAATAATCAAGAATATTTCAAGGGGATGGGACTTGACACTATTTGAAAAAATAAACGGCTGTGAAAAGAAATTATCGACCAATTGGCCCACTAATAAACCAATGAGCACGTAGCCCGTTTTTGGCAAAATAACGGAGCTGAAATCCATGCCTAAATTGCTTGTCATGGTCAGTACGATCATAATGGCCCCACCGATAATCGGGCCCACATACGGAATGATGTTAAAGAGGGCACATAAGAAGGCGATAACAATAGCATTTTCGATGCCGACAATTAGCAATGTAATCGTATAAATTACGAAAAGAATAAAGATTTGAAGTAGTAGCCCAACAAAGTAACGCGACAATAAATTATTGATTTTATCAATAGAGTTTACCGTACCGCCCTCCTTGGTTTTTGGTACGAAAGCTAAAATTCCTCTTTGAAATAGTTTACTGTCTTTTAGAAAGAAAAAAGAAATAAACAGAACTGAAAACAGGCCTATGCTGGCGGTGCTTAAAACATTTAAAAACGAATTGAGAATATTGGGTATGAAGCCAATATCTAGCCTATCTACTATGTTTTTTTCAAAGTCACTTTCTTGAATAATCTCATCCACTACTTCGGGTGTGGCCCCAAAAAAGGCCATTACCTCTTGATAAAGCGTATTTAGATTATCTTTTAACTGATCGATATCAAGAAGCGATAAGTTTTTGCCTTGCTCTGAAATCAATGGAACAAACAAAGCTATTACACCTGCAAAAATAGCTACCATAAATAGCATGGTCAAAATTACGGCCAAGGTGTTGGGTAATTTGAGCTTTCGACGTAAAAATAGCACTATGGGTCTGCCAATAAGCGCTATAACTGCGGCTATGGCCAAGTAGGCGATTACCGATTGAATTTGATATAGAAAATATAAAAGTAGAGCGATGCCTAGAATAATGCCGACAGCTCTTAAAATGCCCTGTGAAATTGTCTTAGAGGTCATTACTATTAGTTTTTGGTTGATGTGGTTGCCACGATGGTTCGTCAATAAAAACAATTAATTCTCAAAGGCATAAGTAACAATATTGGCACCCATTTGAAGTGCTTCTTTGCGAATATCCTCTGGGTCATTGTGAACACTAGGATCTTCCCAACCATCTCCAAGGTCGCTTTCAGTGGTGAAAAGTAATACCAGTCGATTTTCGTGCAATATGCCGAAGGCTTGAGGACGCTTACCATCATGTTCATGTATTTTTGGTAGCCCTTCGGGGAAGGCGAACAATTTGTTGAAAATCGGATGCTCACGATCTAATTCTAATAATTTCTTATCAGGGAATACGCTTTCAAGAGCTTTTTTAAGATAAGGTGCCATACCATAGTTGTCATCAATATGTAAAAAACCTCCTGAAAAAAGATAATTTCTCAGATTTTCTGCTTCATTCTCAGAGAAAACTACGTTGCCATGCCCTGTCATATGAAGAAACGGGTATTGAAAAATAGCACTGCTGCCTACTTCGACCGTACCCGGTTTTTCATCAATTTTCGTACCCGCATTTTGATTACAAAATCGAATCAAATTGGGTAAGGCCGTGGGGTTGGCGTACCAATCACCTCCGCCTTTATACTTGAGTATGGCAACTTCTTGAGCATATGAACTTGAAAGTCCTATAAGTACAATAAATACGAGCCCTGAGGTAAGTTTCTTCATAAGTAAACGACCTATTGTCACAATACTTCAAATGTAAGAAATATGACCTTTAGTAAAGCAAAGTATATCAATATAGTATTCTTGATGATAGTGATTTTTGCGGCAATTAGTTTCTTTTCCTTTTCATCCGTGATAGACAAAAATAGTATTGACAATACTCCGGATGAGCCCTATGCGCCAATTGTTGTGTTAGAATTGTTTACTTCTCAAGGATGCTCCAGTTGCCCACCGGCCGATAAATTATTGGATAAGGTGAAAGCCCGGAATGAAGAGAATCTTTTTACTTTATCTTACCATGTCGATTATTGGGATTATATAGGTTGGGAAGACCCCTTTGCCAATCCTGCTTTCACCGAAAAACAAAAATATTATAACAGGAAATTTTCTTCGAAGAGAATTTACACCCCTCAATTGGTGGTAAATGGTGATTCCCATTTTGTTGGGTCTAACGTTAGTGATATGAACAATGCCATTATCAAATATGGTGCGTCAAAAGTGGAAAACTCGGTGGTGCTGAAGAATGTTGAAGCAAGCTCAAATATGATTTCGTTTGATTATTTGGTTCATGGTGCTTTGACCGGTAAACAATTGAAAGCTGTTTTGGTTTTGGATGAGCGTGTGACAAATGTGAAGAGAGGCGAAAATAGAAACCGAAAACTGGTAAATAGTAATATCGTAGTGACTGAAAAATACAAAGAAAATTTGGGCTCCACGGGAAGGTTGAGTATTTCTATTCCATCATTGGTAAAAAGAGGTGAAAAGTTGCAGTTAATCGTGTTGGTAGAGAATGAGGAATATAAGATTACCGGTGCTGCACAGAGTGGTTTGATCGATAAATCTTAACCATTGTTTATGATGTTGACTGTGGTGCAAGCGACCAAGGCTGCGGTTTCCGTTCGTAGTCGGCTCTCGCCGAGCGAAACCGGTAAAAACCCCTTGTCATAAGCTAAGCGAATCTCATTATAGCTAAAGTCACCTTCGGGCCCTATAAGAATTGTGATATCTTTATCGGGTGCGACTCTGCGCTTGAGGTCCATCTTTTCGTCATCTTCGCAGTGTGCAATAAATAGTAGTCCCGAGTTTTCTTTTTCCAGAAAATCATTAAAACTCATTGAATCGTTCAGTTTTGGCAAATAGGTACGTTGACTCTGTTTCATTGCCGATTGAATTACTTTGTCAAGCCGTTCTTTTTTAATCGATTTACGCTCTGAATGCTCACAGAATATTGGGGTGATTTCGTTTACGCCAATTTCCGTAGCCTTTTCTAAAAACCATTCAAACCTGTCATTGGTCTTTGTTGGTGCTACGGCCATATGAAACCAGTGCATTTTTTGGTGTTTCTTATCGCTGCTCAAGACTTGGGCTTTGCACCTTTTGGGTTCTGCCGACATTATTTCGGTCTCAAAAAGATATCCCTTACCATTCGTCACCCATAATCTGTCACCTTCCTTTTTTCGTAAAACACGTATTATATGTTTACTTTCTTCTTCAGGAAACGTGAATTGTGAAACACTTTGGTCGAGATGTGGGTTGTAGAAAAGCTGCATAAGACTAAATTAAGCACAAAAAATCGATAACCAAATTAAGTTAAGATGAACTGAGGGGTGTAAACGATCAATCAATTTTGAGCATCTAGAATATAACGGGCCTTTGCACTGATAGATTGGTCGGTGAATACCCTTTGTTTGTATTTTAGATGGCCTACAATACCTATCATAGCTGCATTGTCTGTACAATATTCAAATTTAGGTATGTACGTCTTCCATCCCCATTTTGCTTCCCCTGCTTTCAATGCACTTCTTATTTCTGAGTTGGCAGAAACACCACCGCCGATTGCTATTTGTTTGATGCCGGTCTGCTTAACGGCCTTTTTAAGTTTATCCATTAAGATGCCAACAATGGTTTTTTGTATGGAAGCGCAAATGTCATTCAAATTTTCATCGATGAAATTCGGGTTTTCGGCAGTTTCTCTTTGAATGAAATAAAGAATACTTGTCTTCAATCCGCTGAAACTGAAGTTTAGCTCATCAACTTTGGGTTTAGGAAAGGGAAATGCATCAGGGTTTCCAGCTTTTGCGTATTTATCGATAAGAGGTCCGCCAGGGTAGGGCAGTCCTAATATTTTGGCACTTTTATCAAAGGCTTCACCAACAGCGTCGTCTAGGGTCTGCCCGAGAATTTCCATATCAAAATAGTCTTTCACTAGAACTATTTGAGTGTGCCCTCCGCTAATGGTCATAGCTAGAAATGGAAATTCAGGAGAACCGTCATTTTGTTCCTCTATAAAATGTGCTAGAATATGGGCTTGCATATGGTTAACTTCGATTAACGGAACATTTAAGCCCAAGGCCAACGACTTCGCAAACGAGGTGCCTACAAGAAGTGATCCCATTAAACCTGGTCCCCTAGTAAAAGCTATGGCTGATATCAGTTTTTTATCGATATTTGCTTTGTTCAAAGCTTGGTGCACTACGGGAACAATATTTTGCTGATGTGCCCGTGAGGCAAGTTCGGGCACAACACCCCCATATTCCTCATGAATTTGCTGTGTTGCCGTAATATTGCTCAACACTTTTTTGTTGCTCAATACTGCCGCAGAAGTATCATCACATGAAGATTCTATGGCTAGAATATAAATAGTTTCTTTTTCCACCGAGTTTGGAATAAAAGTTGGACGCGCAAAGGTAAAACATATTAGCCCTATCAAAAAACTTAGAAAAATACTGGTTAGAACTCTTCTCGTGGTTCTGCTGATTTGTGTTTTGGGCACTTTGATACTCTCTTTGCCATTTGTTCAAACGAGCTTTGCAAAATATGCTACCGATACGATCAACAAAGATTTTGGTACCAATATAAATATTGATAGGCTTCGAGTTTCATTGATTTCTTGGGATACCAATCTCGAGGGGGTCTATATTGAAGACTATCAAAAAGATACGTTGTTCTATGTCGATAGGCTGACCACATCGGTACTGAGTATTAGAAATTTGGTCAGCGGTCGTTTAGAATTTGGTGACATCGATATCGATAAGCTAGACTTTAAGCTCAAAACATATCGTGATAATAAGAATACCAATTTAGAGGTGTTTATCGATAAGCTTGATGATGGTCAGCCTCGTAAACCGGGCACTGCGCCCTTCTATTTTTCTTCATCAAATGTTGTTATAGCCAATAGTACATTCAAGCTTTTAGATGAAAACCGAGCGACTGAAGAGATGTTGAACTTCAAAAATTTGAATATAGACGCAAACGATTTTCAAATTTTGGGGCCAGAGGTAAGTGCTTCTATCAATAAAATGTCTTTTGCGAGTCAACGGGGTATAAATGTAGAGCAGTTAGAAACCGAGTTCAAATACACCAAAAAGCGAATGAGTTTTGATTCGCTCTATATTAGTACTCATGGTTCTCATTTAAAGGGCAATTTGGTATTTAATTATGAGCGAAAAGATTTTGCCGACTTTTTGAATAAAGTGAATTTGACAGCCGAATTTAATGAGTCGAAAGTAGCGTTCGATGAAATTAACATGCTCTATGATCAATTTGGCAGAGGTAAAGAAGTGAACTTCTCAAGTAAAGTTTCGGGTGTGTTAAATGACCTGAATACTGAAGAGCTTTTTCTCCAATCAGATAATACGGGCATTCGCGGTGATTTTAATTTCAAAAATCTCTTTAGCCGAGCCGAGCCGTTTGCATTATTCGCTAACATGAGAAATGTGACCTCTAGTTACTATGAGCTACGGTCTTTAATGCCTAATATTTTAGGTAAATCCTTACCGTCTTCATTTCAAAAGTTGGGGCAGTTTACAATTCGTGGTGATGCGATTATTACAGAAACATCTATTAATGCCAAAGTCAACTTGAATACGGCTATTGGCAGTAGCTATGCTGACTTAGTGTTGACCAATGTAAATAATATCGACAATGCCACTTATGAAGGCTTTGTTTCACTTATCGATTTTGATTTAGGTGATTTCGTCGAAAATGAACGGTTGGGTAAAACCAGTTTAGATTTTAATGTAGAAGGAAAAGGGTTTGTGCAAGAAACTCTTAATACCGAAGTAATCGGTGAGGTCTACTCGGTTACCTTCAATAATTATGAATACAACGATTTAAAGGTGTCGGGTATTTTGAAAGAGCAGTTGTTCGACGGTACGCTGCTGAGCAATGATGAAAACCTGAAGTTCAGTTTTAAGGGGTTGGCCGATTTCGGGGAAAATCGAAACGATTTTAATTTTATAGCCTCCGTTGATTATGCAGACTTGAAAAAGTTGAATTTTATTAATGATAGCATTTCCATATTTAAGGGTAATGTTAATATGGATGTCACGGGAAATACCCTAGATAATCTCGTTGGTGACATCAATTTCACCAAAACAGTTTTCGAGAATAAGAATGACACTTATTACTTCGAAGATTTTAAGGTTTCTTCAACGTTTGAAAATGATTCCACAAGAATTATCGATATTAACTCACCTGATATTATCACCGGGTATATGAAGGGTAATTTCAGGGTGAAAGAGTTGGGTAAGTTGGTACAGAACTCATTAGGTAGTATTTATACCAATTACCGACCATTTAAAATTTCAGGAGGGCAGTCTTTAGCCTTTAATTTTAAAATTTACAATAAGATTGTAGACGTTTTCTTTCCAGAAGTGAAATTTGACCCAAATACCTTTATTCGAGGTAATATTGTGGCCGACGATGGAGATTTTAAGCTTAATTTCAAATCACCCAGTATCGTTGCCTACGGTAATGAGGCCGATAGCATCGATGTGAAAATAGATAATAAAAACCCGTTATTTAACACCTATGTTTCTGTAGGCGACCTTAAGACCAGCTATTACGACGTACAAGATTTTAAACTTATTAATACGACGCTGAAAGATACATTGTTCTTTCGAACCGAGTTTAAGGGTGGTAGTAATCTAAATGATAGCTATAATCTCAATTTTTACCACACTTTTAATAAAGAGAATAAATCGGTAATCGGCCTGAAGACTTCCGATGTAAGTTTTAAGGGTAACAATTGGGTGCTGAATAAAGATGGTGACAATAAAAATAAGGTAATTGTAAACCGTACCCTAGATAGTATTAGTATTCAAGAGATTGTGATGAATAACAGTGAGCAAGAGCAAATACGCCTCAGGGGAGAGCTCGCTGATTCTACTTATAAAGATTTACAGCTTCAGTTTAAGATAGTATCACTGAACAAAATTACCCCGGCCATAGATAGTCTTCGATTGCAAGGTGAGGTGAATGGTACGTTGAACATTCTGCAAAAAGATAATGTTTACCTGCCTTCATCGAACTTAGGGGTAGAAGATTTTTCTATCAATGGTATACGCTTGGGTGATTTGTCGTTGGGTATTGTCGGTAATAAAGATTTAACAGATTTTGTAGTCAACTCTCAAATCACTGATAAGGGTCGAGAAAAATTAGGCATTGTGGGCAATGTTTTTAACAAAGGCGATATGCCCGAAGCTAAATTGCTTGTCAACTTTGATGGTTTTGATTTAGAACCGTTCGCACCCTTAGGTGAAGAAATAATCAGTAATATTCGTGGTGACGTAAGTGGTAATGCCCGCATCGACGGACCCGTTGATAACCCCGTGTTTAGTGGAATTCTTACCCTTGATAATGCTGGTATTGGTATACCGTATTTAAATGTTGACTATGATTTTGCCCAAAACTCAAGGGTAAATTTGACGAATCAGACCTTTGATTTCGACAATATCAAAATTACCGACGTAGATAAGAAAACAAAAGCCACATTAGATGGTACGATTACCCACTCCTTTTTTGATAATTGGTTGCTAGACCTCAATGTAGATACCAATAATGATAGGTTACTCATTCTAAATACCGACTTTGAAGAAGAAGTTCTGTACTATGGAACAGGTTTTTTAAACGGAAAGGGTAGAATATTCGGTCCGACGAAAGCTTTAAATATTAAAGTGGAAGGTGAGACCGCGCCTGGTACATCATTGAAGATACCATTAAGCGATGTAGCTTCAATCGGAGATTATTCTTTCATCAATTTTGTAGAGAAAAACGGATACGATAAGGTTGAGGAAACGCGGGTCATAGACGAATTTCAAGGATTAGAGTTGGCTTTTGACCTTGATGTAACACCAGATGCCGAGGTAGAAATCGTGACTGATACCAGAACTGGAAGCTCTTTAAAAGGTAGTGGTGTGGGTATTCTTTTGATTCGTATAAATACCAGGGGTGCTTTTGAAATGTATGGAGATTTCGTTGTTGTTAACGGGCAATACAATTATAAGTTCGGGGGCGTTATTAATAAGACCTTTCAAGTAAAACCCGGTGGAACCATAGTTTGGGATAGAGAGCCGCTAAAAGCTACGCTTGATTTAGAAGCAGTTTATTCATTGAACGCTAACCCTGCGCCTCTACTTGATAATCCGGGGTATACCAGAAGAATTCCTACCGAAGTTGTTATTAAGCTGACCGATGATTTAGAGAGCCCCGATATTGAATTTAATATCGATTTCCCGGGTACAAATTCGATTATACAATCTGAATTGGAATATCGTCTTCAAGATCCTACGGTAGAGGAACAGAATGCACTTTTTCTGCTGGCTCAGGGGTCTTTCGTAAATGATCAGACAGGTATTAATCAGCAAGCCGTTACGGGTAACTTGTTGCAGTCGGCCTCTGGCTTGTTGAATCAAGTTTTGGGAGAAAATGATAAATTTAACCTCGGACTCTCGTACGAACAGGGAGTTTTGGACCGTAGTGCCGATTTTCAGACCGAAAATAGAATTGGGGTCACGGTATCTACGCAAATCAGTGACCGCTTATTGTTCAACGGCAGGGTAGGTGTGCCGGTTGGCGGTACTACTGAGACCGTAGTTGCCGGTAATTTTGAAATTCAACTGTTACTTAATGAAGAGGGTACCTTAAGTGCCAAATTCTTTAATCGTGAAAATGAAATTCAAGAATATTTGGCTGATCGCTTGGGGTACACTCAAGGTGTAGGTATTCAATACGAAGTTGATTTCAATAGTTTTCGAGAACTTTTTAAAAATTTACTTAAAAAAGAGGGTGGGGAACAACCCAAAAAAGAAATTCCTGCTCCTAATGCAGTCCCCACAGCAGTTATGGGTAAAGACAGTCTACTTCGCTTTTATGCAAAAGAAAAAAGGTTGAAATAAAGCATATGTCAATATTCTCCTGAATTTGTCACTGATTGCTTCTCTTATTAAGTGTCAATAATCTAATTGTTAATTGTAATTGAACAATAAGATTTCCGTAAAAATTACGGGGCTTTTCTGATAATTGTTGCTAAATCGTTTTCGTAACAATCTTTGATGTAAATTTGATATCCTTCCGAGCTTAAATTTGAAATAAGTTTGCTATTATTGCAACTTAGTTTTTTTCAATGATTTCAGAGATAAAGAAGATAGGTGTTTTAACGTCTGGAGGAGATTCTCCGGGCATGAATGCGGCCATTCGATCGGTCGTTCGAACTTGTGCCTATATGAAGGTAGATTGCGTTGGAATCTACAGGGGGTATCAGGGAATGATCGAGGGTGATTTCAAACCCATGGATGCGCGAAGCGTAAATAATATTATCAACAAAGGAGGCACAATTCTAAAGTCGGCCCGTTGTGATGATTTTCGAACCCCAGAGGGTCGAAAGAAAGCCTACGAACAATTGACCGCGGAGGGTATAAATGCCTTTGTGGTAATTGGCGGTGACGGAAGTTTTACCGGGGCCATGATATTTAATCAAGAATATCACTTTCCTATAATAGGCATACCGGGCACTATTGATAACGATATTTTCGGTACATCGAACACCGTTGGTTATGATACTGCCATGAATACGGTGGTTGAAGTTATAGACAAGATTAGAGATACGGCAAGTTCACATAACCGACTGTTCTTCGTTGAGGTTATGGGTAGAGATGTTGGCCATATTGCATTGAACACTGGGGTTGGTGCCGGTGCTGAAGAGATATTGATTCCTGAAGAGAATCGAGGTTTAGAGCGTCTTTTAGAGTCTTTGAAACGCAGTAAAATATCAGGTAAGTCATCAAGTATAGTTGTAGTAGCGGAAGGTGATAAAATAGGTAAAAGTGTTTTCGAACTTAAAGAATATGTTGAAGAGCATTTACCGATTTACGATGTAAGAGTTTCTGTGCTTGGCCATATGCAGCGTGGTGGGGCTCCGTCTTGTTATGATAGGGTTTTGGCCAGTAGAATGGGTGTTAAAGCCGTAGAGAGTCTTCTTGAGGGCCAATCGAACTTCATGGTAGGCGTTCAAAACAATAAAATTATTCTTACCCCGATCAGCAAAGCGATTAAGGGGCATACAAAAATAGATAAGGAACTCATCAGGGTTTCTGAAATAATGACAACGTAATTATAATTCTAAAAACAAGAACACATGTCAAATTTAAAAATAGGAATTAACGGATTCGGCCGAATCGGAAGATTGGTCTTCAGGGAAACAGTAAGAAGAGAGGGTGTAGATGTAGTCGCTATCAATGACTTATTAGATGTAGAGCACCTTGCTTACCTCTTGAAGTATGATTCTGTTCACGGTAAGTTTGAAGGAACCGTTGAGATACAAGACGGTAATCTTGTTGTAAACGGTATTACCGTAAGAATCACTGCAGAACGTGATCCTAAAAGTATAAAGTGGGATGCCGTTGGTGCTGAGGTCGTTGCTGAGTGTACCGGTATCTTCACAACTCTTGAAACTGCACAATACCACATTGATGGTGGAGCTAAGAAAGTTGTTATCTCTGCGCCATCTAAAGATGCGCCTATGTTCGTTATGGGTGTGAACCATAAAGATGTTAAATCTACCGATACAATCGTATCGAACGCATCTTGTACTACGAACTGTTTAGCTCCTTTGGCTAAAGTATTGCACGATAATTTTGGTATCGAAGAAGCTTTGATGACTACCGTTCACGCAACGACAGCTACTCAGATGACTGTTGATGGCCCGTCTAAGAAAGATTGGAGAGGTGGTAGAAGTGCAATGTTGAACATTATACCTGCTTCTACCGGTGCTGCAAAAGCTGTAACCAAGGTTATACCAGCATTAGAGGGTAAATTGACAGGTATGGCTTTTAGAGTTCCTACTGCTGATGTTTCAGTTGTTGATTTAACGGTAAAACTTGAAAAAGATACTTCTTACGAAGAAATCAAAAAAGTCTTTAAAGCAGCTTCAGAAGGTGAGTTGGCCGGTGTTTTAGGTTATACCGAAGAAGCTCTTGTTTCACAAGATTTCGTTAGCGATAAGCGCACAAGTATTTTTGATGCTGGTGCTGGAATTGAATTGAATTCTAAATTCTTTAAATTAATTAGCTGGTATGATAATGAAGCAGGTTTCTCCAATAAAATGGTAGATTTGGCTCAACACGTATCAAGTTTGTAATTTTTTTTAAGTATTTAATATGGAATCCTGAAAATGGGCGAAATTTGCTTATTTTCAGGATTCTTTTTTAAACAGTATTTATGATTTTAATTGTTGATAGTGGAGCTACCAAATCTGACTGGATTGCCCTTGATGAAAAGGGTGAGCAGTTATTTTTGACCCAAACGTTGGGCTTGAGTCCCGAGGTTTTGACCCGTGAGGTTATAGAAGACCGGTTGGCCAATAATTTTGAACTTTCAAAGAACAAAGAAAAGGTTACACGCCTTCATTTTTATGGTGCAGGTTGTGGCACCGATCGAATGAAGGTTTTTCTGAAGAACATTTTTAAAGACTTTTTTCCTAATGCGATTGCCGATGTCAAAGAAGATACCTACGCGGCTATCTTTTCTACTACTAAAATTGGGCATCAAGGTATCGTTTGTATTTTAGGTACCGGATCCAATTGTAGTTATTATGATGGGCATCAACTTATACAAAAAGTCACTTCGTTAGGCTATATTCCTATGGATGATGGTAGTGGTAATTTCTTCGGAAGAAAATTGATAAGGGATTATTACTTTCATAAAATACCTCAAGATCTGGGTATCAAGTTCGCTAAAGAATACGATCTTGATCCAGATGTTATTAAAGAAAACTTATACAAACAGCCGAACCCGAACACATACCTAGCGACCTTTGCGAGGTTTTTGATCGAGAATAAGAACCATCCGTATTGTAAGGGTGTTATTGACAAAGGTTTCCAGCAGTTTGTGAATAATTATATCATGCAATTCGAATTGGCCACGAAGGTGCCGATAAATTTTGTGGGCAGTATTGCGCATTATTTAAAAGATGAATTGACTACGGTATTAGAGCGAAATGATTTGATTGTTGGGGTAATTCGTCAACGACCAATCGAAGGTCTTATGGAGTTTCATCGAGAAACACTCTAACGTTTTAGCTAGATCACCAAAAAAGAAAAAGGCCCGTAAATGGGCCTTTTGTATTATCTAGACTTTCGAAAAAATGTTTACTTAACCGCAATCATTGAAATTTCAACATTTACAAATTTTGGTAGGTTGGCTACTTCAACGGTTTCCCGTGCTGGCGCAGTTTCCGCATTAAAATAAGAACCATAGATTTCGTTCACTTCTGAAAATTGGTTCATGTCTTTGAGAAAGATGCTGCTTTTGACCACATTTTCAAAGCTCATATTAGCTTCGCTAAGTATACTTTTTAAATTTTCCATTGATTGGGTGGTCTCCGCTTTGATATCGCCGTTGACCAATTCGCCCGTTTCGGCATTCATGGGTATCTGACCGGAAATGTATAACGTATCTCCAGCAAGAACTGCTTGGTTATAAGGCCCGATAGGGGCAGGTGCTTTAGAGGTGTTTATGATTTTTTTCATAGTCAATTCTAGATTTTTAATTTTGACTTCTATTTTCCCATTTGAGGTCGCTCAAGATAGAGCTCTTGATTCCGATAAAAAAGTACCAACGGCTATAGGTGCCAAAGGGGGTCCAGTTAAAATTCATTCTAAAACTTTTCAGGTCCCGTTCAAAACGCAATTGTGTGAGAGTGAAGCCTTTGTTCTTAAAATCGTATCCGGATGAGCCACCCACTTTCCATCGAGGGGAAAGTTCAATATCGCCGGAGAACATTAACGAATGGCTACTGAATTCATTTTGGCGTGCCGAATTAAGGTAAGAGGCAGAATAGGCCAATCTAAAATTCCATGGTATTTTGGTTGCATAGGGTGGGTTTTCGATATCCTCATCCTCATCGCGGTCGCCATATTCATCCTCTATAAGGCGATTGTTGTAATTATCCGATCGCCCAAAAAGGTCATCGTCTCGACCACCACTTTGTGCTACGTAGTCATAGGCACCTGGTTCGTCTTCATCCTCCTCTTCTTCCTCTTTTTTCTTTTTTCCGAAGGTTTCGCTATCAATAGAATAGCCGACATTAATATTGGCCTGGGTTAAGCGAAAGAGACTTCCACCATTATCTATATTGAACTTTTCGATACGTCTTCCGTTATTGTCTATCGCATAGGGGTCAAGGCCTGCGGAGAAGTTTATCGACATTTTATTATTGATAATGTTCGTACCTCCATTCACTCTTAAGGGGCTTAATCTCAACGAATCAGATTCAAAATTGTATCCCGTAGAAATATTGAAGTTATTGAGAATGGAAACCTTTTTAGCCTCTAAGGCAGTCGAGTCTTTGTCGGTTACCTTGGCCTCTAAGGTGTTTGCTAAAGAGAAGCTCAAACTATTCGATTTTCCTAAACTGGGTGCGCCGTTCAAAGTGCCTTCAAAACGACTATATTGAACAACTTCTCCGGTATCGTTGTTCAAGTATTCATCGTAAAATTGGTCAAAAGAAGGTGCATAGCCGTAGCTCAAAGAAGGTCTCATGACGTGTCTTATCGCTTGAATCTTTTTGTCTTCACCGAAATTGAAAGTACCGTAGACAGTTGTACCGACACTGGCACTTAAGTTATACTTATTGTATCGGTCAAAACCGGGAATAGTGTCACGTACTACAGCTCCCCTGTCGTCTTCTTCGCCCAGCTCGTAGCGTTGTCGGTAGGTTTCAAGTGCCCAAACATCTTCATAACTTCCGCCCATACTAACACTAAAAAATTTGGCGACCTTAAAGTTGGTGCTAATGGGTATTCGATGTCGGGCCCCCACTTTGGCGTCATCGAACATGGCAGCTTTTAAAAAATCTTCATCATTGGTGGTCAGTTGGTTACGTGCGTTTACATCGTATTGAAAATTAATGTTCTGTAAAGCTCCTTTTTTGATGCCATCTCTTTTTGCGAAGGGAAATATTCGCTCCATACTTGCCTGAAAGGTAGGTAGGGTCATTTGAATATTATCTTGGTCAGGGTTCGCCCTCGCCGATGCACTTGTATTTTGTGAATGCGTTGCCGTCAAACTCATATTCACCGAAGGATAATTCGGGAAGGTCTTAGAATACGAAATCGATGATGATAAATTGTTATTTTGTGTAAGGGGCAGGTTTACTTGGTTCAGCGAGTTTTGATAATACGAACTACTACCCAAATTCACACTGGCTGAAAATCGAGAGTTGGGACTCGCTTTTGTGTCTTGCGAATGCGATACTTGAATATTCCAAACTTTGGAATTGGCGTAATCGTCAAACCCTCTCTGACTGGTGACCAAATTTTCATACCGAAAATTAATATTGCCCCGGTATCTATATCTTTTGGTATAAACGGTGGCAGTTCTGAACCCATAGCTTCCATTCGTGTAAAAATCACCGGTTAGGGTTAAATCTGCATATTCGCTAAAAGGCAAGTAGTAACCACCATTCTGTAAAAAATATCCGCGGTTGGGGTCATTACCGAATGTTGGCATCATTAGACCAGCCGTTCGGCCAACGGTCAATGGAAAATAAGCAAATGGCAATGCGACAGGTGTAGGCACATCGGCAATGTAAAGATTACTGAAACCAGCGATGACTTTCTTCTTCGGTACAAATTTGGCTTTGCGAATGCGTATGTAATAATCGGGATTCACCGTATCTTTTGAAGTCGTTATTTTGGCTTCGTTCATAAAGTATACCGAGTCATTTTCTTTTTTCGTAATCTCGGCATACACTTTCATGGCGTCGCTACCCAATTGGCCCAGACCTGCTTGTTGCTCTGTTCTTGAATTAAAGATAAGTGCCTTCTCCGTATCAAAATTGAAGCGAATACTGTCAGGTCTAACTTCGTTATCCCCTTGTTTGAAGTAGGGCAGTTGCGTGTAATTGCCCAATGAATCTTTCATACGGCCCGCGTAGACTTCATTCTTCACATAATCCATTATAATAATACCTGCCTTCAGTTCGGTATCTTGATAATAGATCTCAGCTTCATTATAGAGGTATATTTTCTGGTCTTTCTGACTAAGTTTTACATAATCTTTAGCCTTGTATTTGATTTTATCAAGAAGTAGGCCCGGCTGTCTTTTTAGCGTGTCTTTAGCGGTCGAGTCTTTTTGTGTCGAATTGCTTTTTATAGGGCCAGGAAAGAGGGGAGCCACAAGTGTATCGCTCTCAGCCTTAATCGGTAAGGGAATGATACCATCTTCTTGGGCAGTGACCGAAAGAGTGCCGACCAATAGCAATGCCAGTAAAAGAAAAAGCTGTTTGTTTGATTGCAAGGCTATATATCCTATTTTTGTAAGCGTTTGGCTTGGCTTTCGGAGGTCAAACTTACATATATTTTTTCTTCCCCTGATAGGGTGTTACCATAAATTTAACCATAATGAAAGCTTTGAAATACAGTGTGAGCGTGCATGCAATAGAGTTTTGTTTACTTCTTGCCATAACATTTAGCTCGCCACTTATATCTTTTGGCAAAAGTACTGATACATTACAAAACGACGAGAAATTCGTCGTTGTTTTAGATGCTGGTCATGGGGGGCACGATCCTGGTAATTTAGGAAATGGATATTTAGAGAAGAATATTGCATTGAATATCGTACTCAAGGCCGGTGAAATTTTAGAGAAAGACCCCAATATTAAAGTTATCTATACGCGTAAGGATGATACTTTCGTCGACCTATATGTTAGAGGTGAAATTGCGAACAAGGCCAATGCCGATGTTTTTGTGTCGGTACATTGTGATTCGCACACTTCAAATGCTCATGGTGCAGGCACCTTTGTTTTAGGGCTGCACGCCAATAAGCAGAACTTTGAAGTTGCTAAAAAAGAGAACTCGGTAATTTATTTAGAAGACAATTATCAAAAGCGATATGCCGATTATGATATTAACTCACCAGAGTCGGTTATCGGCTTGACCATAATGCAAGAAGAGTTTTTAGATAATAGCATTGGGCTGGCAAAAGTGATCCAAGATAATTTTTCGAACAAACTAAAACGTACCGACCGCAAAGTGAAGCAAGCCGGTTTTATTGTGTTACATCAAACTTTTATGCCAAGTGTTCTGGTAGAGACCGGTTTTTTGACCAATAAGCAAGAAGGGGCTTATCTTAATTCGAAAAAAGGCCAATCTGAAATGGGTACCTCTATTGCAGAAGCAATTGTTGATTACAAAAACACTGCCCAAGCGAATAGGGCAGATATGGGTTCTAGTGTTGTGGAGGTTCCTGCACCTCTAAAAGAGGTTAAAAAACCGGTAAAGAAAGAGGTTGAGAAAAAGAAAAGTGATATAGCCCAAAAATCTGAATCTAGAAAAGAAAAAGATTTGATAGCTTCAAACGAACTTATCGAGAAACCTAATAATTCTAAGGCTGAAAAGGAGGCTGCACAAATCATTGAAGAGGCTGCAAATAAGAAAAAGTCAGAGGTGGTTTCTCTAGACACAAAGCCAGTTGCCGCAGAGGAAAATGATAAAATTGCCATTGCCGAAAAAGAAAAGTCGGATAAGTCTACCATTATTTATAAAATTCAGATTATGGCAAGTGCGAAGAACTTACCTTTAAGACCTGAATCTTTCAATGGTCTGAATCGCGTGGCAAAAGAACCTTTTAAAAATTTGTATAGGTATGTGTATGGAAGTACGCAGTCTTTAGAGGAGGCCAAGATGATGAAGCGTAATGCCGATCAAAAGGGGTATACGACTTCCTATATAGTGGCCTATAAAAATGGAGAGCGGATTCCCTTTAAAGACAGTTTAAAATAGCTTTAGAGAAGATAAATAATAACCTTCCATATTTTATTTCTAATTTTGTTAAGAACCCTTAGATTTTAAATAGTCGCTATTAACCCCAAAATCTATTCTTTTGAAACTATCCAGGGAAATTAAAACAGGCATTGTCGTAATTGGCGGTATACTCTTGTTCATTTTAGGCTTTAGCTATTTGAAATCATCACCTTTGTTTGAGAACGGCAAGACGATATATGCCGTCTATAAAGATGTAGGTGGTCTTCAGGTTGGTACTCCGGTTACCGTCAACGGTTTTACGGTGGGCAATGTAACGGATATAAGTTTTAAAGACCGAGGAGGCAGTCTAGCGGTTACTCTTTTTGTGAAAAGCGATTTTGAGTTTTCAAAGCAAAGTTTAGCAGAATTGTATGATACCGGTATTATCGGTGGAAAGGGTATACAGATCAAACCCGTATTCGATGGTTCGCCTATAGCCAAGACAGGCGATACGCTACCAAGTCAAACGCAACCGGGACTTACTCAATTGGTTCAAAAACAATTGACGCCATTACAGAAAAAGGTGGAGGGGGCGATGACCAATGCCGATACGCTGCTTAGAAACGTAAATGACGTTCTAGACGATAAAGCAAGAAGAGATTTACGTGAAACATTGAGCGGACTCAATTCTACAGTAGCAAGCTTTCAAAGAAGTGCAGAGGTCTTGAACAGGATCTTGAGCACTAATGAGGGTAAGCTTGAAGGTTCTTTAAAGAATTTTGAAGCGCTTACCGCAAATTTTTCGAAGTTGTCAGATTCACTGAATAATGCTGGTTTAGGTAGAACCTTAGCAAATTTAGAATCAAGTATGGCAAACCTGAATACATTGATGGCGCGAATTGAGAGTGGTCAGGGTACCTTAGGTAAACTCACTAAGGACGAAGAACTTTATGAGAATTTAAATAACGCCTCACGTGAGTTAGACCTGTTATTGCAAGATTTTCGTTTGAACCCCAAACGCTATGTTAACGTTTCGGTATTTGGTAAAAAGCAAAAGGAATATGAGCTACCGGAAGAAGATCCTGCGGCAAAGCCTAATGTAGAGAATCAATGATGGAATATCTTCCTAATATTATATTTGCCTTTGTACTGGTTGCGGGTATCGGTTATTTCACTAGAAATGTGAACCGACTCAGAAGAAACATCAAATTGGGTAAAGATGTCGATGTCTCTGATAATACTGGCCAGCGTTGGAGAAATATGGCTAAAATTGCCCTTGGCCAGACTAAAATGGTAGTACGACCAATAGCTGGTATATTACATGTAATTGTCTACGTAGGCTTTATCGTCATTAATATTGAGGTTCTTGAAATAATAATTGATGGGCTTTTGGGTACACATCGTATTTTCGGTTCTTTAGGGGTGTTATATGATGTGCTCATCGCTTCATTTGAGGTGTTGGCATTATTGGTGATTATTTCGGTTTCTGCATTTTGGGTGAGAAGAAATATTATTCGGCTTAAAAGATTTATCAAACCAGAAATGAAAGGTTGGCCCAAGCAAGATGGCAATATGATTCTATATATAGAATTGGTATTGATGATTTTGTTTCTGACCATGAATGCAGCTGATTATCAATTACAGCAATTAGACGCTGCTCATTATACAAAAGCAGGCGCTTTTCCTATAAGCCAAATTATTGCCCCGCTTTTCGAAGGGTTGTCCATCTCTTCTTTGATAGTTGTAGAGCGAATAGCTTGGTGGTTGCATATTGTGGGCATTCTGTTCTTTTTGAACTATCTCTATTATTCAAAGCACTTACATATTTTATTGGCTTTCCCAAATACCTATTATGGTAAAGTTAAACCGAAAGGTCAGTTTAAAAACTTGGATGCGGTCACCGAAGAAGTGAAGTTAATGTTAGACCCATCGGCAGACCCTTTTGCCGCACCTGCGGAAGATGCTGCCGAACCTGAAAAATTTGGCGCTTCTGATGTTACGGATTTAAACTGGGTTCAACTACTTAATGCCTATACCTGTACTGAATGCGGTAGGTGCACCGATGAGTGCCCGGCAAACCAGACCGGAAAGAAACTTTCTCCGAGAAAGATAATGATGGATACTCGAGACCGATTAGAGGAAGTAGGTAAGAATTTAGAAGCCAACAAAGGTAAATTTGTAGAAGATAACAATCAATTGCTCGATAATTATATTACCCGAGAGGAGCTTTGGGCGTGCACCACATGCAATGCCTGTGTGCAGGCATGTCCGGTAAGTATCGACCCTTTATCCATAATTATGGATATGCGTCAATATTTGGTTATGGAGCAATCAGCGGCACCGACTGATTTAAATAATATGATGGGTAACGTAGAGAATAATGGAGCCCCATGGCCGTTCAATCAGATGGATCGATTGAATTGGGCCAATGAAGACTAGAGATTACATATCTCTTTACTCCGAATAATGATTATTAAGTGAAATAGAATTTGAATAATGGCAGAAGAACTGAAAGTTCCAACGATGGCCGAATTATTTGCGGCAGGCAAGAGTCCCGAAGTATTGTTTTGGGTGGGTTGTGCAGGTAGTTTTGATGATAGGGCAAAGAAAATAACAAAAGCTTTCGTTCAATTATTAACAAAGGCCAATGTATCTTTTGCCGTGTTGGGTACCGAAGAAAGTTGTACCGGCGACCCTGCCAAACGAGCCGGTAATGAATTTTTGTTTCAGATGCAGGCAATGACCAATATAGAGGTAATGAACGCCTATGAAATCAAGAAAATTGTTACTGCCTGTCCCCATTGCTTTAACACCATTAAAAATGAGTACCCTGGTTTAGGTGGTAAATATGAAGTCGTTCACCATACGCAATTTTTGAAACAACTGTTTGAAGAAGGACGCATATCTTTAGAAGGTGGCAAATTCAAAGGTAAAAGAATTACGTACCATGATCCCTGTTACTTGGGTAGGGCAAATAATATATTTGAGGCCCCGAGAGAGTTGATAAGAAAACTTGATGCCGAACTGGTAGAGATGAAAAGCTGTAAGCAACGAGGTCTTTGTTGTGGTGCCGGTGGGGCACAGATGTTTAAAGAGCCCGAAGAAGGTGATAAAGATGTAAATATTGAACGTACGGAACAGGCTATGGAGGTTGAACCTGAAATTATTGCGGCGGCTTGTCCGTTCTGTAATACGATGATGACAGATGGTGTAAAGAATAAGGAAAAAGAAGATTCCGTTGCGGTTATGGATATTGCAGAGCTTATCGCTTCGGCAGAAAATTTATAGTCTCGATTGGTATTGTTTTTGAATAGGATGGAGTGAAACCCTCAAATTAAATGAGAACATGTTAGTAGAATTTGAAAAATTGCCTGAAACTTCTCGCGTTTGGATCTACCAGGCCAATCGGTCATTTACCGATAGTGAATTGACAGAAATTCAAAGTGAGTTAAACGAGTTTATCAAAGAGTGGACAGCCCACGGAAGTTCGTTGAGTGCGGGGTATGAAATCAGGTATAAGCGATTTATTATTATCGGTCTTGATCAGTCACAAACCTCGGCTTCAGGTTGTTCTATTGACACGTCGGTCCGTTTTATTCAACATTTAGAAAAAAAATATGATGTTGAACTGTTAGATAAAATGAACGTCTCTTATAAGCAAGGAGAATATATTGCCTACAAGCCTCTAATAGACTTTAAAAAAATGGCAAAACAAAAAGCGGTTTCAAAAAATACTATTGTTTTTAATAACCTTGTGAACAATAAACAAGAGTATGAAGATCATTGGGAGGTGCCTGCGGCCGAAAGTTGGCATTCACGCTTCATGTAACTATTCGTACTACAACCATTTCGAAGTATTGATTTCATTATAAGTATCCGATGAAATGCAATATTTTTTTTAGTTTTCAGTTATTGCCATAGACCTGTTCTTACTATGCGATTTTTATTACTTTTCCCTTTATTCTTCTTAGTGTTTTTAGGTGCTTCTGCACAGAAAAATCCATTGTTGGTCAAAGATAGTTTGGCGCAGCAAAAATGGGTAGATTCAAAATATAATAACATGACCTTAGATGAAAAACTAGGTCAGCTCTTTATGGTCATGGTAGCCTCAGACCAAAGTAAAGTAGCAACTGACGGAGTAAAGAATCTAATTGAGAATCAGAAAATAGGCGGTGTGATATTTTCAACCGGGGGCCCTGTTCGACAAGCAAAACTGACCAATGAATTTCAGGCGGCTTCAGAAACTCCGTTACTAATCGGTATGGATGCGGAGTGGGGTCTGGCCATGCGGCTTGATTCTACCTACGCTTTTCCTTGGAATATGACGTTGGGCGCCATTACTGATAATACCATAGTGGCCAAAGTTGGCGAGCGTATTGGCGAACATGCCAAGCGTTTGGGGGTGCATATTAATTTTGCACCTGATTTAGATATTAATATAAACCCCAAAAACCCTATCATCGGTAATCGCTCATTTGGCGAGGACAGAGAGAATGTGGCGGAAAAAGGTATTGCCTTTATGAAGGGTATGGAGAGAGCGGGTGTACTTTCTAGCGGAAAACATTTTCCCGGTCATGGCGATACGGCTACAGATTCACATCACGCTTTGCCCGTAATCAATTTTACTGAGGCTAGACTTGACAGTGTTGAACTATATCCATTTCGAAGATTGATTGAAGAGGGCTTAAGTAGTGTTATGGTCGCACATCTAGAAGTGCCCGCCCTTGAACTTAAAAAAGAACTACCATCCTCATTATCGGAACAAATAATCACGGGACTACTCAAAGAAAGAATGTGTTTCGAGGGTCTGGTATTTACCGATGCATTAAATATGAAAGGTGTTACCGATCATGGTAAAAACGGCGATGCCGAGTTGGCTGCCTTCATGGCCGGTAACGATATTTTACTTATGCCTACGGATGTGGAAAAAGCTAAAGAAAAGTTGACGAAGGCATATAAAAAAGGGAAAATTACAGATGAGCGATTAGCCCACTCGGTAAAGAAGATACTTTTGGCAAAATATAAGGTAGGTCTCAATGATTACCAGCCGATCGAAGAGCAAAACTTATTTGAAGATTTGAACTCCCGTTCAGATGATATGCTGTATGAAGAGGCTATTGAGAATGCGATTACCGTAGTTAAGAATAATTTTTTCTTAATGGGTATTAAACGTTTAGAAAATAAAAAGATAGCATTTGTTAAGTTGGGCGATGCTGAAAGCGATCCGTTTTTGGAAACCCTGAACAAATATGCAAAGGTTACTCAAGTAAATGCCAAAGATATTGCCACCCTTAAAGGTAAATTAAAGAACTATAATTTAGTGATTGTCGGGCACCATAAAAGCAACGAAAGCCCTTGGAAACCTTATAAACTTACCCAAAAGGAACAGCTTTGGCTTCAGGAGATTGCTGAGATGAGAAGCTCCAACCTTATTTTGTCTGTTTTCGCTAAACCTTATGCCTTGCTTGACATTACAAGTTTTAAAAGCATAGACGGGGTAGTAGTGGCCTATCAGAACAGTGAATTGGCTCAAAAAAAAGCTGCGGAACTTATTTTTGGAGCAATACCTGCAAAAGGAAAGCTTCCGGTATCGTCACATAGAGAATTTCCAGTCAATACCCAGATCGAGTTGAAATCGCTTCTAAGATTAGGTTATAGTTATCCTGAGAGGGTCGGTTTTAATCTTGAAAAATTGGCAGAGGTCGATACTTTGGTGAAGCATGGTTTAGATTCGTTAATGTTTCCGGGAGCACAGGTGATGATTGCCCGTAAGGGTAAGGTTGTTTATAACAAGGGGTTTGGTAAGCCAACTTATGACTCAAAAGATAGTATTACAACTGACCATATTTACGATTTGGCATCCATCACAAAAATACTGGGAACACTGCCCATGGTTATGAAAATGGAAGAGGATGGAGATATTGCCTTAAACGATACTTTTCAAGATTTAATTCCTGAATACGCTGAATCTGAATTGAAAGATGTTACTGTCCTAAAAGCCTTATCCCATTACGGAAGGTTGCCCGCATGGATTGCATTTTATGTAGATACTTTAGATAAGAACCGAAAACCTTCGAAAGAGTTCTATCGAGAAGCTCCTATGGACGGCTACTCCATAAAGGTTACCGATAAACTGTACTTAACCGATGCCTATAAAGATTCAATCTATAACCGTATTGGTCGTCAAGATTTAAAATCGAATCGATATAGATATAGTGATGTAGCTTACTATGTCATGAAAAAGTATATAGAGGACAAAAAAGGAAAACCGCTTGATAAGTTAGTGGAAGATTTTCTTTATACACCGATTGGTGCCTCCAATACAGGTTATAATCCATTAAATAGAATACCGAAAGACAGAATAGTACCTTCAGAAGAAGATAAGTATTATCGATACGGGACCGTTCAAGGGTATGTTCATGATATGGGTGCTGCAATGCAGGGCGGAGTAGGGGGGCATGCCGGACTTTTTAGCAATGCCGAAGATGTAGGAAAAATTATGCAAATGTACCTTCAAGGCGGTACCTACGGTGGTACCCGATTTTTAGATTCGAGAACGGTGAAAAAATTCAACACCTGTTATTTCTGTGATAAAAAGGTGAGACGGGGTGTAGGGTTCGATAAGCCTCAATTAGAAGACAAAGGCCCTACCTGTGGTTGTGTATCAAGAAAAAGTTTCGGGCATAGTGGCTTTACAGGTACCTACACATGGGCTGACCCGGAGGAAGAATTGGTATACGTTTTTCTATCCAATAGAACATACCCCTCAGCATCAAACACACTTTTGGTGAAATCTGGTCTTCGTACCCGAATTCAAAAGGCTATCTATGACGCTATAGAAAACTAGGTGGTTATCTTAACTAAACCTTAACTAATTCGTTTTGAAATTACGGAGTACCATTACCGACATAGATTGTAGTTTTGGTTAAATTTGAACGATGAAAATAGCTATTGTTTGTTACCCTACCTTTGGAGGTAGTGGAGTGGTTGCTACCGAATTAGGTATAGCCCTTGCCGATAGGGGGCACGAGGTACATTTTGTTACCTACCGCCAGCCGGTGCGTTTAAGTTTGTTGAGTACCAACATTCATTTTCATGAAGTTCACGTACCTGAATACCCCCTTTTTCATTATCAACCTTATGAACTGGCACTTTCCAGTAAACTGGTCGATACAATTAAGCTTCACCATATAGATTTGCTTCACGTACATTATGCTATACCCCATGCGTACGCTGGTTATATGGCCAAGAAGATGTTGGAAGAAGAAGGTATTTATGTACCTATGATTACAACGCTTCATGGTACCGACATTACTTTAGTGGGTAAACATCCATTTTATAAACCTGCGGTTACCTTCAGTATTAACCAGTCTGATGTAGTTACTTCGGTTTCTGAAAATCTCAAACAAAGAACCTTGGAGTTTTTTGATATCAGAAAGGAGATTAAAGTGGTGCCGAACTTTATAGATAAAAAGAAGTATAGCACTACGTTTACCGATTGCCAGCGTTCACTTATGGCAGAAGAGCATGAAAAAATCATTACGCATATCAGCAATTTCAGAAAAGTAAAGCGAATACCTGATGTTGTGGAAGTGTTTTATCGTGTTCAGAAAGAAATACCCGCCAAATTGCTAATGGTAGGCGAGGGGCCTCAAAAGGAGGTTGCAGAACGGTTGTGCGATACCTTGGGAATTTCGGATAAAGTAATCTTTTTGGGTAATAGTAACGAAATAGATCGAATACTATGTTTCTCAGATTTGTTTTTGCTACCTTCAGAATCAGAAAGTTTCGGTCTTGCCGCTCTAGAAGCCATGATAAATAAGGTGCCGGTCATTTCAAGTAACGCCGGAGGAATTCCTGAGGTGAATATTGAAGGGGTCACCGGGTTTTTGAGTGATGTGGGAGACGTGGAGGAAATGGCCAAAAATGCTCTTAAAATTTTAGGTGATGACGAGGTCCTTGAAAAGTTTAAACAGAATGCAGGAGAATCGGCTCAAAGATTTGACATTCTTAAAGTTCTACCGTTGTACGAAAGTCTTTATGAAGAAGCATATAAAAGTAGGTTCGACAAAACTTACGGTTAAAATATCATGGCTATTAATTTTATTGGTTTTCGTTGCCTTATCCTGTAAAGGGCAAAAAAACAAACCAAATCAAATTTTAGGCAAAAGTGACTTAGCGAAATCCACCTTGACACTGCTTTCGAGGGATTATATTGATAGTACTAGTGTGGAACGTGTATTGGTCATTAGAGACTTTAAAAGTCTTCAGAAGTTGTACTCAAAGATCAATAGTACCAGAAAACCTGGGCTTCCGCTTCTCAAGGTAGATTTTTCAACGAATATGTTACTATTTTATAGGCATCGGAATTTTAATGCCAACACCACTTCCCAGTTGGTTCTCAGCAAATCAACTCAAGATTCACTTATACTAATTGAAAGGGAGAATGACTTCATCAGAGAGTCTAGCTCTACAATGCTGGTGCCCTTTTCAATATACCTATTGAACAAAATGGATAAAAAGGTGGTAATCAAATAAGACTTAGATTAGTGGTTCACATGCCGTTAGGTGCATTCCGACGAGAATCAATGTAATTCACATGCTTTTTTTAAATACTTGATGAGTACCGGGTATTTTTGTATAGAGAACGCCCAAATCTTATCGGTTATGAATCATTTTATAAAAGTCACTCTGGCTTTACTTTGCCTTATATCTCAATCTTCTTACTCGCAAGATAAAGAATATGAGATTCACTTAACTTCAAAAGATAGTGTGATTGCCCGTTCTTGGCATATTGGTATCGGATATAATATAATTGATGATTCGGGGGATGTATTTGATGAGCTTTTCTCTGTCAGTGACCAATGGAACGCCCTCCCTTATCCATCGCGAATAAATATTGGCAGATATTTTAAAAGTGGGCTCGGTGTGGAAGCTATCGGATCTTATAATAAATATAAAGTAGGTAAATTGATTGACGGTGAGATTAATCAAGAGGAAATGGACTATTATGCTATAGACTCTAGAATAACTTATGATTTAATGAAGTTGTTCGGTAGAGATTCTTGGTTTGACCCATATATAGGTGTGGGGCTGGGCTATACATCAGCTAGGGAGGAGCCGAGAGGTACTTATAACGCGGTAGTGGGATTAAGGACTTGGATAACCGAAAAAATAGCTTTGGACTTAAATTCTTCTGGTAAATGGAGAATGGGTAATATTGGTACCAATCACTTACAGCACGCTGCTAGTGTAGTCTATAGATTTGGAATTGAAAAAGAACTATCTCAGAAAGGGGAAGAAAGACTTGCTCAAATCGAAGCTCTAGAAGAAGCGAGACAAAGAAAACAAGATTCCTTAGAAGCTATTAACCGTTCAGAAGAAGCTTTAGCTCAAGAATTGGCCAGAAAAAAAATGTTAGCTGAACAAAAAGCTATCGAAGAAGCTAAACTTGCAGCTGAAAACGCCAGAAAAAAGCGTATTGTGAATGAAATTAAAGCCCTAGGGCATGTTTACTTCGCTCTAAACTCATCGTATCTTTCTGAAGACTCTAAAGAAGTTTTGAAAGGACTTTCAAATGTTATGAAGAAATATCCTCAGCTAAAACTTGAAATTTCTTCACATACAGATTCAAGGGGAACTAATGAATACAATAACTGGTTATCGGAAAGAAGGGTTGAAAGAACCTTGAAATACCTATTAACATTAGGGGTTTCAAAAGAAAGACTGCAGGCACAGGCGAAAGGAGAAGAAGAACTGCTAAACGAATGTGATGATACTATTTATTGTGATGAAGAGAAACATAAGGTTAATCGAAGATCTGATTTTGTCATCACTAAATTCTAGGAAAGGATCGCACTTAAGAAATGAGTCCTTTATTGAACCATTTCTTTTTTGCCCAACTATTAAATTTAATATAGTAATATGTTAAATCAATTGGTTTTGAAGCCCAGTAGAGACCTTTACTGTATAAAAAAGGCTTTAGCTTAACTAAATATCTAAATACTTTTTCCGGAGATATAATAAATCTTTTCAGTAAGGTCAGCTTACTTGTTTTCAGTTGGTTTGGATTGTAAGCAATACCGACTTTATTGGCACCCACATTTTGGTAAAAGCCTTTTGAAAGTTGATTTATGAACTTAATTTTTTCTTTAGTAGAAAAGATACCAGTACGTAAAGCCATGTCGGTCATATAGTCTTGAACCATTTCTTGAGTATAATCAACGCTTCTTAGCTCTTTAAAAAGTTCTTTAAACCTTTCGAACATAAAATCTTGAATGGGTGCAATTAAATGACCGTAATTATATTTTTCATTTTCCTCATGAAACTCCATGGTTGGTTTGCTGGAATCTAAATTATAATACAACGTACTGCCATGGGGAGCCGCTAGAAGTTGTTCATACAGTTGCCCATTAGCCATTAGAATATCATCTGAAAATGTACTGTTTGGATAAATAGAGAAGTTCAGTCCAAAACGTTTGGTATCATTCTCAATATTATAAATTTCCTTGAGTCCTAAATAATAACCGGTAACGGGGATTTTTTTGTTAAAGAACTTATATAGCGCTTCTTGCATTGTACCCCCCCAACCTACATCAACCAAGGTAAGACCTTCGGATTGGTAATTGGCTCCAAAAGAATTCAAGTAACTTATGAAAGCCTTTTTTTGAAGCTGTCTATTATCGGCATAAGCATTTTGAAAAGTGCTATTCGCTCTGAGCAGAAGCATTGCTTCAGAAGTAGGAAATTGAGTGTGCAACTTGTCGGAGGGATAATTTAATTCGTCAATGATTTGTTGCTTAACGTCTGTATCGAAAGGAAACCAATCTAAAAAATGACTCAGCGACATTTCGCCGAATTTCTTTGTTAATTTCTTAAAGTTTTCTTCTTCTAAAGGTTTTAAGGCTAATTGGGTGGCCGACTGTCTGGATGCCTTTAAATAATGTGTTTTTATTCTATTATCTTCTGGTATCTGGTTTAAATCTTGATAACAATCAAATAGTTTTTTTAAATAGTGACCTTCACGGGCTAAAAAATATAAATTTTTAATACCGTTTTTTTTAGCATTTATATAAAGTCTTTCTGTAAAAAAATAGAAGTGTGTAACATACTCACTAAAGGGGTGTTCGCTTCTCAAACACTTTTTTTCAATTGACTTACAAACCCTATAAAAATCTTTTTTATCGGTACCAAAAAGATTTTTTTTGTTTCTAAACTTGTGCGACCTATGCTTCAAATGAATGGCCGTAACACCATGACGTTTTGCGTTTAAGATATCACTATTCTTATTATCGCCAATCATTACTACTTCTGAGGGGTCGATATTCAGTTGATTAAGCACGTGCTGATAAAGCGATCCGTTTTCTTTACAAGCACCTTCATTACTTGAAATAAAAACGTCTCTAAATAAATTCGAAAAACCATGATGTTCAATAATTTTCAAAATGATTTCTTTGGAAAGGTAGAAGTCGGACAAGAGATAGATGTTGTATCCCTTTTCCTTCAGTTTGAATAAATCTTGAATGAGGTTATCGTTTTTAAACTGAACCGAAGTTTCTGCAATAGTGTCAGCCTGTTTAAAAAGTGATTCAAAGACATTGAGGCTTACACCTTGCAAGAGATTGTTGTGTTGCAATCTCAGAAACACTTCGTGTATCAACAAAGTATAGTCAATTTCTAACGAGTTTTTGTTTTCCCTAGTAGATAAAAATGTGTGGGTATTAGCTCTTATACTGAAAAGTTGTTCAGATGTAATTTCAACTCCGAGTTCGCGAATAATAAATTTTGCCCATAAGCGCAATGTATAGTTCGGGTGTACCGAACGGTGCACAAGGGTATCAAAAAAGTCTGTAAAAATAACTTTTTTTCCATCAAGACTTTTAAATCTTTTTTCTAATCTTGTCAATTGTAAGAGCTAAAAATTTGATTATAGCCCCTTATCTAATGAAAAGTAAGAAGAATACCGGATATCTATGATAAATAGATAATATGATTTCCTCTCTCAATGTCGCTAGCCATTGATGAGAATTAGATTTTCGTGGGGCATTTGTTTTTAAAGACACTTAATCTTGTTTTTGGGGTTTAAGTGTAAATATTTACGATGAAATACAACTCTTAGATGTATTTTATGAAATAATTAAGAATATTCAGTTAAATAGTTTTCTTTAGTATTTAAAACGCGTGCTATTGAATTTAATTGCTTTAGTTTAGTAATTGGTGTACATTAAAGTTTCTACCTATACCTTCAGTACATGTATGTAGATGATTAGATGATATTTATATCACCAATTCTATAAACATATTTTTTGGGAAGATGTTTTTTAGTCATGTATAGGTGAGCATCATTATGAATGTTTAGGCCATTATCTAAAACACCTATGGTTTCCCAGCCAAGTTGATTTGGCGCTATAAAGTCTTTTTTTACATTATCCGCTACGTAATAAAAGTCAGTATACTCAGGCAATTGGTTTTCAATGGCCAAATAATTCTCTTCCGATGGTTTTTCAGAACCAAACTCTTCTGAAATGACGATACAATCAAATGAATTTTCTATACCCAAAGCTTTTAACTTTGCCCGTTGCGTGCCCGTTCTACCATCTGTGATAAGGCCTAGACCTGCTTTTTTCTCTCTTAATTTTTGAAATAGTTCTGCAACCCCTTCGGCCAGTGCAATTTTTGGTTTGTGGTTTCGATAGAGGGTAATTAATTCACTTTTATCAAGATTATGATTCTTAGCCAGAAAATCAAAGACATTCTCGTTGCATCTGTACAATGAGAACATTTGTAAATAAAGTTTGTGCCAACTTTTAGGATCCGTTTTGAAGGCTATTTCTCGGTAGGCCGATTGTAGGTAGTTGAGTTCATTGTAAAGTGTATCATCAAGGTCGAATACTACCACTGTTTGTGAATTAACCTTTATATCCATGTACTAAAATTTCATCGTCGTAACGAATCATTAGCAAGTCTTTTTCCCAACAGTCAAATGCTTTATCAATTTTGCTTCCTTTACCGTATTCCTCTATAATCCATTTGGGATAGTTGGCCCCAGCTAGATAAGACAATGGAAATCCTCCACCAAATCTCGGGTTAATTTCTATAGCATAGATATCATGGGTCGACTGGTGAAGAAAAAATTGGGCAGTTAAACAACCTACAGCCCCTTGAACGTTAATCAGTTTTTCCTGCAAATAGGGGACAAGTTTGTTATATACGGTAAGCGCCTTATACACTTCACCGTCTCGAACCTCTAACCTTTTTCGCGGAACAATACACTTTAGTTCATTATCCTTCCCATAGTAAAGATCACAGGTAAATTCATCGTACTTGTCATGGTCTAAATACTCTAAGAACATTAATTTTTCATTTTCAAAATGATAATCGGTCAATTCGCTCTCCTCTTTGATTAAGTACGTATCGACACTTCGACTACCATCAATTGGTTTAATGAATAGCGGTAGTTTAAAGTTGTTTTTACCATATTCTTTGGCAACGGAAACCTGATGAGATTCAAAAAACTTATGAATTTCTCTTTTGTCTCGACACTTGCCAACAAAATTTTCTGAAGCAACCAAGGGTACTATGCCCTTACTTTCTAAAAGTGATCTGTTTTGCGCAAGTGGGAGGAGTTCGGTATCAATCGTTGGAATGATTAAGTCGATATTCCGTTCCGTGCACTCCTTTATCAATATATCAAAATACTCAGGTTCTGATAAATAAGGTACTTTAAAGTAGCCATCTGCAATTTGACAAGCACCTGATAAAATCGGGTCAGCATCTGAAGCATAAACCTTGCCTTCTGGAAAGATTTTTTTAAGTTCTTTCTGAAATGCCCTTATAAGAGATACGCGCCTTCCGGCAGAGGATATGAGAATATTCATTTAATGAGGTTATAAAATGACCTGAATAATTTTATAAAAGGATTTATTAATGGTTTTCGGTTGAATATAAATACCAAAAAAGAATAACTGAACCCGTGATAGTCAGGACCCAAGAACTTCTTTAAAGGGTACGCGTCGATTTTTTTAAAGCCATCAAGCATTTTAGGAATCTCTGAAACAGATATATCAGATTTCATCAACCTGACCAGCAAGAAAAACACAAAAGATTGTTGCCTTGTTTTTAAACGGCTAAGACAGGCTTCTGTATTTTCATGGGTTTTAGGTAGCCGTTGCATCAGGTTATGATATACGTGAGCAGCATTGGCATTGTCATAAATAACTTTGTTGTAATGTTCACGACTTTTATTTCGCATGGCAGAAGTCGGTAAAATGCGATATCTATGAGCATCTAGCGATACATGGGTCATTTTTTTGGCCTCGCAAAACAGCTCTGCCGTAAGTATGGCATCTTCCATCCATTTACCCTCAATAAACCGAATACCAGTAGATTGCATGAACTCTCTATTTATGATAAACCACCAAATTTCGTTATGATATTTTTTATTCGCGATATACGTTAAACCATCAGAAATTTTTAATTCATTGAATTTACCATCGAGATTATCTGATATCGGGTATTTTTTTTCAAAAACCGATTTGCTGTCAAAACTTAATATGTCAAGATTAAATTCTTCAAGCTTTGATAATAATAGGGGTAATGTGTCTTTCGCTAAGTAATCATCTGGATCTAAGAAATAAATATATTTACCTTTTGCAATATCGTAGCCGGAGTTTCGTGCTGCGCCTACACCGCCATTTTTTTTATCTAGAACCTTGATATGATTATGAGTGCTTGCGTATGTATGGGCAATCTGTAAAGTTGAATCTTTAGATTCATCATTAACAATGATAATCTCATAATCAGAAGATGACAAGTTTTGGTTCAATATACTATCTACACATTCTTGTAGATAGAGTTCCATATTGTAACAGGGTATTATTATACTAAGCTTCATACTCATTGATTACCAGTAAAAACTTCCATAGTGGCACTTGTATCTGAACTGATACCATCACTTTTCAAAACCTTTTTTATGGTTAACAGAATTATTTTTAAATCTAACGAAAATGATTGATTATCAACATACCAAACATCATACTCAAATTTTTTACTCCACGAAATTGCATTTCGACCATTTACTTGTGCCCAGCCAGTAATGCCTGGGCGAACTTCATGCCTTCTCTTTTGTTGTTGGTTATATAGGGGAAGATACGAAACCAATAAGGGTCTAGGTCCGACCAAACTCATATCTCCATTGAGTACGTTAATAAGTTGGGGGAGCTCATCAAGAGATGTTTTTCTAACAAATTTACCGGCAGCAGTTAACCGAATTTCATCAGGAAGCAGGTTGCCCTCTGCGTCTTTTTGGTCGTTCATGGTCTTAAACTTCCAAATGGTAAATATCTGTCCATTTTTGCCAGGACGATTTTGGATAAAAAAAACTTTTCCTTTGTTGGCGAAGCCTAGAAATATAAAAACTATTAATAATATTGGTGACGCTATAATTAAAACTGACAAGGCAATGAGAAAATCTAAAAGCCTTTTGAAAAAACGTTTATACATATCAATATTTGGTGATAGTTATGACAAATTAAAAACATATATTTCTATTATGACTTATCAATAGACAAAGAACCTATAATAAGGATAAAACTTATTTAACCCAATGTATATGCTAATTGTTTATAAGAGAATTTGAAAAATGCTTTACTAATCGAATGCTTACAACAAATACCCAGGTAACAAAGTCTCTTTAAATTACATTTCTAGAGAATCTATCAATTTCGCGAATTTCTCACAGAGAATTGATTTATCATATGTATTTTCTGCAAGTAACCGGGCATTATGTCCCATTTGTTCACAAATTTTAGGATTTTCCTTCAAATAAGAAATAGCTTTTGCCAAATCACCAGGTTCTTCAGGATTAACATAAAGACCACATTTATGCTCTTCTACCAAATTTTTAGTCCATCCGGCAGAATTAACTATAATAGCCTTACCCGCCGATAACGAATCAAATAATTTATTGGGAGAGTTAGTTGCAAGTATTGGAATGTTTTGAAAGGTGATTAAAGAAACATCGCAGAGATTGACAATTTCGGATAGTTCTTCCATTGGGAAACTTCCCAAAAATTTTGCGTTTACAAGGTTGTTTTTCTTACAACGTTCTTCCAGTTCCGATTTGGTGGCACCCCCACCCAAGAAAATAAATTCTATATCAGCCTCATCTTTTAAAAGTTCAAGGGCATCAACTATGTAATGCATACCATTGGCAATATTCATAGCGCCAAAATAGGTCACTTTAAAAGAATGAGGTTTTAACCCTAATTTCTTAACCAGGTCTAAGTTTTTTTCACGAGACCAAAATTCATCTATTTTCGACATATTCGGAATCATTGAAACTTTATCATGAGAAATGTTCCTGGCTATAACACCATCATACATTCCGGGTGAAAGGGCGACTATCTGTTTAGCATTATTATATATAACTTTTTCAAGAAAGAGAGCAGCCTTAATCATGAAAACATTTTTGAGACCTCCCATTTGAATAGGTACCTCAGGCCAAAGGTCTCTTACTTCAAAAACAAATGGTTTTTTCTTAAACCATTTTAAGGCCAAGGCAGGCAAACCGATTGTAAGTGGAGTGGAGGTCGCTATTACCAAATCAATATCTTTTTCTTTCATAGCAACTGGTATCGACTTAAAAACGAAGCTCAAAAATGCTTTAAGTCTTTGAGCAATATTCATGGTTCCGCTATCGTATTGAACGTCAAGGTATATTACATTGATTCCATCAATTTGAATTCTCTCAATATTAGATTCAATTTTTTTGTTCATTGTCAACATGGTCACTTTGTGCCCGTTCTTAATAAGTTCTTGAGCAATCCAATAAGATCTAGTACTTCCTGGTTGATATGGAGTATGGAAATACTGATGTAGATATAAAATGTTCATTCTTGTTTCTTTTGACAACCTCGTTAGACACCTCTGACTAGAATTTTTATTTTAGTCTTTATATTTTCTGCAATTAATTTCAGCAAATATATCACCAATCCTAGTTCTACCCTAATCGTATGATTATAGTGATAATATTGACCCAATCGAACAATATATAAAAGAGCAGTATTTTGCTTAACTTTTTATAAAGTTTTGCGTGATTGGTTTAACAGAGATTTCATTCCGTTAATCAAGTTATTTTTCGTTTACCAATTCTTTTAGAGTAATTTTGCAGGTTAAATGCCAAGCGACTAATATACTTTTGCCCTTCTTTGCTAGGTAAATGTAGGGTAAGAACTTTTTTGTTTGAGACTTAATGTAAACCTGAAATACGTTTTCAAATAAGATTTGAATTTATATAGTATTTTTAAAAATTATTTATGCAATTCCTACAAAAAATAAACAAATACTGTTTTTTTTTACTGGTATTTTCAGTCACATTCGAAAATTGGGACCCTTTTAATCTCTCTGGTATTGTATCGGTGACTTATATGGCAAGTATTTTATATATTTTATCTTGGCTTCCGCTACTTAAATCTCAATTCCGTCTTTCTTCATTTAAACAATACCTGATTCCTTTAACCTTATTTACAATAATAGGAATTTTCTCTACCGCTCTTAATAGTGGGTATGCAGAATCTTATCAAGATTCTTACGATTTAAGAGTAATCACATTAATAATATTAATGTTCTTGATTGTTAATCATTTTTATAATGATAAGTCTTTGGTCTATGAGGCTTTAAATATTTATGTCATTAGTATAATTCTATTATATATTTTGGCATTATCGGGTGTGGGAACAGAGTTTAAAAATGGACGTTTGTTATTATTTGGAGAAAATCCCAATTCGATAGGTGTTAAAGCTGTAGTGGCCTTCTTAGTTGTGGTATCTAGACTGATTAATGATAAGCTAAGTTTAAAGAAGATATTACTTAATGGTTTATATATATTTTCTACTTTGAATTTGATTATACTCACGGGTTCTAGAGGGGCTTTACTATCTGTTTTTTTAGGGTTGGCGATTTTAATTTTGTTCATGAAAATTACTATCTGGAAAAAAATTCTTCTGACGATTGGTGGTATAGGTTTTTCAATCCTTTTTCTAGGTATAGTGATGAAGACTAATCCTGCTTTTGAACGAAGAATTATGAATACGATTGAAACTGGTGATACAGGTCGTAACGATTTGTGGGAATCCTCTTTGATTATAATTGAAGACAATCTTTTTCTTGGAGTAGGGTTAGCTGGGGCCTTACCTGAGATGATGAAATACACAGGCCGCCTTATTGACCCCCATAACGTTTTTTTATATGTTTTAATGACAACCGGCCTATTCGGTTTTCTGTTCTATCTAATTTTTATTTTAAAACTCTGGAAAAATTTGCATCAAAGTTTTAAAAGAAATGGACGTGTTGTTTTTTTGGTTATGTTGGCCGTGGTACTATTCAATATGGGAAAAACAGGCGGTGCAATAGGTAAAATCTTCTTTTGGTTTTTCTTTGCGATTTTGATTGGTTCTACTTTTGATAAAAATGAGGTTAAAAATTCAATGAAAAATTGATTCAAATTAATTTATCCTATATAGAAAATGAAGTTATTTAAAAAGATGGAATTCTCTTATACCATACCCTTAGGTCAAACGTTAAAGTATTGGAGGTAGGGCGGCATATGTGTTAGGTAGTAGAAAACGCTTGATCTCGAAAATCTACGCAGGAGAAAAGAGTTAGTTTATAAGTATTAAAGTATATCGATATAAAACAATGAGGATATTAATAATTTCTAATAATTACCCTTCTGAAGAAGCGCCGACTTATGGGGTGTTCGTGTATAATCTTGTACAGCAATTTGTAAAATTGGGTCATGAGATAACAGTAATCGCTCCAAGGACCATTTGGAAGAAGCCATTGATTGGCCAAAGGGCAAAACAAAATTATGGTGAAGAATTAGCAACTATTTATAGACCTTACGTTGTTTCTGCATCCAATAAGCAGATATTTAACTTTAATACCCACTTAATTGGTGAAAAGTTCATGGTTAAGGCCGTACGAGAGACTGTTAAAAAGGAAAATCTTCAATTCGATGTAGTATATGGTCATTTTTTGGTTAATGGAATTATTGCGGTCAAAGCACTATCTTATTTAGGTAAACCCATTTTTGTAGCGGAAGGCGAATTGAAAAATATAAATCTCAGAAAAACATATTATAAAGACAGCGATTATCAGAAGCTGATATCAAAAATAGAAGGTTTTATTGCAGTATCTCCCCAGATTAAAGATAATCTCATTGAAGTTGGAGTTAATAGTGATAAGATTACAATTAGCCCCAATGCGGTTGATTTTAATCAATTCTTCAAAAGAGATAAGGTTGAGATGCGAATGAAGCATAAATTACCCTTAGATAAGAAATTGGTTATTTTTGTTGGGCGTTTCGTGCACGATAAAGGCCCCTCAAGAGTTCTCAAAGCAGTAGAAAATATTGATAATACAGAAATAATATTTATAGGTGGCGGCAGTGATGAACTTATTAGCGATAAGATAGTTTTTAAGGATAAAGTGCCTACAAATGAAGTTCATGAGTACTTATCGGCTGCTGATATTTTCGTATTGCCCACTTTACATGAGGGTTCGTGTAATGCTATCGTAGAGGCAATGGCTTGTGGTTTGCCTATAATTTCATCAGATATACCTGAAATAAGGTTTCAGTGTGAACCAGAATTTTCAATTCTTGTAAACCCGTTGAGTGTTGAAGCAATTAATGAGGCTTTAAGCAATACGCTTTTTAATGATGAAAAATTAATGGAGATGGGTGTAAATGCAATGAAATACTCTAAAAAATTCGATATTACTCAACGAGCAAAGAATATTATAAACTTTATGCTACCTAGTGTAAAATAGGGTAATATCGAAATTTTTGTGGCTTGAATTAAACCACTACAATTACTTACCCATTTAAACTTAACCCATAATGACTAAAGTTAATAATCGAAAACCTAGAAAAGAAAGGTTAAGTATTTTTTATGTTAATCCTATGAGTTATAATAATCTTTCCATTTATGATTATTCGCTTTTATCTAATTTGGATAACTGTCATGTAGAATATTTCTGTAGCAAGAAATATGATTATAAAATGTTTAATGCTAATTTCAATAAAATATATACATACTCGAGCAAGACAGGGGTATCAAAACTTTTAAGTTATTTATGGTCTCAAATAAGACTTCTAAAGAAAATCAGAAACCACAAGGTAGATACCGTACACTTTCAATGGTTCAAAGTGCCTTATATTGATTACTTAATATTAAAATTAATATCAAATAAGGTTAATATTGTATTCACGGCCCATAACCTACTACCTCACGATTCAGGTGAAAATTACAAGAAAATATTTAGAAAAATTTATGGCACGGTAGATTCAATTATTGTTCACTCAGAGAAAACTAAGATTGAACTAATCAGTAAATTTGAAGTTAGTGAGAGCAAAGTTAATGTGATTCCGCATGGTATACTTAATCTTAGTGGAGAAGTAGACCACCAAAAAATAGACCAAAGCTATTTGAAATTTAAATCTGATTTTAAACTACAGGATAAGGTGATATTTTCAGTTTTGGGTAGTATAAGTGATTATAAGGGCATCGATTTAATAATTGGTGCTTGGAAGAGGCAAAACTTAAGGAGAAATCAAACAGTGAAATTACTTATTGCAGGAAAAGGCGATGCTACTGATTTGAAGGAGTTGGAAAAAATTGATAATTGCGTTATAATGAACAGATTTCTTTCTCAGGAAGAATTTTTAGCCTGCCTCAAACTATCAGATTTTGTTCTTCTTCCCTATAAAAAAATTTCTCAGAGTGGTGTTCTTTTAACTGCCATTAGTGAAAAAAAGAGAGTTATAGTATCTGATGTAGGAGGGTTATCTGAGCCTTTTAAAATAGGAAATATTGGATATGTTCTTGAAAAGTTAACCGTTGAAGAACTGAATCGTGTTATTGTTAAAGCAAGTTTAGAGAAACATAAACTTCCCGATGATAAAATATGGAATGAGATTTACCAATACTATGACTGGTCTAATATTGCTAGACTTACTGAAAAAAACTATTTGAAGAAAACTGGGCAAAAGACCTAATTCTAAGTCTTAATATTAAGAGTAAACACTTTTTCTGAAGGTTTATAAATAATATTATAGAATAAAATTGAGGTAGGAAAAACGTGAATAAATATTTATCCAGAAAAGATATAAAATTATGGAACAAGATAAAACTTTAAGAATAAAGAAAGGCACCCTTGCAGGTAGTGTGAAAGTGAGCGGAGCTAAGAACAGCTCACTACGGTTACTTGCTGCATCCTTACTTACCAAAGGATCTATTGAACTTAAAAATTTTCCAAATGGACTTTTAGATGTTCAAGTTCATTTAAATATGCTTGAGGTGCTTGGTAAAAAATGTAAGGCTATAGAGGATGAAATTACCATTGAGGAAAAAAACTCAACTATAACTACTTTAGAATGGAGTGGTCGCTCAATACGCAATACACTTTTGATATTAGGTGCGCTTACTGCTCGTCATGGCTATGGTAGAGTGCCTCTTCCAGGTGGATGTAAGCTAGGGGAAAGAAAATATGATTTGCATGTCATGTTGCTTGAGAATTTGGGAGCAAGAGTATGGGAAGAAGGAGATTATCTTTGTGCTGAGGCTAAAATGGGCTTAGTGGCCAAAGATATACATCTACCGATGCGATCTACCGGAGCTACTGAGAATTCGATAATATGTGCAAGTTTAGCGAAGGGGACCACTACAATATGGAATCCACATATTAGACCTGAAATCATAGACTTAATTGATATGTTGACAAAGATGGGAGCCAAGATAGAGGTGTTCGGTCAAAAATGTATAGTGGTCGAAGGGGTTTCTGAGCTATCAGGCGTGAAGCATACTGTTATCCCAGATAATATAGAAGCTTTAACTTGGGCAATTGGCGCGGTAATAACGCAGGGGGAGGTCGAAATTGAAAACTTTCCTTTTGAACATTTAGAGGTTCCACTTGTATATTTGCGAGAGAGCGGAATGAAATTTTATAGAGGTGGTACAAGTTTGATAGTGAAAGGTGGAGAAGCATACCCAATTGAGATTAGTACCGGTCCATACCCCGGTATAAATTCTGATATGCAACCATTATTTGCAATTTATGGAGCTATGTCCAATGGAGTTTCGAAAATTGTCGATTTGAGATTTCCAGGTAGATACGGATATGCAGAAGAATTAGCGAAAATGGGTATGGAATATAAAGTTGATGGAGATATGCTGGTCATTAAAGGTGGTAATCGATTAAATGGTGCAAGAGTGAAAGCATTGGATTTGAGGGCAGGCATAGCCCTACTTTTGGCAGGTTTAACGGCAGAAGGAGAAACTATTATAGAAAGTTCTTGGCAAATTGGTAGAGGGTATGAAAATTTAGAAGAAAAATTGAGTGGGTTGGGAATTACTATTTAAGGAAGTGGAATGAATTCTCTTAGAAAAACATTTTTCGATATTAAGAATGATTTAAGGTCGAATAGGGTTACGTTAAAAGTTTTTGTCATAAACTATGTTTATAATTCGCAATTCAGGGTCTTGCTAAATCACCGTATTGGTAAGTATTTTTCAAATAGTAGCTTTTTCTTATTTAAGCATCTAGGGGCATATTATAAAAAAGAATTAATAGTAAAGAGGAGTTGTGATATTTCCTATAACGCAGTAATCGGTAAGAAATTAACTTTGCCTCATCCAATAGGAATAGTCATAGGTGATAAAGTTCTTGTAGAGGATAATGTTACTATATTTCAACAAGTAACCCTTGGTAGTCATGGTAAAAAAAGCAGAGAGAAACAATATCCTATAATCAGAAGTGGAGCTAAAATTTATACCGGTGCTAAAATTATAGGAGGTGTTACCATTGGTGAAAATGCAGTTATTGCAGCTAATTGTGTTGTTAATATTGATGTGCCACCTAACACTGTTGCTGTTGGTATTCCCTGCAGAATTTTAAATAAAAAAGAATGAAATCTTTCGTTTCAGATTTGTTCAGTGTAGGCATATCAAAGGTTCTGATGATTCTTTTTGGTCTTACTACTTCTATCATAGTTGCACGAACTTTGGGACCTGAAAAAAATGGAATTATTGCGGCTTTAATGGTATACCCTTCGTTATTTATGAGTATAGGCTCGTTGGGAATTAGACAATCAACGGCGTATTATTTAGGAAAAAAAATCTTTAATGAACGAGATATAAAAACTGCAATCACCCAAATTTGGTTTATGACCGCCTTTTTGAGTGTAGTAGTTTGTTTTTTATTAATGAGATACCTAAGTAAGTCAGGTGACAATCTTGATTTTGTGCTTTTGGCCCTTATCCCTATTCCTTTTTCATTGTTTGCTACCTATAATACCGGTATTTTTCTTGGTAAAAATCAAATCAGTTCATTTAATAAGATTAATTGGATACCTACACTCATTTTACTCCTGTTAACAGGTTTACTTGTTTGGTGGTTGTCTTATGGTATTGCAGGTTATCTGATAGCAATGATTGGCGGACCGCTTTTTATATCCGTTGCTTTGCTTTATAGAAATAAGTTTGCTAGTGCGTTTAGCCTAAGATTTCGCTGGGGTATTATTAAAAAGATGTTAGGCTTAGGTCTTATTTATGCCTTTTCTTTGTTGGTAATTAATTTGAACTATAAGTTAGACGTAATTCTTTTAGATTATCTGAGTGTCCCTTTAGAGACGGGCATCTATTCAAAGGGATCAGCTATTACGCAATATTTGTGGCAAATTCCTATGCTCTTAAGTACTATCGTATTTGCAAGAAGTGCAGTTTCTAAAGATGATAAGGCTTTTTCATACAAAATAACTCAACTTCTCCGATTATCTTTAGTTGCTATAGGTATAGGTTCTTTAGTACTTTTTTGTTTTTCGGAATTCATTATTATTGGCATGTTTGGAGAGTCTTTCGAAGGAAGTGTAAGTGTACTAAATATTTTACTACCTGGTGTTCTGTTGCTAACCTTCTTCAAAGTAATGAATATGGATTTGGCAGGTAAAGGTAAACCATGGGTTGCTTTAAAGGCTATGGTGCCAGCTCTAATAGTTAATATAATTTTAAATTTTGTATTAATACCAGATTACGGAGCTGATGGAGCGTCCATTGCTTCTACCATTAGCTATAGTTTAGCAGCTATTTTGTTTCTATTTTTTTATAGCAAAGAGGTTGGTATACCTGTAAAATCTATTCTTTATTACAAAAAGAGTGATTTTATACCGGTATTTAAACTGATTAAAAAATTACGAGTTTAAATGTGCACTTAAAATTCTTTAATCAACGAAATGAAAACCTAACGGCATTTGTATTCTCCATAAAGAGCGTTCTTATGAAAGTATTATTTATAATTTCAGTATTAAAACAGGGTCGAGGTGGTCACTATCATTCCCTTAACCACATATCAAGAGAAGTTGGAAGTCGAGAGAGTGTGGGCATTTTATCTCTGGGTACATCAAAAAGCGATATTCTAATAAATAACCCATATTTCAAAGGACACATACATTTTAATGGATTAAATATTTGGTATTTAAAGAAAGAGTTGTCCTCCGTACTTTTAGAGCTCAAACCAGATATTATTCATTTTTTTGATTCTAACGCTTATAATATCTGCAAACTATTTGTTAAAAAAAAGTTCAAATTAGTAACTAATCTATGTGGTGGACCAAACCCAGCTGACCATCCTAAAGTTGAGAACTTAGTTCTGTTCAGCAAAGAAAATTTAATGTGGTTTGAATCGAGAGAAAAATATAAAAACACCTTAAAGATGTTAATACCAAATCGCTCTTCAAAAATAACCGTTCATTCCGAAGCTGATATTAGTAAAGATGCTTCTAAATTTTGTTTGGTAAGAATAGCCCGAATAAGTCATTTTCATTTTAATAGTATTAAACAAACTGTAAATCTTGTTAAACTACTTAATAAGCAAGAATTTAAAATACGGCTTTATTTAATTGGTACCATTCAAGATCAAGATGCATTAGTGAAGTTGTTTGAGCTTATAGAAGGTAGGACGGATATAACTTTACTTACTGATGATAGATATACCAAAGAAGCTTCTAAAATGCTTTATTTGGCAGACGCTGTAATTGCGACCGGAAGAGGTATAATGGAAGGTGCTTCTCTAGGCTTACCCGTATTAACCCCAGCAAAAAACTCAGAAATCCCTATTTTAATAAATGATGAAAATTTCGAAAATTTTTTCAGCACTAATTTTTCAGAAAGAAATGTAGCTAGTGCTAAAGACTTGAGGGATAACCTGTATAATATAAAGCGTCTTACTGAAGACCATGCTTATTACGATGATATGTATAATTTCTCATTGCAATTATTTAAAAATAATTTTGACGTTAAAGAGGCTTTGTTAAAATACACGGAGATGTATAAATTGAGTTTAGAGAATACATATAGTGTATCTATTTTCTCGGATGTTTACTTAAAAATTAGATCATTGTATCATTTTTACTTAAGTTGAAAATAGAAATTCTCCATATCAAACATTGTAATAAGTTCGAATTAAATTTAGTATAACCCCTAAATTATCTTATCTACGGATTGAGTGCAATGGGAATTCACTCGATAAAGAATTCTATATTAGCTTAGGCAGCATAAATTGTTTGAATTTTCATTTTTAGTATTTACACAAAATAATCGGTCAACCTTTGAAATAATTATTAGGTGTGATTGATTTCGTGTTAGTTGTACAGTTTTATTTACCATTTATAAAAATTTTCTAAACTCAAGACGATATTTTCATACTTTAATGCTGTGCTGGGCAAATATGTATTCGAAAATAATAAGGGAGTTTTTATAGTAGCCCAATCTTGGCCCTGTATGCCCTATGGCGGTTCAATTGCGATTACGGCCTCTTTACGTCAATATTGTAAGTTTTTTGATGATGTTGTATTCATATGTCTTGGGAAGGATGAAATATCACAAAATGCTGCTGAAACCTTTCCCACTGTCCATTTTCATTTTATCCACGTTCACAAAAAAAGTCTGACAAATCGTTTTCTTAGATCAATATTTTTTAATAGACCTGCCATTACTTTGAGCATGGGCGCAAATTCAGTTTTTTATAGTATTGTAGGAATTTTAAGCACTTATTTAACTAAAGGAAATTTATATAAATATGTTGGAATTGTTGAAGATAATGTTCCAGGTATTCATTTAATAAAATTAAAAGAAAGATACCCTAATATGTTATGGGCCTTTAAGAGCCATGATGTTTTGCATAAGGCTTTTTCAATGTTTAAATCTACCGGAAATCCATTTTTTCGTTTAGCATGGTGGCATGAAATTGGTAAGATTTATCAATTTGAGTATGCTTTGATAAAAACAGCAGATGTAAAATGGGCAATAACTAAAGATGATTTGATTTTGAGTGAAAAATGCTATGAAACCAATTTTGATGGTGTCTTTGATTCAGATATAGATTTAAGCAGGTATGAAAACATTCGAACAGGTAAATTAAATAATATAATTTATTTGGGTTCCGCTGATAGTAGAAAGGGTCATGGAATAAAAATGTTTATAAAAAATGTATGGCCTCAACTTTTGGACCGGTATTCAAATCGAATTGAATTAACATTAGGAGGTAGGCAAACAGAAATATTTCATAACCAAAAAATAAGGGTTTCTGGTGTTGGTTTTATTAATGATGAAATTACTTTTTTAGGCAAAGGTGCTATATTCATAAATCCTCAAGTTGCTGGTTCAGGGCTAAAATTGAAGAGTATAATTGCAATGGCTGCCGGTAAAGTATTAGTTACAACTGAAAACGGTGCCCTTGGACTGGACGGTATTCCAGGTAAACATTATTGTGTTGCAAAATCGGATGAGCACATGATTCAAATAATTTCCCATTTAATTGATAATCCTACTTACGTCAAAAAAATAGCACTTGATGGACAAGAATTTGCTAAAGAAAGGTTTTCAAGACAGGCGTTTTCAGAAAGGGTACAACCATTATTAATTGATTATTGGAAAAAAGCTTTCTAAAAAGATGAATAGAGTAGAGAAAATTGTATATGATTTAGTGAAAAAAAAACCAAGAATTAAATTCTTTTTGCGCAATACATATCAGACCCTATGTGATTTCATTCCCGTTAAAAATGAAATTTCACGTTTTCCGATAGAAGTCAGGGAAGGTTTCTTTTTTGGTTTTCATGATAAATGCCCGTTCTCAGCAGATGATACAATGCTTCTTGGTTGTATGTTTAGCATACCTTTGAGAATGCCGCGTTCAGATGATAAGCTTACTATAGGGTATTTCAGTGGTGATAATTATTCTAGCTTCAACAAGTTTTATGAAACGCGTTCATGGAACTGGCATCAAGGTTGTCAGTTGCAATGGAGGGGTTCTTCAAACGAGTTAGTATTTAATGATTTTAATGGTAAAATAAATCATGGCAAAGTTTATAACATAAATACATCTGAGGTTAGAGATTTATCTCGAGCAATTTCTACAGTGAGTTCTGACGGTTCATGGGCAGCTGGGTATAGTTTTGAAAGAATACATAGGTATATGCCAGGATATGGATACCCCCATGGCCATAGAAATGATATTGATAATGTGGCTCCGGAGACGGACGGACTCTATTCTGTAGATATGGAAACAGGGAAGTCTTCTTTGATAGTAAGCATATCTCAAGTTGCGAGTTTTGAACCGAATATAGAAATGATGAAGGGTGGTAAACACTTCATTTCTCATGCCATAATATCTCCAAATAGTAAACGCGTCATGTTTTTGCATAGATGGGTGAAAAACGATTTGAGACATCGTTGGTCACGAATGTTTACTTGTGATAAAGATGGTGGCAATCTATATCTCTTTCCCACTCATGAAATGGTTTCGCATATGGCTTGGAAAAACGATGGAAAACTCTTGGCTTATTGCCGCTTAAAGAATGAAATGGAGGGGTATGTATTGTTTGAAGACCAAAATATTACTAATTATGAATTTATAGGAAAAGACCATTTTACTTCAGATGGTCACCCTTCGTTTGACAAATCGGACAAGTGGATGATAACCGACACCTATCCAGATAGATTTAGGAGGCAAAAACTACTTTTATTTAATACAAAAAGCAATCAGGTTGAAGAACTAGCTCTTCTCAAGCACTATAAAAGATATAGTCAATCCACAGAATTAAATGCTCGACTTTCTTGTGATCTTCACCCTCGATGGAATCGTGAAGGGTCAATCGTTTGTTTCGATTCCGTACACACTGGCAAACGATCCTTGTGTACAATGAATATCAAACAAATAACGCATGGCGATAATTAGAGCAATGAATAAAGCAATAATTTCTGATTTTACGGATAAACAGCGCGACCATCGGCTAAAATTTTTGCGTTTAATGCCGCAATACCTATAGCTTGAGGGCCGAAGAAATTCAAGTGAGACTTATCATAATGAGCTTTAATCTTATTTTGAAGTTTTTGACTATAACGTGCTAAATTTAGCCATTCATGAATTTTACCTTGAGAACCATTACCTCCCGTACCGTCAATATTTCTTTTGATATGGTCAGTATTCGAATCTGACCATATAATATCTACTGTTTTAATTAGCGCGTTCATATCGCTTTTATTCCAATACATGCCATTTTCATATGCTAGCAACCAAAAGCTAACAATTGCACCGCCATGAGAAGTATCCTGTATATCAGAACCATGGCGCCCCCATGTTTTATCCCAAGCGTAAGCCGAGGAGTTTTTAGGGTTTGGATAGATTTGATTTCGGAAATTTGATGGCTCACCAGGCATAGTGCCAAAAGACATATTCTCAAATACCTGCTTATACTTGTTCTTTTTGGTAATTAGATACAATTCCATACCTATTCGGGCCCAATGAGAAGACATATGAGTGTTGGATCTATAAATCTTAGACGAATGCTGGACATCATATCTTTCCCAGATGTGCTTTTCAGAAAAAGCCAATAAATCATTAAACTGATTTTTATATTTGGAACTTGATTTAATATTTGAAGATTGATGCATTATCCTTAAAAGAGTAGCTACAACTCTCCAGTAGTGGGTATCCCACAAGGCATATTCGTCCCCATCATGAGCAGGCCATCCCAAGTAACCACCTCCTACAGATGTCGTTTTGTCAACTGTTATGCCGACAATATCCAAGGCTGTATCTAAATATGAATTATCACCAGTTGCTTGCCACATAGAGGATAGTCCATCAATATAAAGTCCCAAATAATAGTACTCTTGATTTTTACCTCTACTATTGGCCATGGAATAAGCTTTAGATCTCTCCGAAGACCATTTCGAATCAAACAGGTTCTGCCAATATCTAACATCGGAACTCGTTGAAGGGGTTTCAGGGATTGGTTTTGGTTCAGCAGTAATAGTTATTGAATTGGTATGTTTTAATCCCTCTTCATCTTTAACGGTTAGATTAACCTTATAGGTTCCGGGCTCTTCGAATGTTAGCTCCGGGTTTTCTTGATTGGATGTACCATAAACTCCAAAATTCCAAGAATATGAAACTATGGCCTTATCATCGGAAGAATTTCTTCCTGAAAACTTAACTTCTAAGGGAACTTCGCCCTTACTGACATTAGCCTTGGCTACAGCAATTGGAGATTGGTTAGCGGGCTCTGAAACAACAATTGTCAATGTTGTGTTATCCTCTAAACCTTCTTCATCTTTTACGGTAAGCTCAACTTCAAAAGTTCCGGATTTCTTATATGTGTGTTTCGGATTCTTTGTGGACGAAGATGTTCCATCCTTGAAATTCCATTTATAACTTTTAATTGATTTATCATCAGTTGAGCTACTAGCTTTGAATGAGATTTCTAACGGTAATTCACCAGCTGTAACATTAGCCGAAGCTTTTGCAATTGGCGCTTCATTTTTAGGCTCTTCCACCGTAATAGATATACTTGCAGTATCCTTAAGACCTTCTTCGTCCTGTACCGTCAATGTAACTTTGTAAACTCCGGCTTTATCAAATGTATGTGTAGGATGTTTTGAACTAGAAGTTGAATCATCGTCAAAATTCCACGTATGACGGACTATATTTTTGTCATCGCTAGCGTTGTTTGAATCAAATTTAATTTCTAAAGGGGCTTCTCCCTCTGTTTTATTAGCTTCAATTCTGGCAACGGGCTTTTCATTTACAGGTTCTATTATGGTCTCCTCTTCCTGTGTGGTCTCTTCCTGTGTGGTCTCTTCCTGTGTGGTCTCTTCCTGTGTGGTCTCTTCCTGTGTGGTCTCTTCCTGTGTGGTCTCTTCCTGTGTGGTCTCTTCCAGTGTGGTCTCCTCTTCCAGTGTGGTCTCCTCTTCCTGTGTGGTCTCCTCTTCTTCCACACTGAGATTTTCTTCTGTAGTAGAAGGAGTGTGTTCAACTATTGAAGATGAATCTAAAACATACTGGTCAATTTTACCTGCATCAACTGGTGCCTCATATGTGACTATTAATAATGGAGGCTCTACAGACGGATGTTCTTTAGAGGCGATGGCTAAATCATCTCCTTGAGCATGTACTAAAATTAAGGTGGTACTTCTAGGTGATATTTCCTTAGGATTCAAAACTACTGTTTCCGTTTGCCCAACCTTATAATCTTTGTCGACTGTTCCGACTATATTTAAGGGTTCTGGTGCAATATCAGCATTGATATGTTCCTCTGTCCAAGAATCAGAATCACCTGTATGTACTTCAATCAAGCCATCACCTGAATCTTTCTGAACGGTAAATTGAAAATGAGCCTCTACTATTTTTCCCTTTATACTATCTACGGCACTGAGGTCATATAATAAATAGCTCGTTCTTTTATTTTCTTGTAACCGTATTATTTCATGGTTAAAACCGCTTCCGTTCTCTATGTATGCATCTTCTAAAGGTGAAAAAGCAGCCGTACGGCTCTCAATAGAAACACTATCTTCTTTTGCCTCTTCATCGTTCACGACTACTTCATCAGAATCAAATTTCTCATCTTCTGAAGCTTCTTCAGAGTCATCATTTTCTATGATAGACTCCTCAGAAATTAAAACAGGAGAGTTTTTAATAGCATCATAAAATGAATCTTCGTCTTTATTACAGGAAAGACACAAAAAAATAAATAAGAAATACGAGCAAAGAAAATTCTTTGCATTGGTTGTGGGGTTTAATTTCATTTTATAGTAGACCTTTTTGCAAATTGTGGGGTTTAGATAAAGGTATCACAATGAAAAATCGTTCAAAAGCGATATTCATCGACTAAATACGAGGCAAAAATAGACTTTGGTCTTCTATAAACTAAAAATTAACTTTTTTTTAAGATATCTTGGTCCAGTTGTAGAAAATAACTTTTAATATAGATATGTGTAATCGGTTGTTGCTATAAGTATTTACTTAAAAAAACGTTCGGGTAATAAATTAAATACTATTGAAAAGTCTGGCATATTAAACTATCTAGCTATTTTAATAAAATTTCTAAATAATGGAAAAGCCACTCTTTACTAAGAGTGACCTTTACATGCTATCAAGTATATTGGGTTAATTTTCGGGATATACAGGTCTTCCATCTGTAAGTATTTTAGCATTTAGTGCCCCAATACCTAAAACCTGAGATCCGAAAAAGTTAAGATGTTTACCGTTATACGTTTCTCTAAGTCTTTTTTGAAGTTTAGCGTCATATCGGGCCAAATAAAACCACTCATGCAATCTACCTGGATTTGTGTATCCACCAGAGCCATCGACATTATTTTTAATTCTTGAAGGATCAGATTCGGTCCAAAAGATATCCATGGATTTTCTAAGTGCATCCATATCAGCTCTATTCCAGTACATGCCATTTTCCTCGGCCAGAACCCAGAAGTGAACTATTGCTCCTGCATGAGAGATGTCTTGCATATCTGAACCTTTTGAAACTCCCCAAGACTTATCGAAAGCGTAAGCTGCAGCGTTTTTTGGATTCGGAAATAGTTGATCTCTTAGGTTGGAAGGATAACCCTCCATTTTTCCGTGAGATATATTATCAAAAACTTCTTTATATTTCTTTTTTCCCGTTACAATATACAATTCCATTCCTAGCCTTGCCCAATGGGAAGCCATATGCGTTCTGGATCGATAAAGGTTACTTCTTCCATAAGATTCATATCTATCCCATATGTGTTTTTCTGAAAAAGCTAATAGTTCTTCATACTTAGATTGATATCCTGAGGCTCGTAAATTTGGAGATTCGTGCATGATTCGCACTAAAGTGGCTACGTGTCTCCAATAAAAGGTATCCCAAAGATTGTATTCGGTGCCATCATCTGTGGGCCAGCCGAGAAACCCATTTCCTACTGAAACGGCATCTTCTATAGTGTTATCTATAAGCTCTATGGTAGTGTCGAGATATTCGTTATCTCCTGTCGCCTGCCACATTGCAATTTGACCGTTAATTAAATGTGCTAAAAAATAATATTCTTGTCTTTTATTCCGACTTTTTGATCTGGCTTCGGCATTTGAGGCATCGTCCTCTTTCCATTTCAAATCAAATAGTTTTTTCCAATGTAGAACATCATCGTTCATTTGAGTAATAACTACTGTGGCTTCCTGTTTTGTAGTTGAACCATCTTCTGCTTCAGTTTCAGTTGTGTAGGTGAAAGAGTCTTCTGACCCGTTTACTTCATTATCTTGTACTTCAGGAGTATCTTGATTTTGAGTAACCTCTTCATTGACCTCTTCACTGATTTCTTCTTGCACGACTTCTTCGCTATTGGAATCGTTATTATTATCAGCGTTAGTTTCTTTAGTTGTTGGTATATAAGTTAAGGTGTCATCTTCATTAATTACTACTATTCCGTTTTTCGGGTCGGTAATTTCAATAATTTTGACATCATCGGGGTTGGCAATTATGTCATTAGACAATACATCAAGAATTAATTCGTCCGAATTATTCGAAGAGTAGTAGTCGTCTTTCAATATGGTAATCTGCATTTGATTTTCTAGACTGTCAGATACAACCAAATCAGTTAATAAGTCTGTATCCTTACTACAAGAGATACTTAAAATAAGGGTAAACAAAGGTACCATCAACTTGATGACATTTAAATTAGAACTTTTCATAAGTAGGTTAAATTTTTGAGCTTTAGCTTTGGGACGCCGTAATTAAAGTCGTTAGAGCCTTTGGGAAAACACTATGGACTATTGTTAGTTTAAGTATTATATTACTGAAAAACACTATCAAGTTTATAACTTGAAATAGCTTAGAGTACCATGATAATAATCTAAGAGGTCGATTCTACAATTTTATAACTGATAGTAGTACGAAATGTTGTTTAACGGTAGATTTTATAGATGAAATGCATGCCAATTGATAAAATAATCGATGAAATACTAAATACTTACAATTATTGTAAGATTTATTTTATTAAATAAAATATTTTTTTGATTAGTATTTTGATGTTGTAATATATTTTGACTGAAGCTTTTAAGCATTTTTTGTCTACGGAATATATTATAAAGCTAATGCATGTAGGTTAGAGTGGAGAAGAATTTTCAATAAGGCTTCGAAACTTACTCGGAGTTTAAAATTTCAAAGCTTAAGGGACGATAATGCTAGAAATCTAAAAGGTCTACACTATCACATTCTTTACAGGAAGTAAAGTCTTTATTTATTGCTTTTTATATTTAATAGTGGCATCACTTAGTTAATATTTGAGTATAGAAAACATTGTAAGGGTTATGAAATTAATGTTGGAAGGGTGGAATTAATAATCAGCGTATCAACCATTACGATAGGTGCTTACTATATGGTTTGAAAATCTATAAAAAAATTAGACGGAATAGTCGATAGTCATACACTTACTATAATAATGGACTACATATTAGTATGATTTAATTTTATAAACACAGGAAATAATTCAATTATCTAATTATTGATTCGATAGAAACAATGACGAAAGGAAGAATTTTATAGTGATAAATTATAAACATCCAATTTGGTAAAAAAAAACCTACGGAGCTAGCTCCGTAGGTGTAATGTTATGTTTTAAGATTTCAACTTTGTTTTATTAAAATTAATCTCGATTAGTATACTTATAGTCTCCCATCAACAGGAATTTTAAGTATACTCTTAACATCATATAATACTCCATTTTCATTCAGACAAGATTTAATATCCATCTCCAAAAATTCTTTATGGGCTACAGTTAAAACTACCGCATCATAAGTCTCATTTGGTAAATTTTTGGTAGTCTCTATTTGATACTCCCTCATAACTTCAGAACTTGAAGCCCAAGGGTCTAGAATCGTGATTTCCGTTCCATATGACTTCAAATTATTTATGACATCTACCGCTTTGGTATTTCGAACATCAGGACAGTTCTCTTTGAAAGTAATTCCTAAAATAAGAATTTTAGCCTTCTTAATTTTAATATCTCTTTGAACCATCAACTTTATAACTTCAGAAGCAACGTATTTTCCCATTCCGTCATTCATTCGTCTTCCGGCTAAGATAATTTCCGGGTGGTAACCATATTCTTGAGCTTTCTGTGCTAAATAATATGGGTCTACACCTATACAGTGTCCACCAACTAGTCCTGGCTTGAAGGGTAAAAAATTCCATTTCGTACCTGCAGCTTTTAGAACTTCGTCTGTGTCGACCCCCATGAGATTAAAAATTTTAGCCAGCTCATTTACGAAGGCGATATTAATATCTCTTTGGGAATTTTCTATAACTTTAGCGGCTTCCGCAACTTTAATACTTGGGGCTAAATATGTTCCTGCTGTAATAACGGAAGCATATAGCTGGTCTATTTTTTTTCCTATAATTGGGGTTGATCCAGAAGTGACCTTTAAAATCTTTTCTACCGTGTGCTCTTTATCTCCAGGATTAATTCGCTCTGGAGAATAACCAACAAAAAAATCTTGATTGAATTTTAGATTGCTAACATTTTCAAGAACGGGTACACATTCGTCTTCCGTGGCCCCTGGGTAAACTGTAGATTCATAAACTACAACGTCCCCCTTTTTTAATACAGCACCTACAGTTTGACTGGCTTTGTAGAGAGGCGCTAAGATAGGTCGATTAGTACTGTCAACAGGAGTTGGTACAGTAATGATATAATAAGTACAGTCCTCGAGATTTTTTGATTGACTTGTACAAAATAGTCCCTTTTTATCTGTGGGGCTGTCGACTAAAACTTTATGAAGTATTTCATCACTTACTTCTAATGTGGTGTCGGTTCCAGATTGTAGTTCGTTTATTCTACTTTGATTAATGTCAAAGCCAACTACGGAATATTTTGTGGCAAAAAGCCTAGCGAGTGGCAAACCTACATATCCTAAGCCAATTATTGCTATTTTAGGTGAATTCATACTTACTTAATTTAAATTATGCCAATACCAGTCCATTGCTGACTTTAAGCCAGTCTTGATGTCGTATTGGGGATTATATGCTAATTTTTCACGGGCTTTCTCTATTGATGCCAGTGAATGTGGAACATCTCCTTTCCGTTCTGGACCATACACAGCATCTACCTCCATTATTTTGGAATCATAAGCCCTCAAATATTCCTTTAATAAGGTCACCAGCTCCTTTAGATTGGTGCGTTCTCCATATGCCACATTGTAAACGGTGTTAATGGCTTCCTTATTGTCTGTCATTAGTGCTCTTAAATTCATTTCAATGACATTATCAATATATGTGAAATCTCTAGAAAAACTCCCATCTCCATTGATGATTGGAGATTCATGATTCATTAATTGAATGGTGAATTTCGGGATTACTGCTGCGTATGCACCGTTCGGGTCTTGTCTTCTGCCAAAGACATTAAAATAACGGAGGCCAACGGTTTCCAAACCATACGTTTTGGAGAAGACTTCGGCATATAGTTCGTTAACATATTTGGTTATAGCATAGGGGGATAAGGGTTTTCCGATTATTTCCTCTTTCTTGGGCATAGATATAGAATCTCCGTAGGTGGAAGAGCTGGCGGCATAGACAAAACGTCTGACGTGAGCATCTCTAGCAGCTACCAACATATTTAGAAATCCTGAAACATTTACTTCATTACTGGTAATTGGGTCGTTTATTGAACGAGGAACTGATCCTAGAGCAGCCTGGTGGAGGATATAATCTACATTTTCACATGCTTTTATACACGTTTCCAAGTTTCGAATGTCTCCCTCAATAAGAGTGTAATTTTCGTTTTCCAGAAATGGTTGTATATTTTCTCTTTTTCCGGTAGCAAAATTATCTAAACAGGTAACTTTATTACCATTTTTAAGTAAAAATTCGCTAATGTTGGAGCCGATAAAGCCCGCACCTCCAGTTACTAAAATTTTATAATTTGAAGGGAAGTTGATGTTAGCAAGTGCCATTTGTAATTAGATTTGATTTATAAACCTTTATATTTAAGGCCTTCAGTTCTTGAAAATAGTTTATGTTTATTACTTGGTGTAATAGGAATTGTACCAATCCACAAACTTTTGAACACCTTTGTTGACTTGGGTATTCGGTCTATAATTATAATCTTTGATTAAATCTGTAACATCCGCCCAGGTTCTTTCCACATCTCCGGGCTGCATGGGCATCATATTTTTCTCGGCTCTTTTTCCCATACTGTTTTCAATGGCTTCAATAAAGTCCATCAATTTAACCGAATTGTTGTTACCGATATTATAGACTTTATATTTATCTCTTTTATCTGGGGAACTTGTAATGATTCTATAAACACCCTCTACTATGTCATCAATATAGGTGAAATCTCTTTCCATTTTACCGTGATTAAACACCTTGATGGGTTTGCCGTTCGCTATGGCGTCGGTAAAAAGAAATAAGGCCATGTCGGGTCTTCCCCATGGCCCATAAACCGTGAAAAAACGTAATCCGGTAGTGGTGATATTAAAAAGATGGCTATAGGTGTGCGCCATTAGCTCATTACTCTTTTTACTTGCGGCGTAAAGACTAATAGGATGGTCAACACTATCATGGGTCGAAAATGGTATTTTTTCGTTCAGCCCATAAACACTAGAACTCGAGGCATATACCAAATGCTCGACCTTATTATGCCTACAACATTCCAGAAGGTTCAAATACCCTACAATATTACTGTCGATATAGGTTTCAGGATTTTCTATACTGTAACGGACCCCTGCTTGAGCAGCAAGATTGCAAACTTTAGAAATTTTTTCTTTTTTAAACAGTTGGGGTAGGGCATCTCTATCTTCTAAATTCATACGAACAAACGAAAATTTTTGTTTATGAATTGAGCTGTGAAATGTTTCTTTGAAAATTTCAGCGTTTTCTCGCGAGATTCCCAATTGTTCTAGTCGGCTGAATTTAAGATTAACATCGTAGTAATCATTAATATTATCCAAGCCAACCACCTCATGGCCTTCTTTGACCAATTTTTCACAAAGATGGTAGCCGATAAATCCAGCAGCCCCAGTGACTAAAATTTTCATGATTGACCTATTTTATAATATTGGAAACCTATCTTTTCCATATCTTCTTTTTGTAATAAACGTCTTCCGTCAAATACAAAGGCCGGCTTCAACATTTTGTTGAAAATCTCTTTCCAAGAATAGCCCTTGAATTCATCCCACTCTGTAAGAATAGCTATGGCGTGAGCATCAACTGCTGCATCCATGGGGTCGTTTACCACTTTGAGAAGAGTTCTGTTTTCTTCGGGAGAGCGTGTGCCTAAATTATCTAGGTCGGCATAAATTTGTTTCTCAGAGACTTTAGGATCATATACGACAATCTCTGCCTTTTCTTCTAATAGAGCATCGGCGATGTTAATGGCTGCCGATTCTCTAGTGTCATTGGTGTCTTTTTTAAAGGCCCATCCGTAGAAAACTATTTTTTTTCCTGAAACGGTATTGTAAAGCGTAGAAATTATATTTTCGGCAAACCTTCTCTTTTGATAATCGTTCATGATGATTACTTGCTCCCAATAGTCGGCTACTTCTGTTAAACCAAAACTTCGAGATATATATACCAAGTTTAAAATATCTTTTTGAAAACAAGAACCACCGAAACCTACCGAGGCATTTAAGAATTTAGCGCCGATTCGACTATCGGTACCAATAGCCCTTGAAACCTCGGCCACATTCGCATCAGTTCTTTCACAAAGTGCGGAAATTGCATTTATAGAAGACACTCTTTGTGCTAAAAAAGCATTGGCTACGAGCTTCGAAAGTTCTGAAGACCATACGTTTGTTTGAAGAATACGCTCTTTGGGCAACCAGTGTTCATAAATTGAACTCAGCGTGTCTTTTGCTTCTTGACCTGAGGCTGTTTCATCACCACCTATTAAAACTCGGTCAGCTTTTAAAAGATCTTCTATTGCTGTGCCTTCTGCCAAAAATTCTGGGTTGGATAGAATTTCAAAATTCACACCATTCCCCGTATTTTCCAAGATACTTTTAATCGCACTGGCAGTTCTAACTGGTAGTGTAGATTTTTCAACAACGATTTTATCCGTTTTGGCGACTTTCGCAATGTTTCTAGCGCAGAGCTCTACAAATTTGAGGTCAGCAGCTTGACCCTTACCTTTTCCATAAGTTTTTGTAGGGGTGTTAACTGAAATGAAAATTATCTCGGCCTCATCGATAGCTTTATCAACTTCGGTAGTGAAAAAAAGATTTTTTCCTCTGGTCTTTTCTACAATTTCACTAAGACCTGGCTCATATACAGGAAGGTTATCTAGGTTGCTATCGTTCCATTGGTCGATCCTATTTTGATTGATGTCTACGACGGTAACGGTGATTTCAGGACATTGACTAGCAATGACCGACATGGTTGGTCCACCCACGTATCCCGCACCTATACAGCAAATTTTATTAACTTTTTTCATGATAAAAGGCATTTCGTTTGGCTGCAAAGATTACCAATTAACTCAAAAAAAACCTACTTTTTTTCGATTAAAAAGAATTAATTCGGATTAAGCGAAAATTGAAGACTTAATAACCTTGACTACTTTGGCTACTTTTATAGAGGTGCTTTTTCGTATTGTAAGTACATAACATCTATTAAGTGTTAATTACGACTGATCAACTTTTCGCCATTTATCTAATATTCTGTGTGCTTGGTAGTATTTTTGGTATGAGTGTGACATCAGATTAAACGATAGTAATTATCTTCGCCTTTATAGTAGGTTTTCAGTATATGAAGATTCAAGTAAATTATCAATATAATAATAACCCAATTTTAATTACCAGATGAAGAAAATACTTATTACAGGTGCTGCGGGCTTTTTGGGCTCTCATTTGTGCGATCGCTTTATCAGGGAGAATTTTCATGTTATCGGGATGGACAATCTGATAACGGGAGATCTTAAGAATATAGAGCATTTGTTCAAGCTTGAAAATTTTGAGTTTTACAATCACGATGTCACAAAATTCGTAAGCGTGCCAAAAGAACTGGATTATATTCTTCATTTTGCATCACCTGCAAGCCCAATCGATTATTTGAAAATACCTATTCAAACATTGAAGGTGGGTGCTCTAGGAACGCACAATTTGTTAGGGTTGGCAAAAGTAAAAAAAGCGCGAATACTAATAGCTTCTACATCTGAGATTTATGGGGATCCTTTGGTGCATCCTCAGACTGAGGAATACTATGGTAATGTAAATACTATTGGGCCTCGTGGAGTGTATGATGAAGCTAAAAGGTTCATGGAGTCTATTACTATGGCATATAATAGATTTCATGGACTGGAAACCCGAATTGTGAGAATTTTTAATACCTATGGCCCTCGAATGCGCTTGAATGATGGTCGTGTTATACCAGCTTTTATTGGTCAAGCGCTTCGAGGCGAAGATTTAACTGTATTTGGCGATGGTAGTCAAACGCGGTCTTTTTGCTATGTGGATGATGAAGTAGAAGGCATTTATCGACTTTTACTTAGTGATTATGATATGCCTGTTAATATAGGTAACCCTCATGAAATTACTATTAAAGACTTTGCTGAGGAAATTGTGAAACTAACAGGCACGGATCAAAAGATTATTTATAAACCACTTCCCAAAGATGATCCAATGCAAAGACAACCGGATATTTCCAAGGCAAAAGAAATTTTAGGGTGGGAACCTAAGGTGTCAAGAGAAGAGGGAATGAGAAAAACTTACGAATACTTTAAATCTCTACCGGAAGAGGAGCTTTATAAAAAAGAGCATAAAGATTTTACCGAATACAATAGAGTGTAGAGAGTTTATTAAATGTTAAATTTCTTTATTTCGGAAATTTTAATTTTGTGGTAAGATGTTGATTAGGAATTGAGATGGGAGTCTTGTTATATTTTGGAGATGTTAAATTAAAATGTTTGTTACATCTTAATGGTTTTGTAGAACGTACTTATAGTGTCACATATGATAAATTATTCAAATGCGGTTGACCGATTTTTCACGTGATTTAGCTAAATATGTAGTTTTGAGAATGTTTTAAACTTAGTTTTACAAACTCAATGTATTAGAATAAGGTAAAATTGTATTTGAGCATTGAATCCCCAAAAAAATGACTAAAACCGAAAAAAGGTGAAGAGTATTACATCGAGCAAAATTTGGTTATCCTCTCCTCATATGGGTGGTACTGAAGAAAAATATGTTCAAGAGGCATTTGATACCAATTGGGTAGCTCCTCTTGGCCCCAATGTTAATAATTTCGAAAAGGCAATAGCGGAATATATTGATGACGATGTTTATGTGGCAGCCCTGAGTTCTGGTACGGCGGCTATACATCTAGCTTTAGAACTTTTGGAAGTGTCAAAAGGTGATGAAGTTATCTGTCAGAGTTTTACTTTTTCTGCATCGGCTAACCCTATACTCTATTTAGGCGCTACTCCTATTTTTGTTGATAGCGAGAAAGATACTTGGAACATGTCGCCGGAATTACTTGAGGAGGCAATTGAAAATCGACTTAAAAACGGAAAAAAACCAAAGGCAATTATAGCGGTTCACCTTTATGGAATGCCCTACAAAGTCAACGAACTATCTGAGATTTCAAATAAATATAATATTCCGATTGTTGAAGATAGCGCAGAAGCTTTGGGAAGCTCCTTTCGTGAAAACAAATGTGGAGCTTTTGGTGATATCGGTGTTTATTCTTTCAACGGGAATAAAATCATTACTACTTCAGGAGGCGGTGCTTTGGTTACCCGAAACGAAGAATTGAAAAAGAGGGCAGTTTTTTTAGCTACCCAGGCCCGTGATGATGCACCGCATTATCAACATTCTTATGTAGGTTACAACTATCGCTTGAGCAATGTACTTGCTGGTATTGGTAGAGGACAAATGGAAGTTTTAAACGATAGAGTAAAGGCAAGAAGGGCCAATTACGATTTTTACTTTAAAAATTTGGGAGGTTCAAACAAGATTGAATTTTTGCAAGAACCTGATGGTTATTATTCAAATCGATGGTTAACATGCGTTCTCACTTCGTCCTTTGAAAAAAGAGAGGAAATACGTCTTGCTCTTCTAGAACAAGACATAGAATCTAGGCCATTGTGGAAGCCTATGCATTTGCAACCGCTGTTTGAGGGTTACCCTAATTTTTCCAATGGCACCTCTGAAAACTTGTTTGAACGAGGTCTTTGTCTGCCTAGTGGGTCAAACCTTAGAACAGAAGATTTAGTTAGAATAATTGAAATTATTAGAACCAAAATTTAAAATCATGATCAAAGATTTCTTGGTAAATAATGCGCATCGATACGCTTCAAAATGGCTTGTTTTGTTTATTGATGTATGTATGATAACTGTTTCCTTTGTGTTGTCATATATTATTAGGTTTAATCTCACCTTAGATTTTGAATTAGATAAATTATTTATTCAGCTACCAATAATCGCTCTAATCGCAATGGCTTCTTTTGTCTTTACCGGCTCTCATAAGGGGGTGGTTAGGCATACAGGGGTAAGAGACGTATATAATATTTTCAATGCTATTTGCCTTTCGAGTATTCTTCTCATTTCCATGGTGCTTTTCAACAGAGAGTTGGGCATGTTCGAAAATTTTACTGTTCCGCTCGGCATCATAATAATTCATAGCCTATTGAGTTTTGTAGCGCTAACCAGTTCACGGTATGTTTTTAAGTCGCTATACACGAATTTCATGGCTCGTGACTTCAAGATTAACAAGAATGTTTTGATATATGGGGCGGGTGAATCGGGGATTTTAACTCAGAACGCATTGGTAAACCATACTAAAAGTAAGGTTCGTGTAGTGGGTTATGTCGATGAAGATGTTAAGAAGGTAGGTAAGCAGATAAATGGGGTTAAAGTATTTCATAAGGATATTCTGACAAAAGATTTTTTTGTAAAAAATAGTATTTCTGAAGTAATTTTTTCCATTCAAAATATAGATCCCAAAGATTTAAAAATTTTAGTAGAAGGGTTGGTTGATTTTCCGGTACAAGTTAAAATTGTTCCTCCCGTAGAACAATGGATTAATGGAGAATTAAAAGTCTCACAAATTAAACAAATCCAGATTGAAGACCTTTTAGATAGGGCCCCTATCAGTATTAAGAATTCTAAGATTTCTGATCAAGTTAAGAATAAGGTTGTTTTGGTTACTGGTGGTGCCGGTTCAATTGGTAGTGAAATTGTTCGTCAAGTATGTACGTACAATTATAAATCTTTAATTATAATAGATCAAGCAGAATCTGCCTTATACGATTTACAGCAGGAACTTAAGCAAAATGGTTTTCATAATTTCATTCCTATTGTGGGTGATGTACGTGACAAAAACCGTCTTAACAATTTGTTTCAAGAACATCGTCCAGATATTGTGTTTCATGCAGCCGCTTATAAACATGTACCTTTGATGGAGTACAACTCTTATGAGGCCATTAAGATAAATATTGCAGGTACTAAGGTGGTCGCTGATCTTTCAATGAGTCATGGTGTTGAGAAATTTATCCTTATCTCGACCGATAAGGCGGTGAACCCGACCAATGTTATGGGAGCGACAAAACGCATCGCAGAGATGTATGTGAGTTGTATGCAGCAACATGGAAAAACAAAGTTCATAACCACTAGATTTGGTAATGTATTAGGTTCTAATGGTTCGGTAATTCCTCTATTTAAGAAACAAATTGATAAAGGAGGACCCTTAACCGTTACGCATGCCGATGTAACTAGGTTTTTCATGACTATACCAGAAGCTTCCCAATTAGTATTGGAAGCCGGGGCTATGGGCGATGGGGGTGAGATATTTATATTTGACATGGGTGAGTCAGTTAAAATATATGATTTGGCCAAAAATATGATTAAGCTATCAGGTTTAAAATATCCAGAGGATATTGACATTAAAATTACTGGATTGCGACCCGGAGAAAAGTTATATGAAGAGCTGCTGGCCAATGGTGAAAATACAATGCCCACTTATCATAAAAAAATCATGATTAGTAAGACCCGAGAATTAGATTATACAATGGTGAGGTCTAAAATTGACGAACTATGTGTTTCTAATATGTTCTTTAATGGTAGTACAATAGAGTTGATGAAAAAAATTGTACCTGAGTTTATTTCAAGTAACTCTGAACTATGTGTTCTAGATAAAAAAGAAGGTAAAAAAGTCAAAACCGCTCAATTGAAAAAAGTACTCTAATTTTTTCACTATCATTGCATCAAAAATTTTAACTATGTTCAAATTGAATACATCTCGAAATCACTTTTATACAATATTATGCTTGGCCGTACTTGTTTTGACCTCTTGCGCATCAAGAAAGGAAGTCGTGTACTTTCAGAATACTGGAGATTTTGAAACTCTAGTTGATAAAAATAGTTTTACACCAAAATTTAAAGTAGATGATTTAGTGAGTATTTATGTCTCTACTCTAGATAGTGAGGCAAGTGCACCATTTAATTTATTTAGAGGTGGATCCGAAGGAGGATTAAGGCCAGAACAAGTAGATTATTTGATAGATAAGGACGGGGAAATAGATTTTCCTGTGATAGGAAAATTGAAGATTGCCGGTTTATCATCAGAGGAAGTAAGGGTGCTTTTAAGAGACAAGTTGTCCGACTACCTTAAAGAACCAATAATCAATATTCGATTAAGAAACTTTAGTGTAACCGTATTGGGAGAGGTCAATAGACCTGGTACATACCCAGTAAACGGAGAGAGAATTACAGTATTAGAGGCTTTAGGTCTGGCTGGTGATTTGACCATTAAGGGAATTCGTGAAAATGTAATGGTCATACGTGACTTTGATGGCACAAAAGTTTATACCCGAGTGAATTTAACCAATAAAGATGCCTTGAGCTCACCAGTTTACTATTTGACTCAAAATGATGTAGTGTATGTTGAGCCAAATAACTCTGCAATAAAAACTTCGGCCCTTGACAATAGAGCATCTATTTATGTTTCAGTAGCTTCATTACTTATCACTTCAACAGTACTATTAATTACAAGAAATTGATATGAGTGAAAATTCTCAAGGAGTAGCATTGAATGGAGACAATTTAAAGGATTCCATTAATGCCTACACAAAACATTGGAAATGGTTTGCTTTTTCTATATTCTTAGCTTATTTATTGGCATTTGTATACATTAGATATGCAACACCGAAATATGCTGTGCAAACTCAAATACAAATTCTAGAGGATAAGACCTCTGGTTCAGAGCTTGATGTCTTTCAAGATATCTCTATTTTGGGAGGGGGAAAGAATAAAGTTGAAGATGAGCTTCGTATAGTGAATTCTCGCTCTAATTTTATAGCTGTAGTTAGAGAACTAAACCTTAATACTAGAATTTTGGTTCAAGGTAATATTAAAGAGACTGAATTATACCAAAACCCTCCTGTCAATTTAAGTTTTATAGCTGCAGACTCTACGGTTAACAAATCCAATTTTGAATTTTTCATAACTATTTCATCTTCTACAACTTTTGGGTACTCGGAAGAAGAGGATAAGCCTATGGAAGTTTATGCTTTTGGTAAAAATATACCCACTCCCTTAGGAGATGTTGTTATTACTCCCAACGTAGGGGTTTTTGAAAAGTATAAAGAGGAAAAATTAAGAGTTTCCGTAAGACCCATTGAAGAGGTAGCTCAAGAATATAGAACAAAAATATTGGTCACGAATCCTGGAGAGTTCTCAAATATTGTTAATTTAAGTTTAGAGGATCCTATAAGGGAAAAGGCAACCAATATTTTAGATGCTTTAGTTCGGGTTTATAATCTGAATGCCATTCAGGACAAGCAAATAATTGCAGATAGAACTTCTAATTTTATAGATGAAAGAATTTCAAATATAGCTTCAGACTTATCCAGTGTTGATCAGTCGGCTCAAGATTTCAAAACGGAAAAAGGAGTTACCGACATTCAAGCAGAAGCTAACGTAAATTTAAATGTAGGTGTAGCTAATCAACAAGAATTGGCAAATGCGAGAAATCAGTTGAACATGGCTGCATCTATGCAAGAGATTGTGCAGCAACAAGGTAGTTTTGAGGTTTTGCCCACTAATTTAGGTCTTTCTGACCCCACTATTTCTAGTACAACGGATAGGTATAATCAGCTCGTTTTAGAAAGACGGCGGTTACTGAAAAGCTCAAACGAAAAGAATCCAGTTATTGTTAACCTTGATCAACAGATAGAGGGGTTGAAAAGGAGTATGCAGTCTAGTTTGAGTAGCACTGTAAGTAATCTAGGCTTGACTGTAAACTCACTAAGTGGGCAACAAGCGAGATTTAATTCAAAAATATATTCTTCTCCCGCAAATGAAAGAGCTCTTCGAGATATAACCCGACAACAGCAAACTACAGAATCTTTATATCTTTATTTACTTCAAAAGAGAGAAGAAGCACAGATTACCGCGGCATCAAGCTCTCCTAAGTCTAAGGTCATTGATAGAGCATATAGCTTAAGCCCGTTGCCAGTCTCACCAAAAAAAACTCTTATTTACTTGGCTTCATTTATATTGGGCCTTTCAATTCCCTTTTCTATTATTTATATTAAAGACTTAATGGATAACAAAGTTCATAATATGAATACCCTTGAAAATTTAGTTAGGGATATACCTATATTAGGGGAATTGCCAAAATTATCTAAAAAAGATGATATGGTAGTTGTTAAAGAAGACCGTTCAATTTTAGCAGAATCTTTGCGTATTATTAGAACTAACTTAGATTATATTATTAAAACTAAAAAATCTGCTGATGGCAGAGGAAATATTATATTCGTGACATCAAGCGTTCCTGGCGAAGGAAAAACCTTTCTTTCTACTAATTTATCGATGATTGCAGCTAGTACTAATAAAAAAGTGTTATTAATAGGAGCTGATATTCGAAATCCCAAACTGTACACATTTTTTACTGGTAGTAATGTAGATAAAATGTCAAAGCCTAGTAGAAACAAAGATGCTGGTCTTACAGAATATTTATACGATAATACTCTTGAAGTCAAAGACATTATAAATCCAATGTTGGTACATCAAAATACAATAGACGTCATATATTCTGGTAGAATTCCTCCAAATCCAGCAGAGCTACTTATGAGTCCAAGAATGAAAGACCTTTTTAATGAGGTTGCTGACAATTATGATTATATTATAGTTGATACCGCTCCTTTAATGGTAGTTACTGACACACTTCTTATTAGTGAGTATGCTAACTTATTAATCTATGTTACAAGAGCTGGAGTAACAGAAACACGAGCTATAGATTACCCAATTAAACTTCAACAAGAAGGTAAGATAAAAGGATTGTCTTTTGTTGTGAACGATGTTGAAACATCTAATCTTGGTTACGGTGGTAAATATGGTTATGGTTATGGCAAGACTCAAAAAAAATGGTGGAAGTTTTAATTCGGAATTTTATAAAAAGATTTCTCTCAGTTTGTTGAGTAAATTTAATTTGGTAATTTCTAAATTATTCCAATATAAATTGAATTTATTTTTGAATTAGAATAGTCTTCCCCCCCCCCTTAAAAAAGCCCCTTCATTAATTGCCGGTATCTCTACCTGATTTTAAGGGTAGCGTGATTAGATGTTAGGGCATTTGGTCGATGTTGAAATTGTTTTTAACGAAAAATGGTAGGGTATTAATTTGTAGAATTGTTTATAAACTATCTTAGAGAACACTAAATCAAAGTTAATTTGATTAATTACGTTATGAAAAAAACTTATAAGTTGCTATTCTACTTTTTTCAAAATACAAAGCACATTAAATTACCAGAAAACTTCGGGTATTGCGCAGAGTTTATAAAAAGTTTCAAGCCTCTTTTCTTATTTTTGTTATTATCTTTTATTATATCACCGAAAAATATTTTGGCGCAATTGCCTGATGATTTTCAACGTGTAGAGTTAGCATCTGGTTTGGCAAATACTACAACAATGTCAATCGCACCTGATGGTAGAATTTTTTTGTTGGATAGATACGGTGAAATATTAATTTACAATACTTCAAATCAGAGCTTAGTATCAGCGGGTAATATACCTGTTTTTCATGAACTTGAAGATGGTTTGTTGGGTATTGCTTTCGACCCTAATTTCTTAGTTAATAATCATATTTACCTGCATTATTCTCCCGAATCATCTTCGGTCAATCGAGTTTCAAGATTTACAATGAATGGTGATGTGTTGGATATAGGCTCGGAAGTTATCGTTTTAGATTGGCCTAGCCAACGAGCAACTTGTTGCCACAGTGGGGGCGATATGGCCTTTGATTCTCAAGGAAATTTATACATCGCAACAGGTGACAATTCGCAACACACTGACTATTCTGCATTATATGAAAACAATATTTATTGGAGTGCTGAAAAGTCATCTTCAAACACAAATGATTTAAGAGGGAAAATATTGAGAATAACTCCTCAGCCTGACGGGTCGTATACTATTCCTACAGGCAATTTATTCCCAGCAGGAACAGCTAACACTCGTCCTGAAATTTATGTTATGGGCGCCCGTAACCCATATAGAATCTATGTTGATAAAGAAGATACCGACTGGGTCTTTTGGGGTGATGTAGGACCTGATGCTAATAATTCTGGGCCGGAAGGACCCATAGGTATGGATGAAATGAATTTAACTAAGGCTCCAGGTAATTATGGTTGGCCTTATTTCTTAGGTGATAATGAGGCCTACCAAATAAATTATGCTTCACCGACTTATTATAATAGCCCAAACTCCCCTAAGAATATTTCGACATGGAATACGGGAGTTGAAAACTTGCCGGTAGCCAAGCCATCATGGCTTGAGTTCAAAAGAGAAAATGGAGATACGTGGTCAATTTTTTCCGGACCTCGTTATTTTTATGATGAAACTTTAACAGATCAACAACGTATGCCAGCTGAGTTTGATAAGTTGTTGTTTTATTACGATTTTAATACCAGCAAGATTTGGGCGGTCGAAATGGATTCTAATGGGGTTGTTCAGTCTAATGAACAATTGGCCCCTTCGGTATTTGCCCAATCCAAAGATGGGTTTATTGATATGGAGTTTGGCCCTGATGGTCATATGTATCTTTTACAATATGGAGCAGGGTGTTGTCCTGGTAATGTGGGTACTGGCAAGTTGATACGTGTTGACTATACTGGTGTAGTTTCAAATTCCTCACCTGTAGTTTCCATAAGTACTAATGTGACCAGCGGGGCTGTACCACTTACTGTTAATTTTTCTTCAGAAGGAACAACTGACGCTGATGGTGATTCTCCTTTGATTTATGAGTGGGATTTTGAATCAGACGATGTAGTCGATTCAAATCAAGAAAATACCAGCCACACATTTACGGTCGAGGGTACTTACCAAGCGAGACTTAGGGTCAGAGACGGTAATGGTGGTCTTGGTGTTAAGGTGGTAACGATATACGCTGGCAATAACCCTGCGACTTTTTCATTTAATTCTCCACCGGATGGAGGGTTAGTCGGTTGGGGAGACGACATTGAAATTGATTTAGAGGTTTCAGATGCGCAAGATGGTAGTACTACTAATGGTAGCATAAATTGTAATGATGTTAAGATAGTACCTTCTTTGGGGCACTTGAATCACTTTCATGATGATTTAACATTGAATGGGTGCCCTCAATCAACGACACTTTTTTATGATGGGCACGATATTTATGGTGGTATGGATATTTATTATGTTTTGGGGTCAAACTACACAGATTCCGGGAACCTGACTTCTTTTGATCAAATTTTATTACATCCAAAAAAGAAAGAGGCGGAGTTCTTTGACAGTCAAAGTGGTACAGAAGTAATTGAGAACAACGATTCTGCAGGGGGCGGTACAGGTGTTATTAGGGTAGACAATAATGGCTTTATCGTTTTTGAGGGACGTAATCTTGAAAACATTACTGGGGTAAAATATAGAGTTTCCTCAACTGCGACCGGAGGTTCAATTGAGCTTAGAAAGGGTTCTGCTACTGGAGCTGTAATAGTAACAACCGACATTCCATCAACTGGTGGTAGTAATATGTGGACTGATGTCGAGTCTACTTTTACTGATCCGGGGGGTAAAAATGATTTATACTTTGTTTTTAAAAGCAATACTGGACAATCAGATATATTTGACCTTAATTTTGTTGAGTTTTTGGGTAATGGTGTGTCAGTGGATAATTCCCCCCCACTAGTCAATGAGGTCATCTCTAACTCATCAACTCAAATTAGTGTAGAATTTTCAGAATACGTTACTGAAGCTAGCGCACACGAGACTTCAAACTATTCACTTACGGATGGTATCACCATATCAGCCGCGGTGCTTCAACCGAACAAAAGAACGGTTTTATTAACGGTTTCGCCAATGTCAGGCGGTACCATTTATGAATTGAATGTAAGCAATGTTCAGAACGAGTCCGGTTTGATTATCGTTCCGGACAGTTATCAGTTGGGCACTATTAATCCAATAAGGGTTAATGCTGGGGGTCCTCAACTTATAATAAATGGAGAGATTTATGAAGAGGATCAACATTTTTTAGGGGGTACCACCTACTCAAGAAATGTTGAAATAGATGGAACAGAAAATGACGAGTTATATATTACAGAGAGATTCGGAGATATGTCTTACGAAATACCGGTACAAGGAAATGGAACATTTGATGTAAGATTACATTTTGCAGAGTTATATCATGGTGTGGGAAGTACACCTGGAGGTGTAGGAAATCGAATTTTTAATGTGCAGATTGAAGGTGCTCAAGTCCTTTCAAATTTTGATATTGCTGGCGAAGCCGGTGTAGCAACAGTTTTAATAAAGGATATAAATGATGTAAAGGTATCGGATGGTAGCGTGTCAATATCTTTTGAATCATTGGAAGGCGATGCTAAAATCTCCGCTATAGAAATACTGGATTCAAGTAGTTTTGATGCGATTCCGTCAATTCATATTGTTTCGCCCGCACAGAATTCAGAAGTCAACTCCACTTTTAATGTGGCTTTTGCCATTAGCGACTGGGAAATAGGTCGAGATAATACCCATGTACATTATTATGTAGATGATGTAATGATTGGACCTTACTATAGTTATAATCCAATAACTATTGAAGATTTAAGTTTAGGAAGTCATACCATTAAAATAGAGCTATTTAATCCTGATCACACTGGTACCGGAGTTTTTGATGAAATCACTGTAAATGTAATAGAAGAATTGAGCTGTAACGAAACTGATTTTCCAGAATCTTGGACGGTTCATGAACTTGAAGAAAATGAGTATGTTGCAGTATATACATTTGCAAATTACGATTTAGATGGTGATGGTTTGAGAGATATTGTAACAGGCGGATGGTGGTACAAAAACCCTGGTTCGGCCTCAGGAGATTGGCAAAAGAATATAATTGGTGAAGGTTTTGGTAATGTGGCCCATGTTTATGATTTTGATAATGATGGCGATATGGATTTGCTAGGAACAACATTAGGTCCATCTCCCGATGTATACGAGAGTGTACAGTTAGTTTGGGCACAAAATGATGGTAAAGGTAATTTCACTGTGTTCAACAACATTCCTGCAGGAGATTCTACCTATCATGAGCCTTTCGTTGCTGGACTTGCTGGGGGTATTTTTGATGTAAATGGTCCATATCAAATGGCAATCAATTGGAACGGGGGTGAATCTACAGGTTCGCCCGTACAAATGTTAACGCCACCCGCCAAAAACAACATCACAACAGAAACGTGGAGTTTGGTTGATATTAGTGATGATAGTTCTGGTGAGGATATTCAGGCTGGTGATATTGACGGTGATGGAGATTTAGACCTCTTTCAAGGTATCAACTGGTTGCGAAATAATGGAAACGGAGATTGGGAAACTTTTAACACAGGTATAACCTATCCAACAACGGTCGATAGATCCCAATTAGCGGATTTTGATAGAGACGGAGATCTTGATGCGGTTGTTGGCCAATTAGGATCAGCAGGTAGTTTAGAGCTCTCGTGGTTTGATGCCCCTTCCGACCCTACTGACCCCTGGATAAGAAATGTTATAAGTACTAATGTTAGGGGGAGTTTGAGCGTTTTTGCAATTGATATAGATTTTGATGGAGATAAAGATATTGTAGTAGGAGAATGGAAAGGAGCCAAACGTCTCTTGGCTTTCGAAAATGATTTATGCAATTCTGGAGAGTTCGTTCAACATGTTCTCGATGATGGTGGGCTAGGTTACGAACATCATGACGGAGCACGTGTAGTTGATATCGATAATGATGGCGATTTAGATGTGGTATCTAATGGTTGGACTGTTGACTTTATCCCAAGAATTTATGAGAACACAACGGCTCTTCCTAGTAGCTACCGACCAGTAGCAAATGCCGGTGCCGATCAAATAATTACGCTACCGGATAACAGCGTCACTATTAATGGTTCTGGAAATGACCCGAATGGTGAAATACAGTCATATATATGGACAAAGGAAAATGGTCCTGACGGAATCACAATGAATGGCGAAACAACGTCTACTCTAGTTCTTGAAAATTTGGTTGAAGGTTCATATATATTTAGGTTGTCCGTAACTGATGAAGAAGGCTATATAGCTTCTGATGAAGTTACTATAACCGTGAATGAGGCCACAGGTACAGGTAACACTAAAGCTCCTATCGTTAATGCTGGTGAAGATACAGTAATTAATTTACCACAAAACAGTATAACGCTCAACGGCTCAGGGTCAGACCCTGACGGAGGTAACGTAACTTTTAGCTGGACACAAATTAGTGGCCCGAATGCAAGTATAACTGGAGAAAATACCTCTCAGTTAACTATTGATAATATGGTGGCCGGAGTCTATGAATTTCAATTAACGGTAACGGACGATGAAGGGGAAACCAACTCTGATAAAGTACGTGTTGTCGTTATACCTGAGAATGGATTATTGGCGGTGTCTGAGGCAGTTCCTGCACAAGGTGAAGTTCCTCTTGAAGTGACTTTTACAGGAAGTAATTCATTTGGGGATATAACCTCTCAGATTTGGGACTTTAAAGATGGAACAACTTCCACTGAAATAGATCCTGTACACACTTTTATTAATACAGGGACTTATGAAGTTGAATTAACTGTAACCGATAACGGAGGTAACCAACACACTTCTTCAGTAACCATTTTAGTGCTAGATGTTGGCGAGGGCCAAAAAATGGGTATTGTAGTAGAGAGAAATCCGGTGACCAGCGGTACAGCTGTATTTAGATTGATAAACCAGCCAGAAGATATGATTATGACAGGTATCAACTTACATGATCAGCAAGGTAAAATGATAAGTTCTTATAGTACCGAAGATATTGTAACCGTGGGTGATTCGTATCAAATCTCAGTTGACTCTTTGCCCGATGGTTTGTATTTTATTAGAATTTTAATGAGTCAGGGTGACGTTGTTACGTTAAAACTTTTAATTAATAACTAACGACTGAACTAAGGGTCAATCAATTAAAAAAGGGGATGCAAAATGCATCCCCTTTTTATTTCAAGTCAATTGAATAAAATTTTCTAGTAAAAATTGGCAATAGTATTATTGATAATCGGTAAAAGTTTTTCAGCTGTTTTTTCAGAGATAGTCAGGTTTTTCAATGAGCTAAGTTGATTTATATTGTGCACATCAGATCCAATAAAATCGATCTGGCCTTGGTCCAACAGTTCATGGGCAACTTTAGTTACATCTTTGCCATAATAATCACCTAGTGATAAAAGATTCATTTGAAACATTATACCCTGTTCTTTATATTCAGAATACCTGCGTTTTCTAAAATGTAGAAATCCATAACGTTCAGGGTGTGCCAAAATAGGAAAGAAGTGTTTTTCTACTGTTTTGACGAGGGCTTCATCAAAGTTTATTGGAGGCTGTAAATAAGACATTTCAATGAGCAAATAGTTGTCTTTCATCGGCATGACAGAATCATTATCCAGTAAATTTTCAAAGTTGTCGTCTATCATGTGTTCCGCTGACGCTTCGATGTGAACATTATGTAAGTCCGCCTCTTTCAGACTATTTCTCAATTTATTTAGAGAATCGTTAATTGTACTACCAGTGTTAGGGTAATAGTTGTTCATAATGTGAGGGGTCGCAACAAAGCGATTCACACCAAATTCTTTAAAACCTTTTATAAGAGCTATAGATTCTTCAACAGATTTAGAGCCATCATCTATTCCTGGAAGGATATGATTGTGAATATCTACAAATCCATCTAAATAATCGACTAAAAATTTTTTCTTGCTAAAAAAATTGAACATATAGTATAAAGTATGTTTGGCTTTTAATTTAACGGCAAAAATTGACCTTTATGATATGAAAAGAATTTGACCGTATTTGGTAAAGATAAGGTAGAAGAATGTTTGAAGCTAACAAATGGTAGATGCTAAAACTTAGAGATAAACTATATAAAAAAAGAAAGAGTAGTGGAGGTTGTTTCCACTACTCTTTATTTCAAAATTGTTCTATATTTTAGAAATTGACCGAGATTTTGCCACGAATATAAAATGGCGTTCCTGGTGTAAAATGAATCTCTTCGAAAGATTGAGCTTCATTGAACAATCTACTTTCAGTCGCAAATTGGGTTTCATTCCATTCGGTATCGAACAGATTCTCCACTATAAGACCTAAAGTCCAATTTTTGATTGAGTAATTTAAGTTCATATCGGTTACGAAATATCCTTCGGCTACAATTGAGTTGTCTTCGTTGGCCGGCCTATCATTAACATATCGATAGTTAATGCCACCAGAAAAGTTACTTAAATCTCTAAAGGATAATCCAGCGGAAGAGGTAAAATCAGGGGCTAATGGAATGTAATTTTCACCGTCTGGGTCTTCAATACTTCTAGCGTGAGTATAATTAACATCACCATTGGCATAAAGCCAATCGGTTATTTGATATCGTAAACCAAGATCAGCACCTAGCCTACGTGTTTTTCCACTGGGTTCAACAATACCGGCATCACCAACATAAACGAATTCTTGCTGAAGAAAAAGATACCATAATGCGGCGTTTACCACAAATCTATCGGTAGGTTTGATAATCGTACCTAAATCAGAGCCGAAGGCAAGGGGTAAAATTTCTTCACCTTGATTTGCGGTGACCACACGGCTGTCGTTGGAGTGAAAACCGATTCCCGATTTTGAAAACAATTGAACATTTGGTGAAGCTGCATAAATTAAGTTCAATTTTGGCCCTATAAAGAGTTTGGTTTCACTTTTATTATCATAAGCTTCGCTCAACAGATTTTCATAGTCGAATTTGAAGTAGTCAAGACGTAGGCCTGGATTTATGGTCCATTTGTTCTTTTTATAAGTTAAATCAAAAAAACCGTAAGCGTTCAACTCATCTACATTTCCGTAGGCCAATCTCTCCAATAATGTTTTTCTATCTTTTGTTCGAGATAATTGAACATCGTTCACATCATCATATCTGAAACCCATACCTGATTCATATTTGAGCTGAGAATCATGACCACCAGTATGAATAGTACGTTGGTAACTAGTTTCTGCACCAATAATAGTTCGGTCTTCTTTTTGACGAATTTGATCGGCATTGACAGGGTCTTCTAAAAAGAAGGTGAAATTCGAAAAAAGTTCAAAATCGTATTTTGAAATATATGCCTTTGATTTTACACTTGAATGTTCATCGATTTGGTTGGTGTGATTGACCAAGAAATTCGTTCTGCTGGTATTTCCGCCTTCTGTATCATCAATGGCTCCGAAACGTCCAATTAAACCTTGTTCAATAGCTCGCTGTGGAATTTGCCCAGAAGCATCCCACTTGCTTTGAAAGTGTGATAGGGTTAAAGTAAGATCTTGGTCGTCATAATTGCTGAAATTATAGCGGCCCATAAGGTTGATACGGTTGAAGTTTTGAGGTGAATCAAATGGCCCATCGGTAAGAACAAGTTCTGAGGCTACATAGGCGTTGCTATAATCACCCTCTGTAATCTTGAACATACCAAGTGTTCTCAACGTATTAAACTGACCTGCTTCAAGTGAAACTAAATTGTTGTCGATTTTCTTTTTTGTTTTTAAATCGATATATCCAGCGGTATTGAAATTTCCTTTATTGGCATAATAAGGTCCTTTTCCGAAATCTAGATTATCTATGGTTTCAGGAATTATAAAATGCATATCTGCATAACCTTGACCATGTGCGTGTGATACCATGTTTACCGGTAAACCATCAACATTAATGGCAATGTCGGTACCGTGATCAATATCAAAACCTCTCAAGAATATTTGTTCGGCCTTACCACCGCCAGCATGTTGCCCGATTATTAAACCAGGAACTTTGCGGAGAATCTCTTGCGAAGATTTTACCGGGTTGGCTTTAACATCTACGTTTACGAAATTACTCAAGGCATTTACTTTTGAGACCAAAACGACCTGGTCTAAAGAAACGACAGAATCCTCTAGCAAAATTTTCACGGTGCTATCGAGTAAATCTTCGGTTATTGTCAGTTGATGATTCTTAAAACCAAGGCTATAAAAGTATATGACATCGCCTACTGAAACATCATCGAGTTCGAAATAGCCAGAGACGTTTGTATAGGTATAACCGCCAGTGGTTTTATTGTAAACCCCGACCCCTTCGATTGCCACTTCCTTTTGTGAAAGAACAGTACCGTAAAGATCATGTGCCTCGGCAGTAGCGCACGATAAGATTAGAAATAATAAAAAGTATAATTTTTTCATTTTATTTTTTTTTGGTAAAAAATGAATTGCATAGCATCCTCCAATTCAGTTGGGTGCTTGTCTTCATCTCTAAAAAGTTATGTAGTAGTATTGATTTTTAGAACCGCCTGTGGCAGAAATCAATTTTTAAAGTCAATTAGGAGATAAATGAGGGTTTAGGAGGCTCGAGTAGAATAATGAAATAGCCTTTTTTAATTTTTTCCTCCACGATGGCAAAACAAATTACAGGTGCGGGAATGAAAGAATTATGAAAAACAATTTCATCAAATGTCAAATGTTTATCAAGCTTTACAAATTTTGAAATCGGAGCTTCTTCATTAGTGCTGTCGGCATCAAAAAGTGAGTTGACGAAATCTATAATCGAATGTTTGTGCTCGGTACTTGCATGGGTATGCTCATGATGAGAGTGCACAACATGACTATGTGAACTGTAACCCTTGTGATTTAATACGGTTATTGGAGCTTCAAAAAAATGTGAAACATCATGAAATAGATTGCCTATCTCATTGTGTAATGGAGCTGCCAGGTAGCAAATGCTTATAAAAAGCGCACTGTATTTTATGAGAAGTGACTTCAAGCTATTTAATTGATTGTATCGTTCGGTTTGGTTATTGGTACCTACGTAATTTTTATAAAAAGGTTTTATTTTTCTAATAAAGCAGTCAAAGTTTGTTCGATGTAAGATGCATATGACGCAATGGTCGTATGTTCAAAAACTTTGTTCAATGGAAAATTCATTTCTATCTCTTCATTAATTCTTGCGGTAACTCGAATGGCTGCCAAAGAATGCCCTCCTAGGGCTATAAAATCGTCGTGAACCCCTACTTTTTTCAGCTGTAACACTTCTTTCCAAATACCTTCAATTAGCTCCTCAATTTCGTTTCTAGGGGCGACGTAAGGCGTATCCATTTCTAATTGGGCACTCGACAGATTTTTTAACCCTGCCTTGTCCATTTTTCCATTTTTCGTCAGAGGAATTTCAGTTAAATGCTTGAACACCGAAGGAACCATATATGAGGGCAGTTCTTTGGCCAGTGCTATTTGAATTTCGTTTATAGATAAATCTGGGTTGCCCGTGTAATAGGCGACAAGCTTATTTGAGTTGATTTCTTCTTCATCGATTTCATTGTAACCAATTTCTTGAATAATTCTTTTGACTTCGATTTCATCTATTACTTCATTGATTTCTTCAAGACTTTCGTTACGGGTTTTGTGCCCTAGGCGAACATCCCAGCTATACGGAAATGAATAATTGCTATAACCCAATTCTTTTTTATGAACATAAATACCGACTTGGTTGATTAAGCAATTTGTCGAACGCCCAGTATCTGTAGGGCGTACCCATCCTGCTCTCTCTTTGAGAAATACGAGCATTTCTTCCAAACTTACATCACTGAATCTATAAAAGTCGACGAATTGAACCTTTTCAAACGTTTCATCATCATCGAACATCGAAGTGTCGAGAAGTTTTTTGACGGCATCCGATTCTTGATGGTACAACTTTCTGGCTTCTAAAATAGTTTGGTCTATTTCGGTTGTGTCCAAATCATCATTCCAAAAAAGCTCTTCGGTCAATCTAGTTTCGAAAAATTGCCCTCTTGAAAGCCCTGTGACTATAAACGGAATGTTCTTCTCTAAAGCAATTTTAGTACTCAGGGTATAAATAGTTTTAAAGCATCCGTTACAAACATTTTTATGTCTGTGAAGGCTATCGACAAAAATTTCATTCATATGGGGTGTTTTGCCATACACATGGTCGACCCCTAAGCGAGTGACGATTCTGTCGATATTTGCTTTAGCTTGTTCGGAAATATAGCCATTATCCATAGTGAAGGCCAATACCTTTAACCCCATATTTATCAGACGAGCCAGTACATAGGTGCTATCTTTACCGCCGCTCAATAACGATATGCAGTCATAGTTTACACTCTTGTCTCGTTTCGAGGATAATAGGCTTATCAATTGTTCGTCATTTTTGAAATACCGATGTGCCTTATCCTTATAGGTTTCGAAAGCTCGGCATAGATGACAAACGCCTTGGTCATCAAAGTCTGTACTGGGGTAGTTTGAAGGCAGGCCACATTTGGTGCAGTTTACTACTTCTTCCTCGTGAATCGGTTGTTCGTTTTCTACCAAAACAACTGCACAGTTATCGATACCATCAAGTTGATTTAAAGTAGCTTCTATTTCCGATAGCTCGATTCTATGCCCACGGAGCTTGATCTGATCATCTATTCTGCCTAAGTACTCAAATTCCCCATCTTTATTCAAGCGTACCGAGTCTCCCGATTTGTATAGTTTTGAACCAGGATTATAAGGGTTATCTATGAATTTTTCCAATGTCATTTCTGAAGCCCCGATATAACCTTTGGCCAATCCGATGCCACCTAAATAGAGTTCACCAGAAACCCCACTAGGTACTAAATTCATATAATCGTCAAAAATATAGGATTGTATATTCTCAATAGGATGACCAATAGGTACCGAACTTTCTATATGCTTAGCTGGATCGAACTCAGAAGCAATACAACCTACAGTTGCTTCTGTAGGGCCATATTCATTGAATATTCTAAGTCTTTTTGAAAAGGATGCACTAATTTCTTGGGCAAGAGAAACCTTAAGGTCTTCACCACCCAAAATCATAGTATGTATGCTTGAGTCATCAAAAGTTTTTCCTTTCAATAATGATAAATGAGAGGGAGTTAACTTAATAGTGTTGACTTGATTATCTTCTACAACTCGAAGAAGAGTGGTGTCAGGCCCTAAACCACCCTCCTTGTAGATAATCATTCTACCACCATTTATAATGGGTAGAAACGTAGAGGTAATCGTAAGGTCGAATCCGATAGAAGTGAACAGCGCAAAAACTGAACTTTCATCTACTTGGTAATAATTTTGAGCCCAGTTCAGATAGTTTGCCAGGCTCTTATTAGCAATCTTGACACCTTTAGGTTTGCCTGTACTACCGGAAGTATAAAGAATATAAGAGAGATCATCTTTATTGATATCGAGGTCTAAATTTTTTGATGATTCAGTATCGAGACTAGGTGCTATTTCATGTATGTTAATAATTTCGTTCGTGTCGATACTAACTTTTGACTGAAAATTTCTGTCAGTTACCATTAATGAGCTGTTCGAGTTTGAATAGATGTATTCAAGTCTTGCTCTAGGTTGATCCGAAGCTATGGGCACAAAAGCGGCCCCGGTTTTCAGAACTGCCAGAATAGCAATTATGTATTCTGGACTACGATTCATATGTATGGCTACTGTCGACTTATGATCAATGTTTTTAGCCTTTAAATATCGTGCTAACCTATTCGCTTTTTTATTAAGGTTGGAATAGGTGAGTGTTTGTTCTTCAAACTGTATCGCTATACCGTTTGGTTTTTCAGAGGCCCATTTTTCAAACCGTTCTAAAACGGTTTTCTCGGGTTTGATAATTTCTTGATGAGAACCGATAAGATTCTGCTTTTCATCGGCACTTACAAGTTCAATCTCCTCTATGGGCTTATCAATATTATTTAAAAATGCATCGAGAAGCTTAAAAAAATGATTGGCTATGTCTACAGATTTTCTACCCTTCAAGAAAGTTTTTTTGATATCGAAAGCCAAGCGATAGTCTCCATTCTTTTGAAAATCATAAACATGACATCTAATGCTATGGGCACTGTCTATATGTTCGTTATGTACCCAATCGATTCTAGTAGGGTGGCCGTTGAAATCGGGGAAATCAGCAGTAATGAAATTGAGTAGGGCAGAGATATTTCTTTCCTTGACCGCACCGGTCATTCCAGGCCCCGCGTTTTTCAAAAAAGAATTACTTTCCACTTTTATGCGCTGCAGAAGTGTATTAAAAGTATCGTTATCTTCAATTTCTATGGAGTAGGGGAGAACTTCTATAAAAAGACCCGCTGTTCTGTGGAACCTGCGCTCACTTCGATTGTGAGCCGGAGAACCAATGACTAAGCTTTTTTGGCCACTGGTACGATAAAGAAAACTCAAGTAGAGAGTGGTGAAAATATTAAAGAGAGTTAAATCTTGTGTCCAACCTCTTACTTCCGGTTTATTTGCTAATTCTTTTAGTTTTTTGGTGCGTAAAGTACCGATTGATAATTCGATACGCTCAGCTTCGGTGGACAAAGCGTCATTTTTTTCTCCGTAGAATCTAAAATTTTGAATGTCTTTTGAGACTTTGTTGGCCCAGTATTTTTTATAGGATTCGTTTATTTTGCTGTGCTGTACCTCTTGTTCATACTGCACGTAATCGCTAAAAGAGGCAGATTCCGCTGGAATGCTGTTTTTTTCTTGAAGTAAGTCGCCATATAGCGTAGCCATTCGATTGTACAAAATAGAAAAGGTCACTGCATCCGTTACCAAATGATGTAGTTTGAAATACCATATATACCTGTTTTCACTTGTTTTCAAAAGACTACTTTCATAGACTTGCTTTGAGACGTTTAAAGGTTTAAGGGTTTTCTCTTTGATGTAAGAATGAATCTCATCTTTTGTTCGATGCCCAAAATCTAGAATCTTAAAATTTATAATGGAATTTTCGTTGATACTTTGGTGGGGCGTACCTTTTCTATCTATAAAAATAATTTTGAAAATATCATTCTCATTTACAAGTATTTGAAATGCTTTCTCAAAAGTTAATTCGTTTATAGTGCCATTTATATCAAATGTGTAAACGACATCGTGCAACGGAACATTGGGATGCATTTGCTGCCCTGTCCACAAGGTCAATTGACTTTGAGTTAGGGGTAAGAAATTTTCAAATTGCGTTTTCATAGGGGGCATGCTTGTGGTTTGGTTATCTCGAAAGGTATTGCATGATATTTTTTATGGTCATGAAGTTTTCTATAGTCATATCTTCTGAAGGAATCTTTATATCAGCTTCGGTTTCAATGAAATTGATGAGGTTCATCATGCCCATAGAGTCTACGATTCCGCTACCTAACAAATCTTCATCATCATAAATTTTATCTAGGGGTTCGCTAGCTAGATTATTGATGATATATGATTCTATCTTATCTTTCATTTAGTGGTTTGGTCTAGAAGATTATTAATTTCTTTTCTATTGATTTTTCCGGAACTGGTTCTGGGCAGATCTGCGAAAACTTCTATTATTGTGGGTATGGCATAAAGTGGTAGGTGTTCTTTACAAAAATCACGAAGTTGATGATTGTAGGTCTCAGCACCCTCTTGTAATTTGATGACAGCTGCTAATTCTTGTGCTTCTTTTTCTTTATCTAAAACGACCACAGCGACTTCTTCTACGTCTTCATGTTTTAAAAATGTATATTCCACTTCATCCAATTCGACTCTATGGCCTCGCAGTTTTATCTGTCTATCATTCCGACCTAAAAACAACAGTTCACCGTCTTGGTTTTCTTTGACCAGATCACCCGTTCGATAATAAATATGCTCATAGCCTTGAGCAATTTTAACTCTTTTAAAAGCCTTATCGGTAAGTTGTTCATTATTCCAATACCCTTGCATTAAGGTGGCTGACCGAACGGCTAATTCGCCTATTTCACCTTTTTTCACTTCTTCTTGTCGATTGTCTAAAATTTTAAACTCAGTATCTGCCCAGACGTTACCGATAGGAACATTGGATTCAGCCGTAGGTAGCAGCTCAATGTTATAATAGGTGCATAAAATAAGTTCTGCTGGCCCATAAAGATTGGTGAATCTGGTCTCTGGCCAAAGTTGCATCAATGCTCGTAAATGCTTGGGTACAAATACCTCACCTGCAAAGAAAATCCACCTTAAAGCCCTAAAATCATGCTTCTCGATACGGCCACTGTTCAACAATTGAATTAACATAAGAGGCACTGAGTACCAAATACTAATTTTTTCATCGACTATCATAGCAGCGAGGCTTGTCGGCATTTTCAGATGAGCATCAGAAACGATTACGGTCGTTGCTTTTACTAAAGGAGCAACAAAATAGCCGAATGTAGAGGGGTCAAAATGAAGTGGTGCTGGGTTACCGAATATATCTTCGCTGGTTAAATCAAAGGTGTCTGCCATAATTTTTGCCAGACTCAATGCACTAGAATGTGTATGCATTATGCCTTTAGGTACTCCCGTAGAACCTGAAGTGTAAAGAATAAATGCCAGGTCACTGCCTAAGACATTTTTTTTGTTCGGTAATGTAGCAGAGTGGGAATAAACGAACTGCCAAGAGACAGTTTTCGTCTCAAACGAAATGTCACTACCTATTATCGATATGACCGTAGTCTCTGTCTCCAAAACCTTATTTATTCTTCTATTTTGTAAAGGCGTTGTGACCAGATGGGAGACCCCGCAGTCGTTTAAAATTTTGGATACTCTCGAAATAGGGGCGAAAGGGTCGATTGGAACGTATGCGGCGCCCGATTTTAAAATGCCGTAAACTGCAATTGTGGTTTCAAGACAGCGATTCATATATATACCTATACGGTCACCTTTCTTAACACCATCATTAATTAGGTAAGCTGCTAGACGGTTTGATTTATTGTCAAGCTCTCGATAGGTAATTGAATCATTGAAACACCGAAAAGCCTGCTTGTTCGGTGTATCCGAAGCGGCTTTCTCTATTATTTGTTGCAAGGTATAAATCAAATCAGAAGGTAAGGTTTTTAATTATTGGTGTAAATAAAAACAATACCCTACCGGAAAGGTGTTGTCTTAATTTCATAGCATTGGTAAAGGTAGGTTTTGGTTTTTTTGTTTTCAAATGTGCAGTGGTGACATAATCCGATTAAACTTGTCGATAATCGAGAAAACCACTCATTAGACTGAATTTGACCTAATAATTGTTAATATTTATCGAATAATAACCAACCAGAACTCGTTGAAAATAGTCTTTATTGGCCTGACATAATTCTTCTAACATCAAAAAAATAGCTTCAAATTTCGTCGCGCGAGCTGTTCAAGATATTTTTTTAACTCTAAAGAAATGTGATTGCCAGGGCATAAAAGATTTATTTCAAAATTCTGTACCTTTTCAAACGCTATGAAAAAATTATTACTCTTATTACCATTACTCTTATTACCATTACTCACTTTTAGTCACCAGCCCAAACAAAGTCTAATATACCTTAGAATATATGAGGAAACTGGGATAGAAGGTAGATTTGAGGTCAACGCCAATGAATTGATAAGTGTTTTTGGGTTAGATTATGGATTGAATCCGTCGATAGATGAAGTACGGCCCCATCAAAATCGAATTCAAGCCTATTTATTGGAGAATGCTGAATTTTCTTCCGAAAACGGAAATTTTCAAATTGTATTTACCGGTGAAATAACCAAACTAAATACTGGGTTTGGAGACTTCATTAATTTTCACTTTAAGCTAGAACCGTCTGAAAACCTACCCGATAATCTAATTGTCGAATACACTGCCTTTACTCAAGAAGATCCATCTCACCGCTGTTTAATTGCAATGGAGTATAATTGGAAAGCCGGTTTAATAAACAATGAATCGATAGTTGCTCTATATTTAAGTAAAGACGAACCTAAAGGTACTATATCACTTACTGAAACTTCATTATGGAAAGGTTTTGTAGCTATGGTGAAGCAAGGAATTTGGCATATCTGGATCGGTATGGATCACATTCTATTCTTGCTAGCCTTGATTTTACCATCGGTTGTTCGAAGAAAAACAACCAAAATCAGAGGTGATGGTGCAGAGGTGGCCGATACAGGTTTTAGTATTCTAGGTTGGGAGCCCGTGCAGAAGTTCAAACCGGCCTTTATGTATATTTTGAAAATAGTGACTTTCTTTACTTTGGCCCATACCATTACGTTAAGCTTGGCGTCTTTGAACATAATTAACTTGCCGTCGAGAGTAGTTGAGTCTATTATCGCATTTTCGGTTGGCTTGGCCGCTTTTCACAACATTAGACCCATCTTTAAAGGAAAAGATTGGATTATAGCCTTTGTATTCGGATTGTTTCATGGCTTCGGATTCGCTAGCGTATTAGGCGAGTTAGGCTTTAAAGGGGAGTATCTATCGTTGTCTTTGGTGGGTTTTAACGTAGGGGTTGAAATAGGTCAAGTAGTAATTATAGCTCTGATATTTCCGATTTTGTATTTGATTCGAAATCGTAAGTTGTATCCGAAATTACTGGTCGGGTTATCGGCATTATTGATATTTATTTCAATCTATTGGTTTATAGAAAGAGCCTTCGATATCGATTTGCCGTTAGATGAAATTGTGAATCGTAACCTCTACCCAATTGCGAGGTTCATTGGTTTGTTGTAAATTAAGTTTTAACCAGATATCCTTTTGGAAAATAAAGCAGGAAATAGTTCCCTTTTAAACAGGTGGAAGAATAGAGATAAGGATAAGAACTTAATTTCTGTTATTCCAAAAGCACCTGAAGATGTTGATATACCCTTATCGAGAGGTCAGCAACGAATATGGTTTTTACAGCAATTATATCCTGATAATCCTTTTTACAACTATTCTGAGCTAATCTGTTTTGAAGGAAACCTGAATGTAGAATACCTTAAAGCGTCATTGAACAGAATTTTTCAAGATCACGAAATTCTGCGGTCTTTCTATCCAATGGTAAATGGTAATCCGGTTCTTCGAATTTCACATAAGCTGCCTGAAATACAGGACACTGATTTGTCAGGTTTCGAAGAAGAGTCTGCACAGTCGAAGCTCGATCAATTATTGACGAAGCAATCACGTACTGTTTTCGATTTGTCGTCACCAGGGCTTTTAAAAATTTCATTGATTAGAACAAATGCTGATAAATATGTTCTATTCTTTACCATGCACCATATTATTGTTGATGAATGGTCAATAGGTATTCTAAAGCAACATTTGGCTTCTCACTATAAAACGCTTTCAAAAGGCAATGAGTTGCAGGTCTCTAATGCCGAAACTCAATATCGAGATTATGCTTATTGGCAGAGTAAGCAATCGATCAAGTCAGATGAACTCGCCTATTGGAAAAATACACTTTCTGGTGAGCTACCTGTTCTAGATATGCAGACGGACCAAAAGAGAAAGGCAAGTCCTCTTTTTAACGGGGGCCAGATTACTAGAAAACTTTCTTCTGAATTATCTTCTGATGTACTTGGGCTGGCAAAAAAAATGGAAACTACGCCCTTCATTTTTTTATTATCGGTGTACTATATTCTGTTAAAACGTTACACGGGGCAAGATGATATTTTAATTGGCACACCGATATCGAACAGAAGTACAAAATCTTTAGAAAATATCTTTGGGTTTTTTATCGACACCATAGTTCTGCGCAATCATATTGATAGTTCACTATCTATAAAACAGCTTGTTCAGCATATTAAAAAAAATACTTTAGAGGCCTTTGCGCATAAAAATGTGCCTTTTGATGTTTTGGTCAAAGAATTAAAAGTCGACCGGTCTTTGAGCATAAACCCTTTTTTTCAGATTATGTTTCTATACCATCCACAAGAAGAAGTTCCCACCTTTGGTGATGAGGTTCTTATATCTGATGAAACGGAATTTGATACCAAGGTGGCCAAGTTTGATTTGACATTGTCGGTTTCTGAGAAAGATGGCCAATTGTCCTTGACATTTGAGTATGATTCGGATCTCTACTTTGAAACGACAATCGTTAGAATGCTTGAACATTACGAATTGCTTTTAAGAGGTGTTCTAAACGATTCGAATAGTACGGTTAAAGAACTGCCCATGTTGACCGATATTGAAAAGTCGATTTTTTATGATACTACCTACGGTGGTGAGAACATATTTTCTTCTTATCGGGCCGTTCATCGTATCATAGATGATATAGGCAAAAGGTTTCCATCAAAAATTGCGGTAACCTATAAAAATGAATCGATAACCTATGAAGAACTGAATCATAGGGCCGATAAAATCGCTCAAATAATATTTAACTCAACATCTAGGAAAAATGAAATAATTGGTCTCTGCCTTGATCGCTCGATAGATATGATTGTAGGTCTTTTGGGTATTTTAAAAGCAGGCTGTGCTTACCTGCCTATAGACCCCAATTATCCTTTAGAGCGTTTGAATTTTGTACTTGAAGATGCACAATGTAATTGTTTGGTTTCAGATTCTTCCCTTAGTCCGGTCTTCGAAGGGCAAGAAAAGATATTGATTTATTTAGATGAACTTTTAGGTGAAGATTCGAAAATATCCGATGTTGATCTTCCAGAAGTATCAAGAGATGATTTGGCCTATGTTATCTATACCTCGGGCAGTAGTGGTCAACCTAAGGGCGTGCCAATTTCACATGATAATATTATAAACTCTACGGCGGGTAGGTTAAGTTTTTACCCTGAAAATCCAGAAGCATTTTTATTGATGTCTTCCATTTCGTTCGATAGTTCTAAAGCAGGAATATTTTGGACCTTATGCACCGGAGGAAATCTTATCGTCACTGAAAATCGAATCGAGCAAGATATTTCTCAAATTGAGAATATTATCGAAACAAACGGGGTGACCCACACCTTGATGTTGCCCACGTTATACGACTTGGTATTACAACATGCTACACCTAGCAAAATTGCAAGTTTAAATACGGTCATAGTGGCTGGTGAAGCCTGCAATGCAAGCATGTGCAATAGACATTTCACGATTACTGCAGAGATTAATACCAAATTATATAATGAGTATGGCCCTACAGAGGCCACTGTTTGGTGCACGGCCTTTGAAGTAAAGTCAGATACTATTTCGACAGTGATACCTATTGGGAAACCTGTGGCAAGTGCAGCAATCTATTTGGTAGATAAGAATTTGAATCTCGTTCCGTTTGGTGCTGTCGGTGAAATATATGTCTCAGGCCCGGGATTGGCCAAAGGCTATATCAACCGACCAGAACTTTCTAAAGAAGCTTTTATCGATAATCCCTTTGAAACCAATGGTAGTTCGAAACTTTATAAAACAGGTGATCTAGGAAGGTATCGTTCAGATGGTTGTATAGAGTTTTTGGGCAGGGTAGACCAACAAATCAAACTTAGGGGGTATAGAATAGAATTGGAAGAGGTGGAGAAGGCAATATCTTTAAATAATGGTATAACCGGAGTGGTTGCCTTTGTGGAGGAAGTTAAAGCTTCTGAAAAAGTGAAAAATACAGTTGATTATAATGATCCAGAGGCGTTTTCAAATTTTTTAAAAAAATCACTTACAAAGAAAGAATTGAACGAGTTATTGGCAAGTGTTGAAAAACTAAATGTTGAAGCTTAAATACGTTTAAAGGCCGTATAGAAGAGAGAAGAAAAATGTTAGTCGAAAATAATATAGAAAATCGAATCCGAAGGCTTTCTGAAGAGGAGCGTAAACTACTCATGTACAAAGCTGAGCAGCGAATTGCTGAAAAATCGGAAGCGGCAAAGCCAAGCGACTCAAAAAGGTTGATTGCTTATATCACTGCCTATAATACTGTTGATATAGTTGCGCTAAAGCAATCATTACGCAAAAAAATGCCCGAATATATGGTTCCCTCACATATGATCAAGGTAGACAGTTTTCCTAGGCTTCCCAATGGAAAAATTGATAAGCGGGCCCTTCAAAATGGAAACTATTTTAGTGAAGAAGAAAAACGAGATTCTAAAGACATACAACTTCCAAAGAACGAAGTTGAAAATGAACTGCTTACAATTTGGAAAGATATTCTTGGTATCGATGAGATTAGTACAACAGATAATTTCTTTGAAATAGGAGGTGACTCCATTTTAAGTATACAGGTGATTGCGAAGGCTAGGGCTTCTGGTATGCCCTTGACCCCAAAACAGCTATTTGAATATCAGAATATCTCAGAACTCGCCCGTTTTGTAACGTCAGAAACTGACAGGTCTCAGGATGTTATGGCTAATTCTAGTTTTAAGCACTTGGTTGCGATACGCACAAAAGGAAACAAGCCTCCCATATTTTGTCTTCATAGCGGGGGTACCCATTTTTTCTTTTATAATCTTTTCGCAAAGTATTTACAAGAGAATAGGCCGGTATACGCGCTACAGGCCTCACCGCATGAAGGTAATCTTGTATTACATGAAAGTGTTACTCAGATGGCTGAAGATTTTATTTCCGAAATCAAGGAGGTTTACCCTAAAGGACCATATCATTTTATCTCTTATTGTTATAACACGGCTATTGGCCTTGAAGTCGTGAGGCTTTTGGAGAAAGAGTCGGAATCTGCGAATTTAATTATAGCAGATACCATGGCCGATTATTTAAGTTTGTTCGCCGCTTCAAGAACCCCAGTTAGGGCAGCGGCTTTTCTAGATAGATTTAAATCGAGTCCGATTAAGACGGTTTCGGGTTTACTTAGAGGTAAAGTTGTTACACCAATCAAAGAGAAGCTTAAAAATTTGGGAGCTTCCGGTAGCAAGAAAAAGGTTCAGCTTCTGCATCATAATCACATCAAAGTTTATCGATCTTACAACTGGCAGCCTGTAAAGAGTACCATAAATCTATTATTGACATCAAAAAAGAATATTGAATTCAATGATAGCATTGTCGATTCTTGGCAAAATTTATCTGATAGTGGAGTAGAGGTGCACCAGACTAAGGGGCATCATAATAGTTTGTTTTTGCAGTCTACCGTAAATGAAACCGCAAAGAATGTTGATAGTATTATGGCCAAGTTTGAAAAGAAACTATAACTTTTTCCAATGAAACTTCCCGAAAACGAGGTGCATATTTGGTATTTTGATGTAGAGGAATTTGAAAAAGACTTAGATTTTTATAATAATTATCTTTCGACACAAGAACTTTTAAGATCACAGCGGTTCAAATTCGAAAAAGATAGGATACTAAATGTTCTTGCCAGAAGTTCGCTGAGAATATTATCTGGTCAGTATTTAGGCTGTGAGCCAGAAAAGATAAAAATTGCTTACGAAGAATTCGATAAGCCATATCTTATAGATTACCCAGATTTTAAGTTTAATGTCTCACATTCAGGTCAGTACGTAGCTTTAGCCTTCGTTAAGTATTATACATGTGGAGTTGACATCGAACGGATAAAGAATGATTTCGATGTGCTCGAAATTGCCGATAATTTCTTTTCGCCTTCAGAAATCGAACAGCTTCATAATGTTTCGAAAAATCAACTATTCATTGCCTTTTACCGATTATGGACGAGAAAGGAATCTTTCATAAAAGCTAAGGGTAGTGGGCTCTCGTTTCCTTTATCCTCTTTTTCTGTTTCATTGGATAAAAATGCTCACTTACTTTCTACAGACTGGGATTCAGACGAAAAAGAACAATGGTCTATGACTTCTTTTGAACCTGCCCCTGGTTATCAAGGAGCTCTTTCCGTACAGGGTACAGTGAAAAAGGTAATTAGGAGGACTTGGAAAGGTGTTCAAGACCTATAGTAAACCCTTATTCCACAATGAACTTAAGCCCTCCGGTTGCGATTATCGAACTGAACGTGGTGTCACGGTCATAGTTGTAAAATTTAAAGTCGATACTTTTTAATCCGATTTTTGACACCCGGAGTTTGGTAAAAATATCAGTGTAAGAAATTCCCAGCCCATATTGATTGGCCTTGTATCGGGAAAGGTCATAATCAGAAGTGTAAAAAATTGAAGATGAAAAATGTTGTTCATGGCCGGCGAAATAATCAGAGTCGGTTTGCCTATAGTAGCGATAAGAGGGGTAAAGTGTAAATTTATCGGATAGTTTTATGGGTATCTCAACACTGGCCGTATGGGAAGATATTCCCCAATCATCAACATAATAGCGATAATAAGAGCGTACCGAAATGGTGGAACTCAGAAAATAATTTAGGCGGCCACCTAAGGCGATTTTGAATCGACTATCTGGTAATCGTTCAACGTCATCGGCCAACTGAAAATTTTCAACGAAAGCATCTGAAATATCTTGAAAATAGACCCGCTGAAAGGGAGTGGACAATAGTCCCTGCTGTTGAATAACATCTACAGAAATAAGGCCTTGAAGATTTTTATGCAGAATTTGTGATAGTCCCAAACCAACGGAATAAGAGTTTCTGTTGCTATTATCAAGTTCGGTGAAATTAGGGGCATAGGCCGTATTTCCGGTAATTTCGCTACTTCTGAACTCACCGTTACCATTTTTGGTAAAGGGCCTCAGTTCGATGGGGTAAATAATTTTCCATTTATCTAAATAAACATTTGCGTTCAAGTTTAACTCAGTGTTTTTTTCATTAAAAAGCTTCGCATAACTTCCCCCAAAACCAAAAGAGAAATAATCGTATTCATTTGAAACCGATAGGCGGGCAGACCATATATTATTTCTATCGTCTGAATTGTGGGTATAGGTTCCTGTAAAGTTAACCCAAGTATCGGATCTTGAAGCTCCCGTGGTAGCGATAAAGGGGTTTCCGTCGGTGTTGCTATCAAAAGGGTTTACATTACTCGAAGAGGCAGACGTGTACGCCGATATTCCTGCATCAACGGTCAAAATATCGTCATCGTTCAGGGGAATTGAAACAATTACCGTAGCCGTGGCATCAGTTAATTCTTCGGTGCCCCGGCCACCTGTGACGGCGGCATTATCACCCTCTTGTGAATAGTAACTAGAAAGAAAATCGATTTCTGAACTTTCCAGTACACGTTGTTTGTAATCTTGATTTGTGTCTTGTGCATAGGTGGTCAAGACCATGAACAACAGTGTAGGCACCCATAAAACAGTAGTTTTTTTCATAATCAGGGGATATCGTTTTAGTCGTGATCAATTGCAACCGCAGCCTCCTCCGGTTTTTCCTCCGTTTGCGCCCACGGCCGCCTCTCGGTACGAATACATAGTATTAACATTTCGGTCTAGTTTTTTTTGCGTTAGCGACATATCTGGATCATTTATGTTCACTTTTTGATATTCTTTAACGGTTACGCAGCTCATCAAAGAGTAGCCTACGGCCAGAATTAATAAAAATCGATTTATCATAAATTTTCTATTTCAATGTGTTTCGATGTAGAAATTTGTCCCTTTTCGTCAATTATTATGCATTCCACTTTTGGTATTTGGTTGATTCTGTCAATTCCGACATCTTTCCCCATAACAAAGACTGCCGTTGCAAGCGCATCGGCCAATTCGCCGCTAGGGGCGAAAATGGTTACACTTGAGATTCCGAAAGAGGGGTAGCCAGTTCTAGGATCAATAATATGGCAATAACGCTTACCGTTCAAGATGAGGTACTTCTCGTAGTTCCCTGAAGTTACGACGGCATTATTGTTTAACGGTAATAGGGCGAAAGTCTTGTTTTTGTTCAACGGGTTGGTAATAGCGACTTGCCAAGGTTGGCCATTAGGCTGTACGCCCCAAGAATTCATGTCGCCAGAGGCATTTATTATACCGGCACTTACGCCCTTAGACATGAGTAAAGCCTTTGCTTTATCGGCCGCATAACCTTTGCCGATGGCACCAAAACCAATTTTCATCCCCTCCAATTTTAGAAAGATTGAACTGGTTGCTGAGTCTAGAACAATATTGTGGTATCCGACTTTTTCTACGGAGGCTTTTATTAGAGATGGATCGGGCATTTGTTGCATGCTTCCATCAAACTTCCAAATCTTGTCCATAGAAGCGTAACTGATGTCAAAAGCACCATCGGTCAAGTTTGAAATTTGGTTACATCTTTTAATAAGGCCGAAAAGCTCAGGGTCGACTTGAACAGGTGACACGCCCGCATTTTTATTTATCGAAGAGGTTTGTGATTTGTAATTCCAAGAAGAAATTAGGTTTTCAATTCTTGAAATTTCCGTTACGGCCATGTCAATATACTCATGACCGGAAACCGAATCGCTAGCTACGACCGTTATATCAAAACGGCTGCCCATAAGTTTTAATGTTCGTGAATAGGAGTTTTGACTCCAAACGGAAAGGGAGGATAATAAGAATAGTAGGAGGAAGCCTCTATACACTGAAATCTGATTTTGAAGCTGCGTTAAAAGCGGACTACAGTAAAGATATAAAGTTAAATTTTATATTCAGATTCGGTGGATGCGAGAAATAGAAATAATATGAAAGTTATCGGTTTATAATTTTGGCTAAAAGATAAAAAGCTGTTCGGTAGGCAGACATTACAAATACCTAACCGAACAGCTGAAATGAACTAACCAACTATATCTAATTCGCCACTAGCTCCCCGTTGTCCAGTGCTTTTTCGAAGTTGGCAGCCACAACGGCATGGCTTCCGAAGAAGCGATTTCCATTCTCACGCTTTAATTTGATTTGAACAGTACCATCATTTTTATCTTCAACTGATGTTACTACTACCTTCTGCCCTTTGAGATTCTTATAGTTGGCAATGCCACCTCTTTTGATAATAAAATTGGCTCTTGGAAATTCGATATGTTTGTAGGTTCTAGTTTCGGGTTGACCGATTTCAAAAACGTCACCTACTTTTACTTCCTCTTGAGCGAACATTACGCCTGAAAACAATAAGGCTATTACATACTTTGTCATAATTGTGTGTTTTAAGATTAAAGTCCTATTATTTTAATAGATACCCTATCTATACAATCAGCATGCCTATTTAAAGAAAGTAATCAAGTGTTTGTTGTAATATATTTAATATCAGTTAATTAAAATTTTATTTAGCTGTGTTTTAATAATAACACACCGGGTAATATTTACTCGGTGGGTAATTTATCATCAAAACCTATTTTAATTTACTTCGCAAAGTTTTCCTGTCAATTTCAAGAATTTCGGCAGCTTTAGTTTTGTTACCTCTGGTATATTGTAGTACACGCTCAATGTATTTTTGTTCCATTTTTTTTAGGGAGGCAAAAGCATCATCTTCAAACTCGATTTGAAATTTTAATCGATTTGGCAAGTGTTCTATATCCACCTTTCTATCGGACATAATAATTGCTCTCTGCACCACATTTTCTAATTCTCGAATATTTCCGGGCCAATTGTAACGGGTCAAGACATCTAGCGCATCAGGGGCTATTGTTAGGGGGCGGTCTTTATATTCATGCCCATATTTTTGAAGAAACTTTGAGACCAATAAATTGATGTCACTTTTACGCTCTCTCAATGGGGGAACGCTAATTTCCACAACTGTCAGCCTATAGAAGAGATCTTCTCGAAACCTTTTTTTACGTATTTCTTCGGTTAAATCGGAATTGGTGGCGGCAATTATTCTAATGTCGACTTTCTCCGCCTTACGTGACCCCACCTTTACAATTTCCTTTTCTTGAAGGGCTCTCAGTAATTTGGTTTGCACGGCCAAGGAAGCCGAACCGATTTCGTCTAAAAAAAGAGTACCTCCATCAGCGGCTTGAAAAAAACCGGTTCGATTCTCATTTGCTCCTGTAAAGGCACCTTTTAAATATCCGAAAAGTTCAGATTCTTGAAGGTTTTCAGGTATGGCTCCACAGTTGACAGCTACAAAAGGAGAACGTGCATATTTTCCCGAATAATGAATAGCTCTGGCTACCAGCTCTTTTCCGGTTCCGGTTTCACCTTCAATGAGTACGGTTGCCTTATTGTTTTTTACTCTTTCTATGAGTTCGGTGACTTTTAGAAAAGCCTCGGATGCCCCAATCATGCCATCATATCGATTATCGTCAATATTGGGACTTAATTTTTTTGAACGTCTTTTGGCCTCACCATGGGCCAATGCCTTGTCGATACTTTCTTTAAGTTCTTGTTTAGTAAAGGGTTTTGTCAAATAATCAATGGCACCCGTTTTTATACCTTCTAAAGTTCCGGAAACGGATGGATAACCGGTAACTACAAGTTTAGGTATGTCAGGGTAATTTTCATTTGCGAATTGTAAAAGCTGCATGCCATTGACTTCTGGCATTTGAATATCGGTTATCAGTAGGTCGATTGGGGTATCTCTTAATATTCGTACCGCTTCTTTTACCGAAACAGCTTTGTAAGAATGAAAGTTCATCGATTGCAGATGCCTTTGCAATAATTCTAATATACTAATGTCATCATCGACCAGTAGAATGTTTTCTTTTCTCAGCATATTTATAGTTTTGGGAAATCAACCGTAAAAATGGTACCGGTCGGCTTGTTAGGTTCGTGTCGTATTTTACCTTGGTGACTGTTTATAATTCCATGTACAACGCTTAAGCCTAGTCCTGAGCCATCACCAAGAGGTTTTGTGGTAAAGAAGGGTTCAAAGACCTTATCTTCATTTTCTTTTGAAATTCCTTCACCCTCATCAGAAATAGTCAACTGAACATTTTTAGGGCTCTGTTGAATATTCAGTTCTATTTTACCGCCAATGGGGGAATAGTAAATGGCATTCATGATCAAATTGAAAAGCACTTGGGTCAGTTGTACCGTATCAGCTTTAATCGCGATAGTTTCATGGCTAAAAGATTTTTTCAACTGAATATTTTTAGTTCGAAATGAAGGCTTTAATAAATTGAGAACGTTTTCAATTAGGGGGTTTATGGCGATTTCATTCATTTCTTGCGGCATTTCACAAGCGAAGAACATGAGTTTCTTTACAATTTCTCGACTGAAAATTGCATTTTCCATAATCTTCTCAAGATCTCTTATCGCTGTTTTATCAGTAAGGGAGTCTTTCAATAGTTCGGCAAACCCCAAAATATTTGCTAAGGGAGTATTGAGTTCGTGAGCGATGCCCGCCGTAATCTCCCCGAGAATATGCAGCCGATCGGCTCGCTCCATTTGCCTTTTAATAGCGGCCTCTCGCTCTCTAATATGTTTACGTTCAAAAAGATTACCTATCACCAAACTAATATTGTCCAACAAGGCTTGCTCTTCAATCAGAAAGTCGGAAAGTGTGTATTTTTCAGCCGGGTAACTTACTTTAATAAATCCTGTTTTTTGGTCAAAAACTTGTATGTTCGAGTACAAGCATATTTTGCTGGGCCGATAGTTATCCGTTTTTATACGAAAACTTTCATATACTAAAATCACCTCAGTATCTTCATTGAACTGCCATGCTTTTTTCAGGCAGAGTACGATAGCTTCCAGCGATTCTTCGAGCTTGTCATAATCCGCATTAACTATAATTGAAGTTACCTCATAAAGACAGGTCAGTTCTTTTACCCGTTCTTTCAGGCGTGCTTCCGTAGAGGTCATATCGGGTTCTGTTTTAGGTATTACTAGAGAATTATTGCTTCATCAAAAGAACTTAAAAATACAATTTAATTATTGATACAAATCGACCTTTCGCACAGTAAGAGATGCCAAACATCTATTCTTGTTTTATGTGGAATACAATTATTGGGTTTTTGAAGTATGATTGAAAATTAGTCTGAGATGAAACGACATTTTCCTATTTTTTGCTTTTAACTTTCGGATTGGTTTCTAGGCAAATTGCTACACTGGACACGAAAAATGCTCTTTATTGGAACAGTATAAACCTCAATTCTCGTAAAGCGCTACTTGAAATATATTTTGGTCTATAAAGACGACAGATTCGATTGAACGTATTGTAGACTACATAAACTATTGGTGAGCTCGAAATGGAATTTGATTCTCAATAAAAAAGCCGGAATATGGTGAATACAGTTATGCCAAAAACTACATGGGCAAAAATTAGTTGTATATAGAAATAAGTAAGGTTGATTTTAGGCGGATTATTATGAAGATAAAATAATACAGACCAACCTATAACACCGATTATGCCAGCGAAAAAACCTAAAATAGCCCCTATAAGTAAATTTTCGCCACAAATATCAAAATGGTAGAAAGCCCACAAGCCCAATACCATGATAAGACCAATTAATAGATGTATGCTCCAACCACGTATATCATTTTTAGAAATATCTAAGTTACTACCGAGTGAATTGTCGAAAAGTGCATTCAACAAATGAGCTTCGTTAAATTTATGACCGGTCAAGACCGCTAACAGTTGACTAAATGCAGTCATTAATATTGTCCCCACAACGGACGCAAGTATAATTATTGCAAAATGCATAACTCGATTTTGTATTGAAATCAAATAACAACTATTAATTTGAACTTCTCTATAATATGGTCTAAATAATTTTCTGACATATGATTAATTAAGTATGATTCGGCTAACCTCAGAGAAACCACTTAGTCCAACTCAAAACCTTTTTGAAGATAGAATGGCATGTATGTATAATTGCAATGCCCTCAACTTCAGGTGTATTTTTGTAAATGAATATATTGAAAAGACGACCCCATTTGGGGTCGTCTTTTCAATTATTTGAGATGCTTTCACAAATATTTAGAATTCCTCGAAAAATTAATCTTTAAGATCTTCTAAAGATTTTACTTTGTTCAGGTCTGTTCTAATTTTCATCATCTGATCTCTGATAATAGTCGAAACCCTTAAAGGTAAAGCCTCATCTTTCAACACTTCATCATACTCTTCGATAGCAGCTTTATCACCTCTGATACATTCTTCTAACATTGATTCGTCACTATCGGCTGAAAAGAGGTTTTTAACATCCATCCAAGCTCTATGAATTGTGCCTTGAAAGCTACCATTGTCATTGATTTGATCATAGGTAGCTATGAGCTCATTCTTTAACGCCCCATTAAAGCTTCTTCGCTCTTCTGATTTTCGTGTAAAAAAAGCCTTTAAATTTGTACTCTTTGCATTTTCAGCAGCTTTCTTATACCCTTTCTCCGCATCTCTGTTCTTTTCAAGAATCTCTTGTAATTGATCAACTAATTTTCTGTTTTTCGTTTCCATGATATGTACTGTTTAAGTTTAAAGTATAGTTAAGGTAACTCAACAGAATCATAAGGGTTAATTCAAAGAACTATATATTTAACCTAATCGAATTGCGCTAAAAAATTATCTTATCGGTGCTGCCGAAGAATTAATAGCAAACCCTTCAGGTCTTAAATAAATATTTGATATACGATAATAGTGATAGGTGTTCGAATAGTGAAATAGCCCGGATAAAATTAAGATGCTTCTTTAAAAGAATTTTTCTTGAGGCACAACATGATTTTGATAAGGGAATGTGCGAATTGCTCTGTAAAAAGTTTATCATCTTCAAGAGAAACACATGCCTTTAACCTATCAAGATGATAGTCTATTTTTTCACAGGCTACTGTGGTATTAAGAACGTGTTCGCGACGAAAGTCCATAATTACGGAGTACGCCTCTACAGCGTTCTTACGACTATAGTAATCGTTCTGTAACTCCCTCAATTTAACTAAAACTTCCCCCTTAGTTTTCATTGTAAAAATTCGTTTCTACCAACTGATTTTAAAAAACGCTCAAATATAAGTTTTAGTTTAAAAATAAGTAAGAAAAATCTTATTTTTATAAAATTTTATGATACGGCATGAAATGGTCACGACCTACAACGTTATATCTTATAATTATATGAAGTAACGTACTGACGATTATCAGAACCAAGCTAAAAAATATCGAGTTAACCATTTAGGGAATTGACGTTTTATGGTGCATTAAACAAATCTTTTCCCAGGTGCCATAGGTACCCCCATCCCCAGATAAAGGGTAGGGGGGAATTAAAATTGGACGCCTTTTATTTCTTTGTGTCCGGATGTTTTTAAAATACTCTGTATTAAAAAAACCTATTATTTCAAATCGGTTATTTGGGCAACATCCATATCGCCGTAATCTAGGTTTTCACCGGCCATGCCCCAAATAAATGAGTAGTTCGAAGTTCCTGAACCACAGTGAATCGACCATGGCGGTGATATTACAGCTTGGTGGTTGTGCATCCAAATATGGCGGGTTTCTTGTGGCTGACCCATAAAATGACAAACCGCCTGCTCTTCTGGTACATCTAGGTAGAAATAGATTTCCATTCTACGGTCATGTACGTGCGCGGGCATGGTATTCCATACACTTCCTGTTTTTAAGGTGGTCATTCCCATTTGTAATTGGCAGGTATCTACCAATTAATACTCAGTAATCTTATTGAAATAAGCAAATAATGACGGAAGATTGACCTCAAGAAAAAGATGCACATGAAAGCATATTATTAGAAGTAAAGAAGGTAAAAAAATCCCTTGGCTAAAACCCTCATAAATTGCTTGTTTACGCTTCAATTGTATAACTTTTTTAAAATGAAAACTTTTTCATTATTAATGACACTTTTAATGATTATATTCTTTATGTTTCAGCGGAAAAAGAGAGTTTGTCAAATTAATAATCTTAAGTAGTCTTTAACCGTAATTTACCACAAGATTTTACTTACGATTACATTTTTTTTATAATGAGTTCAACGAAAAATATTCTTGCAATTTATGCCGGCCAAGATAAAGATGTGCTGCGGTATCTTCTGCCTCATTTTCAACCTCTGACAAAGGAATTCAATATAACTATTTGGAGTGAAGATGCCATTGATAGTGGGCAGCCATGGAATTCACAAAATGGATCACGATTGCACCGTGCAGATGTATTTTTGATTTTTCTGAGCAATACGTTTATGAATTCCGAATTTATCGAGCACGACGAATTTAAAGGGATTATAGACCGTTATAAAGAGGGCAGCGCCATTGTTATACCAATACTTTTAGATGAGTGCCCGTGGGACATCGAATTTACCTCTGATGACTTTAATTTTAAAGAACTACAGGTCTTCCGTAAGGATAAAGATTCCGTAGGCGATTGGAGCCCAGCGGACAAAGTTTGCATGCAAGTTGCCTATTATGTTCGGGGTTTACTTTCTTCATCGACTAAAAAGAACGTTCTCGAAGTATCAGAAAATAGGGAAGGGAAGAAGCTGATGAAGGCAAAAAAGGATGAGCAAATTGTAATTGATTTTTTTCCAGAAAGAGAAGTTGACCCTAAAGTTGACAGTGAGAGGGAGGATAAAATAGAAGCTGAGGCCAAAAAGAGAGACGAAGAAAGTAAAAGACTTGAGGAAGAGGCTGAGGCCAAAGAGTTGATCAGAAGGGAAAAAAGGCTAAGGCAGAAAGCGGAAATTCAAAAAAGAATTGAAAAAGAGGTTCAGGCTAAAAGAATGGTTCAAGAAGAATCATGGGGTAATACTGTAGCCAGTACCCAAATTGCGGTGGAGGAGAACAGACGCGCTGAAACTACCAACCCGTTAAGAGAGACCGAACAGGAGACAAGCCTGAGTGAAATAGTTACAGCAAGAAGAAAAGTTGCGAATAACAATTCTCTAGCAAGATACAACTATCAATTTGTTACCGAAGAGAGGATCGATGCCAAAAGAGTGGTTCAAGAAGAAAGGCGAGGCGATGAAGAGGTAAAAGTTTTAAAGGCATTAGAGGAGAAAAGATTGGCCGTAATAGCAAAATCGCAAAGGGAAACGGAGCGGGAAAAGCGTCAGCGTGAATTCGTCGCTCCACAGCAAATGGTCAAGAAAGCCGGTGGCCTAGCAAGATATAACTATCAGTTTAAAGGCGTTGAAGCAATTGAGCCAAAAAACGGGGAGCAAAAAGAAAGGCGTGGTACTGAAGAAACGAAAGCTAAGGTTATAAGAGAAGAGAAAAGACTGGATGAATTAGTTCTGGAACTGAAAAAAACCTTGAAGAGAAGTAGCTTGGTTTTACGAAATTATCAAGTCAAAAGCACTGAAGCAACCAAGCAATTTTTAAATGCTGTAAAATCTAAACTAGCAGGGGAGAAGAAAGGACTGGCAGTAGTTGAAGCGCTTAAAAAAGTTATTCAAAGAACTAGAGCGGAGGCACAAAATTACCAAGTTAAGATCACTTCGATGATCGTGCCATTATTTAAAGAAGCGAAAAAGAATATACGAAATAGAATAAGCACGCATAAGATAAGAGGAGTTCGTTCTGAATTTTTAATCGTAGGGCTTGTTATTTTTGGAATATTGATTTACGTATTTACAGGAGAGTCCGAAAAACAATCGATTCCACCATCGGAAATTGAGGAAGTACAGGTAAATTCCAATTCTGATTCCGATACCGATGCAGGTACGGATGACCAAATTAAAACGAATTCCTTGAGGGCAGCAGCTATTCTTAAATTAGGTGTTGGAGATGTTTACAATGACGGTATTATTTTTGCCATTGACCCATCGAATAAAACAGGAAAAATAGCTGCTATGGTCGACGTAGGTCCTATGACATGGAATAATGCCATGACTATTCACGAGCAATTAGGTGAGGGATGGCGATTGCCCACTTTAGAAGAATTACGACTTATGTACAATACTATTGGCCAGGGATCCGATAACAGGGGTAAATTTTCCAATGAATTGTATTGGAGCGCAACTCCATTCGATGATTACCAAGCTCGGCTTTTAAGATTCAGTGATGGTAATGGCTCGTATCATTTCAACAGTTCAGGTACGCATAGAAAATTTCTAGTCCGGGCCATTCGAGATTTCGAGCGATAACCAGAGCTTGAGAGCCAAAGAATAGATTCGGTAAGTATGTTAAAAATTGGTTGACGGCACTATCCCATTAACCGGTATATTGAAAATTATAGGTATGGACCAATTTCAACTCTTTGCCTTAGTCGTGTCTTTCTGATAAAGGGTATCAACAAAAACTTCCCCGTTAATGCCTATTTATAGGTTTTGACTCTTTCGTCTTCGATTTTCCCGTTCCAATTCAACCCGAAAGCGAAATCATACGTATTGCCATCCGTATCGATATAGGGTTTCATGTCTCTAGGTATATCTTCAAATTGTTCTTCAACGGTCAACATATCTATAGGCATTTGAAAGGGTAGCAAAGCAGAAGGCTCTACCGCTCCGGTAATAATTTCCATTAGTGCCTGGTCTTGAACGCCCATGTGCACAAGAATGGCAGCAGCACTACCTTCAATTTCGGAAAACACCATGGGTTTGCTCACTTTTACGGAAACGATTACCGGCTTTTCACCCATCTTGTTCTTAGTGTCGTTTACCAATTCCATATCGCTATTATTAATCGTCTTCACCGATTTTCCCTTGTAGCTTCGGTTGGTGAAATCTTCTAGCGGACTACCACCGGCCAGACTTACTTCTCTAGCGGTATCTGCAGTGTAAGGGCCATATTGTAGGTTGATCGGCACGTAACCGTTACCTCCTTTTTCCAAATCAGCCTCATCATAACCAACGCCACCATCAGGACTCGTGATACCTACAAGGGCAAAATCTGCTTCTTCTGGTGTTTCCACGACATCGAAATACTTCGCAACGACTTCCATATTAAAGGCATCTATAGTTTTTGGTTCTGTGGTAATGCCCCACCAGTTGGTTGATGGTGCAATGTAACGTTGTGGAACATACACCTTTTGTTTGATTTTCATCGGGAGACTCTGATTGCTGTTCTTTAGCATTACGATCGATTTTAATTGTGCATCGAAACCGGCTTTCATAAATTCACTTTTGCCTACAATCTCCTTTGTTTTTGCAACATCCAAATAGGGATTCTCAAAAAGACCCACCCTGAAAATATTGGTCAGCAATCGAACCGCCGATTTTTCAAAACGGGTACGCATAGCATCTTCGCCCAATTCGGCAACCCCGATTTTATAGGCTTCCAAAACCGGAGCCATATCATTGTTCCCTCCAAATTGATCCATTCCCGCATCAATGGCCTTATAATGACGTTCTGCTACGGAAAGGCCTTCTACGCCATAAGGTTTGCCTTCAAATTTGGACACAGAGGTCATATCTCTGGTAATGCCCCAATCTGTACATAATACACCCTCATAACCGTACTCACCGCGCAAAACTTCGGTAATGAGGTATTTGTTGTAACCATTGGCGACATTTTCTCCTTCACCTGTGGAAATGGTGTAATACGGCATTACGGCTGAGGCCATTTTTGTCGGTCCGTCCAACTTAAAAGCACCTTCGGTAAAGGGCTTCATATGGTCTTCTATATTTTTTCCAGGATATACGGCATATGCGCCATATCCAAAGTGGCCATCACGACCTCCTTCTTCCGGACCACCACCAGGCCAATGTTTTACCATAGCGTTCACGCTCTGCATGCCCCAATCACCCCCGTCGGTAGATTGAAAACCATCAACGTAGGCTTTGGCTAAATCAGCTGCCAAGTCGGGGTCTTCACCCATGGTACCGTCAAAACGGCTCCAGCGAGGTTCCGTAGCCAAATCTATTTGAGGAGATAAGGCGGTTGAAATACCTAACGCTCTATATTCCTTAGAGGCGATTTCGCCGAATTGTTTCATCAAGGCAGGGTCAAAAGAAGCTGCAATACCTAAAGTACCTGGCCACATAGAGATGTCACCACCGGCACCGGCATTAAATTCTGCATAGGAATCGCTACCATGTCTTGGGTCTGAACTCGTATTGACCGGAATGCCAAAATCTAGGCCTTCTGCAAAAGTTTGGGCATTATTGTTCCATTGGGCGGCAACAGCTGGGCTCTCTACGGAGGTAATCAATACATGTCTCAAATGGTCGTCAGTCAAGAATTTCTTTTGTTCGTCAGAGAGGTCACTAGCTTTGGCCTTACTTTCTGCAAAAGATTTTCCATCATAACTTGATGCGCCCCAACCACGGCTCGCACCGGGCAATGATTGGTGTGAACTATACAACATCAAACCAGCGATATCTTCAAGACTCATTTTACTAGCCAAATCTTTAGCACGTTCAACCACTGGTAAACGCCAATCTTCATAGGCGTCCAAAGTTCCATTTTTATTTAAATCTTTGAAAGCAAAGCGGTCTACGGTCAATAACTTCACACCAGATTCAGGAGTGTATCCTAGAGTGCTTCCATCTTGATTTACCACTTCGACAAATCCATCTTTTTCAATGGATGTAAATTTTTCGCCACAACCTGCCAAAATCAGAGAAAAAATTACGGGAATTATGGTCGTATTAGATATTTTATATTTCATGATATTGATTTCTTTGATTTACCTATTTTATTGTTTGTGGCTTAAATGAAGATTTTTTAAAGTCTAAACTAGTATTGATTAACATTCTCAATAATAGTAGCATAGCCCATACCAACACCCACACACATGGTAGCCAAACCATATTTTCCTCCGGAGCGAACTAATTCGTTCGTTGCCGCTTGAAGTATTCGTGTACCAGACATTCCTAAAGGATGACCAATGGCAATCGCCCCGCCGTTAGGGTTTATTCTTGGGTCGTCATCTGCTAAACCTAACTCTCGTGTACAGGCTAGCGCTTGAGCGGAAAAGGCTTCGTTGAATTCCAGTACATCCATGTCCTTTAATTCCAAGCCTGCTTTTGCCAAAACTTTTCTAGTGGCGTACACAGGACCAATACCCATTATTTTTGGTTCTACACCCACTACGGCTGAAGCTACTATTCTAGCTTTTGGCGTGAGATTGTATTTTTTCAATGCATCTTCTGAAACAACTAACATTGCTGCCGCACCGTCATTTAATCCTGATGCATTACCTGCGGTTACCGTTCCATCTTTTTTGAAAACGGTTCTTAAAGTGGCTAATTTTTCTACCGTTGTACTCGGTCTTATAAATTCATCTTGGCTCACGATAATGGGGTCTCCTTTTCGTTGCGGAATTTCAACCGGACAAATCTCTTCCCCTAAAATTCCATTTTGCTGTGCTTTTGCAGCTTTCATTTGAGAATTATATGCAAATAAATCTTGGTCTTCCCTGCTTATGCTAAACATCTCGGCTAGATTTTCTGCGGTAATTCCCATGGCATCCGTACCATACATTTCGTGTAACTTTTTATTCACAAAACGCCATCCAAAGCTAGAGTCTTCCATTTTAGAGTCGTTACCAAACGCCGTTGATGGTTTTGAAATCACCAAAGGTCCTCTAGACATATGTTCCATTCCCCCGGCAATAAATACATCGCCATCACCAGCTTTAATAGCACGATTTGCTTGCACCACGGCAGACATACCTGATGAGCATAATCTATTGATCGTTTCACCGGGAACGGTATATGGTAATCCTGCCAAGAGTAGCGCCATACGCGCCACATTTCTATTGTCTTCCCCGGCTTGATTATGGCATCCTAGTATAACATCATCAATCGCATCTTTGGGTAGATTCGGATATTTTTCGAGTAAGGCCTTGATGGGTATTGCCGCCAAATCATCTGCTCTCACTTGTGCCAAAGCACCTCTAAAACTTCCTATTGGGGTTCTTATCGCGTCAACTATATATGCTTCTTTCATTCTTAAGTCGTTGTTCGTTGTTGGATTTTATAGATTGATTCTTTCTTTTAGTTCCTTACCGTAAGCTCAGAGAACTTGAACTTGATTTTTTACTTTGATAACTGTTCTACAAATTTGGCTTCGGTTTTTTCACGGACTTCTTCCAAGGTACTACCTGGTAAAATCTCTATAAGGGTCAACTGTCCGTCAATAAATTTGAACACGGCCAATTCTGTAATTAACATATCTACACAGTTAAAATCGGTAATAGGTAACGTGCAATTTTCAACTACTTTTGAACCGCCGTCTCTATCCGTATGACGTAATGTAATTATTAATTTTTTGGCGCCCGATGCTAAATCCATCGCACCGCCTACTCCTAATAAAGGTTTTCCGGGTACGGACCAGTTGGCCAGATTTCCTTGCGCATCTACTTCCAATCCCCCCATAATGGCTACATCAATATGCCCGCCACGAATCATGGCAAAACTATCGGCACTATCAAAATAACTGCTTCCAGGCAACGCCGTAACGGGTACTTTACCTGCATTTACAGGATAATACATAGCGCCGCCACCATCTTTTGGTTCGGGACCTACACCGAGCATTCCGTTTTCGGTATGTAGAATGATTCCGTCTTCTGGTTTTATCAAATCGGCTACTAAAGTTGGGATGCCAATTCCAAGATTCACCACATCGCCTTTTTCTAATTCCGCAAACGCTCGTTTGGCCATATTCATCCGTTTTTCATCAATTACTTTTGAGGAACCTACCGATGCTGATGAACCCAAATCTTCTTCCGTTAGTTTTCGCTCCACCAAATAGTCCACAAAACAACCTGGAGTATGAATCTCATTAGGGTCAATTTCCCCATTAGGAACAATTTCTTGCACTTCAGCAATTACAATATCAGCAGCTGTTGCCATGGCTCTATTGAAATTTTGTTCCGTCATGCGGTATTGCAGATTTCCTGCCGTATCTGCTTTCCAAGCTCTTATTATGGCTACATTTCCTCGAATACCTTCTATAAAAACTTGCTCTTTTCCATTAAGCATTTTGGTTTCTCGTCCTTCAGCAATCAAGGTTCCTGCAGATGTGGGCGTATAAAATCCGCCAATACCTGCACCACCTGCCCGTATAGCTTCTGCCAAAGTTCCTTGAGGCAATAATTCATATTCCACACGACCTTCTTGTGCCGCTAAAACGGCTTCTCTATTCGAAGTGAAAAAAGAGCCGATCATTTTCTTTAATTGTCCATTGTTCAACAAGCGACCACCGCCCATATTGGGTTCGCCTACATTGTTTGCGATAAAGGTGAGGTCTTTAGTCTTGGTCTTTGCCAATTCATGAATGATATTCACGGGGTTACCCGTCATACCAAAACCACCCCCTAAAATGATGTCTCCATCTTTTACTAAACTTGCCGCTTTTTCAGCACTTATTATTGGAACTGTTTTCATTGAAAATTAATTTTTAAACGATTCAAACGGTAGCCCTACATAGTTCTCTGCTATGGTGGTTTTATATGCTCTAGATACTTTTAGATAATCAAATTTTGCTTTTTGTAAGCGATAGGTAAATGACCCATGAGCGTCTTGTTTGTGAAATAACTTGGTCATAAAATTAGAGAAGTCCTGCGCTCTCCATATTCTACGAAGGGCATCATTGGTATAAGTGTCCAATAACGTTTCAGAATTCGTTTTATAATAGGCCACAAAGGCGTCAACCATATGTTTTACATCGGCAATGGCCAAGTTCATTCCTTTACCCCCTGTTGGTGGAACTATATGTGCAGCATCGCCAGCCAATAATAATCTACCACTTCGTAAACTATCGATCATATGGCTGCGCATAGGCGTTATTCCTTTTTCAACAATAGGACCCTCTTTAAGCTCCCAACCAGGTGTAGCTAATCGCTTAGATAATTCACTCCAAATTCTATCGTCAGACCAATTATCTACCGATTCATCATTGTCTACCTGAACATATAATCTACTTACAGTCTCTGAACGTAAACTGTGTAATGCAAAACCATTCTCGTGATATGCATATATTAATTCATCTGTTGAAGGTTCTACATTTGCCAATATTCCCAACCAGCTGAACGGATAGGTAATATCATAGGACTGAAAACTTTTCTTTGGCAAGGTCTTTCTTCCAATGCCATGAAAACCGTCACAGGCCGCCACAAAATCGCATTCCAGAATTCCTTCTTCGCCGTCTTTTTCAAAATGTATTTTAGGACGCTTCGTATCAAAATCTACTATTTTTGTCGCCCTAGTTTCAAAGTGCAGTTCTCCGCCCTCTTGTAACCAAGCATCCGTAAGGTCTTTGGTAATTTCCTGTTGACCGTAAATGGTTATGGTTCTGCCGCCGGTCAATTCGCCAAAAGGGATATGAACACGTTCCTCATCAAAGCTAAGGTATACGCCATCATGAACAATGCCTTCTTTTTTCATTCTGGCATCAAGACCCAATTCCTTCAAGATATCTTTGGTGTTCTGTTCTACCAAACCGGCACGAACCCTACCTTCAACATATTCCCGTGAACGCAGTTCTATGATTGCAGCATCTATACCGTGCTTTCTTAACCAATTTGCCAAGACCATCCCAGAAGGTCCGGCACCTATAATTCCTACTTGTGTTTTAATATGTATCATCCGGTTAGTATTCTATTCCTAAATCTGTAAATACTTCTTCTGCCGAATGCATGGCATCGTTGGCCGCCGGTAAACCACAATAAATTCCCGATTGTAGAATGACTTCTTTTATTTCATCTATGGTTACACCATTGTTGAATGCCGCTTTTACATGCATTTTAAACTCCGCTTTTTTATTGAGCGGTATCAACATGGCAAGGGTTATAAGGCTTCTGTTATGTTTGGGTAAACCCGGTCGGGTCCAAATTTCTCCCCATGCATAGTGCGAAATAAATTCTTGAAAATCGGTGTTGAATTCATTCTTGTTTCCGTTGGCCCTATCTACATGGGCATCACCTAAAACCGTTCTACGCACATGCATACCCCTGTCAAAAGTATCTTCGCCGACTATAAAATTGATAAGCGTTTCTGCATAATATGCCGGTAATTCGGTGCTTGGTAAATGTCTGGCATGAAACACTTTTAGCTCAGCACCTGCTATTTCTTTTTGCATGATTTCAGCTTGGGCCACATTGGTAACGGCATCTTCATCACCTGTAATGATTAAAGTCTCTAGCTGAATTTGTTTAATATCCTCCCTAAAATCGGCATGGCCAATTGCAGCACAACAGGCGGTATATCCTTCTGGTCTGTTCGCCAAGAATATTTTTTTCATTTCCGCTACGCGGGATGGATGCGTTTGGTGATAGCTTTCGGTAAACCATTTTTCCATTGTGGCATCTACGATAGCTTGCATGCCTATTTCATTGATGGTTTTAATACGGTCGTTCCATCCTTCCACAGTACCAATCTTTGAGTTGGTATTACTTATGATAAGTTTGTGTAATCTTTCAGGGTGATTGATTCCTAACCATTGTCCGATTAACCCGCCCATAGACAATCCGCAGAAATACACTTTATCAATCTTCAATTCATCTAAAAGATCAATCACGTCCTGACCCAAAAGTTTGATTGTGTATGGCCCATCGGTATATTCACTTTGTCCATGTCCACGGGTGTCGTACTGTAATACCCTAAAATAGGGCAGTAGGTAGGGTACGAGTTCGTTCCACATACTCATATCTGCACCTAAGGAGTTGGAAAATACCAACACCGGACTATTGGGAGTGCCTTGAATCTTATAATTCGTCTTCATATTTTTTATTTTTCCAAATAGTTCTTTAGAATGGCTTCGACCCATTCTACACTATGTCCAATAGCATTTTCGGGTCGGAACAATTTGTCCAGATTATCTATTTCCGGATACAATTCCGTAATAACTTCCTTTAGATGCTTTTCGGTCGAATTCGTAATTTTACAGGCTTTTTGAACGGCTTCATGGGCCTGCATTTTTCCCATGGTCTTAGAAAGTTGTAAGGCTACTTTTTCGGCGTAAATTAATCCATTGGTCACCTCAATGTTCAAGAGCATCCGTTCCCTATCTACCTCAAGATTTTGAATTAAATCAACGGTCTTGTCCAGTGAACCGGCGGTAAGTTCCATTAATTGGGTCAAGGTTTCCCATTCGGCATGCCAACTTCCTGCAGACCTTTCGTGTTCTTGTACCATACTACTAAGTAGCGTGGAAACAAGACCTGGAGTTCGCAAGCTGTTGCTCAATATTAAGGCAGATGAAACAGGGTTTCTTTTATGGGGCATGGTACTCGAGCCTCCTTTACCCTCTGAGGCACCTTCAAAAACCTCGGCGATCTCAGTCTGCATGAGAAGGGAGATATCTTTTGCTATTTTACCCAAACTTCCGGAAAGCACGCCCGAAAAGGAGGCAAATTCATTGAATGTATCCCGTTCCGATTGCCATGGAAAGCTGGGGCTCAATCCAAGAATTTTAGCAAACTCAATTTGTACTTGGCGCGTGATATATTCATTGCCACTACCAACGGCACCGCCCAATTGAATGCATAGTAATCTCTTTTTTAGTTGCTGTAACCGATTGAGACTTCGAGTAATACTTTCTAACCAAGTGGCTGTTTTTAATCCAAAAGAGATGGGTTTGGCCTGTTGAAGCAAAGTACGGCCGATCATAATTGTGTTCTTATGTTCTTGGGTCAATTGCACCAAGTTTTGCTGTAATCGGTTCAACTTATTTTCTGACCAACCGAGATATTCCTTAATGGTCAACACGGTCGCTGTGTCGATAATATCTTGACTTGTCGCCCCTAAATGCACATATTTTGAAGCTTCAAAATCTCTATTCTTAATGGCTTTGGTCAGCTGTTTAACCAAAGGTATGGCTGTATTTCCACCAAGGCTTACATCGGCTTTTAACGCATTGATATCTATAGCATCGACCATGCAGCAATCAGCAATGACCGTGGCAGCTTTCTCGGGAATGATACCCAGTTTGGCTTGGGCCGCAGCCAAGGCTGCCTCTACCCGTAATAGATTTGAAACCGCATTTCTGTCAGAAAAAAGCGCGGTCAATTCGCCGGTATAAAATGTCTCGGAATATAATGACATGGTCTGCTTGTGTTTTAAAGATCAAAAAAGACCGTTTCTTTTGGGCCTTGCATATAGATGTCGAACACGTATTTTCCATCTCTTTTTTCAGCGATCAAGGTATTTCTTCGTTCGTGATCGATGGCATTCAAAACCTGATCCGTTTCATTCAGCTTATGTTCATCCGAAAAATAAATACGGGTATAGGAGTGCAATAATTGCCCCCGCATAAATAAGATGACATGAATAAAAGGGGCTTGCCCGTTGACCGATTTCGGTTTTATAGTTTTGAAGAAAAAACGATTTCTTTTGTCCGTACCTGTACCGTATCTGCCGAATAACCTATGTTCTCCATCATCTTGCCATAATTCGACCATGGCATCGTTGATAGCATTTTCTTCACCATCATAGACAATGCCCGTTATTTCTATGGTTTCCTGATTTTTTAGATCGAAAGCCATATCATTATCCACCCAAGAGTCAAAATCATATCCATATTGCGTAGGCACTAGTCCGTAGGCGAAAAAAGGTCCGATTGTCTGCGAAGGTGTTTGAAGTTTTTTCTTATCCATTGTGTTCAATATAAAGCCTAAATATTTTCAAAAGGTGTGGCATTGTGACCACGTAATACGATATCAAAGCGGTAGCCCAAGGCAAAATCAGGTTCGGTCAAATTGTAATCGAATTTAGAAACCAACAGCTCTCTACCTTTTAAGGGTATCGATTGAAACATAGGATCCTGGTCAAAAAGAGGATCGTGGGGAAAGTACATTTGCGTAATCAATCTGCTGGTGATGTCGCCGCCGAATAGGGAAAAATGAATATGGTTGGGCCGCCATGCATTGGGGTGATTGCCCCAAGGGTAGGCGCCTGGTTTTATGGTGTAAAATTTATAGTTGCCCTCGGCATCGGTCATGCAACGCCCGGTACCTAGAAAATTGGGGTCTAAAGGTGCGTCGTGCTGGTCTACCTTGTGTACATACCTGCCTGCGGCATTCGCTTGCCAAATTTCGAGCAAGGTATGCGGAATCGGTTGCCCTCTTTCATTGGTGACCTTGCCATGAACGACAATGCGTTCACCTATAGGCTCTCCATTTTTAATGGCATTTTTGGTAAGGTCATGATCTAAAACTCCTAGTTCGAAATCTTTGAATACCGGTCCGCTTAGTTTTATATCGGACTTTTTAGGAACTACTAAGGGCTTGGTGGGTGCTCGTAGAATGGTCGATTTATACCCTTCATACAAATAGGCCGGTTGAATTTCCCTATCGAACCCCTCCTTGTTACTTTCATTCATTGTAAAGGTCTTTACTTCTAAGTATTCCGAAAGTAGTCTTATCTAGGTAATTACAATTGGATAAATTATCATTTTACCAGTACAAAATGAACATTGTATAGTAAAATTTGGTTCTAAACACCTTCAATAATCTTATTAAAAACCTGATTATAATTAAATTACCTAATTTAGTAGCGTTATATTTTTTTGTTATAAATACACATTTATGGATGCCATTCTAAGATATCAGGGCCTTTATGGGGATCAACAATTACCCATGGTGTCCGATTTTATTCATATGGAACCATTGGAAGAACGGAGTAAAATCTATTCATGGGAAATAGAAGAGCATCTTCATACCGATTTGGTTCAGCTATTTATAATTCAAGCTGGTGAAGGTATTTTGGTTTCTGAGAGAAAAAAAACGGAAATAAAGTCTCCGTGTATTATAACCATTCCCGCCAATGTACTTCATGGCTTTCAATTTAAGCCAGAAATGTTGGGTACCGTCATTACATTTTCAACTGGTTTTCTGGATTCATTATTACGGGAAAAACCGGATATTAAAAAAGAGATCAATCGGTTATGTCGTTTCTCATTTGACCATAATTCAGAAGGCTTTAAGAGTTTACTACGATTGAAAGAGCATATACAACGAGAACTTTTTGAAGAAGCTCCGGAAAAAATATTGGCCTTGAGAGCCTGTTTCGAGCTCTTTTACCTAGAGCTGTATCGAGAGAAATTCAGGACTACTTCGCAAGAGCTCATCTCTAATAATCGGTCGCTTAAATACTTTCAGCAGTTTCAAGACTCAATTCGGCAACATGCCCAAAGTCTACTTTCTATTAAAGATTTTGCCGATGCTTTGGGCATTACCCAAACCCATCTTAACCGCGTTTGCCATACCGTAACCGGAAAATCTGCCCTTAAAGTGGTACAAGATTTTACCATGAACGAAGCCAAAAAATACCTGCTCAACACCTCATACTCTATTGCCGAAGTAGCCTACTTCTTAAATTTTAACGACCCTGCCTATTTTAGTCGCTTGTTTAAAAAACGGGTAGGCGTAGCACCTGGGGAGTTTAGGAAGGGATGATTATTGGTTGGTGGTTGGTTTTGGATGACGGTTCTGTTTATAAAACGAAGTGTATAAAAAGACACCAACTTTTCGGATTAACACAGAGCCGAATTTTTAATTTTTATGTTTAATTTTCTTTTCTAAATATAACCAAATTAAAAATTTGTCGGACTTCGCAAATAGGCAAAACCTTTTGGAAAGCCTTTATTAGCTAGGTTTTATACACATGTTATCTGCTGGATTTATTCCGCAAACTTGCTAGCGTTGGTAAGACATACGCTGCCTGCAATTATGGCTTAAGCGTTGGCTTGTGCGAATTGCAAATGTGTATGGCTTTCAGCGTTGGCTATTTTGTAAACCTAATTTGCAAATTAAGGTTAAAATATAATTCTCCGTTTTCCTCATATATTTCACCAAAGCCGTGTCGAGTAGAACTTGCTGTCTCTAGTTTCGTATTATTGAGTAAGTAATCCTCAAATTCATTTCTGTTGTAAATGTGATAACATAAAACGTCTCCATTTTCTTTTATAATTAAATATCCACCTGTAGAATCATATTTTCCTGTCCAAACTTTCGACGGCATCATTCCTAATGCAACATCTGTCAAGAATCGTTTTATTTTATACTCATAGAACTTATGTTCGTTCTCTATATCAAAGTTTAATGGATTTTTGTCTGCCGTTTTATTAACCAAATCTGTCAAATGAGAGAACTCACTCGAATAAAAATCAAAAACGATTTGTGATAAAATCTCAGGAAGTAAACTATCGATTAAAATAAGATTATTTGAGAATATTGGTTTTTGAGCTTTATGAAAATCTAAAGAGCAATTGTTTTTTATAATAGCTTTTACTCGTCCTTTCAAATCAGCTGACTCTTTTTTTCCTCTTTTTACTATTAAAGAATTTATTTTACTGATTTCTTGATGTTCTATTGTACCATTTATTTTGTAGATAAAATTTGTCGTTTTACCAGCATTTAGTAGAGTTGAAGGACTACCAAGTTGAGATTTTATGCTAAAACCTAATGTTGGTTGTTGATTCGTTCTTTGGTCGTGAACAACAATTGTAATATCAGTTTTTGCAGAAGAACTGGCTTTAAGTGAAATACAGTTTATAGAATGCATAAACTCCTCAATTTCTGGAACAGAAAAAGTTCTTTCCTTATTTTTCTTGATTACGTTTAAGAGAAAAAGGGCTTTGTCTTTAAATTCTGAAATTGGGATTTTCAAGATTTCTTCATTACCCGAAATTAAAATAATCTCATCTTGTATAGAATACTTAAAATTACCATTGTTTTCGCTACGAAGTATTTTTATGATTGGATAAACTAAACCTTCTAACTTTTCAATGTCTTTGTCTCCAAGAAATAATTGTTTGTCGCCTAGTAATTTAAAAAGAGCATAAATTTCGCTCCATTCTCCTTTATTTCCTGTAATCATTTGCGGTTAAGCTTTTCTAATATTTTTTCGGCAGTTGCTTGAATTGCAGGAACTGCAACTGAATTACCAAACTGCTTGTAAGCCTGTTGGTCTGAAACAACAATTTTAAACTCATCAGGAAAACCTTGAAGCCTAGCCCATTCTCTTGGTGTCATTTTTCTAATTCCTTCACGGTTGACCTCGCCTGATATATTGGTTACGGGTATGAAGTTTGTTAGTTTGTCATCTAGGATTAGATTTCTTTCGCGACCCATTCCGCCACAAACAACAGCATTGGCGATTCCATCGTTCGGGATTATTTCGTAACCAAAACCATTACCTTTACTTTCATGTCTTGCCCGATGTTTCCGAAGGGTGTCTACGTAAGTTGTTGATAGATAGTATTTTACAGACACCTCTTCTTCTTCTAGAATGTCTTCTAAAACTATTTTTTCATTTATAGGCTCAGGATAATGGAATTCCGAAATCCCTAAATCTTTTCTAAAACCAACAATGAAAATTCGCTCTCTGTTTTGGGGCACGCCAAATTCTTTCGCATTTATTACTTGGGGTTCAGGAACATAATAGTTCAAATCTTCTCTAAGTACATTTAAAATCGTAGCTAAAGTTTTACCTCTATCGTGACTTCGAAGACCTTTTACATTTTCTAAAAATATTGCCTTTGGTTGTTTTTTCTTGATGATTTCTGCGACATCAAAAAATAGTGTTCCGCGAGTATCTTCAAAACCACCTCTTCTACCAGCTATTGAAAAAGCTTGACACGGAAAGCCAGCGCACAGAACGTCAAATCCATCTGGAATGTAACTTTTTGTTTCAGGTTTTGTTATGTCGCCAAAAGGTACTTCTCCAAAATTTGCTTGGTAAGTTCGTTTGGAATATTTGTCCCATTCGCTTGTAAAAACACACTTTCCTCCAAGGTTTTGTAAAGCCATTCTAAATCCCCCGATTCCCGCAAAGAGGTCAATAAATTTGAATTTTTGTTTTTTAGGTTCGGGAAATGGAACTGAATTTTTAAAATCGTAAAGTAAATATTGTAATGCCTCTTCCGCTGCTTTATGTGATATTTTATCTTCTGGATATTTTTTTTCTAAAATGTCCTTAACATGTTCAATGGCACCCTTTTTATAGAACTGAGAAACACCATTTTTGTGATTATGCAAATAATGGGTAAAGGAAGCTTTCTGCTCGTTTTCTGGCTCTACTAATCTAATTTTGAATGAAGTGCCGTCAAAGTCTTCAATTGTTATCCGTTCTTTTAATTCCATTAGTGTTGCATTCAAGTTTGTACTCGCAAGATAGCAAGGAAAGACTAAATTCGTTCAGACCACTTTTGGAATTTACGAGACATTTTTCAACAATTCCCGCAAACAAGCTAGAGCGTTGGAAAATTTTAGCTCTTTTGATTTTTTTGTTGTGGCTGAAGTATTGGCAAAAAATCAAATGTGCTAGAATATGCGGCTGGCTTTTTTTTCAGCTTGCTGATAACGGTTGAATATAGTTACAAGTTACTATATTCAGGAATATGATTAATCACACCTTCACATCCTTACAAGCCATTCTAATCTCTAAAGCAGTAGAGGGAAGTATGCTTTATTATTTATTGGAAATATAAAAATTTTGATTGTAGTAGATTACGGGAAACCGTAAAGATTGGTTGTAGATTGTTAGTTGTTGATTGTTGAATTTTATGAGTGGAGTAAAGGGTTACTTATATTTTGTTTTCAAAAAATGCTATATCAGCTTGTGTTAGCTCATCTTTTGCTAAAGAGATTACAAATTGCTGTCGTTGGTTTATTACCAACACAAACCTATCTTTCGTAGCACTTATGTTCTTGATCCAATTCCAATCCTTGGTTTCTACCAAGTCTTTATTCCTATGCTTTATTGTTATCTTTTCTTCAGAAAATGTTACCTCTGCATCAAATTCCATTTGATTACCCTGAACTTTAGCGGCCATGATCATTATTGGAAATACGATCAGCAGTAAACCAAAAAAATAGATCAAAAAAGAGGTGAATACATTATACTGTTTTACAGGCACCACAACAGCAATCATTAGGGTGGCCAAAAGGTAGCGCCACACACTTTTCTTAAAGAAGAAATACATTTTTCCGCTCATGATATGCTTAAAATTGGATACTACGCTCTTCGTTACCATGTTGTACCTGTTCTTTTTTGATTTCTCAACATACTCCCCATAGTGTAGTAACCCTATGTGGGCACTTTTGGTTACCTACCGCTACTAAAAAGTAACGATACGATTTGCATATTGTTATTTTATATGAAATTTGATGGCACTTCGAATGCGCTCAGCGTGACATTTCTGCGAAGCTTAATTCTAGTCATCCGAACGGAGTGTATAGTAGAACCTTAAATACGATTAGGGCCATTATCAACAATCTCCTCTAAAACTGGGCTCAATTCTTCCGTGGTTAATACCATTTCAATACCAAACGGACGCTTAGACACATCACTTTTTCAACCCCTTTTTTGAATTTGACAGTACTCAAGGGTATAGCTGTAAATGCAAGGGTTATATCTGCTGAAACCCCTTCTATAGAATCATCTTCTGAGGGGCAAATGTATCCATTCCAGTACCTTTAGGTAATAGCCTTAGAAGAGATATAAAAGGTTACCAAGCCCGCCAAAAGCGCAGGAACGGCAAAAATCATAAAATTGACGGACATCGAAAGCCCCATACCTACGAGTACACCGCCAAGTGCAGGGCCCAATACACCACCCAATCTACCTGCACCAATGGCCCAACCCACACCTGTAGTTCTAAATTCTGTGGGATACATACGGGCAGCCACGGCATACAGCCCCACAAAACCACCTTGTAGGGTAAAACCTAGTAGTCCAAAAACGAGTAGTATAAAATCTGAACCCACAAATACACTGAATATTGCCATGAATATTGCTGTTATTCCGAAGAAAATTGCGATTGTTTTCTTGAGGCCTATTTTAGATGAAATATATCCTTGAATTAAAACTCCAAAAAATGCACCGATATTAAATACCGTACCTGCATAAATAGCAAGCTCCATAGATAAACCTGCATTAGATGCCAGTTTTGGAATCCAACTAATGAGAAAATACAAACATCCGAAGGCAAAAAATAAGGCTACCCATAACTGAATGGTAGACCGTTTATATTTTTTAGTAAGCAATTGATTTACAGGAATACCCAACGATTTAGCCGGCTTTTCAGGCAAGGTTGAAATTTCAGGTAATTTTAGTTTGGTTAAAATCTTGTTGACCTTACCAAGTGCACGTTTTGGTTGCTTCTTTACATAATATTCAATGGATTCAGAAAGGAATATAAAAATTAACGGAATGGTTATGAACGAAGCCACCCCTGCTAGTTTAAACATCATTTGCCACCCACTTGATGGAACTACAGAAGCTGCAACATACCCTGCCAATACCGCCCCTACAGGATAGCCTGCAATAACAAAACTAACCCAAAAGTCTTTTGATCTGTTAGGGGTATATTCCGCCGTTAAAGATGCGGTACTGGCGAGCATGCTACCAATGCCCAAACCACTAATAAAACGTAGAAAAATTAATTGCGGTACTGTTTCTGTGTAGCCAGTTAGAAATATACTTGAACCCATTAAAAAGGCACTTATCAGAATCATTTTTTTTCGGCCAATCTTATCCGCGTAAGGCGCCAGAAACAATGCCCCCAATGCCATACCTGCAAGACCCGCACTAAATACCATACCTAAGGCTTCTGGACCAATAGCCCAAGATGTAGCGATTGCAGGGGCGCAATAGGAGATGACCAGCACATCCATACCATCTAAAATGTTCATTAAAAAACAAACGAATATGGTTGCGTATTGCAAGTTAGAGATGCCGCGCTCATCTAACTGCAGCGCAATTGGTTTTGACATTTTATTTGGTATTAGATGTTGTAACTACCCCCTATAAGCTGTGTCTATGGTAATATTACCATTGGCAACCCTGCTTACACAGGCACACATTTTTTTATTTTCACCTTTTTCTGCTTCACTAAAAAAGAAATCGCGGTGATCAATATCCCCAGAATATTCGATTATATCTAATTGACAAAGTCCGCACTCGCCTTTTTTACAATCATACATGACATCAATTTTTGCATCAAGCAAAGCTGACAACAAGGTTTGATTTTCATTTACCTGTACTTCTTTATTGAACCTCGGTAATTTGACGGTGTATGCCTGGGGAGCGAACAAACCCGAAGCCCCAAAAGTCTCGAACCGTAAATTCTGATTGTGAAACGGACCGTTTTCCCAGGTCTTACGAACTGCATTCATTAAACCAATGGGGCCACATAGATATACTTGCGTTTCAATATCGCAAAGATGTAGAATCTTTGACGTATCAAAAAAACCATCAATATCACTATAATGTACTGTTAAGCGTTGCCCCAATAACTTTTGTAACACTTCTATATAAGGCATTTCTTGAGCAGACCTGCCCAAATACAACATGCGTACATTCTTGTCAGTTTTTGCCATCAACTCTTCGGCCATCCCTAGAATGGGTGTAATTCCAATGCCTCCTGCAATAAGTAAATAATTTGGAGTATTAAAACTAAGTTCAAAATGATTGGTGGGCTGTGAAATGCGCAACTTGCTACCTTCTTTTAATCCCCACATATATTTGGATCCGCCACGGCTTGCGGGCAAACGCTTTACCGCTATGGTATAAGGTTTATTAGGATCGTACTGCCCCACCAAAGAGTAGCTTCTGATTTCCGGCAAATCATTGATCAAAACAGCAATATCTAAATGCGACCCCACGGTAAAGGCCGCTGTATCACCTGCAGGGATAATTTGAATCTGCATGACATTATCAGCAACTTTTTCCATTTTGCCCACCACAGCATCTTCCCAAGTATTCCTATACCTCATTAGTTGTTCTTTTCTTTTGCTACCATATTATCAGTAATTCTTCTTGCCCACATAGCACCGGCATCTATGTTCAAATTATAAAATTCACGATCCGGGTTTTCGTTGATTGCCTCTTGTTGGGCCTCTAAAATATCCTCATCCTGAGAAAAAATATGGGCGACCCCATTTTTAAGTTCTGTAGTATTACTTTGATCCTTTAAGTTATAATTTCTGCTGAACGCCCAGAAATAAAGACAAGTTTGGTTCGTAGATGGTGTTATGGTATTTAATACATAGCCATTGACCCCTTTAGACCTATCACCTTCTTGAGCACCTGTATTGGCTATGGCTACGCCAACATCTATATTTACGGTACACGGGGCTTCAAATTTTATGATCTGCCAGCGATCTACGGTACCATCATGGTCAAATACTTTGTTCAATTGCCCTTTCCAAAATGGTGGTGGCTGTATATCTTTCATCCAACGCGTAACGGTCGCCGTTTTCTCATCGTAGTGTACATCAAAAGGTGCTTCTGCCACATTACGATCACCAATAGTTTCTGAATGTACAAAGGTTTCGTGGGTAAGGTCCATCAGATTATCTACCACCAACCTGTAATTACAGTGTACTTTGATCATTTGTCCGTCACCTGCCCAGTCTGGATCATCGTTCCAATGCATATCCGGAATTTTTGATTCATCGGCCAATGCCGGGTTGCCCATCCACACCCAAATAAAACGATATTTCTGAATTACAGGATAGGAGCGTACACAGGCAGATGGGTTTATGGTTTCTTGCGAAGGCATATACGAACAACGTCCATCACTGTTATACTCCAAACCGTGATAGCCACAAACAACCGTATCATCCCTTAAACTACCTTTTGATAAGGGCAAAAGCCTATGCCAGCAAGCATCCTCTAAAGCTATTGGCGTTCCATCTTTTTTTCGATATAACACCAATGGCTTGTTACAAATAGTACGTGGTAGTAATTTATGCTTTAATTCTACATCCCAAGCAACCGCATACCAAGCGTTCATGGGGAAAGATTCGTTCATTGTAAAAGTATGTGTAGACATGATGTTATTTTATAGGATTATCAGCTAAACCTTATGATTTAGAATACAATTTGACACATTTTTAATAAATTTCACAATAAAGGATTGATATTGAATATATTTAGCTTGTAAATGATTCAATTTTTAATTTTCTTTTTATCAATTTTACAATAATAGCCTACCTACAATGTCATATAGGGCTAAAATTGAATTAAATTTTGAATTTTTACTAATACACTATGAAGATAATAGACCTTTCCGTAACCATTTCAGAAAAAATTAAAGAGCCCCTGCCTACCAAAATTGTATATGAAGACCATAAAGACGGTGCTCAAAAAATGGGAAGTATTCTCTTTGGCGGTCTAACCGATGTATTTCCTAATGGAAATGGTCCGGCAGGTGAATTTTTGACGGTTACTAGTCATTGTGGCACGCATGTAGATGCTCCTTATCATTACTACCCAACATGTAATGGCGAGCCCTCTAGAACTATAGATGAAATGCCCCTGGATTGGTTTTTTAGAGATGGTGTGGTTTTAGATTTTACAGACAAGCCAGATGGGTATATGTTTGAACCCGAAGATTTAATAGAAAAGTTAGAAGCTATCGATTACACCTTGAAACCATTTGATATCGTATTGATCCGTTGCGATGCCGATAAAAGAATACATGATGATGATTTTACTAAGATACATGTTGGTGCGTCGGCCCAAGCCACCCATTGGTTAATAGACCAAGGTATAAAGGTAATGGGTACCGATGGCTGGGGGTGGGACATTCCTATGCATTTACAGGTAGAAGATTATAAGGCCAACCCAAGGGAGGGCGTTATTTGGCAGGCCCATTATGTGGGTATTGAAAAAGAATACTGCCAGATAGAAAAATTGGCCAATTTAGACCAGCTGCCTCCTTATGGCTTTAAAGTAGCCTGTTTTCCCGCTAAAATTGAAAAAGCAAGTGGCGGGTGGACCCGTGCGGTAGCGATACTTGAAGAATAAAAGTAACCCTTATGAAAATCGGTAAAGAAAAAAGTATACCTATCTTGAGTTCATATGAAATTTCAAACTTTCATATGCATTCTATTGATTGGTTGCCCATCATATCGAATACAAGGCACGATGATTTTCATATTAACAGAATCGATGACATAAGCGATAAAAAAAGTTTTCATGTTTTGCCCCATCGCAAGACATTTCACGATTTTTTCTTTTTGACCAAAGGCACTTCTAAAAGAAGTAAAGGTCTTAATAGTTATCAAATTAAGGCCCCGGCCATTTTTTTTCTACCTGCTTACCAAATTACGGAGCACGAAATGATCAGTGAAGATGCCGAAGGTTTTTACTGTCATTTTCATGAACGTATTTTTGATATGTTTCCGAAAGGCATGCTGACCGAACGTTTTGCTTTTTTTCAATATCAGTCGAACCCGGTATTACAGATAACCTCAGAAACCCAAGAAATAATTACCGGAATACTAAATCGATTATTTACGATTTACAGAGGAGAGAACTACGGAAAAAATTTATTCTCTTTATACCTAATGGCCATTTTCGAAGAGTTAAAGACCGAAATACCAGATGTAGTTACAAAAACTAGAAAATCAAATTTTGAAATTACCAAGCGCTATAAACATGCTTTGGCAAAACATATTTATGATTATCAAAACATAACCGATTATGCCGATTTATTGAACGTTACCCCAAACTACCTTAATAAATGCGTAAAAACGGCGATTGACAAAACTGCCCAAGACCTTTTAAAGGAAATGCTCATTCTAGAAGCTAAAACGCTAATTAAGCATTCTGAACTTAATGTATCGGAAATCGCCGTTAAACTGTGTAACCAAACTCCAAGTAATTTTGCCCGTTTTTTTAAAAAACAAACAGGCCTTTCCCCTAAAGAATATGCACAGACAACGTAAGCTATAGGGCCATTAGGTTGTATTTCGGTCGTATATCTAATAACAAATGTACGATGTTCTACCTATTCAATTCAGCTGCTAAGTAGGGGGTAGGCCCATAATTTAGTTATTTTTTGAGTTTCCGTATTTAGACAACTGTATGTTGAGCTTCCAATACTTCTCTACACTTTTTAATTTTCATAAATAACACATAAAGGGGTTTTACCATTCATCAATTGGCGTAGATATATTCCGGTATGGTTGTCCTATTATATTTTACTTCAAAAAATAATTTTGATGGTCAAGTTGAGTACTGACAAGACCTGTATTTTATATCCTTAAAATCTCAATTGACCGACGGCTTATAAGGCCAACTTTCCAATTGAAGCTTTAATGAATAAGTTGAATTTAAAAAGACCCTAATTTTTTCAAGTTTAAAACGGAATATTTTTCTTGATTTACAAAAATGTATTGATTTTGAATAGTATAGTTCTTTTATTGATTCACATTAATCATTATTATATTAGAAATTTGAAGACAATATTTTTAATATATTGATAAAATTAGAACATCAATATGATTAATGTTATTTTATTTCAACTTAAACTAACTTCAAATGAAAACACATGTTCGATTAATTTTAACTTGTTTCGGATTCTTTATGATTGGTTTTGTTCAAGCTCAAACGGGCGAAATCACTGGTCAAGTTAAAGATGAATCCGGTATTGTATTACCAGGTGCGTCCGTTATAATTGATGGAACACAAAATGGAACAATGACCGATTTTGGTGGAAAATTTAGGCTTAGTGGTCTAGATTCTGGAGATTACCAAGTAATTATTTCTTTTGTCGGTTTTACAAAACAGATAATTTCTGTGTCGGTACCGCAATCGCAACCTTTATCTGTTTCGCTATCAGAAGATGCCACGCAATTGGATGACGTTGTGGTGACCGGTGTATTTGATGCTCGCAGTCGTATGGATGCCTCTGTGGCAATTACAACTATCGGAGCTAAACAATTGGCAAGAGTTGCGCCCACTAGTTCTGCAGATTTGTTAAAGAACATACCGGGTGTTTTTGTAAATCAAGCAAGGGGAGAGATTTGGAACTCCGTTTATTCAAGGGGGCTTTCAGCAAATTCAATTGATAACCTTAACGGATATAGATATGTATCCTTACAAGAGGATGGTTTACCTGTAACCAACGTAGAATTATACCCTGATTTATTTTTGAGAGCTGATGCCATGACCTCTCGTGTTGAAGCCGTTAGAGGGGGTACTGCCTCTATCTTGGGTGCCAATGCTCCTGGGGGAATCTTTAATTACGTATCTAAAACTGGAGGTTATGAGTTTGCCGGTGAAGTACGTGCCAAATATGGTCTTGAAGGCAATGGTGAGAATCCATATTACAGGGCTGACTTTAATGTTGGTGGACCAATGAGCAAGGGTTGGACCTATAATGTTGGAGGTTTCTTCCGCCAATCCGATGGTGCAAGAGACCGTGGTTATCCTATTAACAAGGGCGGTCAAATTAGAGCTAATATTGTAAAAAAATACAATTCAGGTTCGTTTAGGGTAAACCTAAAATATTTGAACGATAAGAACGATAGAATGGCTTTCATTCCTTCTACAAACTGGGAAGATCCACAGATAGCAGATGGTTTTTCTAAATATGATTCTTATGCCTTATATGACTTCTCAATGGAAGTGCCATTTAATGACGAAGGCTCTCGAACCATCAGTTCTACTGATTTGCTGCACAATATAGACCGCTCTGTTGGTTTCAACTGGGTGCAAGATTTAGGAAAAGGATTTTCACTCAAAAATGATTTCAAGTATTCTAGAAAAGATGATGAAAGAAATGCTACTGCAGTTGTTACGCCCATAAGCACTACCGACATTCCATTCTATGCCATACCGGGCTTATTTGCCGGGCCTGCACCTCACCGTACGGGTACGTACAGATTTGCAGACCCAACTACCGGTCAAGAATTCGGTACCGTAACCTTGACCCCCAATGTTGGGCCCGGTGCTGTACCTGGGCCACCGGTACTTTTTACTCCGGGAGCAAATAATAATTTTCCTGGATCAAATATTCAGCCTAATTCATTGCTGTTCATGCCATTGTTCTATACCGATATTGACAGAAATGAAATTGCAAATCAGTTAGTCTTTACCAAAAAAACAGAAAAAAGCAGTTTTAACCTAGGTAGCTTTTATAGCCGCTCAACTTTGGATATCACGAACTATAACAAAGGTATGGGCCTTAGTGGAGGTCTAATTCAAGATAGACCAGTACCCGCTCAGATAACATTAGATGCCAATGATGGCAACACCTACGAAGTTACAAGCCCTGAAGGTTTCATGAATGTAGGGTGGACAGGTTCTGACAATGGCGAAACTACACAAGGTATATTTGCTCTTTTCTTTGGGCACAATTGGAAAATTACACCAAAACTAACTTTCGATTACGGACTTCGATATGAAAGTATAACTTCAGAAGGGTTTAATTCTATAGCAATTGGAAATCCTCGACAGAATGACCCTTCTTTTGGAGGTCGTGATGGTAATCCGCTTACCCTTTGGGACAATGGTGGTGGAACAGCAGGTACTCCGATTAATTACGATTATGATTTAAATAGTTTCTCATACACTGCTGGTCTTAATTATAAATTTAGCGATCAACAGGCTATTTATGCAAGGTTTGCCCGTGGTAACAAAGCACCTTCAACTTCATTTTATTTAGATTTAAATAATGATGATTTAGTGAATACCTTGAATCAAAGTGAATCGCTTCTAGAAGAAATAACCCAATTTGAAATAGGGTATAAAGTAAATACCGAAAAGTTGAAATTGGTGGCAACACCATTTTATAGTAACCTGAAAAATGTACCTAATATTCAAACTTTTTCAACTGAGAATCGTACAAACTACTCTCCGGCATATCAGTTTAACGAATACACAACATTAGGTTTTGAATTGGAAGGAACCTATAATATTACCGATAAGTGGTTGGTTAGGGCAAATGCAGTAATCCAAAACGCTAAGGCAGACAAATACACCGCTTGGGCCGAAGGTGAAGATGGTGCAGGTGACGATACAATTGTAGATTACTCGGGTAATGAGGCGGATAACAGTGCTAACCTCATATTTAATATCAACCCCATTTACAACGGTGAAAAATTCTATGCGTCATTAAACTATAGTTATATGGGAGACAGACAGGCGAATGTGCCAAATGCTTTTGTTCTACCGGCCTACGGCAACGTAGATTTAGCTTTTGGTTATGATTTTTCTAAAAAATTCGGACTGCAACTAAATATTAATAATGTGTTGGACAAATACGGGATTTTAGGATGGCAAGGGCCAGGTGGTTTTCCACAGGCTCTAAACAGAGATGGTTTTGGTCCTGATTATATTGCCAACAATCCCAATGCAACTTTCTCAACACAGGGTAGCATGCCAAGAGCTTATTTCTTAACTGCCACTTATAGATTCTAATGTTTGCTTTCGTTTTTTGAATAAGTGTTTTTTTAAGCTAAGGGTATTGAATCTCAAGTTCCATATCCTTAGTTTCTTTCAAAAGACAAACCTCAATTTGATATTTTGCGAATTGAAAATGAGCATTTTATAATTTTAAAATATTGTTTTATGAGAATACTGATTTTAGGAGTTTTTACCCTTTTCTGTCTTAGCTGTAAAGACGCCGCTACAAATAAAGAAGTGGCTACCCAGCCAGAAAAAAAACCGAACATAGTTTTGATTTTGGCAGATGATATGGGCTTTTCTGATTTGGGAAATTATGGATCAGAAATAAATACGCCCAGCCTTGATCGTCTTGCGTCTGAAGGAACACGGTTAACGCGTTTTTACACCAATACCATCTGCGCTCCTTCACGTACTAGTTTACTTACTGGACAATATCCGCACAAAGCAGGTATGGGTTTCTTTAATGAAGATTTTGGGGTAAAAGGTTATGAAGGTTATATCAATAAAGAATCATTGACCCTGGGTGAGGTATTTAAGGCAGGTGGATATTCCACCTATATGGCCGGTAAATGGCATGTTGGCAATGAAAAACCCCATTGGCCACTACAGCGTGGTTTTGATAATTTCTTTGGGTTTTTGGATGGTGGCGCCAGTTATTTTGATACTAAACCATTACTAAAGGGCCCGCCTTCAACCGCATTCTTATATGAAGGTAATGAGGTTTATAACATAGAGAAGGAAGATTTTTACTTAACCGATGAACTCACTACAAGAGCTATCGATTTTGTAAAGAACAATCCAGTAGAAAAGCCATTTCTACTTTATATGGCCTATAATTCTCCGCATTGGCCTTTACACGCAAAACCAGAAGATATTGCCAAGTATAAAGGAAAATATGACGCTGGCTGGGATGAACTACGTAAACTCCGTTTTGAGAACATCAAAAAACTAGGACTTGCTGATGAAGACTGGAATCTTTTTAAAGATAAATTATTACCACCTTGGGATAGTTTAACTGAAGAAGAAAAAAGCGAATGGACTTTGAAAATGGAAGTTTATGCCGCTATGGTAGACAATTTGGACCAAAATATTGGAAAACTATTGAATCATTTAGGCACTATGGGGCAATTGGATAATACGGTAGTTATTTTTCTATCTGATAATGGCGCGGAAAATATGGATGTTGGCAAAATGCCTTTTACGGTTAAACGAAATGAAGGCTCTGTGGGTACTGCGGGTTCAATGGAATCGTATTCCAAAAAATGGGCACAGGTATCTAACAGTCCACTAAGAAGTTATAAATCATCTCCTTATGAAGGGGGCCTAGCAACACCGTTTATCATACGCTATCCAAATCAAAAAGAAACGGGAAAGGTAATGAAAGGGGGTAGCCACGTGGTAGATATAATGCCCACTTTATTAGATATCGCCAGTATTGAATACCCTGAAACCTATAATGGCACTAAAGCGAACGCCCTTGCCGGTGAAAGTTTTCTGCCCTTATTACAAGGTGAAGATTGGAACAGGGAACAACCCATTTGTTTTGAATGGTTTGGTGACCGTGCCGTTTGGTTGGGCGATTTAAAGGGTGTTCATCAGTACCAAAAAGAGTGGGAACTGTATGACCTTTCTACCGATAGAACAGAATCTAATGATATCGCAGCTTCTAAGCCAGAAATCATTGCTAAAATGGATTCGATTTATAACGTTTGGGCAAATGCCAATGGGGTTGTTGCTTGGTCAGAGGAGATGGGCAAAAAAACACAGTTTAGAAAATCTCCACACTAAATAATTAAAGCTATGAAAAAATTCTTCTCCTACGAGAATGGAATAGTAGGCCTAATGGCCTTGACGTTTGGCGTTCTATTTTTTGACCGGTTAGCACTTAATTATTTGGTGCCCTATGTCGCAAAAGATCTCAATTTAAACAACACCCAAATAGGCTTGTTAGCTGCGGGCTTGTCATTGGCTTGGGCCTTTTCCAGTTATTTTACAACAGCTTGGTCAGAGTCTAGAAACAAGAACAAAATTACGTTCATTGTTGCCATTTTCATCTTTTCGTTATGTTCATTTGGTTCCGGTATGGCGATTGGTTTTGGCACCTTATTGGTAGCCCGCTTGGTCATGGGTTTGGCAGAAGGCCCGGTTATTCCATTGGCGCAAGTTTTTGTTGAGCGAGAATCCACACCAGGTAGATTAGGTCTAAACGTAGGTATTCTACAAGCAGTTGGTGGCGCACTGTTTGGATCTATTCTAGCTCCGGTGATTTTGATTCAGATCGCTGAAAATATTGGCTGGCGTACAGCATTTTACATAGCGGGTGTTCCTGGCTTGCTTCTAGGGTTGATAGCTGTATTTTATTTAAAAAAATCAACCGTAGAAAGTAGGGGAAGCGTACATAATGGTGGATTTAATGTCAAAGAATTGTGGAAACACAATAATATCAAGTGGGGAACTATGCTCGCGTGTTGCGTGTTTGGTTGGTGGTTTGCTACCATACCGTTCATCACTAAATTCTTTACTGATGTCCAGGGGATGGATGCCGGTACCATGCAAAAAACTATGGGTTTGCTAGGGGTTGCGATGCTGATTTCATCTTTGTTTTTTCCTGGTATTTCCGATAAGATAGGTAGAAAAAAAGCTTTATTGATCGCTGTAAGTTTAGGAATATTTTATCCGTTTGCAGTTTATTTTTTAAACGGCTCAGGTATTCATTTGCCAGCTATGTTTATTACCTATGCTATGGTGGGGACTATTCCTTTGGTTGCGGCCATCATTCCTTCCGAAGCAGTTCCCAATCGTCTTAAAGCAAAGGCTATTGGTTTTGTAACTGCCGTAGCTGAAATTGTAGGCGGAGTTATTATTCCTGCAGTGGCAGGAGGTCTTTCAGATGCCATTGATGAATCCGCATTTTTATGGGTAGCTGCCGTATTAGCAGTATTATCCTTGTTTTTCCTTTCTAAGTTAGAGGAAACCAAGGGAAAAGTTTTTAGTGATAGCAGTGTAAGCGAGTAGATAAATTGTTGAAACTCGGGCAACCAAGGCGTTAAAGTTATAAGAGAAACTATTAGTAAACGCCGAAATTTAATTAATTCTGAAATAAAGAGAATGGCTAAAAAGGCAAATACGTATAAATTAAAATTAGAGCCTTTAGAACTGCTAAAACCTGATAATAAGGTCTATACGCCTATTGAATTTGAGTTTGGCAATCACGACAACATATTCGCTATTATCGAACGCATGAAACAACGAGACCGTTTTAAAACAGAACAAGATTCGGTTGAATTTGCAATCGGCTTAAAACTTTTTAGCGAAGTAATGTTAAGGAACAAAGACAATTCTTTGTTTGAAGATTTTAGGCCAGCCTTTGGCGCTATGATGAAAAAATTGAAGAGCAAAGAATAAAAGAATGTATTTCATCATTAGTGACTCAAGAGTGTGATTAAATGAATAGTAAATACTGCTCTTGATTAGTACGGGTTTCAATAAGAGTTGATATTGAATAGTAATGCACTCCATATGATTCATTAAAAAGGAGGAATACAATTAAATTTGTAATTATAGATTCGCAATAAAGTGTATAAATATTTATAGAAATGGCAAAAAATCCACATTATTTTTCGCAAATGGCCCATGTTGAGGTCCTAACCAAAGACCTTGAGAAATCGGTGCATTTCTTTGGAGATATCGTTGGAATGGATATAACAGGAAGGGAAGAAGGTTCGGTTTATTTAAGGGCCTGGGGCGATTATTTTCATCATACCTTAAAACTGACCCAAAGCGACAGTTCTGGTTTGGGTCATATTGGATGGCGTGCAGATAGTCCAGAAGCTTTGGAAGAAGCAGTTGAATATTTAGAAAGCATCGGTGCTGGTAGAGGATGGTATGATGGTGACCAAGGTCACGGTAAAGCGTTTAAATTTCAATCTCCGGAAGGGCATATGCATGAAGTTTTTTGGGATGTGCAATGGCTTCGCGAAGAAGGGGAACGGGGTAGCGTGTATGCAGATCGCTATGCAAGCAATCGCTTAAATGGTGCAAACCCACGAAGGTTTGATCATGTAACCTATATGGTTTCAAAAGGGGCCTACCCTGCCGAAAAAGCATTTTGGAAAGCTTTAGGGTTTAAAAATCCGGATGAGATTCGTATTTCAGACGATATACCACCGATAGGCGGCTTGCACACCCTAGCAAACCTGTCTCATGACATTGCCATTTTTACAGACCCGAATATAGAGCCCAATCAAGCAGTGTTAAATCACATTTGTTGGAATGTCGATAGCCGTGAGGAAGTGCTTTTGGCCTTAGATTACTTTATAGAAAAAGGGTATAAAAGTGTTATGGGTGCGCCTACGAGGCATAAAGCAGATGAAGGTTTCTTTATCTACATCGTAGATCCAGGGAGTGGAATCTTATTTGAATATTATGCTTGTGCACGCTTGGTATTTGCACCGGACCATTTAGATGTTCATTATTTAAAGGACAATCCTAATGATGCATGGGGTTCTGTAAATCCCTTTGCGGAGATGGGCAAAGGCAAGAAATTAGGACTTTCAGAAGACGGAACCGTTAAACCGGCTGACATTTAGAGTAGCTATAAGTATATCGAATTGCAGTAAAAGAAAATTGAATAACTATAGATCAAGATGAATTCTTTCTATCGATAGAAAAAGAATTGTCTCGATAAAAAACTAAAACACTATGTGGCATTTTTTTCCGGGCAAGTATATGCCTTCTTATCAAGTAAATAGAGCATTGACCCAAGCGCATTACGGTGGGGGTGAATTTGCCGAGATTTTAGAAGCGGCAGGCAATATAGACCCAGATAATAGAGAAACATTTAACGTAGCTTGGTTAAATAAAGGCAACGAAGTTTATGGTTGGGCAGAAGATTACGAAAATAAGAAAGCCTTTGTTTCCGCAAGACGAACCTATTTAAGGGCTTTCAATTATTTGCGTACTGCGGAGTTCTTTATGAACCTGCAAGACGAAAGAAAAATCGAAACCTATGTGAAAGCACGTCAAGCGTTCATTAAAGCGACAAAATACTTTGACGAGAAGCCAATAACCGTAGAAGTTCCTTTCGAAGGTTCCTTTTTACCAGGATATCTTTTTAAGCCAAAAGGGGTTAAAAATCCACCGGTAATGGTCATGTTCGGAGGTTTAGATAGTTTGGCAGAAGAACTTTATTTTGGAATTGGTGACCACTTAATGGAGCGCGGTGTCGCATTATTGGCTATGGACGGACCCGGACAAGGGGCTGCTTTACGATTAAACCATATCCATTCCAGATATGACTATAATGTAGCTGGTACAGCGGTTTTAGACTGGGTCTTGGAAAACTTAAAAGAGGAAGTAGATACCACTAGTGTAGGTATTGCTGGTGTTTCGATGGGAGGGTATATGGCCGCACGCTGTGCGGCATTCGAGCCACGTTTTAAGGTGTGTATGATTTTTGGGGCAGTTTGGTCATATTATTCGGTATGGGCCGGTCGAAGTGGAAAACATCCACTAGCTGAAATTGTACAACACATTATGGATGAAGATACCTACGAAGGTGTGCTTAAAAAATTGGAAGGTTTTACCTTGGAGAACGGTGTAGCGGAAAAAATTTCCATGCCCACATTTATTATGCACGGTGGCGGAGATAAACAAAATTTTGTGGAGCATGCCATCACACTGGAAAAGCATTTGACCTGTGAGCATGCAATGAAAATAGTTCCGGAAGGCGAAAGCGGATCACAACACTGCCAAGTGGATAATTTTATGCCAGCGCTAGATATGTTCGACTGGATTGCGGAAAAAATACATGCATAGCTGTTTTGCTGAATAATAATTTAAAAAGTTAGTAATATGTCAGCGGTAAAAAAAGTACTTGTTGTAGGCGGTGGTATTGGCGGGCAGTCCGTAGCTATTGCTTTGGCAAAAAACGGAGTAGAGGTGGAAATTGCAGAACGTTTAGATGCTTTTAACGTTTATGGTGTTGGTATCATTCAACAATCCAACGCCCTGAGGGCATTGGATAGAATTGGTCTTGCAGATAAAACTATGGAAGAAGGTTTTCCATACGGACAATTGAAAATGTATACTGCGGGAGGTCATTTTATAGGACTTGCAGGAGCGCCACCCGTAGAAAAGTATCCTAGTCACAATGGTATTTCACGAAGAACACTGCATGAGATCATGTATGCTGAAGCCATTAAAATGGGTGTAACCTATAAAATGGGTACGACCGTTACCGAAATAGAAAATAGTGAAAATGAGGTAACCGTAACCTTTACCGATAACACCAAAAGCACATACGATATCTTAGTGGCATCAGATGGTATTAATTCTGATATGCGCTCTTTGATTTTTGGTGAATTCAAACCACGATATATGGGTGTTTCTGTTTGGAGATATCCTTTTAAAAAGCACGAAGACTTGGACACTTCATATATGTATTATGGAAAACGTAGTAAAATTGGTTTTGTACCTATGTGCGAAAAAACAATGTATATGTTTTTGGTATCTGCAGAAGGTGCCCATAATCCTTGGATAGAGAAATCAGCATATATACCAATGCTTAAGAACTATTTGTCTGAGTTTCCGGTAAAAATAGCCCAAGATGCCAGAGAACAGATTACTGACCCAGATTTAGTGAACTATCGTCCGATTGAGGCCAGTCATCTACCGGACCCATGGTTTAAGAATAGAGCCATTGTAATCGGTGATGGGGCACACGCCACTGTGCCACAGTTAGGGTCAGGTGCCGCTTTGGCTTTGGAAGACGGTGTTGTGTTGGCAGAAGAATTAAAAAATGCAAATACCGTAGAAGAGGCTTTCAACGCCTTTATGAAAAAGCGTTATGAACGGTGTATGGCCATTGTTAATGCATCTGAAACTCTTGCGGAATGGGAGTTGTTGGAATTTGAAGGAAAGTCTTTGCCAGAAGGTGCAAGTATTGGCCAGGTGGTAGGCAAAGCAGTAGGTACCCTAATGGCTCCATTTTAAAAAAAACATTCATGAAACTTGTAACATTTCAAGATAAAGAAGGTTCCCGCCATACCGGATGGTTAAAAGCAGAAGGCGTGGTACATATGCAGAAAGCAAATAACCGTTTGCCTAATGATATGTTGTCATTTATAGATGACCACGAAACGTACTTTAAAATTATAAAGAATAATAATCTAGAGGAAATTGACCCACACTATAATTTAGAGGAAATAAAATTATTAGCGCCACTACCCAACCCGAGAAGCTTTAGGGATTATGTTGCCTTTGAACAGCATATGTTGAATGCATCCAATTCTTTCGGACATACCGTTAGTCCAGAATGGTATAATATTCCTATTTTCTATTTCACCAATCACCAAGCCATTTATGGTCCAGAAGATGAGATAAAGAGGCCTGAGAAAGAAACCAAATTTGACATTGAACTAGAAATGGCCGTCGTCATGGGTAAAAAAGGCGCGGATATTAAAGCCGAAAATGCAGATGACCATATTTTTGGTTATACCGTATTTAATGATTGGACCGCGAGGGCAATACAAAGACAAGAGATGACCGTGCCCTTAGGACCGCATAAAGGAAAGGATTTTGCCAATGCAATTGGTCCTTGTATTGTAACCAAAGACGAGTTCGAAAAATATCGTTGCACCATTTCCAGGGATACCCATCCAGAACATTTAGCAATGCCCTTAACCACAAATGGGCGATTTGACTTAAAAATGACTGCGCGCATTAATGGAGAAACTATGTGTGAGGGTAATTATAAAACCGTGCATTGGACTTTTCCACAAATGATAGAGCGTGCTTCTGAAAACAATGTAAATCTTATGCCTGGTGACATATTAGGCAGTGGTACTGTAGGTTGGGGAAGCCTTATTGAAAATAATTTTTCGGTTCACAGACCATTGGAACCGGGAGATGTTGTTGAATTAGAGATTGAGGGGATTGGTGTTTTGAGAAATGTAGTGCTGTAGTTTTTATTTACAATGCTATGCTCGTACTTAGGTTTTGACTTATTGATGTCCTAAAAGGGTAAGGCTAAACAATTATTGGACTTAATCATCTAACAATGGAAATATAAAATTACTTACCGATACAGTATCTTTCGAACCCTTGTAACATCGGGCTTTAGAAGGGAAAGGTGTACCCGAGGTGTACTTATTTTTAGTGTTTTCCTGCAAATATTCGAAAATATTCCCGCGCAAAACTTTGACACTTTAAAGGTATGAAATTCATCTGATTTTGATGAAAAACAAGCGTTTTACACAATTTAGAAATTCTCAATCTATACTTTTCAAATTCTAAGTGGCTTTTTATCTTGTGGGATAAATCGAGCGTTGGTATGATAAGAGCATGGAGCACCTTTTTGTGGTTTATGCTTATATGTGCAGTTTTGAGGAGGTGACAAAACCCATAGGTTTTTCAACTTTCGTAGAAACATGGATTTGTATGACAGATAGCTTGTCTTACAAGTAGAATTCTACACTAATTAGGCGCAAAATAAATTTGTTATACTTTATGAAAATGTCCAGTTTATTAGATAATAAACTGGACATTTTGAACATATTATATTGAAACACATTTCAATGTGAATACCTAAATACATTGAGGATAAGGATAAGACTCCCAAAGTAATATGTGTTCACCTATGTAGATTTTATGGGTGAGGTAAATAGGAAAGAGGCTGTTGTTAAACATTTGAACAGAATCGTTGCTTCTGGAAATATTAGAATGCTATGCAATGATAAATATTTTAAACAGCAAGCCACAATCTTTAAGGTCGTAAGAGTTTTTTTAGCCTAGTTTGATAAGCCTGTGCATAATTCCGTTTTGTCTTTTCATCAAGGTATGAAAGTTCGATTAATGCTAATACTTTGTCCTGATTTGTCGTTAAACTTTTAAATACCTTGTCATATTGCTTTTCAGAAATACCTGCTAGTTCTGCCAGTTTGAAAAACTGCTCCGTAACTTTTCCTGTGGCCTTGTACGGTGGTAAGAGTCCATCCGCTAAGGCAAAGTCTCTATCTTCAATATGAATTCTACTATTCAATAGGTCGTATGCCGGACTCAATTTAAAATCTCCTAAAGCAGTTTCTATTAAAGAGAAATTTTTGAAATGAGCATCCCCGTTAGATATTAAATAGTTGAAGAGAAGTAATTTAAATAATTTGATGGCTTCTACTTGATAGGCCGGCACATATTTTTTTAACAGTTCAAATAGCTCTAGATAGCTACCTGCATATTTAAAATCCGTTCCGTGGGTTTGCGGTGTTCTGCCAGCTAGCGATGCAAAATCCTCTACAGCCCATTTAGTGCCATCAGCGGCAACATCAAAACGCTTGGTAATGTAGGCAGGGTCCCCATTTTTAAAGAATACCAGTCCGTTCTCTGCAGTTTCGATTCCGAATACTTGACGTGCTATCTGCATACTCAAATGTTCGTTGGCAGGCATTTGCTCTGTTCGGGTTCCTACATTGGGGATAGGTTTTAGAATATACTGCCCTTGTTCTCCTTCTTTTATTAAACGTAGTTTGTTTTTTTCTAGGAGTACGGAGAATTTCTCTTGCACTCCTGAAATAGATAATCGCCTTTTATTCTCCTTGAAGAGCTCTTCAGTAATGGCATTGGTAACCAGCGATTCATAGGGTAGAGTAGGACTTACCTTTCTGCCGTTGAATAAACGATTTAACGCTGTCTTACTGTAGGTGTTGAGCCCTTCCTTTAAAGTACCTGGACAGTTATTTATGTTTATCGAACTCATTGTGTTTTTATTTCTTTAACCTGAATAGCCCCAATGGTATCATATTTTGCTGTAGTCAGTAATAGACCAAAATTGTCTTTCGGATCTATGCGTAACTCAAAACAAATATTTTGTTTGTTCGAACCCTCAGGTAGCATGTTGTAAAAAAAAGGGAATAGATATTCTGAATGATATTCTTGTTTACCTTTAGGCAGTGTAAGACTAATTGCTGGGGTGTTCTTCGATTCAAACCATTGGTCATGGTAACGGAAGATAAAGCTGCCATCACCTAGTTGCGTTAACAAACCTGCAGCCGCTTTTTTATAAAAAACTTCGGCCTGTCTCATTCGCTAGTTTCTGTTTTTATAATTTTAAAAGTAAGCTCCATACCCAAGGCACTCCCTAGTTTATTTAAGGTTTCTGCAGTAGGATTGCCTCTACCACTTTCAAACTGTTTAAGGGTACGCAGGCCAACACCAGAAAGGTCTGCTAACATTTCTTGGGTAACCTGAAGCATTTCTCTCCGTTCTTTTATACTCTGTATTAGGCTTTTAAAGTGCATTATATGGCTCTTTTGACTGTAAAAATAGGTCTTTATATCAATAAACAAACAAAAAGTGCGTTTTAACGCACTAATTGGTGAATTTACGTAAGATGTTAGTTTGAAAATGCAAAATAGTGCCTTATAGTGCACTATGGACTGTTCATAAAAAGCGGATTTTAAATATGACCTCCTCGCATGTTAGATGCCGGTCTTAACTAGAGAAATTAACTATTTAGAATGATAGTTTAGGGTAAAGTTCGATAAAGGGTGCATATTTACGTATTGATTAAAGATTATTTTATCCACCAAACAAACACAAAATATCAAACAAAAGAAGAAAAACGTTAACCAAAAGCAAGGCTATTTGCGATACAAAAAGTAACTAATATTGATAATCAGATACTTATATTTATTGGGTACAAATAAGGTACAAATGTGCTAAAAAAAACCATGGAATTATATCCATGGCTTAAATTTACAATAGAGCTATTTTTTAGACCGCTTCCAATTTGTAAGGATTTGAAATGTTATTTCGCCCAAACCTTTTCAATAAATCAACTTCATTTGTCTTATCGATACTCTCTTTTTTGATTATTTCCTGAATCAACGGTTGTTTTAAACCTGGAATTCTAACCTTGAAAAATGGCCATAATTCTTCACTTTCGTAAGTCTTATCTAGATTAGAAAAACCCACAATTCTATGGTATTTATCTTGTGTCTTAAATTCATCAGAGTAATTAAAATACCACTTATTGTTTTCTGATTTTAAATATCCAACCTCAATATGTTCAAGTTTAATAACAAAAATAGTGACACCTTCCCTTTCATTAGAGAATCCTTCATCACTATCACCCTTATTGAATATGTTTTTCCAAAAACTCATAATAGACCTCTTAATTTAGACATTCTCTTTTTTAATATAATCTCCATTAATAACGCACGCTCCTTAATAAAGAAATCAAATTCATTTTCTTTTAATTTTTTGAGTACTGTATTCTCTTTCTCAACACATATTAACTCCTCAACGATTAGTCGATAACTTTTCTTATAATTTACTAAAAATTTTATAAACTCAAAATGATTTGAATTTGGTTTTGATTCATAACTAAAACGTGGTGTTGATTTATTAATAAATAAATCGATTTCATTTGAACCAGTTAAGTAATGAGAATACATTAACTTGACCTTATCATCTGTTTTATTCCATAAAAGAGCTCTTGCAGTATCATAGATAGGTGAAAATTTGGGAGGATTTTTATTTATTTTTAATACATCTCCTATAAGACCCCAATTATAAAAATGCCTATCATTATTGCCCACAATCGCATCATAAGTTATTAATTTTACTAACGACTTTAAAATTATATCAGCACTTCTAGGATATACTTTTTGTATGGCAGTTTCGACTATTTCAAATGTCAAATATTTTCTTCTTTCGCTTCGATCTTGATTTAACTTTTGAACGAATTCCTCATCTTCAAAATATTCTGTAATAACTTCAATACCGTGAATTAGCTTTTTATTCTTTTTTATAAAATCCTGACTTAGAAATCTTATTTGACCATTAATTATAGCTAACCTCGTTTTATTCATTTCCAATCCTAAGTACTCCCCAATTTTATTTATCGTGTATTCTAAAACGGACTCATGGGGATAAGACTTACCTCCATATTTAGCGAAAAATCCATGCCAAGATGAAGGATTTTGTTTTCTCGGACAATTTTTATAATAAAAATAGGCTTTTATGTATTGTTTAGGGGCTTCACCATCTAAAGGTATGGGTAGAACATAATAGTTGCATTCTTTTAAATTTGGTATCTTTCGAACATTAACATAACCCGAATCCAATTTAGAATTTTCTTTGTTAATTTTCTTTAAGAAAATGGTATCGTTACTCATTTTTGGAACGCATCTGTTCGTACTACTCTGAAATTAATAAATTGAATATAAGATATTCGTAATCAACTAAAGATAACGTCGTAATTTTTAAGTCAAAATTAATACTAATACAATGAACCGCACTCCTAGAAATTGAAATAATCGTTATATTTTTAGTATTTCCAAATCCCAAAATAAATTCTGATTAGGAAAATTTTACAAAGTCATTTCCAATATTTCGGCATGAATACTTCAGTCCAGAATTCAGTGCTTTTCATCTCCGTTAACGAAGGGGTTAAAAAAATGGAGGGTGATAGCCCTCCATGATTTCGTATAGTTAGAAAGATTGATTCGAGGATTTTCGAGTAAGTCCTAATCAAACCAGATAATATTTGTTAATGGATAGTACCGATAATTAGCTTTTTTGCCTTTATAATAAAGTCAGTTACCTTCAAGTCTCCATGTCGAACGTCACAATTAATTGAACTATAATCATCACATAATTTATTAAAATCATTTCCTTCATTATCAATGATATTTAGAGGCAACCCAAAAAGAAAAAAATCAAGTTCAAATGGAAAATAGTAAACATCAGTATCATGCCATTTTTCTATTATTTTGAAAAACTTTTCTAAATCTCTTGAAAGCTCATAATATCTCGTCAACTGACCATCATCAAAAGGTTCTTCGTTAGTTATTGAATCCAGTACTTCATGAAGAATAGATGAATCTATAATTCTTTTAGAATCTACTTCTCTAAATAGTTTATTTGCCATGGAAATCATGTTAATTTGATTTAATACCTCAACACCCCAACCGATTTTGGTTTGGTCTATCGTGTATGGCAGATGTTCTGTATTTAAGAACAGCACTTGAGAAGTATAATAACTGTCTTTGCCTTCTAATCTTTTCTTTGCACTATCAAATGTCATTACCATTTTATTAAAATTTAAGTTTATATTAAAGTTTTACGTTAATAATGTATTGTAAATATAACTGTTACTTTAATTAAATTATACTTGTACTTTAATTTTAACATTTAAATTATAGTTTTTCTTTAATTTTATATTTTTGGAATAAATTATTTAAATGGAACTTTTAAGATTAAAGGAAGTCTTAGCTGATAAAGGCATATCAGGAAAGGATTTAGCTGAAGCAACAGGAGTAACCCCAGTAAGTATATCCAATATCGTTAATGGCAATAGTTTTCCTAAACCTGAATTACTAATTAGGATTGCCAAAGTATTGGACATTGATATTAGGGAATTGTTCAAGCCCAGTAAAGGAGGTGCAATTTTGAATGGGTTTGTCGAGTATAGGGATGAAGTTTATAGAATATTATCCGTAGTTGATTTGGAAAAGTTGCTGACGAGAGTTAAGAAATAAAAAAGGCGAAATATAGGTTTAACCCTACTTGCTTTGCAATGCGATTATCGGATATGAGTTGTGATTTATAGAATCAAATTTCAGGTTTTAGTCTTTATAGCTGGTCATTTGGGTAGGGGAGTTTGACCATATTGAGGTATTTTCAATTTTAAAGTGATTTATTATTTCAGACCATGAAACGCATACGTCATATTATAAATATATTTCCAAGCATGCTATACAATCTTAAATAGGTCGGCATTTGAACGTTAAATTTACTCCTCTTATCTATAAATTAACAAGTTAGATAAATGATTTGCCTACCCTTGGTATACAAATCTATGTTAAAATGAAAAATAAGAGCCTTCATAAATTCATTGAGGAAAGAGAGGATATGTCTGACCGTGAAATACAATTGGAAATGCTTCATGCACTCTGGAGCATTCAAAATAGGACTGAAAGGACAAGGTCTAATACATCCACCATAGTTTGGATTATCGCAATAGGAATTCTTCTAAGTTTTTTTTGTTTTTTCCTTGCTTTTATAGGTTAAAATGAGAGCGCTTCTATATTTATTTCTTTTTTATCCATTTATTGCATTTTCTCAGTGGAATACAGGACAAGAGGAAAATGTCTTTGATGGAAAGTATCGCTTTGCGTATGTGATTGGAAATGGTGGTGATTTCCCTTTCAACAAGCCAAAACTTTCAATTATTAGATTTGAAGATTCACCCCCCCAAATTGAACTTTCGGAAATTGGCTATTCGGGATGTTCAAGAAATACAATTAGAATAAAATTTAATGACGATGAAGGGATTATAAACTGTGATAACCCACATGCAAATGTTAACAAGGATGCAATTCATTTCCCATACTTTGAAAATCTATCGAAGGAAAATTTTTTCGAGCTTCTAAAAACAAAGAATAAAGTGTATATCAGATTTGTTTCGAGTTGTGGTCTGACTGAATATAATTTCTCTTTGAGCGGCTCCTCCTCTTCCATCGATTACGTTTTACAAGGGTATTATGATTAGAGCTATAGCAACTACTGATATTTGGGCCAGTCCGCGCGGGTAAGAATAAAATTTGACAAAACCATTTTAAAGTCTCAAATAGAAACTTACTACAACAATTTGTTTAAGGTTCTTTCTAATACAGTTGCCAAGGGTTTTGATGATTGGTAAATATTAATTTGAAATAATATTGATTAATCAATAATAATTGGAAATTAAGGCCCTTCAATCATCAACCTATGAATATCATCTATTGGTATTCTTTCGGCTCGCTCAATTACCCCTTTAAGCTTTAAATAGCGTTTAGTAGGTTTTCCGCTATAGAATTTTTTGAAATGCTTTTTATAAAGTTGCTCATAACACTTCTCACTATCAAAATAAGCCCCATAAACCTTTTCCATGTTGCGCCATTTCTTGCTTTTGGTTTGACTGTCATACATGCAGCCTTTAAATGCTTCACGGTGTAAAAAGTAACCTCCTATCGAATAGAGTTTACGACAACGCTTATTGGTATTTGGGCAAAGAAAGTACCATATTTTGCCATTCCCTATGTTAGAAGGAAGTGTAACTAATTCTATCCGGTAGTTACGGGGCTTATTGGCATATTTGTAATTCAGTTCGATGTATGGCCATTCATTTCTGGTATTCACTATTATTGATATACTCCCAACATCCTCCTTAAAACCTCCCCACCTTTTTGTAGTCCAAGTGATAGTACCTCTTTTAATCTTGTCGGGTTCAAGGTATCCCCATTCTTTAAGCTTTGAAATATTCATCTGCAATGTGTCATCATAAAGTGTTGTACACGTACTTGGTTTTGGCATAATTAAAATTTTATAACCTAAATTATTAAGGAACATTATTTTATCATGTTGTTCATGATTTGTTATAGGCTGAGTTATTTACTGCACTTTGAATTTAAACCTGGCCTCATCAATCTTACCGTGTAATTTTTAAAAATCCATTAATCCATTGGGGTAACCTTGGGGTTATGTTTAAATTTAGAAAGTATTAAATTATTATTTAGACCTATTCTAAATAAATTCCAGTCCATCTCAATCAGGTAGTCCGCAATGTCTTTACCCTGCTCTTTGTCCTGCTGTGGTGCTAACTGTTCAAGTAAATCTGAAACATGGAAATATGTACTCCCTAAACGCTTTTGTATTTTTGTTGCTTTAGTGCTCCATAGCTCAAAGGCTTTGCCGTCTTTTGATAGGTCTGGAAATAAATAAACGTTCCTGCCTTTTAAGGCTTTACATTTGTTGAGGTTTAAGCTACTTAAATTGTAAACTGCCAACCAAAGAAAGTTGGTTTGTTTATCAGGGAACCCAAAATACAATGCACCATAAATAGCGGTTTTAGGGGCTTCTACTAAAGCAATGGGGTTGTATGGGTATTTGTTTAAAAGATGCTCACCAAACAAACAGGAAACCTTACTATCATTCTTATTATAGGCTACCAACCACTCAGGGAAAGGCTTATTGTTTCGACTATAGTACTTTTCAATTATTGAATGTAAAAAGTCCGTTCTTGTGGTGTGGTTCTGTTCGTCAAATTCCTTTACCTGAACGGCTCTAACATTCCCCTGAGCATCAATAAAAGGAAAGGTATTTGCCCCTTTACGATAGCCGTTTTGAACTGTACCTAAATGATATAAGGAAATAACCTTTTCAATGTCCTGCACTTCAAAAGGAAATGTAATCCTTTTAAGTAGGTTTTGAATAAAGTTATTCTGTCCATATCCATCTCGGGTGCGGTTGAATACCTCAAAGGGAATATACGCTCTTTTGGGCTCTTTTAAGAGCTTCTTTGTTCGTTTTGGTCGCTGTGGCTGCCAGTCAATTTTATTGCCCTGTTCCTGCTCCCAAATTGCTTTTGCGTAACCGTCTTTGTATGGGTTCAGAATATAAGCACATTTGCTTTCACGGTCGCAACGTCCGAACTGTTTGGGTAAGTAATCGCCTGATTTCGTATCAATATACCGTACAAAGCGTTTTTTACCACAATTCGGGCAGCGATACTTTTTACTGCCTTTCTCAAATATGTATCGATGATTTGTATTCATATTATTTGCTATTGCGTTCACGGTGTTCATAATGTTCAGATGTGAACATCGTGAACGGTTTGAACACTTTATAATTTCAAATACTTATTTACTGTTCCAAGTGAAATGCCTAATTGCTTTGAAATTGCCCTTTGTGCATATCCTTTTTCGCTTAACTCTTTAGCTTGTCCAATAAGACTTTTACGGTCTTTTTCAGTTATCTGCTTAAGATGTTCCCTTTCCGCTCCAAAATCTAAAAATTCAAATGCAAGGTAGTTGTAGGGTTTATCGAGTTGGCAAACAATCACATTTTCAGCATCGTAAATCATAGCTGTATTACGTGCTTTAATCTGCTTTATGTACCGCATATTATTATCGGTAGTGCTTTGTCCAATAGCGAAACAACTATCAATAAAATTGAATAACATTTTACTGCCTTGTAAATCATTTTGCGAAATAGGGCGGCTCAAATCACGTTTCGGAGTGTGGGCAAGGATTAATATTGAAAGGCTATACTTGCTTTTTAAAGCTTTTAAATGCTGAATTAAGGGCAAGGCGTTTTTTGACTGCTCCATTTCAGTTTTGAGGTATGTAATATTATCAATTATTAAAACCTTAGCCTCTGTTTCAATTATACTTTTCTCAATGGATTGATTAAGATACTTTTCAAAGTCACTTTCCTTTGGTATTTCAGTATTGGGGTTTATCTCAATACGTTTGAAATTGTCATCAAAGGAGTAATGATTTTCAAATACTTTATGGGTTTCACTTTTAACAGAATACCTTACTTCAAATTGTTTAGCTGAAAGTTCAAAATCAAAATATAAAACTGGCTGTTTTTTTGCTTCTAATTTGAACCCTTGAATTTGTTCGCCTTTACTAATACTGTCTGCTATCTGCACGGCTAATATTGACTTTCCTAAATTGCTATCTGCAAACAAAATGCATATTTCGTTTTCGTGCCAAAATTCGCTAAATAACATTTCGGGTACTGGTGTGATTTTAGCCTCATTCAACCATTCATTGGCTGTCTTTACTTTGAAAAGCCCCTTATTTAGCCTTTTTGCTTCAACCTCCTTTTGAATTTCCTGAACGTGGTTTAAATAGGTTTGAGGATGCTTTAAGTCTACAAACTGTGGGTTTATCTTTACAGCCTTCATATTCCGAAAAGGTTTAATTGATTGCTGCCGGGCGATTGTTCTGGGTTGGTGGTCAAGTACCATGCTTTGAAGCCTGTTTGTTTACAATGCTTCTTTTCAATTTCCCAAAGTCGCCCTGCCTTTTCTAAATCACGTTTGTAACGGCAGATGTTCTTTTGAGGTATTCCAGTTGCAGCCGAAACCATTGAAGCAGTGGCAACGTGCTCCTGTAAATATTGAAATATGGTTTTTAGTTGGTTTTTAAAGTCCTTATCTTTACCCTGTCTTTTATGAAACGGGTTGTTGTTAGTGCTCTCCATTACTTCAACCCTTTTTTGTTTTTAGACAAATGCGCTTCTGCTTCCTGCTCAATTTCTGAATTTGACTTTTTGCGGCCCTCCTTTAGGTATTCAATAAGTTCGATACTGGAAAAGTACAGGCGTTTGCTTCTTTTCATTACTGGTAGTTCGCCTTTACTTACCTTGCTGTAAATGGTGGGTACTGTAAGGTTTAGAAATTGTGCAGCTTCCTGTATGGTTAATAGTTGTTCGGGCTGCTCGTAGGTTGAGGTATTGTTTCGCACTGCTTTAAGAATGTTTGCAGTAACTCGCTCCGAAATATCAGTTATAAGTTTTTCGGGGTCAATTGGGCTAAATACTAAATTGTGCATAATTTTTATTTTAAATTATGCACCAAAATTGACGGGGCGTTTTTCGGGGCGTAACGGGGCGCCGCCCTACTTTCGCCCTAAATCATAGTTGTTTGCTTTGTAGGTATGTTTCTATTGTTTCAGGTTGACTTGAAAGGTCTTTTACTATTTTACGCCATTTTTCACCTCCTATTTCAATAAGTGTGTTTTCAGCGTTTATGTCTTTGTTAACTACTTCATTAAATACTTTGTAAAATCGGTTTCCCTTACCTATACCCATTAATCTGTTTCCTATATTTTCCAGTTCTTTTTTTTGTCCAATAGGGAAACTTTCACCTTTAGCGTTACATTCAATTAAGTAGGATAGAACATAATGCTTAGCAGTGTATCTTATGGTTTTCTTTTCCTTGGTAGTTTCCTGAAGTGGTAGGGCTTGGTTTTGTAATTGTCTCTCTTGTGGAATTGGGTTTAATGAATTATGGGATGAGGTTAATTCGGTTAGGCCTGTTTGCTTTACAAATTCATCAATATGGTAAGTAAGTGCTGAATAATAACCAAAACATTCAACACCCTTTAAACTAGTTATTACTGGAAAAAAATCTTTCACAAAGCTGCAACCAAAAAAGGGTCTATGTATTTTGAAAAAATCTGTTCCGAATGTAAGTCTTTGTTTGTAGTACAAATAATTGATGCGGTTTTTGTAATCATCATTTATCGGTTGGTTTGCTTTTAATCTATATTCCTTATCCCAACTCTTACCACCTTTAATATAACCTTGTACATAATATGCTTTTATCATATCGTTGTCTATCAAAGTATTCTCATCAGTATAGGTAAGGGGTCTAGACCCATCTTCGAAAGTTAATTTAATTAATGTATCAGCTAAAAATATCAAAGATAACTCTGCATTATAGATTGCTATACCTTCAGAATATGCATTTCCATTAATTAAACTTTTTTTATGGTTAAGGTGCTTTTCAAAATATCCCTCTCCCATTTTCATTTCAATTATTTGTTTACCGATTTCTAAATAAGAGGACAAATCAAAAAATTGGTGTTCTACCAATTGATAGCTACTAATTTTGTCTTTCAATTCTTGTTTATTATCATGAATGTTGTCTTTTTTCCTTTTTGGAAAAGCGCTATTTTCTAAGGCATCAAATTTTTCAAATGCTTGTTTGTCAAAAAAGCCAAACAGCTTCCTTAGATATCTATCTAATTCATCAAAGAAAAAATGAAATGATAAAAACCAACTGTTTGTATCATTCCTAAAGTCTAAATACATTTTTTGATGTTCACTGACAATTGGTAAATCTTCCTCACTAGCACCGTCATGAAATTCCTTTATAGCTTCAAACCCCCAATTAAATTCTAGTCTATCTCTTATTTTATCACAGATATTAAGGTTAATGGCCCTTTCTGAGATTGGATTAACTACGTTAGAGAAGACAATGTCAATTTTCGAAATTCTTAATTTCTCCAATTCTTCGTACAATAACTTTTCTTTAAAATTATTCTCAGGATTCAATTTGTAAAGTTCTTTGCCTAATTCAAGGCATTCTTCAGCTACTGCAACATATTGTTTAAACCTTTTTGTATTTGAATTTAAAAAACTGATAAACTCAAATATGTCTTTTATCTTCTCTGTTATCATCTGTCTTTTATGCTTTAGTAACCTACATATCTAGTTTAATTTTGTCAGCGGCTGTACGTTTGGCTGCGTCAACTATTTTGGCGTAAATCTGTGTTGTTTTCAGGTCTTTATGACCTAACATTTTAGAAACGGTATAAATGTCCGTGCCGTTAAACAGTTGCAAAGTGGCAAATGTATGTCTGAAACAATGAAAGGTAATATCCTTGGATATTCCGGCTGCCCCGATCCATTGAAATAAGTGTTTGTTATGGTAGGCCGAATATTTAAGGCCTTCAAATACGGGTTTATCCTGTGGCATATTCTTTGGGTTTTCTTTACCTTTTGTAAAGCTGTAAGCCTGTTCAGAAATAGGCAATACCTCAACACCTTTGGTTTTCTTTTGGCTGAAGTTCAAAAAATATCCTTGCTCATTTACGTATTCCAGTTCTCGCCATGACATTTTTTGTATATCGGAAAACCTCAGCCCTGTTAATGCGGAAAAAAGGGCTGCACGTTTCAATAAATCGTCATTACAAGGGGTTCTGACGAGTTTATTTAGCTCATCTAGGGTCAAGTATTCTCTTCTTGTTTCTTCCGCTTTTATGGGTCTTATTCTAGCGTTAAGGTCGTTTTGTAAAATACCATCTTTATAAGCTTGTTTTAATGTGGCTTTAACTTTATTAAAGTACGACACAGCAGAATTTTGTGAAAGCGTGACCTTTTCGCTCTTATTACTTTTTGTAGTTAATAAATATTCTTTAAAATCTTCTAAAAGCGATTCGTTGAGGTCATTAAAATTTAAACTACCATTTGTAAAGGAGTTGAGGTAATTAAGTGCCGAAAACCAACTTAATCGATTACTGCCTTTGCGCTTGTTGGCTAACTTGGTGAAATAAGAAACAAAACACATTTCGCCTAATTCCTTAATGCGTAATTGTTCTCTTTCATATTGGCTATAGATTTCGGGTTTATTTAAAAAGTTTTCCCTTTTCTGTCTTATACTTTGTCCAATTTTTAGAGTTTCTGTATTATCTTTTTTTTCAATAGGCGTCTTAGGTTTGGCGTTAATATAAAGGCCTAAAAACTCTCTTCGGGTTGGCTTACCGGTTTCAGGGTGGGGTATAGGAGGGTAGAAATCAAGATAGAGACTTAATCGTCCTTTTGATATTGTTTTTTGCCTTAAACTTACTTTGGTTGCCATTGTCTTTTATGATTATTGAAAATAAATTGTACTGGTTAGGTGAATAGGCTATCTAAATCAGTTCGTTTTACTAGTGTTTTACGTTCTGCTATGTTGACCGCCTTTATTTCTCCCTGTTCAATCAAACGATAAACTGTTCGGGTCGAACTGTTCAATAAAGTGGCCACATCTTTGACCGTCAAAAACTCTTTAGCCTTCAATTGTTCGATTGGAAATAGGACTTTGTTAATAGTTTCCTTATTACTGTTATCGATTTTGATGTTCTTTGTTTTCGCTTTGTAATGTCTGCTATTGCATTTATGCGAACAATACTTGGTTTTTGTTGTTCGTGCAGTAAACTCTTCTTCGCAATAAAGACAAATACGTTGTACCTTAATATTACTACTCATTTAGTGTTGTTTAATATCAATAGATGTATTTAAGTGTAATTAAGTGCCATAATCTAACCATAAAAAGGGTTGATTTTGTACCTCAACCCTTCGGGGTACAATAAAGGTACAAATTTGTACCTAATAAACACATAACAACACAAAATAGATATTAACGATGAGTTGTAAAAAAAGCCCTAATCATAGGGCTTAATAATGTTTTTTATGTTTTTTGTAATTCATTACTTTGCGGTGGTTACTTTCCGATACAAAAATTGGCAAAAATGTTCCCCAATAACTCATCATTTGTCACTTGCCCAGTGATTTCTCCCAAATGGTATAGCGCTTCACGAACATCAATTGACAGCAAGTCGCTTGACAAGTTTTCGTCCATACCCAACTGAATTTTTTCAATTTCTTCAAGTGCCCTAACTAAAGAACTATAGTGTCGGGTATTGGTCACAATTGTTTCATTGTTGCGCAAAGCGCCCGTATTCATAAAACTGAGAAGAACTTTCTTAAGTTCTTCAACACCTTCTTTTGTTTTGGCAGAAAGCATTTGAATGGTAATACCTTCAATTTCCTCAAGCAAATTGGTTAAAGTAAGTTGCTGATCTACCTCTAAACAATCTATTTTATTTGCTATGACAACGACCGGTTTATGAGGGTGGGTATTTTTAATCTTTTTCAATGATTGCAATAAGGCCTCACTACGTTCTTGAGATTGAAGAACGGCCAAAGAGTCTATTAAATAAAGGGTAACCTGTGATTTTTCGATTTTCTCATACGTTCGTTGAATGCCCATACCTTCGACTACATCTTTGGTTTCACGTATGCCTGCTGTGTCTATGAATCGAAATCCGATACCACCAATGGCGATCTCATCTTCAATAGTATCTCGAGTAGTACCTGCAATGTCAGATACCAGTGCTCGCTCTTCGTTCAATAAGGCATTGAGAAGAGTAGATTTACCCACGTTCGGTTCACCTACGATGGCAACGGGAATTCCGTTTTTTATCACATTACCGACGGCAAATGAATCGATAAGACGTCTCAGAACTTCCCTGATTCTTACTAGCAATTCTTTAAATTGAGTTCGGTCGGCAAACTCAACGTCTTCTTCCGAAAAATCAAGTTCCAATTCAATCAACGAAGCAAAGTTCAAGAGTTCGGTTCGTAGTTCTTTTATTTCATGGCTAAACCCTCCGCGCATCTGCTGTATCGCTATTTCGTGCGAGGCGGCATTATCACTAGAAATTAAATCGGCAACAGCTTCCGCTTGGCTTAGGTCCATCTTCCCATTCAGAAAAGCTCTAAGGGTAAATTCTCCAGGTTCGGCCGTTCGGCAGCCATTTCTAAGAAAAAGCTGAATAATTTGCTGTTGAATATAGGGGGAACCATGACAAGAAATTTCAACTACATCTTCACCAGTGTATGAATTCGGACCTTTAAAAAGGGACACTAATACTTCATCTAAAATCTTTCCGCCATCAATAATGTGCCCTAACCGAATGCTGTGAGTGGGCTGATCGTTCAAATTTTTACCGAAAGCAGATTTAAAAAGTGGTGCTACCAATGGAATAGCATCCAATCCGGAAACTCTAATTACGGCAATTGCACCGGCACCGGAAGGTGTGGCCAAGGCTATTATGGTGTCATTTGAAATCATTCTTGAACTTTCGGCAAAAATAGATAAAAACCAATAGATGCCCAGTTCATTGGTTTGCGTTAAAATTATAGTTAAAGTGGATAATGGTAATAGTATTTAATATCTACCTTCGTTTCTAAATTAAACATTAAACCACAATTATATGAACTTACGTTCACTTACCATTTTTTCATTATTACTCGGAGTTGTTAGCTTTTCATCTGCCCAAGAAGAGGTGAAGAATGATTCTATTTTACAGATTGAACAGGCAGAAGATCAAGCTAAGACGCTTCAAGCTGAAATTGAAAAGGCTGAGAAAGAAGCTAAAAAAGCTGAAAAGGAAGCAAAGAAGGCAGAAAAGGCTAGAAAGAAGCTGGAAAAGGCAGCTAAAAAGAGAGAAGATTTAAAAGACGACATTATCGATAAGAAAAAGGATATTGCCAAGCGCGAACGCAAAGTCAATGATCTTAAAGAAGATATGGAGCTCGATAAAATCAAAGGAAAACTATCACCTAACGATATTGATAAAATCAAGAATAAGATTGAAAAGGAAAAGTTGAAAGTGATTAAAGACAAAGAGAAACTCAGAAAACTTGAACTTAAACTCAGAAAGAGTTAGAGATAAAAAATCCCGAACTGAGACAGTTCGGGATTTTTTTTATACCTGTGGTAAAGCTATATTTTTTTCATCTGTTGCTGCATCATTTTAATCTGCTCGCCCAGCATATTGTTCTTATCCAATTTTTTGGCTTCCTTAAGAAGCGTTGTAGCTTCTCGTTTGCGTCTTTTTTGCATGGCTATACCGGCAAGACTCAATTTTGCCATGGCCACATCATAATCCATATTAAGACCTAATTTTAGCGCTTTTCTAAAATATTTTTCTGCTTGGGTCAGGTTCTTTTGAGAATGTATGATTCCGTGCAGATAATTATAATACCCTTCTTGCTTAGTTATCAAAGCAGCTTCAGGATTTTTAATCTTATCAAGCCATTTTTGAGTTCCTTCTAAATCTTGTTTACGCATACGCAAGAATGCCAACAATAGAATTTCATTTCTAAAATAGAGAAAAATGAAAATCAGCGAGAAAAGAATTAGAAAGATTCCGTTACCGATGTTACCTTCTACAAATTGGTATACGGCATATGCAATAATGAGGCCTGCTAAAACAAGTTTTATATTCTTATGAAACATTCTGAAATATTAATTAGTTTGTACTTCTGGGGCAATTAATTCGTAGGTAATGGTAGATTCAATGGTAGTTGGTATTTCTTGATCACCCATTTGAGCCATTGTCGATGCTCCTTTTGAAATTCCTTCGACAATCATTTTGGTAATGAACCCAGTATCGATATCTGTGGTAATCGCTGTTTTTTGTGAACCGGTCAATTTCATTGTAGTGGCCAATTCTGTGACATCCATTACGACATCTGCAACACCACTAATGTTAGCACTCTCCTTAGATAGGCTGTCTAATGTCCAAACATTTTTCGCCTGTAATTTTCCGCTATATTCGTTTTTCCAATGGGCACCGATTTTAACTTTGTTTTTCGGGTAGAAAAACGTCATTTGCTTGTAGCTGTTTGAAAGTGCTTCTGAACCAAATTCCTTTTCTAAAGATTTTTTCATCATATTGAGAGAAAATTCATCTTCAAGACCCGAAGCTTCGGCCATTTGAGAAACTAAACTGTCTCCACCTTTAACCTCCAATATATCTCCGTTCTTGGCCAAGATTATATTTACCGGCTTGTTCAATAAGCTATTGAAAATTTGGGATTGCATATCGGTCTCATCTACTTCATTGGCCTTAACGTTCATAAGCTCTCCTTGAATGCTAGAGGTCATCATTAAGTTCAAATCTTTAAAAGTCAAAGCGATATCGTAAATGCTGTCACGCTTACCAAGTACCTTGAATTCAAGAACCCCATCGATAAGATTGGTTAGCTCATGTGTAGCTCCATCCAATTCTTGAATGATAATTTGTTTGGCTTCTTGTTTAACCGTAAATACGGCATCTTTTTCTAAATTGTACTCCAAAACCGTTTGCCCAAACGAAAAAGTTGCGGTAAGGGTAAGCAATAAGAGGCTGAAAAAGTGTCTCATAGGTCGATTTTGTTACTAAAATCACATTTCGGCAAATGTAATAAAAACCAGTTTCTGGGCGGCAGGCATTCTTGAAAAATATTTTTTTAAATGTGTTTGCCAAAGCAAAAAGTCTTTGTATATTTGCGCCCAGATTTTGCGAATGGTTTCGCATTTTTTACAATCAAGAAAAGGATAATACAATGCCCGGACAGAAAAGAACATATCAGCCATCGAAGCGCAAAAGGAGAAACAAACACGGTTTTAGAGAGCGTATGGCCTCTGTAAACGGTAGAAAAGTTTTAGCTCGAAGAAGAGCTAAAGGAAGAAAAAAACTATCTGTATCCTCTGAGCCGAGACATAAGAAATAATGATTCTATTTTTTATAAAAAATATAGGTGTTACTTTTTAAAAGTAGCACCTTTTTTTTGGCCTATTAAGAGATAATCCAGTATCTTATCACTCATTTCCCAAGAATAAAAGAACACTAAAAATGCCCAAAAGAGAAGACTTAAAATCGATATTGATAATAGGTTCAGGCCCCATAATTATAGGTCAGGCCTGCGAATTTGATTATTCAGGATCCCAAGCCCTGAGAAGTTTAAGAGAAGATGGTATTGAGACCATTTTGATCAATAGTAATCCGGCCACGATTATGACCGATCCAACTATGGCCGATCATGTTTACTTAAAACCGTTGACCACTAAATCGATTGTAGAAATCTTAAAGGAGCATCCGCAAATTGATGCCGTGCTACCGACCATGGGAGGTCAAACCGCTCTAAATCTTTGTATTGAAGCCGATGAAAAAGGTATTTGGGAAGATTTTGAGGTGGAAATTATTGGAGTAGATATCAATGCGATCAACATCACAGAAGATAGAGAGAAGTTTCGTGAATTGATGTTGAAGATAGGTATAGGTATGGCGCCCCAAGCTACAGCTACCTCATTTTTGAAGGGGAAGGAAATCGCTCAAGAATTCGGCTTTCCTTTGGTGATTAGGGCATCATATACACTAGGTGGGGCAGGGGCTTCAATTGTATACAAACCGGAAGACTTTGATGAATTGCTGAGCCGAGGCTTAGAAATTTCACCGATACATGAAGTAATGATCGATAAGGCCTTGATGGGCTGGAAAGAATATGAACTGGAATTACTTCGTGATAAGAATGATAATGTTGTGATTATCTGTGCCATTGAAAATATGGACCCCATGGGTATTCATACCGGAGACTCTATTACCGTTGCTCCGGCAATGACTCTTTCTGATAGAACCTACCAGAAAATGCGTGATATGGCAATTCATATGATGCGCAGTATCGGAGATTTCGCAGGTGGATGTAACGTACAATTTGCCGTTAGCCCAGATGATAAAGAAGATATTATAGCTATTGAAATTAACCCAAGGGTATCACGATCATCTGCTTTGGCCTCAAAAGCCACTGGTTATCCTATCGCCAAAATAGCTTCAAAATTGGCTATCGGTTACCATTTAGATGAGCTTGATAATCAAATAACCAAGTCTACTTCGGCCTTGTTCGAACCTACTCTAGACTATGTTATCGTTAAAATTCCACGATGGAACTTTGATAAATTCGAAGGTTCCGATCGAACTTTAGGTCTACAGATGAAGTCGGTAGGTGAGGTGATGGGCATTGGCCGTTCATTTCAGGAAGCTCTACATAAGGCGACCCAATCCCTCGAAATTAAGAGAAATGGTTTAGGAGCCGATGGAAAAGGGTATAAAGATTATGATCAAATTATTCAAAAACTGACCATACCAAGTTGGGATCGGGTTTTTGTAATTTACGATGCCATTCAATTGGGTATTCCGTTGAGCAGAATACACGATATTACGAAAATTGATATGTGGTTCTTAAAACAGTACGAAGAACTTCATTTGCTTGAGAAAGAGATTTCTACATATACTATAGCTACATTGACAAAAGATTTGATGCTCGAAGCCAAGCAAAAAGGTTTTGCCGATCGTCAAATCGCCCACATGCTAGATTGTTACGAGAGCGAAGTACATAAAAAACGTACTCAAGAGATGAATATTAACAGGGTTTACAAATTAGTAGATACCTGTGCGGCCGAATTTAAGGCGATGACCCCTTATTACTATTCTAGTTTCGAAGAAGAAATTGAAAAACCTGATGGTACGAGGTATGTCGAGAACGATAGTGTGGTCAGCGACAAAAAGAAAATTGTAGTGCTAGGTTCTGGGCCCAACCGTATCGGTCAAGGTATCGAATTCGATTATTGCTGTGTACACGGGGTTCTTGCTGCTGCCGAATGCGGTTATGAGACCATTATGATCAACTGTAACCCAGAAACCGTTTCCACGGATTTTGATACAGCGGACAAACTTTATTTTGAACCGGTATTCTGGGAGCATATCTATGATATCATTCGTCACGAAAACCCGGAAGGTGTTATTGTACAGTTGGGGGGGCAAACAGCTTTAAAACTTGCGGAAAAACTTTCGAAATATGGTATTAAAATTATTGGCACAAGCTTCGAGTCGCTTGATTTAGCTGAAGACCGCGGTAGCTTCTCAGACCTATTGAAAGAAAACGGTATTCCTTACCCACAGTTCGGGGTGGCTGAAACGGCCGACGAAGCTTTGCAGTTATCAAACGAACTTAATTTTCCGTTATTGGTGAGACCGTCGTATGTATTGGGAGGTCAAGGCATGAAAATCGTTATCAATAAAGAAGAACTTGAGGCTCATGTTGTCGACTTATTGCGAAAAATACCTAATAACAAATTGCTTTTAGATCATTATTTAGACGGGGCCATTGAAGCCGAAGCGGATGCTATCTGTGATGGTGAAGATGTGTATATAATTGGTATTATGGAGCATATCGAACCTTGTGGTATTCACTCCGGAGATTCTAATGCCACTTTGCCACCATTCAACCTTGGTGAGTTCGTGATGCAACAGATTAAAGACCACACCAAGAAAATTGCTTTAGCATTGAACACGGTCGGTTTGATCAATATTCAGTTTGCAATCAAAGATGATAAAGTGTACATCATTGAGGCAAACCCGAGAGCATCTAGAACGGTACCGTTCATCGCAAAAGCATACAAAGAACCTTATGTGAACTATGCCACTAAAGTGATGTTGGGTGATAAAAAGGTTAAAGACTTTAACTTTAATCCACAATTAGAAGGTTTTGCTATCAAACAACCGGTTTTCTCTTTCAACAAGTTTCCGAATGTGAACAAGAATCTTGGCCCTGAGATGAAGAGTACGGGTGAGAGTATTTTGTTTATCGATAGCTTAAAAGATGACCAGTTCTATGACCTTTACGGACGTAGAAAAATGTACTTGAGTAAGTAACTTACTTTTGATAAATGGAAGAGGTCGTGGTGCAATTTGTGCCACGACCTTTTTTATAGTTTACCTTGGGCGTAACGTCTTCTGATTTCCTTTTTATCAAATTTTCCAACGCTGGTGCGTGGTATCTGATTGGCGAATATATACTTGTCAGGTATTTGATAATTGGCAAAATCCCGTGATAAAAATTCTCTCAGTTCTTCGTTAGATAAAAGTTCTTCGGCAGTGGCCTTGACAATTAACGCTAGGGGCCGTTCGGCCCATTTCTCATCAGGAATGGCAATTACCGCAGCTTCCTTTATTTTTGGGTGTGACATCAGTGCAGATTCAAGAGCTACGCTAGATATCCACTCACCCCCGCTTTTTATCAAATCTTTTGTTCGGTCTGTAATTTGCATGTACCCGTAATCATCTACTGTGCTTACATCGCCGGTTCTAAACCATCCATCCTTAGTAAAATTGTCCCGATTATTAGTTTTAAAGTAAGATTTAATGACCCAAGCACCTTTAACCTGAAGTTCTCCCATTGTCTTACCGTCGCGTTCGGCTACAGAACCGTCGTTACCGATAATACGCATTTCAATACCCGGAAATTCTATGCCCTGCTTGGCTCTTATCTGTATCTTTTTTTCTTCACTTAATTGCTCATGATGAGTCTGTAAACGGCTTACGGTGCCTAGCGGTGAAGTTTCTGTCATTCCCCACGCTTGTACACCACGAATACCAAAATCATCTTCCATATTCTTAATGAGACTCGCGGGTAATGCCGAGCCGCCCACTAAATACTCTTGCAATGCTAATTTAGGATTGGGTGGATTTTTCTTCATTTCCTCATAAACACCCATCCAGATTGTGGGTACACCATTGGCCTTGGTAACCTTCTCTTCCTGCAAAATAGAAATAATCGCTTCGGGCTGTAAATGGGAAGACGGTAAGACCATATCAGATCCGGTAATCAAACATAAATACGGATAACCCCAGGCCATAACATGAAATTGTGGTACGATGAGCAGAACAATATCAGAACTATTGTAGTTGGCCGCATTTGGTGTGGAAATCGTAAGGGCGTGCAGGTAGGTCGAACGGTGTGTGTAAAGCACTCCTTTTGGTAAACCTGTTGTGCCGCTAGTGTAGCACATGCCACAAGCATCGTTTTCGTTTAGTACCGGCCATTCATATTCTTCTAATTGGTTCTCTAGTAAATCTTCGTAGTGTATAACATTCAATAAAGAAGTGCTGAACTTCTTTGGAGCATTGATTACGATATAATGCTCTACTGTCTCTAGCTTATCTGCAATTTTTTCCAATAAGGGTACGAGAGAGGCATCGACAAAAATCACCTTATCTTCAGAATGGTTGATGATAAATTCAATCTGTTGCAATGAAAGCCTAATGTTTATGGTATGACAAATAGCGCCGATACCTGGTATGCCATAGTATAGTTCAACGTGCTGGTAATGGTTCCATGCAAAGGTGCCTATAATATCACCTTTGTCAACCCCTAGTTTATTAATCAGAGCATTGGCCAGTTGTTTACAGCGCTTGTAGAGATCACCAAAAGTATATTCATGTCTTGAGCCATCAGGTAGGTGGCTGATTACTTTTTTATGTTTAAAGGCATTGTTTCCATATTTAAGAATAGTGGTGGTCGTGAGCGGGTAATCCATTATCAGTCCTTCCATAAATTGCAGTTGTTGAGGGGTACTTCTCTAAAGTTAGTGATTTTTGGTACGGGAAGGAAAAATGGAGATGTTCTTTAGTTGAACCAGACCGCATAGCGCCTGCGACGAAGTTCGAGCGCTAGGATTTCTTCCATTTTTAAGGCAGATGCTCTGGTATTCAACGGTTTGATGTGATTGTAGAGACTAGGTCTTAGATAGGAGCCGTACTTTTTTACTATACTCGATGATAAATTATATCCTTTCTTGTTTCTATATCCCGTTTTGTGCTGTTCGAACCGCTCTTTGGGCGTCTTGCTTGTCATGCCTACATAAAGACACTCCAACACCCCATTAAACTGCGGGTTTGCTTCTCTGAATTTTCTATTTTCAGAATAGACCTTCTTTGATAGCTCGATAACGTAAATGTGGTATTGGTTTCTAGGCATTAAGTACTAAAATAAACTCTAAAACGGTAAACATACCGGTTATATATTTGGTCTGCTAATTAGGAAAGATAACTCAAGATAATTTCTAGAAATTTTGAAAGATTATAGGGTTTGTGAATAATATCATTTATTCCCGAGTTTAAAATTTCAGTCTTGTTCTCATCAAGTTCTACCGCTGTTAAAGCAATTATCGGTAAATCTTTATTGAATTTTCGAATATGGCGTGCAGCTTCTGTTCCATTCATTTTGGGCATGTTAATATCCATCAATACCAAATCGAAATGGTTTGTTTTGCACATTGAAATAGCTTCTGAACCATCATCGGCAAGACTAGATTTTATACGATACTTTTCGAGCGTTTTTTGGGTCACTTTTTGATTGATTCTATTATCGTCAACAATTAGAACTCGTTTTAAACTTAAGGTCTCCTCTTTATAATTGGTATTTAAAACTTTATGAATCGTTTCTTTTGAAGCTGATTTTTCATCAAAAACTGTGAGATTCAATTCGAAACTAAACTCAGAACCATTGCCAAGTTCACTTCTCAAATGAATTTTACTATTATAAAGTTTTAAAATTTTCTTTACAATGGTCAGGCCAAGACCAGTTCCATTATGACCGCGCTTGTTATTTTCTATTTGGGTGAACTCATTGAAAATGGCACTCTGTTTGTCTAAGGGAATGCCGGGGCCATCATCTTTTATTATGAACCGGGTTTTAAACGTATTGTTCTTACGACTTTTAAGCAGCTTTAATTCAAGCCATATATTTCCGTTTTCTGTAAACTTAATTGCATTACCGACTAAATTGATGAGCACTTGAGATAATCGAATGGGATCGCCCACCAAATGATTCGGTATTTCTTTATCGATATTTAAATGCAGTTGATTTCCGTTTTCTTGAAGGGTAGACTCAAAAGATCGAACTATATTTTGTAATAAAATGTCTAATTCATAGGGGATTCTAGATAAGCTGATGGAATCAGCATCCATTTTACTGAGCAATAACACATCGTTAATTAATGAAAGCAAATAATCTGCTGAAAATTTCAGTGAGTTCAAATCATCGGAATACGCTTCTAAATTTTTGTCCTCCTTCAATAAAGTAGATATGCCAATTACGCCATATAATGGGGTTCTCAATTCGTGACTTACAGTGGATAAAAATTTGGTTTTTACCTTCGAAAGCTTTTCTGCCTTTTCTCGTGCTGCATTAAGTTCTTTATTCTTTGTCTGTAAGTTTTCTATATATTTCTTTCTAGTTCTGTAAAATATGTAAATACCTAAGAGTGAAATAAGTAAAATGGCTACAACGAAAATAAGCATACTCGTCAGTGACCTCGATTTAGAAATAAGCTCTTCAGAATATTTCTGTTCTTTTAAGGCTGCTTCTAAGTCTTTGTGAGCTTGTTCCAACTCGAACTTGGCTCTTGCTTTCTCAGTTTCCTCTAATTTTTTTAGTGTATAGGCTCTTTGTTTATAATCGTGATATTTGTCAAGATTCTTATAAGCTTGCTTGAAGTTGTAGGTTTCTTTATAGAGACTAGCCAGATTTTCATAGGCTTCAAGAGCAAGATCGGTGTTATCTTCTGCATCGGCCAAGTCGGCAATATATTTTAGCTTCAACTCGGCGGCCCTATAATTTTTTTGGGTTAGATGATATCGTCCATATAGAAGATCCATATAAACTTTGTTCAGCGTATCGATATCTTTAACCGGTAGAGTCTCGGCCTGTTTAAGAATTTTATACGCTTTATCGGGTTCGTCGTTGTCGAGATAGGTCCATATCAGGTTGATATAGGTCAGGTAAACCTCGTCGAAATCTTTTAGTTTTTCATTAAGAGCAATACTTTCCTCAAAATAATGAATGGCCAGGTCTAAGGTGTTCTTGTTGTCAGAATATAGAATGCCTAGGTTAAGTGCTCCCCAAGCTATCAAGCTGTCCTCGCCCATTTCTCTAGCAAGCTCAAGGGCTTTTTCAGAGTATTTCTTTCCTTGAACGCTATCATCTGATTCAGCGTATATGGCACCTAAAAGGTCGTAGCCCAGAAATTCATAATCTCTTTGTTTGTATTCTTTTCCCTTTTCGACGAGTTCCGAAGCATATTCAATGGCTTCTTTATATTGATACAAGTCGTATGCTGCATTTGATCTGTTTAGATACGACTCTAACGTATCACGTGTCCAAATCGAATCGCTTTGGCCAATGGCAATAGTAGAACAACAGAGAAAACCCAGTAAAGCTAGCAGCTTAATTTTACTCATAAGTTTGGGGCTGTATAGTATTGTGGGGAAAGCCCTTTAGCCAACTAATATAGCAATTTGAAATAAAAATAGAGAGATACTTAACTAGAGATCGATAGAGTGCTCTGCCTGCCTTTTATTACTCTTAACACGATTTAAGGCAATTCTACACCCTCAGTTGTGAAAGAAAATGCTTGAGCCCCAAGGCCACCGACCATAACAGCTTGAAATAATGGATTAAGTTGTTTTTTGGCATACCAATGTATAATGAAATTCGCACCACTACCACCTGAGGTATCTTGTTGCTCAATAACATAATCTATGGTCTCCATCGGTCGTAAGTAGATAGGCTTATCAATATATTTTCTTACCAAATCGCCCTCGGTGTTATAATAATCTATTTTATCGACGAATAGACTGTCTCGAATACTAGTATTTCTTATACTCAATGTTGCGGTAAGAAGCGTTCGGCTATCACGGGTCTGATTATAGATGTCAGAATAAATAGGTACATATACTTCGTGCACTTCAGAGGCCAATGGGCTTTTTAGTACATTTCTATTGAGCATATGGTCGTCTAAAATTTCAACAGGAATCTTTTTATCGCCTGCATCTTTACAAGAAAAAAGAAATAGGGTCATTGCAAGGCAACTACCCACTGTCAAAACTAGGGAGCACTTCATAAACCGAGTAAAATTGAATCTAGTCATTGGAAAGAAAAATAAGAGGGCTATCTAATTCTAGATAGCCCTTCTTGCAATTTTATTAATCCCATTCGGTGTGAAATATACCTTCTTGGTCCAATCGTTCATAGGTGTGCGAACCAAAATAATCACGCTGTGCCTGAATTAGATTCAAGGGCAATCGGGTGGAGGTATACGCATCGAAATAGGTTAGTGAATTCGTTAACCCAGGTAATGGAATGCCATTTTTTGCTGCGTGTGCTACCAATGTTCTTGCTGAACCGACAGTACTCTGAATTTTCTTCACAAAGTTAGGCGAAACCAATAAATTAGGTAGATTGGCATCTTCTTGAAAAGCTTCGGTTATATCGGCTAAAAGACCTGCTCGTATAATACAACCTTCACGCCAAATTTTGGCAATGGTAGCGATATCTAGGTTGTACTTATATTCCTTTGAAGCATCGGCCAATTGATGAAGCCCTTGGGCATAGGTAATGATAAATGCAAAATATAAGGCCTCTTCTGCCATTTTCTCTAGTTCCGCTTTATCAATAGTTTCCACTTCAGGTTTGTCATAAAGTTTATCGGCGGCCGTGCGCTCAAGCTTAAGTGCCGAAATTTCACGCATGCTAACGGCGATATCTATTGAGGGTACGGGTATGCCAAGGTCCATGGCATTTTGGCTTGTCCATTTGCCGGTGCCTTTTTGCTTGGCTTTGTCTGAGATTTGATCTAGTAACCCTAGTTTTCCTAGGTTAACATCATCCTTCTGAATAAATATTTTAGAAGTAATCTCTACCAAGAACGATTGTAAACGACCTTCGTTCCATTTGGTATATGTAGTATGAAGTTCTTCATTCGAATATCCTCCGGCCTTTTTAAGAAGATCGTATATTTCAGAAGTCAATTGCATGAGTCCGTACTCGATACCATTATGTACCATTTTTACATAATTACCCGATGATTTAGGGCCTAAGTATGCCACGCAGGGCTCACCATTGTATTTCGCGGATACGGCTTCGAATATGGGCTTTATGTGAGCGTAGGCCGATTTAGAGCCTCCCGGCATAATGCTAGGCCCTAAACGGGCGCCCTTCGCACCTCCGGAGACACCTGCGCCAAAGAAATTTATAGCTTTTTCTTGAAGATATTCTTCGCGTCTGTCGGTATCTGTGAAGAACGAGTTGCCCCCATCAATAATAATGTCTCCCCTATCAATATGTGGTAAAAGACTCTCGATCACAGAATCTACAATCTTACCGGCAGGCACCAATAACATTATCTTACGAGGTTGCTTTAAAGCCTGCACAAAGGTTTTGATACTTGTAGATGCGTTGACCGTTGCTTCGTGCCCTCCTTCTTCCTTAAGAGCTTTTACTTTTTCGGCATCGAGATCGTGACCAAAAGCCGAAAAACCATTGTCGGCAACGTTCAATATAAAATTGCGTCCCATAACTCCGAGACCGACCAATCCAAAATCATATTTTCCTTCCATAGTATAGTTTTCTGTTTAACCAAAGGGTTCAAAATTTGACTGCTGAACCATGAATATCAAAATTAAATGAAAATATTGAGACAAGTGATTAAGTTAGGGTAAACTCGTTGCTTATGCCTATACTTTTCGATACTTTTACGGCTTAAATTTTTCTATGGCTATGAATAAGACAGAAAATCAGATTCTTGTGATATTTGGCGCTTCAGGCGATTTGACGGCAAGAAAATTAGTTCCGGCACTTTTCAACCTTTATGTGGCTGATCAGTTAGGCGAAAATTTTGTGGTCTTAGGTGCCAGTAGAAGCGATATGACCGATACGGAATTTAGAAAAAAAGTAGTTTCTGACAGTTCTTATCTTAAGGATAAGATTAAGGATCAAGATGAAGAGTATATTAAAAAGTTCGCCGATAAATTCTTTTACGAAGATTTGGGGGGAAGTTACGATACCGATTATGGTAAACTGAGAAATAGAATAGAGGACCTCAAGAACAAGCATAACACTTCAGGTAATATTATCTATTATCTCTCGACGCCCCCTACCTTATACGAGACAATAGCTCAGCGCTTGGCAGATGCTGGTATGAGTACCCAAAACCACGGTTGGAAACGTTTGATCGTTGAAAAACCTTTCGGGTATAGCCTAGAAACCGCAAAGCAGTTGAACAAAGGGTTGCAGCAATTCTTTAAAGAACATCAGATATATCGTATCGATCATTATTTGGGTAAAGAAACGGTTCAAAACCTTTTAGTTACCCGTTTCGCGAACAGTATTTTCGAACCCCTTTGGAACCGGAACTATATTCACCATGTTGAAATCACCAATGCCGAACAGGTTGGTGTAGAAAAGAGAGGTGGGTATTATGATAAGTCGGGTGCTCTTCGTGATATGTTTCAAAATCATTTGTTACAAATTGTTTCTTTGGTGGTTATGGAACCACCTATTAGCGATGCGCCGGAAGATATCAGAAATGAGAAGGTCAAGGCTTTGAAGTCGCTTAGAATAATGAAAGATGAAAAAGAGCTGTTCGACAATACGATACGTGCACAATATACCAGTTCAACGATTGATGGCAAATCGGTCAAAGGGTATCGAGAAGAAGAAGGGGTAGATAAAAATTCGACCACCGAAACTTATGCAGCGATAAAGTTTTTTGTAGATAATTGGAGGTGGAAGAACATTCCGTTTTATGTTAGAACGGCCAAAAGAATGCCCACGAAGGTTACCGAGGTTGTCATTCACTTTAAAACTCCTCACCATCAGATTTTTAAAGATTCAGGTGTGCACGACAAAGACAATAAGTTGATTATTCGCATTCAGCCTGATGAGGGAATTTTAGTAAAATTCGGAGTCAAAGTACCTGGGCAAGGCTTCAAAGTTGAACGGGCAAACCTTGATTTTTACTATGCTAATTTGGCCGAAACTCATGTTATGGATGCTTATGAACGACTACTTTTAGACGCTATGCAGGGTGACGCTACACTTTATGCCAGGGCAGATGAGGTTGAAGCGGCATGGGAGTTTGTGGATCCTATTTTAAAATATTGGGAGGGCGGCAAAGATGTACGAATGTATGGTTACGCAGCAGGTGTATGGGGTCCGGAAAATTCCGATGAACTTATTGAGGGCATTGGTTCTTGGCGTAACCCAGGTCCGAATTTGACAGATGATCCTGGTTTCTGTGTTATTTGCTAGATTTTGAATTACAAAAAGTTATTGTTTAATAGGATTAGTGATTGATATGAAGTTGAAGATATATAAAGATAAAAACACAGTTGCGGAAGAGTTCTCTAAGTTTTTTGCATCGCAAACGGGCGAAAACAAAGAATTTCATGTAGCCCTTTCAGGGGGCAGTACCCCAAAAATCGTTTTTGATGTGCTTGCCTATGAATTTGGAAGCAGTGTTGACTGGTCTGTAGTTCATTTTTATTGGGGCGATGAGCGTTGCGTATCGCCAGATGATGACCAGAGCAATTATAAAATGACCGTTGAACATTTGTTCTCAAAAATTGATGTTCCCGAAAGCAATATACATCGCATTCTAGGGGAGAATGACCCAATACAAGAAGCACAGCGCTATTCAACGGTTTTAATTGATACGCTGCCAAATGTCAATGGATACCCTCAATTTGATTTGGTTATTCTTGGTATGGGTGACGATGGGCACACGGCTTCCATTTTTCCCCATGAAATTGAATTATGGCATTCAGATAAAGTATGTGAAGTGGCCGTGCACCCTGAAAGTGGTCAAAAACGGGTCACCATAACGGGCGATGCAATAAACAACGCCAAAACTGTTGCGTTTTTGGTCACAGGGGAAAGTAAGGTAGAAAAGGTTTCGGAAATATTAGACCAAAAAGGTGGCTTTAAATCTTATCCTGCAAATTTGGTGGCTCCAAAGTCTGGAAACCTGTTGTGGTTTTTAGACGAGGCGGCAGCTACGGGTATTACTTCAAAATAATCTTAACGTTCTCTTTTTCTAGATCGTTTAGATGTTCATCTATTTTAAAATGGGAGCTTTCGAACTCGGTATCTCTAATGAAAGCTTCCTCTTTTCGTTTTTTGCTTCTTGCAAAGCGTCGTACACCTTGCTCATTTTCCAATAGTAAACCGGGCACAGCTATACTTTTTGCATTCTCATCTTTGGCCACCATGGTGAAGTATGAAGAGTTACAATGCCTTTTGGTACCTTTCGTAATGTTTTCAGATTCTACACGAACACCGACTACCATTGAAGTTCGGCCGGTATAATTTATAGAGGCTCTCAAAGTTAGAAGTTCACCAACTTCTACAGGGTGTAGAAAATCGACCCGATTCACAGATGCCGTCACACAATAGCACTGCGAGTGTTTCGAAGCGCAGGCGAATGCAATTTGGTCCATGAGATTGAGAATATGCCCACCATGTACTTTACCGCCAAAATTGGAGTGGGAGGGGAGCATCAGCTCGGTTATCGATACTCTTGATTCTGTTGCACTTTTGAATGTTTCCATTTACTTTCTGAAATGTGGGGATTGTTCTTGCTCTACTTGAGTTACAAAATACTTGGTGTCACCCAGCCAAAAGAAGGTGGCAAAACGTTCTGTATAATGTAATTTTACGTATTGACCTTGGTAGTCTTGCAATTTCTCTATAACCTCTTTATCCTTATCTAAAACTGAAAAAGAAAAAATTTGGGCACCCGAAATACCCTGACTGATCTCACCTTCCCAAGTTTTTACCAGAATACCCTTATGGCTGATTTTTATAAGCTCACCGGAACGAATACCATCACTGTAAGGTACGAAATAGATAAAGGCATAGATCAACGCGAACAGAGCAATGATAATGCCTAGCGTAATAAATAGAGGTTTTTTCATAGTACAAGTGTCAAGTTAGATTTACTTCAAGGCTGAAATTATAAATTTAATTTACCCGAGGTATTGGTTTCATTTTCAATTTCTTCCAAATCATCTTCCGCCCGCCTCAAGATAGGGTCTGGAAGTGACTTTTTTGCCTTGGCACCCATTTTTTTCAATTTCTCGATACTTACGATGATATTACCACGACCATCAAAAAGCTTGTTCATCGCCCCTTTATATTCCGATTTGGCCTCATCCATCTTTTTGCCGACTTTGGTCAAATCGGTCATAAATCCTTCGAATTTATCGTAAAGGGCACCAGCTTGTCGTGCAATCTCGATGGCATTACGTTGTTGTTTTTCATTGTTCCACATACTATCGATAGTTCGCAAGGTAGCCAGTAAAGTAGAAGGGGTTACGATAACAATGTTCTTTTCGAAAGCTTTATTGTAAAGCGTGTTGTCATTGTTTATGGCAATGGCGAAGGCGGGTTCTATGGGAACGAACATCAATACAAAATCAGGACTCTCCATTTCGTACAAATCTTCATATTTCTTGGCCGATAGTTGGTCTACGTGTTTTCTGAGGGAATTGATATGGTCTTTTAGAAACTTATCTCGCAATTCATCTTCAGCATTAACGAAGCGCTCATAATCGGTCAATGATACTTTAGAATCGACGACCATTTTTTTGCCGTCAGGTAGATTAATGATGACATCGGGAAGCACCCGCGATCCATCTTCACGGGTAAAGCTCTGTTGCACCGAATATTCCCGGTCTTTTTCCAAACCTGACTTTTCTAGTACACGCTCTAAAACGAGCTCGCCCCAATTGCCTTGCATTTTGCTGTCGCCTTTTAGGGCCTTGGTCAAATTTTCAGCCTCTTGGGTAATTTTCAAGTTTTGGGTCTGCAAGTTCAGTAACTGCTCTTTTAGAGCGGAATGAATACTGATGTTCTCTTTTTGACTTTCTTCAACCTTCTTTTCAAAAAGTTGAATTTTTTCATTAAGTGGAGTAAGTATGTCTTTGATATTCTTTTCGTTACGCTCGGTAAATTTTAGACTTTTCTCTTCGAGAATCTTATTGGCCAAGTTCTCGAATTCTTTGGTAAATCGCTCTTGCAGTTTTTCGACTTCCAGTTTTTGTTCCTGATTTTTAGCGTCTAAATTTTCAATATCTGCTTGGTACCGAACGATTTGGTTACTTAATTGAGACTTTTCATCTTGCAGATGGTTTTTATGCTCCTCGGCATCTCGTAAACGTTGTTCTAACGTCGTCAGGTTGGCGTGTAACTGTTGTTCACGTTCTTCCAAAGCACTTTGACTTGATTTGGTTTTTAAATTTTGAATGTAATTGCCTAAAAAATAGCCGATAGCAAGGCAAATCAGGCCAACCAATAAGTATATCAAATATTCGTTCATTTTCAATTATAATCTTCGCAGTAAAGATACAAGTTTGGTGTTAAAGCTAGATAGGCTTGCTTGTTTACTTTTTAATACGAAAAGTGCCGGTTGTAGCATCAAAAGTCACCACATCATCTGGGAAAATACGTTCGAATGCCTGCTTTTTAATAAGGTCTTGAGGTCGACCAAAGGGATTGTCTTTACCATTCAACAACAAAATTTGGTCACATATTTGAATGGCCATCTCTATTTCGTGTGAGGTAAAAACTATCGTCTTTTTGGTATTATGGGCTATTGACCTTAAGAGCTTTAGAATCTGCACCTTATGAAAGAGGTCGAGGTGGGTGGTAGGTTCATCTAGCAGTATGATTGAAGTGTCTTGCGCCAAGGCTCGGGCAATCATGACCCGTTGCAATTGCCCATCACTCAATTCATAACATTTTTTATGCTGTAGCGGTTCAAGGTCTAACATATTAAGAGCTTCCTTGATTTTCTTCTTATCGGTAGTTGTGAGCGTACCGACCCAGTTGGTGTACGGTTGTCTGCCCAAGGCCACCAATTCAATCACGGAAAGGTTCTTAGAGGCAAGTGGCTCGGTCAAAACCACACTCAGCTTCGACGACAGTTCTCTAGGGGTATACGAAATGAGCGATTTATCATCAACTTCAATATTACCGGAAAGCGCTTCTTGGGCATTGGCCATTGTTCGTAAAAGAGTTGATTTGCCAATACCGTTTACGCCTATGACGGCCATCAATTCTCCTTGCTTTAAGGTAAAGTCGATATTTTCAGTTATTGATTTATTTTTATAACCAATATTTAGGTCAATAACCTTGAGTACGTTATTTGAAGTATTACTTTCAGCCATTAGAATACCATTCTCTTTTTTCGAAGTAACAACCAAATTACTACAGGAGCCCCAAAAATGCTTGTAATGGCATTAATGGGCAATACATTTTCTGACTGAGGTAATTGAGCGATTGTATCGCAAAGTAATAATAAAATTGCCCCGTACACCAGTACCGCCGGCACCAAGATCCGATGGTCGGTGGTGTGAAATATCTGTCTTGTCAAATGAGGTACGGCCAAGCCAACAAAAGCAATGGGGCCGGCAAGCGCCGTAACACTTCCAGCGAGTAGACCGGTTGCAATAATTATGAGATATCTAGATTTTTTCAAATGTATGCCCAAACTTTGCGCATAGTTTTCACCTAGCAGTAGGGTATTCAGGCTTTTAATAGATAAAATACTTAGGATAATTCCGACCAAAACAATACCAAGAAGTAATGTCAATTGAGGCCAAGAAAGGTTACCTACACTGCCGAAAGACCAATAGACAAATTGTTGCAATTTTTCTGCCTTGGTGAAATAGGAGAGCACACTCACAAGTGCACCTGTAACACTGCCGAACATTAAGCCAATGATCAAGAGGGCCATGGTGTCTTTTACCCTCGAGGCAACTACCACTACTGCTAACAATACCAAAAAACTACCGAGACTAGCCGCCACCGCGAGAGCCACATCGTTCAGCAAAGTGAACGAAAATAAACCTGTGAATAATCCAGACCCCATAATTAAAAGTGCGGCGCCTAAACTGGCCCCCGAACTTATACCTAAGACAAACGGCCCTGCTAACGGGTTTCGAAACAGCGTTTGCATGAGGAGTCCGCTTAAGGCTAGAGCACTGCCGGCCAGAATTGCGGTCAAAGCTTTGGGTATTCTATAATTCCAGATAATATAGTCCCAAGATGAATTTTGTACACTATCACCGAAAACTGAACTAAGTGTCTCTGAGAGCGGTATGCCGACCGAACCAAGGCTGATATTCAAGAGAAAAGAACATACCAATGCTATTATTAAAACCAAAAAATGCCAACGGTATGTTTGAAAACTGTTCACTTATTCTAACGGCTTAAAAAAGAATAGTTCATGTTGCGGCAGTAGCTCTGGGTGAAAAATATGTATCAAATCTTTTAATACCAAATCGGGCCTATTGGGCGCAAGTTCATAATATAGAAGTCCGCCGGTCTCGCCTTGAGCTATAGTATTCGAATAGATACGCTGATTTTTAAAGGCATCAAATTGGGTGTAGTGCCGATTGGCTTCTTTCATTGCGTTATATGAAGTCAGCATAGATGGGTTTAACCAAAAATCGGCTTTAGAAGCTTTGGCCAAAACGGATTCTAAACTCAGGGCAATACCCCCCGTATCATCACTATCGGCCCACAAGTAATCTGTTTTTGCATCGTTGAGAAATTGAGCCATCCAACTATTGCCTCCCGAAACGTGCCATACATCTTTAAATAAGCCTCCCGTTAATACCGTAGGTCTTTGCTCTACATGTTCAACAATTTTTTTAGTCTTGTTATAGTTGTTTTCAATAGTTGAAAACAGACGTTCGGCTTTTTCTTCCAATTCGAAAAATGGGGCGAAGAACTTAATCCATTCCGCCTTTCCCAACGGCGATTGCTCCGTCCAATCACCATTATAAACTACCGGTATGTTTGAGCGTTTAATGGTCTCATAAGCTCTATTTTGGTTATTGATGCCAAACCCGACTACTATTTCGGGACTTAAATCTATCACCATCTCCGTATTGATGGACTCATTGTTGCCTAATTCTTTTACCATTCCCTCCTCAATGCGTTTGCGGGTCTCTTTAGATGATATAAGCGCCGTATTGGGGAAGCCGACAAGCCTATCAGCTACTCCGAGAGCCTCAAGGGAAGGGATATGAGTTGTAGAAGTGACAACCATTTTTTCTACAGGAACGGCAACTATGGCATCGTAAGCGTCTCTATCCAGCGTTATTGAAGCCATTTTATTTTTCGGTACGAGCGCATAGGTAAAACCGTTGTCGGCATCGGGCCAAGGAGAAGAAACCTTGATAATGGTCAAATCACCTGATTTTTCAATCTCAAAACCCTTTGCGTAAGCTACATCACCTGCCTGTAAGGGTGTTTCTTGAGAGATTGTCGAATGTGATTGCTTCTTTTTATCGGTTTTGCACGAAATAAGGGTAACCAATAAAACAAAGAAAAATGTTTTGTACAAGGTGAAAGATTTAATGTTCTCAAAAGTAGTATTATTTGATCTTTCAATTAAAAGATTAAACAAAATGTTTATTTTCGCCGAGAATTTCGGTTTCCGTTATTGGTGTTCCGATGACGGAATTAAAAGGGAATCTGGTGCGAATCCGGAGCTGTTCCCGCAACTGTAAGTTCATGCCAAGTTGTTTTTGGCACCTCTTTGTGAGGATGTTGTTTTCTTCAAAACCACTGTCTTTTTAGATGGGAAGGTAAAACAGCATTGAACAAGTCAGGAGACCTGCCTAATTCTTAATCCTAATTTGTAAGGCTTTCGGGTAAAAGGCTTTAATCGGTATGAAAACTGTTCGCAATTCTGTATATGCTATTCTACTGTTATTCTCAATGTTCTCCTATGGTCAGCGAGATAGCATAACAGTTCTTGATGAGGTTATTTTGACCGATGTACGATTGTTACATTTTTCTGAGGGAAAAGTTGATGTTCTTCAAGACTCCGTATTAGAAAGAAACGGAGCTTCGCTGACGGATTTATTACAGTTCAACTCTGGCATTTATTTGAAAGAAAATGGTTTGGGCATGGTTTCTTCCCCTTCGTTTCGGGGTACAAATGCGTCACAGACGGCTGTAGTATGGAACGGTATAAACATCAATTCACAACTCACGGGCCAAGTCGATTTTAATACCATTGTGCCTAGAAATTACGGTAATGTTAAGGTACGTCGTGGCGGTGGAAGTGTTCAATTTGGTAGTGGAGCTATTGGCGGTAGCGTGCATTTGCAAGATGTTCTTCGATTCGATAGTGCTAGAAAACATGAACTGGAGTTGGGCTATGGAAGTTTCGATACAAAGACTTTTGATTATAGCACTTCTGGGGGCTCTGAGAAATTGACATTGGGTTTCGGAGTAAACTATAGAGCCTCGGAAAACGATTATACCTATTTGGGCACTGACTTAAAAAATGAAAATGGTGCATTTGAAAATATCAACTTTAATGGAAACCTAGGGTATAAGATAACTGAAAAACAATTGTTGAAATTTTATCACAACACCTTTATTGGTGATCGTGATTTTTCGGGTACTATTACGGCACCGTCCCAATCGAATTATAAAGATTACAATTCCCGTAATCTTCTGGAATGGAATCATTTTAAAGAAAACCGAGTTCAGAGACTGAAACTGGGTTATCTCTATGAAAGGTATAAGTATTTCGAGAATAAAGAACGTGATGATTTTTCCTTTGGGCAAACCTCCACATTTTTAACCAATTACGATTATAAAATCCATTTTAAGAAAGTAGTTGTCAATACTATTGCAGACTATAGTCATATTGCGGCTGAAGGAAGCTCTATAGAAAATGCTAAAAGAAACACTTTGGCAGCCACCTTCTTGCTGAAGCATCAACTTGCAGATAAGTTGGCCTACAGCATCAATTTAAGAAAAGAGTTCGTCAACGATTATAGAAGCCCGTTCGTGTATGCGTTGAATCTTGAATATGCGACGGCTCCCAAGCATACCTTCTATTTGAGCGGTTCAAAAAATTATAGAATACCCACTTTTAACGAGATTTACTGGATGCTTGGCGGTGGTTCTGGCGGTAACTCTGATATCAGGCCTGAATCTTCATTTCAAGGGGAAATTGGACATCTTTTTCAATTAAAAAAGTTGATGTTCAAATGTTCGGCCTATTACATTGCTTCTGATGACTTGATACAGTGGAGACCTAACAATTCTGGAATTTGGTCACCAATCAATATAAATGAAACCTCGAATTATGGTTTCGAAACCTCGTTGGAATTTAGCGAATACTGGGGAGCACATCATGTAAAATGGCTAAGTGGGTATGGTTACACAAAGGCAATCAACAAAACCACCGATGAAATATTGATGTATGTACCAAAGCATAAAATTACATCTAACCTTGGTTATGAATACGGGTCATGGCAATTGTTCTATCAACTATTTTTTAACGGAAGTGTTTTCACTACTTCAGACAATTCAGATTCTTTATCTGGCTATTCAGTGTCGAACTTAGGTCTTTCGAAAAGTTTTAGAATTCAACGAAAACTGGCTATTGAAGCCAAATTTCAAATCAATAACCTATATAACAAGAATTATCAGAATGTAGCTTTTCGGCCTATGCCGGGAAGAAATATGCAATTAAAACTAAAACTAAATATTTAATATAGAACCCAATGAAAATTAATAAAGTATCAATTCTAATAGTATTGTCGGCACTATTCATAACTAGCTGTTCAGATGATGATAATAGCCCTGCATTACCCGATGGGGCCGAGGAACCTGAAGCAGCCTACGAAAATGGAATGTTGATTGTAAATGAGGGGCCTTTCAATAATGGCACGGGAACGGTAACTTTTATTTCTGAAGATAATTCGGTCATCGAAGAAACTATTTTTAAAAAGGAAAATAATGAAGACTTGGGTAATATTGTACAATCAATGGCCTTTGATGATGATTTGGCCTATATCGTCGTCAACAACTCGCATAAAATACATGTTGTTAATAGATACACTTTCAAAAGTATAGCGGTTATTGAGGAAGACTTGATGAACCCTAGGTATATGACCGTTTCCAATGGAAAAGGTTATGTGACGAATTGGGGAGATACCGCAGATGAAAGCGACGACTACATTGCCATAATCGATTTAGAGGCAAATGCAGTTATTGGTGCTATTCCCGTAGAATTAGGTCCGGAAGCGATTACTTCAAATTCCGAATTTGTGTATGTAGCCCATCAAGGTGCCTACGGGCAGAATAACATTGTTTCGGTGATAGACCCATCGAACGATGAGGTTCTGGACACAATAGAAGTGGGAGATTTGCCTAATTCTATGCAATGGGACGCATCAGGTAATCTATGGGTTTTAAGTGGCGGTGCGCCCTCCTATGCTGCTGAGGAAACCAATGGGGCTTTGGTAGAAATCGATGCGACTACTAACGAAGTGAGCCGTACTTTTGATTTTAGCACGGTACAGCACCCTGGCGGTTTAAATATTGATGGAGACGAGCTTTACTTTGGTATGGACGGCGGTGTGTATTTGTTCAGCGTAAATGCTACTGAATTGCCTGCAGAACCTTATATCGAAAATGCTTCCTTCTATTCCATGACTGTAAACGATGGTAAATTGTACGGTACTGATGCCAAAGATTTTGCAAGCAAAGGCGACTTGATTATTTACGATTTGAGCTCTAAGGAAAAGACGAATACCATTCCGGTAGGTATAATTCCAAGAGGTGTGTATTTCAATTAGAAACGATGCTCAAAGTTTGCTCTTTTATGCCAGCGGTAACGCAAATGCTCTATGATATGGGGCTGCAACACCATTTGTATGGTATAACGTTTGAGTGTCCGCCGCAGGCATTGGAAGAGAAAAAGCCGGTGGTACGTTGTATATTGGAAGGCAAGAATTACACAAGCAAACAAATAGATGTATTCTTTTCAGAGAGTAAAAAAGACGGCAGAAAGCTTTATTATGTTGATGAGCCGGCACTGGCGGAAATAGCCCCAGACATCATTTTTACTCAAGATACATGTGATGTTTGTCAAATTGATACAGAATGCACCGCGGCAGCAGTGGCAAACCTTGAGAAACAACCAGAGCTTATATCTATAAGCCCCAACAATCTAAAAGACGTATTTGATAATGCCGTAACGATTGCTAAAGCTCTGAATAGGGAAGAGGTGGCCTATACTTATTTAACGAAATTAAAACGTCGCATAAAAAAAGTGACCAATAGCTTAAATTTAGCGAAGGTCGAACCTAAAGAAATTGCTTTGCTTGAATGGGTAGACCCAATATATAATTGCGGACATTGGATACCCTACCAAATTAATTTGGCGGGAGGAATGGATAGACTATCAAATCCGTCAGGTGATAGTATGGTCACTACATGGGAAAAAATCAAAAATTATGACCCTGAGGTTATAGTTATTGCACCCTGTGGCTTTAAAACGGAAAAAGCTGTAAAAGAAATGTACCCACTATTGGCCCAAGATGGTTGGCCCTCTATGAAGGCGGTGAAGGAAAGAAAAATTTTTATCGTTGACTTCGATTTGTTCACTCAATCATCTGCCAGTACCCTTGTTGATGGAATAGAGCTATTGGCAGGGTTGTTTCACCCCGATATAGTTGCCGTGCCCGAAGACCTGAAATCAAAATATATTAGGTTCTACGAGATGTAATAAAAAGGTCCGTGTATAACGGACCTTTTTTTATTTATTTCATTTTGGAAGATTTACCAAACTACCGGCAAGTCGTCTACAAACATATTATCTTTGATCGGAGTGAACATTTTTGAAGAGGTCATTGTCTTGGCCGGCATAACCACTTCAAACTTTCTTTTCGAAGTGCTTCCGGTAATTTCGTTTAAGGCTCTAGCTAAAAGAGGTTCATTTACATCACCAAGAACTCCTAAATTCGATAGGTCTTCATCTAATGGAATGTCGGGCACCAGACCTGAAGTATAATCGGAAAAACCATCCGCGTTTTCATTTCTTCCTAATAAAGGTTGAATGGCCCATTTGTTATTGGATTTTATTTTATTGACCCTATCAGGGCTGTAGAGATAATTATTTTCTCTATCGTCTACCATAGTGGTCGAGAATTCGTTTTTTCCCCTTGATGTTTCACCTATTTGTACCACATCAATATACGGCTCTAAACCGTTAATCACCAACTCACTAGCTGATGCGGTGCCCGATGTGGTCAATATGTAAACCTTGCTAAGATTTAAAGAGTTTATTTCTGTTCCTTTTCCTGTTTTGTCGGCAAAATAGCGTTTAAGGTCTGTGCCGTTATCCTCAAGAACAGTTTGATATTTATCGTTATACCTAGCCTTAAGAAAAACTTCTTTAGTGTCTGTGCTATACAGCATACTTGAGAGGAGAATAGCCGTATTAACAGAGCCGCCTGGGTTATAGCGCAAATCTAATACCACGTCGGTCACACCACCGCTATTGAATCTATTAAAAACTGTATTGAGCTGCTCATCAAATTCGTTGGTGAAGCCGGTATAAACAAGATATCCCACTTTTGCACCTCCGATTTCAATAATCTCATCAAGAAGTATAGGGTTCTCTTGTAAACCCACCTCTTTTACAAGGGCTACTTCTTTGTCATTAGGTACAATCTCACCGTCTACTATATCGGCCATATTTAAGGTGTAGCTATCATTTTCGCCAAAAAGTAGTGAAACATAGTTGCTGTCGGTCATTGTAGTACCGTCGACACCTGTGAAAATATCACCTCGCTTAATATCTTTTTTTGAAGCATCCGACCCCTCGACAACATACTGAACATAGCCAAAAATGTCGTTGCTGTCTTGAATACGTACCAAACCGAATTGAAGGCCATTGCTTTTCGAGATACCGGACAGAGACTGGGTCAATGTTACATAATCATCTGAATAAAAACTAAAGCGATCTTGGTTGAACAACAATTGATTGTCAAAAAATTGACCAGGGTTATTTTCCGAACTTAAAAAAGTAGTATAGGCTTCTGAGCCTTCATCAGTATTCGGAAACTTGCTGTCAGAAAGATTTTCGACATCCGTTTGCCAGAAATACCAAAAGTTCATGGCCTTCCACATAAAATCTTGTACATGCACACCGGCTGCAGGGTCAGGGTCTACTGTATCTGGAATGATAAAATCATCATCAGCTACACATGAAACGAATAGTGCTAGGGATAGGATTACCCCCATTGTAAACTTTTTCATTAATTAAGTTTTAGAAATAGAAAGAAGAAAAATCGCCTCCATAAATGTCAACGTGAAAGTAATGGTATTATTTTCAGGGAGATTAGTTAAAGTTTTTCAAGAAGTCCATCCATAAACATGTTATCCTTAGTGAGCGTGAACATTTTAGAATTGGTCAAGTAGTCTGCCGCATAGGGTTGGGTTAAACTACGCTTGGCGGTTCCACCTGAAATTACAGACAAGGTTAGGGCCAATAATGGTTCGTTTTCGTCTCCCAATACACCGAGATTACCAATGTCTTCCGCTTGTATATGGTCAGGAACGAGACCACCTGTGTAATCAGAAAAACCGTCGGCATTTTCATTTCTACCCAGTAAAGGTTGAATGGCCCAGCTATTATTGGGGTTGATTTGGTTTTCTCTATCAGGATTATACAAAAAAGAACCTTCGGGATCATCGACAAAAGTGTTCGAAAATTCATTTTTACCTACTGTCGTGGTTCCGACTTGAACAACATCAATATATGGTTCAAGGCCATTGATAACCAGTTCACTGGCCGAGGCCGTATTGCCACTGGTGATTACATAGACCCTTGTTAGATTCAATTCATTGATAGCGGTTTCACTGTCAAAAGTCACATCGGTAAAGTTGTCAGGCGTACCAAACTGTTCTTGAAGCTTATCATTAAAACGGGGCCTGATAAAAACCTCTTCGGTTTTTGCACCATATACCGAACTGGCTATTTGAATCGCTGATGATACACGCCCACCAGAATTGTAACGAAAATCTAATACTAATTCATCAATATTTTCTGCTTTAAAAGCTCCGAAAGCTTCATTAAGGGGGTCGTCAAAGGCAGCAAGAAAACCGTTATACATCAAATAACCGATCTTTAGTCCGTTTTGTTCTATTACCGTACTGACGAGAATTGGGTTTTCAGAGAAATTTTCGATCTTGGTCAGTTCAACTTCCTCATCATTGCTGACTATAACATCATTTTCAAGATTGGCCATATTTAAGGTGTAAGAAGCATCGTCACCAAAGAGCAAATCAATATAATTATCTATATTCATTAATTGGCCATTAACACCGTTGAAGAAATCGCCTCTTTTGATATTTTTTTCAGAAGCATCGGAATTGGGCATAATATAGTTGACTACCCCATAAACACTAAAGCTATCATCGTTTAAATAAAGATTGAACTCAAGGCCGTTGCTTCTTGAAATACCTTGAAGAGAGTTGAGCAGGTCTCTATAATTTTCTACGGCACCGCTGAATCTATCGACGGCCGAAGCTTCACCGACTGCATTGACATGATTGTTGCAAAGGTCTTCGTAAAAAAAAGTAGCTGGGTTTTCTTCTGATGCCAAAAATTCTATATAATTAGAATCATCTGGTCCGGTAAAATTATCATCCGCTAAATTGGCAACATCGCCTTGCCAAAAGTAAAATTGGTTCATGGCCTGCCACATAAAATTTTGAGCTGGGTAGTCATCGGCAGTCACATTGGGCTGCTCTTCCTCTTGGGGTATTTCTTGTTCATCAAAATCAGGAATGATATCGTCGTCTGAAGAACAACCGATAAAGAACAATGCTGCGACAAGGTAAATAGGGGAAATATACTTTTTCATAAATTTATTTTCTGGAGTCAGTGGAACTTTAGCAATTATTGTTCCATAAAAGAGAGAAAGATTTTTTTCGGGGGTTAATACTGTATAGCGCTGTATAGCAATATACTAAGTTAGTATATAATTATCGAAAATACTTACATTCGAAATAGTATAAAAATAATTGTAACAAAAATAACGGTGTATCGTCTTCCTTTTGTAGACCGTTCATCAGGTGTACGAAAAACAACCCGATCAAAAAATGAAACAGTCAGATTTTCTAAAAATTGTGACACCTTTTCAAGATAAACTTTTTCGAATGGCCAAACGACTATTGGTCTCTCGGGAAGAGGCTGAAGACGCGACTCAAGAGATTCTTTTGAAACTTTGGTCTAAAAGCAAGGCCATAAGTTCTTATAACAACGTCGAGGCCTTTGCAATGACAATGACTAAAAATTTCTGTCTAGACCGACTGAAATCAAGGCAAGCAGGTAATTTGAAATTGGTACATAGTAATTATCGTGAAAACAACACATCGCTACAAAAGCAAGTGGAGGCCATAGACAGTGTAAACTGGGTGCAACGAATTATGGAAGAGTTGCCAGAGCAGCAGAAAATGGTATTACAACTTAGAGATATCGAAGAGTATGATTATGAAGAAATATCAGAAATGTTAGAAATGAAACCGACAGCTGTACGGGTCGCTCTATCGAGAGCACGAAAAACAGTAAGGGAAAAATTAATGGAAAAACATAGCTATGGAATTGGATAGGATTGAGCATTTATTGAAAAATTATCTAGAGGCTAAAACATCCGTTGCAGATGAGAAAATATTGAAAGCGTATTTTTCACAAGATGATATAGCCCCTCATTTAGAAGCTTACAGACCCATGTTCAGATATTTTGCAGTCAGCAAAAAAGAACAGTATACCAAAGGGGTGTCGTTGGGCAAAAAGAAAAATGCTTCAAAACAAATGTATTCTTGGCTTTCGGTCGCTGCAATCGCTCTATTAATGGTCGGCGCCTACTTTGGTAAAAACTATCATGAGCAGCAGCAGTTAGAAAAGCAAAAGGCAGAATATGCCTACCAAGAGACTAAAAAAGCGTTAGACCTCTTGGCCGAAAACTTCAGTAGAGGTACTGAGAAAGTGGCATATTTGAATGAGTTTGTCGAGGCAAAAGAAAAGATATATAACAAGAATTAAATCAAAACCCGAAAAATGAAAAAGATAGTAACAATAATAGTGATGGCGATTATGCCAGTTGTGGCCATATCACAATCTTTATTCGATAAGTATGAAGATTTAGATAATGTGAGTGCCGTAGTGGTGAACAGAAGTATGTTCAATCTGCTTAGTAAAATCGATGTTGAGGTAGACGATCCCGAGGCTCAAGATTTTATGGATATTGCTAAAAGCCTAAATAATCTAAAGGTCTTTATTACCGAAGACCGTAGCATTGCTTCCGACATGAAGATAGCTGTAGATAAGTATTTAAAATCTACAAAGTTAGAAGAGCTGATGCGAGTTAAAGATAAAGATACCAATGTAAAATTTTATATACGTAGTGGTAAAGACGATGACCATGTAAGTGAATTGTTAATGTTCGTAACAGGTATACAAAATGCAGATATTGACGTAAACGGAAGAAAGATAGAGACCGTTCTTCTTTCTTTAACAGGAGATATAGATTTGAACAAGATTGGTTCATTGACCAAAAAAATGAATCTGCCCGAAGAACTAAATGAAGCTGGTAAGAAAGGTGGTCGTTAAGGTGGGTAATCCATTCAAATAAATCAAATTATTAATAAATTCAATATTCATCAATCAATTAAAATCAACAGTCATGAAAAAACTTAATGTAGTATTAGCAATTCTTTTAATGCCCTTTCTAGGGTGGTCACAGTCTATTTTCGATAAATATGAAGATATGGACCATGTGGCATCGATTACCGTGAACAAAAGCCTGATACGGCTAGCTGGCAATGTGGCGGCTTTTGACCGAGAAAACGAAGAAGCACAAGATTTTGCGGAGATTTCTAAAGGCTTGAATGGAGTAAAGGTTTTTATTACCGAAGATTTGGATGTATCACGAGATATGAAGAAATCGGTAGATAAGTATTTGAAATCGTCTTCTATGGAAGAGCTGATGCGTGTAAAAGACAAAGAAGCGAACGTAAGATTCTATATCAAGGAGGGTAGAGACCAAGATCATGTAAAAGAATTATTACTTTTTGTTTCCGATATTAATAATGACGAATTTGAAATCGGTAATAGAAAGTTTGAAAGTATTTTGGTTTCATTGACCGGTGATATCGACTTGAATAAAATAGCTGCACTTACCAACGGTATGAACCTTCCTGAAGAGCTTAATAAAGCAGGTAGGTAAATAGTCGTTTCATCGAACAGCAACTAAATTCGAAACCATGAAAACAATAAAATTAATCTTTGGCATCTTCTGTATCGTAATCTTTGGGTCATGTTCATCTACCCAAAGTCTGCAGGAGTATTATGTAGACAATTCAGAGAATCCAAATTTTTTATCTATAGATTTACCTGTTAGTCTTTTAAATCTTGAAAAAGCGGAACTTACCGAAGAGCAAAATGATGCACTGGCCTCATTGAGAAAGTTGAATGTACTGGCCTTCAAAATTACAGACTCCAATCAAGCTGAGTTTCAGATGGAAAAAGGCAAAGTGAAATCAATTTTGAAGGGTAGCCAGTTCACCGAGCTAATGAAAATGAATACTAGTTATGGTAAAGCTACCATTAAGTATTCTGGTGATGAAGAGTCTATAGACGAGGTAGTTATTTATGGAGATAATACCGAAAAGGGATTCTTACTTGTTCGTGTTTTGGGTAGCGGTATGAACCCAGCCAAAATGATGCAATTTTTGCAAGCTTTACAAAAATCAGAATACAGAGGGGAAGGTCTTGGCCAACTGGGTGAGATGCTCAAAGGGTAACGAATTGCTTTAAATAAGAATAAAATCCTGCATCAGAGGTTTTCTCGATGCAGGATTTTATCTGTTTAGAGTATAATGTGCTAAAGATTACACCTTTTTGATGTCATGAACTAAATGTTTCATTCATAACAAAAAGATTACATGGGCTTTATCGATGTTTTTTTTAACTTAGAAGCTTAACACTAACTAAATTATTTAATTATGGAACAAGCTGAAATTTGGATGAATAAAGGAATCGATTTTGCAGTTGAGTATGGGCCTAAAATCGTAGGTGCCATCTTGATTTTTATTATCGGTTCATGGATTATTAAAAACCTGCTGAAAGGCGTCCGAAAAATGATGGCAAAGGGTACCTACGATGATTCTTTACAACGTTTTTTGGTAAACATGCTTTCTTGGGCGTTAAAGGCATTATTGGTAATAATAGTTATTTCGACCCTAGGTGTTGATGTAACTACATTTGCCGCAATTATAGCTGCAGCAGGTTTAGCGGTAGGTCTAGCTTTACAGGGATCGCTATCCAATTTTGCAGGTGGGGTCCTGATTATGATTTTTAAACCTTATAAGATCGGTGATTTGATAGAAGCCCAAGGTGTCTTAGGTGGAGTAAAGGAAATTGAAATATTCACGACAAAATTAATAACTCCCCAAAATAAATTGGCCATAGTGCCTAACGGTGCGATGGCGAACGGTAACATAATTAATTATACTGCCGAAGGTAAGATGAGGGTAGATACGACCGTAGGGGTTGGCTATGATGAAGATATTAAAAAAACCAAAGATGTACTTCTCGAAGTGCTTACCTCTAACCCAAAAGTGTTGCAGGATCCTGCACCTTCGGTTAATGTTTCCGAATTGGGTGATAGTTCTGTTAACTTTGCCGTACGACCTTATTGCAAGCCAGAAGATTACTGGGATGTTTATTTCGGTACTATCGAAGGGTGTAAGTTGGCCTTGGATAAAGCGGGTATTGAAATTCCTTATCCACATCAAGTAGAAATACAGAAAAAAGGGTAATAGTTTTAAGAGAAAATAAAAAAAGCTTCCAGTCCGGAAGCTTTTTTTATAAAAGTGATATACCTTATTGTTCTTTAGAAACAGCATCTTGAGAATGTACGGTTAAATTGTTTTTACCAAAATCCAATGTTCTAATTGGGAACGGAATGTTAATATCACGCTCATCGAAGTGAGATTTAATGAGTTTGACTGCTTTATGCCTAGCGGCATGCTCATTTTTGAAACTTTTGACATCAGTCCAAAAACGTACCATAAAATTAATTGAACTATCACCAAATTCAGTATAAAAGAATTCGACGGATTCACCATCATTTTGCTTGAAATTCTCACTTATGACTTTCACCGTAAGATCTTCAACTTCTTGAAGATTACTTTCATACCCGACCCCACAATTTACAAAAACACGACCTCTATCGGTCAATGAATAATTTGTGAACGGCCCATCTACAAATTTTGAGTTAGGTATTACAGTTATGTTATTTTGAGGGGTTCGAATAACTATGTTTCGAAGTGTAATTTCTTCTACAACTCCCGATGCGTCGCCGTTCTTAATAAAATCGTGAATTTTGATATTGGGCATAAAAGAGAGCAAAAACCCCCCAACTGTATTGCTCAGGGTGCCCTGTAAAGCCAAGCCTATAGCCAGACCGAGAACTCCGGCACCGGCCAGAATACTGGTAAGTAATTTATTTAAATCGAGAACACTTAGTGCAAAAAAGAAACCTATGAGAAGAACGACTACAAAAACGGTCTTAGCAATAATCTGTTGTATCGATACTTGTGCTATTTTTTTTAACAAAGTATTTCTGAAAAGATTGCGTAAGCCACGGGCGATAAAATAGAATAAGACCATAATTAATATGGCCAAAACGAGATTGGGTAATTTTAAGATAATGGCATCAAGCCATCCGTCCATTTTTTCCCAAAGTTTTCCTATTGCATCTTGTACCGAAAATTTATCCTCCATTTTGATTGGTTTTAGTTGTTCAAGAAGTTTCTTCAACTAGAAACGTAAATTTATACGAATGGGGCAAACTTAGAGGATGTATACCGAACCTTTTTGTGCTATTCAAAAAATCCTTGACTTATACGCCCGTATAATTGCTTGGGGTAATCGCCTTCAATTCTGTCTTGATAGAATCTGAGACATCGAGGGTTTCGATAAAATTGGCAATCGATGTTTGATTAATGGCCTCATTGGTTCTCGTCAAACCTTTAAGCGCTTCGTATGGGTTAGGGTACCCTTCTCGGCGTAAGATGGTTTGAATAGCTTCGGCTACAACGGCCCAATTATTTTCTAAATCTTGTTCGAATTTCACTTTGTTCAAAAGAAGCTTGTTCAGGCCCTTAAGGGTTGACTGAAAAGCGATTGCCGTGTGAGCAAAGGGTACACCAACATTTCTTAGAACCGTGCTATCGGTAAGGTCTCTTTGAAGACGTGAAACGGGAAGCTTTGCAGAAAGGTGTTCGAAGACCGCATTCGCTATACCCAGATTACCTTCAGAATTTTCAAAATCGATAGGGTTTACCTTATGGGGCATCGCAGATGAACCAACTTCACCTTTTTTAATTTTCTGTTTGAAATAATCCATAGAAACATAGGTCCAGAAATCGCGGTCAAGATCTAAGATAATGGTGTTGATTCTTTTTAACGTATCGAAAAGCGCAGCCATATGATCATAATGCTCTATCTGTGTGGTTGGAAAGGAATGGTGCAATCCTAATTTCTCTTGAACGAATTTCTGTCCGAACGCTTTCCAATCAGTATTTGGGTAGGCAACTCTATGTGCGTTATAGTTTCCCGTGGCTCCACCAAATTTTGCGGCACTAGGTATATCGTTCAATAGATTGAACTGTTCTTTCAGTCGTGCTACGAACACATCAATCTCTTTACCCAACCGAGTTGGCGATGCGGGCTGGCCATGGGTTCGCGCTAGCATAGGTATTTCGGCCCATTCTGAAGCTAATTCCTTTAATTTTTCAAGCAATTCAAGATAACCAGGAACATATACTTCGTTCATGGCCTCTTTAATTGATAAGGGTATGGCGGTATTATTGATGTCTTGTGAGGTAAGACCGAAATGAATAAATTCTTTGTAATCTGAGATTCCTAATTTATCAAATGCCTTTTTAATAAAATACTCAACGGCCTTAACGTCATGATTGGTTACGTTCTCTATTTCTTTAATTTCTTGAGCGTCTTTGGTATCAAAATTCTTGTAAATTTCTCTAAGTGCACTAAACTTTGACTGGTCGAAATCAGTTAACTGGGGCAAGGGTATTTCGCATAGGGCGATGAAATATTCTATTTCGACAAGAACCCTGTATTTAATTAGTGCCTCTTCAGAAAAATAGGAAGCCAGAGATTCAGTTTTAGTTCGGTAACGACCATCTATTGGAGAAATGGCATTTAATGCGTTTAGTGACATACGATCGGTATGGTTTAAATTTTGAAAAAAGCAAAGATACCATAAGATGTGGATTTAGAAGATGATCAATGCCCTAAAAAATGGTTTATTTAAGCTTCGCAAGCGTATGCCGAGCTCTAGCTTTATATGCAGCGCTACCATTGTGATAATTTTGTTCTATAATTACTTTAAGTTCTGAATGGATCCAATCGAATTTTCGACCCAATAGTAATAAACTTGTCATTGAATAGGCTTTTGCGGCCACTTTGTGCTCACCTATTAACCAGTCGAAACAGGTAGTGGCTATGAGTTCTAGATGATGGTCGGTTAGATTTTTTTGAATTTCGCTCCTAGGTTGGGCAAAATACGCCTTAACGAGAAACTCACAAATTTTGGCCATTGGCCTTACGGCAGAATCAAGATGTACCCTACCAATATTTTTTGTGAAGAAATCTAAGTGCGGAATGATATAGTTCAAATTTTCTTTTGCCGTAAATTCTAACACCCAACTTGCCCGATTTGAAATCGGATTATCTACGTTGAAAGCAATTTCCATTAGCGGCCTGACCAATCGTAAATTATTCAAAACCAAAGAGGACATCTCGGCACGTTTCTCTCGTGAATGGTTTACGTAATCTAACGATTGATAAAGTTCTTCTTTGGTCACAATTTCAGATGTTTTTTATTTTAGCCCAATTTTAATAGCTCATGTATAAGTTCGGGTACGCCTTCTGCCGCTTTTTTTGGTATAATTTTCAGGTTGTCGAAATCATTCTCAGAAATACTAGGTTTAGGGTCTATAAAGTAAATAGGTGTACCTGGGGTGGCATAATTTACCAATCCCGCAGCGGGATATACCTGCATAGAGGTACCTATAATAATCAAGATATCGGAATCAGCAGTAATATGAACTGCTTTCTCCAACATCGGAACCTCTTCACCAAACCAAACGATATGAGGGCGCAACTGATGACCTTTCGAACAGAGATTGCCCAAGCTGAGGTCTTCTGCCCAGTCTAAAACACACGACTCATCACCGGTACTTCTCACTTTTAAAAGCTCACCGTGAAGATGAACGACGTTGGAACTTCCACCACGTTCGTGTAAATCGTCAACATTTTGGGTAATAATCGTAACATCGAACCCATTTTCTAAATCAGCTAATGCCATATGGGCTTTATTTGGTTGTACTTGGGGCAATTGTCGTCGTCTCTCATTATAAAAATTGAGAACTAATTCGGGGTTCTTATGAAAACCTTGGGGTGAAGCTACTTCCATAACATCATGGCCCTCCCAAAGTCCATCGGCATCTCTAAAGGTGTTGATCCCACTTTCGGCACTGACTCCAGCGCCAGTTAGTACAGTAATTTTTTTCTTCATTACCATAAAAATAGAGTTTTTATTAATTTAGATTTATGAACGATGGCCTACTTCTTGAATATTTAGAGGGATTTATTACCAAAAAACGTAAAAATAGATTTATTGAAATTTTAGAAGAACGCACAAATTTTCTGACCGTTGCCATAGAAGATGTGTATCAATTGCACAACACAAGTGCCGTTATTCGTAGTTGTGATGTTTTCGGTATACAAGAAGTGCATGTTATAGAAAATCGTTTTGGTAAGCGCTTAGATAAGAATATTGCAATGGGTGCACAGCAGTGGGTAGATGTACACAGATATGAAACAACGACCCAGTGTATTGATACTTTAAAAGCAAACGGATATAAGGTAATTGCGACCTCACCCCATAACGAGTCATGTTTATTAGATGATTTTAAGATTACAGGCAAAACGGCATTTCTTTTCGGAACCGAGCGTGAGGGTTTAAGCGAAGAAGCTTTTGCACAATGTGATGGTTCGTTAAAAATACCCATGTTGGGTTTTACCGAAAGTTTAAATATATCGGTATCGGCGGCCATAATTTTACAACACCTTGCCAACGAATTAAGAAAAACCGATTTTAAATGGCAGCTTACGGAATCTGAAAAATTGGATAAGCGACTTGACTGGACAAAAAAATCAATTAAGAGCATAGACGAGATTCTTCAAAGATTTAGATAGATTGCTATTTAAGTATGGGCTAAATTTCAATAAGCGATTCTAATTTTTTTGTACATTTAAAATCCAACCAATTGAAAAACAAATGTATATCGCACTCTACATCATTGTAGGGCTCATTGCCCTAGTTATATTTCTTGCACTTATTGCTCCAAAAACGTATAAGGTTTCGAGGTCTATTGAAATATCGAGGTCTAAACCCGAAGTGTTCAATTATCTTAAATCTTTGAAGAATATGGATGATTGGTCTCCATGGGCCAAGAAAGACCCGAATATGGATAAGAAGTTCACTGGAGTTGATGGAGAAGTCGGATCGGTAAGTTATTGGAACGGAAACAAAGATGTCGGCGAAGGCGAGCAAGAAATAACGAGAATAGTTGAAAATGAACGTATTGAATCTGAACTTCGTTTTTTGAAACCTTGGAAATCTACTTCTGATTGTTTTCTGCAAATAGACGAGGTTCAAGCCGACAAATCAAAAGTGACTTGGGGTTTCACGGGCGATCATAAATTTCCTATGACTATAATGATGCTGTTTATGAGTATGGATAAGGCCGTCGGAAAAGATTTTGAACTGGGGTTGGCCAATTTAAAATTGAACCTTGAAAAGTGACTTTTACTGGGCAAGTTCAAGCAGGGCAATGTCGTAATCATTATCAAGTGCCACATGTCCGTTTTCGACGGTTACACTTGTTCCGGAGTAAGTGTCGTAGAGTTTGGTGCCATCTCCAAAGAAACCTTTGACTAATAATGATTTTTTTCCTTTAGGAAGATTCAATCCCACAACTACTTTATCTTTATAATCGTCTTTAACATATGTTCTACTGAATACATACGGACTTTTAGATAATTGCTTGTGTCGACCTGCACCGATGGCTAAGTGGTTGATTCTAAAACTTCCCAGTTTTTGCCAGTGTTTAAGAATATTTTGTTTTTCCGGTAGGCTATCCAATTCCTCCCAATTCATAAACGAACGAAGTGTAGCATCCCCTTGAACGGGGTTGTCAACCGTACCTTCAATAATCAAATCTCGAGCAGTTTCGTCTCCGTAATAAATTTGCGACGCCCCTGGAGTGAGCAATAAAGCATTGGCGGCTTTGTAAGGGTCATTGCGATTTTGGTCATAAGGGTTGCCATCATCGTGAGAGGTAAGATAGTTGACCACACCTTTTCCCGATAGTTCAGAATGTAATTTCTTATGGTATTTTTTAAAAATATACTCATAATCTTTTTGTGTATCGGTCTTCAATTCAAAATTGATCAGGCTCTGAAATCCATGGGAAAAATAGTCAACGGACGTATCTCCGAAATTGTATTCCCTTCCCCCGGAAATACCATAATTATAAACTTCGCCCACCATAAAGAACGGTGTATCGTCCAACACCTTTTCAGGATGCATTTTTTTCCAGTTTTCGAAGGCATAGGAAGCTTCCTCATACAGCTCGCCCCAAGCATTTTCGTTCACGTGCTTTACCGTATCTACGCGAAAACCATCGATACCTAAGCTGTGCACATAGTCGGTAAGCCATTTAATAATATAAAAGCGTGGTGCTCTAGGGTGACCGGTACGCTCAAAAAATAATTGAAGTTCATCAAGTTCTTGACTCAACCTACCTTCCTTTTTCCATTTGGCCAATAGAGCATCGGGTAGTTCAACGGCTTCATTCGATTCGGTAATAATATCAGGTAGGTTCTCTACCAATGTGCATTTCGTGGTATTATCGTAATTGGTAAAATCACATATAGGTGCTGTTCTGACCCATTCTTCTGGCCAAACAGGATCCATATCGGTAACCGGACCGGTGTGATTAAGTACGACATCCATCAAAACACGAATGCCCTCTTTGTGGGCTGTTTTGACCATGTTTTCGAGTTCTTTTTTAGTTCCGAAATTGGGGTCGATGGCAGTCCAGTCTTTTGCCCAATAACCATGATACCCGTAGGTATTGCCAGTATTTTCGTCGGTAGCACCGTGAATTTGTTCGACAACAGGGGTAAACCAAATGGCATTTACTCCTAAATCAGAGAAATACCCTTCTTCAATTTTTTGGGTTATACCAACTATATCACCGCCCATAAAACCTCTTAATGGACCAGTAGGCTCAGTTCTATCAAAGTTAATGTCATTTTCGGTTTTACCGTTGTTAAAGCGATCAGTAAGTAAAAAATAGATATTGGCACCTTCCCAAGCGAATGGTTTGACCATTGTGGAATCATCTTGCGACTCTATTACGGTCGTCGCTGTGTCTTTAACCGGTTCTTTATTTTGTTCGACACATGCAGCGACCAAAAATAAAAAACATACCGCGGTGAGCAGTTTCTTCATAGACATCTATTTTGTCTAAAGCTATAAAATGCCGTGGGGAAATCAAAGAATTATTTTTTGCGGTTGAGCACCTTAAATTCTTCGTAGCAACTGCTTATGGCATCAAGAATTTGAAGGTCATTGGCAGTTCTAATAAATGATTTTGAGTAATTGCAATTATTTAAAATATCTTCAATATCAACTTTTTCTATCTGAAGAAGTTCGGTAAGCGTCTCTCTGTCAAATTTCGAAGCCAATAAATCACGTATTTGGTCATCTTCTTTCATTTTTCGTAGCTTTCGCATCTGATTGGGTCGTTTGCCAAAGAGGTTTCGCAATAAATCTGCCGGGTTAAGAATGGCTCCAAGTACTTTCGTGACTGCACTAGGGTTTTTATTGCCCCCTTCGTAACTTACTGAAAGTCCAGAAATACTGTATTGATATGAATTGTTGATAGGAAAATTTTTCACATCGATTTCAAGATAACCAGTCAACTGGTATGGGCGTACAATTACTTCTTCTAAAGCATATGCGAGTTCGGTAAGCGCAATTTTAGTATCTTCAAACTTGAACATATCATTGGTAACCCTAATTTTTTGAGATTTAAAACCCAAAAAGGAGAAATAAAGTGTATCGTTGACGGCCGCGGTTATAGAAAACTCACCATTGTCATTGGTAATGGTACCTACGACCTGATTTAAGTTTACCACATGCACGCTGCCCATAGGTTTTTCGGTTTGGGCGTTGATGACTACCGCGCTTAGTTTTTCTTCAGTAAGATTTTCCTCTTGAGCAAATAGGGTTATGCTAAAACAGAGAAATAGAAAAGATAGGAGTGCTCTCATTAAAAATTAAATGCAAGGCTAAAATTACTAAACAAAACGAAAAAATACGCCGAAGCGTATTTTTTAATATATGATTAACTAAAAGAAGTCGCTTCTGTTCTTCTTGCTTCTTCTCTTACCTGAATGGCTCGAAGTGCTCTTCGAAGAGCTTCTATCTCTTCTTTTACCTCGACCTCCTCGGTCGTTATCTCGACCTCGTCTTTTTGACTTGTTTTTTCTCCCACGGCCACCATCACCCCCTGGGCTCTTAGATACTTCTACATTTATAAACCTGCCTTCAAGTTTAAAGTCTGTGAAAAATTGAAGAATTTGGTCTTGATGTTTCTCATCGGTATTAAAGAATGAGAAAGTATCTTTTGTATCGACTTTATAAACATCTTCTTTACCAAGGCTAAGAGTATCTCGCAAGAAATCTTTTAGCGACATCCAATCATAACCGTCTTTTTCGCCTACATTAATGAAATAACGAACAGAGCCATCGGAAGGCATATGATTGTTTCTGTCAGAACGTTCGTTTCCTGCAGAACTATTCAGGTCTTTGGTTTTATTGTAGTAGTTAGAGAATCGTGTAAACTCGACCGATACGATTTTTTTGATCAGTTCATCCCTATCAATGCCTTCAAGTACTTCGTTGATGGCGGGTAAATAGTTCTCGACATCTTTGTTGATTTTAGTATCCTTGATTTTATTGGCAAGATGATAGAGCTGAATTTCGCAAATTTCAATTCCTGTAGGTATTTTTTTGCTAATAAAACTCTGCTGAATTTTTCGCTCTATGGAATGAATTTTTCGCATTTCACTTTTGGTAACGATTACCATTGAAATACCTGATTTACCTGCTCTACCGGTACGCCCACTACGGTGGGTGTAAGTTTCTATTTCGTCGGGAAGCTGATAGTTGATAACGTGGGTAATATCATCGACATCGATACCTCGCGCGGCAACATCGGTGGCCACCAACATTTGAATCTGCTTTTTACGAAAGGCGTTCATGACCAAATCACGCTGATTTTGGCTAAGGTCACCGTGTAATGCCCCGGCGTTGTAACCGTCTTCGATAAGCTTTTCAGCTACTCTTTGGGTGTCTCTTTTTGTTCTACAGAAAACAACGGAGAAAATATCAGGGTTGGCATCTGCCAATCTTTTCAGGGCAGGGTATCTATCTCTTCCTCCGACTACATAATATTCATGTTGTACATTGGATGTACCCGCATTTTTAGCTCCTACCGTTATTTCGACGGGGCTGTGCATGAACTTTTTGGCAATGGTTGCCACTTCTTTTGGCATAGTAGCCGAAAACAACCATGTAGACTTTTCTTTTGGAGTGTTGGAAAGAATTTCTTTAATGTCTTCATAGAAGCCCATATTCAACATCTCGTCAGCTTCGTCAAGAATACAGTAGTCGATTTTTGAGATGTCGACCAGTCCGCGACCGATCATATCTTTCATACGGCCGGGTGTGGCAACAACTATTTGTGCACCACGTTTGATTTGTCTGGCTTGTTCCGTAATGCTTGCTCCGCCATAAATAGCCACGGTACTAAGACCTTTCTCGTATTTCGAGTATGCTTGCATTTCACTTGTAATCTGCAAACAAAGTTCTCTGGTGGGGGAGAGAATCAAACCTTGAGTGGTTCGACTCTTACTGTCTAGTTTTTGAATAAGAGGAAAACCGAATGCGGCAGTTTTACCGGTGCCGGTCTGAGCGAGGGCCACCAAATCGGTCTCGCTTTCCAATAAGATTGGGATTGCTTTTTCCTGTACTTCCGAAGGGCTTTCAAATCCCATATCGGCAACAGCATCTAATAAGGCTTTGTTTAGCCCTAGTGCTTCAAATTTTGTCATAATAATAAGGTATACTTAATCGCTAATAGGTGTGTTGCGTAGAGCGATTATCGTATAACCCTTAGACTCAAAGCAACACCTGCCATACCGGCGGCGTTAAAAATAAGCGGCAAAGGTAAGCTTATTTATTTATAAAACGTTACCTTTTGAAATATAGGTGATTATAACGATAGTGCGTAGCCGTATAGCGAGAGTAGTATACCTATCGTACCTGATCCGATCATCAGCCACGTAAAGGTCTGTTGAAGTTTCTGATTTTCTTGTATAATAAGGCAGATAACGCCGAATACTACGCTTATCTGTAGAAAGAGAATGCCTAAATCTATTTTGGCTACAGTTTCGGTTAATTGCTTCGAAGTTTCTCGCCACTCTCTTAGACCTATGATTTTGCCCATTTCACCATCTAAATCTTGTACCCAAGCACTTGGTGGAATATTCGCCGAACCCATGAGAATTTCAGTTTTTTCTGCTTCATACTTGAAAATAAGGGCTTTGGTATCTTCTACTTTCATTCTTAAATCAGATGATTTCTCTTGACTTAATAGCGACGTGCTCAGTAATGCACTTAGGTAGTCACGTTCACTTTCTTTCATAATCTGCTTGATACTTTTCGCATTGTACCAGTCGGAATAACTGACTTCGTTATTGCTTGCATCGATTATTTGTTTCTCAAAAGAGCTGTTGATTACCTTCATTATGGCTAATAAGGCAACGAAGAAAATAATCAGTACGCCTCCTCTTTCTTCTATTTTTCTATTGTTTGGCATGTGGGTCGGTTTGTAAATAAGTTATTAGTTGGTTGATGGCCTTACCTCGGTGGCCGATTTTGTTTTTTAGGTCTACCGATAATTGGGCAAAGGTTGTTGAATATCCTTTAGGTTTAAATATGGGGTCATATCCAAAACCTTGTACTCCTTGTTTTTCTAGGGTTATTTCGCCTTCTACCTTTCCTTTGAAAATTACTTGCTCACCATTTAGATTAAGTACGATTACGGTCTTGAAATGTGCATTTCGTTCTTGTTTTTCCTTTAGTTCAAATAACAACTTGTTCATATTGTCATCTGCCTTTTTTTGAGGTCCGGCGTATCTTGCTGAATACACCCCGGGTTGCCCGTTTAGAGCATCAACAAGTAAGCCTGTATCATCGGCAAAACAAGGTAGATTATATTTTTTCGTGACGTAATCAGCCTTTATTTTGGCATTCTCTTCTAAGGTGTCGCCTGTCTCAGGAATATCATCAAGACATGAGATGTCGTCAAGTGATAATAGGGTTATATGCTCGGGCATTAGTCGTTTTACCTCTGAGAATTTGTTCTTGTTATGGGTAGCGAAGACAAGTTTCATCGTGGGGGCTTATGAGATATACGTTCGTAAGGGCGTTGTCGGATTCAAAATACATTAATTTTGTATAATCTCTGAATATTGTTTTATGAAATTGAAGATACCGCCAGTGGTCATTGTTTTAATTTTTGCTTTGATAATGTTTTTATTGTCAGAGTTTTTACCATTTGGATATTTTGACTTTTTCGGAAGAAATTACTTGATTCTTGCACTTCTGGGTAGTGCATTTCTGTTGAGTGTTTTGGCTTTGATTCATTTCTTCAGAAGCAAGACATCAATAGATCCCAGGAACCCGACGAAAACGACTAAGTTAGTGACTAACGGACTTTTTGCATATTCTCGAAACCCCATGTATCTGGCCATGTTAATGGTTCTTTTGGCTTGGGGTATTTGGTTGGGCAATGCTTTCAATACTTTACTCGCGGCGGCTTTTGTAGCTTATATGAACCGTTTTCAGATTATTCCTGAAGAAGAGGTGTTATTATCGATTTTCGGAAAGGAGTATAAACAATATTGTGTCAAAACTCGTAGATGGTTTTAATGTTATATTAGGTATTTGGCTTATATGTTAAAATATAAGCATTTTGAATTATAATTTTAATTATTAGTTTTTTTGCTTATATTTTTATATATTAGCGCTTTAACTAATAATAGGTGATAGCAATCATAACAGGAGACATTATAGGGTCGGGCAACCACAGCTCAGACGCTTGGCTTAGCGTTCTCAAGCAATATTTTGTAAGATTTGGTGAATCTCCCACCGACTGGGAAATTTATCGAGGAGATGAATTTCAGCTAAAAATACCTCAAGATAAAGCATTGAGCACCGCTATTTATATTAAGGCTTTACTGAAGTCTACGAAGGGCCTCGATGCTCGCATGGGCATAGGTTTGGGTAGTGAAACTTTTGTAGGTGTTGGAGTGAGCGAGTCAAATGGCCCGGCGTACCAGCGTTCTGGCAGAACATTTGAAAGTTTGAAAGAAGACAAATTAAATCTTACTATTGCAACGGGCCATGGCTTTTTCGATGAGACTTTGAATTTAATGCTCAAGTTGGCCCTAGATTTCATGGATGACTGGAGCCCCGTGTCAGCAGAGATCGTAGTACTGGCCCTCGATAACCCCGACGCATCACAAACAGAAATTGCAAAACGCCTTAATATTCAGCAATCGGCGGTTAGTCAACGTCAAAAACGGGCTCGGTTAGATTTAGTGCATCAATTATTGGCATACTACTCTAAAACTTTAAAAGAATTGAAATAGATGATATTGTTTACAAAGTTATTGCTGGCCCATCTTATTGGTGATTTTCTGTTGCAGCCTAACCGATGGGTAATTCATAAAGAAGTACATAAGGCAGGATCTAGATATTTATATTTTCATGTTTTGCTTCATTTTTTGGTAACTCTTTTATTGTTATGGGATTTAAAGTACTGGAAGCTTGCGCTCATAATAATGGTTTCACATTGCTTGATCGATTTGGCCAAATTGCATGTTACACCTTTATTTAAATTAAAAAGTATTCCGTTTTTTATCGATCAGGTCTTACATATTACCATAATATATATATGCGCATTTTATGGTAATTTATGGGGGCATACGGCCCAACTTTTCAATGATTTAGATTGGGCACTTATAACAGCTATTGTTTTTGTTAGTTTCCCATCGGCAATAATTATGGGTAAGTTATTGGAGGCTATGTCAGATAAGATTGAATTAGACCATAAGTCTTTGCCAAATGCAGGCAAATATATTGGTATTATCGAAAGGCTTTTTGTTCTTATGTTTATAATTATGGGGCGTTGGGAAGCAATAGGTCTTCTAATTGGTGCCAAGTCGGTTTTTCGCTTTAACGACCTCAAGGAGAGTAATAACCGTAAATTGACGGAATACATTTTAATAGGTACTTTACTTAGTTTCGGGCTTGCAATTTTAGCGGGTATAATCTATGTTGGTAATTAATTGAAGTGTTCTTCAAACCTCATAAAGTACAGCTTCTTAGATTGCTCTGGTTTTAAATTAAACTTCAAAACCATACCGATTAGTTACAGAAGTAACTTTTAATAACAATCACCCAAAATACACCGAATTAATCTTTATTTTTGTGCCTTAATTTTTCATCGAGAACATGGTAGCAACAAATAGGAAATACGTATTCGATTTTGATAGTACTTTAACTAGGGTAGAGGCATTGGATGTTTTGGCTGAAATGACCTTGAAAGATAAGTCGAATAGAGAAGAAATAGTTAATCAAATACAGGAGATAACCAATTTGGGAATTGATGGTGATATTTCTTTTACAGAGTCTTTGGAGCGTCGTATAAAATTACTGAATGCCCATCAAGATGATTTGGGGCCCTTGGTAGAAGAACTGCGCCATAAAATTTCTAGATCCATAGAAGCAAATAAAGAATTTTTTGAAAAATTTTCAGATGATATTTATGTTATTTCATGTGGATTCAAAGAATTTATTGTACCTATCGTAGAAGAATATAATATTCCATCAGATCGGGTTTACGCCAACACTTTTGCTTTTGATGAGCAAGGAAATATTGTGGGCTTCGATGAAAAAAATGTACTTTCCCAACACAATGGAAAAATAGCATGTCTGCGTGAAATGAATCTTGATGGTGAGGTTCAGGTTATCGGTGATGGCTATAGTGATTATGTAATGAAAGAAGCAGGTATTGCAGACAAATTCTTTGCTTATACCGAAAATGTACACCGTGAAAAAGCAGCGAGCAAAGCAGATTTTATAACCCCTAACCTTGATGAATTTCTTTTTGTGAACGATCTACCTAGAAATATTTCTTATCCGAAGAACAGAATTAAAATTTTACTATTGGAAAACGTGCACCCAGCAGCTTTAGAAAACCTGTCAAGAGATGGTTTTTCTGTAGAGTTGGTAAAGCACAGTTTACCGGAAGAAGAATTAATTGAAAAAATAAAAGGCGTACATGTTTTGGGTATACGCTCTAAGACGCAAGTAACCCGAAGGGTGCTTGATGCTGCTGATAAATTATTGGTCGTTGGTGCATTCTGTATAGGTACGACCCAAATCGATTTGGAGTATGCAAGCAAGAAGGGTGTTGCCGTATTCAATGCGCCTTACAGCAATACCCGTTCGGTGGTCGAATTGGCCATTGGTGAAATTATTATGCTGATGAGAAGCGTATTCGCCCGTAGTAGTGAAATTCATAAAGGGCAATGGCAAAAAACGGCACAAGGGTCTCGAGAAGTTCGTGGTAAAAATTTAGGTATCGTCGGTTATGGTAATATAGGCAAACAATTGTCGATTTTGGCCGAAGCGATAGGTATGCGTGTTTATTATTATGATGTAGAGGATAAACTTTCTTTAGGTAACGCCAAAAAATGCAACAGCCTTGAAGATTTATTGAATGTATCTGATGTGGTAACTCTTCACATTGACGACAACAAGGCGAATAGAAACTTTCTTGGCGCAAGGGAAATCAATCAAATGCGCGATGGCGCTATGTTAATTAATCTTTCTAGAGGATTCGTGGTTGATATCGATGCTTTGGCAAATGCTTTGAAAAGTGGTAAACTTGCCGGTGCAGCTATCGATGTTTACCCTGAAGAACCGAGAAGTAACGGTGAATTTTATACCGCACTGCAGGGCATACCAAACGTGATTTTAACTCCGCATGTGGGTGGTAGTACAGAAGAAGCTCAACGTGATATCGCTGATTTTGTGCCTAATAAAATTATGGAGTATATCAATAGCGGAAATTCCGTAGATGCGGTCAACTTTCCTAACATAAGATTGCCCAAACAGCAAAAAGCGCATCGTTTTTTACATATTCATAAAAACGTACCTGGTATTATGGCTAAAATCAATGAGGTGTTGGCCAAATATGAGTTGAATATTGTTGGGCAATATCTTTCAACGAACAGTGATGTAGGGTACGTGATTACAGATGTCAACAAAGAATACAACAAAGACGTTATCAAAGCCCTTAAAAAGGTAGAGAACACTATTAAATTTAGGGTGTTGTATTAATGGCACTTAATTTATAAAATGGAGAAAGCCCTTTTGAAAGGGCTTTTTTTATTGTGTTTGTCATCAATAAATTTACATAAGTACTCCTTTTTGTGCCTTTACAGGGGGAGGAAGTTCTGTTTCGCCCAACATTTCCCTGAGGTCTATTTCGATAGTTCTGCAAAGGGAGAGCATAGGAATATCATTCGCCATTCGCTGGAAGGGGTTTTCTGAATAATCCCCAATTAATTCCATCATAATATAAACCCAGCCTAACAACACACAGATCGGTACTGCAAGCCAAAAATTGACACTTCCGGAATCTAATACTTCGGGCATCATACTAAAGGGCAACAAAAAAATGAATATTCCCACAAAATAATAGCTCATATTAGCATATTGACGGGGAAAGGGAAATTTCTTGATTCTTTCGTTCTTACCTTGTAATTCGTAGAAAGTGCGTAGAACATCTTGCATTTTGATATGTCTAAAATCATCTATTAAGCCATTTTTGCGCAATTCTCGCAAATCTCTTGATTGTTCATTTATAATTTGTGTGGCTGTATTGGCTTTAGGTGCCAGTCGGTTATATTCTTCTTCAGAAAGAAAATTTCTCAGTTGACGATATTCTAGACTATCATTAATAATACCCACCCCAAATTTCTCTTCAAGTCGTTCGGCATGTTTAGTCGTGAGTCCGCCCTGTGTTACATGTTCCCACGAAGTAGATACCAATAGCTGTTCTCTATGAGTATAAAGCCATCCAATTTGCCTGTAAATCAATCTTTTTTTGATAGTGTGCAGCTCTTCATCACTTCGTTTTTCTGTAGTGTTCAAATTAGTAATGTAGCCATCTACCAGCATGCCCCATGCACGGCTATCATTGACTATTCCGCCCCATATTTTTCTGGCTTCCCACATTCTGTCGTAAGATTGATTGTTTTTAAAACCAACATAAAATGCAACCGCGGTACCAATGACCGATACGGGTAACCAGGGTATTTCGTAAGAAATAATATTAAATCGGTATAGAACTGCAATACCACCCATATAGGCAAAGAGCCAAATAACATGATGAAAAGACAGATTAAATAGCTTCTTGAACGGAATTCCCTTGGTAACAATCATAGTTGTAACTTTTGTTAGTCCGCTAATGTAGAAAAGTTGATTTGGTAATGTAGATTATTGAAAAGCTTTTTTTTAAGATAACTTGTAGAAAATCATCATCTATAACTAAAAGAATTACCGCTAACTCTTAGGGAAAACTGAAAATCAGTTCATGTTACCTGTGATGATAAGGTTCATTTCTTAAAATGGTAAAAGCTCTATAAACTTGTTCGATGATAAAAAGGCGTACCATTTGATGGGAAAAGGTCATTTTTGATAAACTGATCTTACCCTCTGCTTTTTGATATACATTTTCACTAAACCCATAGGGGCCGCCAATCACCAGTACTAACTGTTTGACACCCGCATTCATTTTCTTTTGAAGGTAACTTGAAAAGTTTATTGATGAAAACTGTTTGCCGTTTTCATCTAAAAGTACTAGGATATCGGTTGGTGAAAGCCTTTTTAAAATTAGTTCTCCCTCTTTTTCTTTTTGTTGGGCTTCCGATAGGTTTTTAGAATTTTTGATATCAGCAATTACATCAATTTCAAATTTCACATAATGTTTTAACCGTTTTTCATATTCTGAAATTAGTTGCTGCAACGGTTTGCTATCCGTTTTTCCTATGGCAAGTAGCTTAATGGTCATGCGCAAATATAAAGTGAAATTTGAATTATTTTTATGTGCTTTCAGAGGTCATCATCAAATAACCATTTCCGTAGTAATTTAAAACCCTTAACATTTCTTAATTTAGCCTAAAGCTAAATACCGTTTATGATTTCCGCAGAACAATTTCAAAATGAAATAGATAATATTATTAAAAACGCCATACGCGAAGATGTTGGAGATGGTGACCATAGTTCTTTGGCCTGTATACCTGAAAATGCTCACGGTAAAGCTAAATTGCTGGTTAAAGATGATGGAATAATCGCGGGTATAGATTTTGCGAAGCAAGTGTTTGCTTATGTAGATAAAGACTTGGTCGTTGAGAGTATCTTAGAAGATGGAACCCCTGTTAAATATGGTGATATCGCTTTTTATGTTTCAGGCAGTTCTCAAAGCATACTAAAATCTGAACGCTTGGTACTCAACGCAATGCAACGCATGAGTGCAATCGCTAGTAAAACCGACACTTTTGTGAAATTATTAGAAGGTACTGGCACCAAAATTCTAGACACACGAAAGACAACCCCTGGCATCAGGGCGCTCGAAAAATGGGCTGTTAAAATCGGAGGAGGCGAAAACCATCGTTTTGCATTATATGATATGATAATGCTTAAAGATAACCATATCGATTTTGCTGGCGGATTGAGCAAAGCCATCGAGAAAACCAAAAATTATTTGAAGGAAACGGGCAGAGACTTAAAAATAATAGTCGAGGCGAGAGACCTCGATGAAATTCGTGAGATATTAAAATCGAGAGGAGTTTATAGAATTCTAATTGATAATTTCAATTACGAAGATACCAGAACGGCGGTTGCACTAATCGGTGATCAATGTCTAACGGAATCTTCAGGGGGCATTAATGAGAAAACGATTAGAAAGTATGCCGAATGTGGGGTTGACTATATTTCTTCAGGTGCCTTGACCCATTCGGTATATAATATGGACCTGAGCTTAAAGGCAGTTTAGATGTCCAAAGATATAGAGGAAAAGATTGATAAGATTCCCATACTGAACTGGTTGGCCAAATTTTTGAAAGAGATTAAGCTACCGGCTTTTGAAGGTCTTTCCCTCTATGATTTGATGGAGATGTATATTTTTGGCATTTTCAAAGGAGCCATTTCGACTAGGGCAAGTTCTATTGCCTTCAGTCTATTTTTGGCGCTATTCCCCTTATTGATTTTTTTGATAACCTTGGTACCCTTTATCATACCTTATGTTAGTATAGGTAATGAAAATTTCGATTCACAGTTCCTTATATTCTTAGAGTCGTTTCTACCCTCTGCTACCAGTGATTATTTTGGTGATATCTATCAACAGATTAAAGATCAAAAGCGAGGCGGATTACTTTCTTCGGCATTTTTGTTTTCTATCTTTTTAATGGCCAATGGCGTAAACGCGATTTTTGGAGGGTTTGAGAATTCGTATCATGTTGAACTTACTAGAAATTTCTTCAGGCAATACATGTATGCGCTTATGGTCGGTTTGATATTATCCATATTATTAATTGTAGGTGCTGTGGCCTATGTTTATGTAGAGTTCTATATTTTAGATTATCTCAGTGTTTGGGCCGCAAAGACCAGGGGCTACGACCTTACTGAAAATGATATCGTTGGCGCTCAGTTGGGCAAGGTGATATTCTTCATACTATTATCTTATTTTACCACGGCCATACTTTATTATTTTGGCACAACAGAAGGTAGGCAGGCCAAGTTCTTTTCTATTGGAGCATTGATGACCACCTTATTATTCATGTTGACTTCGTATCTTTTTGGGGTCTATGTTGAGAAATTCGCTAGATATAACGAGTTATACGGTGCTCTGGGCGGTTTATTAATATTAATGGTCTATATCTGGTTAAATTCCAATATATTGCTGTTAGGGTTCGAATTGAACGCCTCTTTGAACTCATTACGCAAAACTTTTAAAAAGGAATGATAAAACCACATAGAATTGTTTTAATGGGCTTGTTTTTCTGCTTCGTGCAGCTGGTACAATCTCAAAGTGTATTTGGAAAATGGAAAACGATAGATGACCGTACCGGCAAACCGAAAGCTATTATTGATATTTATGAAGAAGAAGGGCAGATGTACGGCAAGGTGGTTGAAATTGTAGAAGAGGGTAAGGAAAACTTTATCTGTGAAAAATGTGAGGGTGAGCGCAAAGACAAACCTGTTTTGGGCATGACCATTATTGAAGGGGCCATACATGTGGGTGAAGGGGTTTACAAAGGCGATACTCTTTTTGACCCACAACAGGCCATGACCTTTCGTTGTAAAATATGGCTGAATCCCGAAAATTCAGATGAACTTAAAGTTAGGGGGTATCTTGCATTTATATATCGTACCCAAACTTGGCAACGTGTAGATAGATAGAATGTAACTACATTTATGGAGTATTTTATTGATGTAATCTTACCGATTCCTTTAGAAAAACTTTTTACGTACAAAATTTCCCAAGCTGAAGCGGAATTACTTTCGCCGGGCGTTCGTGTGGGTGTTCCCTTCGGAAAATCGAAAGTCTATACGGCACTGGTTTATAGAATTCATAACAACCCACCTGACGTTTACGAGGCCAAAGAAATTCATAAAATCTTAGATGATGAGCCCATTGTAAACAGGTTTCAGTTAAAACATTGGAAGTGGATCGCAGATTACTATATGTGCTCGATAGGTGAAGTTTTTCGCAGTGCGGTTCCTGGGGCATTTTTATTGGAAAGTGAAACCCTGATTCTCAGAAATACAGAAGTAGAGATTGAAGAATCTCAGTTAGAAGATGATGAATTTTTGGTCTTTGAAGCTTTACACCACCAAAGTTCGTTAAAAGTTCATGAGGTGAGTGCCATAGTTGACCGTAAGAATGTTTTACCTATTTTAAATAGATTGCTGGAAAAGAATGTAATACTATTAAAAGAGGAAATTTATGAGCAATACAAACCCAAGCTTATCAAATATGTAAAGCTCGGTCAATCGTATCTATCCGAAGAAAACTTGGAAGCTTTGCTGAAGACATTGACAAGGGCACCCAAACAAAGCCAAGTGGTGCTATCATTATTTCAGTTACAGGCGGTTCATAAAAAGCCCATAAAGGTTTCAGAATTGGAAGAGGCCAGCGGTGCTTCTAAAGCGGTGATTAAATCTTTGGTCGATAAAGAGATTTTAGAAGAATATTTTTTCAGAACGGATAGAGTGAATTATGAAGGTGAAGAAGAGAACAGTGAATTAAAGGCGTTAAATGAATATCAGCAAAAAGCCTTTGAAGATATTCATGAAAATTTTGGAAAAGAATTGGTTACTCTGCTTCATGGTGTTACCTCTTCGGGCAAAACAGAGGTTTATGTCAAGCTAATTGATGAATGTATTCAAAAAGGTAGGCAAGCATTATATCTCTTACCCGAAATAGCTTTGACAACCCAGTTGATTACGCGCTTGCAGCAGTATTTTGGCGAAAAGGTATCGGTTTATCACTCGAAGTACAATGTTCAGGAAAGAGTAGAGGTTTGGAACAATGTTTTGGCACAGAAATCGAAGGCACAAATTGTAATTGGTGCGCGATCCGCTCTGTTCTTGCCTTTTTCAAATCTAGGACTCGTGATTGTTGATGAAGAACACGAAAGTTCGTTCAAACAATTTGATCCGGCCCCGAGGTATCATGCCCGTGATGCAGCGATTGTTCTGGGTAATTTGCACGGTAGCAATATTTTGTTGGGATCGGCAACCCCAAGTATTGAAAGTTACCTTAACGGCCAAAGGGGCAAGTATGGCTTTGCAGAAATACAAAGACGCTTTGGCAATGTTTTGATGCCTGACATGGAATTGGTCGACCTAAAAGAACAGACACGAAAAAAGCGGATGAAAGGTCATTTTTCAGAACGGCTTTTTCTAGAAATTGAAGAAGCTTTAAATGAAGGTGGTCAGGTCATTCTTTTTCAAAACCGAAGGGGTTATGCACCAATAGTCGAGTGTACCACATGTGGCCATTCACCTCAATGCCCAAATTGTGATGTTAGCCTCACTTTTCATCAATACAAGAAGCAACTTCGGTGTCATTACTGTGGGTACCATATGGCACTTCCTGAAATATGTCAGGCTTGCGGTAGTCATACTCTAGATACCAAAGGCTTTGGTACCGAACAAGTTGAAAAAGAGCTCGAAACACTATTTCCCGAAGCAAAAACTTGGCGAATGGATTTAGATACCACCCGGGGCAAGCATGGTTACGAGAAAATAATAACGGCTTTCGAGCAGCAAGAGATAGATATTCTCGTCGGTACGCAAATGCTCACCAAAGGTCTTGATTTTAGAAATGTAAGTTTGGTGGGCATAATGAATGCAGACTCTTTATTGAACTTTCCTGATTACAGGGCCCATGAAAGATGCTTTCAGTTATTGACACAAGTAGCGGGTAGGGCAGGGCGCACCCAAAAAAGAGGAAAGGTCATTATTCAGAGCTATAACCCATATCATCAAATTTTAAAACAGGTTTCGACGAACGATTTTGAGGGTATGTTTAAAGAACAGTTATATGAGCGTGAGCAATACAAGTATCCGCCTAAGAATAGAATTATAAAAATTACTTTTAAGCATAAGGAGTATAATCGTTTAAATGAGGCTGCCGAATGGTTCGCTAAAGCCTTGAGGAATAGTTTAGGAGGTAATGTTCTCGGTCCGGAGTATCCGCCTGTGGCACGAATTCGAAATCAGTTCTTGAAAAATCTATTGGTGAAGATTCCGAATGGCACTTCGGTGAGTGGTGTGAAATCCGGCATAAGAAGAACGGAAAGATCTTTTAATGCTGTTGCCCAGTTTAGAAGCGTAAGGGTTATTTATAATGTAGATCATATTTAATCAGGTTTAGAGTTCAAAGGTTAAAATAATTCAAAAAAAAAGGTCCTGATTTTAATCGGGACCTTATAATAATTTGAAAGTAGAAGTTTAGACGTTGCTCAGCGCTTCGGCCAATTCGGTCTTTTTGTTCCTACTTAAAGGAATAGACCTGCCACTAACTTCAACATTCTTGCTGTTGAATTTCTCTATTTTCTCTAGATTCACGATATACGATTTGTGAATACGTAGAAATTTATCTTCTGGTAATTGCTTTTCAAAAGATTTCATAGTAGATAAGATAACTATGTTGGCTTCATCGGTTACCAATTTGATATAATCACCGAGAGCCTCTATCCATTTGATATCGTTCAAGATTACCTTTCGCTTTTTAAGGTTACTCTTTACGAAAATATGCTCTTCGTCTTCTTGTACCTTGTGTAATTGCTCAAATTTAGAAACGGCTCTTTTCACAGAGGCGTCAAAGCGCGCCATGGTAATCGGCTTGTGCAAGTAATCTGTTACATCATAATCGAAAGCCTTTAAGGCGTAGTCGGGTTTACCTGTAATCAAGATGACTTGAGGTCTGTTTTCAAGTGATTCGAGTAGGTCGAAACCACTGATAATAGGCATTTCTACATCAAGAAAAATGAGATCGATTTCATTGTTCTTAATTCCATTTTTAGCCTCGATCGCGTTGCTGTATTCCGCCACCATAGCTAAATTTGGGTGACTATTGACCAGCTTTGCAACTGCCATTCGTTGCATTGACGAGTCGTCGACGATAATACTTCTTAATTTCATAAACGGGTCGATTTGTGGGGTTAAATCATCGACAAAATACTAAAAAATGACGTTAAACAGCAACTAAATGTGTAAAGATCGTCATGTTTTGTGTGTATCTTGTAATGAACATTGGTTAAGATTTGGTTAAGTTCGATTTTTTCTGGGTTACCAATCTATAACGAAGAAATTTCCGTTTTCTTGTAAAGTGTCATAAATATTCTTACTTTTGCGCTCCTAAAAAATATACATTTATGAACCATTACGAAACTGTTTTCATTTTGAATCCCGTGCTTTCTGATGATCAGATAGCGGAAACAGTTAAGAAATTTGAAGATTTCTTAATTAACAATGGCGCCAAAATGGTCTCCAAAGAAAACTGGGGGCTTAAAAAATTGGCCTATGCCATACAGCACAAAAAAAGTGGTTTTTACCACTTGTTCGAGTTTACCGCAACTGGTGAAGTTGTTGCTCCTTACGAGCAAGAGTTCAAAAGAGACGAGCGCATTATGCGGTTTTTGACCGTAAAATTAGACAAGCACGCTATCGAGTGGGCAGAAAAAAGAAGAACTAGGTTAAAAGCTAAAGCGTAAGTATTATGGCAACATTACAACAGCAAGCAAAAGGTAAAAAGGATGGGGAAATCCGTTATTTGACCCCATTGAACATTGAAACTAATACTAAAAAGAAGTATTGTCGTTTCAAGAAGTCAGGTATCAAGTATATCGATTATAAAGATCCAGATTTCTTGATGAAATTGGTTAACGAACAAGGTAAATTGTTACCAAGAAGACTTACCGGAACTTCTTTGAAGTACCAACGCAAAGTAGCTCAAGCGGTAAAAAGAGCACGTCACTTGGCTTTAATGCCATATGTAGGCGATCTACTAAAATAAATTTAAAGCGAGATGGAACTTATATTAAGACAAGACGTAGAGCATTTGGGCTTTAAAGATGATGTTGTGACCGTGAAAAACGGTTATGGTAGAAATTTCCTTATTCCAAGAGGTATGGCAACAATGGCTACACCTTCTGCGAAAAAGGTTCTTGAAGAGAACTTAAGACAAAGAGCTCATAAAGAGAAGAAAGTAGTTGATGCAGCTAATAAAACAGCTGAAGGTTTGGCTAAGCTAGATGTTAAGATACCAGCTAAAGTTGGTGCCGGCGATAAGCTTTTCGGATCTGTGACAGCTTCTGATTTAGTTGATGTATTGGCTAAAGAAGGTCATGAAATCGACAAGAAATTCATTAGCATTAAAGGTGGTGCCATTAAAAGGGCAGGGCCATATACTGCTGACATTCGTTTACATCGTGAAGTGAATGTGCAATTTGATTTTGAAGTTGTCGCCGAGCAGAAATAATCGGTTGATAATCAATAATAACTTTTGAGAGCTATGCGTGCATAGCTCTTTTTTTTTGAATTAGTTTTACAAAAAATTAACTCAAAACCGTTATTATGAAAAAAATTTACCTATTTGCATTTTTGATGCTCGTAGGCCTCGCAACCTCGGCGCAGGTTACCACATCAAACATGTCAGGTACGGTCGTTGACGACCAAAGCCTGCCCTTGCTTGGGGCCAATGCAGTGGCCGTACATTTGCCGACCGGAACCAAATATGGTTCTATTACCAATGAAGACGGGCTTTTCAAAATTCTGAACATGAGAGTTGGCGGCCCGTATCAAGTTACCATATCTTATGTTGGCTTTAAAGAACAGGTACTCAATGATATTTACCTTTCTTTAGGTAAAACGTTCACAGTAGATATTGCCTTACAGACCGAAAGTCAAGCTCTTGATGAAGTGGTTGTAATTTCAGATAGGGGTGGCACCTTTGGAAGTGACCGCACGGGAGCGGAAACTAGTGTGGGTAGAAGAGAACTAACTAAACTACCAACAATATCGAGATCTGCTGAAGACTTTACACGATTAGAACCAAGTGCCTCTGGTACAACGGGTGGTGGCGGACTATCTTTTGGAGGTCGGAACGATCAATACAATAACTTTTCTTTAGATGGGTCTTTCTTCGGTAATCCATTTGGATTAGATGCTCCTGGCCCCGGTGGCCAAACAAGTTCACAACCTATTTCATTGGATGCTATTGACCAAATTCAAGTATCGTTGGCTCCATACGACGTAACACAATCCGGGTTTACAGGTGCAACCGTCAATGCAGTTACCAAAAGTGGAACCAATGAGTTTCATGGTAGTGTTTATGGTTTTTTCAGAAACGAAAGTCTTACAGGAGGTAAGATTAGAGGGGAAGATGTGGTAAAACCAGACCTGAAACAAAATCAATACGGGGTCAGTGTTGGAGGACCAATTGTAAAAAATAAACTTTTTTTCTTTGCCAATTTTGAGAGAGATCGGAGAGATGATTTAGGAACTAGTGGTTGGGTACCCAATACTGGTTCGGGTGCCATTAATGAGTCTAGGGTGCTAGAAAGCGATTTGATAGCTGTACAGTCTGCTCTAGCCGGGCTAGGCTATGATACCGGTAGATATGAGGGGTTTACATATGGAGCTGAGTCTACTAAAGGTATATTGAAGCTCGATTGGAATATCAATGATGACCACCGCTTGGCCGTAATCTATAACTTTTTGGATTCCTCTAAAGAAAAGCCTGCTCACCCTACGGCAATTGGTGTTCGAGGGCCAAGTGCTCAAATATTACAGTTCGAGAACTCGGGTTATGAAATCAATAACAACCTTCAATCGTTTCAGGTTGAACTGAACTCTACCTTTGGCACAAATGCTACCAACAAACTGCAAGTAGGTTATTCACACTTCGATGATTTTAGAACTCCTTTTTCATCTCCAGCACCGAGTATTATTATTCAAGGAGGAGATTTGAGTAACTATATTGTCGCGGGTCATGAGCCTTTTTCGATTAATAATAAACTGGACCAAAAAGTTTTTCAGGTAACGAATAACTTTAACTATTTCATAGGCAATCACACCTTAACGGCAGGTGTCGCTTTCGAAAAATTTCAGTTCGACAACTCTTTTAATCTTGGTGTTTATGGAGGTACTTTTGGTTTTCCTTTGGGAGGCGATTTCGATAGAAACTTTGCTGACGTCGACGAATTTTTGGCCAATGCTCAACCCGGGGGGCTTATCGATAATCTAATTCAGGGTGCTGAAGCAACTTTCGCCAATAACAACCAATCTGCCGATGGTACTCCAGGGGGGTGGGCTCTGGCCGAAACCAATGTAGGTCAATTAGGACTTTATATTCAAGATGACTGGAATATTAATGAAGAATTTAAAATCACTTATGGCATTCGTTTCGACAAACCACTTTATTTTGACACAGAAGATAAGATAAGAGAAAATATTGAACGTAAGGGAGGGGCTTTTCCTGATGGTACGTATCAGCCAGGTATTGAATACTTTGATCCTGAAACAGGAGAATCGACTAATCTTGACTCTACTACCTTGCCGAATAATGATTTTCTTATATCCCCTCGACTCGGCTTCAATTGGGACGTAAAAGGTGAGAACACTACTCAAGTACGTGGCGGTACCGGAATCTTTACGGGCCGATTTCCATTTGTATGGTTAGGTAATCAAGTGCAGGCAGTAGACTTTTTCTTCTATCAGATTGTTGATCCAGATTTTAAATGGCCGCAAGTATGGCGTACCAATATAGGTGCAGATCATAGATTTGAAAACGGAATTATTTTAACGGCAGATGTATCGTACACTAAAGATTTCAATGGTGCACATGTTCAAAACTGGGGCTTAAATAGTCCTTCAGGTTCTTTACAAGGTGTAGATAACAGACCTGTATACCAACCAGGTGATAGGTCATTGAACGAGTTTGGAGGAGCAACCAACGCTTATGTATTTACAAATTCCGATAAGGGAAGAATCTGGAACGCATCTTTAAAAGCCCAGAAGACTTTTGATAATGGTCTTTATGCCAGTGTGGCCTATAACTACTTGAACGCGCAAGATGTGAACTCTATTGAGGCTGAGATTACCGGTGATGCGTTTGATTTCAACCCTAATTTAGGCGATGCCAACCAAGATATTTTATCGTATTCAAAATATGGCGATACCCATAGGGTAATCGGTGCTGCAGCGAAGCAGTTTAATTATGGTGGAAACAATGAATGGTCTACTACGATTTCGACTTTCTTTGAGTATGCCCAAGGTGGCAGGTTCAATTATACATATGCAGGTAACATCAATAATGATAGTTCGTTTCAAAACAATGACCTACTGTACATTCCTACAGCTGCTGAAGTTTCACAGATGCAGTTTTCTGGTGCTGGTCAAGCAGAAGCTTTCGAGCAGTTTATTCAGCAAGATGATTATATGAGTGATAACAGAGGGCAATACTTTGATAGATATGGTGCGCTTGCACCATGGAGAGGAAAGTGGGATGTCAAATTCTTGCAAGATTACCGTTTTAATGTGTCTGCTGATAAAACACATACTGTTCAATTCAGTATTGACATTCTTAATTTTGGAAACTTGTTAAATAGCGATTGGGGTGTAATTCAGCAACCGAACAGTCTGAACCCCTTATCCGTTACGGTAGATGACAACAACGTACCTACTTACACCTTTAATGATCAACTGACCGAGACCTTTGTATACGACTCAAGTTTATTTTCTAGATGGCAAATGCAATTTGGTCTTAGATATATTTTCTAATAACCGATAAAATTCTTAGAAAAGGGCATACGTTTCGTATGCCCTTTTTATTTTTGCAAAATGAAATATTCAAGGCTTACAAAACAGCAACTTGAAGAGTTGCATCCAGAGTTTATCAACTTTTTGGCAACCCAGTCAATTACAGCTGATGAATGGCAAGATATAAAGACCAACAAACCCGAGGTTGCCGAAGATGAAATCGATGTATTCAGCGATTTGGTCTGGGAGGGCGTTCTGGGAAAAGTCTCTTATTTAGAGAACATTTCTGAAAAGCAAATGCACCTTTTCCATTTGACCGATAAAGAAATGAAGTTGGTGTCGGTAAAGGTAATGAACCCAGAAATCGATTTAAAAACCGAGATAGGTTTCTCTTGGTTCAAAAAAAATTGGCAATCTGATTTTGTCGAATATCTTACGGCATCAAAAGCATATTCAGAAGATAAAAATCTCGACAAGTTTCAATTGATACAACAAGGGGCTGTCATTACCAAAGGTGAATTGTTCCAATGGTTTGACAAAATCATTAATTAAATCGATATTTGCCCGATTATTTACTTCACGTACCGGTATTGATCTTCGAATCGATTTAAAGGTATTTCCATTCAACTAACTTTTTCATGGCCCAAAAACCAAGTATACCTAAAGGAACCCGAGATTTTACCCCTTCTGAAGTTACCAAGCGTAATTATATTTTTAATGTAGTAAAAAAGCACTTCGAAACATTTGGTTTCCAGCCTATCGAGACGCCGTCCTTTGAAAATTCCGAGACCCTTATGGGTAAGTATGGGGATGAAGGTGATCGCTTAATTTTCAAAATTTTAAATTCTGGTGATTATTTGAAAAAGGTAGATGAGGCTACTTACTCTGCTAAAGACTCAGGAAGTATTACTCCTAAAATCTCAGAAAAAGCCCTACGCTACGATTTAACGGTGCCCTTTGCGCGCTATGTCGTCATGCATCAAAATGAAATCGACTTCCCTTTTAAACGCTATCAGATTCAACCCGTATGGCGTGCCGATAGGCCTCAGAAAGGGCGTTTTCGTGAGTTTTACCAGTGTGATGCCGATGTAGTCGGCTCTAACTCTTTACTTCAAGAAATAGAACTGGTACAGTTATATGATGCCGTTTTTACCGAGTTGAAGTTGGAGAGTGTCACCATTAAAATGAACAACCGCAAGATTCTTTCAGGTATAGCGGAAGTTATCGGGGCTCAAGACCTCTTGATCGATTTTACGGTAGCCTTGGATAAATTGGATAAAATTGGTGAGGACGGAGTCAAAAAAGAGATGTCGGAAAGAGGCCTTACCGCTGAAGCGATTGCTAAGGTAGAGCCATTATTTTCGCTCTCAGGAAGCAATTTAGAACAGCTGGAAGCACTCCAAACTCTTTTGGCAGATTCCGAAATAGGCACTAAAGGTGTAGAAGAATTAAAATTTATCGTTGAGAATATTGAAAACTTAGGGCTTCAATCGGCACAACTAGCAATAGATGTTACCCTAGCTCGTGGACTCAACTATTATACAGGTGCTATTTTTGAGGTTGCTGCACCTAGCGGTGTGAAAATGGGATCTATCGGCGGAGGCGGTCGCTATGATGACCTTACCGGAATTTTCGGTTTAAAAGATGTTAGCGGTGTCGGTATTTCATTTGGGCTGGATCGTATTTATTTGGTATTAAAAGAGCTTGAACTTTTCCCGGAAGCTATCGATAGGTCTTTAGAGGTTTTGTGTCTCAATTTTGGTGAACGGGAAGCCTTGGCTGCATTGAAGTTGGTGGGCCAACTTAGAAAGTCTGGCGTAAAGGCCGATATTTACCCTTCGAGTGCCAAAATTCAAAAGCAATTCAGATACGCCAATAATCGCAACGTGCCTTATGTAATTTCCATGGGATCTAAAGAGCTTGAAGAAAATCAATTTTTGGTCAAAAATATGGAGAGTGGGGAACAGGCTACCTATTCGCTAGCCAATCCCGAAAAGTTCATCATAACCTTATAATCGTTTTTTAATTTCTGTAGTAACGGTCTTGTAGTATGCCATATCATGTGGAACGTATTTTTGCGGATGGGCCATTCCCCAGGTCTCTTGCGCAAAAGTGATCAACGGAATCATTTTTAAATCGTGTACCTCGCTTTCCTGTTTTTCCAATTCGCTTATCGGAGAAGTTAGTTCGCATAGATAAACATGATTGAATTCTCGGTCGATTAAAATTTCCGAATGCTGATGAAAAGACTTAAAAAACCCGATTTTTTCAAGGTTCTGTTCTGAAATTTTCAATCCGATTTCTTCTTGTACTTCCCGCACCGCAGAAATCTCGATACGTTCTCCAGCACCAATATGACCGGCCACTGAAACATCCCAAAGTAGGGGGTGGGTGTCTTTGTTTTTAGCACGTTGCTGAATAAGAATTTGACCACTTTTCGTATAAAACCAAATATGAACCGATTCGTGGTACCATCCATTTTTATGGGCTTCAGACTTCATTGCAGTTTTTCCGGTCTTGTTTCCCGAAGCATCCAAAATATCAATTAATTCATCCATAGAATAAAATAAAAAAATCCTCCCGGTGATGGAAGGATTTGTAAGTTCTAGTCAAAATAGCTGAAGGTTTCCCCTTCTTTAATGTTCAACAAGGTCTCATAAATCAACCGAATTACATTTTCCACATCATCACGGTGAACGGTTTCAACCGTGGTATGCATGTACCTGAGAGGTAATGAAATCAATGCCGAAGCTACACCGCCATTACTATAGGCAAAAGCATCTGTATCGGTACCGGTAGCCCTAGAGGCCGCCATACGCTGAAAAGGTATTTTTTTACCTTCTGCTGTTTCAATTATTCGTTCACGCAATTTATTCTGTACCGCAGGCGCATAAGAAATAACGGGGCCAGAACCAATTTCGGTATGACCTTGGGTTTTCTTATCGATCATCGGCGTGGTCGTATCATGGCAGACATCGGTTATGATGGCGACATTGGGCTTGATCGTCTGGGTAATCATCTCAGCACCGCGAAGACCGATTTCTTCTTGTACGGCATTGGTGATATATAGCCCAAACGGAAGTTTTTTCTTGTTTTCATGTAAAAGTCGCGCAACCTCCGCAACCATGAAACCACCTGCACGGTTGTCGATTGCCCTGCAGACATATTTATCTTCGTTCAGTACTTGAAATTCATCAGGGTAAGTGATTACACAACCTACGTGAACCCCCATTTTTTCAACTTCCTCTTTATCTTTAGCCCCTATATCGATGAAAATATTATCTAATTTCGGTGCTTCTTCTTTCGATTTATCTCGAGTGTGAATAGCCGGCCAGCCGAATATGCCTTTGACCATTCCGTTTTTGGTGTGTATGTTCACCCATTTAGAAGGGGCAATCTGGTGGTCGCTACCTCCGTTGCGAATCACATAGAGCAAGCCGTTATCGGTAATGTAGTTCACATACCAAGAAATTTCATCGGAATGCCCTTCAATGACCACTTTATACTTGGCATCAGGATTTATTACCCCGACCGCAGATCCGTAAGTGTCGGTAATAAAGGTATCAACGTACGGTTTTAGATAGTCCATCCATATTTTCTGACCTTCCCATTCATAACCAGTTGGGGAGGCGTTATTCAAGTATTTTTCAAAAAACTCAAGAGATTTTTTTGTGATAATTTTCTTGTTAGCCATTTAAAATTGATTTAGCTACAAACTTAGCGATATTCACTTTTAATTAATAATAACCCGCCGTAATTATCGTTAATTTTGGCAAGGCTTTTGCATTTAAATCCGCCATGAAAAAAACCGTTAATTTCTTCTTATTCTTTATTTTTTGTGCTTTGGGCTTCTCTCAAGTAGAAGAACAGCCTTTGGATTCGGTTGCTGAAAAGATGATTATAGTTGAAGGTGATTCTATATTCAAAAGTTCGATAGACCTTGATGAAGTCTATCTATTCGGAAAACTTAAGTTTGGCTCGTACAAAGAAAAATTACGTTATTATATTCTCAGAAGAAAGACCATAAAGGTCTACCCATATGCCAAATTGGCTGCGGAACGGTTGGTAGAGCTAAACGATAGTATTGCTACGATAAAGAAGAAAAGGCACCAAAAGAAGTATACAAAAAAGGTACAGAAGTTTATTGAAGAAGAATTTTCGGAAGAACTGAAGAAACTTACCCGAACCGAGGGACAGATTCTTGTAAAGCTTATTTATAGACAGACCGGTGAAACCAGTTTTGACCTGGTCAAAGAGCTTCGCAGTGGTTGGCGGGCCTTTTGGTACAATACAACGGCAAGTATGTTCAGTATTAGCTTAAAAGAGGAATTTCACCCTGACCAAGTTCATGAAGATTATTTGATAGAGGATATTCTTCAACGAGCTTTTGCTTCATATCGCTTAGAAAGACAAGAATCGGTATTGGATTACGATTACGCTCAACTCAGCAATAAATGGACGTTACAGGGCAAGCGGGATTGACTAGTATTATTTTCCCTTTTTTGAACCGAACAAAGAGTCTAGAATAACTTTAATACTATAGAAGCCCATGGCAATGGCGCCGACTCCTAAAATCAAGCCAAGTACCAAGACCGGCCAATATAGTACGTTTTCTTGATTTTTGAATGCTTGATAAATTACGAAAGGTGCCATAAACATTAAGGCTATGGTATAGGCCAAAAATTTTATTCCCTTTACAAGTAAGTCTTTATCGGTTCTCATCGGTTCTTAATGTACTTTATGTTTTCGCTATTCAATAACAATCGATTTGTTAAAGGTTTGGCATACGGCAAAATATCCAAGGGCAAAATCGTTTCTAGCATCTGTATTTTCCCCGTTCGTAACATTTATAATGTTCCCTCTAACCGTAGCCGAAGGCGTTTGAAACGGACCTTGATCACCGCCGGCTTGTACAATGGTTTGATTCATATAATTAAAAAAAGTCTCGTCGACCCCAATTAGACTTATTCTGATTTCCCGACCAGCTTGCACACCCTCATCGTAGAAATAAGAGAATTCAAAAGTTTGTCCTTGATAGAACTCATCTTCAGTGACGAGATACTCGTTAAAGTCAAAATCAAAAAGATAAAAGTCATCACGATTTCCATCATCGGTAAAGGCAACCAAAATTTCTGTCTCATCTCCCGAAAAAAGACTGCCTTCGCCTTGTTCTAACTTGTCAATTTCGACCGCCGGTACGTAGGTTGTTGTTGCCAAATACACTTGATCTTCATGGTTGATCAGTAATTGTAATTCACCACTCGTAAAGAAATCGGTATTTTTTGTTGCCTCATAAATGCCCGGAAAAGTTTCATTTAAAACAATGAAGTTTTCGTCAGAAGAGTCGGTACCTACATAAGATTCATTTCGTATTACCACTTCACTACCCGAAGCAGCATCGGTCGACTCGAAAAAAGCGTTCGTCAACCCCAGTTCTATAGATATGTTAGTGGTTGTCATATTTTCGTCTACACGAATCAATCCATCTACAAATAACCTTGGTTCTTCCGATGGTGTGTCAATATCAATAACATCTTCACAGCCTACAAAAAGAACAAATATGATGAAGTATAGAAAGTACTTTTTCATAGTCTTAGAATTTAAAATTATAGGTTACAGCGGGTACAATGCCGAAAATAGAAGTGCGAACGGCTTCATTTTCACGCGTATCTGTATTTCGCCTAAAATTGATAGATGCTGCATTTCTGCGGTTATAAGCATTGTAAATACTGAACACCCATTCCCCTTGCCATTTTTTCTCTGTATTTTTCTTAGGTGTTAGGGTTGCTGAAAGGTCTAAACGGTGATAGGTCGGTAGACGTTCCGAGTTTCTCAAACCGTAATAAGGTACCGATAGGTCTTGAAAATTAAATCGCCCTACAGGGTAATTGGTGGGCTGCCCTGTCTGAAATATAAAATTGGAATTGAAAGTCCATTTTGAATTCAATTCGTAACTGCCGTAGAGGGAGACATCATGGGTTTTGTCGTAAGGTGTATTGTACCATTCGCCAAAATTTATTCCTATTTCATTGGCCGATATTCCGTTGCTGGCCGTTGAAGTTCTTCCCGGGGTTCGCTGTTCAGATTTTGATAGGGTATAGGCCAACCACCCTTGAAATCTTCCTTCATTTTTTCTAAGTAATAATTCAAGACCATAAGCTCGCGCTTCACCATTTAAAATTACTGATTCTATGGCATTGTTGGCAATAAGATTGGCCCCATCGATATAGTCGATCCGGTTCTGAATATCCTTATAAAAAATTTCAGTTTCTACTGAATATTCACCGCTGCCGATATTTTTAAAGTAGCCCATAGCGTATTGGTCCAATAGCTGTGGTTTTGTAAATGGTCCGCTAGGTGTCCACACATCCAGTGGTGTGGGAGAGCTAGTATTTGATAAAAGATGTAGATACTGGGCCAAACGGGTATAACTAGCTTTAAAAGAGCTTTGGTCGTTTATCGTATAGGCCAAGGAGATTCTTGGCTCAAAATTATTGAAAGTCGATAGGCTAGAACTCTTTTTTATACTGGTTACGTCAATAGGATCAGCCGCTTTATATATCAACAAATCTGGGTCAAAATCTACAGGGTTGTCGTTTTCATAGACATTTAACTCACTCTGACCAAGGCGTATGAAATTACTGAACCTTAGCCCGTAATTAAGACTAAGCTTTTCGGTAATATCATGTTCGATGTCAACATAAGCGGCAAATTCATTCGCATATTTTTGGGTCAGGCGTTCTTCGATAATTCCTGAGTTTGAGTTGCTAGGTTCTATTTCGCCGGGGTTAAATCGATAATAAATATCATTAATGCCATAATTGACCTGTAGTTTATCGCTAACATAATGTTTTAAATCGTACTTAACGTTGAAGTTCTGTATGCCTGAATTCCAGTTAAAGCCGACAAAATCAAGCTTTAGTCCGTAGTAGTAATCGGAATAGATCAGAGACAAATTGGAGAATAACTTATCGGAAAAAAGATGATTCCATCTAAAATTTCCGACAGCATTACCATAAGTGTTGACAAAGCTTTCACTGATGCCGAAGACATCACGGCCAAAATACCCTGACAAGTAGATGCTGTTTTTATCGTTGATATTATAGTTGAGCTTGGTATTTAAATCATAAAAGTAAGCTGTATTATCGATATCGAACAATGGCAAGAAGAGGTGGGCATATGATGCTCGACCGCCTATTAAAAAAGCGGCTTTATTTTTTTTTATAGGGCCTTCTACCAACAAACGGCTAGCAACGGCACCTATGCCACCGTTCACCTTAAATTCTTTACTATTACCTTCTTTTTGAAAAATATCGAGAACAGATGAAACCCGACCGCCATAGCGAGCAGGTATACCGCCTTTGTATAATTTTAAATCTTTTATGGCATCAGGATTAAAAACCGAGAAAAAACCGAAGAGGTGGGAAGAATTGAAAATGGTAGCTTCGTCCAATAAGATAAGATTTTGGTCGACAGCGCCGCCTCGAACATTAAATCCTGAAGCACCTTCCCCAGCATTGGTAACACCTGGAAGAAGTAAGATGGACTTTATTACATCTGCTTCCCCCAGTATTACGGGAATTTTCTTGATCGTTTCAGCAGACATTGCATTTACACTCATCTGTGGTTTTCGAATATCCATTTTCTCCACATCTTCGGTGACTATAACCTCTTGTAAAAGTTCTGCGGATTCCTCCATTTGAAAGTTCATTTTCATGCTTTCACTAAGAGAAACATCTTGAACGACATCTTGAAACCCTAAATAGCTGACCTGAAGACGGTATTCACCTTCGGGAAGGGTTATGGAGTAAAACCCATATTCGTTTGTAGTGACGCCTGTTTTTAACTCGGGAAAGGCAATGGTAACACCTATCAAGGTCTCGTTACTTGAGGCTTCCGTTACTGTGCCGCTTAAGGTAAAACGCTGTTGTGCAAAGCTAATTTGAGAAATAAATAAAAAGGCAAGAAAAACCTTTAAAAATCGGGCCATTGAGATAATTTTTATAAAAGTAGCTAGAATTGATCAACAGGAAAACACTTAACAATAATTTAAAAAAATAGCCCTCTATTTTATACAATAGAGGGCCATTTATATGTATTATCTAGCTATTTTAAATCGTATCTAATATGGAATTGAGCGTTGCACTTGGCCTCATGGCCTTTGCTACCTTTTCTAAATCGGGTAAATAATAGCCGCCAACATCTTTCGTGCTGCCTTGGCTGTCAATAAGCTCTTGAGCAATCTTGCTCTCATTCTCGCTCAGTTCTTGATAAACCTTAGTAAAAGTCGATTTCAATTCATCATTCTTGTCTTGGGTGGCCAATGCTTCGGCCCAATAAAGTGCCAGGTAAAAATGGCTGCCCCTAGTATCGAGTTCCATTACTTTTCGTGAAGGAGATTTATCGTTGATTAGAAATTTCTCCGTTGCACTATCTAGAGCATCCCCTAGAACTCGTGCTTTTGGGTTATCGTTCTTCTCACCGTAAAAGTCTAAAGAAACACCTAAGGCCAAGAATTCGCCTAAAGAATCCCATCTTAAATGACCTTCTTCCAAAAATTGTTCAACATGTTTAGGAGCAGAACCACCGGCACCGGTCTCGAAAAGACCACCACCGTTCATTAGCGGAACGATAGAAAGCATCTTTGCACTGGTGCCTACTTCTAGAATAGGGAAGAGGTCGGTCAAATAATCACGTAAAACATTACCTGAAACCGAAATTGTATCCTCGCCTGCTTTCATTCTTTTAAGCGTGTATTCTGTGGCTTTTTTCGGAGACAAAATCTTTATCTCTAAACCTTCGGTATCGTGGTCTTTAAGATATGTATTTACCTTTTTTATTAATTCGGCATCATGCGCGCGATTTTCATCAAGCCAGAAAACGGCCGGTACCTGGGTCGCTTTTGCGCGCGATACGGCTAGTTTTACCCAGTCTTGAATAGGTGCGTCTTTAACTTGGCACATTCTCCAGATATCACCTTGTTCTACTTCGTGCTCAATAAGAACTTCATCGGAGTTTAAATCGGTAACTTTTACCGTACCCGAAGCACCGATTTCAAAAGTTTTGTCATGTGAGCCATATTCTTCTGCCTTTTGGGCCATTAAACCAACATTGGGTACAGTACCCATTGTGGTCGGGTCAAAAGCTCCGTTTTCTTTGCAAAACTCAATAGTCGCCGTATAAATATCGGCATAGCTGCTATCGGGTATAATGGCCTTGGTATCTTGAGGTTTGCCTTCGGCATTCCACATCTGACCTGAGTTACGGATCATTGCCGGCATAGAGGCATCGATAATAATGTCACTGGGCACATGTAAATTGGTAATACCTTTATCGGAATTTACCATGGCCAGATCAGGACCGTTATCGATAGTTTGCTTTATATCGTTTTCAATTTCTTGTTTCTGGTCAGCAGGAAGTTTTTCAAGCTTGGCAAACAAGTTTTCTAAACCGTCGTTTGCACTTATTCCTATGGAATCAAAAGTTGCTTGGTGTTTTTTGAATACATCTTCAAAATAGGCTTCAACGGCATGACCAAAGATGATGGGATCTGAGACCTTCATCATGGTTGCTTTCATATGTAGTGAAAAGAGCACTCCTTTGTCTTTGGCATCCTTTACCTGTTCTTTAAGAAACGAGGTTAAAGCCGCTTTTTTCATTACGGTAGCATCAATGATTTCACCATCCAATAAAGCAACACTTTCCTTCAATACTTTTGAAGAACCGTCTTTTTGAACCAATTCGATTTTAACTTTCGATGCATCGTTGACGGTTAAAGACTTTTCATTGCTTTTAAAGTCGCCTTGATTCATAGTTGAAACATGGGTTTTGCTATCGCTGGCCCAAGCTCCCATAGAATGCGGATTTTGTTTTGCATAATTCTTGACGGCCCGAGGAGCCCGTCTATCAGAATTACCTTCACGTAAAACCGGATTTACGGCACTACCTTTTATTTTGTCATATCGAGACTTGATTTCTTCTTCTTTTTGATTTTCAGGACTGTCGGGGTAGTCGGGTAGGGCATAACCCTTGCCCTGCAATTCAGTAATCGCTTCCTTTAACTGTGGAATTGAAGCACTAATATTTGGAAGTTTAATAATATTTGCCTCTGGCATTTTAGCTAGATTGCCCAATTCTTCTAAATCGTTTGAAATTCTTTGGTCTACTTCAAGAAAATCAGGAAATGTGGCAATAATTCTACCGGCCAAAGAAATATCTTTAGTTTCAATGGTAAGGTCTGCAGTTTTAGAAAAAGCCTTTACAATGGGCAAAAATGATTGCGTCGCCAAAGCTGGGGCCTCGTCGGTTTTAGTATAAAAAATCTTCGACATGAATTGATGGAGTTTAATTTAAAGCGGAGCAAATATACAATTTTATGTTTTGTTTAAGCTCAAAACATCAACGCCTTTAAGTATAAGGTTTGAACAGCAATATATGGTAATTTTATGCTAGGTTCGAAAGGGTAGTTCGATTCTAAGAAGTCTGAACAAAAATTCGCTGATTCGCTGTTCAAAGCGATACTAAAAAACAAAATCCATATCATTGTATAAATACATTGATATGGATTTTTAGAAATAGTTGTCAAACTTTCGCACCTATCTTCGTAGGTCGGCAACCATTGATTGCGTTCGCATCACTATTTCCACGTTTGAAAAAAACTCTGTTCTTCAGCATTCCACCAAGCAACAAAAGTATTTTTCTTTCTTATTATTTCAATGATCTTGTACGCTTATATAAGTACAGTACTTTTATAAACCGTAGATGCATTCACATAAATTTTCCCAAAGGACGACAGTCATGGTTTTATGCTCGTCAATATGTTATTAATTTGAATTACTTCAAACTAAAAACCTGACTAAAACAATAATACAAAGAACGTTGACTTCATAACGGTTTCCATATCCACCATCGACAGGTTTTTACTTTAACCGTGATACTAATTTAAAAAATAAATTGTTATAAAATCAATTTTTAACATATTTAAAATCAACAGGTTATAAACATTCGATATTAACAATTGTTTATAACCAAAAATCCCGTATTGAAGTTCATCAATACAGGATTTATATTTTTAGCTAGGTAAACCTTAAGAACGCACCTCTTTGATACGTGCTTTTTTACCTGTAAGGCCTCTAAAGTAGAAGATACGAGCTCTACGTACTTTACCTTTTTTATTGATTTCAATTTTTTGTAGTGCCGGCATATTAATGGGGAAGATACGCTCTACACCAACCGTACCTGACATTTTACGAATGGTAAAGGTTTCGGTTGCTCCAGAACCTCTTCTCTGAATAACTACGCCTCTAAAAAACTGAGTACGTGTTTTTTCACCTTCCTTAATTTCGTAGTAAACGGTAATAGTATCGCCTGAAGAAAATTCAGGAAATTCTTTTTTTGCAACAAATTCGTCTTGTACGAATTTTAATAATGCTTCCATGTTATATATTTATAGATAATCTTAAAACAACATTCACGATTTTCGTCAGAGGTTGATTTAACAGGATGCAAAATTAGTTTATAATATGTAAACTGCAAGTAATTTCCGTAGTTTTTTGAGCAATCATTCCAATAAATCAGGCCGTAATTTTTCAGTTCTTGCCTGGGCCTGATCTTCACGCCATTTTTCAATTTTAGGAAAGTCTCCTTTTAATAGAACGTCTGGCACTTTCATTCCCTTATAATCGGCAGGTCTTGTATATACCGGCGGGGCCAAAAGATTATCTTGAAAGGTGTCGGTAAGTGCACTGGTTTCATTGTTCAACACCCCTGGTATTAACCTGATGATAGAGTCGCAAAGTACGGCGGCACCAAGCTCACCACCAGATAATACGTAATCACCTATTGAAATCTCTTTGGTGATAAAACGGTCACGTACCCTTTGGTCGACTCCCTTATAATGTCCGCACAGTACCATTACATTTTTCATTAGCGATAGGCTATTGGCCATTCTTTGGTCAAGCGTTTTGCCATCGGGTGTCATGTAAATGATTTCATCATAATCACGCTCATTTTTCAGCGCCGAAATACATCTGTCGATGGGTTCTATCATAAGTACCATACCTGCGCCGCCGCCATATTGGTAGTCATCTACTTGGTTGTAAGACTTGTCGGTATAGTCACGAAGGTTATGCATATGAACCTCTACAAGGCCCTTGTCAATGGCTCTTTTTAAGATAGAGGCGTTGAACGGACTCTCTAACAACTCGGGCAAGACAGTTATGATATCAATTCGCATGGCAGTACACTTTTGTTTAGAAGCTAAACTGACTTCCAAAAGTAATGAAAGTAGTCCGAATCTTTTTCCCAGCCTAGTTTTTCATAAAGGCTTTGGGCTGGGTTGTCTTTTGCGGTCTCTAGAGCCAAGCCCTTAAAACCATTTTCATGGCAAAGTTCTTTGGCTTTCTCCAAAAGAGCTTCTCCAACACCCCTCTTTCTGTGATTTTTACTTACATATAAATCGTTCAGAATATATGAAGATTGCATCGAAACTGAAGAAAATGTGGTATACAACTGAACAAAGCCTACCGCCTGTTTTTCAATGTAAGCCATGAGTATAATAGATTCATCGTTCAAGAAACGATCGGTAATAAACTCTAAGGCTGCTTCTTCATTTGATTTTTGACCATAGAAAACACGGTAAGAATCGAAAAGTGGAACAACATCCTTAAGATGTTCCCTTTCTGCCCTGATAATATCTAACATTTGTCGGTGTAGTGTAAATAGCAAAAAAGCTCCTTAGAGGAGCTTTTTCTTATTTTTGCTTCTTATATCTATTTATCTCGTCTTGTAGTTGCCTACTGATTTTCTGCTCTCTTTCTAGAGCACGCCGCCTATGATCTTCATATTCTGTCTCTAACTCCGAAAGATTGGTCTTGGCCTCTTGCGTAAGTATGTTGCTGTTTCTAAACTTGTAAATAAAGAAAAGTAAAAAGGCCAAAAGACATCCGATTACCGTCCACAGTATACCATTATATGTGCTTTTTGAGACCATAATGCCCAAAAACGACATACTATCTTTTTCTTCGGTCACTGAAACAAGGTTATTGGTCGTTTCCTCTAGTTTTTTGTTCAAAGAAGAGATGGTAGACTCATGGCCCGATATAGTGGCCTTCAATTCTGACGCTCTTATATTATATCCGCTAAGCGTATCTAAGACATTCTGTCTGAGTTTGTCAAGAGATATGGTTCGAACTACCTCATATCTCTTACCGTCAGCACGATAATTACCTGATTTCTTGTAGATAAAATCGAATTGACTGGTAATAGGTCCTTCGTCCAACGACAGTTCTTCTTCCTCTTCTTGGGCAAATTGTAGGTTGAAAGTAAATAAGGCCGTTAAAAGTAACAGTAGTTTAATACCTTTCATATTTTCAAGTAATTCTTTGGAGTTAATCAATTAGAGGGAGCTAAAGTAATTGAATATTATCAATTAAGAAAAATTTTTGCTGATTAGCTGCTTTTCAAACCACTGGTTCAATCACAATATTTATTTACATACGGTGAAAACGAGGTGTCTAGATTTCATAATTAGAAAAAAATGAAACAATTACTATTCGGTAATTTGCCAGATTTCAATGTAAAAAAAATGCCCAGAACAGGGGCACTATTCTCTCTATTGAAATATAAGTCGTTCACGTTCTCCTTTATCATTGATCATGGTGATAATCGTTCGGCCTCTTCTAGATATTTGACCGAATAAAACTTTAGCCTCTTCAATATCATTGATTTCTTCATCATCTAATGACAGAAGTACTTTTCCGTCAAGTCCATAGCCTCGGTACATTTCTGGTACGCCTACAATCTTGACCCCTTTTTTCGTCCTGAATTTTTTCATATCCTCCTTAGAGAGGTTTTTGATATCCAAGCCCATATGGGGTACGGTAATCACTTGTCGCTTTTTAAGTACGACAGGTACGGTGAAAGTTTCGTCGTTTCTATTTATGGTCACTTGAACCGTGTCTTCAGGCCTTTTTGACGACAGATATCCGGTTAGGTCAGCATGCCTTCTGATTTTTATATCATCAATTTCTTTGATAATGTCCCCCTCTCTTAAATCGGCTTCCTCTGCACCGGTATCTTCTTCAATGCCTGAAATATATACTCCCTCAATCTCATTGATACCTTTTTGAACGGCATAAGGGGTATTGGCCATAGCGATGTCTATTCCTAAAATTCCTTTTTGAACGTTACCATACTCCAATATGTCATCGACCACTTTTTTTGCGATATTGCTTGGCACTGCAAATGAATAGCCTACATAAGATCCGGTTTGAGAAGTAATCGCGGTATTGATACCTATTAAATCTCCGTTGGTGTTTACCAAGGCACCGCCACTATTGCCTGGGTTTACGGCGGCATCCGTTTGAATAAAAGACTGGTCGACCTTACCTAGATTTCTAGCTTTAGCACTCACGATACCAGCGGTAACCGTGGAAGTTAAGCTAAACGGATTTCCGACAGCCAATACCCATTCGCCTATTTTTGTGTTATCGGAGTCACCAAAAGCTAAGTAAGGTAGTTTACTATCCGCATTAATTTTTATTAAGGCAATATCTGAATTGGGATCGGCACCTATAAGCTCGGCATCATAAACCTTATTATTGTTGAGCATTACCTGAAGATGGCTTGCATTGTCGATCACATGGTTATTGGTCACAATATAGCCATCTTGTGAAATAATGACTCCCGACCCGGTACCCACTTGTGGTTTAGCACTGCTACCGTGCCCATAAAAAAAATCTAAGTAGCTGCCTCGATTACGATTGATGGTGACATTTTTTACGTGAACTACCGCATTCACGGTCATTTCTGCCGCTACTGTAAAATCTACTTCATTAATACCTGCGCCCTTGGCAGATGCAGGGGTGTAACTTGTATTGAAAACAGATTGCCCCTCGTTTTCTGAGACTATGGTGTAATTCGGTTTTTCGAAGAATATTTTATATGCCCCTAAGGTTAATGCTCCCGCCAGAAGGGCCGTACAAAAAGTGCCTGCGATTCTTTTCATAGTTACTTAAAAAATTGGTTTGATTTAATATGTTAAAATTAGTCCATTTGAAACTCTGATCAAACGTCTTTAACGTGTTTTTAACTGCTAAAATAATCTTAATCAGAACCTTGTCAGGTTAGCTTTACAAGCTTTTTGTTCAATTAGAGGATAGGTTTAAAACCTTATATTTGTCGCTCGATAATATAACTATGGGGCTTTCATTTTATAAATACCAAGGTACAGGAAACGATTTTGTGATGATCGATAATCGATTATTACATTTTCCAAAAGAAGACGTCGGTTTAGTGGCTCGCCTGTGCGACCGTAAATTTGGTATAGGTGCAGACGGCTTAATTCTACTAGAAAACGACGAGTCTGTAGATTTTCGAATGGTGTATTATAATGCCGATGGTAACGAGGGCAGCCTCTGCGGTAATGGTGGTCGGTGTACGGTGGCATTTGCCCAATATTTGGGCATTATTCAAAAAGATACCACTTTTAATGCCGTAGATGGTCTGCACAAGGCATCTATTAATGAAGATGTTGTTAGTCTTCAGATGCAGGATCTTACTGAGATAAAAGACAAACCGAATTACACATTTTTAGATACAGGGTCACCACATCACGTGCAAATGGTGAATAATATTAAGAATTTCGATGTTTATAATGAAGGACGAAAAATGCGCTATGGGCTTTATGGGCAAAGGGGGAGCAACATCAATTTCGTTGAGACCATAGAAGATGATTATTTTGCGGTTAGAACCTATGAAAGAGGAGTTGAAAATGAAACTTTATCTTGTGGCACTGGTGTAACAGCGGTAGCTTTAGCCATGCACAATCAAGGAAGAACTAAATCTGAAATGGTTAAAATTAAAGTTCAAGGCGGAGAATTAGCAGTTCAGTTCGAGAAAAACAACGGAGTTTACCAGAACATTTATTTGATTGGGCCTGCAAAGCAGGTTTTCAAAGGAGAAATATATGCTGAGTTTGCAAGGTGAAAATATAAAGTTGAGAGCTTTGGAACCTGATGATCTCGAGTTTTTGTATAAACTAGAGAACAATACTGAAATCTGGGAAATTAGTGGTACGACTGCTCCATATTCAAAACATGTTCTGAAGCAATATCTCGATAATGCCCACAGAGATATTTATGAAGTGAAGCAATTAAGGTTGTGTATTTGCGATACGACGGATAAATGCCTTGGCCTAATCGATTTGTTCGATTTTGATCCTCAAAACCGTAGAGCGGGGGTGGGCATCATTGTATCAGATGAAGAGCAGCGAAACAAAGGGGTTGGGGCCGAGTCTATAAAATTGTTGCAAGACTATGTTTTTAAAATATTACAGCTAAGACAGCTTTATGCCAATGTATTGGAAGAAAACGCTAGAAGTATTCACCTGTTCAAAAAAATGGGTTTCATAGAAGCCGGCGTGAAGAAAGATTGGATACTATCAGACAGAAAGTTTAAGAACGAAATTTTGTTTCAAAAGATTTATAAATAATGTATATCAAACGTATTTTACTGTTTATCGTTTTGGCGGGTCTTGTCGTTGGCGGTATTTTTTCTTATATAGTTTACAACGCCGTATTGTCACCGAATACCTCCTTCAATAATGAAGAAGCATTTGTTTTTATTTCTTCGGATGCTGATTTTGTCGAAGTCAAGAAACAGGTAGAACCTTTGCTTGAGAATGTTGAAACATTTGAACAAATCGCTAAGCGAAAAGGGTATGTAGCGAATGTAAAGGCCGGAAAATACGCGATTAAGAAAGGCATGAACAATAATGAAATTATTAATTCCCTTAGAGCTAATAATATTCCAGTAAACGTTTCCTTTAACAACCAAGAAACTATTGCAGATTTAGCCGGAAGAATCGCCGCGCAAATTGAACCCGATAGTGCCACTTTATTAGCGGCATTTAATGATGGAAGTTTTATTAAGGATAAAGGTTTTACGGAAGAAACCAAGCTGGCGATGTATATTCCGAATAGCTACGAGTTCTTTTGGAATACCGATAGCGAAGAGTTTCGTGAGCGAATGGCCAAGGAGTATTCTCGTTTTTGGAACGATGAACGGCTGAAAAAAGCAGAGGCCCAAGGTTTAAATCCTGAAGAAGTCGTGACGCTTGCCTCATTAGTACATAAAGAAACTGCCAAAGTCGATGAACGACCTAAGGTCGCAGGGCTGTATTTGAATAGATTGAAAAGAGGTATGCTCTTACAAGCAGATCCTACGGTTATTTACGCATTGAAGAAAAATTCAAACGATTTTAATTTGGTGATCAAAAGGGTGCTGTATAAAGATTTAGAACTTGATTCCCCTTACAATACCTATAAGTATGCGGGTTTGCCCCCAGGGCCGATAGCTATGCCCGATATATCGGCAATAGATGCGGTGCTCAACCCTGAAAAGCATGATTATCTTTATTTCGTAGCTAATGTCGAAAATTTTGGTTATCACAAATTTGCCAAGACGTTGGCGCAGCATAACAGAAATAAAGTACAGTACATCCAATGGATAAATGCCCAGAAAATTAACCGATAGGTAGTTTATCCAAACTTTAAGACTTCTTAACTGAATCAGGGGCGTTTTAACAAATCTTTTTAAAAGTCACCTTAAAACGAACGTATCTTTGCCCCTTGTGAAATCTATGCAGGTGTTTTTTACGTAAGTCATAGGAAATACAAATTATGAGAAAGTGGCTAATATGTTTGAGCCCCCTTATCATTACCGGCGTTTTATTGAGTTTTGCATTTAAGCCAATTGAGGTCAAAGTACCTAAAACTCTAAAAGTCGACAAACCTACTTTGGTTTTGTTTCCCAAAAACAAAACCGTTTCGAAAACAATTTTAATGGCTCCGCCTTTTTTAGGAAGCTCTTATATTGGTTTCAAAGAAGCCTTGGCATTCAAAGAGTCTCAGGGCAATTATTTTACCACAAATACCTTAGGGTATTTAGGTAAATATCAGTTCGGTATAGGCACTCTGCAATTGATGGGTGTATACAATGCTACCCGTTTTTTGAATGATCCCATTTTGCAAGAAAGGGTATTTCATACCAATATTGCGCGCAACAAATGGATTCTTAGAAGAGACATTCCGCGTTTTGCAGGTAAGGAAATAAACGGTACCGTTATTACAGAATCGGGTATTTTGGCTGCTGCGCATTTGGCCGGCGCCGGAAATGTTAAAAAATATTTGCGCTCATGGGGTGCAATCGATGTGGCTGATAGCTACGGTACCAGCATCGCTATTTACATGCATAAGTTTTCGGGCTACGATGTTTCGCATGTTTTGCCGAAGAGAAACCCCAAAATTAAAGCGATTTCAGGTTAAAATATTATGTACATATGAAAATGGACAGGCCCTAGCAATATGCTGGGGCTTGTTTTTTGGTAGTTTTGGCTGCTATGCCTGAAGTATAAAAATAGCAGGTCTTTTATGCAGTGATTCCACTTTGGTGCGTTTCCAGTCCGCTATGGTTTTGGTGAGAATATATTCTGAGGGAAGGGTTATATCGCAAGCCACACAAAGTCGGGTAGTGGGGTTTAAGGTTTTAATGAGTTCTGTAAAGAGCTTATCGTTTCTATAAGGCGTTTCAATAAAGAGTTGAGATTGGTTTTGGTCGCGTGATGTCTTCTCTAATCTTTTGATAGCTCCTTTGCGTTCCGGGCCGTCAATTGGTAGGTATCCGTTAAAAGCAAAGCTCTGTCCGTTCATGCCACTGGCCATGAGTGCCAGCACTATAGATGAAGGGCCTACAAGTGGTACGACTTGAATATTCTTATCATGCGCGATTCTCACAACATCTGCACCCGGGTCTGCAATACCGGGGCAACCCGCTTCCGACAATACGGCTACGTTCTTACCTTGAATGCAAGGTTGTAGCATATCCGGAATTTCTTCTGCCTCTGTATATTTGTTCAATATAGAAATGTTAAGACTGGGCTGTGATTTTCTGGGGCTTATTTTTTTTATAAAATGGCGAGCAGATTTTTCATTCTCTACAATGTAATGATCTATTTGCTCTATGGCTTGTTTTATTGAAATGGGCAGAACCTCTAGAGGTTCGTTATCACCCAGCGTTGTGGGTATCAGATATAACTTTCCGGTTTGGGTGTTGCTGTAATCCATATTTTATGAGTAGTAGCTGTTTAAAGCTTTTTTGCAATGGCGTCGCAAGCCGTATCTATAAGCTGATATACTTTCTCAAAACCATCGTCATCCCAATAAGGGTCCGGAACTTCTTTGGTAGAAAGTTCTACCTCTTCGAGAAGTAGTTTTACCTTTTCCTTTTCAGTGGGTGAACTGGCTAAAGCTATAATATTGGCGTAGTTGCTACGGTCCATAGCATAAATTACATCGAAATTTTCAAAATCAGCGCTACTAAACTGCCTGCAACGTTGTTTTGCAATATCTAGCCCATGATTTCGTGCAATTGCAATAGACCTTGGGTCGGGCGGGTTTCCAATGTGGTATCCTCCAGTTCCTGCCGAATCTATGTATACAGTGTCAGGGTCTACTTTGCTTTTAAGAATACCTTCGGCTAACGGTGACCTGCAAATATTACCAAGGCATACCATTAAAACGTTGGTCTTCATATCAAATCAAGTAAATTTTTTGGTAAGGTCTTCGATATACTTTCTGAACTGCTTATCGGTTTCAGCGAGGTTGTCTACCGTTTTACAGGCATGCAATACCGTGGCATGATCTCTTTTGCCTATTTGTGAACCAATACTTGCCAATGAAGCTTTGGTGAATTTTTTAGCAAAAAACATGGCCAGTTGCCTTGCTTGTACAATGTGTCTTTTTCGGGTCTTCGATTGTAGCGTAGCGACATCCATTTCAAAATAATCGGACACTACTTTTTGGATGTAATCGATTGAAACTTCGCGTTTAGTATTTTTTACGAACTTTTCCACGACCTGTTGGGCAAGCTCGATGGTAACCTCTTTTTTGTTAAAAGAAGACTGGGCGATCAACGAAATAATAGCGCCTTCTAATTCGCGTATATTCGTTTTAATATGCTTTGCCACATAATCGATAATATCATCGGGCATCTCGACCCCATCGCGATATAATTTGTTTTTGACAATGGAAACGCGTGTTTCATAATCTGGACTTTGCAGCTCGGCAGAGAGTCCCCATTTGAACCTGGATAATAAACGTTGCTCAATGTCTTGCATGTCTACCGGAGCCTTGTCAGAGGTCAATATAACTTGTTTGCCATTCTGGTGCAAGTGGTTGAAAATATGAAAGAAAACATCTTGCGTTCCTGACTTGCCCGATAAAAATTGAACGTCATCAATAATCAACACGTCTATCAATTGATAGAAATGAATAAAATCGTTTCTTGTATTCTTTTTAACGGATTCAATATACTGCTGGGTAAATTTTTCGGCAGAAATATAAAGCACCGTGCGTTCTGGGTATTTATCTTTGATTTCAACACCAATGGCATGGGCCAAATGTGTTTTGCCTAAACCAACGCCACCAAAAACCAACAGTGGGTTGAAAGAGGTGCCGCCAGGCTTATTGGCCACTGCCATGCCTGCAGAACGTGCCAATCGATTACTATCGCCTTCTAAAAAGTTGTCAAAATTGTAGTTCGGATTTAACTGAGATTCAATTTTGATATTTCTGATCCCAGGAATTACAAACGGATTCTTTAATTCAGGATTCTTTGATTTGATAGGCACATCCATTTCTTGAGGCCCCATATTGCCGCGATTAGAACTGGGTATTTTTTCAGTAAATGGTTCTTTGTTTCCGTAAGTGTTTTCCATACGGATAATGTAGACCAATTTTGCAGTTTCACCCAACTCTTTTGTGAGGGCGACCTTAAGCAATTTGACATAGTGTTCTTCTAGCCACTCGTAAAAAAATTTGCTCGGTACTTGAATGCTAAGTGCATTCTCTGAAAGCTTAATTGGTTTTATGGGTTCAAACCAAGTCTTGAATGCCTGCGGTTGGATATTATCTTTTATAAAAGCCAGACAATTTTTCCATACGGAATTAGCAGTAACACCCATTTTAAAGTTTATCTTATTTTGTCGGTTAGTGATTTCGTAAGTTGGACGAAAGTATGAGGGAAAACGTACTTTCTTAGTGGGGCAAATATGTGAACAAAAAAGCTAAAAAAAAAATCAAAGGTCTATTGAATTTGCCCTTTTTTTTTCGCATGTTCATTGCCTAAATCGAAATCTTTTAAATATATAGTTTTTACCCGAAGATATATGAACTTTAACAAAATTTCTTTCCGAGTGAGATATGGTGAAACTGATCAAATGGGAGTGGTTTATCACGGCAATTATGCGCAATACCTAGAGATTGGAAGGGTAGAGTGGTTGAGGGAGATGGGTATTTCTTACAAAACTATGGAGAAAAACGGTATTATGTTACCAGTAATTTCTTTGTCTCTTCATTTTAAGAAATCTGCTGTTTACGATGACCTAATTACGGTGGAAACCAGACTTGTGAGAACACCCTTGGTCAAAATCGAATTCGATTACAAAATCTATAATGAAAAAAAGGAAATTTTGGTAGAGGCCAACACGGTTTTAGCTTTTTTGGACACAACTACAAAGCGTCCTATAAAATGCCCTGATTACATTTTAGAGAAGTTATCGTACTGAAGATTTTTTTAGTCTTCTTTTCTTATTGCAACTCCCTGAATTGATTTGAAAGTTTTTTCCACTTCATGTGCATCTTTCTCCCTGACCAAAATAACGATTTCGCATTCCATCTCCATTTTTTGAGAAACAATCTGCAACTCTTTTTGCTTTATGGTTCGCATCACGACATCTATTTGAGGATAAGTAAAATGCAAATGAAAAGATTGTTTGATGGTTCGGGTAACAATTTTAGAATTTTCCAATGCCAATTGAGCAGTTGAACGGTAAGCAGAAATCAAACCACCGACACCAAGTTTTGTGCCACCAAATATTCGTACAACAGCAACTAGAGCATTAGTAACCTCGAAAGATTGCAATTGACCATAAATCGGCATTCCTGCTGAATTATTAGGTTCTCCATCATCGTTGGCACGATATAATACCGGTGATTTTACACCAATTTGCCAGGCGTAACATACGTGGTTTGCTGATGGATGCTTCTTTTTCAAGGTTTCGATAATTTCCTTGACTTCACCTTCTTTCACAATTGGGTAGGCGTACCCATAAAATTTGCTCTTTTTGTCTTTGTAAAGAACCTCTTCGGAAGCAGTGGCAATAGTTTTATATGTGTCGTTAACTTCATCCATTAAAAGAAAGCAACTAATAAAATACTTATTACGGCCAAGGCTATACCCAGCCAATTTTTACCACTGATTTTTTCTTTAAAAAGTAAAATTCCTAATAATGTGGTGAGCATAACGATAGCTACATTGTTTATGGTGAATACCGAAGCGCTATTGAGCGTGTCATTTTTCAACGCCTTTAATAAAAAGTATATCGAAAAATAGTTGGGCACCCCCAATGCGATACCACCTAATATGTTTTTCAAATTAAACCTCAATGGTTTTTTGTAGGCATTAATACTGATGAAAACTATGCCGGTTACTGCCGCAATTGCAAAAACAGTTGCCGAAAAAATCGGATATTCATTTTCTTGAATATAAGTCTCTTGAATATATTTAATGCTGGTATCGATTATACCTGAACCCAGAAATACTCCGAGAGGCAATAAAAACGTGGATTTCTTTATAACCAAAGAATCTCCCTTAATTGAAGCGAAATATACTGCGCCCAGTGCCAGTATTACACCAAAAATCTTTATTGGGCCAAGTATTTCATTATACATAATTACACCAAAGAGAACGGGTATGGCCAAAGACATTTTGGTGGCAACAGATGCAACACTAACACCTACACGCTGGGCAGTAGCCGCCATTAAGTTGAATACCACAATGAAAAGAACCCCCAATAACAATGTGCCCAAAAACCAAGGTTCTCTAGGTATTTTGGTAAGGGCTATGTCTCCATTATAAAAAATTAGTCCAACGGAGCACGCTACAAAATAGTTGGCGATAATCGCATAAAACGTTTGAACTTTGAATCGATCAAACAATTTGAACACCACAAAGATTAGACTTGCAGCAAGTACACTCAGACAGAGATACACCATTTAAAATTTAGATTTTAATTGGGTGATATCTTCTTTGCCCACTTGAAGATTCCAGCATTTGATGCCTAACTTCTTAGCTGCATCGGTATTTTCTTTAGTATCGTCAATGAAGAATGTTTCTTCAGCCGTTAAATTATTCTGATCTAGCACAAATTGATAAATTTCGATATTGGGTTTACGTAAATTTATTTCGTGAGAGAGGTAGAATTGTTCAAATGCATTTTTGAACCGCAGGTATTTATCGGTACCCAATTTATTTTCTACATGTTCGATATGCAAGGCATTGGTATTGCTCAAGAGAAACATGCGATATTTTTTGTCGCTTGCCAGTTCTTCGATAAAACGTAATCTAGTGTCGGGAAAGTCTAATAACATTCCATTCCAAACATCGGTGATTTCAGCAGAAGATGCTGCAGGGTAGACTACCGATAGTCTTGAAATAAACTCTTCAGAAGAGATTTCGCCAACCTCATACTGGTTGTTCAGTTCAATCAATTCAGGTGTGAGATTTGGTGTTCCACCGAACTTAAGCATTTCCCTAAAGACAATTTGCTTGTCTAGATTGATGAAAATGTCGCCAAAGTCGAAGATGATATTTTTAATCATTGTGGAATATATTTAAGATATCGGTTTCTATTTTTTGTGTGCCTGTGATTCGACCTGAAAATTTGGGTGCTTCTACTCCCTTGGAAAATGTCGTTTGCCCAGTGAATACCCTCGCTTCATCCCAAAGGTTGGCGTCTATAAAACTTTGTATGGTTTTTGCACCTCCCTCGATAAATATGCTGTTTATATTTTCGTTGTATAGCGCTTCGGTTAATTGGGTTGCTATTTCATGTGAGAAATCGATATAAATATGGCTGATGGCATCTTCTTCTCGTTTTTTGTCTTTTAGTTTTTTGTCAGTAACAATTATTGTAGGTATGCTACCATCTAGAACATTTGCGTTACTATCAATTTTCAGTTCTCTATCTATAACAACGCGAATAGGATTTGTGCCTGACCACTGTCTTACGTCTAACTTAGGGTTATCTTCAATAATGGTATTGGTTCCAACGAGAATTGCTTGTTCTTGGCTTCGCCATTGGTGTACCAATTGTCTAGAATGTGCATTGGTTATCCAATACGGTTCGGGCCTTTCTGATCGTAATTTCTTACTAGGTGCTATATAACCGTTGGTAGTCTGGGCCCATTTTAAAATGATATATGGCCTTTTCTCTTCTTGAAAAGACAAAAAACGTTTATGTCGTTCACGACATTCTTTTTCTAGAAAACCATATTCGACCGATACTCCTGCCGCTTTCAGCTTAGCTATACCTTTGCCGGCAACCTTATCATGAGGGTCAACAAGTCCTATGATAACTTGCGGAATTTCGTTGGCTACAATCAAATCGGCACAGGGTGGTGTTTTACCAAAATGCGAACAGGGCTCAAGGCTCACATACAGCGTGGCTTCTTTCAGAAGCGATTTGTCTTCTACCGAGTTTATCGCATTCACCTCGGCATGCGCCCCCCCGTAAGGGCTGGTAAAGCCTTCACCTATGATTTTAGAATCATGCACGATTACACAGCCGACCATGGGGTTCGGAGCAGTTGTTCCTAATCCGTTTTTGGCAATTTGCAAACAGCGCAGCATGTAATTTCTGTGTATCTTCACACCGTAAAAATAGGATAATATTCCTAGTGAACCAGTCTTCGAATTTTCAATCGTTCGCTCTATAATGCAACTAAAAGAAATCAGGAATATTTTTCATAAAGAACTTGGTGGTCTCTATGCTCTTGAAGAGATAAATAGTTTTTTCTACCTTTTAATCGAGCATCATCTTGGGCTGGAGCGCTTTATACTCGCACTGAAACCTGATGTCACGATTACCAAAACCGAAGAACAACCCTTATTCGAGGCTTTGTCGGAATTGAAAAAATTCAAGCCGATTCAATATATCATAGGGGAGACCAGTTTTATGGAGCTTGATTTCGCTGTTAACCCCGATGTTTTGATACCAAGACCGGAAACTGAAGAATTAGTTCGGTGGATTATTGACGATGTAAAAGCTTTCTCAGGCAGCAAAACCGCTGGGGAAATTAAAATTCTCGATATTGGAACGGGTAGTGGGTGTATCGCCATCGCATTGGCCAAAAATTTGCCGCAAGCAGAAGTATATGCCTTAGACGTTTCGGAATCGGCTTTAAAAATGGCCCGTACTAATGCGATTAAGAATAAGGTCTCGATTCAATTTTCACATTTGAGTATTTTGAATCGCCCGGAACTGAGCGATAAGTTCGATATTATAGTTTCAAATCCGCCCTACGTGCGGGAACAGGAGAAAGTAGGAATGCATTCAAATGTATTGGATAATGAACCTAGTTTGGCCCTTTTTGTTGAGGATGATAACCCTTTGATATTTTATAAGGAAATCGCCTTGTTTGCGAAAAAGCATTTGAATGAATCAGGGGCTTTATATTTAGAAATCAATCAATATTTGGCAAAAGAGACCGAACAACTTCTAAAAGAACATAATTTTTCAGAAATTGAACTGCGAAAAGATATGTTCGATAATGACAGAATGATAAAGGCTGTTATTTGAGATACGTACTTCTGAAAATTCAATTATTACATCTGAACGGAATATACATTGATCTAAATGACCGAAAAAGAGCAGATAGACAAGCTAAGAAGTGAACTCAGGGCACATAACCATAACTATTATGATTTGGACGAGCCCGTGATTTCTGATTTTGAGTTTGATGAAAAACTAAAGAAATTACAGCTTCTAGAAACTAAGAATCCTGAATTTTACGACCCTTCATCACCAACATTGAGGGTTGGTGGCGCTGTTACCAAAAACTTCGAAACGGTGGTTCATAATGAGCGTATGTATTCGCTCGACAATTCTTATTCTAAAGAAGATTTAGAAGATTGGGAGAAACGTATTCAGCGAATTTTAGGTGATGATAATGTAGAGTTCACCTGTGAGCTCAAGTATGATGGGGCTTCGATAAGTTTAACCTATGAAGAGGGCAGGCTCGTTCGAGCGGTTACCCGTGGTGATGGTTTTCAGGGTGATAATGTTACTACCAATGTTAAAACCATAAAATCGGTGCCCCTTCAGTTAAAGGATAATTTTCCGGCCAAGTTCGATATTCGGGGCGAAATCGTGCTTCCCTTCGAGGGGTTTGCGCAAATGAATGCCGAAAGACTCGAAAATGGCGAAGAGCCCTATATGAATCCCCGAAATACGGCTTCCGGAAGTTTAAAATTGCAAGACAGTTCTTTGGTGGCAAAGCGACCTTTAGATTGTCTGCTTTATGGAATAGTAGGCCAAAATACGGGTATAGCCACACAATGGCAAATGCTGGAGAAAGCTCGAGAATGGGGTTTTAAAGTACCATCAGTGGCAAAACTCTGCAAATCGACCGATGAAGTTCTGTCATTTATCAATCATTGGGATGTAAACCGGCATAATCTGCCCTACGAAACCGATGGGGTGGTGGTAAAGGTAAACAGTCTGCAACAGCAAGATGAATTGGGTTTTACCTCAAAATCACCTCGCTGGGCCATGGCCTATAAATTCAAGGCCGAACAAGTTTCGACCCTGCTGAATGAGATTACATATCAAGTTGGGCGAACAGGTTCCATAACGCCAGTAGCCAATTTAGAGCCGGTTTTATTGGCCGGTACGACGGTAAAACGTGCTTCTTTGCATAATGCCGACCAAATTTCAAAATTTGACATTCGAGAAGGGGATACGGTTTTTGTTGAAAAAGGTGGTGAAATCATTCCTAAGATTGTCGGAGTCGATTTTACCCAAAGGCCAAAAGGATCAGAACCCACACAATATATTGAGAATTGCCCTGAGTGTGGTACCGAGCTGTTACGCACAGAGGGTGATGCCAAACACTATTGTATAAATTATTATGGATGCCCACCCCAGATAACAGGTCGAATTCAACATTTTATTTCTAGAAAGGCTATGGATATTGAAGGCCTTGGTAGCGAAACGGTAGAAATGTTATATCAAGAGGGATTGATAACCAATTATGCAGACTTGTATACCCTGACCAAAGAACAATTATTGCCTCTGGAGCGTATGGCGGAGAAATCTGCGGAAAACCTTGTAAACGGTGTGCAGGCTTCCGTTTCTATTCCGTTTGAGAGGGTATTGTTTGCTCTGGGGATACGTTTTGTTGGAGAAACAGTGGCCAAAAAATTAGCTAAAGCCTACAAAAATATTGATGCACTGATGGTAGCTAATGAGGAAGACTTGGTGGCTATTAATGAAATAGGTCAGAGAATAGCAAGCTCTGTGGTTGAATTTTTTGATAATGAAGCCAATCGGGAAATAGTTTCGCGCCTAAAAAGTTACGGAGTTCAGTTCAGTCTTTCTGAAGAACAATTGGAAAATCAAACGGATAAACTTAAAGGGTTGACTTTGGTGGTTTCAGGTATTTTTGAAAGCATCAGTCGCACAGAATTAAAAAAACTAATCGAGAATAGCGGTGGAAAAGTAGGTTCAAGCATTTCATCAAAAACCTCATATTTGGTGGCAGGTGATAAAATGGGGCCTAGTAAGAGAACCAAGGCCGAGTCGCTATCGGTGCCTATTCTTACCGAAGAAGAGTTTTTGAAAATGGTATAATATGCAAATGGTAATAAAAAAGTCGAGCTCTGTGCTCGACTTTTTTATTACTTGGGTTTGTTCTCCATTTTATAAAGGTTTCCTGCCCGAAATAATGTTGTATAGAATTACTACTACCGCAATAACTATTAGAATGTGCACTAAACTGTTGGTTCCCATACCAGGTACGATTCCCAGCATTCCCAAAAGCCATACAACGATACATATTACGGCAACTAACCAAAGAAGACCTCTCATAATTTTTTGTTTTAGGGTTATTAGAATTCTAAATTACCCTAAAAGAATATTTGAAATGGTTGTTATTGGGTTAAATTATAGCGCAATAACTATGTGATAGCCAAGTCGCGGCCCTGTTTTGATTTTATGGTTGTTATATAAATGTGGAGCAATAACAGCAGATTAATAATGAATATATACTCTTTGAAAAAAGTATTGTCTCCAAGCCCTAAACCGGCATAAAAGTGATAACAAAAGAAGTAGTTGCCTAAGCTTAAAATTATAAAACTGAGTAAAAAATACCATCTTTTAGAAAATACTTCTAAAGATCTCAATGAAAATACTTCACGTAAATTCTCACCGAATAATTGAGCACAAACGGGCCAAAGAAATACAAGGGGGAGCGAAAAAAGACGAGATTCTCTGGCAAAAGCCGTTAGAATCACAATGGGTGTGTTAATCAAAACGGTAATCCAGAATGCAAGAAGAAATTTTTTTCTATAAATAAATGCGCTTATTTTGCTGTAGATAAGTACGCTTAAATATACAAATGGTACTAGAACTATGTATAACGAAGTGGCCGATTCCACGGTATTTCTTAGACTTTCAAAATTTTCTAGAAAACAGGAATATCTGCTTCCCATTTCAGCCTGTGCAGCACCTATCATGTCGTTACTCCACATAAACAGTAATAGATAGATACAATAGAAAACTAAAGGAAGAAGCAAAGTAGAAATAAATCGTAGTTTCTCTCTTAAATGTGTCCGTTTCCAGCGTGAACTGTCAGAAAAATAAAATAGACCCATCGCCGGTACTAAAAGGGCACTGGTTTCTCTGGCAACTAGGGCTAATGTGAAAAAAACTATAAACCAAATCCATTTTTTCTTAAAGAGCAGAATCAAAGATGAAAAAATCAAACAGTATTGCAGGGGTTCGTCGTAAGTGAAAACTGGAGGAAAAAAAGCAAAGAAAATCGAGAAAGATACAAAATAGACGAGCATATTGGCCATAGCCATTTTTCTTGAAGCATTTAACTGAACGGATAGTCGAAAAAGTAAAATGCCACTTAAAAATAAGAGGGTAAAATTGACAATTATGAAAGAATAGCCAGCCTTGAGTTTAAAAAGATCAGAAAGGCCATACATTAAAGCAGTCGTTAACGGGCGTCTGGCGAAGGGTGGAAGCTCATTGTGGTAGTCAATCTGTGATTTGAGAAAAACATGAGAGATTTTCGTATTGTTCTCATTCAGCATGCTATCCATTGAGGGTAACATATGAATGCAAAGAATTACCAATACGGCTATTAGCCCGACCAAATATGATGGGCATATGGTATCAAGAAATCTGTTTTGTTCTTTAGAAATCAATAGATGAGTAATTCTTAGTCAAATTAGGTATTTTTAAATGCTAAAAACAAAGAAAATTAGAATTAAATGAGCAAACCTGCTAACTATCAAGAATTTGAATTGACACTTGAAAACACGCGCCCTCCGGCGGAATGGCCAGAAGCTCTCAAGGCCCTTTGGTTTGCGGGCAATAATAAATGGGAAGAATCTCATAACATTGCCCAAGATTTGCATTCTGATTTAGGTAGTTGGATCCATGCTTATTTGCACAGAGAAGAAGGTGACCGCTTTAATGCCGGGTATTGGTATAGAATGGCAGGTCGTTCTTTCTGTAACTTATCTTTGGATGAGGAACATCGTGAAATCACTGAATTTGCATTAAATTTGTGAATTGTTCTATGCTATACTAGGTCAAGTTTTCTGTAAAGCCAGAAGCTAAACGGAAATTGATATTCCCGTCGACTGACTATTTTTCGTGCTATCGAAATAAAAGTCGATACGGCCTAAATTGATACCGAAGCAGCCTACTTGATTGACCAAAATATCTCTATTTACTTTGTTTTTTATCACTGTAGGCTTATCTAAAAAGGTATGGGTGTGGCCTCCAATAATTAAATCAGTGTATTGTGTTTGCGAAGCCAATAAAAGGTCGCTAGGCTTTGATTCTCTCTTGTATTCATATCCCAAATGAGATAGGCAGATGACCAAATCACAATTGTGGGTTTCTTTCAGCTCTCTTTCGGTGTCTTGAGCGATTTCCATGGGGTTCAAATACTTTGTTTCCATGTACAGTTTCTTGGTAACTAGCCCTGCTAATTCGATACCTAAACCATAAATGCCAACTTTAATTCCGTCAACATTAAATATTTTGTAGGGTTGAACACGTCCTTCCATAAGAGTATTTTTAAAATCGTAATTAGCCGATAACAGGTCAAATTGAGCATGGGGCAATTGGGCCAAAAGCCCGTCTATACCATTGTCAAAATCATGATTGCCAATGGTTGCCGCATCATAATTGAGCATGCTCATTAATTTGAACTCGAGTTCACCTCCGTAAAAATTAAAATAGGGGGTACCCTGAAAAATGTCGCCAGCATCTAAAAGTAAGGTGTTGGGGTTTTCATTTCTGATTTTTTCAACCAAAGTAGCCCGTTTGGCCACTCCACCTAAATTGGCATATTTTGAATGGGTGCTCGGAAAAGTGTCGATATGACTATGTACATCGTTGGTGTGAAGAATTGTAATATGTTTTTCCTTTACACCAAAACACGAGTTGAGAGAGAGTCCGCCAAGACCTACATAGGCTGTTGAAGCCATACTATTGCTGATAAATTGTCTTCGTTTCATGGTTTCAGCTATTGTAGTTTAATGAATCTGTCGTCAACCGTTGGGGCTATGGTATCTACCTTTTTAAAATAATCGATCATCGCATTTCTAATAAGGTAGTCTGTATTCACCACTCTGGTCGCATCTTTAAAAAAGCCCATTTGATCACCCCCGGAAATTAAATAGTTGGAGGTGGCAACATAGTAGGTTTTAGAGGGGTCTAAGGGGTGACCTTGAATTTTAAGAGTCTCTATTTGATTTTTTTTGTCTAGAATAATTTGCAGTCCTGAAATAGGGTGAGCCCGTCCTGAATCCCTTAAAAAGGATGCCATTTTAAGTACGGATGCTCCTGTTAATTCGGCAACTACTATAGAATTTTCGAAAGGCATAACCTCATAGGCTGTTCTAGGGGAAATATTACCCTTTGATATCATGGCTCGAATGCCGCCATGGTTCAAAAGTACAAAGTCTATTTCTTTACCGGTTCGTGCCTTAAATATGGGGTTGGCCTCAGAGAAAACTATATCTGCCATTAAATTTCCGGCAGATGAATTTAGGTCTCCGTCGGTTTTAGATATTATATAAGGAGAATAGGCCAGGGTACTGTCGAGAATTTCGTCGACACGTTGGCGATAGGGAGAAACGAAAGCCTCTATAGAATCGGACTTTTTCAGCGTGGCATCGATTAAAACTTCCTTTCCCGACACTTTAGAAAGCCCGATACTACCGTCTTTACAGGAAGTTGATATCAACATTGTTGAAAATATAACAAAATGTTGTATTTTTAAAACCATATTTCATTTTATCTTAGCACAATAATTTGAGAGGAGATTCTTTACATTTGTAGGGCACATCTCGACTTTTAAGAGCCGTTGTGATCTAAAATGTAAAAGTACATGTTTAAGGGAATAAAAGATAAGCTCAAATACAATTCTGGCGTTAAATTTTTAAAGCAAGAATTAACAAAAGAATTACCTACTATTAACCGCAGTCAGGGTATTAGTTCGGTAGGTTGTATAGTGGATCTTGACCATTTTGAAGATGCCAATGTTTTTTTTGAGTTTGTTGAAGATTACAAGTTAAGACCAAATGCAGTTAAAATTATTGGATACAAGAGTTTTTACGACAAGAACTCTCCCTATTCAACTCCCGTATTTTCTGATAAGGATTTAGGGTGGAATGGAAATATTGAAAATAGTTATGCCTTAGAGTTTCTGAGTCGTGAGTACGATCTTTTAGTGAACTATTACACTGAAGAAAATCTATTGGTACAACTAATGAGCATTAAAACAAAAGCTCGTTTTAGAGCCGGGTTTAAAGATGTTGATATGGTGTATAACGATTTGATTCTTGATGCGCCGTTGAAAGATTTTAAGACCTTTAAGACAGAATTGAAAAAATACCTCGGTGTTTTAAACGAAATTGGATGATGAAAGAGCTAGTAGGAACAGGAGTTGCGTTAATAACTCCATTCAGAGAAGATTTATCAATAGATATCGATGCCTTGCACAAGGTAGTAAATTATAGTATCGACGGGGGGGTCGACTATTTAGTGGTTTTAGGTACCACAGGTGAATCGGTTACCCTTACAAAAGATGAAAAACAATTGGTAATAGACACGGTTACCATCGCCAATGCAGGTCGACTACCTTTGGTAGTTGGTGTGGGTGGTAATAGTACCCATTCGGTAATCGAAGAGCTTCAAACCCTTGATTTAACCAATTTTGAGGCGATTCTCTCCGTTTCACCCTATTACAACAAACCGACCCAAGAAGGTGTATTCAGGCATTTTATGGCGATAGCCAATGCAGCTCCTAAGCCTATTATTTTATATAATGTACCCGGTCGAACGGGAAGTAATATGCTGCCCTCTACGGTTAAGAGATTGGCCGAAGAATCTCAAAACATTGTCGCTATAAAAGAAGCTTCGGGCAGTATGGTTCAAGTTCAAGAGTTGATAGAGACTTGCCCTAAAAATTTTCAAGTTATTTCTGGTGATGATATAACCGCATTACCAACGGTTTTGGCCGGTGGAGTAGGCGTCATTTCTGTGTTGGGTCAGGGTCTACCTTCCGAATTCTCCCATATGATAAGGGCGGGTCTTAATCACGAGGTCGATGAGGCATATCGCTATCACTATGCCATGCAAGAAGGTATGGAGTTGATTTTTCAAGAAGGTAATCCTGCAGGTATTAAAGCCATTTTTGAAGTTTTAGGTCTGTCTAGGGCTTCGGTACGTTTGCCCTTGGTTGAAGCTTCTGAACAACTTAAGAATAAAATATCTGACTTTGTGAGACCTTTTGTGAAAGTTGCTGCCAATTAGCACTGCATTGATTCTATTTTGTTTGCAAACTTCAGATTGAAGCAGTATTGGCTGCTTAAAGACGGGATGTAGGGCCCAACATTCCCGATATGATGTTAAATCTTCCACAAAAGCATTGGCTTGGAGATTGGTTTCCTCTAATTTTAGAGTTTTATTTTTTGTTTTTTATATCCACAGGGAATCCGTAATTTTGCAAAATGTTTTTTAGAATGAGACTGTTAGCCCCAATTTTGATTTTGGCTGTTTTGTTACAATCATGTAGCGAATATCAAAAAGTGCTTAAGAACGAGGAAGTTAAGCCGAAGTATGATTTGGCCCAAAAATTCTATGAGGAAGGTGATATGAAAAGGGCAAATCGCCTTTTTGAGCAGATCGCCCCTAAATATGTAGGAAAGCCACAAGGGGAGAGGGTAATGTTCTTTTTGGCGGATACTTATTTTAAAAGAAAAGATTTTAATACGGCCGGGTATCAGTATGAACGTTTCGTAAAGTCTTATCCGAAGAGTGAAAAGGTTGCTGAAGCTTCTTTTTATGGAGCTAAAAGCTATTTTGAGTTGTCACCTCGTCATTCTCTCGATCAGACTGATACCGATAAAGCTTTGGCCAAGTTGCAAAACTTTATCAATGCTTATCCAGATTCTGAATATTTTGATGAGGCTAACGCCATGGCGAAGGAGCTAACGACCAAAAAAGAGAGAAAGGCATACGAAATAGCCAAGCAGTTCAATAAAATAGGGGAGTTTGATTTTACATTTTTAACTCCGGCGGTATCGGCCTTCGATAATTTTATTTCAGATTTCCCAGGTTCTATTTACCGAGAAGATGCAATGTATTATCGATTCGAGTCTGCTTCTCAGTATGCATTGAATAGTTTTCAGGCGTTACAAAGGCCTAGATTGAAAGAAGCCAAAGAGTATTATGCAACGTTGAAAAAACAGTTTCCTGAAACGAAATATGCCGAGAAGGCAGATAAACTTTTAGAAAAAGTTAATGAAGAATTAGAGGGCTTCCAACAACTGACAGAAGCGAAATAAATCATTGTAATCATGAATATGAACGATTTGAAAAATTCCAAAGCGCCCGTTTCGACTAAAACAGTCAATAGAAACGAGTTTGATGCAAAAACCGATAATATCTACGAAGCAATTTCGATAACGGCCAAGCGCGCCATTCAGATTAATTCTGAAATCAAGAAAGAGTTATTGGAGAAATTGGAGGAGTTTGCTACTTATAGCGATAGTTTAGAAGAAGTTTTTGAAAACAAAGAGCAGATCGAAGTTTCAAAATTCTACGAAAAATTACCTAAGCCACATGCTCTAGCTGTAGAGGAGTGGTTGCATGATAAGATTTACCACAGAAATACAGAGAAAGATAAGTAGCGAAATATGTTAGGCGGTAAAAACATCCTTTTAGGCATTACCGGAGGGATTGCCGCTTACAAGACTACCTTTCTCGTTCGTTTATTGATAAAAGCTGGTGCTAACGTAAAAGTAATTTTAACGGATAGTGCCAGCTCTTTTGTTTCTCCACTTACGCTAGCGACACTTTCTAAAAACCCTGTACTTTCTACATTTATTAATGAGGATGAAGGAGCAACGGATTGGAATAATCATGTCGAATTGGGGCTTTGGGCAGATATGATGTTGATAGCCCCGGCTACGGCCAATACATTGTCGAAAATGGCTAATGGTACCTGTGATAATTTACTGCTGGCGTCTTATTTATCGGCTAAATGCCCAGTTTTTTTTGCGCCGGCGATGGATTTAGATATGTACCAACATCCTTCTTCTAAGTCATCTTTTGAAAAATTACGATCGTTTGGTAATATTATGATACCGGCAACTTCAGGTGAGCTCGCCAGTGGTCTTCATGGAGAAGGTCGTATGGCAGAACCGGAAGACATTGTCAGCTTTATAAAGAAATATCTATCAGAAGGGCTTCCCTTAAGTGGGAAAAAAGTTATGATTACCGCGGGCCCAACCTATGAAGCTATTGATCCAGTACGTTTTATAGGTAACCATGCTTCAGGCTTAATGGGGTATGAACTTGCCAAAACTGCGGCAAATTTGGGAGCGGAGGTCATTTTAGTTTCCGGGCCTACTCATATAGGGTTAAATCATGATCTGGTGGAAATTAAAAAAGTAGTTTCTGCTGAAGAAATGTATGATTGCGCGCATGCTTATTATAAACACATGAATATTGTTATCTGTGCTGCGGCGGTGGCAGATTATCGACCAAAAACGGTAGCGGATCAGAAGATAAAGAAAAAAGATTCAGACCTTTCACTTGAGTTGGTGAAGACTAAAGATATTTTACTTTCCCTTGGGGAAGATAAGCAAAAGCAGTATTTGGTAGGTTTTGCCCTCGAGACCGAAAATGAGATGGAAAATGCCAAAGCCAAACTGAAAAAGAAAAATCTAGATGCTATTGTGCTCAACTCTTTGAATGACAAGGGTGCCGGTTTTGGTCATTCAACGAACAAAATTACGTTTATAGATAAGAATTACGCGATTAATTCGTTTGAACTTAAGAGCAAAGCGGCTGTGGCCGAAGATATATTTGCTGAAATTTTGAAACGATATTATGCGTAGCTTATTTGTACTTTTTCTTTTTATTCTATTTGGCGGTTTTCTTCAGGCGCAAGAGTTGAACTGCTTGATAACTATAAACGCTGATCAAGTTTCCCAAACAAATCAACAGGTTTTCAAAACTTTAGAACGTTCCCTCAATGATTTTGTAAATAAAAACAAATGGACAAATCGCACCTACAAGGAAAACGAAAGGATAAATGCCCAAATGTTTATTACTATAACAAATTACGAGTCTAATCGTTTTGAAGGTAACATTCAAATTCAATCCTCTCGACCTGTATTCAATACTTCTTATGAAACACCAGTTTTTAATTATAAGGACGGTCAATTCAATTTTGAATATTTAGAATTTCAGCCCTTAGTTTTCAATGAAAATGTATTTGACTCCAATTTAGTAGGTGTTATTTCGTACTACGTTTATGTAATTCTAGGTTTAGATGCCGACACCTTCGCTTTAGAAGGGGGTACCGAACACTTTAGAAAGGCGCAACAAATTACTACGCAAGCACAGGGTACTAGTTATTCAGGTTGGGATCAGAATACCGATCGTAGCCGTTTTGAACTTATCGATAACTTATTGTCGAATACATATCGTGAGTACCGTATTGCTATGTATAATTATCATAGAAAAGGGCTTGATATTTTAGGTGATAATAACAGTACGGGCAAACAAGTAATCGCAGGTACAATGAAGCTTTTCGAAACCATGATTAAAAGACGACCTAATGCTTTTTTGATTCAAACATTTTTTGATGCTAAATCAGAAGAAATTCAAAATGTCTTTTCTGATGGCCCTAAGGTCGATATAATACAGCTTAAGGAGACACTGAATCGAGTGGCGCCCTTGTATTCCAGTACTTGGAATGATATTCAATACTAATTCTTTCAGTATGCATTTATAAATTATCTTTGCGTGACGCAATGAAAATTTATACGTGCTAACAAATCTTTCTATAAAAAATTACGCTTTAATTGATAACCTGAACGTATCGTTTGAAAGCGGCTTTACATGTATCACAGGAGAGACCGGAGCGGGTAAATCTATCTTGCTGGGCGGTCTTGCCTTGGTGTTGGGTAAACGTGCTGATTTAAGCGCTCTGCGTGACAAAGAGGCCAAATGTATTATCGAAGCCGAATTTCAAATCGATAAGTATGGTTTAAAGCCTTTCTTTAAGACGAATGATTTAGATTATGAAGATGTAACTATTGTAAGGCGAGAAATTCACCCAAGTGGAAAATCGAGGGCATTTATAAATGATTCACCGGTGACTTTGGGTATTCTGGCAAAATTGGGTGACAGTTTAATCGATGTGCATTCGCAACACCAGACCATGCGCTTGACCGAGAATGATTTTCAATTAAAGGTAATCGATGCATTGGCCGACAATAGTGATATTCTAGTCGATTATAAATCTCAACTGAGTAAGTTCAAAAGGACATCCAAAGAACTGGAAGATCTTATCGAATTTCAAAAGGCGACGATAAAAGAACATGATTATAATAGTTTTTTACTTCAAGAGCTAGAAGCAGCGCCTCTCAAACCTGGAATTCAAGAAGAACTTGAAGAGCAGTACGAACAGTTGAACAATGTCGAAAACATAATTGAGCTACTTTCTGGCGGTCATCAATTACTTAACGATGAACAAGCGGGGGCGGTTAACCTCTTGACCGAATTGAAGCAATTGACAAATAAATTATCCGCTTACGGTAATCAATATGTAGAACTGAATAAACGAATTGAGTCTCTGTTTATCGAGGCCGACGACATTGCAAACGAGTTTCAAAATCTGCAAGAGGTTACCGAAGCAGACCCGCAGGCTCTAGAGGAAATTAATGTCAAACTTCAACAATTGTACGATTTGCAGAAAAAGCATGGAGTGCAAGAAGTCTCAGAATTAATGGAAATAAAGACAGAACTTGCTGAGAAAGTAGATGCGGCGGAAAACATCGAATCAGAAATTTCGAATAAAGAAGCTGAAGTTGATAAAGTGAAAAAAGAGCTATTGTCCTTCGTGAAGCAGATAAGTGAAAGACGAAGCAAAGTGCTACCTAAATTAAAACAACAGCTAGAAAACAGCTTAAAAACCCTAGGTATGGCAAGCGCCAGCTTTGATATTGGTTTAAATACAGTTCAAGAGTTCAAGAGTAATGGTTCAGATGAATTGACCTTTCTTTTCTCGGCCAATAAAGGGGGTGCATATGGCGAATTGAAAAAGGTGGCCTCTGGCGGAGAGTTGTCGCGTATAATGTTGACTATTAAAGCGATACTTGCAAAATACGAAAACTTGCCAACCATGATGTTCGATGAAATTGATACTGGGGTTTCTGGTGAAATATCTAACCGCATGGGAGAAATTATGCAAGTAATGAGCGAGAATATGCAAGTTTTTTCGATTACTCATTTACCGCAGGTAGCGTCGAAGGGCGATTACCATTATAAGGTTTTCAAAGTGGAGGAAGCATTCGTTACACGCACCAAAATGAAAAAGCTGAATGCCGATGAAAGGGTAGTGGAGTTAGCCGAAATGTTGGGAGGTAAAGATATTTCTGATTCCGCAATGGCCCATGCCAGACAATTGTTGAACTAGTTGTTTTGCATCAATTTTTGAACTTCGTTTTTCAAGGCTATCCTATTTTTAAATTTGATGCCCTGATTTAATTACCTTTGTTAACATTTTAAATATATTTGAACCTTTAACCCAGTCAAATCAAATTACACATGTCATATAACTTACTAAAAGGAAAAAAAGGAATAATTTTTGGAGCTTTGGACGAAAATTCCATAGCGTGGAAAACTGCTGAAAGAATTCATGAAGAAGGAGGAACTTTTGTTCTTACCAATGCCCCGGTGGCCATGCGTTTGGGTCAAATCAAGCAATTGGCAGAAAAGACGGGATCTGAGATAATTCCGGCCGATGCTACAAGCGAAGAAGATTTGGCAAATTTGGTTAGTCAGTCTATGGAAATTTTAGGTGGTAAAATCGATTTTGTACTTCACGCCATTGGTATGTCTATCAACGTTAGAAAAGGTCGTTCTTATACCGATGAGAAATATGATTTTACAACTAAAGGTTGGGATGTATCCGCACTATCTTTTCATAAGGTTTTACAAAGCCTTTATAAGGCGGATGCCATGAACGATTGGGGTAGTATAGTTGCGCTAACTTATATGGCGGCGCAACGTGTATTTCCAGATTACAACGACATGGCCGATAATAAGGCCTACTTAGAATCTGTTGCCCGAAGTTTTGGCTATTTCTTCGGTAAAGAGAAGAATGTTCGTGTAAATACCATTTCACAATCTCCGACCCCTACCACTGCTGGTCAAGGGGTTAAAGGGTTTGATGGTTTTATTAACTATGCAGAAAAAATGTCGCCTTTGGGTAATGCTACGGCATTGGAGTGTGCCGATTATACAGTAACTCTTTTCTCAGATTTGACCAAGAAAGTTACCATGCAGAACCTTTTTCATGATGGCGGTTTTTCGAACACCGGTGTAAGCAAAGAGGTCATCGAGCAATTCTCGTAGAGATCAAAACTTTCGATATCTAACCTAACTTAGTTAAAGCAATTTACTTTGTGTAGGTCAAATGGGTATTGAACTTTAAATAGTTCAATGAATTTATCTTTTTCATTTATCGTTCCGGTTTTTAATAGGCCAGATGAAATAGAAGAATTGTTAGCTAGTCTAATGGTTCAGACCTATGATAGACCATTTGAAGTCGTAATCGTTGAAGATGGGTCAACTATAAGTTCAAGAGATCGAGCTCAGGCCTTTAAGGATCAAGCTAATAGCTTGATTACCATTTCTTATTATGAGAAACCCAACTCTGGTCCTGGAAATTCCAGAAACTTTGGAATGAAAAAAGCGAAGGGCAATTATTTCATAATACTTGATTCCGATTGCATCGTTCCAAAAGGGTATTTAGAGACCGTAAATGAATCGCTTCGGTCTGAATTCGTTCACTGCTATGGTGGGCCAGATGCTGCTCATGAGTCTTTTACTCTAGTACAGAAGGCTATTAATTACGCAATGACTTCTGTACTGACCACCGGAGGTATACGGGGGAACAAAAAAGCGGTGGGCAAATTTCAACCCCGAAGCTTTAATATGGGAATTTCGAAGGAAGCTTTTGAGGCGACGAATGGTTTTGGTCTCATACATCCGGGAGAAGACCCTGATCTCACTTTTAGAATTTGGGCCCAGGGGTATGATTCAAAGCTGATTCAAGATGCCTTTGTATATCATAAAAGACGTATAGATTGGAAAAAATTCTATAATCAAGTGACCAAATTTGGTAAGGTTAGACCAATACTGAATAAATGGCATCCACATACGGCTAAAATTACCTACTGGTTTCCGTCGCTGTTTCTAATGGGTTTATTCTTTGCAGTGCTATTAATATTCGTGAATATTAAATTGCCATTTTATTTGTATGTCGTGTATTATGCTCTAATATTTATCGATTCATTGATAAAAAACAGAAATTTGGCAATAGCTTTATTGTCTCTTTTTGCGGTAAGCACTCAGTTTCTCGGTTACGGACTCGGTTTTTTAAAATCAAGTATCTTGGTTAACTTTAACAAAAGCAGGGCCGAAGTATTGTTTCCTGAACTTTTTTTTAAACCCAACAATGTTGCTGATACAAAAGATTAAAAACGGTCTTAAAAAACGCAAGGTCAAGATATTTCTTATATTCCTACTTTGCTCAGCCTTGATTTGGTTCATCAATAGCCTTTCGAGGTCATACGTTAACGATTCGGTTTTTGATTTAGAATATGTTAATGTGCCCGAAGGGTTTTTGTTTGAAAGTGCCTCGAAGTCAGAAATTGATGTTAAGTTAAGGGCTGGGGGTTTTCAGTTTTTGCGTTTTAACTTTATTAATAAAAAGGTATTTATAGACCTTACCGAATTAGAGAAGAAGGCCTCTACCTTTTATGCTAGTCCGTTAGTGTATCGCAAACAAATTGAGAAGCAACTACCGGGAAATATGTCTCTTCTAGAAATAGATAATGATACGTTATTTTTTCAAATGTTAGCTGTCAAATCTAAAAAAGTACCTATAAAGCCAAGGGTAGAATTGAATTTGGTGAAGAATTACCTTTTAGATGGTAAAATGACGGTTTCCCCTGATTCTGTTACTATTACAGGGCCTGCTGTAGAAATCGATACCATCGAATTCATAAATAGTGAAAAAATACAGCTTCCTGATATGGCATCAAACTTTTCAAAAGATGTTGATTTACTGCAGTCTCCCGAATTAGAGAATACCACATATTCGAAGTATCGGGTAACCCTAAGTGGTGAAATAGCGCGATTTTCAGAAAAGGTTTTTAAACTTCCTATTGAAAAGATTAATTTTCCCCAAGGGGCCCAGGTCAAAACTTTTCCTGAAGAGGTGCAGCTTTTATGTAAGGCTAAAATTTCTAGGCTTAAAGAGCTTGATGAAAGTGATTTTAAAATAATTGTGGATTATAGGTCACTTGAAAATTCAAACTCCAATGAAATTGAGCTTAAACTGACCAAAAGGCCGGAAGGTGTGCATAGTGCAAATCTTATGGAGAAAAAGGTCGAATTTTTACTGAAGCGCGAATGATTACGGTAGGTTTGACTGGTGGTATAGGTAGTGGTAAGACAACTGTTGCCGGCATGTTTGAAGATTTAGGTGTTCCTGTATATAATTCTGATAAGCAGGCCAAAGAGCTAATGAATACTTCTCAAGAGGTGGTTAGTGCTATTAAGAAATTATTAGGTGATGAGGCGTATTACCGAGATAAAATAGATAGGGGGTATATTGCCGAAAAAGTTTTTAATGATGATGGATTGCTAGGGGAGTTGAATGCAATTGTGCACCCTGCAGTGCGGCAACATTTTATTGAATGGAGGGCGAATCAGAATTTCAGTTACGTTATTCAAGAGTCCGCACTTATTTTTGAAATAGGATCTCAAGATTTTTACGATAAAATCATTTTGGTTACGGCACCTGAAAACGTTAGGATAGCGCGTGTTTTGCATCGTGATACGCAGACTTCTGAAAAAGATGTAAAAGCGAGAATCGACAATCAACTGTCAGATAACAAAAAGATGATTTCATCACACTTTGTAATTGAAAACCTCGATTTGAAAATTACAAAGGTTAAAGTAATGGAAATTCATCATCAACTTCTTCGTGGATACCAGTAACCACAGCGTTTTAACATTTTTGTTAAGGTTTGGTTAAACGTACAATTTGCTAAATGTTAAATCTTTAATTTTATATTGAAATGAATAAGAGGTTGTTTGTTCTTTTGGTGATTTTGATGAGCCTCTCCTTGATCGGAATTATTTTCGTTCAAAGCTTTTGGATAAAGCAGTCGGTAGATGACAAAGAAGAGCAGTTTTCTAATGCGGTAATCGATATTTTAAATGAGGTTACCGAAAAGATAGAAAGACGTGAAAGACGCGATTACTCCGAAAGGTACTTAAGTCAGATAGACAGTATGGGGGTAGAGGCAAAAACGACACCTGTACGTAATTTCTTGTTTATCGATAAAGATTTGAATTCGAACGAGATTCGAACTTATTCTCACGGTATACTCGAAGAAGATTATAATATAGCATCAACGTTCTTTGACAACAGCGATAGTGGAGATACCACCACTATAAAAAATTATACGAGCAAGCGTACTAGTATGGTCTTCAAAGAAAATTTCGACCTTGATGGTAAGAATATATCGTTGACACCCATTGAAAAAATCGAGAAGATAGGTGGGTTGACGTCTTTGGAAAAAGCGGCATTCGACGATATGTTTATGGAGTATGCCAAAAAAGTACCTATTCACAAAAGAGTTTCAAAGCAAGAAATAGAATTGCTTCTAAATCGAGAGCTTAATGACCGAAATATGGATATTGAGTATGAATATGGTATTTATAGCAGGGGCTTGCCCACCAAGGTGAAATCTAGAAAATTCAAGTTTTCTCAGAGTACGATTTATGAAGCCGATATTTTTAAGGATAGTGAGGGAGAAACTAATTTTTCCCTACTCATAAACTTTCCGAAGAAAAAACGCTTTTTGATCAGTTCGATAATGGGAATGGCATTTTTGTCATTATTGTTCATTTTGGTAATCGTAGCATCTTATTCCGGAGCTATTTATCAATTGATTCGTCAGAAACAGATTTCTGAAATAAAATCTGACTTTATCAATAATATGACCCATGAGTTCAAAACACCTATTGCGACCATAAACCTGGCCGTTGAGGCGATTAAAAATCCGAAAATAATAGGTGACAAAGAAAAGATTCATCGTTATTTGGGCATGATTCGTGATGAAAATAAACGCATGCATGCGCAGGTCGAAAATGTTTTGCGAATATCGAAACTTGAGAAGAATCAATTGGATATTAGTAAGGATAGGGTAGACCTTCACGACATAATACAAGATGCAATCGCTCATGTGGAGTTGATCGTGGCCGATCGTGGTGGTTTTATCGAAGCTAATTTGGCTGCACCCCGTAGTGAAGTTCTTGCAAATGAAATGCATTTTACAAACGTTGTTGTTAATATTCTTGATAATGCCATAAAATACTCCCCCGATGCGCCCCAAGTGAATATATCTACTGAAGTGGCCAAGAATTTTATAATACTTAAAATTCAAGATAATGGGGCGGGTATGAGTAAAGCTGTTTTGAAGAAGGTGTTCGAGAAGTTTTATCGAGAACATACAGGTGACCTTCATAACGTGAAAGGGCATGGTTTAGGCCTTGCTTATGTAAAAAATATTGTAGATGACCATCAGGGTGAGGTCTATGCAGAGAGTGAAAAAGGAAAGGGAAGTACTTTCTATATAAAATTGCCTTTAATTTAATTTAAAATTATGGAAACTATAAATAAGAAAATACTATTGGTTGAAGATGATCCGAATTTTGGGATCGTGCTGAAGGACTATTTGTCTATGAACGATTTTGACGTTACATTGGCAAAGAACGGAATGGAGGGTTTTGAGAAGTTCAAAAAAGATAACTACGATATCTGTATTTTAGATGTGATGATGCCTTACAAAGATGGGTTCACTTTGGCTAAGGAGATTCGTGAGAAAAACGAAAATGTGCCAATTGTATTTCTTACTGCCAAAACAATGAAAGAAGATGTATTGAAAGGATATAAGGCAGGTGCAGACGATTACCTGAACAAGCCTTTTGATTCTGAAGTGCTATTGATGAAGCTTAAAGCGATTCTTCAAAGAAAAGCATCCAATACATTGGCCGATAGCAAGAAATTTGAATTTCAAATCGGTAATTTCCATTTGAATTCAAAACTTCGTTTCTTAAAATATAAAGAAGAGGAGTCGATAAAGCTTTCACCAAAGGAAAACGAATTGCTACGACTTTTGGCGCTGCATGAAAATGATTTAATGCCTCGAGAATTGGCACTCACCAAAATATGGAGAGATGATAATTACTTTACTTCTCGAAGTATGGATGTTTATATAGCGAAATTGCGTAAATATTTAAAACTCGATGATACCGTTGAAATTTTAAATATTCACGGAGAAGGATTCCGCTTGGTAGTGAAAGAAGAGGAGAAATAATATTTATGAGTAGAACTGAATATAAAACCCGTTTTTAACGGGTTTTTTTTATGCCCATTGGTTATCAAGTTTTTTGATGATATTTTCTACAATTACTTTCGGACTATCTTCAATATTCACCAATAATGCCGATGTAGGTATTTCTAAAGCCTCGAATTGTGAGCGCAGTAATTTTGGGGGCATAAAATGACCTTTTCGCTGCTGTAGCCTCTTTGAAACCAATTCGAATGAACCACTTAAGAAAACAAATTTAAGTTGGTCTTCCAATCCGTTGCGCAATAACTTTCTATACTTATGCTTTAACGCCGAACACGCAATGATAGCACCTTGTTCTCGATTTTCTTTTGCCAGTTCGTTCAGCTTAACGAGCCAACCTTTTCGATCTTCATCATTTAGAGGATGCCCCTTGGCCATCTTTTCGACATTTTCATCAGGGTGGTAATCATCGCCATCAAAAAAACTGAGTTCCAATTTTTTGGCCAATAACTTTCCAATAGTGCTTTTTCCCGAGCCTGAGACGCCCATAACAAATATAATCGGTGGCTTTTTCATAGCAGTTTTTCTATATCGTTTTGTATCTGGGTAGAAGAAGTATCAAATTCATACCAAAGTGTTTGTTCATTTTTTTTGAACCAAGTCATTTGCCTTTTGGCAAACCTTCTTGTATTCTTTTGAATTTCTGAGATGGCAAACTCCAGCGACCAATCTCCTTTAAAGTAATTGAATAACTCTCGGTAACCCACAGTTTGTAATGCATTTAAGTGTTGATAATCAATCAGGTTTCGAACCTCTTCAATTAGTCCTTCACTAACCATTAAACCAACTCTCTGATTGATACGATCATATATGGTTTGTCTTTCCGCCGTTAACCCTATTGTAATGGTCTTAAACCTGCGCTTTTTCTTTTCGGATTTCAAAAATGAAGAATAAGGGCGGCCCGTACCGATGCAAATTTCAAGTGCTCTAACCAAACGGTGTGGATTGTTAAGATCTACCTTTTTGTAATACTCGAAATCTTCTGTTTTGAGTAACTCTTGTAGGCTTGATATGCCATTCTTATCTAACCTCTTATTGAGCTCAAGCCGTATTTCAGCGTTTACTTTAGGAAAATTATCAAGCCCTTTGGTAACTGCATTTATGTACAATCCGCTACCACCGACCATGATAACTATATCTTTTTTTTGATAAAGTGTATCAAGCCGATTAAGTGCTTCCCGTTCAAAATCTCCAACAGAATAATCGTCTTGAATGCTGCGATGTTGAATGAAATGGTGCGGAGCTTGGGACAATTCATCATCTGCAGGTACGGCGGTACCGATATTCATTTCCTTATAGAATTGCCTTGAATCAGCTGATATAATTTCGGTTTTAAAATGCTTCGCAAGCTCAATGGCAAGTTTTGTCTTTCCGATTGCCGTGGGCCCTATGACTGATATAAGTAATTCGTTCATTAGAGTTTGCTTCCGCAGTTATAGCAATGGGTGGCATCATCTCTATGACCTTCTTTGGCACATGTAGTACAAGCTTGAGTATTTACGTGAACGAAATGCTTGTCTCCCGAAGGTTTTTTTTCGTGGTCTTGCCCTTGTTTTCCAAATTCTACGGTAACAATACCAGTTGGTACGGCAATTACGCCATAACCGACCAGCATAATAATCGTGGCTATTAGTTGACCTTGAGGAGTGATAGGCGCTATATCTCCATATCCTACAGTAGTAAGGGTCACGATAGTCCAGTAAATACTTGTAGGTATACTGGTGAAGCCAGCTTCATCACCTTCGATCAGATACATTACAGTACCTAGTATCACCGATAAGATTAATACTGCAAATAAGAATACCGTAATTTTTGCACGACTTGCTTTTAAGGCGCGTTTTAATTGTGAAGCTTCGCCTAGAAAACGAACTAGTTTTAATATACGAAAAACCCGAAGTAATCTAAAGGCGCGAATGGCCAACAGTACTTGTGATCCCGCAAATATATACGAAAGGTAAAGGGGAATGGTAGATAAGAAATCAATAATGCCATAAAAGCTAAAAATATATTTTGATGGCTTTTTTATACTAATGATTCGTGCAATATATTCTATGGTGAAGAGCACGGTAACGACCCATTCTAAAACAAATAGGGTCTTATGATATTTAGCATCGATCCACCTAACACTCTCTAACATAACTAGCAAAACACTAATTATAATCAGAAAGAACAATAGAATATCGAACCATTTACCCAATGGGGTGTCGGCTTCATATATTATTTCATGGACTCTGTGTTTCCAGCCCTTATCAGGTTTACTATCTCTCAATATCTAGTTGCTTAACTCTAAAATCTTTAATACCCTTCTTTTTCTAAGGTATGTTTCAATGATGTGTGAAGTGTTTTCATCGCCCTTCATGGGAACGATTATCGATTCTAAGATATGAATATTATTAATTTGATGATTGAGGTCATAGAAACCAAATCCTTTGAAGATACCATTTTTAATTAGAACCGCACTATATTCTCCAACTTCTCGACCCTTGTCAACGATGATAATATTCTTATGGTCTAGTGAATATTTATCTACTGCTGTTCTTACGCGTTTATTGTAATTTTCTATGGGTTCTTTTTTAATACAAGCGCCATGACAATCACCTGAATCATAATTCGAACAATTTTTTTTCGCCTCTGAAATTCCATTGAGTTTAGGGCAGAGCTCAAATTCTTCAGTGATTTTATAAATGAAATTCTTAGCCCCGGCCGAACTGTTGAATGTGGTTAATGCTTCGTTGCTATCTTTCAATTTTTCTGCTACCAAGGTAAGATAGCCATCACTGTTTGTCTTCACGATAACTCCGTGAGAAAATAATGTTTTGGGTTGCTTAGGGTTGAATCTGGGTCGATTTCTTCTTAATTCTTCATTTTCTTTTAGAAGTGCGACTAGTTCGCTACCTGTTTTTTCAAATGTAACTTTTTTGGTCGCTTTCTGAAGTTGTCTTGATCGACTGCCATTGTTGGTAAAGTGTTGATTAACACGTTTTTTTATATTACTACTCTTGCCTAAGTATAGAACTTCACCATCTTTATCGTGCATGTAATATACGCCGGTTTCAGAGGGTAATGATTCAACAATGTCTAACTGTCTATCAGAAAGTTCACCATGTTCCTTTTCTCTGATAATATCTTTAACAATGGTTTTATCTGAATCTTTGGAGAGCAAAACTTTAAATAGTTTTAAGGTAGCCAGTGCATCTCCATTGGCCCGATGTCGATCGCTCACAGGTATGCCCAATGAGCGCACAAGTTTGCCAAGACTGTGTGACTCGGCTTCAGGAATCAGTTTTTTAGAAAGATCTACTGTACAGAGTGTTTTTCTTTCAAAATTATACCCCAACCTTCTAAATTCGGTTCGAAGTATTCTATAATCGAATTGCGCATTGTGGGCCACAATTACACTAGAATCGGTAATTTCGACTATGCGCTTGGCTACCTCATGAAATTTAGGTGCTGTACGTAACATTTTGTTGTTGATTCCCGTAAGATTGACCACAAATGGCTGAATGTCTTTTTCCGGATTGACTAGACTAATAAACTTATCTACAACTTTATGTCCATCAAATTTATGAATGGCGATTTCTGTAATGCCTTCTTCATTAAATTTTCCTCCTGTAGTCTCTATATCGAGTATTGCGTACATTAAATTAGTTTAGTCTTAAAAAGATGCTTTTGGGTCGCAAGATAAATTTACCGAAGATTCTAGTAATTTCTAGCTCCAAAGATACTGCTGCCGATGCGAACCATAGTACTACCTTCTTCAATGGCAACCTTGTAATCACCACTCATGCCCATTGACAGAATATCAAGCTGTGGTATTTTATTTTTAAGGTCATCAAAAATTGATTTTAACTGTCTGAATTCCCTTCTTATTTGAGATTGGTTTTCAGTAAAAGTGGCCATGCCCATTAATCCTTTTATATTAATGTTAGCTAGGGACTTGAATTCTTTTGAATTTATCATATCCTCTAGTTCTGTTCGGTCCAACCCAAATTTAGTATCTTCTTCGGCAATATGCATCTGTAACAAGCAATCAATAGTTCTATTTTGCCCGGAAGCTCGTTTATCTATTTCCTTCAAAAGCCTAAAACTATCGACCCCATGCACCAATGATACAAATTCGGCCATATACTTTACTTTGTTCCGTTGTAGGTGACCAATCATGTGCCACTGAATATCTTTGGGAAGCTCTTCCCATTTACCGACCATCTCTTGAACTTTGTTCTCGCCAAAAATCCGCTGCCCAGATTCATAGGCTTCCATAAGCTCTTCTATGGGTTTCGTTTTCGAAACAGCAACCAAAGTTACATGGTCGGGAATCGTTTCAAGTATTTTTCGCAAGTTCTCTTTTATGGGCATATAAAGGTAATTCTTCTGTAGGGTTAGCTGTATCTGTTAACTAAGGCTAGCATCAGTTTTGAAAGAATCAATAATCTGAAGTGCAATTTTTAGGGCATTTGTACCTTGTTCAAGAGTAACGATTGGTTCTGTATTGTTGATAATCGAATCGGAAAAGCTTTCTAACTCATCTAGAATAGCATTATTATTGACTATATCAGGATTCTCAAAATAAATTTGCTTTTTTTCACCTTCCGCATTTTGCAGAATCATATCAAAATCGCCTGCGACTTCTGGGGCGTTTTTCATTTTTACAACCTCTACCTTTTTTTCTAAAAAGTCAACGGATATGTAGGCATCCTTTTGAAAAAACCGGGACTTCCTCATGTTTTTGAGCGATATTCTACTCGCGGTTAGATTCGCTACACAACCATTTTCAAATTCGATACGTGCGTTGGCAATATCAGGCGACTTGCTGATTACCGAAACACCACTCGCATTTATTTGCTTGACCTCTGAATCGACAACGCTTAAAATAGCATCTATATCATGGATCATTAAATCTAAAACCACGGGTACATCAGTTCCTCTAGGGTTAAATTCTGCCAATCGATGGGTCTCGATAAACATTGGCTCTTTAATTTGGGCCTTCACCGCCGAGAAAGCAGGGTTGAATCGCTCAACATGACCCACCTGTCCTTTTACACCATAATGTTCTTTCAACTTTAATAACTCAAGAGCTTCTTCAAAAGTGTTTGTTATCGGTTTTTCTATAAAAATATGTTTTCCCTTTTGAATCGCTTTTTTAGCACAATCAAAATGTGAAAGGGTAGGGGTGACTATGTCTACGACGTCTACGGCGTCGATTAGCGTATTTATATTGTCATAATACTGGTATCCGAATTCATCGGCTACCTTTTTTCCGTTAATAGCATCGGCATCGTAAAATCCGATAAGTTCATATTTTTTCGACTCGTTGAGCAATCGTAGATGGATTTTACCCAAATGACCGGCGCCCAAAACCCCAACTTTTAACATCTATTTCTCTTTACCCCAAAAATAAGGATATTTTTGGGTTTCATGATTTCTCAAGAAATTGATTCTAACTCAAAAAGTTGAGTATCACAACTTAATTTTTGTCGCTGGTTGTTTCTTGTGATTTGATTATTTACGACCTAACTTTACCTTTCTAAAACCAAACCATTGAAAGATACCTTCAAGCATAGGGGAATGCGAAATAAGCTCGCCGAAGTACTGGTGAAAAAAGGTATTACCGATACCAAAGTACTTGGTGCAATTAAAACGATACCCAGACATTTGTTTATGGATAGTAGTTTTGAGGGGCATGCCTATCAAGATAAAGCATTTCCTATAGCGGCAGACCAAACCATTTCACAACCTTACACAGTGGCATTTCAAACTCAACTATTGCAAGTGAAACCTGGTCACCAGGTATTGGAAATCGGCACGGGAAGTGGTTATCAAACGGCAGTACTACTTCACCTAAAGGCTAAGGTGTTTACCATTGAAAGACAGCAAGAGCTATTCAAGAAAACCAAACTTTTTTTTGGCAAAATGGGCTATCGCCCTAAAAAGAATATTTTCGGTGATGGTTATAAAGGTTTACCACCTGATGCGCCATTTGATTCGATTGTGGTTACTGCTGGTGCACCTGAGGTGCCAAAACCACTAATGGCACAACTAAAAATAGGTGGTCGTCTAGTTATACCTGTCGGAGTGAACGATCAGGTCATGACGTTGTTTATTCGAAAATCGGAGAAGGAATTTGAGAAAAAAGAATTCGGTTCATTTCGATTTGTGCCTTTGTTGGAAAACAAAAATTAAGCCGCTCTATTCTTTATAAATCAATTATTGAAACTTTTTTTGATTCGAGCCAAGTTTCTTTTGTTGTCTCTGTCTTTTATAGTTTCCCTTTTATCGTGAAGTTTTTTACCCTTGGCAAGTGCAATCTTAACTTTTGCAAGCCCTCGGTCATTAACGAAAAGATTGAGCGGTACAATAGTTAATCCGCTCGTAGAAACCTCTTTTCTAAGTTTTTTGAGTTCGCCTTTGTGTAATAAAAGTTTTCTTTCGGCCTTTGGTCGGTGATTGAAGTGCGAAGCATGCGAATATTCATCGACCTGCATGTTGATTACAAACATTTCCCCTCGATCATTGAATTCACAGAAACTTTGGGAAATGGAAGCTTTACCCTCTCGAATAGATTTTATTTCGGTACCGGCCAAAACAATGCCCGCAACATAAGTGTCTAAAAATTCGTATTCGAACTTAGCCTTCTTATTCTTTATATTGATGTTCTTTTGAACCATCTTACAAAAGTAAACAAGTCGTTCGAATTACAATAATCGCAGAGTGATGATTGCTAACTTATATAAGTTAGGTAACGAATAAATTACTCTCTTTCTTTTGGGCAGTTGCAATTAATATGAAGTCGTTGAGAAGTCGCTTTGTTTCCCACAAGCTGTACTATAAACAGACTGCCGTTATCAGAGTCGTCCATCTCATAAAACACATCTTCTCCCATAACCTTGTTTGCAAAATCGGGCGTGGTGTTGCTATGACCAACAACTAAAACTGTTTTATTTAAATTATCGGCTTTAAATTGATCAATATCGATAGTTTGTGGTTCGTAATACTGAACATCGAGGTCTTTTTTTACAGAAATAGGTGCTGCTGTCATCGAAGTTCTTTGATAATCGGTTGAATAAATGGCGTCTAGTTCAACGTCATCTAAGATTTCGGCCCAATGCATTGCCCTACCAAGACCACGTTGATTAAGTTCAGGATCTGGGTCTTCGGGGTTCGAACGGTCTTTTTCCGCATGTCTTACAAAGTAAAAAGTTGAAACGGCCGGGTCTACGTTCAACGGTTCCACCTTTTTTTGATTATCTTTACAACCTACAATGAATAGGAAAAGTACTACAACTTGAATGATTTGAATGCCTTTCATAATTAAAGACTCTTTTTTTTGGTTGAAAACTCTTGCATAAATGTTAACTAAATTTAGCTGAAAAAAGTATGTTAAACTGCTTGTTTTTGTTCTTTTGTTTATGATGAAAATTACTAGCCTGTTAATTTTGCTAAATTTTTCTTTGATTGCGTACGGTCAAAGAGAAGAGCGCTTACCTGCCGATTTAAGGCAACATAATTTAACGACATATAATGCCAGTTTGTTTAATCCTGCGTTTTCATTAGATAGAAACAATGCGGAATCGGTAGCATTTTGGTCAAGATGGCAATGGCAGAGTATTGATAGTGACCCTACGACGATATTCTTGAACTATACAAGAAAATTAAATTCAAAATCAGCTGCAGGGTTAGCCTTCTTTCAGCAAAATACAGGGATTTTTTTTAATACGGGTGGAGCGGTTAATTATGCTCATCAATTTGAGTTAAACGATTTGGTGAGATTGTCTTTAGGGGTCAATGTTTTTGCCTTTAAACAAGAATTGGCGAATAATAGTTTTCAAGTTGACCCTAACCTTCCCATACCATTACCGACGATTACTGACGATTTTATAATTCAAATGGCGCCTGGAGCAAGTATATCGGTAGAACGTCTTACCCTGAGCCTGGCCTCTGAAAATTTAATCGATTATAATTTTAATGCCAAAGAGGGGAATACGGCTAAAGAAGATAAAATATTCATGTCGTTATTGTCATATGATTTTCCCTTAACGTTAGGGGCCACAACAAATGCCTTCTTAAGGCCCTCTATGTACTTGAGAACTATTCCCGGTCAATCAAATCAAATCGGATTTTATTCATTGCTGAATACTGATAAATATTGGGGTCAAGTAGGTTATAATAACTTTTACGGTTATGGTATTGGAGTAGGAGGCACATTTTTTAAACATTTTTCTATTGGAGCTTTGGTCGAGCTGGGGACAAGTGCTTCCATCTCAAAGGATGCCTCTTTTGAACTGATGGCTGCCTATTTTTTAGGCAAACCAGACGAACGACATAAGGTGGTAGGTTTTGATATCGAAGAAGAGGAGGGTATCATTCTTCAATTAAACCAAGAAGAGAAAGACCAGCAAATGAGGGAAGAGCTTGAAAAAGCGGAAGAAATTGCTGAAAACGAAAAAAATAAATCTAAAGAAGCTAAGAAGGCGGCTAGAGAAAAAGATAAAGAAGAGCGAAGACAAGAAAAACGAGTTCGTGATTCAATTGCCGATATTGAAAAAGAAGCTGTATTGGCAGCGAAAGAACTTAAGCTAAAACAAGAGCAAGAAGCAAAGGCAAAACAAAAAGAAGAAGAGGCCTTGGCCAAGGTCGAGAAAAATGCTAAAGAGCAGCAAGAAGCTATTGAAGATGAGGAAGAAGCATTGGCGAATATTCGTAGAGAAGAACAAGCCCGTAAATTAGATTCTATCAATAAGGCCAAGCAAGCAGAGGCATTGGCAGAAGCGAGACGGTTAGCTGAAGAGCACAGACGTGATTCTATCGCCCAAGAAGCTAAGCGCAAAGCTGAACTAGCGGAGCAAAATGAAGCCGATAGGCCCCAAAAGGGTGAGAAATATGAGGAAGTTCAAACCGAAGATGGGTTAGAGCCTGGTTATTATTTAATTGCCAATGTATTTGGTACTAAGAAATATTTTGATGCGTTCATGGCAGACCTTAGAAGCAAAGGAATGAGCCCCGGGTCATTTCAAAGGGGTAAGAACAATTATCACTACGCCTACTTACAACGTTTCGATACTATGCGAGAAGCTAGACAAGCGAGAGACGGTAAATATGGTGGTAAGTATGCCGGAAATACGTGGATATTTAGAGTGGTCGGCAAATAATGAACTAACCCTATGACGTTAATCTATTATTATCTTTTAGAGGCTTACTGTTTTTAATAAGACTAGAGAATTCTAAGGTATTAAATGTCGATAATTAGTAGTTCGGTACTATATTTTAATTTCCTTTTTGACCAATAAGTCTAGATAGGCAATAGTATTAATAAGATACTTTCTATCTCGTGTAATCGTAGACATAGCGATTGCCCCCTGAATCATAGTATAAAATTGTTTGGCGAACTGTAGGGGAGTAACGGGTAGTTTCAGTTCATTACTATTAGTGCCGTTTTCGAGAACCAAAGCAATTTTACCCTCAATTTCCTTAATTATTTCTTTGCTTGCTGCGGCAAGAAGTTTGTTGTTGTTCTGTGCGTCTACACCTGTATTGAGTACCGGGCATCCTCCTAAATCGGCGGTGAAATCATCATAATGACGATAGAATTCGGTAAGGGCGAATATTTTATCTAATGAACTGCCATCAATCGATAATACCTGATCAATTTTTGATAACAATTTTTTACTACTGTACTCAAATGCTGATATTGCTAAGGCTTCTTTATTTTCAAAATTGCCATATAAAGCACCTTTGGTCAATCCGGTTGCCTCGGTAAGATCACTCATGCTGGTACCTACATATCCTAGTTTATTAAATATAGGTGCTACGGTTTCAATAATATAGGTAGTGGTTCTTTCAGCTTTGGTGGTCATCGTGGTGCAGTTTTGTACGAAGATAAAAAATTTATATACTGCATGGTATCTAGTTTTGTCAAAAAAAAGGCACCTTTTTTAAAGATGCCTTAATCTATATTATGAAGTATTATCTTACTTCACCAGTTCTTCTTGATTTCGAAAAACCAACTCATTTTCAAATGAATCGATAAGTACTATGCTATCCGTAGATATACTGCCTTTTAATAATTCTTTCGAAAGCTTGTTAAGTACTTCTTTTTGTATTACTCTTTTAATGGGCCTAGCACCAAATTGTGGGTCATACCCTCTTTCAGATAAATACTCGATAGCCTCATCTGTAGCATCGATTGTAATGTGTTGTTTAGCTACCACTTTTTTCAAATAATCGAGTTGTAGTCTCACAATTTTAGAAATATCATTTTTGCTTAGCGGAGTAAACATAATAATATCATCTATCCGATTCAAGAATTCGGGCCTGACCGTTTTTTTCAACAATCCGAGTACTTCTACTCGAGCGGCTTCCGTAGCACTATAAATATTATTGCTATTCTCGAACTTTTCTTGAATAATATGGCTGCCCATATTACTGGTCATTATAATGATAGTATTCTTAAAATCGGCAACACGACCTTTATTGTCGGTCAACCGTCCTTCATCCAAAACTTGTAAGAGGATATTGAAGGTGTCAGGATGCGCTTTTTCGATTTCATCTAACAAGACAACGGAATAAGGTCTTCTTCGAACCGCTTCGGTCAATTGACCGCCTTCATCATAACCCACATACCCCGGAGGTGCCCCCACCAAGCGACTGACCGAATGCCTCTCTTGATATTCGCTCATATCAATTCTGGTCATCGCATTTTCGTCATCGAAGAGGTATGACGCCAAGGTTTTAGCCAGTTCTGTTTTACCTACACCTGTCGTACCTAAGAACAAAAAGGAACCAATAGGTCGTTTGGTATCTTGAAGACCGGCCCTGCTTCGACGTATGGCATCGGAAACTGCCTCAATCGCCTCTTCTTGACCTACTACACGTTTGTGTAGAACATCTTCAAGTTGTAAGAGCTTTTCGCGTTCGCTTTGAAGCATTTTAGTAACAGGAATGCCTGTCCACTTGGCGACTACTTCAGCGATATCTTCGTTCGTAACCTCCTCTTTAATCAAGGTGTCGGTATCTTGTTGGGCTAGAAGTTCTTCTTGTAGCTTCTCAAGTTGTTCTTGAGCTTCTTTGATTTTTCCGTAGCGCAACTCTGCAACTTTTCCATAATCTCCATTACGTTCAGCTCTCTCTGCTTCCGATTTAAATTCTTCAATATCGTGCTTGGTCTTCTGAATGTTGTCGACGACCGACTTTTCACTTTCCCATTTGGCGAAAATCTCGTTTCTCTCTTCTTTAAAATTGGCCAAATCAACATTCAGCGACTTAAGCTTTGCTTTATCGTTTTCTCTTTTAATGGCTTCAATCTCAATTTCCAACTGCATTATTTTGCGATCTAGAACATCTAACTCTTCAGGTTTTGAGTTGATTTCCATGCGGAGTTTAGCCGCGGCCTCATCCATCAAATCAATTGCCTTATCCGGCAAGAATCTATTGGTAATGTAACGTTGGGATAATTCTACCGCTGCAATTACCGCATCGTCTTTAATGCGCACTTTATGGTGTGCCTCGTATTTTTCTTTAATACCCCTTAAGATCGAAATTGCACTTTCGGTATCTGGCTCGTTTACCGTCACCTTTTGAAAACGTCTTTCTAAAGCCTTGTCTTTTTCAAAATACTTTTGGTATTCGTCTAAAGTTGTTGCTCCAATAGCGCGTAATTCGCCTCGTGCCAGTGCAGGTTTTAAGATGTTTGCCGCATCCATAGCTCCCTGTCCGCCACCTGCCCCAACTAAGGTATGTATCTCATCGATGAACAAAACTATGTCACCGTCAGATGAAGTAACCTCTTTAATTACCGACTTTAGGCGCTCTTCAAATTCACCCTTATATTTTGCGCCTGCGATTAACGCCCCCATATCTAAGGAATAGATAATCTTATCCTGTAGGTTCTCAGGTACATCACCTTGAATAATACGATGCGCAAGACCTTCGGCAATAGCAGTCTTACCAGTGCCAGGTTCACCTACCAGCATGGGGTTGTTCTTTGTTCGACGAGACAAAATTTGTAGAATTCTACGAATTTCTTCATCACGTCCGATTACAGGATCAAGTTTGCCACTGTCGGCCAATTCGTTAAGGTTTCTTGCATATTTATCTAGAGAATTATAGGTTTCTTCAGCACTTTGTGAAGTAACCTTGCCGCCACCCCTTAGCTCTTCTATTGCTACTTTTAAATCTTTTTCTGTAGCGCCCTGATCTTTTAAGATTTGAGCGATTTTACTCTTTGATTTTAAAATTGCAAGTAAAAGATGTTCAATCGAAACAAATTCATCGCTCATTTTTTTGGCAATGATACTAGCTTCGGTAACCGTTTTTCCCGCTTCTCGTGAGAGCATAATATCACCGCCCGAAACCTTTGGAAAACTCTCCAGCTCTTTGTCCAGAATTTGTTCTATAAGACCTACATTGATATTTAATTTTTTTAATATAAAGGGAAGTACGTTTTCATCGACCTCGCCAATGGCCTTAAAGAGATGTTCATTTTCTATTTGCTGGTGCCCGAGGCCTTGTGCAATTTGTTGGGCCTGTTGCAAAGCCTCTTGCGATTTTATGGTATAATTATTAAAATTCATATTCTTATATCTTTAGCTTATGTTTACTTTTGAAAGGAATAAGTCAAGAATCTTACCAAGGTTTTGAGCAAGACAAAATGTCTGTTAACATCAGTAAATACAGGACATTTCGGCAGTTTTTGACTTGCATCTTTAATAAAGATATTTTAAAATTTAGTTAATGGGACTTTTTAGTGGATTATTTGGAGGAGGAAGTAAAGAGGAAAACGAGGAAAAAACTAAAATACCATGGATAGCTCTTACGCACATAAGTCAATTAGATGAAATAGTAGAAAAATCAATGGTGAAACCCCAGGTTATTTTCAAACACTCTACTACCTGCGGAATTAGTAGAATGGTCTTGAATATGTTCACATCGAATTATGCGCTTTCCGAAGAACAAATGGATTTCTATTTTATTGATTTACATAAGAACCGTAATGTATCGAACGAGGTCGAAACTAAATTTAATATTGTTCATCAATCGCCCCAGTTACTGATAATAAAAAATGCTCAAGTAGTAGCCCACGATTCTCACGGCGCGATTTCAGAACTAAGGTTAGAAGAATTCGTTTAATTTGTAAGGCGGGCGATTAGAATCAAAAAAAATCCCCAAGCTTATCTTGGGGATTTTTTTAGTCGAATTTTTGTCTTCTCAGTATTGATTTCAATCCTGCTTTCAGGTCTTCGCCAGCATCGTAGACCATTTGCTCATTTGAAGGAAACGGTATAGCCTTGACTTTTAACAAACTCAATTGGTCGTTATCGATTGCCCTCTTGTCCCCTTCATAATTAGCATAAATGTGCTCAAAAATAAATTCACTGGCCAGGGGGTAAGAACTTAACTGTTGTTTGGTCTTTAAATCGGTAAACTGAACTAAACCGCTAACCGCTGCCGTTTTAAATTGGGTGAATTCGTAGAAATTACAACTAACCGTCTTAAATTTATCTATCTTAACTTTATTACCCAAACTGTCTTTTACTATACTTCCGTCGCGATTTACGGCATACTTATAACCATCTTTGACCTGACGCTCTTTTACTAGCTGTTTTTCACTGATTCGCTCAGGTGATATATTTATTTGTCGAAGGGCTAACTTCATATTATAGTCATAAATGACATCTGCTTGAGGGTTATTGTGGTACTTGGTCCAAAAATTTTCAAGACCATAAATGTCAAAGTTCAATAGTTCTTCCTCTAATCTGGCCGGAATAATTTGTTCAGTTTCGTTTACCAAGTCAACGCTGATGTAATCGAGACCTTTAGCATATGCCTCTTCTAATTTATATTTAACATCATCATAACCAGGCTCAATTTTATCTAGATATTCAAAATCATCATAAGCTTTTCTATAGTCTTGTTTATTTGTAGCGTTGGTCAATAAATTACTGGCGTTATCGTATAAAAATTCTGCAAGATCATCTTTACTATCAATAATTGCATCTTGATAGTCGTTGAATTCAAAATTTGCCTGACGGTTCTCTTCTATAATAAATAATGGAAGTAGTGGCTTAATTTTGTTTTGAATTGCCCTTAAATTCACATATGAATTGTAAATGGCCTCATAATGGGCAGGGTTTTCATCGTTTTCTAGAAAATCGATTCGCTCTAGCTCTCGCTCGGTATGCTTTATATATGCTTGTTCGAGAAGAACTATGTACGGTTGGTTAGCCTTTTTAGTCTTGTTTTTCGCTAAATTATCTATAGACGTATGAATGGCATTTTCATAGTTACCGGTATTAATAGACTTTTGTGCCTGTTTGACGCTGCTACATGCAGCAAATAATGAAATTATCGAAATAAAAAGTATAGTTTTTTTCATCACTTACGATTTATAGTTTTCAGCATAATTTCAATGGTCATGCCAAAATATATATTTTAAGTAACGTAAAACGATGAACTATCGTATGAAATCGTTGATTGGGTGTTTTGTGAGTATTATTTATTAGTTTTCAACGCCGGCAATAGTTTGGTCGAAACTTCACCAAAACCTATGCGAATACTTTCAGTCTGGCAATAACCTTTTAATACAACGGTGTCATTATCTTCAATGAACTTGCGCTCACTGCCGTCATTCAATTTTATTGGGTTTTTGCCTTGCCAAGATAACTCGAGCATAGAGCCATAAGAGTCAGGAGTAGGCCCTGAAATGGTACCACTACCCATCATATCTCCACTATTTACTTTACAACCGTTTATAGTGTGGTGGGCAAGTTGTTGTGCCATAGTCCAATACAAATACTTGAAGTTCGACTTTGTGACCGTGGTAGATTTCATCGATTCGGTTATTATATCTACTTCTAGATTGATATCGAAACTATGATTTCCTGTAAGTCTTAAATAGGGCAGTGGTTCGGGGGATTGTTCGGGGCTTTCGACCTTAAAAGGCTGAAGAGCATCTAAAGTAACTATCCAGGGGGAAATGGAGGAGGCAAAGTTTTTGGCCAAGAACGGGCCCAATGGTACGTATTCCCATTTTTGAATATCTCTAGCACTCCAATCATTAAATAGAACCATACCAAAAATATAATCTTCAGCTTCACTAACAGGTATGGGTTCACCCAGTGCATTGGCATCTGTAGTAATAAAGGCCATTTCGAGTTCAAAATCGACCAATTTTGAAGGTCCGAAAACGGGACTCTTAGAATTATTAGGTATGGTTTGGCCCAATGGTCTGCGTATAGGCGTTCCACTGGGTACAATTGTAGAACTTCTGCCGTGATACCCGACAGGAATATGAAGCCAATTCGGTAGCAAGGCATTTTCAGGATCTCTGAACATAGTGCCCACATTGGTTGCATGCTCTTTACTGGAATAGAAATCGGTATAATCGCCAATCTGTACAGGTAGCTGCATTTCTATCTCATCCATAGAAAACAAAACCACTTCGCGATGGCCCTTGTTATTTTTTAGCTCATCGTTGGAGGCGTCGAATATTTCACTAATTCGATTACGAACCAATCGCCAAGTTTTTTGACCGTCTGAAATAAAATCATTCAATGTGTCTTGAAGAAAAATATCATCAGTTAGGGGTATGTCTTTGAAGTAACCCAATTGATGTAATGCACCTAGGTCGATGGCGTAATCCCCAATTCTAGTACCTATAGTTATGATATCGTCACGGGTGAGAAAAACTCCGAAAGGTATATTCTGAATAGGAAAATCAGAATTTTCAGAGACGTTCAACCATGTTTTTTTTGTAGGATCGTTCGCAGCTATGGGCATATTGTAATTGTTAATTTGTATTTAATAAATTGCTAATCAAATATATTATTTTATAGGTCTTAACAAGAAGCAATTTGTATTTTTGCACCTCATTTAACACAATATTGACGTATGCAACGCGACAACCTTATTTTTGATTTAATAGCCGAAGAAAAAGAACGGCAGCTAAGTGGTATTGAGCTTATAGCTTCAGAAAATTTTACCAGCCCACAGGTTATGGAGGCCGCAGGATCGGTTTTGACCAATAAATATGCTGAGGGTTATCCTGGTAAACGTTATTATGGTGGCTGTGAGGTTGTTGATAAAATAGAACAGTTGGCCATAGACCGAGCAAAAGAACTTTTCGGCGCTGCTTATGCTAATGTGCAACCCCATTCAGGGTCTCAGGCAAATGCTTCGGTTTACCATGCATGTTTGAAGCCGGGCGATACTATTTTAGGGTTTGACCTATCTCATGGTGGTCATTTGACCCACGGTTCTCCGGTGAATTTTTCAGGACGTCTTTATAACCCTGTTTTTTATGGGGTAGATGAGGAAACCGGGGTCTTGAATTATGACAAAATACAAGAGATTGCAAATCAAGAAAAACCTAAGTTGATAATTGCAGGTGCTTCTGCATATTCCCGAGATATGGACTTTAAAAAGTTTAGGGAAATTGCGGATAGCGTTGGAGCGCTCTTGTTGGCCGATATATCACATCCGGCAGGTTTGATTGCCAAGGGTATTCTTAGCGATCCGATACCACATTGTCATATTGTTACTACTACCACACATAAGACTTTGCGTGGACCAAGGGGTGGACTTATTCTAATGGGGGAGGATTTTGATAACCCATTCGGAATTAAATTAAAGAACGGTAATCTGCGCAAGATGTCGGCATTGCTTGATTTGGCTGTGTTTCCAGGTAATCAAGGTGGGCCTTTAGAACACATTATTGCTGCTAAGGCAATTGCTTTTGGTGAAGCCTTAACCGATAATTTCTTGCACTATATGTTGCAAGTAAAGAAGAACGCCGAGGCAATGGCCGCTGCTTTTGTAGCTAAAGGTTATAATATTATTTCAGGAGGAACCGATAACCACATGATGTTGATTGACCTTCGAAATAAAAATATTACGGGTAAAGATGCTGAAAAGGTTTTGGTTGATGCCGATATTACCGCCAATAAGAATATGGTTCCGTTCGATGACAAATCTCCATTTGTAACTTCTGGTATCAGATTTGGTACGGCTGCAATTACCACTAGAGGGTTGAAAGAATCAGATATGTCTACTATAGTAGAATTGGTTGATGAAGTACTGACCAATTCGGAAGATGAAGCAAAAATTAAAAGTGCCAAGAAAAAAGTGAACGAATTGATGCAGGGTCGTGAACTTTTTAATTTCTAGTTAGAAAAATAAATCTCATTAAATAAGAATCCGCTAAGTCAAATTATTCAATGACTTGCGGATTCTTTTGTTTTTGGTACATTTTGTTAAAAACATACTGTACCTAAAGGTGGATATTAAAAGGATATTTTTAATCGGTATTTAGCATATATAAATCACCATTTTCTAAGTGGGATGCCTGCAAATCATAAATGATAGCATCATCTTCAGATTCGAAATAAAGACCCCAGTAATTGAAATAGTCTTTTTGCGAATGGTTTGATTCAATAGTCCTCAAGAAAAAATCATTTTCAGAACAATCTTCTTCAAAAACCGGAACATAAATTTCATATGGTGTTTCAGAAAGACCTTTGCTAAAATGAACATAATGTTTGCCCATTTCACCTAAAATACTCTCTAGTTGTTCAGGTATACTTCTTTCGTAAATTTTATTGATTATGATACGGGTATCCTTAAACAAAATAGAAAGCTCTTCAATATCAATCGAGACCAAGTTTTCAGTTCTAAATTTTTCAAGAACAGCGGTAAACGAGGAGTAGCTTTGTGAAAAATTACCCCAAGTACCTCGATTGAAATGAAATAGCATTTCAACCAAACTAAGGTTACATTCTAATTCAACAGCAAGGTTAACGCCTGAATTGTTGGAGGCACAATTGCGTACCGTAGCTTCTGAGAAGAAGAACTTCTCTAAACTTTTTCTAAAAGATTCAATTCCCTCCAATCTCAAATCAAGATTGAAACCTCCGGACGAATTGTTCTCGAAATTATCTGGAAATGAAGGCATAAACGTATAGTGTATTCAATATAGTATCAAAAGTAAATTGATAAGCCATTATTGATACAAAGAAAAACCCCAAAAAAAATGGGGTTTTTCTATTAACACTATAATATAATTTTTAAAAATCTGTTTTTCAGATTGTTACAGTTGTTGAAGAGTAGGGTTTTCAAGCTAAATGAAGCCTCTTTTACGTGCTTCTTCAATAAGTGCAAAATCATTGCCACTTTCAACGTCGAAAATTACCTTTAACTGTCTTTTTCTGTTCTCTACGGTCGTACTTGCGGCGGCAACAATAGAAGAAATATCCTTAGTTTTGGTGCCAATCGACAATTGATACAGTATTTTTTTGTCGCGCTCATCAATTTGATCTTCATTGGCCATCTTTCGTCTTATCGCCTGAAGAGCAGCGGCAGTATAGTAAGGTGGTTTTTCGAGAACAGTTTTCACCATATCTTGAAGTGTTCTTTCATCAACCTCTGATTTGACCATGTAGCCGTCAGGATTAACAGTTTTCAAAATATTATTAATTCTATAACTATCACTGAACGAAGAAAGAAAAACAATTTTTGAAGATGGTGAAATATCTTTAATCAAGAGGCCTAAATCTTCCCCACTTTTTTCACTCTTTGAATTTTCAGGAAACATTGAAATATCAAGAAGAATGAGGTCATAGGGAATTCTCTTCGAAGAACTTTCAATTTCTGCCTTGCCCTTTTCGTAACTGGGTGCGGTATTTACAATAACTTTAAAATTTTCAAAATCGGTGGCCTCTAAAGTGTATTTGTAGCCCAGCACTATCATTTCATGGTCATCAACGGCAAGTATGCGTACTAAATTATCCATAGTTTTGATCTGTTCTCTCTTTAAGTTTTTTGTTTAGTTCTAGCTTTTTGACTTGGGGAGTCAAATTTTTAACGGGAATTCTGAAAACAACAGAAGTTCCTTGTCCAACAGTACTTTTAATTTCCCATTTGCCATTTAATTTTTCGATTCGGGAAGCCATGTTACGCATACCGATTCCCTTTTTGCCTTTCTTGGTCTTAAAGCCTTTGCCGTCATCGGTGATTGTTGCAATTAGCATATTGTCATGTACTCCGAGGTCAATGGTTACCTTTTTGCAATTCGCATGTTTTACCGAGTTTTGAAGGCTTTCTTGAATCAAACGATAAAGATTTATTTTGGTTACACCTTTGATGCCGCCGTCCCAATCAAAATCTTTTTCATAATAAAAATTATAATCGAAATTTCCGGATACCTGAACAGTTTTTAATAAATCGTCTATCGAATGTATAAAATTATTAATTTTTTGATAAGCGGCATGACTCAATTCATGAGAAATAGACCTTATTTCCTTTTCTACATCCTGTAAAGAATCTATTGCTTTCTTTCTTTGCACTTCTGCTTCTGCATCATTCTTTTTATTCAGGCCTGTAAGCACCATTCTTGCCCCCAACATACTGCCTAGAACACCATCGTGCAATTCTTCAGAGATTCGTTTTTGCTCTAACTTTTTCGCCTCTTCGACCTTTTGATTTTGGGCAAGCATTAAGTTAAAAATTTCTTGGTTCGCCGCTTGTTGTTCTTGTTGAAAGCGTAATTTTTGGTTTTTTGCTCTTTGGTCCAAAATAAAATATGACATTAGACCTAGTAGAAGAACAGCTACGGCGATACCTGTCCATAATTGCTTTTGTCTCGCCAAAAGTAAGTTCTCGGCAATAAATTCATCAGTTTCAAAACGAATTCGGGCGAACTTATTCCGTACTTGACGCTCAACTTGCTGCAAGCTATCGTTGAGAGAAATATATTCTCGAATGTAGGCAGTCGATTTCTCAGGTTCTAGCTTTGCTAAAAGTTGCAGGTTCAATAAAATTCTTTCATTGTTGTTTGCCTGCTCCGCATAATCTTTTGACCTATTGGCGTATGATATAGCCTTTAGAGTATCTTTTTGAATAAGATGATATTCGGCAAAATTAAAATAGGCTCTTGCCAATCCTGGAGTGTTATCTATACTATCTAATATTTTGATTGAAGAGTTCAAGTCTTCAGAAACATCAAATTTGGAAGATATTTTAAGTTTACTAAAAGCTAGATGGCTTTGAGCTAAAGCGTAGAGTTTGGGCTCAGTTTTTAATAAAGATTTATCTTGAATTACTTTTTGAAAATATGCAATGGACTCTTTATATCTACCTTGTTCTTGGTAGACAACCCCTATATTATTATTGAGGCTAGATTCAAAATTATTTTCCCGTTCAATTTTTTTCTGATACTCAAGGGCTATATTATAGTATTCAATAGCTCTTTCGAACTCTTTCAGTTCTTTGGTTACCGACCCAAGATTGTTATAGCAATTGTAAAGTTGTGGATTCTTGTTTAAAGGTTTTAATATTTCTATGGCTCTTATGGTATTAATTTCACTGCCTGTATAATCCCCGACTTTTGATTGTGTAAGTGCCATGTTGTAGAGCATTCTTGAGCTTTCAAAGTCCTTCCCAAGATTCTCATAAATTTTTTGGGCTTTGGAATAATTATAAAATGCACTATCGGGCACAGCTTGGCTATTAAAGAAAGCTGCTCTATCCCAGAGGGCATCAGCTAATACAACAGAATCTTTTGAAATTTGGGCTAATTCAAGGGTTTTGGAATTCAAGTTGAAGAACTTTATAGAATCCCTAAGTTTGAAATAAGAATATGATATTTTTGCGGTTAGTATGGTTTGTATAGAATCATCAGATAGGTTCATAGTATAATCCTCTGCTTTTTGAAGAAAATCTGACCTTTTGCTGTGGGTTAAGTTATTATTTCTACCATAATCGATGAAACTCATTATAGAGTCAATTTCTTTTGACTCTAGGTTCGATTTTTGGTCACTTGTAGGTTGACAAGAAGATATTAATAGGGATATCGCTAAATTAAAGAAAAGTCCATATGTGAAGTATTTGGGTTTCATTTAAGTTTGTTAAATACAAGGTATAAAAAAAGCCTTAAATTTACGTTAAGGCTTCTTACTAAAACTATACAAATTTTATATTATCCATCTTCTCTATCATCTTGGCGGACATCATCACCATCCGTAGCGGCATCAACGTTTAGCTTATATACGGCTTCTGTTTCTTCTAAGTTGGTTTCTGCCTCACAAGAGAACATTCCGATTGCCATTACTACTACTGCGAAAATACTTGCTACTTTTTTCATAATCAAAAGAAATTTAGGGGTTATTGTTGTTTTTCTTACTGCTAAACTACGGTGGTAGTAAATTAATTATTGTGCAGAAAAAAAAGTAGTAGTAAACGACCTAAGTTTATTAGCTTATGACCAAATTCTATGAGTATTCGACTAATTTAAGGTAGAAATGGTGTTTTTTGAGAGCAATTGCTTCAAATTATCGATATTCTTTCGGTAAGATTTTGAGAACGGTAATTGCTGTTTGCTGTGCTTTAGGGTGCATATTGCTTTACCATAGCTAATTCTTGAAATACAATCCGTATTTACGATATAACTTTGATGAATGCGTACAAAGTTTTTTGGCAATTGATTTTCGAAGGTCTTTAACGTCTTGTAGGCATTGTTTATTGTGCCATCTTTCATTATAAATTCCGTAGCATTGTTATCAGCTTTCAAATAAAGAATTTCGTCGGTGTCTAAATATTGAAAATCTCGATAAGAACTAAGACATAATGTTTGGGGCTCTTGCTCTGCCGGAATTTGCTTTTTTAGCCGTAAGAGCGATTTTCTAATATCAAACTCATTGTACGGCATTAGCCAATAATCGAAAAAACCATTTTTAATAGCATCGTACGCATGATGCTTACCCTTTGAGATACCAATAATAATAGGTAGACTAGTCAAGTATTGGTGTAGTTCCATCACCATTTGAAAATATTCTTGCGCTTTTTCGTTTAGGTTGATGAAAACTATCTGAGGAGAAAACTTTAAAATTGAATTGATGCCTTCAGAACTATCTTTTGCAATAGAAGTGCATGTGAAATCACCATATTCTTCTAAATAATGCTGCAATTGCAGATTAGAAGTTGCGTCAGAATCGATTATGGTGTAATTATATTCCAAAAGTTCAACTATTATTTTGATGCAATTTACTGATAGTAAGTTATAAACGAACCAAGTTATTCCCCACAATAATTGGGGCTTTTCTGCCTAAAATACTGAAAATTAGACTGTTTGAGAGAAAATACTTTCAAAAATTAGTCGATATTGTAAGAAAAATAAGTAATTATTAAAATGTTAGGCGTTCTATTCATTATTATTTATCAAATAGCGCCACTAGAAAAGAATTTGAAATGGGTGAGGGGTTAGGGTATAAAACTTGAGGTTTTGTACTTTAAACTAATATATAGTGGAATTCAAATAAGTTAATGAAACTCATATGCCCCGATATCAGGTTTCTCATCTCTAAAGATTCCGTTGATATCTTGAGGTACGTTTACTGAAATGTCTGGATCCGCTTTTCCTATAGCAAACGATTCAGGTGAAAGCTGAAAATTATTATGAATTGTATTTCTAAAATGCACATCTTCATTAAAAAAGTTATTTAAATAATGATTGTCATTTACAGCGTCAAAAGGAGACTCGTTTTGCATTGCTTGATCTTCAAGTTTGATGAGACAATTGTTAAAAAAATAATTGAAGGTATTACTGTTATTATTTGTCAGCGATATTTCATTAGCATTATTTCCATAGATAATGCTGTTCTGAAAATCTGCTTTTATTAATTCGGAATTTTCTCTTTTTCCAAAAGGCTCATTATCAATTTGAAGAGCACTTGATGTTCTTAATCCGTCAGTCCAATAATTGGCTATAGTTGAATGGTTAAAGCTGTAACTGCCTCCAGAATTAATTAGAAATGAGCTGCCACCTGAACTACCAAACACACAGTTTTCACCTATTATAAAGGCTGATATAGCTCTTAAGTTATTAATTAAACTATTGTAGACCTGTGTGTTCCTTAGAGATAAGGTTGGTTCGTTTAAAATATCATCACCGAAAACCTTTATGCCTGTCAATGCATTTTTTAGGGTTAGGTGGTTTATTTCATTACTTGTACTACCTGAAGCAATAATCACTCCGTCCCACTGTGCAGGCTGGTCAGAAAACTCATGATCTAAACGGTTTCCTTCAAAAATCACTTCATTTTCTAAACGCAAAGAATCTTGACTAACAGCGCCTTCAATTTTTAGAGAGCTGCCGGGGCTGACATACAGACCTGAATTCTTATGAAAGTGTATTCTTGTGCCAGCTTCAATCAACAATGATTTACTTTGAGGTATCGCCGCGTAGCCGTAAACCACATAAGGTTTATCATTTGTAAGCACTAATTCATCGGAACCAAACTCAAAACCAGGAACAGTTGTTAGATTTTCTTCGGTATCGTTTTCTACTAAAATCTGTCTTTTTTTACCACTTGCATCTTTCTCAGGGTAAAGGAATATTGCGTCTTTCACTAAGGTCACCAATGCAATTTCCTGTAAATTATCGCCCTCGTCAAACTGGAGCAAATCAGTATAAAGAAATTCGTTAATACCGGCATCTGAAATGTCAATCGTAGATTCAATAAAAATAAATAGGCTGTCTTTGGAGTTCACCGGAATATTAGTGAAGTTTTTTCCGGCAATACCATCTACATTCAGGCGATACGCGCTTTCTTGACCTTTACCTAAAGATATACTTGGTATTTGTATGTCATTGCCAGAGTGATTATAAACTTTGAGAGTGTAGGTGCTTGAACCGATAGAGGAAAAAACAGTATCTAAGTATACTGTGTCTTTTGAAAAATGCAAGTTGCCCGAGCTAGCTGTATATTCAAAGTCTTTTCGGCATGAAAAGCCGAATAAGGTTAGAATAGTTATCGATATGACGAGGAAATGTCGCATATAAAATCACTTCTATATAGAGATCAAAATACTTACTCAGCAAATAATTCTTTAATCTCTTCTGAGATTCGGATGGGTTTTAAGCTCTCGGAATTCAGTAAGCACCATTCCGTTTTCGAATGCAACAATAGTTGACCGGTTCGGTCATCATGCATTTCAACAACACGTACAGACTTCGCCCCTTTACTACTGGCTATGTGGGTTTCGATTTTAATAACATCACCTAACTTCGCAGCAAGCTTATAGGTAATGTGATGGGTCATCACCACCCATATGTTGTTTTTGATTATTTCTTCAGGGCAGACTTTTAACCAATGTTCTTTTGAAATATCTTGAATCCATTGTACGTAGCGAACATTGTTCACGTGGTCTAAATCATCTAAATCATCTTTTTTAACGACCAGTTTCTTTTGAAATTTATGCATCTATTTTTTTTGAATGGTCACTTCGAACATTTTGTCCCATTCTTTTCCGGTTACGAAAAAAGTTTTTCTCTTGGGGTGATAGGCTATACCGTTGAGAACATTGTCGGTATCGCTCCAGGTTTGGTGATGTGTAACCTTATTGCTTAACCCGCTGAAATTGATAACACCCTCGATAGCTCCACTTTTGGCGTCAATAATCATAACACTGGGCTTTTGATAGACATTGGCATATATTTTTCCGTCTACATACTCCAGTTCATTTGCACTATCGTTAATTGACTTGTTGGTCACTGTTTCAATAGTGCCTTCTTCAACAAGGGTTTCAGGGTTCAGAAACCATATTTTTTCGGTTCCATCACTCTTATACAGTTTTTTACCATCATTGGTCAGGCCCCATCCTTCTTTGCTTTTGCCATACTGAAAGGTATCGAGTCTCTTCAAGTCTTTTAAATCATAAACAAAGCCGGTGCCGCTTCGCCACGTTAGCATGTAAATTTTATCATTGAGGATAGTAATGCCTTCGCCGAAATAGTTATCCTCTAAATTTACCTGCTGGAAAATTTCTCCTGTATTAAAATCTACTTTTCTTAATGACGAGCGTCCATTTTTTCCAGTGCTTTCGTATAAAGTGTCGTTATGAAATTCAAGACCTTGGGTATACGCCTTGTTATCGTGAGGGTACTCGTTTACAATTTCGTAGGTATAGATTTCAGGTGATTTAGCCGCCAAAACCTTGATGTTCTTCGTCACCTCTACAGTTTGATCTTCGTATTTAACCTTGGCATTCAAGGTTTTATCGCCTAAGGTAGGTACATTGAGGGTGATTTTTCCATCATTTACTTCAAGTTCATTTCCCTCTAGGAGGTAAGTGACCTGTTGAATTTCTTTATTTTTTTTATTCTTTATGGATACAGCTAGGCTTTGATTCTGTTGAATTTTTTTGCCGTTATCGTTAAATTCAATTTCAAATAGGGATGAAGGGGTGTTATCACCTCCGCAAGCCATAAAGAGAAATAAAATACTTGATGAAAAAATTTTAAGGGTATTCATTGTAATGTCTGATTTGTAGTCCTCAGAGGACCAGATATAAAAGACAAAAATAACGAACTCCTATCAATATTCGAATATAAAATTAGGAGGTAAACGATTGTCAAAGTTACAAAAGGTTGTATATTTGCGGTCGGCAAGTCCTACACGACCAGCTCCTGTAGAATCCCCCAGGGTGGGAACGCAGCAAGGGTATACGGTTGTAGCGGTGCGATGTAGGTAGCTTGCCTTTTTTTGTGCCCTAAAGTGAAGTATCATGCTTTACTTTGCATTCTGATTCTTCCTATTTATATTCCCATTATCAAATTCTAAATTTCTTTCCGTTCAGCTCAATTTATTCGTTATTTTGCAGATGTATGAAAAAAAAGGTTGTGCTCATTACCGGCGGTTCTTCCGGTATCGGAAAATCCATAGGGCTTTACCTAAAATCAATGGGTTTTAAAGTGTACGGTACCACCCGTAGTTTAGAAAAGCATCCGGATTTTGAGGTTTTTGATTTGTTAGAGCTTGATGTTACCGACCCTTCAAGTATTAAAAAGGCTATTCAAGGCATACTAGAAAAAGAACAGCGTATAGATATACTTATCAATAATGCTGGAATGGGTATAACAGGGCCTATTGAAGAAACCCCACATAACGAAATCGATAGGGTTTTCCAGACCAATTTTCATGGTCCCCTACATATGTCTAAAGCAGTCATACCTCATATGAGAGCGCAAAAGAGCGGAGTAATTATTAATATTACTTCAATTGCCGGTTATATGGGGCTGCCCTTCAGGGGAATCTATTCGGCTACCAAAGGTGCATTAGGCACTATTACCGAAGCCTTAAGAATGGAAGTTAAAGATTTTGGTATAAAGGTCTGTACATTGGCTCCCGGTGATTTTAAAACGAATATTGCCAAAGGCAGGTATCATGCCCCCATAGTTGAAAATTCACCATATGCCAAAAATTACGGAAAAACCCTAAAGATGATCGATGAGGATGTTGATACCAGCGGTGATCCTATAGCCGTGGCAAAAGTAGTTCTTGAAATCATAAACACACAACACCCAAAGGTGCATTATAAGGTAGGGGAGCCTCTGCAAAAACTCTCTACAGTATTAAAGGGTGTATTGCCGGATAAACTGTACGAGAAACTCTTACTTAAACATTATAAATTGTAAATTCGTGATCTTGGGTTAAATAGCCCATTTTCGACTTATATCTAATTCTAAATCTAATAAAAACAACACAAATGAAATTTTTTATAGACACGGCAAATTTAGACCAGATTCGAGAAGCTCAGCAATTAGGGGTACTTGATGGAGTAACAACCAACCCGTCTTTGATGGCAAAGGAAGGTATTACCGGGCGTAACAATATATTGAAGCACTATGTCGATATCTGCAACATCGTTGAAGGAGATGTTTCTGCTGAAGTTATTTCTACCGAGTTTGATGAAATTATCAAAGAAGGTGAAGAGCTTGCAGAACTACACGATCAAATTGTCGTAAAGGTTCCAATGATTAAAGATGGCGTGAAAGCACTTAAGTATTTCTCGGACAAGGGTATTCGTACGAATTGTACGTTGGTCTTCTCTGCAGGTCAAGCTCTTTTGGCAGCCAAAGCAGGTGCAACTTATGTATCGCCTTTCATCGGTAGATTAGATGATATATCTACAGATGGTCTTAACCTAATTGCAGAAATTCGTCTTATTTATGATAATTTCGGATTTGAAACTCAGATTTTGGCAGCTTCCATTCGTCACACCATGCACGTGCTTGAATGTGCTAAAATAGGCGCGGATGTCATGACAGGTGGCCTTGATTCAATTACAGGGCTTTTAAAACACCCTCTAACCGATAGTGGATTAGAGAAGTTTTTGGCAGATTACCAAAAAGGCAATAAATAGTTCTTTATTTAGAACATGATGTTATAAAAGGAGGATGTGGTAATCCTCCTTTTTTTTATTTACAAAGGCCCGTAAACATTGGCAAAAGCATCTACGATAACATCATTTTTGGTAACGATGCATTTGTTTAGAGGGTAAATAATCAAGGCTTTGGTAAGTGCTTCAAAATCAGGAGCCCTAAATTGATTTTCAGGATCCAAATTGGAACTTTCCAATAACGCTTTCCAATGGCCCTGCTCGGTTTTGATGTTGATGCCTACATACGAATAGTCGGGTTTCTCAGAGGTGAGTTTAGCTATTCGACGCTTAATGTTTTCGAAATGGGTTCTATCGGTACCGGACCAAAAATAGAATACGGTATTTTGGTTTTTAGCGATTTCCGGCAATGAAATAGTATTCCCCTCTAAATCTAAGACCTGTATGCTGGGTATTTTTTTGTTAGGTTGAATATTCTTAATGCCTTCATATAAAGTATTGATTTCATTAATGTGCCGATTGTTACTGGAAAGCTCATGAAATCCTTCGATAAAAGATTCATTGTTTTTTTCCGTATCGTGCACTTTAAGTAAGTAGTCAAAAGCAACATTCCGGAAGAGGTTGTCTTTCAATTCTTTCTCTTCAACCAAACTATCTATAATATGTAATTTGTGTTTGTTGAAATGCAGTTGGTTTCGAATTACACTTGTTTCAATATCACAAGAATTGACACAGGTCATGTAAGAAAGGTTTCCCACATGATATTTCACAAAATTATAGTATGGGCGAAGATAGGTAAGGTCTTGGTCGTCAAAGGTAAGTTCTGACCGGTAATCGTAAAAGTCGTCGGGCAAGTCATTGATAACACTATTGTTCGTTCGTCTTTTATGCCTAAAGGGGTAAACTTCTTTGTACATATTATAATTGTAGAAAACACTGGTTTTTGCAATTTTTTCCTCTTTGTCAGATAAGTCGGCCTCAACGGTCAAACCGTCTAAAATATCCAGTTTTTCTTGTTTCAAAGAATCTATCTTGGTGGCGAACTCTTTGGGTTCTAAAGTGTAGTATGACCTAATTCTTTCAGCTTCCTCTTCATTGGCCAAGAAAAGTTCCAATAAAAAATTATTTATTTCTTCACCCCTTCCGGTGAAGATAAGCGACTCATCAAAATCGACCGTGTTGAGACGTATGACAATACTATCTCCCTTTTGTAAATATATATACTGTACCTCGGGATCGTGGTTAAAATGATAAAGCCCCTCCGTAATCGAATCAAGTTGAAAAGAAAATCGGCTTCTTTCATCTAATTTTGCAGAATCGACTACTACATCTCCTTTATAAAGAACGACATGTGTAGTTGTCGGGTTTACGATTTCACCGGCAAAAAAAACGTTCTGAGAAATTTCTTCTTCTGCCCCGCAGGCCGCCAATAAGAAAAGAAAAAGATAGAGTAAATGTTTATTCATATAACGTTATCAGCTAGACAATAAACAAAATTAATCAACCCCATAACCTATGCTGTTAATAGCGAGTTAAATATTAGCGCGTTACGTTAATGATTTCGACAAGTAGTTTAGATAATAAGATTATTGGTAAGGCATTTATAATTCAGTACTTTTGCACCGATTTTAAAAAATATGCGCTATGTTATCGGTATCAAATTTATCTGTTCAGTTCGGAAAAAGAGTTTTATTCGATGAAGTCAATGTTACTTTCACCGAAGGAAATTGTTATGGAGTTATAGGTGCCAATGGTGCAGGTAAATCGACCTTTTTAAAGATTTTATCAGGTCAAATAGACCCTACTTCGGGTCATGTTTCGCTTGAGCCGGGTAAGCGAATGTCTATTTTGGAACAAAATCATAACGCTTATGATGAAGCAACTGTACTTGAGACAGTTGTTATGGGTAATAAACCACTTTTCGCAATAAAGAAAGAAATAGATGCACTATATGCCGATTACAGTGATGAAAACGCAGACAAGATAGGTGAGCTTCAGGTGCAATTTGAAGAAATGAATGGGTGGAATGCCGATAGTGATGCGGCGGCATTACTTTCTAATTTAGGCATCTCTGAAGACCATCATTTTACGGTAATGGCAGATATAGATTCTAAACTCAAGGTTCGTGTCTTACTGGCGCAGGCTCTTTTTGGAAACCCTGATGTTTTGATTATGGATGAGCCTACCAACGATTTGGACTACGAAACCATTCATTGGTTAGAGAACTTTTTGGCCAATTACGAGAACACGGTAATAGTAGTATCTCACGATAGACACTTTTTAGACTCGGTTTGTACCAGTATAGCAGATATCGACTTTGGTAAATTAAACCTGTATTCGGGTAATTATACCTTTTGGTACGAGAGTAGTCAATTGGCAGCACGTCAAAGAGCCCAACAAAATAAAAAGGCAGAAGAAAAGGCTAAAGAACTTCAAGAATTTATTATGCGTTTCAGCGCCAATGTTGCCAAAAGTAAACAGGCAACATCTCGAAAGAAAATGCTGTCTAAACTTAAGGTAGAAGATATTAAGCCTTCGAGTAGAAGGTACCCTGCAATAATTTTTGAAAGAGAGCGTGAGGCCGGTGATCAAATATTGAATGTTGAAGGTTTATCAGCTTCTACTGAAGAGGGTGATGTTCTTTTTAACAACGTAAACTTAAACTTGGCTAAAGGTGATAAGGTTGCCGTTATATCAAAAGATTCACGTGCTACTACCGCTTTTTATGATATAATAAATGACAAGCGCAAAGCTGATAAAGGCTCTTTTCAATGGGGTGTAACCACAAATCAATCATATTTGCCTGCCGATAATTCTGATTTCTTTACCGAAAATATCAGTCTCGTAGATTGGTTAAGGCAGTGGGCAAAAACCGAAGAAGAGCGAGAAGAAGTATACATCAGAGGCTTTTTAGGAAAAATGCTTTTTAGTGGAGAAGAAGCTCTAAAAAAGTGTACCGTACTTTCTGGAGGTGAGAAGGTGAGATGTATGTTAAGTAGAATGATGATGATGAGGGCGAATGTAGTTATGTTAGACGAACCTACGAACCATTTAGACTTAGAGAGCATTACTGCATTTAACAATTCACTTAAAAACTTTAAGGGTACAGTGTTATTTACGACCCATGATCATGAATTTGCCCAAACGGTTGCCAATAGAATTGTAGAACTAACACCTAAAGGCAACATTGATAGATATTTATCGTTTGAAGAGTATATGTCTGATAAAGCTTTGAAAGAGCAGCGCGAGAAAATGTACGCTGTACCTGTTTAAGGTTTTATCGATCCAAACTCTTACATCATGAAAACCTACAATCTGCTATTTGCCTCATTGGCAATGGTGGTCATCGGTTGTACTAAATCAGATGGTGATGGCAATTCGACCGACAAAACCAATGGAGTAAACTCTGCCTATACCCTTTTGGTGCAGGATAAAGAAAAACTTTCTTCAATAGCTATTAATGTAACTGGTGAACTTAGTGTAGCAACTGCCACAGAAAGTGCTTTTACACTGAACTCTACTCCAAAAATAACTTATGTTGAAGATGATTTTTTCAGTTATTATCATCAAAGCGGTGATTGCAATGGTGAGATAACTGTTTACGATTTTGAGAGGAAAAATGTGGCTTCAGAAATTGTATTTGAAGATTTAGGTGCTTGCAATCTCAAATCAAATGCTATCCTTAGAACGGAAAACAGTCTCTACATAGCTTATGAAATTAAAACTTCAAAAAAAATAAGCGATTACTATGTAAGGGCAATTGACACTTCTTCAGAAGAAGTTGTTTTTACCGATATAGCATTGGGTCATAAGCCGGTTGAAATGGCCTTTGCGAATGATAGACTTTTTGTGCTTACACTTGATGAAAAACTATCGGGTAAATATGGTATAAATGTCATTGACGCTCAGATAAACCTCCTGATTTATTATGATTTACTCACTTTTGGTGCTCGACGCATTTTTAAGGGGCCTAATGATAATATTATTGTCAGTTTTGATGATTTACACATGACTATTGACAACAATTCGTTAGCAGTTTCCACTACAAAATACGGAGTAGGAACTGAACCGAATTTTAAATCTGCAAGTACCATGAAATTTGACGCTTCCGGTAGATTATATTACGATATGCCAGGTGGGACGCATAGTATTTATCCGGTGATATCAGCAGTTTACGATTTTGAGAAAAATTCTGCTATACTGTATGCTTATGAGAATTTTCTATCTGAGGCACAACGTAAATTTGAGTTTGAGATAGAAAGTACTACAATGGTTTCTTACGATGAGAAAAATGATTTTATATTGATAGGATATAAAAAAATAGGCAGTAATAACCGTGGTGGGTTATTAAGAATCAAACCCGCTCCCAATCCTGCACTTATCGACAATTTAGATGTAGATGGTGTGCCTCATTCCATTTTTGTGGAATAACGACGAGCAAACTTCATCTTCAAAATATTTATCCTTGAAAATCTAGCTGTTGAAATACTTGCTGTTCCAAATGGCCGGAGTAAAGTTCTTTCCCAGGGCAAAGCCATAAAAGATGACTACCGATGCCATACATTTGAACATGAAAAAGAAAATAATCCAAAATTGGGCGGTAGTACTATTCTTTGAAAACAAACCGTTTGGTACCATCAAAGTCATTAAGTAACTACAGAGTACGACGACCAAGGTTAGGTTGACCACACTTTTAAAAGGCCACATCAGTAGTTTTCTAAGAGGATGAAGGTCGTTTCCCCATTTGTGAATTAGATAAAAGTAATCATTGCCTATTGGAGCAAATAGCAATGGGTCATCTTTATCTTCTAGTTTGAATAATTTGGAAGGGGCTAATATTTTCAACCCATCTATTGTTGTATCATGAGTTTTTTCAAGCCTTCTAATTTTAGAGATTGCCTCGGCAGGTATTTCTCCTTTAAAAAATGAAGAGTTTAAAAACCTCAAACGGTAATCGATGCAAATTTTTTGAATTTGGTCGATATGATAAATATTTTCGGTTTTCAGTATATCGAAATCGAATTCATTTGATGTCTTAGGTACTCCATTGCTAATAGTATTTAAAATTCTTTCGCGTTCACTCTGATTAAGCTTCAAAATCTCCTCTATTTGCCGGAATAAAGATGTTTTAGATGTAGTTCGATTCCGTTCTCGATTCAGTTTTTCCTGAATATTAGTTCTTCGTATCATTCTCTTGATTTAGCAATTCACTCAAATTTAACGAATTCTCAGAATGATTAGATTTCAATACTGAGCTCTAAGTGTTAACAAGTTGTTAAAAAACAAATAAAACCGTAGGTTTTTTTTGTTAATATTTTACATTGATCGTAATTTGTCGGTAAGATTGACCGTTGGTCGGATCTATAACCAATTTTTAATCAATTTGCATGAGGATTTCTTCCGCTTTGCTTTTTATACTGATATTATTTTTTTCTTCCGAAGTAAGTGCTCAGAAGAAATCAACCATAGAGGCTAGAAAATCAATTGTTCGTTCTACGGCCATATCTGAAAATCATAAGACTTTATTAGCGGTAATGAAGGCTACCGATTTAGAAGAATTACTTGACCGATCCGGTCCATTTACAGTATTTGCTCCATCCGATTTAGCTTTTGAAAATATTACTGGTAAATCTGTAGATGATTTATTAAGCCCGGAAAACAAGAAAGAATTGAAAGCCCTTTTGACGTACCATATTGTAGCGGGAAAACTATCGGCCTCAAAAATTTTAAAAGCAATGTGCAGGGGCGGAGGTACCGCAACGTTTATGACCGTTCATGGTGATGACATAACCGCAACAATGAAAGGGCTCGATATTATTTTAACTGATGGACAGGGTAATCAAGCGACAATTGTAGTTGCCGATTCTAACCAACGTAATGGTGTGATCCATGAAATAGATCAGGTCATTCAGCCCCGTGAGGTTAGGTCTTAACGTAATTCTGCACCAAGCTCTTCTTCAAGGCGTTTTTGCATCTTATTCATAATCTTATCAATTTGCTTGTCGGTCAACGTACGGTTAGCATCTTGTAGCGTAAAGCCGACAGCATAAGATTTTTTACCTTCAGGCAGATTCTTACCTGTATATACATCGAAAAGATTAATATGTTTTAGAAGTTTCCTTTCCGTTTTAAAACCAAGTTCATGAATTTCTTGAAAAGAGATATTATCGTCTAATAGCAGTGCAAAATCACGTTTAACTTCGGGGTGTTTTGGTATTTCGTTATAGGATATACTGTTCTTACTGGCAAGAGATATAACATTGTCCCAATTAAAATCAGCATACAACACTTCCTGCTTAATGCCCGATTCTTTCAACAAGTTTTTCTTTACGATACCGATAGTTACTAATGGCTTTGACTTTTGGGAAAGAGTTAAACCCTCAGCATATACCGAATCAATGACAGGTGATGGTCGCAATTGAGAGATGCCTAATCGTTCAAGTATATTGAGTACAACAGACTTTAAATAAAAGAAGTCTATATTATTCTCGCTTCCAATCCAACTATCTCCATTACGGTTTCCGGTGACGAGAAGACTTAAGTGTTTATTTTCAGTTCTTTTAGAATCGTTCAGATGATAGGTCTTTCCAAATTCAAAGAATTTAAGATTTTGTTTTTTTCTGTTAATGTTATAGGACAATGCCTCTAAGCCCGAAAAAAGCATCGATTGTCTCATTACAGATAGGTCATTGCTTAAGGGGTTCAACATTTCTACCGGTTTACCAACTTGTTCAACTTCGAGCAGTGTAGCATATTTAGGTGAACTGAGACTATTGGTCATTATCTCATAAAAACCTAAAGAAGCCAGTTGATCACCAATTTTCGATTGTAAATTATAATCGTCGAATTTTGAAACCGGAGCTATCGAAGCGTTTATTTTATTTTTAAAATTGATATTGTTGTAGCCATAGACCCTTAAGATTTCTTCTATCACATCAACTTCACGATGAACATCTACACGATATGAGGGAATGGAAAGACCAAGACCGGCTTCGGTAACACTTTTTACTTTTATATCTAAAGAAGCCAAAATTGATTTTATGGTATCTTGAGAGATTTCTTGACCAATTAGAGAGTAAGTCTTTTCAAAGGTTAAAAAAACTTGGTGCTCTTCTATTTTTTTAGGATAGAAATCTTCTATATCAGAAGTAATATCTCCCCCAGCAATTTCTTTGATTAAAAGGGCTGCCCTTTTCAGTGCATACTCAACATATTCAATATCGATTCCTCTCTCGAAACGGAACGAGGCATCTGTATTCAAACCGTGTCTTTTAGCAGTTTTACGGATATTAACGGGGTCAAAATAGGCACTTTCTAAAAATATAGAGGTGGTAGACTCTGTTACTCCAGTATTAATACCGCCGAAAATACCTGCCAGGCACATCGGTTTCTCAGAGTCACAAATCATTAAATCATCTTCGTGTAATTCTCTCTCATGACCGTCAAGAGTCATAAATTTTGTACCCGCTGGCAATGTTTTTACCTTAATTTTCTTACCATGAATACGGTCTGCATCGAACGCATGTAGGGGCTGGCCAAGCTCGTGTAATACGTAGTTCGTGGCATCGACCACATTATTAATGGGTTTTAGACCAATGGCCAACAACCTGTTTTTTAACCAATCAGGTGATGGTTGCACAATGAGATTGCTCATGGTCACCCCGCAATATCGGGGTGCCAATTTACTATCTTCCACTTCGACCAACATTTTCAATGAGCGATTATCAACATTAAAATTGCTAACCGATGGTGTGATTAGTTCTTTGTTTATCTCTTTTTGTACCAGACCGGCTTTCAAATCTCTTGCTACCCCGTAGTGGCTCATCGCATCGGCACGATTGGGAGTGAGGCCAATGTCAAAAACTTGATCATTTTCTATAGTAAAGACTTCTGAGCATAGGGTGCCAGGTTTGAGTCTTTCGTTAAGAACCATAATACCGTCGTGACTGCTACCAAGACCTAACTCGTCTTCTGCACAAATCATACCTTCGCTAACTTCACCACGAATTTTCCCTTTTTTTATTTTCCAAGCTTCACCCTCTGGGGTGTAGAGGGTAGTGCCTATGGTGGCCACTGGTACTTTTTGACCAGTTGCAACATTTGGTGCACCACAAACTATTTGAAGAGGGGTATCTGTTCCAATAGCGACTGTAGTTACTTTCAATTTGTCGGCATTGGGGTGTTTTTCACAGGTTAAAACTTCGCCCACCACAATACCATTCAAGCCACCTTTTACAGATTCAAAGTTGCTAATACCCTCAACTTCAAGACCTAAGTCGGTAAGAAGTTCTGCGGTTTTGTCAGCTTCCCAGTCAAGCTTTAAAAATTGTTTCAACCAATTGTACGAAATCTGCATGCGCTATTTTTAGTGGCCGCTAAGATAAAACAATGCGCTAAGACATTCAATAACCTTTTGGGCCGAATTCTTCTATTTTTTGAATAAAGATTTAGAGGAGAGAATCTATTTATTTTCGAATAATATGCTTAAACTAAATTATGGTCGATTTACCTAAACCTATATTCTCATCATTAATGTTGAGAATCTCATCAGAATCAACAATATGCTCAGAAATAAAATCACCTACGTAATCAGTACCGTATTTACTGCTTCCCAAGACATCTGGGGTTACCACATTTTTGACAAAAGATTCATGTACTGCCGATACAATTGAATTCGCTTCCTCATCAAGCCCGTAATGCTGTAACAACATGGCCGTGCTTAATATAGAAGCGACTGGGTTGGCAATATTCTTTCCCTTCGCCTGCGGATAAGAACCATGAAAAGGTTCGAACATGGCGTTATCGACACCGATAGAAGCTGAGGGCAATAAACCTACTGAACCGATAATAACGCTACCTTGGTCAGAAAGAATGTCTCCGAACATATTATCGGTCAAAATAACATCGAACTGTGAGGGTTTTAACATCATTTGAACCGCGGCATTATCAATAAACATAGTTTGAAGCTCGACATCAGGGTAAGACTTGCTTATTTCTGTAACGGTCTTACGCCAGAGACGTGATGATTCCAATACATTGGCTTTATCTACAAGGGTTAATTTCTTTTTTCTTTTTTTGGCCGCTTTAAACGCCAGGTGCGCGACCCTACTAATTTCTTGCTCTGTATATTCACATACATCAGAGGCTCGAGTTCCATCTTCACTGATGCTTTTTTGTCCAAAATATATTCCTCCGGTCAATTCTCGAAAAATCACCATATCGGTCCCGCGTACAATATGTTCTTTAAGGGGTGAATTTTTTATAAGCGAATTGAACATTTTCACCGGCCTTATGTTGGCAAAAAGTCCCAATTCTTTTCTCAATCTCAACAGACCTTGTTCGGGCCTAACTTTAGCTTCAGGGTTATTGTCATACTCTAAACCCCCAATTGCACCGAATAGAATAGCATCTGCCTCCCGGCATAGCTTTAAAGTGGCATCGGGTAGGGGTTTACCGGTATCAGTAATTGCAATGGCGCCCACAGAGGCTTCTATATACTCGAAGTTGTGATTGAAGGTTTCTTCGATCGCCTTTAAACATTTCACCGATTGGGCTAGAACTTCAGGCCCAATACCATCTCCACCAAGAAGAGCGATTTTTAACTGCATACAGATACATTTTGACTGTTTGCCGCAAATAATTCATAAGCTTGCAAACAAAATTTCTAACATAGCAAGTGGCTAAGGTTAAAAATTTTGTTGACATTTCAGAGAAATGAAAAGGAAATTTGTTGTTTGTTCAGAAAAGATTAAAATCCACTAAGAAACACCTACTATGTTTAAGTTAGCTGCCTTCATGATTTTTGGAATATCCTCATCTGTAATTTCTTTGTGCAAATCGGCAAATTTCAAGAATTCTTGATAGGCATGGTCAAGTTGAATTTTGGTCAATTCAAAGCCCACAATTTTTGCACGATACGCTAAAGCAGCCCTGCCACTTCTAGCGGTAAGAACAATTGACGATTCATTTACACCTACATCGGCAGGGTCAATAATTTCGTAAGTTTCCCTATTTTTAATTACCCCGTCTTGATGAATGCCTGAGCTATGGGCAAAAGCATTGGCCCCAACGATGGCTTTATTGGGCTGAACCATCATTCCCATTTTTTGAGAAACCATTTGGCTGGTATCGTATAACAGTTTACTGTTAATGTTTGTATCAAGATTTAAGCTTGGGTGTTGGCGTAATATCATCACCACTTCCTCTAAAGAGGTATTACCTGCGCGCTCTCCAATACCATTAATGGTGCATTCAATCTGTCTGGCACCGTTGATGACACCGGCAATCGAATTTGCCGTTGCCAGACCTAGGTCGTTGTGACAATGACATGAAAGTGTAGCCTTATGAATGCCTTTTACGTTTTCCTTAAGATATTTAATTTTCGCACCATATTCTTCCGGTAGGCAATAACCTGTCGTATCGGGAATATTCAATACTGTGGCTCCGGCTTTAACTACCGCCTCACAAACTTTGGCCAAGAATTCATTATCGGTTCGACCTGCATCTTCGGCATAGAACTCAACATCTTCAACAAATGTTTTTGCATAGCTAACGGCACTAACGGCCCTTTCGATTATTGCATCTCTATTCGAATTGAACTTAAATTTTATATGCGAATCGGAAGTTCCTATACCCGTGTGTATTCTTGGTTTTTTTGCTGTTTTAAGAGCTTCGGCAGCTACTTCGATATCTTTTTTTACCGCACGGGTAAGTCCGCAAACCGTAGCATTTTTTACCAAATCGGATATTTCGGCAACAGATTTAAAGTCTCCGGGACTTGAAATAGGAAATCCCGCCTCAATAATATCCACACCCAAATGATCCAGTCGTTCCGCAATGACCAATTTTTGCTCGGCGTCTAATTTACAGCCGGGCACCTGTTCGCCATCTCGAAGTGTAGTGTCAAAAATCTGTACCTTATCTTTACTCATTATATTTATGTAGTTTAGCTAACCAATACGAATATATAACCATTTAGGTGAAAACACCTAAGGGTGAACAAGAATAGTACAACGTTAAATTAGTTTTTCAGTAGATTAATTTACTGAATTACAGAACATTAAACCATACTTTTTACGATGACAAATGTGCACAGAGATGCTTTGTTCGTGCTCGTTAAATCGCTATCGAAATCAGAAAAACGTCAATTCAAGTTGTATGTTGGTCGATTAGGGGTAAATACCGATGCCAAATTTCTAGCACTCTTTAATTTGCTTGACCGCTTAAGAAAATATGACGAAAAGACCATTCTTGAATCAGGCATTGTAAAAAAAGCGCAACTGTCAAATCTTAAGGCTCATCTATACAAGCAAATTTTGGTCAGTCTTAGACTTAATCCTGTAAATCAAACTATTCGAGTACAGATTCGAGAGCAATTAGATTTTGCCACCATCCTTTATCAAAAAGGGTTGTACAAGCAGAGTCTCAAGATTCTGGATAAGGCTAAGTCCACGGCGATAGAAAATGAGGAAAAAAACATAGCCTACGAAATTGTAGAGCTTGAAAAAATTATTGAAACCCAGTACATTACGCGTAGTATACCCGATAGGGCCAATGAATTGGCCGTTCAGGCCAAAGAACTCTCGGCCCAAAATGTGATGACAAGTAAGTTATCAAACCTATCACTACAACTTTATGGTATTATGTTGAAGGTAGGGTATGTACGCAGCGATGAAGACTACCAAAGGGTCAAAGAATATTTTGATAGACATCTTCCCAAACATAGAATAGAAATGTTGGGTTTTAGGGAAAAACTTTGGTTGTACAAGGCGCATCTTTGGTATAGCTTTTTAATTCAAGATTTTTTGTCTACCTATAAGTATGCCAGTAAATGGGTCGATTTGTTCTATGAACATGAAGAACAAATAGCATTGAACCCAGTTTTCTTTCTGAAGGGCAATCATTACTTGTTAGAATCTCTCTTTTATGTAAAATATAGTTCTCAGTTTAGAACAACCCTTGAACGTTTAGAGGAAGTTGTGGGGAGTAAAAATTTCCCTAAAAATGATAATATCGCATCGTTGGCATTCTTATATATTAATGCCAATAAATTGAATCTTCATTTTCTAGAGGGAAACTTTCAACAGGGTCTTTATCTAGTTAAAATTGTAGAGTACGGCATTAACAAGCACAAAGACCGTATCGATGCACACCATATTATGGTACTGTACTATAAAATTGCTTGTTTGTACTTCGGAATCGGAGATAATAAAACCTGTATCCAATATCTTAAAAAAATCATCAATAATAAAAACCTCAAGATGCGCGAAGATTTAATGTGCTTCGCGAGAGTATTAAGTTTGGTGGCCCATTACGAGGCTGGTATGGACTATCATTTAGAGATCCAATTGAAAAGCACCTATAAGTTTCTTTTAAAGATGGATGATTTACATGCCGTTCAGCAAGAGATGATCAAGTTTTTACGAAATCTAGGAAATATTTACCCTAATGAACTGAGAAACGAGTTCCAAAAATTGCATACCGAACTGAAGAAATACGAAGACCACCCTTATGAAAAAAGAGCCTTTTTATATCTTGATATTATTTCATGGTTAGAAAGTCATTTAGAAAACCGACCGGTAGCCGAAATTATTCGTGAGAAAGCTCTAGCCGTTAGAAGATAGCCCTTTAAATGACCGAACGGAACCACACCCGTAATTTTCTAGAAATAAACTTGGCCATGCTTTTTTTGAGCACTTCTGGGCCTTTTGGTAAATTCATCGTACTACCAGCTCCTTTGACCATTGAAATGCGAGCGCTTCTTGCCTTTATATTTCTGGCCATTTACTGTAAACTAAGAGGAATTTCCTTGAATTTGAACAGTCGAGACCGTTGGCCCATTTTTATATGCTGTCTTTTGATGGGAGTGCATTTGGTGAGCTATTTTCATGCCTTACAATTATCAAATGTAGCCATTGGTATGCTATCACTATTTACATACCCGGTCATGACGGCCTTTCTCGAACCTTTATTTCTAAAAACTAAATTTCAAAAACTTCACTTACTGCTCGGCTTGATGGTTCTCATTGGTATTTATCTTTTGGTTCCTGATTTCAGTTTAGAAAATTCCAGTACGGTCGCTATTGGTTTTGGTCTCTTTTCCGCGTTCACTTATGCCATTAGAAATTTGATTTTGAAGACCAAAGTTGATAAATACGAAGGTTCTGTTTTAATGACCTATCAAATGGGAGTGGTAGCAGCCTTACTGATTCCGACCTTCTTTTTTTATAATATTGAAGAAGTTGTTCAATTCACTCCTGCTTTACTAGGTTTAGCATTGATCACCACAGTAATCGGGCATTCAATGTTTATCAACTGTTTCAAATATTTTTCATTGACCACTGTAAGTATATTAAGTTGCATACAGCCGGTCTATGGTATTATTATTGGCGCGATTTTTCTTTCTGAAATGCCAGGTTGGTCGACTGTAATCGGCGGTTGCTTGATATTGGCATCGGTTGTTCTTGAAAGCCGCAGGTCTTACCGATAATATATTTACTGATTACTATTAATTTCTTCGGAAGAAATACCGGGTGTGGCCCCCATGTTGTATTGGTTTATGAGTCCATTGCCTAATTTTTGAAATTCTTCATTTTGTGCCATCTGCCTAACCTTTACGGGGTCGAAGTTCCCATTAAAATAAAGAAAAGAACCATTGAGGTTATTGTTGTTGTAAATAAGAATTTCCTTTACAGCGTCTCTTTTTTCCCTTATGCTAACAATATTCCTTTTCAAGTTATCATTCTTCCTATAAACTTCAATGAAAGAACTTCCAGTAATACCGTTCATTTGCTTGTTCAAAAATTGGGTGCGTTCGGCAGTTGCGCTAGGAAATTGCATATAGCGTAAATCTTTTGTATTGCCCACCAACGATTTCATTTCAGGAGAAATATTACCGATCATTGATAGCATAAATCGAGGTACTCTTATAGCCGTTACTTGATCATCTTCTTTATGTGCATTATAAAATGTATCTATAGAATTATAAGTGCCACAGCTGCAGAATAGAACAAGGCAGAAAATGAAAATTATTCTTTTGATCATGGTGTAGTGTTTTGTATGTTAAATATAAAGTATTTAACAACAAGCGTTCCAAATCGGGTCGTTGGGTGGGTCGGCACAGATTATTAGGGGCTCTTTCTTGACAGGGTGAATGAATGAAAGCTTTCTAGCGTGAAGATGTATACTCGCATCTTTATTGCTCCGGTCGAAACCATATTTCAGATCACCTTTGATCGGGCAACCGATTGCTGACAACTGTACCCTGATCTGATGATGGCGACCGGTTTTTAAATCAACTTCCAATAGATCGTAATTATCAAGTTTTTTTAGCGTACGGTAATCAAGAATAGCTTTTTTGCTATCGGTAACCTCTTTGATGTGGGCGTACGACTTATTCTGTTTGGTATTTCGTTTTAACCAATGTTCTAAAGTTGCTTCCGGTCTTTCTGGACTATTTTTGACAACGGCCCAATAGGTTTTTTTAGCACTTTTCTCAGCGAACAACTTGTTGAGCCTTGGTAGAGCCTTCGAGGTTTTCGCAAAAACCACGATACCTGATGTTGGCCGATCTAGTCGATGTGCCACCCCAAGATAGACATTGCCCGGTTTATTGTACTTTGTTTTAAGGTATAATTTTACGACTTCGCTCAAGGGCATATCACCCGTTTTATCACCTTGTACGATATCTCCAGGGCGTTTATTGATGGCAATCAAATGATTGTCTTCGTACAGAACCTGAAGGTTCTGGGGGTTTGAAAGTATTTTGTTCGCCACTATATAACCGGTTTATCTTTTCGAAAGGAAAGAAGTAAAAGAAGCAACACTCCCGAAGTAACCGATACATCTGCCATATTAAAAATACCGGTTTTTAAAAAGCCCAATTTTATTTGAAAGAAATCGGTCACCGAACCATAGGCAATACGATCTACAAGATTTCCTATTCCTCCGCCTATGACAAAAGCAAAACCGACTATAAGCCAAAGGTTCATCTCTTTTTTCTTGAGTATCCTGTAAAGTAGAACAAGCAATACCATAATGGGTAGAACCTGAAATAAAGCTATTTTTAAAATAGGAGGGAAGTTCTGCCCGAACCCCAACATTGCCCCAGAGTTTTCGACATTCGTGAGTATGAAACTATCTCCAACAACCTGAATATAATCATTCGGTGAGACCTCTTTGCGCACAACATTCTTTGAAATTTGGTCGCACCCAAAATTCAATATGACCAAAACAATAATGCCCCACCTTCTAATTCTTGTGCTGCTCATGCAACTTTCTTTTAAACCCTAATATTGTTCTTGATTGTTAGGGAAATCTCTACTTTTCACATCGTTTACATATTGAGAAATAGCATTGCCCATATCTTCATATAGGTTCATATACCTGCGCAGAAATCTAGGATTAAACTCATGGGTCATACCTAAGAGATCATGAATGACCAATACTTGCCCATCGGCGTGCTTACCACCACCGATACCGATAGTAGGTATAGAGATACTTTCAGAAACCTTTTGAGTAAGTTCGGCCGGTATTTTTTCTAGAACAACGCTAAAACACCCTAATCGTTCTAAAAGCTTGGCATCTTCCATTAGTTTCTCTGCTTCCTGTTCTTCTTTTGCCCGAACGGTGTAGGTGCCGAACTTGTAAATGGACTGTGGAGTAAGCCCCAAATGCCCCATAACAGGAATACCGGCGTTCAAAATTCGCTTCACCGATTCTTTTATTTCAATACCTCCCTCTAATTTAACGGCATGGGCACCACTCTCTTTCATAATTCGAATAGCAGAACGCAAAGCTTCTTTGGGGTCGCTTTGATAACTTCCGAAAGGAATATCGACTACCACCAGAGCCCTCTCAACAGCCCTGATTACCGAAGTGGCGTGGTAAATCATTTGGTCAAGGGTTATAGGCAGTGTGGTTTCATGACCGGCCATTACGTTACTCGCAGAATCACCTACAAGAATAACGTCTACATTGGCAGAATCTACAATTTTGGCCATCGAATAATCATATGCCGTGAGCATAGATATTTTCTCGCCGTTCTTTTTCATGTCCACTAGAGACTTTACCGTAACTCGTTTATATTCCTTTTTTGCAGTTGACATTTATTTTTGGTTTTGGAGGGATAAATGTAAGGAAATAGTTTTGTGGAAAATAATGGCCCCTCGTTTAGGGTAGTTTTAATATTTGGGCTTAATTAGATACCTTAGAGAAGAAAATAATGATTCAACCATAAAATCATGAGAATACTGCTAGTTCTTTCCTTCATTCTGGTTTCAGCAAGCTCTTGGTCGCAAGATTCGGAAGCTATGGAGGTGCAGAAAACTATCGAGAAATTCTTCGATGGCTTTCATGTACAAGACTCGGTTCAAATAAAACAAACGGTTTCAGATTCTATTATCATCCAAACTATAGCAATGGATAATATGGATAATCCTATGGTGAAATCAAAAGACTTGAACGAATTTTTAAAATTAATAGTAGCTATTCCGAAAAGCACAAAATTTGAAGAAGCGATAACCAATTATTCCATTCAAATTGACGGGCCTATGGCCAATGCTTGGACGGATTATAAATTTTATTTTGATGGTAAATTTCATCACTGCGGGGTCAATTCGTTTCAGTTGATCAGAGACCTCGAAAAAGGTTGGCAGATTATTTACATCATCGACACCCGAAGAAAAACGAATTGTAAATAAAACGGGGAGCTGAAATAGCTCCCCGTTATGCCTAGTAAAATAACTATTAATTAGAGCTCAAAGCCCTCGCGGTAGGTTCTACCCACGAATTGATTCGCTTCCTCTAAGTTAGTAATTCGCATGTTCTCACCATCCCATAATAACTTTTTACGAGCGTAGAAGTCCATCTTACCTTCGCTATCTTCTTTTCTTAGCATATAACTGCGAATGGCCAAATTACCCATCAATACGGTTTCTGTCATAGGGCCGGCATAATCGAAAGAAGAAGTTAAGCCTTTATGTTCTTTGCTGCCAAAACCAGCTTTACATGCATCGACCCATAAGCGTTGGTGACCGTATTCCGGCTCATCATTGGGCTCGGTTTCCGGTCCGAAATCTGTAGTGCCATCGTTCAAGTATAATTTGGGAGTCAATGGACTACTATCGTTAATATTGGTAGAAATAATACCTTTTTCACCAATAATCAGAACACCGTTATTACTTCCCGGCCCTCCGATATCGTTATTGGCAGGAATAATTTCTGGGTGTGAAGGTCTGATTCCGCCATCGCTCCAAGTCATTTCAATAGGTGATTTCGACTTTTCTGTGGCTCCAAAATGTAAAGTAATAAATGAGGATGCAGGGCACCCTTCAGGGTGATAATCTGCATTCCACATTTGAGAAAATACCGAACCAACACTGCATTCCGCATCCGTAGGATATTTTAATCCTAAAGTTCTAAAAGGTATGTCGATTAAATGGCAACCTACATCACCAAGTGCTCCGGTACCATAATCCCACCAGCCCCTCCAACTAAATGGATGCAAGTTTGGAGTATACGGTTTTTCAGGTGCAGGACCCAACCACTGATTCCAATTCAAGCTATCTGGTTTAGAAGATGGGTCTGGTTCTGGCATCGCACCACCTTGTGGCCAGACGGGTCTGTTGGTCCAAACCTGTACTTTAGATACCGCACCGATTGCACCATCATCGATCCATTTCTGAACCATTCCCAGAAGTGGGTTAGAACCGCCTTGGTTGCCCATTTGGGTCACAATCTTTTTATCGCGGGCCATTTGGGTAAGCGTACGCGCCTCACTAATATTATGTGTCATCGGCTTCTGCACATACACATGAACACCTCGGTTCATGGCATAGGAAGCGGCCGGACCATGAACATGGTCTGGAGTCGAAATGGTAACGGCATCAATGCCCTTCTCCTTGTCCAACATCTCACGGTAATCGGCATATAATTTTGCTTTCGGAAATCTTTCAACAGACCTCTTTGCAGATCCTTTAAAATCGACATCACAGAGAGCTACAACGTTTTCGCGACCGTTCACGGAAGCGTTTGCGATATCGCTCGAGCCTTTTCCACCCGCACCAATAGCGGCAAGGTTCAATTTATCACTAGGGGCAAGATAGCCTACGCCTCCCAATACATGGCGAGGAACGATAAAGATAGATGAGGCTGCCGCTCCTTTTTTGATAAAAGAACGTCTGGAGTTCGTCGAAGATTTTGTCTTCTTGTTTTTCATTTTCTTTTTGGATATAGTTTAGTAAAAGAATTAGCTTCTAAAGTTAGTAAAATATGTGAAATGTATAATGAACTAAGCCTTTAATAATCATTTTCTAAACTTCGTCATGATATTTGTTCATATTTGGTCGCAATACCTATATTTGAGGCTTATTTAATAACACTATAATGAAAAAAATAAAATTACTTCTTTATCTAGTTGCTTTTTGTTTAACCCCGTTCGTTAATGCCCAAGAGGAAAAATTCTTTGAAGGTAAATGGAATATTGAAATTGATAAAAAAGGGGAAAAGCTACCTTCTTGGCTAGAGATCAAACATTCAGGCGTAAAAACCTTAGTGGGGCGTTTTGTCTATGCATCGGGCAGTGCAAGGCCTATTTCAGAGGTGAAAGTTGACGGAGGAAAATTTGCTTTTACCATACCGCCACAATGGTCACCTGATTTGGGTGATGTAACGGTTAAGGGAGAAAAAGATGGAGATGGACTCAAAGGAACGTTAGCTTTTGCCCAAGGAGAAACTTATAATTGGACTGCTGAGAGGGCGCCAAAGCTGTCAACTGTAGAGAATCCGAAATGGGGTGAACCACAGGAAATTTTCAATGGTAAAGATTTGTCAGGATGGAAAGCCAAGGGAGAGAACCAATGGGTAGTCGAAGATGGTATTTTAAAAAGTCCGAAATCAGGTGCCAACTTGGTTACGGAAGATAAATTCGAAGATTTCAAATTGCATGTTGAGTTCAAGGTGCCACCCGGAAGTAACAGTGGTATTTATCTTAGAGGTCGCTATGAAGTTCAGATTACCGATGACCACGGAAGCGACCCTAGCAATGTACTTTTCGGAGGAGTTTATGGTTTTCTAACTCCAAACGAAATGGCTGCAAACCCGGCCAGTGAATGGCAAACTTACGATATCACCTTAATCGGTAGAAGAGTGACCGTGGTGGCCAATGGAAAGACGATTATCAGTGAACAGAATATACCTGGTATTACAGGCGGTGCTTTAGATAGTAAAGAAGGGGAACCGGGACCATTTTATATTCAAGGGGATCATGGCCCTATTTCTTTTAGAAAGTTCGTAGTTACTCCTAGAGTAGAATAATCTAACAATCACTCATATTAATGCCTACAGCGAGACCTCCTTCGGAGGTTTCCTTGTATTTAGAGCTCATGTCTTTAGCCGTGGCCCACATGGTTTCAACGACTTTATCTAAAGGTACTTTAGCATCTTGAGGGTCTGAGCCCAATGACAGTTCAGCGGCATTTATCGCTTTGATGGCTCCCATCGAATTGCGTTCGATACAGGGTATCTGAACTAAACCACCGATAGGGTCGCATGTGAGACCTAGATGATGTTCCATGGCAATTTCGGCAGCCATTAAAACCTGTTCGGGAGTACCACCTAAAAGTTCGGTCAATGCTCCGGCAGCCATAGCAGATGAAACACCGATTTCAGCCTGACAACCACCCATTGCAGCAGAAATGGTAGCTCCTTTTTTGAAAATACTTCCGATTTCACCGGCTACGAACAAAAATTGTTGAATATCTTCAAAATCCGCTTTGTGATTTTCAATTACCAGATAATACATTAAAACTGCAGGTATAACCCCAGCACTGCCATTTGTAGGGGCTGTGACCACACGCCCTAACGAAGCGTTCACTTCGTTTACGGCCAGAGCAAAACAACTCACCCATTTTAAGATTTGTCGAAACTTTACTTCGGTATTTCTGATGGTATTAAGCCACTCTTCGGGTGAACTATAGGATTCAAAATTTACTCCTAAAAGATTTTTATTAATATCGAAAGCCCTACGATGTACATTTAGACCGCCTGGCAGTTTACCTTGGGTATGACAGCCCGTGTACATACATTGCAACATCGTTTTCCAAACTTCGCGAGTTTTATGGTCTATTTCACTTTTGCTGTTTAGGGAAAGTTCGTTTTTAAGCACAATTTTAGAAATAGATGTATTTTGTTCTGTACAATACTGAAGAAGTTGTTTCCCATTTTCAATAGGGAAGGGGAAGCTATGAAAATTGGCAATTTTTTGTTTGGCATTTTTGCGCTCCTTGACTACCACAAAACCACCTCCAATGGAATAATAGGTGTTTGATTTTTTAATACCTGATTTTAATTGAGCTTCAAACTTAATTCCGTTAGCGTGAAATTCTAAAAATTTTTTATGAAAATGAATATTGGTTTCGGGTACAAAAGGTAGATTACGTTCGCCTCCGAAGTTAATAGTTTTCTGTTCTTGAATTTGCTGAACTGTGGTGTGAATATTCTCTATCGGCACTTCAACAGGGTCTTCACCAGATAACCCGAGCATCACCGCATAGTCAGTTGCATGACCTTTTCCGGTCAAGGAAAGGGAGCCATAGATGTGTACATCAATTTTATCAACTTCTTCGAAAAGGTGAGCCGATTTCAGTTCTTTAATCCATCTTTCCGCAGCACGCCACGGCCCTAACGTATGTGAGCTTGAGGGGCCGATACCAATCTTAAGCATATCAAAAACGCTGATGCACTCCATTTACCCTGTTTTGGGTAAAGTTATAATTTAATATTTAGAAGCTAATAATGTTTTATTCTTAACTTAATTGATGGGAACTCCAATCACAAGAGAGAAAATATTTTGGTTGAGTCCTTCAAATTTATCTAGTAGACCAGACCTCTGATAAAGAAAATCAAAATAAATTTCCTTATCGATAATTTCAGTTTGAAAACCGGTTCCCAACAAAAAGCCAAGATTCAGTTTAGAAAATGGACTTTCAGTAGTTTGGTCAGTTCTTGTGGTTACGCCATTTGTATCTTTTAATTCATAATCGTGTTGATATTCAGAGGATATCTCTAAATTATTGAATGCTCCGACTTGAAAAGTCGGTTTAATTTTTCTTTTGGGAAATTCATACTTCACTGAAAAATTATTTGACCAAAGAGTTCTTTTTAGATTAATATTATTTTTTTCGGTAAAATGGTAAAGGCTTTCTTGTCTACGATGGGCCCATTCCACATTTGAGAACGATATATAGGTAGACCATTGTAAAAATATTCTCTCATTCAACTTTGGGAAATTGGTCTTATAAAAAAAACCGACTAATGGCGAGGGAGTATTTTTGGTAGGGCTTTCCTTAAAATAATAAAATTGATTCTGTAATTCGTTATTTGCAGAAACAGTAATGTGGCTGAGACCAATTATCGGCCCAAAAGATTGATGAGGTTTTGAGGCTTTTTCACCATACACTTTATAAGATTCATTTTTTGTAATTTCTATATGGTAATTCTTGGCTATTTTAATTAGTGCTTTTCTATTAAAAGCTAATGTCGATAGTTCATTTAGAATGTTTTTACTTTTATAAAAAACCAAGGTTAATGTAGTGCGGTATTCGTGGCTGTCAAAAACATAGGTTTTACCATTTCTTAGCACTTCCTTTTCGTCGTTTTTAAGTTCATGGAATTTTCCCTTTTCATCTGTTATATAGAAATGCTCTTTGCCATTTTGACTTGAAATGAAAATATTTGTATTCCCATCAAATAGGTGCTCTAGAAATAGTTTTTCACTTAATCCTTTAATAGAGACTTCTTCAGACTTATAATTTTTTCCATTTTCAAATTGAAAAGAAATAAGATTCGAAGGAGTGTAGGTTTTAGATTTAGTATCTAAACTTTTCTTGAAAATACATTTTTTCGAATTAGATGTATTACTTCTATAATCAACAAAGCCTGATATAGTATCTTGATTTACCTTTACGATATAGCCTTTTCTAAAATCAGACTGAGAATAAGCACTTAGGGACAAAAATAGACATGGTAGCCACCAGTAATAGTTTTTCATGAAAAATAAAGTTGAGCTACCCAAAAATATTGTTATGAAAACGATATAGTTCAACTAAATTGTTCAATGGTCATTTAATTCGGTGATTGAATTAGAGGGAGATTTATAGTTTTTAATGATTAATTTCGTCAATCCATCTTAAAACCAATCACATTTTCATGAATCATCTGTTCTCCTAAAAGAGAATTAACCTTTACATTTTCCAAGGATATATTTTTAACAGGTTGCTCCTCTTGACCCATAATTTTAGATATAAAATCACCTTTTTTAAGCTGAATATTATTGAGTCTAATGTCTGAAATAGGCGTTAGCCTTTTTTCGTAGGTGGGCACCAAATCTTTCCATTGATAGAGCACATCGGTTTCAATACCCAAAACCCCATTTCGAACCTCGTTCGCCTTGATATTGTTCATAATTATGTTTTTCACGTAGCCACCACGGCGCTCGTTGGTTTTAATAAAAAGCAAATGAAATAAAGATGCGTTGTCTTCAACAACACAATTATCAATTAGTATATTTTCTATTCCTCCTGAAAGTTCGCTACCTATGGCCAATAATTGATGTCCGTTTTTTACCGTACAGTTTCTAATGACCATGTTTTTTGACGGAGTATTTAAACGCCAAGCATCTTGATTTCTGCCCGATTTTACGGCAATGGCATCATCGCCTTGGTCAAAAACACAATCTTCTATAAGTACATTCTGGCTCATTTCAGGGTCAACACCATCATTGTTATGGCCGTGGGCCTTAACCTTTACTCTTCTTATAGTTATGTCGTTGGATAAATAAGGATGAATAACCCAAAATGGACTATTGGTAATAGTGACATCTTCTAGTAAAATATTACTGCTTCTGTTGAATTGTATAAAATGAGGACGTAGGTTGGCGCTATCGTTTACCATTTGCCTTTCTTCTACATTATCACTTTTGGCAGCAAGGTTGTATAAACGTTTAAGACTGTTCATATGGCCTGGTGGTCTACCAAACCACTTTTTCCAGGTATCCATCTTGGCCCTAAGTTCACCCTCGCCGGTGATTGCTATATTTTCACATTCATAGGCATAGATTAATGGAGAGTAATTGTAACATTCCATACCTTCCCAAGTGGTGTGCACAGGAGGTAAATAGTCTTTAGGATTATCTGAGAACAGGAGAACAGCACCTTCTTCTAAATGAAGGTTTACATTGCTTTTGAGGTGAATTTTACCCGATATCCATTCTCCTTTCGGAACTAATACCGTACCGCACCCTCCAGAATTTGCTTCATCAATGGCCGACTTTAGCGCATTTTCTATGCTTTTTTGATCTCCCTTTTTGGCTCCCTTATCAACGATTGATATGGTGGGGCATTCAGAGAATTCTGGTGCTTTTATCATTGGCATATTGAATGGAGCTTCCACTTTTGTCTCAGTATAGGTGATTTGAGGTTTCTCTTTGGTGCAAGCAGTAAATATTAGGCATACGGTAAAAATTAGACATATCTGTTTAGATAAGGCCATGGAATTTTAATTTAAGGGTTTAAGGAAATAGAAATTCTAGAAAATCTGTAAACTGATGTAAATTAATTTACTGCACATTCAACTGAAACGCATTTTTCTGCGCTGTCAGCGCCAATTCGGTAGCCAAAAAACAGTGGTCTTGGCTCATGGCAGTTTCTGTACGGTTGACCACATCGCTGACCAATTGTTCGCCGAACGGCATATGTACATTATTGCAATCGAAGTACTTAGTTTCTTTTTGGTCTACTAAAAATAGGTGGTTTCCTTTGGGTCTTCCGGCGATATCAATGTACTTGCGCATTTCAATATAACCCTCGGTGCCCAATATAAATGTTCTGCCATCGCCCCAAGTGCCTAGGCCTTTTGGCGTAAACCAATCGATTCGTATATAACCCGTAGCATGACCACTTCGAACCATCATATCACCAAAATCTTGATAATTGGGATAGTCGGGAGTACCGAAATTACCTACTTGTGAAGTACTGACTTCAGCTTGTTTAGAATTTGTGTAATATAAAAACTGGTCGCACTGATGCGAACCGATATCGCAAAGTATACCGCCTGCTTTTTCGGGGTAAAAGAACCATTCTGCTCGACTTTCAGGGCGCATGTTATGTGGACCCAACCCAATGGTTTGGATCACCTTGCCAATAGCGCCTTCTTTGACCAGTTTACCGGCCATTACGGATGCTGGGTTGGCTAAACGCTCGCTATAAACAATCGAATATATGCGCCCCGTTTCTTTCTGTACTTTTTTGACCTCGTTAAATTGATCAAAGGTCAGAATACCTGGTTTATCGGTCATATAATCTTTACCCGACTTCATAACTCGAATACCGATCGGTGCTCGCTCTATGGGTATAGCAGCACTCGCTACGAGCTGTATGGAGTTATCCTCTATAATTTCCGTTTCACTCTTGGCCACCTTCACATTGGGATATTTCTTGGTGAAATTTTTCAAAAGCTCTGGCTCTTTGGCATAGACGGCTACCAATTTTCCACCACCACCTAACAATGAGTCTACCATTCCGTAGATATGGCCGTGGTTGATACCGATTACCGAAAAGCGAATGGTATCTTTTATGATCGGCCTTTTTGTTTCGGGTAATACAATCTCTCTAACATCGCCACCTTGAATATTACTGCCACATATATCAAGGGGAATCATCGATGCTGCGGCCAATCCGGCCGCCGAAGTAGCCCCTTTTCTTAAAAAATCTCTTCTATTAAATTTCATAATTGTGTTGAATTGTCATACCCTGCAAAATAGAAAAATTAATGCAGTAATCTGTCTTTAGCATTTAAATTAGTAGAGTAGGGCTTTCCAAAAATAAATATGAAGTGTATATCAAAATGACATCATGTCATGTTGTTGTCGCTTGGCATATTGTTTGTCATTTAGTTAGCGATTTAGAAAAACAAGCACTAATATTTAATAACATATAGAATGAGCAAAATTATAGGTATAGATTTGGGTACGACCAACTCCTGTGTCTCCGTAATGGAAGGTAATGAGCCCGTCGTAATCCCTAATGCAGAAGGAAAACGAACAACCCCGTCCGTTATCGCTTTCGTAGAAGGTGGTGAAATTAAAGTTGGAGACCCGGCCAAAAGGCAAGCGGTGACCAACCCTAACAAGACCATATACTCTATTAAGCGTTTTATGGGGAATAAATATTCCGAGTCTAGTAAAGAGGCCGGAAGAGTACCTTATAAAGTAGTGAAAGGTGATAATGATACACCTCGTGTCGATATCGAAGGTCGTTTATATACACCTCAAGAGCTTTCAGCTATGATTCTTCAGAAAATGAAGAAAACGGCTGAAGACTATTTGGGTCAAGATGTTACACGTGCGGTAATCACCGTACCGGCTTATTTTAACGATGCGCAACGTCAAGCTACAAAAGAGGCCGGAGAAATTGCCGGACTTACCGTTGAAAGAATTATCAATGAACCTACTGCCGCTTCTTTGGCATATGGTCTTGATAAAAAAGATACTGATCAGAAAATCGTGGTTTTTGACTTTGGTGGTGGTACTCATGATGTTTCTATCTTAGAATTAGGAGACGGTGTATTTGAAGTATTGGCTACTGATGGTGATACTCACTTAGGTGGTGACGATGTTGATCAGAAGATTATCGATTGGTTGGCCGAAGAGTTCAAAAGTGAAGAAGGTATTGACCTACGTGAAGATGCCATGGCACTTCAGCGCCTAAGGGAAGCTGCCGAAAAAGCAAAAATTGAATTGTCTTCTTCGGCACAGACTGAAATCAATTTGCCATATGTAACAGCTACATCATCAGGCCCAAAGCACTTGGTGCGTTCATTGAGCCGTTCAAAATTCGAGCAATTGATCGAAGATTTGGTGAAAAGAACTATCGAGCCTTGTCAGGCAGCCTTAAAGGCGGCCGGTCTTTCAAAAAGTGATATCGATGAAATTATATTGGTAGGTGGTTCTACGAGAATACCTGCTGTACAAGAAGCTGTTGAAAAGTTTTTCGGCAAGAAACCATCAAAAGGTGTAAACCCTGATGAAGTAGTAGCTGTCGGAGCTGGTATTCAAGGAGGTGTTCTTACGGGTGATGTAAAAGATGTATTGCTGTTAGATGTTACTCCTCTTTCTTTGGGTATAGAAACTATGGGAAGTGTGATGACCAAGTTGATCGAAGCAAACACTACGATACCAACAAAGAAATCGCAGGTGTTCTCTACAGCGGCAGATAATCAGCCATCAGTGGAGATTCACGTATTGCAAGGTGAGCGCCCAATGGCAGGAGATAATAAAACTATCGGTAGATTCCATTTAGATGGTATTCCACCAGCGCCAAGAGGTACACCTCAAGTAGAAGTGACCTTTGACATCGATGCGAACGGAATCATTAAGGTTTCTGCAACTGATAAAGCGACCGGTAAATCTCAAGACATCAGAATTGAAGCTTCTTCAGGTTTGACCGATGAGGAGATTCAAAAGATGAAAGCTGAGGCGGAAGCGAATGCAGAATCTGATAAGAAAGCTAAAGAGACAGCTGATAAGCTTAACGAAGCTGACGGAATGATTTTTCAAACAGAAAAGCAATTGAAAGAATTCGGAGAAAAACTTTCCGATGACAAGAAAAAGCCGATTGAAGATAGTTTGGAAGAATTGAAGAAAGCCTACGAGAGCAAAGATTTGGCGGTAATTACCCCGGCATTGGACAAAATCAATGAAGCCTGGAAAGCAGCTTCTGAAGAAATGTACAAAGCTCAAGCGGAAGGGCAACAACCAGGTGGCCCATCGGCTAATGGTGAAGACACCGCAAGTTCTGAGGCAAGTGAAGGCGATAACGTTGAAGACGTAGATTTCGAAGAGGTTAAATAATAAGTTTAACTTCTCATTATAACTAGTTAAGACCCGTTAGGTAATTGAACCTAGCGGGTTTTTTCATTTTGTCGAAATGGTACGGCTTTTGTTTTCAGTTGAATTAAATACAAGTAAATTTGTACCATGACTAAAAAACTGCCAGTTCATCTTTACGTTTTTTTCATACTGGTTTCTATCTCAGCTACTGCACAAGAAATAGAAACCTTCAGGGTCGAAGATTTTGATTTGAACGGAAAGGTAAAATCAAGTTTGGTCATTACTGATTATGGTAAAGAAGAATATCATTTTGACGAATCAGGTAGATTGACCAAGTCTGTAACCAAGTTTAGTGAAAGTGATTATGTAACAACCTACTATAAATATGAAAATCAAGAACTGATAGAGAAACGGGTTGAGAATTATCATGACAACACCTTCGATAGCGCCACGTCAATTGCTAATTTCTACTCCTATGACTCGGTGCCCGAGCGAAAAGTGACCGAGAAAATAGTAACTTACGAAAAGGAGCTAATAGAAAAGAATATATACAGATATGGAGATGATGGAAAATTGTGGAGTATTGAAAGCGTAGATACCGATGGTATCGATCAGAGTACTTTTTCGTACGAAACTGACGATTCTCTTGAACTTGTGACCGAAACCAAGAACGGGGTCTTGGCCAAAACAGTTCAAACTACTTTTTCGGGTTCCGAAAGCGACTCGTTAAGAAAAAAGACGATTATAACCCAAGAATATATTGATGGGGAATTCAATAGTAAAGAGATCGAGATAGTCGATGTAGATAAAAAACCATTGTTCTATAGTTCATCTATATACGATACTGCCACCGACAAATGGATCGTACAGTTAGAGAATACCTATGTCTATGATGCCAGCGGGGTGTTGTCTGAGTTAAAAATTAAAAAACAAGGTTTGGCATCGACCAAGGGGTACATCTATCAATTCGACAGTAGTGAAGCGAACAACTGGGTAAAAGAAATTATTACACCTGATAATACCTATAAGACCCGAAAAATTAAGTATTACCCTAAATTGGTGGTTACAGAGATAGAGGAGTGATCTAGCAAGAAGAATCGGCAATTATCTTCCATTGACCATCAATCTTTTTAAATATTATCATAAACGTTCCATTGGCGTCACCTACTTTTCGCGTCAAATGATACTGCCCCATTACATAATAGGCACCTTCGTTGATTTTAGTTATTTGGTCGATTGTAAATTCAAGACTGCCTATGTAATCATCGTTAGGATATCCTTTTTTATAGTTCTCTAGTGTGGTTTGCCAACCTCGTGTTATTTTCCCACCGCTGTAATAGGTTAGGGAGTCAGATTGCCAATAGCCTTGCATAAAACCTTCAAGGTCACCATTCGTCCATGCTATTTTTTGTTTTTTGATAATGTCTAAAATAGCCTTTTCGTCATCGTTTTGGGCCAGAATAGAGTTTAAGGTAAATAAAAAGGAAAGAAAGAATAGAACGGTAGTTTTCATAAAAATTACGATTTGACCAGATTTTTTATGAAAATAAGAATAGTTATCCGCTTTGTGATATAGTCAAGGGTAAATTTGCCCTTTGTATCTATTCTTTACTATCTTCAAACGGAAATTGAACCAACCTTTTTACCATGACCAAACAAGTGTACTACCTGCTTTTATTCGTTTTATTTATCTATCCATATTTCAACAATGCTCAAGAAAAAATAGATGCTGAGCGTCCTAACATTCTGTTTATACTTTCTGATGATCACACTTCGCAAGCATGGGGAATCTATGGTGGAATTTTAAAAGATTATGTCAAGAATAAAAATATAAAACGATTGGCTTCTGAAGGGGCGGTATTGAACAATGCGTTTTGCACCAATAGTATTTGTACACCAAGCCGTGGTAGTATACTTACCGGTCAATACAGTCATATAAATCAAGTATATACCTTGAACGAACCCATACCAGATGGTCACCCGAACATCGCTCGAACACTTTCTCAAAAAGGGTATCAGACCGCTATTATTGGTAAATGGCATTTAGTCGGGCAACCACAAGGGTTCGATTACTTTAATGTGCTACCAGGTCAAGGGCGTTACTGGAATCCTATTTTAAAGACCAAAGAAACCTGGAAAGATGGCCATGATGGTTCAATAGGAAAAGAATACAAGGGTTTTTCTACGGATATAATTACAGATTTGACCATAGAACATTTAAAGCAGCGAGATGATGAGAAACCTTTTCTTATGTTCTGTAATTTTAAAGCCACGCACGAACCTTTCGATTATCCGGAAAGATTCGCATCGTTATATGAGAACGAAGAAATACCCGAGCCGAGTTCTCTATACGATTTCGGTCCAGCGACCACTGGGCGCACCTTCGTTGGCCAAAAACTCGAAAATCTAGGCAATAGATGGGACAGTGCTACAAAAGACCCCGAAAATTGGTGGACAACATATCCTGGTCTACCTTATCCATTAGACGGAATGGATAGCATTCAGAAACGAAAAAAAATATATCAGAAGTTGGTAAAAGACTTTATGCGATGTGGAGCCGCCATCGACGATAATATCGGCAAATTATTGGATTTTTTAGAAGAGGAGGGTATCGCCGATAATACAGTTGTGGTGTATACCGCCGACCAAGGGTACTTCTTAGGTGAGCACGGTTTCTTTGATAAGCGAATGATTTACGAAGAATCGCTACGTATGCCTTTTGTGATCAGATATCCAAAGGAAATAAGAGGAGGCCAACGTATCGACGATATTATCTTAAATATTGACTTTCCGGCTCTTTTAGCCGATTATGCAGGTATTGAACATCCTGCATTTCTACAGGGCACCAGTTTTAGGTCAAACTTAGCAGGCAATACACCTGAAAACTGGAGAAAGCAAATGTACTATCGCTATTGGTTGCACCACCCAAATAGACCGGCCCATTTCGGTATACGCAATGAACGGTATAAGCTTGCGTTTTTTTACGGCCAACCCTTGGGTAAAAAAGGAACCTCAAAAGAAATAACGGCACCCACTTGGGAATTTTACGATTTAGAGAGCGATCCTAAAGAACTTCGAAATGCCTTTGACGATCCTGCCTATACCGCTATAATTAAAGAAATGAAAAAGGCTTTGGTCGAAGAAAGAAAAAAATATAAGGATAATGATTTAGATTATCCTGAAATGAAACCTATACTATCTGAAGCCAACTTAAGGTAGCGTTAATCATATTAAGCCCGAATCGTTTTAGCTTTTCTAAACCCATATAGCAAAAATAGAATAGGTTCGACATCACTATTAGCTTTCTTTCTTAAAATCGCGAAGGCTTTGGTTATATGATATTCGATAGCTTTCTTCGAAAGATTCAAATGCTCCGCAATTTCAACATTGCTAAAACCTTCTTGCTTGCTCATCAAGAATATTTTTTTGCACTTTGGAGGCAGGTTTTGAATCTCTTTCTGAACTATAGATAAGAGCTTTTCGAAAAACACTTCATCTTTTTCTGTAAATCTTTCAAGCTCTTCTATATATTTTTTCTCAAGGGCGGTAACCGATTTCTGTTTACGGTATTGATCGATGAACTCATTGTGAACCGATTTATATAGAAAACTTTTAATCGTAAAATCAGTTTTTAAATTATGTCTTCGCTCCCATGTTCTAATAAGAACATTTTGAACAATATCTTCTGCTTGATCTTTATCGTTAACCAAACTATTGGCATAGACACAAAGCCTATGGTGATATTTTTCGACTAAGTATTCATAGGCATGCTCATTTCCGTTTTTTAAGTGCTGAATAAAAAATTCGTTGTCACTGAAATCAGTTTTCATAATTTAGGGAAAGGAAGTTTTAAAGCTGTTAGAATTTAAATTTATGAAAAAAATCATTAAAAAATTTAGGGTTACATAAATTATGCACGTATTAGTGATATATATCATAATATGAAAGAATCTGGCTTCGATAATAAAGTAGCTAAGTTTTTAACCCATTCTATTTCATCGGAAGAGCTTGATGATTTGAATCTAAAGTTGAAAGATGAGGTTTATCATAAGGTATTTAGGTCCCAAATAGAAATAGATTATACCACCAGGCATATTATGAGTCGATACAACGCCGATAAGGCCAAACAGCAATTGTTAAATAAAATTCGTCAAGATAAGCGAAGCATTAGAAGGTTGAACTTATATAGGTTCGGTAAGTATGCTGCACTAGTAGTTGTATTTTTTGGCTTAGGTTACTTGTATTGGGACCATAATTTTCGTCAGGGCAAAAGTCAAGTTGTTGCTAAGAATATCGAACAGATTACCTTAGAACTTTCCGATGGCACGGTCAAAACCATTTCAGAAATGGGTAACGTTTCGGTACACAATAAAAATGGTAAGCGTGTAGGTCTGCAACAGGGCAACCAGCTTATCTACCATAAAGGCAATAAAGCCAAAGAGCTTGTATTTAATACTGTTAAAGTACCTTATGGAAAAAGATTTGTTCTCATACTTTCAGATGGTACCAGAGCACATTTGAATGCAGGAAGTTCATTAAAATACCCTGTGGAGTTCATTAAGGGCCATAGTAGAAAAGTATTTTTAAACGGCGAAGGATATTTTGATGTTACAGAAGATAAATCACATCCCTTTGTAATTAATGCCAACGAATTGAATATTCAAGTTTTGGGTACGAAGTTCAATTTATCTGCATATCCTGAAGATGAGCAGATAACAACGGTACTTATTGAAGGGTCGGTAGCTTTTTATGACACCTCATCAGAATTCGATGAGAGTTCAGAACGTTTGGTTCCGGGGCATATGGCGGTATGGGAAAAACAAGATAAAACCCTCGAATTCAAAGAGGCCGATACTGATTTACATACGGGATGGATGGATGGTAAAATTATTTTCAGTCATATGCCATTTGAAGATATACTTAAAAAACTGGAGCGAAATTATAATGTTCATATAAACAATACGTATGAAGAGCTCGGCCAAGTTCGATTCAACGCAAGTTTTGATACTGAAACCATTACCCAGGTTTTTGAAGCTTTCAGTAAAAACTATCCAATGAAATTTCAAGTAAATGAAAATGAAGTAATAATTTCTAAACCCTAAAATAAAAGCCTATGATATAAAGATGCTGTGATTACCAATACTTTAAATCAAAAAATCGAGAAATGCTGGCACATTTCCCGATTCGGATTTAGAGTTGATTTACACTTACGTTAACCACCTAAATTTGAACAAAGATATGAAAAACCCAACCATATGGTTGAGGGAGAACATCCCTTATCCATTGAAGTTACAGCAAAAAATGAAATTCAGTATTTGTCTTTTTGCCATTATATTTTTTCAGGCGCAAGGAAATCCGTCCTCGGCCGATACTGAAATAACCATGCAATTGCGAAATGTAACCGTAGAAAAAGTATTGCATGAGATTGAATCGTTAACCGATTTCAAAGTCTTATACAACGACAATCAAGTAAACTATAATAGAAAAGTTAGTGTCAAATATGTAAAAGCTCCTTTGATCGGTGTATTATCTGATTTATTTGAAGGAACTACTATATCGTTTGAAATATTAGACACTCAGATTATCTTAACAAAAGCAGCTACTTCCCAACTCAACACTAAAAATGTAATTCAGCAAGAAATATCAGGAATAGTATCAGATAGTGAGGGCATGCCTTTGCCTGGTGTTTCCGTCGTTGAAAAAGGAACCACAAATGGTACCGCCACTGATTTTGACGGTAAGTATTCTATTACTACCCAAGGGGCCAATGCAGTACTTCTATTCAGTTCGTTGGGCTTCGCTTCTAAAGAAATACCGGTGGGGCAGTCAACAGAACTTAATGTTCAATTGGCGGAAGATTCCGAAGCTTTAGAGGAAGTTGTAGTTACAGCGCTTGGTATCAAACAAGAAACCCGAAAACTGGGTTACTCTGTCGCCAAGGTCGATGCAGAAGATGTAAATGTAAACCGTTCATCAAACTTTATGAATAGTTTACAAGGTAAGGTTGCGGGGGTCAACGTTTCCGCCTTGGGCACAGGGCCCGGTGGTTCATCTAAGGTGCGTATTCGCGGACAATCTTCTATTTCAGGCACAAATAACCCTCTGATTGTAGTAAATGGTGTTCCTATTGATAATACCAGTTTCGGCACCAATATAGGTAGTAGCGGGGGCAGTAGTGAACTCGGTACAAGCGATGGAGGTGTTTATTCCGATGGTGGAGATGGTTTCTCAAGTATTAACCCCGATGATATTGAGAGTATGACCATATTAAAAGGGGCGACAGGTGCCGCTCTATACGGTTCTCGTGCCAAAGACGGGGTAATCATGATCACTACAAAAACAAGGGGCACGGGTCAAGGTATTGGAGTCACTTATAATCTAAGTATTGCAGACCATACCCCGCTAGATTTCACTGATTATCAGTACCAATATGGTCAAGGTGAGAACGGGGTAAGACCCACATCAGCGAATCCTACATCGGGCCAATGGTCTTTTGGAGAGCGGTTTCAACCGGGTATGACTCAGGTATTGTTCGATGGTATAGAGGTACCCTACGAACCGGTTTATGATAGAATAAAAGACTTTTATCGGCACGGATTGGACATAACTAATTCCATAGGGCTTTCAGGTAATAGTGAGAAAGGTGGATATAACCTTTCAATTTCTAATTTGGAAAGTAAAGGTATTACCCCGAATAACGAGTTTCAAAGAATAAATGTTGGTTTAGGCGCGAGTTACATTTTGTCGAATAAACTATCGTTTACTACCAATATTAACTATTCCAACGAAAAAAATACCAATCCACCCAATGTAGGGCAACAAGACAATACCATTCCGGTAGCCTTGTTCAACATGGCAAATTCGATGCCGCTCGACCTTTTGAATGAAAATAAATTCGACGAAGATGGTAACGAGTTTGTGTATTCTCGGTTTAGAAATAGAACGAACCCTTATTTCACGCTTAGCGAACAATTTAATAACATTGAGCGGGATCGTATTTTCGGTAATGCCTCTTTAAAATATAATTTTTTACCCTGGCTTTTTGGTCAGGTAAGGGCAGGTCAAGATTATTGGTCTCGTGATCAGGATTATAATGGGTTTCCTACAGGTCAGGCTTCAAGACCACCTGCCCCCGAAGGCTTTGTAAACGGAACATATACTCAAGAAGTACGAAGATTTCGTGAAACCAATGTTGACTTTCTTTTATCGGCCTCTAAGGAGTTTGGTGAAGATTTCGGACTTGGTGTGAACTTCGGTGGCAATAAATTGAAAAGAACATCGAAATTGAATCGCGTAAACGTTACCGATTTCGTTATTCGAGATTTGTATACCGTACAAAATGGTCGTGTTAAAGACCCCATTTATAACTTATCTGAAAGATTGGTAAACTCGTTGTATGGATCTGTAGACCTTTCTTTCAAAGATACTTACTATTTGAGTGGTACTATGCGAAACGACTGGTTTTCAACTCTAGCTCCCGAGAATAGAAGTATACTTTATCCATCGGTATCTGCTAGTTATGTATTTTCAAATACTATTGGAGAATCGAACTGGTTAACTTTCGGTAAACTACGTGCAGCTTATGCTGAGGTTGGCAGTGATACTGACGTACCTCCGTATTCCGATGCATTATTTTATAGTATCAACACTAATCTCTTTTCGAATTCTGAAGGGCAATTGCAGCCTGTGGCGGCACCTAACACCAATACTTTGCCCAATCCTGATTTGAAGCCTATGCGGGTCAAAGAGACAGAAATTGGCCTAGACCTAAGAATGTTCGATTCAAGGGTGAATCTAGATTTAAGTGTGTATCGAAAGTCCACATTTGATCAAATCATTCCAGCACAAATATCAAATTCTTCCGGTTTTGTAAGTACGCTAATCAATAGTGGAGAGAGTAGAAGTGATGGTGTCGAGGCTTTATTGAGCTTGGTTCCTGTACGAACAGAAGATTTTCAATGGGATTTGACCTTAAATACATCTTACAATAAAACAAAGGTAATCAGTTTGCTTTCTGACACAGCAGGGGAGAGCATTGTTGTAGGTACTCATGCGTTTAACGGTTTCCTTTATCAGGTTGTGGGTGAAGAAATTGGTCAATTGGCTGGTTTCGGATATAAGTTTGACGACCAAGGAAGGCAGATTTTTGCTGATGATGGTAGGCCTCTACGTTCAGATGATATCGTTTTCTTCGGAAGCGCTTTGCCAAAATGGGTGGGCGGTATCACCAACAGTTTCAAGTATAAAAACTTCAATGCCTCTTTCTTGATAGATTTTAAATTGGGAGGAAAAATGATTTCCGGAACCAATTTCAATGCAACACGTCACGGACTTCATAAAATGACTTTGGAAGGCAGGGAAGGAGGAGTTGTTGGAGATGGAGTAAACCAAGCTGGTGAAACCAACACTGTAGCTACACCTGCTCAGACATACTGGGAGGTAGTTAGATCACAGCAGCTTATAGAACCTATAGTTTATGATAGTGGTTATTGGAAATTCAGACAGTTGAATATAGGTTATGACTTTGGCGACCTACTATCAGATAACAGCTTTTTCAGTGGTGTAACTATGAGTTTGTTTGCGAATAATGTTTTCATTATCAAAAAATGGGTTCCGAACATTGATCCCGACTCTTTCGGGTACAGTTCCGATAATGTGTCTGGGCTTGAATCTACTGGTGTACCGACCACCAGAAGTATAGGATTGAACCTTAATTGCAAATTTTAAAGGAGAACATCATGAAAAATATATGGAATAGATTTTTGACCCTCACTTTTTTGTTTGTGGTCATATCATGCGATAAGAATTTTGACGAAATCAATACCAATACGGTAGACCCTACCAGTGATAGTGTAGACCCCATTTTTTTATTGAACAATGCTATTATAAATACTTCCTTTTCAAATGCGCAATTGATTTATGATATGGGAGTAGTGCAGCAAATAATTTCACCGAACTCTGGTGTACTTACCGGTGCCAATTACAACCAAGATAACCGAGATGTTACCGATGATCATTGGGTGAAGTATTATGAAAACGTCATTAAGAATACAGGAGATATTATTGGGCAGTTACAGGCCGAAGATGCCCCCGACCGGCCTAACCTGCTTCACATGACCAGATTGGTACAGGCGCTAGCATTTATGATTCTGACTGATGAGTATGGTGATATACCCTATTCGGAAGCGGGTAAAGGCATAACCGAGCAAATCGTTCTGCCGATTTATGACACTCAAGAAGCAATTTATACCGATTTGATCAAAGAGGTAAAAGAGGCAACCAGTGGCCTAAGTGAAAGTGCGCCTGCCGAAAACGGGGAAGTTTTGTATTCTGGCGATATCGCCAAGTGGAAGCGATTTGGTAACTCTCTGCTGTTGAGATTGGGTATGCACCTAACTGAAGTAAATCCTGCACTGGCAGAGCAAACTGTTACCGATGCATTTAATGGAGGTATCATGCAATCGAACGATGATAATTATGTAGTTCGGCACGATAGTAATTTCACGAACAATGCCGGCTCATTATTGAATTCTACCGAAGCCAATAATTTTTATATGGTTGACACTTTCGTTGATTTTCTCTCCGATTCCAATGATCCGAGGCTAATGTCATTAGCCTTACGATTTGTGGGGGCAACCTCTGGGCCAGAACAGGTTATTGAGGCAGGCTCTAAAGATCCGGCCGACCAGGTGGGTATGCCTATGGGCTTTGATAATGGTACTATTGGAGCGGTTGCCGATAATTCAGGTTTGGCAAGCTTCTATGATTTTACACAGGTAGATCGTTTTAGAATAGCCAAGCAAACCGCCCCGATGTACATTGTTACCCATAGCCAGACCCAATTATTGTTGGCAGAAGCTACGGTACGCGGTTGGGTTGCCGGTAATGCTGAAGATTATTATAACGAAGGCGTCAGTGCTCACATGCAACTCATGGCAGAGTATGATGAATCTGTGGCGATACCATCGGAGGATATTCAGGCCTATCTAACTGAAAATCCATACGATGCTACCAATGCGATGGAACAAATCAATACCCAGTATTGGGTGTCTTGCTTCTTAAACGGTCCTGAGGCATTTGCGAATTTTCGAAGAACAGGTTTTCCCGACATAGAGAGCAATCCTTACCCAGCACAAGATATTTCTGCAGATTTCATTAATCGTTTGACCTACCCCAATTCAGAGGTAGCGACCAATAGCGAAAATCTGAATGCCGCTGTTTCTAGAATGGGTGCCGACAATTTAGAAACCGAAGTTTGGTGGGACCAATAGCATAATAATTAATCCAAAACAACAATACCGAAAATGAAGAATACACTACAAAAGATAATAGATCAAAATAAAGTGGAAGAAAAGGCCTATGCCGATTCTTTACAGGCAGAAATTAAAAGTCCGAAGACCAGCGATGACCGAAGAAACTTTCTAAAGAAAACGGCCTTGGGAGGCATAGCGCTTTCAAGTTTTATGGGCTATTCGTTCGAAGATAGGGTCGCCGAGACAACTTCAAAAGTAAATCGTGCATCGGCACCATCAGAGTTGAAGATTACCGATATGCGCTATGTGGTGACCAATGTTATGGGAGGCACACCAATTATCAAAATAGAGACCAATCAGGGTATTCATGGTCTAGGCGAAGTTAGAGATGCGGCCGATGTAAAGTATGCCCTAATGCTCAAAAGTCGAATTCTTGGTATGAACCCTTGTAACGTTGAGAAAATCTTTAAAAGCATTAAGCAATTTGGCGGGCCATCTCGACAAGCCGGTGGTGTATGCGCCGTAGAGATGGCCTTGTGGGATCTATGCGGAAAAGCTTACAATGTTCCAGCTTGGCAACTTATGGGTGGGCGATATCGCGATAAAGTAAGACTTTATGCCGATACCCCTGAAGCTAATTCGCCTGAAGAGCAGCAGCGACTCATTGATTTTAGGGTAAAGGAACAGGGATATACTTGGTTAAAGATGGATGTCTCGATAGGCGAATTAAAAGGAAAAAAAGATACCGTAGTCAACGGTAAATTTTGGGAAGATTCGAAAGGAAGCCTGAACCAATGGGGCGACCAGAGAAATTATATGTCATATGGTAATACCATGCATCCTTTTACGCAAATTCAGATTACTGAAAAGGGATTGGAGCATCTTCAACAAGTTGTAGAAGATGTTAGAAATATGGTGGGTTATGAAATTCCTATTTCAACAGACCATTACGGGCATTTCGATATGAACAACAATATTCGTTTGGCCAAGGCGCTTGAAAAATACCGTTTGGCCTGGTTCGAAGATATGGTACCATGGCAGTATACCGAACAATGGAAAGAGATTACTCGGTCTATTGAAACTCCTACAACGACAGGAGAGGATATTTATCTTTTGAAAGATTTTATTCCATTGATCCATCAAAGAGCGGTAGATATCGTACACCCTGATTTGGCATCTTCCGGTGGTCTTTTAGAAACAAAGCGCATTGCCGATTATGCCGAAGAATTTGGTATAGCAATGGCTATGCATCAAGCGGGAACACCAGTATCTTTTATGGCCAATGTACATTGTGCCGCAGCTTCGCAGAACTTTTTGGCATTAGAACACCATTCTGTCGATTTGCCATGGTGGGAAGATTTGGTCACTACCGTAGGCGGCTTCAAAATGATTGATAAAGGCTTTGCTACCGTACCCTTGACGGCTCCTGGATTAGGTATAGAGCTTAATGAAGAGGTGCTGAAAAAACATATACATCCTAAAGACAAAAGTTATTTTGCCCCAACTGATAAGTGGGATGCGCTTATGTCACACGATCGTACGTATAGCTAATCTTTGATGAGTTAAAGAGCAAACCATAGCACATTAAGTTGCTAGAATTTTGTTTGAGTTGGTTTGGTTGCCGTTGGGCTCCCCGATTAATTTTAATCGGGGATGTTCAACAACTTTAGCTTCCGAACTTAAAATTTATTACATTGATCAATATTTATAAAAAACCAAGTAAACTTCGTAATACCAAATCACAAAAAATGAAAATAAGATTTTTTATAGTAGCTTTTTTTGCTTTATCCACACTTGCAATTTCGGCGCAAGAAGTAGCCGCCTCAGCAGAATATATAAAACAATTGACTTCCAATTGGTCTGGTGATCGTTTCGATGACGGTAGACCTAATGTTTCCGACGCACTACTTAAACGTCTTAAAAACATCCAAATAGAAGAAGCTTGGGGGTATTTACGTCGAAAGGGGTATAATAACCAGTTTGAGGGCGAATGGAAAATTTTGCATCCTGAAAATGTAATGACCGGGCGTGTGTTGACTGCACAGTATACTCCATTGCGCCCCGATTACGAAAAATTAATAAAGGTTACCGGAGGCAAAGAAAGTCGAGATACTATCGGGGGTAGTAATTCTTGGCCGATAGAAATTTTAAGACCTGGTGACATATATGTCGCCGATGGATACGGTCGAATAATCGACGGTACTTTAATCGGTTCAAACTTGGGCAATGCTATTTATACCAACTCTCAAAACGGATTTATTTTTGATGGAGGCGTACGTGATGTAGCGGGCCTATTAGATATCGAGGGATTCAATGGGTGGTATAGAGGCGAAGATCCATCGTATTTGACCGAGCAGATGTTGGCAAGCATAAACAAACCCATACGTATAGGTAGGGTACTGGTATTGCCCGGTGATGTAGTTCTAGCCAATCGACATGGTACCATATTTATTCCGGCGCATCTCGTTGCAGAACTGGTACTTTCTTCTGAAATAGTTGGGCTTAGAGATCAATTTGGATTTCAAAGATTAAGGGAGAAAAAATATACGCCTGGGCAAATTGATACCAAATGGACGGATAATATTAAAGCTGACTTTGTAAAATGGTTGAAGAAAATTGATGATAACGAATTGCCCATGACTCGAAAAGAACTAGACTGGTATATGAAAGATAACGACTACTAGTACCTAATAAACATTTACATATTATTGAAATGAAAAATAAGATATTGTTCTATGCTTTGCTCGGGCTGGTTACCCTTGTAGGTAATGCCCAGTCTGAATACCCCAAATCACAAATTGAAAAAGGGGTAACAGAGCTCTATGAAGCCATGGTAACCCAAAACAAGACAAAGCTTGATAAACTGACCATGACAGACCTTACCTATGGTCATTCGAGCGGAACGATAGAGAATAAGAAAGAATATATAGAGGCTATAATGACCGGTTCTTTCGATTTTTCTTCTATAATTCCGGAAGATCATAGTGTGATAATTTCTGGTGATACCGGTATCTCTCGTCATCTTTTTGTCGCTAAGGGAACCAATAATGGGGAACCTGCAGACGTTCGTATCGGTGTTATGATGACATGGCAAAAAATTAAAAATAAATGGCTACTACTTGCCCGTCAAGCCTATAAACTTTAGTGTAAATACCATACCTTGAAAAAAATCAACCTTTACTCCATTAGCTTAGGCATTTCGGCTGTTTTATTGATATTGATTATCGCAATGATCGTCTCTGGCAATATTCAGCAAGCCGGTATACCATTTTTATTGTTTTTTGCTTTTTTGGCCCTCGGCTTTAGCGGCTACCAGTCATTGAACGGTCTCGTTTTTACCACTATGATTTTCGCCGGGGTTTCCGTTGCACTTTATTATCCTGATCTATTTACCTATATCGGCGATTTTAAGCTTACAGCGCTAATTATACCTTTGATCCAGATAATAATGTTCGGTATGGGTACTTCTATGAGTATCAAAGATTTTGCCTCGGTGTTCAAGACTCCAAAAGGTGTGGTGATAGGCGTAGCCGCCCAGTTATTGATTATGCCTATCGTTGGTTTCGGCTTGGCCAAGATGAGCGAATTTCCTCCAGAAATAGCGGCAGGTATCGTATTGATCGGTTGTTCACCTAGCGGAGTTGCCTCAAACGTTATGGCTTACTTGGCGAAGGCGAATTTGGCACTTTCGATTACCATTACTTCAATTGCGACCTTATTGGCCCCTTTTCTCACTCCACTTTTGATGAAATTATTGGCAGGTGAGTTTATAGAAATTAATGTTCTCGATATGATGTGGAGCATTACCAAGATGATTATTCTACCTATTGGCGCTGGACTTATTTTCAACAAATTATTCAATACCAAATGGTTAGATAAAGCTATGCCCATTGTGTCGATGCTCGCCATCGGTATTATTATAACCATAATTACCGCGGCAGGTAGAGATAGTCTCTTGGATATTGGCGGCATTTTGATGCTACTCGTATTGATTCACAATCTTTTCGGCTATAGTCTGGGTTATGGCTTTGCCAAACTCTTTAAAATGCCAGAACAAGATGCACGTACTATTGCCATTGAGGTAGGTATGCAAAATGGAGGACTAGCTTCTGGCATAGCGAATTCCTTAGGCAAAATAGCAACTATGGGGCTTGCCCCCGCAGTTTTCGGTCCGCTAATGAATATTACAGGTTCGATTTTAGCTTCTTACTGGCATAAAAGACCGCCTAAAACAGAATTAGAGAACGTGGTTATCGAATAACATGCACTAGCTAATTTTTCTTTTCAAACCTCTATGTAATAGAGAAATATCTCATTTGATTTATTTATTGTTATACGAATATCGATTCATACTTTTATAAGTATCATAGCCTCATTTTTTTGGCATAAATCTTTATTTTCGGGCTGTCAAGAATATCCATTATATTCGTAAAAAGTGAATTTAACTAATCAATAAATAATGAAAAAAGTAGTGACTTTTGGGGAGATTATGTTGCGATTGTCCCCTCCTGGGTTTTTAAGATTTTCTCAAACGGCAAGTTTCGACGTAGTCTATGGCGGTGGTGAAAGTAATGTGGCGGTTTCCTTGGCCAATTACGGGGTTCCGGTAGATTTCGTTACTCGACTTCCAAAAAATGATATAGGCGAATGTGCCCTTATGGAAATGAGGAAACGAGGTGTCGGTACCGATAAGATTGTATATGGTGGTGACCGCTTGAGCATCTACTTTTTAGAAACAGGCGCGGTAAGTCGTGGTAGTAAGGTCGTTTACGATAGGGCTCATTCCGCTATAGCGGAGATTGAAAAAGGAATGATTGATTGGGATGCCGTCTTCGAAGGTGTAGAATGGTTTCATTGGACGGGTATAACACCGGCCATTTCACAAGGGGCTGCAGATGTATGCTTAGAAGCGGTAAAAGCGGCTAGCGAAAAGGGTATCACTATATCTACCGACTTAAATTACAGGGCAAAACTCTGGAATTATGGGGGAGATAGGGAAGCCATTATGACCGAACTGACTTCGTATTGCGATATTATCTTAGGAAATGAAGAGGATGCCGAAAAGCACTTTGGTATTCACCCTGAAGGATTAGATGTACATAAAGATGGTGCAGATGTGAAGGCAGAAGCATTTTTATCGGTTTGTAAGCAAATGATGAAGAAATTTCCAAAGGCAAAAAAAGTAATTACTACACTTCGAGGTTCTATTTCAGCATCACACAATACATGGGCAGGTGTACTTTGGGATGGCGAGAAAATGTATGAGACCCGTCAATATCAAATTACCGATATCGTTGATAGAGTGGGGGGAGGCGATTCTTTTATGGGCGGCTTAATTTATGGCTTGTTGAAATACCCCGAAGACGATCAGAACGCACTCGATTTTGCAGTGGCAGCTTCCTGCTTAAAGCATACCATTAAAGGTGATGCCAACCTAGTAACTGTTTCTGAAGTTGAAAAACTAATGGGCGGCGATGCATCCGGAAGGGTGGCTCGATAAAAATAACTCTACTTAATAACTACAACATAAATTTTAATAAATATAGATGGCTAAATATTCAAGAATTGAAGTAGCTCAGGTAATGAAGGAAACAGGAATGGTTCCTTTGTTCTATCACCCCGATATTGAATTGGGTAAAAAAGTGCTAAAGGCATGTTTCGATGGGGGTGCCCGTTTAATTGAGTTTACCGCCCGAGGAGATTTCGCTTACGAAGTTTTTCTAGAATTGAACAAGTTTGCTCTTAAAGAATTGCCGGGCATGATTATGGGCGTTGGCTCTATTACCGATGCCGGGGCAGCTAGTATGTTTATGCAGATGGGTGCTAACTTCATTGTAACACCGACTCTTCGCGAAGATATCGCGATTGTTTGTAACCGTAGAAAAGTGCTTTGGTCACCAGGTTGTGGTACTTTAACAGAAATTAATAGAGCAGAAGAACTAGGGTGCGAAATCATCAAGTTGTTCCCAGGTTCTACCTATGGTCCTGGCTTTGTTAAAGCTATAAAAGGCCCTCAACCGTGGACGAGCATTATGCCAACAGGAGGGGTAAGTACCGAAGAAGATAACCTTAAAGGTTGGTTCGGCGCCGGTGTTACCTGTGTGGGTATGGGCTCACAGCTTATAAGTAAAGACATTCTTGCGAGTAAAGACTATGCTGGTCTTGAAGCCAAGGTAAAAGATACCTTGGCCTTGATCAAGAACATTCGAAGTTAATTTTCGAAGTAAGATTTTCTAATACCTAATTCCAATCCTCGTAATTCTGCCAAACCGCGTAAGCGGCCAATAGCGGAATAACCGGGATTGGTTTTTTTATGCAGATCGTCTAACATTTGATGTCCGTGATCGGGCCTCATTGGTATCAGACTATCCTTTCTGCCTTCCTCTTTTCTTCTCTTTTCCTCTTTGAGGATTAATTTGATGAGATCGTACATAGGCACATCTCCCTCCAAATGGTTTGCCTCGTAAAAATTTCCTTTGCCGTCTCTTTGGGTACTTCTTAAATGTAAAAAGTGAACCCGATCAGCGAATCTTTCGAACATTTGTGGAATATTGTTGTCTTCCCTTGCACCTAATGAACCGGTACAAAAGGTAATTCCGTTGTGAATGGAAGGTACTTTATCAAAGATATAAGCATAATCTGCTTCCGTTCCCATAATTCTAGGCAATCCCAAGATAGAGAATGGTGGATCATCTGGATGAATACAGAGCATAACTCCAACCTCTTCGGCAATAGGCACTACCTGCTCCAGAAAGTACACAATGCTGTTTCGCATTTCATCTTCACCAATGTTTTCATAAGTGTCCAAAATAGTCTGAAATTTAGACAAATCGAATCCTTTTTCGGGAACCGGATAACCTTCTGAAGAACCGGGTAAACCGGCAATAATGGTTTTTACCAACTCCCAGATATCATTTTCAGACATTTCTTCATGCCTTTTTTTGGCGGTATCAATCTGTTCTTGAGTATAGGTGGCTTCTGCATTCGGTCTTTTTAATATAAAAAGATCAAAGGCTGCCAAGGCAATAAATTCAAAGGATAAGGCTTTTGAGCCGTCTTTCATTTCTAGATCAAGGCTTGTACGCGTCCAATCTAAAACCGGCATGAAATTATAGCATACAGTGGTAACCCCGCAAGAAGCTAAGTTTTTTAGACTCACCTTGTAGTTTTCAATATGCTGTTTATAATTGCCCTGTTGTGTTTTTATATTTTCATGAATGGGCAAAGATTCTACCACAGACCAAACCAAACCATTTTCCTCTAAATGGTTTTTTCTTTTATTGATTTCATCAACGGACCATACTTCACCATTGGGTATATGATGTAAAGCGGTAACAATACCGGTAGCTCCAGCTTGCTTAATATCTTGTAGGCTCACCGGGTCACTAGGCCCGTACCAACGCCATGTTTGTTCCATAATTATCGTAAGGGTATTAAGTTGTTCTTAAATTTTAGGTGTCTATACACCGCTGAATGCACTAAATCCACCATCTATAGGTAAAACAATGCCAGTAATAAACTTAGCGGCATCACTACTTAGAAACTGCACGGCGCCATTTAATTCTTCTACTTCACCGAAACGTTTCATGGGCGTATTTCTAATAATGTCTTCACCTCTCTGGGTATATGACCCATCTTCATTGGTCAAAAGAGCCCTGTTCTGCTTTCCAATAAAAAATCCTGGTGCGATAGCATTCACACGTACGCCTTCACCAAATTTAAGGGCCATTTCAACGGCCATCCAACGGGTGAAATTTTCCATGGCCGCTTTTGATGCGGAATATCCCGCAACTCTTGTAATTACACGTTCCACCGCCATAGAAGAGTAATTGATAATTACACCCTCTTTTTGTTCAGACATGGCTTTACCGAATACTATCGAAGGTATTACGGTACCATTAAGATTTAGATCGGTAACTGTTTTGAAAGCATCGATAGATAAATCGAAAATAGTTTTATCGACGCCAATAGTCGCACCTGGTAAGTTACCTCCCGCGATGTTCAAGAGAATATCAATTCTGCCAAAATCTGAAAGTATTTGATCTTTTACGGTTTCTAAACTTTTTTCATCAAGAATATCTGCTTCATACGCTTTTGCAGAACCTCCAATAGCATTGATTTCTTCGATTAATTCAGTAAGTGAAGATTCTTTTCTGCTCAGTAATGCCAATTTAACACCGGCTTCAGCAAAACTCTTTGCTATACTGCCCGCAAGAGATCCACTTGCACCTGTTATAATGGCAATCTTGTCTTTGATGCCGAACATGTTTTATAGTTTTTAAGATTGAAAGCCGAAGATAAAACAATATCTATTAAAACCTAAAAGTGTATGGTTTATACTTAAAAAAGCAACAAAAAAACTTTACATTTAGAGAAACAAAACGAGCAAAGGCTATTTTATGAAAATCTACAAAATTTCAACAGGTGCGATTATTGAACATGAATCAAAATTCTATTTTAAAAGTGTCGATAATTGGGATGTCTTTTTAAATCGAAAAAATTTATTTCAAGCTTTAAAAAATGATTTAGTGCACTTTGAAGATTTCAATGGAGATATAGAGAATGAAAACTTGGAGAAACCTATGGGCAGTCATGAAATATGGGCATCGGGGGTGACCTATATGCGCAGTAGAACAGCAAGAATGGAGGAGTCTAAAAAAGCAGGCGGTGACACTTTTTACGATAGGGTCTATGACGCAGATCGCCCCGAACTTTTCTTCAAGGCTACACCGCAACGAACTGTAGGCCAGGGAGGAACCGTAAGAATTCGTAAAGATTCCGGTTGGGATGTTCCAGAACCTGAGTTGACCCTATTTATAAGTTCACAAGGTAGTATTGAAGGGTACACCATCGGCAATGACATGAGCTCGCGAAGTATAGAAGGCGAAAACCCTTTGTACTTGCCCCAGGCCAAAACATATGAAGGTTGTGCCGGGCTCGGACCATGTATTTACGTACCAGAAGAGCCTATTGCCCCTGAGACCACAATAGAACTGGAAATTTTGAGAAATGGAAACCAAGTTTTTAACGATAAGATTCCGATCAGTCAAATGAAACGTAAGCATACTGATTTGGTGGAATATTTATTCAGGGAATGTAATTTCCCGAACGGATGTTTTCTTATGACGGGCACGGGCATTATACCACCGGACGAATTTACACTCAAATCAGGTGATGAAGTTCGAATAAGTATTGACGAAATTGGAACGCTTGTAAATTTTGTAGGCTAGGCCTTTAAGCCTAATCAAGTTTGAAAATTTTGTCTAGAGAAATCCACTTTTCGCCATTGTTGGCCCAAGGTAGGGCTTGTTGAAATTTCCACATTAATTTTTCCCAATTTTGAACGGCCGGGTTGTTAGCATCCATCTCGGCCTTTTTAATGGGGTCAAAAGTTTCATCGACCTCCATAATCATAAACATGCGATTTCCGGTCAAATAGATTTCCATAGCAACGACCCCCGCATCTTTTATACTTTCGATTATTTCTTTGGGTACCGAGCCAGGTGCATGATGGGCCTTATACTCTTCAATCAATTCTTTATCATCCTTTAAATCACAAGAATAGCAAAAGCGTTTTGTATTACTCATCGATTGGGGTTTTATGGTATTTCTGATATACATTTTTTCCATAGAGAACCACTACCAGAAAACAGAGTAAGGAGAGTATAAACGAGAATCGCATTTCTGAAACTCCTAAAAAGGTCACATCTTCATAACCAACTCCTCCGAAATCGAGCATATACCCTTGTAGGTAGGGGAGCAGGGCCCCACCGACAATGGCCATGACCAAGAAGGCTGCCCCAAATTTAGCATCTTCACCTTGCCCTTCGAGTGCAATACCATAGATCGTAGGAAACATAATGGACATAAAGAACGAGGTAAAAATTAGGGCGTAAATACCTAACATTCCAGGTAAAAATATGGCACCTAATAGGGTAAGCATGGCTCCTAGGCCGAAGTACATTAATAATTTACCAGAATCTATTTTAGCCAACAGTGCTGTACCAATAGTTCTGCCGACCAAAAATACGATATAACCCGCCAGCCCATACCACACAGCAGACTGAGCGTCTATACCCAGCGTTTCTGCGTATTGGTAAACATAGGTCCAACACATGATTTGCGCTCCCACATAAAATATTTGGGCCACCACGCCAAAAACGAATCTTGGTTGTTTCCAAAGTCTTTTGACCGACTCTGAAAACTTAACTTTGGCCTCTTGGTTTTTATTCTGAGGCATTTTCACCAAACTTATAATTAGAAAGAAAAGTAACACGACGACCCCTAATATGACATAGGGATTTCTAATAATTTCAAGGTCACTGGTTCTTATAATACTTTTACCTGCTTCGTTGAGCGTATCGTAAATGGGAATGCCCTCTTCAGACACATCATCGGAACGTAAGGCACCCAATACAAAGTTCTGAGCGATCAAGAGCCCGATTATCGAACCCATGGGGTTGAACATTTGAGCGAAGTTCAACCGTCTAGTCGCGGTTTCATCAGAACCCATTGACAGAATATAGGGGTTGGCCGTAGTCTCTAAAAAGGCGAGCCCAAAAGTCAAAATATAAAGTGCCGCAAGAAAGAAGCCATAACTTTCGTTCGCAGCCGCAGGCCAGAACAATAGGGCACCGGTGGCATAGAGCGCAAGACCGAGCAAAACTCCTTTTTTATAAGAGTATTTATTTACAAACAAGGCAGCAGGTAGCGCCATGGTAAAATACCCGCCATAAAATGCAAGTTGTACCAAAGATGCTTGGGTATTGCTAAGCTCTAAAACTTTTTGAAAACCACGAACCATGGGGTTGGTCATGTCGTTCGCCAGGCCCCAAAGTGCGAAAAGTGAGGTAATAAGTATAAATGGTAGTAATACGGATTTTGAGACCACAGGGGACTTCACATCTTTAATCATATGCTGTATTTGGTTGGTAACGATTTTATTGTTCGGTCAAGAGAGCACGGTCTAAATGAACGTAACCTCCGTCTACAAATATAAACTGTCCTGTAGTATGAGACGACCTTTCTGAGATAGTAAATAAGCAAGTGTCGGCGATTTCTAAAGTTTCGGTCATGCGATTTTCTAGCGGAATTTTCTTTACGATAGATTTTAATTTCGCTTCGCCGTTCGGCAATGTTTTGATCCAACTATCGTAAGATGGGGTCCAGCTTTCAGCAATAATAATGGCGTTTGAACGTATGCCAAACGGAACTAAATCGACCGCCCACTCACGAGTTAAAGCTAATACACCACCTTTTGAGGCTGCATAACCCGAGGTTCTGCCTTGTCCGGTCAACGCAACCTTAGAACCAATGTTTAAAATGTTTCCTTTTGATTTTTTCAAAAATGGGAGTGCGTGTTTGACGATTAAAAAATAGCTGACCATATTGAGTTTCAGCGATTGCATAAACTCTTCATATGAGGCATCTAGGCCGACTCCGTCATTTACACCTACGTTGTTAAGTACAACATCAATTCTCCCGTATTTTTCGGCAATCGTTCGTATAGCGTTTTCAATTTCCTCGGGTTTGGTGACATCTGTCTTACAGAAAAGGGCATCAATACCTTTCTTCTGTATTTTTTCTGCATATTGATATCCGCGGTCATTTCTATCGATAATAGCGGGTATCGCTCCTTCGTCGACCAAACGGCTTAGAATGGTTTCACCGATACTACCTTCCTTTCCGGCAGCCCCGCAGATTACTACTACTTTATCTTTTAGTTTTAAATCCATTACTTTTTAATTTTAAAGTGCCAACGTCCGTCCGTGGTCTTTATTCCTACATTTCTAAATTGTAAAATTCGATTGCATTTTCTCCCATAATCCTAATTTGCTCTTCTGCATTGTAAGTGGAGATATAGTCAGTTATAATTTTTAGTACTTGAGTATATGTACCGGCGACCATACACACTGGCCAATCGGAACCAAACATGACCCGACTGGTACCGAAGGCTTGCATCACCAAGTTTATATAGGGTTCTAGCTGTTCTACCGACCATGTGTTGTAATCAGCTTCCGTAATCATTCCTGATAGTTTACAAAAGACATTTTCATGTTTACCTATTTCTTTCATCAGGACCGCCCATCCATCGAAAAAACCATCTTTTATATAAGGTTTCGCCATGTGGTCGATAACAAACTTTTGATTAGGAAATTTTTTGACAAATTCAAGCACTGCACCCAATTGATGTGGAAACACCAAAATGTCATAGGTGTAATCGTAATTCTTCAAGAGTGAAATACCGTTTAAAAAATCGGGTCTCAGTAGAAAATTATGGTCTTTTTCGCCCTGAACGATATGTCGCCATCCTTTTAATATTTTATGGTGTGAATAACGGTCTAAATCGGCCGCTATCTTTTTAGACTTAAGGTCGACCCAACCTACAACCCCTTTAACGAAATCGTTTGCGCCGGCAAGGTTTATCAAGAAATCGGTTTCTTCTAAAGACTGATCAGCTTGAACGGCTACACAACCATCAATATTATGGGTTTCGTAGATAGGTTTAAGGTCTGCCGGTAGAAAATCACGGCGAATTTGGGACATAGAATCATCTATCCAAGCATGCTTTTCCTTATCGTGAACCCAAAAATGCTGATGACTGTCAATTTTCATTTTCTGCGCCACAATTTCAAAAATTAACAGTGGCTTTTATTACTCCATTGGCAGGATCGAGCCAACTATCAAAGTTCGATATCATCTCAGTGTAAGGTACCGTATGGGTTATAAAGCTATCCGTCGGAAATTTACCTTGTTGCATTACGTTCATTACGTATTCAAAATCTTGAATTGTGGCATTACGGCTACATAATATCGAAGTTTCTTTCGCATGTATCTTCGGATGGGTAAATACCAATTCGCCCTTTGAGAGCCCGACCAAAATATAACGGCCCCCGTGTGCCATATAATCAACACCATTCTCTAGGGCACCTTTATGACCCGTAGCGTCGTAAACAGCAGTGGCCATATCCCCACCGGTCAATTTAGAAACTTCTTTAACAGCATCGCTGCCACCAAGAACCGTATATTCGATGCCGATTTCGTTTTTAACATATTCCAATCTCTGGGCATTCATATCTATGGCGATAACTTTGGCACCTTCAATCTGAGCAAATTTCATGATACCAATACCAATAGGGCCACAGCCTACAACCACCACCGTTTCTCCAGATTTGATGCTCGACCTTCGAATGGCATGTGCCCCGATTGCCAAACATTCTACAATTGCAATTTCACTATCGGCTAAGCCATTGGCAGGCAATAGAATATCTGAGGGTACCGTAATTCGTTCTTGCATACCTCCATCGGTGTGTACCCCTAAAACCGCTATATTAGTGCAACAATTTGTCTTACCATCTCGGCAGGCAACACATTTGCCACAACTGAGATAAGGCATAATAACAACCTTGTCACCAGCTTTTATTCCTTTTGAGTTTTCATCTATTTCGACGACTTCAGCTGCCAGTTCGTGGCCTAAAATTCTAGGGTATGTGAAGAAAGCCTGATTACCGGCATAGGCGTGCAAGTCTGTGCCGCAGATACCAACTTTGGTGATTTTCAAAAGAGCTTCCCCTTGTTTTCTTTGAGGCTCTTCCTTTTCCTTCATTAAAAATTCACCAGGTTTTTCGCAGACAATATATTTCATTTCTAAAATTTTATTTTGGACAAGGTCCTAAATTATAAAAAACTATTTCAACACTTATATTTTTAAAGAATTATAAATTAATTTAACCATTTGGTATATTTATTAAATCAAATGTAATAATGCTATGGGTGAAGTAGAAGATTTGGCAGAAGTACATCATTTAATTAGTGATTTGTTCAGTTGGCCCAAATCGAAAGAAGAATGGAAACAATATAAACTAACCGATGAGCAGATAAATCACTTTCATGAAGAGGGTTATGTTTCAGGAATTAACCTTTTAAATGATCATCAAATCAATGTTTTACGTAAAGAACTTGATGAAATATTAGATCCAAACCATCCTTTACACCATCTGTTTTATGAGTTTCATAGTAATGAATCGGAAGACCCAAATGCCGTGCTTTTCCATTCGTTAGGGCATTGGAGAATTACCCGTGGTTTTCATGATGTGCTATATAACCCTGCTTTCGTTATGGCAGCGCACCAACTGCTTGAACAAAAACCCGTTCGCTTTTGGCACGATCAACTTTTCTGTAAGCCTGCCAAACATGGTGGCGTAGTGGCCTGGCATCAAGATTACTCGTATTGGACGAGAACTATTGCCATGCAGCATCTAACCTGTTGGACGGGATTGGACGATGCCTCTACAGAAAATGGATGTCTACATTATATACCGAAAAGTCATAAATGGGGATTGTTAAACGCGCCCTCATTAGCGGGTGATATGAACGGTTTGATGAATTATTTGAACGAAGACCAAAAAGAACAATTCAAAAAATCCATTGCCATTGAATTGAAAAAAGGGTATGCCACATTTCATCATCCGCTTATGGTTCACGGGTCTTATGAAAACAAATCAAATAGAAGTAGGCGGGCATTTGTGCTCAATGTTTTTGCTGATGGTACGGTAAGTAATACTAATGATGAACTTTTAAAGGGAGTTCCGCCCGTTCCCAAAGGTGAAAAAATGGAAGGCAAATTCTTTCCATTACTCTTTGAGAATAATTAGTTTTAACAAATCGTCCTTATCATATAGACTGAAATACTCAGCCAATGTCCTTATTACTGTAAATTACACATCAAATTTTTCAGGGTAGCCAACAGAAAAAAACAATTCTGATTTTCTTAAGATGAAATGGTATCATGGGCGCAGAAAAAAATTAAAGGAACACCCCGTATTGGATTTATAATTAGGAGGGGAAGCAGTAAATGCTCTGATATAGATATGGGCGATGAAGTAATTAAAGGGATAGATGTAGGTAGTGTGGAAGCGTTTGAACTTAAATATTCACTGTTTATTGAAAATCTTCACATTAAAATATGGAAAGCTGCATGGGTAATTAAAAGATTGCAAGTATTTTTATAGCATGATTTAGAAATACAATCGATTACGCAAAATGAAAGCAACCATATATAAAGGTGATAAAACCTTTGCATTAATAGATAAAGAAGTAGAGCCTCCACAGCCTAATGACGTTCGTATAAAAGTGGCCTATAGCGGTGTTTGTGGTACAGACGTACACATATACCATGGCATGATGGACAAACGAGTTGATATTCCCCAAACTATAGGCCATGAGATGTCGGGCACTATAGATGCTATCGGAGAAGAAGTTGTCGGTTTCGCTAAAGGAGAGAAAGTAGTCGTACGACCACTCGACGACCGTGGGGTAAAACCTTCCGATAAGGGTTTTAACCATATATGTGAAGATTTAAAATTTATCGGTATCGATAGCCCGGGTTCTATGCAGCAGTTTTGGAACGTTCCGGCATTTACTTTACATAAACTTCGCCCTGAAACCGATTTAAAACTGGCTGCCTTAATAGAACCTTTGGCGGTCGCGGTACATGATGTTCGTTTGAGCGGACTGGCTGCTTCAGAAACCGCTGTAGTGCTTGGTGGCGGACCAATCGGACTCCTCGTCGCATTAGTAGCGCAACATACAGGTGCACAGGTCATCGTCTCTGAGATTAATGAAAGACGTATTGCCAAAGCTCAAGAATTAGGTCTTACGGTGGTCAACCCCACTAAAGAAGATTTGGTCGACTATGTTTCGAACAAAACCGAAGGAAAAAAGGCCGATGTCGTTTTCGAGGTGGCCGGTGTACAACCTGCCTTAGATGTAATGACCGAGGTTGCCGGCATTAGGGGGCGTATAGTTATGGTGGCCATTCACGGTCAAAAGAAAGAAATTGATTTGTTCAAATTTTTCTGGAAAGAACTGAAATTAATTGGGGCACGGGTTTATGAACGTGAAGATTACGAAAAGGCTATAGCTTTAGTTACCGAAAACACCTTAGGGTTTGAGCAACTGATTACCGATGTTGAACCTTTAAGTAACATTCAACAAGTATTTGAAAAAATCGATGAAAATCCTGATGGTATGAAGGTACTAATGGATTGTCAACAATAATTATAAATTTCAACATCAATAAATAATTAAATAGAAATGAGTATTCTAAACAATTTTAGTCTTGAAGGAAAAACTGCTTTGGTCACAGGATGCAAACGTGGTATCGGTAAGGCGATGGCCATTGGTCTGGCAGAAGCTGGTGCAGATATTATCGGAGTAAGTGCCTCTTTAGAGAAGCACGGCAGTATGATAGAACAAGAGGTCGAGGGCATCGGTAGAAAATTCAAGGCATATACCTGTGATTTTGGTAATCGTGAATCACTTTATGAGTTCATTGAACAGGTTAAAGACGATTTTCCGAAGATTGATATTTTGGTGAATAATGCAGGAACAATTTTAAGGGCACCCGCTGTTGAGCATTCCGATGAGTATTGGGATAAAGTTATCGAAGTAAATCAGACCGCTCAATTTGTATTGACTCGAGAAATCGGAAAAGAAATGGTGAAAAGAGGTGAGGGCAAGATAGTTTTTACCGCTTCATTGTTAACTTTTCAAGGAGGTATCACCGTACCGGGATATGCCGCCAGTAAAGGTGCTATCGGTCAGATGACTATGGCCTTTGCCAACGAATGGGCAGGAAAGGGCGTGAATGTGAATGCTATCGCTCCGGGTTATATCAGTACCGATAATACTGAAGCCTTACGAAACAACCCTGAGCGGGCAGATTCTATCTTAGCTAGAATACCGGCAGGTAGATGGGGCCAACCAGAAGACTTCAAAGGGCCGATCGTCTTTCTTTGTTCAGAAGCTTCTAGCTATATGAACGGCGGAACCATGCTAGTCGATGGTGGCTGGATGGGCAGATAAATTTTAAGATCAAGCGGGTAGGGGCATAGCTTTATCCGCTTGCTTTTTATTTTTAAATTATGAACTAGTTGGCACGATATTAAATCGAACTCTTTTCGGCTTTAGCTTCAGCCCTAGCTTTTTTGACTTCCATTTTCTTTATCAACCAATCTGGGTATTCCGAAGAATCTTCTGCTTCATAAATTCGAAGTTCTTGACCTTCTTTTGGGGCTTTTAACTCATCAGAAGAACAGCCCAAAATTCGTGCTGCCGTATCAACCCCGGAATGGGATGCCCCTGCCACACCATGTGAAATGATGCTGGCGCCACAGAGGTAAAGGTTTTCTATTTCACTTATTGCCCGATAGGCAAAGGGCCCTATATGAAACAGGCTCTTCTCGGTACCATAAACATTACCCCGTGTGGTGTTGATATAGTATTTATTGGTCAGCGGGGTACCTAATTCTTGGTGTACGATATGGTTGCGAACGCCCGGTATAGCTTTTTCGACGCCATTTACCATCTTTTTGGTAAGCCGTTCTTTCATCTTCAAGTAAGATGGAGAACGTTCTTTTTCTCCATTTTCAAACTGCTCAAAGGTTTTATAATCAACAAAAGTTATGGCTTCGATACTATGGTGCTTTCCGTCAAAACTAGAGGGGTCTTTTAGGGTAGTGCAACTGATGAACATACCTTCGAATGCATGGCCTTCTTCTATATTCTCGGCAAATATTTCTTCATAGAAATCATTGGCACCCCGATTGGGCATTTGCCAAATGTTTCCGGAATCGACTCCAGCTTTTTTCAGGTCCATATCCACCGTCAAAAACAGCATAAGCGAGGTACATGAATACTTGGTTTTAGCCAATTTACGTTGAAGCCGGCTGCTCAAGTTTTCGCGCCCTACCAGTTTATTATAGGTAATACCAACATCTGCATTAGAAACAATATTTTCGGCGTATATTTTTTGACCATCCTTTAGAATAACCCCGACCGCTTTCTTCTTTTTATTGCCGTCTAAAATAATTTTTGCGACACCAGATGAAGTGCGTATTTCACCATGATTTCTCTTTATTTCATTAGTCATTGATTTAATGAGTGCTCCGCCACCACCCATTGGGTAATAGCCTCCTTTGTAATAATGGTACATTAACGCACTGTGCAACAAAAAAGGAACCCGGTTAGGTGCCACCCCATGATCACCACATTGAATGTTCAGTATTTTTTTTAATAAGGGGTCTTTAATGAACCAACCAATGACGCGACTGAGGCTAAAGAGTGAATATTTACCAAAATATCGGGTTTTGTAGGGCATAATCAATTTTTGCCAAAACCCTTTGAAATATGGGATAGAGTATAATTCTCGACTTACCCTTTGAGTCATGTTCAGATAATCGGAGATATTCTTCTTTTCTTTTGGAAAACGTGCCGATAGGCGAGCCACCAATTCATCAAAATTCGCGGGATAGTCGAATCTGGTATCACCAATCCGAATATGCTCATACCCTTCGGGGTTCATGCGAAAGAATACCAATTCGTTGGCGATACCCAGCCCCTTGTACAGGTCACTGGTCGTTTCACCTTCTCCTAGCAGCCCCACATAATGAACTCCCGGTGTAAATCGGTGTCCGTTAAGGTAAAAGCTGTGACACCAACCTCCAGGAACATCATGTTGTTCTAGCACCAGTACTTTTTGGCCGCGCTGGCTTAAAGAAATAGCACAGGCTAAGCCACCTGCCCCTGAGCCAATAACTATAGTGTCATAGTTATTTTGGCCTTGTATGCCATTGTTTTCTTTCAATCCATTGGAGGATACCGATTCTTGCATGTTGCTCAAAGATAGGGCAAGTTTCATATGTATCTCGTTCTGTAGTTCAATATTAATGAACTTGCAGTCCAAGAAATTTAACTTAATTGGTTTTTGAAGGATATAAGTCTTTCCAGAGCACGGTTTTTCCCGTATTGGCGGATTTTTTTGCTGCTTCTAAAATTTGCACCACAATTTTCGCATTTTCTAAAGAAGTAACATCGTAAGGTTTTAATTGATAATCTTCTAAAACCACTTTTCTATATAAAGCAAAAGGGTCATTTTCGCCTTTAGACAAGGCTTTTGCGGTAAGAGATTCAGGCCCTTTTTTCTCATCGAGCATCACTTCCATATCCAAACCGTTCTTGCATTTCACATAACCTGTAGTACCAAAAACTTCCATATCTTTCACATGATGGGGCCAGTTCCAAGAGGCCTGAATGATTACTTCCGTTTCTGGATATTTTAAAATAATCGTTGCATCATCATCGACCTTTGGGTACAATTCCGGTTTCAATTGTTGGGTTATACATGTGACCGATTCTGGCTTTTTTCCCTTCATTAACCATGTTGTCAAATTGGCGCCATAGCAACCAAAATCGGTCAAGGTACCACCTCCATTTAGAACAGGGTCTGTCAGCCACTCTAAAAACTCATCATTACAGCCGATTTCTACAGGCCCCATGTGGCCGGTATGAAAAACAATTCTTCGCATGGCCCCTATTGCATTTTCAGCATGAATTAGTTCATAAGCCTCTTTATTACTTCCGTACCAAGAAGTTTCATAATTGGTCAGCAAATGAATTTTGTGCTTTTGGGCAAGTGCTACCATTTCTTGGGCATGGTCCCAACTTACGGCAAGTGGTTTTTCTACCATTACATGAATTCCTTTCGGGGCACAATATCGAACTGTTTCTAAATGGTCGTAAGTACTATTAAAAGCGTTTACGGCCTCTGGTTGCGTATTTTCGACCATTTCTTCAATGGTGTCGAAAACAATATCCATAGACAGTCCATATTGTTCTGTAAGTCTTTTGGCCAGTTCTCGATTGGGTTCAGCGATACCTACTATCTCGATGTTACTTTTTTCTTTATTGGCTAAAATCCAATGTACATGGCCATGTACCAGACCCACCACGCCTACTTTCAAAGGGCGATTCTCAGCACTGTCTTGAACCATAGCTTGAGCAAATTGAGAAATTATGAGTGATAGAAGGAGTAAGTTTTTCATCGGATTATTTTTCAAGGGCTTCCGCGATTGCTTTTTCTACCAAAGGTTCCATAACCATATACCCTTCCGGGGTGGGGTGCACCTCATCATTGGCATACTCTTTCGGTAATCCGTTGCGTTCATCTGCCATTACTGAAAAATAATCCAAGTAAATATGTCCTGTATACGCCGCATAGGCTTTTATTTTTTTATTCAACGCCACAATTTTGTCGGCGGGCTTTACCTCTGGCTTCCATGAATATTTATAAGCAGGTAGGGTAGAAGATAGAATAACCTTAATATCGTTTGCTTGGGCAAGTTCGGTCATGGAAATAATATTATCCATAATCATATCGAGGGTCGATGGCCCGGTATTACCCGCAATATCATTGGTACCGGCAAGTATGACCACAACCTTTGGTTTCAGGTCGATTACGTCTTGCCTGAAACGTAATAGCATTTGTGGGGTCGTTTGCCCACTGATTCCACGATTGATATAAGGTTTACCTGCAAAAAACTCCGGTCTTTTATTCAACCAGCCGATAGTAATCGAATTTCCCATAAACACAACTCGATTTTCATTTGATGAGGGAGGCCCTACCTCTGCATTAGCCTCTTGAAATTGCTTTAAATTAGGCCAATCTTGTGCTTGAAGATCTTTGGGTAAACTCATTAGAATTGCCAGTATTACTAAAAATTTTTTAAAAGTATACATTGTAAATTAAGTGTTAAAATGTTGTTCCTCCTCTGAGGTAAATGGTATTTGGTTCATCATTTTAAGGCTGGTAGGCCTTAGGGAAAAGAAATATAAAAGCAAGGCAATGGCAATTACCAAGTGCATGGCATTACCACTCAGAAAATAGGCGATCAACGCCAAGAAGGCAGGAGCTTCAATTAAGGCGTATCTGACTATAGAAGCCGTTTGATATCTATTCAGTTTAGAATTTAAAGTTGACTCCCTTTTAATACTTCCTACCTGTTTTCTGAATATAAACTGACTAGAGAAATACCCCAAGGCAGCAGCTATTGGAACCATGTATATAAAAACATTATCGCCCCTCAAGTCCGCTTCAAAATTTCCATTTTGGCTATATACAAAAATGGCAAATAGGGTTAGGCCTATAAATAAGGCCATGTGAATAGTGATTAAGGTTTTTAAGAAAATAAGAGGTTTAGAGTTCATTCAATAATTTGGGATATGATTTCTTCGCACAAAACATGCCTAAGATAAGAATTCTTATGATTTGAGGGTGCTTTCTCACATTTGGTTAAAATGAGAGTTTTATTTAGAACGAAACTAAATGGTAACACTAAACTAACAAATTAACATAAAATTGAAGCTTACTTTAATTTATGACCATACTGAGATAATATTTCTAAGCACCTGGATAAATACTTTTGTTAAAGAAAATTTAAATTCTAAATCTAGAAACAAAATGAGAACACTTAAAAATTTGCTTATCTGTGCAGGCTTGGTTGCAACGGCCACATCTTGCGACAAGCTTGATGATTTTCTTGGTCAGGGCGGCCCTGTTGAAGAAAAGGGAACCATTTTCGAGAACAAGTCAGAGCTCGAGCCTTTGGTAGATATTAAATCACAGTTTAATTATGTGAAACCTTATTCGTTGATCAGTTCTACCGATATTCTAGAAGACGGATTTCGTTTGGTCGGTGCCCAAGATGGTGCTGGATTCTTAAAAGAAGGAGACGGTTATAAATATATCGTTAATGCCGAAGATGATTATGCAGTGAGTAGAATACATTTCGATAAATACATGAACCCGACAGGTGGTGAATGGCTATTGAATTCTGGAGTTGCCGATTTTGCCAGACAGTGTTCCGGTACTATGTGGGAAGCCAGTATTCATGGGGGTTCTAAAGATATATTTCTGTCGGCATCGGAAAGCTTTAATTATGATGTAAAGGGAATAGACCCTCATATTGAAACTCCGACACCAACAGCTGATTTCGGACTAGATGCGTTGGGTGAATTTTCTTGGGAAAATGCTGTTCCGCTTCCCCGTGACGCCTATCCTGGCAAAACAGTAATTATTGGAGGTGATGATGATTCTAGTGGTTCAGAAGGTCAGATTACATTATATATGTCTGAAAACGGAAATGCTGATCTTAACAATGGTAAGATATATGTATTACGTTTGAAAGAGGTGGCTTCAGGTTCTACCGATGCTGATGGCAACCCTATCAACGCTGTAGCTGTCGAGCCTGGTGTAATCTATAATGAAGGTGATCTTGCTTTCGGAGAAACTTACGAATTTGAGTTCGTAGAAATCGAGAACGGTGCGGCCATGACCAAAGATGAAATGGAAGATGCCTGTGTAGCCGTACAAGCTTCCGCCTTTATGCGTGTTGAAGATGTCGATTACCAAAAAGGATCAGCTGCCAATAACAGAAATGTTTTTGTTGTCGTTACGGGTAGAGGCCCTGATGCCGGTACTTATAATGATTGGGGAACGGCTTACCGATTAGAGCTGGATGAAGATTCGCCAATGACCGGTAAATTAACTCAAATCGTTAGTGGTAATACCAATACTAACAATATGGACGGGAATCTTCCTGAATTGCAAAGCCCTGACAACATAACCGTTACCGAAAACTTCGTCTACCTTCAAGAAGACCCGAATTCTTTTGATCGTAATCATGGCGCATACATTTATCAAACAGACCTTAACGGTAACAATGCGAAAGTGGTTTTAGAACTTATAGTTAGAAATGATCTTGACCCATCTGGAAGTTCAGGTTTTAGTGGTGAGTTCGGTGCGTTAGAAGATATTTCTGAAAAAATTGGAGAACCTAACACTTTCATATTGAACCTTCAACCTCATTACTGGGAAAGCGAAGATTTTAAAGGTGTTGACGGTCATGATATGGAATCGGATAGACCTGATGCTATAGCTTCCGGTGCGCGTGAAGATGATCAAGGTGGTCAAATCATTATTTTGAAAGGATTACCAAGATAATAATAGTATATGCTCTATTGTTTAAAAGGCCTTCGTATAACGGAGGTCTTTTTATCTATTTAATTAATAAAGATTAATTATTTGTAATGATGATGTTCAGAAGCCTTATTTGTTCGTTGGTACTAACGTTAGCCTTTTCATGTAAAGAAGGAAAAAATAAAGAGAGTTCAAGTCAATTGGCAGTTGTTAAAACGGAAATTTCAGAAGTTGACTGGGTACCTGCTCAACAATTCTATCACGAACACATTACCAAAGCGGTAGAATTAATCGATTCTCTGTCTCGCGTCGATGCGGAAAGTGAATTTGCAAAACACTTATTCAAAAAGTTAAGGGTCTCGTTTAAAAAGGCCGAGCCTTATGCTTCTTATTTGAATCCTGCTGTTGGCCATAGGGCAAACGGGCCTGCACTACCGATTTTTGCGGAAGATACTGAAAGAGTTCTGCCACCTCTGGGCTTACAAAAAATCGAAGAGTCTATATATGAGGGGGGAGAAGACCCTGCCGTTTTTAAAAGAGAAACAAACCTCACAAAAGGCCTCTTGATTAATTTAATGGAAAATGTGGGGGAACGATCTTTAACGCCCGAGCGATTTTTTATTGCTACGCATCAACAATTACTTCGAATCATCAGCTTGGCCATCTCAGGTTTCGACACGCCTGTAAGTCAATTGGGCCTTGCAGAAAGCATCGTCTCCTTATCTAGTTTAAGAAAGGTATATTCATTATCTATTCGTAATATCATACTAGAGAAAAACGAAGATTTAGATTCTAAGTTTGATAAAAATATTGACCGAGCCATACAATACTTGAAAGAGCATACTGATTTTGATTCTTTTGATCGCTACACCTTCATTCGCGATTATATGAACCCTATTACCCGAAATTGGGTAGCCATTAGAAAAGAAAGTGGCCTTTGGGAAGGAGTAAATAATAAGCCCTTTAATTTTGATGCCCCCACCTTTTTTGAGAAAGATGCGTTCAACCTCAATTATTTTACTCCTCCCGTAAACAGAAATTCAACCGACAAACGCATTGCGCTTGGGAAAAAGCTTTTTTTCGAACCTAAATTGGCCAAAGATGGCGTTATGGCCTGTGCCACTTGCCATATACCCGAAAAGGCCTATGCCGATGGCAAGGTCGTTAATTTAGACAATACAGGAAATCCGTTACAGCGAAATACTCCAACGCTAATTAATGTAGCCTTTCAAAAAGCTTTCTTTTGGGATGGTAGGGCCGAAAATCTGTTGGATCAAATTTCTATGGTTTTTAATAACGAACAAGAATTCGCAACCGGGGTTCATCAGTTTTCGACCGAAATTTTGCAAGATTCTACCTATATGCAATTATTTAGGGAAGCCTACGGAAAGATTTCTACTCGAAACACTGATGTGATCAGGGCCATATCATCTTATATATCAACATTAAATGGGTTCGATTCAAAATTTGACCGTAACATGAGGGGTGAAGAAGAGAATTTCACTGAACAGGAAAAATTAGGAATGAACCTGTTTATGGGCAAGGCTTTGTGTGCCACTTGCCATTTTATGCCTCTGACCAATGGTACCGTACCGCCTTTCTATACCGAAACGGAGAAAGAAGTTATCGGCGTACCTGAAACTGTAGCCAAAAATCAAATAGACGATGATTTAGGGTTTTTCTGGCGATACAACAAAGAGGTTCATCGTGGTATGTTTAAGACGCCAACGGTACGTAACGTTGAGTTTACTGCACCATATATGCATAACGGTGTTTATGGTACTTTAGAACAGGTGATGGATTTTTATAACCAAGGTGGTGGTGGAATGGGTTTTGAACTGGAGCACCAGACCTTACCATTCGATGAACTGAATTTGACCGATAAAGAACAGAAAGCGATTATAGCATTTATGAAAACGCTTTCCGATACGAATGTTGATAGCACCGAAGAAAACGAAAATGCTCTTGTTGCAGATGCACAACCATAAGCTCGATATCTTAGTTATATTTGGATGTTTCGATTGTTTGTGGGTGAATTGTCCTATATTATCGCTTGTTAGAACTTGAAAATGAAACCTATGAAACGTGTCTTTAAATTAAACCTTCAGCTCTTCTTATGCATATCGTTCAGTTTACTATTTGGCTGCTCGAGTGATAACGGAGATGCTATTGACCGTAACGATGAAGTTATCGATACCCCTGAGCAAGAAGAGGAGGAGGGTGAAGAGGAAGTCGAAGAGGAATTGGCGCCGAATGCTTTAGAATATATATTGTCTTCCGGAGGTTATAGTATTTTAAAATCTGCTTTAGAAACTGTGGACCCTAGTATCTCAGATATTCTTTCTGATGAGGATAATATAACTGTTTTTGCTCCGACCGATACCGCTTTTGAAGGCTTCTTTAAATCTCTAACGGAATTTTCGGCTTTGGCAGATTTCGAAGAAGAAGCTGAAATAGAGCTGTTGAACGAAATACTGAAATATCACATTTTAGAAGATAATCTACTACTTGAAAATGCCCTTATGGATGGAGCAGAGCTAACATCTACGCAGTCTGGTGTACTAAATGTGCTGGTCGATGAGGGCGTGTTCATTCAAAATGAGGCACAAAACATACAGGCGTTAGTGATTCAGGCTGATAATGAGGTTTCCAATGGGATAGTTCACGGTATAGACGAGGTGTTGTTGCCAGAATCGGTTTTAAATACCTTGTTTCCAAAACCAACAATCGTAGAAATCATCACGGATACTGAAGAACTTGAACAGTTTGAACAGGCTTTTTTAAAGGCAGATTCGTTTGGTACTATTGAAGGTGATGGTCCGTTCACGGTTTTTGCTCCCAACAATGAAGCGGTTGAACTACTTTTCGAAATCTTAGGTGATTCTTATAACAGTTTTGATGATTTTCAAAATTTTCTGGAACTTCAGGTGCTGAACGAAATTCTTCTGGGTCATTTAGTAGATGAGAATATTACTTCAGCGAATTTTGAAGAGGGCACCATAACGACGCTCTTACCTAACGATTCGATTGAGTTGGTGATTGAAAATGATGTGTTTGTAATCAAAGATGCCTCTGAAATTAGGGCAAAATTCGTTCTTAAGGATATAGAAGCTTCGAACGGTACAGTACATATTATCGACAAGATATTGTTACCTCAAAAATTGCTCGATTTTGTAGAATAGTCTAATTATACCACTTTCAGCCATCTAACTGCTTATGCGAACCATCGCAGGTGGGCATTTTTTTAGACAGGCCACAAACACAATCATGAAAGCCCTTGCCTTTTAAAATTCTTTCGGTATACTTGTCTATTCTCGCTTCTCGTGTTTTGACTTGTTTGGCACCGGAAAAATAGATGTTATAGCCTCTCTGTCGACCTGGGGTAAGGTTGTAAAAGGCTTCCTTAAATTTAGGGTCTGTATTCAGCTTTTCTTGCAGTTCCGTTACAAAATCTGTTTTAGCTTTTTTTGTTGGTTGAACTTTCAATCCTGCTTTTTCAACCTCAATAGCTTCAAAAATATAGGACTTCAGAAAATCCCATTGCTTATCGATTTCTTGAACATGGGTGAATTTTATTATTCTTGCGATTCGTGAGTTTTCACCGGCCTTTTCAAGAATGCCCATATGGTCATTTAGAAGGCTGCCTTTAAAGAAACTGATATTGCAGAATTGCTTGAAGTTGCCAAGTAAAAGAACATTGCCGTTGTTAATGGTGTAGCAGGGCACTCCCCATTTCAACCTTTCTTCCAGGCCACAATCCAAAGCTAATTTTCTTAGAAGCTTCAGTTCGGGCTTCCAACTCGAAATATTCTCTAAATAGGCATCCACCTGGGTATTCATAATTTGTGGAATTTATCTACTTAAAATATAGAAATTCGACCAAACGGCAAAACTAAGCCTGTAGGTTTACGACGGTTCTACCTTTTAACTTTCCCTCTAATATTAAATCTATTTTCTCGTCTAATTCGTCAAGGCTTATTTCCGTGCTTGTCTCCTCAAGGTTATTGGGTTTCCATTCATTGGCCAGTTTGAGCCAGACCTTTTCTCTAAGCCACATGGGGTAGTTTTGAGAGTCAATACCAATTAAGGTAATGCCTCTAAGAATAAATGGGAAAACGGTTAAGTTTAATTTAGGTGAAGCCACGTTGCCACAACATGTAACTGCGCCCATGGGTTGCACCGATTTTATGATATTTTCAAGAATTACACCTCCTACCGTATCGATGGCACCCGCAAATTCGGATTTTAAGATAGGTTTGTCATCCATATTTTCGAATTCTTGTCGTGAAATAATCCGGTCCGCACCCAATTGACGTAGAAAATCATGTTCTGAATCTTTTCCCGTTAGGGCAGCAATTTGGTAACCGAGTTTTTTTAGTAGTGCTATACTCATAGCACCCACGCCACCGGTAGCTCCAGAAACTATAATTTCGCCCTTTCCGGGTTTGACTATTTCATTTAACTTAAGAACCGACATACCTGCCGTCAAACCAGCTGTGCCAATAATCATGGCTTCTTTCATGCTTAAGTTATCTGGTAGTAAAAGGGCCCAATCTTCGGGTACTTGAATGTATTGACCAAAGCCGCCATCAGTATTCATCCCTAAATCAAAACTGGTAACAATAACTTTATCTCCGACGCTAAAAGTATCAGATTTGGTATCAACTACGATACCTACGGCATCTATGCCCGGGGTGTGTGGATATTTTCTGGTTACACCTTTGTTGCCTATTGCCGATAGCGCATCTTTATAGTTGAGCGAAGAATAGTGAACTTGAACCAACATATCGTTGTCAGGCAGTTCCTTCAACGATTTCATTCGAATACTTCTTGTAAAGGATTCGCCCTGTTCTTCAACAATTAGCGTTTTAAATGTTTTATGAGACATAAATCACAATAAATTGCTCCTTCTGAAATACGGGTTAAATTTGAAATTTCAGCAGGTATTTTCGTTTAAATTTATTTCGAAATTAAAGGTTGAAGGTCAGAAACACTTTGAAATAGTGTTAAAGGTTTCTGAACTTTGGTAGTCAGAGGTTATCAGATTTCTTCGATAATCGAGTGGCCTGTAGATTTATCACCAGATGTCCATTGCCAATTTTCGTGAAGACGAATTTTTCCATTAGCCATAATTTCGGGCTCAGAATGACATATACCCATCATAAGGTCACCATTTTGGTTAATCTGATGGTATCGCATATCGATACGGCCTTGTTCGTCTACCTTACCTATCAAATGCCCTTTCTGTATTTGACCTCCCGAGTAATTGCAAAAGAGAATGTTTTCTTCTTGCCGATAATGAAATATAGTTTCTTCCGAGGTTTCTCCGTTATCAGTATTACTTACCGGTCTGAACCTTTTATTGTTATAATTCATAATTAGGGAAATAGCTTAATTTGTGCTGAACCTCTTGTTGTGTCATATATCAACAAGCCTTCTTGCGTTTGGGGCAATTGGGCAATCAATTTTCCTTCACTGTTCCAAATAGCGGACTGTCCTGCAATTTCAAAGTTATCGCAATATCCAACACTGTTAACCAGCAAAATCGGAATTTTATTCGCTTTAGCTTTATCAGGAAAATAGGAACAGGCATTTTCTATACCTTTTTGAGATTTGGCGACACTTGCCAAATATAAATTGGCCCCTAAGTCTAAATTCTGGTTAAGATGAGATTCTCTAAGGCTTTCATAGCAAATGGCCAAGCCAATTTTTCCATCTTTTAGGTTTAAGATTTTTGCGGAAGCGCCTTCACTAAAATAAGGCTTTTCATCGTCATGTAATTGTTGTTTACAATAGGTCTCTAGGGGCCTACTGGGTTGAAAAATAAGCATTGAAATAAATAAACCCTTTTTTAATTCTAGAGGTGCTCCCAATCCGACAACCATCTGATTGGAATTACTCAACTCTTGAAAATCAGAAACTAATTTTCCGGAAAGGCCAATCTTCAATTCATTGGCAAGTGTTGGTTCATAACCCGTTATTGAAAGTTCTGGGAAAAAGACAGCATCTGCTTCGTTTTCAATGGCTAAAGAAATAAAGCGTTTATGAAGGTCAATATTTTTTTCAATATTTCCCCTTATCTGCCGTATTTGCGCAAGAACAATTTTCATTTCAACATATTATAAGAATATACCGCCTGAAACTTCAATGCGCTGGCCATTTATCCATCGTGCTTCTTCGGTACATAAGAAAGCGACAACACCACCTAAATCTTCCGGTTCTCCAACACGACCTAAAGCGGTCAGGTTTGATATGGTATTTACTTTTTTCTCATTGGTTCTATTTTCTCCCCCACCAAAATCGGTACCTACCGCCCCGGGTGCCACTACATTTGCCGTAATTTTTTTAGAGGCCAATTCTTTTGCCAAGTACCGTGTAAAGACCTCAACACCGCCTTTTGCAGAGGCGTAGGCCGACGAGTTCGGTAATGAAAACCGGGCTAATCCCGAAGAAATATTTATGATACGCCCACCTTCGTTTAAGTAAGGTATAGCCTTTTGTGATAAAAAATACACCCCCTTGAGGTGAATGTTCAGCATATCGTCAAAGTCGTCTTCGGTAGTTTCGGTAAAAGGTTTGTAAATGCCTGTACCGGCATTGTTTATCAAGAAATCAAAATGTTCTGTGCCGTAATCATTGATTAAATAGGTCGTTAGCTTTTGATAGAAGCTATCAAACTCTTTGATGTTACTGGTGTCTAATTGAAAGGCCTTAGCTTTTCGCCCTATATTTTCTATAGTCTTGACCACTTCGCTGGCCGCTTCTAGGTTAGAATGATAAGTGAAAACAATATCAATTTCTTTTTCGGCAATTTTAAGTGCCATGTCGCGCCCGAGACCTCTACTACCACCTGTAATTACCGCTATTTTTGTCGTACTCATACGTTCATCTTTTTAGGTAAAGTTCAAGATAAATATTTAGAATATATATTGTAATGTCAAATACATTCTTTATTAATTTCATGCTCTTTGTATTCCAAGCAATGGTAAATGCTTGACTATATGATAGCAAAGGGTAGCTTTAATACATTCTTTTAATTCTTCAATGGAAATTTTTTCTTGGTCGATGGGCAAGATAATGGCTCGTTTGCCTTCGTACTGTAAGGTGTGTTCGAAAACAATTTTAAAAGTGTCGACCAGTCGACTGTTACACTGAAAATATAAGGCGTATTGATCGGGGGTTTTGGTTTTCCAATCCATTCGCAACGTGCTACCGCAATTGGTGATAAAACTTGGTTCGCCCCATTTCAGGGTTTCTTTTAAGTGATGAACACTATCGCATTCTTCAGCTGTTTCTAGTACCAATTGCCTAAGAAACTTCATTTTGTTCTTAATTGCTTCAGGGTAGTGGTCAAATATTTCTTCGATTCTTGGATCAGTAGAAACTTTCATCTTTTATTTATTGACACCTATATAAAATTCGACTGTCGCATTAGCGGGGTCGCTAGCCCTATTGTCATATACTTCATAGTCCGTTTTATAATTCCGGTCTAAATTTTGCCTCCATATATGATTCCAATGGTTACCTATTAGGCCTTGAAGTATATTTCCCTTTGCGGTGGATTTTAAATAAGTTCCTTCCTCGATATTTTTTGAAACCATACCCTCAGGTAGCGAAATTACCTTGTTAACTCGGCAACCAATAACTGTAGTGTAAGGTTGGTTGTGGTCGCCCTCGTATTCCGTGTAAAGGGCATATATGGTGTTGCTTGTTTTAAAAGGAATTTTCTTAAGCACTTCCATACTTATAAAAGTATTCCATAAATCACCAATATCCTTAATGCCTTGACCCTCAATATTTGATGTTCTAACCTCTATACCTACAATATCGAATGACTCTATAATTTCTTTTGTCATGTTCATGATTTCTATTTAGGCATAATATTAATCGGTCTTAACGTCAGATTATGTCAGGGGTGATAAAATAATTTTAAAACTTTTCAAAAACCCCAAGACCGAATAGTGCAAAATCATACTTCACAGGATCATTAGGGTCTAATCTTCTGAGACTTTTATCGAGTTCGGCCAAAGCCTTCGCATCGTTCTGTTTTCGTTTAAGCAGTTTAAGTTTACGTGCAACATTGCCAGAATGAACATCTAATGGGCATGAGAGTTGACTGGGGTGTATGCTTTTCCAAAGTCCGAAATCTACGTGAGTAGTGTCCGGTCTTACCATCCATCGTAAAAACATATTTATTCTTTTTGCTGCCGAGCCTTTCAAGGGGTCGCTAACATGTTTTGTGGTTCGAAGTGGATGGGGTAGCTCAAAGAAAACCTTCTTAAAATTAGAAATAGACTCTTGTAGGTTTATTTTATTTAAATTTTGAGCAAACACTTTTTCTAGACCGCCTTTTTTTCGATAGATATTTCTCAAGCTTAAAATAAAATAGCTTAAGTCTTGACCGTTGAAGGTTCGATGTACAAAAGACTGTAGGTGGTCAATGTCTTTTTCTTTATGTTGCATTATAAAATCATAGGGAGAGCCATCCATCAATTCCATCATGCGATTGGCATTGGTGATAATACTCTTCCTGTTTCCCCAAGCGATAGTGGCCGTTAGAAAGGCGCTGATTTCAATATCCTCTATTTTAGTGAATCTATGAGGTATTTGAATGGGATCTGAATCTAAAAACTTAGGGTTCTCATATTGCAATACCTTGGCATCTAAAAATTCTTTGAGTTCTGAACGTTTCATTTTATAGGTAGGTCTAAAAATTTAAACAACATGAAAGGGCCTATTAAAATTAGATTGTAAGCAGCATGTAATGCGATTGACCATACTAATCCAAAGCGAACCCTTATGTAACCCAGAAATACACCTATACAAAGCTGAGGGGCTACCAACAAAGGAGAAAGCCAAAGGGTAGTAGGGGTGAATTCGAAATTCAAAATATGGTAAAACGCAAATATTAGGGTAACCAGATAAAAGGCATACGAAAAAAAGCGCTTATTCTTAAAGAAGATTAATGGTCCTCTAAAGAAAAACTCTTCAAGTAAAGGAGCCAAGATTACGGCCATAAGAAAAAGTAACCAAGGCGAGCCCTTCAAAAATTCTTCACTGGCATGTTTGCCTATATCTAAATCAAAAACGGAATCAAGCCCTTGATTTAATACACCTAAGGCATAACTGATTAATAAAGCATAAAGTAAAAGCTGAAATAATACTTTATATCGATAGTTGAAGTCTATGTTCTCATCTTCTTGATATATAGGATTTTTCAAAAAAACAAAAATACTTTTCAACATAGGCGATATCGTAATTAGGCGACAACCTCTTTGGTAACTATAAGACCATCGACCATGGTCAATTTTCTGTCGGCCATATCGGCTAATTGTTGGTTGTGGGTCACGATTACGAATGTCTGGCCGAATTGATCACGCAAATCAAAAAATAATTTATGCAGGTTGTCAGCACTTTCAGAGTCAAGGTTGCCACTAGGTTCATCAGCGAATACAATCGATGGTTCATTGATAAGTGCACGCGCTACGGCCACCCTTTGCTGTTCTCCACCTGATAGTTCATTAGGCTTATGTTTGTAGCGCGAAGAGAGCCCTAAAAAATCTAAAAGTTCTTTTGCTCTCTTATCTGCTTGGGCTTTAGGCGTGTTTTTAATAAAGGCAGGAATACAAACATTTTCAAGCGCGGTAAACTCAGGTAGCAGTTGATGAAACTGGAAAATAAAACCAATATGCTCGTTACGAAATTTGGCCAACTGCTTTTCAGATAACTGGGTAACCTCCGTGCCATTGATTAGAAGTTCACTCTCGTTCGGGTTACTTTGGGTGTCCAAAGTTCCTAAAATCTGGAGCAGGGTCGTTTTACCGGCCCCAGAAGCACCAACTATAGATATAATTTCTTCCTTTTTTATATGCAGGTCAACCCCTTTCAGCACTTGCAGGTCTCCATAAAACTTCTGAATATTCGAAGTTTTTATCATAGGTTCAATTTTTAAGCGGTTTTATCGCCCTGTTCACCCAGTAAAAGTAAGGAAATTTGAAGTTTAGCGAACAAAGTATACGAAAACCCTAAATTTGCAGATTTATTGAGAAAAGCAATTGAATCAATTGGTTTACTTTTGTTTGATAGTATTGATTAACAAATCCGTTTAATATGGCCCCCTATAGAAATTTAGAAGAATACAATCTTGAAGTGACTACGGAAGTTAAAGACCGTTATTCAAAAATTATAAGTGAAATAGGGGAGGATGTTTCCCGAGAAGGATTGATAAAAACTCCTGAACGAGCAGCAAAGGCCATGCTTTTTTTAACGCAGGGCTATAAACAAGATGCGGTAGAGATACTAAAAGGAGCTATGTTCAAAGAGGATTATGATGACATGGTCATTATTAAGGATATTGAGCTCTATTCATTATGCGAGCATCATATGCTACCTTTTTTTGGGAAGGCTCATGTGGCGTACATACCTAACGGCCATATTGTAGGGCTGAGCAAAATACCTAGAGTAGTTGATGTTTTTGCACGTAGGCTGCAGGTACAAGAACGGCTGACACACGATATTCTCGAATGTATCAACAACACTCTAAAGCCTCAAGGGGTGGCCGTAGTTATTGAAGCATCCCATATGTGTATGATGATGCGAGGAGTTCAAAAACAGAACTCGGTCACCACTACATCAGGTTTCAGAGGGCAATTTGAAAAAATAGAGACTAGAAATGAGTTTCTAAAGCTGATCAGTTCAGATCTGTCATAAATTTTTTTTTAGTTTTTGGTTGATAAAGTAGCTAGCGTACCGTTAGTATTGACTTTGGCACTTTTCTTGCTCTATGACCATGTAAACCATTAAACATTTATCATGTCAAAAACAACGGATAATAAATATAAAAAACTCTTTATGGGGTTGCTTTTCGATGGTATCGGAATGCTCTCTTTCGCTATACCTCTAATAGGAGACTTTTCAGATATTATTTGGGCGCCACTAGCAGCTTGGCTCATGACCCGTATGTACAAGGGTAAAGTAGGGCAGGGAGCAGGAATAATAACTTTTTTGGAGGAAATAATACCGGGTTTAGATGTCATTCCCACTTTTACGATAATGTGGTTCTATACCTACGTTTTCAAAAAATCAGCTCAGAAAACTACAATTGAGGTTTAAATAATTGATTGCTAGAAATATAAATTAATAGCACCCTTTATTGGGGTGCTTATTTATTTGTTAAGGTCATCATAATTTTTCAAGAACATCCTTTTTTGACGATTCAAGTTTCTTTTTTAAGCATTAAATAATTCTAACTTTACTTCTTTAGATTATAATTTATGCAGCGTAGAAAATTCATTAAAAGAGCAACTTTGGCCACTTTTTCTGGAATTATCGGTTCCGAAATCGTATACGGTTTAAATATTCCTCAAGGCTATCGGCCATTGGCTCTGCAAGAGCCCGACCCCTTTAAATTGTTCGGTAAAGATGCTGAGATGGTGGTGCTGAACGATAAACCATGGAATATGGAAGCCCAGGCTTATCTCTTAGATGATAGGGTTACGCCTAACGCTAAAATGTTCCTTCGCAATAACGGATTAGTGCCTGAGAATATCGATGCCCAGAAGTGGACATTGACGATAGACGGGGAATCGGTTGTAGCAAAAAAATCATATACGATTCAAGAGCTAAAGGCGAATTTTAAAGTGTTTACCTACCAGCTTACCTTAGAATGTGGGGGAAATGGCAGAAGTGAATTTGATCCCCCCGCAAAAGGGAACCAATGGACTATAGGTGCCGTATCTTGTGCAAAATGGACGGGTGTACGACTACGGGATGTATTGGAAGATGCGGGAATTAAAGATGATGCCGTATACATTGGTTATCACGGTGCCGATATTCATTTAAGCCGAAACCCTGATAAAGAATCTATTTCAAGAGGGGCGCCTATGGCAAAAGCATTGCAAGATGAAACCTTGCTCGCCTTTCAAATGAACGGTAAAGATATTCCTTTGGCACACGGTTACCCCTTGCGATTAATCGCAGGGGGCTGGCCTGCTTCGGTTTCAGGTAAATGGGTCAATCGAATTAGCATTCGAAACAAGGTACATGATGGAGCCAAAATGGGAGGTACTTCGTACCGTGTACCCTGCAATACCGTTGCACCGGGTGAAAAGGTAGCAGATGAAGATATGTGTATTATAGAGTCAATGCCGGTAAAATCATTGATTACGTATCCAAAATCCGGAGCCATGCTTCCAGAAGGTAAAAAGCTTAATATTCGCGGGCATGCATGGGCCGGCGAACTTGAAGTCACCCAAATGGAATACTCGATTGATTTTGGTGCTACATGGCAAATATGCTCTATTGAAAAACCGGTTAACCGTTTGGCTTGGCAACATTTTTCGGCAGAAGTTGATTTTCCCAAGAAAGGCTATTATGAAATCTGGGCAAAGGCAACGGACTCTCAAGGAGTGGCTCAGCCTATGTTATTGCCTGGGTGGAACCCTAAAGGGTATCTCAACAACGCCTGTCATAGAATCGCTGTTAAAGTCACTTAAATGAAGAATTTTGATAATTTAAAAAATGATTTTGAAAGGGCGCGCAGAGTAGTGATTTTGGCATGTACGGTGGTGGTTCTGTCTTCATTACTATTGATTTATCTAATAATCGACCCAAGGCTATCCGCTTTTAAAAATGCTGCACCACAATCTGAAATGGTCGACATTCCCTTAGACAATGACAACAATGATACAATTGAAAATGGCATTCACGTTCGTACTGGTTTTGTTGACGCCCCGGGCATGATTGAAACCGTTCAAAACTGTACCAATTGTCACTCTTCTAAGCTGGTCATTCAAAATCGCATGAATGCCGAAAGGTGGAAAGCTACTATTCAATGGATGCAGGAGACACAAAATTTGTGGGATTTAGGTAAAAATGAAGAAGTTATTATTAACTATCTCGTAACCAACTACCCACCCAAAAAGAAGGGTAGAAGAGAGGGGTTGGGCGATATTGAGTGGTATACGCTTAAGGAATAAATTATATTTTCGACTACGTACCCATCAAACTTTCAGTTTTGCAGAAATATGTAGATGCTTTTTTACGGGCTTTCAATGGCACGATAAGTTGGACATGGAAATCCATCATCTTTGAAGTGCCTTGGTATAACAATTATTTTTGGGGTATAATTTTCTTGTCGCTGTCGGTATTTATTCTTGAAGTTCTTTTTCCTTGGCGTAAAAATCAAGCTGTTTTTAGAAAAGATTTTTGGTTGGATGGATTTTATATTTTTTTCAACTTCTTCATTTTCGCTATTGCTATCAGTGGAGTGTATAAAATATTGGAATTGATATTTTTAGAAGTTGGTATTTCAATAGAAAGTTTATCAATTATAAACCTCGAATCTTTACCTTCATGGGTGCAATTACTTATCTTTTTTCTAGTCTTGGATTTTGTACAGTGGGTTACTCATATTCTACTTCATAGGTATGAGTTCTTATGGCAATTTCATAAGATTCATCACAGTGTAAAAGAAATGGGCTTTGCCGCTCACATGCGTTATCATTGGATGGAAAATGTACTGTACAAACCCTTAAAAACTTTCGGAGTTATTATTTTGGGTGGTTTTGAGCCAGAACAGGCCTATGTCGTTCATTTTATGGCTATTGCAATAGGTCACTTTAATCATTCCAATATTAAAATAACTTGGGGGCCATTAAAGTATATTTTCAATAATCCGGTAATGCACTTGTACCATCACGCCTATACTTTGCCTGAAGGTCGGTACGGAGTGAATTTTGGAATCAGTTTGAGTATGTGGGATTATTTATTCAAGACCAATTACATACCAGAAAATAGCGGTAAAGTTCCGTTAGGTTTCGAAGGTGATGATGATGTGCCCAGATATTTTGTGGGTCAGCTTTTCTACGGATTTCGAAAACCTAAAAAGTAGTGTTATTTGAACAAAAAACCGAGTCCAAGGCGATTAAGCATCTTTTTTTCAAAGTTCCAAAAGAACTGAAACTGACCGAATACCCACCCAAAGAGAACGAGCAGAACTTGATAAATAGGAAAAATAAGTAGAATTCTAGCTGCCCAATATACCCAAGCCGTAGTTGTTTCCCTGCCGAGCCCGACCATTTCGGTTATAGGTTCCGCTAACTTTGCAGCTGTTGAGCCGGTAATGGCAAAAACCAAGAAAATAACTGCAATTTGAAGATTGGAGTTGATACCCCAACGTTTTTTTAGTTTTTCCATAGTGCTTTAATGCAACAAATATAGTTAATCAAATTCTTGGAACAAAAGGTCCAAGGCGTTGATTGTATTTTCGCTGAAAATAGATGAAATAATTATAAAGCTTATAATTAACATCGTAGCCATAGTCAATGCCCGAATCGTAATCGATTTGCCATTCATAAAGACTAGATGAATATCTCAGCGGTTGTTGCACCCTTTGGTTGTAGTTGATTACAAATATTTGATTGCGATTTTCCAGAAACGATTGAGAATAATAGCCTTCTGGTTTCGCTATGCTCTGTAGCCATAAGTTAAAACCAGGTTCGATTATGATTATTTCATATTCGGTACTGTCGTTGGCAATTTTAACTGTATCTCCTAACTTTTGGTTAAAAGCTGTTTTTTCATCATCAGAAATGTTTACCGTAGACTTTGAGCTTGTACAGCTAGATGCGACCAAACAGAGAAGGAAAAATAACCCGCCAAGGTATAAAATTATCTTTTTCATAAACGTGATTTATATATTGGGTACAATTTCCATACCGTTTAAGATACAAAAAAGCCGTTTGCAAATACAAACGGCTTTCTGTTATCAAGCAAATTCTAAAGTTTATTTTCCGAATAGACCTCCTAGAAGGCCTCCGATTCCACCTTTCTTGCCTCCAAGGGCCATAGATGCGACATCGTCGAGAATACTTCCATCCCCATCAGAATCTAAGAAAGACTCAATTAATGATTGTTGTTGGTCTCCCCCCATTAATCCGCCTAAAAGGTCTCCGATACCGTTCGAATCACTAACATTTTGTTGTTTGGTTTGTTTGCCCAGAAAGCCCATTAAAATTGGGGCCGCAACCTTTAAGATTGTGGCTACAGACCCGGCATCCATACCTGATTTGGCACTCAAGGCAGATTCTACCTGAGATTGTTTTCCTCCTAGAACATGGCCAAGAATTCCTGCGCCATCGTTCATTACAGATTCGTCCACGCCACCGCCTAATAATCCGCCGAGGTTATCTAAAATGCCCCCATCGTGCTTACCGCTAAGAGCGCCCATCAAACCTTGGGCACCCTCTGGTGTAGATGCATTTTTTTTCATGGCCCCCATTAGTACGGGTAAAGCCATGCTCAATACACTACCTGTTTGATCGGTAGATTGACCTGATTGTTGGGCAGCGCCGCTAATTAATTGTTTGCCCATTGGGCTGCTTAGTAAGTCTAATAATCCAGACATGTGTTTAGTGTTTTATAATTAATGTAGATGTTTTACAATGTACAAAAAAAGATTAGTGCAGGTGTGAATTAATACCTTAAAACTTGCTGTTCAAGGGCTTCTGTGCGTAATAAGAACAACGAAAACCTTAGAGACGAAGCGGCTTATTTCAGCAGAGCAATAATTTGTTCCGCCAATTCAGTGCCAATTCGATTTTGTGCCTCATCGGTTGCTGCACCAATATGAGGCGTTAACGAAATATTCGGGTGCATCAAGATTTTGATTTCCGGGGTCGGTTCCGATTCGAAAACATCGAGCCCGGCAAAGTTGATTTTACCTTCCTCTAAGGCATCAATTAACGCCACTTCGTCGAGAACACCGCCACGTGCGGCATTTACGATACCAACACCATGTTTCATTAAGTCAAATTCCTTTTTTCCGATTACATATTCCTTTTGGGCCGGAACGTGCAAGGTTATAAAATCGGCTGAAGATATAACTTCGTCCTTAGCCTGTGATTTAAGCTGGAATGAAACGGACTGGCCATCAAAAAAATCAATAGCTATCTTGGCATCTTCTAAATACGGATCGTAAAATACAACCTTCATTCCTACGCCCAAGGCTATTTTAGCGGTTGCACGACCTATGCGGCCAAAGCCGATTACACCAAGGGTTTTACCTCTTAATTCGGAACCAGAGGCGTACGATTTTTTTAATTGCTTAAATTTGCTATCGCCTTCTAAAGGCATATTTCTGTTGGCATCGTAAAGAAAACGGACTCCACCATATAAGTGGGCGAAAACCAATTCTGCGACCGAACTTGAAGATGCGGCCGGTGTGTTAATTACATGCAACCCCTTTTGTTTTGCATATTCCACATCAATATTGTCCATACCCACACCGCCACGGCCTATCAGTTTTAATGAGGGGCAGCTATCGATCAACTCTTTTCTTACCTTGGTGGCGCTTCGTACCAGTAGACCATCAATATTATTCTCGTTGATAAAATTTTGTAACTGGTTTTGGGCAACGGTAGTGGTCAGAACTTCGAAACCTGATTTTTCCAAAGCGTCGATTCCCGACTGGGCTATACCGTCATTCGCTAATATTTTCATGCGACTGTGTTTAATTTAATAAAGAGGGGCGATTAACGCCCCTCAAATTTTAAGACTTACTATGCCGTTCGCTCTAACTCGCTCATTACATCAACTAGTATTCCTACGCTTTCTAGACTTAGGGCATTGTACATTGAAGCACGGTAACCGCCAACTGATCTGTGACCGTTTATGCCGTTTATGCCGGCATCCTTAACCATAGACTCAAAAGTTTCTTTCAGTTTCTCATCGGTAAGGTTAAAAGTAGCGTTCATGTTAGAACGATCTTCTTTTTTGGCAAAACCCTCGAATAAAGGGTTCAGGTCTACTTCAGAATATACCAATTGCGCCTTTTTATCATTGGTCTCTTCAATCGCTGAAATGCCACCGAGATTCTTTAACCATTCTAAAGTCAACATAGAGGTGTAAACGGCGAACACCGGAGGGGTGTTGAACATGCTGTCTTTAGAAATATGAACTTGATAATCGAGCATAGACGGTATCTGTCGGGTCACTTTGCCCAAAATGTCCTCTTTAATTACTACCAAGGTCGTTCCTGCTGGACCCATGTTTTTCTGAGCACCTGCATAAATCAAGTCGAATTGCGTAAAATCTAATTGTCTTGAGAAAATATCGGAACTCATGTCACAAACCAATGGAGCTTCGGTTTTAGGAAACTTTTTAATTTGAGTACCGAAAATGGTATTGTTAGAGGTAAGGTGTAGATAATCTAAGCCATCAGGTATATTGTAGCCCTTTGGTATATAGTTGAAATTTTCATCTTTTGATGATCCGACTTCGATAACATCTCCGAACATCTTGGCTTCTTTTACCGCTTTGCTGCTCCAGGTACCCGTATTTAAATAACCCGCTTTGTTTTCTAAAAGGTTGTAAGCTGCCATCAAGAATTGCATGCTGGCGCCTCCTTGTAAGAACAGTGCCTTATACCCTTTGTTCTCTAGGCCAAGTAGTTCTAAAGCCAGGCTTCTTGCCTTTTCCATAACCTCAACAAAATCTTTGCTTCGGTGCGAAATTTCAATTAATGAAAGCCCTGAACCATTGAAATCCATTACAGCTTCAGAAGCTTTTAAAAATACTTCTTGAGGTAAAACACATGGGCCTGCACTGAAATTATGTTTTTTCATCGTTTTAATTTTATTGTTTTTATATAGGTCAGGGGTAATTTGCTAACTAATAATCTTCACCACTGGCATCAAGCATGGTCGTTGCCCATTTCATAAGATGCTGTTCGTGATTTTTATTTAGGATGGTGTACCCAATAGCACCATGAATTTGATAGGTTTGAAATTAGGAGGTTAAAGGTCAGGAATTTCAAGGAATTATGAACTATTTGACTTTAGAAAAATCGGCTAGGTTTTTAACAGGAAATCAACAGTGTCGACACCATCGGCATAATCGCTAAGTGAAGGTTGTTGGGTTTGGCCAAAATTGATTTCATTTTTAATAATACCTTGTGAAACAATGCATTGCAAATTTTCCTTATCTCGTTCGAGCCTGTTTTTAAGTTCAGATAGGGTTTCATAATACTCATAGAAAAGGGAAGCTATAGGGGAGGCGTAGCTTTCATCTTCTTTCAGAATCAAGAATCCATTATCGAGAATTTTGAATTCTGACATTAAATACACCGCTTTGTTATAATCGTAGTTATTCGAATATTTGTTTTGATTGATAATGTCACTGTATTTGAAAATCGACTTGAAGAAAATGTCAAAGTCATAGCCTTTCGGTACAAACATTTTCGAAACACTTCTACAGCCTAGACCATAGTATCTGAAAATGTCTTCTCCAAGATTTTCCAATTGTATGGTGGTTTCTTGTCCGGTGAGTACGGCAACTGAATTTCTGTTTTTTCGTATAATATGAGGCCCCTTGCCAAAATAGTGCTCAAAATAACGAGAGGTGTTGTTGCTGCCCGTTGCGATCACAGCATCGAAATTTTCTAATTTTTCTTTCTCAAAAACTATTTTATCCTTAAGTAATGGTTCAATTGAAATTAGATATTCTTTTGTAAATGTGATAAGTACATTGTCATTTGAAGATAGTTTTACTAGCGCTGTATTGCCTGTTATCAGCACTGATAAAAAGTCATGAAAACCAACTAAGGGAATATTGCCCGCCAAAATTAAAGCAACAGTTTTTGGTCGATTTTGGTCTAAATCGTATGTACTGAGCCACTCTGAGAGGTACTCTTTGGTAAGAAGTTCTCCCCAATTTTTGAGCGCATGTAGAACGTTTTCTTTAGTGAACCAGCCATTTTTGTGATTTGAAAGTGCAACGGCCCCATCTAATTTTTCAGACCATTCATTTTTCAATTGTTGAGAGCTGCAATATTCGCGTAAAAACTCACCAAGTTTAACGAAAGCAATAAATGTTTTGTGATGGTCGTTCATATATTTGTGATAATTAGGTATAGACTGTACCTTTGTATTTAAATCGATTGCAAAAGTAAGCATACTAACTTAAAAAGGTATGCCGAAGTTAACCAGTAGAATTAGAAAAGTATGGCAATAGTTATAACTGATGAATGTATCAATTGCGGGGCTTGTGAGCCAGAATGCCCGAACACCGCAATTTACGAAGGAGCAGATGAATGGCGCTATGCAGATGGCACCTCGTTAGAAGGTGATGTAGTGTTGCCTGATGGTAAAGCTGTAAATGCAGAAGAACCACAGGAGCCGATTAGCGACGAAATCTATTATATATCACCCGATAAATGTACCGAATGTATGGGCTTTCATGAAGAACCACAATGTGCGGCGGTCTGCCCCGTAGATTGTTGTGTGCCTGATGAGGACCATGTAGAAAGTGAAGAGACATTGTTGAGCAAACAAGCTTTCATGCATCCCGGAGGATAAAAAAACTAATCTTTTAAATGAAAAAACCGGACAATTGTCCGGTTTTTTGTTTTTGTAAGTTTTGTTGATTTAAAAAGTAAAACCTAAACGAGCGTAGTAATAGGCCCCTCCAAACCCCATTTGAACAGAATCCCAATAGCCACCGCCTTCAACCCAATCATCTTGTTGGTCAGGATATTCGTTAAATATGTTATTGGCCCCTATGTTTAATTTAAGGTCTTCGCATAATTGATAGCCTAAGACAATATCGGTAACGATCTTCGGATTGTAACTATCGGTAGCTGCTGCTAACTTATTGGCAAAGCCACCATAATCGGCATTGGGCTCGAACATTTGAAAATCTAGAAGTTGAATACTGCTGAACCTAGTAAAACCTAACCCGGCATCAAACTTATTTTTTGCATAATTAAGATTTAGGGTCAACTTACTCTCAGGTGCAGAAGCCAGCAAAAATGCAATGTCACGCTCTCCGAAAAATGTTTCAGCATCTAAGCTGCCATTGTTTACCTCTTTAATTTTCATGTTGTTCAAGTTTCCGGTGAATGTGGCCGAAAGGCTTCCGTCATCTATATTCTTTTTCCAAGCCAAAATAATGTCAAGACCGGTGGTTTCGGTATCCACTCCGTTGACAAAAAATTGTGCCGCTGAAACGCCCGGTATGGCATCCGTATCAAAATTTCCTGTTAACACTATTCTATCTTTTACACTAATGTAGTATCCGTCAATAGTCGTGGTGAAATTTCCAAAAGTTCCGGTAAAACCCAGACCTGCATTTACCGCTTTCTCTTCATTAAGCTGGTCAATACCAAAAGAAGCCGTGACTGGGCTATTATTGGGGCTAAGTAACTGGTCGATTGCATCACCTCCAATAAAATTGGTAAATCTTAAGTTGTAATAAATTTGGGCTAAAGAAGGGGCTCTAAAACCTGTGCTTACAGAACCTCTTATATTAATGTTTTCAGAAGCCTTGAGTCTTGCGGCAAGTTTACCATTGATGGTTCCGCCGAAATCACTATAGTTTTCAAAACGTGCGGCCGCACTTAATAAAAATGATTCGGATAGGTCGAACTCCCCATCTGCATACAATGAAAAATTAGATCGACTACGATCTACTTCATTCGATGGGCCATAGCCAGGGAAACCTTGTGACCCTCCGGGTCTGGGCACATCCTCACCATCTATATTAATGGTCGGTTGCGATTGTGTCGAAGGATCTGTAATCAACAGCCCGTTTTCATCAAAAGTGCCGTACGAACCTGCTTCCCCGGAAAAAATGATAAAGTTCTCTGTACGATATTCGGCACCGAAGGCCAAGTTCATGCCTTCAAGCACATCGTCGTAATACTTAGAAAAATCTAGATTGACCGTATTCTGACTCAAACTGTGCCCACCTGCATCAAAATCGGTAGGTGAGGCTTCTTCAAGAGAGGCGTTGAGCGTTCCTTTGATAAAATAGTGGAAGTTGTTTTTACCATAGGTATTACTCACATCTACTTTCCAGCCACTATCCAGCTCAGTGCGTATTCCGGCCGAAATTGAGTTATCGATGATGTTCGAAGTGATTCTCGGTGTAAATCCATTAGGGTAAATAGAAGAGACTACACGCTCGCCACCGTTTCTGGTAAAGGCATAAGCATCGGTATCTCGGTAGTTTCTACCTCCAAAAGCATAAATTTCGGTATTTTCAGATATGGGGTAAGAGGCATTGACCATAAAATTAAAGCCTTCGATAGCCGCTTCGCCGAAACCTCTTCTAAAATCGAAACCTGGTCTGAGGGTTTTGTTTTTGTTGATGTATTCGGTTGTAAAGTTTACATAACCGGTCTCACCTAGACCGACACCGTAATTAACGGCTGCTTTCACCGATCCGCCGTCAAAGCTTTGGTCATCACCGATTTGGTTTCCGTCTCTGTCAGTATCTAATCGATTTCCATCGGTATTCGGCGTACCATCAGGAAAGTCACCTTGGGCATTTGTGCTATAAGCTCCGTAGCTTAATGTTCCAGTAACTCCGTCGGTATTTCCTTTTAGAACGATATTAATTACCCCTGCAATGGCATCTGAGCCATATTGGGCCGCGGCACCATCGCGCAAGATTTCAATTCTTTTAATGGCAGCTACGGGAATAGTATTTAAGTCGGTACCGGTATTACCTCGCCCTTTGGTTCCGAAAATATTGATGAGCGATGATTGGTGGCGTCTTTTACCATTAATCAATACCAAGGTTTGATCAGGGCCGAGACCACGTAAAGTAGCCGGGGTTATATGGTCGGCACCATCAGAACCCGATTGTTTGTTGGCGTTGAAAGAGGGGGCGGCGTACTGCAACAGTTCGTTTACCTCTATTTTTCCACTTTGGGTCGTAACTTCTGCAATGTCGATAACGTCAACAGGTACCGCAGTATCAGTCGAAGTTCGTTTAGGGCTTCTCGAGCCTACCAGCATCACTTCATCTAACTGAACCCCTTCTGAAAGGGTTACGTTTATGGTGCTTTGACCATCAGTATTTATTTCCTCTGTATTAAAACCAATATAGCTTAATACGAGTGTGGCCCCATCGGTAACTTCAATCGAGTAATTACCATCAAAATCGGTTACGGTACCGTTCCTGGTGCCCTTTTCGATAATATTCACTCCTGCTAATGGCTCTCCTGAGTCATCGCTAACTGTACCGCTAACAGTGTTTTGTGCATAGGTTAATGTGAAATTGGCCAAGAAGCTAAAGGCCAAGAGCAATGTCATTTTCATAGTCTTTGAGTTTTAGGTTAATACCCTAAGGTAATATTATTCATGTTAAAAAAAGTATAGCGAATTTAAAAACTTATAAATACTATCTTTGCGCCCAAATTGAAAAAGTCTCAAACACACCGTTATGAAAGCAGGTATCGTAGGATTGCCCAATGTTGGAAAATCAACTCTCTTTAATTGTCTCTCGAATGCAAAGGCGCAGAGCGCCAACTTTCCATTTTGTACTATAGAACCTAATATCGGAGTGGTCAATGTGCCCGATCCGAGACTAGAGAAATTAGAGGAATTGGTCAATCCTGAAAAGGTGATACCGGCTACGGTCGAAATAGTCGATATTGCCGGGCTTGTAAAAGGAGCCAGTAAAGGTGAAGGCCTAGGAAATCAATTTTTGGGCAATATCAGGGAGACCGATGCCATTTTGCATGTTTTGCGTTGCTTTGACAATGAAAATATAGTTCATGTAGATGGAAGTGTAGACCCCATTCGAGATAAAGAAACAATCGATATGGAGTTGCAGCTGAAGGACTTGGAAACGGTCGAGAAGAAGCTTGATAAAGTAAAAAGGGCGGCAAAAACAGGAAATAAGGAAGCCCAAAAAGAGGAAGCTGTTTTGTTGGCCATTAAAAACGGACTTGAAGCAGGTAATTCGGTCAGGGCAATATCGATTTCAAAAGACGACAGGGCTGAATATGTTAAGCCGTTACAGTTCATTACCGATAAGCCAGTGATGTATGTATGTAATGTTGACGAGGGCGCTGCCGTTTCCGGAAATGAATATGTTGAAAAAGTAAAGGCTGCGGTTGCTGATGAAAATGCAGAAGTTGTTGTGCTTGCTGTCGGTACCGAGGCCGATATTACAGAATTGGAGACGTATGAAGAGCGTCAAATGTTTTTGGAAGACCTTGGTTTAGAAGAGCCTGGATCTGCCAAATTGATTCGCGGTGCTTATCGATTATTGAATTTAGATACCTATTTTACCGCTGGTGAAAAAGAAGTTCGTGCTTGGACGATTCCGGTAGGGGCAACCGCTCCTCAGGCGGCAGGGGTAATTCATACCGATTTTGAAAAGGGCTTTATTCGTGCAGAGGTCATCGCTTACGATGATTATACCAAATTAGGCAGTGAGGCCAAGGTGAAAGAAGCGGGTAAAATGCGCGTTGAGGGAAAGGAGTATATTGTAAAAGATGGTGATGTTATGCATTTTAGGTTTAATGTGTAAATCTTTTATATTTTTAAACCATTGACGTAAATTTTGAATTACCGACTAGTTGGAAAATGTATTTTAACGAATACCTATGTATTTTATTTGTTTTAATTGAGGCTGTTGTAGTAATTTACTTTATTCGATATTGGTAAATTAATTGCAATTTCAATTATCTTAAATAGACTGCATGAGAAATATTGTAAGATGTACTGTTGCTTTTCTTTTAATTTTTAGTTGTTCACAATCAGATACCCATGTAATAGAAAATGAGCGGGCAATACATCTTCCAATTCTTACTACAGCCACTATTTCTGAAATAACACAGACTACAGCCACTTCCGGCGGAAAGATTACCGACGACGGTGGAGCGGAAATTACTTCAAAAGGTGTATGCTGGAGCAAGACTGCGAACCCCACAATTTCTGACCTAAAGACCTCTGATGGTTCAGGTGATGGTGAATTTGATAGCGCTATTGTTAGCCTAGAGGCCGGTGAAGAATACTTTGTGCGCTCTTATGCAACTAATAGTCAAGGCACTTCTTATGGTAATGAATTAATTTTCAAAACGTTGAATCCTGAAGTGGATGCTAAGGTATTTGAAGGAGATGTAGTTTTAACATCTCAGAAGGAGGTTGATGAATTTGGCGCTGAAAATTACACCAAAATAATAGGTTCTTTGGGGATTAGAGACAGCAATTCACCTACGACAATACAAGATTTATCGCCGTTAAATTCAATTAAAGAGATTACGTTAAATTTCCATATAGTAAATAATGACGCTTTAGTAAATATCGTTCAATTCTCTGAAATGACTTCTGTTTTAGGAGATTTTTTAATTTTAGATAACATAAACCTAAAATCAATATCTGGATTCGACAATATTCGAGAAGTGGGGAAAAGCTTTAGAATATTGGGTAATTACAATGTTGAAACACTTGAGAACCATTTAAATATAGAGGCATTTAAAAAGTTGCAATCGATAAGTGGGGAGTTTACCCTGTCAAGAATTTTGAATACCGGAACATTTTTTGAGCTTGAGACGGTTGAAAGTAAAATACTGATAGAGTACATTCAAAATATAGTAGACCTGTCTTTTATCCCCAAAATTAACAGCTTTAATTGGCATTTTCATTTATGGCAGAATGAAAATCTTGAGAACATGTCAGGTCTTTCAGCAGAAATTAAATCGGTTAGAGGTGAGCTTTCGATTGGAGGAAACCCAAAACTTATGAATTTATCAGGACTCGAAAATATAGGTTTTATAGAAACATTACACATTTCAGATAACGCTGAATTGAACTCTTTAAACGGTTTTAATACAAGTGGTTTTACTGTAAATAATATTGAAATCTTTAGAAATGCATCATTGGTTTCTCTAAATGGGTTGCAATTTATTACCGCAATAAGTGATGAATTACGCATTTCATCTAACGATAATTTAGAGGATATTTCTGCACTAGAGAACATCGCAGAAATTGGAGGTGAACAGTCACAAGGCGGTGTGAATATTAGTAGTAATAATAAACTCATTGAATTGAAAGGATTAGAAAATATACACACCATTAAAGGAGAGTTGTTTATTTATGGGAATAGCGGACTGAAAAATTTGAATAGTTTATCTGAACTTAGAAGTGTTTCAGGTGAAATCTTAATTTCAGAAAACGAAAAATTAGATGATTTTTGTGGACTTCAATTACTGTTAAATTCTGATTTAAATAATTCTTTTGATATTTCGGAAAATGCATATAATCCATCAGCTCAAGATATTCGTGATGGCAATTGTAAACCCTAAAACTGCGAAACCCGAGAATGATACCATGCATTTTGAATGTAACGAATTTGAAACATCTAAAATTTATTTTTCGTAGATGCTTAGCTTATTTCGTAACAAACGCATTTTACTCTCCGTTTTACTAATTCTTTGCAGCATATAGTTTAGGGCATCGATTCCTTCTAAATTGATGCCAAGCTCATGATATAGACGATTAATTCTTTCTATTTCCGAGATGTCATCCCTTCGAATATACGTTTCAGTTTCAATTTGTATGCATGCAATTAGATTATATTCTTGAAGTATACCAATAAATGAAATTTCAATTTCAGTTTGCTCACAAAATTGACGGACCAACATGTATTTATCAGAGTTCATATTATCTTAGTTTTGAAAGCTCGGTTATAAGATCTTTCTCTTTTTTAGTAAGATTTTTAGGTAGATTTACTTTGTAGGGTATATAAAGATCACCAAACGCATCCTTTTTTTTATACTTTGGCAGTGAGGCCAAGGTGAAAGAAGCGGGTAAAATGCGCGTTGAGGGAAAGGAGTATATTGTAAAAGATGGTGATGTTATGCATTTTAGGTTTAATGTGTAAGCCTTAAATAACGGGTTGAACTTCGTATTAAATTCTAAAAACGAATTTTCTTTACGGTGTGGAATGGTACTTTAGTTAGATGTTTCAAAACACATCAGCAAAAGGTATCGGTGTAGTATTTGCGGTTTTAGGGGTAATTCTATTTTCTGCAAAAGCCGTCATGGTCAAATTGGCCTATACCTATAATGTGGATTATTTGACCTTGCTGTTATTTCGAATGCTGTTTGCATTGCCCTTCTATGCTCTGATAGCTTTGTTCACAAAACCAAAGTCATCTGAAAAAGCCAGTCTCAAAGATTATCTGTGGCTCATTCTCTTTGGGTTTTTAGGCTATTATTTAGCAAGTCTGTTCGATTTTATGGGCCTGCAATACATAAAAGCTGGGTTAGAACGAATTATTCTTTTCATATACCCCACGATAGTTGTGTTGCTTTCGTTCATTTTCTTTAAAAAGAAACTCACTCGAAATCAGTTTTTGGCCATTCTTATTACTTACCTAGGTGTGTTGGTTACTTTTTGGGACGAAATCGGGCTTTCTGGAGAAGCTGTTTATCTGGGCGGTTTTCTGATTTTTATGAGCGCCTTGACTTATGCAGCGTATTTGGTGGGTAGCGGATGGTTGATTCCCAAATTTGGGGTGCTTCGCTTTACTTCGTTTGCTATGATAGTTTCAACTGTATGTGTGCTGCTTCACTACTTTTTAGTCTCTGATGGTGACTTGTTTAACTATCCTAAAGAGGTGTATTATTTAGGATTGGCCATGGCGCTATTCTCAACTCTGTTGCCTTCATTTCTAGTCTCAGAAGCAATAAATAGATTGGGTGCGTCCACATTTTCTATATTCGGAAGTCTTGGCCCTATTTCCACAATTGTTTTGGCATTTTTCTTTTTAGATGAACGCATTACCTACTTACAGATTTTCGGAATGGTAATCGTGATTTTTGGTGTAATGTTGGTGTCAAAAAAGAAATGATATTATAGGTTATTTATTGCAGCAGGATTTTAATGGAGTCTTGGCTGTATCTGCCGCCACTGTTAACCTATTTGTTAATTACTTTAACAATTTGGTGTTTTATCTTTTTAAATGTCGTATTATCTTTAGCGGTACTATTCGATTAAACCCCATTTTATGTCCACCAACTCTCAATATACCGAAGATAACATCCGCTCATTAGATTGGAAGGAACATATTAGACTTAGGCCTGGTATGTATATCGGTAAATTAGGTGATGGTTCCTCTGCAGATGATGGTATTTATATCCTATTAAAAGAAACATTGGATAACTGTATCGATGAGTTCGTCATGGGTGCAGGTAAGACCATCGAAATTTCAATTCAGGGCGAACGTGTCATCGTTCGTGATTATGGTCGAGGTATTCCGCTCGGTAAAGTGGTCGATGTGGTCTCGAAAATGAATACCGGTGGTAAATATGATACCCGGGCATTTAAAAAGTCGGTGGGTCTGAATGGTGTCGGTACCAAGGCAGTAAACGCACTTTCCAGTTATTTTCGAGTAGAAAGTACACGTGATGGAAAATCGAAATCGGCAGAGTTTGAGACGGGCGAGCTTGTAAATGAAGAGTTTTTGGAAGAAACCACTCGTCGAAGGGGAACTAAGGTTTCCTTTATTCCAGACGAGGCTATTTTTAAAAAATATAAGTTTCGCAATGAGTATATAGAACGAATGTTAAAGAACTATGTGTATCTCAACCCGGGATTGACCATAGTTTTTAACGGGGAAAAGTTCTATTCTGAAAACGGACTCAAAGATTTACTGGAGGATAACAATAATGCAGAAGACCTGCTTTATCCGGTTATCCACTTAAAAGGAGAAGACATAGAAGTAGCTCTAACTCACAGTAAGACACAGTATAGCGAAGAATACCATTCTTTCGTTAACGGTCAGCACACCACACAGGGCGGTACACATCAAGCCGCTTTTCGAGAAGCTATCGTTAAAACGGTACGTGATTTTTACAATAAAAACTATGATGCTTCCGATATTAGAAAATCGATAATTTCGGCCATTTCTATAAAGGTGATGGAGCCTGTTTTTGAAAGTCAGACAAAGACTAAACTCGGTTCGACCGATATGGGGGGAGATTTTCCTACGGTTCGAACTTATATCAATGATTTCGTAGGTAAACATCTTGATAATTATTTGCATAAAAATCAGGAAACGGCAGATAAATTACAGCGTAAGGTTATCATGGCCGAAAAAGAGCGAAAAGAATTGTCCGGTATACGTAAACTCGCTCGCGACCGTGCCAAGAAGGCTAATTTGCACAACAAAAAATTACGCGATTGTCGAGTGCATCTAGGTGATATGAAAAATGATAGGCGCTTAGAGAGCACCTTGTTCATTACTGAGGGTGACTCCGCCTCTGGTTCGATTACCAAATCACGCGATGTTAACACCCAGGCCGTATTCAGTCTTAGAGGTAAGCCGTTGAATTCGTACGGTATGAGTAAAAAAATCGTTTATGAAAACGAAGAATTCAATTTGCTTCAGGCTGCGTTGAATATCGAAGAGTCGATGGAAGATTTGCGATATAACAATATTGTAATAGCCACAGATGCCGATGTTGATGGTATGCATATTCGCCTATTACTAATTACTTTCTTTTTGCAGTTTTTTCCGGAGTTGATCAAAGAAGGACACCTTTACATTTTGCAAACTCCATTATTCAGGGTGCGAAATAAAAAGGAGACTATCTATTGTTATAGTGATGAGGAACGCCGGCGCGCCATTCAAAAGCTGACGGGCAAACCGGAAATAACTCGATTTAAGGGATTGGGTGAAATTTCCCCTGACGAGTTTCAACACTTTATCGGCGATGATATTAGACTTGAGCCGGTAATGCTTGATAAGGCAATGTCTATAGAGCAATTGCTTAAATTTTATATGGGAAAAAACACCCCTGATAGGCAGGAATTCATTATTGAAAACCTTAAAGTAGAAGTAGACTTAGTAGAAGAAAACCAATTATAAACCATAGAGATACGTATATTTCTGAATGGAAGAAAATGACGACTTGAACGAAGCTGAAGACCAGAATTTACCACAAGATGGGCAAGGTCTTTCAGAAAATGAGCCAGAACAAAATAGCGAAGAATCACCTCAAGATGAAGCCCTGACCCGAGTAACGGGCATGTACAAAGATTGGTTTTTAGATTATGCTTCCTATGTTATTCTTGAGCGGGCGGTGCCCGCCATTGAAGACGGTTTTAAGCCGGTTCAAAGGCGTATCATGCATTCGCTAAAAGATTTAGATGACGGGCGTTATAACAAAGTTGCTAATGTGGTCGGGCATACTATGCAGTATCACCCACATGGTGATGCCAGTATTGCCGACGCCATGGTGCAAATCGGTCAAAAAGATTTATTGATAGATACCCAAGGTAACTGGGGTAATATACTAACAGGTGACAGTGCAGCGGCATCGCGATATATAGAGGCTAGGCTCTCAAAATTTGCGTTGGAAGTCGTTTTTAGTCCTAAAATCACCGAATGGCAACTGTCCTACGACGGTAGAAAGAAAGAACCTGTAAATCTTCCGGTTAAATTCCCGTTACTCTTAGCACAAGGGGCAGAGGGTATCGCTGTAGGGCTTTCTACCAAAGTAATGCCGCACAACTTTATTGAATTGATTGAAGCCTCTATCAAGCATTTGGAGGGAAAGCGGTTTAAGCTGTTTCCTGATTTTCCGACAGCGGGCATTATTGATGTATCCAATTATAACGATGGTCTTCGAGGCGGTAAGATTCGTGCAAGGGCAAGAATATCCCAACACAGTAAATCGACCTTGGTTATCACAGAGATACCTTATGGTACCAATACTTCTTCTTTAATAGATTCAATTCTCAAGGCTAATGATAAAGGGAAGATAAAAATCAAGAAAATTGAGGATAATACAGCTGCAGAAGTTGAGATTTTAGTCCACCTACCACCCGGTATTTCTCCAGATAAAACGATTGATGCGCTTTACGCCTTTACGGCATGTGAAACCTCTATTTCTCCTTTGGGCTGTATCATTGAAGATAACAAACCTCTTTTCATAGGTGTCAGCGAAATGCTTCGCCGTTCGACCGATGCTACTGTTGAGTTATTGAAGCAAGAGCTTGAAATACAGTTGGGTGAGCTGGAAGAACAATGGCATTTTGCTTCATTGGAGCGAATTTTCATTGAAAATAGAATTTATCGCGATATAGAGGAGCAAGAGACCTGGGAAGGTGTTATTGATGCGATTGATAAAGGACTAAAGCCTTTTACCAAGCATTTGAGAAGAGCTGTAACTGAAGATGATATTGTGCGCCTGACGGAGATTCGTATCAAACGAATTTCAAAATTTGATTTAGATAAAGCTCAGGAGCATTTAGATAACCTAGAGAAGAAGATCGCAGAAGTAAAATACCACCTTGAAAATCTGGTTGCGTATGCTATAGATTACTTTAAAAATCTAAAAGATAAATACGGGAAGGGGAGAGAGCGAAAATCAGAGATTCGATTGTTCGAAGACATTGAGGCTACGAAAGTTGTGATTCGTAATACGAAGCTTTACGTTAATCGTGAAGAAGGTTTTGTGGGTACCTCTTTAAAGCGCGATGAGTATGTAACCGATTGTAGTGATATCGACGATATTATAGCCTTTACCAGAGAAGGCAAAATGATGGTTTTTAAGGTCGATTCAAAAACTTTTGTTGGTAAAGGAATCATTTATGTGGCGGTCTTCAAGAAGAAAGATAAACGTACCGTCTATAATATGATTTATCGTGATGGTAAAGGGGGTGCGACCTATATCAAGCGCTTTAGCGTAACGAGCATTACCAGAGATAAATTATACGATATAGGGCAAGGAAAGGCCGGTGCAATGGTTTATTATTTTTCTGGCAACCCCAATGGCGAGGCCGAGGTGGTCACGGTGAACCTGAGGCATGTCGGCAGTATTAAAAAGCTTAAGTGGGATATTGATTTTGCGGATGTCTTAATTAAAGGGCGGGGCACAAAGGGCAATATTGTTACCAAATATTCCGTAAAGCGTGTAGAATTAAAGGAAAAAGGGCTTTCTACCTTAAAACCGCGAAAACTTTGGTTCGATGAGACTGTAAGGCGTTTGAATATTGACGACAGGGGTGAGTTTATGGGTGAGTTTACCAGTGAAGACCGACTGTTGATCGTAAACCAGAAAGGTCAAGTGAAAACGGTTATCCCTGAACTTACTTTGCATTTTGATGATGATATTATCGTTCTTGAGAAATGGATACCCAAAAAACCGTTATCATTGATTTATTGGGAAGGTGAGAAAGAGTTGTACTACGTAAAGCGCTTCTTGATAGATAATGCGGATAAAGAAGAAAATGTTCTTACCGACCATGCAAAATCTCACATAGAAATCATATCAACCGATTATAGGCCACAGGTTGAAGTGGTGTTTGCCAAGAAGCGAGGGCAAGACAGAAAAGAGAATTGGATCATCGATTTAGAAGAATTCATTTCAGTTAAGGGTATTACTGCTATGGGAAATCAACTCACAAAGGAGAAGGTTCTCGAAATCAATTTATTGGAATCGCTTCCCTACAACGAGCCCGATCCAATAGAGCCGGAAGACATAGAAGTGGTGGATGGCCAAAAAATCGGTACGTCAGATTCAACATCAAGCGAAACTCCAAAAACTTCCGACAATACACCAAATAACAATTTTTCAGCCGAAGATGACGATAGTGAAGGTCAAACTACCTTATTTGATTAAAGAATGAGAAATTTTTACCAAGAGTTCAAGAATTTTGCAATCAAAGGAAATATGATTGATATGGCCATAGGTATCATTATTGGTACGGCCTTTAACAATGTCATAAATACTTTGGTAAAGAAAGTGATTATGCCTCCGCTTTCTATGTTGACCGACGATGTTAACTTGTCAAATAGAAAATATATTCTTCGGGAGGCCTCTGAAGACTTAGAGGAAGTAGCCATCGGTTACGGGGAGATGTTTGAAGTATTAATTGACTTTTTAATCATTGCCCTCACGATATTTATAGTGGTCAGGGGTATAAATAGGTTTAAATCAAGAGCTGAAGACCCTGAGGACCAAGCGGTTGAAACCCCGAAAAATATAGAGCTTTTGTCAAATTTAGAAAGATTGATGAAAGAACAGAATGATTTATTGCGAGAATCAAAAAAGTAATTGCGGCTTTAGCAATCGATTTTAATTATCGCATTATCGAGCTATAATTGGTTAGCAAATTGTCTACAAACTCGTAATATCACTATCTTAGCGCAAACACTAAAAATTATATGGAGTTTACTAATCCCTTAGTTTATGGGGTCCCTTGTTTCATTGCCTTTATTTTACTAGAGTTAACTTACAGCAAAACGCACGGTCATGACGACCTTTATGTATGGAAAGACCTTATGGCCAGTGGAGCCATGGGAATAGGGTCCGCGATTTTAGGTCCGTTAATCAAGATTACGGTATTGATTGTGGTTTTTGAGGTTACTTACGAATTTTTTAATCCTATGGTAGATGGGGTTAGAACCAACATAATGGGCTATGAATCTTTTGGTTATGCCTGGTACGTTTGGTTGCTATGTCAATTGGCCGATGACTTTACTTATTATTGGTTTCATAGGGCGAACCATGAAATACGTATTCTATGGGCTGCACACATTGTGCATCACTCTTCTGATAATTTTAATTTAGGAACAGCCGTTCGTAATGGGTGGTTCACCTTATTGTATAAGCCGTTCTTTTATATGTGGATGCCTGCAATCGGCTTTCCGGTCGAAATGGTGGTGGTCTGTTTAGCGATTGAATCTTTTTGGCAATTTCAACTACACTCCCTTTACGTTCCCAAAATGGGTTTTATAGAAAAAATATTCAACACCCACACGATGCATCAAGTGCATCATTCTCAAAATGTAGAATATCTAGATAAGAACCATGGGGGTTTCTTAAATATCTTCGATAAGATATTCGGTACTTGGAAAGAGCTTGACGATGATGTAGAGGTTAAATTTGGAGTGATTCATGCTCCAGATTCTTACAATCCTATTGTCATACTTACACATGAGTTTAAAGACATTTGGGCAGATGTGAAGAAGGTCGATAAATTTTCACACAAACTGATGTATATATTTGGCCCTCCAGGATGGAGTCACGATGGGAGTACGATGACAGTAAAACAACAGCAACGTTTGTTCAAGAAGCAGAAGGCAAATAACCCTGAAGCGGTTTTTAGCAGGCCTAATTAAATTTTAAAACATGCAAAAGAGCCTCGTATTGATTAAATACGAGGCTCTTTTGTATATCAAAATAAATATTATAAGCTATTCTTTAACGACCTCCTTTATCTCTGAACGGGTATTCTTTTTCATTCTCAGGTCAAAGAATTCAACTAGTAGCGAGAAGGCAATCGAGAAGTAAAGGTATCCTTTTGGTATGGTTCCCACTTCATTGCCAAAAACGATAAGGTGTCCGATATGGGCTGCCTCTGCAATCAGCATAAATCCGATTAGAATTAAAAAGGACAATCCCAAAATTTGAATTGAAGGGTGTTTGTTGACGAACTCGCCCACAGGGTTAGCGAAAAGCATCATGATAATTACCGATATTACCACAGCTACAACCATCAATACCAAAGCATCATTAGGGTTTGGTGATATGCCGTTGGTCATTCCGATAGCTGTGAGTATAGAGTCAAAAGAGAACACTATATTAATAAGTGTAATTTGAATAATAGCCTTGGTAAGGGTAGTCGCTCGACCTTTTTTCACTTCTACTTCATCGTGACCTTTATGTTCAACTTTTTCATGAATTTCACGGGTACTTTTATAGAGTAGAAACAATCCGCCGGCAAAAAGTATAAGGGCTTGACCACTGACGCCACCAGAGATCCAACTGCTCTCGATTACCCAAAAAGGTTTCTTCATCGTGGTCAACAAAGTGATGCCGAAAAGCAGTACGATTCGCATTGCCATGGCCAATACCAAGCCAATGTTAGTTGCCTTTTTCCGTTGGCTGGGATCTAGCTTGCCGGCCGCTATTGAAATAAAGATAATGTTGTCTATGCCCAAGACTATTTCTAGAAAGGTTAGGGTGAGAAGAGCTATCCAAGCATCGGGGCTAGCAAAAATTTCAAACATAACTATGTGGTTAATCGGTTTTTATTGCCTCGCCACGCAACTTTTGGCTTTGACCTACGGTGTTATACTCAAATGTATACGAATTATCTGTGGTGGACAATATTTTCATGTGAATGGATTTCATTTCAGCCTTGTTTTTTGGGTTAATTTTTTTGAGGATGTATTCACAATCGTTTATCCATCTTATCGATGACGAATCTGATTTTCCATCAAAAAAATCTATCTCTAGATTGCCTTCCCTAGTGAAGGTAGTAGTCTTTTCTTCACCATCGATGGTTGTGGTAAAAGAGAATTTACCATTTTTGAAAGGTTTGCAGTTCCTTTCGGGCTGGTAACATGATGTCAAGGTGCAGAGCACTGCCGATATTAAAAGGTGTTTTTTAGTCATTGGTGCAAAATAAATAAATAAGGGATAGATGTGGGAATGATTTGTAGGTTTTAAGATTAAATGTTCTACTTGTCGTGATGTGAATAGGCCTTAAAACTGCCGTCTGAGTAAAAGATTACGATTTTATCGATGTTTTTGTTCAAATCATTTTCGAAAGAAGCAATATTATCTAATTCCTGTTTTGTTGATTTCAAATTTGCTGCTTGATTTGAATTGGGGGGATTAGGCGAATTGGTGTTATTATCCGATGGAAATGTTCCCTTGCCATTTAAAAGCCAGTAAAGATTTACTTCAGGAAATGCTTTTACCACTTTTAATACAAAATCTAAACTGGGCTTGTTTCTACCTGATAAAAGATGCGAAATACTTGACCGTTGCACTTCGACTCGGTCCGCAAATCCAGAGGAAGTCATACCATAATATTTCAATAGCTGTTCAAGTCGCTCTATAAAATCGGATGTGTTTACCACTGTAAAATAATATGTATGTATTTATGAAAAAAGACTAAATTCAAATTGATATATAGAATAAACAAATGCTAAATATTAAATGTAATACTATAAATAGATGTATTTAAAATATTGATTTAAAATACTATAATGTTAAATATAAATCACCTGCTTATGTCATTCGTAAAATGTTTTCACAAATGTAATAATGAGATAAGATAACGCAAACATTTGTTTACAAATGTATAAAAAAGAGGTTACGGTTGTAAAATATTAAGAAGTTACTTTTGTAAACTAAAGATGAAAAACATGAACCTTTCCTTTAAAGAGTACAGCTCTATTAAGAATACCGATTTACACGGCAGATATATTACCCATGATAAAATAGTACGTTCAATCAAGAAGCTGAACGATGATTTTAAAGTTGATAAAATTGGGAAGTCCGTTCAAAATCGTTCCATTGAAATGATAACATTTGGCTCTGGCCCAATCAAAGTTTTAATGTGGTCTCAAATGCACGGTAATGAATCAACAACAACTAAAGCTGTCTTTGACCTGATTAATTTGGTGGTCGAGAGACCTGAAATTTCCAGAAAATTTCTAGAAAACTGTACTATTTCGATTATACCCATGCTCAACCCTGATGGGGCAGAAGTATATACAAGGGTTAATGCCAATGAAATAGATTTGAACAGAGATGCTCAAAAAAAAACCCAACCCGAAAGCTTAGTTTTAAGAAATGCCTTCAAAAGGGTCAAACCTGATTTTTGTTTTAATTTACATGATCAGCGTACCATATTTAATGTGGGGCAAACTTCAGAACCTGCAACAGTATCTTTTTTGGCTCCCGCCCATGACGAAGAACGTTCTATCTCGAATTCAAGAGCCACAAGTATGAAATTAATTGTAGCCATGAATGAGGTTTTGCAGAGAGTGATACCGAATAGAGTGGGTCGCTATGATGACAGTTTTAATGCCAATTGTGTTGGCGACACATTTCAAATGCTAGATGTACCTACAATTTTGTTCGAATCAGGACATAGCCCTAACGACTATCAAAGAGAAGAAACCAGACAGTATATTTTTTACGCTCTCTTAACCGCATTATCTGTTATATCTGATAATAAAGTGGTTCAATACGAGGTGAACGATTATTTTGAAATACCTGAAAATCAAAAGTCGTTTGTTGATATTCTTGTTAAAAATCCACAGGTAAATTGGCCTAAATTAGAAACCTATAGTGGTATAGGATTTTTGTTTAAAGAAGTTTTACAAGATGAAACAGTTCATTTTAAACCTATTTTATTCGAGTTTGAATTCGGACAAAAATACTATGCCCATCAAGTTTTTGATTGTGCTATTGAGAGTGATTTACAGAAACTTAAAGAGCAATTTTATTACTCTGAATTGAATCCAATTTTTGATAGTTTATCTTAAAAAAACGTTTTCGTTACGGTTTTGTTATAAAAAATGAAGTTTTGATGCGTTTTATTTTATAATTTTTTATTTTTGCTGAAATTCTAACCATTATGGGAAAAGTAAAATTAGACGAAATTGACCATCAGATTCTGGATATGTTGATAGACAATACCAGAACTCCCTTTACAGACATTGCAAAAAAGCTATTGATTTCTGCGGGTACTGTGCATGTGAGGGTTAAAAAAATGGAAGAAGCCGGTATTATAAAGGGCTCTTCTTTGACTTTAGATTATGTTAAACTCGGTTACGCATTTATCGCATATGTGGGTATCTTTTTGGAAAAAACCCACCAGACAAAATTCGTTTTGGAGCGCTTAGAGGAAATTCCAAACGTTACGGTTGCTCATATCACTACCGGAAAATTTAATATTTTCTGTAAAATCAGGGCAAAAGATACCAATCATGCTAAGAATATTATATTCAAGATAGATGATATAGATGGTATTAGCAGAACTGAGACGATGATTTCGTTAGAGGAAAGCATAAATGATAAGAAACGTTTAATGCACATGATCTTTAACGAATTGTAAATAGCAATAACGTTTTTAATTTATTCAATCCCGAGCATATCGCTTGGGATTTTTTTTTAGCTTCGTGGGTATGAGAATGTCCGAATTAAAATTTGATGCCCCGTATCCATTCTATAAAAACTATATCGATCTTTTGGATGACGTCGATTTGCTGGATATGCTAAAGCGTCAATTGAAAAATTTCCCCAATTTTATTGCGAGTATATCCGATGATAAGATGTCTTACAGATATGCTGAAGGTAAATGGTCTATAGCGGAAGTATTAGTACACATTATCGATTCAGAACGTGTATTCCAGTACCGTGCTTTACGATTTTCCAGAGGAGATAAAACTTCATTGCCTGGTTTCGAGCAAGATGATTATGTACCCTACTCAAATGCCAATCTTCGTTCTAAAGAAAGCATAGTAGAAGAATACAAAGCGGTCAGAAATTCTACGATACAGCTCTTTGAAAACCTAGATGAAGAAGGGTTGAGGCTAAAGGGTATGGCAAGTAATTTGGACTGGAGTGTTGGTGCTGTTGGTTTTGCGATATGTGGACATCAAAGACACCACAGAAATATACTTCGTGAACGTTATCTATGATTTTAGAAAAGTTAAAGTTATTTTGGTCCTTATTGAAAAAAACCGGTCTTTCTTGGGTTGATAATGATCCATTCGGTAATAGCGCGATTGTAGCCTACTATGCTCTATTTTCTTTGCCTTCTCTATTAATGTTGGTTGCCTGGATCGCGGGTTCTATTTATGGTGTAGAGGCGGTAAGGGGTAAGATTGTTGATAAAATTGGTGGGCTGATCGGTGAAGGGGTGTCTGAGGCGATTGAAGGTATGATTGCCAATGCATCTCTAAACGAAGGTTCGACAATTACCGTAGTTATTGGTGTGGGTATGCTTCTTTTTGGTGCTACGGGTGTATTCGTGCGGTTAAAAAAGGCTATGAACGATATTTGGAATGTAGAATCAAAAAAAACGGTCTGGCTGCAGATGTTGCGCGATCGGGTTATTTCGTTCGGTATGGTTCTGGTTTTGGGTTTTTTGTTTCTTATCTCCCTAGTGTTATCGGTGGTTTTAAAAGCTTTGAGTACTTATATTAGTGCTTTTGCGCCAGATATTGCCGTTGTTATTGCTACATTCTTTAGTCTGTTACTTCCTTTTTGCGTGATAACTGGTCTTTTCGCTGCCTTGTTCAGATTATTGCCCGATATTCATATACGGTGGAAAACGACATTTTTGGGTGCGGCACTTACTACCGTTCTCTTCCTATTGGGGGAATATATGTTAGGGTATTATTTTTCTACCAGTGACCCCACTTCTGTGTATGGCGGAGCTTCTTCGGTAGTTTTGATACTACTTTGGGTTTACTATACCTGCTTAATTATGTTTTTCGGCTCGGAATTTACTTTTCAATATGCCAACTATATTGAAGAGAAGGTAGAACCCAATGAAAATGCCCTGCCAAAAGGCAAGTGAAAGAATTGTAATTATTCTAAGTCTTCTTCAAACTCCATATCGGTCTCCATTTCCGTATCATAAGTTTGAGTCTCACTTTCTTCTAAGATTCCTTCTGGTTTTGATTTCAGTTCTTTTTCTATATTGTCGTCAAAATCGGAAATAAATTTCGCCAAACTTTTGCTGATTTTCACCAAGTAGATAGTATCATCGGTCTTAATTTCAACCGCTTCAACGGTATCACCCTTCAGATTTTTAAATATGATGATATCATCATCACCATACCCATCGGGATAGCTTTCAATTAATAAGGCGGCTAAAGCGTGGTCTAATTTCTTGTAATCAATTAATTTTCGGAGCATGGCTAAATAAGTTTTGTTCGATAAAAATCGAGATAGATAAAAGGTTGTTTTTAATTCTAACCTAATCTATGCAATTTTACCTAGCTATAAACCAAAGAGTTGTAAACCGTGAGTTTAAGTATATGAAGTTAGTCTTCGGCGTAGTATGCAAATGCTTCGAGAAATAAATTATCGGGAACAGTAATATCGATTGCGGGTTCGCCCAAGCTTTTAAGAAGCACAAAGTTGACATTGCCGTGAGAGTTTTTCTTGTCGAATTTTAAGAGTGACAGAATTGCTTTGATATCATCTTTTGAAAATTCAACCTTTTTATATCTTTCTAAGAAGGTAGACTTTATATCGGTTAGTGTTTTGTCTGATAAGCCTGTCAACTCCTTTGATAAATATGCCTCTAGTATCATGCCGATAGCAATGGCTTCACCATGAAGCAAACTTTCTTTCGTTACATCTTCTAAAAAATAAGATTCTATGGCGTGACCGAGCGTATGGCCGTAATTAAGTATTTTTCTCAGGTTTTGTTCTGTAGGGTCTTCAAGAACCACCTTGTTCTTAATCATTACCGATTCATATATTAGTTCATCGATCAATGAGAAATTAGAAACCTCTTTAAGATCGTTCCAGTACGTATCGCTCTGAATAAGGCCGTGCTTGAGCATTTCTGCAAAACCGCTCAGCAATTGGCGCTCTTCCAAGGTTTTCAAGAAATCAGAGACCACTAGCACCATCTCCGGTTGGTTGATAACACCTATTTGATTTTTTAGGGCTCCGAGATCTACCCCCGTTTTGCCTCCAACTGACGCATCGACCATCGAGAGTAGGGTGGTAGGTACGTTTATGAAAGCAATGCCCCTTTTAAAGGTTGAAGCAACAAACCCGCCTAAGTCGGTAATTACCCCTCCTCCTAAATTTATAATTAGACTCTTGCGGTCACCATCCAATTCTGAAAGAACATTCCATACTTGAGTACACGTGTCAATATTTTTATTCTCTTCGCCCGATTCAAGTTCGATGATTTCAAAATTATAATCCCCTTGAATATAGGTCATAAATCCTGCAAGGCAGTGCTCATGGGTGTTTTCATCTACAATGATGAATATTTTAGAGTATGATTTGTTTGACAAATGTTCGTTAAGCGCATCGTAAGCTCTTTGATTAAAATGTACGGCGTATGAAGAAGAAATAATTGATTGCATTAGAACTCAAATTAGTACTGCCCGAGGGCTTAAATCTTTATAAAATGTTAAGTACAAAATAAAGGATATTTTTTGGGCTAAGAATAGATTTTGTGTCTTTATATTTGCCCCCATTTTTAACTTGCTGTAATGAAAAGAATATTTGAAGATACCGCAACCGCATTTGCCTTGAAGACCGATTCAGAGTTGGAGCGTGCATACTTTTTATTTAAAATGATTGCAAACGAACCTTTGGTGCGCATTGGTAAGACATTGACCAATTTTGCAATAAAAACTCATTTGCCAGTTGAGAAATTAATAAGGGCTACTGTTTTCGACCATTTTTGTGGAGGTGTAAACGAATTTGATTGTTTGCCTACTGTCGATAGAATGTATGAGAAAAATGTATGTTCGGTATTGGATTATTCGGTAGAAGGTAAAGATACCGAAGACCCTCTAGACGATGCATTGGAAATGATATTGAAAGTGCTCGATTTCGTAAAGGAAAAAGAGGCGATACCTTATGCTGTTTTCAAGCCCACGGGTTACGGTCGTTTTTCGTTATTTCATAAAGTTAATGAGGGGAAAACACTAACAAATGAGGAGAAAGCAGAATGGCAAAGAGTAGTCAATCGCTTTGATAAAACATGTAAAAAGGCACATGACCTAGGCGTTTCTTTATTGATCGATGCTGAAGAGAGTTGGATTCAAGATGCCGCTGATCTTTTGGTAGAAGATATGATGCGCAAGTATAATAAAGAAAAGGCTATAGTCTACAACACTTTGCAAATGTACCGTTGGGATAGGATGGACTACCTGAAAAGGTTACATAAAAAAGCCGAGGAAGAAAATTTCAAAATTGGATTTAAGGTCGTGCGCGGCGCTTATATGGAAAAGGAGAATGAAAGGGCTGAAGAAAAAGGGTATGCCACCCCGATTTGTGCCTCAAAGAAGGAAACCGACACCAATTTTGATGATGCTATTACCTATATGATAGATTATCTAGATACTATAGAGATTTTTGCTGGCACCCATAATGAAAATAGTTGTTACCGTTTGATGGAACTAATGGCCGAAAAGGGCGTTAAAAATAATGATAGTCGCATATGGTTCGGTCAACTGTACGGTATGAGTGACCATATTTCGTTTAATCTTGCCGACAAAGGGTACAAGGTGGCAAAATATCTTCCGTTCGGTCCGGTAAGAGATGTAATGCCCTATCTTATACGCAGAGCTGACGAAAACACTTCGGTGGCGGGGCAAACGACCAGAGAGTTGAATTTACTTGAGAAAGAACGTAAAAGAAGAAAAATATAGAAATCTTAGTTGTTGATTTCTTCGAGGACAACCCTATCTCGGCAATTTTTAAATTGTAGGGTGGCATGATTGTTTTTTAAATCGCCCTCTACAATATATATTTTGCATGGGTTTGATTTCGTATCACTTTGTCCAAAATCAACACTCCCTTCTTTTAAGAATCGGGTAATATCCAAAGTGTCCAATTTTTTTGTTTTCATCAATTGGCTCACATTGTCTGAAAAGCTAATGGGTTTTGAGCGTAAATCTTTTAACGCCCTGCAATTTGGGAAGTAGCAAAATTCAGCACCGGTATCCTCAGACTTTTTTTTTAGAAAAAAGGTGAGAAAAACTATTCCGATAGATAAGCCGACGAGGTAAAACCCCAAACGTTTTAAAAAAGCCATATAGATGATACAGGTAAGAGCTCTAAAAATGCCCTAGATTATTTGAGGGCACAAAAATACGAATACCTAGAGAACTTGAAGGTAAATAGTGATTGTAGTTTTTAGAGGAGTGAGTGACTTTAGAAAATCAAAAAATTAATATCGCTATATTGAAGGTCAAACCATTCACCTACCGATTTATTCGTTAAAATTCCATGATACATGTAAAGTCCGTTTCTAAGACCTTTATTGAATCTTAATGAATTTTCCATTCCTCCATTTTCACCCAGTTCCAACAAATAAGGCGTAAAAATATTACTTATAGAAATGGTAGCGGTTTTGGGGTAGCGAGAAGGTATGTTCGGTACACCATAGTGTATAACCCCAAATTTTTCTATCGTAGGCTTGGCATGATTGGTTACCTCGCTAGTTTCAAAACAACCGCCCATATCGATGCTAACATCGATAATTACGGCGCCTTTTTTCATGTGTTCGACCATGTTGCTTGATACAACGACCGGTGTTCTGTCTTTACCGCGCGTAGCTCCTATTGCTACATCGCATCGTTTTAAAGATTTCAATAGATTCTTTGGTTGAATAGTAGAGGTGTATACCGTCTGTCTAAGGTTGGCTTGAATATTACGTAATTTGGTAATAGAATTGTCGAATATTTTCACATTAGCCCCTAACCCAATAGCTGACCGGGCGGCAAATTCACCCACTGTTCCAGCACCAATAATTACGACCTCTACAGGTGGTACGCCACTAATGTTACCGAACATTAACCCATTTCCGTCATTGGTAGCCGCCATAATTTCAGAAGCGATGAGCACTGATGAGATACCGGCAATTTCACTTAAAGAACGAACTGCTGGGTATTTTCCATCATCATCTCTAATGTATTCAAAGGCAATGGCGGTGACTCGTTTTTTCGCCAGTTTTTCAAAATAACCCTTGGTTTGGGTCTTTAACTGCAAAGCTGAAATGACGGTCGTTTGGGGGTTAAGCATTTCAATCTCTGATAGAGTAGGAGGTTCTACTTTCAAAAGAAGTGGACAAGAAAATACCTTTTTGGTATCTCTTGTGATTTCAGCGCCGGCATTTGTAAAATCTAGGTCGGTATAATCGGCACCTTCTCCGGCACCTGATTCGACTAATACTCTATGTCCGTTAGAGGTTATGGCATTAACTGCATCGGGCGTTAGACAAATTCGTTGTTCTTGATATTGATTCTCTTTCGGAATGCCAATGTAAAGTTCTCTTTTTTGGCGTAGCACTTCTAAAGTTTCTTCTTGAGGAAGCAGTTGTTGCTTACTAAATGGAGAGGATGGTTGGTTCATAGTTTAAGCTACTAATCGCAATGGTTTCGATTAACAGTAAAAATACGACATTTTGTGAAATGTAAAAGGAAAACTAGAGGTAGATGTAGGGTCCGATGAAGACTTGTACTATGACTTCAGACGAAACTGGTGGACTTAGTTGAAGTTGAATATTTTTTTTAGTTTAGAACTTAAATTATGCGTAGATAATTTTTCATTAATTTCTTCTGAAATCGAATTGGGTATCATAGTTTCTTCGCTTTCACTGATCCCTTTATTCATTTTTTTTGCTGTCTCGTTGGCCTGTTTTTGCTTTAGCTCTTTTAGTTCGGCCTCCATGGCTTCAAGGTCTATGCCATGAACATATTTATCGTAAAGTTTGATTCTAATGAAGTAAACAAATGGAATAACTAACATACAAATTGGAAGCAACCACCAAATATTTTCGGTATCTATATTATCATCAGAATCAAAAAGCACCTCAAAAACCTGAAAAGCATACATTGCTATAGGGATAATAATAATATGGTACCACCAATTTTTAGAAGTGAAAAACCAGAAAATCAAAAGATATAATGGAATGATTTTGCTCATTAAAAACCAAAAATATACAGACACACTATGAAACCCATTATTTTCTATTGTAAATCCCAAAAAATCAAATTTGGCCTCTGGATCATCCGGAAGATAATCATACAGCTTAAAAAGAATGGGTGAAATAGCTACGAAGAAGATTATAACTGATTCAATAGCTATTCTATTCTTAAACTTCTTATTGTTATTGTTTAATCGCATTGTAATTTTTGGTCTTCACAATGTCAAACAAAAAAAGAGCAATATTATTGCTCTTTACACCTCATTAATCTTAATTCAGGTTAGTTTACTGGTCTAAGATGCTTCTTTTCTATTCCAACTTCATAAATACTATCATCTTCCGCAGTAGAATTGGTTTCACAAGATACGGCTAACAATGTTACACATGCCAAAAGGCCAAATACGATTCTTTTCATTTCCGAGGGTTTTGGTTATATATTTATTAAGTTCAACACTTCAAAAGTAGGAAAAAAACCACTAATAAAATGTTATTAATCCCAGAAAAATTACATTTAATCGTTATAATTTGACATCTCATCGATTTTAACTATCTCAAAGCAATAATTTATTAACGCTAAAAAAACGTGGGCTGCCTGTTTTTAAAGAGTCAAGGTTTATTAAATCAATCTAATTCTTCTTGTGTGCGTATCCATAACTTCAATGATAACTTTTTGACAATCAGCGGGTATGAGATTCTCTATTTTTTCGGGCCACTCGATGAACACATAGCAGTCTTGATTTAGGTAATCTTCCAACCCCAGATCTAAGGCTTCCATTTCATCATTAAGTCGGTAAAAATCAAAATGGTAAGCCAATAATTTATCTTGTTCATTATGATATTCATTAACTATGCCGAATGTAGGGCTGCTACCAGTATCTTTTCCGCCCAATTCTTGTACGAGGCTCTTAATTAGAGTGGTTTTACCAGCACCCATAGGTGCAAAGAAAGTTATTGTTTTAGATTTCGATTCGTTTAAAAGTTGACGGGCAATGTTTGGTAATTGTGACTCTTTGTAAACTACATTCATAGAAATACTATAATTATTTGGGTGAAAGCACTATAAACGGAATAATCATTTCTTCTAGAGAAACCCCACCATGCTGGTAAGTGTTTCGATAATAACTTACGTAATGGTTGTAATTGTTGGGGTATGCAAAAAACAAATCGTTCTTTGCAAAGATAAATGAGCTGCTTACATTGATACGAGGTAGATGAATTTTTTCGGGATCTTTCGCTGCGAGCACCTCTTTATCTTCAAAAGTTAAACTACGACCAGTTTTATAACGAAGATTCAAACTTGTTTCTTTATCACCGATTACTTTAGAAGGTTGCTTTACATTTATTGTACCATGGTCGGTAGTAATAATCAATTTCATGCCCAATTGCTGCGCTTGTTGAATAATCTCTAAAAGGGGAGAATTCTTAAACCAACTTTGGGTCAATGAACGATATGCTTTATCGTTGCCTGCCAATTCTTTTATTACTTCCATTTCGGTTTTTGAATGGGAAAGCATATCGACAAAATTATAAACGATTACGGTAAGGTCGTTGTCCTTTTGTGATTTAAAGTTTTGAGAAAGATGTTTCCCTTGCTTTAAACTGCTAATTTTATGATATTCCCACTTAAGGTCTAGACCTAGGCGTTTGATTTGTGTACCTAAAAAATCAGCCTCATGAAGGTTTTTCCCTCCTTCGTCGGTATCGTTCTTCCACCATTGGGGATATTTTTTTTCCATATCCAAAGGTGTTAACCCTGAGAATATGGAATTACGGGCGTATTGCGTAGCCGTGGGTAGAATACTTACATATGAATCTTCTCTGTTCTTTTTATAGAAAGAGCTTACACTGTCTTCAAAAGCATACCATTGGTCATATCTCAAATTATCTATTACCAGCAATAGAGTGGGAGCGTCTTTGATTTCAGGTTGTATCCATTCTTTAAAAAGAGTGTGCGACATCACTGGGCCATTACCATTGAACCAATCGACATAATTGCGATCTACAAATTTTCCGAAATGATTGTTGGCCTCGGTTTTTTGTGACTCCAATATTTCAAACATACTATTGTCTTCAATATCTTCAAGTCGCATTTCCCAATAAATCAATTTTTTATATAAATCGATCCATTCTTCTATTGAATTGACCATAGATAAATCCATGGCGATTTTTCGAAATTCTTGTTGGTAATTGGCGGTCGTTTTTTCTGAAACCAAACGAGAATGATCAAGGTTCTTTTTAAGAGATAGAAGTATTTGATGTGGGTTTACCGGTTTAATGAGATAATCGGCAATTTTTGAACCGATAGCCTCTTCCATAATAAATTCTTCTTCACTTTTTGTTATCATGACTACGGGCAGCGAGGAATCTATGATCTTGATTTCATTTAATGTTTCCAACCCTGAGATACCTGGCATGTTTTCGTCTAAAAACACAATGTCGACGCTGGTTTTCTGTAGTTCTTCGAGGGCTTCTTGGCCACTTTTGCAGGTCACTACTTTGTAATTCTTACCTTCTAAAAATATAATGTGAGGCTTTAATAGGTCTATTTCATCATCTACCCAAAGAATGGAGATTTTATTCATTCTGTTCTTTTCAATTATTATTTAGGCGCTGATATTATTTACGCTTCGAGATATGAGATTAGATCAAACTTAAGTGAAATCTTGAAAATGCCTTTTTCTTTCAGTCGATTCGTAGTGCTTTTGGTTAACTTTGGCTCCAAAATATGGTAAACCAATTTACTTTGACAACATCAAAAAAGTTAAAGATCTTCAATGATCCAATTTACGGATTTATAACTATACCCAGTCCTCTTGTATTTGATCTTATAGCACACCCTTATTTTCAAAGATTAAGACGGATCTCGCAAATGGGATTATCATATTTGGTCTATCCGGGGGCACATCATACGCGGTTTCATCATGCGCTTGGTAGTATGCATCTGATGCAAAAAGCGGTACAAGTTTTACGTTTTAAGGGTGTTGAGATCACTAATGAAGAAGAAAATGGTTTGTACTGTGCCATTTTGTTGCACGATATAGGGCACGGGCCTTTCTCACATGCCATGGAACATAGTATTGTAGAAAGTACAAATCACGAATATATTTCGCTTCAATTTATGGAAACCTTGAATCGTACTTTTAACGGGAGTTTAAATACGGCCATTTCCATTTTTAAGGGCCTACATCAAAAACCTTTTCTTATCCAGTTAGTTTCGAGCCAGTTGGATATGGATCGGTTGGACTATTTGAAACGAGATAGCTTTTATACAGGTGTTGCCGAAGGCAATATAAATTCTGAGCGGTTGATATCTATGCTAAATGTGATTGACGGTCACTTGGTCGTAGAAGAAAAGGCTATTTATTCCGTGGAAAAATTTTTAATTGCCCGTCGGTTCATGTATTGGCAGGTATATCTTCATAAAACGGGTATTGTTGCCGAGCAGCTACTGATTAGGGTTTTAAAACGAGCAAAAGAAATTCTTGACGATGAACAACTGCAGGTTTGCAGCGAACCCTTACGTTTTTTTATGAAAAATAGAATAGAACGAGAAGATTTTGACAAGAATGTGCTTGATACTTTTGCCCAATTAGATGATATAGATATTCTTTCTGCGATTAAGACTTGGCGTAAAAATGATGATTTCGTGTTGTCAAATCTTTCCGAAATGCTTTTGAACCGTAGGTTGTTGAAAGTCAAATTAAAAAATAAGCCTATCGATAATGCAAAATTCGAAAGATATATAATAGAGGTCAAAGAGAATTATTCTCTTTCTGACCATGAAGCCTCTTATTTTGTGTTCACCGGTGAAATAGAGAACAGGGCTTATAATCAAAATAGGCAACATATAAATATTTTGAAGAAGAACGGTAAGTTAATAGATGTCGCTAAAGCTTCCGATCAATTAAATCTAAAAGCACTGTCAAACACAGTAACGAAATATTATATCTGTTACCCCAAAGATTCTGTTTGACAATTTTTCTTACTTTTGTGCCCATGGTATTCACGGCAGGTCAAATTGCGGGAATTTTAGAGGGCGAACTCGAGGGAAATCCAGAGATAGCTGTTCATAGACTCGCTAAAATAGAAGAAGGGGAAAAGGGTTCTTTAACCTTCTTGGCAAATCCAAAATATACATCCCACATCTATACTACAAAGGCTTCGATAACCATTGTAAATAAAGACTTCGTGCCCGAACAAAAGCTTGACACGACTCTTATAAAAGTGAATGATGCATATGAAGCTTTTTCAAAAGTGCTGGAGTTTTATAACCAGGTAAAGAATAATAAGACAGGTATAGAAGAACCCGTATATATATCAGATAGCGCAACTTATGGTGAGGGTTTCTATTTAGGCGCTTTTTCTTATTTGGGAAGTAACATTACTATTGGTGACAATGTGAAGATTTACCCCAATGTATATATAGGCGACAATGTGAAAATTGCGGATAATGTTACCATTTTTGCTGGGGCCAAGGTGTATTCAGAGTCCATAATCGGCAAGAATTGTGTTATAAATAGTGGTGTTATTATCGGCGCAGATGGTTTTGGGTTTAGTCCTAATAAAGACGGTGAATTTCAAAAAGTGCCCCAAACTGGCAATGTGATTTTAGAAGATAATGTAGATGTTGGTGCCGGTACCACTATCGACCGTGCGACTTTAGGTTCTACTATTTTACGTAGAGGGGTCAAATTAGACAATCAGATACAAATAGCGCATAATGTTGAAATTGGTGAACATACTGTAATCGCCGCGCAAACTGGCATTGCAGGTTCTACCAAAATCGGTAAACACTGTATGATTGGTGGGCAAGTCGGTATAGTGGGCCATATTACGATTGGCGATAATGTGAAAATTCAAGCCCAGTCAGGTATCGGTAGAAATGTTCAGAATAATGAAACCCTACAGGGATCACCTGCACTGAACTATGGCGATTATAACAAATCATACGTCTACTTTAAAAATTTACCTAAATTTTCAAATAGAATTGACGAACTGGAAAAAAAATACAGCGAGCAATACAAGAATGAAACAGAGAACCATTAAAAAAGAGGTGATTCTCACAGGTGTCGGACTTCATACGGGCGCCGAGGTGACCATGAAATTTTTACCGGCACCGGAAAATCACGGATACGCATTTAAAAGAGTTGACTTAGAGGGAGAACCTATTGTAGAGGCCGATTCCAACTATGTGGTAAACACACAGAGAGGAACGAACCTTGAAAAAAGAGGGGTTAAAATTCAAACTTCAGAACACGTGTTGGCCGCATTGGTAGGCATGGAAATCGATAATGTTCTAATAGAGCTAGATGCTCCAGAACCACCGATTATGGATGGTTCGGCAAAGTTTTTTGTTGAAGCACTTGAGACCGCAGGCGCCGAAGAGCAAGAGGCTGAACGAGAAGAGTATGTCGTAAAAGATGTTATTTCTTATAAGGATGAAGCAACGGGTAGCGAAATTACCGTAATACCATCAGATAGCTACCAAGTAACTACAATGGTCGATTTTGGCACCAAAGTATTGGGCACCCAGAATGCAACCCTTGAAAGACTTTCAGACTTTAAAGAGGAAATTGCAGACGCAAGAACCTTTAGTTTTCTCCACGAGCTGGAAATGCTCTTGGAAAACGGACTTATAAAAGGGGGTGATCTTAATAATGCCATAGTTTATGTCGATAAGGAAATTTCTGAAGAGACTATGGAGAAGCTTGAAAAAGCCTTTGATAAAAAGAAGCTTTCGGTAAAGCCCAATGGTATCTTAGACAATCTTACTTTGCATCAGCCCAATGAAGCTGCAAGACATAAATTGTTAGATGTTATAGGTGATTTGGCCCTTGCCGGAACTCGAATTCGAGGTAAAATAATAGCGAACAAGCCTGGGCATTACGTGAATACCCAGTTTGCTAAAAAATTAGCGAAGATAATCAAGGTTGAAAAGCGCAACCGCGTACCAAAATATGACTTGGACCAGCCACCGTTGATGGATATTCATCAAATAATGGCCATGTTGCCCCATAGACCACCTTTCTTATTGATTGATCGTATTATAGAACTTTCCGATAACCACGTAGTGGGTATGAAGAACGTTACTATGAACGAGCCTTTTTTTGTAGGTCACTTTCCGGGGGCTCCTGTAATGCCAGGGGTTTTGCAAGTAGAGGCTATGGCGCAAACTGGCGGTATTTTAGTTCTGAGTACGGTGCCTGACCCCGAAAATTACCTTACTTTCTTCATGAAAATAGATAATGTAAAGTTCAAACAAAAGGTGCTTCCGGGTGATACTTTAATTTTTCAATGCAGTTTGATATCTCCTATTCGAAGAGGAATTTGTCATATGCAGGCTTATGCGTATGCCAACAATAAATTGGTTTGTGAGGCAGAATTAATGGCCCAAATTGTAAAAAACAAATAAATAGTATGAACCAACCCCTTGCCTACATTCATCCAGGAGCGAAAATTGCTAAAAATGTTGTGGTAGAGCCGTTTACGACCATACACAACAACGTCACAATTGGCGATGGCACGTGGATTGGGTCTAATGTAACCATTATGGAGGGCGCCCGTATCGGTAAGAATTGTAATATTTTTCCAGGGGCGGTAATTTCAGCTCCTCCGCAAGATTTAAAATATAATGGTGAAGATACTACTGTAAGCATTGGTGATGGTACTACCATTCGAGAATGCGCGACCATTCATAAGGGTACTTCTGACCGTAATAAGACCGTTATCGGTAAAAATTGTTTGATAATGGCCTATTGCCATGTAGCCCATGACTGTTTGGTGGGTGATAACTGTATATTTTCTAACAATTCGACCTTGGCCGGACATGTAACCATTGGCGATAATGTTATATTAGCTGGTCTTGTAGCAGTGCATCAATTTGTTTCTGTAGGGCAACATGCTTTTGTTACCGGTGGTTCTTTGGTGAGAAAAGATGTTCCTCCCTTCGTAAAAGCGGCTCGTGAACCACTTTCATATGTTGGTATTAACTCCGTAGGATTGCGTAGACGCGGTTTTCAATCTGAAAAAATACGTGAAATACAGAATATATATCGTATTCTTTACCAAAGACATTATAACAATTCGCAGGCAACACAGATTATAGAGGCTGAAATGGAAGCTACTCCTGAAAGGGATGAGATTCTACAGTTCATCAGAGATTCCCAACGAGGAATCATGAAAGGATATTTCAGTAATAACTAATTCATTTTTTTTAGGATGATATATAAAGCTGTTTTGAATACGGCAGCATCCATTCTTATAAATAGTAAATAAACAGTAGACCAAAAATGGCTTCAACATCAGATATTAGAAAAGGACTTTGCATTCGTTACAATAACGATATTTATAAAATCATTGAATTTTTACATGTAAAACCAGGTAAAGGCCCTGCTTTTGTACGAACCAAATTGAAAAGCGTCTCGTCGGGTAAGGTATTGGATAACACCTTTTCTGCAGGTCATAAAATAGAAGATGTTCGTGTAGAGACGCGTTCCTACCAATTTTTGTATCCTGAAGGAGAGACGTTCCACTTCATGAATACCGATGATTACAATCAAATCACTCTTCAAGAAAGCGCATTGGATTCTCCTGGGTTATTGAAAGAAGGTGAAGTGGTTAAGATTCTTTTTAATACAGAGGACAGTATGCCATTATCTGTAGAAATGCCTGCAAGTGTAGTTTTAGAAGTTACCTATACCGAGCCAGGTGTAAAAGGTAACACCGCAACCAACGCGACAAAGCCGGCAAAGGTTGAAACAGGGGCCGAAGTTAACGTACCACTGTTCATAAATGAAGGCGATAAAATAAAAATAGAGACAGATAAAGGCACGTATATGGAGCGTGTCAAAGAGTAATTCTGTTGAACGGTTTAGTAGAATTAGGTACATTTAAACGCTTCCATTGAAATTTCCGATACCTCATACCTTAAAGCAAATTGCTGCATTGATTGATTGTCAATTTGTGGGTGCAGAAGATTTTCCTGTATTGGGTATGAACGAAATTCATGTCGTCGAAGCCGGTGATATCGTTTTTGTAGATCACCCTAAATATTATGATAAAGCCCTATCAAGCAAGGCGACAATTGTTCTGATCAACAAGCAAGTCGATTGTCCCGCGGGAAAAGCTTTATTGATTTCAGAAGATCCCTTTTCTGATTTCAATAAACTCACCAATTATTTCAAACCTTTTGAGAGAGCCATTAATTCAATAGCTACAACAGCTAGAATTGGTCAAAATACTGTGATTCAGCCTAATGTATTTATTGGTAACCATGTCAAAATCGGAAATGATTGCTTGATTCACTCCAATGTTTCTATCTATGATAATTGCGTCATTGGAAACAATGTTATCATTCATTCAGGTTCGGTTTTAGGTTCTGATGCTTTTTACTATAAAAAAAGGGAAACAGGTTTTGATAAATTAGTTTCTGGCGGTAGGGTCGTTTTAGAAGATGATGTAGAAATAGGATCATTGTGTACCATCGACAAGGGAGTTACTGGAGACACTACCATCAAAAAAGGAACTAAACTAGATAATCAGGTGCATGTCGGCCATGACACCGTGATTGGGGAAATGTGTCTAATAGCTTCCCAAACGGGTATAGCTGGTTGCGTTGTTATTGAAGATGAAGTTACCTTATGGGGCCAGGTCGGTACCAATAGCGGTATAACTATAGGAAAGAAAGCGGTAATCATGGGGCAGACGGGTGTAACCAAATCCGTAGAAGGCGGTAAGAGTTATTTCGGTACACCAATAGAAGAATCACGTGAAAAATTGAGGCAATTGGCCTATGTTAAAAAGATTCCGGACATCTTGAAGAAATTAGAGAAATAATTACGGGGCGAATCCTTTAGAAATCGATGGCAATCCCATATTTTTGTTCTAATTGCTGAAAAGACAAAACGATATAAATAACGATTAACGAATACCATAAAACATGAGCGTTTTAGTAAATAAAGATTCCAAAATCATAGTACAGGGTTTTACAGGTAGTGAAGGCACCTTCCATGCCGGACAAATGATTGATTACGGTACAAACGTAGTCGGTGGGGTAACACCTGGTAAAGGTGGCCAAGAACATTTGGGTAAGCCTGTTTTTAACACTGTCGCAGAAGCTGTAGAAAAAGTGGGCGCAGATACTACTATTATCTTTGTTCCACCGGCATTTGCCGCAGATGCCATTATGGAAGCTGCTGATGCTGGAATAAAAGTGATTATTACTATTACTGAAGGTATTCCGGTTGCCGATATGGTCAAGGCATCCAACTATATTAAAAGTAAAGATTGCCGCTTGGTCGGACCTAACTGCCCAGGGGTAATTACTCCCGGTGAAGCGAAAGTTGGTATTATGCCAGGTTTTGTTTTTAAGAAAGGTAACGTTGGTATCGTTTCAAAATCAGGAACGCTTACCTATGAAGCTGCCGATCAGGTAGTTCGTCAAGGGTTGGGTATTACGACTGCAATTGGTATTGGTGGTGATCCTATTATAGGTACGACCACAAAAGAAGCAGTAGAACTTTTGATCAACGATCCAGAGACAGATTGTGTTGTTATGATTGGGGAAATCGGAGGTCAGTTAGAGGCCGATGCCGCCAAATGGTATAAAGAAAGTCTTAGCAAGAAACCGGTAGTCGGTTTTATCGCAGGAGAAACTGCCCCAGCTGGTAGAACTATGGGGCACGCTGGAGCTATTGTTGGTGGAAGTGATGATACGGCACAAGCGAAGAAAAAAATCATGAGGGAACACGGTATTCATGTGGTAGACTCACCTGCCGAAATCGGTTTGAAGGTAAAAGAAGTAATGGGTTAATTGTCCATAACAGTATATAGTCCCGTTTTCGAGCTTTCGGAAACGGGATTTTTTTATCGCCGTTGTGTAAAACAAAACTTATATTTGAAAGTAAGACTTAGAAAAATTTTAGAGCATGAAATTGTTAGAGGATAAAAATGTGATAATTACTGGAGCGAGTAGAGGAATAGGTACTGGAATAGCAAAAGTTTTTGCACAACAAGGTGCAAATGTAGCTTTTACCTATAGTTCTAGTGAAGCACCTGCTTTGGCACTTGAAAAAGAGTTGAATGCCCTTGGAGTAAAAGCAAAAGCTTATAAGAGTAATGCAGCTAGTTTTGAAGAATCAGAAAAACTTATTGCTCAGGTGCTTGAAGATTTTGGCGGAATCGATGTCTTAGTGAACAATGCCGGAATTACTAAAGATAATTTATTGATGAGAATGTCTGAGTCTGATTTTGACAGTGTTATCGAAATTAACCTTAAGTCGGTATTTAACATGACCAAAGCGGTGCAACGTACTATGTTGAAACAGCGTAAGGGTTCTATTATCAATATGAGTAGTGTGGTAGGGGTCAAAGGTAACGCTGGGCAAACTAATTATGCGGCCTCTAAAGCTGGTATGATCGGTTTTACCAAATCGGTCGCTTTAGAATTGGGATCACGAAACATACGTTGTAATGCTATCGCTCCTGGTTTTATAGAAACTGAAATGACCGATAAACTTGATGAAAAGACGGTACAAGGTTGGAGAGATGGTATTCCAATGAAACGTGGTGGTAGCACCGAAGATATTGCCAATGCTTGTTTGTTCTTTGCTTCAGACCTTTCTGACTATGTAACCGGTCAGGTACTGAATGTAGATGGTGGCATGCTTACCTAGAGTTCCGTTCATGGGCAAGACTACGTAAATGGCGTGTCCATTGAAAAATAAATGCCTAGCGAACTAAAACCTGAAATTGATTTCAATCAATGCAAATTCAAACAGTTCTTCTGATTATTTTAGCCGCTGTTGTGGCCTTGGTAATCGTTCTGTTTCAATACTATTATAAGACTAAAAAAAGAGGGCAAATAGGTTATTTGCTCTCTTTTTTACGTTTTCTTACTTTCTTTGGTGCTTTTCTATTATTGATCAATCCGAAGTTCACCAAATATCAATACACTACAGAAAAGGCAAACCTAATTCTGCTAACGGATAATTCTTCTTCTATGGCAGAATATGAAGATGATATAAGGTCGGTTCTTGATAAAATCCACGGTGATAGCGATATTGGGCAACGGTTTAATGTTCAATCCTACAACTTCGGGAAGTCGTTAAGTAGCGATAGTCTTTCGCTTTCTGAAAGTCAAACGAATATCACACGTGCATTGAAGGCACTTGAAGAGATATATTCAAATTCAAATGCCGTAATCGCAATGCTTACCGATGGCAATCAGACGGTAGGGCAAGACTATGAATTTTATGGCCGTAACCAAGAAACGCCTATCTACCCCATAGCCATAGGCGACACTACAAGTTATGAAGATATTTCGATTAGTCAAGTCAATGCCAATCGCTATGCTTTTCTTAAAAATAAATACCCTTTAGAAATCTTTGTTTCTTATAGTGGTGCTTCTCAAGCTCAGGCGCAACTAAGAGTTCTTGAAGACGGTGAACAGGTTTATCAAGAGAGGGTATCGTTATCTAATTCAAATACAACCAAAGTGGTCAGTACCTTGCTCGATGCAGGCTCTGTAGGGCTTAAGAACATAGTAGTTACGATTGACGCGCTTGCAAATGAACGTAATGAAGCGAACAATAGCCGTGAGTTGGCTGTAGAGGTTATTGACGAGAAGACGAATATCTCAATAATTTCTAATTTGAGCCACCCAGATATCGGTGCGCTAAAAAAAGCTATTGAAAGTAACCAGCAGCGTTCCGTTTCTATAATGAAACCTAACACTGATCGTAAAAAATTAGAGGAAACCGACCTATTTATTTTTTATCAACCTGACGTTTCCTTTAAATCGATTTATGATTATTTGAGTCAAAGTAAAACGAGTGTTTTTACAATTACAGGAAGTCAGACCAACTGGAATTTTCTCAATAACGCACAAAATTCGTTTGCTAAAAAAAGCTACGAGCAGACAGAAGAAGTAAGTGCTACTTTGAATACTGGTTTCGGTCTATTCAATGTCGAAGATTTTACTGTAACCGATTTTCCACCGGTAACAAGCAATTTAGGCGAAATTCAGTTAAGAGTTGAGGCTGATATCGCTTTGAGTCAGCGTATAAAGGGTGTTGAATTAAATCAACCTTTATTGGCTATCATAAATAACGCGGTCCAGAAGGAAGCCGTTTTTTTTGGCGAGGATATTTGGAAATGGAGAATGCAATCTTATCGAAGTGACCAAAATTTCAAGAATTTTGATGATTTTCTAGGAAAGATAGTTCTATACTTGACGAGCAACAAAAGTAGAGATCGCCTGACGTTAGATTACGAATCAGTATTTACGGGAAGCCAAGATGCCAAAATATCGGCAACCTATTTCGACAACGCCTTTGTTTTTGATTCCAATGCGAACATCACTTTAACAATTAAAAACATTGAATCGCAAGCTAGTTCAGAAATTCCGATGCTTTTAAAAGGCAGTTATTATGAGGCTGACCTTAGCAATTTAATACCGGGGAAATACGACTTTACGGTAGCTGTTAAATCAGAAGGTATTTCAAAATCAGGGCGCTTAAGTATACTAGATTTCGATATTGAGAAACAATTTTTTTCAACTGATTTTAGAAAGCTCGATCGTGTGGCAGAAAATACTGGAGGTCGACTTTTTTATAGTGATGACATAGACGCAATGCTTGACACCTTAAATACCGATCAACGTTATGTGCCTACCCAGTTAAGCGACCAAAATATCGTATCTTTGATAGATTTCGAAGTATTGTTGGCCATCATTGCCCTAGCCTTGGCAAGTGAATGGTTCATTAGAAAATATATCGGGCTAACTTAATATTATTTTATATATGGATAAATTACCTAAAATTGCTTTACCGGTCATATTCGGTTTTATTGTACTCGTTATTTTAATATCAAAATCAGCTGTTACCATAGGTTCCGGTGAGGCTGGTGTTCTGTATAAAACATTTGGTGGGGGGGTAGTTACCGATGAGCCACCTTTGGGGGAAGGTTTCCATATAGTTGCGCCTTGGAACAAGGTTTTTGTTTATGAAGTTAGACAGCAAGAAGTACTTGAAAAAATGAATGTCTTATCTAGCAATGGTCTGGATATTAAACTAGAGGCTTCAGCATGGTTTGAGCCTATACGCAGTGATTTAGGAAAGTTGCACCAAGAAAAAGGAGAGGCGTATGTACAGAGGGTTTTGCTGCCAACCATTAGGTCTGCCGCTCGTTCAGTTGTAGGGCGTTATACGCCAGAACAATTGTATTCAAGTAAAAGAGATGCCATTCAGCAAGAAATTTTTGATGAGACTCAAAAAATTGTATCAGGACAATATATTCAGTTAAATGAAATATTGGTCAGAGATGTTACTTTGCCGCCAACGATTAAAGACGCTATCGAGCGTAAATTAAAACAAGAGCAAGAGTCTTTGGAGTATGAGTTTAGATTGGTGACGGCTAAAAAAGAGGCTGAAAAGGTAACTATTGAGGCTCAAGGCAAGGCAGATGCGAATAGAATATTAAGTGCCTCGTTGACCGATAAAATTCTTCAAGACAAAGGTATTGATGCAACTTTAAAGTTAGCACAATCGGCGAATGCGAAGGTTGTGGTAGTAGGTAGCGGAGAATCAGGCTTACCTTTAATCTTGGGAAATAACTAATCTGTTTTAGTTAAAAGGAGTTGTAGAGTTTTTGTTTATTTTACAACTATTCTTTTGAGAAATGAAAAATAGATTTTACATTTACGGCATAATGAAAAACAGAAATACACATCATCATTTTTACACTGGCTCTCAGGCGAGGTAAATATGTATTGTAGTATTACAAAAATATTAAAAACCCGTTTGAGCAATCAAGCGGGTTTTATTTTTAGAGCTCTTTTGGTGGCTTGAACATAATTAAAAGTGAAATGACAAAAATTAGAATTGCTATTCAGAAATCAGGACGTCTAAATGAAGACTCTTTACTGATTCTAAAAAATTGTGGTATTTCTATAGACAACGGTAAAGATCAGCTAAAGGCCTCTTCCCGAAATTTTCCAATGGAAGTTTTTTATCTACGAAATGGTGATATACCTCAATATTTAAGAGACGGTGTCGTAGATATTGCGATTATTGGAGAGAATGTTCTGATTGAAAAAGGGGAGGATATCTCCATTGCTGAAAAACTTGGTTTTTCAAAGTGTAAGGTTTCCTTGGCCGTGCCAAAGTCGGTGAAATATAACTCGGTTCATGATTTTGAGGGCAAGCGTATAGCTACTTCTTATCCGAATACGGTTCAAATGTATTTAGATAAACATGGTGTAAAAGCCGATTTGCATATTATTAACGGTTCTGTGGAAATTGCACCTAATATCGGACTTGCAGATGCAATATGTGATATTGTTTCTAGTGGAAGTACGCTGTTCAAAAATAATTTGAAAGAAGTTGAAGTAATGTTGACCAGTGAAGCTGTATTGGCAGTGTCACCTCAAATTTCTGATGAGCGCAAAGAGCTTTTGAAGAAATTACAATTCAGAATACAGTCCGTATTACAAGCGAGACAATCGAAATATGTTCTGTTAAATGCTCCTAACGACAAATTAGACAATATATTAAAGTTGTTACCAGGTATGCGTAGCCCAACTGTTTTACCTTTGGCTGAAGAAGGGTGGAGTTCCGTCCACACCGTGATTAACAAAGATAAGTTCTGGGAAGTGATTGACGAATTGAAGGTCGCTGGGGCAGAAGGTATTTTAGTTTGCCCAATTGAGAAAATGGTACTTTAAGTTTCAGAAATGAAGGGCGAATTGAAACTAGAATTGATTCCTTATGAAAAACTGGAATTGATTTTACCCTTAGTTTACGATTTGAATGAGGGAAAGATTTCCGAAGAAATCTTGAAATCCAGATTAGAATCGATGAAGATTATGGGCGGCTATGAATGTCTGGGCGTATACGATAATAAAAGTTTAATCGCCTGTTGTGGTGTTTGGTTTTTACACAAGCTGTACAAGGGCAAACATATAGAACTAGATAATGTGTTTGTGAGTGCGGAATATAGAAGTAGAGGAGTAGGTAAACTCATGATGGATTGGCTCGTAGACTATGCAAAAAGTAAAGATTGCAATAGTATCGAACTCAATTCTTATGTAGCAAATGAGAAAGGAATAAAGTTTTGGCAACGACATGATTTTGAGCCTTTAGGGTATCACATGATCAAGAATTTAGTGTAACAAAATGAAAAAGATATATAATCCCAATAAGTCGGATTGGAGTTCAGTTTTGGAGCGACCAACACAGACCGTTGCGGATATAGAAGAAACAGTTGAGACTATTTTTAAAGAAGTGCAAAGCAATGGCAATACCACACTCAAAAAGTATACTGAAAAATTTGATGGTGTTTCCCTTGATAGTATTATAACCTCTGAACAAGAAATAGAGGAAGCAACAAGCCAGGTTTCTCAACAACTAAAGGATGCTATTCAATTGGCGAAAAACAATATCGAAGTTTTTCACAAAGCACAGAAAACAGATAAAGTTGAAGTCGAAACTGCTAGTGGTGTTCAGTGTTGGCAAGAGAAAAGACCGATTCAAAAGGTAGGTCTCTATATTCCAGGAGGTACTGCGCCTTTATTCTCCACAATTCTAATGCTTGCTGTGCCTGCTACCATAGCCGGTTGCGAAGAATTGGTGTTGTGTTCTCCGCCAAATAATGAGGGGAAAATAAACCCTGCGATTCTGTATACCGCAAATTTATGTGGTGTAAAGAAAATATTTAAAGTGGGCGGTATTCAGGCTATTGCCGCTATGACTTTTGGTACAGAAAGTATTCCTGGAGTGTATAAAATCTTTGGTCCTGGTAACCAATACGTAACGGTTGCCAAGCAGATTGCAACTAAATATGGTATTTCAATTGATATGCCTGCGGGCCCAAGTGAACTTTTGGTTTTAGCAGATGATTCTGCTAACCCTGCTTTTGTAGCTTCTGATTTATTAAGTCAGGCGGAGCACGGTGTAGATAGCCAAGTTATTTTGGTTTCGACTTCCGAAAAATTGATCAATGCCGTCGAGAAAGAAGTTGAACGCCAATTAGATGAATTACCTAGAAAAGACATTGCCAAGAAGGCAATCGAAAATAGCAAGTTGATTCTTGTCGAAAATGATGCTATAGCGGCTGAGCTAATTAATGAATACGGTCCGGAACATTACATTATTTGTGTAGAAAACGAAGAATTCTTTGTGAGCAATGTTCAAAATGCAGGCTCTGTGTTTATTGGTAATTATACACCTGAGAGTGCTGGAGATTATGCCTCGGGAACCAATCATACGCTGCCTACCAATGGCTATTCTAAGCAGTACAGTGGGGTGAACCTCGATAGTTTTATGAAAAGTATGACCTTTCAGAAGATATCTGAACGGGGAATTCAAGAAATTGGCGAGGCAATTGAAATTATGGCAGAAGCTGAAGGATTGCAGGCGCACAAAAATGCGGTTACTTTACGATTGAAAAGTCTGAACAACTAATTTGTAATATCATGGGTTTCGATTTAGATAAAATAACCAGAGAAAATGTGAAAGGCCTAAAACCTTATTCTTCGGCACGTGATGAATATGTTTCCGATGGTTCTTCGATGGTCTTTCTTGATGCGAATGAAAACCCTTATAATAATGGGGTAAATCGGTATCCTGATCCGCAACAACGTAACTTAAAGTCCGTTTTAGCAAATCAAAAAGAGATTCAAATTGAAAATTTACTACTGGGCAATGGTAGTGACGAAGTATTAGATTTATTATTTCGGGCATTCTGCGAACCTGGGGCTGATAATGTTATCACCTTGCCGCCCACGTATGGTATGTACAAAGTGTTGGCCGATATCAATACGATAGATAATAGAGAAGTTCTTCTAACCGATGACTTTCAACCCAATGTTGGAGAAATTTTAGAAATGGTAGATGCTCGAACAAAAATGATGTTTATTTGTTCGCCCAACAACCCTACGGCCAATAGTTTTGATTCGGAGCGCATCGTTACACTTTTAGAGGATTTTGATGGTTTGGTTGTTGTTGATGAAGCGTATATCGATTTTTCAAATAAGGCCTCTTGGGTTTCTCGATTATCTGAATTTCCGAATTTAGTGGTGACCCAAACCTTATCAAAAGCCTACGGTATGGCGGGTATTCGTCTGGGTATTTGTATCGCATCCAAAGAAATCATCACTATTCTCAATAAGATCAAACCTCCATACAACGTTAACGAGCTTACACAGTCTCATGCACTACGAAGGGTTTCAGACATGCCTCGTATAAAATCTGAAGTGAGGGAAATTATCGAGCAAAAAGAATTGCTCTTGAAAGTGTTGCCCCAAATCGAATTTATTAAAGAAATATATCCTTCCGATGCCAATTTTCTACTGGTAAAGGTAGATGACGCCGATAAGCGATATAGTGAACTTTTAGGCTTGGGCGTAGTGGTAAGAAATAGAAGTTCGCAGCCCTTATGTAACAACACCTTACGCCTAACTATAGGCACGAAAGATGAAAACATTAAACTAGTTACTGCTTTAAAAAGCTTGACCAAATGAAGAAAAAAGTACTTTTTATAGATCGTGATGGCACGATAATAAAAGAAACTGTCGATGAGCAGATAGATGCCTTTGAAAAGATGATATTCTATCCGAAGTCTTTTACTTACTTAGGTAAAATCGCTAAAGAATTAGATTATGAATTGGCAATGATTACCAATCAAGATGGCCTTGGTACGGAAGCTTTTCCTGAAGATACCTTCTGGCCCGTTCATAATTTTATTATGAAATCATTCGAAAATGAAGGTGTTGTTTTCGATAAAGTATTTATCGATAAGACCTTTCCCCATGAAAATGCAGATACCAGAAAACCAGGCACAGGTCTATTGAAAGATTACTTCTGCGACGACTATGACTTGGCAAATTCTTTTGTTATCGGTGATAGGCTGACGGATATCGAGCTGGCCAAAAACCTAGGCGCAAAAGGCATTTTTATAAATGACAACACCAACTTAGGTACAGGTGAAATCACCGTTAAACGTGATGATCTTGAAAATTTTATTGCTTTGGAAAGCAACGATTGGGAGAAAATCTATGAGTTTTTAAAGTTGAACGATAGAACGGCCGAAACTCATAGAAAAACAAATGAGACCGATATTTATATCAATTTGAACCTTGACGGTACCGGTAAGAGTGATATCAAGACCGGGCTAGCTTTTTTTGATCATATGCTAGATCAACTGGCGCGTCACGGTCAAATGGATTTAGAAATTAAGGTGGATGGTGATCTAGAAGTAGATGAGCACCATACCATCGAAGATACGGGCATCGCTCTGGGCGAAGTGTTCGGTCAGGCTTTGGGTAACAAATTAGGTATCGAACGATACGGATTTTGTTTACCGATGGATGACTGCCTTGCGCAAGCGGCAATTGATTTCGGAGGTAGAAATTGGTTGGTTTGGGAAGCCGAATTCAATCGAGAAATGGTTGGCGATATGCCCACGGAAATGTTTCATCATTTTTTCAAATCATTTACCGATGGTGCCAAGGCCAATTTGAACATCAAGGCCGAAGGCACTAATGAACACCATAAGATTGAGGCCATTTTCAAGGCCTTTGCAAAGTCTATTAAAATGGCGGTCAAAAGAGATACCGCAAAAATGGTTTTGCCTAGTACAAAGGGCGTTTTATAGAGTTTACCAAGAATGAAGATTGTAATTATAAATTACGGAGCCGGAAATATTCAAAGCATCAAGTTCGCAATCGAACGTTTGGGCTATGAAGCGGTTTTAAGTGAAGATGCAGACGAAATCAAATCTGCCGATAAGGTTATTTTCCCTGGTGTGGGCGAGGCCAGTAGTGCTATGAAAAAGCTGTTGGAAAGTGGCCTGGAAACGGTCGTTCCGCAACTGAAGCAACCTGTTTTAGGCATTTGCCTGGGCATGCAGTTAATGTGTAATTCTTCTGAAGAAGGCAACACCAAAGGTCTTGGCATATTTGATGTGAATGTTGTTAAATTCTCTAATCAGGTAAAAGTGCCACAAATAGGTTGGAACCAAATCGACAATTTAAAGTCGCACTTATTCAATAATATCTCACCGAAAGAACATATCTATTTGGTGCATAGTTATTATGCTCCCATATGCGACGAAACTATTGCTGAATCTGAATATGATGTAAAATATAGTGCTGCCCTGCAAAAGAATAATTTTTACGGCACCCAATTTCACCCAGAGAAAAGTAGTAAGGTCGGGGCGCAGATTTTATTGAATTTTCTAAAAATGAGTTAAGAATCGGTGGATTATAAAGTCGTTGGTAATTCCGAATAACAAAAATATAAAAATGAGAATCATACCTGCAATAGATATCATCGACGGGAAGTGCGTAAGACTCTCTAAAGGTGATTACGAGACCAAGAAAATATATAATGAAAACCCTTTAGAAGTTGCAAAAGAGTTTGAGGCCCACGGTATTGAATTCTTGCATTTGGTAGATTTAGATGGTGCGAAATCAAAACATATCGTCAATCATAAGGTGTTGGAGCAAATTGCATCTAAAACCCAACTGAAAATTGATTTTGGTGGTGGTCTCAAAACGGATGAAGACTTACGAATTGCCTTTGAGAGCGGTGCTAGTCAAGTTACGGGTGGCAGTATTGCGGTAAAGGATAAAGAGACTTTTCAAAGCTGGATAAAAGTTTATGGTGCGAAAAAAATAATTTTGGGGGCTGATGCCATGGATGAGAAAGTGGCCGTTTCCGGTTGGCAAGAAGAGTCTACCGAAGAACTTGTTCCTTTTATTTCGGCATATCAAGCGAATGGTATCGAATATGTTATCTGTACCGACATATCAAAAGACGGCATGCTCGAAGGCCCCTCTTTTGAATTGTACCAGCGTATTTTAGAACAATGTGAAGGTTTAAAGCTGATAGCTTCCGGTGGCATTTCAACTTACGATGAGCTTCCAAAATTAGCCAAAATGGGTTGTGAAGGAACTATTATCGGAAAAGCAATCTATGAAAATAGAATCAGTATGAAACAGCTGGAGCAATTTGTATTGGAGCATGATGCATAGACAAAACATTAAAACGACTGAAAAAATAGGAAGCTCCACTGCCAAAATGTTAAATTTGTTTTTAATTTGGGGCATGGCATTTAAGAGCGTAGTAGAAGGTTTAGTACCTTCTATTGATAATAGGGTTTTAGCTTAAACTTATGTTAGCAAAAAGAATAATACCTTGTCTTGATATTAAAGATGGCCGTACGGTCAAAGGCGTGAATTTTATAGATTTGCGTGATGCCGGAGATCCTGTTGAGTTGGCCGAAATTTATAGTAAAGAGGGTGCTGATGAACTTGTTTTTCTCGATATTTCTGCAACGGAACAAAAGCGAAAGACCTTGGCAGAATTGGTTTATCGCGTTGCCGAAAAAGTAAATATTCCGTTTACCGTCGGTGGAGGAATTTCTTCGATTGAAGATGTAGATGTATTACTTCAAAACGGGGCCGATAAGGTTTCCATCAATTCTTCGGCAGTGAAAAATCCGCAATTGATAAACGATTTAGCGGCCAAATTTGGTTCTCAGTGCATCGTTGTGGCTATTGATGCCAAACAAATAGATGGCGAATGGATCGTACATTTGGTAGGGGGCAAGGTACCTACCGAACGTAAATTGTTCGAGTGGGCCAAAGAGGTCGAAGAACGAGGCGCCGGTGAAATTTTATTTACCTCTATGGATCACGACGGTACCAAAGATGGCTTTGCCAATGAGGCACTAGCGAAATTATCAACAGAATTGAACATACCCATAATAGCATCAGGTGGTGCGGGTAAAGTACACCATTTTACTGATACCTTTGAAAAAGGTAAGGCCGATGCGGCCTTGGCAGCCAGTGTTTTTCATTTTAAAGAAATAGGCATTGGTGATTTAAAAAATGAATTACGGGATAAGGGTATTCCAGTAAGGTTATAGAAAAGTCTTAGAAATTGATTAAAGCGACAAAAGCGGACAGAGATTTAGTGGTTGATATTTTGGTGGAGGCCTTCGAGCCCATACGGGAAGATAACTCCATCAATTTCGTGGTTAAACAAGACCATAAAAGGCATCAGCGCATGCGTGTTTTGATGGAGTACCTTTTTGACAAATCGTTTCGTACAGGGGCGATTTATATTTCAGACAATAGGGCCAGTTGCCTTTTGATAACCTATTCGAATAAAGATAATTTTTCGTTTTCTAAGCTTTATTCCACCTTACGACTGGCTTTCAAATGCATAGGCATTTTTCGAGTGGCCAAAGTACTTAGAAGACAAAAAATAATTCAAAGAAACTATCCAAAGACAGCGTATATACGACCCATGATTTTTGCCGTGAAACAAGAGTTTAAAGGTGGTGTAACGGCGCCTAGATTGGTATTGCAAGTGTACGATGCATTCAGAGACAATAAATTACCCGTTATAGTCGATGCTGCATCTGAACAGAACGTTAAGTTGTATCAAAAATTCGGATTGGAAATTTTTAATACTGAAAATGGCCTTGGTTTTCCTATCTATTTAATGAAAATGCACGGTGTGCCCCAGAAGAAAGCTTCCTAAATATATAGAAAAGAAAAAATGACAGTAGATTTCAATAAAAATGCCGACGGATTAGTGCCTGCCATCATTCAAGATGCAAAAACCAAAAATGTACTCATGTTAGGGTATATGAATGAGGAAGCCCTAAAGAAAACCCAGGAGACCGAGAAGGTTACCTTTTATAGCCGCAGCAAACAACGTTTATGGACGAAAGGGGAAGAGAGTGGCAACTTTTTGAATTTAATCGATATCAAGGTTGATTGCGATAACGACACTCTTTTGGTTTATGTAGAACCCGTAGGGCCAACCTGTCATACTGGTAGTGATACCTGTTGGAACGAAAATAATACTTCAAACTTCGGATTTATTTCTGAGCTTGAGCGAGTTATCGAACAACGAAGAACAGCTTCGGATGCAAGCAAATCATATGTAGCTTCACTATTTGAAAAGGGAATCAATAATATTGCACAAAAGGTAGGTGAAGAAGCTGTTGAAACAGTCATTGAGGCCAAAGACGATAATGATGACCTTTTCTTATATGAAAGTGCCGATTTATTGTTCCACTATTTGATATTGTTACAGGCGAAGGGCTTCACCTTAAAAGATATTGAGAAAGAATTGCAAAAGCGGCACAAGTAGTCTTATGGGTTGCGATTTTTCAATCTAGAAGACCCATTTAGTTTTTTGTGGTTAATAACGGCATCACCCTTATAGTTCAATACGCTCGCTCCCGAAGCATCGATATCAATTGACTTTTGTGCCGAAAGAAAGGCTTCGCTAGCACCGGAAAGTTCGATGTTCAGTCTTTCGCTGATCAAATCATAGTCGCGTAAATCGCTGGCACCCGATAGGTCGGCATATAATGATTCAACATTTCCGTAGATATCGGCTTTAGAGGCACCGCCCATATTTATGTCTAAATGGGTAGCTTTGATTTCACCTGAGAATTCAGAAGAACCGGATAGTTCGATTTTTCCTTTATGGGTATCCCACATGTCACGTAGGGTAACCGTAGAAGCTCCTGAAAGATCAAAATCTTTGATAGTTTTGGTCGAAATATATGCCTTTAGTATGGGTTTGCCCTTTATAGTTGTATATCTCTTAAGTTTAATGATTAAATTGTCACCTTCGCGGGCGACAACGATACGGTCATGAAGATTATCGTTTGCTTCGATACTGATGTGTTCTTCGGTTTCTGAAAAGGTCAAGTAAACATCAAATGCATTTGAAACTTTGAGTCCGTTATAACCTGAAAGGGAAAAATCTTTGGTGGTAACTTCACCTTTGGCACTTACATGTTCATAATCGCAAGATGATAGCAGACCACAAATTGAGGCCAAAACTAGGTAGACGGACTTCATTCGCATTATTGATTGATTTCTAATCATGGGTTGTAATCAGGTTGATGATTATTACATTAATGGTATTCTAAAGTTTTTTATAGTTGTACAACAGTAACCCACTGAAAATTTATGGGAGACCATTCTTCTAATATTGTACCATTTTTGAAGGTTTTGTTTTTGAGGTATACCTGTTGATTCTCTGTAAAAACATGTTGGGTTTCTATAAATTCACGGTAGAAGGTGCATCGTTTTTTCATTACAATTTCTTTTTATAGCGGTTTCGACCCATATTAAAAACTCCTACTTTAATGCCCACACCTGCGGTAAAACCATTTATTCGTTTAATAGGGCTGGGTCGAAGTTCAATTTCACTACTGAACCGATAGGTGACACCAGCCTCAATTTGTAAATACCTGCTAAGATTGAATTGAGCGCTTATACCTGGTTCTATTATAAATACCGCATCAAAATCGTCTTCAGTAGGTTCAGGGTCGAAACGTTCGTCATAATCGTCTTCAATATAACCTACAGCGCCACCACCGATTAAAAGGGGAAAGGAAAGGCTTACTAGTTTTTTACTAAAGAAAATCGGCTCTAGGTGAAGGCCACCGTAAATGGCGATCAAGTCTTGGTTTCTAGTAGACGGAGCAATATAGAGGTCTTGCTGGGAATAAAGAAAATTGGCAGCGAAACCAACCTCAAATTGTTGATTGGCTACATAAGCTAATTTGAGCCCAGACATATAACTTGGTTCGCCCTCGATTTCGCCAGCTCCCAAAGTCAAACCTAGGTAAACACCATGAACAACATTATTTCGGTCATTGAACTCAAGATAATCTTTAGGTTCGTCTTGAGCGTAGATTGTTAAAATATTTCCTAGTATTAGGAACAAGAAAGTGGGTGTAAATCGTTTCATTACTATTCGTTGTCTGATAGACTATTATAATAGACAACGGTGATTCAAAATAGTTGCACGAAAAGCAGAAAATTTTTAAAAACAACTACTCTTTTACTGGTAATCGATTATTTTTCGTACAAATTGAGTTGATTTATATCTATTGTAATGGTTCTATAGTTCACAATTCTACATTAACTTCTAAATATTCTAGTTCGTTATTTACTTGAAATTATATTTAATTGGTAACTGCAATTTTACATATTTAAAAATCTAATTCGTTAAAAATCAATTGAAAACAAACCAAACTGAACTAAAAAGAATTTTTATTTTTATCTTCGAAATTGCTTAAATAGCGTTTTGAATCGACGCCGACTTCCTCCACGATTTAAAACACGCTATAGCTGACCACCACTCAAACCAACGAATATGAAACCAATAGTATTTTTTTATTGTATTCTATCTTTATTAATTTTTTCATGTAAGGAAAAGATTGAGGAAACCGTTTCTAAAAATCAAGTCTTAATCGCAGAAGATTTAGAAGAGGCGGTTAATATCTATGAAAAGTTCTGGAACAGTAATGATCCTGAAGTATTGGCCCCAATACTTTCCGAAAATTTTAAACGCTATGCCAATGGTAAGCTTGAGACGGAAAGTCATGAAGAGCTAATTAATATTTTGAATAATTGGCATCTCGCCATACCTGATTTTAGTACTAAACTAAAGGATATCGTCATTCATGGTAACAAAGCTTACTATTATTGGGAAAGTGAAGGAACAAATAGCGGTTATTTAGGAAGCACTCGAGGCACTGGAATAGAAAGTAATTCTAACGGTTTTGCAATACTTACATTTAACAAACAGGGCAAAATTGTAAAGGAGGAAGCATTCTACGATTCCATAAATATTTATTTATCATGGGGATATAAGCTTGTACCTCCGAATAAAGGATGAAAATTTATAGCAGTTCCCTTTAATATTGATATGAAAGTTTTTTTCTGAGGAATTTTTGATTCAAATCTGCTTTTACCGAATAATTTAGCGACTTGGCTAAAGCTTTGTTCAAGAAGAACGAGGTTTTGTCATCTTTATAAATTCTTTAATGATTTGGTAAGTTGTAAATCACTTATAATTAAAGAATTATAAAATTGTCATGGATAGGATTAAACATCATTTTGAACGAATAATTACGATACCGGATAGCGATTGGGCTTTTTTCACAGATAATCTCGAAATGAAAGAGTATGCCAAGAAAGAAACTCTTTTAAAAAGTGGTGAAACCGAAAATTATTTTTCTTTCGTTGAAAAAGGTGCTATTCGCTATTTTATCCCTAAGAAAGAAGATGATATTACTTTTGGATTTCGATGTGAAGACGAGTTTTCAAGCGCCTATGATTCTTTTTTGACTCAAAAACCGAGTATATACAGTTTACAGGCTATGGAAGATTGTGTTCTTTGGTCCATTAGTTACAACAACCTTCAACGTATCTATAGACAAACATCGGTGGGTAATCTTATTGGCCGAATTATAGCCGAACAAACGCTGGTCTTAAAGTGGGATAGGGAGCTATCATTTTTAAACCAAACTGCAGAAGAGCGTTATTTAGATATTTTCGACAAACGCCCAGAGCTTTTAAAACGTGTGCCTTTAAAGTATTTAGCTTCTTATATAGGGGTAACTCCACAAGCTTTAAGTAGAATACGTAAGCGAATTTCTTAACCTAGGTTCATTGTTTTGAAGCATCTATCTGACGAAATTTGACGTCAAAAACTACATGAAACCTCTCATCGTACTTTTATCGGTTTTTATTGTATCGCTGCTTATTTTGAAAATGATTTATGGTGTAGATGATTTTCCACGGGCAGGTCGTATCGGTATGGCATTCATGTTGGTTTTTACCGCAATGGGGCATTTCATCTTTACAGAAGGAATGACTTTGATGATTCCGTCGCCCATACCGTTCAAAAGAGAAGTGGTGTACTTGACTGCAGTAATTGAAATAATGGCAGCGATTGGTTTGCTCATTCCCAAATTCGTAACTACAACCGGCTGGTTCTTAATAATTTTTTTGCTTGTAATATTTATGGCGAACGTACAAGCTTCTTTCAAATATCTAAACTACGAAACGGGTAATTTTAACGGTGCTGGCCCAGCTTATCTTTGGTTTCGTGCGCCAGTTCAACTTTTATATATAGTTTGGGTCTATTTATCTGCAATCCGATTTTGAATACGCAGTAGATTAGAAATGTAAATTAGGAATGTTTTTCTTGCGAAATTGTTACAACTCTTTTATTAAAACAATGCCTTTTTTTCCGCTTATTGAAATTTTTCCATTATAGTTACTACCATAGGTTGCCCTGATTTCCCTAAGCTTTTTGCTTTTATTAATAAGTTTTGAATCTACATTCTGAAAAGACTTTGGCAATCGAACCAGACCCTCTTCAAGAACAGCATTGAATTCATGTGGAAAGTCGGTTATATTAATGCTGATTTCAGAAGATTCTTGCTCAATGCTGATCGAAGTTTCAAAATTAACAATACCATCTAAGTTAAACTCGGCGATTTTCATGTTCATATCAATATCAGAACTTAGTCGGTTCAATTGTAGATTGGTAAATTTCAAGCTGCCGTATATACTGCCAACTTCTTCTAAATTCACTTCATCCTTATTGGAATAAAATTCAAGAGAAGTAATCTTTTTTATCTCTATGTCGCTTCCGCTGCTGTTGATCCGTAAATTTTTCGAATCTTGCATATCGAGCTCTCCATTTTTTAAATCGATAGTGCCATAATTTATATTAAGAGCTCTAAGTTCACCATACTTCATAGTTATATCGGCTTTGTTCAAGTTTTCACTAACCCACATATGACCATGTTCAATATTGGCTTGAAGGGCACCTTTCCAATCTTCTATAAAAACATCACCGAATTTGTTGGTAACCTCTATTTCTGCTTTTTGGGGCAGATATACCTTATAGTCAATCTGCACATTACTACGGTCAAAATCGAACGGATTGGCCTTCTCGAACAATTGCGAAAAGAAACCCGAACTGTTCTCACCAATTTCATAGCTCAACGAAACGAAGTTCTCACTGCTTCTCAAAATTGGTTTTATACGATTCAGTAGTTCTTGTGCATTATCTTTCTTCTTATGGGTAACTGTAATGGTTACGGTCAAAGAAAGTTCTTCTTTGTTCCATCCGTAGATATTGACATTGCCATATTTATTGTCTAAATGCAGCTCGCCCGCATTGGTCAGAATATAGCTCTTGACCAACTTTTTGGTTACTTTTTCTTGTGCTACCGTAGGCAGGCCTAGACTAAATACCACTATTAAAAGCAGTAGTTTTCTATAAAGTGTAGCCATAGTTTTCGTCTTTGATTTGCGGTTCTTTTAAGTGATGCAATAAATTTTCGATAAGCTCTATTCGCTTTTTATAATTACTGACAATAGCTTCTAATACCAGTTGATTGTCTAAATTATTTCGCATCTCTAACCGTAATTCTTCATATTCTTTATCGAGTTCATTCATAAATGAAAGAAACTCTTGTTTATCGTCTTCTGAAAGCTTGTCGTTTTGCTCAACTAATTTCACTTGATAAGATACCAGGCTACGATAATGCATATCTATATCTTGTAACTCTTGAGATACAAAACCGTCTTCGGTATCTGTAGTATTATCAAAAAAGTTAATTCCTATAAATGTTGAAAGCCCTAAGAGCACAGCTACTGTGGCGGCCACTTTGAATATCGGTTTTTTCCACAAGGGTATAACTTTTGTCTTTTCTTCATCTAAACGAGATTCGATTTCGGCCCACATTTTGGCACGGTCGGCCCGATGGTCGTTGAAGACCTCTTGATTGTCTGTAATATGTTTTTCAAGATTGTCCATTATAAATTTTTTACGATTTCAACTAGTTTCTTTTTGGCTCTGTGATATTGTGATTTCGAGGTAGAGGTTGTAATACCTAGAACCTCTCCAATTTCCATATGGTCATAACCTTCAAGTAAATAAAGGTTGAGTATTTCTTTATAACCACTGGGGAGTAAATCAATTCCTCTCTTGACCTTAATAATATCAGTAGCTTCAAACTTTATTTCAACTGTTTCGTTCGAAAGATGATATTCATGTTCTTCAATTGGGGTAATTGCTACCCGTTTTAATTTCAAGCGATTAATGCACTTATTTATAACGATACGTTTTAGCCAAGCTCCGAACGTACTGTCGTATTTAAAGTTCCCCAAATTTTTAAAGGCATCGACAAAACTATCTTGTACCACATCTTCAGCATCTTCTTTAATACGTAAAAAGCGCATACCGATATTATACATGGCATCGACATAGAGCTCATAAAGTTGATACTGAGAGCTTCTATCACCAGACTTGCTTTTTTCAACAAGTTCTTTATGTCTAAAACGGATATCGGTTTCCAATTAAAATGAGATGGCTGTTCGTATACTAAATCACATTTATAAAAATAAAGACAACCCAAATTTATCAAGGTTGCATCTGCGAAGTATTATTTGACAACTAATGTATAAATATCTGACGGTATTCATTTTATAACATATGGTAAAGGTTTTTTTTCGAGTTTTTTACTCTAAATGCAACCTTTCAAGTTTTGATGTGTCAATAGTTATGTTCATTAATCAAAATACAAATGAAATTATGATAAAACAGTTGAAAGAAAGCGTTCCGATAGCACCAATCGGTAATGTATGTTTTTTTTTGTTCCTCTTTTCATCTCTAAATCTGATAGCGCAAGAGAGCTATACGCTGAGCGGGAAAATAACGGACAACGCAAATGGAGAGAGCCTTTTCGGAGCTTCGGTATTTTTAGAAGGAACAAGCATTGGGGTAATTACCAATGAATATGGTTTTTACTCCCTAACGGCACCTAAAGGTGAATATCGATTGCTTATTTCATATATGGGCTATACCAACAAATATCAAGAAGTAGTACTAGATCAAAATCAAAAACTCGATTTTGAAATTTCAGAAGAATCTACCGAATTAGATGAAGTTGTTGTTACTGCAGAAGAGTCTGAAATGGCCGTATTGCGAAAGCCTGAAATGAGCGTCGCAAAAATGAATATTTCAACCGTTAAACAAATGCCGGTAGTGCTAGGGGAAGTAGATATTCTTAAATCGCTTCAAATGTTACCAGGGGTCACCAACAACGGAGAAGGATCAGGCGGTTTTCATGTGAGGGGTGGGGCCCAAGACCAAAACCTTATTTTACTCGATGAGGCCATAATCTATAATACCTCACATCTCTTTGGTTTTTTCTCTGTATTCAATGCCGATGCCATAAGAGATATGAAATTGTACAAAGGAGGTATTCCCGCTAAGTTTGGGGGCAGGGTCTCGTCAGTACTTGATGTTAGACAGAAAGACGGTAACAATAAGAATTTCGAACTGAACGGTGGGGTGGGTCTCATTTCGAGCCGATTAGCCGCTGAAGGGCCATTATTTAAAGATAAGGGCTCTTTTTTGGTTGCGGGGCGAAGTTCTTATGCACACCTATTCTTAAAACTGGCAGGAGAAGAGAATACTGCGAGTTTTTATGACCTTAACCTTAAAACCAATTATGCTATCGATGATAATAACAAGCTATACCTTTCCGGATACTTTGGCAGAGATGTTTTGAAATTTGGTGAAATTTTTAATAGTAGTTATGGTAATGTATCGGGTAACCTGCGCTGGAACCACATTTTCAATGAAAGGTTATTTTCAAATATGTCGGCCATCGTTAGTCGCTATGACTATGACTTGGGCTTTACTACAGAAGAGTTTGAATGGTTGGCTTCCATCAACAACTACAATCTCAAATACGACCTTAAATATTATTTCAGCGATAAGTTCAAACTTGATTTCGGGGCGAGTGGAATATTTTATGAATTTGATCCGGGTCAAGTGAACCCGAGTTCTGACACCTCGTCAATAAATCCACTTAAACTAGACATTAAAAAAGCTGTTGAAAGTGGTGTTTATGTAAATGCGGAACATAAGTTAACCGACAAATTTTCAGCGCAATATGGCCTTCGGTACAGTAATTTTGTTCGATTAGGTGGGCAACCCATGACCAATTATTTGAGCGACCGGCCCGTCGTTTACAATAATAACCTGGGTATTTATGAAAGGGGTATGCCTATCGGTGAAACCGATTATGATAATAGTTCTTCAATAAAAACTTTTGGCAATTTCGAACCTCGAGCTTCCCTTGCCTATCAGCTGAACGATGCTTCTTCGGTTAAGGCAGGGTTTTCTAGAGTGGCCCAATATGTTCATTTGCTCTCGAATACAACATCGGTAACCCCGGTAGATGTTTGGGCGCCCAGTGGTAAGTATATTGATCCGCAACTCTCTAACCAGTATTCGTTAGGCTATTTTAAGAATTTTATGGACCGTAAATATTCTATGGAAATCGAAACGTATTATAAGACCGTAGATAATCGAATCGATTATATTGATGGTTCCGATTTAATAGGTCAAGAAACCATCGAAACCGAAATATTGAACGGAGAGTCAAGGGCATATGGCTTAGAGTTATTGTTAAGAAAGAATGAAGGAAAGCTCACAGGATGGATTGCTTACACTTTATCTAAATCGGAGCAGCGAACCCCTGGGGGAAATGCGGGAGGCTTGGGCATTAATAATGGAGACTGGTACAATACTCCATACGATAGAACCCATGATATTTCAATAGCGGGATCTTACAGACTCAATGACAAATGGAGTTTTGGTGGAAATCTAGTTTTTCAAACAGGCAGGCCGGTAACTTACCCGAACGGTCAGTATGAATATGAAGGTATATCGGTGGCTAGTTACGCGGATAGAAATTCGGACCGATTGCCCGCTTATCATCGATTGGACCTTTCTCTTAATTACAAGCCAAACAAAAAACCTAACAAACGATGGAAGGGCGAATGGGTGCTCAGTGTTTATAATGCGTATAACCGCAAGAACGCAGCGTCCATTTCATTTGGTCAGAACAGAGAGACAGGTGCCAATGAGGCAACTCGCACAGCTATTTTCGGTATCGTGCCATCAATAACCTATAATTTCAAATTTTAAAGAAATGAAAAAAATCAATCAAATACTCCTTATTACATCTCTTAGTCAAATTCTATTTTCTTGTGAAGACGTCATCGATGTCGATGTGCAAGATGCACCTACACGTTTGGTAATCGAAGCATCTTTAGACTGGGAAAAAGGAACTTCAGGTAACGAACAATCAATTTTTATAAGAACTTCTACTCCCTTTTTTAATACAGATTCAAATACTTCAATTACTGGCGCCTCGGTTGTGGTCACCAATAATTCGAACAACTCTGAATATGTCTTTGAAGATTTAGGAACGGGGGAGTATAGTACCACAGATTTCGAGCCCATCATAGGGGCTTCTTATACTTTAGAAGTTATCAACGAGGGCGAAATCTATGAAGCCACTGAAACTTTGTATCCGGTAACGGATCTTACGGTTTTAGGGCAATCAAGGGAAGATGGTTTTAGCGAAGACGATTTAGAGGTCAACCTCACCCTGGTTGACCCAGAGGAAGAAGGAAACAATTATTTTTTTAAATTTCAAAAGCAAGGCGAACTACTGCCTATTTTTGAAGAGTTTGATGATGAATTTATTAATGGTAATGAAGTTGATTGGTACTTAGAAATAGGGGAAGACGATGAGACCGAAAAGAAAGAAGCTTTTCAACCGGGCGATACCGTTGATATTGAGTTTTATGCTATTTCACCAGCTTACAAAGAATATTTGCAGATACTTGTGAATCAAATTGGCGGTGTTGGTCTATTCGAGTCGATACCCGTCGCTGTAAAAGGAAATTGCGTAAACCTCACAAATTCTGAAAATTATGCACACGGCTATTTTAGGGTTACCGAAGTGGTGAAGATTAGTTATACGTTTGAATAAGAAGAAAATGTAAGATGAAGCTGTAACTAAAAAACGTATGGTGTACCATTAATTCACCACCACACTACAAATAGTTTTTCGTAGGCACCGTCGTCTTTTTTCATCCATAACATAGGGGCATTTTTATTAAGCATTCTAAGATTGATATCCATTAGAATCTCGAAATGTGATTTATAGGTAACCTTGTCGCTGGGAGAAACGACCCATTGCGATTTGGTAGGTATATAATATTTATGTTGTTTGAAATCTGAAGAATTAAAATCATCAAAACGTATCCAGAATCCTGTAACGCAATCTTTATTTAAAGGTCTAATATGTACATCTGTAATCTGATATGGAACGAATAATTGTGCCTTAAAACAACATTGGTGTTCTAGTTCTTCAGGATTTATATTCTTTGATTGAAGGGCCTTTTTTCCTGCAGGACTATGCAAAAGTTCAAATTGATGATTCTTGATTTTTTCCATTTTGGTGAAAAACATATCACGACGATTGGGCCCCATGAGTCTGTGTATAGGTTCGCTTATTGAGGTGTCGATTATATAGAACTTATAGGTGAGTTCAATATGTATAAGTTCTTCATTTTCCATATTTTTTAAAATAAAATCAATTTCACCAACTGTGCGTTTATCATCTTCTACCGGTAAATTATATAAGATGATGTTATACCGCTCCGAATGCGACATTAATTGTTGAAAAACAAACTCCATTTGATGACCGAGGCGACGATTAGTCGGTATTTTTTTGGTTGTTAATGTGGATAAGTCCACGAATGGAAATTTAAACTGTTGAATTCCGAATTGTTTGTTCAACCAAAGGGGAGCTGTATTGTAAAATCCTATACATTGTTCTAAAACCATAAATCTAAGGTAGTTTATATGAATGCAATTTTATATTTATGGTGTAATGGTTTTATTCTAAATAATTCTTTTAGAATAGAATTCTATATCTTGTAGGTTCCTTTTAATCCAAACTATTACTACCAAAAATTAAATTGAACAAAAAATGAACTCGAACAGAAGAAACTTTATTAAAAAAACATCAATGGTCGGTGCCGGTATTACCTTGGCGCCCTCGTTGGCAAAAGCTAATATTTTTAGCCCAAAAAGAGCTTTAGAAGCTAAATATATGGGTGGTTTTGCGGCCCCTAAATTAGACAAAGTACGTTTTGCTTTTATTGGTGTAGGTGCGAGAGGTTCAGGGCATGCCAAACAAATTGCTGCAATCGAAGGTACAGAGGTCATTGCAATATCTGATTTGTACGAAGACTTGGCCAAAAAATCTGCAGAGGCCTGTAAAGAACAAGGTAAGGGTAATCGCCACAAGAAAATTAAGTTGTACACCGATGGTGAGAATGATTGGAAAAAGATGCTGAAAGAGCAAAAACCTGATGCAGTTATAATCGCAACCCCATGGAAACTACACGCCCCAATGGCAATAGAAGCCATGAATTCAGGTGCACACGCTTTTGTAGAGGTACCCTTGGCCCTGACGATAGAAGAGATGTGGCAATTGGTAGACACCTCTGAAAAGACCAAGAAGCACTGCATGATGATGGAAAATGTAAACTATGGTCGTGAAGAACTTCTATACTTGAACATGTGTCGACAGGGCGCAATAGGAGAGCTGCTTCACGGCGAAGCTTCTTATATACACGAGTTACGTGGCCAAATGAACGAAGTAGATAGGGGCACGGGATCCTGGAGAACCCCGCACTATGCCCATAGAAACGGAAACCTTTATCCTACCCATGGTCTTGGCCCCGTTGCCCAGTACATGAATGTAGGTCGAAGCGATGACAATTTTAAGTTTATCAATTCTTTTTCATCCCCAGCAAAAGGAAGAAAACTATATGCAGAAAAGAATTTTGATGCAGACCACAAATGGAACAAGTTAGATTATAAAGGTGGTGATATGAGCACCTCAATCATTAAAACTACTCTGGGAAGAACTATTATGGTGCAGTGGGATGAAACGAGCCCTCGACCATATAGCCGTCACAACTTAATTCAAGGTACCAAAGGTACTTTGGCCGGGTTCCCGACTAGAATCGCACTAGAAGGTGGGGTAGAAGGTGTAACGGAAAATCACCATGAATGGGCAGAAGGTGAAGGCCTCGACAAGATTTATGAAAAATATGAGCATCCTTTATATAAACGTCTTGGTGAACTCGCGGTTAAAATGGGTGGCCATGGCGGAATGGATTTTATGATGCTTTATCGTATCGTGGAATGTCTTAGAAATGGCGAACCCTTGGATCAGAACCTTTATGAGGGTTGTTTATGGAGTGCAGTAGGTCCGCTAAGTGAAGCATCGGTTGCGGCCAACGGTGCGCCACAAGAATTCCCAGATTTTACCAGAGGTGCTTGGAAAGATACCGAGGCTTTGGCAATCATTGGGTAGAACATTTTAAATTTAAAGGGAAAGGTTGTTGTTCGATACATCCTTTCCCTTATTCTACATCGTTAACATTTCCTAAAAATAGAGGTGTTCACGGCTAATTATATTATTTTTATGTAATGGCTATGAATACAAGAAACGGATTTCGCTTCTCACCGTATGAAGCACCCGAACAATCTCCCTTTGAAAAACTTTTCGATATTTTTCAAGAACTCATTACGCACACTTCCGGTGATTTTGATGAGGCCATCGATTGGCTTCGTGAATTGGATAAGGAATATGAGCTTACCGATGACGATTATACTATTGATGACTTTATTGAAGATTTAAAGGCCAAGGGCTATATTCGAGAAGAGTTCGAAGATGGTGGTGGAGACATAGGTGAGGGCGAAGAAGGTGAAGAGGGTGATGGCGATGGTAAAGGAAATATTTCCATTACCGCAAAAATGGAACGGATAATAAGGCAAAGGGCGCTTGACCAAATTTTTGGTAAACTCAAACGCTCAGGTTCCGGAAACCATAAAACGGGCAAGTCGGGGCAAGGTGACGAACACACCGGAGATTTTAGAGAGTACCGTTATGGTGACGGTTTAGAACATATTTCGATGACCGAAAGCCTTAAGAACGCCCAAATAAATCATGGTATTGGCAGTTTTTCTTTAAATGAAGAAGATTTAGTTGTAGAAGATACCCAGTTCAAAGCGCAAATGAGTACCGTGCTAATGATCGATATCAGTCATAGTATGATTTTGTATGGGGAAGATAGAATCACGCCTGCGAAGAAGGTAGCCATGGCCTTGGCAGAATTGATAACTACGCGCTACCCAAAGGACACTTTAGATATTTTGGTGTTCGGTAATGATGCTTGGCCCATTTCAATAAAAGAACTTCCCTATTTAAAGGTAGGACCATATCACACGAATACGGTTGCAGGTCTTCGTTTGGCGATGGATATGCTTCGTAGAAAACGAAATACGAACAAGCAGATTTTTATGATAACCGACGGTAAGCCAAGTTGTTTGCGTCTTCCCGATGGTAATTATTATAAAAATAGCGTTGGTCTTGACGATTATATTGTAGAGAAATGCTATAATATGGCACGCCAGGCTAGAAAATTGCATATTCCGATAACTACATTTATGATTGCGCAAGACCCGTATTTGATGCAGTTTATTCGTCATTTTACTGAAGCAAATAAGGGAAAGGCATTTTTTACCGGACTCAAAGGTTTGGGTGAAATGATTTTTGAAGATTATGAATCGAACAGAAGAAAGAGACTGAAATAAGATATTGAAGCCTATAGATAGGCATATTAAATTTGAAGGCCATTGCAATGAAGGAAAGTAGAAAGTGGTGGCAAAGAAAAAGAATTTGGTTACTGATTGTATCCTGTGTACTTTTTGTTCTATTTATATGGAGTTTGCCGTCTCGGGTAAATGACTTGATTGTCGATACGGCTAGGGCTTATACCAATCCTGAAATTTGTGAGGGTGCTCTAGAAATAGCCAAAAAGAATAATAGGGTCAAAGAGGTTTTTGGAGTTTTGCAGCCAGTTGGTAAAATGGCACTTTTTGAAGGTTATGTGGTCTATTCAAAAAAAGCTGACTCAGTGGCTATTACGGTCAATGTAAATGGAAATAGGAGGGAAGAATTACGTTCAAAAATGGATGTTTTTGCAACAAAGAGCAATTCTACCTGGGAATACTACAAAATTCAAATTCGCATTAAAAAACCAATTGAAGATAAAGAGACAATACCAATATTGAATAATTGAAACTGAAAAAGAGAAAATGAGTCTAAATCATAATAAAATTACCACCTTGGCGCAGCTGAAGGCGGCAGGGTATAAAAGTAAGAGCATAAAGGATGAATTAAGGGATAACCTTCGTGAAAAAATTAAGAAAGGAGAAGAGACATTTACGGGAGTTTGGGGTTACGAAAATTCTGTAATTCCCGAACTGGAAAGAGCTATCCTATCCCGTCACAATATCAATCTCCTGGGCTTACGCGGTCAAGCGAAAACAAGGTTGGCTAGATTAATGGTCAACTTGCTCGATGAATATATTCCCGTTGTTTCTGGTTCTGAAATTAATGACGATCCATTGCAACCGATGTCTCGTTATGCTTCTGAATTAATTAAAGAGAAAGGGGATAAGACCCCTATTTCATGGCTACACCGTAGCGAGCGTTTTGCTGAAAAATTGGCTACCCCTGATGTAACGGTGGCCGATTTAATAGGTGATGTAGATCCTATAAAAGCTGCTAATCTTAAACTATCTTATGCCGATGATAGGGTCATTCACTTTGGTATGATTCCCCGAGCGAACCGCTGTATTTTTGTTATCAATGAATTGCCCGATCTGCAGGCACGAATTCAAGTTTCACTCTTTAATATTTTGGAGGAAGGCGATATACAAATTCGTGGTTTTAAGTTGAGACTGCCATTAGATATTCAGTTTGTGTTTACGGCAAACCCAGAAGATTATACCAATCGGGGAAGCATTGTAACGCCGTTGAAAGATAGAATAGGGTCTCAAATTTTGACCCATTACCCTAAATCTGTTGAAATTGCCCGTAAGATAACCGCGCAAGAAGCCGACCTTGATGAGCGCCAGTCCGAATCGGTATATATTCCTGATATGGCCAAAGATTTGTTAGAACAAATTGGTTTTGAGGCAAGAAATAGTGAATATGTAGATGCTAAAAGTGGTGTGAGTGCCCGTACCAGTATTACGGCTTATGAGAATTTGTTGAGTACTGCTGAAAGGCGAGCCTTGCAAACCGGTGCTGAAAATACCATGGTACGCTTGAGCGACTTCTTAGGAGTGATTCCTGCAATTACAGGTAAGATTGAATTGGTGTATGAAGGTGAGCAAGAGGGGGCTGATGGTGTTGCCGAAATACTGATAGATGATGCCGTAAAATCTCTATTCCCCAATTACTTTCCAAAAATTAATAAGTTGGAAAAGAAAGATGCGATTACCCCTTATGACGAACTTGTTAGTTGGTTTTTTCAGGGGGAGGGCTTCGAACTGCTTGACGATTTCACCGATGAAGAATATAAACGGGCTTTGGATAGTATTCCACCGTTGAATCAGTTGATTAAAGAACATCAACCGGATTTTGCTAAAGAAGATGTTTACTTCTTAAAAGAATTGGTTCTTTGGGGGCTCGTATCCTATAATAAACTAAGTAAAAACCGATTTTCGGAAGGGTATCAGTTTAAAGATCTCTATGGTAGTTTTATCAGTGGTCTGTAAACATTCTTTATAAAATTTAAAAGCCATTTCAATCTGAAATGGCTTTTCTTGTTCATAGGCTATATGCTATTCCACAACCCATACATCATTATAATGCGTTCTACTATTATCGGCTTGTTTAATATTTAATCCGCCAGAGATGATTATTTTACCGTCAAACACCGCTGAAGCATGCCCCATTCTTGGAGAATAAGATTCGCTAACATTTAGGTTACTCCATTGAATTCCATTCTCGGAGTACCACACATCATCAAAACTTGCTACATCTTGTTCGAAAGTTTCCTCATTGTTCACAGCTGACCAACCGCCAATTACCCAAATTTTATTATCGAATACCAAAGAGGTGTGATCAGAACGTACTTCGAAGCTAGATTCAGCAGAAATTTGTGTCCAAGTGATTCCATCTGTTGATACATAAATATCATTATAAAAAGATGGAGAAAAGTTTGTTACTGAAGTACCTCCTATCAAATACATCTTGTTGTCATGAACAACAGTAGTATGATCCATACGGGGTGAGAATTGAGCATTTTCAATAGCTAATGACCACGTGATTCCATCGTCTGAATACCACACATCATTGAATTGATCTGGTCCCTCGCTACCACCTATTACCCATATTTTATTATTGAAAACAACCGTTGAATGTCCTTCACGGGCCCCAAAGTTCGGAGTAGCCGTTTCCATAGTCCAATCTTTGCCGTTAGTTGAAGACCAAATATCGCTATACCAGCCTCCAATTGCCCAAAGTTTATTTTTAAAAACAACCGTAGTATGGTTACTTTTATTAAAAACATCAAAAGGGTTTTCAGCTTCTAATTCCCAAGAACTTCCATCAGCAGAAGAATAGACGTTATCATATGATTCGTTGTCATCTTGGCCACCTATCATCCATAACTTTCCATTAAATTCTGTAATACTATGATTTCTTCTTGCCGTAAATTCGGTATTCGCAGTTAAGGCTGTTTCTGAAAAGGAAATACCTTTTGTACTAAAGCTATACGTTTCAGAACTTTCGGTTTCATTACCATTATTATCAGATGCTATGACCTTCCAAAAATATAAAGTATTGCGCTCTAAACTTTCAGTGATAGTAAACTGGGTCTCGGTTAGATTTTCTACCAGTACATTCTCCGGTGATTCGTTGTAGTCTAAAATCAGTTGATAAGTAACGGTATCACCATCTTGATCATTGGCGGCGCCCCATTTTAATTGTGGGTTTAGATCACTATCCTCTTCGCCATCTTCCAATGATAATAAGCTAAAAGAATCAGGTGAGATATTTATGGGTTCTTCTTCATCTACTTCCTCTTCTACCTGGGGTTCTTCAGACTGTTCACTATCAGGTTCGGGAATCTCAATGGGGCTGTTATCATCGGAACATGATTGGAAGAGAACTAAAGAAATACTAATCAAAAATAAATTTGTGAACTTCATAAAAAGGGAATTTAAGTTGGTTATATAACTTTTTACCCTTTTATATATTGCAGCGTTTTAAACACCTTGTTAAATGTGACTGAAGTTCAAAAACTTAAGGTTTAAAAAATTAAACTTGATATGCCGGTAAATTGAAAATAAACGAGCTTCCTTGCTTCGGTTTGCTCAAAACCGTGATGGTAGTATCATGCAAATCCATAATTTTTTTGACAATGGCCAAACCCAATCCGTAGCCTTGTTTTTTGGTACTCTTATCCACTTGTTTGTACCGATCGAAAATAAAAGGTTGTTCATTTACGGGAATTCCCGTACCCGTGTCGGTAATGTTTATCTCTACATTTTGCCCTTTCTTTTGTAGCGAAAGAGTCACCTTTCCCATAGGTTCGGTGTACTTTATAGCATTTTCAATTAAGTTCTGAAGAGCCCTTTCCACTAGGCTAACGTCGGCATATACCAAACAATTTTCTTGTGGGTTGTCAAGCTCTAGCTCAATCTCTTTTTGTTTGGCCAACACATTGAATTTGGCGATTAGGTCATGAGACAGTTCCGTTATCGAAAAAGGTTCTTTTACCGGCACGACTTGTTCGGCTTCGAGTTTTGAATATTCGAAGAGTTGATTGATTAAATTTGAGAGCTTATCGACATTGTCGTGAGTAATCTGTAAATATTCGTCTTTCTCGATCTCCGATAAGGTATCTCGTTTCATTTGCAAGGTTTCTATATACCCTTTCAAAATGGCTAAAGGAGTTCTTAAATCGTGAGAAACGTTCGCAATTAATTCCCTTCTCAATAAATCTATTGATTTCATTTTATCCATATTGCCAACGATGTTATCGGCCATATCATTAAATGATTTCGCAAACACTTCAATGTCTGATTTTTCAGGATTCGGTATTCTTGCTTCCAAATCTCCGTCATGAAAACTTCTCACCGTCTGGGTAATTAAACGAAGATTTTTGGTCAAGAACCAAATGGCCAATAAGCCGATTATGGCCGAGAATACCATAGTTAACAATGTAGCACCAATACCCAATCTCGTAAAATACTGACTCATGAGGTTGTCACTAACCTCTTGAAATTTTTTACCGGCTAACACAATATATATGAAGCCTTGATGATTGTCGACCTTATAAGGGGCAGCTGAAAATATTTTCTTCTCACCCGGATTTCTAGGATCATCGCCCAGAATAAAATTTGTGCCTTCGTCAGCAATAAAAGATTTAATTGGTGCCAGGTCAACCGATTTGGCGGCATCTTTATCATCAGGGTCAAGAACTACCGAATAGAGAATTTCGCCTGATTGACCGAGAAGATAAACTTCGATACTTTGGTTCACGGCCATCATATCATGCATTAAATCGCCGAACAGAGCACTGTTAACACTGCCATCTTCCATAAATGGCGAAGCTCCATTGAATTTTTCGGCAATAACGTGGTTAGCGACATCGGCATTCAACCTTTGGGTGGTCTCTTGACTGTATTTATTGGCAAAATATCCTGTGATGAATATATAGGAAGCACCCATCAAAAGCACCAGAAGTATGAATGCCATCCATAATTTTTTGATGAGTTTGGGCGTAAGGGTTTTTTCGGTCTTGGTCATACTGCAATATCTTCGTTAAACTTATAGCCTACGCCCCAAGTGGTCAGTATATAGGTCGGGTTGGCCATATCAGATTCAATTTTGGCCCTAAGGCGGTTTATATGTGAATTCACGGTATGCTCGTAACCATCAAAATTATAGCCCCAGATGATATTCAAAAGTTCGGTTCTAGAATAATTTCTACCGGGGTTGGCCGCCATTAAAACCAATAATTCAAATTCTTTGGGCGAAAGTTCTATCTTATTATCGCGCAAAAGTACCTTTCGTTTGTCGACATCTATTCGAAGTCCTTCAAAAGCCATGGCTGACGATTCTTCTTTACTATCGATAATTTTATTGGTTCTACGAAGAACAGCTTTGATTCTGGCTAGCAACTCCCTTATGCTAAAAGGTTTGGTAATGTAGTCATCTGCGCCAATTTCAAGGCCTAGAACCCTATCTATTTCTTCAGATTTAGCGGTAAGCATAATAACCGGTGTCTGTTTCGTGCTTCGTAACCTTTTGCATATTTCAACACCATCCATTGTCGGTAAGGTAAGGTCTAGCAATATGAGGTCATAGTCCTTTTCCAACGCCATTTTCAGGCCTTCTGCGCCGTCTGTGGCCTTAGATGTATTATAGATAAGGTCGGTTAGATGTATTTCTAACAGTTTGATGATTTCTAAATCATCTTCAATAATCAATATTTCTTTCATAATAGTAGGTTACGAATGAAGCTAAAAAGTATCACACAAATATCACAGTACCGATTAATGCGCGATTCCTTCGTCTTAGGGGGTGATATGTTTAGACGTTCTGATAAATTATTAATGAATTGCAGCTAAAATATCACAGAATTATAACGGAATTTACGAAAAAGTTTAAGGTTTCGTGATTTTCCTATGATTCGGTAGTAGTTAGTTTGTACATAATCTAAAAACAGCATTATTATGAAAACAAAAAAACTTTTAGTATTAATGATAGGTATCTTTTTTCTCGCCTTTACAGCATGTGAAGACGACGATAATACACCTGTGATTGACGATATGGATGAAATGGAAACACCGACTCCAGACCCAGAACCGGATGAAATGGAAGATTCTGAACCTGTCATGGCAGATTTTACGGTAACTATTGAAAATGTTGTGACTCCACAACCCCTATTTCAAACGGGATTTTTCGCTATACCTGAAGGGGGTTCTGAACCAGCTCCATTATTTCCTGGAGATGCCTATTCATTTGAAGTTGATGCCGGCCCTAACGTATTGCCCGGAGATGGAGGAACCAGACTTTCTTTCGTGACCATGTTCGTTCAGTCAAATGATTTATTTTTTGCCCCAAGCGAAGAAGGTATTGCATTATATCAAGAAGACGGAGCGCCGATTGGTGGTGATGGTATGGTAGATGTCACAGATCAAGTCTTATTATGGGATGCAGGTACCGAGGTCAATGAAGAAACGGGATCGTCAAATCAAAAACCACAACAAGCTGCTGATGCTATGGATCAAGGGGAAGATGAAAATGGTGTAGTCACTGAAATAACAGATAATACTGATTCTTTCGGTAACGAGATACCGGATGTTAGTGATGTGATCAAGGTTACGATCGAACTTGTTTCTCCGGCCAGGTTCAAGGTGAATATTATGAACGTTTCCGATGCCAATACCATTGCCGTACCTGCACAAGGTGAAGATGCAAGAGCTGCAGTGCCTATTTCTCCGGGTGTCTACGCTGTTCATACTATGCCCGCTCCTTTCTTTGTAGAAGGTGAAGCTGCTTCAGAAGCAGGACTTGTAGCGAGTGAAACAGGAGTTGAAGATATCGCTGAAGATGGTTTTTTTGATGCTCTTTTGATGGATTCTGAGGCATCTACGGGTCTTATTGTACCATTGTCTCCTGGTGCTTGGGCCGTGCACAGCCAAGATATCAAGCCGATTTATGAAAATGATATGATCGATTTTGGGGAAGGATTAGAGGCTATCGCCGAAGATGGTATACCTACTATGTTGGTAGAATCGCTTATGAACAAAGAAAATGTTTTTGCTTCAGGAGGTTTTGATACTGCTGTCGGAGCCACTGAGCCGGGAGCAATTGGCCCAGGCGGACAATATCAATTTTCTTTTACCGCTGAAGAAGGAAGCAGTTTATCTCTTGCGACTATGTTCGTTCAAAGTAATGATTGGTTTTACAGCTTTAAACCTGATGGATTACCTTTATTTGAAGATGGTGCTGCGGTATCAGGTGATGTAACAGAGTTTGTTTTTCTCTATGATGCGGGTACAGAGGCCGACGAGTACCCAGGTGCAGGTTTAGCACAGGTAATTAGACAATCAGCTTCAGATGCTGGAGATGCTGACGAAGATACGAATGTTAGGTTTATTGACCCTGATGATACATCAAATGTGCCAAGTGCCATCAATGTAATTAAGGTTACAATTGAGGCTAATTAATAGCTAAGGTGGCAAAATAAAAGGCCCGAACTCTCGTTCGGGCCTTTTTGTTTTATTAACGTTGCTTTCTTATTCCCAAGAATCAATGTGTTGATTCATATCATCAAAATTATAATTGCCCACGATGTTCTTTCTGTACTTAAAAGCCAATAAGGTAAGCCCGATTAATGTTAATTGCATTACTAATATTAATATACCCATGGGAAAAAATGTAGCAGGTATAACATGGTTGGAGAATTCAAAATAGGTTGTCAAAGTACTAATAGTCATATAGACATTGAAGGCGTAAACCACACATACACCATACATTAAAAACTCAATAACTTTCATTTGTGGGTCAGTGCCTTCTTCTTCCTTGATTTTAAACCAAAGTACATACAAGAATACAAAATGAATCAAGCTGAGTATCGGAAATACAAAGTTCTCTGGTTTTAATACTGGAAAGGTATTCGTGTAAAGTCCGTAAAAACTAAAAACTATTAGTGTTAAGAGTAGGGCTACAGTAATTTGTATCGTTTTGTTCCACGAAAACAGTTTTTCAATAAATCTCATAGCGGTCAATGACAAGATTAGTTATAGGACAATTTAAATACTAACGAACCTTGAGCTTTTTTATTTAAAAATTCAACAAACCGCTATTTCCATAGATTTAGCTATGAAAGGCGGGGGAACTACTTACACCGTAAGATGTTAGTCGAGAACAAATTATGTCTTTATGAGTTAAAAATGAAAAAAAAATCGTCGTTTATCCTATAAATTCGTTTTTCTTGGCCCAATTTGAAAATAGAATTAGAAGAATACCTATAATGATGATAAGTATTGGAAAGGCCATTGCTGCTGTTCCCAATACGTCAAAAGTATTACTCAGAAAAAATTGATATACATTTTGTGCAAGAACGGCAATCAACGAAATGATGAACAGTATGTACGCCCACTTTTTTCTTAGTAATAATCCGATACTACCAATTAACCCTCCCCAAACCGCTAAGGCAAAGGCCCCTGTTGCCCAAGCTGGTCTAGACTCGTACAACATACGTTGTTCTTGACTAAGCTCAGCCAAAGTCTCTACACTCATATAGGCATCGGCCAGATAGGCCATAACACCAATAATATTCCATAATAAGGCGATAACAGAAATTACCCAGAACCAAGTCGGTGGTTTTTTTAGAGTGGTGGTCATAACTTAATATTTAAAGGTTGTCTTTACAAAATACAAAAAAATGGCTAGTTTGGCTTCAAATGAAATTCATGCATAGAAAGCGATTTTATTATTTAATAAGCCTACAATATTTGGGTTTTCGGTATAGCGGTTGGCAAAATCAACCTGGTCAAAAGACTTTAGAATCTATGTTGGTGAAAACTTTGAAGTTTGTATTACCCGACCAGAAGTTTAAAATATTGGGGGCGGGCCGTACCGATGCCAAGGTTTCTGCACTAGAAATGAATTTCGAGTTATTTCTTGAAGACCGGGCCCTAAACGATAATGACTCATTTTTACAGCTACTTAATTTCAACCTACCACCCGATATAAAAGCTATTGGTATGAAAGAGGTTGATAATTCTTTCAATGTAATTAAAGATGCCAAGTTGAAAGAGTATATCTACTTATTTTCTTTCGGAGAAAAGAACCACCCCTTTTGTGCACCTTTCTTAGCGAATATTATAGAGCCACTTGATATTGAACTCATGAAAAATGCCGCTTGTTATTTTGAAGGCATACACGACTTTTCTTCATACACCGCTAGATTGCGTGAAGGCACGAATACGATTAGATCTGTTCTGTCTTGTGAATTGAAAAAAAATGATTTATTGACAGCTAATTTTTTCCCTGAGAAAAGCTATGCTCTTTATATTAAAGCTTCCGGTTTTATGCGCTATCAGGTTCGTATGATTATGGGGGCGCTGATTCAAGTGGGAAAAGGAGAACTCTCTATTTCTGAAATTAAAAAATCTTTAGAGAATAAAAATGAAGTTAAGTTGACATACGTTGCTCCTGCATCTGGATTGTTACTTAACAAAATAGATTTTCAAAAAAGTTAAAAATAAAATCCGCTTCTAACTATATTTATAGAAATAGTTCCGTTCATGGGAAAGCCAAAAAGAAAGAAAATTCTAAGTAAACTTAGACCTAAGAAAAAATCGAGATTTGAGGGTAAAATGGGTAAAGCCCCTGGTACCATTACCTATATGGGCCGAAGAGAAGGCAAAGAAAGTGTTGTCAATATTCTCGAGTATAACAATGAGGAGCTGAATACCATTAACCCAGGTAATATTGACTCCATTGTTGCTCATAAAGACCCACCTCTTACTTCTTGGATCGACATTATAGGCATTAGTGATGAGGATTTTATAGAGAAGGTCGGCAAACGTTTCGGGTTAAATTCATTGGTGATGGAAGATACCGTGAATACCCATCAAAGACCAAAAGTGGATGAATACGAAGATTACATTTTCGGTGTTTTTAAAATGCTTTATGTAGATGATGAAACTCAAGAGCTCGTATGTGAACATGTAGCTATGGTACTTCTTGAAAATTGTGTGCTTGTTTTTCAAGAATTGGAAGATGATGTATTTACAGGGGTTAGAAATCGAGTGCGCAACAAGTCGGGAAGAATTCGAAGTAGGGGAGCCGATTATTTATTTTTTGCATTGCTCGATGCTATTGTAGATAACTACTTTGTGGTTTTGGAGTACTTAAATGAAAAGATAGAGCACCTTGAAGAATTGGTATATGCGAACCCAACAAATGAGGTTGCCCAAGAGATACAGAATGTAAAAAAAGAAGTACTAAAAGTTCGCAGGTGGATATCGCCTGTACGTGAGTTGGTGGGTCGTTTGATCGATTCTGAAAACCCGTTAATCTCTAAAGATACCAAAGTATTCTTGAGAGATGTGTTAGATCATTCCCTTGAAATCAACGAAAGTCTTCAAATCTATCGTGAAATGTCTATGAGTCTTATGGAGATGTATATGAGCAACATGAGCAATAAAATGAACGAGGTGATGAAAGTACTGACTATAATGGCCTCGATATTTATTCCCTTGACCTTTATTGCCGGTATCTACGGTATGAATTTCGACCATATGCCCGAACTACATTGGAAATATGGTTACCCCATGGCTTGGGGACTTATGATTGCACTCTTCATAGGTTTGTTGATCTATTTTAAAATTAAGAAGTGGTTATAAGATTGGTTAGGCATTGGTTTATGGTTCATCATTCGCTTTATTTGAGCTGATCTAGGGCCCTAGTAGGTTCTATATTGCGTAATATTTAAAATTAGAAATGATGAAAAATACAAAACAAGCACTTTTACTTTGTCTTTTAATGCTAAGCGGATCGATATATGCCCAAGGTGTAGATCGTGAAATTTCTGAAGAGACTACTCAAAAGAAATATGAAATGTATGAAGATGGTACTCTGGTGAAGAAATCGGTTAAAATTCATACCATAGTAAGACAAGATATCAAGTTCGCCGAAGAAGATGAAGAAAAAATCGACGCTAGAAGAATTATAACTCCGAAGAAAATTTCTAAAATCGTAAGCATAGATAACGATGCTGATGAAGATTTTGATGAAATTATAAAGTTTAGTTATACTTCAGATGCCAATAAAGATTTTGTTTTCGGAACTAATGACGATGAAATATTTAAAGCCCTTGAGAATAGTAAGTATTTGAATATTAAAAAGAGTGAAAATATGTCTGAAAAGAGTTTGAACTCTTTAATCGTCATAACCGATGACAATGGCGAAGTAGTTGAGTTAGTTTTGGAAAAACATAGTGAAATGTAAAATTCGAGAACACTTAATAATATTATTACAAGAGAGCGCTGTAAGGCGCTTTCATTTTTTTTCATCTTTACTACTTATTATTGTACTCAATAGTTCAATTTTTCTTTAGCCATGCGTAAACTTATAAAATGGGCGGCCGTCTTTATATTAATTTATTTGTCAATTTCGGTATTGGCTTATATATATCAAGAACGGTTGATATTTTTTCCTTCTACAATGCCCATGAACCATAGCTATGATTTTTGTCAACCTTATGAGGAGTTTTTCATCAACACCGACGATGGTGCAAAACTAAATGCGGTACATATAAAACAAGATAATCCTAAAGGCATTATTCTATATTTTCATGGTAATTCGGGTAATATTTCGCATTTAATTCACGTAGCAAATATGTTCTCTAGAAATGGCTACGAATCTATTTTGGTCGATTATCGAACCTATGGGAAAAGTACAGGTAAACTTAGTGAAGAAGCTCTATATACTGACGCACAACAATTTTATGAATACGCTGTAAATAGGTACAATGAAAATCAGGTCATTGTATATGGCCGCTCTTTTGGTACAGGTATTGCTACTTGGCTCGCTTCTAAAAATAAGCCGAAAAAATTGATGCTAGAATCACCTTTTTATAGTGCAGTCGACTTGGGTAAACATCGATTTCCTTTTTTAGCGGTCGATTGGCTTTCGAAATTTAGATTTCCAACAAATGAATATATAAAAAATGTTGCATGTGAGATTTATTTATTTCATGGTAAAGAAGATGGTGTAATACCGTTTGAGTCTGCGGAAAGGCTTTACGAGGTCATTCCAAATAAAAACAAGCATTTCATTTCCATAGAAAATGCAGGTCATAACTATTTGCAAGATTACAAAGCTTTTAAAAATGGGATTCAGGAAGCCCTAAACTAGAAGAATCTTATTAATCGAACATGTCTGAAGACAAATAGCGATCCCCACGATCACAAACAATCGATACGATTACCCCACTCTCAAGAGTTTCGGCCAAACGAAGTGCAGCAGCAGCAGCTCCGCCACTGCTCATACCAGAAAAGATACCTTCTTCTTTGGCCAGTTTGCGCGCCATTTCTTTTGCCTCTTCTTGGCTAACTTCAATTACTTGATCCACTTTACTGGAGTCAAATATTTTAGGCAAATATTCTTGCGGCCATTTTCTAATACCCGGTATACTCGAATTATCGGTAGGTTGTACCCCAACAATTTGAATAGCTTTATTCTGCTCTTTTAAATAGGTAGAAGTACCCATAATGGTGCCTGTGGTTCCCATGGCAGATACAAAGTGGGTTATTTTGTTCTCGGTATCTTTCCAAATTTCGGGCCCCGTTGTTTTATAATGAGCTTTCCAATTATCATCGTTGGAAAATTGGTTGATCATCGTATACCCTTCGTTCTCCACCTTTGCTTCTGCATAGTCGCGAGCGCCTTCGATTCCGACATCTGAAGAGGTCAAGGTAACCTTTGCACCATAGGCTTTCATAGTTTGAACACGTTCTTTCGTAGCATTTTCGGGCATGACCAATTCAATGTTAAGACCGTAAATACCTGCAATCATGGCTAGGGCAATACCTGTGTTCCCACTCGTAGCCTCAATCAGTTTAGATTCCGAATTGATTTCCCCGCGGTCCAAAGCACTTTTTATCATATTAAAAGCCGCACGATCTTTAACGCTGCCACCCGGGTTGTGGCCTTCTAATTTGAAATATAATTTTATGTTTGGGTTTGTGTTCAATACACGAGATTCAACCAAAGGCGTGTTACCAATTAAATCTAGTAAGTTATGAGACATGCGGTAATGTTTTTATTTTAATTTCTGGAGTGTGAAATACGGTTGAGTTGGGTGCGACAGAGGCCGTTAACCACGCATTACCACCAATAATAGAATTTTCGCCGATTACGGTATCGCCCCCGAGAATAGTTGCATTGGCATATATGGTCACATTGTTTTCTATGGTAGGGTGGCGTTTCGTTTTTTGCAAATGTTTGGCCACATATAATCCACCCAGGGTGACTCCCTGATAAATTTTAACGTGGTCTTTAATTATGGCAGTTTCACCGATAACGATACCTGTACCATGATCGATATGAAAAGAATCACCGATTTGTGCACCTGGGTTAATATCGACACCCGTTTGTCGATGGGCATATTCTGTCATTAATCTTGGTACTAACGGAAAACCTTCTGAATACAGTTCGTGAGAGAGTCTGTAAATAGCTATTGCATAAAAACCGGGGTAGGCCATATAAACTTCCTCAATCGATAATGAGGCCGGATCACAGTTCACGGTCGCTTCGGCATCTAAATTCAAACGTTCAAGAATATTAGGAAGCTTAGAAACATAATTGTTCCAAACCGTCTTGCACGATTTATCAACGTCCCAACAGGCAAGCTCTACCAGTCCGTCGAACTGTTCCTCTAACTTATCTAAATTCTTGGCAACAGGGGTGTCGATATCAAATAGGGTATAAAATAAAAGGTTGGTGAAAACCTCTACCTTCTCCTTTAACTTATATCGTAAATTGGGTTGCTTTTTGTGTGTTTTGATCTGGTCGATGATCGATTTCTTATCCATAAAGAAGCTACTATTGTTCAAAAATACTCATTATTACAAAAGTCCGATTTCCGAAAAAGGTTAACTTTAGCATAAATAACAACCTTTTGGTCGTATGTTACAATCTACAATTACTAAGCTTAACTTAGAATTTTTAAAACGCTTAGAAAAAAATAATAATCGGGAATGGTTTACCGAACACAAAACCGAATTCAAAGTACATGAAAAAGAGGTCAAAAGTTTTTTCACTAAAGTTCAAGAAAGGCTTGAGGTTCACGATGAAATCGAAAAAATGAAAATGTTCAGAATTTATAGGGATGTGCGATTCTCTCATGATAAAACACCCTACAAATCACATTTTGCCGGCTCTTTTTCTAGATTTGGGGCTCAGCATAGAGGTGGTTATTATTTACACATTAAACCAGGGGACTCTTTTATCGCTACTGGTTTTTGGAACCCTAATAAAGAAGACCTGTTGCGTATTCGCAAAGAATTCGAACAAGATGCATCTGAAATGCGTGAGATTATCGAAGATACCACTTTTCAAAATGTTTGGGGAAACTTACAAGGTGATAGGGTAAAGACCGCCCCAAAAGGGTTTGATAAAACCCACGAAAATATAGACTTGATTAAATACAAGCAGTATATTTTCACTCGTAAATTTACTGACAAACAGGTACTGTCATCAAACTTTATTGATGAAGTCGACCTTTCATTTAAGGCCATACGCCCTTACTTTGATTATATGAGCGATGTACTCACCACCAATCTCAATGGAGAATCGCTCTTAAACTAAAATAGGTTCTTCAAAAAGCTGAATTTGATCTTTAAGTCGATTCACTACCATATTCATCATACGCTTATTCAATGCCGATGAGTTAAGAATGTAGGTCTCATATTCTTCAACGGTAAATTGGCCGATGACCATACCTTTTAGTGAATTTCTGAACTTAATATCTTTTTGAATGGCATTCTCGACATACTCAAAGCGTTTGGAGTGTGAAAGATCGTAGAATGAGTTTTTATGTTTTGTAATATAATTTTTAAATGCCGCTAGAATTAAATCGTTCTGCATTTTGATGACCGGCCGAAGGGTACTGTTTTGAAAGTGCTCTTCGCTGCTCATTTCATTATTAATACGTGCAGAGGGTATTTCAGGGCGAATACGGAGAAGACTCTGAGATCTATCGCTCATCTTACAGGTTTTTATAAAGATAGCGATTAAGGGTAATACCTACAGTTATCAAGACATTACTTTTTAACTGGGTTATGAACATTTAGTTAAACTACAATGTATAAGAAGGAGAGCTCCGGTGACTTCAAAAGACAAAAATGTTAATGCGAAAGATTAATATCGTCTTATAAATCTTTTAGCTCTACTCATATATGCTTAGTTTTATTAAAATGATGAATTGAGATGAAAGAATCTATCAATCCTTACACAGGAGAGCATATTTATAAATTTAAAGAGTTGACTAAAAGAGAGTTAGGTGATAAAATCAAATTTGCCGACGAATGTTACTTGAAATGGAGGCAGACTTCGTTTGAGCACCGCTCCGATTTAATGTTAAAGGCAGCGAAAGAGCTTAGAACCAACCAGAAACTTTACGCAGAAACGATTACGCAAGAAATGGGTAAACCCATCAGCCAGGCGATGGCCGAAGTTGAAAAATGTGCTTGGGTCTGCGAGTATTATGCCGAAAATTCTAAAGACCAGTTACAAAATGAAGAAATTAAGACCGATGCAAATGAAAGCTATGTCAGTTTTGAACCTATTGGTGTTATTTTGGCGGTGATGCCATGGAATTATCCTTTTTGGCAAGTATTTCGATTTGCCGCACCGAATTTGATGGCGGGCAATGTAGGTATTCTAAAACATGCCTCAAATGTCATGAAATCGGCAGAGTTATTAGAGCAGGTATTTATCAATGCAGGTTTTCCCAAAGGTTGTTTTCAAAATTTGGTGATTGGTAGTGAAAAAATAGAATATGTTCTTCAAAATCCTTTGGTAAAGGCAGCTACACTAACTGGTAGCACTCCAGCCGGAGCATCGGTTGCATCGATTGCCGGAAAAGAAATAAAAAAGACCGTCTTAGAACTTGGGGGTAGCAATGCCCTTGTCGTTTTTGATGATGCAAACATCGATAGCTGTGTAGATACTTGTGTTCAGGCACGTTTTCAAAACACCGGGCAAAGTTGTATTGCAGGTAAGCGATTATTGGTTCATGAAAAAATTGCAAATGAATTTATAGAAAAATTTACTCTTAAAGTTCAGGAGCTAAAAAGTGGTGACCCGATGAACGAGGACTCTTACATTGGAGTATTAGCTAGAGAGGACCTCGCAGAAGATTTAGAGAAACAAGTTAACGAATCGGTGAAAATGGGTGCTGAGATTATCTTAGGAGGTAAGAGAAACGGTAATTATTTCGAACCTACAATTTTAACAGGGGTTACTTCAGATATGCCAGTTTTTAAAGAGGAAACTTTTGGCCCTGCAATTGGTATAACTACTTTTAAGACAGACGATGAGGCCGTAAGATTATCGAACAGCTCAGAATTCGGCTTAGGTGTTTCGATATTTACCCAAAGAATGGATAGGGTAAACAAATTGGTAAATGAATTTGATGAGGGCGCCCTTTTTGTCAATGAGCTAGTGAAGAGTGATCCAAGGCTTCCCTTTGGCGGAGTAAAAATATCAGGTTATGGTAGAGAGCTTTCAGCCCATGGTATTAAAGAGTTTATGAACAAAAAAACGGTTTACATCAATATTTGAATAAAAGAGCGTTATTTTTAAAGCTAAACTTCCTCAAAATCTAAAATAGAATTCATGAAATTCGGAAAGGTAGATAACCCGGAGAATATTGATTTTACAATACCTATAGATCACCCTGATACTTCGGTAGTATTGGCGAAGAGTGATAAAAAAACTCCCTTGAATGTATATGTAGGTTGTGCTAAATGGAATCGTCAAGACCTGAAAAATTTCTATCCAAGAGGTACCAAAGATGAACTCGTCTACTATTCGAGCCAGTTTAATTCAATTGAGTTAAATGCAACGTTTTATCGCATTTTCCCCGCAGAACAGTATGAGAAATGGTATGATAAAACCCCTGATAATTTTAAATTTTTTCCAAAGGTAGCCAATGACATTAGTCATTTGCGGCGTTTGAATGATGCGATATACCCCATAATTGATAGCTATTTAGATGTTACATCGAACTTAAAAGACAAGTTGGGAACTATTTTTCTTCAGATGCACAATAACTTTGGACCCAAAAACTGGGATAGGGTAGTAAAGTTTGTGGAGTATTGGCCGAAAGAGTTTTCACTTGCCATGGAGTTTCGACATACCGACTGGTTCAACGATGAAAATGTTGCCCAAGAGCTATATCATTTGCTAGAAGAGAACGGTATAGCGAATATTTTAGTCGATACCGCCGGTCGTAGAGATTTGATGCATATGAGATTGACCAATAATGAGGCCTTTGTTCGTTATGTGGGTGCTAATCATGAGAATGATTATGATCGGATCGATGAATGGATCGATAGATTAGAGGACTGGAAAAATCAAGGTTTACGAAACATTCATTTTTTTGTACATCAGAATTTAGAATTGGAATCTCCGTTAATTTCAGCTCGATTTATTGAGAAGTTGAATAAAAAATTGGATACAAATCTTAATATTCCGAAAACGCTGAACAAAACAAATGGTAAACTATTCTAAGGGCGTTATCTTAATTAATTTTGTAGTGTAAAAAATTCCCCTTAAAAAAGTAACTTATGAGATTTCATACAAGAAAATGGGTAAAACCGGAAGATTTAAATGCCAACGAAACCTTGTTTGGCGGGCGTGTTTTAGCTTGGATCGATGAAGAGGCAGCCTTGTACAGTATTATACAATTAGAGAACAAAAAGGTGGTTACCAAATATATGTCAGAAATCAATTTCATGAGTACGGCAGTGCAAGGCGATGTTGTAGAAATTGGTATTGAGGTGGTAAAATTCGGTAAATCATCATTAAACCTCAATTGCGAGGTTAGAAATAAGATGACAAGAGAGACCATTGTAACTGTTGATAACATAATTATGGTCAACTTGGGTGATAACGGTAAACCTAAACCTCACGGCAAGAAAAAAGTCGAATTTGTGAGAGACCGATTGGCTAATGCCGATGACTAAATCAATTGGCTTGGGCAAAGGCTTGAACTTCGTCGAGAACTCTTAACAGGTTTTCGCCCCATAATTTCGCGATTTCTTCTTCGGTATATCCTCTTTTTACGAGTTCAAGGGTTACATTGAAGGTTTCAGAGGCATCTCGCCAACCTTCAATTCCACCGCCGCCATCGAAATCAGAGCTGATGCCCACGTGGTCGATTCCTATCAGGTCGACCATATAGTCGATATGGTCTATAAAATCCGAAACATTAACGGCAGGTGGAGCACTAGCTAAGTCAGCAACCGTTTCTCGGGCTATTTTGACCACTTTTCTATAATTCTCGAATGCTTTCTTTTTTTCTTGATCGGTCATTGAAGAAAACTGTTGGCGTTCGTACCAAGGTATGTTTAAAGAGTCAGCTATTTTTTTACGGTAGGTTTTCATAAAATTACTACGTATAGAATCTTTTTTGCTATTTAGGTAAGAACTAAATGCAACGGTCTGAACCACACCACCATTTTTTTGTATAAGTTTTAGTTGTTGATCGTCAAGGTTTCTACTATGATCGCACAGGGCTCTAGCCGAAGAATGGGAAGCAATTATCGGAGTTTTTGAGAGACTCAACATCTGCAACATGGCTTCTCTCGAAGGATGAGATACATCAATCATTATACCTAGTCTATTCATCTCTTTCACAGCTTCTTCACCTAAGTTACTTAAACCATTATTAAGCCATTTGTCATCTTCTTCGCCTGTATGTGAATCACTAAATTGATTATGACCGTTATGGGCTAGAGAAACGTAACGGGCTCCCATTTCATGATATTTTTTGAAATTTGAAAGATTGTCTTTCATGGGGTAAGCGTTCTCAACGCCTATCATAGCTACTTTCTTTCCGGCTTTATGAATGCGTCGAACATCTTCTGATGTGAGCGCAAGTTCAATTTGCTCAGGTGCAAATTCTTCACATAATTTATGAATGGCTTCAAACTTACTTAAAGCATTATGCTCGGCTTTATCGTAGGCTTTACTTGTTAATGAGTCTTGGCCCGTATATACGATCAACCAAGTCACATCAAGACCTCCTTCTTGCATCTTTGGCAAATTAATTTGGGTCTCGAGACGTTGTGTGTAATTTTTTTCTGCAGTAAAGTTATTGATATTGATGTCGTTATGAGTGTCTATCTTAAGAATACTTTCATGTATTTGTTGAGCTTGTACTCGAAGTGATTTCTGTTCTTCTTTCTTGGTTTTTCCACAAGAAAGTATCGTTGCAAGGCAAAAAAGATAGATGAAATAGCGCATGTTGTAAGAATTTATACCTACAAATAAAGCATTTTGACAACATATATAGAACCCTAGGTAACATTTAATTGTCCGTACCTCGAATTATAGGGAATTTTATAATTGTAAACAGATAAGATTGCCGAAATGACAAAATAAACTCAGGCAAAATACCTGTTCGTTATTACAAATCAGGAATATTTAAAATCAATCCCAAATTGAAACCTAAAGACCTACTAAGTCAATTGACAGACTTCGAAAAAAAATTGACAGAATTTTCATTTAATAAACTAAATGCTGATGAAGCGGAATTTCTTAAATGCTCTTTTCTCTCGTTTAAAGCGAATCTTCTAGAAATAATGTCGCTTGAAAAATCAAGTGATCCACAATTTGTCAGAGGAAAAAAGTGTAGATCACAAAACTCAGAGAAATATGCTTTAGGTGAAAATTGGTTCATAGCCGATAGCTATATTAAAATCTACGATGAAGTTATTGATCATCATGAATCATATGATACGCTGCTCAAATCTTTAAACATAGAACCTGCCATGAAAAGCCAACTTTATACCTCTACATTATTTGAGAATACTACTTCGACTGCAACAGTTGAAAAACAAATTTTGAATCTTCAATTGTTGTTAGATGACGAATGTACCGGAGAAATAGAACTTTTAGAAGAACTGTTATTCATTTATGAAAGAAACGCATTAGAATTTATTGGCATGGCCAAGCTACATATTCAAAATGAGAATTATGCTGAATTAGCCTTTGTGGCTCATAAAATTAAGACAGGCCTTGCTATGTTAGATACGAATGACCTGCATTCGATTATTTTACAGATAGAACAAGTTTGTATTACGGATAAAGACCCGAAACATCTGCAATTTCTGTGTGATTGCTTTGCGCAAGAATATCCTATAGTAAAAGAAACATTGAAATTAGCTTTCGACAAATTGAAAAATACAAACGATTTATAGCCATGGGCAAAGCAAAACTTTTATTAGCGGAAGATGATGATTTGTTGGCTGCCCTCCTCAATTTTAGATTGAAAAAAGGCGGGTATGAAGTTACTCACAGCAGCGATGGTAAACAGGTTAAAGAATTTTTGTCACAAACCATGCCTGATATTATTGTTAGCGATATAATGATGCCTTATTTCTCAGGAATAGAGCTAATATCTTATGTAAGAAAGGAGCTTAATTCTAATGTGCCCATTATAATAATTTCTTCGGCAGGCAATGAAGAGAACGTACTAAATGCCTTTGAATTAGGTGCCAACGATTTTATCTCTAAACCAGTAAACCCTACAGAATTATTGGTTAGGGTAGGTAGAGAGTTAAACAAAAACTAATGTGCTGATAGCAAGTATTAAATATAAAATGCCCCCATTGATAACCGCACCAAGAATCGATATTGATTTACTGTGGATGTTGACCTTTGTTTTTATTGGGTTGGCGGTAATATACTTGATCTCTGTGTTCGTGTTTAGAAATAATATATCCTCTACATCTGCCAAAACAAAAAATAGAAAGAAAGAATTATCGCCCATGGTGAGCGAATTTTTGTTCTATGATGAAAATTCAGATAAATCGGAAAAATCGAACTATATCGATTTGAAGATTCAAATTCGTGAACTCATCAAAGATAAGTTTAATCGCAAGGTACTGACCGAGGTGTTATTAGACTTGCGCAAAGATGTATCAGGAGACACCAAGCAAAGGTTGTTTAAGCTATATCAAGATTTAGGTTTAGAAAAAGATGCCTTTGATAAATTAGATAGTTGGCGATGGGAAGTTGTTTCGAAAGGGATTTCACAACTAACGCAAATGCACGTAGAGCCTGCGTACGGCTTCATAACAAAATTTATCAACGATAGAAGGTCTACGGTTCGAAAGCAAGCAGAGATTGCTACGGTCACTTTGAAGTCAGAAGGAATCAATTATTTTTTAGATACTACGAGGTATAAAATATCGGAATGGCAACAGTTAAAATTGCTCGATGTACTAAGAAATCGTGAAGCATTCGACCCTCCGCGGTTTAAGTTCTGGTTGACATCTACCAATAAACATGTGGTTTTATTCGCTCTTCGTCTTATAAAATATTACAATCAGAACGATGCTAACACTTCATTGATCGAACTTGTGAAACACAAAAACAATCATATCAAACTTGAGGCCATCGGTTGTATCAAAGAATTCTACGTTGTCGAGGCCCTGCCCGTTTTAAAGCAGGTTCTGGCAAAATGCAATGTCGATATTAAGATTGCAATCTTAGACGTCATCGGTGAATTGGGAGAGGAGAAGGATATTGATTTTTTAAATAGTGTAGCACAACGTGAGGGCAATTTTGCAGTAAAAAGTAAAGCTATGGCCGCTATGAACATGATTGTTCCTGAGACTGTGATGCCTACCGAAGGTATTGACAATAGGGGCATTGAAATAGAAGAGGTTCAGATACAAAAACAAATTACAGAACCCATTGTTGAGATTTCTGAAAATGGTTCTGTTGAAAATTCAGTAGAAAGTGATATAGATATATTCATTAATACGAGTAATGAACAAGAGGTCTTACCAGAAGAAAAGGAAACCATGGGTGAGACACCTAAACCTATAGAAGATGATTCTGACCCCATAGTTCAAGAAACCAACAAAATACATAATGAAGAAGAAGCTCATAATACTGAAGTAAAAGAAGAGCAGGTTGATTTAGAGACTTGTGAAATTTTAGATGTTAACGAAGATGTGAGTGCCGACGCTACTATAGAGAGCCAATCATTATTTGATAATTTGGCTGCATTCGTTGCAAACGAAATACCCTTGACAGAGAAATTATCTGAAGAGGTTTTGCCCAATATTTCCTTTCTCAGTGTTCAAGGGGAGGCTGAAAAGCCTTGTGAAACTGTCGAAAACCTATTTAAAATTAAATCCCACATTGATGCGGATGCAGTTTTGGCATCTACCAAAGCTCAACCGCCTTTATATATAGAGTTCTTACCGTTAGTAATTCTAAATAATGGGAAGAAACATCCACAGCCAAAAAACGTAAATACCATGAAAGACTCTAAAGCTCCTGACCCTGGCATACTTAAAATGGAAGTAGAATTTGAAGAAGTAAAGGTGCCTATAGTTTATGATTCAAAAAAAGAACCACCCTTGTTCGATATCCAAAAGATAGGTTTCTTACCTGTGGTAACAGAAGGTGAAGAAAAGCAGGAATTTGGCCCTGATGTTGATGATTGCCGATTAGTAAGTGATATTGAAGAATTAGGTTTTTTACCAATAGTAACAGATGCTGAAAGAAAAATTGAAGATGTTGGCGCTAATGATGAGTCCGGTGAATCTGATGTTATCGAAGAATTAGAAGGCTTTGTTTTAAATGATTTCGAAGTCGATTTTGAAAGAACTGAAAATACGGTCAGCCAAGAAAATATAGAGTTTGAACTCGATGACGAAGCATTTGTAAATGTTGATGGAGAGGGTTATGGTGAAGATGTGATTACTTGGTTATTGACACAAAACGGTGTTGAAGAAATTGAGGTGGAATTTGAGGAAGTTTCAAAAGATTCAGAAAATATAGAGGACTTGATTCCAGAACCGGTCTATTACAATGAACATGAAGCATATATGATGGGGCTTCTTGATGATTTAGAAGAAATGGGTGATCATAGGGAAATTGCATTGTTAGAAGAGTTACTAGAGGCGGAAAACAAAGGTTTCATCAAAGATAGAATACTACATATGATAGAAATTTTTTCTAAACAACGAGATGGTCATATTGCACTTCGCAAAAGTCACATTGAAGAATTAGACCTACCGAGTTTTAGCGTTTTTGCCGACCTGTTTAAGAGTATCGATCGTGAATCTAAGCTAATACTTCTTGAAGAAATTGTGATTGTAGGCGATGAAAAAGAAATTCAATTTTTAGATGGTCTGCTCGAAGACCCCGATACCGAAATAAGAATAAAAGCTCAAAGTGCGTTAAAATTGTTGGTGGCCAAGGTTGCAGAAAATGAAGAGACTAAAAAAGATAAAAAAAAAGAAGACGACACTAAATTGACCAAAGCACTTTTTGACGATCAAATGGCCAAAGAGAATCCTGAGGTTCAGTATACTGAAGATGAGTTTCATCAACTTTTGAATGAGGTTGATATAGAACCTTCGCTAGACCCCGAAATATTTGACATCGATTTTGAACTATCGGAAGTTTTGGATAAGACCTACGATAAAGAGGTATTGAATTTACCGGTCATCGCTACTGAAGTATCACCGAACGGTGCTTCCTTCTTATTTCAGCTCTACAATTTTCCTAAAAACATCTTCGGAAAATTGAATGGATAGCACATTATTCGATATCATTCTTGAATACATAAACATTGTTTTTCTAGTGTTTACGGTAGTGCTGTTTACGCTATTTACAATTATGGGGTATTTATCTACTCGAAATTCCCTTCACTACAGAAAGAAAAATAGTTTTGGCGACTTGTCAAAAATCATGGCGTCTCCATTATCTCCAAGTATTACAATTATTGCCCCAGCCTATAACGAGGGGCTTACCATAGTTGAAAATATAAGATCTCTCATGTCACTTCGCTATGTGAATTATGAGGTGATGGTAGTAAACGATGGAAGCAAAGACGATACGTTGCAAAAAATGATCGATGCTTATGATCTTATAAAAATAGATTTTGAAATCGACCCGGATTGGAGAAGCAAACCGATACGAGGGGTTTATAAATCACCACATCGGGCCTTTTCTAAGCTAACTGTGATCGATAAAGAAAACGGGGGCAAGTCAGATGCTCTTAATACGGGCATGTCACTCTCTACCAGCCGGTATGTTGGGTGTATCGATGTTGATTGTCTATTGTTACCTGACGCGCTTTTGCATGTGGTCAAGTCATTTTACCAGCGTTCAGAAAAGAGGGTTATTGCTGTTGGAGGTGTAATTCGGGTAGCAAATTCATGCATTATTGAAGGTGGACAACTTGAGGAAATTAGACTACCTAAGAATTGGTTGGCTCGGTTTCAGTTATTGGAATATACTCGGTCTTTCATCTTGGGGCGAATGGCCTGGGGCCGTATAGACAGTCTCTTGATTATTTCAGGAGCTTTTGGCTTTTTTGATCGCGAAATTGCCCTTGCAGTAGGTGGATATGACACCGGTACGGTAGGGGAGGACATGGAAATTGTTTTTAAGATGCGACGGCACATGCACGATTTGCGCGAGCCCTACACCATCGAATACATACCAGATCCCTTGTGTTGGACGGAAGTACCAGAAGATTTAAAGATTTTGGTCAATCAACGTGATCGATGGGCTAGGGGCAACTTAGAGACCCTGTTTAAGCACAAAGACATGTTCTTTAATTCAAAATATGGTCGTCTCGGCTTGTTAAGCTATCCCTATTGGTTCTTTTATGAATGGCTAGCGCCCCTAATGGAGTTTTTTGGCTTCTTCACAATTGTTTTGTTCATCTATTTGGGCATATTGAACTGGGATTTCTTCATAGCTATTACTACAATGGTTTACGTGTTTTCGGTCATGTTTTCCTTTTATGCCATTCTTTGGGATGTGTACAGTTACAATGAATATAAAAAAACAAAGGATATTTTGATTCTAATGTTCTGTGCGATTATAGAGCCATTGGCGTTTCACCCAATTGTAGTATGGTCCGCAGTTCGAGGAAACTATAAAAAATTATTCAAGATAAAGTCTGGTTGGGGATCGCAGGTCAGAAAAGGATTTGCCAAAGCCACCTAAAATTAAAAATGAATACCAGTACGATAGATCGTTATAGCTTAAAGCATTACACCCGATTGATTATCTCTTTCTTCGGTAGTCTTTTAGTGCTGACTACCTATCAATATGTAACCCTTTATTTCAAGGGTGTAGTCGACATCATATTTGGTACTAGTTTTCTTATTGCTGCCGTTCATCAAATCGGTTTCGCCTCTTTAGTTGGGGTTTTACTGGTTTTTCCATTTAATTTTTGGGAGAACTTAAGACCTAAATATGGCTTCAATTTGATCTTCGTTTTTTTAATTGTGTTATTGATTATAGAAGCTATGCTGATCAGCTACTTCTGTACCGCTCTCGTTCCGCTTGGGTCAGATTTATTGGGCTACAGTTTAGAAGACATAAAGATCACCATTACCAATTCTGGGGGAATTTCATACTCCATTTTTATTGGCTTTTTCGTAATCATATCACTTTTTTATGGTCTTTATAAAGTAACCTCAAAACATTACCATTATATCAGTAAGATGTACCCGTTTACCATCATACTTTTCAGCATGTTCATTATGACCATGTTCATAGAGGGTAAGCCCATCAACCACAACAAAACCCAGTATTTAGCATTAAATATTTATGACACCTCTACCGAAGATACATCCTATGATTCTAGTATAGAGTTTCCGTTAATTAAAACACAAAAGACGGAAAATGTTCTTGCGCCGTACTTTAATTTGAAAGAAGAAAAACCCAATATCGTATTTATTATGGTAGAAGGTTTGGGTAGAGATTTTGTCGGTGAAGGTGCCGAATTCGGTGGTTTCACTCCATTTTTAGATGAGTTGACCACTAGATCGCTGTACTGGGAAAATTGTTTGAGCAATACCGGTCGAACTTTTGGAGTACTTCCCTCTTTAATGGGTTCGTTACCTTTTGGTAAAAGCGGATTTATGGAATTGGAAAAGTATCCGAATAAATTAACCCTTTACGGAATTTTAAAAAATAATGACTACCATACTTCCTTTTATCAAGGTACCAATAGTGCTTTTGATAATGTAGATCGATTTTTGAATAGTGAGAATGTCGATTTTATTCTCGACAAATCGGGTTTTGGCAGTAAATATACCATGCAGGCCGAAGATGCCGCAGGTTCTTCTTGGGGCTATCCTGATAAAGAACTTTTCAAAAAAAGTATGAGTCTTCCTAGAGATAATACGAAACCGCGAATGGAAGTTTATATGACCATCAGTACCCATGAACCCTTTATTCCACCTAAACCGGAAGTATACGAGAAGAAAGTAAGTACAGTATTGGCAACCGGTGTTCATGAAGGCAAAACAAAGAAAATTATAGAAAAGAACAGTAATGTTTTTGCCACATTGATGTATACCGACGAGGCTATTGAATATGCTTTTGAAGCTTATAAGAAACAACCCGGTTATGAGAACACCATTTTTATAATTACCGGAGACCACCGCCTTATACCTATACCGCAACGTAATGATTTGAGCCGTTTTCATGTGCCCTTGATTGTTTATAGCCCGATGCTCAAAGAATCTCGAAAAATGAGTGCCCTTAATTCCCATTACGATGTAACACCAAGTTTGTTGGCCTTGCTTGAGACCAAATATGAATTGAAAATGCCCAAAAAAGTGGCTTGGCTGGGCGATGGTCTCGATATGAACGTTGCTTTTAGGGCCGAAAAAGACATTCCTCTAATGCGTAATAAAAACGAATTGAAAGAATATATAAGTGGAGATAAGCTGTATTCGGACGGGGAGATTTATGAGATTGATGAAAATATGAATTTAAGCTCGAGCTTTACGGGTTCTTCGGTCGAATCAAAACTACAATCGTTTAAATCTATGAACGCTTATGTAACGGCCAACAACAAAATTATACCTGATAGCTTGGCGATATACAGCGTTCAAAAAGAGAAATTTACTGACAGTGAAATTATTTGGATAAATAGTGTCTATAGCGGTGAAAATTTTGATAAGGTATATATGAAAGCCAGAGCTTTAGCGTTTAAAAAAGAATACGATAAGGCTATTCTGTTATGCAGGTATATTTTATCTGAATCTCCGAGCCATATCGATACTAAGGTGTTAATGGGCCGAACCAGTGTATGGAGCGGTGATTACCCAAGTGCTATCGAGATTTTGAAAGATTGTATTAAAATGAACCCCAATTATATTGATTCTTATTCGGCTCTTTTCGATGTGTATTTCTGGTCTGGTAGAACAAAAGAAGCATTGGAATTGGTTCATCAAGTACAGGAAAATAGCTCTAGCGCCCATGAAATTAATGACAAAATCGATAGGGCAAAAAGTGAGGCTCGTAAAGTGGGCTTGGTTATAAATACCAGAAAATCTAAAAATGGTCTTGCTGCTGCCACCAGAGAATAATGGTAAATAAATATTACATATCATTGGTTTTTTTGTTTCTGACCAGTTTTGGTAGAGGTCAAGACATGGCTCATAACGACGGTTTTGAGTCTACTTATCAAAAAGCCTATGATCTTGTTTACCAAGGCAAACACTCTTCGGCCAAGACTTTATTATTGGGGCTTGTCGATAATAGGCCCGATCATATAGATGCTAGGTCTTTATTAGCGAATACGTATAGTTGGGAGGGTCGATATGTTCAGGCTAGAAATGAATTCAATACCATTACTTCTAAAGAACGAACCGATAGAAAAATTTGGGCAGCAGCGATAAAAAATGAATTATATGCCAAGAATAATAGCTTGGCTTTGGGTCTCGCTAACAAGGCATTGTCATATATCGATTCTGATAGCGAAATTGAACGCTTGAAGAAAATTGCATTCGATCGAATCAATGGAAAGAACTACTCTGATGAGGGTTGGTATAATCAAGAAACAGGCGGCCCAAGTTCGACTAAAAGTTCAGAGCGCAATACAGAAGTAGCGATAGCCGAAGAAAATGATAAGGTAGATATTAAACCCAAAAGTCCTGTAGATACAGAGGTCTCAAATAATAGGGTAGATGTGAGAAATGCGGTAACCGTATTCGATCAGCGTTACGATCCCATGATTTATTCAAGCATCTCTTATAAACGTCAGACCCTTGCCGGTAGCATTATTCCTAGATTGAACTATAGTAATCGATTGGGTAAGAACGGACTCCAATACGACTTAGACTTTTATCCGAAATTCTCTAAACGCTTTTATGCCTACTTGAATTACGGATACTCTGACTCGAGTATTTACCCGAAGCATAAATTCGGCGGTGACCTTTACGCCAACCTACCTGGGGCTATTGAATTTTCTGCGGGCGGAAGGCACATCGTGTTAGACACTAAAAATGTGTCTGTCATCACTAACTCGATAGGGCATTATAGGGGTAATTATTATTTTTCTCTTCGTTCTTATATTACACCACAACCTGATAACCTCACGCGATTTTCAGGAAATCTTTTGGTACGTAAATATCTTAAGGATGCTGAAAACTATTTCGGTGTGAACGTTGGTATGGGGTATTCACCAGAGCTGCGACAGATTATTTCTGGGGATGAGTTACTTGCGGAAACCTTACTTTATGTTGAATCACAAAGGTTAAGTTTAGAATATCAATTCACCGGAAAGAACAGTCAAAACGCTTATCGCGCAAATATTGGAGCTACAAGACAAGAGCTCGCTTTCTCTGCAGGAAGTTTTTTCTACGGCATCTCGGCGGGTATTACTTATCAAGTGAAATTTTAAAGCAGCAGAATTAATTTTCTGCCCCGTTATACTTTCATGTCACTACTATGATATGGAATAAGCATTTAAAGGAATAGATAACTATCTTGATGATTTAGAAGCTTCAAATTCATCAAACACCCATTTATCGGCATACATACCATAAACTAGGCCCAATTCATTATCGTACACGTATTTTTCATCTTTGCCAGGATCAAAATTAACATTGTATACATAAACCTTTATACCCTGTTCTTTAAGCCGTAGCATTAGTTTGGTCTTGCCTGAAATAATGCGACGAGAAACCGCCACATATTTTATATTGTTAATAGCCAAGTAATCTATTTTATCACCTTTAATTTGCAATAATGGGTCTTGAGATATCATGGTCTGAATACCATGGGCAGCAGCTTCCTCAATGGCCATTTGACTAAACAGTTCCATAATCAATCTGGTCTTATCTACGAATGCTTCCGCAAAAGCAATAGGGTCATTGACTTTGTCGGTAACCAAAATAGCATCGGGATGGTTCTGAAACCATGTATTTATTCCATCCATATCTAAAGTATGGTAATCACCATAAATCTTATGTTTTTTAAATTCAGCTAGAGTAGGGGGCAAAGCTCCACTATAATCAGTGAAACGTGCCCACATTTTCCAGTCGTGTGCCGCCACAAGTTTTTTATCAGCTGTTTCGATAATATCAAGCTCAAATAATCGAAACCCATTTTTGTAATTTAAATCTAGGGCGTCTTTAGAATTTGTTGATTTCACACCGTTGATTTCTCCACCTGCGTGAGCGATGTATCTATTGTTGTTCGGTTCGAACTCATACCTCACTTTGGGAAAGAAAATATTCGAATCTGATATATTCTGAGGGATGGAAAGCGTCAAGGTAACTTCAACATCATCAATACTTTCAAAAATATCACCATTAAAATTATGCATGATATACGCTTGTCTTCCTTTAATACCTGTTAATAGGGGTAATCCACTACCTTTTAATTCTTTAGAGCTATTTAGTAAAGTATTTGCGGCGGAGTCATGCGCCAAAATGGTAAAGAATGCTTTTTTTTCTATCAGACTTTCAATCACATCAATTGCCTGTTCGCAAGCCTCTGTACTTGAATAGGTATCGAAGGTTTTATATTCATATTTCAGAGAAGTATTGAAGTGGATAATTGTTAGACCTCTTTCTATTTGTTCAGAAACACCAGATATAACGAACGCACTTCGTTTTTTTGCATTGAAACTATAGCTTTTCAGTTCTATGGTATTATTTATGTCTTCAGTTATAGGTACTGGTGCCCCCAACACATGTAAGGTCATTAGTAGTGCAAATACATTAGTAAACCTTTTTAATAAGGTTTTTAATGATAGTCTGGAATGAGTTTTCATCGTTAACCGGTTTTATGCCTTTTACATTACAGGCAAGTAGTTATAAAACGGCCCAGGCTACTCGTTATTGTTAGAGTCTCCTATTTGAAAGCTATAAGTAATCGACGAATTTGATTCAACTTTCAACACGTGAATATTTTCAGTCACCACTATAATGTATAATACTGTTCTCTAGTATTAATCGTGGTAGAAGACGAATTAACCGGTAAAGAGCACATTCAAAGAAGATTAAGCATACACCTTTACATAATTTCTAGGTTTTACAACAAAAAAAGCTGCTTACACCACAATTTGTTGTCGCCCCAAAAGTATATCAATAGTTTTACTATATAAATAAAGCGACCCAAATCGCTAACGTATAAAAAAGTCTAACTTAACCTATATCATCATGCTTTACGATACTTACGGAGAAGAGTACCTTTCTTTCTTACAAGAGCTAAACGAAATTTTAAGTGTAAACGAATTGGTAGAATTGGATTATATGTAATCCGCTATCGAAAAGTCCCCAATCTTAATTTTTTAAAACCTACTACTATGGCAAATCATAATCCAGACAATGCTGCTTACATGATTTTTATCGAAAGTCTAAATGAGATTCTTAAAAGTCAAGAAATAAGCAAATTAAATTATTCTTAGTGTTTTTAGTTAATTAGTTGTACATAAAAAGGCCTCAACATCAAATGTTGAGGCCTTTTTAAATATTAATAACAAACTGGGTTATCCTAAATAGGTCTTCAGCAGTTTACTTCTTGAATTATGTCTCAATTTACGAATTGCCTTTTCACGAATCTGTCTGACACGTTCTCTTGTCAAGTCAAAAGTCTGACCTATTTCAGCTAACGTCATCGATTGTTGGTCACCAATACCGTAATAAAGTTTAACTACGTCAGCCTCTCGCGGTGATAATGTTTCTAGCGCGCGGTTAATTTCCGTATTCAGAGACTGTTGCATTAAAATCTTATCGGGCCGCGGAGATTCACCTGAACGCAGAACATCGTATAAGTTAGAGTCTTCACCCTCGCGTAATGGCGCATCCATAGAGACATGTCTCCCTGAATTCTTTATCGATTGTTTTACCTCGCTTACGGTCATCTCCAATTCTTTGGCAATTTCCTCGGCGGAAGGCGGGCGCTCATGAGCTTGCTCTAAATAAGAAAAGGTCTTTTTGATTTTGTTGATCGAACCAATCTTGTTCAAAGGAAGTCTAACTACACGAGATTGTTCGGCAAGTGCCTGAAGTATAGATTGACGGATCCACCAGACGGCATAAGAGATGAACTTGAACCCCCTAGTTTCGTCGAAACGTTTCGCAGCTTTGACTAGACCTAAATTACCTTCATTAATTAAATCGGGTAATTTTAGACCTTGATTTTGATATTGTTTTGCAACAGAAACTACAAATCGTAAGTTTGCAGTGGTCAACCTCTCTAATGCCACTTGGTCTCCGGCACGTATTCTCTGTGCTAATTCAACCTCTTCGGCCGCATTGATCAGGTCTATTTTACTGATATCTTGCAAGTATTTGTCCAATGATTTTGATTCCCGGTTGGTTACCTGCTTGATAATCTTAAGTTGCCTCATATATATTGCTTATGTTTATAATTACTACAAGTTCTCATTATACATTTTTATTACGTCTTTTCCAAAGACTTGTCAGTAATCTTATACATAATTTATGAGAAGTTTAAGATTTTGTTCGTTATACCGCTTTAAATTTCAGGCATTCCGCTATTTTTAACCTTTCAAAAAAAATTATATGAGCAAGAGGGCCTTAAAGAAATACCTTTCTGAATTACCTAAAGAAGCTATTGAAGAACAAATGATGGACCTCTATCAGCGTTTTCCAGTGGTGAAAGAGTATTATGATTTTATTTTCAACCCCAAGGAGGATAAATTGGTTCAAGATGCAAAGGCCAAAATTAGTAACGAGTATTTTCCGGTCAAAAGGAGAAGACCTAAGGCTCGAAGATCGGTTGCACATAAATTTATAAAGCACTTTGTTAAATTGGGTGTAGCCCCACACCTGGTAGCCGATACCATGTTGTACAATATTGAAATTGCACAACTTTTCGCCAAAGAACGAAATGTACCCGAAGCATTTTATAAAAGTATGCTCAATTCATTTAATGAAGCCTTACAATTTGTTTCCATCAACGCTCTTTTACCAGATTTTAAAGAACGAATAGTTAAAATTTATGCAGAGACCCAAGAGCAAAATTGGGCATATGCCGAAGGCTTTTCCAGAGCTCTAGATATAATTGACTGAATACGTATTAGAGTCCATTTTAAATAAACACCTGATTTTTGCTTCGTTTGTAATGTAATGATAATGAGACGTGTTCATTAAAATTTGGCTTTTCCAGAAGATTAATTTCAATCTACTACAATTTTCCTTTAGTTTTGCAAATTAAGATTTTTAGCCATTTCTTAAGACTAAAACGTATAAAAATCTAAATACGACCACCTACTTGGAAGTAAAAACAGACAAAACGGAAAAAAAGCTTTACGACTACCAGATTCAAGATCTACATAAGATTTTTGAACATCTAGAAAGTGATACGGCTAAGGGTAATTTATTATATCAATTGCCTACCGGTGGAGGTAAAACAGTCGTATTTTCTGAAATAGCTCGACGTTATATTGAGAAAACCGGTAAAAAAGTTGTTGTTCTTACCCACCGGATAGAGTTGAGTCTTCAGACCTCAAAAATGCTAAAAGGTTTTGGGGTTCGTAATAAAATTATCAATAGCGAAGTAAAAGAGTTAAGCGACCAAGATGAGTTTATGTGTTTCGTAGCTATGGTCGAAACCTTGAACAACAGGCTACAAGAAGAAAAAGTAGAAATAAATAATATTGGTCTGGTAATTATCGATGAGGCACACTACAACTCATTTCGAAAGCTCTTTAAATATTTTGACAAATCTACCATATTAGGTGTTACGGCAACTCCGTTAAGCTCGAACATCAAATTGCCCATGAAAGACAACTACCAAAAGTTGATCGTGGGTGAATCTATATCATCGTTAATCAAGAAGAAATTTTTGGCAAAGGCCAATGTCTATAATTATGATGTAAGCTTGCAAAGCTTGAAATTGGGTATTAGTGGCGACTATACAGTAAAGTCATCAGACGAGCTCTATGGTAATCATAATATGTTGGGTAAATTACTTTCTGCCTATAAAGAAATAGCCGAAGGTACCAAGACCCTAATATTCAATAACGGAATAAATACCTCTCATTATGTGTATGAAACGTTTAAAAAGGCAGGGTACAATGTTCGGCATCTAGACAATAAGAACACGGCTTCAGAACGAAAAGATATTCTCGAATGGTTTTCGAATACACCTGATGCGATTTTAACCTCTGTAAGTATTCTTACCACCGGTTTTGACGAACCTTCGGTAGAGACAATTATTTTGAATAGGGCTACAAGGTCTCTCACTCTTTATTTTCAGATGATAGGTCGTGGCAGCCGTATCTTACCTAAGAAAGACCAATTTACAGTAGTCGATTTAGGTAACAATGTCGCTCGTTTCGGTTTGTGGGATGCACCAATGGATTGGCAAGAGATATTCCATTTTCCTGATTTTTACCTAGAGAATATCAAGAATGATGAAGAAATTGAGCGAGAGTTTGTTTATGAAATGCCTGATGAACTACGTCAAAAGTTCAGTAACTCGACCGATATTAGTTATAACATCAAAGAAGAGTACAAAAAAGTTTTTGCTCAGGGCCTAAAATCAAAAATTGTCATTGAACGCAGTATTGAGCAGCATGCCAAAATTTGTGTTGAAAATGCAGAAGATGTTTTTGATGCGCGTATTCTAGCAAAAGAATTAAAAGATGAAATTGCCTATCGCGTTCGCCAATATTCGTATTGTATCATGAACAACACTAAAAATTATAAAGAGTGGCTCGAAGAAGATTATGAGCGTAAATTGCGCTCGAGCATCTCTAGGCGCTTTGCAGAGAAAATGTAATTCAAAAGTATTGTTTGCTTTCTAACCAGTCTTTTAATTTCTAATGCGAGAAGGTTGCATTTTTATTATTGGCTTTACTTGGCCAGAGCCAACCTCAACTGCTGCGGGAAACCGTATGTTACAGTTACTTTCCTTTTTTCTAAATCAAAATTATCGAATTGTATTCGGTAGTACCGCTAAAGAATCAGAGCGTTCTTTAGAATTGAAGAATATGGGGGTCGATACCGAGAATATACTTTTAAATAATTCTAGTTTTGATGAATTTTTGACCCAACTTCGACCAGATATCGTCATTTTTGATCGATTTCTCACAGAAGAACAGTTTGGTTGGCGTGTAGCCGAATTTGTCCCTAAAGCTTTACGTGTGTTAGATACTGAAGATTTACATTCATTAAGGTATATAAGGGAGAAAAATTTAAAATCAAGTCAATCATTTTCTATTGAAAACTGGCTTAGAGAAGACGTTGCCAAACGCGAAATAGCCAGTATTTACCGGTGTGATCTGTCTTTGATTATTTCCAGTTATGAAATGAAACTGTTACAAGAAATCAACATTGATAAAAGCTTGCTTCATCATTTACCTTTTTTCGTAAACCCGATTAAAGAATCTGATTTAGCAAATTGGACCCCATATTATAAAAGACATAATTTTATCAGTATAGGCAATGGTAAACATAAACCCAATCTAGACGCACTGCGATGGCTCAAAAATGAAATATGGCCTAAAATTAGAACTGTTTTACCTAAAGCTCAATTATCAGTTTACGGTGCCTACCTACCACAACAAATAGAGCAGATGCACAACTCTAATGAAGGTTTTTTAGTTAAGGGGTGGGTGGCTGATGCCGAATCTGAAATGGCGTTGGCTAGAGTAAATCTAGCTCCACTAAGATTTGGTGCGGGCATCAAAGGAAAACTACTTTTGGGCATGCAAACGGGAACACCGAGCGTAACTACACCCATAGGCGCGGAAGGCATGCATTCAAACTTACCTTGGGGCGGTCTAATTTGTGAATCGGCGGAGAACATAGCAAATGCAGCATTCAAGCTCTATACAGACAAGCAAGAATGGTTAAAAGCCCAATCAAATGGTATTTCTATAATCAATGAGGTATTTGACAATCAATATCATAAAAGCTTATTGATGCTCAAAATACATGAACTTCAAGCCGATTTAGAGCAGCACCGAAGTCGAAACTTAACGGGTGTATTGCTGCAGCATCATAGTTCATTAGCCACTAAATATATGGCCAAATGGATTGAAGAAAAAAATAGGAAATCTGACAACCATAATTAAAACAATCACATTTAATATTCATTTTCTTCATTACAAATTATTAGAACTCAATTTTTTACTAGAAAAACTATATCTTGACCCCAGAACACTAATAACCAATTTATAAACCATTAATTTATTTGAAAATGAAGAAGTTTTTACTTAAAGTATCCCTATCACTATTATTTGTTTTTTTGTGCGATGTTAGCTATTCACAAGTAACGGAAATTGCTGTAAAAGATAGCGCCAATGTGGTAAACAAACGTTTGAAATTCGGTTGCGGGTTCGGACTGAGTTTTGTTGGTGGTACTAATATTGGCCTTTCACCCAATTTAATGTATGCTGTGAGTAATAAAATGAGTATTGGAGCGGGGCTGCAAGGCAATTATACTGCGATTAAAGATGTTCAGAGCACAACAACTATTGGGGCCAATATTATAGGCCAATATTCTCCGACACCTAAATTAACGACCTTGCTCGAGTTTGCGGAACTAAACGTTAATACAAAACAAGAAACCGTTACTGGCGATATAAAAGATAATTTTTGGGAATCGATTTTATTTGTGGGTGCAGGGCTAAATATCACCAATAAAATAGCCTTAGGGGTTAAATATAATGTGCTATATAAAGAAGACGAGAGTGTTTACACCAGCCCGGTTATACCATTCGTTAATATTACATTCTAAGTTTGCTCATAAAACAGGCATGCTTAACGAACCTGTGAAGCTCAGTTTTCTTTTTGGTTCTTAAATATAATTTCAAAGGTGGTGCCTTTACCGACCTCACTTTCGGCGGTAATCGTGCCACCTAAAGCTTCTAGTTGAGTTTTGGTCATATAAAGTCCGATACCTTTCGCTTCGGGATGATTATGAAATACCTTGTTCATTTTAAAGAGTTTACTACCGTATCTATCCAAATCCATTCCCAGTCCATTATCGGTAAAATGTAACTTTACTTGTCCGCTGTTAGATACTTGCGAGGTTATCAGAATTTCTGGTGTTCTATCCGGGTGTTTGTATTTAATGGAGTTGCTTATTAAATTCAAGAACAGACTTTCCAAATAGATTTTATTGTAAACAACATAATCTATTGCTGAGAATTCACCCTTGATAACGGTACCCGTTCTTTCAATTTCTGCAGTTAATAATTCAAGTGTTTTTTCTAAGACCTCTTTTAGGCATAGTTTTTCTAGATGTATAGATTCTAAGGTTTTTACCTTTAAAGAATCTACTAGTGTATTCAATGTCAAGGTTAAGTGATTAACTACCTTTTCTTGCTTTTCGAATAAGACTGCTTTGTCTTCTTCATTCTTGGCCACTTTAAGTAATTTTAAAAGGGCGTTCAAATTATTGACCGGTGCCCTGAGATTATGCGTCGTAATGTGCGAAAAATCTTCAAGCTGTTGATTTTGAGATTTTAACTCTTTGGCCAAGACTTCTAGACTTTCCTTTGCCTCTAACAATTTTCGTTTTGCACGTTTCTCTTTGGTAATATCTCTGGCCACTATTGAGACGAACACTTCATTATCGGTAAAAACTGGGCCGATAGTTATGTGAATCGGTATTTCTTCACCTTTGTTGGTAATCATCATTAAATCTTTCCCTAGGTCTACCACTTGAACTTTTGGATTGTTGAAAAAATTTTTTCTCAGAGCGTTTCCCATTGAATGAAACCTTTTTGGAAAGAGCTTACGCATTGATTGACCCACAATCTCTTCTGGTTGGTAACCAAATAACTTCTGAGCTTCGTCATTGATCATGTCAATGGTTCGATCATGTCTGACGATAAAGGTAGGGTTAGGTGCAGAATCTAAAAGATTTTTAAATTTCGTTTCTTGGGCACGTTGTGCCGTTATGTCTTGAAAAATGCCTAGTATTTCATCTATTTCATTATCTCTACTAACGTAAACTTCACCAGTAGCCCTTACAATTTTAACTTGATCATTATCTAATACTATGCGAAAGACCAAACTATCGACCCTCTTATTTTTTATAGCATTTAAAGTGAATCGCTTAACCTGGTCTACGTCTTCGGGGTGAACAAAATTTAAAAGTTTTTTTATTCTAATCCGCTCATTTTGAAAGTCTAGGCCAAAGAGTCGAAATAAGTTTTTCGAACCCATAAGATCTTTGGTGCCCGATTGCCAATACCAATGGCCCATTGAGGCCTTTTGTTCAGCCAAGTTAAGAAGATGATTCTTTTTAAGTAAGGTACCTTCAAATTGCTGTTGTTCTGTAATATCTTGTGAAATACCTAATATAGATGTAATATTTCCATTATTATCGGTATTCACTTCTCCGATTACTCTGATATAGCGGACCTCATCATCAATTAATAAGCGATGGGTAAAACTTTGATAAGATTTTAATTTCATCGTCTTATCCAAAGACGCGTAAACACTTTCTAAATCTTCAGGGTGTACATCTTTTAAGAGTGAGCTTAGGGTCAATTCAGAATTTTTTTCAAGACCTAACAATTGAGACATGTTTTCTGAACAAGTGGCCAGATTGGTATTATAATCCCACTGCCAATGCCCTAATTGGGCCTTTTGTTGCGCAACGTTCATTATTTGATTTTTTTGTCTTAAACTTTTCTCAAGATCTTTTATTTGTGTCAAATCTTGAAGAAGGCCATCTATTCGAACACAATTATCATTTTCGATTACGCTTGATCCCGCTATAAGTACCCAAATGAATTTACCGTCCGGTTTTTTTAGCTGTACTTCTACCTTAAAAGATTTTCCCGTTTTGATTAGGTTTTCTATCAGTACACTTACTTTTTCCCTATCTGTTTTAGTTTGATAATAAAGTTCACTTTCAACGTCAGATAGTCGACTGCCCTTAGGTACGCCGAGAATAAGGCAAGATACATCATCTAATATTGAAATTCTTGTTTCAACATTCAACTGCCAATGACCTATTCTAGCTAAGGCATAAATTTCATTTGAAGATAAATTTGGTCCGGCACAGTTGTTTTCCACTATCTATCCATATTTAAAGAGAAGAGAGGGGTGGGGCAAGATTTTCCTCCGATTTCAAACAAGTCAAATTTAATAAGTGTAATGTGTACCACTAATATAGTGCAAAATAATTTAATAGTTCTCAATTTCAGTACCGTTGATTGTTTGATTTTACACAATTAGATGAGTAAGTGATCACCTGTTAATTATTTACTAAAACCAAAATAAGTTTTTTTGTAAATACATGAAAAATAGATTGTTAATCTTTCTTCTTTGTTAAAATCAACCTCTAAATTTTTTGCTATAATCGATTTCTAAAACATGTTTATGAAAATTCTTTGTTAATGTATAGTATAATTATGGGCAATTATGGTATTTTGCAAAGTCATAAATACGCTTAGATGAAGAATCAACCTAATTGGAGAACGGCCATAGAATTCGAAGATATAACCTATAAAAAAAGTCATGGGGTAGCCAGAATTGCCTTTAATCGACCAAATGTTCGAAACGCCTTTAGACCTAAGACAACAAGCGAACTTTATAAAGCTTTTTATGATGCTCAAGAAGATACTTCGATAGGTGTGGTATTACTTTCTGCCGAAGGGCCTTCTACAAAAGATGGTATTTATTCATTTTGTAGCGGGGGCGATCAAAAGGCTAGGGGTGACCAGGGTTACGTTGGTGAAGATGGTATGCACCGCTTGAACATTCTCGAAGTTCAGAGACAGATTCGCTTTATGCCCAAGGTAGTTATAGCAGTCGTTCCCGGTTGGGCCGTGGGCGGCGGGCATAGTTTGCACGTGGTTTGCGATATGACGCTGGCCAGCAAAGAACATGCTATTTTCAAACAGACCGATGCCGATGTCACTAGTTTTGATGCAGGTTACGGTTCTGCGTATTTAGCAAAAATGGTCGGGCAAAAAAAAGCTCGTGAAATATTTTTTTTAGGTCGCAACTATTCTGCACAAGAAGCTTATGAAATGGGAATGGTAAATGCAGTCGTACCCCATGAAGAATTAGAAGATACAGCTTATCAGTGGGCCCAAGAAATTTTAGAAAAATCACCTACTTCAATCAAAATGCTAAAATTTGCGATGAACCTGACGGATGATGGTATGGTAGGGCAACAAGTTTTCGCTGGAGAAGCAACAAGATTGGCCTATGGTACCGATGAAGCCAAAGAAGGCCGAAATGCATTTTTAGAAAAAAGAAAGCCCGACTTTGGTAAAGACAAATGGATACCTTAAATCTAAAGAATGAAGTTTAACCGATATAATCAAAAAGAGCCTCCCGATAATGGAAGGCTCTTTTTTTGAGAACACACTATATGAAAATGAAAAAATAACACTTCTTATTTATGAAGTAAACTTAGCCAGTCGGCTCAAGGTTTGAAAAATTATGTTGAGAGATTAGACAAAACATGTTGTAAACTGTTCTTTTAACGGTTTCAGCTCGACTTTTTCGTATACTTTTCTAAGAGTTTAGTCGATCGCGGCCAAAATATTTTTCAAAAAATTGTTGATACTGAAATCCGGTTCTTCGGCCAAACCCGTACGAACGATTACTAATTCTTTAGAAGGTATAATGAATACCCGTTGGCCTTGATACCCGTTGGCCGAGTACATGTCCCTTGGGGCATCAGGAAATTTCCCGTTGGCATTTAGCCAAAAATGACCTCCATAAGTACCATCAGAATGTGCAGTGGGTTTCGTTACATACGATACCCAATTTTCGTCGAAAAGCTGCTGACCGTTCCAATTGCCGTTGTTTAGGTATAGTAAGCCGAATTTTGCCCAATCTCTAGTATTGGCCCAGGCATACGAAGAACCAACATAATTGCCCGCTTGATCCGTTTCCATCAACATTGAGTGCATGCCAATTTTATCTATTAGAGCAGCGTACGGAAAATCGATATACTCTTGATGGCTATCAAATTGATCTCGTAAAATACCGGATAGGAGATTTGAAGTGCCAGAAGAGTAATTCCATATTTCAGTTGGTTCCGCCAATGCTTCCTTTTCCGCTTGACCCGCAGTCATATCAGAGTCTAAAAATAACATTCGGGTCACATCAGACATTGAAGTATAATCTTCGTCCCAAGCCAAACCGCTTTGCATGCGCAAAAGGTGGTTGATTGTGATGTTCTTTCGACTATCGCCTTGCCATTCTTTAATAGGTGCAGGTTTGTTCAAATCTATTCGACCTTGGTATTCTAAAATACCGTACAGGGTGGCCAAAACGCTTTTGGTCATACTCCAACCGAGTACAGGCGTCTGCTCAGTAAACCCGTCTATATAGCGTTCGGCGATAATGTGATTCTTATGTACAACTAATACGGTTCTGGTTTTTTGTATTTCAGGAGATGAAAATGCCTTATCCAATGCTGACTCTAGTAGATTATAGTTTACATTCTGAAACACGGTATCTTTCACATTCTTATCACCATACGGAAAAGGCAGATTAGACTTAGAACTTTTTCTATTTGGCTTAGGTATTATATTTTTAGAATCATAATCCTCATTAATCAAAATACATCCAAGACCATCTAAACAAACCGACTTACGTTTCATTAGCCCAAAAACGGAAGCCTCGGCCTCTTCATTGGTAGTTTCGACATCGGCTAGCTTAATCAATGGAACATCATTATCATTAAGTGTTACAGATTCAGCGTTTCTGTCTGTCAGAAATAGGGTCGACGCCATATTTTTTGAGGCGTAGCCCGAAATTATATTGAGTTTTGGGTATTGGGTGTAAGCGACAATTGCAATTATTACGAATAAGAGAAGTATTATTCTTTTTACTACTTTCATAGGGCTTAGTCAGAATTGAATGAGTGATGGTAAAAATAGCTGAAAAAAATTTAGGTGAATCTGTAGAAATATTTAGTAGAGTATGAATGTATTAGTTAGTTTGAACATACCCGATATCGGAATTGAAATGATGAAAGAAGAAGGGATTTCCGTAACCAAATGGACGGAAGATTACCCTATGCCCCAAGATGAGCTTCTTCAGAAAACCCAAAAGTATGATGCACTTTTGAGTACCATGAATTATAAATTGGATGCAGATTTTCTAAAGGCCAATTCTCATCTTCAAATTATATCACAATTTGCCGTAGGTTATGACAATATTGATGTTGAAACGGCAACGAACTTGGGCATACCATTTGCAAATGCTCCCAACTCGATGACAGATGCTACCGCCGATACCGCTCTAGCCCTATTGTTAGCAGCCTCAAAGAACATGTTTTACTTGCATAAGACGATAGCCAAAGGAGAATGGAAGCATTTTAAGCCGCAAGGCCATTTAGGTGTCGAGTTGAAGGGGAAAACATTGGGTATCTTCGGTTTGGGGCGTATAGGTCTAGAATTCGCCAAACGTTGTAAAGGTGCTTATGATATGAACATTATATATTGTAATAGAAGTAAAAATCGGCAGGCAGAAAATTTGTTGAGTGCGAAAAAAGTAAGTTTTGATGAGCTTTTAAATGAAAGTGATATTGTTTCGGCACATTGTGCGTTGACCGATGAAACAAAATATACTTTCGACCGGTCGGCATTCAATAAAATGAGAAATACTTCTATATTTATAAATACGGCCCGTGGTGCAGTACACAAAGAAGACGATCTGATACGTGCCTTAAAGAATGGGGAAATTTGGGGTGCAGGCTTAGATGTAACTGATCCTGAACCGATGCTTCCAAATAATCCGCTTCTTGATATGGAAAATGTTGCGGTCACACCGCATATAGGTTCTGCAACTGAAGAAGCAAGAAATAGAATGTCGGTTTATGCAGCGCAGAATATTATTGCCAAATATAAAGGAGAGCCCATACCGTATCTGGTAAATAACGAGGTGCTGAAAAAATAAATTCGTTAAGGCATCTCATATTCACAGTAATACAAGAAAGATGGAATAATGAAAATTTAGATATCTTGCTACTTGAGAATCTTATAAAATAGATTATGAACCGAATAGGGTCATTGCTTTTGCTGGTTTTGATACTTAATCTAGGCTGTAGTACGACAGATCGTAATTATATTTGGAAAGAGAGAACAGTAACCGCATCAGCTTATAATTCTACGGTAGCTCAAACCGATGGGCAACCTAGTATAGCTGCATGGGGAGATACCCTATTACCAGAGTTAAAAGCGATAGCTGTTTCTAGAGATTTGATGCGATTAGGTATTGAGCGCAATACCCAAGTGAGAATCGAAGGTCTTGATGGTATCTATTTGGTCAAAGATAAAATGCACTATCGGTGGCGAAATAAAATTGATATTTATATGGGTCTGAATGTAGAAAAAGCTCGAGAGTGGGGCAGAAAAAAGGTGAAAATATATTATCGGGTCAAAAAAGACTCTGTAACAAACAGCAAGTAATAATCATGAAGATATTAATCGTTCAACTCATATTGTGCTTTACTCTCATTTCTTGCGCTAGTTCTAAAACCATTATAGATAAACCGATTGTATTTGACGAAGCTAGAATTCAATTGACCTCTGAATATATGAGTGAGAGATACGGTATAGTAAAGGAAGAGCCCATTATCAATCCCAAGATGATCGTAATTCATTGGACGGCCATTCCCACGTTGGAGGGTTCGTTTGAAGCTTTTGAAAAGTCTACATTGCCCAATTGGCGCCCTGATATTAAAGGGGTGAGCGGTTTGAACGTTTCTACACATTTCTTGATAGATCAAGACGGAAAAATATATCGTCTTATGCCTGAACACCTTATGGGCAGGCATGTCATAGGCTTAAATCACACAGCATTAGGCATTGAAAATGTGGGAGGCACAGATGAAACCCCTCTGACAGATGCACAACTCGAATCGAATATTTGGTTGGTAAAATATCTATCGGATAAATATGATATCGATTATCTTATCGGGCATTATGAGTATACCAATTTTGAAGACCACCCGCTTTGGTTAGAAAAAGATGATGGATATCGCACGCAGAAGACCGATCCCGGTAGCGATTTTATGCAAAAGATAAGAAAAGCGACCAAAAATCTTAATTTTCAACCCGTACCAAATTAATTCAAAAGTTCAATGAATATCAAAATCAGCCTAGTTCTCTTGTTTACTTTATCGATTTGTAATGCGCAAAATAGCGACATCACCTCTACACTTTATGAGACCTATGAAAAATATAAAGAACCTAAACTCGCTAAACGTAGAATTAAACATGCACAGATAAAGCCACTTATAGAAAACTACCGTCAAAATGATTTGTTTACGGTAGCCAAGGTCGGTGAATCGATAGAAGGTCGTGATTTGTCTCTGATTAGTACAGGAAGTGGGGAAACATCGATCTTTCTTTGGTCTCAAATGCATGGCGATGAGCCTACCGCGACGCAAGCTATCTTTGATATATTTAATTTTTTGGCCAGCGATGATTTTAAGAATGAGAAAAAAGAGATTCTTGAAAACTGTACGTTACACTTTCTACCCATGCTCAACCCTGACGGTGCCGAAGTATTTCAACGAAGAAATCGTTTGGGTATAGATATCAATCGCGATGCCCTTCGTCTGCAATCGCCTGAGGGGAAGACTCTTAAAAGAGTTCGCGATAGTCTTGATGCCGATTTCGGATTCAATCTACATGACCAAAGCACTTATTATAATGCAGAACGCACCGATAAACCCGCTACCATCTCATATTTGGCGCCTGCTTATAACTATGAAAAAGATATAAATGAAGTTCGAGCGAATGCGATGAAGGTTATTGCATTTATGAACGATATCATTCAAAAATATGCACCGGGGCAAGTGGGTAAATATAATGATGATTTTGAACCCAGAGCTTTTGGTGATAATATTCAAAAGTGGGGTACCAGTGCTATCTTAATTGAATCTGGCGGATATTCCCAAGATGTTGAGAAACAGGAAATACGAAAATTGAATTATGTTTCGATCCTTTCGGCAATTTATACGATTGCCAAGGGAACATACAAAGATATATCTCTTGAAAAATATGAAAGTATACCTGAGAATGACCGAAAACTCTTTGATTTAAAAGTTGCAAATGCTTCTTACGAACTCTTGGGAAAAACCTATAAAATAGATGTGGGTGCAAACCGTCTTGAAGTAGATAAAGAAAAACATAAAGATTTCTGGTATAGCAGCAGAATTTTAGATGTCGGAGACCTATCTACGTATTATGGTTATGATACACTTGATGCAACGGGTTATACAATTATGGCGGGTAAAGTGTACCCAATGACTGTAAATGATTTTGCAGCCCTCACTAGCCTTGATCCATTGTCATTACTCAAATCGGGCTATACGTATGTTCGTGTACGCAATATACCTAAAGACAAACTTTCGTCTCCTATGCCATTTCATGTCGTTTCTGAAAAATTTGAATTACCTGATTTTAATATTGAGGTTGGGGTAAACCCAACATTCATATTAGAAAAAAATGGAAAGATTTCCTATGCGGTGGTAAATGGTTTCCTCATCGACCTTTCAAAAGATAAGATAAGCGATGTAAAAAATGCCATGATTTATCGTTAAGGAGCAGATGTAGTTTCATCTAGTACGAAAATCGTATAATCATGTCAGATCCATTAGTGACCAAAAAATAATAAGTCGTCATCACAATGGATGCTATAAAAATAAATAAACTCAGGGTTAGTGCCTGATACCACTTGGGCATGCCGTTTAGCGAACTGTTTTCAATAATAGTGTTCAGAACATCCATAATAACAAATTTTAAGATTAAGCATAGCTTCTCTTTTAGGATGTAGGTTTTACAAGAATAAGAATTGGGGCGTTCTTATTATAAGAAACAAATAAATGAGAACAATCCCTACCTCTGGTACTACATTTTCGACGAACTGCAGAAAAAAGAAAGGGAGAACTCTAAAGTTCTCCCTTTTTTCAGATTATTAACCAGGTACCAAACTCCTGATTGTGCAATTATAAGGTTTCTGCGTCTAAAAGCGCAAAGAATTTGTCCAAATTTGGAATAATCACAATTCTAGTACGGCGATTTTTTGCCATATTATCTTTTGAATCGTTTTCAACTAAAGGCATATAGCTACTTCTACCAGCTGCAATAAGCTTAGCTGGGTCCACATTATACTTGCTCTGAAGAATATCTACTACAGAGGTAGCCCTTTTGACACTCAAATCCCAGTTGTTACGAAACATAGCCGTATTAATACTTCTAGAATCGGTGTGACCTTCTACCATAACTTCCATACTTGGCTCAGAATTGATTACTTCGGCAAGTTTGCTTAAGATTTTATCAGCTTTGCTACTTACTCTGTAACTACCGCTGTTAAAAAGTAATTTATCAGAGATATTGATCATAACGACAGTCTTCTCGATATTAACATCGATATCATCTTCCTCATCGGAAATTGACTGCTTAAGGTTATAAGAAATAGCCAAGTTCATCGAATCTTGTAGAGTTTGAGCGCCGGCCAATTTATCGGCATCGACCTTAGATAAGGTAGCTCTCATTTTCTCTTTTGTGTTGTTGCTCATTACAGCAACATCGTCAACACTTGTATATTGGCTATCGTTAACCTCTTTCAAAGAGCTTATTTTCTCATTGTATTCTGTAACTCTAGCTTCGATTTTTTCCATTTTACCTTCCAACTCTTCTTTTTCTACTTGAGTCTTAGTTAAGGCACTTTGGGTTTCTGAAAGATTTGTTTCTAAAGCGGTATACTTTTTCTTTGAAACACAAGAAGCCAAAAAGGCTATGGAAAGTGCACTTAAGATAATTGATTTCTTCATTTTGTAAATTTTAATATTTAATATGGTTATGATTCTTGATAAAATACGCATGACAAGTCGTTTCAGATGTTAAGAACCTCATAAGACCCCATCGTTCTATTAAAGAAATGACAGGATTTAACCATGTAAAACATTGAAAATGAAATATTAAACTATCTATATGTAGATATAAAAAAAGTGCCCAAAAAATGGGCACTTTAATAGTTTTAGCACTTAATTCAATCAATTACTCACAGCCACCTGTGAAACCATTGGCACTAAATTTAGTCTGCACGGCACCTTGCAGGCTACCGTTCTTAACTTGAATGGCCAGGTTGTTGTTGCCGCTTCCATCACGTTTCGGACTACAGTATTCAAAAAGATAAAAACTGTTCGCACGTTGTGATACCAAGTCTGATATATCGTTGAACGTATCTTCGAGTTCATCTTTATTACCGGCAAAAACACTAGAGGTCTTACCTAGATCGGTCAAAACTTGTTCATCAATCTCGGCTCCAAGCCCAATCGTAAAATATGAAATGTTGGGGTCGGCATTATCAACTTTTTTCTGGGCATCTTCTTGAGTATATCTTGATGCCTGATCCGTACCATCTGTAAATATCACAACAGAGGCGGCACCGATTTTTTCTCCCTTAGTGCTTTCGATCAATAAGTTTGAAGCGATATCCGATGATTTGATAACTGCGCCATAGAGATCTGTAGATACATCTTGGCTAATGTCGTCGGTAATACCCTGAATCGATTCGGTCAACTCTTCTCTAGAGGCTGTTAAGGCATTTAACTCATGTAATTCATCTTCACCATCAAAATAATAGATTGCCATTTTAAAAGATTCTTGGGTCGTTTCTGGCATCACATTGTTTACAAAACTCAAACTTGCCGTTTTAAGCTCTTCGAGACTTGTGCTCAAAACACTATTACTTAAGTCAAGTACCAATAAGGTATTATTACTGAATATTTGTGAATTCGGAGATATACGGGCCTTAGACTCCGAAGTGGAAATCGTATTGAAACACTCATCATTTCGCCCTTGCTCATAAATGGTAAATTGATCGGCACTTAATCCTGGAACGGGGTTTCCTTCACTATCGGAGACTTTGAAAAATATAGAAACTTTGCCTGGTGCGGTCGTGTATTCATCTTGAATCGATAGTGTTAAATCATTTTCGCCGAGGTCAAGGCATTCATCTACAGGTTCACCCTTACCAAGTCCGTCACCGGTATTAAGGGCGAAATTCACATCATCATCTGCATTTCCACAAGAAACCAGAGTAAGAATCGATAAAAAAAGTAGGACTAATTGGGAGGAAAATTTCATTTTCTAAATTTTATGGTTCAACCTTCACAACGGCGAAAACAGATTTAAAGTATAAGGTTATATAAAACTTAGTGTTAAACATTGTTAATTCGGTTAAGATTTATAATCGATTATGAAATATTAGTAGAGAAAGAAATGACTGGTTATATTAATTCTTGTCAGATGTATAGGTATATGACGTGACTTGACGACGTAGATAGTTTCATGTTAGATATCATTAAAATACATTTAGCATGAAGCTATTATTAGTTATTTACGTAACTTTTGGCAATGACTCATGAACTTAAAAAAATTATAAATGCCTATTTGACAGCTAAAGAAGATGGTGTCAAGTGCGTCTTAGCCACCGTGGTTGCATTAGACGGCTCATCGTATCGCAGACCAGGGGTGAGAATGCTTATTCGGCACGACGGTAAAATGGTAGGTGCTGTTAGCGGCGGTTGTGTTGAAAAGGAAATAGTGAGGCAGGCTCAGAGTGTTTTTGAAGGTAATGTAGCCAAAATGATGACCTACGATGGCAGGTACCGTTTAGGCTGTGAAGGTGTTCTTTATATTCTTATCGAACCGTTTAAACCTGAAGACAGATTTATAAAGAAGTTTAAAGAGGTTTTGAGTAACCGTAAACTATTTCAAGTATGTTCATCATTTACAAAAAATGACGGTGAAGACAAAAGCTTGGGTTCTTGTGTTATTCTTGGGCATAACCTATTCCCATTTAGACCGAACTTCGTTGAACCTTCAGATATAGAAAAGTTTGAGCAGCAAATGGTACCCTGTTTCAAATTAGTGATAATTGGTGCCGAACACGACGCGGTACAATTGTGTTCTTTTGCATCTTTAGCGGGTTGGGAAGTAACAATCGTTGCTTCTGCATCCGAAGAAAAGACTATTGAAGATTTTCCGGGAGCGGAACATTTTCTTTCTGTAGAACCTGAAATGTTGTCAATAAAATCAATTGACAAGCAAACTGCAGTTATCTTAATGACACATAGTTATGTGCGCGACTTGAAGTATTTTTTAGCAATTAAAGAAAGTAGTCCCGCGTACTTAGGCCTATTGGGGCCAAGCAGCAGAAGAGAGAAGCTTCTCGATGAGTTCATAGAACATTATCCTGAAGTTACCGATGCCTTTTTTGATATAATTTACGGTCCTTCGGGACTTAATATTGGTGCTGAGACTGCTCAGGAAATTGCAATATCAATAATCTCTGAAATACTTTCGGTCACCCGGCAGAAAGAACCGATGATGCTTAAAGACAAGTCGGGTAGAATTCATAGCTAATGTTGCATAGTGTAAATAATATCGCCATAATAATTTTGGCTGCTGGCTCTTCTTCTCGCATGGGTAGACCTAAGCAGTTATTATCTTGGGGTAAGTCTGATCTTATCGGAAACGCTATTGAGCAAGCTAAAAATAGCCGGTCTGATAAAATTATAGTTGTACTTGGGGCCAATGCGCAATTGATTAAAGATAATATAAGTAGGTGGGAAGTTGATTTTGTCGAAAACGAAAATTGGAAATCGGGCTTAGGAAGCTCGCTCGCCAAAGGAGTCAAGCACTTAATCGAATTGGAAACTTTTGACGGAATTTTGGTGATGCTTGCCGACCAACCCTTAATAGATTCTGCTTATTTAAACCTTTTGATAGAATCTTTTTATACCACTTCATATTTCATTATTGCTACCGCATACTCAAAACGAGCTGGTGTTCCAGCGCTTTTTGATAAAAAATTCTTTGAAAGTTTATGTGATTTGGGAGAGGACAATGGTGCCAAGTTGATTATTGAACAATTTGGGCATGAAGTTCTTTCATTAGACCCGGGCAAAAAAGCAACCGATATCGATACCGAGGTGGATTATAAAAAATTAACCAAAAGATTAAATGAGTAGATTTAAATCGTTTAAAAACAATGAATTAAAATTTTTTATTTTGTTTATTTCGACTTCTTGTACCATACTGTATAGCCAGGATATGGGCTTTGAAGAATACAATCCGAAATCGACTCTGGTGGTTCCGGAGCATAAGGTAGAACGAGCTAAATATCCGTTTGTCGATATACATAGCCACCAGCGCGATATGTCATTGAATAAGCTGACGCAGCTAGTTGCCGAGATGGATATGCTTAACGAAGCCGTAATGGTAAACTTAAGTGGTGGTTCGGGAGAAAGTCTAAAAAACTCAATACAGAATATCAATGAAAGTTTCCCTAATCGTTTCGTAGTCTTTGCTAATATAGACTTTGAGGGGGTGGGGCAACCCAATTGGACGACAAATGCTGTCACACAGCTTGAAAAAGACGTAAAAAACGGCGCTAAAGGTCTGAAAATTTTCAAGAGCTTAGGCCTTCGCTATACTGATGTTGATGGCAACAGGGTCGCTGTTGATGATAAAAGATTAGATCCAATTTGGGCTAAATGTGGTGAGTTGGGTATACCTGTTCTAATTCATTCCGCTGACCCCAAATCTTTTTGGGACGATATGAATGGGGAGAATGAAAGATGGCTTGAACTAAAGACACATTCTCGAAGAAAGCGTTCCGACACCGATCCTGCACCTTGGCAACAAATTATTGATGAACAACATCGAATGTTTAAAAAACACCCGAAAACGAATTTTATTAATGCCCACATGGGCTGGTACGCGAATAATTTGGAAAAACTGGCCGCTCTGCTCGATGATATACCCAACATGAATGTTGGTATTGCGGCCGTAATTGCTGAACTGGGGCGACAACCAAAGAATGCCAGGGCCTTTTTTATAAAATACCAAGACCGTATTTTATTTGGTAAAGACAGCTGGAAACCCGAAGAATTCCCAACCTATTTTAGAGTTTTGGAAACTGATGACGAATATTTTCCATACTATAAAAAGTACCATGCTTTTTGGGCCATGTATGGTCTTGATTTACCTGATGAAGTCTTGGAGAAAGTATATTTTAAAAATGCATTAAAGCTTATGCCAAATCTCGACCCAAGTCTTTTCCACCATAATTAAATCAAGCAACTTTTTAGGAAAGCGTTAACGAGTTTTATTTTGCATTAGTAATAAAAGGTGCGAAATTAGATATGTAATTTCCTAAATCATTTACCATGTGTAAGACAAAATGTCAAATCATTCCTCCCCATATTCTAGAAGAGCTTGCAAAACGAGGAAATGTAAGTTGCAAGAAGACATTGAACGATACGGGTAGAATAGCGGAGCGCCGACAGACTGCATTAAATCATCTTTTGCTTAGAAACCCTATTCTAGGGGATGGCGACCGTTTCGTATATGATTGCGAGAACAAATATGAACAGCGGGTAACCCTTGTTCGTAAAGAAAATGGAGAAGTGACAGGCGATGTAACGGCCGATAAAGCCTATGACACATCTGGTTTTGTTCGTGACTACTTTAGAGAAACTTTCGGATTGAATTCTATAGATGATAATGGTCTGGATATCATTTCTAATATTCATTATGGCGAAAATTACAACAATGCCTTTTGGGACGGAGATGAAATGACGTATGGAGATGGAGATGGTAAAGAATTCACTGATTTTGCAAGTGCAATTGATGTTGTTGCGCACGAGTTGGCACACGGTGTTACCCAATTCTTGGCCAACCTAGAGTATCAGAGTCAATCAGGCGCTTTGAACGAGCATTTTTCCGATGTTTTTGGAACTGTTATAAAGCAGAAATACCTCAATCAAGACCTGTCAGAGGCAGATTGGTTGATTGGTGACTCTGTGGTAACCGATGAATTCCCCGGAGTCGCCATACGCTCTATGAAAGCCCCTGGTACCGCAAATGAGTTTGATACGCAACCCGACCATATGGACAATTATTACAATGGTACGGCCGATAACCAGGGTGTACACATCAATTCAGGCATTCCCAATAAGGCATTTTACCTAAGCTGTTTGGAGATTGGTATAGATGACTGTGCCCTGATATGGTTTGAAACCTTAAAATCTCTATGGAGAACTGCTAATTTCAATGATATGGTCGAGACTCTGGTGAGTGTTGCCCGAGATTTGGCAAGTGATTCAAGAATTTCAGATAGGGCAGTGGAAGCGGTTTCAAAAAGCTTTTCTGAAGTAGGGCTTGCTCCAATTGTCGTTTGAGATGCACTATAAAATTAAAATAACAGGAGGGTTCGTAGGTTTTGCGAGAACATATGAAGGCGAAACGGATATAAGCCTAACGCAATTGAAGGCGCTTCAGCGTATCTCGAAATCAAATTTGCGCGACAAGAAGGTTTTTAGGGATGGGCAGCAGTATAACCTTACGCTCACTGATAATGAACAAGTATATACGCTAGAATTTACGGAACAAGAGATACCACAAGACCTAATGAATTTAATCAGCAGTTTAAAAGGGGGTTAAACAGGGTCGGCAAACCTCTAGATTAATTCCTTATCTCTTTCGAAGCCACTCCATTCTCTAAATTTCCATAATCTTGAAAAATTCCGCAAGAGTATTCTTTTTTTACCAAAGATTTTACTTCTTGCTTTTTCTTTTTAGCCAAAACTTCGATTTGAGGTGATAAATAGCCCATAATCTTTTAAAATTTAATTGAATTACAATTTAACGACCACAATATCAAATTGTTGTTTTCTTTCGATGTACAGTCAGAATTTTGGAGTAAAATTATGCCGAGATTATATGATTTTATAACACTTTACGAAAATTTTGTGATTCAATATCATTTTCTTTATATGATGAAATGTCGAAACACCTAGTATTTACAGACCTTACAGCACTTTACAAGGTCACTAATTGCTTTTCCAGATAGTTCTGTATCATCATCCAGTTCATTTTTAAAACTAACGCAGCCGACGGTATATTGTCATCTTCAATAGCGGAGATGATGGCATCATGTTGGTCGTTTGAGTTATAATGAAAAGAATCATTGGCCATAAACGCTCGCTCATAGAAGAATACACGTGTTTTTAAATCTTTTAATATCTGTTGAAAAACGCTGTTATTGTAATTTTTGGTCAGTAATCTGTGAAACTCCATATAGGCGATTACCCGATTCAATGAAGTTTCGGCTTGAGCAATGTTATCTCTTTGTAATTTTAACTGCTCTACGGCTTTATTATCAAATTGTGACTCCTCCAAAGCCAAAACCTCTAAGTGAGCTACTAATTCATATAGATTTTTTGCCTCTTCAGGGCTCACTTTTGCGATTACAAAACCGCGATAGGGTATGGCTTTAACAATATGAGATTGTTGCAACTGCGTGAGTGCCTCACGAATCGGGGTTACGCTTACCCCAATGGTTCTTGAAACAGCTGCTAAGTTTATATTTTGACCGGGCTGTAAAGTTCCTTTTTGCATTTCTTTAAGTAAATACTCTCTTACCTTGTCCCTATAGTTTACCATATCTATATCATTTATCGTATACGATATGTAAACGTAAAGAAAACCAAAATTAGTATGCCATGTTAATCGGAAAGTAGATTTGTTGAAGATTCTTTGAGAAATTGTTGATAGATATTCTTATAAACAAGTATGTTTCTATCTGAATATTGAGCATTTCGTCCAATTTATATGGTTTCGAACACTAAACAAAGAAAGTGTCTCGTTCTAAGAGTATAAACCTAATATTTTGAATATGCGACACTTATTTATGAATACCAAAGGACTTCTTACTGCTTCTGCAGCAGCTCTGGTACTTTTTAGTTGTTCTGATGACGCCGAAGAAGCACTGGATTATGAAAATGAAAGCAAAGTTTCAAAAACCGAATTAAAAACAATTCTTGAGACTGACGATGTATCTAGTGCAGCCGATCTGTTGGTTACTAATCTATACAATTCAGGTAAAAGTGGTAAAACAGCAAAAACCGATGATGATTGTTATACAGCCACCTATTCTGATACTGGTTTCAACCTAGTCTTCGATAATTGTAAAATAGAAGAAGACGGGGCAATTTTAAATGGTGCCATGTCTATAGTTTATGGAGGTGATGAAGATGAATATGCTTTTAGTATTACCTATGATAATTTAATGGTAGGTGAGTTTGCCATCGATGGAACAAGAAGCTTTATCGTTCATGGCAATGATGAAAGCCAATCCGTTAGTTGGACGGTAGAAAGTGATTTGGCCATAACTCTTGAAGATGGTTCAAAGGTAGATGAAGAAGGAACTAAAACTGTTGCTCTTGTTTTTAGTGAAGATTTCGAAGATGGGTCATTTACCGTAGATGGAGAATGGATATTGAAAGCCAACGGCAATACCTACATTGTAGATATAACCGATATATTAGAAGCTGAGTTCGGATGTGAGCATTTCGGAAAAGGTATGATGAATTTGAATAAAAACGGGCTCGAAGTCGATGTTGATTTCGGTGAAGGTGAATGTGATGCCGTAGCAACAGTAATCTATCCTGATGGAACCGAGGACGAAGTTTCTTTGAAGGATTGACCGTTAGTTTTCAATCTTAGAAAAACAGAAAGGGTCGAATGTGCATACATTCGACCCTTTTTTCTTTATCCTCTAGTAAGGTAAGCGTATTACAAAGTTTTTAGGTATTCGAGAAGTGCCAAACGTTCAGTATCCGTTAAGATATCTCCAAAGGTATGACCGCTGTTACTATAACCTTTTATCGTGGTGTCGTAAGTATTTTTATCTCTTTTGCTGGTTTCTACGGTATAGTTCCATCCTAAGTTTACATCATCGTAGTCGCTGCTATCATAGTTGCGACTCCAGTACGTACTTCTGTCTTCACTGTTCAGTACTTCAGCAATATTAGGTACAGAACCGTTATGAAAATAGGGTGCCGTGGCCCAAACACCATCCAATGGAGGGGCGATATACCCATCTTCTGCCAGAAATTCAAGCGGAACCGAATATGTACCGAACCATCCATTATTGAACCAATCCATAAAATAAGTATTGAGTTCCGACGGGCTCGTGTATCTTTTCGAAAGTTCAGCATCTGTACCGATGGTGTTGAGAGAGACCATTAAATTAGGGTAGCTTTCATCTTCACTATATGAACCATGACATTTTACGCAGTTCTCTTCAAAAATCGGTTTACCTTCGGCCGCTAGATCTGCATCAATGGCATAGGGGTAAGATGGCGCTTCTAGATTATAGATATATGCCAATAGATCAGGCATCTTTTCATCTACTTCCTCCGCTTTTTCAATTTCTGTCAAGGTTAAAAGTGAAGATCCAATGAATGATTTACAAAAATCTTTTCTGCCTAAACCATGATAGAACATGGCATTCTTTTTTTTCAACAACCACCAAGCGGGCACATCTGTGGGTATCACTTCATTATCAAGTTCAACAAAAGGTTCATCGGACCACTCTAAGGTATTCTTATCACGATGCGACACTAAAACCTGTGTTATTTTATCGGCAGGATTTGAACCCCGTGTTTCGGTAATCGTCTTTGGGCCAATTGCTGTTATGCCCTTTCTAAATTGATCATAAGCTTCCCACTCATCGCTATTCTGACCATAAATTGCCGAAATCGCCGAACTTACCACTTGAATATTATTGGCCCGATTTACGGTGAAATCCCCAGAATGATTGCCCAGTCCTACGATAAGTTCATCATTTAAAAAACCGGCGTGGCAAGACATGCAGTTGGGTGAAACAACCCGAACACCATTTGAAGCGGTAGCTACCGTATAATCGTATATTATTTTAGCATTATCACCTGACCTATTTAACAGGTTGCGGTCATCTTCTCCATTAGCAGCTATATAGGCCTCATATGGCACCCCGCTACTCATATATTCACCTGATATCAAATATTCGTATCCAACGGTTGCATCGCCTAGTCTTTGCGGTGAAGAGGGTATGGCATTAACTTCAATAATGGATTCTTCGGGTTCGGGTTCAGGTTGAGAATCTGGACTCGGTGTGGGAGACTCTGGTTCGGGATTCGGTGTCATGGGTACATCACCATCACTTGAACAAGAACTAATCATGCAAAATGTTAAAACGAACCAAAAAAATGTGTAGTGCTTAAGTTGCATGCTATTTTGAATATAAATGTTTTACTAAATTTTTTGGAGGATAATCACAAAAATCAAATTTACAAATTAATTGTTCGACCTTACAGAATAGGGGGTAGGAGCTGTATTTATTCGTTTATAGGTTTCATCTGCACCTCAAATCTTTCTTATCAACAGTTCATATTTTTGGATATTATAAAATTTCACCCTTAATTTAAACATTTGTTAAAGCCAATATGCAGAAAAAACACAATTTGTACCTTGCGTTCCGAACGCAGCGCTCCTTAAATGGGAGTGTTAACATTTAATCATAAACATATGGACTTACTACATAGAGCTGCTGATTTTGAAAATAGAAAGTGGTCAGGTATGACAACAAGTGATAGAATCAACGCATCTCGTGAAGCCAAAGAACTTATTCTTTCTATTAACGAAGTTTACAAAACTACCAAAGACGAAACTCTTATGGATGTTATGAAAAGACTTACCGTAATTAAAAAGAAAATTGAAAAGCGTCTAAACACCAAAATGTAGGTGTTTATTTTTAGTTGAAAACAATATCTTTTTCAGAGACACAAACAATTTCTCCCTTTATCAGGCACTTTCGTTCGTTTTAGCATCTCATCGCACAGCACGATGTTATGCCCAATATTTCTTTGCCTAAATTGTACAAAAGGATCAAATTATTTGCATACCTTATGGGCGTAAAGCAAAATTAAAGAATGGCAAGATCGCAACAGACTTACAACAAGACGGAAAAAGAAAAAAAACGTCTTAAAAAAAGAGAAGAAAAACAAAAGAAAAAAGAGGCTAGAAAGGCTGAATCTAAAGAAACTAGTGGAATTCCGTTTGCATACGTTGACCACAATGGCAACTTGGTGGATACTCCACCAGATCCATCTGAAAAAGTTAAAGTTGATGCCGAAAGTATTGTGTTGGGTATCCCCAAAAAGGAAGAGGGTGATGAAGAAGAATTCGACCCGGTACGAAAAGGTAAAGTATCCTATTTCGATTTTTCAAAAGGCTTCGGTTTTATAATCGATTCAGAAGATCAAGAGAAATATTTTGTTCACGTAAGTGGACTGATAGATGAAGTCGATATTGATGATAAAGTTTCTTTTGAACTTGAAAAAGGAATGAAAGGCATGAACGCTGTTCGTGTTAAAAAGATATAGAATTTACTTTTTCTGAATTACTTCCGGTAAATGGTCGAATTTCTCTATTTGACCCGGTAGTAATCCTTCTAGATTAACAGCACCTATTCGAATACGAATTAACCGCACAGTGGGATACCCCACTGCTGCGGTCATTTTTCGTACTTGTCTAAATTTGCCTTCCCTGAGGGTAATACTCACCCAAGAAGTCGGTCGATGAACTCCAATTCGTAGTTTAATGCTTGGTTTTGGCAGTTCTGGCGATGGTATCTTTTGAATTATGCAAGGTTTTGTCATGTATTTGTCTCCTCCAATACCGATAACAACTCCAGATTTTATTTTTTCTATTGCTTCATCGGAAATTAGGCCATCAACCTGGGCATAATACTCTTTTTCAATTCCAGATCGATTGATCGTATCACTCAATACGCCGTCGGTTGTCATTAATAATAATCCTTCTGACTTCTCATCCAAGCGTCCGATAGGCATAATGGCCTTTGGAAATTTAAATAGCTCGCTAAGAAATCTTTTTTTTCTGATTTGCTTAGGGTCATTGGAACTCAACTGGCTGAGCATTCCAAAAGGTTTGTAAAGTTTGTAGTGTATGTGGTCGGTCATACTATAACTATGCACTAGTGAAAATATTATACATCAAGTATCTCCTTGGCTCTGACACTTAGTCTATTGCTGGTTTCCTGAGTTAGATACTTTCTTTGGTCAATTTGTTGGGGTTGGTCTCTAGTGCAGAAGTAGCTGTGTATACTGCGTCTTATATTTGAGGTGCGATTTTCGGTTCCGCCATGCCATACATGTGAATTAAATATAAACACCGATCCGGCGGGGGCATTTATTAAAATCTCTTCAGGATGCGAAAGGTTAGGATCTTTCATGACCTCATCAGGTAATCTGTCTGACTTATGGGTGCCCGGTACAATTCGGGTGGCCCCATTATCCGTAGTAAAATCATCCAATAACCAAATCGAATTGCATACCTTGTAGTCATTGGCAACCACCGCATTTTTATAATCGACATGTAGTTTTTGTAAGCCTTTACCGGGCTTAGCGGCTCGATAGTTCAATGATGACAATTTATACGAATCACCAAGTACCGCAGATATACCCGCTAAAACCCTTGGATGTGTATAGAATTGGTCGAAAATTGATCCTTTGTTCACCAAATCGGCTAAACGGTCGGCACCTTCTTCTTTCGGATGGCGAATGTATTTCGATTCGGCCAATTCAGAACCCGCATTTTCACCTTCAGCCTCCAGAAGTTTTTTTAGTTTTTCATTGATAGCAGATACCTCTGCCCCAGTTAGTAACTGTCCGAGATTAAGATATCCATTTACTTCTAAGAATTCCTTTTCTGAATTAGATAACATGTCCAATTGGGTTTGGTTCATTATTTATCCTAAATATATAAATGATTTAATTTATAGGGTACTATGAATATAATTAATAAAAATCTGTAGGTAGTCCAGTCAATAATTAGTTTTTCTGCATCAGAAGTACGTATTCAATCTCAATACTTTTGTACAAAACATAAAATACATAAGATGGAAAAGATATTAATAGCCGGTGCACACGGTACAACAGGTCAGAAAGTCGTTGATTTAGTAAATGAATCTCAATATTTCATTCCTGTCGCAATGGTAAGAAATGAAAATCAGGTCGAGCGTTTTAAGAGTAAAGGTATTGAAACGGTATTGGCCGATCTAGAAGAAAATCTTGATCATGCGGTACAAAATATAGACAAGGTTGTTTTTGCCGCAGGCTCAGGGGGTAAGAATGTGGTTGCAGTCGACCAAGAAGGTGCAAAGAGATTGATTGACGCTTCGAAAAAAGCCGACATTAAAAAATTTGTAATGCTCAGTTCATTAGGTGCGGAAAACCCTGAGGAGTCGAATCAGCTTCAAGACTATTTAAAAGCAAAACACAACGCTGATGAATATCTTAAGGAGTCAGGGTTGGCCTATGCCATTGTAAGACCGGGCACGCTTAATAATGAGTCGGGCAATGGTAAAATAGAACTGGCCCAAAGTCTTGATAAGAGAGGAGAAATACCTAGAAGTGACGTCGCACAAACGTTGGTAAGAGCTTTGCATGACGATACCGCAATTGACTCAACTTTTGAAATTATTTCAGGAGAAATATTAATCGGTGAGGCTTTAGAGCAGGCATAATTTGGATTTTTTGCGGGTTTCCATTTGAAAAGCCAGCAGATTAATTTTTAGTATCTTTTACTAATGAAGCACAGGAGTCAGCAATATTTAGTTCATGGCATAGCACTATTTTTAATTGTGCTATGCTCTAACTGTGGCTCTTCTTTAAAATCAGCCGCTAAAAGCAATTCTATTAGTGGTGTTGATAGTTTAATAGATGCTAAAAATTTCATTTTTAATGCAGACAAGGCATTACCGATGATGACTAGTAGCATGCAAAGCGTCGTGAATTCAAATCTTTTTCCGCCTGGTACGTCAGGAAGCCAAATTAATATTTCAGGCAATGGAAGCTTTTTAAAGGTCACGAAAGATAGTGTCTCTGCAGACCTTCCTTATTTTGGCGAACGACAAATAGGTGGTGGATACAATAATGAGGACTCTGGAATTAAATTCAAAGGAATTGCCGACAGTTGGGAAGAAACTAAAGATTCCAAGAGGGGTAGATATGAATTTAACTTTAAAATCAGGAATAAGATTGAAAGTTTTCAGGTCTATATCTCAGTTTTTAAAAGTGGTTCAGCTTCTGTTCAAGTAACGAGCTCTCAAAGATTTCCAATCAGGTATGGTGGTATAATAAAACCGCTTCCCGCAGAATAACCATCTCTTTACATATCGATTTACAAAAAAGCTAAAATCAGTTTTGATTGCGGTCTTTAAAGGTATGTACCTTACTTAACTTCACAAGGCACTGACAATTTTATCATAATAATTATAAAAGTAAAAAAATGAAAGTACAACATATATTAAAACCTTATACCCTAGGTAATATTGAATTGCCGAATCGCGTAATCATGGCACCTATGACGCGAAGTCGCGCAGATAACGAGCAAAATGCACCAACTGAAGAATTGCATGTACCATATTACACGCAACGGGCCACTGCTGGGCTTATAATTAGCGAAGGAACGCAGGTGTCGAAAAGAGCTGTCGGTTATATAAACACCCCTGGCATCCATTCTCAACCACAAGTAGATGGCTGGAAGAAAGTTACACAATCGGTTCACGAAGCGGGAGGAAGAATATTTGCACAATTATGGCATGTGGGGAGAATTTCCCATCCAGATTTTCATAACGGTGAATTGCCGTGGGCGCCTTCTGCATTAAACCCCGAAACTGATGTCTTCACACCTGAAGGCAGTAAAAAAACCGTTACTCCGAAAGCAATGACATTGGAAGATATTGAAACTACAAAGAACGAGTTTGTGCAAGCCGCCAAAAATGCAATAGCTGCCGGTTTCGATGGTATTGAAATACATTCGTCGAACGGATATCTATTTCATCAGTTCTTCAATGGTACAAGTAATATTAGAGAAGATCAATATGGTGGAAGCATTGAAAATAGAACTCGATTTTTCTTCGAGGTACTAGACGCCATCAAAGAGGTGTTACCACAAAATCAAATTGGTGCACGTTTCAATCCTTCACTCCATAATATTTTCGGAATGACCATGGATGAAGAAACCATACCAACATTTGACTACATAATTGAAAAATTGGATAAGGAATATGATTTGGCATACATCCATCTGTCCGAACCCTTCAATGATGTTTCAGATATCGAATTTGCAGAGCAGCATATTGCCAAACGCTACCGACCAAAATATAGCGGAACCTTAATGATCAATAGCGGATTTGACCAAGAAAAGGCAAATCAAGTTTTGGAAGAAGGTAATGCCGATTTAGTGGCTTTTGCAAAACTTTTTATCTCCAATCCTGATTTAGTAGGTCGTTTTAAGGAAGGTGTTGAAACCTCCGATTGGGATGAAAGCACATTTTATACCCCAGGAAAGGAAGGCTACCTTGACTATGAGGCAAAAACAAGAGAACTGATCCCCAACCAATAAGCCAGGAATATAATTTTAATCTAAAAAAATTTGAATTGAATATGGAAACTTTAGTAAACGGATTTTCTACAATAAACCCGGCGACGGGCGAGGAAATCAAGGAATATGAATATATGACTACCGATGAAGCTATCGGTGCAGTTGAAAAGTGTCACAAAGCATTTAAAGAATGGCGCTTAAAATCGCTTGATGAGCGTGCGAAGGTGATTAAAGCGATCGGTGAAGAACTGAAAAAAAACAAAGAAAAGTTCGTTAGCCTTATGACCCAAGAAATGGGTAAAGTATTGAAACAAAGCGGACAGGAAATAGACCTTTGCAGTGCTATTTGCGATTATACCGCTACTCAGGGCATCAAAGAACTACAAGATGAAGAAAGAGAATTGCCGAACGGGGGCAAGGGCCTAATTACCTATTCTCCAATAGGTATCGTATACGGTATTCAGCCCTGGAATTTTCCGGCATATCAAGCCGTTCGTTATTCCATTGCCAATTTAATGGCAGGTAACGGGGTTCTTTTAAAGCATTCAAGTGGTGTAACCGGATCAGCGCTTTTATTAAAAGAAATATATGAGGCAGCAGGGTTACCCAAAGATTTGTTTACCGTGCTATTAATCGAGCATGAGCAGTCAGACAAAATAATTGAACACGAATTGGTTCGGGGCGTAACACTTACAGGAAGCCCAGATGCAGGGAAAATTATTGCTGAAAAAGCTGGTGCAGAGCTTAAAAAGACGGTGCTAGAGTTGGGTAGTAACGATGCCTATCTGGTATTTGATGATGCCGATATAGAATTGGCGGCCAAAACCAGTGTACAAGGCCGAATCTATAATAATGGTGAGACCTGTGTTGCTGCAAAGCGTTTTGTAGTAGCTGATAAGGTTTACGATGAATTTCGCGATGCTTTTGTAAAGGCGATGAAAGAGGTAAAACTTGGTGACCCTACAATTGAAGACTCTGACTTAGGACCTATGGCTCGAGAAGATTTGCGTGAGACCTTACATGAACAGGTACAACAAAGTGTTCACAAAGGTGCCAATGTATTGCTAGGTGGCAAAATGCCCGAGGGTAAAGGGTTCTATTATCCCGCAACTATTTTAGAGAACCTTGAACCTGGTCAGCCGGCTTATGATGATGAGCTATTCGGCCCTGTGGCTTCTCTAATTCGGGCAAAAGATAACAAAGATGCCCTTAGAATTGCCAACGATAGTCGCTTTGGGCTAGGTGGAGGAATTTTTTCCAAGGATGAGGAGAAAGCTTTCGATTTGGCAAAGAAGTATTTTGATACGGGAATGGTATTTATCAATTCTTTCGGACTGGCCCAGCCTAATATGCCATTTGGCGGAGTAAAAAATTCAGGATATGGCCGTGAACACGGTGGCTTTGGAATACGGGAATTTGTAAACGTAAAGTCTATCATGAAAGTAAATATGTAAGTACTGATATTTAATATTAAATGAAAGAGGTCAAAAGGGATTTTCGAAATGAACTTTTGACCTTTCTCTTTACCATATTGTCTTATACGTGAAATGCTATTGGAAAAATGCATTTCCATTAGTATTTTCAAACAATTTTAAAATTAAGGAAATGAAAATTACACATTACGGGCAGAATACATTGTCCATAGAGATAGGAAGCTTTAATATTTTAATCGACCCGTTTATTACCCAAAATGAGCTTTCAAAAGACAAGGTCGATATCATGCAACTCAAAGCGGATTATATATTTCTAACCCACGCTCATTTTGACCATACCTTAGATGCAGAGGCTATTGCAAAGAACACGGGTGCTACCATCGTAAGTAATTTTGAGATTTACAACCATTATGCTGAAAAAGGTCTGGAAGCTATGCCAATGAATCATGGCGGAGTACGAGATTTCGAGTTTGGCAGGGTCAAATATGTAAATGCGATACATACGAGCAGTTTTCCCGATGGTAGTTATGGCGGAAATCCCGGTGGTTTTGTTATAACCGCCGAAGAGAAAAGCATCTATATATCTGGTGATACCGCCCTGACTATGGATATGAAATTGATTCCCATGCAAACCAAAATTGATTTGGCCATTTTGCCTGTTGGAGATGTTGTAACCATGGGGGTAGACGATGCTATTATTGCGAGTGATTTTGTCGAATGCAATCGTGTTTTAGGCGTTCATTACGATGCTTTGCCCTTCACCAAAATTGACCATGAAGAAGCTAAGGCAAAATTTAATAAAGCCGGAAAAGAACTTATTCTTTTAGATGTGGGCCATTCAATAAACGTTTAACCAAACTATTATATACTAAAAGAGCCTGAAACAACTGTTTCAGGCTCTTTTATACTTACTCAATGAGATACTAGTTTAAAGAAGCTAAAAGTTTTTCAGCGACCAATTCTGATGAAGCAGGGTTTTGGCCCGTAATCAGATTACCATCTTTAATAGCATAGGGAGCCCAATCTGCAGCTTTGGAGTATGTACCTCCGTTTTCTTTCAGCATATCTTCTACCAAGAAGGGCACTACGTCTGTAAGTTGCACTGCATCTTCTTCAGTATTGGTGAAGCCCGTAACTTTCTTACCGCTTACCAAAGGTGTACCATCTTGCTTTTTGACCTTTTTTAAGGCAGCAGGTGCATGACAAACAAAAGCAATCGGTTTTTCTTGTTTATTGAAGGCCTCTATCAACTCTATAGAAACAGAATCATTGGCCAAATCCCATAATGGGCCGTGACCACCAGGATAGAACACCGCATCGTAATCATCAGAATTGATATCGGCCAATTTTTGTGTATTGGCAATCAATTCTTGGGCAACGCTGTCCGTATTAAATCGCTCGGTATCTTCCGTGCTGGCATCAGGTGAATCACTGCTTGGATCAATGGGTGCCGCACCCCCCTTAGGGGTAGCAATCGTAATTTTCGCTCCTTTATCCAATAAGGTATAATACGGATTGGCAAATTCTTCTACCCAAAATCCGGTTTTCTTGCCCGTTTCTCCGAGTTTATCGTGTGATGTTAAAACAAATAATATTTTCATAATTCCAATTTTTAAAAATTAAGATAGTATATCGGTTCTTAAGCCTTAACTATCATCTTACCTTTATTTTTTCCGTTCATTAAATCTAAGAAGGCTTGTGGAGTGTTTTCAAAACCTTCGACGATTGTTTCTTTGTATTTTAATTTTCCATCTTGAAGCCAAGAAGCCAATTGATTTATAGCTTCCGGAAATTTTTCTGCATAGTTCGAAACTATAAACCCTTGCATCAAGGCACTGTTCTTTACCAAAAATGGTTGCACGGCAAGACCCTTTGGTGTTTCCGTTTTATTATAAACAGAGATAGCTCCACAGATAATAATGCGTGCAAATCTATTGATACTGTACAATACCGCATCAGAAATGGGTCCTCCTACATTATCAAAGTAAATATCGACTCCATTAGGCGCTGCTTCTTCAATGGCAGCTTTCATGTCTTCAGTGGTTTTATAATTAATGGCATGATCAAATCCGAATTCAGAGGTAAGCATCTCCGTTTTCTCATCGCTACCGGCAATACCGATAACATTGAGGCCCAATATTTTACCGATTTGACCAACTACACTTCCTACCGCTCCGGCAGCACCTGATACGACCAAAGTTTCCCCTTTTTTAGGCTTTCCGATTTCATGTAGGCCCAAGAAAGCAGTTAGGCCCGTCATACCTACAATACCCAAGTATGCACTTAAGGGTGCTTTATCTTCAGAAACTTTTTGAAGGCCCTCTCCGTTATTCACCTGTTGCGACTTCCATTCCAATAAACCCGAAACAAACTCACCTTCTTCAAAATTGTCGTTTTTGGAAACCAAAACTTTGGCCACAACTCCAGAGCTAAGAGGTTGACCAACTTCATAGGGCGCCACGTAAGATTTAGCCGCACTCATTCTACCGCGTATATAAGGGTCTACTGAAACATATTTGGTTTCAAGTAACAACTCACCCTCAGAAGGGGCAGGTGTATCTGTTTCTTTTTCAAACTCGAAATTGTCTAATGTAGGTTCACCTACAGGTCTCTTTTTTAATAAAATTGTCTCAATCATAATTTCAATTTTTAATCTACAACCGAAAATAACTTTTCGGTACTTTTTTTACTATAAGCTGACCGTGCAACAGTCAAATCTTTATCTCTTTAGCCTATTTGTCTTGGTAGCATTTCTATAGTTTAATTTATTCAGTAACTATTTGTTATATTATTGATTATAATTTTCAGTTGTACTTATACTTTAATACTGTTCCAGGCCGATTTATAGGCCTCCTGTATGTGATTTTCAGTAAGCTGGAATACGCCCCTGTTCTGCATCAACATTAAAAATGAGAGAGGATTGATGGTATAGGCATATAAAATGTAATTCGAGAATTTTTTAATGACTCCCTCTTTCTTGCCACGTTCCCAAAGTTCCAGTAGGGGCTGCAAATGTTTTATGCCTTCATTTCTGCTCGGCTCATCTATCATAGGAGTGTTGTCACATTGTGCCAAGAACATGGCTTCCTCACGTTCTTTTAATTTGAAATCGGCAATGCGTTTCCAAATAAGTTCAAAACCATCTTTTACAGACATATCATCGGTATAAGTTTTGAACGCATAATCTGTAAATGATGATTTGACTTCTAGATAAACTTTGTTGACTAAATCTTGCTTGTTTTCAAAGTAGAGGTAGATAGTTGCCGGTGATACATTGGCCATTTTCGCTATTTTCGACATTGGTGCTGCGTGAAAACCATTGTTGTTTACAAGCTCGATGGTTGCGCCAACCAGGGCATTACGTTTATCGATACTTTTCTGAAGTTTTGCCATATCTCTTATTGTGGATACAAAGATATAATAAAAAAGAATGAACATTCATTTTTTAACAAAGGTTTAGATTTTCTATGGGGATAGGGGGGCATTTGATAGTACATTAAGCATAGTATAAGCCCACAATATCTGCTTTGTGGGCTTATAAACAATGCTATGATTAATTAAGCGTCTTTTAAAGAAGCCAGTTCGTCAAGCTCTTTTTCATTGAAGATTCTCGACTTGATTATAAATCGAATACCTAGAGGTATTTCTAAAGAAAAACTAGCACCTCTGCCTTCCACAATATCAACCTGAAGTTGAGTATGCTTCCAATAGGTAAATTGATCTTTAGACATATAAAAATTACATTCTTCTATACTGCCTAATTTCACATCACTTTCGTTCAGCATGAGTTCCCCGTCGGGATAGCACATTGGTGCAGAACCATCACAACAACCGCCGCTTTGATAAAAAATCAGGGGGCCATGTTGCTTTTTTAAGCCCTTGATTACCTCTCGAGCTTTATCGGTTACAAGTATACGCGCTACCATAAATTAAAAGAAACCTAAGGCATTCTTGTCATGGGAAATCAACATGTTCTTATTTTGCCTGTAATGGTCGAGCATCATTTTATGGTTTTCCCTTCCAATGCCCGATTTTTTATAGCCCCCGAACGGTGCATGTGCCGGATAAAGGTGGTAGCAATTTACCCAAACACGCCCTGCTTCGACGGCTCTAGAGATTTGATATGCTTGATGCGTATCACGTGTCCATACCCCGGCTCCAAGTCCGTAAAGAGTATCGTTGGCAATGGCAATAGCTTCCTCTTCATCTTTAAAAGTTGTCACGCAAGCCACGGGTCCGAAGATTTCTTCTTGAAATACCCGCATTTTATTATTTCCTTTAAGTAACGTAGGCTGAACATAGTAACCACCTTCAAGCCCTTCGTTATAAGCGGCATCACCACCCGTTAAAACTTCGCAGCCTTCATCTTTACCTATAGCGATATAGTTCAATATTTTTTCATATTGGTCATTGGAAGCTTGGGCTCCCATCATTGTAGCAGGGTCTAATGGATGTCCCATCTTTATGGCTTTAACCCGTTCTATTACCCTCTCGATAAATTCATCATAAATACTCTCTTGAATCAAGATGCGCGAAGGGCAAGTGCATACCTCGCCTTGATTTAAAGCGAACATCGCCGCGCCCTCAAGACATTTATCAAAAAATGCATCGTCAGCGTTCATGATACTTTCGAAGAATATGTTCGGACTTTTACCTCCCAATTCCAAAGTTACAGGTATTACGTTCTTAGAGGCATATTGCATTATTAATTGCCCCGTAGTGGTTTCACCCGTAAAAGCCACTTTATTTATTCTAGAGCTCGATGCCAAGGGTTTCCCGGCTTCAACACCAAAACCATTAATCACATTAAGAACACCTTCAGGTAGAATGCCGTCAATAAGTTCCATTAATATCATTATGCCTACCGGTGTCTGTTCCGCAGGTTTTAATACCACACAATTTCCAGCAGCTAGGGCAGGAGCTATTTTCCAAGTAGCCATTAACAAAGGAAAATTCCAAGGAATTATCTGGCCTACAACACCAAGAGGTTCTTTAATATTCATAGATATGGTGGTGGAATCCAGTTCACTTACAGAACCTTCTTCAGCTCTTATAACACCGGCAAAATATCTAAAATGGTCAACTGCCAAAGGTAGGTCGGCGGCCAGGGTTTCCCTTAGTGCCTTGCCATTGTCCCAAGTTTCTGCGCGAGCTAGGGTTTCAAGATTTTTTTCAATAACATCTGCAATCTTTAATAGCATATTGCTACGTTCTGTGGCAGAGCTATTGTTCCATGAGGGAGCGGCTTTCCAAGCAGCATCAATGGCCAAGTTAACATCTTCATCAGTCGATCGAGCTACTTTTGTAAAGCTGTTTCCGTCAACGGGAGATATATTCTCAAAGTATTGGCCCTTTATCGGGGCCACCCATTTGCCGCCGATATAATTATCATACTTGTTTTTGAAACTAGGCATGACCAGTTCTTGTTTTTCTGTGGTACTTACATCACTCATTATATTTGAAATTTAATCGTTGAACAATAACTTTTTATTGAACAGCAATGTACAGGAATCAATCAGTGACTTTTAGTACAATTCTATCAATCAAGTGAACCATTCTATTAAATATTGCTATATTCTCAAAAATTTAAGTTAAAACAAGTGTTGTCTTAAATTTTGTCGTTAGTTTGAAGAGATATTATAATATTCCATTTATGTATTTACCTGATTCCTTTTACAGTTCCCGTAAGCTGGTCAACATCGTCGAAAATCAAACCACCTACGAACTTCAAGACTCTGCCATGCACATATTTGAAACCCATGCACAGGCAAAATGGGTACAGTTGCAGTTTCGGTTACCAGTATTGGCGAGCATGCTTCAAGGGAAAAAGGTAATGCATCTAAACAATCAAAAATCATTTGATTTTCTACCTGGGGAGTCCTTGATATTACCCAGCAATGAGCTTATGTCAATTGATTTTCCCGATTCGAGCAAAAACACTCCAACACGTTGTCTGGCCCTTGAGATAGGTGAAGAACGAATCGAACGGGTGGTGCAATTAATGAATGAGATTATGGGCAAAGTAGAGGGAGACGAGTGGAGTCTTATGGACTATAATTTTCATTTTACCAACGATGCCGGTCTTTATAAAATTATACAAAGAATTGTATACCTCTACACAGAAAATCATCCTTCAAAAGACCTGTTTGTCTCAAATATGTTACAAGAATTGATTATACGTATTTTACAGGCCAATAGTAAAAAAATGTATGTAGAAAACACTCAAGAAATTTCTGGAAACAACCGTTTTGCCTATATAATTGAGTACATAAGGCAGAATTTGGCTCGTTCTTTAACCGTAAAAGAACTCAGTGAAAAGGCGTATATGAGTGAAAGCAATTTTTACAGGGTCTTCAAGCAAGAGTTAGGTCAATCGCCTATAGATTTTATAAATGAAGAGCGTATTGCGCTGGCAACGAAACTTTTAGAAAATAAAGAATACAACCTTACCGATGTGTTTCTTTCTTGCGGGTTTAAAAATCGTTCTTACTTCAATAGAATGTTCAAACGCCTTACAGGCACCAGCCCTGGTAGATACCAAAAGCATTTTATGCAACCGTTGGCCAAACCATTAAACCCCTCATTAAATTCTTAAAAAAAGCGGAGAATGCTTACGTAGGTCATAAAACTGTAGCATAAAACATCCATAAAGTATCGGTAATCGTACTTACCACGAAGACTAAACCAATTATTTATTTTTTGCCGGATGACTCATTTTAAAAAACGGCTAGTCATTTTTGTTTCCTTAGGTTTTTTGTGGCAATCTTATGGTCAGGAAAAACTACAGTATAATGGCCCGCTCACGGTTGGTGATTATACAGGACAAGGAACATTTGACTACGTTATCAACCTAAAAGACACTGTCTATGACGGTGCCTTTCAATTACAGAATTCTAACCTTGGCAACTTACTTAGCACCGAGGACACTTCTTTTCTTTTAGATGGAAACTTCAAAAATGGCATGCCAAACGGCAATTGGCATTTTCAGTTCGGAGAATTTCAATCAGAGAGTGAAAGCAAGCTGGTAGGCTACGAATATCGCGTGCTCATCAGTGGTAGACAAGAAGATGCCAAGGGTGAACTCATTAATGGTAAGCCTAATGGAAAGTGGGTTTATACTATAGATCAGATAAAATCATCTGAAGTTGAAAAAAACCTGTTCAAGAGCACTATTAATTTTGAAAGGGGCATACCACAGCAGAATTTTCAAATTGAAAACGACAGTACCGTTCTAGTTGGGCGTTTTTTACGTAATGGATTAGCTCATGATGAATGGTCATCATACAAGTCGGAAGATATTGAGAATACTGAAAACTGGATTTTTGAAGACGGGTTTTTAAAGACAATCAGTTTAAGGCAAAATGATGTAACCATTAAAATACCGGTCTTCAACAAGAAGCTGGGTAGTAGCAGAACTGTAAATCTCAATCAGGGATATTTAGAATTAATTAAAGCAACAGTTGGTGAAAAGGCCAGCGGTTTAGAAAATGGAGTGTCCGAATTGTTAAACCAAAACTTTAAGTATTATCAGAAAATTAATAATATACTTAAACAGTTAGGTCCCTCAAACTTTAGTCCTGAAATTAAGGTTAAAGTGCCACATTATCCACTTGATTCAACTCAGATTTCTGAGGTGAACGAAATAGTGGAAGATTATTTATTGGCAAAGGCAATTAGTGATACTCTTTTAAATAATAGTCATTTAAACATTGTCAAACGCTCTGACAAAGACGCTCAGTTCAAGTTTCAGGTTGTCAATAGAATTACAAAAGATTTCCTAAAACCGCTGGAGACTTTTTCCATTTACAAGAACGAAGAAATTTTAGAATATTTTGAGCTTACTTCTTTGGTTAAAAGGTTATGGCCAAACGGAAAGCCGAACAAAACTATCGAAGTAGTTGTAGATAGTAACCAAACGACGCAATCATTTGTATTTGACAAAGCCGATACTTTTTCATTCGAGGGTTTCGATACGAAGACATTGTTAGCACTGGCCAACTATGCAAAACTTAGCTTGAAAGATATCAAAGAATCATTGTCGGATCGCTTGACGAATGAGGCCCGATTACAGGCCCTGAATGGGTTAGAGAAAGACCTTATTGCCGAGAACGATTCTTTGGTGGCAAAAGTTGACTCGATATTACCGAAACTCTCTACAAAATATAATGCGCCATTAAAAAGGATAAAATCTCTAGCGGATAATTCTTTAAGTGAATATGCATCGCTTAAGAATCCGGAAGAAAAATTGGCTTTTGGTAATGTTTTGAAAAAATGCTTGGTCGATTTACATCAGCTAACCGACCTTCTTGGACACCTTCCTGAAAAATCTACTGAAATAAAGGCGCTATATCAAGATTCAGTATGGAATCCGTTTATGGCCACCGTTATGGAAGAAGATGTAAAAAAGCGGATAACCACGGCGTATTCTGAAATACTTATACCGTATTTTTTGAAATCTGCGAATGAGGTTAGCTGTGAGAAAGCCAAAAAAATAGCTGAACAAATAGAACATACCAATAAACGAATGGTAGAGTTGCGAGAAGTTGACACTAAAAAATTAGAAAGAAAATTACGTCGTGAAAAAAATGCAGAAGAAGTGATAAAACTGCTACATGAGCAATCAACCGCCAAAGAAAGTAAGCATGAGAAATAGAACAGGCGATTTTATTTGGCTCGTACTTTCGGTGTTGGTTATCTCTAACTATGTTACGGCCCAAGAAGGAGAAAAAATAGAGTTACCACCTTACTCGAAATATAAAGACCCGACTACCAAGGTATGGGTCAATACATATGGTAAAATTCGAGTTGGAAAGCGATTTTTTTGGGATGCACAGACCCACTTTCGTTTTCAGGAAACCGAAGAGACCCCATTTGTTGGGCAAATAGCCCAAATATACAATAGGCATGCCTTAGGCTATATTTACTCTAAAAAGGTCAATTTTAGTTTGGGTGGGGTCGTTCGTATTAACTTTAACACAGACGAAGATTCTATTGATAGAAATGTTGTGCCCGAATGGCGTATTTGGCACCAGTACCAATTTGCCATGCCCCTGTATAGTGCTATGATCTATCATCGCATACGAATAGAGCACCGTTGGACCCAAGGTTTTGCAGAAAACAGTGATTATATTTTTAGAAATCGTTGGCGTTATATGTTCAGGGCCAAAATACCGTTGAACGACCATAAACTTAAGCCGAAGACCTTATATGTTTCTCCTGAAGCAGAATTGATCATGCAGAGTGGTAAAGCTGTGGTCGCTAGCCCTATGGAAGACCTAAGGCTTACCACTACTTTGGGGTATATTTTAACACCAAGATTAACGGTTGCCGGAGGCCTTATGTATTCTCAAGGTCAAGATTTGGTGAACGGGGGCAATTACAAACAATCTTGGACCATGAGATTTCACATGTATTATTCGCCAGATTTCAGAAGGGTGAAAAACAAGTTGCCAGAAATCCATTTTGACGATTGATTCGTATGTAAGAACGTAAAACCCAGACTACCATGAAATTTAAAAAATCTGTACTCTTTTTGGTCTTAGCGCTTACCACCATTGGTGCCCTGTTTTTTGGCATTAAGGTAAATAACTTACAAAATCAACTTCAAGAAGTAGAGATCGAACAAGGCCAAATCGAAGAAAAGCTTAATGATTATGAGCAGTTGTCGCGTATAGACTCTATGCTGCTCGAAGGTAATTACGATACCGCAATTCAATCTTATAATGCTACTTCGCTTAAGGTAAAAGAAGAAAATAAAATGGGCATACCTTTACGTATCGCCCTGGCCGAAAAGTTATCGCAAGCGTATAACTCGCCACGAGTTAAAGAAGATACGATTAAAACCAAAATAGATAGCACATTGCAGCCATTGGCCGCTACTGCCGAGCAAGTACGAAAATTTGATTCGCTAAATTTTTCTTTGGAGAAAACCAAAGTACAGTTGGCACGTTTAAAAAAGCAATTACAGCAAAAATCTTTCGGCGAATACCTAAAGTTCAAAAGCAAGAAAGGAAATTTCATGCATTATGTGGGCCAAGTTAAAAACGGTAAAGCTAACGGATATGGAATTGCAGTTTTAGATAGCGGCAGTCGTTACGAAGGGCAATGGAGAGAAAACCAACGTGAAGGTGAAGGAACGTTTTATTGGCCTGATGGAGAATACTACGTTGGCACTTATGCCAGCGATAAACGAAGTGGTTTCGGAACGTATTATTGGCCAAATGGAGAAAAATATGCCGGACAATGGAAAGAGGACAAACGCTCTGGGACCGGTAAATTTTTTGACTCCCAAGGAGATTTAGTTGCTGGGGGCGAATGGAACGATGATAAGCTTGTCGAAATCAACGACAAATAGTCTGTTCTAGGTTAAACTCAAGGTATTTGATGACTGGTAGTATGTTTTCTATTAACTGTTAACCTTTCATTCGCTAGAAAAGCTTTCATGCCCAACTTTCTAATATTTTATAGCCAATAGGCTTAAAAGAACCTCCATTACTGTCTTTGGCCGAGCAGGCTGTTAGGCCTACGATCAAATCTGTCAGTGCCTTAAATACTATGGTATCGTTCGCTTTGCTCTTTGGCGGAAGTACTGCTATTTTTCCCTCTGCGTCAACTTGCACGTTCATGAAAATATTAAAAGCCCCAGGAATTTGGTCTCTCTCGATACCAAACGTTTTTAAGTTATTGTTCAAGTTATCTAAGCAACTATGTGTGGTTTCATGAGAATCGTACATAATTTCAAAGGTTTCTTTGCTGCATGGTGCCAATAGCATATCATGAGAACTCACATCATCATGTACGATATACATTAACTTATTGCTTCTGTTACTCCAAAGGTGATTACCTGTGGTCAGATTAATCGTCTCCTCAAAATCCAAAGTCTTTCCAGAAGATAATTTTTCCCCGATGTCATTTTGAGAAAACAAAACCATATCGGAAACCTGCATTCCTTTAAGATCTTCTACCAACAGGTATTGGTTTTTTTGGAGCGTGAACGCCGCTCCGGATCTTGGTTGAATTATATTCATTATTATACTTTATGAAATGGACATTTCCAATTCTCATTATTTCTTTTACCCGAATATTGCAAGGCTTCACTAGCGGTTCCAAAATCTCTCAGTACGGGGTTAATACTGCCATTTCTCTCTTTATCCCGCTCCCGAATTGTATCTCTAACATTGCCATATAATTCATGTTCTCTAAGTTGTTCGAATTGCCAATGTAAATTGAACGCTATCATAGGGTAGGGGCTTTTTCTAGCATTTCTTGAGCTTTCCGGATGCATGCCCACAATATAAAACGCTTTACCCTTGATGCTAAAACTAAAATTTTCATCATTACTATCGCTAGAAACGCTTTTGTCCCACGGCATATCATCTTGAATATGCAAATTCTGTAAAAGAACCCAAAGAGCATCTTCAAATTCTTGTTCCGATTTAAAAGTATCTTTCGGAAAGACCGCTAGATAACTTTGGTAGCGATTGTTATCAAAATTATACTCAGATAAGTAATGCTCAATATTTTTTAGTAGAAGTGAGGCGGTATGGTTTTTCTGCATTGCACCGTAGCTATCGAAAACGATGCGCTCTTGTTTAAAAAGTGACTGTGCCATGACGCACGGGTGGTCATCGGTAATTAGAAAGTTTTCTATTTTCTCTTTAACTGATGTTTTCGTAATATCAATCGAAGCATCAGATGTATCCACTTTAATCTTCATAGCCTTTAAATTCAAATTAGCTTTAAATTATTTGACATTTAAAAGCAAAGCTAAATTTCGAAACAAGCAATGAAGTATGCAAAAGCGATAATTATTATCCCTCAAAAACAATGAACGGTATTAAAATTGAATGAGCTCAATTAGATAGCTTTTGAGTGCATAGCTGCGTTATCAATTACGCTGTACAGGCATTTCGGGTAAGCATCATATACTCCCCTTTATTTTTAAAATCTCTAATAGACATACCCACATAACGTTTAAAAGTTTTTGACAGGTGGCTAACATCGGTAAACCCTAATTCATCAGCGATTTCAGTAAGGGTATGGTCACTATTCAACAGTCTGATTTCTACCTGTTTCAATTTGGCTTTGATAATATATTCTCTCAGAGATTGTTGTACCTGTTTTTTGAAAAACTCACTCACATAGGTGGGCGACATCATAAAAACACCGGCAAGGTTTTCTATTTTAAGCTTTTCCGAGTTATCGAGATGTTCATTAATATAATTCAGCATAGGTGTTATACGTTGATCACCAGTTTTGTTGGGTATTCCGAAATAACTACTCTTCTTAATGTTTCGCATCAATAATTCTAGAATACTCGTCATAAGACTGCTAATCAGGTTTACGGACTCAGAACCATAATTGTGCGATTCATTTAAAATCATATCAACAAGATTGCCGATAAACTGGCGATCCATCTCACTTCTTATAATATCGCCAGGTAGCTGATTGTAATTCGATAAGATGTATGAAGCCTCTTTAAACCATTCATTACGGTCTATTGACGTTCGGCCAATGTTTTTGAAGAACGAATCGGCGAATTTTAAAAAAATAAATGTTGTAGGGGCTTCTACGGTAAATGAGTGACACTTTAAAGGAGGCAATAAGAATATATCACCTTTGTTATAATCATATTCATTGTAATTAATACATTGTGAACCACTACCAGCTTTGATAAGCACAAGCTCAAAAAAGTTGTTTTTTTGAGGGCGCTGTTTCCAATCACTTAAAGTTAATTCTTGTATTTCAAAAGGTTTATAAGCTTCTAAAACTTCCATATTTATCGTATTACGGTGTGAAACTATAGTATTTACTTCAATATTCCACAAGAAGAATCAAATAAACCTTGATTTATACTAATAAACCCTTTTTATATACATAATTAGGTTTTCGAATTGCCAGTACATTTGTATCAAATTCATAAAATAATTTTTAAAAAAAATCATGAGCACACCAAACATTGCAAAAGAAGATATTTTAAACGCTTTTAATTACAGACACGCCACAAAGGAATTTGATGCTACAAAGACCATTTCTGACGGCGATATGAAATTTATCTTAAAAACGGCACATTTATCGCCTAGTTCATTTGGTTTTGAGCCTTGGCATTTTGTGGTGGTACAAGATAAAGAGTTAAGAGAGCTTTTAAAACCTGTTGCTTGGGGTGCGCCTTTAAAATTAGATACTGCCAGTCACTTTATTTTAGGTTTGGCAATGAAAGCACCAATGGTAAAGCACAATGCACCTTATATAGAACATATGATGAAAGAGGTAAAACAAATGCCTGCCGAAGTTATAGAAATGTATTCTAAATTTTACAGAGAATTTCAGGAGCGTGATTTTAACCTGGATACCGATAAAAAGCTATTCGACTGGTCTTCTAAGCAAACCTATATCGCATTGGGTAATATGATGACATCAGCAGCATTAACAGGCATAGATTCTTGCCCAATTGAAGGATTTCATCAAGAAAAAGCAGAGGCTTTATTACAAGAGAAATTTGGAATTAATACCGATAAATACGGATTGGCTTTTATGGCAGCCTTTGGGTACAGAAAGGCGGACCCAGAGTTTCCTAAATCTAGAAGAGATTTTGATGACATCGTAACTTGGAAATAAAACACAATGAAAACATCATTAACAATACTGTTTATACTTATAGCTAGCGTTATCTCAGTCGCACAAACACCAACAACAGACGATATTAAGTTGTAACAGTCAATAATTAAACCCATTACCTAGTAATTATAGCACGGCAGCAAGAAAAGTATGGGACTTGAAAAAATAGAATCAAAAATTGTTGCCTCAACTCATTACAAATTTGTTAACTGACAGAAATAGAAAAGGGTTCTTAAAAGCAATAGCTTAAAAGAACCCTTTCTTATTCAAATACAGGATTATTCTTAAATAAGAATGATTATATATATTTTACCACGCACCGATAAAGTGACTGCCTGTAGTATTGACCAATTTAGCACCTTTGGTAACTGCGCCGGTCTCTGTATCTACAATATAAATGTTTCCGTCTTTCCCAACAGGGGCTTCGGTAAGGTAGATTTCGTTTCCGTCTACCGCAAAACTTTGGTACTGGAACAAATAGAAATCCGTGTCATAAGGAATCTCGTCTATTTTAGTGGCGGTTTGAGCATTAAGGTCTACAAGGGCAAAAAAGCCTTGTGGCCCGGCAACGCCTTCTTCAGATCCTTCGTGACGGTAAGCCAAAACTGCTTTACCATTAGCAGCAGGTCTCCAAGCCAAAACATATGCGCCAGTAACACCTAATGCATCGTCCAAATTAAAATCATACGAATCATCGTACTGATTATCAGCTCCTATTTTCAAAATATGAGAGCCTTCTGGATCGCCTTGGTTAGCTTGGTAAACACTTCCACCATATTCAAAAGAATTGATGCTACGGTAACCATTTGTATTACCATGACTAACTGTAGAAGTAATGATTGCAGGGTTTTCCAATGAAGGATAGTCTACTACAATGGTCTTAGAACCTAAGATTTCATAATCGCTATCACTTTCAAGATCCGCTGCATTTTCTTCATCTCTGGTCAACGTTGATGGGTCGATTTTATTCATACGAGCACCAATATATAACTTGTCACCAGCAGCGTTTAAGGTAGGCATGTCAATTCTGCCAATGTAATACCCTTGAGATTCTAGCTCTTCATCTAAAGACAAATCAATTTTTTGGTATTTGTTGATTTGCGAATCAACCAAATTTAAAGTCACGATACCAACGGTTTGGCTTGTACGTACATAAGTATCGTCTGTAACATCATTTGGGGTACCTTTATCATCAACGATGTGTTCAATATCAACTCGTACCGCGCAACCTGTTTGATCTCCGTCAAATAATTTAATCCATCTTGGGGCTGTACCTACGTATTCCGCAATGCTGATTTCAGAACCTGTTTTTTCAAAATCCTGTCCGCCGTTCACAGTGTATTTGGTATAATTTCCTCCAGTATCACCGGCATAACTGATGTTAAAAATGGTGTTACCATCTTCTGAAGCCTGTAATCTTGCCGTTCTGTTTGAAGGCGCAATAAAACCATTGTTAAATGGATCAATTTCTACCGATGGGTCTTTGGCTTCTTCACTGGTCACGGAATAAATTAAAGTTCCGCCATTACCATCGCCTGGTTCCTCTCCCATTTTTGCTCCTGCAATGGTAATCCATCTCGACTCATCTACTTCCTCTTCTTCTTCTACCTCTTCCTGTTCTTCTTGATCAGGATCTGGTGTTATCGAATTATCATCACTACTGCACGCGACCATAAAACCAGCGGCAAGTACGGTAATGGCAAATGATTTCAAATTTAATACGGGTCGTTTCATACTATATTCTATTTAGATATTTAAAAATTATTGATTGTATAATTCAATTTTAGGTAAAAAGCCCTACCTGGTTTCTGTACACGTAAATTGTCATAAGCGACTTTGTCGAAAATGTTTTTGACATCAAGGCTCAATGCAAATTTTTTGTTTGGGAATATATAACTACAGCCAAAATCTTGAACCAATTGGGTGGGTATTAAAAACTCTTCTAACCCTGCTACATTAGTGCCTTGTTCTTCTTTATAAGAGAACTCATCAGTAAAATAGGCGTTGTAGAATAGGTTTAGACGTGCTTGATTTTGTATAATGTTATTTAATGAGTAACGCAGCGATCCGTTCATGGTGAACAAAGGAACGTTCGGTGAGTTTACAATGTTATCTTGAAGATTTTTTCTTTGTAAACTTAAACGTGATAAGTTAAAGTTAAAGCCGAGGTTATTGTTGTAGCTATAGTTGATTTCTGCTTCAATGCCTTTAGAAGTAGTTTCCCTATCAAAATTTCCGTATTGAATGGTTTCACCAAGTTCTTGATTGTCTTGTGCGTCTCCTGGAAAACCGATTAAATCTTGAATTTTTCTAGAAAAAAGATTCGTAGAAATGATAAGTCCGTGTTTCTGAATGTTGAATTTTCCTAATCTGAACCCCAAATTGTAATTATCGCTTATCTCCGGTTTAATGGTTAGATTGGGTTCAATATTGTCTCCGGCATCACCGAACACTTCGTTTTCATTTGGCAGGCGAATAGCTTTTTCAGCAGAGGTCAGCAAGGTGATGTTTTTTAGAAGCGCAAAAGAAACCGCATAGCCATAACCATTATATTCTTTGCTACTATCGTAAACCTCATCAATTACCTCAGTGGCATCACTATTGAACTTGGGTAAGGTATTTAATACTTTTTGGCGATAATGCTTTCCGAATAGGTTTACTTTCAATCGATCATTAAAAGTATTCAGTTCGTAACTGAGAGAGTAAATATTCTTGTAAATATCGCTCGTTTGTTGAAAAGTGTTTTCTAATAGCGAAATCATCTCATCGCTATCTTGCCGGTCAAGCCCACTGTACACGTGATTTAAAAAAACTTTATGGTTCTTGTTCAGTTCGTAAGAGAGTCCCGATCTTATCGAAGCTACTTTTCTATTGATGTTAAGTAATGTCGGATTGCCTTCTTGCTGAGCACCCCAAGAATATTCGTACTCGTCTCCTTTATAATCGATGGCCCTCTTCCCTGTCCAACTATAAGCCGCACCTGTAGTATCATTAACAATGCGATTTCGCTCACCGAATAATCCAGTGACGTTTACATCCAATCCTTTTACAAAGAAATCTTTTTTGAGGTATGTCAAATTAGCCAACAAGGCATCAGACTCTAAAAACCTTCCTTTGTAGGGTATTTTGGTTACAAAGGCACCGTGCTGTACTTCCTTATAATCATCAGAACCTGTAACACCGATTAAAAATTGATCGGCCCATTTTACATCGGTATAACCTATTTGAATCGTTCCTCCGGTTGATCTATAGGCATCATTGAATCTTTTAGTGGTTATAAGCGTTTCTACTCCTCCTAGACCCTTATCGACAATGTTTCTACCGCTTATTTCATAATCGTTGTCAGAATAATTATGAAACACAGAAGCTTTTACCGTAAAACCAGATGTATCAAAACGATATAAACCGTTAAGACTAGCCTGTACCGTATTGAATGAGCCGTATGATGCAGAGGCGTTAAAATTGCTTCTCACACCATTTTTCATCACAATATTTATAGCCCCACCTAATGCATCATCGGCCAAATGCCCAGGAACCACTCCTTTGTATACTTCTATATTCTCAATCATAGAAGGTGGAATGCTGTTTAGATTAAAAGACGAACCGTACATCGAAATGGGAATTCCGTCAATAAAAATACGTACCGAATTACCTGATAAACCGTTTAAGGAGTACTCTACGTTAGAACCTAAACCACCGTTTTGACGAATTTTTACACCAACGGTAGTATTTAATAACTCGTTGGTCTGTACATTTCTAATACTAGCCTCTTTGGTCTCTATTACGTTTACGGCAAAACCTTTGGTCTCGATTTCGGTTTCCTTCGATTTACCATTAACAGTTACTTCGTCAAGTTCTTCAGTGTTTTCCGAAAGCTTAAAATCGATTTTAATATTTTTCTCGCTCCCCTCGATATTAACCTTTTTTGATATTGTTTTGAGGCCTATATATGATGCGGTGATTACATATTCACCATTGCGTATGTTCTTGATAAGGTAGTTTCCATTTTCATCGGTTTGAGAACCGGTACTGGTATTCGCGATAAATACCGTAGCACCGAAAAGAGGTTCACCGGTTACTGTTATCACTTGGCCGCTTATTCTATTAGTCGGTTGCTGAGAAAACACCTCTGTATGAAGATTGAAAAGTAAAAAGGTGAGGAACCAGTATCTCACTATCTATTTTTATTTAGAATGATTAAGAATAAATTGGATTGCAAAAATATATGTGTCATATTTGTTCTTTACAACGCAAAAGGAAGTTTGTATAACGTATTCGGAAGAATTATTCATCAACAACAAACATGTCGGTAACAACCAAACCACTGCCTATACCGCTTAGGGCACCCCTATATTCTAATTCACCATTTTTAAGTGAAAGCAAAGTAATTGATTTGAAAGGAGTTAAAGGTTCTTCTTTGCTTCACGAACTGAACGGATGCACGATTTTAGAAACGCAATATAACCTTCAAACTTCATTCAATTCAGTATCTAACCACGATAAAGGATTGGTGAAAATACATTTTCAGTTGCTAGGTAGTTGTGCTCACGAAATAGCAAAAACACCCCGCGTAATTGAACAAGGCTACTTTAATATGTTCCGAATGCCTAAAACGGAAACTGGTTTAAATTACCAAGGTTCTATTTGTCATTCGCTGGAAGTTTTATTTCATGAAAAGTTTTTAAAAACTGTGGTGGGCAATCTAAACAGCAGATTGACGGACTTCCTAAAATTGAAGAGCAATAAAGAACCGATTTCATTTTGGGAAAACAATCAACCCCTTGATGAAAAAAGCTGTAATCTTATTAATGAGATTAAAACTTGTACTCTTGATGGAGTATTGAAAAAATCATTTTTAGAAACCAAAGTGATAGAATTGATAGAACTTCTTTTTATTAAAAAGCCAAAATGCATTTCTCTGGGTGTTATTCCGGCGAGACCTCCGCAGATTGAAGACACGGTAATTCATAAGGTTCATACCTACTTACATAAGAATTTAAACAAGAACATTACGATACCTCAGCTCGCCCAATTTGCCGGCATTAATACCTCTAAATTAAAGCAAGATTATAAGCAGGTCTACGGTAAAACTATTTTTAAGCACTTGACAGCCATGAGAATGACTGAGGCCCACGATTTATTAAAAGCTAAAGAGCTGACCATTGCCCACATTTCACAAACGGTCGGGTATAAAAATCCGCAACATTTTACCGTTGCATTTAAAAAATTTTACGGTTATCTGCCCAGAGAGGTTGTCTAGATTTCAATTCAGGGCAATACAGTCAGTGATTACTTTATAAGCGTTCATAGCACCGGCGAACTATGGTTATTTTCGAATTATAAATTAATGACACAAAATAGAGACTATGAACGCAGATGTAAAAAGTATAGAAAAGAAGTTGCAAGATGTAATCGATAAAAACGAAGATGCTGTAAAAGGTTTTGAGAAAGCTGCCGAAAATTCTAAAGAGGTTAGTACTAAAAACTATTTCTTGGGAAGGATAGAAAACAGAAAATCGTTTTTAAAACAATTGAAGAATGCAGTGCCAGAATTACAGTTGGGCAATGAAAAAATTGAAGGTACCACTGCAGGAGCTGCACACCGCACTTGGATGGATGTCAAAGCATTTTTCTCAGGCGATAACGACGAATCGATGTTAGAAGAAGCGGTAAGAGGTGATAAATCGGCTATAAAGGAATACAGCGAAGTTATTGCTGAAACGCAGGTGCCTGCAAGAGTGAAAGAAATTCTCAGGGAACAACGGAGTACTATTCAAAATGATTTAGAGACATCAGACATTTTAGAAGATTTTAGATAGAAAATCATTTTTAAAATAACCAACCCCCTTTTTAAGGGGGTTTTTGTTTGTATTTATTTTATCCAATAGGTATATCACAATAGAAAAAGTCAATCTACTCAGCGCTTACTCTTATGCTCTGTTAGAACATCCATATATTTAAGCCTAATTAAAAGAAATCCGCTTTTTTTTTGAAAGCAAGGGAGACAGAAAATGAAAAGAAGTCTGGTCAGATATAGAAATAGTAAGTTCAGAAAGGTTATAAGAAGGTATGAGAAGTATGCACCTATAATTTTCTTTATGGGTGGTTTTATTTTTGATACGTTAACCCTGGGCCGAATTGACCGACTTTACGATCTTATTGTGCTCTGCCTTCACATGTCGTTTCTAACACTAACTATTTACTTGTACAATTTGACGGAAGATGGCAAATGGAAGAACACAATTTTAGAACGCGTCGAAGAGTATTTTCCCTTGGCGATTCAATTTTTCTTTGGCGGACTTTCAAGTGCCTATGTTATTTACTTCTCAAGAAGCGTATCGTTGTCAAAGACCGCTGCTTTCTTTTTTATTCTAATAGCAATGCTCGTGGCCAACGAACATCTTAAACGTCGAATTTCAAATAAATACTTACAGTTCAGCGTCTATTTCTTCTTGAGTTTTACCTTTTTCACCTTTATGATACCGGTTTTCGCAAAAGAAATGAGCGTTCGAATATTTCTTTATTCGGGGTTGGTCAGCCTCGGTTGTACCATTGGTTTAATAACATTTATTTATGCCCGAAGCGCCTCTACAAGGCACGAAATAAAACTTGCGAAACTATTGACCCTGATTTTGGGGGTTTATGCGCTTATCAATGCGTTCTACTTTCTTAAACTTATACCGCCCGTACCGCTTGCACTTGAAGAGGGTATCGTTGCCCATAATATTAAACAGGTCAACAATGACTATATTGTGAGTTATGAAGCAGATGACGGTTTTATCTTTTGGCGAGACCATAGGTTAAAATTTGCCTTTGTGCCAGAAGAAAGGGTTTATGTTTTTTCTTCCATATTTGCTCCGACCGATTTGAAAGAAACAATGCTACATCGCTGGTCTTGGTACAATGATAGTACAAATGAATGGTCGGTCGTCGAAGATATTCCATTCGATATTACGGGAGGTAGAGATGGCGGGTTTCGGGGTTACACCTATAAACAAAATGTTAAACCAGGGCTTTGGCAGGTAGAAGTTCTAACCGACGATGAACTTTTATTGGGGGTTATAGACTTTGAAATTATAATGAAAGAAAATCTACAACATATTCGAATGGTTGACAAAAAGTTCTGATGCCCAATCAAAATTTATGTCGATTAGCACACCTTATATTTTTCTAATTTCATTATTTATAAACACAGAGACAACAGATTCGCTATCTTAGGTAGACCGTTATAAAAGATTCGACAAGATAAGACATGATAAAAGACTTCAAATGTTTTTTTATAACCTTAACGCTTCTCTTTAGCACACTCGCCTCTGCCCAGATTTTAACGGTCAACGGTGAGATTTCTGATGACGAAATGGGTATCTCGCTCATTCACGAACACATCATGGTCGATTGGATCGGGGCCGATAGTACAGGCTACCATAGATGGAATAGGAGGGAAGTGGTACAACGTGTCTTACCATTTTTAGAAGACTTAAAGAAGCATGGCGTAACAACCCTTGTAGATTGTACACCAGCCTACCTCGGTCGTGACCCCTACATCTTAAAAGAGCTTTCGCATCTTTCAGGCATACAGATTTTAACGAATACCGGTTACTATGGAGTACATGACAATAAGTATATTCCTCTTGAACTGCAAAAGGCCAGTGCACAAAAAATGGCTTCCCATTGGACCGAAGAATTTAAAAGAGGAATAGATGGTTCTGGGATCAAGCCAGGATTTATCAAAATTTCGGTAAATAACAGCGGCACACTTTCCGAAGTACATGAAAAACTTATCACGGCTGCGGGATTGACCCACTTGGCAACTGGAATGACCATTGTGTCACATACAGGGGGAGATGAAGCAGCCATGGCCCAAATTGAAGTACTAAAAAACATGGGGGTTTCACCTCGTTCTTTTGTGTGGGCCCATGCCCAAAACGGAACTATCGATGGTTATATAGAAGCCGCAAAATACGGCGCATGGATTTCATTAGATCATGTCAATGCCGGAGACCTCAATAATCCTGAGAAAAATGGAAATATTGATTGGTACGTAGCTACCCTAACTAAACTAAAAGATAAAAACATACTTCAGCAGGTGCTTGTTTCGCACGATGCCGGCTGGTACACGGTAGGAGAAACTAATGGTGGTGATTTTAGGGGGTATACAAACCTCTTTACCGAATTGATTCCTGCGCTTAAAAAACATGGGTTTTCGCAAAAAGATATCGATATGCTGTTGGTCGAAAACCCTAAAGAGGCATATATGCTAAGAATAAAGAAAGTTCAAAATTAATTTTTGAAAGTTTACAGGCGTTATAAAATCTAGCCTTTTCAATTAAATCGGGTAATTTTTACCCATTTAAAAGTTTGCTAATTTCCCGACATTTAACTAAGTAGTTTATATACAGTTATTTAAGATAGTTCTAAACACTAAAGAGTATCTTAGGCACATCTTTTGCTATTACTTTAATAAGATAAGATTGATAGGTTCCCAAATCTACAATTTTTGGGTTATAAGCACCTACAAGAGACTTATACCACATGCATATACGGCGGATAGTTCCGTTACCTGTCATCTCCTTTGTACCGATTTTAATTGCGCGTTTTAAATCATATCATCGTCGCCCGAAAATGGCAAAGATTACCTAGTACTTTCGATTTTTACCCTTATAACAGCTTTAGCACATTATAAAAAAGTCAGCAGCAATAGAAATATAGAATCTAAAAACAGCACGTCATGAACAAAAAAATCTTGTTACCTACCGATTTTTCTAAAAATTCTTGGAACGCTATTCAATACGCGATCAATCTTTACGAGAATGAGCCTTGTGACTTTTATATTTTGAACACCTATGCCAAAGAAGTCTATGGTTTAGATAGCTATGAGATTTTAGATCCTGATCATCTTTTCAATAAATCTTCGGAAAAAAGGTCGAAAGAGGGCCTGGGAGATATTATGGTTCGGTTAACCTTTCTAAATGAAAATTCGAAACATCGATTTTTTGTACTTTCCTATTCTACGATGTTTTTATCTACGGTAAAAAAAGTCGTCGAAGACATGCAATTCGATTTAATCGTAATGGGGGCGAAGGGTACCAACCTCAATCGAGCAAAACAATATGGTAAGAATACCTTAGACGTTATCGAGAATGTTCGACATTGCCCCATTTTGGTAGTTCCTACAAATGTTACGTTCAACCATCCGAAAGAAATCGTATTGGTAACCAATTTTGATAGAGATTTTAATATCGCCGAAGTAAAGCACCTAGCTGATATTGCTCAAATCACTAAGGCTAGTATAGAGGTGGTAAGCACTATCGACAATTGTGATCTTACCGCACATCAAAAAGAAAACAAGATGCTGTTACGTCAAAATTTCAAGAATATCGAATACCGGTTTAGAGTGTTGCATAATGTGAAGATGAAAGCGGCCCTTAGTTGTTTTGTCGAAATCAGGCATAGTGGTATGATCAGTTATATCGACAAGAAACCGTCTTTGCTCGAATGGCTGGGCCTAGGCAGTTCTAGTCTTGGCAAATTGGGCTTTTTTAAAGATGTGCCCGTATTGGCATTGCACGGCTGATTAGCGCTAATCAACTGTATAGAATCAAGAATACACCGATCAAAATGCCGGCCAAGGGCACGAGTTTCTTGCGTTTGTTCTGTTCTTTAAAGATGAGTCCGCCTACGACAACCGCAATGATAATTTGGCTGCGTTTGATCGCCGAAAGCAACATAATCAATGCATCTGGGTCTTGTAAGGCCTTAAAATAAAAGTAATCGGCAATCTGCAACAGTATGCCCACCATTGGTATAGACCAACGCCATTTGAACGCTTTTCGTTTTTCCGTATTCGGAAACCAGGTTATACTTAGTATTACCAAAAGAATAAGAATGGTATAAAAACAAAACCAAAATTGTAAAGTTTGCGGATTCAGGCTCAAATTCTGAATCAAAAACTTATCGTAGAGTCCGCTCGAAGCCCCTAAAAAAGTGGCTCCGATAATGGCGAATATCCATTTATTGCTTTTAAAATGAATGCCTTCCCTTTTTCCGATTCGAGAATAGAGCAATACCGAAAATATGATGAGAAAGAAACCAATCCACTGCGCAAAATTCGGCCTTTCTTGATAGATGAGTATCGCCCCGATAAAGGTGAAAAAGGGGCCTGCCGAGCGTATGGGCGTCACAATGGTAATCGGCAAATGTTTTAAAGCCTGATAGGCCAATAACCAAGAGCCCGCCATGATGGCGGATTTGATAAGAATATAGCCATGTTTTTTTAGGGGGATGTCCGTCACATACAGCTGTAGCTCCATCATTCGGTCAGGGTACCAAGTAGAACCCAAGTATAATGGAAGGAGCAACAGGAAACCAGCTGAAATAGTACCCAAAAGCACCGGAAAAACTTCGTTGCCCTGAACGGCATGTTTTTTAAGTAGGTTGTGTAATCCTAAGAATAAAGCGGCTAGAAGCCCGAGATACATCCACATAGCGGGCGCGAAGATATTGGTTTTTTAGGGTTTGCTAACTATGGATTTCAGCAGATTTAAAAAAAGTAAAACTAGAGAACAAGAAATAGGTTTTACCTACATATAATCAAACCGATGCGGACATTCTTTTTCGGTCTTCGTTATGTCTTCCTGTAATTTTTACTAGTTAAATTTTAATATATTTATTCACTTCAAAGCAGTATTTCCTAGAACTTTTGAATCGTAAAATGTATAAAATTTTATCACTCGATGGCGGCGGTAGTTGGGCAATCATTCAATTACTCACCTTAAGAGACCGTTATGGAAACATGAACGGTCACAAAGTACTGCGTAAATTTGATCTGGTGATTGCCAATTCTGGGGGCAGTATTGTTTTGGCCGCTTTGGCCGAGAATTATTCCATTGATAAAGCGATAAGCCTGTTTAAGGATAAGGAAAATCGGGAACGTATTTTTTATAAGAATTCGTTTCGTGACCGTTTTTTCCCCGTAGATTATTTACGGGCGTTCGGTATCGGGTTCGGTCCAAAATACAGTGCCCTAAAAAAAAGGGAAGCTTTTGAATACCTGTTTCCTGAAATGGATAAGGTACAGATGAGCGAACTGCCCAAAATTATTGGAAAAGAATCGTTGAAAATTGTGGTTTGTACCTACGATGCGCTGAACAATCGGGCCAAATTCTTTAAGTCGTATGCTTTGAACCCAGCGCGTTATGATTCGGTACGATTGACGCAGGCCATCAATGGCTCTTCAAATGCGCCGGTGCAGTATTTCGATTTTCCTGCAAGATTTAAGGCGAAAGAAAGCGATGTGTACTTTGAGTTGTGGGATGGTGCCCTTGGCGGCTTTAACAATCCCATTTTAGCGGGTATCATCGAAGCCTATAAATTGAAGGTGGACCTGAAGGACCTACAAATCGTTTCCTTAGGTACCAGCAACCCCTTAATGTCTTCCGATAGCAAAGAAAAATTTTGGGATTGGAAACTTACCGCACAAAAATATAGAAGAAAGAAACTGGCTTTTCACAGAATGAAATCTCAGCTGAGCTTCTTTGGGGAAACCGTTTTCAACCAAGCCAAGACCATTTTATACCAACCGCCCGACACTGCCAACTATATGGCTATGATGTTTTTTAAAGCCACAACGGGCAAAGAATTGAACGACAACATCATACGCTTATCGCCTTTGATTCATTTTGATGATAAGCTTTCTACGGAAGCCGAACCACTAATAAAACAACTGTATGCGTTGGAGATGGATCTGACCAAAGACGCCCAGATAGACTTGCTTTTACAATGTTTTAACGCCTGGAAAGCTGGCAAAATCTATAATCAACCTATTGAGTTCGAAGTAGAACGAAACAATGACCAGTTATTTCGCTTGATCGACCTATGTTACCAAGATGAATGGATAAGTGGAGAGAATGGGCGGCCGAAAATATAATACCCAAGAAAGAAGGTTATTTTTGAGTAATATTTATATGGTTCGAATAGATAAGAAATGTCCAAATTTTGTTTAGACCAAGTCTCATAATTCTGATTGAATTTTACAATAAATGCTCAATATTTTCAATATTGGCTTTATGATATGAAATTAATCGATTTAACGATAGTTCATAGCTTAATTGCTTTAATGAATCACTAAGGTCGCTTTTGACTATCTGATCAAGGTTTTCGGTCATTTCGTTTACAATGGAATCTGTCGTATTACCCGGGTTTACCTGTAAGTTTCTTAGCATCTCAGCGGTCTGTTCCTCATGATTACAGCTAAACTTTACATAATTGCTCAATAGATTTTGCATTCTCTTCTTTAAAAAGCTGATATCACTATCATTAAAATAGTGGTTCACTTGTTTTGCAATGGCGTAGAGGTTGCTCATCTCTTTTCCTAATAAATCGTCTCTAGTCATATCTTGGTTTTAACGTGAATGTTATATCGCTTAAATCTGTGAGAAAATAGAATTTAGTCCTCACAACTAGCGGCTCATTCAGAGAATTTTGTAATCCTTTCAAGAATTGGATGAAACAAAAAAGGCTATCAAACAAGTAGTTAGATAGCCTTTTTTCAAGTGTTTGTAAAATATTCTATTCTTCTTCGGTAGCCATGGCATCGGCCATTTCTAAATCTTCATCATATTCTAAATTCACCGGTACCGATTCTTTTGCGGCATTGAATTTTTCCAAACGTTCCAGCTCGTCTTCCTCACCTGAAAAATAGGGGAACACATCCATCACGGGAGATTCTGCAATGGCAGGTATCGTGTATTCGCCCATAGTATCTTTCATAACACCGACGGTATTGTCATAGGCTTCTTTTACATCGTTGGCCTGAACCAATAAATACTGGTTTGTTTTACGTTCTTTTCCACTTTCTTCGTCAAAAGCAATCAACGAAACTTTTGATTTGAACCAGCGATCGGAATTCTCGAACGGATGGATTTCCGCATAATTGGCCACCTTAATATTGGTAATCTTAATTTCTTCGCTATCGCTTAAATACGCCTGCATTTCTTCTGTAATTCTACTTTCGGCCTCCGTATACGAAATCGCATCGACGAGAAAGGGTTCCGTTTTTACCTTTTGCATGCCAGATGCCTCATCAAGCTTTCTATATTTTACTTTACACTCATACCAAGTTGCACTCATATCTATTGTTTTTGGGGTGCCAAATATACTTCTAACCTTTAGCCCCGAACAACTAAATACCGCAATAGATATTCACAATTCAGAGCTGCCGAATGCTCACTTTTGAGCCTCAGATAGTTATACTTTTATTTTTGAAGTAGTGTACTAAGAGGTTTAACATTAAAGGAAGAAATCAATTTCGATAGAGAAAAATTAAGTAAATACTTTTGGGGTTAAGAGCGTTGGAAAAAGCGCTAAAACTTATTAAAAAATTAAATATTCTCACAGGAAAACATTTTCATAACATTAAAATAAGCAACGTTTTTCAAGATTCTCTATCTGATAAGAAAAACATTATGAGAAAGTTAGCAGGGTATCTAGTTGTATTTTTATTAGTCATAGGTTGTGAGGAAGACTCCGAAGGCGATGTTTTGCTCGATAGTACCTTTTCAGAGAATTTTGCGCCATCCCCATCATTTAAAGAGTTACCGCAGGTTGAAAAATATACAGAGTACGGAGAAAATGCTTTTATCAACACCTCTGATGAGTCCGTTTCTACATTTTCTGTCGATGCCGATGGGGCATCTTACTCCAATACCAGGCGCTTTTTAGAATTAGGGCAAAATCCGCCCCCTGCTGCGGTACGAATCGAGGAGTTTTTAAATTATTTCACCTTTGATTATGAAGAACCACTGGGGGAGGAAACCGTTTCGATTAATGGTGAGATTGCCGATTGCCCTTGGGCCGATGATCACTATTTGATGCGTTTGGGCATGAAAGGCAAAACTATCGCCGCTTCTGAAATTCCCGATGCCAATTATGTTTTTCTTATCGACGTATCAGGCTCCATGTCTAGTCCCGAAAAGCTGGAACTTTTAAAGACCGGATTTAAGCTTATGGTCGATGAAATGCGCGATACCGATAAAATGGCCATCGTCACCTATGCGGGTGAGGCAGGCGTTTTGCTTGAGTCGACCTTTGGAGACGAGAAAGACCAGATCAAGGCCGCCATAGACCAATTGGGTGCCGGAGGTTCTACCGCTGGGGCGGAGGGTATATTAACGGCCTATGAAATTGCAGAAAAGAACTTCATTCCCCAGGGTAACAATCGAATCATTTTGGGTTCCGATGGAGATTTTAATGTCGGGCCATCATCCACCGAAGAACTGGTTGAACTGATTGAGGACAAAAGGGATAATGGTGTTTATTTGACCGTTCTCGGAGTAGGTACCGGTAACCTTAATGATGCTTCGATGGAACAAATTGCCAATAAAGGAAATGGAAATTATGAATACATCGACAACATAGCACAGCTAAAAAAGGTCTTTATTCATGAAAGGGGAAAATTCTATGCCGTAGCCAAAGATTCAAAAATACAGGTGACTTTCAACGCCGATGTCGTGCAGTCGTATCGACTGATCGGGTATGAAAACCGCTCTTTAAACGAAGATGATTTTGAAGATGATACGGTCGATGCCGGTGAAATCGGTTCGGCACAAACCATTACCGCGCTTTATGAAATTGTATTGACCGAGAATACCCCTAATGGGCCTCTAGGGACTTTCGATTTCAGATATAAAAAGCCCGATACCGAAGAAAGTCGTCCGTTATCACTTGATATTGCCAATACGCCATCGTCGATTGAAAGTAGTTCAGAAAACATGCGTTTTGCAGCTGGGGTTACCGCTTTTGGTTTATTGATGAAACAATCCGAATTTAGCGGCACAGCCTCAAAAGAAATGATTTTAGACCTGACCGAAAATGCAATAGGTACCGATGAATTTGGTTATCGAACGGAATTTCGCACGCTAGTTACTAATAGCAATTAAATTTTCAAAACTACGAGGGGCTATCAGCTAGACAAACCTGATCTTTTACCAGACTTCAGCTAAAAATCAATATCTACTGAAATACTAAAGGGCTTGAAGCCATATCAAGCCCTTCTATATTATAATTTCCGAAGATTTAATCCTGCTAAAACAGCTATTATAAGCGTTATCAATAAAGTGGGTAGTAACAATTTCAGCCAACTAAAACTATAATCCTGTTCATAAAATTTAGCTTCATGATTTTTCCAATCCACCGCATCGGCAGATTTATGATCAAAAATTTTGGTGTAAAAGCCTTCGCGTAAATTCTTATGGAATTCGGTCAATGATTTCAAGAAATCCAAATGACTAAGCACATCGGTGCCCGCCAGACTATTTAGGCTTAGTTGAGCATGCATTGTAGGCACGAAAAGCGCTATCTTCTCACTCACTGTATTACGTAACATGATTTTTTCGGTCATTTCGGCACTTGTATCCTTTGCCGCAAAGTCTCCCATGTATTGCATACCATAATACCAGATCCAACTGAATTCATCTTCTGGCACTGGGTAGTTTTTATATTGCGGATAGGCTTTTATAAACTCCGTCATGGTTGCATCCTTTTCCAAATCCCACTTTTCATGGTAGCCATCTCTTTGCTCTACCATGGCATCTAAAGCTTCCGGCACTTGGAAGGCATTAATTACGTAGTTGTTGACCAACGCCGGTATCAATATGGTCAATACCACCCAAATAGAAATTAGAGCCAAGGCATTAAAACTGGAGTTTCTCAACAGGGAAACCATCCAAAGACAGAGGGCACTCCAAAACAGCACATATAGAACACTCTGTACAAAAATGGCCCAGAAATTAGTATTCATGGGAATTTGTAATATAGCACTTGCCAGAAACAGGAGGAACACCAAAACAACAAAAACAAAAAGAATTCTCACCAATAGCTTTTTAAACAAAAAACCTGCTTTAGCCGATGTTTGTGCCGCCAAAATACGCCAGGTACCCAACTCCTTTTCTTCAGAATATAAATTGAAGGTCATGGCGATCAGCACCAACGGAAACAGGTAAATAATTACGAACCCTAAATCTAGGTTACCGGACATCAATAATGACGGATTCTCAAAATCGGTATCATATTTCTGTGCCTCTAAAGCACGAATGGTTACGGCCTGCAATAGCGGATTAACATCGCTCTGCCCAATGGAAATAGCGTTTATGTTTTGAGGTCTCTTTATTAGGGTAAAACGTAAATAGTAGAGAAGCAACCCTAAGTCTTCTCTGTGATACGCAACATTCTTTTCAATGCTTTCTTCTTGATATACCTGTGCTGCTGCAATTGTCTTTTCTTGCTTTACCAAATACTGCTTTCCAATGAAGATGCTTATCACCCCAACTGTTAACAAGAGAGCCAAACTGACCAAGAAAATTTTCGTTCGAAAAAATGATTTAAATAATAAACTATACATCTATATGGCTTTTAGGTTGGTAGACAATCGTAACAGTCCGAATAGGGCTAGCCCTCCCCAAAGCACTAAAGCTAACAAGGACATGAGCTCATTTTTGAAAATATCGGAAATGCTCAAAAAATGATATTCAAAAGGAGGGAATTCTTTCCAATATTCATTTGAAATAGTATCAGGACCTGCTTTTCCTTTATACGGAATTAAATTCATTTGCAATTGGTTCATATCTTGTGCCAGCTTAAATCGATACGCTTCGGCCTTATCCTTAAAATGAAGGAAAGATTGAAAATCGGTTCCGGAGAAAGCCATCGATAAATTCTTGATGGCCGTATACGGATTTACAAAGGCAGAATAGCGCTCTAGATTATTCTGCTTTCCGTATACCTCATACAAATCTTCTTGATGTTTTAAATATACTTTTGTGCTCATTGCTTCACCCTGAGACATGACAAAACCACCATAATTAAAAGGAAGATCTTCAACTTTTTCCACGTTATGTACACGTAAAACCGAATCTTTTAAGGCCTTAAAGTGCGGATCATTAGGGTCATGACTATCGCCTAACTGAGCCAAATCGTGCTCGACTGCAGTTTCCATTTCTATTTTAGACGGGGTAGGGTAAAGGTAGAAACCAATTGCCTGTAATGATTTTGGAACAATGATTACGAACAAGAGCCAAATGCCCAATAGTTTTACCAGGGCCCCCTTGGCAGTACCACTAAAAGCGGAAACCAAAATGGTAATGGCACTCAAGACACCGAAGAACAGTAGGTATGCCAGCAACAGTACAACATATCTGAATATACTATCGGCATGCATGGTATCGTGAGATTCTATCAATACAAAAAATAGAAGTACTAGAAATATGGCACCTAGAAAAATTAGAGACAGACACCATAGACCCAACCATTTTCCGAATACAATTTCTTTTCTCGTAATGCCTTGGCCAATTAACAATTTTAAGGTTCCATTTTCCCGTTCCTGAGCAATGGTAGCAAACCCTAAATAGAAAATTAAAAGTGGTACGATTACTTTTAACAACATCGCCAGGCTGACTTCACCAAAACGTAGTAAACCTGTAGACATACTGGCTTCGGAAAAGTTGACGGTGTTCTGCTTGTGCGCTTCCAAGAAAACGGCATTACCTACAAAGTTTTCCATTCCCAGATCAAACACACTCAACACGTGCTTTAACCTTAGGGCAAATGACCCATAGTGCGCCATACGGTGTGGATGCTTATCGGGGTTGTTTTCCCAACTTTCCTTCACTTCATCTTGAATTTCATCTCTGGTAAAGTTTTGGTCGTGATAATTCACCCATCCGCTGTACGCAGAAAAGAGAAGAAGGCATAACATCAAAATAGATGCTATCAGCATAACCTTAGACCGAAAGGCATTTTGCCATAATTGGCGTGCCAACAATTTGATTACATTTTTTCTCATACTTAAAATTTATAGGTGGCCGAGAGGGTAAAGTTTCTAGGTGCCCCAGGAAACAAACGCAAATAGGTCTGCGCCCCTAGCCAATAGGTTTTATCAAAAAGGTTGCCTGCGTTCAAAGCGATTTGAAGGTTACTGGCAGTGGGAGTGTAATAAACCGCTGCATCAAAAATGGTGAAGCCAGGCACCTCAAAAGCCCTAGTGAACCATGGTATTTTACTGCCTTGGGACTGCACGCCAAAGCCGATGCCCCAATCTCTTAAAGTAGTGCCTTGTTTAAAGTTGTAGCGTGTCCAAATATTTCCACTATGTTTGGGGGTATTCTCTTTACGTAGACCTATCAATGCTGCATCGGCATCACTGATTATCTCTGCATCGATATAACTGTAAGAGGCGTTTATTTGCCAATTGGGAAGTAAATAGCCGGCAATATCCATCTCAAAGCCACGAGAACGGTCAGCGCCGCGCTGCGTAAGTAAATCAGGGTTTGCAGGATCGTTCGCGCTCATCAAAATATTCTTCTGGTTGATTTCATAAACCGCCATATTCAGCTTGATGTGCTTTTTGAACAAGTCGGCCTTTACACCCAACTCCGTTAGGTCAGAAAGAAGTGGGTCAAACTGTGAGGCAGAATCGTCGGACCAAAAAAATTGCCCTGTACTCGGTAATAAGGTAACCGTGTTCGATTGTGGTTGAAACCCTTCCAAATAAGTTCCGTATACGTTTACGGCATCATTTATCTCATACGTCAAACCAATTCTTGGTATTACTTTAGAATTGGTAAATGTCAATTCATTGTTCGTATCATAATTCGTGATGTCTTCAAACCACTCGCTGCGCAAGCCCAAAATCAGGCTGATTTTTTTCCATTTTAGTTGCTCTTGAACATACACGGCATTACTGGTGGTCAATGCCGGGGGAATGGCGAACAAAGAATTAAACGTGTAATCTTCGGAAATTCGAATGGCATAATCCGGATTTTCCAAATTAAAATGCGGCACGTTGGGTAAAGGAATGGTAAGTCCGTAATATGTAGTAGTCTGATAGGCTGCCGCGTTGGTCGCATCAAAAGAATTGGTAACGCTTCCGTCGTTCAACAAATAACCTCTTGCGGAGTTTTGACCGCCGCCAACTTGTTTTTTCCAATAGTGTAAATCGTAGCCGACCAAGAATTTATGGGATAAACTACCTGTCTCAAAATCAAAATTGAAGTAGGCATTTAGATTGTCTATCATCCAATTTTGCTTACGTTGTACGAAGCGCATAGCCGCCAAACTGGGAATTTCGTTTCCATCGATATCTACCCCAAATGCCGAAACGGACCGGTGTTCTTCCAAATCTTCTTTCCACGTTTGTTTCATGTATGCCGTATTGAAACTGATGGCATCTGTAAACTTGTGAGATAAACTTCCGGTCAGCATAAATTCTTTTGAATTGAAATAATCGTTCGGTGCACCAAGATTGAGACTAATAGGCGTACTGGTTAAAGAGGTGACCCCGTCTATAGCCCCAAAAATGGGTTGGCCACGATCTAAAAAGCCATTCATGTCGTTATAGATCATTTCAACATTTATGGCCGTTTTGTCATTGGGCAAATAGCTGAAAGAAGGAGAAATTAGAATAGATTTATTTTGTATCAGATCGCGATACGAGCCCGCCTCTTCATATGCTGCATTAAAACGATACAGCAACGTATTATCTTCGTTCAAAGGGCCTGTGAAATCTAATGCCCCGCGAATGGTGCTAAAACTGCCAACGGCAAAAGAGACCTCTTTGCGGTCTTCCTTTAGCGGTTTTTTAGTAACCAAGTTGATGCTTCCGCCTGGGTCGACACTTGCAAAACTAGCACTGGCAGGCCCTTTTATCACCTCTACTTTTTCAATATTGGTGGTTAACGGTTGAAGAAAATAGAACTGCCTGGTACGTAATCCATTAATGATTTGCCCTTCTTCGTTTTGGCTAATGCCCCGAATATTGTATTGGTTATACACGCTGGAAGGAGTAACACCGCTCACCACTTTTACCGCATCCGCTAGTTTAAATGCCTGCCGATCGGCAATAAGTTCTTTGGTAACCGTAGAAATCGCTTGTGGTAGTTCTTTGTTCTTGATCGCTACTTTGGTCGCCGAAAAAGAATAATCGCTATTGTAATCGTTTCTCGCCCTGCCGATTACTTCAACAGACTGTAGTTGCTCTACATTTTCTTGAAGTTTTAAAGTACCCAAATCATAATCTTTCAATTGATTGAACGATTTTTGAAAACTGAGCGATTTCATACCGATATAACTTACGGTGATCTGGTAGTTTCCGGTAGATGCAAGAGCCCAACTGAAATTTCCGTTTTCCTCTGTAATCGTACCTCCTTTTGTACCAGAATTTTTATCGGAATAGGAGAGGGTTGCGCCCAAAATTGGGGCACCGTCGTTATCCGTGACTTTACCTTTTATTGAAATTTGGGCAAATGTTACATTGCATACCAATAGCATCAGTATGACTTTTATATAGTTTTTCATCTGTTTTAAATAGTTTCTAAATAAAGTTGGTTAAGTTCGTTAGCGTCAATCTCACTGGCCTTTAGCTGCTGGGCCAAGACCCCTTCTTTCATAATACCAATGGTGGTACCCAATTCTACCGCATTGAAAATATCATGGGTAGCCATGAAGATGACCTTGCCCATTACGGCCAGTTCTTTACAAATTTTAGTGAATTCAGCTGTCGCTTTAGGGTCTAGGCCAGAAGTGGGCTCATCCATAAAAATGACTTCCGCGTTCTTGGCAAGTGCAACGGCAATACCAACCTTTTGACGCATACCCTTAGAATACGAAGAGAGCCTTTTATGCTGTGCATCTTCCTGTAATCCGGTTTTAGTAAGAAAGTGTTCTAACTCCGGTACTGAATACGTAAAACCGGCTAAGCGGCTAAAGAAATCAAGGTTTTCTATACCGGTCAGATTTCCGTACAATTGTACTGTTTCGGGTATATAGGCCGTTAGCTTATTGGTGTCGTCTTTGCCTACTTCTTTATCGCCTACGAAGGCTTGGCCGCCATCCTTTTTAATAAATCCTAAAAAGATATTGATGGTGGTGGTCTTACCCGCACCGTTCTGGCCCAATAGGCAAAAAATTTCGCCTTTTGAAACTTCAAAAGAAACGTCTTTCAAAGCCGCTTTTCCATTATATGATTTGGTGATGTTTACTGCTTTTAGCATGAAAATAATATGAATTATTAGTGGATGATAGTATTGCAAATACTGCTATTCATCGATGTTGTTTACGATAAATGCGTATTTGGCTCTATTGAAAAATAACCCTTGGAGTAGGGTTGGTGCCCATAGCGTAGCTATACACAAGCCATGTCTTGAAAATCTCTAAATACGATTAGAGACCTTTCAAGTCAAAATAACTTGAGTACGAGGTGTAGTATCCCTTGAATACGGGATAGTACAACCTAAAATATGGACTATAATAATGATGGAGGAGGCCTAGTAAAGAGGTAACTTTCTAGGTGTCTGTTGCCAAGAAAAACATATGATGTATTCTGGCTAATTTTTTTCTCGTAAAAAAAGGTTTCCTTTTGCGGTATAACCGGATGCTCCGCTTCTAGAAGAGGAATGAAATTGACCGCAGTGGTAATATCACAAACCTCACAATGTTGAATGTCGGGTTCATCGGTATGATGGGTAAGCGCATGCAGGCCCGCAACCTTGAACAAGAGAATTAAGGCAACGTAAAACAAGGCTATATTGTGCTTGACGATTTTCACTCGTGGCAGTAAAAGTAAATAATATTCTAGATTTTCCTTCGATGCCAACTAAAAAAGAAACCTAAATACATTTTATCTAAAAAAGTGTTCTGATACCTACCATATTAAAAATATTGGTAAAGCATTTTTCAAAAACCTTAAGAGCGAAAGAATCTTATCCGTTACGAGTGACCGTTCAATATTTTCGTTAGATAATGTGCAGTTTTGCTCTGTTTGTTTTTCGCCACATTTTCCGGTATGTCCGCTACTACGATATTTCCTCCTTCTTCACCAGCGCCAGGCCCCATATCTATGACCCAATCGCTTTCCGCAATGACTTGCATATCATGTTCCACCACAATTACGGTATTGCCGGCATCGACCAATCTGGCTAATTGAAGTTGTAATTTTTCTACATCAGTTGGGTGTAAGCCTGTTGTTGGCTCGTCTAGAATATAGAGTGTTTTTCCTCGATTTAGACGCTGCAGTTCTTTTGCCAATTTTATACGCTGGGCTTCACCACCGGAGAGTTCCGTGGCGGGTTGCCCTAGGCGTAAATAACCCAACCCTACTTCTTGCAGTACTTTGAGGGGGCGCATTACCCGTTCTTCCTCATTAAAAAAATCTGCGGCTTCGTTTACGGTCAGACCTAGAACCTGAGCAATATTTTTTTTGTTATAGGTAACCTCTAAAGTCTCGGGGTTATAACGTGTGCCCTCACAAACTGGGCAAGGCGCGTACACGCTGGGCAGAAATAAGAGCTCTACCATGACAGCGCCTTCGCCTTCACAATTGGGACACCGTCCTTTTCCTACATTAAAAGAAAAACGCCCGGCTTTATACTTACGTGATTTGGCCAATTTTGTAGTGGAGAACAATTTTCTTACTACATCGAACAAGCCGGTGTAGGTGGCCAAGTTGGATCGTGGTGTTCTACCGATCGGTTTTTGGTTGACTACGACCATGCGTTTTAGATGTTTTGAACCTGCGGTGATTTCTCCGCCTTGTATTGCTGTTACTTCCGGTGAAAGTGGGTCATCCCCTTCTTCCTCTTTTTCAGTAGCAATAGTGTTTCCTAGTTGAGCGGACATCAATTCTACCAAGACCTGACTTACCAAACTACTTTTCCCTGAACCTGAAATACCGGTAACACATGTCATCACGCCCAAAGGGAAGGAGGCCTCAAGATTGTTTAAGTTGTTTTTGGTGATTCCGTTTAAGGTCAGCCATCCTGTTGGCTTTCGAGTTTTTGATTTTTTAAAAGGAAGGTCTTTAAAAAGATGCTCCCTAGTTTTCGATTTTGAAACATTTTGCAACCCGGCAGGAGGTCCGCTATAAAGAATCTCTCCACCACCTTCGCCCGCATCGGGACCTACATCTACCAACCAATCCGCATGGCGTACCACATCTAATTCGTGCTCCACAACAAAAAGGGAATTACCGCTTGCTTTCAGTCGGTCCAATGTTTTTAACAAGGCCTCGGTATCCGCAGGATGCAATCCCGCAGAAGGCTCATCTAGCACATAAACCACACCAAATAGATTACTACGTACCTGGGTCGCTAACCGTAGACGTTGGTGTTCACCGGCAGATAGGGTAGGTGTGCTTCGTTCCAATGATAAATATCCTAGCCCCAGTTCCAGCAAAACATCCAATCTTGCCACCAGGTCTTCGGCAATACGCTGTGCCACCAGCGTTTTCTCTTTGTGACTTTTAGCCAATTCAGTTAGGCCCGGCGCAGAACCATTTCCATAAGGAGTGAAGATGGCAAGTAGTTTTTTCAACGGTAACCTAGAAATATCGGCAATATCATAGCCAGCAAAAGTCACGGAAAGGGACTCTGGGCGTAGGCGTTTGCCATGACAGGTAGGGCACTCGCTACTAATCATGTATTTAGAAACACGCTTTTTCATTAAAGAACTTTGCGTATTGGCAAAGGTGTGCAACACCAGTTTTTTTGCACCCGAATAGGTACCCATATAACTGGGTTCGTGTTTGTTTTCGATGGCAAATTGAAGTTCTTCTCTATTTAAGTTTCGATATATCGGCACTTTTGGTTGTTCGTCTGTAAATAAAATCCAGTCACGATCTTTCTGTGGAAGGTCTTTCCAGGGGGTATCTACATCATAACCCAGTGTCACTAAAATATCCCGTAGATTTTTACCCTGCCAAGCCTTGGGCCATGAGTCTATAGCACCTTCCCTAATAGTTAAGGTGTCATCAAGCACCATACTCTTTTCGGTAACTTGGTAGACCCTACCAAGCCCGTGACATTCGGGGCAAACGCCTTCCGGAGTATTGGTCGAAAATGAATCTGCATACAAAATGGGCTGATTCGGCGGATAATCGCCTGCACGAGAATACAACATGCGCAACAGATTCGACAAGGTAGTCACGGAACCAACAGAGGAGCGGGTAGTTCCCGAACCGCGTTGCTGCTGTAAGGCAACCGCAGGGGGCAAACCTTCAATCTCATCAACTTCAGGTATGGGCATTTGATGAAATAGACGACGGGCATAAGGTGACACGGACTCGAGATATCTTCGTTGCGCCTCGGCATATAGAGTGCCAAAAGCAAGAGAGGACTTGCCAGAACCCGAAATGCCGGTAAATACCACCAGTGCATCACGCGGAATTTCTAGACTTACATCTTTGAGATTATGTTGTCTTGCGCCACTAATGGCGACAAAACCTTCTTTTTGCGCTCTTTCTTCATGCCTTTTCTCCATGCGGCCGAATATACCAAGAATCTATTGATATGGCTTTTAAGTTGCCCCTATTAATGAAGATGACCGATTAAATATCTGAGAGCAAATAACTTAGTGCCTCCAAATAACCTGAGTATGGGTTTTATAAGTATCTTTAAATGCAAGTTTGGTGAAGTATCGAAAGTACCTGGTATAGAAGGGCTTCTAATTAGCAATACTTCAAAGAGTACTCGAATTTCATTGCATAACGAATAATAAAATCGAGCAATATTAGCCGACCGACCCACATACAAGAAGTGCTTCATGAACTGGATCGCATTATAGATGATGCCATCGCAAATAACGACCGTCTGGGCTTTTTTGCTTATTTGTACAGAAGGGTTACTGCCGAAATACTGAATGAAGTTCAATTGGGAAACTTTGAAGACAACGAACGAATGGAAATCTTTGATGTTGCGTTCGCCAACTATTATTTAGACGCTTATAGCGGTCACCTAAATAACCTGAAAATAAGTAAGTCTTGGGATTTTGCTTTTAAATCTAAAAACGAACCTTTGACTATTCTACAGCATATTTTACTCGGTATCAATACGCATATTAATCTTGATTTAGGTTTGGCGGCAAGTGCTGCCATGCAAGGGCAGGAGATAGTCGACATTCAAAACGATTTCAATAAGGTAAATACCATACTCTTTAACATGGTGAACGAAATGCAAGACCGATTGAGTCGCGTATCGCCCATGTTGTTCTTATTGGACCTTGTGGGTAAAAATTCAGATGAAAAAGTAATCAATTTTAGTTTACAGAAGGCCAGGGAATTATCATGGTACAATGCCAATCTTTTATGGGGATTAGGTACCGGACATCAAAACGATGCCATCAACCAAATGGATTTGGCAGTACTAGGTTTGGGAAGAGTTATCACATCGCCAAAATCTAAAATAGTTTCCTTTATACTTCGTATGATGGGCCGTTTCGAAGAAAAAAACGTGGGTACGGTAATTTCCAAATTAAGGCAAGATTAAGGCATTTTCTGCCCTGATTATTGCGCTAATTCTAATCAACACTTTACTTACCATTTCGGACTTTCATCTTTAAAAATGATTCTATAATAACATATAACTTATAAACGCTGAATTGATTAAAAGCGTTCTATTAATTTTGTGGCTCATTTACTTGACACAATTTTAGAAGCTTGCTAGAGAAAAGACGACAATTGCCCCAAGAACAATTTATAGAAGAAGATTACTTCATTTATTGTTTAGAAGGGGTTGAAGAAATAGAGACGGACAAGGTTACCGAAGCACAACAAAATTTGGAGCAATTGGCCATGAAATTTGGTATTGCAAGCATTTATAAAACATGCGATACTATTGAAGGATTAGAAGACAGCTTAAATGCCCTTGTCTTAGATGATCATAATTTCAAGGATTACGAAATTATTTATCTGGTCATGGCCGGTGAAGCCAATAGCATTTGCCTAAATGGCTATTACTATAATTTACAGGAAATCGCAGAACTGTTTGAAGGCCGATTAAAGGGAAAGATCTTACACTTTTCTAATGCAAAAATTTTAGATTTGGATGAAGACGAAGCGCAGTATTTTTTAGATGTCACCAATGCAAAAGCGATTTCTGGCTACGGAAATGCATATAACGGAATTAGCAGTGCCAATCTAGATAAGGTATTCTTTCACTTATTTAAAGAAGATGATGATATGTTCGAGGTAGTTGAAGAGCTACACCAGAGACATTACAATGTCTGTAAATTACTTGATTTCAGGTTGTATTATTAAGCCTTTAAACTACCGAGTTCATGGTCTCAAATGATTCTAATCTCAATTAGTTCCTAGAGGCCCTAAATTCCTTTGGGGAATGCCCCACTTTTTGCTTGAACAAGCGACTAAAATGTTGGGGGTATTTAAACCCTAGTTCGTAGGCAATCTCACTCACCGATTTGGCAGGGTCAAATACCCTTTCTTTGGCTACTTCGATAAGTTTGTTCTGAATGTACTCTTGAGCTGATTTTCCAGTCTCCTTTTTTACAAGATCCCCGAAATAATTGGAAGATAGGTATAACTGATCGGCAAAATAACCTACCGAGGGCGTGCCGTGTTTTTGGGGCTTATCAGATTTGAAATACTCGTTCAACAATTCATTGAATTTAGTCATGAAAGTCAGGTTCTCCACTTCACGGGTCAAAAACTGACGGTCGTAGAATCGCATGCAATACTCTAAAAGCAGTTCAATATTTGACACGATCAATTTTTTGCTATGCTTGTCAAAGTTCTGTTCCAACTCATACTGAATTTTATCTAACAGGCTCAAAATAACCGTTCGTTCTTTAGCCGATAGGTGCAGTGCTTCCTTAACGGAATAAGAGAAAAAACTAAAATCCTCAATTTTACGTGCCAGCTCGGTACCCAGAAGTAAATCGGGGTGAAAAAGGAGTGCGTACCCTTTTGGACGAAAATTGGGGTCGTCATACGATAAACCAACCATTTGCTCCGGTGCCACAAAGACCAAAGTTCCTTTATCATAATCGTAGGCCTTTCCCCCGTACTTCATTTTACACCCTTTGGCATCCTTAAGAAACAGGGCATAACAATTAAAATTTAACGCATCATATTTTTTAATGACCTTACTTTCATCACCTACCTTCTCAAAATCTACCAAACCCACCAAAGGATGTAAAATCTCTTGGTTTCGTAAATTGAGATAATCGCCGACTGAATTGATGTCCAAAATATTTTTCATACTTGAAATGATTGTTAGCTAAAGATAATGTATTGTGTTCAAGCAAATCAAATCGACATTATCACATCTGTAATAGTGGTATGAACATCCGTAATTGGGGTACGCCTATTGCTTTTAATGATGGTATTTTTGAAGAAGCAAGTATATAATTTTAAAATCATACAAATGAGAACACTTATTATTACAATGTTTATAGTGCTATTTAGCTCAACATCCTTCGCGCAAAATGTAACTTTTGAAAAAGAAATCAAAGAACTTTCCAAAGCCAAATGGCAATGGATGGCCGATAAGGATGTGGATAAGCTTGCAACGCTTTTCCACGATAAATCTAAATTCGTACACATGAGCGGATCTTGGAAAAAGGATAGGGAACTTGAAATCATCGAATCGGGAAGTATTTGGTACAAAAACGCCGATGTGCATGACGTGGCCGTAGAAACATTTGGCGACGACACCGCAGTACTTTGGAACCGCATTACACTGACGGCACATGTAAGGGGAAATGATGTTGAAAATGAGTTTACGGTGACCGAATTCTATAAAAGGGATGGCAACGATTGGAAATTGCTCGACCTTACCTTTAGCAGTGTACGAGATACCCATAAAATTGAACACTAAAATTAAAGAACAGAATGATGAACAAAAAAAGGATTTTATTCGTACTGATTGCTTTTTTGGGCATACCAATGGCCATGGCACAATCCATGGATGTTGAAAAGGATATCAAGGAACTTTCCACCCAAAAATGGCAATGGATGGCCGATAAGAATGCCGATAGCCTTGCCGTGCTTTTTCACAACAAGGCCAAATTTGTTCATATGGGCGGTACTTGGGGTAAAGACCGAGAGGTAGATATTATTAGAGGCGGATTCATTCACTACAAAAAGGCAGATGTACATGAGGTAATGGTTGAAGTGTTGAACGACAATACCGTAATTTTATGGAACCAAATCACCTTATTGGCAGTCGTTGGCGAACGGGATGTAACCACGCCATTTATGGTGACGGAAGTTTATGTAAAGGAGGATAATAGTTGGAAATTGGCCAATCTGACTTTTAGCAAACTAATGACAAGAGATTAAAGTATCACTTCTAAATACAGTTACATCTAAAAGAGAAACTCTTATTCAATTCTTCCTGTAAAATGGGTAGCTAAATCTGTAATATAGGTAGTTTAATGACTAATGCTCTTAATTACCTTTGATTGAGTACGTTCTGGCATTTGAAATATGGAGGTAGTAAATAAATATTTGATGTTATGGTAACGGCCTAATTTTTTAATAAGACTTAAAAAACTATGGAAAAAAATAAAAAAACAACATCAGGAAGAAGAGGATTTCTTTCAAAATCCGCTCTTTTGGGTGCAGGTATGGCAGCAGCACCGTTGGCTTTTGCGAACCCAAATAGAATTTCAGAAAAAACCTCATTACAAAATACGATCAAAAAACAGGGTAAAAGAATGTTGGGCAGCCTTGAAGTTTCCCCCATAGGTTTGGGTTGCATGAGTATGAAGAGTGGTAGTTATAACCCTCCCTTGGAAAATAAAGACATGATACCTGTAATTCGTGGTGCGGTAGATTTAGGGGTTACATTTTTTGATACCGCAGAGGTTTATGGTCCGTTTACCGATGAAAAGCTTGTTGGCAAGGCATTGGCACCGGTAAGGGATAAAGTTGTAATTGCCAGTAAATTCGGATTTAGTTTTGAAAATGGTGAAAGAGCGGGCCGTAATAGTCGCCCTGAACATGTTCGCAATGCGGTAGAAGGCATGTTGAAACGATTAAAAACAGACCGCATCGATTTATTGTACCTGCATCGGCTGGATCCCAACGTTCCCGTTGAGGAAGTTGCCGGAACGGTCAAGGACTTGATAAGGGAAGGTAAGGCCTTGCATTTTGGTCTTTCAGAAGTATCACCTACAACCATCAGAAAGGCTCATGAGGAACAAACAGTTTCGGCATTGCAAAGTGAATATTCACTTATACAACGTGCCCTCGAAAATGAGGTCATTGACACGTGCGGGGAACTGGGTATCGGTTTTGTGCCTTGGGGTCCTGTGTGTAGAGGCTTTTTAGGCGATAAGTTCAACGAATACAGTCGTTTTTCCGAAGATTCCCGTTTTGCAGCGGTTCCTTATTTTACCCCAGAGGCCATAAAGGCACATATGAAAGTTTTGCAGTTTGTTCGAGAATGGGGCAGAAAGAAAAATGCGACCCCTGCCCAAATCTCATTAGCTTGGTTGTTAAGTCAAAAACCCTTTATTGTACCGATACCAGGTACTACCAAATTGCATCATGTGAAGGAGAATCAAGGAGCTTTGAGTATTACTTTTTCGGATACGGAATTAAAGGAATTTGGGGAGGTGTTAGAAAAAATACCCTTGGTCGGTGTCAGAGGGCCTGAAACCGCATTGATAGATCAATAAAAACGAAATGAATAAATCGTTGCTGTTTTTCATCCTTTTTTCTTTCTGTTTCCAAAACGGGGCGGGTACTGAACAGCGGCAAACATCGAATAGCATCTTGATTGTTTATTTGTCGCGCACCAATAACACCAAGGCTGTTGCAGAGATGATACACAATGAGTTCGGCGGTGATTTGGTAGCGGTAGAATTGCAGAATCCCTATCCAGAGAACTATGATACCATGGTAAGACAAGTAGCAGAGGAAAATGCAAGTGGATTTTTACCTCCTTTAAAAACGAAGGTAGATATGGGTCAATATGATACTATCTTCTTTGGGTTTCCGACTTGGGGCATGCAACTGCCGCCGCCCATGAAAAGTTTTTTAACTGAAAATGACTTGGAAGGAAAGGCAATAATTCCATTTAATACCAATGCTGGTTACGGATTGGGCAGTAGTTTAAAAACAATTCAGAAACTAAGCCCCGATAGTACCATTCTAGATGAATTCTCGGTTAAGGGGGGAGTGGAAAGGGATGGAATTTATTTTGTGATGGTAGGAAAACGCGAAATAGAGGTCAGGGAGGCAGTACAAAAATGGCTGCATCGAATAATGGTTGTAAAGAATTAAAATACCGCACATTAAAGAAGCAGAATTCGATAACAACGAAAACATGATAGATCTTGGGTTACATAGAGTTTGGTTGACGGCAATTTATAGTATGATTTTCGCTATGACTTTTGCACAGGAAAAAGGGCCTTATGGTGATGAAAACCTCTTGGAAAATATGATGGTACGTATCGCCGAAGTTGAAGTGGAAGCGGATTACCTTGATGAATATATTTCTATTTTAAAAGAGGAAGCAGCAGCCTCTGTCCGCTTAGAGCCCGGTGTCATCTGTATATATCCCATGTTCGAAAAAGAAAATCCGGCCCAAATTCGATTGTTGGAAATCTATGTAGACAAAGCCGCTTACGAATCGCATCTGCTTACCCCTCATTTCAGACATTATAAAAAGTCCACGCTCCCTATGGTAAAATCATTGCGATTAGTTGATATGGAGGCGATTGACAAAAAGACTATGGCTACCATCTTCAAGAAGATAAATATGCAATGAAGTTGTACTAATAGCATTGAAACAACATAAATTAACAGAACAGTATCGGATTATAATATCCTAAATCTCATTAAATCAGTAACTTTAAAGCAGTCTCTATAAACAAAAACATCATGGCAAACTTCACACTAAACATCAACGGAAAAAATAAGGAGGTAGATGTTGATCCTAATACACCCATGCTCTGGGTATTGCGAGACCACCTCAAATTGGTCGGTACCAAATATGGTTGCGGTATTGCACAATGTGGGGCATGTACCGTTCATTTAGGAGACAATGCCGTACGATCTTGTCAATTACCGGTTTCAGTGGTAGGCGAACAGAAAATCACGACCATCGAGGGACTATCGGAAAATGCCGACCATCCCGTACAAAAAGCATGGTTAGAGGTCGATGTTCCCCAATGTGGCTATTGCCAAGCGGGACAGATCATGACCGCCTCGGCCTTGTTGAAACAGAATCCGAATCCTTCTGACCCAGAAATCGAAACCGCCATGAACGGCAATATCTGTCGCTGTGGCACCTATACTCGAATAAAAAAAGCAGTAAAAATGGCGGCAACAATCGAAGCAGACTCCTAATTCAAAAAATATAGCACCATGACACACGTAAAAACACAAATAGGGAGAAGAGCATTTCTAAAAAATACTGGTTTGGCCAGTGGAGGATTGATCATTGGTTTCAGTTGGTTGAATTCCTGTAAGCCCAAGGCAGTACCTGAAAAGGAAATGGAGATGGCCTTGGAAATGCCAAAGGAATGGTCAGAGTTTAATAGCTATATCAAAATTGGAGAAAATGGTGCGGTGACTTTGATGGCACCCAATCCGGAATTCGGTTCCAATGTAAAAACATCATTGCCCATGATATTGGCCGAGGAATTGGATGTAGATTGGAAAATGGTCTTGATAGAACAGGCGAATTTCCATCCTGAAAAATTCGATCGCCAATTTACGGGAGGTAGTCAGGGCGTTCGCACAGGGTGGCCAGGGCTTCGGTTAGCTGGTGCCACCGCACGCCAAATGTTGCTTATGGCAGCGTCCCAAAAGTGGAACGTACCCGTTTCAGAATTGACCACAAATAACGGAACGGTCTATCATAAAACGACTGAGCAAGAAATAGGTTACGGTGAATTGGCTTCTTTGGCCAAAGACATTACCCTACCCGAGGAGCAAGATGTACCTTTAAAAGATGTGAGCGACTTTAAAATAGTCGGTGTTTCCAAAAAAAATGTGGATACCAAAAATATTATCACAGGAAAACCACTTTTTACTATGGATTTGCAAGAGGATGGCATGTTGGTCGCCATGATTGCCCTTCCACCTTTTGGTATGAAAATTAAATCCGTAGATGACTCGGTCGCCAAATCTATGCCCGGCATCAAAGATGTATTTACCATACAAACTTTACAGGATGATTATGAGCGCAACTTTTTTGATACCACTACCCATACCAAAATAGCCGTTGTGGTAGGAAACAGTACATGGGAAGTAATGCAGGCAAAAAAAGCCCTACGTATGGAATGGGAAGAAATTTCGGATTCTGAATTTGTAATGGCCGGTTTTCGAGGTAAAACCACGATTAAAGTGCCCGCTGGGCTTGAAAGTACCGAGAAACATAATGCAAAAATGCAGGAGATGTCTTTGAAAAGAGGGAATGTTCTTAGAAGGGACGGTAATCCGGAAGAGGCGTTCCAAAATGCGGAGAAGATTCTAGAACGAACTTATACGGCACCCTATTTGGCCCATAACTGTATGGAGCCCGTCAACTGCTTTGCCGACGTGACCGAAAATGAGGCCGTACTTCACGCACCGATTCAAGCTCCTGAGCTTATTTCTGGCACCCTGGCCGCTAGGTTAGGACTTCCTGAGGAAAACATTCATGTAAACCTGACCCGAATGGGGGGCGGTTTTGGTCAGAGGGCTTATGGCCACCATTTGGTAGAAGCAGCGGTAATCTCCCAAAAAATAAATGCTCCCGTAAAATTGGTCTATACTCGTGAAGATGATATGAGCTATGGTATCTACAGACCGACCTATACAGCAACCTACAGGGCTGCCTTGGACAAGGATAATAATGTCATCGGTTTTCATGTACGTGGGGGTGGTATACCGGAGCATCCCGTCGCGGCCAACCGTTTTCCTGCTGGAGCTATCGATAATTATTTGGCCGAGGGATGGGCTTTGGAATCTAATATAACCATAGGAGCATTCAGGGCACCACGTTCCAACTTTATTGCCGGTGCCGAACAATCCTTTTTAGATGAGCTAGCAGAGACCATGGGCAAAGACCCTATTGATTTTAGGTTAGAACTGCTCGATAGGGCCATGAAAAACCCCGTAGGCGAGAACAACGACTACGAGGCTGAGCGTTATGCCGGTGTGCTGAAATTGGTCAAGGAGAAATCGGGTTGGAACCAGAGCGAAAAACCAGGAATACATAGAGGGGTTTCCGCCTATTTTTGCCACAACAGTTATGTGGCGCAAGTCTTGGAATTGTCTATGGAAGGTGAAATGCCAAAAATGGAAAAAGTAACGGCCGCGATTGATTGTGGTATTGTCATAAACCCCGATTTTGCGACCAATATGGCCGAAGGTGGTATTGTAGATGGTATTGGGAACGCCATGTTCGGTGAAATGTCATTCACGAATGGAGTGCCCGACCATAAAAACTTTGACACCTATCGTATGATCAGGTTCAGCGAGGCACCAAAAACGATTGAGGTGCATTTTGTACAGAACGAAATCGACCCAACAGGATTGGGAGAACCACCCTTTCCACCGATTTTTGGAGCCTTGGCCAATGCGCTTTATAAGGCGACGGGACAACGGCATTATCGACAGCCTTTTGTTACCGAAAAACAAATTATAGGCTAGCCATCAGAGACTGCACACATTTTAAATTAGAGTATGAAAGTAAGGTTGATGTTTTATTTGTTACTGGTATTTGGTAATTTCTTAGGAGCTCAAGACTTAAGCAGCACTAAAGATTCCTTATCCTCACAGGAAAAAAGCATCATAAAAATTGCGAGTTATACGGCGCAAGGTGATTTGTTACGATTGAAAACGGCTTTGAACGATGGGCTAAACAACGGATTAACCATTAACCAAACCAAGGAGGTTTTGGTGCATCTGTATGCTTACGCCGGTTTTCCCAGAAGTATACGCGGTTTACAGACCCTTTTACAAGTATTGGAAGACCGGAAGAATACCGGAAAAATGGACGAGAGGGGAGTTGAAGCATCTCCAATTACCGATACGCGCAGTAAGTATGAACGCGGAAAGGAAATCTTGGAAACCTTGGTAGGCCGCTCATTGGATGGCCCAAAACCTGCCTATCAAGAATTTTCACCGGAAATGGACCGTTTCTTAAAAGAACATTTGTTCGCAGATATTTTTGAGCGTGATGTACTCAACCATAAAGAGCGTGAACTGCTCACCATTTCCGTAATAGCCAGTTTAGGTAATTTAGAGCCTATGCTTGCAAGCCATTTCAACCTATGTTTAAATGTGGGCTGGCAGCCCGGTCAATTGCATGAATTCATCAAGATTTTAGATGAAACTACAACTGAAGAAAGTAATAAGACAGCCAAAACGGTACTTTATAAAGTACTTGACAATCGATAAGAATACTGATGCCGAGATGAAGATACCACCCCTTTATATGACATTTTTTATGTTGGCCCTTTTAATGGGTTGTTATGAGCCAAAAGAAATTCATGAGGATGCTGCCCTATTTTCGAAAGGCGAAAAAATCACCAATGATAAATTTACGGGCACCGCCTGGCTATATATGTTGGCCACACCGGATAGTTTAAATGCCATGTACGCGGGTTTGGTCACTTTTGAACCTGGGGCACGAACCAATTGGCATTCGCATCCCACTGGGCAAATTCTCATTGCTACCAAAGGTGAAGGCTATTACCAAGAAGAAGGAGAAAGTAAACGCGTGCTTCGCCAAGGCGAAACTATAAAATGCTTACCCAACATAAAACATTGGCATGGGGCAAGCTCCAATTCGGAATTTGCACATATTGCCATATCCGACCGGGAGAAAGGACCTGCACAGTGGTTTCAGCCCGTTACGGATAAAGTATATAATGGCAACTGAACAATACGCTATTCAAATTTAGTTTATTAAAATGTTGGTTTTTGAGACAAACTTTAGGCCCTAAGAAAATTTTTGGTGAAATGCGCAAGCAAATAGGTGTGACCCACGCAGTAAATTGTTGTCGGCTAGACGAAGCGAGGCCTATTTACAGGCTACGTAAGGATTAAAACACCTACTAATAGCCTTATTTCTGGAAGATTTTTTTAACGCCTTTAACTATAAGTAATACAACAAAGCCCACAACAAGACCCAATAGAAACTCCACCAACATAGCAGGTAAAGAGGGAAACAAGTGATGTAAAAAAGGAACATTGTGTGAAAAGATTCCGCCGGAAACCAGTAATAGGGCTATGGTACCAATAAACCCCAACGATTTTATTACTATGGGAAGGGCATTCACAAAAAAACGTCCCACCTTATCTGAAAAGCTGTTATCTTCTTCATTGAGGTTGATCAGTTTGACCCCGAATTCATCCATGCGAACAATTAGGGCAACGATCCCATATACACCTACGGTAGCCAACAGGGCCACCACAGATACTACCATGATCTGATTGACCAAAGGTGCTTCAATAACAGTACCCAAGGCTATGATTACAATTTCAACCGAAAGTATAAAATCCGTAAGAATGGCAGATTTTATCTTTTCCTTTTCAAGTTCCAGAATATCTTCTTTGGATGGCGCTTCGGTTTTGGCATGTGGTTGCTCATGGTCATGCGGCACAAAATACTCATAGATTTTTTCGGCACCTTCATAGGCCAGGTAGAGTCCACCAAGAATGAGGATAATGGTTACAGCCACTGGCAAAAAGGCACTTAAGAGAAAAGCAACGGGTAAAATAATGATTTTGTTGAGCAAAGAGCCTTTGGTAATGGCCCATAGTACCGGTAGTTCTCTTTTAGATACAAAGCCGGAAGCTTTCTCCGCATTTACCGCCAAATCATCACCTAAGATTCCTGCGGTTTTCTTGGTGGCTATTTTGCTCATTGAAGCAACATCATCTAACAAGGTTGCTACATCATCTAAAATTGCGAAAAACCCGGAAGCCATATAATTAATTTTGGGCAAAAATAGAATATGCCTTTTAGATTGAAGTATTCAATTAGCTAAAAAATGAACGTATTTTCATGAAAATTGGTAAACTCTAAAATAATGCCCAGACACTCTCCAATAGTAGAAACCTTACTTATTTAGTACTATTGCGCGTAGACATTTTACTTTAGAGATACTTTCTGTTCTGTATGCCCATCAATTTAGTAGTGTTAGCGTTACTTAGTATACCGTTTGCTTAGTGCTACCGGCTTGAGTATATCGTATTGAAAATTTAAAAGTATTTAAATTGGCTTTTAAATGTGCGAAATCGCTGCCATTCTCCCAAATAATATCTATTTCATTTTTAGCGGAATCATTAATTTTCATGCTGCCATTGAACGCATCACATGTATTACGCAATCTCATGATATTTAGCTGGTTTAGAACGATTTTCTTTTGAAGTCCAGCGGTTACCGCTTCCATGGTCAATGTAGTTCTGTTGATTTCTTTATGTCCGCCACTGCCCGCATTATCCGCAGCATCATAATCATTCTTACCTGCAAAAATATCCAAATACCAAACTTGGGGTATACCTGGCATAAACATTTGAATGGCCCTGGCCAATAGCAACTTTTGCTCGTTTTCGCCCAAAGCACTGAAAAATGTGGCGTTTACTTGGTAATAGGATATTTTTTCCCCTGATGGCCCATATAGATTCTTTACCCGACCTCCTCTCTCCATAATAGTGCTCATTATGGTTTCAATCTCCTTATCTTTTAGCAGGCCTTTTTGGTATGTTCCGGAGATTTCCTTTCCTTTTAGATCCAAGACCGGTATACCGTCATGGCAGCCCAACATATTTACCGTTCTATATCCCTTTTCTACAATCTCCCTTGCCCAAGTGAACAGTGCACTATGGTCTGAAGTTTCCAAAGTGTGTATCATTAATCCGGGCAGGAAAAAATCATATATCTGATACCCTTCATCCGCTACTTCATCATGTAAATGAAGACCATACTCGGCATGTATTTCCGGCAAAAGGGTCAATCCATTTTTCGTTGCTATTTGGTTGATCCTCTTTAAATAATCCCACGTACCGGGTTTATTAAAAAAGTTTGATTTACCGATCTCTTTATGCAAATAGGCAAAAGCATCTAAACGCAGAATAGAACAGCCATAGCTTTTTACCTTGGCCAATGTTTCTTCATAAAAGTCCCAAACTAATTGAGACTTGGCATTAACATCCATCTGGCCCAAAATACTATTGTTCTCATTATCTATTTTTTGATAAAAGGTATTCCAATAGGGTTGTTGGCTACCGTCGGGGAAAGGAACATTCAAAATGGGCAATCCTGCTTTTCTCATGAAGAGTTTATCTAAATACTCTTTCTTTGGTATGATTATGCCCTTATCGTTCAATTCTCCGTGACCTTTCCAGAAAGTATTCCAATTGATAAAAAAATCTTTGTATTTAGAGTGTTCCCCATTTTGAATCAAGTCTTTGAATTGTGGTGATGCCACCGATAAATGGTTAAGAACAATATCGAACTTCAACATAATGCCCAGTTCTTCTAAAGCCTTTAAATCATCTTTAGAAACTAGTTCTTCGTTAATGTTATAGTCAATAATCGAAAAACCTCTATCGAGGTCACTATTAAAAAAGGTAGGTAACACATAAAATAAGGAAAATACCTCTTTAAACTCGGGCATTCTAAGCATGGTAACCGTATCGCTAAGATTACTACCGATACTGTCTGGGTAGGCATTGAACATTACGCCATTTAAAATAGTATTGTTTGGTTTCATAACTGTGCTTGACAATGGTTATAATAGTTTTGACAAAATATCGATATTATCTGGCAATCGCCCAACATTCTGTAATTTTAAGGCTGCCAACTTCAATGCCACTTCAAGACATTCTTCGATTGTTTTTTCTTTAATATAGGCGAAAAGAAAACCGGACCAAAACGCATCTCCCGCTCCGGTAGTATCTTGTACTTTTTCTACTTTAATTGCAGGTAATGTTATAATTTCTTTCTCTTTTTGTGACAGTTTTACGCCTTTACTCCCCAGAGTTAAACAAACAATTTCCGCTCCTTCTGAATGAAAGAACTCGAAAATTTCATTGTGGGGCAGTTTTTTTTCAAACAAGCGCAGCATATCATCTTCACTAATCTTTATAAGCGGATTGAATTTACAATACGCTTTTATGACCTGAAGCGCCTGTTGTTGGCTAGACCACAGCTTTTTGGCATAATTTACATCAATGCTCAATTTACAACCGAGGTCAAAGGCTTCCTTGGCTTTTTTTAAAATGGTGCTCTGGGCCGGTTCTTTGCTTAGGGCAAAGCAGGTCGTGTGGTATATTCTAGTATTGGAGAGTGTTTCTTTGGTTATTTGCGAATCTACAATGCAATTATCTGCTTGTCTGTAAGGGATAAAATCGGGAGTGCTTTCCGACCGGGATACAAAGATTACACTGGTAGATGCTTCCTCCAGCTCACAAATATTATCCGTTTCGATTTGGGCCTCATCCAGTCTCTTGATTATATATTCTCCAAAACCATCGTTTCCTACAGTGGCCACCAATGAAGAACGAAGGCCTAATCGGGCACAATTCATGGCCACATTGGTAGCTGAACCTCCTAAGTATCTATGGTAATCTCTGGTATTATTTATAAGTACGCCCTGTTGGTGACCAATAAAATCAATAAGGACCTCTCCTACACTTAAAATATCTATCTTGTTGCTCAACACTTTTACTTTTTTAAAATAAGGAACTATAATTTTTTTTGTTTTCTTTGATCAAAAGCGTACAGACCGCGCTTATGAGCAACAGTACACCTGAAAAAGTAATGGCATTTCTAGGGTCATTGTCTAGCATGTTCTTCAAAATAAAGCCAAAAGACAATGTTTGTATGATCATGGGTATCACGATCATCATATTGATAATACCCATATAAACGCCATAACGTTCTTTGGGTATAGCGGCTACTACCATAAGGTAGGGAATACCCATCATACTTGCCCAACCAATACCAAAACCTGTTATAGCAAAGAATAGCAGGTTTTTATTTTCTATATGCGGAAATGCCAAAAACCCAACGGCGGCAATGACAAGGCAAAAGGCATGTACCTTTTTTGCGCTATATTTTTTGGCTAAACCAACTAGGGCGAATGCTACCAAAAAAGTAACAACGTTATACCACCCATTTACCAAACCTGTCCAACTTACCGCTTCACTATAAGCCTGGGTATTTTCAGGGGTAGCCTTCCAAACGGATAGGGCCACACTTTTAGATGAGTTTTGCCAATAGCAGAATAGGGCATACCATTGAAAAAGGTAAACCAAGGCCAATTGCCACATTACTTTGGGCATTTCCTTAACTGCCCTAAAAATTTCTATCAAAGGCTCCAAAATACTCTTGCTCTCCCTAATACGTTTTAATTCTTCTGCTGTTGGTGGTATTTCTTTGGTCTTGCTCATGCTCCACAATATGGTGGCTATAGAGCAGACGGCACCTAGGAAAAAGGAGGCGTATACCCAAGTGGGTAGAGAACCTGTAGTGCCAATAATAATAAGTGGGAATATAAACAGCGATACATTGGCAAGTACCTGGCCCAATCCCGTAAAAAAACTTTGCATCTGAAAGCCCAAAGGCTGCTGTTCTATATCCAGCTTATCGGCTATAAGGGCTCTATAAGGCTCCATGGCCGTGTTATTTCCTACGTCTAAAATCCATAATAGACCGGCCGCCATCCAAAGAGTGCTGCTATATGGGAATGCAAATAAGGTGAGGCTACATAGAATGGCGCCAATAAGAAAATAAGGCTTTCGCCTACCAAATTTTGGACTCCATGTTTTATCACTAAGGGCGCCAATAATGGGTTGCACCAATAGACCTGTCACCGGACCTGCAAGGTGTAAAATGGGAATTTGATCCGGACTTGCCCCTAGAAAGTCGTAAATAGGTGTAACTGCACTTTGCTGAAGACCAAAGCTGTATTGAATGCCAAAAAAGCCGACATTCATGTTCAGTATCTGCCAAAAACTAAGTTTAGGTTTTTTAAGCATCGTTTAAGGTCTAGTTTGCAATCTTATTTAAGAAGGCCTCAAAATCGCTATCGTTCATAAATAGTTGTCCATTTTTATCAATCACCGGTAACGCTATTTGATCGGTTGATAATCCTGCTTTTTGAACCTTGATCAACATTTCCCGTTGTTTTACAATGTTTATATCTACGTCATAGTATGTGAACTCTATTTGTTTGCTGGTAAGAAACGACTTGGTGTCTAAACAAAAGTGGCAGGTATCACTTCCATAGATAATAATGCTTTCAGCATTTGTTTTTGATGTTGAATCCTGTTCATTATCAAGTGTCACCTCTTGGCCTAAACAGCTTACACTTAAAAATAGGGTCAAGCAACAGGTAATTAGAAAATCTTTCATCTTTAATCTTTCATGTTTAAGAAAAAAGAGTTGGTCCTTTAACAATTCCCAACTCTTTTCATCAACAAAACTTAAACGCTATATTATTTAGAACTTGTATTGTAGCGATAAAGTGGAAGATCTACCACTGATCGATCTTGCCCTTACCAAACGGTCTGCACCAAAAGCACCGTCACCATTTCCTTCTACCTCTGTTATACCAACGGTATCAAAAAGGTTGTTCACACTCAATACCAATGAAAGTCCTTTGGTCAATCCTGCCCTTCCAATAAGGTTAAAGTATGCATAGCCAGGTATGACCAAATCATTGTCATCTTGGGCATACGACTTAGAGGTACCCAATACGCTCAACACAACTGCATGTTGCTTGGTAGCTCCAAAGTTGTAGGAAGGAGAAAGGTTATACACAAAATCTGCTTGTCTTCTAGGCGTGTTACCTTCATTGTCTCCACCATCGATTTCAGCTTTGGTCCAAGTGAGGGAACCGTTCACGGAAAAGTTCTCTCCAAAGGCTAGAGCGGTTTCCGCTTCAATACCCAGGGCCTTAAACGGATTGCCTACCGTTCTATTCAATTCATTGCTAATACCTTCATCAGTATTACTTATAAAACCGGTAAGATTGAGACTTCCGTTATTAAGTCTTTTCTTGACACCTACTTCAAGTTGCGAAAGCTCGTCGAATTGAACATCGGCCAAACCATCTGCACCATAGGTATTTCTATCGGCAGCCCTACCTGATGCACCTTTACTATATCTTGTAAATACCGCCGCACCATCGTTGATTTTATAGTTAAGACCTGCGGAGTAGGATACAAAATTGTAGCTATCATTAACGATTTGTCCTGCATTACCAGCAATTATGGGTACAACTTGTTCAATTCCTTGAATAACACCATCACCATCATAGTCATAAGAACCTTGACTAGTTGGACCAGCTTGAATTGTTCCGTTAACATTTACGTTCTCAAAACGTACACTACCATCAAAGTTCAATTTTTCGGTAATACCGGCATCGATACCAACATAAGGAGAGTTCACGTTATGTACCGTATTGTATTTACGCTGGCAGCAGTTGCCCCAGACCGGGGTTCCGTAGGAATATTGTCCATTTCTTGAAAATCCGTCAAAATCAGCCAATCTGGCTTCTCCATCTCCCTTGACCTCAGAGATAAAAGAGCTCCATTGCCATCCTATTTTGGTGTTCTGCGTTGCCGTAAACAAACCAGCGGTAAGCCCAATATTATCACCTAGCTTTTTGGTAATCTTTGTATCGCTAAAGAAATTGCTCAAATCATCTACGGTAACATCGAACATGTGTATGATCTGTGCCAATCCGTTTTCCGGATTAAATGCCTCCCTAGCTCCATCGGAATATACCAAGGCCTCAGTTCCGGCTCCGGCGGCAGCCCTTGCCGTAGCATCAATTTCGGCCACCGTGCCCACAGCGGCGGTGAACGGAGCTACCCATTGCCCGCTATTATTTGAGTATCTTGCCTTTCCGGCTATTTTCCAATCGTTACCTAAATCAAATGAAAATTCTGCACCCAATGCTTTAGAAATAGGGTTGTTACCATTTCTAACATCGTTCACATGTCTACCGCCACCATCAAAAGGATTGGTTCCCGCACTTTGCTGTAAGTAGGCCGATTGGGTTGCGTCTCCGGTAATATCGAAACCAGGTAAATTGGAGTAGGTAGGGTCGTCATTGTTCCCTTCCAACAACATAGGCATAGGTAGGTACATGACCGATCTATCATTCAAGAATTTGGCATAAACACGCACGTAGCCGCTATTGAATTCTTTGGTGATGTTCGCTTTGAACTGCCCACCTTTGTTTCCTTGGTACCCGATATCCCTTGGTCCTTCACCGGTTCTCATAAAACCTCCCATATGAAAGGTGAGTCCGTTACCGATGGGAGAACCATATTCAAAATCAAGTCTACTGGTTTGATAATCCAATCCGAAGGTTGTTGCCAATGAACCTCCTTCAGTTTTACCAGTCTTACTGATCATGTTGATGATACCGGCAGGTCCGTTAGAAGTTTGAGTCGATGCAGACCCCCCTCGAATGGCCTCTACTCGGCCAATATTGGAATCGATTCGCAAGAAGTTATCGGCATTTCCGAAAGAGGTATCACCGAATAAGTTGAGAGGTAGTCCATCTTCCTGAATCTGAAAATACCTAGAACCACCAGAAGATACAGGCACCCCACGAACGTTAAAGTTAGCGTTACCTTCACCACCTGAAGATTCTGCACGAATACCCGGTATGTTTCTAAAAAGTTCACCCGCACTTCTAGGCGCCGCATTTTCAATTCGCTTGGCACCCATCGTAGAAACCGAGATACTCGATTCTAACTTTGATTTGGGGTTGACCACCCCGGTAATCACTACTTCGTCAAGAGATTCCGCATCTTCTTGCATACTGAAATTCAAGGTTTGGTCGGCGCCATTGATTTCAATGGTTTTAGACATCTTTTTAAACCCTAGGTAAGAAGCGGTCAAGGTATAGGTACCATCCTCTAAATCGGTTATGGAATAATTACCGTCAAAATCGGTAACCGTACCGTTGGTAGTACCGTCTATAATAATGTTTACTCCGCCCAAGGGCACTTCTGCCTCGTCTGTTACCGTACCGGATATAGATTGTGCAGTTGCCACACCCCCCGAAAGCAATAACAAAATCAATAAAATCGCATTGTTTTTAATTAAACTCATTGGTCTTCATTTTAATTATTCAATAATTTCAATACTTAATTCTTCACGAATCTATTTTTATAGTGCATTCAAATTGTGAATAAAAGAATCGAAATGGTTTTCGAAATCACCGAAAACCATTTCGATTTCTATTTTTTAGTTTAAATTGAACTTTATAATCCGATTTTTATGAATCCCGTAACCCTAAAGCAGATAGCTGAAGAATTGAATATTTCCGTTGCTACTGTATCAAAAGCTCTTAAAGACTATCCTGATGTAAGTAAGAAGACCAAGGCTTTGGTAAAAGAACTTGCAAGAACCTTAAACTATAAACCCAATACTTTTGCGGTCAATCTGCGTACCAGAGAATCTAAGACCATAGGTTTGGTCATACCGGTAATTGTTCATCACTTCTTCTCCAATGTCATTAAAGGTATTGTGGCGCAGGCAGAAAAAAAGGGATACCTGGTCATCATCCTTCAGTCCAATGAATCTTACGAACTGGAAAAAAAACAGATCGATCTTTTATTGAATCAGCGAGTAGATGGCATCATCATATCCTTGGCCAACGGCACTGCAGATTTTACGCATTTAAAGCACGTTTTAGAAATGGGGAAACCCCTGGTTATGTTCGATAAGATCGCTAAGATCGTTCCCTGTTCAAAGGTGGTCATAGATGATAGAAAGGCCGCTTATCTCGCCACCCAGCATTTGATAGATACCCGCTGTACACGCATTGCGCATTTTAGGGGCGCGCTTTTACCACAAAATTCTATCGACCGATTTTTAGGGTATAAAAAGGCCTTGTTAGACAATGGGCTACCGTACGATCCCTCTTTGGTGTATATATGTGAATGTGACGACCGAAGCTTTGAAGAGGGACAGGAAAATGCCCGGCAACTTTTAAAAGATCATAATGATGTGGACGGTATCTTTATCAATACCGATTTGGTGGCCATTGGGGCCATGACCGAATTTAACAAGCAGGGCGTAAACGTTCCGGAAGATATTGCCATAGTTGGCTTTAGCAACTGGTTCATGTCTTCAGTTATATCTCCAACTTTAACTACGATCAACCAGCCAGGAGTACAAATGGGCAAAGCCGCCTTTAAAAGGTTGTATAGGGAAATTAAGGCCATTAAAAAGAACAAACCCATTGCTCCCAAGGTAATTACCCTTGAAACGGAATTGATAAAAAGAGAATCTACCAAATAAGGGCTGATTCTAAGTTATATATGTTTCCCCTAGTACTTCAACGGTTATAGCCTCGGTATTTAGGTACGGTCTGTTTTTGATAAACTTAATATATTTAGGGAAATTTTGAGAGTAGAACTTCAACTGTTCCTACAATCAAACGACCTAAGCCAATTGTATGTTACGAAACTTCCCTTTTATGCTATTGCTCTGTTTGTTCATCAGCGTTTCCTGTAAAGATGAGAAAAAGAAGAACTTTGAATTAAAACGCTCCAAAGAACTGGCTGCAAAGAACAAGGTACACAACCAACTGTTGGCTATTGAAAAAGAGCAGGGGTGGAAGTTACTTTTTGATGGGGAAACCCTTAACGGATGGCACCTGTTCAACAATCCGGATTCTACCCAACTTTCTGCTTGGGAAGTACGGGATGGATTTATTTTCTGTAATGCAACGGATGAAAGCAGGGTATATGGTGATTTGGTGACCGATACCGATTATGAGAACTACGAACTTGTTTTTGAATGGCAAATGGGCCTGAGAGGCAATGGTGGGGTTTTTGTGAATGTACAGGAGACTCCCCAATTTAAGACCACTTATGAAACGGGACCGGAATACCAATTGTTGGAGCCTTCCCATATGGATACCAAAACCCCTCTTAAAAGACCTGGATGCCTTTGGGGGCTTGCTCCGCAAATAACGGAGGTAGAAGCCAACCCGGTAGGGCAGTGGAACCAGACCAAGATTGTACAGCAAGATGGCAAAATAACCTTTTACCTCAATGGTAAAAAGACCGCCGAAGCCGATTTCAATTCTCCCGAGTGGTCAAAATTGGTAGCCCAATCCAACTTTAAGGACCGACCCCATTTCGGAAAAGCCACCAAAGGTAAAATAGCCCTACAGAACTGGTATTTTGAATCGAAGTTTCGCAATATGAAGTTGAGAGAGTTGTAGGTTGAATGTTTTATATTTATGGGTTTTAATGATGTGTAACAACTAAATCTTCTTTAATGTCTTGTTTAAAAACCACATACATTTCTAGTTTTGCCTGCATATTATGGTTCTTGGCTTCTTGCTCTAGTGAAAATGTAGAAGAACAACCCTTGGATGCAGCATCAAAAGAAGAAGAAATCGTTGAAGAAGTAGAGAATGAGAGTTTGCTCTCTTTTACCATAAACGGTGAAACTAGAACTACTCGTGCCGGTAAGCCTTTTGCTGCTTTTATTGAAATTACTACTGAAAACGGCAAGGAGTATGCCTTTGGCATTTCTGGGGCCGATTCCAATGATGACCTCGAGAGATGGGGATTCAGCACAAGTTTTTCTTCTGCCGATTCCGATTTTATTGTTGAAGGTATTACTGTCAGCTCCGCTGAATCGAATTTTGAAGATTTAAATATTTCTGGAGCATATGAAGATAGTCTGGTTAGAATACCCGAGAACGAAGTTCTTTTAACCGCAAAATTTAATGAAGACCTATTTTACCATTTTCAAATCATAGAGATCAATGAGGAGAACCAAATGGTATCGGGTACTTTCAGTATGGATTTATTGGACATTGAATCAAATGAAATTATGGAAATTCGCGATGGAATCTTTACCAACGCCGAATATATTCAAGAGGTAATAGAACCCAACTAATTTATCATTTAAACTTCCATTTAGGAAAGTTTGCAAGCCCGTAAGGGGTATGAATATCTCTTTGCTTTCTCGAAGAAAACGAACATCTTTCCTATACTGAAGTTTTGCGCTGTTTTACGCATTGCCAGCCGCACTGGTCTCGCCGCCACTATAAAAAGCCGACCAGGCTTTCCATATTGTCGCGTGTACTATAATGTTCTGCGTTATGTAACTTTGCTTGGGTAAAGCAAAGTTTTCCTCACTACACTTTCTTCAAATTTTTCTTCTAAAAGTTTCCTCTTAAAAGGTAATGGAACACTTATTATGCGAACCGACGGAAGGAGGGGAGTGTAATGTGTGTGGAATGAAATCGAAGATATTTGGTTTACAGCTTGGGTAAAATATAGTTGGGATTTTGTTTAAAGAAAGGAATTAATTGCTCCTTACCATCAAAATAAATATATGGTTTTATTAAAGATAGTTCTTCGAATGCATTTTTATGACAGTTACGAAACTTCTTTTTATGACAAAAAGGACATTTAGCCGTTCGATTTAAAATTCGTCCTTTTAAAATGAAATCAAACATTTGTACCATTTGTAAAGGAGAACTAGCTTTAAGTTTACTTTGGTAGAATTCAATTTTGCCAAATATTCCATGAGAATATTCCCCATATAAATAGTAGCCTTCCAATTCCCTATATTTTTGGTTAGCTAGGTAAGGAATCGCATATGTTTTAATGAATTCTTTTACACGTAGTCCCTTTTTACATATAATCATTTCACTTTCCGGTACGTCGATGCAGCATGATTCGTCGATATTTACATGCCAATCAGCAATCTTTGGAAATGCATTTCCAGTTTCAAATAAAATTGGAAACATATTAGGATATTGCCGACTTCCTTTTATTAACACACTATATGTTTCCCAAATTTTTCCCTCCCCATCTTTAATTTCGATTTCTCCAGAAAGAAATTTCTCTCCATTCTGGGTTACTACTTCTAACTTATCATAATGTTGGGGTATTTCTAAAATATCTTTTTCAAATTGGCTACTAATCATTCTTTGCGATATGGTTTTGTAGTTGGAGGAATTATAGCCCCTAAGCCGCCCGAACTGCTTGAAGTATCGTCCTTATCATCTCCTAATGGAAATCTATCTCCTAAATGATTTCTCCAATATTCTGTCGACTTTTTATAATTCTTCTCTTTAAGCGCCTCCTTCGAATCATTTATAAAATTGCTTAAGCATTGTAAAAAATACTCTTTGTCCTTGTAATCTTCCAAAAGATTTTCATCTGAAGGGGTAGTAGGACGATAGCATGAAAAACTGGCGTCAAGTTTAGCTTGGATATTAATAAGAGTCTCCTTCAAGGCGATATCATCTCTATCCTTCCGTGAAACCAGGTTCTCAGTAATTAGTATAGTCAAAATGAGACCGCTTGGCATCTTTTTGGTAGAATTGCTAAAATGCCTAAAATCAATCCAGCTTTTGCCGTATCTAACTAATTGCCTAAGTTGTGGGGTTTCATCAGCTTTATCATTGAACCAATTTGTATATTCAAGTGGATCACTTTTTATATACCCATCTCTTTTATGTGCCAATTCGGGTGAGTTGCCCTGCTTGTAATATATTGGCTGATCAATATGATGACCATCGGAAAATACTGTTCTTACGCAAGTATTTTTATCTATTGGGGGCGTGCTAGTATGGCCATCGACCGCTTGACAAATCCACGAGTGGTATGTTGCGGTAGAGGGCCTATCACTAGGTGATTTATCGCCAATAAAGTAGATACCATCATCGACATCATATTTCAAAATAGTTTTTTCGGTTCCTTCAACTATTATTTTTCTCGGAATTGGGTTCACAATGGTGTCGGTTGACATAGAACCCTGCCCGTCAAATTTAGGCTTTTCATTTTCCGGTTGATTTTCTTTGAACCAATTTCTGACTTTTTTTCTTAGGTCTTTCCTTGATTTTTTTAATTCTTTTTTTCGAAAATCCGTGAGCTTAATTTTCCCATTAAACTCTTTAAAGTGTTCATTACAATTTGCCATTTTTCATTATTTAATATGGTTAGTGTTCTTACTTTGAAATTTCAAGTCTATTTTACCTTTGGTCTGATATGGAAGCCTTTCGGTGTAGTATTTCCCTATTAAATGCTTTCCATCTTTATTCTCGACCGCTTTTAGCATCTCGGTTCCAAAATGCGGGCAAAAATCAAGTTCAAAATTTCCCTCGTTCAAATAATTGTAGAGTATGGAGAAGGTTCCATCTTTTTCTTTTATTATGCTAGCCTCTATACTTCTGGACAAAGAGGACATTGTACCATCTTTCCTTTTGGTCCATGAATTAACTACTATGTCCGAACCATTCTGAGTAATTACTTTGATATGTTCCAATTCATCTTTGACTTTTTGACACTTTTCATCAGTAAACTCGAATAACAAAGTTCCTGTATATGTGCCAGAAAAATCGGGAACACTGTACAGCCAACTAAATGGTCTGACATTCCAGAGGTATTTGTTTATTAAAGCGAATAAAAACGACGTTAATGCAAATATGGAAAAAGACATACCCCAATGACTGGAGATGTAAACATTAGTAAAATAGAGGAGTAGTCCTAGCGCAATACACAACGGAATAAAGCTTTCGGGTTTCAAGTATCTAAGATTAAATCTATCCATAGGTTAATTATTTTCAGTTATTATCATAAATACTCTCACATAAAGCTCTAGAAATCCTGAGCTTACTTTTCTTTTCTAACGCCTTTGAATTTGCCGCCAGTAGTTTTTACATCCATAAATCTTCCCGTTTCAGTATCTCTCTTTACAAAGAGTTTTGTTTTCGGGTTTAATACTTGGGAACGGCCTTTTACAGCTCCTTTTCTTGCGTTGTCTCCTATGGGTGGATTTTTAGCCACTTTTTTGTTTTTTATAAGATTAATATTTATCTAATTATAAGTATATGCTCACATTTTTTCATATTTTGCCATTACCAATCAAAACAGTGAGTAATCTATTATACTGTCTTACAATTGTATATGCTCATGAACTTTGTTTTTTTGCCATTTGGGCGGATATTTTTTAATATGGATGAGCATATTCTATTGAAATATGGCTTTAGCGAGTAAAAAAGAAATTCTTGAGCACCTAGATTCCATTGATTTGAATGAACTTTTGGATAGGATGGAGAACTACGTCCGAACTCGTTTTTATAATAAATCTGAGAAAGAACGAGAAGGGTTTGATTACCTTGATTTTTGTTATAATGTTCTAGTCAAAGCTTCAACAGGAGTTAGAAATTGGGATAAGGAAAAGACTTCTTTTGATAATTTTATTTTCGGATCTTTAAGAAGTGATTTATTTAACTTCTTTAGAAAACAAAAAAATAAGAAGAATGAAGAGGGAAATTTGCAAACCACAGAGCAAGAAATATACTTAATTGAAATAAATGACTTTGTTGAACTAGATGAAGTTGAAGCTGAAGATGAACCTCCAGATATAGATTTTAAAGATATATGCGAAGACGCTCTGAAATCATTGAGGGAACAAGGAGCAGACAAATTGGAAATAGAAGTGTTTGAATGTTGGCTAGCTGGTTATTATAAGCCAAAAGAAATAGCTGACTTGTGTAACATAGATACCACAGAAGTAAATAATACTGTCAAAAGACTTTCTAGAAAAACTATTAAGTTAAAAGAAAAATGGATAAGCTTAAAAAAATCGTAGATAAAGGTTTTACCGAGAACTATCTTTTTGGAGATATAAATGATATTCGCAAAAGTTTATCTGATTATGGAGTCAATTTAGATGATAATAGGCAGCGTCAAAACAAGCTGATTAAACAATTAAAGTTTAAACTTCGTTCATCTATATACAAAGAAAAAAATGAAAACCTTTTGCTTAAGGCAACAGAATCATTTCAAGAAGCTATAAATAAGGGGCTAGAAAAACCAATTGCTTATTTGAATAACCTGATTAAAGAGAATCAATTGTTAGTGCAGTATAACAATTTGGACAAGTTAAGCTCCGATGAAATAAAAGAAATCATTAAAGACCAAAATTTGATTGAAATAATTGAGTTACTTGAAAACGAACAGTAAAGGGAAAAATAAGGCTAAAGAGGTCCTAAATGAAATTGGTTTTGATGAAATAACAGAGCTTACAAATTCAGATTTAGTTAGTGGTTTTGGTATACTTTTTATTGCTGAACCCTTAAAAAATGCCGATGGAAAAATCATAAGAGGTAAAACCAAGACCATAATAAAAGTAAACTCGTTAATACCTTATCCACAAAGAATACGCTACGTAGTTGCACACGAATTAGGACATTATTTTTTACATGAAAAATTGGAAATCCACACGGACAATTCTAAAACACTAAACTGGTTCAAAGTAGAAGACCAAGCAAAAAGGGGATTACAGGAATTTGAAGCGAATGATTTTGCTTCAGAATTATTAATGCCTGAAAAGGTTTTTCGTCAATTTATCAAGCATAAACCTTTTAGTCCTTCTTTAATAAAGGAAATATCTGATAGATTTCATACCAGCTTAACGTCTGTAGTTTATAGATTAATAACTTTAGATGTGTTTCCATTATTAGTTGTTTTCATTTCTGATGGATTAGTAAGATATTGGAGAAAATCCCCAGATTTGAAAGGTTGGCTAAAAGATCTTACCAAGCTTTCTCCACCCGAGGATTCCGTTGCAAAAGAATATATTGACTCCGATTATGATTTTATCTATAAAGGAGATGAAAAAGCTCAAGAAATAGACCGTTCCACTTGGTTTAAATTGTACGAAAATCAAGAAGATTCTGATTTTATGGAGTATTGCATTCCTACCATGCAGTATAAAACTATAATCAGTATAATATGGGAAGCTTAGTTTTTTTGGCCTAAGAGAATTTTAGTTCATGGCTTGCTTATTATTTCTTAAAGGTATTCATGAACCTCCTTCGTCGGTTTGGCTAAAACAATAGGGGAGAGGAGCTTTAAGAATTTTAGGGGGCTGGTTACCATAATTGTTGACGTCTGTATTGGTTGTTTTATCTTAATGAAGTCTTAAGAGTTACAATGGATCCTAAAATTTAGCGAACGACCCGTACATTGTTTCCAAAATTATCTGTAAACCTCAAATTTAAAGTCATTTATAAATGCCACATACAGATAATAGGAATACAGGGAAATAGTATCATGAGAAGGTTCCTTATTCTCAAAATTGTTTTTGGTAATGGTTAAGGCGAGTTTATTTGAGCCAGTAACCAATAATCCCTCCAATCATTGTACTACCAAGTTCCGAGTTATCCGAATAAAGAGAAAGATAAATAGAGAATCCAAGTAGCACGACTGTTACAATTATTCTCCCTATCGCTTTTATTTTATCATTTTCGTTCGCGGAGGACGGGTTGTTATCTCCTAAATGTACTGGATTCGGATTTATCGCATTTAATGTCTCTTTGACTGTTGTACCAAATAACTTAACCATGATAATTTATTTTTTTGATTTAATATTATGATAAATTAAGAATCCACTTCCGCCAACGGCACCTCCGCCTGTAACCCCGGCTATAGCCGTAACTACTAATTTTGTTTTTAATCTTTGCGTTAATTTTAAATTGTATTCATTTATTGTTTCAAGCCAGAACTCGTCACTATTTGACAAATTCATAGATTTAGCGGTTTTGATGGATTCAACTATATCATCAAAATTCACAAAATCTGTCGTAATGTGACCGCCGGTCTCTAAGCTTTTTAGATTATGACTGTTACAAGTTATATAATCAGAAATACCATAATGGGCAGGTTGTTGACCAAATAAGGAATTGTCTACATTGTTAAAAATGACAACTGGTGAGTCTTTGTTTCTTTTTGCTTTGTTCAGAGCAAAAATCAATTCATTTTCGTTTTCAACAATTAAATTAAAATTATTCTCACCTATTTTTTCCACTGTTCTATATATCTCATTCGTCTGTTCATCAGAAATGTTAAACAATGATTTCAGTTTCGTTTTATTTTTAGAGGCGACATAAATAAACTTAATTTTCTCTGGTTCAACATCTATATCCGTTAAGAAGGATTTGTAAGTTCTAATAAATTTCACTCCTTTATTTGATAAAGAGTGAACTAACTTTTTGCTTAAAGGTGCATTTAATATAATCTTAGAATTTTTCTGAAGACCAATCCCGTTTAAAGGGTTAGTATGAGAATTCTGTCTAGTTCCTCGGGTAGTATTTATAATTACGGAATTTTCGTCTATTGATTTGACAAGAACATAACTTTCATATCTTTTAGGGGTAGCCGTAATTCTTCTGTTTGTTAGTTTTGAAAGAGTTTTTGCTTGTTTTTCATTTAGTGACATTCCCTTTAATAGTCCAAATAACTCATGTTTATTACTTTGAATGGGGAGGTGTCGTAAATCTTCTGGAACGATTCGATATTTCGCATATTTTAGATTTTTAAACCTTAAAAAGTTATTTTTAAATTCATTTGTAATTGTACTTTCGGCACCGAAATCACTACTTAATTCATCAATATCGTTTAAAAACCCGCTTACTTCCTTACTGAAGTGTTTCCAAGAATATGAATTGGAGTTCTTAATTGATTTAATCAGGAGTTTCTTTTCACCTTGAGTTAAATTAACATTGTCGAAAACACTCTTTTCGAAATTACTATTGTCAGCAGATTTATATGTGCTTTCTAAAAATTTATCGGAAACCTTAGCCGCATCATCTATTTTATTATTTAAACTTTTCGGAATTTTTTTAAAGCTCTTTGTTGTAGATTTTTTACATGCGTTTATAAGAACATTATCCGTACATCTGCTCAATCCGACAAGAAGTAAAATTATAGTAGCCCCAATTTTTGGTAATTTTTTTCCCATACCAATGAACAATATTAATAAAAATGACCTATTGCGTTTTGAGGGAAATCAACGATTATATTAAACTTTTACAAAATAAACTTAGGGGGAGATACTTAAGAATTCTAAGTTAAAAAATTAATCCTAAATAGGTTAGTTATTTTATAATTTATCTAATATCTATTGTGAGGCTTGCTTTTAACTTTAATTGTATATTTATGAAGTCAACCCGTTCAAAAATAAAAAGATTCTCAATAAAAGAAAATGACCGGGAAGGAGTTGATTTTGTTGTCACAGATTCTAATGGCAAATGGCATTCAATCTGAAATATTTTTCAAGCCAATGGATTTGATTGCTCTACAAAGCATGAAAATGAGGGCTTCAGTTACAATACCGAAGGTCTATTTTAAATAATGTTAGGAACACGTTCAAAAAAAACTTCAAACAAGATGAGAGGTTAGCAAGTGCTTAGAAATTATCTCGCTCTGCCGGCGCACCATCTCGCTCATATTTCTAAAGGTCTACCAGACCTTCAAAAATACTTCCGTTAGCTGTTGCGGCAAGCTACCGAGAATGCCTGTGAAAAATTTATTGATCTTTCTGCCAGAAATGCCATCAGCATCAACTCGCACAAAATTTCAAAGATTCTCAATCTTTGAAATTTATGTCGTGGCGTTGGCAAGCGTTGGCAAGTTATTCGCTGATATTTATTTTTTTTAAAGGAGCTCATGAATGCTTTGCATTTGTGTTTTAAAAGCAATCGAACGATTGGTGTGCGGCAATTTTATGCTTCGGCTTCGCTCAGCACAGGCGGCACGACTAATTATGAGTACAGACGGAATGTTTCTCGCTGGAGTTTCTACGAAATTGAAATTCTCTAAAAAGTTTTTTCTGTGTGGAAAATTTGAAGCTACGTAAATTGGAAAGGTTGATGACCCTGTTGTGAGTTTTGATCAATTCTCAAAGCTTGAGGGATATTTTACATCATAGACCCGCGAAGCGCCGATGAACTCCTATAAAAAACAATATATGAGCATCGTGAATAATTATAGCTACTGATGTTTTGAACATTTCAGTAAAACAGCTTTGACATAATATCTGACGATATGAACCTAAAGGCCTCATATCTGATATTATATCAAATACACGGTATGCGTCGTTTTACAGATTAACCAGATTGTACTATAATTTATATTATGTAAAATAGGATAATTAAAAGCCCACTATCACCATATTTTACACCAAATGAAATATCTTGCTTAGAAAGTCCTTCAGCATCATCTCGCCGACTTTTAAATCATCCACAGGATAATTCAAAAGCTCGCGTATGTAAAATAGAATAATTAGAAGCCCACTATCACCATATTTTACACCAAATGAAATATCTTGCTTGAAAGTCCATCAACACCATCTCGCCGATTTTTAAATCATCCACAGGGTAATTCAAAAGCTCGCGTATGTCAAATACGGCATTAATTCTTAAGATTGAGAATCTTTAGAATTTTGTGCGGGATGGCGCGCTGGCATTAACTATCGTGCTGCTAAGTCCAACACCTCGGCTAGCCTACAAAGTAAAATCACCTACAGGATAATTCAAAAGCTCTCGTACGTAACATTGAATATTGTAGACCTTCTCCTCCGTTATAGAAATAAATCTCAAAAAGCAGCGCTTCTATTAGGCTATGGTAGTTTCGGTAACTTTTACATCCCGAAGATATTCCACCACTTCACTGGCAAAATTCTGAAACCGGTCTAGATGTTTCTGTAGCATACCAGAGCAGCGTGCCGATGCATTTTCGTCACTGCGCAGCTCGGTGATGATATTTTCGTTCGAATGAGCCAATTCCGAAACATTCTCCTTCAACTCATTAAATCTAACGAATTGATGATAGGTTTTGGGCTCGCACAAGTAAGATGAAAGTTTACGCGAAAACTGATCAATATCACGTTGATTTCTATCCAAGCGTTTAAGTTGCACATTTTTATCATTGGTAAATTGTGCCTTTGTAGTCGTATTCTCGTAAACAGTCATTTCAAACGTTGTAGTTAAAGCAGTCAAATTCTATACAAATGTATTCGTAACTTCCTATAAATGTTTGTGCTAACGGTTTTTTAACTTAAAATTCACAACCTATTTACTGAAACGCCAAAATAAAGCTTAAAATATGTTAAATTGACTTATTAAGTAAGCTTTTTCTTAAACTGAGAGTTTAAGTTTTATTCACAATTCGACAAATAGTCCTCTATATTCTCATGCAATTTTCTAAATTCCGAGAGTTGTTTTTTAGCTTCGCTAACATATTCACCCATGCTATTTTCGTCTCCCTTAAGTGCGTGAATAACTTCTTTGTGGTTTTTGCTACAACGGTCCATCGTATTTTTTAGAGCCTCTATTCTTTCAAACAGATTATAGGTTTTGGGCTCACAACGGTATGACCGCAACTGACTGCGCATTTGAGATAAATTACGTTGGTTACGTTCAAGCCTGACGATTAGGGCATTGCTATCTCCCTCGCGGAGATGATGAAGATTTTTTTTGAATTTTTCCATGGCGCATAGATTTAGGGGTCAAACTGTAGGATTTTAACAAGGTTACTTCTTAAAGCTACAAAAAATACATCTACAACGTTTTCGTATGAGTAGGAATTTTCAAGTTTTAACAATAATTTATTCCTTCGATTTGTAGCTGTGGCAATAAATAATTCTTTTCGGCACCAAAGCGCTTACTTCCACTGGTAACTTGCAGTATGGAAATAATTTTTGAGTACGATAACGTAAGTGCCAGTGAACGCTTAGAAGAGTTGGCCACAAATAAGATCAATAAACTAGTTGATAAATTCGATTTCTTGGTACGAGCCGATGTATTTTTTAAAAAAGAAAATACGTCAACACCAGAAACCGGATTGGTCTGTAACATACGCCTAAGCGCTCCCGGCCCACGATTGTTCGCCGAATCGAGTAATGAGAGTTTTGAAGCTTCCATCAAAGAATCGGTGTCTAGTCTAGAACGACAGTTAAAAAAGAGAAAAGAAGAACTAAAATCACACTAAACTATGAACGATATGAGTGTTCTAACAACTGATGAAAAATTACTGACCTTGGTGTACAGTTCCACTTCACACTTGGGCAAGCAGGTTTTGGGCTATGTGCAAGGGGCAGGTGAACATCTGCGTACCATCGATATCGCCGAGACCAATCTGGGCCACGCGGTATGGGTAACCTTGGCAGATGGATTAAACAAAGATTTAGGAGAACTTTTTTCCTTAGACAATACCGAAACCTTGGATATTGAGAGTAGTAATTCTTTTGATACCGATGATTGGTTGAAGTTGATTGATAAAAATCCGTCACTTTTGCAGAACCCGATTGCCATAAAGGGTAAAAACTTTATGCAAGTCACCGGTAGATCTCAGGTCTTGAAGTTTTTCGGGGTCGATTCCGCAGGATTGGAAAAAAAGAATTTGGGCGACTCCCCTACCACTTCGTCAACGACTAAAGACGAATCGTTCATATAAGATTCTCAAATAATTTAAATGAAAAAGCCACCTAATCGGTGGCTTTTTTTATTGTTCGCTTTCGTCGTCTTCAAATTCGAGCTTGGCCATTGTTTTCGACAGCCGTGCCGAATAGGGTTTTTGCAAAATATCGTTTAAGAGTCGCTCTCTTCTCCTTTCTGAAATATCCAAGGTATCAACAATTTCACGAGTACGCTGTATTTCGGCCATTCGTTCTTCCTTTAAATCTACCCGTTCTTCCGGAGATAATATCATTTGTGGCTCAAACCGTTCCATAACCGTATACTTGGTTACTTCGTGCGACTGCTTTTTTTCTTGTGCCTGTAACGTAGTGCTTGCAGCAGTACATGCCAATGCCAGGCATATACCCTTTAAAAGTGATTTTTTCATAGGGGGTTTCATATAGTCTCTATGCTAATTTATGAATTATTCGATTATTCTTTCAGGGCATCGTATAATATCTGGTCGAACGGCAAAACAATTCGACAAAATGAAATATTATCCCGTACTTTGCCTTTCAAGCTGTGCTTATGTGTAGAAATGGCGTACTCCTCCTTGTAATTTGCTTCATCTTACAGAATACCTATGCCCAGAATACGACGGATATTTCTTCTGCGGATATCACTTTTACCTTTATCTCTAAGAATGTTGATGGCAGTATTTCCGGCTTTAAGTCTAGCTCGAATATTGACTTGGCACATATCGAAAATTCGAAATTCGTGGGTTCGGTAGCCGTTGAAACCCTAAAAACAGGAAATTTCATTCGAGATTGGTCCCTCAAGGGCAACAAATATTTCGATGCCGATTCACACCCGCGGCTATCGTTTGAAAGTACCGAAATTGTTAAAATGGATGATGGCAGTTATTCCGTTAACGGAAACCTTACGATTAAAGGAATAGAAAAGCCGATTACCTTTCGCATTGAACGAAAAGATAATCGGCTTCTAGGTACCACCACCCTATTTACTTCCGATTATGACATCCATATTAAAAATCAAAGGGAAGAAAACAAGGTACTCGTTACCCTAAAACTAATGCTTTAACTACGAAATATTCAGCATGGATCGTAACTCTTGCTGATCGGTACTTACGCCATATACTTTCTCATCGACTTCCATAGCCTTGGTGCTACCTAAATCGCCCACGTATATGGGTATGAAGCCGATATCGCGAATCAGCTTGTCGGTGACCTCTCTACTCTTGGCATCTTGGGCCGCAAAAGGTACCGCCATGGGGTTCGAATCGTCAAAAGCGCGTTCTTTTAAATCTTTCGCATGAATCGTATTGAAAGCTTTTGCCGTAAAGGCCGTTGAAAATTTCAACGCGGTATACTCCGAAGCATTTCTATTATCGTCACGTACGTCTTGAGCAATTTCCCCATCCGTTTCCGGATACGGGTTTGTCGCATCGATTATTACTTTATTACCGTATTCACCGGCAAACACCTCGGCCGTCTCGTTTATGGCCTTAAAAGGTGTAGCTAAAAGGTACGCATCGGCGTTGGCCTCAAAAGCCTCGGCCACACTTACCGCTTTGGCTTTATCACCGGCTTCACGCACGATATCGCCCAATTCTTCGGGGTGACGTGAGCTAAAAAGCACTTCGTGCCCGGCCTGGGCCCAATGCTTGCCCAAGGTTCCTCCGATATTTCCACTTCCAATTATTCCTATTTTCATTTTTCAATTATTTTATTCCGTCTTACGGATGATTTATATCTCTTTTCAACCTTTGAAATTGCAGTGCCAATTTAGGCTATCGCTTCTTCTAACAACACTTCAGATTCTCCCCTCGCAGGATAATCTTCTTTCTTGACATAATCGATCATTTTCAAAATATCATCGAAACCAGGTCTTGCAAATGGCATGGTCTGAATAGATGATGCATATAAGGTATTATCGGGTTTTACAAAGAAAATTCCTGGTTCTGAGAATTGTTCAGGCTCTTTTTCGGAAATTCCTTCAGATATGAACAAGCCCCACTCGCGTGCTTGTTCCATGGTGAGCCCATAAGCCAAGGGCAATTCCGGAATTTTCCATTCTTCCGCAGTTTTTTTAGCGAGTTCTTCCGTATTTGAACTAACGGCTATAACGTTTACCCCGCGTTCTTTAAACTTATCTAATTTACCGGCCAATTCTTCGAGCTGAATTTTGCAGATAGGGCAATGTATGCCACGATAAAAAACAATCATGGTGAACGTATCACTATCTTGGGCGCTTAGTTTCCACTTGGTATCATTGATTAAATTAAGTTCTAATTGGGGTACTTCTTTTCTAGGTAATAGCATATATAAATTTTAATGATTAATAGTATCGACCACTATCGAAACCGGTTGTATATCTTGTTTTACTTTGATATACCGCTTCAATTGGGGTCTCGTTAAAATATTCGCCATTTCGGCACGTTGCTGCTGTGCCAATTGCGACAGCAAATGCAACTTATCCTCAGGGCTCATTTCTGAACGTTGAATTTTGTTTTCACGAGTCAGAAATTCTTGCAGCTTCTTTTGAAATAGCAAGGTCTGATTGCCGCTCATGACCAACTCAGGTTGGTAGGCCTGGGTCAAAGATTTTGCCCATGCCTCACTGTTTCGGTTTCCCTCTTGAAAGTAAGTATCTTGCCCTCGAAGGTTCGCTACAATACCAACTCCTGAAAATAGTAATGCCCAAAATGTCGAATTCTTTTTCATTTTTTTATTTTTCCTGTGGATGGTTCCACGCATTCTCAAATACGAACTTGTGTTGCGGTTCTCGTGTTCTATCCGCTGTTTCCTGCTCTTGCAGTTCATCGGAAAGTTTTTCCAGTTCCCCACCGTAATAACCTATGGCCACCGCAGTGGTCACGTGATATCCCTCGGGTACTTCGAAGACTTCTTGTGCTTTCTTCCAATCGACACCGGCCATATGATGTACGGCAATGCCCATATATTGTGCTTGTACCGACAAGCTTCCCATACCAAGACCTAAATCGTGAAGGGCATGAAAATTTTCTTCCCCATCGGGTTTGTTCTCCTTATAGGCCGTTAGCATTAAAACAGGTGCATTACTGGCCCAAGTTTGATTAAAATCGCTTAAACAGTTTAAGATTTTGTCATAACCATCACTGCCCTTGTGGGCGTAAATAAATCGCCATGGTTGAAGATTACTTGAACTGGCAGACCATCGAACCGCTTCGAAAAGCCGTTTTAAGTTAGCATCGTCAATGGGTTTTTCGTCAAAAACTCTCGGACTGTACCGCTGTTTTAAAAGCGCGTATATTTCATAATCGTTGCCCGCGATTTTGTCTAGGGCAATTTGTTCTATCTCGTTCATATCTCAAAAATTTTTCATTAGCAATTTGCTCTAAATTACATCTGAACAGAAGAATTGTTTAACGCTACACATTTGTTTTTTGATGGATTCAGAATACAATCATTTGGGTCTATTACCGTATCAAATGGGTCAATGAAAATGCTAGAAATTGCTAACTTCGCCGCTTCAAAATCGAACTTATGTGGGTGTGGATTCTCTTTATTGCATTGGTCATATTTTTCTTGGCATTAGACCTTGGTGTTTTTCACAAAAATGAACACGTAATCAAAAGTAAGGAGGCCGGTATTTGGACGGCCGTTTGGGTTTCCGTGGCGCTGGGCTTCAGTGGAGTCATCTATTGGCTTTTTTCAAGTGGTTTGGTCGAGAACCCGACAGGCCTTACCCCGAACAATGCCGTACTCAAATACATTACCGGCTATTTGATAGAATTGTCCCTAAGTATTGACAACGTTTTTGTAATTGCCGTGATATTCACCTCATTCAACATACCGGCATTATACCAGCATCGGGTATTGTTCTGGGGCATTTTGGGCGCTATTGTTTTTCGCGGATTGATGATTGTCTTTGGGGTCGCCCTGATTACCAAGTTCGAATGGATTATATATGTATTCGGAGTTTTTCTATTGTACACTGCCTATAAAATGCTGAAATCCGATGATAGCGACTTTGACCCTAAGAACTCTTGGGTTTTTAGGCAGGTAAAGAAAATATTTCCTATTACGGGAACACTTCATGGTCATGATTTCTTCGTGAAACGGATGGGCGTCAATGCTGCCACTCCCCTTTTTATGGCACTTATCGTTATCGAGTTGACCGATGTTCTGTTCGCTTTAGACAGTATTCCCGCTATTTTAGCCATTACCGCCGACCCGTTTATCGTATTCAGTTCGAACATTTTGGCCATTCTCGGTTTGAGGTCGATGTATTTCTTAATTTCGCGCATGCTCGAAAAATTCCGTTATATCAACTACAGTTTGGTGGTCATTTTAGCATTTGTAGGGTTGAAAATGCTGTTCTCACATCAGATAGAGTTACCAGAGTGGGTTTCACTTACTGTAATAGCGGTATCGTTACTTGCTGGCATTCTGGCTTCACTTTTCCTGCCACAGAAAGAGGAAGAGATTATTTGATTATCAGATAGATAAAGCCAGTTTTCTTTTTCATTGAGGTCATAAGGTCTTTCTACTAGCCCTAATTTTAGCATTCTTGAATTGTAACATTCAATTATGCAAAAAACGGACACTACAATTACCGAATCACTGGTCTCATTTTACGACCGATTTATAGAGCAATTGCCGGGCATCGGCATGGGTATTCTTATCATTATACTGGGCCTTTTATTGGGGTCTTGGTTAGGCCGGTTCGCACGAAGGCGATTATCGGCAAAAACCGATGACCCCTTAATGAGTCGTTTTTTAGGTAAGGCCATCAAATATACTTCAATTGTTATAGCGATTATGCTGGCCTTGAACGCAGCTGGTCTTGGAGGCATAGCGGCAGGTATTCTAACCGCTGCAGGTGCTAGTGCAGTGGTATTGGGTTTTGCCTTTAAAGATATCGGTGAAAACTTTATTGCCGGAATTATCCTCGCTTTTAGCCGACCCTTTGATGTGAACGACACCGTAGAGATTGGCAGCAATTTTGGTAAGGTAAAAGCATTGGAGTTCAGGTACACCAAATTGAAAACCTTCGATGGTAAAGATGTTTATATTCCCAATAGTGACGTGCTTACCGAACCCGTAACCAATTTTACCGAAGATGGTTTTTTCCGATGGGATTTTGTTCTGGGTATCGCTTACGAAGACAATATCGAAGGTGCGAAGAAAACCGTTTTAGAGGCATTGCGAAAAGAACCGGGGGTCATTGAAGATGAAGAGCATGAAAATTTTGTTATAGAGGATGAGTTGGCCACAAGTACCGTAAACCTAAAGGTCTTCTTTTGGGTAGATACTAAGGACTTTAGGCGTATGGCCTTGATTACGAAAGGAAATGTGGTGAGAAACGTCAAGGAAGCCCTAGAGGATGCGGGGTATTATATGCCGGCCGATATTCATGAAATCAAACTCTATGGTGGAGAGACCGAATTTCCGGTCCGTTTACAGCAACAGGCTAACAAAGAGAGTTAATGAACTACTTGTTACTACTAAAACTCTTGTAAATCTTATTGACCGCCCAATTGCCTAACGGAAAATAGAGGGCAAAAAAAAGGGCCATTCCCAAAGCAAAATTTCGGATTCCGAAAAACTGGTCCAATAAATTGTTAGGGTAAGCATATGAAGTTTCGAACCAGTATCCACCGAACTCCAAGAGCCCCATAGCAATCAATCCGTAGGCATATTGCATATGAAAAGGAAGATTGCGTAGCAAGAGTGAAATGGGCACCATATACAAAATGTAGCAGGTGATTACCTGCCACCAAAACGTGAATTTGGCAATTTCAACAGTGGCACCGAACCAGTTCATACCCAATCCCCATAGAAAATAAACAGTACAGTAAGTAAAAATCAGTCGCCTATCGACCTGAAATTTGGCCTTGGCCCAAGACAAATATTCGTTCATGAGTTCTTATTGGCAATTTTGGAGTCTATAATTTGTAGAGCATCTTCTACGGTTTGCATAGTATCCATATCATCGTTCTCTAACATGATGTCAAATTCGTCTTCAACATCAAGTACAATATCGACAAGATTGGCAGAATTTATATTCAAGTCATTTATCAAGTGACTCTTTATATCTATGTAATCAACCGACACATCTTCAGGTAGATACAATTTAATTATATTACGTAATTTTTCGTATTTGATATTCTCGTCCATCCGCTTATGGGCTGTGCCCTCAGTATTAATTAACTCGCTTAAAAATAACACAAGCATTTACATCACCAAAACCAAAACTGGCTTTGGCCAGAATATTTGGTCTATAATCTATGGTACTTTTAGGAATTCGCCCCGTAGGTAATAGTTTTTCAATATCGGGATGTAGGTCTTCACAATTGGCGTTTCCGAATACCTTATTCAATTGAAACTGTAATACTGAAGCCACACACTCAATACTGCCCGCTGCCGATAAACAGTGCCCGAAAAGCCCTTTAAAAGAATTGATTATCGGAAAATCTTTACCATTTCTTTCTAGAGCTTGGCTCCAGTTTTCTATCTCAAGCGCATCTTTGGCGGTAGCCGTTAAATGACCGTTGATACTATCTATATCGGATATTTGAATACCCGCTTGCCGAACTGCGGCCGTAATACAACGTTGCACCGCTTCTGAGTTGGGTGCAGTCATGGAGCCTTCTCCACGTTGACCACCACTGTTAATGGCGCCACCGAGTACCTCTGCATATATTTTAGCCCCTCTAGCCCTCGCACTCTCCAAAGATTCCAAGACCAGAGCCCCTGCCCCACTACCCGGCACAAATCCAGCCGCCGAGGCGCTCATGGGCCTGCTTGCCTTTTCTGGATTATCGTTAAAATTTCTGGGCAAAATGCGCATGGCATCGAATCCGCCCCATACATAGGGGCCGCTATCGCTGCAACTGCCCACCAACATTCTTTCCGCTTGACCGGCTTTAATCCGTTCATAGCCCATTAAAACACCTTCGGTACCCGTGGTACAGGCCGAAGAATTGGTCGTAACTTGATTACCACAACCCAAAATTCCACCTAAATAGGCGCTGATACCTGAAGCCATGGTCTGAATCACCGTTGTGCTACCCAATCGACGCACCTGCCCCTCATCTACTTGAAGCATAGCTTCATGAAATTTTGCAATACCCAAGGTGCCAGACCCGAATATAATGCCACTATCCCAATCGGGTCGGTCATCGGGAGCCTTTTTTAATCCGGCATCGGCCCAAGCATCGGTACCGGCAATTACTCCATAAATGATTCCCGAGGCTTTGAGTCCCCTCAATTGTAAAGGCGTAAAATAATTTTGTAATAGTGCCTCGGAAATTTGGGGTTCCCCAGCTATTTGACAACCGAATTTCAATTCTTTCAGTTTAGGAATAAACCGGATTCCGCTTTTGCCGTGAATCATGGCATCACCGAATTCCTTTAAACCAATTCCGTTAGGGGCGCAAACGCCCAAACCTGTAACGACGACCCGCCTAGACATGTTGTACAGGGTTTATCATTCCGGCAATGGTGCCCTTACAGACCAGTTGTTGAGTAGAGTTGTACATTTTCACCTCGCATTTTAATTTATGAAACCGAAAGTATACTTTTTTAGAAACAACCTTCACCGTTTCACCCGGAAGTACGGGTACTAAAAATTCCATTTCAGAACTACTGAGACCAATTTGCAATTCAGCACTCTCACTTGTACTTTCTTTATCCATTAAATGAATTCCTAAGCAAACTACTCCTATCTGTGCACAGCACTCGGTAAGAATCACTCCCGGTGTAACAGGATTGTTTTTAAAATGGCCTTTATAAAAATCGGATTCCGTATCAAAAGTATAGATGCCCTCGACCTCGTTATCGTTCACCTTAAATAATTGATCTACAAATAAAAAAGGCTTATTATAAGGGAGCTTTTCTAGTATGTCGTTCATTTGTTCATAAAGTTTAATGCTTGTGAGCATTACTGTAAACTTTCGCCACCATCAACTTTGATAATCGTTCCTGTAATCCAACGGGCTTCGTCTGTGGTCAACAGATAAACGGCATTCGCCACATCTTCAGGAACCGTTAACCTACCATTCGGATTGCGTTTTAAGGCGTTTTTTTTAATCGTATCATGCCCCGGTATCATTTGAAATGCCTTGGTTTCAGTGGTACCCGCCTGAACACAGTTTGCTTTTATACCCAAAGGAGCAAATTCCAAGGCAATATTACGGGTTAAAGCCTCTAGTGTTACTTTAGCAGCGGAAACTGCACTATACCCTTGCCAGGCACGCGTATTGCCCTCACTGGTAAACGATATGATTCTTGTATCATCAGCGAACAGACCTTCGCGTAATAAGGCCTTCGTCCAATCATAAAGGCTTAGAGCCATGGCGTTTAAAGTGATTTGAAAATCTTGTAGATCTAAAACATTTTCCTCGGGCGAATACATCGGTTTAAGGCTTCCTTTAGCAATGCTATGCACTAAAACCTTAATAAAACCTTCGGGAGTAATCAACTGTTTTATGGCCTGAATCGTCTGGGTTCTTTTCTCGATATGGGTCACATCGATGTTGTAATGTTCGAAACGAACATCATTTGAAGTAATTTCTTTAAAGTCGTTCGTAATCTCTTTAAAATCAGCCTTTCTATCCCGGTGAACAATCAATATATGAAACCCGTGTTTCGCAAGCTTTTTAGCCGTAGCCAAGCCCAGGCCACTGCTACCGCCCAATATCAGGGCCCATTCATTTTTCTTCTTTACATCCATACAAATAACAGAACACTAAATTCTTAAAACGTCTACCACTCCAATAAAACCCGTTGCGCAGAAAAACCGGGTCCGAAACTTAGAACAAGGCCCTGCTCCCCCTCTTTGATTTCCTTTTCTAAAAAACGTTCTAGCACATACAATACTGTAGCGCTACTCATGTTGCCATATGCCCTAAGCACTTCGCGGGTATCATCTATATTTTTGTCCATGGTACCGAATAACGCTTCCACCGTCTGCACAATTTTACGACCCCCTGGGTGAAAAATCAAATGCTCGATTTTATCTATGGAAGTTCCATATTTTTCCAAGAAGGGATGAACGATATCAGGAAAATGTTCTGAAATAGTTTCGGGCACGGCAATATCCAAGACCATCTTGAGTCCGTGATTGGTCAAATCAAAACCCATCATGTGGGTAGCTTCTGGAAAATGATACATTCCACCTCCGATAATTTTAGGGCCGTTACTAATTTCTTCGGATGATAAGAGCACACAGGCCGCTCCGTCACCAAAAATAGCCGCACTGACCATATTGGCCATCGAAAAATCGTTAAGCTGAAAAGTGGCCGTTGGGCTTTCGACCGCCACTACCGCAGCACGCTTTCCAGGATTGGATTTTAAGAAATTATGGGCATAAATGAGCCCAGATACCCCTGCAGCGCATCCCATCTCAGTTACCGGAAGTCTTACGACATCCTGTTTGAGCCCTAAATCTTCTATTAAATAGGCATCTAAAGAAGGTATCATGATGCCGGTACAACTTACGGTAATAATATAATCCAAAGAAACAGCCGACCAATCGCTCTTGGTCAATGCTTTTTGCAAAACCGATTTTCCCAATTTTTTGGCCTCTCGAACATAAATAGCGTTTTTATCTTCAAAGGAGGTCATCGTAAAAACCTCTTCCGGACTCATAATACTATAACGTTCATCAACAGCGGCCCCTTCAAAAATCTTTATGACCTTTCTTCTATATCTCTCATCTTGATCGCCCAACCAAGTTTCGACCAGGGGAATAATATCTTCAGTTTTGCGGCTATACGGAGGCAATTCTTTGGCCACTGCCGCTACTCGAACTTCATTCATAAATTTTGGTTAGCCGTTTTTGGGGTCATGACCCATACATATCGAAAGGCCCATTTCCACTGAATATCATGTTTCATTGTTGTTATATTTTTTGAAAACGCATGGAGTTCCGCTTTGGTAAAACCACTTTTGATCGAAATTGCCCCATCATTCCTAGCAATTTCGGTTTTTATAAAAATAGCGCTAAATGCTTTAAAAAGATAAAAGGCCAAAACGCTGCGCTCTAGGTCATTAATAATTACGGCTACATGGGCCAACTGTGTAAACCGCTCTAAAAATATCGGAATCTGATGATTCGAAAAATGATGCATAGTAAGAGAACATAACAATACATCACAGGTGATTACATCATCGTGCAATGATAGAATATCACATTTTAGATATTGTATTTCAGGAAAATCACTTGATAGTTCAGCGGCAATCTCCAATCCCTTTTCACTCAAATCGACACCAAAACATTCTATAATTAGACCCTTCCTTCTAGCCCATAAAACCACTTGTCGAAGTGTTTCACCATCCCCTGAACCCATATCTAGTATCGTATACGATTCTTTTGGATAGACATCTATTACAGATTCTAACGCCTTTATGGTACTTTGTATACCCCCTAATAGCCGATTGCTTTTGTTGATGTCTTGAAAAACCTTTTCCAAGACCAATTCATCGACATTGGGATTGTCCATTAACTCGGGGTCAGTATTTCGTATCGGGAAATTCAGCATTTATAGAGGTTGACCATGGGTAGCTTTAATAATTTTATTGATAATTGCGGGATACTTTATGATTAATGATAGCGCATAGCTTGATAATTTGGGTAGCAAAAGTAAACGTTGAAGCTGCCGGCCATACCAAAGCCGTTTTTTAAAGGCCTTTTGCCATTGTTTTAAATATCGTCGTTCAAGTACCTGTCTATTTTCAGATCCGTTTGTAAAAAAATCATGAATACATTCGGCTGCAATTTTAGCACTATGAATGGCCATAGCCATACCGTTGCCGCAAAGCGGATGTATCAACCCCGCAGAATCACCGCACATCAACAGATGATTTTCGACAATGGATTTCGGTTCAAAAGAAATCTGGGCTATTGTCAAAGGTTGTTCGAATAAAGGTTTTGCATTCGCCAAAAACTCTTTCAAAAAAGGATTTTGAGCCACGACATGGGAATTGAAACTCTCTATATTTTTTTCCTTCTTAAAACTCTCATAGCTCGCCAAATAACAAAAATTAACGGCGCCACTTTCAGTTTTTGATAAACCGCCATAACCCCCTTGAAAATTATGCAGGGCCACTTGACTCTTAGGAAAGTCCGAATATTCATAATGCGATTTTACCGCCATCCAAGATGATTTTGTGGCGATGAACCTTCGATTCAATTTCTTATCAAGTGTACTTCTCTTACCATATGCACCTATTACTATTCTTGAAGTAATACTTTTACTAAATCCCGTAACCACCTCAAAAAATGAATATTTAAATAATACTTGAGCAGCGTCCTCAAATAGAAAATCCACCTCATTGCTCAAAGCTTCATTGTAGAGTATATCGTCTAGCGTATACCTGCTAATACCTTGTCCGCCTAAAGGTAATTCAGCCTTAAGGTGATTTCCATCTGTAGTACTCAACAGAAGATGATTGATAGACGCTGCTCCTGCGGAGGGTAAAGCTATGCCGAGACTATCTAAATAGGGTACCACTTCATTGGAAACATATTCGCCACAGACCTTATGGTTCGGGTATTGATTTTTCTCGATGACGAGTACATTGTACTTATTTTTTGCTAAATGCAATGCAGCAGTCAATCCTGCCAAGCCTCCTCCGATAATTACCACATCGTAATCGTATTTCACTTCTTGAAGATAAGTATTTAATAAAAAGAATCCCGTTCAATTATTGACGGGATTCTTTGGAGAAATTTTCTAAATGTAGTACAAGATTTATCCTTTTACTTTTTGCTTTGCTTCTTCCTTTAAGGCCTCACTCGCCACAATTGCCAATTCTACACGACGATTTTTCGCTTTACCTTCTGTAGTTTCATTATCGGCAACCGGTTGGTTTTCACCATACCACTTAGTTGTCAACCTACTTTTATCGATGCCTTGGGCCATTAGGTAATTACTCACCGATGTTGCTCTCGATTTTGATAGCGTCATGTTATAATCATCAGGCCCGGCACTGTCCGTATGTCCTTCGACCAACACATTAGATTTTGGATACTCTTTTAAAATTTCGGCCAAACTATTCAAGGTGGTCTGCGAAGTACCTTTTACATCAGATTTATTGGTGTCAAAATAAACACCGGCATCTTCGTTAAAGGTTACGTTGATACCTTCGCCGACACGGGTAACTTCCGCACCTGGAATTTCCTCTTCGATTTTTTCCGCTTGCCTGTCCATTCGATCACCGATGTACCCACCGGCAACACCTCCGATAGCAGCACCTAAAATTGCACCTAAAACCGTATTGTTACCGCTTCCGACATTATTACCAATAACACCGCCAATGGCTGCACCACTACCGGCACCTATTGTGGCTCCTTTTTGTTTGTTGTTCGCATTTTGTATGGTTTTGCAACTAACGATCAAAGACATCGCCATACATAGGTATACTGACTTTATAATTAACTTCTTCATCTTCTATTTTTTATTGTTTAGTGAATTCATACATCACGGATACTGGAGCACCATCGACGGTTACCCTTGACTGCAATGTCATCTGTGAACTGGTAAGCGATTTAATATCCATACCATAACCCGTTCTGCCATAAATATCTTTTTTCTTCTCATCGATATACTTGAATTGAAGTCTATCGTCACCCGAAGGGTCTTCCGCTACCGACCAGCGAATATTTCTTGTTCCGGCTGGGCAAGCCGCCGTATTGCTATTAATAGTGTAGCTTCCGGTACTATTATTCTCCAAGAAATACCATGTACTGCCTTCAAAACAAAAGGCATCTGCATCATCGAACAGTTTCGCTTTAAAATCTCCCTCAGCATCTGCATAGGAGACATTTTGCAACGTCCAAGTGCCATTTATCGTTTTACGTTGCTCTCTTACCTCTTTAGAAAGTGAACATGAAAACAACAAAAGAAAAAGTGCGCCAAGCACCATACTATTCTTCATCATAATCTATCATTTAATTATTTGTCTATTTACGAGAGGGCCGATCAAATGTTTTCGAGTTATTGTTAATCTCTCGTTAATAGGGTGCAAGATGGAAGTTTAAAATAAGAAGTGTGGATGTTAAAAAAGTAGAAATTTGCTCTATTGCTAAAGGGGGCGGAGAGCACTTATTCGACCCCTTATACCTAAAGTGTCCATTGACCAAGTTTATTGCAGCTTTGTCGAATGTCCTTTTTGAACATGGGAACATATCGTAATATTACTGAAAACTTATCAAGATTTTTATAATGAAAAACCTACTATCGCTAGCAATCCTCTTTTTTAGTTTATCTCTATTTGCCCAATATGAGTATCCGGAAAAGAAGAATGCGGATATTGTATTGCAAAGCACTTTGGCCGTTCAATTATTGAACGATGACGATGCATTCGGAAAAAGTGCCAACGCCGCTGTTCAACAAATTTTTGAAGAGAACTGGAAATTGACCGAAGTAGTTTTCCTTTCCAAAACCGAAATCGAGAAATTGAAAGCGTCCAAGGATTCAAAATATGCCTATTTGACCCATGATGAGGGCTTACTTAAGGAAACACGAATGAACCATATCTCAACTGATCCAAACTCGACAACTTTCGGTAGAAGTTTCGGTATGGGCGTAAATGCACCGACAAAATCAATAAGCTATCAACGGGTAGCCTTCACCTTTGCTTATTATAGTTACAATCTTGAAATAATAGGTACCAAAAAGAAACCGGAATCAGTAACCCAAATCGGTTTCGCGAACGGCGAACTGTCAAAGATTGACTATCTATTTCTTTGCCAGCAACTGACACATTTAATTGATAGTGCCGCTAAAGAGGTGCCACAAAAAGAATATTACAGTATAGAGCGCAACATTGAAAAAAATCAAAACTCGCAATTAATACTACCTAAAGCTTTTTTCAAAGACAAGGATTTGGAAAAAATGAACTCTTACTATGAGTATGATTTCGAGCTTGTAGATGTTGAAAAATACCAAAATGTAATTCTTAACAAAGAAAAAGGGAAGACCTATGTTAAGATTATTTGGTCACATCAACATAGCATGTATCTATGGACGGTTGTCGATGCTGAAGATGGGGCCATTATTGCTCAAACTGGTTTCGGTGGTGTCAAATTTGGTAAGAACCATAAGGCCAATGAAATTATCAAGGCCAAACATCTTAAATATATCACGAGTAAAATGGCCCAAAAGGTCAATAGCAGGTATAAGTAATACTGCCTTAAAGTTAAAATAATAGTTTTTGAGAAAGCCCGTTGTCAGTGATGGGCTTCTTGACGCAAATACAACGTCAATAATTCAGAAGGTCAATAAGTTCCTTCAGAAAACGCTTTTTCGGCAAATACTTGTCTTCAAGGGTCTTGGCAAACGGAATAGGAGTTTCTAAACTGGCTACCCTTTTAATGGGCGCATCCAAGTATTCGAACCTATTTTCGGTAACCAGAGCAGAAATATCACTGGCCACACCACCGAACAAGCTGTCTTCTTGTAAAATGATCAGTTTCCCAGTTTTTTCTACCGATGCATAAACGGAATCAATATCCAAAGGAACTAATGTCCGCAAATCCAGAAGGTCCGCCTCAATATCAGGGTTCTCTTCCAATGTTTTCAGCGCCCAATGTACCGCCGCACCAAAGGCAACAATAGAAATATCATTTCCTTCTTTTAGTAGGGAGGCTTTACCAAATGGCAGCGTATAGTAATCTGAGGGCACATCTTGATACACACTTCGGTATAGGGCCTTATGCTCAAAAAAGAGAATGGGATTAGGGTCGTTGATCGCTGTCGCCAATAGGCCTTTGGCGTCATAAGGAAACGCTGGATATACCACTTTCAGGCCTGGGGTTTTCGTAAACCATGCTTCGTTGGTCTGGGAATGAAAGGGGCCCGCACCAACATCGCCTCCACAGGGCATACGTATGACCACATCTGCATGTTGCCCCCAACGGTAATGCGATTTAGCCAAATAATTAACAAGTGGATTGAAACCACTACTCACAAAGTCGGCGAACTGCATTTCTACCACTGATTTCATCCCGTTGATAGACAGCCCCATGGCTGCAGAGACAATACCAGATTCACAAATCGGAGTGTTTCGCACCCTTTCTTTGCCAAATGCTTCTACAAAGCCTTCAGTGATTTTAAATACACCCCCATACTCTGCAATATCTTGCCCCATGAGAACAAGATTCGAATGTTTTTCCATCGATTGAAACAACCCTTGTGATATGGCGTCGACCAAACGTATGTTTTCGTTCTTTTCGATAGGTGCAATTTCCTCGTAATCGAAAGGTTTAAAGACATCGTTCAACTCTTGACTTTCAGTGCTATCGATAATTTCTTCATCGAAGGCTATTTGTAGATGTTGATTAATTTCTTCCTCAATATTAGATTTTAAACTCTCAATTTGGTAATTATCGAGAAAACCTTCTTTCAACAAAAAGGCTTCATAGTTGCTAATGGGGTCTTTTTGTCCCCAAGTTTCCAGCAAATCATCGGGTACATATTTCGTTCCACTAGCTTCTTCATGCCCGCGCATTCGAAATGTAACAAATTCAAGCAATATCGGTCTTGGTCTTGTTCTCATTTCTTTACAAAGGGTCTTTACCTTACTGTAAACTTCTAAAATGTTGTTCCCGTCAATCGTATACGATTCAATTCCGTAACCAACTCCCCTATCCGAAAGCTTTTCGCAACGGTATTGTTCATTTGTTGGGGTTGAGAGTCCATATCCATTATTTTCAATACAGAACAGTACGGGCAAATCCCACACCGATGCAATGTTCAGCGCTTCGTGAAAATCACCTTCGCTAGTTCCCCCATCCCCAGAAAAAACAGCGGTGACATATTCCCGTTTATTTAGAATATCGGCCAATGCTATGCCATCGGCAACCCCCAATTGCGGACCTAAATGGGAAATCATACCGATAATATTGAATTTTTGGGTGCCGAAGTGAAAACTACGATCGCGCCCTTTGGTAAAACCGCTAGATTTGCCCTGCCACTGTGCGAACAGACGATACAAGGGTACATCGCGGGTAGTGAAAACCCCGAGATTACGGTGCATCGGCAAAATATATTCTTCTGGTAAAAGAGCACTTGCCACGCCTACCGAAATGGCTTCTTGCCCAACACCGCTGAACCATTTAGAAATTTTCCCTTGGCGTAACAATACCAACATTCGCTCTTCTATCATCCGCGGCATTAACATGCGCTGATAGAGCTCAATTAAGGTCTGATTGCTTATACCATGTTTTGTGAAGTGCATATTTAGATTTTGGGACTAAATGGTATAGTAAAAATAAAAAAACCTACGCTCTTCCCACCATTACCCATAGTGATAATTTTAGCTTTAATTTATTAACTTTGACGAAACTTCAAAAAGTAGCTATGAGTGCCATACCTAGTGTAGATTTACAGGATTTTGTTTCGTCCGACCCACAGAAAAAAGAAAAGTTCATTAAAGAAATTGGGGCTGCTTTTGAGAATATCGGTTTTGTTGCCCTGAGCGGACATTTCTTGTCGGACGAACTGGTAGAAAACCTGTATGCAGAAATCAAAAAGTTCTTTGAGTTGCCGCAAGCGACGAAAGACAAATATGAAATTGAGGGAATAGGCGGTCAGCGCGGGTATACTTCTTTTGGTAAAGAACATGCCAAAGGAAGAAAAGAAGGTGATTTAAAGGAGTTTTGGCATTTTGGTCAATATGTAGAGGATGATGCAAAATTAGAAGAGGAGTATCCGGACAACGTATCGGTAGACGAGCTTCCGAACTTTAATGAAGTAGGTAAAGAGACTTATAAAATGCTTGAAAAAACAGCTAAATATGTATTACGGGCATTAGCGATACACCTGAATCTCGAAGAAACTTATTTTGATGATTATATTAAAAACGGGAATTCGATTCTACGCCCCATTCATTACCCGCCCATTACTTCTGAACCTAAAAATGCCGTAAGAGCCGCCGCACATGGCGACATTAACTTGATTACGTTATTGATGGGTGCCCACGGTCGAGGACTCCAAGTAAAAAACCATGAAGGGGAATGGGTAGATGCCATTGCAAAACCCGACCAGTTGATGATCAACGTGGGCGATATGCTATCTCGTTTGACCAACAACAAATTAAAATCGACCATACATCAGGTGGTGAACCCACCGAAAGAACTCTGGGGCACCTCTAGATATTCGATTCCGTTTTTCATGCATCCGATAAGCGAAATGCCCTTAAATTGCTTGGATAATTGTGTAGACAAAGACAACCCCAAGCAGTTTACCGATATCACGGCAGGTGAATTTTTGCACGAAAGGTTGATCGAGTTAGGATTGATAAAAGCCTAAATATGGATTTGCAAGATCAACTTAAAAATCTCTTTCCAGACCACGAACCTTCTGAAGACAAGCCTTCTAAAGAGAAGAAAAGTGATATCTGGTTGCAAGACGACCCCATAATTTGCAAGTACGAAAAACGAAAAGGTAAACCGACGACTATTTTAGAAGGATACAATGGCGCAGATAGCGACTTTAAAAAGTTGGCCAAAGAAATTAAGACAAAACTCAGTGTCGGGGGGTCGTTTAAGAACGATCAAATTATAATTCAAGGAGATTACCGTGATAAAATCATGGACATTTTAAAGGAAAAGGGTTTTTCGGTAAAACGTGTAGGAGGTTAAGCACGTCAATTTGGTACTAACGCAAACGTTTCAGTTATAAAAAATGATTTCTGTTAATTATTTTTTGTTTTTTTTGATTAAATGTTACTTTTATTAATCAATTTCTAATCCACCCTATTCATGAGTTCCCTTTTGCACATCACCAACGGAGATAGCTTTACGGAGAAACTGAAATCGCTCAAACTAAAAGGAGATATCATCACTTGGCGTGAGATGCTTTGCGAGGGCAAAACCTTGACCAATGTCGGAAGCGAATCTTTTTGGAAAGCACGATTTGAATTCTTGAACAAAAATTATAAGGTTTCGAAGTCTTGGTTTATTGAAAAAACCTTAAAAGAATACCGATCCCTTTGTAACCATAAACAACAAGACGAGATCGTACTCTGGTTCGAGTACGATCTTTTTTGTCAAGTAAATATGATTGCTGTGCTCAGTTGGCTAAAGGCAAATCGTAAATACGCCCAAATTTCATTGGTATGCAGCGGTAAAGAAGATGGTTCCGATAAGTTGTTCGGGCTTGGTGAACTTAGTGACGAAAAACTACTTGAACTTTACAAAAATAAAATTGAACTTACGCAAGACGATATCGAATACGCCGATTACGTTTGGCAGTTGTATTGCAGTGACAACCCTATTCGTCTAGAAAACCTCTCTGATTTCTCTGATTACCAATTTGAGTATTTACCTGAGGCATTACAGGCCCATCTACAGCGCTTTCCCAGTATTAAGAACGGACTTAATGCCATGGAAAACAATATTCTGAAAATAGGCAGGGATAAAAAACCTACATCTAAAAAAGCATTTATTTCCGAAATCCTACAAGATCAAGGTTTCTTAGGTTTTGGTGATTCTCAATACGATCGTGCCCTTACGCGAATGAAACCCCTCTTCACGGCCTTTAACCCGGTGAGGTTAAGTAGAAAAGGCAAAGAAATTCTGGATAATAAAACCAGTTATTATGCCCGTATTCAAGATACCGATGTCTATTTAGGGGGCGCCTTAAAATATAATTTTCTATACAATACCGATTCGAGCAGAATTTTAAAGCTCTAATAGTATGCAATTAGAGCCTTCTGAGCTTATATTAAATGCTGACAAGAGCATTTACCACCTCAATTTATTGCCCGAAGATATCGCAGAGACTATTATTACGGTGGGCGACCCAGACAGGGTTTCCGATGTGTCAAAGCATTTTGATACCGTTGAACTAAAAAAAGGAAAGCGGGAGTTTCATACCCATACCGGCACCTTTAAAGGCAAAAGAATTACGGTAATTTCCACAGGAATCGGTACTGATAATATTGATATCGTTCTCAACGAACTTGACGCTTTAGCGAATATCGATTTTGACCAACGAACGATAAAAGCACAAAAAACATCCTTAGATATTATAAGAATCGGTACCTCTGGTGCCATTCAACCTGAAATACCTATCGATTCGTTCTTAATGAGCGAATACGCTATGGGTTTCGATGGATTGCTTCACTTTTATGAAAGCCAACACGTACAGCATCAAGAGTTTTCCGATGCGTTTATAAACCACACCAACTGGCCCTCTCGAAAATCAATTCCGTATGTGGTAGGTTATGACAAAAGTTTAGGAGAAAAATTATTTTCAAATCGTATACGATTAGGGGTTACGGTAACAAATATAGGATTTTACGGCCCTCAAGGGCGAGTACTTCGCATACCTGTCGATAATGTCGCGTTGAAAGAGAAACTTCGTTCTTTCAACTATAGAAATTACAAAATTACCAATCTTGAGATGGAAACTTCTGGTATTTATGGCCTTTCTAAATTGCTTGGGCATCGAGCGGTTTCGATGAACTGTATTCTTGCCAACCGTGCTACAGGTAAGTTCAGTAAAAATCCCGGTTCGAGTGTAGACGGGCTTATTCAATACACCTTGAACCAGCTAGTTTCTTAAATTACTTAACTATTAATTTAAATTTATAAATGCCACATTCGTTATTTTTGCCATTCTATGAATGACAAATTGTATAAGCATCGAGACATAAGCTGGTTGAGTTTTAATGGTCGAGTGCTACAAGAAGCCCAAGACCTCAGGAATCCACTTTACGAACGCATCAAGTTTTTGGCTATATTTTCATCAAATCTTGATGAATTCTTTAGAGTTAGGGTCTCCAAACTACGACAGATCAAAAAAGTCGATAAATCCATTCGTAAAAAGCTCAAACTTAAACCGACCAAAACCCTCAAACATATAATTTCTACGGTAGAGAGGCAACAAGAGCTGTTTGGTGACATTTTCAAGAACCAAATCGTTCCTGAACTTAAGAATAATCAAATTTATTTAATAGGAAAGGAAGATTACGATGCGGACCAAGAAAACGAGATGCATACCTATTTTAAAGACCAAGTGTTCGATAAATTGGAAATTATAGAATCGAAATTCGGAGAGATTCCTTTTCTGGTCAACAATGAACTTTACTTTTATGTTCGCTTTACGGATGCCTCAAGCAGCTTTGTTTCCATTCCAACCAATAAAATTGACCGTTTTGTAACACTCTCCTCAAAAGGTGAATCGAGATACATCACTTTTTTAGATGATATAATCGCGAACGAGTTGCATAACTTGTTCAAAAATAAAGATATAGCATCTTTTTTTGAAGTAAAACTTTCACGTGATGCCGAGCTTTATTGGGAAGATAACTTCGATGGCGATATAGCCCAACAAATCGAAGACTCGCTATCACAACGGCAAATCGGCCAACCCACTCGCCTACTCTATGATTTTCGTATGGATGAGGAAGCCAAAAGAAGCCTACGGGAACTTCTAGAATTGGGTAAGGTAGACATGTTCCCTGGTGGAAAATATCATAATTACAGTGATTTTATGGGTTTTCCTGACCCTACAAATAATGAGGCGTTGCATTTTGACCCCTTGCCCCCCTTGCCCCACCCTGTTTTAAGTGAACCGAAAGATTTCTTTAAGAAAATTAAAGAAAGAGATCAGTTACTTCATTTTCCTTATCACAGCTTCGAGCCTGTGCTCGACTTTCTTGAAACTGCCGCAAATGACCCAAAGGTAAGTTCTATCAAGATTTCGTTGTACCGTATCGCCAAAGACTCATTGCTTGCACACTCGTTGCTTAAAGCGCTTAAAAACGGTAAAGAGGTGATGGTGTTCGTGGAACCAAAAGCGCGTTTTGATGAAGCCAATAATCTTGATTGGAGCAAAAAATTGAAGAAAGAAGGTGCAAAGGTGTACCATAGTGACCTTGAAATTAAGGTGCACAGCAAAATTATGATGGTCAATCGGCTTGAGAACGATAAGGTAATATCTTATGCGTATATCAGTACGGGAAACTTCAATCGAAAGACCTCAAAAATTTATGCGGACCACGGACTTTTTACTGCGCACAGCAAAATAACCACCGAACTTGCCCATGTTTTCGAGGTGCTGGAGCGTAAACGCTTAGCGCCGGTCAACAAACATTTGATGGTCTCTCCATTCTCCACTAGAACAAGTTTTACGGAACTTATTGATGGTGAAATCAATAATGCCAAAAAGGGACTCTTCGCAAGCATTCAGGCCAAAATGAACAGTTTACAAGATCAAAGAATAATCGATAAACTTTATCAAGCTGCTCGCGCAGGGGTTCAGATACGATTAATGGTACGTGGTTTTTGCTGTCTGGATATGGGCACCCAAGGTATTTCCGAAAACATAAAAATCACTAGCGTTGTCGATCGCTTTTTAGAACACGGTCGTATCTATCGTTTTGAAAATGCTGGAAAACCAAAAATGTATATCGGATCAGCGGATTGGATGACCCGAAACCTTGACCGCCGTATCGAAGTGCTCACGCCCATATACGATGATGACATTTTTGAAGAGTTGGGCCATATTCTCGACCTACAATTTTCCGATAATGTAAAGGCGAGATTGGTGAACGAAGAAGAATCCAATGTTTATGTAAGTCAGGGGAACGAAGAATTAAGGTCACAGTATGCTATCTACCATTATTTAAAATCGAAATCCTGATTCTATATATATAAAATAGAGGGTTATCGAATAATCGTATACGATTTAATATTTAAATTTATACGCAATGCGTTAGCTATTCAATTGATATTCGATTCCATTTACTTCATCTTTCGTTTATCTTTGATGTAGTTTACTTTAATAAAGTTAGTATTTATCAAATTTTATTGTTTTCATGAAAAAAGTTAGAATAGTTGGCGTTCCCGAACACTTTAATCTACCATGGCATATGGCTATCGAAGAAGGGGCTTTTGAAGATAAAGGTATCGATTTGCAATGGACGGAGGTTCCCGAAGGAACTGGTAAAATGTGTCAAATGCTGCAGAACGAAGAAACCGATCTGGCCATAATTCTTACTGAAGGTATCGTGAAAAGCATTGTCGAGGGCAATGCCGCAAAAATCGTTCAAGGTTATATCGCTACTCCTTTGTACTGGGGAATTCACGTTGGCGCCCAAAGCGATTTTCAATCCATCTCACAACTTAACTGTGCTTCGGCGGCTATCAGCAGATTTGGTAGTGGAAGCCACCTGATGGCGGTCGTAAATGCCCGAAATGAGGGGTGGGATGCATCTAACCTTTCATTCGAGGTCATCAATAACCTCGATGGGGCGATTGAAGCGTTGACTACCGGAAAGGCCGATTACTTCATGTGGGAGCATTTTACCACTAAACCTTTGGTCGATAACGGCACCTTTAGAAGACTGGGCGATTGCCCTACCCCATGGCCTTGTTTTGTTATAGCGGCAACCGATAAATTCATTACAGAACAAGAAGGTACACTTAAACATATCTTGAACACCATTAACGGCTATACGGGGGAATTTAAACAAATACCAAGTATAGACCGAACATTGGCCAATCGCTACGACCAAAAAACTGAGGATATTAAAGAATGGCTTGCCATGACCCATTGGACCCAAGCTCAAATCGATAGCATGACCGTTAACGAGGTACAGAACACCTTACACTCCCTTGACCTGATTCCTGAAAAGGTTTCGAATGAAAAAATACTTAAATCCTTTGCTTAGAATGGTATTAAAGCAAGTAAACTCTATTTAAAAATCAAATTTAATCCCTTGAACTAAGAATGGAGTTTTAATAGCTTAAAATGTTATAAATCAATTAAATAAATATAAAAATTAATTTACCAATTTATAGGTGCTTCTCCGTTTTGTTTAAGAATTTCATTTGCCTTGCTAAAGTGCTTGTTCCCGAACCAATAACCTCGGTTGGCACTTAAGGGAGAAGGATGCCCAGAAGTTAGTATATGATGTTTTTGTTTGTCGATCAATGCCGCCTTCTTTTTGGCAAAACCACCCCAAAGCAGAAATATTAGCCCCTCTCTTTTATCCGACAGTTTTTTAATCACCGCATCCGTAAAGGTTTCCCAGCCCCTTTTTTGATGGCTTCCCGCTTCATGTGCCCTTACGGTTAGCGTGGCATTAAGTAGCAATACCCCCTGCTCTGCCCACCGTTCCAAATTGCCACTTTGAGGATAGGGCTTGCCCAGATCGGTTTCTATTTCCTTAAAAATATTAATTAGGGACGGCGGATGCGCGATACCATCCTTTACGGAAAAACAGAGTCCGTTCGCCTGGCCCGGACCGTGATACGGGTCTTGACCAATAATGACCACTTTTGTTTTATCGAACGAACTATGGTCAAAAGCCGCAAAAACATCCTTTCCCTTAGGGTAGCAAGTGTGCAGGGCATATTCCGCTTTAATGAATTGAGACAAGTTTTTAAAATACGGTTTTTCAAACTCGGTTTGCAATTGTTGTTTCCAACTTTCTTCTATGGTGACGGCCATTGGTTGTTTTTCGTTTTCTATATTGAAATTCTGAGCCTAAAATTACTTAAAAATCGAGGAATTGATTTTAGAATGATAGCACAAGTTGTTGATATAATAGAAAATGAAATTAGCTGTTATATATATCTTAGATGATGGCACGGTAAACTATAGATTCGTACAATGTTGCTCTATTATAGAAGTTGAATTTTTTTGAATCTGAGAATATTTGGAATAATGATTGATAAAAGAATTAATATAGGGCACGAGCAAGGATGCTCGTGCCAGCAGGGGAACAATATGATCAAATGACCAAAGAGACTTTCAATGGTGGTGCTGAACAGATTGAGTTTTTGGAAGACTTAGGTAATGGCAATTGGAAAAACTATTTTGATGAAAATAGTGTCGAAACCTTTAACCTAAACTGATGGAAATTAAAAATATCAAGTACTCCAATAAAGAGTATATTGAAAATGGGAATTTTGAAGAAGGAAAACCATTAATTAGTTATCTAGGATTATCCAGTGAAGGGGGATTCATTTCCCATCCTTTAATTAATGATATACAAGGTGTTAGTTGGGAATATCAAAAAGAAAATGGAGATTTAAATAAAGTGGAGATTTTTGAAAAAGAAAATAATCTATTTGCGTACCCTTCCCCAAACATGAAATATATGGTCGTCCTGTTCGATAGAAAATCGGAGTACCATACACACCCAAATAACCTGGTGGTATTTTATGCCAATGGAGAAGAAAAGCAGGTAATCAGCGTGCCTGAATTAATCTCAGATCAAGCCAGAAAAAATGCTTTAAATCCTTTTGGAGAAGATAAAGAGGGAAGCTTTGAAAATATTTGGTGGTATAAAAAAGAAAATGAAAAAAAGATGGCAGTAGATATTCATTTTGCATGGGATAATACGGAAACAAGGGAGTTTGACCCGGAAACAGGTCAATTTGGCAATGTAATCGGAGTTTCAGGAAGGTTTTAGGCTGCCCCCCACTAGCGCAAGCGTCACGCCCGTACCAACAGTACAAAAGGTAAAGGCAAGGATTTATAATGAGTAGAAAGCAACAAAAAAACACCCCTGTAAAAACCGTTTTGGTTTTTACTGTCCCCTCAAGGGGACAATTGATATCCCCCCTTTGAAGGGGTGCCCGCAGGGCGGGACATGTATTAATTTATAACAGAAGACCCGAACGATACTAAGATAAGTCTTTCACTCCCCAATTCTTAAAGAAAACCCTACTTTTCAGCTTCAATCCTTACCTTTGCCTCCGATTTTAAGCAATATGGCAGGTATTCACCCCAAAACATTACAAGATTTAGAATTTCCAACGGTACTCCAACAGGTGGCTGCTCGCTGTACTACGGAAATGGGTAAAGAAAAAGCTTTAGAGCTTTCCCCATTTACGGAAAAAGAGTTCATTTTAGAGCAGTTGGGCCAAACCGCCGAGTACCTTTCTTCTTTTGTGAGCGAAAATCGCATTCCACCTCACGGTTTTGAAGGTATAGATAAAGAACTTCAGCTATTGGGCATCGAGAATACAGCCATGGAAATTGGCAGTTTTCGTAAAATTGGCAGTATCTGTCTAACAGTAAACGAATTAAAAAAATTCCTCAAAAAATTCAAGGAATATTATCCCCTTCTGTTCGCGTCATCGGAATCGGTTGACGCCAATACCGAAATACCTAGTTATATAGACACCGTCATCGACCGTTTTGGTGAAGTACATGACAAGGCTTCTGACAAGCTTTTCACGATTCGTAGGCAGATGCTTCAAGTTAAGGGTAAAATCGGACAAAGCTTTGCCTCTGCCTTGAATACTTACAATGGTTCCGATTATCTAGATGATATTCGAGAATCCGTTGTAGAGAACAGGCGTGTTTTGGCAGTAAAAGCCATGTACCGCAGAAAAGTGAAGGGTACCGTTATGGGCACTTCTAAAACGGGAAGCATTGTATACATCGAACCGGAAGCCACTCTAAAATATAGTAGAGAACTAAATAACCTCGAGTTTGATGAAAAAGAGGAAGTGCAGCGTATACTTAAAGAACTAACGGACCGTATACGGCCATTTGCCCCTCAATTGGCCGTATACCAATCTTTTTTAGCCCACGTTGATATCACCTCGGCAAAAGCCAAATATGCTTCGGACACGAATTCATTGCTTCCTGAAATCAATTCGGAAAAGCGACTGTATCTTAGAGACGCCTATCATCCGCTCTTATTTTTAAGCAATACCTTAAAAAAGGAAAAGACCTACCCGCAGACTATAGAATTGCATGACGAAAATCGAATTATCGTAATTTCCGGTCCTAATGCAGGGGGTAAAAGTATCACTTTAAAGACTATCGGATTACTTCAAGTAATGCTTCAATCAGGGCTTTTAATACCCGTTCACGAAAGAAGTTCGGTCTTCTTTTTTGATATGATTTTGACAGATATTGGTGATAATCAATCTATAGAAAATCATTTAAGTACGTACAGCTATCGTTTAAAGAACATGAACAACTTTTTACGATTGTGCAATGACAATACCTTGTTCTTGATCGATGAATTCGGTACGGGTAGTGACCCCGAGCTGGGCGGTGCACTTGCAGAAGCCTTTTTAGAGGTGTTCTATGAAAGAAAGGCCTATGGAGTAATTACTACCCACTATGCAAATTTAAAGGCTTTGGCCAATGAACTTCCATATGCTACCAATGCCAACATGCTTTTCGATGGCCGCACCCTAGAGCCTACTTTTCAATTGGTCTTGGGAGAAGCGGGAAGCTCCTTTACGTTTGAAGTGGCCCAAAAAAACGGCATCCCCTACTCCTTGATCAATAAGGCCAAGAAAAAAATCGAGCGGGGCAAGGTGCGCTTTGATGCGACTATAGCCAAACTACAAAAAGAGCGCAGTAAAATGGCCCGAACGGGTTCTAGGCTGCAAGAAGAGGAAAGTAAGGCTAAAGAAGAAGCGGCACGATTGGAGAAATTAAATGCCAAAATCAAGAGCAAACTGGAAAACTATCAAGAACTCTATGATCATGATCAGCGCATGATCCAATTGGGCAATAAGGTGAACAAAGCAGCGGATAAGTATTTTAGAGATAAGAAAAAGCGCCCATTAGTGTCGGAAATGCTCCGAATCGTTGAAACTGAAAACAGTAAGCGTAAAAAGAGAACGGCCAAAGAAGCTAAGGCGGAACGTACCAAAAAAGCACAGGTAGCCCAAGAAGTACAAAAGGAGGTCAAGGTCATTCGCGAAAAGAAAAAGGTAGAGAAACAGAAAGCCGTTCAAAAAGAAAAGAACAAACCTAGACCTGTTTTTAAGGTGGGAGACCGTGTACGTATGCAAGACGGCAAGGCCGTAGGCAGTATAGATTCTTTAGAAAAAGGCAAGGCCATTGTCAACTACGGTATGTTCACCACAAATGTAAGTGTAGACCAATTAGAATTGGTGGAAAGAAAGAAATAACTATATTTCAATTCATGTTTTAATTTTTTCACACAATCTTTTCCATCGTATCTTTACGAAGTGGAAAGCAATAAAAAAATCATTCTTTTTGACGGGGTTTGCAATCTTTGCAATAATGCCGTACAGTTTGTTATCAAAAGAGACAAAAATGATGTGTTTCGCTATGCCGCCCTGCAAAGTGAGGTGGGTCAGCAATTGACCAAAGAGCGTGGCATTGATACATCTACGGTAGACTCCATTATATTAATCGATCCCGGCACCGCCTACTACACCAAATCTACCGCTGCACTTGAAATTGGTAAGGGTTTGAAAGGGTATCGTACCATTTCATCGATACTCTCGGGCATTCCCAGTAATTTGCGCGATATCGTATATGATTTTATAGCCAAGCACCGATACAAATGGTACGGTAGAAAAGACCAATGTATGGTGCCCAACCCAGAACTGCAATCAAAATTTCTTTGATTCAATCTTTAATAGCCCAAAACTCAACTTTAAAGAGTTAACCATAGGTCGATTAAATGGTTACCATTGTTCAATCAACAGAAACAATGGATAAGAAAATAAAAAATGTAGCTTATGCCGGTTTTGCGGCCAAGGGTGCTGTATATACCATAACCGGTATTTTGGCTTTTTTGGCCGCTTTTAATTTAGGAGGCTCAAAAGCCGGTAAATTTCAAATCATAGAATTTTTAGAAAAGCAGCCTTTCGGTAAAGTACTCTTGGCCGTATTGGGTACCGGTTTAGTCTGTTATGCGATTTGGAGGTTTATACAAAGCGTGCAAGACCCTGAAAATATAGGTTCGAGCAAAAAAGGAATCGTAAAAAGGGTTTCCTTTTTTATTAGTGGGCTTGTCTACCTAGGTTTGGGCATATTCGCGATAGTCGATATTTTTTACGAACCCAATTCCGGTTCGGGAGGTGGTGGAAGCTCATTTTTAGGTCCACAATTAAAAATATACGCTTTTATAGCCGTAGGGCTTGCTTTGGCAGGTAAGGGTATTTACCAATTTATAAAGGCCTACAAAGGCGATTTTCTAAAAAAGTTTCATATTGGCTCTATCTCCGACTCGAAAAAGAAAAAGGCCATCAAAACATTTGGGTATAGCGGACTTATTTCACGGGGTATCATGACCTGTATTATTTCGTATTTCTTTCTAAAGGCCGGTTTTTCCTTTTCTGGCGGTTCTGAATCTATGAAAGGTACCGAAGAAGCATTTTCATTTCTTCAAGACAACTCTTCAGGCCCATGGTTAATGGGCCTCGTAGCTGCGGGATTGGTCTGTTACGGTATTTACATGTTCGCACATGCCCGATACCGCAAATTTGATGGTTAGAAAGCTTATTTTACCTCCTCTAAATTATCATCCCAATTTTTGACTTTTGGCTTGATGGTCTTACCAACGGATTTGGCCACCATCATAGAAACACAGGCATCTCCGGTAATATTTACTACCGTCCGTAGCATATCTAACGGCCTATCCACCGCAAAAATCAATGCCAGGCCAATGGCGAGTTTATCGGCAGGAAAGCCTATGGCTTCCAACACAATCACCAACATCACCATTCCGGCACCCGGTACGGCTGCGGAACCAATTGAGGCCAATAAGGCCGTTAGTACAATGGTCAGTTGACCACCAAAGGTTAAATCGAACCCCAAGGCTTGAGCAATAAAAACGGCGGCCACACCTTGATAAAGGCTGGTACCGTCCATATTAATGGTCGCACCGACCGGGAGTACAAAACTGGAAATCTCCTTGTCTACCCCAATATGCTCCTCTACCCTTTCCATGGTAACAGGTAATGTTGCGGCACTTGAACTGGTGCTAAATGCCAATAATTGGGCAGGACTTATCTTTTGCAGAAAAGTCCAAGGGTTGTATCGTGTAAAGGTAGCCACCACTAAACTGTAAAAGACAATCATTAATAAAAGCCCAAGAACCACTACACCTGCATATTTCAATAAGGCTAACAATATATCGGGATCACCTGAAGAAACCACAACATTGGCCAACAATGCGAATACCGCAATGGGCGCCGTTAGCATTATCAAATCGACCATTTTCAAGACTACATCGTTCAGGGCATCAAAGAATTTTTTTAACGGTTTTGCTTTTTTCTCCCCAATCAACAGCATAGAGATGCCCAAGAAAATGGTGAAAAATATCACTTGTAGCATAGCACTGTTGTCTCCCAAAGCATTAAAGGCATTATCGGGAACCATGTCTTCCATAAATTGTAACGGTCCACTATCTTTCTGTCTCGAAGCCTCCTCCAATTTAGAGGTAACACCACTATCATTGGAATATGTTTCGGTCAACTGGGCTATGGTTTCTTCAGAAATTCCATTACCCGGTTGCAATACGTTGACCAATAGAAGGCCAATGGTAATGGCCACAACGGTTGTGCCGATATAAATGGCGATAGTTCTAAGCCCAATATTTCTGAACTTTGAAATATCCTTTAAATCGGAAATACCCTTGACCAAAGAGGCAAGAATCAACGGAATTGCAATGAGCTTTAAGAGCTTAACGAAAATACTTCCGAAGGGATTTATCCAATCTTGAACAAATTCAGGTCCCCATTCGAAAATGGTCATTAAAAAGCCAAAAAGAATACCTAATACCATTCCTATAAGGATCTTCCAATGTAATTCCAGTTTTCGCATGTATATGTAAGTTTATGCAGGTAATATACTGTTTTTGCATCGAAAGCCGAAAAACAGCATCCTCTGTAGCGAGAAAATATCGATTTCCTAAAAAAGTACTATAAATTTCCCTTTATAGTTCGATTAAGCAAGGTATAATCTGCTAAAACCAAAGCGGTCATAGCCTCTACGATAGGTACTGCCCTGGGCACCACACAAGGATCGTGCCTACCTTTACCTTTGGTCTGTACTTTGTTGCCCTCTTTATCAATGGTCTCGTACGGCTGAATTATTGTGGCCACAGGCTTAAAGGCCACATTAAAGTAGATATCCATACCATTGCTGATACCACCTTGAATTCCGCCACTATGGTTCGATTGGGTGCTACCGTCACTATTGAACTGGTCGTTATGCGCACTGCCCTTCATTTGCACACCTTCGAAACCACTGCCATATTCAAACCCCTTTACGGCATTGATACTGAGCATGGCCTTACCCAACTCGGCATGAAGTTTATCGAAAACGGGTTCGCCCAGACCTACCGGTACATTTTGGGCAACACAGGTAATAATGCCTCCGATGGTGTCACCTTCACCGCGTACCTCTTTTATATACTCTTCCATTTTGGCGGCCATTTCTTGGTCTGGGCACCTTACGGGATTCGATTCTATTTTTGAAAAGTCAAGCTCTTGATAGGGCTTGTCCATTTTTAATGTTCCGACCTGAGACACGAAGGCATTTATTTTAATGTCCGCAAGAAACTGTTTGGCAATAGCCCCGGCCACTACCCTACTTGCCGTTTCACGAGCCGAACTTCGTCCGCCACCTCGATAATCGCGAAACCCATATTTTTTATCATACACATAATCGGCGTGCGATGGTCGGTATGAATCTTTTATATGCGAATAATCTTTCGATTTTTGGTTGGTGTTGTATATCGCAAAACCGATAGGTGTACCAGTGGTTTTTCCTTCGAAAATGCCGGAGTAAAACTCTACCGTATCAGGTTCTTTACGTTGGGTAACAATTGCCGATTGACCAGGTTTTCTACGGTTAAGGTCTGTTTGTATCGCTTCGAGGTCTAATTGTATTCCAGAAGGGCATCCATCTAAAACCCCTCCAATAGCTGCTCCGTGCGATTCACCGAATGTAGAGAGCTTAAAAATATTCCCGAAAGTATTGCCTGCCATAAAAATTGGTTAAATCAGTTGTTTGTAAAAGGGCCAATAAGAAGCTGAACTTCGTTTTTAATACCGTCTTTCAGAATTTATGATTCGCCTATCTTCTTGTGCTCAAAGTTAAATCTTAATTAACAGTCTTGCAAAGTTATCGATACCCCTTATTTAACATATGATAATAGATTCTTGATAAACCCTTTACTTTTAATTTATATGGTTTTGCTTTATTAGGTATCAAATTCCTATCCCTTGAAAAAACGCAAATTAGAAGTTGCCGTAATCTCAGATGTGCATTTGGGCACTTTGGCCAGTCATGCTGACGAACTTATCACCTATTTGAACAGTATTCAGCCCAAGCAATTAGTCTTAAACGGAGATATTGTCGACGTAGGTGAATTTCATAAGAATTACTTTCCGCCAAACCACATGAAAGTCATTCGTAAAATTTTGGCCATGGCATCGAAAGGAACACAAGTTTATTATGTGACGGGAAATCACGACGACATACTTCGAAAACTAAGCGGCACATCGATGGGCAATTTGCATATTGTAGACAAATTGGTGCTTGAGATGGATGGAAAAAAAGCTTGGTTCTTTCACGGTGATGTTTTCGACACTACGCTTCGAAATGCAAAATCTTTAGCAAAATTTGGTTCAAAAGGGTATAAATTATTAATTAATATAAACAAACTCAATAGTTGGTTATTCAATAAATTAGGAAGAGAAAAATACTCACTTTCCCAGAAAATAAAAAAAGATACAAACGCCACCAAACACATTAGAGGTTTTGAAAGATCTGCGGTCGATATGGCCATCGAAAAAGGGTATGATTATGTAATATGCGGTCACTTGCATTTATCAAAAAAAGAGAAGCACACTACAAAAAAAGGAAGTTGTACCTATTTGAATTCCGGTGACTGGACGGAGAACCTGACTGCTTTGGAATATTCATTGAAACGTTGGAAAGTTTACCGTTATAATCATGACAAACTTTCCCCTTTTTTTATGGATGAGGAATTGAAGCAAATGGATATGCAAGAGCTTGTTGAAGCTATTGCGGCCCAAAAAGAGGAGAAGCAACAGCGAAAGAACCGGAAATCGCAACGCTAATCGGAGAACACTCAGTTTAAACTAAAGCGTTTTTCAAAATAGTGACCGGGTGAAGTGCCTTTCTTTTTGTGCCATCGTAAATTTGATGCCTACAACTCGTACCGTTCGCTGAAATAATAGTGTCTTCAGCACTTTTTCTAACTGCAGGAAAAAGTTTCAACTCACCAATTTTCATACTCACATCATAATGTTCTTTTTCATAACCAAAAGAGCCGGCCATACCGCAACAGCCCGAACTGATGATAGACACCGTATAGTTCTCGGGCAAATTGAGCACATCGAAAGTGACTTTTTGATTGCTCAATGCCTTTTGGTGGCAATGACTGTGAATTTTTACTGTTTTGGCCTCTTTGGTAAAAACCTCGGAAGTTAATTCACCCTTTTGAATTTCTTGTGACAAAAACTCTTCCAATAGAAATGAATTTAGGGCAATTGCATTGGTCGCTTCAGAATCATTGGAAAATCGTTTGTATTCATCACGAAATGTCAAAATTGCCGAAGGCTCTAAACCAATGACCGGCAGGTTCTGCTTCATGAATTTTTTCAGCTCTTCGATATTTTTCAACGCTAATTTTTTCGCCTGTTTCAAGAAGCCTTTTGAAAGGTAGGTTCTACCGCTTTCACCATAAAAAAGTTGTACATCATACCCCAAACGCGTTAGCAATTCAATAGCATCTTTACCCAAATCAACATCTAAAAACTGACTGAACTCATCAATATATAAGACAACCTTTCTTTTAGGTGTTTTGTATTGATTTTTAAATTGTTGAAGATATTTATCAAAATTAAAACTATAAACTTTTGGCAAGCTTCTTTCGGTCGCTACATTTGCCGATTTTTTTAGCAAACCACCGAACAAACTAGAATCGTAAACAGCATTGGTCAGACCCGCGACCTTACTGCCCAGACGATTCAATTTCGTATTATGGGCAAAGAGCTTGCTGCGCAGAGAATACCCGTTCGCTTCTTGATATTGGTATAAAAATTCAGCCTTTAAAGTGGCAACGTCGACATTACTTGGGCATTCACTAGAACAGGCTTTACAACTTAGACAATAATCAAAAACCTCTTTAAGCTCTTTCTGATCAAACCTATTTTTTTTGTCAGAGGTAGTCAAAAATTCCCGTAATGCATTTGCTCGCCCCCTAGTTGTGTCTTTTTCGTTTCTAGTTGCATGGTAACTAGGGCACATCGCCCCCTTCATATTCTCGGTTTTTCTACAATCGCCACTTCCATTGCACTTTTCGGCAGCCTTTAAAATACCCTCACTGTCTGAAAAATCAAAAAAGGTTTCAATTTGAGGCTCTGAACGGTCAATTTTGTATCGCAATGACTCATCCATAGGATAAGCATCTACTATTTTACCAGGATTGAAGATATTGTTAGGGTCAAAATAAGACTTCACCCTTTTGAGCAATTCATAGTTTTTCTCACCTATCATTAAGGGAATAAACTCTGCTCGAACAATACCGTCACCATGCTCCCCACTAAAAGAGCCTTTGTATTTTTTGGTCAATTTAGCTACATCGGTAGTAATACCTCTAAACATACCGACATCCTCTGACTTTTTCAGATTTAGAATCGGTCTTAGGTGAAGCTCTCCCGCACCAGCATGTGCATAGTACACTGCACTTTGCCCGTAGCCCTTCATAATTTTACTGAACTCTGCAATAAAATCACTCAAGTCTTCAACGGCCACAGCGGTATCTTCGATACAGGCAACAGCTTTCTTATCCCCGACCATATTGCCTAAAAGTCCGAGACCGGCCTTTCTCAGCTCGATTGCCTTGTTAATATCATTGCCATAGAGCACCGGGTTGGCATAACTCAATCCTGAATTGGCTATTGTGGTCTGCAATGTAGCAATTTGATTATTTAAGTCCGCCTCTGTATCCGCTTTTAATTCCAACATCAACAAAGCAGCTGGATCACCCTCTACAAAGAAGCGGTTTTTCAGCTGTTCCCGATTATTTTTGGTACAGTCTAAAATCACTTTATCCATCATTTCACAAAGATGTAACGAATGCTCCATCACGGGCGCCACATCAGAAAGGCAGTCTTCAAGCGTGTTATAATGGGTAATTACCATCGCCGAAAAAGATGGCGGTAAATCGTGCAATTGTAATGTGATTTCAGTGGTAAAAGCTAAAGTTCCTTCACTTCCGCTAAGCAGCTTGCACATGTTAAAGTCTTCCTCGAGCGTGCCAAAAACTGAATTATGCAAAAGCTCATCTACGGCATAACCTGTATTTCTTCGATGTATTTCCGGTTTCGGAAATTCTGAAATTATATTATCTCGTATCTGATTGTTAGATAGCTCATTAAATATGTTTTTATAAACTTTAGATTCAAAGCTATTTCCTTTCAGTTTTAAATTAAATTCTTCTTCGGAGAGTGACCCAAATTCTGCCTCACTACCATTTGAAAGAATAGTTTTCATAGAGACCACATGATCTCTGGTAACACCATACTGTATCGATGTGGTGCCCGAAGAATTATTGCCCACCATGCCACCGATCATACAGCGGTTAGCGGTAGATGTATTAGGCCCGAAAAAAAGTCCGTATGGTGCCAGATATTGATTCAGCTCATCACGAACAACTCCCGGTTGTACGGTAATCTGTTTTCGCTTCTCATCAAACGATAGAATTTGATTGAAGTGCCGTGAAACATCTACAACAATACCTTCGCCCACACATTGACCGGCCAAAGATGTACCAGCTGTTCGCGGAATAAGACCAACTTTATGCTCATTGGCAAAACCAATAACTTTTTTGATGTCATCGACCGTTTTCGGGTATATTACAGCCAAGGGTATTTTTCTATATACCGAAGCATCGGTAGCGTACAGTGCTTTGGTCAACTTGTCGGATAATAATTGCCCTTCAAGTAAGTTGCCGAGGTCAAGAAGTAAATTTTTATTCAACTGAAAACAATTTTGACCGCTAAATTAAGTTTTTATGCTTGAAAGGGACAGTGGAAAACTGTTTTTAAAACAAAAATGAACATGATGATGAAAAATTTAAAATTACTTCTTTGCCTAACTTTATTTGGAGTATTCTCCAATTTGTATTCACAAGAAATTGCCGATCACGCTCTCGGATTGAGACTTGGTGACAGTGATGGTTTTGGTGCCGAAATCTCCTATCAAAAATCAATAGGAAGGTATACGAGGGTGGAACTCGATTTAGGTTGGCGCGATAGCCGTGAGTATGACGCCTTTAAATTGGCCGGACTTTACCAATGGGTTCACAATATCGATAGAGGCCTACTATGGTATTATGGCGTCGGAGGAGGATTGGGTAACGTTGACTTTGAACCTCGCCTAAACAATAGTAATCAACCTTTTCAACCTGACGGGGGTCTTTTTGTATTTGCTGCAGGTGATGTCGGTATAGAATATAATTTTGACATACCCCTATTAATTTCATTGGACTTTAGACCTGAACTGGGTTTGATAGGATATAGTGACTTTGACAATGGGTTCGATTTCGACATTGCACTCGGAGTTCGATATCAGTTCTAGACTACGAATAACTTTATAATCAAAGCTCTTAACCACTTAATGTTAAGGGCTTTTTTGTTTTGTGCGTTATGACTATTTTTGCTCATCATAAAACAAAGCAATGAGAAAAATACTAGCGTCATTATGCATTTTAATAGGCTTGGCGGCCTGTAACCAAAAACCTGAAGGATATACATTTCAGGGTAATTTGACCGGAGAAGTCGCAAACGGCACCAATGTCTATTTAAGAGCAGTTGGTGAAAATGGCCAACCCGTAGATGTCGATACCACCACTGTAGAAAACGGAAAATTTGTTTTTACGGGGCAAGCCGAAACTCCTGAAATGCATTATGTATTTGTGGATCAGTTAATGGGATACACCGCCGTTATTATCGAAAACGGTGAAATTCAGCTTACTGCACAAAAAGATAGCTTGGGCATGGCGCAAGTAAAAGGAACACTTCAAAACGATATTTTCGCAGATTACGTGGAAAAATCAAAAGAATTGACCCAACAGGCCCAATCAATTCAGCAAGATATGCAGCAAGCCAATATAAGTCGAGATACGGCTACTGCTATCTCTCTGCGTGATGAGATGAACGAATTACAAGAGTCATATAAGAATTTTGAGCTCGACTATATAAAAAGTCACCCTGAAGCCTTGATTTCGGCATTACTTATCGATAGAGCTTTGGGCACTCGTACGGTTACTGCCGAAGAAGCTCAAGAAATGTATGACGCTCTATCACCTGAAATAAAAGAAACCAAAACGGCCAAAACAATTTCGGAGAAATTAGAGGCCCAAAAGCAGGCCGAAGCCAATGAGAAGAACACTTCTATTGGTGCAAAAGCCCCGAATTTTACAGCTCCTGACCCTGAAGGTAAAGACTTAGCTCTTGAAGATGTTTTGGGCAAAGTTACCCTTGTCGATTTTTGGGCCGCCTGGTGTAAACCTTGTAGAGCTGAAAACCCGAACGTACTTGCTGTTTACAACAAATATCATGATAAGGGATTGAATATCTTAGGAGTTTCTTTAGATCGAACAGCTGACGCATGGAAGAAAGCCATCGAAGATGATGGTCTGGTTTGGAACCATGTTTCGCATGTTTCCTATTTTAATGACCCAATTGCAAAACTCTACAATGTTAATGCGATACCTGCAGCATTTCTTTTAGATGAGAATGGGGTAATTGTTGCCAAAAACTTAAGAGGACCGGCACTTGAAGAGAAAGTAGCTGAGCTTTTGAATTAAAGTACAGCGTTACCAAATAAAAAACCCTCGAGCAGTTCTGCTCGAGGGTTTTTCTATTATTTGAATATTTTAGAATTTGTTCTGTACATCTTCAAACTCACCGGTAATGGTTACATTACCTAGTTTCTTGACGCTTCCAAATACATTAACTCTCGATTCGCTACCAACAAACTCAAGTGTAGCTCCTTCATTTAAGATCAAGTCACCATAGATGGTCAGGTCACCTTCAACCCTAAATGTAGCACCTTGATTTACAGTTATACTTCTTGATCTATTATTTCTACCGACAGCAAATGAGCCACTCAATTCAAATAGTCCGTTACTATTCACATAAGAATTGCTATAGGCCGTCCAAGTACCGCAAAGAAGCAAAGAACCATTGACTGTTACCCTGTTCAGCCTTTTTGAACCTCGGTAGGCCTTTTCTTCACCTTCATTGACAGATAGATTATAGCTACCGTTATAACTCGGTAAATCTTCACAGCGAGCTTCTAAACTTTCATTAGGTCTATTTAATTTAATGATTTGTAAGCCTGCCTTACCTGATGCAGCGAATGCATAATCACCCTTGGTCTCTACGTAGTTTATTGATCCGTTAAGATCGATAACACCTACTAAATCGGTATTATCATCTTGCGCTTCAGATAAACAAAGTCCGGCACCACCATTTGCCATTAGCAATATTTCTTCGTTGGTGGCAACCGCATTGGTTACAATATTGCTTTGATCCACTCCGTCCGGATTAATCAAGATAGGTACGTATTCGATAAGAGACCCAGAAGAACGATTGTAGATTCCGGCACCTTTTGAACCTTCTGAAACAACAATTCTGTCGTCTGAAATATCAAGTGTTCGTTTACTGAAATCACCAAAATCGGAATCAATAGCAATTTCTTTAGTTACGTTCAAGCCTTCATCCATAAGAACTACTCCTGTACTGGCATCTAAAACTGCAATCGTTTCATCATGATGGGCTACAGACCTCAAATCAGCGTAAGATGCGTCGTTCTGAATGCTAAGGTCAGATTTATTATATGCGGTTAACAAACCGTCTTTACCACTTGTAACGTAAACCGTATTACCTGTAACTTCTACATCGGTAGCATTAAACCCTTCTTGAAAACCATAGGTTAGGCCAGCACCAGTATCCATTCGGCCTCCTGACACAAGAATTTTCACTACAAATGAATTAGAAGTAGCTCTAACTGATTTTTCGGCATCCACACCGCCAACGGCATATATATATCCATCATTATATTCTATCGCGTTAATATCAGCGTTAGAATAATATAATCTAGAAGTGACTTGAGGGTTGTTCGGATCATTGACATTAACAATGTCTATACCCCCGGCATAACCATCTTCTACCGTATTATAGGCAACATAGGCGTAATCGCCATCTAAATGTACGTGGGCGGCAGTCAAGTTCTCTGCACCACTATAAGATGGTGGGTCTACACGTGCCACTAAGGTCAAGGGATAATCACCAGCCATTTCTTCGGCTCCTTTGGCAGTTTTACCCGTTAATGCGGCTTCACTAGCAATATCTAGAACACCGGCATCATCGAAAAGTATACTGCTTTCTAAAACCGATTCACTTTTTTCAATAGAAACATCTTCTGAAGGGTCGCTGTAGACCGTCGTCTCATCACTACAAGAGGCAGCGAACATGAGTACCGCCAAAGCGGATAGGGAAACTCTTTTCATCATTAGTAGGTTTAATGCAATTAGATTTGGGTTCTAATCAAACGTCAAAATTAATCGAAGTGTATATTTTCGATTAAATTTTTCGATAAACGGTATATAATTGCAAGTAGATAGCAACTTTGTATCGATAAAAGGTAATTTTTAAGTAAAAATCTGATCGGTTATATCTTACCCATCTTTTCCATTATAAAGAGAACTATTATGGGCAAGGCCAATAAAAACACCATTAAAGTTTCCGTAACCAGCAAATCGGGGAAAAACAGCAAAGTCATTACATAGCCACCTACGGCACCGCCAAAGTGTGCGGTATGTCCTATATTTCCAATACGGCTTTTCATTCCATAGATAGAATACAACAAGTAACCGATACCAAACACGTAAGCTGGTAAGGGAATGGGAATAAACATAATACCTAACTGCATATTGGGCTGTAGCAAAATGGCGGCATATAATACACCTGTAACCGCCCCGCTAGCGCCGACAGCACTATAATAAGGTTCATTCTTATGAAAAAACATTGCCAATAAACTACCCGCGACCAAGCTCACAAAATATACGATTAGAAACTTACCAGGACCGAACCAACTGATCACTACAGGCGCAAAAAAATATAAGGTGAACATATTAAAGAAAAGATGTGCCCAATCGACATGTAGAAACCCAGAAGTGAGCATTCTTTCCTTTTGGCCGGCACCAATGGCCGAGATATTGAATTTATATCTTTCAAAGAACGAAACATCGTTGAAGCCTTTTAGGGAAACCAGAATATTCGCTGCGATGACCACTATGGTGGCCAAATCTATATTGTACATGCGGTAAGATATTTTCGTGCCAAATATAGCTATATTTGCCCATTAAAAATTAAGCATGCAGTGGCTCGTTTTTGTATTGGCTTTTCCTTTGCTCTGGGTAATTTCTAGACTGCCACATCGACTATTTTATGGTTTTTCAGATTTTGTTTTTTTTATTGTCTATCGAATTGTTGGCTATCGAAAAGAAGTTGTCCGCTCAAATCTACGGTTAGCTTTACCACATAAATCGGAATCGGAATTAAAATCAATCGAAGTAAAGTTCTACAAACACTTATGCGACACTTTTTTAGAAATGGTGAAAACCATGAATTTGTCTAAAGAGGCCGTCAAAAAGCAATATGCAGTACAAAACATTGATTTACTTTTAGAAATTGAAAAATCTAAAAGTGTATTGGTCGTATGCTCCCATTATGCCAATTGGGAATGGAACGTGAGCATCAATAATTATGTTCAAGCCAAAGGTTATGCCGTTTACCAGAAAATAAGCAACAAATATTTTGATCAATGGGTTAAAAATGTACGTGCGCGGTGGAATACCACTTTAATCACCCAGAAACAGGTGGTGCCAACAGTGGTTAGAAACCATAAAAACAACATTACGGGTATTTTTGGTATGGTGAGCGATCAATCGCCCCAGAAACATTTAGCCCATTATTGGACCAATTTCATGGGTATTAAGGTTCCCGTTGTGAACGGAGCCGAAATTATGGCCCGAAGAATGGATCTCGCTGTAGTTTTTCTCAAAGTATCTAAAGTGAAAAGAGGTTTTTATGAGGCGGAATTCATACCCATAACAACCTCAGGAGCCAATACAGAAAAGAACGAAATTACGGACACCTTTCTACGTCTCGCCGAACAACAGATTAAGGAAAGGCCAGAACATTATCTGTGGACTCACCGCAGATGGAAGCATAGAAATAGTGCTCCAGAAGAATTTTTATAGGATTTTAATTAGTTCTTTTTATATTTCCGTACCAAACCATTTTTACAACCAAAAATTTAAGAATACATGGAAGTTCTAGAAATTATCTATGAGGAAATCATAGGTTTTTTAGGGATTTCCCAAGCTTGGGAAATTCTCAAAACCGGTAATTATAGTGCCTTGCGCACTTACGAAGGCATCACATCTTTTATCATCCCCATTATTCCTTTGCTAGTCTTGTTGGAACTGACATTGGGCCTGATCTATAAAAAACAGCAAACAAGGGTCTATAAAGTTAATTTTCTAATATATGTTTTCAACAGATTTGTCGGAAGGTTTATAGCCATTGCCATGGTCACCCTTTGTATAGGGTGGTTTCAACCTTTGGCCCCGTTTAAAACCAGCGCAACTTGGTATTGGTTTATCTATGCCTATGTCATTTGGGAGTTTGCGCATTTTATATACCATTACCTTGGCCACAAGGTACGGTTGTTCTGGTGCTTACATTCTACCCATCATGCTCCTGAAGACATGAATCTCTCTGTTACCTACGCGCATTTCTTTTTAGAGGCCCCCTACGCAGATACGATTAGAACAACTATTTGCATTTTAGCGGGAGTACAACCCGAAATGCTCTTTGCAATCATGTTTATTGATGGTACCTACGGTGCATTTATACATGCCGGGGAAAACGTAATGAAAAAAGGCAAGTTTGGTAGATTAGGAAAATATATTCTTACGCCCTCACATCATAGGGTACACCACGCTAAAAATCCATTATATATGGACACCAATTTTTGTAATCTCTTAAATGTATGGGACCGGGCTTTTGGTACTTACCAAGAAGAACAGGACGGAGAAAAAATCAAGTATGGAATTACCCGAGAAATGGATTCCGGTAATTTTATGGATGTTTATTTTGGTGAATTTGTTGCGCTAGGAAAGGATGTTTGGAATGCCCCTAGCATTAAAGCTAAGTGTATGTACATTTTTATGCCTCCGGGTTGGCATCACACGGGTGACCATAAGACTTCCAAAGTGGTAAGAAAGGAATATTTTGACGCTCAAAAAATTACGGTGTAAGAACCAAAGTAGCCATAACAATGCAGTAATCACTGGCATAATTTTCACACAAAACCTGATAATCAATAACTTTCCATAAATTCGGCTGGTTGAATAAGATATAATCAATCTTTATGTTGGGTTTTTTGGAAGGATATGTAGGTTGTCTTGCCCCCTCTACCGTACTTTGGGTAAATTCACGTTTAAGAATGGCAATGGTCTCACTATCGGGCTGGGCGTTTAAATCTCCCAACAATAAGGTTGGTATTGAATCGTTGCTAAAGTGCTCTACCAAAGCCCTTGCCTGCATTTCCCTATCCTTACCGTTTTTTTGATGGTCTAAATGTGTACCCACAAACTGAACGATATTCTTATTGGCTGTTTCTACCTTTACAATAGCGGCAGCCCTAGGTTCAGAATCGGGTAAATGTGGTAAGGCCAATTTATCTGTAGCGACAAAGCTGAATTTAGATAGAATACCTTCACCATACTCACCGCCATCATAATACATGGCCCGGGCAAATAACGGAGCTAGCTGGGTACGATAACCTAGCTCTGTAGGCAAATCGTAAGAGTTGGCACGTTTGGTCTTAAAATCCACTTCCTGTAAGGCTACCAAATGTGGATCGTACGATTTTATGATTCCAGCTAGTGAATCTAAATTAAAATCATTTTTCACCGTTGCTCCATGTAATATATTAAAACTCATAACCCTAAGGGTATCTTGGGCATGGGTTTCAACCAGAAACAGGAAAATATACAAAAGAACCACAACACCCCCTAAGTTCTTTTCTGCCTTACATATCATATTCCGGCTACCCTCTTGATTTCACCAATAATGCGGTCTGCCAATTCATCAGCTGCTTGCTGACTTGCCGCTTCCGTATAAATTCTAATAATAGGCTCGGTATTCGATTTTCTTAAATGCACCCAATTGTCGGCAAAGTCTATTTTCACCCCATCAATTGTCGATATTTCTTCGTTTTGATATTTTTCGGCCATTGCTTTCAGAATAGCGTCAACATCGAGTTCTGGAGTTAGTTGGATTTTCTTTTTACTCATGAAATAAGATGGATAGCTTGCCTTTAATTCTGCAACTGTACCCCCTTTTTCGGCCATCAACATTAAAAATAACGCCGTACCGACCAAAGAGTCTCGGCCATAGTGACTTTCAGGATAGATTATACCTCCATTACCTTCACCTCCAATAATAGCATTATTAGCCTTCATTTTCGTTACCACATTGACCTCCCCGACTGCTGAGGCTTCATATGTGCCACCGTGTTTTTGGGTAATATCTCGAAGCGCTCGCGAAGATGATAGGTTTGAAACCGTATTACCTTTGGTTTTACCCAAAACATAATCTGCACACGCAACCAAAGTATATTCTTCACCAAACATTTCACCTTTATTGTCAATAAATGCCAATCTATCGACATCGGGATCTACTACAATTCCGAAATCCGCCTTCTCCTCTACGACCAAGGCACAAATATCGCCCAGGTGCTCCTTTAGAGGTTCAGGGTTATGCGGAAAATGACCCGTAGGATCACAATAAAGTTTCACTACTTCTACCCCAAGTTCTTCCAACAGCTTGGGTATGGCAATACCTCCCGTAGAATTTACCCCGTCTACAACAACTTTAAACTTTGCTTTGCGAATAGTATCGGCATCCACCAAAGACAAATCTAACACTTCATCAATATGAATATCTATATATGAATCGTTACGAATAATTTCACCCAAATCATCCACTTCAGAAAATTGAAAATCTTCTTTCTCGGCAATCTCGAGAATTTTAGCACCTTGTGCCGCATCTAAGAACTCTCCTTTTTCGTTAAGCAGTTTTAGTGCGTTCCATTGTTTCGGATTATGGCTGGCAGTAAGAATTATTCCCCCATCGGCTTCCTCTAAGGGTACGGCAATTTCCACTGTGGGTGTTGTTGACAGATTTAAATCTATCACGTCGATACCTAAACCGACTAGCGTTGAAACTACCAAATTTTGAATCATCTCACCAGAAAGACGTGCATCACGACCAATGACAACTTTCAACTTCTCTTTATTAGAATAATCTTTTAGCCAAATACCGTAAGCTGCTGCAAACTTAACAGCATCTATTGGGGTTAAATTGTCTCCTGGGTTGCCCCCAATGGTTCCTCTTATTCCAGAAATAGATTTGATCAGTGTCATATTTTTCTAAATGTTTTGGCAAATATACAGGTATGTAGCAAAAACTATGTAAGCAATTTGTAAATTCGAGCCCATGAACTTTTTGGCCCATATTTATCTATCATACAACGACGACGAAATCACTTTGGGTAATTTTATTGCCGACAGCATTCGCGGGAATAAATTCAAACATCTACCGCTACGTGTTCAAAAAGGTATTTTACTGCATCGTGAAATCGATACCTTTACCGATTCTCACCCGATACCTAAAATGAGCAGTAAACGACTGCATGAAAACTACAGTCACTATAGTAGGGTTATAGTCGATATCTTCTACGATCATTTTTTAGCCAAAAATTGGAAGTTATATTGTGATACACCGCTCGACACCTTTGTTGATAATTTTTATGACCTACTTGAAGACCATTATACCATTTTACCGGTCGGCGTACAGCGAATGATGCCCTATATGATTGCCGATAACTGGATTTTCAATTACTCAAAAATGGATGGAATTGCCAAAGTACTCAACGGTATGAACCGTCGCACCAACAATAAGTCGAAAATGAATTTCGCCATTCTAGATCTAGAGCGGCACTATGAGGCTTTTGAAAAAGAGTTTACCGACTTTTTCGAAGAGCTAATGACTTTTTCGAAACAAAAATACATTTCATTAAATTCCGACAACAACTGATTCCAATATGAAAAGACCGAGTACCAACCCTTTAGTATGCCTCCTCCCCGCCCTATTTCTATTCGTTAATTGCAAAACACTACCTGCAGAGCCTACTGGTTTGGTGACCGAGAATGCCATGGTGGTCTCGGCACGTGAAGAAGCTTCTAAAATTGGTGTAGAAATCATGAAAAATGGCGGTAATGCCTTTGATGCCATGGTAACTACCGAAATGGCTCTTGTAGTGGCCTACCCTTTCGCCGGTAATCTCGGTGGTGGTGGTTTTATGGTCTACAGAAAAGCCGATGGAGATGTAGGCGCGCTCGATTATCGTGAAAAAGCACCCTTGGCCGCACATCGTGACATGTATCTTGATTCATTGGGAAATGTTGTACCTGACATGAGCACCAAAGGAGCAACTGCGGTAGGCGTGCCCGGTACGGTTGCGGGCATTATTGCAGTGCACGAAAAATTTGGTTCACTGCCGTTAGAAGAAATCTTGGCCCCGGTAATCAGGCTGGCGGAAAATGGTATTGTGGTTACCGCAAATCAAGCGAATAGGTTTGCTGCGGTACGTGATAGAATTCTAGAAGTGAACGATAGTGTAACAACTTTTCCTATCGACTCTAAGGTTAACGACATGGTGAAATACCCCGCTTTGGCTAATACGTTAAAACGTATTGCCGAAGATGGTCATGATGGCTTTTATAAAGGAAAAATTGCCGAAACCTTGGCCCGCTTTATTCAAGAAAAAGGGGGCTTTATAACTGAAGAAGATTTAGCGAAATACGAAGCTAAGTGGAGACAGCCTATAACTTTCAATTATAAAGATCTTCGCATAATTTCAATGAGTCCGCCCAGCAGTGGTGGCGTTACTATTAATCAGATTTTTAAGATGATCGAGCCATATGACATAGGTAAGTATGGCCATAATTCAGAGAAAGCCATTCAACTATTTACAGAGGCAGCCCGCAGAGCTTATGCAGACCGCAACTATTACTTAGGAGACCCAGATTTTATTGATATTCCGGTGGATGTGCTTTTAAGTAGTGATTATATTAACGAGAGAATGAGTGATTTTTCTTTTGATGCTGCTAGCGAATCCTCCAAAATAAAAGAAGGAAATATACAAATGGCAGAGAGCATGGAAACTACCCACTACTCTATCGTAGATAAAGAAGGAAATGCGGTTTCTGTCACGACAACATTGAACGGTGCCTACGGAAGTAAACTCTATTGTGATGAATTGGGTTTTTTCTTGAACAATGAAATGGATGATTTTAGTGCCAAGGCGGGTGTACCGAATATGTTCGGACTCATTGGAGCAGAAGCCAATAGTATAGCGCCCGAAAAAAGAATGCTAAGCAGCATGACCCCTACTATCGTAGAAAAAAACAATAAACTTTGGATGGTCGTTGGCACTCCAGGAGGTTCGACTATTATAACTGCTGTGGCCCAAACCATACTGAACAGTTACGAATTTAATATGAGTATGCAAAAAGCGGTAAATGCTCCCCGCTTTCATCATCAATGGCTGCCCGATGTTGTTATTTTTGAGCCTCAAGGTTTTTCTAAAGAACTAAAAACAGACCTAAAGACAAAAGGTTACCATATAAACGAAGAGCGCACCCCTATTATCGGCAAGGTTGATGCTATTCGGGTATTGGACAACGGAAAATTAGAAGGAGGAGCTGACAAAAGAGGGGATGATACCGCTGTCGGATTTTAGATTGCCCGTTCATCTGATTTTCGATGTATATAGTATTTAAATCTTTGAAATTATAATTGACTATGACCATTCAAGTATTGCACAAATTTGAATTGAACGATGATAATATAGCCCGTATTCTGGCTCTATATAAACAATTGAATTCCATCATTGTTCCAAGGCCATTACATCAAGTTTTGCAAGAAGACAATCATGTGATTTTTATGGTCTGTAAAAATGATAAAGAAGAGATTGTAGGTATTGCCCTTATGGCCACCTATAAGGTGGTGTCAGGTTTTAGAGGTTTGGTTGAAGATGTTGTGGTAGACGAAGCCTACCGAGGACAAGGAATAGGCCGAAAATTGATGGAAAACCTTTTGGAAGAAGCTAAAAGAAAAGGTGTTGATGAAATTCTCTTGTTCACAGGGCATCATCGAACGGCAGCTATCAACCTCTATAAAAGCTTGGGCTTTACCATTCGTGAAAGTGGTGTTTATAATCTGAATTTCAGAAAATAGACCTTAGACTTTTTTCACGTGTTGTAATTGCCCTTTGAGTTCTTCCATCGATTCTTGCAACTGCTTAAGCAATCCTTTTTCGGTGCTTGCATCTTCTCCAAAGGTTATACGGCTGCTCACTTGCCATATTTCTTGAATCTGAAAGGGTTTGATTTCGTAGGGAGGATATGTTTCGTTCAACGAAACCAAGGTAATGTTGTTCGAATTAGGTCTTCTTTCTATTTTTTTCACCAGTACGGCATCCTGTAATACCACAACATACATTTTGTTTGAGCTTACATCATCGATATGTTCAACAGCTTTGGCCAAAACCCATTCCCCTGGTTTTAAGTTGGGTAACATACTATCTCCCTCGACCTGAAAACCCCTATAAGTAGCATTTCGAAATTCCGGAATAGGTAAGTCAAAAGCGGGCAATTGGCGATACCAGCTCGTATCTTGAATATTTTGAGGATATCCGGCAGCAGCCTTTGCGTTCACAAGCACCATATTTTCACGATCATCGGAATCAACGGTAACCACCTTAGGGATTACACTCGTATTCGAGGTTTCTAAATATTTATTCTCACTCTCACCAAATAGCCAGAGCGGATTGATTTTGAACTGCTTTAATAATTCAGAAACCACTTTACCCGAAAGTTTTGTTCTACCCCGCTCAATATCGGCCGTAGTATTTCCAGCACCTATCATCTTTGCAAATTCAACTTGGGTATGGCCCAATTCTCTCCGCAAATCCGTAAAACGTTTTAAGGTCAGTTCATTTTCCATATCACTCTAATTCTAATCTTCGTTCGTTCCAATAAACACTGAATAATTTCAAATATACACCTTTTGGATATATTCCAATATATTTTTTGGATTATTTCCATAATTAGGATTTATTCCATAATTTTGGAATAATTACATTCAAGATATGGATTTTGACCGAATAAAGGAAAAATTGAATATTCTGGCGGATGCCGCTAAATACGATGTGAGCTGTTCAAGCAGCGGCAGCAAACGTACTAATACCAACAAGGGGCTTGGAGATAGTACTGGAATGGGAATTTGCCATAGTTATACCGAAGATGGACGCTGTGTATCGCTTTTGAAAATCTTAATGACCAATTATTGCATTTTCGATTGCGCATACTGTGTTACCCGTAAAAGCAATGACATCAAAAGGGCGGCTTTTAAAATTCAGGAGGTGGTTGATTTGACCATCAATTTTTATCGTAGAAATTATATCGAAGGCCTTTTTCTTAGTTCCGGTATATTTAAAAGTCCTGATTATACAATGGAGCGTCTGATTGCCGTAGCGAAAAAACTCCGTGAAGAAGAGAATTTCAATGGGTATATTCATTTAAAGTCGATACCAGGTGCGAGCGATGAGCTCATGCGAGAAGCAGGTTTATATGCCGACCGCCTTTCAGTGAACATAGAAGTACCCACCATTTCAGGTCTAAAATTGTTAGCACCGGATAAAAAGCATGAAGATTTCACCAAGCCCATGCTTAAGGTCAAAAATGAGATTATACAGTACAAGTCCGAAAAAAAATTGATTCGCAGTACACCTAAATATGCCCCTGCCGGTCAAAGTACTCAAATGATAATTGGTGCTACCGGAGAATCGGATAAAGACATCATGTATTCCGCAACTCACTATTACAAAAATTATAATATGAAACGGGTATACTACTCCGGTTACGTACCTGTAGCCGAAGATAGCCGATTACCGGCTATAGGCACCCAAGTACCGATGTTGAGAGAGAATAGGCTTTATCAAACCGATTGGCTTTTGAGGTTTTATGGCTTTAATGTGCAAGAGATTTTAAACAATAATCACCCAAACCTCGATATTGATATAGACCCGAAGCTAGGTTGGGCTTTACGAAACCTTCATCATTTTCCTATCGACATCAATAAAGCCGATAAATTAATGCTGGCCAGAGTACCGGGTATAGGTTTGAAATCGGTTCATAAAATTTTGAATGCTAGAAGGTTCAGAAATTTAAATTGGGAGCATCTCAAAAAAATAGGAATAGCCCTAAATCGTGCAAAATATTTCATTTTATGTGATTCCAATAAATGGGTTCATCGAGACTTGGATGCCGATAAAATTAAAGGAATGATTATACAGAACTCTGCTGGTAAATTTAGAAAGGAGTATAGTACTCAGTTAGAGCTATTCAATACAAAAGCAGTTTAAGTATTTAAAAATAATGCTATGAACAATTCTAAAGTTTTAATCTACGACGGAAGTTTCAATGGTTTTCTAACCTCAATATTCGTTGCTTTTGAAGAAAAAGTTACCGTGTCACAAATTCAGAAAGAAACGGTTTGTCAAAGCGGATTATTTTCTGAGACACAGACGGTTTTAACACAGGTGGATAAAGCAAAACGGGTATGGAACGGTATTCAGAAAAAAAGTAATTCAGCTTTAAAGAATATTTATTTTGCTTTTCAAAGTGAAAGTCAAGATGTAGAATTATTACTTTATCGATACATCTGTAAATTATTTACTCATGAAACATCTATTGCTTATGATTATTCAGATGGTGTGGTGCTAAAAATTAGTCAACTAGCAAAATCGGTAGGACGCGAAAAACATCGTATGGAGGCATTTGTTCGTTTTCAATTGACCAAAGATGGTATTTACTTTGCCAATATTGAACCCGATTTTGATGTGTTGCCCCTAATTTCAAAACATTTCAGGTCTAGATATGCCGACCAGTATTGGTTGATTTATGACGTTAAACGTAAGTATGGTATCTATTATGATTTGGAAAAAGTGGAAATAGTTTCGCTCGATTTGTTCGAAATTCATAGCAATAGTATTCATAAAAGTCATAAAATGACTGCTAATGAATATGACTATCAAGATTTATGGAACAATTATTTTAAGAGTACCAATATTAAATCTCGAATCAATCTGAAATTACACACGCAACATGTGCCAAAAAGATATTGGAAATATTTAAGCGAGAAAAAGCAGGCAATTTGATTGGGTCGAATATTGAAATCTTAATGAGCTAATAGTTAAGCGTAATCTGTTAATCTTCACTATACAATTAAACGCTCTCACTTCTCGGTTAGTGCTCAAAAACGTACCTTTGCGGCTTTGCTATAGAAAATGATAAACTACGAGGAAAATATAGAGGTACAGGGCGCTCGCGTACACAACCTCAAAAATATAGATGTTACCATACCCAGAGAGAAATTAGTAGTGATTACCGGCCTTTCCGGTAGCGGAAAATCATCTTTGGCCTTTGATACGATTTACGCTGAAGGTCAGCGTCGGTACATAGAAACGTTCTCTGCCTATGCACGTCAATTTTTAGGTGGCTTAGAGCGACCTGATGTCGACAAAATTGATGGCCTCTCACCGGTAATCGCCATAGAACAAAAAACGACCTCAAAATCACCACGTTCAACGGTAGGCACCATTACCGAAATTTATGATTTTCTACGTCTACTTTTTGCAAGGGCGGGCGATGCTTATAGCTACAACACGGGTGAAAAAATGGTGAGCTATAGTGATGAGCAAATCAAAGAGCTGATCAAAGAAGATTACCTAAACAAAAAAATAAACATATTAGCCCCGGTTATAAAGTCTAGAAAAGGACATTATCGGGAACTTTTCGAGCAAATCGGCAAACAGGGTTTTGTGAAGGTCAGGGTCGATGGCGAGGTAAAAGACATTGTCAAAGGCATGAAGGTCGACCGATACAAGACCCATGATATCGAAATTGTAATCGACCGTTTAAAGGTCTCCAGTTCCGAAGAGTTGGATAAGAGGCTTACAGAAACAATCAATACCGCAATGTACAGCGGTGAGAATGTTTTAATGGTCTTGGAGGAAGGTGAGAGTGAAGCCCGCTACTTTAGCCGTGACCTGATGTGCCCGACTACGGGAATATCTTATCCCGTTCCGGAACCGAATACCTTTTCTTTCAATTCCCCGAAAGGAATGTGCAACCACTGTAACGGATTGGGCCATGTTTACGAGGTTAACGAAAACAAAATATTTCCGAATAAAAAATTATCGATCAAGTCCGGAGGTATTGCTCCCCTTGGTGATTATAAAAAATCATGGGCCTTTAAACAAATTGAAACCATCGGTCAACGATATAATTTTGAGTTGACCGACCCTATTCAAAATATTTCTGACGAAGCCATTAAAGTGCTACTTTATGGTGGTAACGAAACTTTTGAGGTAGATTCTAAAACTTTAGGTGTAAAACGTAATTATAAAATTGATTATGAAGGCATTTCAAACTTTATAAAAAATCAGTACGAAGAAGCCGGCACTACTTCTCTTAAGCGCTGGGCGAAAGATTTCATGGATAAGGTGACCTGCCCTGTATGTGAAGGGTCTCGCCTACGCAAAGAATCGTTGAATTTCAAGATTGATGAAAGAAATATTGCCGAATTGGCCCATCTTGACATCGCCGAGCTCGCTATCTTTTTCGAAGGGTTGGAAAAACAGCTTGAAGGCAATCAGCTCAAAATTGCAGAAGAAATCATTAAAGAAATTCGTACCCGTATTCGTTTTCTACTAGATGTCGGCTTAGACTATTTATCATTGAATCGAAGCTCTAAATCACTATCGGGTGGTGAAGCCCAACGTATTCGATTGGCTACTCAAATCGGGTCGCAATTGGTCGGGGTACTCTATATTTTAGACGAACCCAGTATCGGCCTTCACCAACGAGATAATTCGAGATTGATAAAATCACTTGAATCGCTTCGCGATATAGGCAATTCTGTTATCGTTGTAGAGCATGATCGAGATATGATAGAACGCGCAGACCATGTAATCGATATAGGCCCAAAAGCCGGCAAACACGGTGGCGAGATTATTTCTGAGGGAACGCCTGAAGAACTCAAACTACACGACACTCTCACAGCTGGCTACATTACCGGAAAGAGACAAATAGCAGTACCCCAAGAACGTAGAAAAGGAAATGGTAAAAAAATTACGTTGGCGGGTTGTACCGGTAATAACTTAAAAAATGTGACCATCGAGATACCTTTAGGTCAAATGATAGGCGTAACCGGCGTATCAGGTAGCGGTAAATCCACATTGATTAACGAGACCCTCTACCCTATCATGAACGCCCATTATTTTAATGGTGTCAAAAAACCGATGCCCTATAAAAGCATCAAGGGTCTAGAACATATCGATAAGGTAATCGATATAAATCAATCACCCATTGGTCGAACACCAAGATCTAATCCTGCTACTTATACGGGAGTATTTAGTGAAATTCGTTCACTTTTCACCAAAACACCTGAAGCCGCTATACGTGGCTATAAGCCTGGCCGTTTTAGTTTTAATGTTAAAGGCGGTCGATGTGAAACCTGCCAAGGAGGCGGATTACGGGTCATAGAAATGAACTTCTTGCCCGATGTTTACGTAGATTGTGAGACATGCAATGGTAAACGATTCAATAGAGAGACTTTAGAAATTCGCTACAAAGGCAAATCGATTGCCGATGTTTTAGAAATGACGATCAATGAGGCCGTTGATTTTTTTGAACTGATACCTAAGATATACCGTAAATTAAAAACCATTCAGGACGTAGGTTTGGGGTATATTTCTTTAGGCCAGCAATCAACTACTTTGTCCGGTGGTGAAGCTCAACGTATAAAGCTGGCCACTGAACTATCAAAACGTGATACCGGAAATACGTTTTATATCTTGGACGAACCCACGACTGGGCTCCATTTTGAAGATATCAGGGTATTAATGGAAGTTTTAAACCGTCTGGTAGACAAAGGAAATACGATATTGGTAATCGAGCATAATATGGATGTCATAAAAATGGTAGATTACATTATCGATATCGGGTACGAAGGTGGTCGTGGTGGTGGCATGGTAGTTGCAAAGGGTAGCCCTGAGAAAGTTGCCAAAGATAAAAAGAGTTATACGGCAAAATTCTTAAAGAAAGAATTGAGCTAAAATCCACGTTAAGGCACATATTCTTGCCTTTACATGTTTAAAATAAATCTTATTTTCGGCTTCGCCGACAAAAAAATAAACTAAATATGCGCAAAGAACAACACCATAAAGGTTGGAATGAAATTAAGACCAATGATTCTTGGGCCCTTTTTAAGATAATGGGTGAATTTGTCAATGGTTTTGAAAAAATGGGCACCATAGGCCCATGCGTTTCAATTTTTGGGTCGGCACGTACCAAAGAAGGTGATACCTACTATGAATTGGCAGTTAATATCGCAAAGAAAATTGCCGAAGCCGGATACGGAGTTATCACAGGTGGCGGACCAGGTATTATGGAAGCTGGTAACAAAGGAGCCCATTTGGCCGGTGGAACTTCAGTGGGACTAAATATTGATTTGCCCTTTGAACAACACGACAATCCTTACATTGATTCTGATAAAAGCCTTGATTTTGATTATTTCTTTGTTAGAAAAGTTATGTTCGTCAAATATTCTCAAGGGTTTGTCGTAATGCCCGGTGGATTTGGCACCTTAGATGAATTATTTGAGGCAATAACCTTGATCCAAACCAACAAAATAGAAAAGTTTCCGATTATTCTAGTCGGTACCGAATTTTGGACAGGTCTGATGGATTGGGTAAAGAACACCATGCTCGAAGTTAAAAATATCAGCCCGCATGATTTAGACCTTATCAAAATCGTCGATACAGAAGAAGAAGTGGTAGATATTATTGACGCGTTTTACAAAGGGCATACCCTCAGCCCTAATTTTTAACGCCTGTACTTGAGAGCAAAGTTTCCCATATCGTGCCTTTTTGGTATCATTTTTTCCCTGTTTGGGTATAGTGTGTGCAATGCTCAACATAATAACATACTGACTGCCACACTTGATGACGACAGTAATGCAATAGCCGTTCAGCAAGAGTTCATTTATGAGAACAACTCCGATGTTATCTTAAATGTGCTTTATTTTAATGATTGGGCACATGCGTACTCCAATAAAAATACCGGTCTCGCAAAACGTTTTGCCGAAGAGTTTAAGCGAAGCCTTCATCTTGCCAAACAGAATGAACGGGGGTATACCACTATCTTAAGTGCTGTTGATGATAATTATAGGGGCCTGAACTGGAAGCGTACCACTGGCGATGACATTATAAGAATTGAGCTAAATACCCCTCTTCGCCCCGGAGAATCGGCAAAGCTTTTTCTCACTTATTCGGTTAAACTACCTGAAAACAAATTTACACCTTATGGTTATGATAATAAGAATAACTATTATTTAAAAGACTGGTATTTGACTCCGGCCTATTTTGATGGTTCATGGCATTTATATTCCAACAAAAATTTAGAAGATCTTTACACTGGAGTTACAAGTACAACGGTCAACTTTACCTACCCTAGAGGGCTGAATTTAGTTTCAAACTTTCAAGTTCTAGGCAACAGTCAGTTCTCTAATGGTCAATTAGCGCAGCTTACGGCTACCCAACAGAAAAACTGTGAACTTATACTCACTCCAGAGAAAAAGTTCATGACCCATGTAACCCCAGAAATGACCATTATAACCGACATAGAATCGGCTAAATACAGTGAAATTGCAAGGGGCATATCTATTAATAGGGTCACAAAATTTATAAAAGATAACTTAGGTGACTATCCACATTCCCAATTATTGGTCAGTACAATCGACTATAATAAGAATCCTCTTTACGGCATTAATCAATTGCCTTCTTTTATTAGGCCCTATGAAGAACAGTTTCAATATGAAATGAAGTTCTTAAAAACCGCATTGATCAACATTCTAGAAGAAACTTTATTTCTCGACCCAAGAAAAGAGCAGTGGCTAAGTGATGCAATCGCTAATTATCTCATGATAGCCTATGTCGATGAGTACTATCCCGATCAAAAGCTTTTGGGTAAACTTTCAAAAATTTGGGGGGTACGAAGTTTTAACTTGGCCAAGATGGATTTTAATGAGCAGTACCCTTTTCTATATATGCTGACTTCCCGCAGAAATCTTGACCAACCCCTATTGACTTCCAACGACTCACTGATCAAGTTCAATCAAAAAATTGCCAACAAATACAAAGCTGGTCTTGGTCTCTCTTATTTAGCGAGTTATGTTGGTAAAGACAAAGTTGACAAGGGCATAAAAACTTTCTATAAGCATTATAAGCTCAGTCAGGTAAAAACACTTGATTTCGAGTCTATATTAAAGCGAATGACCAATAAAAATATCGACTGGTTCTTTCAAGACTATGTCTCTACAGATAGAAAAATAGACTTTAAAATAAAGAAAGTTGAAAAAACCGAAGACTCTTTATATGTCACCTTAAAAAATAAAAAAGGTACAAATGTGCCCATTTCTTTATTCGGATTGAAAAATGATTCGGTAGTTTCTAAATATTGGTTTTCAGATATTGAGACTATTAAAAGAGTGGTCATACCTAGACATGAAGAGGAAAGACTCGTTCTCAATTACGACCAGAAAATACCGGAGTTTAACCAGCGAGACAACTGGAAATCGTTAGGTGGGTTTTTATCCGGTAACAAAAAACTGAAATTTACCTTCTTTCGCGATTCTGAAAACCCATATTACAATCAAGTATTCTACGTGCCGATACTTAATTTTAATATTTATGACGGGTGGACCCCCGGTTTAAGGCTCTATAATAAAACTTTTCTTGAACGACCATTTGTATACGATTTTGCCCCCGCCTATTCATTCCGTGAAAAATCTCTCGTAGGATCAGGAAGGTTCAGCTATAGAAAATATTTGAGCAAGACCGGCCTTTATGTAGCTAACTATAGCCTAGGGGGGTCTACATATCACTTTCAAGAAAACTCCAGATATACTAAAATCACCCCCTCTTTATCTTTTGGTTGGCGACCAGAGAATTTAAGATCGAACAAAAAAGAGTTTCTGAGTTTCCGATATGTAAACGTACTGCGAAACAAAGCCGACAATCTTGCCGATTTCGAAACTCCGCCAGATTATAGTGTATTGAACGCAAGGTATACAAACCATAATCCGGGCATTATCAATTATCTTTCTTGGTTCGCAGATGCACAACACGCCAAAGACTTTAGCAAAGTAGCTTTTGAACTTGAATACCGACAATTGTTCGAGAACAATAGGCAGTTTAATTTAAGATTCTTTGCCGGTAAGTTCTTGAGAAATAAAACTACAGATTACAGAAACCCCAACTTTTTTAGTTTTGCCTTAGATCGCCCTACAGATTATCTTTTTGACTATGGATACTTGGGGCGCTCAGAAGATTCAGGGCTTTACAGTCAGCAAATTATAATTGCCGAAGGTGGTTTTAAATCGTTCATGCCAGAGCAATTTCGTTTTGCCAATGATTGGATGGCCACCGTGAACACCAGTGTGAACCTTTGGCGCTGGATTGAAGTATATGGTGATATGGGTTATGTTAAGAATAAGGAAGTGTCTGGTAAATTTGTATATGATTCAGGTGTCCGTCTTAATTTACTTACCGATTATTTTGAACTCTATTTTCCGGTATATTCCAATAATGGTTGGGAGGTTTCCCAGCCTAATTATGGTGAAAAAATTAGGTTTATCGTTACCGTGAGTCCGAAAACACTTATTGGTCTTTTCAACCGTAAATGGTTTTAGCCTAGCTAATACATCCTCAATAAATTCTGGTTTTTTTGACTTTTATTTGATTTTTTTCATCAATAAAGGATTTAAATTGGAAATTAATAAAAATTTCCGCATTTTTATGATATTGTAAAAATGCATTTGATTTGCTACTTTTGTGGAAAATCAAAAAACTTCAATGGATATTTCGCCTAAGACTAGTAACGATATTTCTTTCGATGATTTTAAGACACAAATCTTAACTGATTATAAAATAGCCGTACTTAGTCGAACCTGTAGTTTGATGGGGCGTAAAGAGGTTTTAACCGGTAAAGCGAAATTCGGAATTTTTGGAGATGGAAAGGAATTGCCACAATTGGCAATGGCCCGATCATTTAAAAACGGTGATTTTCGTAGTGGATACTATCGCGACCAAACCTTTATGATGGCACTGGGTCTGTTGACACCTAAAGACTTGTTTCACGCATTATATGCTACTACAGATATAGAAAAAGAACCTATGAGTGCCGGTCGACAAATGGGAGGCCATTATGTAACTTATAGTTTAAATGAAGATGGCAGTTGGAAAGATCTTACAAAACAGAAGAATAGCAGTGCCGATATTTCTTGCACTGCGGGGCAAATGCCTCGATTATTAGGTTTGGCCCAAGCCTCTAAAATGTATCGAAATCTGAAAAATATAGATGCCTCAAAATTTTCAAATCAAGGTGATGAAGTTGCATGGGGCACTATTGGTAACGCAAGCACTAGCGAAGGCATGTTTCTTGAAACTATAAATGCCGCCGGTGTACTTCAGGTGCCAATGGTTATCAGTATTTGGGACGATGATTATGGCATTTCGGTACCTGCCGAGTACCACGCCACCAAAGAAGACATCTCTGAAATGCTATCAGGGTTCAAAAGAACCGAAGAAAAGGCAGGTTTTGAGATGCTAAAAGTTAAGGGGTGGGATTACACTGCTCTCATGCATGCTTACGAAAATGCTTCTGACATTGCTCGAGAAGAACATGTGCCGGTAATTATTCATGTCACCGAACTCACTCAACCACAAGGCCATTCTTCTTCGGGGTCACATGAAAGATATAAAAGTCAAGAACGGTTAAATTGGGAAAAAGAGAACGACTGCAACAAACGTTTTAGAGAATGGATTCTTGAAACAGGAATTACTACTGAAGAGGAGTTGGGCGCTTTAGAAAAGGATATTTTAAAACAAGTAAGAAAGGCTAAAAAAGAAGCTTGGGCCGAATATTTGACAACGCATCAACCACATAAGAAGAAACTTGTAACTCTTCTTGATAATGCTGCAAGTAAAAGTGCAAACAAAAATTTTATAACCAAAATAAAAAATGACCTGATCGCTACCGATGAGCCCTTGAAAAAAGATTTGGCCATTGGTGCACGCAAAGCCTTACGGTATTTAATAGGAGAAGATTTTCAAGAAAAAAACGACCTTCTCAAATGGACCAGTGAGTTTTTGGCAGAAACTCAACCTAAGTATAGTGCAGACCTCTATAATGAAGGACCAAATCGTGCAACTAACATTTCAGAAGTTAAACCCACTTATGGCGAAAGCCCTGAAATGGTCGATGGTCGCTTAATTTTGCGAGACAATTTCGAGAAATTGTTCGAGAACAATCCCAATGCATTGGTATTTGGAGAAGATACCGGTGCTATCGGAGATGTTAATCAAGGATTGGAAGGCCTTCAGGAAAAATTCGGAAAATTAAGAATTGCAGATACAGGAATAAGAGAAACAACTATTATCGGTCAGGGTACCGGAATGGCACTTCGTGGCCTTCGCCCAATTGCTGAAATTCAATATTTAGATTACATCTTTTACGCTTTAGCAACTCTCACTGATGATGTTGCATGTTTGAGGTATCGAACCTTCGGAAAACAAAAAGCACCCTTGATCGTTAGAACCCGGGGACATCGCCTTGAGGGTATTTGGCATTCAGGCTCGCCAATGGCATCACTTATTCATTCACTAAGGGGCATGTATATACTTTCCCCACGAAATATGACCCAGGCAGCAGGTTTTTACAACACTTTGATGAAGAGCGATGAACCCGCCCTGATAATTGAAAGTTTGAACGGCTACCGACTTAAAGAAAGGAAACCTGAAAATCTTGGGGAATTCTGCACGCCGATCGGGGTCGTTGAAACTGTAAAAAAAGGTTCAGACATTACATTGGTTTCGTATGGTTCAACCTTACGTATAGTCGAACAGGCTGCAAAAGAATTGAAACAGGTGGGTATCGATGCCGAGGTTATTGATGCACAAACCCTTTTACCTTTCGACATTCGCCACGATACTGTGAAAAGCGTTCAAAAAACCAATAGATTACTCGTTATCGACGAGGATGTTCCCGGTGGATGTTCTGCATATATTTTAAACGAAATCGTAGAGAATCAAAAAGGCTACATGTATCTCGACAGTACGCCACAAACATTGAGTGCCCAAGCACATAGACCAGCTTACGGTAGTGACGGAGACTATTTCTCTAAGCCCAATGCCGAAGATATTTTTGAAAAGGTCTATGCTATGATTCACGAAAGTGATCCTGAAAATTATCCTAAACTAAGATGACAGGAAGATTTTCAGTTCCTCATTCAATCGTATTTATATTTAAACAGTGGTTCTTAATTAATTCCCAATGGTTTGGAAGATAATTACTTCAATCAAATACATGTTCATGCATAAAGCAGTTAGAAAACTGAAAGTCAATTGAATATAAATCAAAAGTAAACTCATCTATTTAGGACGACCCCGAAATCGCCCCATAAAAGGGAAATGAACACTTGCCACAATTATACCGATTGTGCTATTTTAGCAGTGGCGATGTGAATCGTATTGAACTATTCATCAAAAAAATGAATACATTTATACAGATTTAAACAACCAAAAAATGCAAAATACACTTATGAGAGACATCGGTTTGGCCATTTTGAGAATTGCTGCTTCGGCAATGATGCTTACCCACGGATACGGAAAGTTACAAATGCTAATTAATGGAGCTGAATTCGGTAACCCTATCGGTATTGGTTCAACACCTTCTCTTTTCTTAGCGGTTATCGGTGAGTTTGTCTGCCCCATCTTAATCATTTTCGGATTTAAAACTCGCTGGGCAGCTATACCAACCGCAATTACAATGGCTGTTGCCGCTTTTATTGCACATGGTGCTGACCCATTTCAAAAGAAGGAAATGGCATTATTGTACTTAACCATTTTTGTCGTTATAGCTTTGGTGGGGCCAGGAAAATTTAGTGTCGACAGGCGCTAATTAAATTATTTTCACCAGCAATTCTTTTAATAAATCTGCATGTGAAATGGCGTTCGATCCGACGCCCTTACCTTTAAGGTCCATCTCGCGAAGATGAGATACGATACCACTGACCTTTCTCATAGGGTAGTTACGAGCGGCGGTCTGAAACTCACCCACAAAATAAGGACTTATTTTCAGAGCACTGGCCACACTTTTCGGAGTGTGGTCATTCAAACCGTGGTACTGTAGCAGTTGAGTGAAGAATGCGTTCAACAAAGAAACGGTCAGCACCAATGGATTATCTTTAGGGTTCTGTGCAAAATAGTTTATAATTCTTGTTGCTTTTAGCACATTACGCTCTCCGATAGCCTTCTTTAGCTCAAAGTTGTTGTAATCTTTGCTGATACCAATATGTGTTTCGATATCTGCGGGAGTAATTTCTGATTTTTCGGGCAATACAAATTGCAATTTCTCAAGCTCGTTATTGATTCGGCTCAAATCAGTTCCCAGATATTCGGTCAGCAAAATTGCACCCTTATGAGAAATACTATAGCCTCTACTTTGTAGGTTCTTGCGAATCCATTCAGAAACTTGGTTTTCATAAAGTTTCTTACTTTCGAAAAGAATTCCACTCGCCTTGATTGCTTTATAGAGTTTTTTTCTTTTATCCAATTTTTTATACTTGTAACAAACGACCAAGACTGTGGTAGGTTGAGGATTATTCGCATAATCGACCAACTGCTCAATAGTTCGAGATAGATGCTGAGCTTCTTTAACGATGACTACTTGTCTTTCGGCCATCATCGGGTACCGCTTTGCATTACCGACAATGTCGTCTATACTCACATCTTTGCCATAAAGAACCATTTGGTTAAAACCTTTTTCTTCTTCGGCAAGAACATTTTTTTCAATGTAAGAAGATATGGCATCGATATAATATGGCTCCTCCCCAAAAAGAAAATAAATAGGCCTTATCGTACCGTTTTTTATGTCTTTGATTATATTTCTTACTTCCTCCATTAAAACTTAAATGATTTTTTGAGAACAATTGGTTACCATAATAGAGTTCGAATTTTATTACCCTATTTTTGAGATAAGAAATAGAAAAACTAGCCAGTACTCAATGCAACCGTTGAATCTACCCAAGTACAATTTCCGATTCAAAAATAGGGAAAATAACATCTTGATTTTTGATGTTATACGCAAAAAATTTGTGGTGTTACAACCTGAAGAATGGGTCAGGCAACATGTGGTCAATTATTTAATTGAAGACAAAAAGTATCCTCAGAGTCTAATTAATGTAGAAAAACAGTTGACTTTCAATGGCCTTACCAAACGTTATGATATCGTCGTATTTAATTCTCTCGGTGAAATCGATATTCTAGTCGAATGCAAAGCGCCTAAAATAAAAATCGACCAGACAACTTTTGATCAAATTGCTCGTTACAACCTCCTATTACGAGCTTCATATTTAATGGTCACTAACGGATTGGAACATTTTTATTGTAAAATGGATTTTCAATCAGAAAAATATCAGTTTCTAAAGGATATTCCTGATTTTAGCCGTTAATTTGCCCTCGTTTTGCGTATAGCTGTCGTCATACTTAATTGGAACGGTGAGGTACTTTTAGAAAGGTACCTACCCTCTGTTGTGAAATATTCACAGGATGCAGACATTTATGTAATTGATAACGCTTCAACAGACGACTCCGTCATATTTGTTGAGAAAAATTATCCCACAATTAAAGTAATTCGAAATTCTGAAAATGGTGGCTTTGTCAAGGGTTACAACCATGGTCTAAAACACGTAGATGCCGATATATACTGTCTTCTCAATTCAGATGTTGAAGTCTCTCAGAATTGGATATTACCCATTAAAAAATTATTCGCAGAGAATTCAAAAGCTGCCATAGTACAGCCTAAGATTCTGGATTTAATGCGAAAAGACCACTTTGAATATGCTGGTGCTGCAGGAGGTTTCATCGACCGGCTAGGCTACCCGTTTTGCAGAGGTCGTATTTTTCAGTCTTTAGAGATAGACAATGGGCAATATAACGATACACTAGAGATTTTTTGGGCAACGGGGGCATGTATGTTTATTAGAAGTGACGTCTTTTGGGAAGTAGATGGTTTCGATGAGAGTTATTTTGCGCATCAGGAAGAAGTAGATCTTTGTTGGCGTGCCAAAAATAAAGGTCATAAAGTGTTTTATGTAGGCGACTCACATGTATATCATTTAGGGGGATCGACATTGAGTAATATGAATCCGAAGAAAACTTTTCTGAATTTTAGAAACTCACTCTTCTCAATTACAAAAAACCTTCCAAGAAGAAAAGCGTTTCCAATCATCTTTATTCGGTTATTACTAGACGCAGTTGCCGCCATCAGATTTGTATTCCAGTTAAAGTTCAAACATTGTTGGGCTATTTTTTGGGCCCATCTAAGTTTTTACAAAAACTTCAGGAAGATGTATAGAAAAAGAGAGAAAGCTAATTTTGTATTAAATTATTACCAAACAAAATCCATTGTTTGGTCCCATTTCGTACATCATATAAAGAATTTTAACGTTTTAGTAAAAGATTAACTAATTTTGCAAAAACTTAATTTGGCGTTTATATAATTTTGTCCCTTATTGTCAAAGATTCAAAAACAAATAACAACAATTAATACTTAGTAACCCACATCACATTATGAAAAAAATAATTTTAGGTTGTTTAGGAGCAACCCTACTTTTAGGATCTTGTGTATCACAGAAAAAATTTGCTGATTTAGAGGCAAAGCACAAAGAAGCACAAGATTTATTGAATTCTGCTACAGTTAAGCTGAATGACTGTTTAGAAGAGAAGGCGACCGCAGATTCAAAAAACAAAACGTTGTCAGATCAAAATGCGTTCTTGAAAGCAAACAATCAAGAGTTGATCAACAACATGGGCAACCTAACTACCCTAACCTCTAAAGGAGCAGAGAACTTAGAAAAGTCTTTAGAAAGCTTAAAGGAAAAAGACTTAACTATTCGTAAGCTTCAAGATGCTATCACTAGAAGAGATTCTGTAAACTTATCTTTGGTTCAAAGCTTAAAAGGAGTTTTGGGTAACCTGGATGATGAAGATATCGAAATCAGTGTTGAGAAAGGTGTAGTTTTCGTTTCTATATCTGATAAGTTATTATTTAGCAGTGGAAGCTATAATGTTACTAGAAGAGCTAGAGAAGTTCTAGGTAAAGTAGCACAAGTGGTAAACAACAAGCCTGATTTTGAGTTTATGGTAGAAGGTCACACCGATGATGTACCTTACGGAAAACACGGTAATCTTTTAGATAACTGGGATTTGAGTGTAAAACGTGCTACAGCTGTCGTTAGAATTCTTCAGAATGACTTTAGCGTTGACCCTAAGCGTATGACCGCTGCCGGTAGATCAGAGTACGTTCCTGTTTCTCAAACCGAGAAGTCTAAGAACAGAAGAACCCGTATCGTTGTTCTTCCAAAAATCGATCAGTTCTATAGCATGATCGAAGAAGGAATGGATGATCCAGCAATCAATAATTAAGGTTAATCTAATCCCTTAGCAAAAATTTTAAAAGCCGCTACTCATTGAGTAGCGGCTTTTTTATACTTCATTTTTTTAGAAATTATTTATTTAGTCTAAGAGCTGAAAGCCTTGGTAGCTAACTAAAAATATTCAAGTCGCCTTTACCCTCACGTATAATTTCTGGCTCTCCCTCAGAAAGATCGATAACCGTAGAGGCCATGTTGTCTCCGTATCCGCCATCAATTACGATATCAATAAGGTTTTGCCACTTCTCGTAAATAAGTTCAGGATCTGTCGTATACTCCAACAGCTCGTCTTCATCGCGAATGGAAGTAGATACAATTGGGTTGCCCAAACCTTCGACCAATGCTTTTGCAATAGCATTATCGGGTACTCGAATACCTACCGTTTTTTTCTTTTTAAAGTCTTTGGGCAAATTGTTATTTCCAGGTAAGATAAAGGTATACGGCCCTGGTAAGGCCCGTTTCAATATTTTGAACGTAGCCGTATCTATTTGTCGCACATAGTCGGAAAGGTTGCTTAAATCGGCACATATAAAAGACCAGTTGGCCTTGGCCAACTTTATACCCTTGATTCGGGCTATTTTTTCTAAAGCTCTTGAGTTGGTAATGTCGCAACCCAAGCCATATACCGTATCTGTGGGGTAAATGACCAATCCTCCTTTCCGTAACACCTGTACAACCTTATTGATTTCTTTGGGGTTAGGGTTTTCCTCGTATATTCTTATTAATTCGGACATATTTTCTAAATGGATAAAACCACCCTATAAATTAAACGTTTTTTGATTAATTCACATCACCTATCATACCATTTGTTGTCAAGTATTTAGATAGGGACAAACACACTAGCATTCAGTAATTTATCCTACAACCTCCAACTTAGCAAACCGCAATAAAAGCTTTTTGATGTCACCCTTATCGAACTGAATTTCCGCTTTTTTGTCATTACCGACACCTTCAATTTTTAGAATTTTACCTCGCCCGAAGCGTGTGTGGTTTACCAAAGAGCCCTCTGCCAAATTTGGGTCGATTACGTTGGTGTTACCCACAGGGTTCGAAAGTTCCGGCTTAAGCTTACGTAACTTTCTGAGTTGGCTTTCGTTGGGCTTCTTATGGCTCGGCGGCGTGCCACTTGTAGGTTTATTTTGTCTTAACCTGCTTTTATCGACTTCCCCAAAAATATCGGCATCTACCAATGGCTTGTAGCGATACCCCGTACCTATGGGTGTCAGATTCTCAATAAATTTTTCATCGATTTCTTCTAAAAATCGACTGGGCTCGGCATCTATGAGCTTCCCCCATCGATAACGGTTTTGGGTATAGGTAAGATAGGCTTGTTTCTCCGCTCGGGTCAAGGCCACATAAAAAAGCCTACGTTCTTCTTCCAATTCACTTCTGGTATTCATACTCATGGCCGAAGGAAAAAGATCTTCTTCCATACCTACAATATATACATACGGAAACTCTAGACCCTTGGCCAAGTGAATGGTCATCAGTGCCACACGGTCGTCATCACCGGTATCTTTATCTAAATCAGTCGCTAAGGCCACATCTTCTAAAAACTCACTAATATTACCGGTTGCATCGACCACTTCTTTTTGCCCCTCAACGAAATCTTTGATACCGTTCAAGAGTTCTTCGATATTTTCCATACGAGCAATACCCTCTGGTGTTCCATCTTTCTTAAATTCAAGAAGAACACCTGTTTTCTTGGCTACATGCTCAGCTAGGGTAAAAGCATCTGTGCCTTCGTTCATGATCTGAAAGCTCTTGATCATGGTCACGAAATCTTGTAACTTTCTTCGGGTACCCGAATTAATTTTGAGGTCGATTTTATCTAAATTATCCATTACCTCAAAAATCGAACGGTTATAATGATTGGCGGCAACGGTTAATTTATCTAAAGTAGTATTACCGATACCTCTGGCAGGAAAATTAATCACACGCTTTAAGGCTTCCTCATCTTTGGGGTTAATGACTAACCTAAGGTAACTTAAAACATCTTTTATTTCCTTTCTTTGGTAAAACGAAAGTCCACCATATATGCGATAGGGAATATCTCTCTTTCTCAGTGCATCTTCTATGGAACGGGACTGTGAGTTGGTCCGGTATAGAACGGCAAAATGTCCGTTAGGTAAGTGTTCGTTCATCTGCGTATCCCAAATTGAACCTGCTACATACCTACCTTCTTCTGCATCGGTAGTGCTGCGATGAACTTTAATCAATGGTCCATCATCATTATCCGTCCAAACTACCTTTTCAAGTTGGTTTTTGTTTTTAGCGATTATCGAGTTCGCGGCATTTACAATATTCTTGGTAGAGCGATAATTTTGTTCCAATCGATACATGGCCACGTTCTCATAATCACGTTGAAAATTGAGAATATTACTAATATTTGCACCTCTAAACGAATAAATACTCTGTGCATCATCACCTACTACACATATATTATGATACCTATCCGCCAATGCCTTCACAATAAGGTATTGGGAATGATTGGTATCTTGATACTCATCTACCAATATATATTTGAACCGCTCTTGGTACTTCATCAACACCTCTGGAAAACGATTTAAGAGCTCATTGGTTCGAAGTAAAAGGTCATCAAAATCCATCGCACCGGCCTTGAAACAACGGTCGACATAATTTTGATATATCTCTCCCATTCTAGGCCGTTTGGCCATTGCGTCGGCTTCGACCAACTCAGGATTTTGAAAATAGGCTTTGACGGTGATCAGACTGTTTTTGTAAGATGATATGCGATTCTGTACCTGTTTGTACTTGTAAATATCCTTGTCTAGCCCCATTTCTTTGATTATGGATGCTAACAATCGCTGTGAATCTTGGGTATCGTATATGGTAAAATTGCTGGGAAAACCCAATTTATCGCCATCAAAACGTAATAACTTGGCGAATACGGAGTGAAAAGTACCCATCCAAAGGTTTTTGGCTTCCGAATTACCCACAATTGTTGCAATACGCGCCTTCATTTCACGGGCCGCCTTATTGGTAAATGTAAGTGCCAAAATATTGAATGAATCTACGCCTTGTGCCATCAAATGTGCAATACGAAAGGTAAGTACACGGGTTTTGCCCGACCCCGCACCAGCAATCACCATTAATGGTCCGTCTTTATGCAATACCGGTGCTTTTTGAGCATCGTTCAATCCGTCAATAAAATTCTCCAAATCTTCTTTTTTAGCGATGTGAATTTAGCCATAATTACCCTTATGCTAAAATGTATATAAGGAATACAAAGATATTCTTTTGATAGAAGTATTGCCCAACGCTTATATAGTTCTCTATGCTATTGATTATATTTAACAAACTTAAATAGTTATGCACAGATTGTTATTTATAAGCCTATTGTTTCTCAGCTATTCTACCATAGCTCAAGATCTGCGATTTGATAAGGATTACGCCGCAATTGAGAAGAAAGTAATTGATTGGCGCCGAGAAATTCATCAAAATCCCGAGCTTTCAAATCGGGAATTTAAAACCGCTGAAAAAATAGCCGCTCATTTAACATCGCTCGGTATCGAGGTGCAAACGGGTGTCGCTCATACCGGAGTTGTTGGTATTTTAAAAGGAAAGAAAAAGGGTAAGGTTATCGCCCTTCGGGCGGATATGGATGCCCTACCTGTACCCGAACGTAACGACCTACCTTATAAATCTACTGTAACCGCAGAATTTAAAGGGGAAACTGTACCCGTGATGCACGCCTGTGGTCATGACACCCATGTGGCTATTCTTATGGGTGTTGCTGAAATACTATCAAAACATACCGATAAAATAAATGGAACCATCAAATTTGTTTTTCAACCCGCAGAAGAAGGTCCGCCACCGGGTGAAGAAGGTGGAGCCCTACTTATGATCAAAGAGGGAGTACTTCAAAACCCAGAAGTGGACGCAATTTTCGGACTTCACATTAATTCTGAAACTCCAGTTGGTGTCATTCGTTACAAATCAGGTGGTACCATGGCGGCGGTACAAAGTTTTACTATAAATGTAAAAGGGAAGCAAAGCCATGGTTCACAACCTTGGTCAGGAATCGACCCTATTTTAATAAGTGCCAAGATTATCGATGGCTTGCAGACCATTATAAGCCGTGAAATGGAACTAACCAACGAAGCTGCGGTAATTACTGTCGGCAAAATCACTAGTGGCGTACGTTTTAATATTATACCCGAAAGTGCCGAAATGATCGGAACGGTTCGTAGCCTCGATTATGACATGAAAGAACAAATTACACGTCGTATGAAAGAAATGGTGCCGGCTATCGCCCGTGCCTATGGTGGTGATGCTACCATTGAAATCAGAGACCAAACTGATATTACCTTTAACGACCCTGACCTAACCGACCAAATGATACCTTCGTTAATCAAGGTTGCGGGAGCTGAAAAAGTGCAGCAACAAAAGGCGGTTACCGGTGGGGAAGATTTTTCTTATTTTCAAAATGAAGTGCCGGGATTCTTTTTCTTTCTTGGAGGAATGGCCCCTGGCACGACCGAAACTTTTCCGCATCATACCCCAGACTTCAAAATTGATGATAGCGGACTACTACTCGGTGTAAAAACTTTGACTGAAATGAGTTTAGACTACCTTGAAAAGTAACCCATCCGAAGTATTTCTTTGCATTTTAATTTCAATGGTATTTTTGCAAGAAGCAAGAATACTATATTTTTATGCCTTAAAATACGTTCCCTACTTATAAAACATTTTTAAATCCTATAAATGAAACATAAATTATTGACCCTTTGTTTACTTGTGTTTACTATGCTATCTGTTCAGGCACAACGTAAGAGTGATTTAATTGCTGAAATCGATGCTTTGAAATCGCAATTAGATTCAATTAATTCAGAATTATTGGAGTCTAAAAAAACAGAGCGCATCGCTAGTGCTAAATCGGCTTCTTATGAAAGCCAAGTTACCGAACTACAAGATGCGAACAATACCCTAATGCAGAACATGAAAAGTTTTGCTGAAGTTTCGAATAAAAACTCAAGTATCGTAACCAGCGCCATGGAGAGTTTAGAAGCTAAAGAAAAGCAGTTAAAATCTATTAAGGATGCCATTGCGACCAACGACTCTACTACCATAGTCATCTTGACCAATGCCAAACAAACTATGGGCGAAAATGCCAAAATTGGCGTAAACGAAGGTACGGTTGTCATTTCTTCTGACTTAAACAGCCTATTCGGCAATGACACCGGAGATAAACTTACCTCGGAAGCAGAAGGATGGGTCGAAAAAATTGCCAATATCTTAAAGGCCAACCCTAAAACTTCAGTGACTATAGAAGGTCTTAGCATGACGGGTGATTTGAATATACCTGCGCAACAAGCTTTATCTGTCGCTGCTCAATTGAAGCAATTGGGTATTGAGGGAGAACGAATCGTAAGCTTGGGCAGAGACGGTAATTTAAAAGAAGGTGTTCAGGTGGGTATTCACCCTTCTTTCACTGATTTTTATTTGATGGTTCGAGAGGAAATGAAGAATTAAAGCATAAACTATTCTTTAAGATTTAATTTAAAAAGCTGCCGAGAATAAAATCAATTTTATTCTCGGCAGCTTTTATATGTACTACAATCAACATTAGATTACTTACTTTCTAGTTATCTCATCAAGATTCTTTAAGATTTAAAGAATCGTTTCTGATTATGATGGATGCACTAAAAATCCATCATTTCTATCGAATTCATATAATCGTCGCAGCTACCTAGTCTTAAATTACCATCACGACTTACGAATGAAATCAAGAGGATAACTATTATTAACATTTACAAACTAAAATTCGTTAGAATATAATACAAAAGTTTAATTAGTTTTAAAACACTGATAATAAGTCAGGTAAACACTTGTTTATGAGCTTGCATTCCACACTTGAAACTGAAAGGCTTTATTTGCGGCCGACGGAAGAAATAGATGCTGAATTGATATTTCAATTAATGAATACTCCTAAATTTTTAAAATTTGTGGGTGATAGAGGTATCAGTTCCATTAAAGTTGCAAAGCGATATATTGCTGAAAATATGCTGCCCCAATTAAAAAACTTGGGCTATTCGAGCTATACATTAATAACCAAATCAGAAAATAAAAAAATCGGTACCTGCGGCCTTTATGACAGGGAGGGGTTAGACGGCATAGATATTGGCTTTGGTCTATTGCCCGCTTATGAGGGTATGGGCTATGGTTACGAGGCATCACGCTCTGTCTTGAACGCGGCATTTGAAATTTTTGAAATAGATGTTATCAGTGCTATTACTTCGAAAGACAATATTGGTTCACAATGCCTTCTAAAAAAATTAGGGTTACACAAAATTGGTATAACTAAGTTACCTCAGAAAGAAGAAGAATTGTACTTATACCAAATAAAAAGATAAAATTGAGGCCTTTGAATTCCCTATTTAAAGTAAATCTTATTCTTAAAGTAGTTGTAATCTTAACGTTTACAATTTTATCTACTGGAATGAACTTATTTATGTGTAGTCAATAGCTCAACCATCCAATTTTAAATCTTCTCGAAGAACTAGTACAAAACCATACTTTTTTAAAAAAAACTTCGTTTTCTTATCATAACATTATACCGAGAAAACCATAAAGACTCGGTCACAAACCACCAAAAAAATGTCAGGAGAAACTATTTTACAATTTTTCGGTTTTTTATTGCCGGCTGTTGTCACGGGTATCGTGGCATTTTATTTTTTCAAACTTCACACCCGTAATGAAGAAGGGCGCAGAAGATTTTTGTTGCAGAAAGACTCGCAAAAAAACACCTTACCGATTCGCCTTCAGGCCTACGAAAGAATGGCTTTATTTTTAGAACGTATGGCCATACCTAGTTTGGTGGTGAGGGTAGCCCCAAAATCTTCCGATAAAAACGATTATGAATCGCTATTGATCAAAACTATTGAAAATGAGTTTGATCATAATCTTTCTCAGCAAATATATATGACAGATGAGTGCTGGAACATTATTAAAGCTGCCAAAAGCGCTACGGTTCAAATGATTCGAAAAGCAGCAATGAGCGAAACTGATTCTGCCGATAAACTGCGTGAAGATATTTTGACCGAAACCATGGATAAAGAATCACCTTCTGCTACTGCACTTTCATTTGTGAAAAAAGAAATCGGGGAACTCTGGTAAACTAAAACGTTTAAAACAATATGAAAAAGGGCAAGTATGACTACAATACTTCGCCCTTTTCTGGTTCTATTTGATTGAGCTCATTGTTTTTGTATTTGGCAAAATTATAACCACTCTGCCACCAAGCAGTCATCTTTTCTTTATCAAAAACTAGCGAATTGGTGGTCAATACGGTTGGGGTATAATAAAAATTGATAATGGCATCATTCGTATTGGCGGCGAACTTACCTATTTTAATATTCTGCATTTCGATACGGTCTAACATGAATTCGAACATAGTAGTCAATAGTGAAAACGCATTCTTAGACGGTAGTCGGTTGAGATGATTTACTTCTGTTTGTAGAACGATTACATCTATTTCTTTGGCACCTCGTTTGACCGCTTCTTCAATAGGCACCATGTTTCCTAGTCCGCCATCGGCGTATTCACATCCATTTTTACGAACCAAGCTCATAAATGGAGTATAATTGCAAGATATCCATATCCATTCACAAAAATCTTCATAGCTATAATCGTTAATAGATTTATATTCTACCTGATTGAGCGAAAGGTTAGAGACCGTAGAAATAATTTCCATCGGGCCTTTTTTTAATACTTCAAACTCTTCACGAGTTAAGGTGTTCTGAATGAGCTTCAGTAGGTTTCTGCTCTCTCCAAAAGTTTTTCTTCCTCGATAAAAATTTCGAAGTACGTTCCAATGGTTGATTCCTATGCTATGAACTCCATACTTCTTCTCTATGGTGAATGGGCAGTTACTAAAAATACTGTCTTGATTGACCGAGGTATAAATTTCTTTTATTTTATCTATTTTCTGAAGTGCCAGGTGCGATATCAGCAAACTACCTGTAGAGGTACCTAGAAATAAATCATACTTATGATTCAGCTCTTGCATTAAGTATTGAGCGACACCGCCTGCAAAAGCACCTTTACTACCTCCTCCTGAAATAACCAACGCTCTCATTCTATGCCTAATTTAATATTCATATAACGAAAATCATTAAGTTTTAGTTCTTTGTAAAGTTCGTGTATCCGATTTTTTTGTTCGTCATTTTGTAAAAAGCTTTCTATCAAATTACGGGCGTATTTTTTGAATTGCCAACTATGGTGTTCTGTTGCCAGAATAAGATTTTGAAGAGCTTCATCGGTAAAACTGGTTTCTGTCAGATATTGAAAAGCCTTCAATCGAACCTCCCACGAAAATGAGGCAGAAGTGTACTCACTAAGTTCATACAAGTAATCTTGATTTTTTTCAGTCTCGTAACCTTCAGTGAAAAGAGCTAAAGTAAGCCACAACAACCGTATGTTCATATTCGGCAGCCCCACCATATTCTTGGTCGTATCTAAATATTTCTTGCGCTCGTTAGGGTATGATGACCAAAGTTTGACCAATGTATTTTCAATGGTTATATAACTATCATCATTCAAGAGCGATTCAAAATCGGATTTAAGTTCTAGAGGAATTTCCTCAACTTTTTCTGATAAAACTTGCCTTAGTTTTATATCTGAGGAAGTAAACACCTCTTCTATTATTTTTTTAGGCAATTCATTAGAATAGGCTTCTAAAAGGTGTCTCTTTAAATAGGTAGAATTACTGTTTTGCCAATGCCATTTGTAATCTTCCGTAGTTATTTCACCATTTTTTATTTTACCCTGTAAATCGAACAAAATTTTAAGTGATTTCGATTTGTCAGCTAGAAGTTCATATGCTTTTGATGTATCGATTGAAGAACTCTCTAACCATCGCTTCTTATATTCTGATAAATTTTTGCCACTGGCCTTTTTCATCTCATGTAAAAAGTCTGTGACAGTTACATTTTTAAAGGCATGTTTGGCCAAGTAATTTTTTATACCTGCCTTAAATTCGGCATCACCTAGATGTTCACGCAAGGCAAAAAGGGCCCAAGCGCCTTTTTCATAAAATGTAAGACTACTTGCTTTTGGGTTTAAAACACTTTGCCCTTCTCCCCTATTCTCAGCTTGCTTTAAATCCAGTAAGGTTTTGTAGAGGTGCCAATAAAAATGCTCCTCCCCAAAAATTTCTTTTTCTGCTATATACGCATAATAAGTGGCGAAGCCTTCATGAAGCCAATGATGGCGCCCATCTTTTTCGGTAACGAGATTTCCGAACCACTGATGAGCCATTTCATGGGCATTAACATTCACATAATTCTTATCTATAAATGCTGTAGAATCGATTACATAGCCATCGGAGTAAATGGTGGTGCCGGTATTTTCCATTCCAGCATACAGGAAGTCCCGAACGGGAATCTGTTTATAATTTTGCCACGGGTAAGAAACCCCGATTTCCTCTTCAAACAAATCGAAAATCCGTTTCGTATACCGATAAGTAGGTTCTGCTTTTAAAGTATCTTGAGGGTAGTAGTAATTTATTATTGGCACTCCGCTTTTTGAACTTAATTTTTGCTCGCTATAGTTGCCTACTACAAATGCCAATAAATAACTGCTCATGGGCTTTTGCATATCGAACGACCAGCGAACTTTATTTTCTGAAGTCTTCATTTTTTGTTTAAATAACCCATTACCAAAGACCTTGTAGTCTTTGTGGGCGGTAATGTTCATATCAAACTCCACCTTTTCTTGCATGTCATCAAAACTCGGCAGCCAATGACTGGTATACTTCCCCTGACCTTGGGTCCAAATTTGTTCATTATATTCGATGGCATCATTCCATCCTAAGAAATAGACAGTTTGTTTGGGCTGGCAAGAATAGCTTAATGAAAGCTGATAGTTCACTCCTTTTAGAAACTTTCCATATGCGGTAATATATCTATTATTATTGTTATATGAAATCTTCTTATTATCAATTTCCACTTTTTCAAATACCATATTATGGGCATCTAGAAAAACGGAATCTACATCTTGAAGTACCGTAAACTCATAATTGATACTACCAACTACCTTTTCAGTTTCAGGAAACAAATCGACTTCAATTTCAGCATGGAGAAAATCGACCTTATCTTGATGTTGACCGTATGAAAGCAAGAAAATACTCGAAAAAATAAATAGGAAAACGTTTCTCATGAAGTTATGCAAACAAAGAGTACACCAAATTTAAGGTTTTAGTTTGTGCCTATTAGACCTAACCGCTAATTTAGTCGCATGAATGCCAATTTCATGCAAACGCCGATTGTATACCTGAAAGGTGTAGGCCCTAACCGTGCCGAAACCCTTCAGAGCGAGCTTGGTATCAAAACATTTCAAGATTTACTCAATCTTTATCCCAATCGGTATCTAGATAAGACACAGTACTACAAAATTGGGCAATTGCAACGAAGTAATGCCGATGTTCAAATTATCGGTAAGATCATTAATATCAAAACGGTAGAGCAAAAAAGGGGGAAACGATTGGTAGCAACCTTTGTTGACGATACCGGAGATATGGAGCTCGTATGGTTCAGAGGTCAAAAATGGATCAGGGAAAACCTGAAGCTCAATACCCCATATGTAATTTTCGGCAAGTGCAACTGGTTCAATGGTAAGTTCTCTATGCCACACCCTGATATGGAACTGCTGAAAGAACACCAACAGGGTCACAAAATTGTGATGCAACCCATTTATCCCTCCACCGAAAAACTGAGCAATAAGGGTATAACCAATAGGGTAATTAGTAAAATGGTTCAACAGTTATTTCTAGAAACCAATGGAAGATTCGCCGAAACGCTATCCGACAAACTGATGTATGAACTGAAACTTTTACCAAAGGCTGAATCGCTTTTTAATATCCACTTTCCTAAAAATCAAGAATTGTTGGCTAAAGCCCAATTCAGATTAAAGTTTGAAGAACTATTTTACATTCAGCTGCAATTACTCACTAAAAAGGCCCTTCGAAAACAAAAAATAAAAGGATTCCCTTTTGATCGAGTAGGCAAACTTTTCAATGAATTTTATAAGGAATACCTTCCGTTTGAACTAACCGGAGCACAAAAGAGAGTTATCAAAGAGGTAAGGGCGGATCTAGGCAGTAATGCCCAAATGAACCGTCTATTGCAAGGTGACGTGGGCTCTGGCAAGACTATAGTTGCGGTTATGACCATGCTATTGGCTATAGATAATGGTTTTCAAGCTTGTTTAATGGCGCCCACAGAAATATTGGCCAATCAACATTATACAGGTATAAAAGAATTGCTTTCCAATATTAACGTGAATTGTTCGTTACTGACGGGTTCCACAAAAAAATCAGAGCGAAACATCATTCATGAATCACTAGAAAATGGAGAGTTGAACATTCTGATCGGCACTCATGCCCTTTTGGAAGACAAGGTGCAATTTCAAAATTTGGGCTTGGCCATTATTGACGAGCAACACCGCTTCGGGGTTGGCCAGCGCTCGAAATTGTGGCACAAAAACGACATACCGCCACATATTCTTGTGATGACCGCAACCCCAATACCACGTACACTAGCCATGAGCCTTTATGGCGATTTAGATATTTCTGTTATCGATGAGCTTCCTCCTGGGCGAAAACCTATTAAAACCGTTCACCGATTCGATTCAAACCGACTAAAGGTTTTTCAGTTTATTCGAGATGAAATTAAAAAAGGCCGACAGATTTATATTGTTTATCCGCTGATACAGGAATCCGAGGCTTTGGATTATAAAGATTTAATGGATGGTTATGAAAGTATTGCCCGGGACTTTCCGCTTCCCGAATTTCAGATATCCATTGTGCACGGTCAAATGAAACCTGCTGACAAAGATTATGAAATGGACCGCTTTGTACGTGGAGAAACTCAAATTATGGTCGCTACCACAGTTATTGAAGTCGGCGTAAACGTACCTAACGCATCGGTAATGATCATTGAAAGTGCCGAACGTTTCGGTCTGTCTCAGCTGCATCAGTTGCGCGGACGTGTTGGTCGCGGTGCTGATCAGAGTTTTTGTGTACTAATGACCGGCCATAAACTATCCTCGGAGGCAAAAACCCGTTTACAAACCATGGTTCAGACCAATGACGGATTTGAAATTGCCGAAGTTGATCTTAAGCTACGCGGACCGGGAGATCTTATGGGCACCCAACAAAGCGGCGTGCTCAATTTGAAGATTGCCGACATTGTTAAAGATAACGACATTTTGAAAACCGCTAGACATTATGCCATTCAGTTGCTAAAAGATGATGCAAAGCTAGAAAAGCCCGAAAATTTGGTCATCAGACATACCTATATTCAACTTGTAAAACACAAGAACATCTGGAACTATATTAGTTGACCCGATTAGTTGATACTTTACTATAATGCGCCAAGACCGGCCATTGCAACATCATGGTCATTTTCGACAGTACTTCCACTAACGCCTATAGCCCCAATTATGTTACCATCGCTGTCGGTAATGGGTACACCTCCTGGAAACGTAATCAATCCGTTATTGGAGTGCTCGATGTTGAATAATGGTCTTGAAGGTTGAGAAAGCACTCCGATACTACCCGTGTTCATATCGAAGAACCGAGCCGTTTTAGCCTTTTTTAAAGCAATATCTGCCGAGCCTAGCCAAGCGCCATCCATTCTGATAAAAGCAACTTGATTAGCCCCAGAATCAACCACTGAAATATTCATCTTAGTATCAATTTCTTCAGCTTTACTTTTAGCCGCTTCAACAATGTCTTGAGCCTGTTTTAATGTTATATTCATAAAATCATACGTATTCGTTAAAATATTTTTGACAAGAATTTCTTGCCCTTTAAAATCAAAAATATAATATCATACTCTGATTTTCATTGACTTAAGTTAATGAAAAATGTTAAATTTAGTTAAAATCACATACCTAAATCACGACGGATTCTGCAGAGGCTTTCGGCCGTAATACCCAAGTAGTTTGCGATGTGATAATTAGTTACCCGTCGTTCGATATTCGGATATCGTTCAAAAAACTCCAAATACCTTATCGAATTTGTACGGTGCAAAGAAGACATTACCCTTTTTCTTAAAGCAATGAAGGCATTGGTATAGAGGATTCTAAAAAATCGTTCAAACTTCGGAATCCGAATATATAATTCTTCCAAAGCCACAGTACTAATGGCTAATACCGTGCAATTTTCAATGGCTTCTATATATAATTCAGCGGGTATATTATTATGTAAGGCATTAAAATCAGTTATCCACCAGTCTTCTATGGCAAATTGTAAAATATGTTTGTTGCCCAAATCGTCGACATAATAAGCCTTCAAACAACCTTCGACGACATAATAGAGCTCATTGACCATAACCCCAGATTCAATAAGAAAGCTCTTTCTAAACACTTTCTTTTCAGCGATAATGCCCTTAAATTCTTCTTCTTCAACATTTGTTAAACTAATATGTCGGTTAATATGGGCCAGCAGAAGGTCTTTCATTCGTTAGAGGTTTCAGTTGTAAACGAGGTAATCGTAAATATATGTGAATGCTTATCACCAATTATGTGACACCGATGCTGGTTTGAACATCGTAATTTTCAATCGTAATAATTTCTTAAAAATACTATGTTTCACTAGATTTGTTTGCTTAGAATTGAAAGAATATGAGTGCAAAAAAGACATTGTTCGATAAAGTGTGGGACTCGCATGTGGTCCACCAAATAGAAAACGGACCAGACGTACTGTTTATAGACCGTCACATGGTTCATGAAGTAACCAGCCCCGTGGCTTTTTTAGGTTTAAAGAATAGGAGTATTCCAGTGTTACATCCTGAAAAAACCTTTGCTACGGCAGACCATAACACCCCTACCATCAACCAACATTTGCCAGTGGCCGACCCATTATCTGCCAACCAGCTTAAAATGTTAGAAGAAAATGCTAATGAGCATGGTATTTCTTATTGGGGCCTTGGTCATGAGAAAAATGGTATTGTACACGTTGTTGGGCCTGAATATGGTATTACCGTTCCCGGTGCGACCATCGTGTGTGGTGATTCGCATACCTCTACCCATGGTGCTTTTGGTGCTATTGCTTTCGGTATCGGTACTTCGGAAGTTGAAATGGTATTGGCCACTCAATGCATTATGCAGCCCAAACCAAAAAGAATGCGCATCAATATTACAGGTGACCTTCAATTTGGGGTTACGCCAAAAGATGTCGCACTTTTCATTATATCTCAATTAACAACTTCTGGTGCCACCGGCTACTTTGTAGAATATGCAGGTGATGTATTCAAGAACATGACGATGGAAGGTCGTATGACTGTTTGTAACCTTAGTATCGAGATGGGTGCCCGTGGCGGTATGATCGCTCCCGATGAAACCACTTTTGATTACATAAAAGGTCGTGAATTCACCCCTAAGGGTGAAGCTTGGGATACAGCTATGGAATATTGGGAAACTCTTTATACTGACGATGATGCCATTTTTGATAAAGAGTTGTCATTTGATGGTTCATCGATAGAACCAATGATTACTTATGGTACCAACCCGGGTATGGGTATGGGTATCAGCAATGATATTCCTACTTTTGATGTGGCCCAAGGCGGTGCCACTACTTATAAAAAGTCTTTGCAGTACATGAAATTCGGCGAAGGCGACAAGATGATCGGTAAGCCTATTGATTTTGTTTTCTTGGGAAGTTGTACGAATGGAAGAATAGAAGATTTTAGAGCTTTTACTTCTGTTATCAAGGGAAGAAAAAAAGCGGATAATGTAACGGCTTGGTTAGTACCCGGAAGCCACAAAGTAGAAGCTGCAATCAAAGAAGAAGGCCTGTTGGATATTTTGACCGAAGCCGGCTTTGCGCTTCGTGAGCCCGGTTGTTCCGCTTGTTTGGCTATGAACGACGATAAAGTGCCCCCGGGAAAATTGGCCGTAAGTACATCGAACAGAAACTTCGAAGGGCGACAAGGTCCAGGCTCTAGAACCCTTCTCGCCAGTCCGTTAGTAGCGGCGGCAGCAGCGGTTACCGGTAAGGTTACCGACCCTAGAGAACTAATGCAAGAAGAAGTTGCAGGCTAAATATTGGCAACATCATCAAAAAAAATAAACCATGGCATACGATAAATTCACAAAATTAACTTCAACGGCAGTCCCGCTTCCTATAGAGAATGTCGATACAGATCAAATCATACCTGCACGTTTTTTAAAAGCGACAGAAAGAAAGGGCTTTGGCGATAATCTTTTCCGCGATTGGCGTTACAATCAAGACAATACACCGAAGAAAGATTTCATTTTGAACAACCCGATCTACAGTGGTCAAATTTTGGTGGGCGGCAAAAATTTTGGTTCCGGTTCTTCTCGCGAGCACGCTGCTTGGGCTGTGTACGATTATGGTTTCCGTTGTGTTATTTCAAGCTTTTTCGCCGATATATTTAGAGGTAATTGCCTGAACATTGGGGTTTTACCCGTTCAGGTAAGTGCAGATTTTCTTCAGAAAATTTTTACTGAAATTGAAAAAGACCCTAAAGCGGAATTCGAAGTGAATCTTCCTGAGCAAAAAGTGACCATTTTGGCCACTGGCGAAAGCGAAGGGTTTGATATCAACACCTACAAAAAAGACAACATGACCAACGGCTTCGATGATATCGATTATCTTTTGAACATCAAAGAAGACATCAAAACTTTCGCTCAGAAAAGACCGTTCTAATCGCTTTCGAAAAACAAAATCAACTTTTACATCTGAAGACCGCTAGGTAGAAAATGAAGAGACACTTGGAAATTATGGACACTACGCTGCGCGATGGCGAGCAGACATCTGGTGTCTCATTTACCGCCTCCGAAAAACTCACCTTGGCCAAACTGTTGCTCGATGAGCTTGAAGTGGACCGAATTGAAGTAGCTTCGGCAAGAGTTTCTGAAGGGGAGCTCGAAGCTGTGCAACAAATTACCAAATGGGCAGCTGAACAGAACTATTTAGATCGAGTAGAAGTACTCACCTTTGTTGATGGTGGAATTTCTTTAGAGTGGATGGAAAAAGCTGGTGCAAAATCACAGAACCTGCTCACCAAAGGTTCAATGAACCATTTGAAGCATCAGCTAAGAAAAACACCGCAACAGCATTTTAAAGAGATTGCCGATATTTTCTCAAAAGCTACCGAGAAAGGTTTTATCAACAATATTTATTTGGAAGATTGGAGTAACGGAATGCGAAATTCTAAAGAGTATGTCTTTGAATTTCTACAATTCTTGTCTACCCAGCCTATAAAACGAGTACTGTTGCCCGACACTTTAGGCATTCTAACATATAGTGAGACGCGAGAGTATATCAAGGAAATTGTTGAACGTTTTCCTGACTTGCATTTCGATTTTCACGGGCATAACGATTATGATCTTGGCGTCGCCAATATAATGGAAGCTGTGCAAGCGGGTTGTCATGGTCTACACCTTACCGTGAACGGTATGGGCGAACGTGCAGGTAATGCCCCAATGGCCAGTGCCATTGCCGTAATCAATGACTTTTTGCCAGAGGTAAAAATCAATGTTGACGAAAAAGCATTGTACAGAGTAAGTAAGCTGGTATCGGCATTCACGGGCTTCGGTATACCTGCGAACAAACCTATTGTGGGCGATAATGTTTTTACACAAACTGCTGGCATACATGCTGATGGCGACAGTAAGAACAATCTTTACTTTAGTGATTTAATGCCTGAGCGTTTTGGTAGAAAACGAAAGTATGCCTTAGGAAAAATGTCAGGTAAGGCCAATATTCAAAAAAATCTTCAAGAGCTTGGGCTGACCTTAAATGATGAAGAACTTAAAAAAGTTACCGCTCGAATTATCGAGTTGGGTGATAAAAAGGAAAAGGTAACCAAAGAAGATTTACCATATATTATTTCCGATGTTCTTGATACCGATTACCAACAAAAGGTTTTCGTAAAGTCGTATGTGCTTACCCATTCTAAAGGACTACGCCCCTCTACTACCCTGCTGCTAGAAATCGATGGTAAAACGTATGAAGAGAATGCCTCTGGAGACGGGCAATATGATGCTTTTATGAATGCCCTACGCAAAATCTATACTACTCGAAAAATGCAACTTCCCAAATTAGTGGATTATGCAGTTCGAATACCACCTGGCAGCAATTCTGATGCCTTGTGTGAAACCATAATCACATGGAATGCCGAAGGAAAAGAATTTACATCTCGTGGCTTAGATTCTGACCAGACTGTTTCGGCTATCAAAGCCACTGAAAAAATGCTGAATATAATTTAATTAATAAGACGTACATCACTATTAATTAGTGCTGTGCAACATATACCTATAATATCCTTAAAAAATGAAATTAAACATAGCCTTATTGGCCGGAGACGGAATCGGACCGGAAGTAATCGATCAAGCCGTAAAAGTATCTGATGCCATTGCGAAAAAATATAATCACCAAATTAGTTGGAAACCGGCATTAACAGGCGCTGCTGCCATTGACGCTGTAGGAGAACCCTACCCAGACGATACCCATGAAGTTTGTGCCAATGCCGATGCCGTTCTTTTCGGTGCAATCGGGCATCCGCGTTTTGATAATGACCCTTCGGCTAAAGTTCGCCCGGAACAGGGTTTATTGAAAATGCGTCAAAAGTTAGGTTTGTTCGCTAATGTAAGACCAACTTTTACCTTTCCTTCTTTAATCGATAAATCTCCATTAAAAAGAGATAGAATCGAAGGAACTGATTTAATAATTCTAAGAGAATTGACCGGTGGTGTCTATTTTGGCAAAAGAGGAAGAGAAGACAACGGTAATACGGCTTACGATACGATGACCTATACTCGAGCCGAAATTCAGCGATTGGCGAAAAAAGGTTTTGAAATGGCCATGGCCCGTTCAAAAAAACTGTGCTGCGTAGACAAAGCCAATGTATTGGAATCTTCTCGTCTGTGGAGAGAAACCGTTCAAGCTATGGAGAAAGATTACCCGGAGGTAGAAGTTTCTTATGAATTTGTAGATGCTGTTGCCATGCGTTTGGTACAATGGCCAAAGGCATATGACGTAATTATTACAGAAAACCTGTTCGGAGACATCTTAACCGATGAGGCTTCTGTTATTTCAGGCTCTATGGGGTTGATGCCTTCAGCTTCCGTGGGTGAAAAGACTAAACTTTATGAACCGATTCATGGTTCGTATCCCCAGGCAGCTGGTAAAGATATTGCAAATCCACTAGCCACTGTATTATCTGCCGCTATGCTTTTCGAAGATTTTGGTTTACAGCAAGAAGCAGACGATATTCGCCGTGTGGTGAACAAATCTTTAGCCGAGGGCGTGGTTACCGAAGACCTTTCCGAAGGTGGCAAATCTTATAAAACAAGTGAAGTAGGCAATTGGTTGGCCGAAAATCTTTAGAATATACAAATAGCTATAATTCACATAAATAGCTTAACAAATCAAAGGGTCATTTTCTGTTGAAAATGACCCTTTTCTCGTATAAAGTTAATTTTTTGTCATTTTCGTCGAACATTTAATTTTATATATATGATTTGATCACTTTTGTCGTTCCATTAATGTGTAAACTTTTTCTTACATCTGTATTATGGAGGTTTTTAAACGTAAAATTGAGTCTAAGAAAGATATTTTAAATCTAGATATAGGTTTCAACCCGGAGGTAATTTTCCTTTTTATTTCTTTAAATTTCAAAGAAGTAGAAAGTGCTATTAAAGAAATTAAAGCCAAATATGAAAAATCAATAATAATAGGAGGAACAACATCTGGTGAAATAATTGACCAAGAAGTTATTGATGGTACTATTGTTCTAGCCGCCGTAAAGTTTCATAAAACCAAACTCAAACTCTATTCCGGCAACCTATCTTCTGACTCATCTACCGGTTATTCTTCCGGAGAGATATTTGCCAAAAAAATAGATCAAGAAAATTTAGAACATATATTTCTACTTTCCGATGCACAAACTTTGAGTGCTGCCAATCTACTGAAAGGCATGAATAATCAGCTTAAACCAAGTATTAGCGTAACAGGTGGCCTAGCCAGTAGAAATTCATTTACAGATTCCAATTTTATTATCGATAATGGTATAATAAAACAAAATTGTGTAATTGCTCTTGCCATGTATGGAGATTCGTTACAAGTGAGTTATAATGCTCAAGGTGGATGGGACAGTTACGGTGTTGAATGTTTGGTCACTAAATCAAAAGAGAATCGCATACTCGAAATCGATGAGCAACCAGCTCTTCATTTCTATCAAAATCACGTAGATCCAAAAGTTTTGGAAAACATTGGTGATGATGGTTTCAATTATCCAATGAAAGTTCGCAATGAAGACCACTCTAACCCAGTTATGCGCGCGCTCTTAGCTATAGATGAAGAAGAGCAGAGCTTAATAATGTCAGAAGATATTCCCATTGGATCCTACGTGCGTCTCATGAAGGGAAATATAGACCGACTCATCAATGGTGCCGAAAATAGCGCAAAAATTATTGCGGAACAGAGTAATCACAACCATCAATTAGCCATATTAATCAGTTGTTCAGGAAGAAGAAAGGTTATGGGCGAATTAGTATCTGAAGAAATTGAGGCAGTGACCGACCAGTTTCCTAAAAATACTGAAACCATAGGATTTTATTCTTACGGAGAAATATCTCCCTTTTTTGGTTTTTCGAAGACCTCTCTTCATAACCTGACCATGTGTATTACAACATTTTCTGAAATATGAAGTACCATAGAAAATTACAGAGACAGTTAAAGAAATCAGGTCTAAATCAGAATGATTTAGATCAGATTACTCCTTTTCTTGAAATGGTGGATCAAAGCTATAGAGAGTTAGACGCTGACATACAACATGCTGAGACCATTTTAGAAGAAAGCTCCAAAGAGTTATTTCTAAGAAATTTGGAGTTAAAAAATAGTGTGAAGAAAGTTACCGGTCAATTAACAAAAGTTGCGGGCAATATTAAGGATGTTATTTTCGAAATTGACTTAAAAGGCAATTGGTCATACCTAAATTCGGCCTGGGAAGAACTAACCGGTAGACCTGTTACTGAAACCTTGGGCAAGCCTCTCGGCCAGTTTTTGGTAAATACTAAAGGTAAATCTTTCATTAACCTATTAGACATCGAGAACCCAGAATCGAACAACTTTAGTAAAACTCTAGAATCTTTAGATAAAGACGGTAAACGAGTTTGGTTAGATTTTACCATAAAAAGCATAAAATCATCGAAGGGAACAATTGAAGGTTATATAGGTACCATTGTGAACATTACAAACTTAAAGCGAACCGAGCTTCAATTGATAAGAGCCAGAGAAAAAGAGGTTAAGGCAAATAAAGCGAAGGGAGAGTTTTTATCGACCATGTCTCATGAAATAAGAACGCCATTGAACGCTGTAATCGGTATTGCCCATCTCCTTTTAATTGAAAACCCTAGAAAAGAACAAATTGAAAATTTGAGCACTTTAAAATATTCGTCGGAACATTTACTGGGGGTGGTAAATGACATTTTAGATTATAATAAAATAGCTTCTGGTTCTTTAGAATTAGAAGAAGCCAGTTTCAGCTTAAAACAAGTTTTGACTACCGTAGAAAGTATTTTTAGTAATAAAGCTTTAAAAAAGGGAATTCGATTTAAAATTAAGAAAGATGCTCTTTTACAAGACACGTTAATTGGTGATAGTACACGATTGTCACAGGTTTTGACCAATTTGGTCAGTAATGCCATAAAATTTACCGAAGAAGGTATAGTGCTGTTAGACGTAAAAGTAGTTACCGAAACCGAAGATAATTCTAATCTATTATTTACGGTCATAGATTCAGGTATCGGTATACAAAGTGATAAAATAGATAAGATATTCGATTCGTTCGCTCAAGCAAACCCAAGCACAACAAGACTATATGGGGGTACCGGCTTAGGTCTTGCAATTTGCCAAAGATTATTGGAAATGATGGGTACTACCCTTAAAGTAGAAAGTACCTATCAAGTTGGTTCTTCCTTTAGTTTTTCTATTGATCTGAAAAAAGGAAACCCAATTGCCTCTATTTTTGAGGATGATATTCATGAAAAAATTTCGATTGAGCATTCAGGTTTACGTGGTCGAAAAATTCTTGTGGTAGATGACAATAGGATCAATCTACTTGTAGTTGAAAAATTTCTAAAAAAGTGGGGAGTTGAGTATGATGTTGCCATGAATGGTAAAATAGCCGTTAAAAAAGCCTTTCAAAAAGAATATGACCTTATTCTTATGGATTTGCAAATGCCAATCATGAATGGTTATGATGCCAGTATGGCAATTAGAGCCTCAGACAACCTACATAATCAAACTATGCCAATTTATGCGCTTTCTGCATCGACCAGAGCATCAGTAAAAAATGATTTAATTGATTATGGTATTAATGGACTGATAAGTAAACCATTTAATCCTGACGAATTATTCGACACCCTATCAGAAATTGTAAATAGTTCTTCTAAAAAGAATATATAATCCATTTTGACAACCACCTATAAAACACAAAAAACCCCAAGCTCATTTTGAACTTGGGGTTAATATATTTTATTCTATGGTAACAGTTTAATTGTTGAAGGCCATCTTCCTGAAGCTATATCCAGCTTTATGTCTTCTGTACACTATTATACCTACTGCCATTAATACTCCCATGCCCGCAAGAAAAGCTCCAACGACCCCCGCATAGACCACACTAAACCCAAAGGTCATAGGCAAACCGGCCAAATAGGCCCCTGAGGCATTACCCATATTAAAAGCACTTTGATTCATAGAAGAACCTAACATTTCGTTGCCTTTTGAGGTATTGATAATAGCCATTTGTATCGGAGTTGATACCGTAAAGGCCGCCATACCCACAAAAAATGTCATACCCAATACAATATACGGGTTAAATGCAAGTACTGAATTGATTAACAATAGAACGACCATTATCGATAGACTTATTGCTACAGCCTTAATAGGAGAAAATATTTCAGCCATTTTTGCCCCAATAAAGTTGCCAAAGACCATACCTAAGCCTGCTAGTATCATTGCGTAGCCAACCATATACTCACCCCAACCGGCAATATCAGTGATTAACGGTGCGATATAACTGTACCAGGCAAAGAAACCTCCAGTACCAATAGTTGTTAGTAATATCATTGCCCAAAGTTCCCCATTTTTCAGTCCTTTATTCTCTTTTGAATACGGTTTGGGCTTTTCAGATTCAAGTTGAGGCATCCACAAAAACACACTTAAAACTGCAAGCACGCCGACGATACCGACCATGAAAAACGAAATACTCCAATCGTAATGGTGCCCAATATAGGTTCCAATCGGTACCCCAATCACATTGGCAATTGTTAAACCTGTAAACATTACCGCTATTGCTCGAGCCGCCTTACCTTCTTTTGCCAACTTACCGGCCACTACCGCACCTATTCCGAAGAAAGCACCGTGGGGCAGACCAGAAAGAAATCGGGTGACCAATAATGTGCTATAATTTGTAGCAAAACCGGAAAGAGTGTTAAATAAGGTGAACCATCCCATCAGTAATAATAGAATCATACGAGAATCCATTTTTGAGCTGAATCTGGTCAATAATGGTGCACCTACTACTACACCTAAGGCATAAGCCGCTATAAAGTGACCTGCCTCAGGAATTGTTATGTTAAGACCTTTCGCCACATCGGGTAGAATACCCATAATAACGAACTCGGTCAACCCTATGCCAAAGCCGCCTACGGCCAACGCAATCAGGGCTTTTTTGTTAGATATCTTTGTTTCCATATTCTTTGTATTTGTACTGTTAATGTGTACTCCCGAAACATCAATTAAACTTAACTCAGGAATACTATTAATTTCTACACTACAAAAGTACTATGCATGGATAAGAAATCGATTTACGTATTTATCCAATATCTATGCTATATTACCAGCCATATCAACACAAGGTATAATAACGTGTTAAAATTTAACACAAGTCTAACTTTAGAGAACCTTTTAGGTATCAATTAGCTTATATTCAAGACGCTATATCTATATTTTTAAAACAACAGGGGATTCCTAAACTTCACGTCATAAAAAAACTCCATCAGGTCATAGTCCTGTGGAGATGTAGATAAGTATACTAGAAGACTAATTCTTTATAAAATGTAATCCGTACTAACGAAATTTGACAATTTCGCCTCTAATAATTGTTGAATGGTCTCATTGTTCAACTCATTGTCTTTAAAAGCGACAAATGTTCGAATAGAAAATGAACGCAAGGCATCATGAACGCTCAAGGTTGCTTGAGCAGAATCTTTTCTTCCTGTAAACGGATACACATCTGGGCCTCTTTGGCAAGAGCTATTTAAATTAACCCTACAGACCAAGTTTACTAAGGTGTCTATCAAAGGTGAGAGTGTATAAACATCTTTACCGAACAAACTTACTTGTTGCCCATAGTTACTCTCGGCCATATCGTTCAGTGGTTCTTCAATATCAGAAAAAGAAAGTACTGGCACTATAGGGCCGAATTGCTCTTCTTGATAGACCCGCATATCTTTGGTTACCGGATAAAGAACGGCCGGCCAAATGTAATTGTCGAAATGTTCTCCCCCTTTTTTATTTTTAATTTTAGCTCCTTTAGCTACCGCATCGTCAATTAATTCTTGAATGTAAGCTGGCTTGCTCGGTTCAGGTAAAGGGGTCAATTTTACCCCATTATCCCACGGATTACCAAATTTTAAGTCGTCTACTTTTTTAGAATATCGTTTCAAGAATTCGGTCTTGATGTCTTCATGAACGTAAATTACCTTTAAAGCAGTACATCGCTGGCCATTAAACGACAAGGTACCCGCAATACACTCATCAATCGTTAAATCTAAATCTGCATCAGGTAAAATTATAGCGGGGTTTTTAGCCTCTAAGCCCAATACCAATCGTAATCGATTGCTTTTAGGGTGTTGCTCTTGTAAGGCGTTGGCAGATTTACTATTACCTATTAAGGCTAGAACATCAACTTTACCGGTCTGCATAATAGGAGCCGCTACAGCTCTACCCCTGCCGAACAATATATTTACCACTCCTTTCGGAAAAGAACTTTGAAAAGCTTCCAATAACGGCGTAATTAAAAGCACCCCATGCTTGGCAGGCTTAAAAATGGTGGTATTACCCATAATAATTGCGGGAATCAAAAGGGCAAAAGTTTCATTTAAAGGATAATTATAGGGCCCTAGACAGAGAACGACGCCTAATGGCCCTCTTTTAATATGGGCATAAACCCCATCGTGCTTTTGAAATTTGGCCGAATTACGATCTAATTCTTTATATTCTTCGATGGTATCATAAATATACTCTACGGTACGATCAAATTCTTTTTGTGAATCGGGCAATGACTTCCCGATTTCCCACATCAACAATTTCACGATTTTATCACGCTTAGCTTCCATCTGCCCGACAAAATTTTCCATACATTCAATACGATCCTTCACGTGCATGGTCGGCCAAACACCTTGACCTCTACCATAAGCTCCCATTGCGGCATCTAGGGCCGCCATGGCTTCTGGCTCGCCCATATCAGGAATGCTGCCTAAAACGGTAGGTTTGTAATCTTCCGTAGAAGAAATGGTAGAAAAAACCTCGGTGGTATTACCACTCCAAGTTTTTAATTCTCCATTGATCAAATATTTCTTCTGTTCTATAAACTCGTTTATCTGAAACTCTTCAGGAATACTATTCATTTTATGATATATAGGTGTGTTGTACAATTCTCTTGTGCTAAAACGAAAATACGGAATAAAAAAAACAGAAAAGGCTGAAAATATTATTAAATCGTTGTGCTTTTATCAATATCACAGAACAGCAAATTTTTCTTATATCAGGTACTGAAAAAGATCAGGCTTATCATTTAAATAATCGCCGTAAAAGTTATTTGCTTTCATTCGCTCGATCAATGGCCTTAAATCTTCTGGTCGTTTCAACTCAATACCGACAATGGCGGGAGCATTTTCCCGACTTGATTTTTTTGAGTATTCAAAATGTGTAATGTCATCTTCTGGACCTAAAATTTCGGCAACAAATTGCTTCAAAGCACCCGGACGTTGCGGAAAACGAACTATAAAGTAGTGCTTCAACTCTGCATAGAGCAGGGCCCTTTCTTTAATTTCTGCAGTTCTAGTGATATCATTATTGCTACCGCTCAGAATACAAACCACATTTTTACCTTGAATTTGTGGTGCAAAATAATCTAGAGCAGCAATAGTTAAAGCTCCTGCAGGCTCAACCACAATAGCATCACGGTTGTAAAGGTCTAATATGACCTGACACACCTTGCCCTCTGGCACGGTAACCATATCTGTAAGGCCATTTTTACATATTTCAAAAGTCAGGTCACCTACTTTTTGTACCGCGGCCCCATCGATAAATTTATCGATTGCCGAAAGTTTGGTATTTATACCTTTTTCTATGGATGTTTTCATGGATGGTGCACCTTCCGGCTCCACTCCTATGATTTTGGCTTGAGGTGCCAACTGCTTGAATACCGCGATAAGACCCGATGCGAGCCCACCTCCCCCAACGGCTACAAAAATATAATCGATAGGTTTTTGAAACTGTTGCAACAATTCAAGACCGACGGTACCTTGCCCCTCTATAACCTTGGGGTCATCGAACGGATGGATAAAAGTTTTTTGATGAGCAATGCAAAACTCCGTCGCACTATTAAAAGAATCATCAAAAGTATCTCCCACTAAAACCACATCGACCCACTGCCCACCGAACATTTTAGTTTGCTCGATTTTTTGTTTAGGAGTTACCGATGGCATGTAAATTGTGCCTTGAATACCCAAATGACGACATGCGAACGCCACACCTTGAGCATGGTTACCAGCACTGGCACAAACAATACCGTTCTTTCTTTCCTTTTCAGTGAGCGAACTGATTTTATTGAACGCACCACGAATTTTGTACGACCTCACCCTGTGCAGGTCTTCTCGCTTAAGCAAAACATTGGCACCATAAACGTTGGACAGGCGTATACTCGAAGTCAATGGTGTTTGTGTTGCCACTTGGCCAATAGTTTCCGCGGCACTGCGGATGTCGGCTATATTAGGAAAGTATGACATATTAAAAAACCCTGTCCGAAAGATGGCACCAAAATGGTAGCCCAAAACCGGACAGGGTCTATTTTAAATTATACAATGGGCTTCATGGCGGTCATCGAAGCACGTAACCTCGAACCAACCACTTCTACCGGATGCTCACGTAATACTTTGTTTACCGCAATCAATTTTGCGTTATCTACACCAAGACCTTTGCCTTCTGCATATGAAGTTCCGATTACATCGGTATCGATTTTTTTCATAAAATCGGCCAATAAAGGTTTACAGGCATGATCGAACAAATAACAACCATATTCAGCCGTATCAGAAATAACACGGTTCATTTCGAACAATTTCTTTCTTGCGATTGTATTTGCAATAAGTGGCGTTTCGTGTAATGACTCGTAGTAAGCAGACTCACCAATAATACCTGATTCTGTCATACTCTCATAAGCCAACTCAACACCAGCTCTAACCATAGCAATCATTAATACCCCATTGTCATAAAACTCTTGTTCAGAAATTTCCACATCACCGGCAGGTGTTTTTTCAAACGAAGTTTCACCGGTCTCGGCTCTCCAGCCCAATAAGTTCTTATCATCATTGGCCCAATCTTCCATCATTGTTTTTGAAAAATGGCCGGTCATGATATCGTCCATATGCTTTTGAAAAAGAGGACGCATGATTTCTTTCAGTTCTTCGGAAAGTTCGAATGCCTTTATTTTTGCTGGGTTTGAAAGGCGATCCATCATATTGGTGATACCCCCGTACTTCATACCTTCGGTAATGGTTTCCCACCCGTACTGAATAAGTTTTGAAGCATAGCCGGCATCAACGCCTTTCTCGATCATTTTATCGAAACACAAAATGCTACCTGTTTGTAACAATCCGCATAAGATGGTCTGTTCTCCCATTAAATCGGACTTTACCTCGGCAACAAAAGAAGACTCAAGTACACCTGCTCTGTGACCACCAGTAGCAACTGCATACGCTTTCGCTTGTTCCAAACCTTTACCTTGTGGATCGTTATCTGGGTGTACTGCTATTAAGGTCGGTACACCGAAACCTCTTTTATACTCTTCACGTACTTCTGAACCAGGGCACTTAGGCGCTACCATGATCACTGTTAGATCTTCACGAATTTGCATGCCTTCTTCAACTATATTAAACCCGTGGGAATAGGAAAGTGTAGCCCCTTCTTTCATTAATGGCATAACTGCTTTTATAACGCTAGTATGCTGCTTATCAGGAGTCAAGTTAATTACCAAATCGGCCGATGGCACCAATTCGTCATAAGTACCGACATTAAAACCATTTTCGGTCGCATTGATAAAAGATTGACGCTTTTCTTTGATTGCACCCTCACGAAGGGTATAAGAAATATCCAATCCTGAATCACGCATGTTCAACCCTTGATTCAAACCTTGGGCACCGCAACCCACGATTACTATTTTTTTTCCCTTTAAAGCGGATACACCATCGGAAAACTCCGAAGCTTCCATAAATCTACATTTTCCCAGCTGGGTCAGTTGATCTCTTAACGATAGTGTATTGAAGTAATTTGCCATAGATAAATAATTTTTCTTTTCATCCTGTACCACAGGAAAACGTTCATTTATTGGTTATTATAGTTTTCGCCGAACGAAAATATACATATTAATAGAAAATTTCTTGATTTACTTATACCTCTTCATAAAATTCTTTAAGCAAGGCGGTAATTTGCATTTCTTCTTTAGATACCGAGATACGACCAGATCGCACAAATTGCATTATACCAAACGGTTTCAACTGTTCGTACATATCATCGATCTCGTTTCTTCTACCCGACTTCGCAATAACGAAAAAGTCACGGGCCACAGTAACAATCTGCGAATTGTTCTCTTTTATAATATTTTGGATTCTTCTCTCGTCGAACAATAGGTTCGAAGCAATTTTGAAAAGGGCCGACTCTTGATATATCGTCTCCTCATCCGTATGGTAAAAAGCCTTGATTACCTCAATTTGCTTCTCAATCTGACCTACTATATTACGTACCCATTTGTCGGTGGTATTCACGACAATGGTAAACTTTGAAACCCCATCGATTTCAGATTTTGAGACGTTCAGACTCTCAATATTGATATGACGCTTTAAAAATATACCGGATATCCTATTTAATAGGCCAACGTTGTTCTCGGAATAAACCGATATTGTAAACCATTGTTTTTTCATCACTTACTGCATATAATCGGTCGAGCGCAGTCGATTAATTAATTTTATAAAACCGCTCGACTGCGCTCGAGCGGTCATGTTTAATTTTTAAAGGCTACAGATAAAGTCACCCTATTTGTTTCTTACCGCAATTATCAACCCTGTAGACCAGTTCATTTTGGTCAAGGTGAAATTTTCTTTCTTCTCTAAATAATCGACTAATCTAGATACGTTTTCATGATGTCCGTTAGGCCAATTGGGTTGGGCAACCATATCGTCAATAATATAAAATCCGCCCACATTGACCATATCTAAAATCTCGTCTATCTCACTATATTTTCCGGGCCAGGCGTCGGCAAATATTAAATCGAATTTACGATCAGAATTGTTTTTTATCCACTGAGCACCATCGGCACAAATAAGTCTTAATCTGGTATCCCTACCAAAATACTCTTCAGCAATAGCAATCAGTTTTTCATCATTATCTACTGATGTTAATAGCGATTCGGTATTCATACCATCTAACATCCAAGCCAAACTTAAACCGATACCCGTACCTAGCTCTAAAAAATCTCCGCCAGGTTTTGAAGCGACCAAAGTTTTCAGAAAAGTACCTATATAGATATCTGAAGGCATCGTAAAACCGATTTCCTTCGATTTTCGCACCATTGCTTTATAACTTTTCGGAATGTCTAGAATGTTTGAATCTACCATGACCGTATACCTAAATTTTTACCAAAAATTCTACGAGGATTATTTTAGACGGACATCGGATACCGAAGCACCCGAAGGTATCATTGGGAAAACATTATCTTCTTTTTCAACTTTTACCTCTAGAAAGTAAGGGTTTTTAGAAGCTATCATTTCTTCGATAGTCGATTGCAAGTCTTCTCTTTTACTAATTCGCTTTGATTCGATATGGTAGCCCTCCGCAATTTTTACAAAATCAGGATTCACCATAACTGTAGATGCATATCTTCTATCAAAAAACAGCTCTTGCCATTGTCGTACCATACCCAAGTGGTCATTGTTCAAAACCACAATTTTTACAGGAACGTTATGTTGAAAAATCACCCCCAATTCTTGAATGGTCATTTGATAACCTCCGTCACCGATTATTGCCACAACTTCGCGATCCATAGCACCCATTTTGGCACCGATAGCCGCAGGAAGAGCAAACCCCATCGTACCTAAACCGCCGGAGGTAATATTACTTTTCGATTCTTTAAATTTAGCGTACCTACAACCTATCATTTGGTGCTGACCCACATCGGTTACAATAACCGCTTTATTTCCAGAAGCTATATTGATTTGCTCGATAACTTCGCCCATGGTCAACCCTTCTTTCGTTGGGTGTATATCATTTTTGATAACCGCCTCAAATTCTACCTCATACTTCTTCTTGAACTCATTGTGCCACTCTTCATGGCTATTTTCGTTTACCAATGGTAATATTAGGTCTAAGGTTTCTTTAGAATTTCCTAACACGGCAACATCTGCACGTACATTTTTATTGACTTCTGCCTTGTCTATTTCAAAATGAATAACCTTTGCTTGTTTTGCGTAGGTATCAAGATTTCCTGTAACACGGTCATCAAAACGCATTCCTATAGCAATCAAAAGGTCGCACTCATTGGTCAACACATTTGGGCCATAATTACCATGCATACCCACCATACCTACATTCAGAGGGTGGTCAGAATCAATAGCGGAAGCCCCCATAATTGTCCACGCTGCAGGTATACCTGTTTTTTCAACAAAAGCTTTCAACTCTTCTTCTGCCTTGCCCAAAATAACACCTTGCCCCCATACTATCATTGGCTTTTTAGCGCTATTTATAAGGTCTGCAGCAGCCTCAATCGCTTTTACATCTGGTTTAGGAACTGGATTATAACTACGGACCGCCGTGCATTTCTCATAGATAAACTCAAATTCATCAATTTGAGCATTCTTGGTTATATCGACCAATACCGGACCTGGTCTACCGGTCTTCGCGATATAAAAGGCCTTGGCCATTATCTCAGGTATTTCCTCTGCCTTTGTAATTTGATAGTTCCATTTTGTGACCGGAGTTGAAATACCAATAATGTCCGTCTCCTGAAAGGCATCAGAACCTAAAAGGGCGCGCGTCACCTGGCCTGTGATACAAACCATTGGAGTCGAATCAATTTGTGCATCTGCCAAACCCGTAACCAAATTGGTCGCTCCAGGACCAGATGTGGCCATGGCCACACCCACTCTGCCGGAAACTCGAGCATACCCTTGAGCAGCATGCGTAGCGCCTTGTTCATGACGAGTCAATATATGCGTAAGTTTGTCTTGAAACTTGTAGAGTTCATCGTAAACAGGCATTATCGCCCCACCGGGATAACCATATAATATATCGACGCCTTCAGCCAATAAACAATGAATAATGGCTTCTGCACCCGTTATTTTAAGTTTAGTTTTATTTTGAGGCTCTTCGGTCTTCATCTTAACTATTTCCATCTTTACGTTCAAGTATTAGTGCTTTTAGTCTTTGAAATGCAGACTAACCGGACACGTATTTAAACAATAAGAAATTTAATTTCTTTTTATAACTTTTCAATCTTAAAACTCATCGGTAACGCAACCTTTAGAGGCCGAAGAAACCGTTTTAGCATACTTATAGAGCACACCCCTATCGAACTTGAGCTTAGGTGCTTTCCACTTTCTTCTTCGCTCCTCTAAGACTTCATCACTAATATCAATATCTATAGTATTTTTTACGGCATCTATAACAATGGTATCCCCATTCTCTATCAAGGCGATATTTCCTCCTACTTGAGCTTCCGGAGCTACATGGCCTACTACGAAACCGTGCGAACCACCAGAAAATCTTCCGTCGGTTATAAGGGCAACATCTTTACCTAAGCCTGCCCCCATGATTGAAGAAGTAGGTTTTAACATCTCTGGCATACCAGGCGCACCTTTTGGTCCCTCATAACGAATGATAACCACATCACCCTTTTTCACTTTACCACTTTTTATACCTTCATTGACCGCAATTTCACTGTCAAAAACATTTGCAGGGCCCGTAAAAGACAATCCTTCTTTGCCGGTTATTTTAGCTACTGCACCCTCAGTCGCCAAGTTGCCAAAAAGAATTCTAATATGACCCGATTCTTTTATCGGTTTTTCAACGGTACGTATAATATCTTGCCCCTCATCTAACTCTGGAGCATCTGCTAAATTTTCAGCAAGTGTCTTACCTGTAACCGTTAAACAGTCGCCATGTAACATGCCTTGTGCCAACATGTACTTTAAGACACCGGGCACGCCACCTACCCCATGTAAATCTTCCATCGAATAGCGACCGCTAGGTTTCAAATCTGCCAATAACGGAGTAGAATCACTTATTCTCTGGAAATCAGCTAATGTAAATTCAATTTTAGCCGCTTTTGCTATGGCCAAGAAGTGAAGTACCGCGTTGGTAGACCCTCCTAAAATCGTGACCAATCGAATAGCATTCTCCAAAGATTTTTTGGTAACAATATCCGAAGGTTTAATATCTTTTTCGAGCAACAATCTTAAAGCTTCACCAGCTTTGATACATTCCGCCTCTTTTAGGTTTCCATCACTAACCGCCGGATTGGAAGAATTGAACGGTAATGACATACCTAAGGCCTCTATTGCAGAAGCCATAGTGTTTGCCGTATACATTCCACCGCAAGCACCAGCACCTGGGCAAGCTTTATGAATGACCTCTTTATATTCCTTTTCATCTATTTTACCGGCAACTTTCTGACCAAAAGCCTCGAAAGCTGATATAATATCCAATTTCTTTCCATCATGGCAACCAGAAGCGATGGTGCCACCATAAACCAAAACTGAAGGTCGATTTAACCTCAGCTGTGCCATTAAAGCACCCGGCATGTTCTTATCGCAACCAACTACCGTAACAAGACCATCGTAGCCCATAGCTTCAACAACGGTCTCCATTGAATCGGCAATAATGTCTCTAGATGGTAAAGAAAATCGCATACCCGGTGTACCGTTAGAAATACCATCACTAACCCCGATGGTATTAAAAATCAAACCAACCAAATCGGCTTGCTGAGTACCTTTTTTTACTTGCAATGCCAAATCATTAAGGTGCATATTACAAGGATTGCCCTCGTAACCAGTACTTGCTATACCTATCAGAGGTTTTTTTAAATCGTCATCTGTTAGACCAATAGCATGAAGCATGGCCTGGGCTGCCGGTAAAGTAGGATCTTGTGTTACGCTGTGACTAAATTTCTTCAAATTCATTTATCAATAAAAAATTGGTTGTTCTTAAATGTATACTAACGGTTGTTATTCAAAGGTATAGTTTTATATAATTTTGTATCTGACGGGCAGCATATGTATCTAAATCCAATAATAAATAATACAGATTAAATCGCTTATATTCAACAATTTAGGTGCAATATTTTATCATATTCAATTCATCTCTAAACTATCATACCCTATATTTAAATAAAAACTATGCACGTATATATCGAAAAAAACATAAAAGGCCTGTATCAATATGAGTTTGATACAGGCCTCTAAAGTCAATAGAATTCTATATCACCCCTCTATAGGAATGACCAAGACCAGTACGACTTTAAGATATTTGCTAATCATAAGAACAATATTATATAAAATATGAAACTCTTCAAAGAGTCATCAAGAATAAATGTTTACTACATCTATTTTACTTCAACTTGAATCTCACTTTATCTCCATATTTTTTCTGGGCCATTATTGAAATGGCTTTATCTGAAAGTTGCAAGATTCTAGGGTATCCACCTGTTGTCTGGCCATCTTTCATGAGCACCATTATCTTGCCTGAAGGAGTTAACTGAACCGTACCAGGCAAAGTAGCCGAGGTAAGCATCGATATTTCATGCCCAGGTATTTTTTCTTCCAATTGATAGGCCATTCGGTTATTTTCATTAGAAACGGTAAATTCTTTAGAGAACAACCATTCAAGTTGTTTGTCATTTAACAATTCGTATTCCGGACCAGCCGAAACTTTTAAAAGATTTTCTCCTAAAAACGAATCTAAGCGTAATTCGGTAATTTTTGGGTTGAAAACTGCGGTCTCAATGTAGTCGACAACATCTCTATCTTGTAAATGATTTTTTTTTGTGATACTCGAAAAAAAGGAACGACTGCCCAAGACTATTGGAGCTTGAAAACCATTTTTTACGGCTAGATATCCCCTAAATCCGCTTTCTAACTTACCAAAAGACAGAATATCACCCTTACCTATTTTTAGAACCTTATAATTAGCTACTTCGTTATTATTTAAGGTTGCTGAAATATTTGCACCACCTATGGCAATAAAGGTAGCACGCTCAAATTGCAAGGTTGGCCCGGTCATGGTCATTTCCATAACCGCATCTTCCTTTTTATTCTCTAACAAGGCGTTAATTTTGGTAGCTGAAAACGTATCCATATAGCCCGCTACGGGTACCCCTTTGTTCAGAAAACCATAGCGCCCCTGATCTTGAATGGTGGTAAAAAGCCCGGCCTTTAAAACTTTAAGCATCCAATTCTATTTTTTCTAACTTATATATACCTACTTCCCCTTCTATTTTATGTAAATCGTACTCCGCTTTTTCGATACTATAAAACTGCACCTTATCTCCAACACTTATAAAACAAGGCTCCTCTTTTTTAGGGTCGAACATGGGTACCGAGCAATTGCCTATAATATTCCAACCTCCGGGAGACTGTTGAGGATAAATTCCTGTCTGTTTCCCTGCAAGACCCACAGCTCCCTTTAAGACTCTGCCTCTTGGTTGTGGTCTTCGGGGTATTTCCAAGTCTTTTGGCAATCCACCCAAATACATAAAGCCAGGTAAAAAGCCGATGCAATATAGTGTGTAAATATGTGATGTATGCAACTGGATAACTTCACTCTCCGACAGGTTAAGATAACTTGCCACTTCTGGTAAATCTATGGCAAATTCGGAATCATAACAGACCGGTAAACGCCAAAGGTATTTTTTATGGGTTGCCATCTCTTTGGCTTCACCATACCACTTTTTTAATTTTATTTCAAACTCATTGAAGTCAATGGGGTATTCTCTCTGAATAAGGGTGACCGAATTATAGGCAGGCACTACTTCCCAATTTTCATCTTTTAAACTGGCCTCGTTCAAATATCTGGTAAACCTAAGAATATCATCTAGAATTACTTCTTCGACTTGTGAAGGCCATTCGATTAATATTGCATGCACACCAAAAGGCCGTATTGAAATTTCAAAGGCACTCACTTGATTCTGGGATTAGGGTTTGGAAACTGTTGCCTAATATACGACACTATTTCAAATGCCGCCGAAGTATCACCATGAATACAAAAGGTATCTGCCTTTATTTCTTTCAATTCGCCATTAATAGTTTTTACTTGACCTTTATTTTTAATAAGTAGTATATGTTCTAAAACTTTCTGCGGATTTTTAATCAACGCATTTGAATTGCTACGAGCCACTAAAGACAGGTCAGCATTATAATTTCTGTCGGCAAAAGCTTCATATTTGATTTGAAAACCTTGTTCTATCGCTTCATTTTCGATTTCAGAGCCATAGGGCACCAATAAATGAGTCGTTGATTTATGTTCAACTATTGCGCTCAAAAATAACTTGGCCAGATGGCTATTTTTATTCATATCATTATATAGAGCCCCATGGGCTTTGATATGGTCTAATTGCACGTCTTCATTTTCTATAATATCAATTAGAGTACGTATTTGTTCCTTTATGCTTTTGACTAGCTTCTTTTCAGAAATATCTATAGAAACCCGCCCGAAATTATCGGGGTCTGGGTATGAAGGGTGTGCCCCAACTTTTACTTGATACTGTTTAGCGAGTCGAACAGTCTTCTCCATCGAAACTTGGTCACCAATATGCCCCCCACAAGCTATACTACATGATGTTATCAACGGAAACAAACGTTCTTCACCTGCACTACTTTCACCTGCATCGCAATTGATTTCGATCATTTTAATTCTAATTTTAATTCAAGTATCTCGCTGAAAGATAAAAATAATTGGTGGGCTTAAAAACAAACAACATCAATGAAAAAAACTTAAAGTGAATGCAAGAACTTTCTTTCAGCAACCTTAATGAAAGCAAAGGTTTTCACCACAATTTTAACATTTTAACTTGCCGTTTATCTAAAAAAATGCAGTTCGTCTAAAAGTAGAGTGCCGTACATCGAGTATATATACTATTACAAAAAATAGAGGGTTATTATATTTCCAAATCGAACAAACCGGTCTTTAACCCCCCGGATAAAATTGACCTACTTATATGGCTTGTGCAGAATGTAACAAACAACTCGATTACTCTGAAAATAAAAGGAGTATTGATTCTTTAGGTGTTGAGCTTTGCAGCTCACATTACAAACGAATGATTAAATTAATGAAGAGCCATAACACCCCAAAAGAGGCTATTCAGCTTTATTATGGTCTCAAGGAGGCAGGTGTAACCGCTATGCTAGAATGGTGGGATGGAACAAAATCTATTGATATCGCAATTTCAAGAGTTAAACTCAATATAGAAATCGATAGTGAATATCACATGATGACCCACGAACAGGCCATTAATGATCTAGAGGAAGCTATGCATTCTTTTAAAAACGGATTTACAACTATACGAATACCCCATGTGCTCATAAAATATTATCTAAAAGAAACCGTTAATAACATTCTTGGAATCATGGAAGGGCTTCGTGTACACATAAAGGCCATCTAACTTAAAAGCTTTCATCATGCCCAAAAAAGACAATATTCTGAAAGTTCCCTTAAGAGTTTCAATTACTATCGTACTCTTAGGTATGCTATTAAATATTCTTGAGTGGCCCTACGCAACAGAAGTCATTCTTTTTGGTTTTGCCAATACCGGTATTCTGTACCTTTTTAGATTTGGCAATAAAAAGGATAAAAAATTCATCGATTTTGTGAAACTAGTCTTAGTTTTAAGTTGGACGATTAACGGAGTTCTTACCACCTTAGATCTTTCCTATACCTTAATACTTCAAATTTTAGTCGGACTCTCTTTTGTTACTTGGTTCGTTATGGAAGGTACAGCATACTTTCTTGATGAAGATCGCAGAGTCAAAAATCATAAAATTCAAGTCATCTGGAATTTTGCTATGGTCGTCGGAGCATTGGCTATCATCACCGGAAGCCTATTAAATGTTATGAATTGGAAATTTGCTATTCCGTTATTGGTATTCGGTGTAACCATTATTGCGGCGTATATCTTAAAAGATATCTTTACTTCGAACAAAATCGAGAACAACGACCGAAATAACGAAGAGTTTCTACTTTAAGCTACCTTAGTAGGCCATTACACAGGTATCGCCTGCACTCGTCTTATAGTACAACCTAATATTAATAACATACTTTTTACCTTTCAGTAGTTTTTCTTTAATCACTGAATTTCTATCTTCTCCGCTATCGTCATCTCCAGAGAGATATATATTTTCATCATTGACCACTTCCGATAACACCATAACGGTATCCATATTACCGAAAGTTCGAATCGTGTAATACCTTGACTCTTCTGGTGAAAATTCTAAATTAATCTGATTACCGGCATTGATTGAAATGATTTCCGAATGAAAAGGCTTTAACGCTACAAAAGTTCGTTTATCGATTTTCGGATAAAATTGTTTTACCCAAGAAATATCTCGATTAGAAAGACCATCTTCCGGTGAAAGCCCGTCTTTATACTTTGGTGGTGCTATTATCATATTGGCCCCAAATGGATAATGCATAATAGAATTTGGATCCCAACTTGATCCCTGAACATCATCTGGTGAAATTTTTCTTATGATGTTATGAAAAGTTTGCTCACGTGACCAAAAGTTAGGTGCTGCCGCCAAAGCACTGTAAACGGCCTCCTCATCCCAAACAATACCAGCCTTAGGGTTTTGATGTTCATGGGGAAAACCCATGGCGTGCCCTATTTCATGGAGAATGGTATCTTCATCGGAAACAATATCCCACCCAAAATTCATCGTGCGCTCTTCTTTAGGTATGTCCCAAGCATCTCGACCTACATAAGACCAAGAACCTTCTCCTTTGGCGAAACCTATCCGTATCAAAGCCTCTAAGTGATCATCGGTCTCTTCAAACTCCAGTCCTATTTCATGGCTTTTCCACGTTGCAAATGCATTTCTTACAGCTTCTTTTTCATCATTAGTACCTTTCCAAAAGAGTTTAGATTGATTTCCACTGGCATCGGTAACTGGTGTAAAAAAAGAATCTCTCTCAAAAAATGAATATTTCAATTTTGTACCGTTCACCCATTTTTTGGCCATGATTATTATGGCCTCCATTCTCATAGGCCCCACTGGGCTGTCAAATGCAGGCTCGGGCATTTTGGGTAGGTTGCAATAGTGAATTTCTTTTTGATCTCTCATTGTTGAATCTTTAAAAGTTGATGAGAATATGAAAGTAATGTCTACTTCTAAAGTATATGAATTCGATTTACTAAATAGTGATACTTGTATAGATTGTAATCTATTTTGTACGATTGGCATGTTTGCCTTAAGAATTATACTTCTGTAGCACTCAGACAAAAAAGGTAAAACACTGTTTTTCAGGATGATTAACAATGAAAGAACATCTACTTTAAGGAGTAAAGTTGCCGTTAATCTACATTTAGGTAGACAATCGAATTAAATGCCCGTTGCACGATCTAAAGTCGAAACTGATTACCTATCTCCGTTTTATAATAAACCCTGATCTTATGAAACAAAAAACTACTATTAATGATTATTTGATCTATATATTTTGTGCCGTTTGCTTCTTCTGGTCTCTATATGTAATTTTCTTTAGAATGACCCCGTAGAAAGTATTAAAAGCAGGCTTCAACATTCCAATATTGATTTATTCGAATTCTTATTGTAATTTCTAACCTTAAATTCAACTTATATCAGAAATTCAATATGAAAACGAACAAGAGACGAGCATTTTTACAAAAAACGGGCATTATCGCTGCCTCTACCGCCTTTGCACCAAATGCCCTATGGGCAGCGACAAACGCTCAAAAAGATAAACTTGGTGTAGCCCTAGTAGGTTTAGGCTACTATAGTACCGACCTCTTGGCGCCTGCGCTACAATTAACAAAAAACTGCGAGCTAAAAGCCATTGTAACCGGTAGTCCAGAAAAAATTCCAGTTTGGCAAGAGAAGTATAATATAGCCGATAAGAACGTTTACAGCTATGATACTTTTGACGACATCGCCAAGAATGATGAAATCGATGTTATTTATATTGTTTTACCACCATCAATGCATGCCGAATATGTAATTAAGGCAGCCAATCTAGGAAAACATGTCTGGTGCGAAAAACCTATGGCACCATCCGTAGCAGAATGCGAAGCCATGATAAAGGCATGTAATGATAATAAAGTTAAATTGGCAATCGGGTATCGATGTCAGCATGACCCCAACATTCAGGCATATATGAAAGCCGCTAAGGACAAAACTTTCGGGAAGGTCGATATGGTTACATCGGCAGCTGGCTACTTTGACGGCCGCACCGACCATTGGAAACAGAAAAAAGCCTTGGGTGGTGGCGCAATGGGCGATATGGGAGTTTATGCCATACAAGGGGCTCGTTTGGCCACAGGAGAAGAACCTATTTCGGTATTGGCCCAGACGTTTACCAATCGACCGGAAATTTATCACGAAGTTGAAGAAACCGCAATGTTTCAGCTCGAATTTCCCAGTGGTGCAAGAGCTGCTTGCCATACCAGTTTTGGCATCTCGATGAACTATCTAAAAATCAACTATGAAAAAGGATGGTTACAAATGGAACCACACTCTTCTTACAACGGAAATAAAGGTGTTATGTCTAACGGAACTGAAATCAATTTTCCTATAGAGAACCAACAAGCTCGACAAATGGACGATGATGCGGCAGCAATTATGAACAAGACCGAATTAATGGTACCGGGAGAAGAAGGATTGAGAGATATTCGCGTAGTAGAAGCAGTCTATAAATCTGCAGCCGCCAATAACTTAATCAAAATTTAGTGCCTACCTGGCTAGCGTGAGTTCAAATTGAAAAACCTTCAATAAGAAAAACCCCAACTATTTTAAGATTATTCCCTCAAAATTTTGGGGTTTTTCTAGGTGTTGTATTTTAATCTAGTCTTTAAATTCGTTAGTGTATAAGAGACACATTAATTATGAAATTTAAAGATAAACTTACCTACATCTATGTGGCCTTCAACATTGTATTTATAATTGCGATGACTATTTTTTTGATTTATAGTTATCCTTTCTAAAAACAAAATTGGCGGTAGCATTTTTTGGTTCTCAATCGCACCTAGTGTAGGGTGAAACAGAAACTTTTAAATGCCATCGTAGCTTTTCTTTAAGGTAAAAACCACAACTAATAGTTGTGGTTTTTTTATGGTATCACTTAAAATATAAGTGTATTTCATCGAAAAAAAGTGCATTTCGTCTACTCGATAGCCTTAAAAGTATATATTTGCCTAGAACCTATAGAAACCTCATTTAACCCCGGTATCATGAAAGTAATTCTACTTGCATTGAAAAGACTTGAAGAAGAAAGACAATTGTTCTTAAGAATAATGAAAGATATTGAACGTTAGACAAAACGTTAAAAATCGAAAAAGGCCCTGTTTACTTAGCAGGGCCTTTTTTAGTTTTATATACTATACTATTTTAAATCACCCTAACCACCCTTCTCTATCAAGACTTCTATATTGGATGGCCTCGCCTATATGACTTCCGTTTACCGATTCTGATTTATCCAAATCTGCAATAGTACGAGCCACCTTTAAAATACGATCATAGGCCCGCGCGGAAAGATTGAGCCTTTCCATAGCATTCTTCAACAATTCCTTCGAGGCATCATCTAACTTACAGTACTCACGAATTTGTTTGGTGTTCATTTGGGCATTATAATGCACATTTTCAAGTTCTGCAAACCGTTTTGTCTGTAACTGGCGGGCTACCGTTACCCGTTTGCGTATCTCAACACTACTCTCTCCTTTTCTATCTTCCGATAATTTTTCGAACGGCACCGGTGTCACTTCAATATGAATATCGATACGATCCAATAAAGGACCGGAAATTTTACTTAAATACCGTTGCATTTCGGCCGGCGAAGAGGTCACCGGGGCATCGGGTTCATTAAAATAACCACCGGGGCTTGGGTTCATACTGGCAACCAACATAAAACTACTCGGGTATGTGACGGTAAAACGTGCTCTTGAAATAGTAACTTCTCGATCTTCTAAAGGCTGCCGCATAACCTCTAGTACCCCTCTCTTAAATTCTGGGAGCTCATCTAAAAATAAAACCCCATTATGTGACAGCGAAATTTCACCTGGTTGCGGGTAGGCACCCCCACCGACAAGGGCGACATCTGAAATTGTGTGATGGGGCGAACGGAAAGGGCGTTGACTCATTAAACCCATATTTTTTATTTTACCTACAACGCTATGAATTTTTGTTGTCTCCAACGCTTCATGCAATGTCATTGGTGGCAAAATCGACGGTAAACGTTTGGCCAACATTGTTTTACCGGCTCCTGGAGGACCGATTAGAATAATATTATGTCCGCCGGCAGCAGCGATTTCCATACAACGTTTTATACTCTCCTGACCTTTCACATCAGAAAAATCAAACTCTGGAAAATCTAAATTTTTATAAAACTCTTCCCGAGTGTCGATAATGGTTTGTTCGAGCGTTTCCCCTTTATCAAAATAGCCGATTACCTCACTGATATTTTCAACTCCGTACACTTTCAAATCAGAGACAATCGCGGCTTCTTTGGCGTTTTCTTTGGGAAGTATAAAGCCTTTAAAACCTTCTTCCCTTGCCTTGATGGCAATAGGTAGAGCACCCTTTATCGCATGTAGGCTTCCGTCTAAAGACAGCTCGCCCATGATAATAAACTTTTCAATATTCTCAGATTTAATTTGCCCCGAGGCGGCAAGTATGCCTAGCGCCATTGTCAGATCATAAGCTGAACCCTCTTTTCGTAAATCTGCCGGAGCAAGGTTCAACGTAATCTTTTTGCCTGGAATGCGATAGCCATTATTCAATAGTGCAGCAGCGATACGATAATTACTTTCTTTAATGGCATTGTCGGGTAGACCCACTAAGTGGTATCCAACACCCGTATCTACATTTACTTCACAAGTTATGGTCGTCGCTTCGACACCAAATACGGCACTTCCGTAAACTTTCTTAAGCATATTTTAATGGTTAACTGTCATTTTCACGAGATCCGTGCTATCATTTAGGTTCAAATATGAGCAATGATTTTGAGGTGGATTCTATTTCTGTCTTGTTCAACATCATTTTTCTAAACTTCCCATCAATATACATTTGAGCCTGATCTTTATAATGCTTACTAAACGGATTGCCCGATTGCCCTGTTGGTAGAATACTTATACTATTTTCAACATCTGAAAAATCTACTAAACGTCTTGTTGACGGACCCGAACTTACTTTATACTCCCCATCATCTGAATACGGAAAGAACATATTATTGATTACTTCACGGGATCCAATAACAGGAAAAGGACCTACATTGAAAAAATCACGTAAGGCCTCTACCTGCCCAATAGGGTGCCCGTGCTCAAGAGTATGAACTCGATTCCATGTCCATTTTGAAGTATCATCATCTAAAGATTCTTTTAAATTGTCAAATGCATTTCGAAAAGCCGAATTGACCAGTTCTTTTAATGTTTCAATTTTATCATCAGTCTTAATATTATCCCACCAAATAGATTCTGTATTGGCAAAAAGGGGCGCTATGGTTCGCTTAATTAAATGAGTACTTAGTAATTGGTCGAAAACTTCATGGTCCAACTCATCTATAAATGCATCTTTTAAGAGAAGATAGACCCACTTGTGGTACAGTGTGGCTTCAGTACTGTTCAGGTTATAAGTACCGTTCCAATTCATTAACTTATCCAAAAGTTCTAATTGTTCATCGTTCAAACCTACCGTATCAATGTGTTTGAGTAGGTTCTTAACAATTTCGACATCTACGGATGAAGTAACATCGTTCAGCATAGTGCCTACAGACTCTTTATCCCAATCATTTTTTGGTTCGAGCAACTGAACGATACGCTTTGCACGGTTTTCGGGCAAATAGTACCCCGGATAGAGCATACCGGCAATTGAATCTGGTTGATTGTTAGCCGAATAAACAAAATTCGATGGTGGGTTTATTGCGTGCGGATTTTGAGAAAAATCTAAATACTCTTTTTGAGCCGACAAAACATTATCTTTTTCATAAACCAATTTGGTATTTATACTATCTGGTATATGATAGAGCTTGGCCGTAGCCCACCAAGCCACATTTCCTTCGGCGTCACCATACATTATGTTCAACCCTGGTGCATGAACATCTTGTAGAAAAGAAGCAAACTCATCTAAATTTTCGGCATGTGACATACCGTAAAGTGCATCCATAACCCTATTTTCCTCCTGGGTATAGATCCACCATATAGAAATAGGCCTTTCTCCTTCTACCCCATCTGCAATTCCGTTTAAAACTGGGCCTCGATTTGTTTTTCGGTAAGAGAAATCGATATTCCCAGAATCTTTGACCTTTATGGTTTTGGTCACAGTTTCAAAATTTTGCCAACCCATTGCAGTTCTATATTCTAAGTTGTTATCTGGATTTACATCCTCATAATAAAAATCGACGTCATCATTCTCGAACATCGTCATACCATAGGCTAGTTTACGGTTGTGCCCTAAAATAGGATATGGGACACCGGCCAAATGATAACCATAATTTTCATAGGTAGGAGTACTTACATGCGCCTCATACCAAACGGATGGTTGTGAAAAGCCAATATGTGGGTCGTTTGCAAAAATCACTTTTCCATTTTTCGTTTTTTCTGCGCCTAAGACCCAGCTATTGCTTCCTTCAAATTGTGGAATATGATATTTTTGAAGAACATTGAAAATTCCAGCGGTTAACTCATCATTTACCGAATCGTTCTTATTATTTGAATGGTTCTTTAACCAAACCGTTGTCGTATCGCTTGGTATTGCTAGGTCTTTCAAATATTCGTCACCTAGCTCTTCTTTAATTTTGGTCAGCAATGGGTCTGTTTTATGAGCCATTGCAAAACTAAAGGCCATATAACCCATTACATTATACACATCTTTTATAACAAAAGGTTCTTTATCGATTCCGGTGAGATAGAACTCAATTGGTGTTGGCCCCTGTTCAATAAACTCATTGATACCATCAAGATAGGCTTGAGTGAGTTGCACCCCGGGATCTTTAGAATTCAGGCTCGCTACGGTTTTTTCAGAGGCTTCATCGATGCCCAAGGCTAGAAAAAATTTATCGGTTCGAAGTAGTTCTTTTCCAAACAGTTCCGATAGGTTACCTTTACCTATTCGACGCAAAAGCTCCATTTGCCACAGTCTGTCTTGCGCATGCACATACCCCAGGGCTTTAAAAGCGTCTTTATCATTTTCTCCGTAGATATGAGGAATTCCGTAAGGATCGTAATAGGCCTTAACCTTTGAATCAAGATTTTTTAATTTGACCTGTCCATGGTAATCGGGCCTCATGCTGTTTACAAACAATAAACCAGAAATAACGATTAAAATAACCAGACCAATAAACCACCACAGTACCTTCTTCAATTCAGTCGAAATTTATAATTGTTAAGGTCAAGATAGTTTTAATGGCGAAATAAAAAAAATAAGCCTTTTTATTTTGAGATTAATTAAAAAACTTTTTCCCACATTATTTGTTACAATTTTAACATTTCTTGTTAATATTTCTTAATATTTTCATCGAAACTAATAAATTCAAATACCTATATGAAAATTAAATTTACAAAACTGTTACCCCTAAGTCTAACCTTCGGATTGATTCTAGGTTCATGTTCAGATGAACAAATAGTTCAAGAAGATGTTAAGACCACAACGGCAGTTCGTGCCCAAACTTCACAAGAACTGAGCATCGAACCGACAAGTCGTTTTGATTTGGACACCGAACGCCTGATCAATGATTTCGACCTCAAATTAAAGTTATCCGAGGCCGTAGAACCAAGTGAGTGCGGTCCGACCCCCTTCAATGAAGTCGCTACCTATTACAACAATTTATTGATCGACAGCTTCATTTCCGTTTGGGACGGAAACCCTGAAGCCATTGATATAATTCTCGGCGATTACTTCGTAATCAATCAAATTGCTGCCACCACAGAAAACAACAATACCGATTATTTTGGAGCAAATGGTGAGTACACCAATTTTATGAAGAAAAACGTAAGAAGCTTGGAGAAGTTCTGGGAAATGTCTAACCTGATACAGGTGAACGGTCAACACACGGCTACCTTAGAGGACCTCGATTTCATACAATACATTTACGAAGTTTATTCTGATGCCACTCCTGAAGACATTGAAAACATTATGGCAATAGCCGAACATTTCAATTCAAATAGTGACCAAATTCCGGAAAATCCATTTTTTGCATCCGATGGCTTCGCCACTTTTGATAGAACCATAGTCATTGGCGATGGTATTGTGACCTTTCTTGAAGAGGCCGGACTTGACCCAAAAGTGGTATGGTCAAGTATTTTGGCCCATGAGTGGGGGCATCAAATTCAGTTTTTAAATTTTGGCTCGTGGGAATACCCCGTACCGGCATTTAATAATACGCCGGAATCGACTCGAATGACTGAATTGGAGGCCGATTTTATAACTGGCTACTATTTGACCCACAAACGCGGTGCCACTTACAATTGGAAGCGCGTAGAAGACTTTCTATCGGCCTTCTATTTCATAGGAGACTGTGGCTTTGAGAGCGATGGTCATCACGGCACTCCTGCGCAACGTCTAGCTGCGGCCAAAGCTGGTTATAACTTGGCAAACAACACTAAGAAAAAAGGGCATATCTTGAGTCAACAAGAGGTTCATGACGCCTTCATTTCTACACTTGACTTGATTATCGAAGATTCAATTCTTTAAAATCTGTTGAACTATAATCTTTTATGCTAAAGGTCGCCTGTCGTTAGGCGGCCTTTTTCTCTTTTGTAAACTATTTCTTGTTCACTCTGAAAGTTCGAAAGCCCTTGTCTCAACCATTCGAGATATGTGTCGCTATCAGTATACTGCACAGCGTTGTTCAAAATTTCCAGTTCTGGGGATAGCAGCACATAGTAAGGCTGTGAGGCGGCGTTAAAGTTAATAGTCTGAAAGGTACCCCACTTCTCCCCTATGGTCTCTATGCTCTTGACCCGCCCTGAATCGAACTTGTAATCAAACTGCTCTGCTTCAGGAAGTTCTTTTCTATCATCGATATAAAGTGAAATCAGCACATATTCTTCCTTTAGAATCGAATAAATCTCAGCTTCGCTCCAAACATTTTCTTCCATCTTACGGCAGTTAACACAAGCCCATCCGGTAAAATCGAGTAAAATGGGCTTATTCACCTTTTTAGCATATACTACACCTTCATCAAAATCTTTAAAGCAATTTAAGCCTAGGGGACAATCGCTCTCCGTCTCGAATACACTATAAAATGCAGGAGGCGGAAAGCCACTAAGAAGCTTTAAACTTGAGATATTAAAAAGACCTAAAATTAAATAAAGGGATAATCCGACACTCATAAGTCCCGTTACCTTTCGCCCTGTAGATAGTTTTTGGTTGGGGCCATCGTGAGGAAATCGGAATATACCGAACAAATACAAGGCAAGAAGAAGAAAAAGAACTATCCATATACCCAAGAAAATTTCTCTTTTCAAGATGCCCCAATTACCGACCATATCCGCATTGGAAAGAAACTTAAGGGCTAGGGCCAATTCTAAAAAGCCGAGAACCACTTTTACCGTGTTCATCCATCCGCCAGATTTAGGAAGCGAATTCAACCACGCCGGAAATAGTGCAAAAAGTGCAAATGGTAAGGCCAATGCTAGACCAAAGCCAGTCATGCCCGCACTTAAATTGGTCGCTACATCACCTTCTTCTAAGACCGTACTGCCCAAGAGTCCACCTAAAATAGGACCGGTACACGAAAACGAAACTATCGCCAAGGTCACCGCCATGAAGAAAATACCTATTCCCCCACCAACTTTCGCCGAAGCGGCATCCATTTTATTGGCCCAAGAACTAGGTAGTGTGAGTTCGTAATAACCAAAGAACGAAAAGGCAAAAAACACGAACACCACGAAGAAAACGATGTTCAACAATATATTCGTTGCAATAGTATTAAGTATTTGTGAATCAACCGAATCGAATAAATGAAAAGGTAGACTTAGCAAGAAGTAAATTAGCACGATAAAGAAGCCATACAAAAGGGCGTTCGCTATACCCTTGGCCTTCTGTTTCGAATGTTTTGTAAAGAATGATACGGTCAATGGTATCATCGGAAATACGCAAGGTGTCAATAAGGCTATCAATCCGCCTAAGAAACCAAGGCCAAAAATCATCCATAATTCTGAACCGGCACCTACCGTTTCTTCCGAGCTTTTAAGTAGCTGTTTGTTCTTAAGGTTCAATTTTAAAGAATTGGCCCTAGCCGCGCTCTTTTCATCAATAGTCTGCTCAGTCTTTACCGCTTCACTACCATCTAAAACAAAGGAAAAATCAACATCTACCGGTATACAAACCTCTTTACAGACTTGATAAAAGAGATTGACATTTATCTGATTAATATCAGGATTAAGCAACTTTATTCGTTGCGTAAAAATCGCTTTCTCTTTAAAAAACGTTTCGTCGACCTCAAAAATATCGCTGTACTCGGTAATCGTTTCGCTCTCGGTGGTCTCACCAATCAATTCATAGTCTTCTCCCGCATTCTTAAAATTGAACTCACTGGGCAATGAGCCACCTTCAGCAGTGAATTGAGAATAAACATGCCAGCCCTCATAAATAGCTGCCGAAATAATGAGCTGGTACTCCGTAGCAGATATTTCTTCTACCTTCGTAGTGAAAAGAACAGGGTCTTCATCGCTTTGCGAATAAGCCTGTAAAAAACTTAATAATAATGATATAGATAGAATTATCTGCTTCATTAATTCAATATAAATTTTAATATTTTTTTAGTCTTATCAGTAACTTTAAAACGCTCATCGGCACGTCTGCCGATTACCCAAACGATTTCGTTTTGAGAGCACAGTAACCATTGCTGTTCTTTGGTAAGAATATCGACCTTCTCATCTTTAAAATACTTTGAAAGCTTCTTCTTGCCTCTCATACCCAGGGGATGAAAATAGTCGCCATTTTGCCAGTTTCTTATCGTCAAGGGATAATTTAACGCATCTTTATCTACATAAAGTATGTGTTCACCTATTTCGTCTAGTTCTTCCACCTCTTTAATAGTCAATGAAATCGGATTTGACAGCTCGAATTGGTCGGCCTCTAGCGAATATTCGACATTATTCTCAATAGTCATTTCAGTCAAGAGCAGCTCACCCCTATCTTTTATTAACCGATGTGTTTTAGAAATGAGTTCTTTTCCGCTAATTGTTTTTGTTAGCTGAACCAAATCCTTAATTTCCGTAAAACCGTATTCTTGAAAAAGTGCATATAGATAGCCCTCTAAAGGGTGAAGTTTATCCAATTCCTCAATTGAAATATGTACAACGCCATTTTTTTTTACAAATAAGTTGTTCTTTAGATAAGCAACTCTTTCTTTAACAATTTCAGCTGTTTGAGATAAATATTTTTGGGTAGATTTAAAATTATCCAAGAAATTTGGGCTCAACTCTTTTAAAGTTGGAACTAATTGATGACGTATTTTGTTTCTTAAGTACTTCGTATCTTTATTACTGGCGTCTTCCCTCCATTGCAAACCCCTTTCCTTAGCATGATCCAAAATTTGTTGCCGTGAAAATTGAAGTAGGGGTCTTGAAATAAAATCTGTTTTTTCAGGTATACCTGAAAGACCATCAATACCGGTACCTCTAGACAGATTGATTAAAAACGTTTCTAAGCTATCATCTGCATGATGTGCGGTAACCAAGGTATTGATACCACTTTCGCTCATAATATCAGCAAACCACTCATACCGCAATTGCCTTGCCCCTACTTGAAGTGAAAGTTTATTCTTATTCAAATAACCTATTGTATCAAAATGAGTTACGAACAAAAATTTATTGTTGCTGGCAGCAACATCAGACACCAATTTTTCATCGGCATCACTTTCGGCACCCCTGAGCCTAAAATTACAATGGGCTACGGCAAAATCGAGTTTAAGGGTAGCACATAGGTCCATCATAACCATACTATCTACCCCTCCGCTAGCGGCTACTATAAATTTTTCCTGCAATAGATTAGGAAAGTTATCTTCGATATGTTTTTTGAAATTTGCTAACACGCTGCAAAGGTAAGGAAGTAGCCCGAGGTACAATCACGATAAACCGACAGTAACCTACCCCAATTTTTCAAGCACCTCGCGCATAGCCTTGGCCTTGAGCAAACATTCTTCATATTCTTTTTCCGGTACTGCCTTGGCTGTAATTGCACTGCCGACCGAAAAGGAAACATATTTCTTTGTGGAATTATACAAAATACTTCGAATGACCACATTGAAATCAAAATCACCATCAGGACTAAAATACCCAACCGCACCACTATAAAGGCCCCGTTTAAAACTTTCATGCTTTTCAATAAGTTGCATGGCCGAAATTTTCGGAGCTCCGGTCATACTCCCCATAGGAAAAGTCTCCTTTATAATATCTACTGGGTTTTTGTTTTCGGCTACCTGAGCCGAAACTGTCGAAATCATTTGGTGCACTTGTGCGAAGGAATAGACTTTGCAAAGTTCCTCGACCTTTACCCCTCCTTTTAAGGCACTTTTAGAAAGGTCGTTACGAACCAGGTCGACAATCATAATATTTTCGGCCCGTTCTTTTACATCTTGCTCTAAGCTATTTTTCAATCCGGTATCTTCTATCACATCCTCAGCCCTTTTGGCCGTACCCTTAATCGGTTGGGAAATCACCTTCTTGCCGGTTTTTCTCAAGTATCGTTCCGGTGAAGCGCATAAAAGATGCTTATCCCATATTCTTAAATAGGTAGCAAAAGGTGCCCTAGAGATAGCATTCAGTTTTTGGTATGTTTTATAGGGATTAATTTCAGTATCCTGAGCATAAAATTCTTGACAGAAATTGGCCTCATAAATATCTCCATGCTGTATATGCGCCAATAATGAATTTACTTGCTTAAAATACTCATCTTTGAACGTACGAAGTTTTATGCGAATGTCTTTGGAGTGGTCATAGTCATGAAAAGCAGGTGAATTTCCTTCAGTGATAGACTTGAAATCGTCTTCTATCTCATCATCTACCATTTTCATATAGCTGAACTCTACTGAGCCATCAATAATCTTAATTATTTTTTTGGGCTGAAAAAAATACAGTTCCGGAAATTCCAGTCCGTCATGGTTTTTAGACGAAAGTTTTTCAAGATCATTCTTCAAATCATAAGTAAGATATCCGAAGATATAATCATTCGTTTGATTCCGGTACTCCTTTAGCTCATCAAAGGCATTGTGATGGTCTGTTTGAATGCTGGTTAATCCGTCGACTGCCAATAGCCCCTCAAAAGTACCATACTTATCGTGGTGACCATTACTATCGAGCCAAACGGTTTCATCATATTGTTGCGCCCAAGACAGCAGATCGGTCTTAAAACGCGGTATATCTGAAACTGAAAACAATTGGGTAACCCGCAAACAAGTAAAATTAGATTCTAGATAGAAAATTTTGTACGGCTGTGCTATGTGCCTGGGCTAAGTCAGCATCTACAATCGATTGGCCACTACCCAAATTATCCAAGAAATTTGGGAGCGAAAAAGTACCGACCACTTTAGCCCCAAAACGTGGCAGTAAAGCCTCTACCACCCCAATTGCCCCGGCAGCACCTCTCTTACCTTTAGAGGTCGACATTAACAGCACCGGTTTATCTTGCAAGAAATTGCGTTCGAGTCTAGACAACCAATCTAAAAGGTTCTTAAAATAGGCTGAAGGATTACTGTTGTGTTCGTTTACAGATATAATCACCCCATCGGCTTCGGAAATATCGTTCTTCAGTTCAATCATTGAATTTGAATAACCATTTTCTCTCTCATGGTCTTCACTATACATCGGAAAGGGAAAATTTGCCATATTCAACACCTGTACCTCATGGCCCTCAATGGTCGAAACCGTATGTTTCACCAATTCATAATTGATAGATTTTGAAGAATTGCTGCCAGCAAATGCCAATATCTTAGCCATAGTAAGTTTATTTAAGTGTTTCAGCGAAAATATATCAAATACAATTGATTTGCGAGTAATTTATCTAATTTTGCCCCGAAAGAAATCCAAAACCCTTGTTTTACAAGTATATAGGCTAGAGGTCATCAAATCAAAAAACAACCAGTGAGCAACTCTTCTACCAGATTATATTTTATTGATGCAATGAGGGCATGGGCAATTCTCATGATGCTTCAGGGTCATTTTATCGATGGACTTCTTGATACGGCCTTTCGTGATAGTTCGAATGCAGTTTTTAATGTTTGGAAATATTTCAGAGGCATCACGGCACCTGTTTTCTTTACCGTATCCGGATTTATTTTCACCTATCTATTGGTTCGGGGCAAGAATCTTGGTTTTAAAAATCCGAGAGTTAAAAAAGGTATCAAACGTGGACTTGAACTTCTTTTTATAGGATACCTATTACGAACTAATTTGTTAGGCCTTTTTAGTGGGCAGCTCTATGATTCATTTTTCATGGTAGATGTATTACACTGCATCGGACTATCCTTATTGGGAATCATTGGTATCTATTTACTCACCTATCAGAAGAAAAAACATGTCTTTACTATCAGCCTTGCCAGCATTGCAATAGTACTTTTTCTCTTTGAGCCTATGTATAAACAGTGGGGCTTTTCTTTTTTACCCAACGCTTTTGCCAACTACCTGACCAAGGCCAACGGGTCGGTCTTTACAATTATACCATGGTTCGGTTATGCCGCCATTGGGGCCTCTTTGTCATTGGTTTTTACACGGTTTAAAGAAATCAGGTTCTTTTATCCGATTGCTATTACCACTGCTGCAAGTTTAGGGTTTTCTTTAATATACTTCTCTTCGGATGTATTTCTTGCGTTTTCAAAATTTACGGGCATTCAATTATTTGCCGATATCTTTTTTAACAACTACCTCTTTATTCGTTTAGGAGATGTTTTTATAGTGTTCGCCGTTTTTATGTTGTTACGGGGCCTTATGAAAAACAGTACGGTCTTAAAAATTGGCCAAAGCACGCTATCAATTTACGTAGTTCATTTTATTATTCTCTATGGAAGTTTTACGGGATTGGGCCTTTATCGCTTCTTGCATCACTCCTTAAACTCCTATATCGCTATTCCAGGAGCGTTATTATTTATGTTCTTCAGCACCTATTTTGCACTGCGCTACGAACAACACAAAGAGGAAATAAAGCTACATATAACAACCGTAGTCAAATTCGTTTTCTCTTCAGTCGAAACTCTTGCTATTGCCGCATATGAAATGGCAAAACCACGTTTTATTCGATTTCTTCGAAGGTTCGGGTTGGTAAAAAACTAAATACCACCATTATTTAGTATCTTAAAGGTAAAACAGAACAGATACTATGAGCGATAAAAATTACAATCCCATTCAAGTCGATTTAAAAACTGATAGACGCTACTCTTGGTGTACCTGCAGTTTTAGTAATGAGCAACCATTCTGCGATGGTTCGCACAAAGCCAACAAGGCCACCCCTCCCATGGTTTTTGAGGTTAAAGAAGACCGTGAAGCTTGGTTATGCACTTGTAAAGAAACCAACACTCCACCCTATTGCGACGGTTCACATAACAACTAAAAAAAAGACCCGATAAATTTTTATCGAGTCTTTTATAATTTGCTTAAACCTTTTTTTTCTAAATATGTAAAGCGCGGTCATCGGTAGCAGCCAATGCCGCCTCTTTTACCGCCTCGGCAAAAGTTGGGTGTGCATGGCTCATTCTTGAAATATCTTCAGCAGAGGCCCTGAACTCCATTGCGGTAACCGCCTCGGCGATCAAATCGGCACAACGTGCACCGATCATATGTACCCCAAGTACTTCGTCGGTTTCTTTATCGGCCAATATCTTTACAAATCCGTCAAGATCCATACTCGCACGTGAACGGCCTAAAGCGCGCATAGGAAACTGTCCCGTTTTGTAAGCAACCCCGGCTTCTTTTAGTTCTTCCTCGGTTTTGCCTACAGCGGCAACCTCCGGCCATGTGTAAACGACACCTGGAATCAAGTTATAATCGATGTGCGGTTTTTGACCCGCTAACTGCTCAGCAACCAAAGTACCCTCTTCCTCAGCTTTATGCGCCAGCATTGCACCTCGTATCACATCACCGATGGCATAAATGTTCGAAGTTGACGTTTGTAAATGGTCGTTGACCTCAATTTTTCCGCGCTCATCAATTTTAACTCCGGCAGCTTCTGCATTCAATCCATCTGTATACGGACGACGACCAACGGAAACCAGGCAGTAATCACCTTTAAGCTCTATTTCTTGACCTATCTTGTCATCTGCTTTAACGATTACTTCGTCTCCACTTCTTTCTACTGATTTCACTTTGTGCGAAAGGTTGAATTTCACCTTTTGCTTTTTCATCACTTTGGTAAGCTCCTTCGAAAGGGAAGCATCCATAGTCGGTATGATCCGGTCCATATATTCAACGACCGTTACCTCGGCACCCAATCGCTTGTACACCTGGCCCAATTCGAGACCAATTACCCCTCCACCAATAACAATAAGGTGTTTCGGTATTTCTTTCAACTTTAAGGCTTCCGTTGAAGTTATGATTCTTTCCTTATCGATTTCTATAAAAGGAAGTGTTGAAGGCTTACTTCCGGTAGCGATGATAATATTCTTAGCCTCAATCGTTTCCGACTTACCGTCATTTTTTTTGATATCGATATGTGTGGCATCTTTAAAACTTCCTAATCCCTCATAAACATTGATTTTATTTTTGTCCATCAAGAACTCGATTCCTTTTGTGGTCTGATCAACTACCCCCTGCTTACGTGCAATCATTTTCTCAAGATTCACCTTCACGTCGCCCGGTATTTCGATTCCGTGGGTATCAAAATGCTTTACGGCATCTTCATAGTGATGGGAAGAATCTAACAAAGCTTTCGAAGGTATACAGCCTACATTAAGGCAAGTACCCCCAAGGGTGCTATATTTTTCGATTATTGCCGTTTTCATTCCCAATTGGGCGCAACGAATTGCAGCTACATATCCTCCAGGACCAGAGCCGATAACGGCCACATCATATTGACTCATAAATTTCTCTTTGAATTGAAATACAAAATTAATACTAATTTCTGTTTTAGCGAACCGTTCTACCATTTATACAAAGGAGTTGCACAAAGCAGGCTAAAATTGTAATATTACGCATTAGCTAACACAGATTTTATGCAAAGTTCACAGGGAGGAGAGCACCGAGAAGATGAAAATATCGTAGAGAACAGAGAGTTAAACATTTTTGAGGCACTCATACCCGTTATTGCTTTGGTGGCCATGTTAGCCTATAATGTTTATGTTTTCGGAGACGATGCCCTTAGCGGTTCAAACCAGTTCATACTTCTTCTTGGCGGCGCGGTAGCCGCAATAGTCGGTTTTCGCAACAAGGTCTCCTACAAAAAGATGATCGGAGAGGTTTCCGAGAACATTAAATCGACTACAGGAGCCTTATTGATCTTATTGATGGTCGGGGCTTTGGCAGGTACATGGCTGATCAGTGGCATTATACCCGCCATGATTTATTACGGGCTGCAGATTTTAAATCCCACTATTTTCTTGGCCGCCTGTGTCATCATATGCGCCATTATATCCGTCGCCACCGGCAGTAGCTGGACGACCTCTGCCACTGTAGGTATTGCCCTTATCGGAATCGGCGAAGCTTTGGGCGTTTCTTTGGGAATGACCGCTGGTGCCGTACTCTCGGGCGCTTATTTTGGAGATAAGCTCTCTCCACTAAGTGATACTACGAACTTGGCCCCGGCAATGGCCGGCGGTGAATTGTTCGAACATATTCGCTACATGCTCTACACTACTGTACCGACAATTAGCGTCACCTTAATAGTCTTTATCATAATTGGACTGAACATCGATACCAGTGGCTCCGCTGAAATAGGATCGCTGTTAACATCTATTGATGCTACATTCACGATCAACGGATGGCTTTTTATCGTTCCGGCAATCGTAATCTTTCTCATCGTTAAGAAAACTCCCCCTCTAGGAGCTCTTTTAATCGGTACTTTGTTAGGTGCATTGTTCGCTCTAATTTTTCAACCGGAAATCGTTGCAGGTATAACCGAATCAAGAACGTTGACATTCGAAAATGGTTATAAGGGAATTTTAAAGGCTATAACAGTCGATACCGCAGTGCCCACAGATAATGAGGCGCTGAACGATCTTTTCTCAGCCAGTGGTATGGCCGGCATGTTGGGCACTATCTGGCTAATCGTTTGCGCCATGGTCTTTGGAGGTATAATGGATGGTATAGGAGCCTTAGATCGCATTACCAAATCACTGTTGAATATGGCGCAGTCTACTTTCGGACTGTTTGCCAGTACGGTTGGTAGTTGTTTGGCGTTGAACATCACGGCTTCCGATCAGTATTTGGCCATTGTAGTGCCCGGAAAGATGTTCAGTAAGGCTTACGAAGATAAAGGGTTAGCTCCTGAAAATTTGAGTAGAACGCTGGAAGACTCCGGTACCGTAACTTCGGTCTTAATACCCTGGAACACCTGTGGTGCCTATCACAGTGGTGTTTTAGGCGTCGGTACGGCGGAATATGCCTTCTTTGCCATTTTTAACTGGCTCAGCCCCATAACCACTCTTGTTTTTGCAGCATTGCATATCAAAATCAAACATTTGGTTTCGAAAAAAAATAAATAAACAGTAGACTGAAATTTTAGTTGAAAAACTGTTTTATCGATTTCGGAATTTGACTTCGACTTTCTTATTGAAAAGCCAAAATTGCAATCTCGAATTTACGGCAATCACAACTTCTTTAACTTACCATCTCAAGCATTCGCAATAGTTATCGGCCAATAGATTTTTTAAATCTACTACTGCATAAAACGAGGGATAAGAACGTAATTTTACATTCAAATAGAAATCACAAAATCAGATAAATTATGGCCTTAGTAGGAAAAAAATTCCCAAATCTTAGTGTAAACGCAATGAACGACTTGGGTGACACTTTCAAATTGAACGTATTGGAAGAAGCCCAAAAAAACAATAAGAAAGTGGTACTTTTTTGGTACCCTAAAGATTTCACTTTTGTTTGCCCGACAGAGCTTCATGCTTTTCAGGCTGCATTAGGTGAATTCGAAAAAAGAAACACGCTAGTCATTGGTGCTTCGTGCGATACTGCTGAAGTACACTTTGCTTGGTTAAGCACAGATAAAGATAATGGTGGTATTGAAGGTGTTACTTATCCCCTATTAGCTGATAGCAATAGAAACTTGGCCTCTACCTTGGGTATTTTAGACATCACCAATGAAGAATATGACGAACAAACTGGTGTAATTACCGTAGAAGGTGACAATGTTACTTACCGTGCCACTTATTTGATCGATGAAGAAGGTACTGTTTTTCATGAAGGTATAAACCATATGCCATTAGGTAGAAACGTAAACGAATATCTTCGATTGATCGATGCTTATACGCACGTACAAGAAAAAGGTGAAGTTTGCCCTGCGAACTGGGAAGAAGGCAAAGAAGCGATGACCGCTGACAGAAAAGGTGTTGCAAATTACCTTTCAGTTCACGCGAACTAAAAGATTTAACCATTAATTGAAACAGTGCGTTTTTACCTTTGGGCAAAACGCACTTTGTTTCACTTTAAACAAAAGATTATGGTATTAGAATTAGAAAAAGACAACCTCAAAGAAATTATTGCCGAGAACAAAAACGTGGTGGTTCAATATTCTGCTGGTTGGTGTGGCAATTGTCGCATCATGAAGCCAAAATTTAAGAAAGAGGCCTCGACTCACGAAGATATCACCTTTGTAATTGCCGATGCGGAGAAATATCCTGAGAGCAGAAAAATGGCTACGGTCGATAACCTTCCTACTTTTGCATCCTTCTCGAACGGAGCATTCAAAAATCAGGTACAGACCAACAAATATGATGTTCTAAAAGACTTGATCAATGAAGTTGCCAGTAATTAAACACCTTACGAATTTTATACAAGAGAACGACGAAGACTATGTCATCGAGACCATTGAGACCCTTGAGGCCTTGACTGAAGTACCTTCTTTAAAAGATGAGGAGTTGGATGTGATCGGAGAACTTATCTCTAATATGTACGGTGCCGTGGAGGTCATCAAATCGATAAAAGACGGTAAGCCCCAGAAAGAGGCGTTAAATGAGTTTATGCAAAGAGTGATGGGGTCAATTGACAAATAATTTTTTTATTTAATTATCGATGGTATTTATAGAATACCATCTGTGACGACTGGTTAGCTAATTTTATACAAAAAGAAGCTAACCAGTTCTTTTTTATGGTCTATGGATGCAAGTTTTCATTATTAATTTTTTTAATTTCACCCCTAATCTAAATATCTTTTAAAAATGGCTACAGTTACCTTAAAAGGAAATGAAATACATACCGTAGGAAGCCTTCCCGCAAACGGAAGAAAGGCACCTGACTTTACATTGACCAAAAGTGACCTCTCGAGTGCATCATTATCTGATTTTGCAGGTAAAAGGGTCATCTTAAATGTTTTTCCCAGTGTGGATACGGGCACCTGTGCCCAATCGGTACGCCAATTCAACGAAGAGGCTGCTGAATTAGAAAATACAGTGGTTCTTTGTATCTCTAAAGATTTACCTTTTGCCCAAGCTAGATTTTGTGGTGCCGAAGGAATCGATAATGTCGAAATGCTTTCCGATTTTAGAGACGGTAGCTTTGGTGAGGCATACAACGTATCGTTCAGCGACGGACCATTAATGCCTTTGCTCTCGAGATCTGTTGTAGTAATCGATGAATCTGGCAACGTAATTTATTCAGAGCAAGTTGCCGAGACCGTTGACGAACCTAATTATAAGGCTGCTCTTGAAGCCTTGGCCGATGCGTAAAGAATCGTTTCTTGAAAATAGAATTAAAAGTGTGGGCTTCGCTTTTCGCGGGGCCCTTCTTCTGATTCGTACCGAGGCCAGTATCAAAATTCAAGTGGCTTTGGCCATATTGGTGACCCTTGCAGGCTTTTATTTTGAAATATCGAATACCGAGTGGATTCTTCAAGTATTGGCCATATCGTTGGTAGTAGGTATTGAAGGCGCAAATACCGCTATTGAAAAATTGTGCGATTTTATACACCCAGAATTTGACAAGCGAATTGGTTTTATCAAAGATGTCTCTGCCGGTGCCGTAATGCTTGTTTCCATAGGTGCCATTATCGTAGGGCTTATAATTTATTTGCCTAAAATATTTTAACTTCTCCGAAGCCTACTTACCCTAGTCTACAAACTCGTAGCATTTGCCAAATCACCCATAATACTAAACAATAATCATTTCATTATCGTGTTTAATTGAGTGAGCACTACATCAATTTCAAATAAGTTATTGATTAACAGTTAATTAAATTAGAAATCTAATATTTACCCTGATTTAATTAGTATCAAAACGAAAAGACTTTTAGTATTCATCGTGTCGAAAAGTTCGTAATACGTATTTTTGCACACAGCTGAAAAATGTAATGGCGAAAAAGAAAACAACTACAAAAAAAAAGACGGCTTCTAAAAAGGTGAGCTTAAAGCCATCTAAACAGAATACAATTATATTGGGCAGTTTGCTGATATTGTTCAGCATGGCTCTTTTCTTTTCTTTTGTTTCGTTCTATTTTACTTGGCAAGATGACCAAAGCCTTCTTACCGAATTTAGCGACAGAAACGAAGAAGCCAAAAATTTGCTGAACAAGTTCGGAGCTTCGGTCAGCCATTTCTTTGTATATAAGGGCTTTGGAATAGCTACACTAATTTTTACCATTTTACTCTGTATCACCGGACTCTACCTTTTTCTAAACCTTGATAAAAAGGGGCTTTTAAGAAAGTGGATCTGGGGCTTAATTTTCATGGTGTGGATTTCAATAGCATTAGGTTTCGCCGCAGAAACACATCCTTTGTTGGGCGGATTGGTCGGCTATGAAATGAATGATTTTTTAAAAGACTATACAGGTGCTATAGGTGTTGTGCTTATTCTACTGTTCGGTCTTGTACTGATTCTTGTTCGCTTATTTAATTTTACCCCGGACAGTATCATTCAGTTTTTCTCTAGAAAGGGGAAGACAACATCTAAGAAAGAAAAAGACGCCAATACAACGGAATCCAAAGCTTCTACGGATGTGATAGAAGTAAAGGAAGACGAGGCACCCGTTGTAATTGATACCTATACCCACAAGAAAGATATTCCATCTATAGAAAAAGAAGAGGTTAAAGACGATTTCGAGGTGAATGTTCCTGTGGAGGAAGAGACCGAGGATAGTCTTTCTATGGAAGTAGAAAAAATCGTTGAGGAAAAAGAAGAAACAGATAATATTGCCGATAAGCTAGTAGAAGATTTCGGAGAGTTCGACCCTACCCTTGAATTGGGCAACTACAAATTTCCTACAATCGAGCTTTTAGACCCCCACGGGGTAACCGGTGGTATTACCATCAATCAAGAGGAACTTGAGGAAAACAAGAACAAAATTGTCGAGACCCTCAAGAATTACAAAATCGGGATCTCACAAATCAAGGCTACTATTGGGCCAACGGTAACCCTGTATGAAATTGTTCCGGAAGCCGGTATACGAATTTCAAAAATCAAAAACCTAGAAGACGATATAGCCTTATCATTAGCGGCCTTGGGTATTCGTATCATAGCCCCAATACCGGGCAAGGGTACGATCGGTATTGAAGTGCCCAACAAGAATGCGACCATTGTTTCCATGCGATCGGTAATCGCTTCGAGCAAGTTTCAGAAAGCGGAAATGCAATTGCCCATTGCCTTTGGTAAGACCATTAGCAACGAGACTTTTGTTGTCGACCTTGCCAAAATGCCCCACCTTTTGATGGCGGGTGCCACAGGCCAGGGTAAATCGGTAGGTTTGAATGCGGTACTAACCTCGCTATTGTATAAAAAACACCCGGCCGAAGTAAAATTTATATTGGTCGACCCTAAAAAGGTAGAATTATCGATCTACAATAAAATCGAACGCCACTTTCTGGCGAAATTGCCCGATTCAGAAGAGGCAATCATAACCGACAACGCTAAGGTTATCAATACCTTGAACTCCCTCTGTATCGAGATGGATAACCGTTACGAGTTATTGAAAACGGCTATGGTCAGAAATTTAAAGGAATACAATGCGAAGTTCAAGGCGCGTAAATTGAACCCCAACGATGGGCATAAGTACTTACCATATATTGTATTGGTCATTGATGAATTTGCCGATTTGATCATGACCGCGGGTAAAGAGGTAGAAACCCCAATTGCCCGTTTGGCACAGTTGGCCAGGGCTATTGGTATTCATCTTATCATTGCTACCCAGCGACCTTCGGTAAACGTTATTACAGGTATTATCAAAGCCAACTTTCCGGCACGTATCGCTTTTCGGGTAACCTCGAAAATTGATTCTCGAACCATTTTAGATGCCCAAGGTGCGGATCAGTTGATTGGGCGTGGTGATATGCTTTACACTCAAGGTAACGATGTTACCCGTATTCAGTGTGCATTTGTAGACACCCCTGAAGTAGATAAAATAACCGAATATATCGGTTCGCAAAGGGCCTATCCGAATGCACATGAGCTTCCTGAGTATTCCGGTGAAGAGTCTGGCACAAGTATTGATTATGAAATAGCGGATAGAGATGCCATGTTCCGCGATGCTGCAGAAGTCATTGTAACGGCACAACAAGGTTCGGCTTCCCTCATCCAGAGAAAACTTAAATTAGGTTATAACAGAGCGGGCAGAATTGTCGACCAGCTTGAAGCTGCCGGTATTGTCGGTCCGTTTGAAGGTAGTAAGGCCCGTCAGGTATTGGTGCCCGACCTGTTGGCCTTAGATCAATTATTAAGCAACGAAGGCTCTAAATAACGGGCCATAATTAAATTAAAAATGAAAAAAATTACTTTTTTACTTACCCTTTTCGTGGGTTTAAATATGTTGAGTGCCCAAAATTCAGATAAGGCCAAAGCGCTTTTAGAAGATGTGTACAGCAAAGTTAAAAGTTATGACAATATACAAGTAGATTTCAAATATGTATTGAACAACGCCGAGGCGGGCATCAACCAAGAAACCCGTGGTGAAGTAACCTTAGAAGGTAAAAAATATATCGGTAATTTTTTCGGGGCTACACAACTTTATGATGGTTCAAAGGTATATACTATAGTTCCTGAAAATGAAGAAGTTACTATTGAAGATAAATCTGAGGACTCCAATGCTCTTACCCCTGATAAAATGTTGACTTTTTATCGTGAAGGCCACAATTACGAAATGGATATTCTTCAGAATGTAAACGGAAGAAAAATTCAATTTATAAAGTTGACTCCCATTGATACCGATTCTGAAATCAAGAATATACTTCTAGGTATCGATGCCGAGACCAAACATATCTATAAGGTCATCGAGACCGGAAATAACGGTACAACGACCACTATTACAGTTAATACTTTCAAAACGAATCAGCCATTGTCAAAAACCTTGTTTACTTTTGACGAGGCCAAATACAAAAACGACGGCTACTACATTGTAAGAAACTAAGTAAGCTACCTTGAGAATTCTAGACCGATATATTTTATCGCGATTTCTTTATAATTTTCTGAGTTCGTTCGTTATACTGATGTTCATATTCATCTTTCAAACGATATGGCTATTCATTGACGATTTCGCAGGTAAAGGCCTAGATATCATGATTATAGGGAAGTTCTTTTTCTATATGATGCCCAGCCTTACAGAGAAAGTTTTGCCTTTGACCGTGCTTTTGGCCTCTATTCTTACTTTCGGAACATTTGCTGAAAATTACGAGTTTGCTGCTATGAAAGCTTCGGGTATATCGCTGCAGCGCTCTATGCTTAGTTTGATAATTTTCATGGTGCTTTTGGGTGGAGTTACTTTTTATTTCGCCAATAATGTAATACCAGCATCCGAGCAAAAAATTTATAATATGCGTCGGAACATAGCTAAAGTAAAGCCTGCCGCAGCTATTGAAAAAGGGGTTTTTAGCGATTTTGAGGGTATGAGCATAAAAGTAGATGATAAATATGGTGAAAAAGACCGTTTTTTGAAAAATGTAATCATCCACCAAAAAACAGATGCCAATGTCAACAGTACAGTAATCAAAGCTAAAACGGGCGAACTGATCAGTAGTGAAGAATCGGAGCTTATACAATTGGTTCTTAGAGATGGACATTATTACAGGGATGTAGAAAACAAAGACAATAGCACCAAAAGAAAATACCCCTTTGCCAAATCTGATTTTGATATATACAGAATGAATATCGAAGTACCGGAAATGGACCAAGACCTGGAAGAAGAGAATGTTTCGAATCGGGAAAAGATGAAAAACGTGTCTCGACTTATAAAGGATATGGACTCGATTGAGCAGGACAATAAACGTATCGTAACCGCCTTTTCAAAGAATATCGTTCAACGTATGGGAGCATTTGCGGTACTGCCGAAAATTGATTCATCCATTACAAATAGAGCAGAAGAAAAACCACATGTAGTGCCATCTACAAAAGAAGTAATCGATGAAAATACTGTTCTTGACACTACTGAAGGTAATTCTTTAAACTCAAATACCGAAGCGAAAATTGCCGAACCTTTTACGGGTGATATTATGGAGCTGTTTAAAGACTACCAACAAGGTCAAATCATTAATGCGGCGAAAAATTCAGTATCGAACATTATGACCTCGGTCGATGGTAAAAAGAACGAACTAGACAAGCGCTATGAAATACACAGAAGGCACATATTTTCTCTACACGACAAATATGCCCTGGCACTTTCATGCATAATTCTATTTTTCGTAGGTGCCCCATTAGGCGCAATTATTAGAAAAGGCGGTATAGGCCTGCCTATGGTAATCGCCATCTTACTATTTTTGGCCTATTACTTTATAGGGGTTTTCGCCGAGAATTATTCCTATAAAGGCAATATTCACCCTATTGTCGGGGCATGGGTTTCTTCAATGATAATGTTACCTTTGGGGGTCTATTTGACCCAACGCGCTACGGCTGACAGAGGTATGATGAGCTTTGGCAACGGAATAGATAAAATAAAGAGACTCTTTATAAAAAAGGCTAAATCAGAGGAATGAAAGTTACCGATACTGACAATACAATTCAATTGAACACAATTGAAGAAGCTATAGAAGACATAAAGAACGGCAAGGTCATTATAGTGGTCGATGATGAGAACCGTGAGAATGAAGGAGATTTTTTGGCCGCAGCGGAACTGGCCACACCTGAGACCGTAAATTTTATGGCTACTCATGGTAAAGGATTGATTTGTGCCCCGTTGACCGAAGGTCGATGCAAACAACTTGGGCTTCACATGATGGTCACCAACAACACAGACCCCTTGGAAACGGCTTTTACCGTATCGGTAGATTTAAGGGGCAAGGGAGTCACCACGGGGATTTCCGCTTCGGACAGGTCAAAAACGGTTCGTTCATTGGTCGACCCTGCAACGAAACCCCATGATTTGGCACGGCCGGGTCATATTTTTCCATTGATTGCCAAAGAAGGTGGCGTTTTACGCAGAACGGGGCACACCGAGGCCGCCATAGATTTTGCGCGCCTAGCGGGTTTAAAACCGGCCGGTATTATCGTAGAGATTATGAACGACGATGGTTCTATGGCACGCCTACCAGAACTCTATGAGGTTGCGAAAAAGTTTGACCTAAAGATTGTTTCAATTGAAGACTTGGTCGCCTATCGCATGGATCATGATAGTCTTATTATCAAAAAAGAAGATTTTGAGATAACCACACGTTTTGGCAATTTCAGATTACGCGCCTATCAACAAACTACCAATGACCATGTACATTTAGCCTTAACCAAGGGAACTTGGAACAAAGATGAAAAAGTATTGACTCGCATCAACTCGACTATGGTCAACAATGATATTTTAGGTACGCTAACGAACAATGTCGATGCAAAGTTAGAAGATATGTTCAACGCCATTAATAAAGAAGAAAAAGGGGCCATCGTTTTCATTAACCAGAACCCCAAAGCTTTGAATCTATTGGCACGATTGTCAGAGCTTAAAGAGCTACAAAGACAGGGAGTTTACAAAGCTCCAAAAATTGATATGGATTCTAAGGACTTCGGTATCGGAGCTCAAATACTTCATGATTTAGGAATTGTGAAGATGAAGGTACTTTCCAATTCACCGGAAACCAAGCGTGTGGGTATCGTAGGTTACGGACTCGAAATTGTCGAATACGTGGGATATTAAATACCTTGGTTTATAAATACAGGAAATAAAAAAAAGGTGCAAGTTTAGAACTTGCACCTTTTTTTTGGTTCGTGTGCCTAAGTAGGTAAACCTTAAAGCTTTCTCAACCAAATATTTCTAAACTGGGTCTTATTACCATGATCCTGAAGCGAAATCACATCATCACCATGAGCTTCTGGGTAGTTATGAAGTCCGATATAGAAAGTGGTTCCGTTTATAGCTACATTATTTTGAACCAGGACGCCATTATGCAAAACGGTAATGGTCGCTTTGGTATCGATTTCCCCATTTTCCTTAAAACGAGGCGCTCTATAGATAACGTCATAGGTATTCCATTCTAACGGACCTCTCATAGCATTCACCAATGGTGCATGGTCTTTATAAATACTACCTGCCTGCCCATTTCGATAGGTTCGGTTATTGTACGAGTCTAAAACTTGTAGCTCATAGCGGTTTTGAAGAAATACACCACTATTACCTCTACCCTGACTTTCGCTCTCGACCTTATCAGGTGCGCTGAATTCTACATGAAGCTGGCAATCGCCAAACTTCATTTTTGTACTGATCCCACCTGAACCTGGTACCACCTCCATATGGTCATTATCAACAATTTTCCATGGGGCCGGTTTTGAGGGATCCTTTTGGCTTACCCATTGGTCTAAAGTTGAACCATCAAATAAAATAATGGCATCGGAAGGGGCGTCGCCCAATTTCTTGGCCGGCGTTACTACTTCGACCTCGGGTTCCCAAATTTCGGTCATTTCAGGTTTCATGGGCATTGGAGATTCTTCAGGAGGAACACTTGTATACTTTGTTTGTGCTTGTATTTGAGCCGCGAAAACAAAGGTCATTAGAAGAATCGGTAGTTTAATCAGTTTCATTTTATAGTTTGTTTAAGTTCTATTACTAATTCGGAAATAAATATAAATAATTAAATCAAGTCGGTTAGGGTTTGATTTATTTTAGATGGATTTCGAAATAACCGCTACCATTTTATCGGCCCTAGCCCTAACCTCATCTTCTGCCCAACCCAATTTGATCAAACACGAAATATTACGGCCCACCCAATGGTCTGACTGTGAAAAATCAACGGTCGAATAGTCACGTAAAAGCTCATTGACCTCCCATGACACTTTAGGAAGTGACTTTTTAGCCGATAAATGCTCCCACTTACGATAATAGTGCCAATTATTGTCAAACCAGTAAAAACAAGCGTCTACGCCAGCTGTACCCAGTGCCCCATGTACCCTCTTGGCCGTTTCACTATCCGGTAAAAAGAAACTCAAAAAAGCATAGCTCTCAACTCCGCCGTCAGGAACTTTTCTAAATGTCAATCCTTCGATGGAAGCTAATGCTTCCCTGATAATCATATAATTTCTTTTCTGAATCGATAGAAATTCATCCAATCGCTGAATTTGGGCCAGACCGACCGCGGCATGCAATTCGGATATTCGAAAATTATACCCCATAAACGGATGGGTCTCCGCCCCCCTATCATTACCCACATGATCATGACCATGATCTGAATAATGGTCGGCATTCAACTTGAATTGGTCGTTGTTCGTTATTACCGCACCGCCTTCACCGCATGTAACCGTTTTTACATAATCAAAAGAAAAACAACCTAAGTCACCATAGCTGCCTAACGGTTTACCTTCAAAAGTGCCTCCGATGGCTTGGCATGCATCCTCAAAAAGCAATAGATCATGCTTGTCACAAATTGTTTTTAACTTTTTCAAATCGGCCATAGAACCGCACATATGTACGGGCATCACTACTTTTGTACGCTGGGTAATTGCCTTTTCCACTGCTTCTGGGCTCAAGGTCAAAGTGTCATCTACATCTACCAAAACGGGAATGGCGCCTAACGCTAAAATCGATTCAAAACTTGCGACAAAAGTAAATGTGGGCATGATTACCTCGTCGCCTGCCCCAATACCGGCACTAGCCAAAGCAACGGTCAGGGCAGCCGTACCACTACTGACCAATTGGGCATGTTTGACCTGCATTTTCTCGGCCAAGACCTTTTCAAGTTCCAAGGCCTTGTAATGACCATTTCTCATTCCGTCAAAACCGTAGCGCATCAGCACTCCGGAATCCATCACATCTTGTACTTGGGCTCTCTCTCGATCCCCGAAAAGCTCGAATCCTGGCATGTATTCTATTTGAGTTTATTAGTTGAATTCTATTATACTGTCTTCTAAATTCTTACGCACTTTTTTCAGTTCCGAAAACATATCGTCCCCAGCACGATACCCCACCGGTAAGACGAGTGCAGAGGTCAACCCCATATCTGCTAAATTTAACACCTCATCATAAGCTGAAGGAATAAAACCTTCCATGGGGCAAGAATCAATCTTTTCCATAGCGCAGACGGCCAATAGATTTCCCAGGGCCAAATAGGCTTGATTTTTAGTCCAAATCTGTACTTCTTCTAATTTTTTTACTGAAAAATCACTTATCAGTGCCTTTTTAAAAGGGTCTAGTATTTCATCGGCAGTGCCCCTCACCCTCTTCACCTGTTCAAAATATTTTTGAATGTACTTTTCGTCAATTGCGATCTGGGTACATATTACCAACAAATGAGAAGCTTGGGCCACCTGTTTTTGTTGATACGAATGCGGTACTAAGCGTGCTTGAATTTCTTTATTTTGGATGACCAACAATGTAATCGGCTGAAGACCGTAAGAAGTTGCCGTTAAGTTAAAGGCCTTTTTTAAACACCCTATTTTTTCATCGGGAAGCAATCGGTCAGCATCAAATTTCTTAACTGCATACCGCCATTCTAAGTTCTTAATCGTATTCGCCATGATCAATTCTTACTGTCAATTTGAAAACCTAACCAAAACCAATTTCCTAGAAAAGGATGGTTTTAATTGTAGGGAAACAAAAATAACCCGAATTTATTTCTTAGCTAAGCAATGGGGGCTTAAGCTTTAGCAAATCGACCCTATTAAATAAGAAAGAGACCGCCAGTACTGACGGTCTCTTTACAGGAGTAAGGTCTTCACCTCGTGAAGCCCAGCCAAATCATATTTTAATATTATATCAATGCACGCGAAATTTCCATTTCTTGCAACTTTCTCAATGCTTCTGATTTAGAATTCACGTTCAGCTTTAAATAGATGTTTTGAATGTGAAAATTAATGGCACTTGCCGTTACGAACAATTTCTCAGCAATAGTCTTGTACGTAGCCCCTTGGCAAAGGTATTCGATGACCTGATTTTCTCTTTCTGAAAAATAATCGTTCGATTTTCGTTGGAATTTTGAAATAATCTGACTCACGATATCATTGCTCATAGTGGATCCTTCATTCTTGATGGAGTCTAAGGCATTGTACAATTTTCGCTCGTTAATCGGTTTTGAAAGGTAGCCATTGGCCGTTTTCTTGAACGCTTTTTTTACCAGCTCATATTCTTTATTCTCACTGAGCATGATAATTTTGACGTTGGGGTCTTTTTTTCTGAAAAGCTGAATGCCCTCAATACCAGAAGTATCGGGCAATTCAACTTCAGAAAAAATAATGTCGGGCTTAACTTCATCAAATTCGGCTACAGCTTCAGAAATAGTACTGTAAATTCCACCAAGGGAATATTCGAGATACGATTCAAAATACTTTTGGTAAGCCTCGTGTAAAAATCGATCATTATCGATCACAATAATCTTTGGTAACGTGGTATTCATGGTAGTGGGTATTAACGATATATTTTCTAACCACTTAATTGTCAGAAATATATCTAGGTTAAATTTGGGACTGAATTTTTGTTTTTAATCGTATTGCCGGTAAGCAATTATTTAAAATTTGGCGTAGAAAGGTGCTTCTTCTTAGATGGTTAGGTCTAGAAGTATCACAATTAAACTCTGCTTAAGGGCATAGACGGCACTAGGGAGGGTACTCCCGAAAGTCTTTGCTCAAAAAAAGCAACAGTTATTCTTTTACGCTGGGTGAATTTTTAGATATCGATACCGATGTGTATCAAAATCAAAATGACGCTTAATTTTTTATTTCTCAGAAGTTGAGATAATGTAAACTCTTTTTAGAGTTTTTACAGCCACGTCTTTTACGGAATTGATGTAGGAAATGATTCATGGTCATGGGATTTTGGGGATTCATAAATAGGTTAATTCGATTTGGTTCAGTAAACATAATAATTTTTATTTCACGTCTCTTTTATTGCGTCCCATTTTCGTCAAACTACACCAAACAGCCCAATTTTAATGCATTTAATCGGCATTTTTGTATTTAATCGATATCTTTTTTTAGCAGTTTTAACCTGATGATTACCTACGAAATTTTAGTTTGAAAGGGCTAAAAACAAAAAAAACAGCAGGGCCTCCCCTGCTGTTTTGCCTAATTTTCTACCAAAAAAATCAGGTCCCACTAACCATAAGTTAATATTTTAATAGTCGTTGTACATATTATCAACGATTGCAGAATGATCATCTACCTGCATGATCCATTTTTCATCTTGGTACTTACCATCTAAGTTGGTTACATATGCATCTTTTGCATCTTGTTTGAAGCTATAGTCTGCCAAGTAGACGTAGTATAATCCGTTTTCTTTGTTATAGAACTGCCCTGCTTTAAGACCTTTCTTTTTCAAGCTCTCCATAAAGGCGTTCATATATTTTTTGTTGCTATACACATTTGCAATTACGAAATAGCCTGATTGAGCTCCCACGATATTGGCCTGGTTCAGCACTCGAATAGGCAGATTCACTTCTTCTTTTATCTTTGAGACATCGTTGTTGCTTCCGGTCACCGGTTTAGCTTCCGCCTGTGCCACACGGTGCTCTCTTTGACGTTGTATGGCCTCTTCTCTCTTGTTGAAGAATGTGTCTACTGATTTGTGTATTTCGTTATCTACGGTCGCATCCGCTACTTGGTTGTCGACATCCGCAGTCAAGCTTATGTTAGCATCCTCTTTATCTGAAACTTTAGGGCTTTCTTCAACAACGGCCAGCTCTTTTTTAGCGATTGCAGTCTTTGTTGTACCGTTCTCGGCCAAGCCGGTATTGAACTTAGGTGTCTTCTCTTTCTTAATTTCAGCGTCGGCTTCTTTAGACTGACGTATTTCTTGCTTTAATACATCTACCAAACTCTCTAAGCGTGATTGAAAAGCAGCATCCCTGGCGGCATCGATAGAATCTTGTCTTAAAATCATCTCATCTAGTATCAAACGGTTCTCGTACGCCAAAGAATTAGGATCATCTAGGGCCGAATTTGCTTCTATCGCTTGTTTTTTAAATGATTTTCTTTCTTTGTTCATTGCCTTTTCGTTCTCGGCGGTCAACCTCAATATCTGCTCTTCGTAGTTTCTAACGATACGATCTATCTGTGCATCGTTCGAAGCATCTACCAGGCTATTGACCTTTGAGCCATGGTCTTGAAAATTATAGGCCAATGAAACTTCATGGTTCCACCCTAAATCGGCATCGTCTTGATTCAAGTCTTTCTCCAATAGGTACCCAATAGACATTCTTTTGCTCAAGTTGAACCCTAGACCGGTGCTCAGCCCATAGGTATCATCATAATTTGCCTGAAACCAGCCGAAGGTCGGTAGGTCTAGTACCATAGAGCCCACATAATCTAAACTACCATCTTCGTTTTGGCCCACTTGTACCATTGGCATCAACCTTGCGTCGGCAAAAATACCGCGATTGGCCATAAACTGGTGACTGTACTGTACAGAAGCCTTAACACTCTTCGTACTCATATTGGTCAAAAAGGTATTGGCGGTCTGATTGTATTTGAATAGATCGGTCGCATATAGACCAAAATCAAAACTACCCAATGAAAGGGTTACCCCTGGCTGAATTGCCACTTTACTTTCTTTTTTCGAGTCAAGTATTTTATTATCATTTTCCACAGCTACAATTCGATTGCGATCCAACCCTTCATTATAATAGGTAAGATTAGTACCAAAAGTAAGCTTGTTCTTATCACCTAACTTTACCGCTGTGGCATAGTTGGCGTTAAAACCGAACTCTTGAACTACACCAGACCATTGACTATATACACTAATACCCAAGGCGGTACTCTCGTTCAGCTTATTACTGAAGCCTAGAAAGTAGTTCTGATCGTTATCTTCAAAAGTTGCATATTGATTTCTATGCAGAATATTGATATATGACTTGTTTTCTCTCACCAACGAAAAGGTCGGGTTGATCAAAAAGCGATTATAAAACAATTGGTTGTGATAGGTGCTTTTTGAATTGATTTCGGTAATCGGTGCTTCTTGGCCGTAGCTCATCTGAAAGCCCAACATGGCACAGAACAAAAAAAGTAGGCCAAATCTTTTGGTAGTATTACTATTGTAGCTCATGGTAGTAGTATTTGGGATTTAAAGGGGTGGGCGTTCAAGGCCCTACAAATGGTCATAGTTTAATATGTAGGCCGCAGGTGGTAACCGAACGACCTACTCTATTGACCCATTTGCTTATTCATCTTCAAACATTGAAGAGGTATATCGAATTTGGCTTTCTGAATTCAAAGCCTCCATCAATTTATATTCGTTCTTATCGTACGAAGGTTCTTCTTGATCAGCGTATGTGAACGCTATACGTTCAACACCACCTTTATTCTTGCCACGATTCGACATAACATAGGCCTTACCGCTCTGACTGGTGAACGCAATGGCAAAATCATCATCGTCGCTATTGATTTCGCTACCCAGGTTCATAGCTAAATCTACTTTTCTATTATCAACTTGGGTCATATATACGTCAAGACCACCATAACCCCTTCTTCCTTCAGAAGCGAAAAACAAAGTCTTGTTACCCACTACGTTCGGGTATAGGTCGTTCTTTTCGGTATTTACCTTTTTACCTAGGTTCTTGGCAACGCCCAAGCTACCATCGCTCAATATCTCTGATACATAGATATCGAACTCACCGAAACTGCCAGGCATATTAGAGGCAAAAAACAAACGTCTACCGTCGGCGGAAATAGCCGGATGTTTGGCCGATGAATGGTTTGGTGCAGCTGCAACCTCTTCTATATTCGTCCATTTTCCGTTTACTCGTTCGGCACGGTAAATTTTGTGTATTTGCTCTTTTTTAGAAAATAACCCATACAAGGGTTTCTCGCTTACGGTTTTGCTGAAGAAAGCCGTGTTTCCGTCAGGTGTAACCGCCACAGGCATTTTATAGGGGTGGTTCTTGTCGATATCATCTCCGATAATCGATTTAAGACCTTGTTCGGCCACTTTTTGATCGTCGACCACAAAAGACCCGTTCGAGCTCTGAAAATCAAGCTCTCTATATCGTTCTGAAATCGGCCTATCTAGAAAAGTTTCGACTGTTCTCTTTTTGATCTGATAGTCACTTTTAACTTCGGCCAGCCAATCGTTGCTTTCTAACGAAGCCGTATCAGCTGTTTGGTTCGACTTCTTTAAGGCGAAGTCGTATCGTTTTTGATAACTCTTACTCAGGGGCTCGCCCTTTTTAGATTCTTTCAACTGCCCGTACCAAAAAGAGGCAGCCGTATAATTCTCATTTAGAAAGTTGGCATTGCCCAAGTCTTCAAAAATCTCTTGGTCTGTGTAGCCTTGATCCTTCAAAATTCTGTAGTGTTCCATCTTTCTCTCGATTTGACGGTCGGCCACAGTATTTGATTTGGTAGAGTACTGTGCTGTTGCCGTACTGAAGCAACAGGTAATTGCTAATGCGAAAAACACATTGTAGGTTAGCGAATTTTTCATAATAATTCGATTAGGGGTTAATATCTGACGACAAAGTTCACTAAAACCTGCTCACTGGTACTTAATAAAAATTCATAGGTTTAAGCCTAATTTCACTTAAATTATGTTAAAATTGGTAGTTGAACGCTTAATTTTGGCATTTCAACGTAGAAAAAATAGTTAAACAGGTCGATATTTACCTAGTAAACTAACCACAGAACACCTCTAATTTGATGAAATTCATAGTTGCCCCAGATAAGTTTAAAGATTCGTTGACCGGTTTTGAATTCTGCGATGCAGTGGCCAATGGTATACATTCGGTACTCGATACTGCAGAAATCATTAAAATGCCATTGGCCGACGGTGGTGATGGTACGATGGAAGTGGTTCGACATTATATTAAAGGTGAAATCATTACCCTAACTGCCCAAGACCCACTATTCAGGCCCCTGGAAACCTCATACCTCTTTTCTGAGCAGAATAAGGTCGCCTATATTGAAATGGCCGAAATTTCAGGCCTTAAACTTCTATCTAGTGGCGAACGTGATTGCATGCGCACTACAACTTTTGGTACCGGGCAGCTTATTGCCGATGCATTGGATATCGGAGCACGGGAAATTATTTTAGGCATAGGAGGAAGCGCTACCAACGATGGTGGCCTGGGAATGGCCGCGGCCTTAGGATACCGTTTTTTAGATGCGAATGGCCAAGAGTTATCGCCCGTAGGAAGTAATCTCATAAAGGTCAAGAGCATAGACAGCTCAAAGATGAATCCGCTAATCGCCAAAGCGGCTATTAAAATAGCCTGTGATGTTACCAATGTGTTTTATGGGGATGACGGAGCCGCCAAAGTATATGGTGCCCAAAAAGGAGCCTCACCAGAAGATATTGTTCATTTGGACAAGGGCCTGCAAAATTTTTCGAAGCTGATCAAGGAAATTTACAAAACAGACCTACAAACTATTAAAGGTGCTGGGGCCGCTGGTGGAATCGGTGGCGGAGCGATGGTTTTTTTGAATGCTGAATTGGAATCGGGTATCGAACTGGTCAAAAAGTTGGCCAACTTTGATCAGGTTATCGAGGGGGCCGATTGGATCATCACCGGTGAAGGGCAGCTCGACGGGCAGACCCTATCGGGAAAGACAATAGATGGCGTTGTTAGCTCTGCAGCGAAACACGGTATACCGGTGGCGGCTTTCTGCGGTTCGGTAGCCATCACCCAAGCGCAACAAAACGAACTGGGCATAGTTTATGCAGCATCGATAATAAAGGGAATTTCGACCTTAGAGCAGGCTATGAAAAAAAGTTTTGCCAATTTAGAATTTGCCAGTTACAATTTTGCCCAACTCATTCAACATACTTTATAAAGAGTCTATCGGACTCTTTATATTAGACAAGCTTCTGGGGGTTACCTTGGTATAAACCTGTGTAGTCTTAATACTATTGTGGCCTAAAAGCTCTTGAATAAAACGCATATCGGCGCCTGCCTTTAGCAAGTGAGTCGCATAACTGTGCCGTAGGCCATGAACCCCTATTCGTTTATTTACACCCGCCTTCTTCATCGCCGTCTTAAACACTTGTTGAACACTACCTATGGAATAGCGCCCACCATATTGCCCCTCTAATAGGTAATCTTTGGGTCTATACTTTAAATAATATTCTCTGAGTTTGGGCAGTACGCTGGCCGGCAAGGGCACATACCTGTCTTTTTTTCCTTTGGCCGAGGTTATATGCACTACCATTCGCTGGCTATCGATATCTTCGACCTTTAGGTTTACCACTTCTGACACTCTTAGGCCCATGCCATAACAGAGTTGCAGTGCCATTGCATGTTTTTGGTTTTTTGTAACCTGCAATATTTTTTTCACCTCTGATTTATCCAACATTTTGGGCAGTGTCAAGGGTTTCTTTGGCCGGGGAATATCGAAAAACATTTTCGGACGGTGTATAACCTGTTCAAAATAACACTTGATAGCATTTATTTTTCCGTTTATTTTTCGTTCTCCCATACCCTCTGTTTTTAAACAGTACAAGAAATAGTCTTTTAACTTTTTAGCGTCGAGCTTGTCTACCGGGTAATTTTTTAAAAGACTCAACAGATGATTGAATTCAGCCAAATAGATGCGAACCGTGTTTTGACTATACCCTTTTAATTGTAAGTGTTCATGTAATCGAATGTACGCCTCTCGATTTACAATATTGATGTTGTCCGATTTTATTGTAATACTATTTTTTTGGTCGATATTCAACTCCCTTCGAATCACGGGTAAATCGGGTAGATACCAAGCTTTTTTAGTCTTGCTCCACCTTGCTGACGGAAACCTTTGGCGCAATTGTTCTTGGAGTAATTTGTTATATTTAAACTTGATAAGAATTATTCTTTTATCTCGATGAATGTCGGGTTTGAAAGAATATTTTGAAAAATTCATATTAGGTAATTTGTATATCAGAATTGCTAATATAATAATTTGATATACAGATTGCCAAATACTAAAATTTAATAAACACCTGATTTTGTGATACTTTCAAAAAAATGGGTTTTTAACTCACTAAAAGAAAGTTGTATATATTTACGTGATGTCGGCAATACCTCAACCTCAACCTTTGTTGAAAAATTTCTGCCTCGCTTCGCTAAAATTTTTCAAGTCGGTTACGAGGTCTCGCATACAAAACGAAACTGACGTTTCTCCTGTTTTGTAGTTGCCGACATCGGCTGGCGGGTACTCAAAGAAAAAAGCCCTTGCACCATCTGCGATGGCGACTAAAATATTTTATTATGGATGAAGAAATAATTAAGTTTCTTAACAACATAAACAGAACATCATTTCATACTCTTCAAAGTCATCACAATTTTGAGAACGAGGATGACTTTTTTAAATACACTAAAACAATTGTTTTTTTAGCGGACAAAGGAATAATAAAGTACGAAAGCGATTCCACCTACAGGTTAACCGATTTAGGTATTGAAATAATCGAAAACGGTGGCTGGGCAAATCACAAAGAAAAAGAACGTATTAGAGAGGTAGAAACAACACTCTTAGATGGCATAGAAAAAGACAAAAAAATAGTCGAGTATCAACTTGCCAAACAAATGCTTAAAGAATACCCAAAAACTAAATGGATTGCAAGGTTTGGAGCTTTAACAGCTGCTATTTTAGGATTGAAAGAATTAATTGAATGGATAATGACACTATCATAACAACAATGTAAAATCTTATTTCCTGTTCATCTGATTTAAAAAATTTCATAATATAAAGTTTTGTATTTACCAATTCGTTATTATTATCTCGTTTTGTATGAAAAAGTACTGCAGACATCAGCGGTTATATACAATTTCTGCAGGGCTAAAACCCTTTGCAATTGTGGGCTTTTTTCTTTGACAGCTTTTTCGGGCTCCCTGTCATTCAAAGCAAGCTTTAATGCCACCGCCCTGCAAAAACTGTACATACCCGCCAGCCGATGATGCACAATTCACCTAAAGGTGAACCCAAATCGCTTCATTGTCGCCAGGCTCCAATTCCCGCCCTTTGGGAAACGTGCATCATCGCAGGGCCATGTCAGATTGCAAGGGCCGTAGGATAAGGGACCATCATATTTTTATCACCTTCAGGCGCCATCGAGGAAAACTGTACAGATCAACAGCTATATGCAATCTGGTGTGCTCACTTGTATTTTTCCTTTTTACGTACCTTTCGGTACGACAAACAAAAATCCAAACGCACGACTTCACATAGCCCTGCGTTGTGTGCTATATTGACAACGCCGAAATTTCTGAATGGACATTTTCTTCTTCTATATCCTCATATTGATTGTCGTTTTACTAATAATGGCTGGAATTGTTTGGCTGGGTTATTGGATTCCAAAAAGACGTGGTAACAAAAAACTAGGAAAAGTCATCGCTGGAATTTTAGCCACCGGATTTGTGCTTTTAATACTAGCATATATTTTCGATGACTATTTATTCTTTAAATCGGATGCGAGAAAAAATTTGGCGGAAATGGACATTGAACTCGTGGACGGATTTAAAATTTTATCTAATGAAGATGGTGGACTTATGGACTATTATCACACTTTTAGTCTTGAAATTAGTGGAAAGGACAAGGAGAGGTTAATTGACCAAATAAAATCTTCAACCGATTACACCGATTCAATTCAGGAATATAGATATCTGCCAAGTGAGGCGGAAAATAGGTATGAGGGAGACACATTGAAAGTAAATTATCAGACGGAAAGAGAGTACCGAAAGGAAATATTTTATCCGAATGGACAGGGATATACACCAACCTACAAGATTGTCAGCATTTCGAAATCAAAAAACGAACTGAAGTTTGAGCATATCTTGGACTAGAAAATACAGCACACAACACAGTGTATAATTAATTGCGGTCGGAAATTCAACAAGTGAATTTCCTGCAATCAATTATCTTTATAGTCAGGCGGACATTTTCCGTTGGAAAAGTCCGCAACTAATCATACACATGACCGTTGGCTGCAAGCTGAAACAATTGAAAGAACATTATGAAAAATTTAATCCTTTTACTTTTTCTTATGCCAGTTGTATTAATGGCACAAGATAATTCTTTGACAATTTTTAAATCATTGGAAAATTACACTTGGAAAGCAGAAGGAACTTGGGGAGATGGAAGCAAATTCAAACAAGAGATAAGTTTGAAATTTTCATTAGACAACAAAATAGTTATAGTTGAATCCTTGGGATTCACGAATAAAGAACAAACTGAGTTCGGTTTAAGAAATCACGGAATCAGACAATATGACGAGAAATTAAAAAAAATAAGGTTTTGGGAGTTCGATGTTTTTGGCAATCTAACAGAAGGAACTGTGGAGAGCGAAGAAAAAAACTTGAAATACATGTATGATTACGGAGGAACATTTGTTACGGAAATGTGGATTTATAAAGATGAAAAAACATACGACTTCATTGTAGGAGTTTATGAAAATGGAGAATGGAAACAAAAATTTCTTGAAACTGAATTTAAAGGTAAAAGTAAATAAAGCCTGACAGCCAACAATGGCTATAAGTAATTGCTTGTTCTCGCCTACTTCTGAAAATCCTCGCGGATTTTCAGTTTGGTGTGTACTTGCAAAGTTAAGTGCTAACCCACGCAACTACTCATAGGTACTGTGTCAAAAAACAAGTTTTTTCCTTGAAATTTCAGGAAACAGGTTGAGCGATCAATTTGTTATCCCGCGCAGCAAGGGCTTTATGCTTTTG
>NZ_JADNYK010000020.1 GCF_017810075.1 Pseudozobellia sp. WGM2
TGAACGGCACTTGCAAAGGATTTGCCGTGCCCCCGAAGGGGCACGTCGTTGCGCAAGCCGTACGGGCAATTAGTACCACTCGGCTACCGACATTACTGCCGTTGCACCTATGGCCTATCGACGTGGTCATCTCCCACGGCCCTTTAAAGAAATCTCATCTTGCGGTTGGTTTCGCGCTTATATGCTTTCAGCGCTTATCCAGTCCCGACATAGCTACCCGGCAATGCCCCTGGCGGGACAACCGGTGCACCAGCGGTCGGTCCGACTCGGTCCTCTCGTACTAGAATCAGGTCCGCTCGAATTTCTAACGCCCGCAGTAGATAGAGACCGAACTGTCTCACGACGTTCTGAACCCAGCTCGCGTGCCACTTTAATGGGCGAACAGCCCAACCCTTGGGACCTTCTCCAGCCCCAGGATGTGACGAGCCGACATCGAGGTGCCAAACCCCCCCGTCGATATGAGCTCTTGGGGGAGATCAGCCTGTTATCCCCGGCGTACCTTTTATCCTTTGAGCGATGGCCCTTCCATGCGGAACCACCGGATCACTATGCTCTTGTTTCCAACCTGTTCGACCTGTATGTCTCACAGTCAAGCGCCCTTGTGCCATTGCACTCTACGTACGATTGCCGACCGTACTGAGGGCACCTTTAGAAGCCTCCGTTACTCTTTTGGAGGCGACCACCCCAGTCAAACTACCCACCACGCACTGTTCCCTCAAACGAGGGTTAGGCCCCGGACAAGCAAAGGCTGGTATTTCAACAATGGATCCAACGCACCTGGCGATGCGCCTTCAAATCCTCCCAGCTATCCTACACATTGCTTGACCAAGGTCAATACGAAGCTATAGTAAAGGTGCACGGGGTCTTTTCGTCCCACTGCGGGTAACCGGCATCTTCACCGATACTACAATTTCACCGAGCTCATGGCCGAGACAGTGTCCAGATCGTTGCACCATTCGTGCAGGTCGGAACTTACCCGACAAGGAATTTCGCTACCTTAGGACCGTTATAGTTACGGCCGCCGTTTACCGGGGCTTCAGTTCAACGCTTCCTCCCGAAGGATTTACGTCTCCCCTTAACCTTCCGGCACCGGGCAGGTGTCAGGCCCTATACTTCATCTCTCGATTTCGCAGAGCCCTGTGTTTTTGATAAACAGTCGCCTGGACCTCTTCACTGCGGCCCCCCATAAGGGGGCGACCCTTCTCCCGAAGTTACGGGTCTATTTTGCCTAGTTCCTTAGCCATGAATCTCTCGAGCGCCTTAGAATGCTCATCCCGACCACCTGTGTCGGTTTACGGTACGGGCCGCACATCTCGCTTTTCTTGGAAGTCGATACACTGGATTATCACCTTGGCCGTAGCCTCGGTGTACTATCGGGGCGTTACCGCTCCCTTCAACGTGCAATTCCGTCTGCACGCACCAACTTCTCGCCTCCGTCGCTTTCAATGATGTGCGGGTAGCGGAATATTAACCGCTTGTCCATCCACTTCCCCCTTCGGGTCCGCGTTAGGTCCCGACTGACCCCCGGCTGATTAGCATAGCCGGGGAAACCTTGGTCTTTCGGCGTGCGGGTTTCTCGCCCGCATTATCGTTACTTATGCCTACATTTTCGTTTGTAGCTCCTCCAGCGCCCCTCGCGGGCTCGCCTTCGACGGCACTACAATGCTCCCCTACCCCTTGTATAAATACAAAGCCATGGCTTCGGTAATATGCTTATGCCCGATCATTATCCATGCGGAACCGCTCGACCAGTGAGCTGTTACGCACTCTTTAAATGAATGGCTGCTTCCAAGCCAACATCCTGGCTGTCGGTGCAGTTCCACCGCGTTTTGTCAACTTAGCATATATTTGGGGACCTTAGCCGATGGTCCGGGTTCTTTCCCTCTCGGACATGGACCTTAGCACCCATGCCCTCACTGCGCAGAAACGTTTTATAGCATTCGGAGTTTGTCAGGAATTGGTAGGCGGTGAAGCCCCCGCATCCAATCAGTAGCTCTACCTCTATAAAACTATCTACACGCTGCACCTAAATGCATTTCGGGGAGTACGAGCTATTTCCGAGCTTGATTGGCCTTTCACCCCTACCCACAGGTCATCCCAAGACTTTTCAACGTCAACGGGTTCGGTCCTCCACTATGTGTTACCACAGCTTCAACCTGCCCATGGGTAGATCGCACGGTTTCGCGTCTACTACTACTGACTCAAGCGCCCTGTTAAGACTCGCTTTCGCTGCGGCTCCGGACCTTAAATCCTTAACCTTGCCAGTAAAAGTAACTCGTAGGCTCATTATGCAAAAGGCACGCCGTCACCCCAATGGGGCTCCGACCGCTTGTAGGCGTATGGTTTCAGGATCTATTTCACTCCCTTGTTCAGGGTTCTTTTCACCTTTCCCTCACGGTACTGGTTCACTATCGGTCTCTCAGGAGTATTTAGTCTTGGCGGATGGTCCCGCCGGTTTCACACAGGGTTTCACGTGCCCCGCGCTACTCAGGATACCGCTATCTTGCAGATCTTTGCCTATACCGGGCTATCACCGTCTATGGCCGTTCTTTCCAAAACGTTCTAGTTCATCACTGTTCGAATGTCGCGGTCCTACAACCCCGCACATGCCGGAACATGTACGGTTTGGACTAATCCGGTTTCGCTCGCCGCTACTCCCGGAATCACTTTTGTTTTCTCCTCCTCCGGCTACTTAGATGTTTCAGTTCACCGGGTTTGCCTCCTTTCGGATGTCATACCTTCAGTATAACGGGTTGCCCCATTCGGATACCTGCGGATCATATCGTATGTGCCGATCCCCGCAGCTTTTCGCAGCTTATCGCGTCCTTCGTCGCCTCTGAGAGCCTAGGCATTCCCCATACGCCCTTATCCAGCTTGTCGCCGTCCTTTTGTTTCGCTATTCTATTTGCGTACTCTTTACTTAAAAAATTCGTGTGTTTTTCTTCAAAGTACATCTCTATAAAAAAAATGTACCCTGTCCCAATATGTCAATGAACGTTGTCGTGAGCCACGACAGGCATTAAATGCCCATCTGTCCCATCCACGGTACCTCGAGAACGAACCTAATCGTCCCTGGCATCGCCT
>NZ_JADNYK010000021.1 GCF_017810075.1 Pseudozobellia sp. WGM2
AAGCTCAAAGAAATCGATTTTAGAATCTATGGGCCTAGAAAAGTATGGTTTCAGATCAAAGAAGAATTTGTTTGCTTTTTACCTCAGTTCTTTGTTAGCATACGTTTTTTCTTTCTGTTATATACTCTGCAATATTCGATAAATGTCCAAAGTCATAGTCTACAATGTTTTCAGGTGTGCGTATAACCTCCATATGGTCAATGTCCAGAGCACAAGACTTTTCTCCGATTATAGTGTCCAAAATTAGATATGTTCCATTAACAAAAATTTCCTTTTCTGATTCTTCAAAGTCAGGATAACATACATTAAATCCAATAGCTTTTGGGTCTTGCTTTGAAGTCAATGGAATGTAAATTATTTTTTCGGGGTCAAACTTTTTTCCTCGATAGTTCAAACTAAATCCAGTTCCCATTGGTGGCTTAAACGCAATTATGTCCCAGTTTTTATATTCAGGCGCAAAACTTGTCAATTTTTCTACAGCAGGAAAATGTTCAACTATTCCCTCTGCTGAAATGACCAATTCCACTTTTTCATCTTCTGGATGTCCTCCGATTTCAAAGTAAATATCTTCATTGAATTTGTGTAATTCTTTTAAAAATTCATCCATTAATTTGTCCTTTTCCGATTCAGTTATGTCGGAAAGGAAGAGAAATTTGTTCTGATGCTTATCAAACCATTTCCAAAATCTTTCTGCCTTTTGGTCTTCGGTTAAATTCGCCTTTTTCAAGAAGATATTCTTTAGTTTCAAGGGTTTTGTTTTAAATGTATGCTAACGGTTGAGCTAAGCGTAGTGCGGAGGCAAGGAAACTTGTCGTTTCCGTCTGCGCACGAAGCTAAAGCTTATTGTTTAGTTTTATTTTTTCTTGTCCAAAGCTAAATCCATAAGATTTAGCGACTTTATAAATATACACAGACCATTCGATTTAACCCTAAAGTCCGCATTACGTTTAGGTTTTGTTAGCCACAGGCTTTTTTCCGAAGTATATTAGCGCAAACCCTAATAGAATTAACGGAATACTCAAAATTTGCCCCATATTAATTGTCATCGAATCTTCAAATCCAACTTGATTTTCTTTGACAAATTCAATCATAAATCTTGCTGCAAACATTAAAATCATGAAAATTCCAACCATGAGTCCATTTTGTCTTTTTATTTTTTTTGATTTATAAACAAGCAAAAGAACAACGAAAATCAACAAATATGCTCCAGCTTCGTAAAGTTGTGTTGGATGTCTAGGTATTAGATCTACCCTTTCAAAGACCACACCCCAGTTTCCATTTGTCGGTTTACCGTATACCTCAGAGTTCATAAAATTTCCAATTCTGATGCTCGCAGCCATTAATCCAGAGCCAAGAGCAACTCTGTCCATTATCCACAAAATATTTGTTTTGCTCTTTCTAACATAAAGGATGATAGCGATTACTATTCCAGTTAATCCGCCATGGCTTGCAAGTCCTTGAAAGCCGGTAAACTTGAACGTTTCGCCCACTTTTCGAATAGGTAAGAGTATTTCAAGTGGATTTTGTAGGTAATATTGTGGTTCATAAAAAAAGCAATGCCCTAGGCGTGCACCCAGAAGCCCACCTATTAAAATGTACATAGTTAGCTGTTCCAAGTTTTCGAGAGGGATTTTCTCTTTTTGATAAACTCTTTTAACTACTAAGTATAAAAGACCGCAACCAATAGCCCACGAAAGACTGTAATATCTAATTGGAAAAATGTCGAATAAAGTGAAAATTTCGGGGTCGACATTCCAGTTTATTATTCCGTCTTTCATTTCGGTTGATTACAGTTACTATATTTTTTTCAGCTTGTGGCTAACGCCTGAGCTATGAACAGTACGGAGGCAAACTAGCGTTTGCTTTCCGCCAAGCACATAGCGAAATCTTATTGTTTTGATTTACTTTTTCTTGTCCAGAGCAAAATCCAAAAGATTTTGCGGAGCTGCTCGGCATACCCAGACCTTTGGTTTAAGCACTTACGCCCGTATTGCGTATAGGTTTTGTTGTAGCCAGTTATTTATCTAGGCGCGAAAAACTTATGTTTTATGGGAACTTCTTCATTTGCAAAGTCCTTTAATAACAATA
>NZ_JADNYK010000022.1 GCF_017810075.1 Pseudozobellia sp. WGM2
GTGGAGAATATCGGAGTCGAACCGATGACCTCCTGCGTGCAAGGCAGGCGCTCTAGCCAGCTGAGCTAATCCCCCGTCTTTAAAGTATCAGCGATCAGTGTTCAGTATTCAGTCATTATGCTGCGTACTGCGTACTGCGAACTGCGTACTGCAAACTGGTTTCCCAACCTCTAAAATTTCCAATGTTCCCTATTCTCAATGAACGTCGCGCCCTTCGGCACCATGTAGTCCCGGGCAGACTCGAACTGCCGACCTCTACATTATCAGTGTAGCGCTCTAACCAGCTGAGCTACGGGACTGTCCCGGACCATCCTCGCGGACGACCGTTTCCTATTATTATTATACCATAGAGACTTCTTCACATACTTGCCATATGAACGCTTTTCGGAAAATCGGTTAAGAATACAGAAAGGGGACGGGGCACGGTCGGTGCACCTATCGGCGAGGTCGCCCTTCCGCGACATCGTCGCGGAAAGCTCTAGAAAGGAGGTGTTCCAGCCGCACCTTCCGGTACGGCTACCTTGTTACGACTTAGCCCTAGTTACCGATCTTGCCCTAGGCCGCTCCTTGCGGTGACGGACTTCAGGCACTCCCGGCTTCCATGGCTTGACGGGCGGTGTGTACAAGGCCCGGGAACGTATTCACCGGATCATGGCTGATATCCGATTACTAGCGATTCCAGCTTCACGGGGTCGGGTTGCAGACCCCGATCCGAACTGTGACAGGTTTTGTGGATCCGCTCCTGCTTGCGCAGTGGCTTCCCGCTGTACCTGCCATTGTAGCACGTGTGTGGCCCAGGACGTAAGGGCCGTGATGATTTGACGTCGTCCCCACCTTCCTCACGGTTTGCACCGGCAGTCCCGTTAGAGTCCCCATCATGACATGCTGGCAACTAACGGTAGGGGTTGCGCTCGTTATAGGACTTAACCTGACACCTCACGGCACGAGCTGACGACAACCATGCAGCACCTTGCAAATTGCCCGAAGGAAAGGTCATCTCTGACCCTGTCAAAATGCATTTAAGCCCTGGTAAGGTTCCTCGCGTATCATCGAATTAAACCACATGCTCCACCGCTTGTGCGGGCCCCCGTCAATTCCTTTGAGTTTCATTCTTGCGAACGTACTCCCCAGGTGGGATACTTATCACTTTCGCTTGGCCGCCCAGGTCTCAAGGACCCGGACAGCTAGTATCCATCGTTTACGGCGTGGACTACCAGGGTATCTAATCCTGTTCGCTCCCCACGCTTTCGTCCATCAGCGTCAGTACATACTTAGTGAGCTGCCTTCGCGATCGGTGTTCTATGTAATATCTATGCATTTCACCGCTACACTACATATTCCGCCCACTCCAATATGACTCAAGACCGCCAGTATCAAGGGCAGTTCTACGGTTGAGCCGCAGACTTTCACCCCTGACTTAACGGCCCGCCTACGGACCCTTTAAACCCAATGATTCCGGATAACGCTCGGACCCTCCGTATTACCGCGGCTGCTGGCACGGAGTTAGCCGGTCCTTATTCTTACGGTACCGTCAACAGGCTACACGTAGCCCTTTTTCTTCCCGTATAAAAGCGGTTTACGACCCATAGGGCCTTCTTCCCGCACGCGGCATGGCTGGATCAGAGTTCCCTCCATTGTCCAATATTCCTCACTGCTGCCTCCCGTAGGAGTCTGGTCCGTGTCTCAGTACCAGTGTGGGGGATCCCCCTCTCAGGGCCCCTAACCATCGATGCCTTGGTG
>NZ_JADNYK010000023.1 GCF_017810075.1 Pseudozobellia sp. WGM2
TAGGTACTGTGTCAAAAAACAAGTTTTTTCCTTGAAATTTCAGGAAACAGGTTGAGCGATCAATTTGTTATCCCGCGCAGCAAGGGCTTTATGCTTTTGCTGCTTTTTTGTTTCAAACCCCGCGTCATAGACTTCTTCATTTTTCCATAAGGTGTACATCAATATCAACAACTTTCTTTGAACCGCTATCAAAGCCACTAGTGGTTTTGCTTTTTTAGGCTTTAGTCGATTATAGAATTGTTTTAATGTCGGGTTGCAACGAACACAGGTCATCGATGGCATATGCAAAGCTGCACGAATATGGCTGTTTCCTTTTTTACTGATTCTTGTTTTTCCTTTAAAATTACCGGATTCACGCAATACGACATCGTAACCGGCATAGCTCGTCAATTGTTTTGCGTTCACTATCGATTCAAAACCTAAGGTCTCCCCAATAACTGTAGCCGCAGAAATATAGGAAATACCGGGTATGCTTGTCATAAAACCGATCTTCCTTCTCAACATCTCATTCTTAGAGGTAAGTTCTTGCATTTCTTGTTCTATTAGTTCTATCTGACTATTGAACAGCTTCAGTCTATTCTTATGCCTTTTCAAGGCTTTAGAATTGCTATAGACACTCGATTCAATAGCTCCTTGGCGATTATTCTCTATCGTTCTATCCTTTAACAAAGAACTGCGCTCCCTGCTCAATGCTTTTAATTGTTGCAGTTCTTTACTGGGTGGTCGCCAAAGGCGAATAGACCGCTCAAGACCAATCATGCTTAGCATTTTACTGTCTAAAGCATCAGTCTTCGATCGTTGATCCAAACTCTGGGCATAACGCTTGACACGACCTGATTGCATTACACAAACAGCGTAACCCTGTTTATGTAAATAATGAGCAATACCCTGATGGTAAACTCCCGTAGCCTCCATGACAACCAACAACTCAACATTACTATCGACCGATTTGTTCAACCATTTTAAAAGCTCTTTGTAACCGGGGACATCATTGGAAACATCTGAATGAGACTTAAATTCCTTAACTAGCCGTTCACTCAGAAAACCTAATGACAATGATAAATTCAACTTCGAGACATCGATACCTAAACTTTGTTTTAAACGCTTTGCCATATCCTATTTTTTAAAGCTAGAATTCTCTTTTGCATCTTTGCTCGCATTTGATTCGATCTCTACACTTTTAGGATCTAGGTACTGTTCAGATTCCAAGAAAATTATAGAAGGGCGCAAAACCTATGAAACGATATCATCTAAATGTATCTAGCCGAGACCTCGCTGTCCCTCCTATGTAAGCCTGTTATTAAGTAGCCAAGCTAATGCTTTAAAGCATTAGCTTGGCAAGAGTGTAAACCTAAGCGACGATATCCCTATTTAGTATCCAGCCGAACCTCGAAATCACTCTTCTATATCAACTCTTTTATTATTCTAAATATCTTATCTTCAACTTAAGAAACAAACATACGAGCCGAGAC
>NZ_JADNYK010000024.1 GCF_017810075.1 Pseudozobellia sp. WGM2
ACAAGCCGGGACAACGGTTATCCCATCTCCGACGCGCAGCGCCGGATCTGGGTCCTGAGCCAGTTCCGGGGCGGCAGCGTCACCTATAACATGCCCGGGAGTATTCCCTTGGACGGAAACTACGATGTCGAGGCATTCGGCAAGGCCCTGCATGCCATTATCGAACGGCACGAGGTCCTTAGGACCATATTCAGGGAGGTACAGGACGGAACGGTCAAACAGTTCGTACTCTCTACCGAACAGCTTGGCTTCTCCATCGATTATAAGGACTACAGGAAGGACAAGGACCCCGGGCAAAAGGCCAAACAGTACTTCGACAAGGACGCCTACAGGGAATTCGACCTGACGAAGGGACCCTTGCTGAGAGCCGCCCTGTTACGGCTATCGGACAAGGAGTACAGCTTCTACTTCAACATGCACCATATCATCAGTGACGGATGGTCCATGGGGGTACTGACAAAGGAGGTAATGGCTTTTTACGAAGCGTTCACGGAAAAACAAGAACCAGGCCTACGGCCCTTACCGATACAGTACAAGGACTATGCGGTATGGCAGTTGGAACAACTGGGCACCGATCGGTTCAAACAACACAGAAAGTACTGGACGGAGTCCCTAAAAGGGGAAATACCGCTGTTGGACCTGCCTTCCCATAAACAAAGGCCCGTATTAAAAACGAACAACGGGAACAGGCTGCGGACATACCTGCAAGTACAACAGGCCAAGGACATCAGGAATTACGTCCAGGACCAAGGGGGGACGCTGTTCATGTTCCTTCTGGCATCGTTGAAAGTGCTCATCCACAAGTATACACAACAAAAGGACATTATCATCGGGAGCCCTATTGCCGGAAGAGGACATGCAGACCTGGAGAACCAGATCGGATGCTATATCAATACCCTGCCCCTAAGGAGCCATATCGACACGGAAAGCACATTTCAGGAAAACTACCGGCGTATAAAGGAAAATGTCCTTAAGGCGTACGACCACCAGATGTACCCCTTCGACAGACTGGTAGAGGACCTGAACCTTAAAAGGGACACCTCCAGGAGCGCACTGTTCGACATCATGGCCATACTACAGAACAATACCGAAAACGACACCTCCATCGAAATCGACCCCGATAAGACACGGACAGTCGAGGACCTGGGGAAGGCCATGAGCAAATTCGATATAATTTTCACATTCAAGGAACACGGAAACACGATCGCACTGGATGTCACATACAACAGCGACATCTATCAAAAACGGACGATGGCCACCTTGATGGGACATTATAAAACATTGGTGCAATCGATCATCGACGACCACACAAAGCCCATTGACCGGATCGACATGCTCAGCCAAGAACAGCGCCACGAGCTGCTCCACACCTTCAACGACACCAAGGCCGAATACCCAAAGGACAAAACCATCATACAACTGTTCCAGGAACAG
>NZ_JADNYK010000025.1 GCF_017810075.1 Pseudozobellia sp. WGM2
TCAATCTCAAAAGTTGTGTGCGGATTGATATAGGAGTCCGATCTTTGCGTAAAAACGACCGACCTTGGAATTATCTACGGACCTATTGAAGCTTATATTGCCGGAACTATTAATAACCCACTTTGACCTTGCCTCCCATACAACGGAAGATGGTACGCTCCATCTATATTTCGAGGAAAAGAAGGACGCCCCTAAAGAAGAAAAACATCGCATTTTAATAGCCCATGGTTTCCATAAACAGATCGTCGTCCAGGACTTTCCGTTACGGGGAAAGCCGGTCCAGCTCCACATCAAGCGTCGCCGTTGGCTCGATAAGCGTACCAACGGAATAGTGCAAAGGGATTGGGACCTGGTGGCACAGGGAACTCGTATGACAGTGGAGTTCGCTGCTTTTTTAAAAGTACTTGGTCGATACTAAGGCTTCGGACTGCCGCACCATAGGCCATTTCTACGGGGTGGAGGGAAAGAAACTACAACGACAGTACCGGGATTACCTGAGCGATTTCAAGGACTGGAAGCAAAAGCCCCATGCCAAAGAGTGGCTCATCTTTCCCAAAAATATGGGACCCTACCTGTCCATTGACGAAACGGCACTGTCCAAAGGGGAGCTCTATACGATTATCACCAACAAAAAGGCCAAGGGAAAAAAGGGCGCTATCGTCGGGATATTCTCGGGTACCAAGGCGGAGCCTATAATGGAACAACTGCTAAGGATACCCCTAAAGGAAAGGAAAAAGGTCAAGGAAATCACCCTGGACATGGCCAATTCCATGAAAACGATCGCCAAAAAATGCTTCCCGAAGGCCTTGCAGGTCACCGATCGCTTCCATGTACAGAAACTGGCACTGGAGGCCCTTCAGGATATCCGGATCAAACACAGATGGGACGCCCTGGACCTGGAGAACGAGGCCATCAAACAGGCAAGGGGCTCAAAGGAACCGTTCGTGCCGGAGACTTTCGATAACGGCGACACTAGAAAGCAGCTATTGGCCCGTAGTAGGTACCTGCTCTACAAATCCCCCGACAACTGGACGGAAAACCAATCCGAAAGAAGCAAAATATTGTTTGTCCATTATCCCGACATCAAGGCCGCTTACGATTTGGTGAAGGGACTGAGGAACATATTCAATACCGCCACTTCAATGGAAACCGCCTATACAAAACTGGCCCACTGGTTCAGAAAAGTGGAGGGGTCCGGGTTTAAGGCCTTCAATACCATTGTAAACACGATAACCCACAATTATAGATCGATACTCAACTATTTTGTAAATCGTAGTACAAACGCTTCGGCAGAATCTTTCAATGCCAAGATAAAAGCATTTAGGGCGCAGTTCAGAGGTGTGAAAAATGTAGAATTCTTCCTATTTAGACTAACAACA
>NZ_JADNYK010000026.1 GCF_017810075.1 Pseudozobellia sp. WGM2
CGTTAAGATTGGAACGATATCTCCGAAGTTTGTGGTCATAACATATTCCGATAACAACCCTTTCTGTTTTGGGGATTTCAAATAGGATGCGGTCAATGCTTCTTTTATGACTTTTTGGATTTCCAGTTTGAACTGTTTGCTTTCGGTATCGATTTGCGTGGGTTCGTTTCCATTTCCAAAAATATCCAAACGGTTTTGCATTCTAATATTTTGGCTTATCTCCCTTTCCTTGAAAACATATCGTGATTTGTCATAGATGGTAAATCCCTCGATGACTTCTTCTTTCAAGTCCAGTTTTATATCGATGTCCTGATATTCCTTTAGCACATCCGCCAGTTCGTTGGGCTGGATGGTTTGAAAGAGACCATAGGTAGTTTCTAGCTGTTTCAACAGGCGTTTCCGGTGCATCGGCAACAACCTCGATTTGGAATGTACATCGAATACTTTTTGCAGTTTCGGGCCACTCAGCCCTCGGTGTACGGCTGAGCCGTTGATGAACCGAGTTTGATATCCTTTTTGATTATTGAGACCATAGGCCACCCCTATCCTTCCCGATTCACTTTTGGTCTGTCTTAGTTCGATGTGATAGGGCTTGACCAGTTTTGCCAGTTCTTCGAAACTCCGCACTTTATATTTCTGGTTGATACCGTTCAGTACGTCCTGCAAGTAGTATTTCGTTCCTTTTTCCGCATCCATTCCGAACTGTAGCTCGGGCAATCGGTACATCGGAAGTTCCCTTTTCTGTTTTGTCGTCGGTGCCTGGGACAGGAGGTATTTTTTCTCTAAGTGCTGCCGTATCGCCATGCTCCTTCTATGGCTATTGAAAATTTCGAGTACTTTTCCATCTTCTTTTACGATAGTGGATACGATATGGACGTGTTCGTGCTTGGTATCATTATGCCGTACCACTACATAGGGCTGTTCCCCATAGCCCATATTTTCCATGTACTCCTCGGAGATTTTAAGGAAGGTGTCGTCTTCAAGGTGTTCCCCGTGCGGAAGGTTCAAACTGATATGGGCATAACGGTTCTTGGTGGCGTTGCGCTGTCCCTGAAAATACAGTACGCTCCCAAAGAACTTTGGCGATATGCTTTGGGAGAACGTGTTGCCGTAACCGAGTATCCGCATACCTTTTTTCCCAAAAATATAATTCAATGTTCCCGTACAGGTTTCGCCATAAATAATCTTTGCTATCATCCTGTTTTTTCTTCCATTGTTATTTCAATGAGCGAGTACAGCAGTTCGTTTG
>NZ_JADNYK010000027.1 GCF_017810075.1 Pseudozobellia sp. WGM2
ATCGCTCAACCTGTTTCCTGAAATTTCAAGGAAAAAACTTGTTTTTTGACACAGTACCTATGAGTAGTTGCGTGGGTTAGCACTTAACTTTGCAAGTACTCACCAAGCTGAAAATCCGTGAGGATTTTCAGAAGTAGACGAGAACCAGCAATTACTTATAGCCATTGTTGGCAACTGGCTTTTATTTTTCCGATTCTACATATTTTTTAAAATTTCCTAAAATAGCTTGCCATCCTGCCCGTTGTTGTTCGTCCGAATTAGTTCCTTCTGCATCGAAAGTTTCACTTACGGTCACTTCATTTCCATTTTCTGAAAAGTCAATTTTTACAAGTCTCCCATCAGACATTTTGTAAGTGATTAATTCCTTTTCGATTATTTTCTCATAATCTCCAGTAAAATCAAATCCCATACTTCCATCTTTGGCTTCCATTCTCCAAGAGAATTTACCATTTGGTATTAAATCATTTTCAGCTTTTGGACAGTACCATTCATCTGTGGCGAAATTCCAATTCTTGATGTGGTCAGGTTTGGTCCAGAAATCCCAGACTTTATTAATGTCTGCTTTTACAGTAGTTTGGACAGTTATTGTAGGATTTTTTGATTTCATTTTACTTGTTTGATTTTTATAGTTGGTTTTAAAATATTGCTAAATTCCGATTACGTATGATGTTATTGATTTTACTTTGGTTCCTTTTGCTCCACTAAATTCATAAAAGTCCGAAAATGCATATTTTTTACCGTTCTGCATTTTTATAATTCCGCTTACAGCACCTTCTTTTCCGTGAGTTAAAATTCGGTCGAGTATCAATTCCGATGCTTTTTCCTTTTCCATCTTTTCCAATTCCTCCGTGAATTTTGCCTTTCCCTCAATTTTTTTGTCGCCAATTATATTCCACACAATTTTATCCGTAACGCTTTCTGCCAAAAATTCTGAATTTCCTTTCGCAAATGCGATATTTATTTCTTTTAAAAATTCCTTTTTCGGTGCATTTCCGCAATCAGAACTTACAGTTATTTTTGTCATTTTTCCGAATCTTTAATTTCAGTTCCGAGTTTTTTAGCTTGTTGCCAACGGTCTCGGCTCGTATGTTTGTTTCTTAAGTTGAAGATAAGATATTTAGAATAATAAAAGAGTTGATATAGAAGAGTGATTTCGAGGTTCGGCTGG
>NZ_JADNYK010000028.1 GCF_017810075.1 Pseudozobellia sp. WGM2
AGAAAGGAAGACGGCAGTACCGTTTCCATTCAAGAGAGTATTGTAAGAATAGAGGATACGGGCGATGGAAACGTTACCTTGGTCAATGAAGAGGGCAACAGCGTTACGGTGGCCAAGTCCGATATTACCGATTTGGGCGGTGGCGTCTATGAGTTCACCAACGGAGACGGAAGCAATGTAACGATCGACACCAACGGAATGTCGATTTCGAACGTTGTGGCCGGTTCACGTATCGCCACGGTTACCGAGGCCGATGGTTCAACGACTGACATCAATGAGAGTATTACAACCCTTAATACGGTAGATAATGTTACCTACACTTATACTTCAGAGAACGGAACACCTACAAGTTTTGACGGTACCGATGACCAAGAAGCTTCTGAAGTTATTTTGACCAATCCTATAGATGTTGATGGCGACAGCTCAAATGAAACTACAGTTGAGGAGGCTATCAGTGATTTAGCAGCTAATAGCAGCGATAATCAAAACTTGACTGGTGCCACTCTAAGCGGTACAAACCAACTTCAAATTGATATCGAAAGAGGTAGTTCAGCAAATGTAGACCTATCTTCTCTTGAAGAGACAGTGAGTGCTGGAACAGGTGCTATCTCTGTAACTGATGACGGTAATGGAAACTACACCGTGAATTCAACGGATACTGATGAAGACGAAACGAATGAACTTTCTCAAGTTGATGCTGGTTCTCCAATTGCAACTGGAGCTACAGCAACCAATGTTGGTGAAACTTATGTAGATACATCTACAGGACAATTATATGTTTGGGATGGTTCTGCTTGGGTACAAGTTGGTGGAAATGCCTCTCCAGATGCAGATCCCGACCCGACGAACGAGATTACCGATGTAGACGATAATGGCGACGGCACAACGACCATCACGGACGTGAACGGCGGAACCGTAACGGTCGACAATGACGGAGTCGATAATGTGGACGATGCCGATAACGACCCGACCAATGAGATTACGGATGTTAACGACAAC
>NZ_JADNYK010000029.1 GCF_017810075.1 Pseudozobellia sp. WGM2
TATACATCTTAAGTTTGATTCTCATTAAATTGTTGATATAACCAGAAAGAACAAAAGAGAGAATTAAGGTTATGTTATACATTGAAGCTTAAGACTTCGACAACATTGGTAATCCTCTCTCTTTTACTACTTGAACCACGTTCAGTTCTGTGAGACGCAAGATCTCGTTTTCAAGTTGTTGTGGGCAGAAGTAGCCGGTTCTTTCATAAAACATATCCTATGAATAAATATAAAGAAACTTTTGGAGTCGACATCGGTAAGGATGTCTTCGATGTACATGGAAGTAGGAAGGGTCACGACCGGTATAGGAACGATGAGGTCGGGTTCAGGAAATACCTTGGGGAATTGCCCAAAGGCTCATTGGTCGTTATGGAAGCTACCGGTTACTATCATCACAGGCTTGCACAGTTTCTTCACAAAAATGGAGTAGTGGTTTCGGTAGTAAACCCATTATCGATAAAGCGGTTCGTTCAAATGAAACTGGCAAAGATAAAAACGGACAAGAGCGATGCCAAGGCCATATGTGAATATGCCCTGGTCAACGAGGTTCCTATCTATAGTTCCTTGACGGACACCCAGAGTGAATGTTTGCAGTTGTTCCGCTTGTTGGACACCTATTTGAAACAACGTACGGCAACCAAGAACAAGATCCATGGGGAAGCCGCTTTGGGCATACCATCGAAGTTCGTCTATCGTTCCTTGATACGTAATAGGAAACAACTGGATAAAGAAGTAATGGCTATCGAATCAAAGATCCTATCATTGGTAAAAAGGGACCAACAAAAGCAATTGACCTTGTTGATGTCCATACCGGGGATAGGGCAAAGGACAGCGTTGTTCTTAATTGTTGTCACCGATGGCTTTTCCAAGTTCGAAACGGCATCGCAGCTTTGTAGTTATGTCGGTATAACCCCAACGATACGTGAGTCGGGGAGCAGTGTAAGAGGTCGAGCCCGGATAAGCAAGGTCGGCAATAGAAAGCTCCG
>NZ_JADNYK010000002.1 GCF_017810075.1 Pseudozobellia sp. WGM2
AACGCTTCGGCAGAATCTTTCAATGCCAAGATAAAAGCATTTAGGGCGCAGTTCAGAGGTGTGAAAAATGTAGAATTCTTCCTATTTAGACTAACAACAATTTTTGCATAAACACAACAATTGTTCCTGATCCGTTTTTTGCGTACCAATAAACTTATATCAAAAAGAAAAAGCCGCTCAATTTCTTGAACGGCTTTCTAACTCTGCTCCCCCTCTTGGGCTCGAACCAAGGACCCTCTGATTAACAGTCAGATGCTCTAACCAACTGAGCTAAGGAGGAAGATATGTAGGCTTTAATTGCTCAAAGCGGGTGCAAATATAAATGTTTTTTTATTTGTGCCCAACAAAATTTTAATTCTATTTACTGGTAATCCATCGATAAAGGTCATTACCGTTGGCGAACAGTATAAGTGCCAGCAATAAAAAGAAACCTACCATTTGCGCATACTCTAAAAATTTATCACTTGGCTTTCTACCTGTAACAATTTCGTACAACAGAAACATCACGTGCCCACCATCTAATGCCGGTATAGGCAACAGGTTCAATACGGCCAACATAATCGATAGAAAGGCTGTTGTGGCCCAAAAGATTTCCCAGTTCCAAGAATCCGGGAAAAGTCCGCCAATGGCAGCAAATCCACCCACACCTTTATAAGCCCCCGTATCAGGATTAAAAATTTTCTTTAGTTGTTTCAAATAGCCCGTTAAGGTATTCACCCCTTTATTGAAGCCCGCAGGTATTGACTCCGTAAACGAATATTTAAGTGTTTCCAATCGTAAAAGACCTCTCTCCTCCATGTCTTTCATACTCGGTCGCCCCGGGAAAACACCGATTTTCGCCGAATCACTGATTACAACAGGTATCTCCTTTCTTACATTATTTTCACGAGCCACGGTCAAATTCACCTTGGCACCTTTATAATTTTCAAGAATTGGCCCTACTTGGTCAAAAAATTCTACTTTTTGATCACCGATAGCAACTATTTCATCAGCTTCCTGTAGTCCAGAATCTTTATTAGGTGACTCTGACGGAATACTACCAACGATAAAAGGCATGCGTAAGGTGAAAAATCTTGCCCGATCCATATCATCGATAAGGGTAGAAATAAAATCCACAGGTATTTCCTGTTCAATTACTTGCCCATCACGTTCTATCGTAATGCTGCTTCCGCTTACCAAGTCATTGAAAACGGTATTAAAATCCCTGATTTCTTCCCCGTCGATAGCTAAAATTTTATCGCCGGTCTGAATGCCTATTTTATCCCCTATTTCCTCTTCGACCACATGAACCCCGGCAGATAAACTATCGCCAGGTATAATCTGCTCGCCATAGGCATAGGCCATACCGATATAAATAATCAAGGCCAGAATAAAGTTCACGGTGACACCACCGATCATTATAATCAAACGCTGCCAGGCCGGTTTGCTGCGAAACTCCCACTCTTTGGGTTCTTCTTTCATGGCCTCGGTATCCATACTCTCATCAATCATACCGGCAATCTTCACATAACCACCCAGGGGTAGCCAACCTATACCATAAACGGTTTCGCCTATCTTTTTCTTGAAAAGTGAGAACTTAACGTCAAAAAACAGATAGAACTTTTCTACTCGTGTTTTAAAAAGTTTTGCGGGTATAAAATGACCTAATTCATGAAGTACGATCAACAGGGAAAGACTTAAAAAAAATTGAATGGTCTTGATCAATAATGGACTCATCTGAGTTTTCTAAAATTAAACGCCCAAAAGTACGCTATTAACTACTCTTAAAAAAAGGAAAGTTCATACTGAATTTGTTTTTAAGAAACTTTTAGTACGACCCCGAACGTGTTAACCTTGACGGCTTCACTGTACTAACGTATCTTTGTAAAAAAGATTATGCGATCATTTTTCGGCAAGTACAAACTTTTTGGGCTAGTGCTGTTCTGTCTGTCGGCAGTCATTATCTACCTCTTTTACAATGCCCTTCAGCCCAAAGAAATGCTCGCTATTTACCAACCTTCAATGGTCAACCCCGAACTGGTCGATAGCACGGTTCAATATGTGAAAAAATACCATACCGTAGCCGATTTTTCATTGATCAACCAAAATGGCGAGACCGTTACCCAAAAAGATTACGACCAAAAAATTTATATTGCTGACTTTTTCTTTACAACTTGCCCTACCATCTGCCCAATTATGACCAATAATATGGTCGATATTCAAAATCGAACCAAAAATGATGCTGAAGTAATGTTGTTGTCATACTCGGTAACTCCGCAAATTGATTCGGTCGCTCAATTAAAAAAGTATGCTTTGGAAAAGGGAGTCGATGACCGCAGGTGGAATTTAGTTACCGGCGATAAAAAACAGATATACGAGCTGGCCAGAAAATCGTACCTCGCAGTGAAAGATGATGGCGATGGAGGACCCTACGATATGATACATACCGAAAATTTTATTTTGGTGGATAAGGAACGACGCATTCGCGGATTTTACGATGGCACTAAAAAAGAGGAAGTCGATCAGCTCATGAATGACCTAGAAATTTTAAAGGAGTCTTACAGAGACTAGAGTTGATTTTTTGATTTCTGAAATACTACTACACAGCTAAAACATCATTTGTACAACCCGAGTACCTGCCTTTTTTTGACAATCCCCTTTCTGTTCGGGAATTTTACTTTAAATTTGCTCTTACTTATAATGAATCTAAATAAATATTGACAGCAACGGTCGCACAGTTACGGAGAGGGCAAAAGGGAATTATCAAAGAGTTTTCTGACGATTCGTTACCCATTAAACTTTTAGAATTGGGTTGTTTACCTGGTAATCAGATAGAAATGATACAGATTGCGCCGCTCAACGACCCTATATATATCAATGTAAACGGTTCTCACATCGCAATTAGAAGAGAAACTGCACATCTAATTGAATTAGACCTTATCGAAGACACCCATACCCTATGAGCAAACAGATTAACGTTGCCCTCATAGGTAACCCCAACACGGGAAAAACTTCGGTCTTTAACCAACTTACCGGCCTGAACCAAAAAGTGGGCAACTACCCCGGTATTACCGTTGAGAAAAAAGAAGGTATCTGTAAACTGCCCCGAGGTGTAAAAGCTCATATTCTTGATCTTCCGGGCACGTATAGCCTTAACACCACTTCTTTAGACGAAAGTGTAGCGGTCGAGTTGTTATTGAATAAAAATGATAAAGACCACCCTGATGTCGCAGTAGTAGTCTCAGATGTAGAAAACCTGAAACGAAACCTGCTTCTTTTTACCCAGATAAAAGATTTAAATATACCTGCCATTTTAGTCATTAATATGGCAGACCGCATGTCGCGAAAGGGCATTACGGTTGATATTCCTCTACTTGAAGAAAAGCTCGATACCAAAATAGCCTTGGTAAGTACCCGTAAAAGCCAAGGAATAGAAGAACTAAAAGAACTGATTGCCGATTACAGAAGTATTTCAAAGGCCAAAAATGTAGATATTTCCGTCATTTCGCCTGAGTACTTTAACAAACTGAAAGAAACTTTCCCACGTCAAGATCTTTACAAATTGTGGCTTGTCATTACCCAAGATGTCAATTTTATGCCGATTGAAAAGAAGCTGATCAATGATAGTTCTTCCTTTTCGACCAAATCGAAATCAGAGCTAAAAAGGCTGCAGCAAAAAGAGACCATTCTAAGGTACCAATTCATCAACGGTATCTTAAAGGAGACGTATAAAGTAGATATGGCCGTTGCCAAAGGGTTTAGGGCTACAATCGACAAGGTGTTGACCCACCGTGTTTTTGGTTATCTAATTTTCTTTTTTATTCTTCTATTGATTTTTCAAGCCATTTATTCATGGAGCGAATATCCCATGGACCTCATAGACGAACTGTTCGCTTCGGCAAGTGAATGGGTAAAAAACACACTGCCTGGCGGAGTGTTTACCAATCTTTTGGCAGAAGGAATTCTCGCAGGAATCGGAGGTATCGTAATATTCATTCCGCAAATTGCATTTCTTTTCTTTTTTATCTCGCTCTTAGAAGAAACGGGGTACATGAGCAGGGTGGTCTTTCTGATGGACCGTGTGATGCGACCGTTCGGATTAAGCGGAAAAAGTGTGGTGCCCTTAATTTCAGGTACCGCTTGCGCCATACCCGCAATTATGGCCACCCGAACGATTGAAAGTTGGAAGGAGAGGCTGATTACCATTTTGGTAACCCCATTTACTACCTGTTCGGCAAGGTTACCGATCTACCTTATCATTATAGCGCTGATCATACCCGAAGGAAGCTTTCTTGGCTTGGGCTACAAGCCGCTCACCCTAATGCTACTCTACCTTATAGGTTTTGGGGCCGCCATAGTTTCGGCCATGATATTGCATAAAATACTCAACATTCAAAGCCGTACTTTCTTTGTGGTAGAAATGCCGAATTACAAACTTCCACTTTTTAAAAATGTGGTGTATACTGTTTGGGAAAAGACCAAAAGTTTCGTGCTTGGTGCAGGTAAAATAATTTTGGCCATATCGGTGGTTCTCTGGTTTTTGGGTTCTAACGGATACTCAGAAGAATTCAATAATGCAGAAGAAATAGTAACTCAACGCATCGAGTCAGAGGGTCTTTCCGCATATAATCAAGAAAGTATTGCTAAAGACATTTCCATTTATGAGCAAAGCTTTAAGAACAATAGTGCTTCAAGCACCATAAATGCCGCCGCAGTTGAAGATTCGCTACAGCTTGCGCGAGCGGTATTGACCGAAAAGGCCATACAGCAAGAAATTTCAAGTTATAAACTCGAGAATTCATATATCGGAAACATGGGGAAAGCGATAGAGCCCATCGTTAGGCCCCTGGGCTATGACTGGAAAATCGGTATCGCCGTACTTACATCCTTCGCCGCTAGAGAGGTATTCGTAGGTACCTTGGCGACAATTTACAGTGTCGGAAGTGACGAAGAAGAGACCATTAAAAATCGTATGGCCGCTGAAGTGAATCCTGAGACCAAAGAGCCCTTGTTCAATCTAGCCTCGGGTATCTCACTGCTTTTGTTCTATGCCTTTGCGATGCAATGTATGAGTACCTTGGCCATTGTAAAAAGAGAGACCAATTCATGGAAATGGCCTACCGCCCAATTGGTTTTTATGAGCGCTTTTGCCTATATTGTAGCTTTCGTGGCCTACCAAATACTTAATTAGTGTTCAAAAAGAAAAACAGAAAATGATTCAATCGATATTAGTCTATATTATACTTGCCATTTCTGTGGGCTATCTAGCACAAAAATTCTTAGTGCCTAAAACACTCTTTTCTTCTAAAAAAAATAACCCAAAAGCTTGTGGTCAAGACGACTGTGGTTGCAGCTAATTGCTTTAAAGCTATTAAACTCGACCTTCTCTTTTGAAAATAACGCTCATTGAGTTAAAAAAAGAATAAATAGATACTAACGAAATCAAAAAATAGCCCGTAAGTTCGATTGCTATTGTTTTTTTTGAAAAGCAGAACTTAACTCGATTTTTGTGCCAAAGCTCTTATTACTTCTTTTTCTGGTCTCAGGTTTGGCCAATGGCCAATCAATCTCTTCACTTATTATCGATTCGGTCACTAAAAAGCCGGTACCCTACGCGACGGTTCAATTGAATAATCGTGGAATGATTACTAACGAAGAGGGGCGCTTCAAATTCTCTATATCGGAAAATATTAAGCCGACCGACTCCCTTTTTATTTCATGTATCGGTTACAATGGTATAGGCAAACCCTTGGAACAATTTACCGACAGCCTGATATATCTAAGTCCGAAAGCGATTGAACTGAAAGAGGTTATAGTTTCCAATAAGGAATACACTCCTCAGGAAATTTTGGAATTTGTAGAAGACAACATAGAAAAAAACTACTTCACCGAGTTCACTAAAAAACGGCTTTTTCTAAGGGAAACCTATCAGAATGAAATCATAAAGACCGATTATCAAATCAAGAAAAGCACCATTAACGCCTTCAACAAAAGCTTTTTAGATAGTGTAATATCAACCATACCCAAAACCAACACTTACTATACCGAAATGTTGGGAGACCTGTATGGTTCGGGCGATGCCGACGAACAAAAGTTGAATTTGATTAAAGCCTCTGAACTCTACGACAAAAACAAGGATATAGATTTAGAAAATCTAGAGGAAAGATTCAACCAAATTGTCAAGAAAAATATTAAAACCGATTCTTATTTTAAAGTAAAATCAGGACTCTTTGGTACCAAAATAGATGCTGACGAGATGGGCGATATTTTTGAAGAGGAAATAGACTCTACCGACGCTATCGCAGTTAATAAAAAATTAGAGGAAGAACTTGAAAGAAAGGAAGAACGCCGAAAATTCTTCTCAAAATACAAGCGGGAAACTTTGGGCAATCTGTTCGAGAACCTGCCCATTTTTGATGATACCGACTATAATGTAATTTTCAAACCGAGGCGCTATCATCTCAATTTAGAAACCTTTACCTATCTCGGTGACCAAGCCGTTTACGTAATTGGTTATGAGCCCGACGGCTCGCCGGAATTCAAGGGGAAACTTTACATCAACGCTGATGACTTCGCCCTCATTCGAATGGATTTTGAAAATGTCGAACCGCTTCGAGACTTCAAATTACTTGGGGTGTCGTTCAAAGAATACCTTGCAAAGGGCAGTATCATATTCGCCAAGGGCGCCGATCAGAAATACCATCTTAGATATTATAATATTATCAAAGGGGTCAGGGCCGGCTTCAAACGACCACTGGCTATAATCGAGAAGAACAAAAATGTTAAGGGCAGACGAAAACAGAACGAACTAAAACTCAAAGTAGATGCTGCCTTCGGTAATATCAATCGCTACGAACTGGTGGTTTTTGATGAAGCCCCTATTAGTGCTGCACAATTCGAATCGTATCAAGAGAGCAATGATGTACTGCCCACGTACATGCCGAATTACGACCCTAACTTTTGGGAAGGTTATAATATCATAGAACCCAATCGGGCCATAAAAGAATTCACTTCAGAAGTAGAACTGACCGATTAAACCCAGTTTCTAATAAAAGAAAAGAATAATAGCCCCCAACCGATAACCAGAAGCAAACCGCCCAAAGGCGTTATCGGACCAAGAAATCGAAGCTTTTTGCCTTTGGCCGAACTAAAGGTCAACCCATAAATACTAAAAGAGAACAAAAAGGTACCCAACATGAAACTGTAGGCCATATATTTCTCAAGGCTATTGTCAAGATTAAAATTAAAGCCTAAGATAATGAGCAGTAGAGCATGGTACATTTGATACTTTACCCCTGTCTCAAAGCTCCTCAGCTGCCCGTCTGAATAAATCTTTTTCAATGCATGTGCACCGAAAGCACCAAAAATTACGGCCAACAGGCCATACAACGCTCCGATACATTGGGTAATAAGTACCATACTTTTTTTGTGTAAAGATATAATCTTGTACCAAAAAGGCCGATCAGTACTGATCGGCCTTTTTTAAAATTTAAATTTTTTTATTCTTCGTCATAAAAGAACTGTTCTTTTACAATCTTACCTTCTTTAACCTCATAAACCGCAATTTCAGACATTTTGGAGCGTTGACCAGAAGGTTTGTGCGTGGTATCCATCTCAAATTTTACCGAAAACCAATTGTCGGCCACAATAGGTTCTGACACCGTATTACTATGTACCTCAAAGTTTTCTTGCCACCATTCACCCTTCTTTTTTATGCCTTCAAAGCCCTCAACAAAGGCACCTTCGCCACTGCCATCATTTTCGATGCTTACAATTTTATCACTATACAATTCCTGATAAGGTTTTTCAAAATCACCGGCTTTACACCAAGAGACCAGTTTAGTTGCAATTTCATTCGTGTCCATAGTATTGTTTAATTGGTTACCCAAACAATTTACTTCATACCGCACTTATTTACAACCCCTTGCGCAAATATTTAATGATATTTTAATACTGGATAAAACCCCGAATGGAAATATTGAAAAAGTTAGTTCGGTTCAACCGCTATTTTCTCGGAGAGTGTTTTGAACAGCTGTTCGGTATCGGTAGAGTCTTTTAGGTTCAAAAAGAGTTTTAATGAATCGTGATGCACCAATTTGATTTTAGAGCTCGCATAATTATCTACGAACACATAAACCTTTTTATCGGTCAACGAATCTTTGAATTCACGAAACACTCCCTTTTCCTTTTCAAGGGCAGAAAAGCCGTTGAGGCGCTCCATTGGTGGAATTTTATCCAATAATACAACGCTATCCAGTTCTGAAAAGTTAATATTCTGATAGTAAAAGCCAGACACGATTTTCATGCTTTGGTTATCTATCGACGTCCAATTTTTATAATGAAGAACAAAAGCGGCAAGACAGATGATTAGTGTCAATACAATTAAAAAGTTCCATAAACCATGTCGTTTTTTTTCCATATTCCACTTGCTTCCAATTAGAAGAACCTTACCATACAAACGTACAAAAGCGCAGAAAATTTTTTAAATCGAACGAATAATTTTATTTCCGATATTGAATGGTCTAATTATTCGATAGAAGTATTTATTAAACCCAAAAAACACCTACTTGCCAAACAAGATTTTCTATCTTCAAACCAAAATTCGACCCGTCAATTATGAACAAGGTAAACCTAGAGACCAAGAGACTTGAAGCGCATTATTCAAAAGAAAAAGATTGGCTGAAATGGGGGCCGTACCTAAGTGAACGTCAATGGGGTACGGTTCGTGAAGATTATAGTGTCAATGGTGATGCCTGGAATTATCTTCCGCATGATCATTCTCGCAGTAGAACCTACAGATGGGGCGAAGATGGTATCGCCGGTCTATCTGATCGATATTGCAACATTTGCTTTTCAGTAGCGCTCTGGAACGGAAAAGACCCTATCTTAAAAGAACGCTTGTTCGGTCTTACCGGCCCAGAGGGCAATCATGGGGAAGATGTGAAAGAACTCTATTATTATCTCGAGAATACCCCCACCCACTCGTACATGAAGCATTTGTACAAATACCCTCAAAATGAATTTCCGTACGAACATTTAGTGTCTGAAAATAAAAAACGGGGCAAACACGAAACCGAGTATGAACTTTTAGATACCGGCATTTTTGAAAAGAACGAATATTTCGATGTATATACGGAGTATGCCAAAAATGAAGAGGAAGATATACTCGTCAAAATTTCAATTGCCAACCGAGGCCCTAAAAAGGCTGAAATCAGTCTGTTACCTACTCTCTTGATCCGTAATTATTGGAGTTTTTTAGGTATGAATGAGAAACCCATCATCAAAAAGGAAGATAGTAATGAAGTTTCCAGTGTTTCTATAAACCATGAATATGTAGGTAAGTACAATTTATATTTTGAGAAGCCTTCAAAGTTTTTGTTTACCGAGAACGAAACTAATGTCGAACGTATTTTTAATGGTGAAAATGAACATCCTTATAAAAAAGACCTTTTTCATAAAGCTGTAATCGACAACGATTTTGAGTTGGCGGAAAAGAAAACCGAGGGTACAAAATTTTCACCACTGTATCAACTTGAAATTGAGGCCGGGTCAACTAAAACTATAAAACTTCGGTTGTCAAAAGAAAAAATAGATGCTCCGCTCGATGAGAAATTTGAAGCTGTTTTTTCACAACGCACAAAAGAATCTCAGTCGTTTCTTGAATCGGTTACCGAAAACTCCACTGACGAACAACGAGAAATTCAAAGACAGGCCTTTGCAGGTCTGCTTTGGACGAAACAATACTATAATTATGAAGTGGAACAATGGTTAAAGGGCGACCCTGATACATCTCCGCCAAAAGAACGTTTACATGGCAGAAATAGTGGTTGGACCACCTTTCGAAACCATGACATTTTATCAATGCCAGATGCCTGGGAATACCCTTGGTTCGCCGCTTGGGATTCAGCTTTTCATTGTGTCACCTTCTCCATGGTCGACCATGAATTCGCCAAAAAACAGCTTCTATTGTTCACCAAAGAGTGGTACATGGCCGCAAACGGTCAAATACCGGCCTACGAATGGAATTTCAGTGATGTTAACCCACCTGTTCAAGCATGGGCGGCTATACAGATCTACCAGATGGAACAGCGAAAGACGGGTAAGGGAGATCTTGATTTTTTAAAGCGAATGTTCAATAAACTGGCCCTGAATTTCACTTGGTGGGTCAATCGTGAAGATAGTTTGAACAAAAATGTTTTTGAAGGAGGTTTTTTAGGCTTGGACAATATCGGGGTCTTCGACCGAAGTAATGGTATACCGGGCGGTGGGGTGCTTGAACAGGTCGATGGTACCTCTTGGATGGCGCTTTATTGTTTGAACATGCTTGAAATGGCAATTGAAATTTCTCTTGATGACCCTGCGTTTGAAGACATGTGCATCAAATATTTTGGGCACTTTTGTTTCATTGCCGAAGCATTGAACAAAATTTCAGTTGATTCGTCCGGTTCGTGGGACGAAAAAGATGGCTTTTTCTACGATACGTTGATTTTACCGAATTCCGAAAGAATTCCCATCAAGGTTCGGTCAATTTCAGGTCTGTTGTCACTTGCGGCAGTGCTCAATATTCGAAAAGAACGTTTAGATAAGCTACCTCGATTCAAATCGAGTATGGAATGGTACCGAAAATACCGTTTAGAGAACAGCAAATACCAAATAATCGAAGAATATCGAACCGATAAAGACGTGCTCTTATCTCTAGTACCTAGAGAACGGCTCAATGTTTTAATCAACAGCATTTTAGATGAGACCGAATTTTTGAGCGATTACGGTATTCGGTCATTATCAAAAGCACATGAAAACCCCTATACGGTTCAAATTGACGGTAGTTCTTATAGTATCAATTATGAAAGTGCCGAATCGCGAACCGATCTCTTCGGAGGAAACTCAAACTGGCGTGGGCCAATTTGGATGCCCATGAACTATATTTTCATTAGCACCTTTAAAGAATACCATAATTATTTTGAAGACGATTTAAAATACGCCTATCCGTCAGGAAGTGACAACTATTTAAATCTAAAGGAAATTGCTTTTGAAATCAGCAAACGACTTATTGCGATTTTCAAAGAAGATGCTGAAGGAAATCGACCTGTGAACGCGCTTGACCATGAAAAATATACTGATAAGTATTTTAAAGAATTGATTTTGTTCTATGAATATTTTGATGGAAATAACGGGCGTGGCGTGGGTGCCTCTCACCAGACCGGATGGACGGCCCTCGTGGCCAATTTAATTGAAGAGATTAATCGATAATATGTTTTTCATAATCGTACCGCCAAAGAAAATCCTGCTGAACATAAACTTAGGCACTATTAAGTCGTGTTAAATCATTTACAAAAATTGTATCTTTAGCGCAATAAATGACAAAACTACTTTCCATATCGATTTCGCTGCTGATCTTGATTCAAAGTTTTGGTATTCATGTGGATGATATACTCGTTTTCGACGACCTAATCGAACACGCCGAATTTCACTCAAAAGAATACGGAGATGATTTTTTCGTTTTTATCTCGAAACACTATGGTGCGCTCAAAGCTGAGCACAGTACGAAACATCAAGAAGAGAAGGAAGAACACGAACAATTACCTTTTCAACACCAATGCCATACCGCTTCTATCTCAGTTTTTGTATTGAATCAATTTAATACTTATCCATTGGAAATTGAAATGGTCGTAGACCGCGATTCCAATTATTTTTACCAAGTTTCTTATCACTCTTTGGCCCAAGACGGCCTTTTTCAGCCACCTCGACAAGCATAGTCCTACTCTTTACTTTTTTAACTACACGAAGCTCTGACGTTTCGTGTATTCTGTAATCATTATTCCTATGGACTATGCTTTCATTTTTAATAAATTTCAGTATACGTAACAAGTTTATCGTATTTCTATTTACCGGCCTTATTACAGGTTTTGGCATTTATTCTTTAACCCAGATTCCTATTGGTGCGGTGCCTGATATTACCAATAATCAAGTGCAGGTAATTACTACCTCTCGAAACTTATCTACTCAAGATATAGAGCAATTTATCACCTTTCCCGTAGAGCTTGAAATGGCAAATTTGCCGGGGGTACAAGAGATTCGTTCAATTTCAAAGTTCGGACTCTCAGTAGTAACCATTGTTTTTGATGATGACCTTGGCACCTATTTACCGCGTCAATTGATTGCGGAGAAAATCAAATCGGCTTCCGAAAAAATTCCTGAGGGTTTTGGTACGCCAGAGATGGGACCTATAACCACCGGCTTGGGAGAAATCTACCAATATGTTCTAGATGTAAAGCCCGGTTATGAAGATTTATATAATCCTACCGAATTACGCACTATTCAAGATTGGGTCATAAAACGTCAACTTTCTGGTATTCCTGGGGTGGTAGAGGTGAATAGCTGGGGTGGCTTTCTGAAACAATATGAAGTTGCCATCAAAACGGAAAAACTGAACGCCATGAACATCACGGCGCAAGAAGTTTTTACCGCATTGGAGAAAAACAATAACGTTGCCGGCGGCGGTTATATTGAAAAGGTCGATCAGGCCTATTTTATACGTGGCGAGGGGTTGGTGGAAACCCTCGAGGACATCAAAAACATTATGGTCACGCGAAAAAACAATATTCCTGTCTACGTTAAAGACATAGCCGAGGTAGGCTATGGTAGCGCTACCCGTTTCGGTGCGATTACCGGAAATGGTGAAGGCGAGAAAGTACTTGGTCAAGTGATGATGCTCAAAAATGCCAACTCGAAAAAAGTTATCGACGCGGTAAACGAGCGTGTCCAGGCCATTTCAACATTACTGCCCAAAGGGGTTTATATAAATCCGTTTTTGGATCGTAGTGAACTTATCGCCAAAACGACCTTTACCATTTCTGAAAACCTCATTTTAGGTTTTTTGATTGTTATTTTTGTAGTAGTACTCTTATTAGGAAACTTCAGGTCTGGCCTGGTCGTCGCTTCTGTCATTCCGTTATGTTTGTTATTTGCACTATCTCTCATGTACATTTTTGGGGTAGATGCCAACCTCATGAGCTTAGGGGCTATCGATTTCGGAATCATAATTGACGGAGCGGTAATCATAGTTGAGTTTGTAGCCTATCAGATTACCGCTAAAAGCACTGAACTTCAAGCTCTAAATTCGGCAGAAATGCAAGCTGAAAAAGATACTATTACGTTCAAAGGTGCCTCGAAAATGATGAATTCTGCCATTTTTGGGCAGTTGATTATTCTTATTGTTTTCATTCCTATATTATCATTGAGTGGGGTTGAAGGAAAAATGTTCAAACCCATGGCATTGGCCTTTAGTTTTGCCCTCATCGGTGCAATGGTATTGTGTTTCACCTATGTACCCGTGGTGGCCTCTTTATTTCTAAAACCTTCACTTTCTTCCGATAAGAATATTTCTGTTCGATTGATGAAATGGTTGAATGCCCGTTACGACCCGATTATTGATTGGGCCTTACGCAGCAAAAAACTGGTATTAGGTCTGGCAGCTCTACTTTTGATAATAACCGTGGTGCTATTTTCAAGAATGGGGGGTGAATTCGTACCTACTTTAGATGAAGGAGACTTCGTAATTCAACCTGTACTCAAAACAGGAACATCTCTTGGCAAGACTGTTGAAATCACCACTAAAATCGAAAAAATTCTCATCAATACCTTTCCAGAAGTACGCCAGGTCGTAACCCGCATCGGGGCGGCAGAAGTGCCTACCGATCCTATGTCGATGGAAGAAAGTGACGTAATTATTGTGCTCAAACCAAAAAGCGAATGGGTATCTGCAGAAAGCAAAGATGAATTGGCAAATAAGTTCAAAGAAGCCTTGGCCATCATTCCCGGCATGAATGTCGAATTCACCCAGCCCATTGAAATGCGGTTTAACGAGCTTATCACTGGCGTTCGTGCCGATATAGCCATAAAGATTTTTGGAGAAGACCTCAATATATTGAGTAAAAAGGGCAATGAAATCAAAAATCTCATCGAAAATGTAGTAGGTGCCGCCGATATCTCTGTAGAGAAGATTGTAGGACTTCCGCAAATGAATGTCAAATATAATCGGGCCAAGATAGCCCGTTATGGCCTCAATATTGAAGATTTGAATAGTATGGTTTCCATGGGCTTTGCAGGTCGAACTGTTGGAAGTGTTTTTGAAGGTGAGAAACGTTTTGATTTGGTCGTTCGCCTAAATTCAGAAAAGCGAAAAGATATAGACAATCTTAAAAATCTGTATGTAGATATTCCAAACGGAGGAAAGATTCCACTGAGCGAACTTGCTGAAGTCAGTTATCAAAAAGGCGCCGCCAAAATTGCGCGGGATAACACCCAAAGACGGATTGTTGTCGGTATTAATGTAAGAGACCGTGATTTACAGTCGGTAGTAGATGATGTACAACAACTGATTAACGGAAATATAACGCTGCCTAAGGGTTATTACATAACCTACGGAGGTCAGTTCGAGAATTTGCAGAGTGCCAAATCTCGGCTTCTAATAGCAGTGCCCATTGCACTACTATTAATTTTTGTACTACTCTATTTCGCATTTAAATCAGTCAAGGAAGCCCTATTGATATATTCGGCGATACCATTATCTGCCGTTGGTGGGGTTTTGCTCCTATGGTTTCGTGATATGCCCTTTAGTATTTCTGCCGGGGTTGGTTTTATAGCACTTTTCGGTATTGCGGTGCTTAACGGTATTGTGCTCATCGAACATTTTAAAGAGCTCAAAAAACAACATTATGAAGATATGGAATCATTAATAAAGCAAGGAACCAAAGACCGTTTACGAGCCGTATTGTTAACTGCGGCGGCGGCGGCCTTAGGCTTCTTACCCATGGCCATTTCTACCAACGCAGGCGCCGAAGTACAACGCCCTCTGGCCACTGTTGTTATCGGCGGACTTATTACGGCAACAATACTAACTTTGGTAGTACTTCCGGTACTTTATATACTATTCGAAAAGCGAAAGATTGAAGCGAAAAAACCTGCTCTTAATAATAATGTGAGCATAGGGCTCATATTTATTGCCCTAACTTTTTCCTCTGTTGGAAAGGCTCAAGAGAATCAGAAGAACTTAGAAGAACTCATTGCCTTGGCTATCCAAAACAATGCAGATCTGAAAGCGGCACATCTGAATATAAAACAATCAGAGGCATTGATTGGTTCGGCATTCGATTTCGATAAGACTTCAGTATATTATCAACTCGATCAGAACAATTTATCTGTGGGCGACCTACCACTCAATGTTTTTGGGGTACAACAAGATTTCTTATTTCCTACAGTGTATTTCGCCAAGAAGAAAGTGAACAAAGCGAATTTAAACCTGAGTTCTAGCCGCTACGCCGTACAAGAAAAAGAATTAAAACGAGAGGTGACTTCTGCATTTTATGCATATCTATATGCCCAAGAAAAGAAAGCAATTTATTTGCGTTTGGATAGTTTGTACCAAAACTTCGCGAATATGGCAAAACGCCGTTTCGAATTGGGCGAAACAAATTATTTGGAGAAAATAATGGCCTCATCAAAACAACGACAACTGCAAATTGCCCTAGAACAAGCACACCAAGATGTCGTCATTGCCAGTACCGATCTATCAGCAAAAACACAGATAAAAGATAGTCTACGTATCGCCCCTGTATTAATGGATAAAATAATCTTGAGCCAAGTGAATATTGAGAAAACTGTAGAAATGACTTACGTTCAAAATACCATTGACCTGGCAAAAGCCAAGCGAAAAATGGAAGTTCAACATCTGTTACCCGATATTAGCTTAAACTATTTTCAAGGTACCAATAGGGCTTTTGAAGGCCATCTTTATGGATATCAAGCAGGTCTAAAAATTCCATTATTTTTTGGAGGAAATACTTCCCGAATAAAGGCCTCGAAAATTGCCGAGCAAATAAAGGTCGAAAAATCTAAATCATTTAGAATAAAAATGAATGCTCGTTATAAAGAGCTAAGGGCACAATATGAAAAACTGGCAAAGGCCTTGGAATATTACGAAGTTGAGGGCGCCGAGCTTTCTGAAGAGATTTTGAAAACAGCCGATTTAAGTTTTAAAAATGGGGAAATCGATTTTTTTCAATACATACAAAGTATCGAAAACGCCAATGAGATACAACTCAATAGACTCGAGAATTTGAATGAGTATAACCAAACGGTAATTCAGCTCAATTATCTCAGTTTATAAAACCATAAACAGCCCAAAAAAAGTTTAAAAAATAAAAAAATGAGAAAAACAATTTATATAGTTATCATCTCCCAAGTTATACTTATAAATAGCTGTGGTGAGAGACAGAACGTCGAGAATTTAGCTTCTGAAACTGAAAATAGCGATGAAAGCATAACAATTACGAAAGAACAATTCAATACCGGTGATATGACCTTGGGAAGCCTTGAAGAAAAGTCTTTTCCGACAACCATAAAGACCAACGGAATGATAGATGTGCCACCGGAAAACAGGGCGGTGGTAAGTGCCACTATGGGTGGTTATATTAAACAAACACCTTTACTTATAGGAGATTCGGTTAAGAAGGGACAAATGTTGGTCATCATCGAAAACCCTGAATTTGTTACCCTACAACAAGACTACATGGAAGTCAAACAAAAGCTGACCTTTCTAGAATCGGAATATAATCGCCAGAAAACCCTAAGGGAAGAAAATATAACTTCTCAAAAAAGTTTTCTAAAGGCGGAAAGCGATTTTAGAACTGCCCATGCACGGTATAACGGACTTAAAAAACAATTATCAATGCTAAATATCTCTTCTGCCCAAGTTGAAAAGGGAAATATAAGTTCGACAACAACTATCTATGCCCCCATTAGCGGAAGCATTACCAAAATGAACGTGACAAAAGGCACCTTTGTATCGCCAGCTTCCCCTATTCTAGAAATCATCGACAACAATCATATTCATCTCGAACTTTCCATTTTCGAAAAAGATATTATGAAAATTAAAAAGGGGCAATCCATTAGGTTTCGAATTCCCGAAGCCTCCGATAAAACTTTTGAAGCAGAGGTTTATTTAATCGGCACATCCATAGACGAAAACCGCACAATCAAAGTACACGGTCATTTACATGAAGAGAGTCAAAATAACTTTTTAACAGGTATGTTTATCGATGCGGCCATTATTACCGGAAACAGCCATGGCAAGGGCTTACCTTCAACAGCCATTGTAGAAGATAACGATAAATTCTTTGTGCTAAGGGCCATAGAAAACAATGATAAACAATATGTCTTTGAACAGATTGAGGTTATGATCAAGAATATTTCCGATGGCTTTACTGAAATCTCGAATCCGGAGCGATTTTCAACTTCAGACAAGTTTCTCACAAAAGGGGCATTTGACATGGTTGGCGAAAAAACTGGGGGTCATGGTCATTGATTTTGCAGTTTACCCCAATCCCACATCCAAAGTCATCATAATGATAAAACCTGCTACAAAACCCATTACAGCTATATCGGAGTGCTCATCTTGTTGAGTTTCCGGTATTACCTCTTCGACTACCACAAAAATCATGGCGCCTGCGGCAAAGGAGAGCGCGTAAGGTAGAATAGGTTGAAAAGTCAATACGGCCCATGCTCCAATAACGGCGGCCACAGGTTCAACCAATGCAGATGCCTGACCGTACATGAAACTTCTCTTTCTGGTTAGCCCCTGTCTTCTTAGGGGCATGGCAACAGCGAACCCTTCAGGGAAATTCTGCAATCCGATACCCATAGCCAGAGCAACGGCCCCACCGATAGTAGCCCCATCGAAGCCAGCGGCAACCCCACCAAAGAGCACCCCTACAGCAAGGCCTTCGGGAATATTATGAAGTGTTATGGCCAAAGTTAAAAGGGTGGTTCGGTGCCAAGGAGTTTTCACGCCCTCTGCATCACCTTCCTTGAAATTTAAATGCAAGTGAGGCAAAATCTTATCCAATCCGAAGAGAAAAAGCGCTCCGAGAAAAAAACCGACCGCCGCCGGAATCACTTTTACAAAGCCTTCGCCCGGACTCATTTCAATACCGGGCGCCAGGAGACTCCAAAAACTGGCGGCAACCATTACGCCGCCCGTAAAACCTAACATGCCGTCCATCACAGCTCTATTGGGGTTTTTAAAGAAAAAGACCAAGGCCGCCCCAGCTGCAGTTAGGCCCCAAGTAAAAAGCGTAGCATAGAACGCCGCCAAGATGGGGTCTATAGATTCAAAATACTCAATGATTTGTTCCATGGCTATTCGGTAATTTTAAGGTACAGATTGGTTGCAATCTGACTTGAAATGTGAATTTTATTATTTTTAATTTGAATATGTAGCGAACCATCAAACTCCTCTTTATCTAAAACAAGAATGCTATCACCCAAAGCAATTTTATTCTTGTCTAAGAATTTTAGGAAAGGAGGTGACGAATCTTTTACTCCCACACAGATACCACTAGTTCCAATGGGCACCTCGTTCAACAGCTTCTTGATGGCCTTTTTAAACTCTCCCTTTTTTGAAGGTATCGGGTCACCATGCGGATCCACTTGCGGAAAACCAAGGTGCTTATCTAAACTATCGATAAGCTTTTCACTTTTAATATGCTCTAACTGCTCTGCCACATCATGCACCTCATCCCAAGAGAAATCAAGCTTCTCCACCAAAAAAACCTCCCATAATCGATGTTTTCGCACCAAAGTCAAAGCCGTTTTTTGACCGTATTCGGTAAGACTGACACCTTTGTATGGCTTATAATTGACCAAGCCCTTTTCCGCAAGTTTTTTAACCATATCGGTCACCGACGAAGGTTTTGTTTCCATTTGCTCCGCTACGGCATTTGTGGAAACCGTAACGTTGTCTCCCTTTCCCAAATGATAAATGGCCTTAATGTAGTCTTCTTCAGAAAGTGTCATAAAAATTTCTTACACCGTAAAAATACATTTTTATATCTAAAAACAAATATTTAGTTTTGTCTAAAAATTAATTTAACCGAACTAAAATAAATATTTTGACCATACGTTATTTATATTTTGTGATTGGGCTAGTATTCTTAGCAAATACTTGTATGTCCGCACAAAATGTCGAAATAAATGGTACTGTTACCGATAGCGAATTTCCCGTTGCTTTTGCAAATGTCTATTTAGAAGGAACAGCTTTTGGCACAGCTACTGACGAAAATGGTCTTTTTACTTTAAGCAATATTCCATCAGGGCCATATAAATTGAAGGTAAAGGTTTTGGGATACCTTCCTTTCAGTAAAAAATTAGATTTAAGAGAACAGGGAAACAGAAACCTAAACATCACCTTAAACGAAACTAGCGAACAACTAGAAGAAACGGTCGTGACCGGGACCTTAAAAGCGGTAAGCCGTTCTGAAAGTCCTGTAGCGGTGGAGGTCTATAGTCCTACTTTCCTCAAAAAAAACCCCACAGCTAGCATTTTCGAGGCCTTACAGAATGTAAACGGGGTACGCCCGCAAGTTAATTGTAATGTATGTAATACCGGCGACATTCACATTAACGGTCTTGAAGGACCCTATACTTTGGTGTTAATCGATGGTATGCCTATTGTAAGCGGTCTGGGAACAGTCTACGGATTATCAGGAATACCGAACTCACTTATCGACCAAATTGAAATCGTGAAAGGTCCCGCTTCTAGCCTATACGGAAGTGAAGCCGTTGGCGGACTCATAAACATTATTACAAAAAACACGCTAGAAGCCCCAGACTTTTTTGCCGATGCCTTTGCTACCGGCTGGGGCGAATACAATTTGGATGTTGGAGCAAAAATAAATTTTGGTGAAAAGACAGATATGCTTCTAGGGGTCAATTACTTTAATTATGATGAAATTATTGACAACAATGGGGATAACTTCACCGATTTGACCCTACAGGATAGAGTTTCAGTTTTTCAAAAATGGAATTTCCGTCGTGATGATTCCCGAATCTTCTCACTGGCTGGGCGATTTTTCTATGAAGACCGATGGGGAGGTGAACTTCAATGGACACCCGAATTCAGAGGAGGTGATGAGATATACGGTGAGAGTATTTATACCACGCGTTGGGAGGTGTTAGGTAAATATCAACTTCCTGTAGCTGAAAAGCTTTTATTATCCTTTTCTTATAATGACCACAGCCAAAATTCAGTCTATGGCGACGTGCCCTACATAGCGGATCAGCGTATCGGTTTTGGGCAATTGACTTGGGACAAGGTTTTAAACCGCCATGACCTTCTCTTCGGCAGTTCTATTCGTTATAACTATTATGATGATAATACCCCGGCGACCGAAATAGCGGACGAAGTGGTCATACCCAGTCTATTTGCGCAAGATGAAATTGAACTGGCTAAAAAACATTCGCTGCTCTTGGGGCTACGATACGATTATGACAAGCGCCATGGCAATATTTTAACCCCGAGAACAGCCTATCGATGGCGTGTTAATGATAATGATATTTTGAGATTTAATGCCGGCACCGGTTTTCGTGTGGTCAACCTCTTTACCGAAGAACATGCTGCACTGACCGGAGCCCGTGAGGTGGTGGTTACCGAAGAATTAAAACCCGAGCGCTCTGTAAACTTCAATCTCAATTATTTGAAAAAAATATACGCCGACAACGGTACTTTTGTTGGGCTTGACGCCTCGGTTTTCTATACCTCTTTTAGCAATGCTATCTTACCGGATTATGACACCGACCCCAATCAAATTATTTACGACAATCTTAACGGAAAATCTGTTTCGAAAGGTGTGAGCGCCAATATTGATGTTGTTTTCCCGAGTGGGTTTAAATTTTTGCTCGGGGCAACTCTACAAGATGTTAGTCAAACTGAAAATGGTATTTCACAACGGCAGATCCTCACTGAGAGTTTTACCGGCACTTGGAACGTCTCTTACGAATTTCGACCTATACAGCTTTCCGTTGATTATACCGGAAACCTCTACGGACCTATGCTTTTACCAGTATTGGGAGAAAATGATCCTAGAAGCGAATACTCCCCAACTTGGAGTATTCAAAACATTCAGTTTACGTTTAAAGGGCTTAAAAATTTTGAAATCTATGGAGGGGTAAAAAACCTTTTAGACTGGACACCGAACAGAGGAAATCCATTCATAATTGCCCGTGCAAATGACCCTTTTGATAAGAATGTTACATTTGACCCGAACGGCGATGCTGTAGCCACGGTCGATAATCCGTATGCGCTAACATTCGACCCTTCTTATGTTTATGGCCCAAATCAAGGAATCAGGGGTTTCTTCGGACTCCGGTATCGGATAAATTAGACGAGTTTTATTCCCTACTTTTGGTAAACTGAAGTCAAGACGCTTAAAAGTTTGGATTACTACCCTTCTCATTTTGATTACATCATCATAGGTGCCGGTGCGGCAGGCCTGATGTTAGCCCATGCCATGACCAATGATGATTACTTTTCAGAAGCCTCGATTTTAATTCTAGATAAAGACCAAAAGAAAACCAACGACCGAACTTGGTGTTTTTGGGAAAAAGGCAGCGGACAATTTGATGAAATAGTCCATAAAAGCTGGAATCATATTTACTTTGAAGGCAAGGAACTCGCTAAGCGATATGATATCACACCTTATTCATATAAAATGATCAGGGGATTGGATTTCTACGAGAAGCGGTTCGAAAAATTAAAGAACAAAAAAAATGTAACTATTAAGTTTGAGAAAGTTCTTCACTTCAGTGAAAGCGATATTCAAGTATCACTCAAAACGACTAGCAATACTTATACCGCTACAACGGTATTTAATAGTATTTTCAGTTACGAAGCCGCAAATAGCCAGAGTACGTACCCGGTCATTCAGCAACATTTTGTAGGTTGGAAAATAGAAACCGACCGACCGGTATTTAATGCTGATACGGTTACCTATATGGATTTTTCGGTTCCTCAAAAAGGAAATACCCGCTTTATGTATGTACTTCCGCAGTCGAAAAATGAAGCTCTGGTAGAGTACACTCTTTTTTCGAAAGATTTGCTCGATAGGGAAGAATATGAAGAGGCGCTTCATACCTATATCACAACAAAATTGAACTGCCCGAATTACATAATTGCCGATAGAGAGCAGGGCAGCATACCCATGACCTGTTATAATTTTGCGCAGCACAATACAAAACGAATTTTGAATATAGGTACGGCCGGTGGTTGGGCCAAGCCCAGCACAGGATATACTTTTATGAGCACAGCGAAAAAGATTCCTGTTTTGATAGACCACTTGAAGGCGGGCAAACCTCTTACTTCCCTCACATTCAAAAACCGGTTTTGGTACTATGACCTACTTCTCTTAGATGTGTTATCACAAAATAATGAGATGGGACATCAAGTTTTTGAATCCCTTTTTAAGAAAAAAACCCCACAATCGATTCTAAAATTTTTAGATGAAGAAAGTTCTGTTTTAGAAGAATTAAGTGTCATATGGGGCTGCCCTAAATGGCTTTTTTTGAGAGCTCTAATCAATAGATTATCTTAGTATCAAACCTCCCTAACCATCAAGCTTTCACCGAAGCTCAGCAGCAGCGCTTTTTTATCAGATGAAATATTCAGACCCTCTAAAATCTCAAACGCTTGATTAGAATAATTTCGAATGGCATCTTTCGTAATTTGCGCAGAACCGCTTTCTTTGAACAAATCTTTTATAGTTTCAATTTTAGCCGAAGGGTCTTTCGGTTGAATAGAGTATAAATCCAATAATTCTTTCTTTTGCTGCGAAGTGCCTTGGGCTAGCACATTTAAATAAAGATACGTCTTTTTATTCTCTATGATATCGCCACCTACCTGTTTACCAAATGTTTCAGGGTTTCCAAAAGCATCAAGATAATCATCCTGTAGCTGAAACGCTATACCCAGATTGAGTCCGAATTGATAAATATCATTTTGTTCTTCTGCAGAAACCTCAGCAACTATACCGCCCATTTTTAATGCGGCGGCCACTAAAACAGCGGTTTTGTACTCTATCATCTTGAGATATTCAGGTATGGTCACATCGTCGCGATTTTCAAAGTCGATATCATATTGTTGTCCTTCACAAACCTTTAGTGCTGTTTCGCTGAACAATTTGGCCAAATTTTTAAATATTTCCGGAGAATAATTTTCAAATAATTGATATGCCGTTATGAGCATGGCGTCCCCAGAAAGTATGCCAGTATTTACATCCCATTTTTCATGAACGGTTGTTCTTCCCCTTCGTAAGGGCGCGTCATCCATAATATCATCATGAACTAACGAAAAATTATGAAACACCTCGATAGCCAAGGCAGCATCTAAAGATTTGGTATAACCCCCATCAAAAATATCGGTCGCGACCAAGGTTAAAACCGGCCGTAGCCTTTTACCCCCCAAACCAAGAATATAAGAAATAGGGGCGTAGAGATTCTTTGGCTCTCTCTCAACAATCTTGCTTTCGAGATATGAAATAAACTCTTTTCGGTAAAAATCAATGGATTGCATCGGGCGGTTTTTGCCAAAAATACATTCATTTTATGAAACTTAATTGCCCTACGTTCGTCCTATTAAAAAAAATTCTTTCAAAAACGCAATAGATTTCAAATGCTTCGTCTTTTTAAATGAAGCCACAGCAAACAATTTTGAATGCCAACGAATTCAGAAAATCAAAAAAACCTAAAATCGTTTTTCGATGATGAGTACCATGCGCTTAAATCGTATGCCAAATCTCGTATTGATGACACTGCTGATCGTGATGCCGGAGATATTGTTCAAGATGTGGCACTCAAATTATTCTCACGTGCCGATAGTCTATCACCAATCGATAATATAGCAGGTTTTGTTTACAACTCTATTCGCAACAGGGTTATCGATATTATGCGTAAGAAAAAAAACGAAACCAGTTTAGAAGAAGATATGGAGCATCGCTTTATCGAGTTTACCGAGATGCTCTCTATAAAATCTGCGAATGAATATTCTGACGAAATGATTATCGAATTAAAAAAATCGATTCAAAATCTTAAACCAGCGTATCGAAATATAATATGGTCAATAGATTTTGAAGGCCACACGTATAGTGAATTATCAAGAAAAACGAATATACCACTTGGTACGCTAATGTCTCGACGACACCGCGCATTATCAATATTACTAAAAGACTTAGCACCTAAAAAACAACATATAATTTAAAAAAATACAACATTATGGAAGAGCATCTAGAGCATAAAGTAAAAGGAAAGGCAGAAAAATTCTTTCGTGGATTTTTCAAGGTAATATTTATGATAATAGCGGCAATAATCTTTCTATTGTTATTTGGTTATGGTTTTATGTTATTATGGAATTGGCTTATGCCAGATACCTTCGGGTTACCCGTACTATCGTACTGGAAGGCAGTCGGAATTCTCGTGATGGCAAAAATACTCTTCGGAAATTTCGAAGGAAAAGGGCATAAAAAAGAAAAATCAAAATCACATCAGTTTTCTAAGCCCCGTAAATGGGATACTTGTAAGAGTGATTTTTCAAAATGGGAGTTTTATGATGCCTTCTGGAAAGAAGAGGGAGAAAATGCATTTGAAGACTATGTAAAGCGAAATCAGGAAGAAAAAAATCATTAACCCCCCTAATTGTGTTAACAAAATGTAAAACCCAAGAAACTTTTAATGTTTTTAAAGTTTCCTGATTTATATTTGCCGCTCGTTATGAAGGAAAAAATTTTAGAAAAAGCGGCAGATATGTTTTTGACCTATGGTTTCAAGAGCATTACGATGGATGACCTTGCTCAAGAAATGGGCATCTCAAAAAAAACCATATACGCCCATTTTGAAAATAAGACAGCACTCGTAAAAGATTGCACTCTACAGCTAGCCCGCATTATTTCATCGGGCATCGATAGTATTCTCTGTCTTAATAAAAACCCCATTGAAGAACTTTACGAAATCAAAAAGTTCATAATGCAATACCTTAAAGATGAAAAGTCTTCACCTCACTATCAATTGCAAAAATATTATCCGAAGATATTTTCGACCATGCGACAAAAGCAGTATGAGGTCATGAAAGATTGTGTAGTAGACAATATTAAAAGAGGGCTGGAACAAGGTATTTATAGAGAAAACTTAAATGTAGAATTTATTTCACGTATTTATTATGCAGGGGGAGCAAGTATTAAGGACCATAGTTTGTTCCCACCCGATAAATTCACCAATATCTCTTTAATGGATCTTTATCTTGAATACCACCTTCGCGGTATAGTTACGCCCAAAGGAAGAAAAATCTTAAATACAATTATCAATTCAAATCAAGAATAGAATGCAAAAATATATTCTCGCATTTCTCACTTTGTTCACGTCAGCGATCGTATTTTCTCAAGAAACAGTTGAGAAAACCTACAGCTTTACTTTAGAGGAAGCTATTCAGTTTGCCCTTGAAAATAACTATAGTGCCATAAATGCCAACCGAGACCTAATTGACGCCCGAAAGCAAAAATGGGAAACTATAGCAGAAGGTCTGCCACAAGTTAACGGTTCCGTTAGTTACCAGAATCAACTAAAGCAACCCGTTTCTCTTCTGCCCGCCGAACTTGCCGGTGGCCAAGCCGGAGAGTTTATTCCTGTAGTGTTTGGTCAGCCCCAAACAATGACCGCTACAGCCACCTTGACCCAAAAAATATTCGATGGTTCATATATCGTCGGGGTACAGGCTACGAAATCGTTCTTGAGCTACAGTGTTAATAATGAAGAAAAGACCGATCAAGAAGTTAGAAAATCGGTAGTAGAATCTTACGGAAACGTTCTTTTGGCACAAGAAAGTGTCGCCATCTTCGAAAAGAATAAAAATAACCTCGAAGAAAATCTTTTTGAAACAGAAAAATTGTTTGAAAATGGATTGGGTGACGAAGAGAGTGTCGAGCAATTACAAATAACCCTTTCATCGGTTGACAACCAATTGAAAAATGCCATAAGATTAGAGAACATTACCCGTCAAATGTTGAATTTGGTTTTGGGTATTGCTATTGATGCCCCAACGCGTTTAGAAGAAAACCTTGACAACCTTGCCGTTGAACAAATAGACTTTCAACTTATGGAGACGGACTTCAATATCGAGAATAATGTAGACTATAAAATTGCCATCAATCTTACCGAGCAACGCTTCTATGAGCTGAAACTGGCCAAAAGTCGTGCTTTGCCAACCCTGAATTCATTCATTAACTATGGCAGTTCATCTTTCAGTGATAAGTTTAACTTTTTAGGAGGTGACCAAGATTGGTTCGATTCTTCGGTTTTGGGGCTAGACTTGAACATACCTATTTTTAGTTCAGGCAAAAGAAGTGCAAGCACAGCTAGGGCCAAGATTGCCCTTGCCAAGGCTGAGACCCAACTTTCAGAAGCAGAAGAACAGATCAGACTTCAACTTGAAAAAGCCAAGAGCGATTATATTCTGGCCATAGAAGAGTATAATACCGCCAAAGAGAACCTTCGCCTAGCGGAAAGAATAGAAAATAAAAATCAGATCAAGTATTCCGAAGGATTGGCCACCAGCTTTGAATTACGACAAGCACAGACTCAGCTTTACGACGCCCAGCAAGGTTATTTACAATCTATGGTGGAAGTAATCAATCAAAAAACAACATTGGAGCTCATATTGAACAATCCAGAATCAAAACTTTAAAACAACACAACAAACCTTTAAAGATGAAAAAAATACTATACATCGCAACCGTTATTTTAGTTGCCGCTTCATGTGGCAGTAAAGAACAGTCTGTTGAAGGCATAATTGCTCAAGGTGACCTGGAGACCCTTAGGGCAAAAAAGAGCGAAATTTCAGAACAGCAGAAACAGATCGAGTCACAAATCAGACTTTTAGATTCTGCAATTGCAACGAAAGCAGTCAATGAAAAACTGTCACTGGTAAGCACTATTGCAGCGTCACCCGAAAAATTTAATCACTTTTTAGAACTACAGGGCGACGTGAGCACTAAACAGAACGTACTCGTGTATCCAGAAATGTCGGGCACATTGCAACGCGTTTATGTGAAAGAGGGCCAACGTGTTTCTAAGGGTCAGGTTCTGGCCAGTATTGACGATGGTGGCATGAGCAGTCAATTATCGCAATTAAAGACTCAGGCCGCATTAGCGAAAACGACCTTTGAACGAAGAAAAAGGCTCTGGGATCAAAAAATTGGTTCAGAAATAGAATATTTAGCGGCCAAGACAGAGTATGAAGCTACGCAAGATGCCATCAAACAGTCTGAAAGCCAACTAGGGAAATCTACGATTAGGGCTCCCTTTTCCGGAATCATTGATGATGTGATCAAAGATCAAGGTACGGTGGTATCCCCTGGGCCAGGTTCTGAGGTATTCAGAATAGTGAATTTATCGAATATGTACATTGAAGTAGATGTGCCAGAAGCTTATTTAGGGGCTGTTACCGAAGGTAAAGAAGCACTTGTATATTTTCCCATTCTTGGTGATAGCATAACTACGAAAATTCGCCAAACGGGCAACTTTATCAACCCGGCCAACAGATCTTTTAGCGTTGAGATTCCGGTGCCGAACAAAGACGGTAAAATCAAACCCAATTTAACGGCCAAGGTAAATCTTAACGATTATACCAGCGAAAATGCAATTTTAATACCGTCAAGTATAATCAGTGAAAACGCTGAGGGCGATCAATACGTTTTTGTCGCTGAGGCTGCAGGATCTGAAAATGAGGCAACCGTTACTAGAACCATTATTACCACGGGTAAAACCCAAGGTGGTAAGGTAGAAGTTTTAACGGGCATTGAAGATGGCAACCAGATTATTATGGAAGGTGCCCGAAGTGTAAAGGACGGCCAAAAGGTAAAAATCAAAAACTAGAGATCGATGAGCAAAATTAAGAAAAACGCCGATAAGGAATTTAAGCTATCTTCTTGGGCCGTCGATAATCCCTCGGTCATTTATGTAATGATAGGTATTTTCCTCTGGCTGGGTTTCTCCGCATATATGGCTATGCCAAGAGAGGATTTTCCTGAAATCGTTGAAACGAAAATTTATATCAGCACCCCCTACCCTGGTAACACTGCGGAAGATATCGAGAGGCTGATTACCGACCCTCTTGAAGATCGTTTAAAGAATGTTAGCAACGTGGTCGAAGTCGTCTCTACCTCTCAAGAAGATTATGCCATTATTACTGTTGAGTTCGATGAGGAAATTACAGTAGAGCAAGCCAAGCAGAATGTAAAAGATGAGGTTGATAGCGAAAAGGCCAGTGAAGATTGGCCAACATTTAATGGGGCTAAGGTCGAGCCTAATGTCTTTGATCTGAATTTTTCAGAGGAGGTTCCTATAATGAACATCAATTTCACTGGAGATTATCCTGTTGATAAATTAAAGGAGTTTGCAGAATACCTTCAAGATGAGGTTGAAGATTTACCTGAAATTAAACAAGCAGACATACGTGGTGCTCAAGACAAAGAAGTCGAAGTTGCCGTCGATATTTATAAAATGATGGCCGCCCAAGTAAGCTTTCAAGATGTACTGAATGCTATTGGTAACGGCAACATGACCATGTCTGCAGGTAACCTGAAAACTAGCGGACAACGAAGAACGATCCGTATTCTTGGTGAAATCGATGAGCCGAGCCAATTAAACAATTTTGTGGTAAAATCTGATAACGGTGCGGTTTACCTAAAAGACATTGCCACTGTTAGTTTTGAAGAACAAGATAAGACCACATATGCACGAGAGTTCGGTAGCAATGTGGTTATGCTCGATGTGAAAAAAAGAGCAGGCAGAAATGCGATATCGGCCGCTGATCAGATCAAGGAAATCGTAAAGAAGGAACAGGCGAACTATTTTCCACCTGATTTACATATTTCGATAGCGAACGATTCTTCGACCAGAACCCTGAACCAAGTTGATGACTTGGTCAACAATATCATTTTTGGGATTATTCTAGTTGTTACCGTTCTCATGTTCTTTCTAGGGTTTAGAAATGCACTGTTCGTCGGTTTTGCTATACCCATGTCAATGTTCATGTCTTTTGTTATTCTTTCGTGGCTGGGCTATACCTTGAATACCATGATTTTGTTCGGAATGATTATGGGGCTGGGCATGTTGGTTGATAATGGTATCGTTGTGGTTGAAAATGTTTATCGTTTGATGGACGAGGGCATGTCACGTACAGAAGCGGCCAAAAAAGGTATCGGTGAAATTGCATTTCCTATTATTATATCTACGGCAACTACAGTAGCAGCATTTGTACCTCTTGGCCTTTGGCCCGGTATTTTTGGTCAGTTTATGATTTATTTTCCGATAACATTATCTGTTGTTCTTGGGTCTTCACTATTCGTTGCGATTTTCATGAACTCTATGCTCGTTTCTCAATTTATGAGCACTGACGAAAAAGAACTTACCTTAAAACAGCTCATTCGTATGAGTATAATATTAGGTGTTCTAGGAATTTTGATATTGGTCTTCGGAGGTGCCTTGCGCGGCTTAGGAACGGTCTTAATCGTTACTGGAATAATGTTCTGGGTCTACAAATACCTAATCAAAGGAGCTGCACAAAATTTTCAGAAGAATACCATGACTCGTTTTGAGAATTGGTATGAGAAACGGCTCAAGCATGCGCTTAGGGGCAAGAATGTGTATTGGTATTTTGGCCTAACCTTTTTAATGCTTATAGGTGTCTTCATGTTATTCGGCGCATCTCTTGGCAGCGGTCGTACAAAGGTCGAGTTTTTTCCAGATAATAAGCCCAACGAAATCTATGTCTATATAGAATACCCTGAAGGTACCTCGATTGAAAAGACCAACGAAATTACCAAAGAGATTGAAAATAGGGTTTATGATGTATTAGACGACCCTACTTACAAAGAGAATGGTGAAAATTTTATGGTTGCATCAGCTGTTTCTGTGGTTGGTGAAGGTGCCGGAAATCCTTTGACGGATGGCGGTTCATCTGCAGAAATGCCCCATAAAGGAAAACTGACCGTTAATTTCAGTGAGTACAAATATAGAAATGGTCTCAACACCGAAGATATAAGGGCAAAGGTTCAATCGTCTTTAGAAGGTATTTATCCTGGGGTCGCCATTTCCGTAGAAAAAGATGCCAATGGTCCACCGGCGGGGTATCCGATAAATATTGAATTAGAAGGTAAAGATTATGATGAACTGATCAATACTGCAGAAGATATTAAGAACTATGTCAACACCAAGAATATAGCTGGTATCGAAGAACTAAAAATTGATGTGAACAAAGGCAAACCTTCAATGCTTGTTGAGGTCGATAGAGAAAAAGCAGGTGAGCTCGGGGTGGCCGTTGGCCAAGTGGGTAGCCAGTTAAGGCGTTCTTTGTTCGGTGAAAAAGCAGGTGTTTATAAAGAAGATGGTGAAGATTATGATATCAATATAAGGTTCAATGAAGATTTGAGGTACAACAAGAGTGCTCTCTTTAATCAGAATATCATTTTTCGAGATGCCGCCACGGGTCAAATTAAAGAGGTGCCTATTTCTGCAGTAGCTAAAGAAAAAAACACTTCAGCTTTCAGTGCAATCAAGCATAGGGATGGTAAAAGAGTGGTTACGGTATATTCGGGCCTTAAACCAGGCTTTACCGATGCGGGCGCTATCGTCGCCGAGATACAGAAAGAAATGCAAAGCTATGATGGTGTGCCCGATTCCATTAAGATCGATTATACCGGTCAATTGGAAGAGCAGAACAAACAGCAAGCCTTTTTGGTCGGTGCCTTTTTCTCTGGTTTGGGGTTGATTATGCTCATTTTAATTTTTCAATTTGGGGGCATCTCTAAACCTCTGATCATTATGATTGCCATTTTCTTGAGCTTTATTGGAGTGTTCGGAGGATTAATGCTTACCGGTTGGTCTTTTGTAATCATGATGACCATGATGGGCATTATCTCTCTTGCTGGTATCGTAGTGAATAACGGTGTGGTACTTTTAGATTACACCCAAATTCTCATAGACCGGAAAAAGGTTAGGCTAGATATGGATGATAGCGATTTACTGACACTTGAAGATGCCACCGACTCTATAGTTTTAGGCGGCAAAGCGAGATTACGTCCGGTAATTTTAACGGCAATTACAACGGTATTGGGTCTGATCCCGTTGGCTATTGGCTTAAACATCGATTTTTTCTCATTATTCTCTGAATTCAACCCTAAAATATATGTTGGTGGAGATAACGTTGTTTTCTGGGGACCACTTGCTTGGACGGTTATTTTCGGACTTTTAGTGGCAACTTTCTTGACCCTTATTATCGTACCTGTACTATTCAAAATAGTGTATCGTATCAAGATTGCATTAAGAGGAAGCACTAAAAAACAGGAAGAGACTTCTGAAAAGGTAGCTGCCTAAACATAATTTCCAAATCCAAAAAAAAGTCCTGAACATGATGCTGTTCAGGACTTTACTTTTTAATGAGTATATGTTGAATATCAATCAGTTTCTACCTTTAATGTACTCACCTGATCTGACCGCTTTTTATTGGTGTAATTCATACCGTCGAATATAGAGGCAACTACCAAACCTATCATAAAAGCACACAGTATACAGATTATCCACTCTTCAAAATAGAATTTTACCGCATTGCCTAATCGAAGTAACAGCACTATGGCCATAACAACGGATACTACTATCCAATACGTCAATTTTTTCTTATTGTAGAAGCTTAAACTTTTATAAGGTTGTCTATGAAAAAACAGTAATAATGCTACTGCACCCAAAAGACTGAAACCGTATTGCAAAACATGGTAAAGTGGCACTCCATTGACTGGGCTTTTCAAAAACGACATCCACTCAACGAAAACACCATGCGAATGCGTAAAGGCATCCCAAAACAAATGTCCAAGATTACCCAAGAGTATAGAGATAATAACTTTAAGAAAGTTGTCTTTAAAAAAACGGTTCCAATCAAAATATAGAAATGGACGTAGCCTTTTTTCGAAATAATCGGGCAAGTTTTGAATCATGCTCTTTCTTACCACATTGTGATATACAAACAAAAGAATTAAAGACAGTGGCAAGTTCAACCAAAACATAGGTGAAAGACTATGACCGTAGACCACATTTGTTTTCATCAACAAAATGAATTCAAAATCAGGTATCATACTACCCATAATTAGTCCTGAAGCCGAAAAATAACGGCTTTTCAAAATTGGAATGACTAAGGCTGGATGTGATCCGGTAAATGGCATAATATGCTTTTAAAACTTTCAAAATCAATGTGTAATCGAAAGTACTATTTATGAAAACGCATGATGTACCAAAATTGTTATATAACATTTAAGTTTTTCGGGTAATTATTTCGCCCAGGCCCGAATCATATAAAAAATATCAAAACAAAAAAAGCCCGATAAACATCGGGCCCTTAAATTCAATAATCGATATTACTCGTTCTCCGCGAGCGGCACCGGCAAAACATTGAATATTTGATCGCCTGCCCTATCGATTGGTAAAGAATTGGACAAACCATAGCGTCGTAAATCATACAACCTATGATTCTCGGCCCAAAGGGAATACCTACGTTGATTTAACATCTCTGTCGTTAAGGCATCTGCAGTCATTGCCCCGGCATAATCCGATAATCCGGCCGCATTTCTGACAACATTAATGGCATCAACCGCATCTTGAAAACTACTGGATAATATGCTCGCCTCTGCATACAAGAGAACTAATTCCTCATTTCTCATAATATCAATAGGCGCAGTATTTGTAGCGTATAAGTTTATTTCGTTCAATCCATTAAGATTATCCTGAGCCTGAGGATTCGGCCGTACATTTGTTTTAGTAGTAACACGGGTATCACCAACCTCTGCGTCGTTTAACCAACTATCATGAACGATAATTTGGTCACCGTTCTCACCATTGACTTTAAACAGTCCATTGGATTGATCCCCTCCACCAAGGCCAAAAATATGTTGCGGACCTACCATTAAATCTCCTTCTAAATCAAGGTATGAGTTGTTTAAAGCGGTCAATGCTGCGCCTCCGTCACCATCATAAACCGCGGCCATACCGGCTACGGCCCTATTGAATTGGGCAAATGTTGAGGGGGTATCAAAACCCGAAAAACCCGAGCTCAAATTAAAAGCAAACGAACCTCCAGCCCCTGCTAAATCTCCATTGGCCTCGTCTAACATATTTCTAGCGAAGGTTAATACGGTAGCACCATCTTCGATTGGGCCTAAATTTTCAGGGTCGCCTATGTCTATTCGTGCCCTGCCATATGATTTGACCATTTGAATCAACTCATAAGCCATAACCGTCTTTGCAAAGCCTAAATAACCCGCTAGCTCCTGTGCATTTACAGCTTCGGTATTCGATGCTCCTTCAATCAAAAGATTAGTATTCTTAATACAACGATAACTACCGCTCCATTGAGCAGTGCTATAAAAGGAGTTATTGTCTAAACTAATACCATTTTTACCTAAAAGGTCTATCGTATTTCTAGGGTCGGCATCAAAGAGGTATAATTCTCTTGCCATGGTACCGCTCGCGGTGGTCTCTGTGGCAATTCCATTTCTTAATGTTGATTCGATACCTACGACCAATTCATTCAATTGCCCTTTAGAAGATCCCGATAAGACCCCGTCTACACTTGGTCCATTTGGATCTACAACTTCTTCAAAAGAACATGAAGCAGTCATGACAAACAGAGCAAATGCCGAAAGTTTTAAAAACGTTGTTAATGTATTTTTCATTGTAATTTTTTTAGAAGTTAACATTTAAGTGAAAGTACACTTGCCTTGAACTCGGAAAAGGTGTTACCTCAATACCTGTTGACAAACCGGCGCCACCATTCACTGAAACCTCAGGGTCATAACTACTATAATCGGTTATTGTAAACAAATTTCTACCAGAGGCACCTAACTTAACGCCATCAACAATTTCACCAAATATACTTTCTACGAATTCGGGAGAAAATCTATAGTAAACTGCCGCTTCACGAAGCCTAAGATACCCCGCTGGTTCAACAAATCGAATAGCATTTGCAGGCATCCCCAAACGGGCCTGACCTGCAACTGTCTCTAAATCCACACTAGTTTGTCCTAAATCGTTCAAATATTCTGACAGATTCAAGTTTTCGCCTCCTGCCTTTAATTGCAACAAGAACGATATATCTATATTTTTGAACAAGGTTAAGTTATTGTTGAATGCCATTTGAAAATCAGGCTCTGTATTACCCACCTGTGTCAATGTGCCATCAATATTACCCACTAATTGCGTAACCGGTTTTCCTTCCTCAATGAATATAGTTCCTAATCCAGTACCAAAACCAGCGCCGGGCTGAGCAAAAGCAGGAACATCTAATCGAGTAATCTCAGAACGATTCAGGTAAAATTGAATCCCGGTATTCCACGTAAAATCATCGCCTCTAACTACATCTCCCCTTACGGCAAGCTCAACCCCTTCATTCTTCATATCGGCCAAATTCGTAGTCTCTTGTGTAAAACCAGATGCTGGGGGCAACTGTCTGGTCAAGATTAAATCTTTTACATTTTTATTATAATAAGTAGCTTCTAAAGAAACCCTGCTATCTAAAAAGCCCATGTCGAAACCAACTTCAAACTCACTAGCTGTTTCAGGCTCAACATCTGCATCACCTTTGACACCATCAACTGATTGGCCAATCACGCCCCCAATATTGTTTGCTGCCAAACTAGTAAAGGTAGAGCCAAAGCTTGCGGGGTTACCCGTTTCACCATAAGCTATACGGAATTTGAATTGGTTGACCGCCTCTAAGCCCCAAAAATCAAAATTGGCCATATTTACTGCCAATGAAGCTTTAGGAAAACCATAAAACTTATTTGGATCTCCGTTTCTGGTCGATTTATCGATACGATAGCCGAGGGTACCTATGACCAAATCTTTATAATTGGCTTCGACCTGTGCAAAATAGCCCAGTTCTTTTTCCTCCCTTCTTGTTTGATCGGTAACCTGGTTGGCCGATTGATCTACACTTGTCTGCCCCGCAGCCAAACCAGTACCTCGGGCGTTGATCAAGTTCGCGTCTTGAAACAAATATGCCACACCTGCCTGTGTTGTCAGGCCTAAATCACCATCCATAGCATCATGGTTCCATACCAAACTAGAAAGCGTATTAAATTGTGTAAAGTTGTTTTTACCTTGAGCCACGAACCCCGCAGCAGCACCTAAGCCCTGTTGTGCTTGATGTGTTTCAGGCACGTAAACAAAGGTTTGATTTGCCAAATAATCGACGCCCACGCTATTTGTGAATCTTAGTCGATTAACATCATTGGTCAAAAGCTTGGTGTTCAAGGTCAAACCTTGAATGATACGATCATTGCTATCTTCGTTTACTGCCTTATCCCTAACAAAAATTGGATTACCCGAGAAGTTCGGGTTGTTTGGGTAGTTACCGTTCTGATCAGGGTATAGTCCATTCCATGGTCTCGTAAATGCTAAGGTATACCCATAACTCAGACCTCCTTCATTCTCATTACCTGTAAAACTTCTACTTGAATTACTTCTTACATAATTGGTGGTAGAGGTAAAATCAAAAATATCAGAAATTCTATGATCAATATTGGCTCGTAAAGAGAACCGATCAAAACCGGTATTTCTCACGATACCTTCTTCATCTCTAAATGAGCCCCCTACATAAAATTTTGTTTTGTCGCCACCTCCTGTAGCGCTTAGACTGGTTTCGGTAATTAGTCCTGTCTCTCCATATACGGCATCTTCATAATCGTATAAAGAACCATTTGATGCAATAGTCCTATTAAACTTATCGACCTCAGCTTGCGCAGATGCTCTACGAGCAGCATCAACTTCAGGTTCATCACTGGGCGTATAGAATGCATCAAATACGCTGTCTGCTGTCCATGGTCTTACACCCAAGGGGTTGGCAATTTCATTAAAGCCAAGATCTTGTTTAAAACTTATTCTAGTCTTACCGCCCTTACCTCTTTTAGTCGTGATAATTACTACCCCTGCATTACCTCGCTGACCATAGATGGCCGCGGCAGAGGAACCTTTTAAGATTTCAATATTTTCAATATCGTTCGGGTCTAAATCGGCCAATCGGTTACCAGCATTTTCTTCGTTACCTTGGTTTGCTCCCGAAGCAAAACGAAGACCTGATGGTATTTCGACATTGTTAACATAAACCCCATCTACGATAATCAAAGGCTGATTGTTACCGTTAATAGAAGAAACCCCACGTAGACGAAGTGCAAAACCACCACCCGGAGCACCTGAGGATGAGGTTATATTTACCCCGGTAACCTTACCATAAAGCGCACCATCAACCGTACTTTGCCCTGTTGTGCCCACCAATTCTTCTGATGATACCGTAGCCACGGCATTTGCAAGGTTACTTCTTTTTATGCTTGTGCCCAGACCAGTTACCACTACCTCATCAAGCCCTGTTACAGATTCTTCTAAGACTACGTCTAAAGTTGCTCCGCTTGTTACCTGTATTTCTTTAGTGCTGTACCCCAAGGAGGAAAATACCAATGTCGCAGGAAGTTCGTTGATAGTAATCTCATAATTACCATCAAAATCGGAGGTTGCCCCGTTTGTTGTTCCTTTTACAACAACATTAGCGCCCGGAACGGGCAGACTGTTGTTGTCCGATATGTTACCTTGAACCGTTTCTTGTGACATGGTGACAATCGGGACCAAAAGGAACACAAGAAGATATGCCCCTCTAAGTAAAGAGTGTTTCATTTTCATAAGTATTGAATTAGCTATTTGTGAGGCAATTTATACAATAAATATCACAAACCTAAATTTATTGTTAAATTTTCATTTAGTAGCTAATCATATTAAGGTAAAATTCACAATTACAGATTTACCCAAATAGTTAGACGTTACGGGGTTATCTTCTTACATTTGCCCTTTAAAATTACAAATCAGATGTACAGAAGTCATACCTGCGGAGAGCTCCGTGAATCACACATTGAAACAAAAGTAACCCTCTCTGGTTGGGTACAAAAAACAAGAGATAAAGGATTTGTAGTTTGGGTAGATTTACGTGATCGTTATGGCATAACCCAATTGGTGTTCGACGAAGACAGAACCTCTTCTAAACTTCTCGAACAAGCAAGAAACCTCGGTCGTGAATTTGTGGTTCAAGTAGAAGGTGAAGTCATCGAAAGAAGCTCAAAAAACCCAAATTTATCTACGGGAAACATAGAGGTTTTAGTTGAGGAGTTGACAGTTCTCAATGAATCGAAAACACCACCCTTTACCATAGAAAATGAAACCGATGGCGGCGAAGACCTGCGAATGAAATATAGGTACTTAGACATTCGCAGAAGCCCAGTAAAAAACAACCTTATTTTTAGAAGTAAGGTAACCATGGAGGTTCGCAAATATTTGGCCGATAAAGGTTTTATCGAAGTAGAAACACCTTATCTTATCAAATCGACCCCAGAGGGTGCTCGTGATTTTGTAGTACCTAGCCGTATGAACGAAGGTCAATTTTATGCCCTGCCACAATCTCCCCAGACCTTTAAGCAACTCTTGATGGTCGGCGGTATGGATAAGTATTTTCAGATAGTAAAATGCTTTCGAGATGAAGATTTACGAGCAGATAGACAACCTGAATTTACACAAATCGACTGCGAAATGGCTTTCGTCGAACAAGAAGATATTCTTGATGTTTTTGAAGGATTGACCAAATACTTGCTGAAAGAAATAAACGGAGTAGAAATATCGGCATTCCCGAGAATTACCTATGACGATGCCATGCGCATTTACGGGAACGATAAACCTGATATTAGGTTCGGTATGGAGTTTGCCGAATTGAACGACATTGCACAACATAAAGATTTTAATGTATTTAACTCTGCAGAACTAGTAGTGGCCATAGCAGTGCCTAAGGCTGCCAGTTACACCAGAAAAGAAATCGACGGTCTTGTTGATTGGGTAAAGAGACCTCAAATCGGGGCGAAGGGCATGGTATATGTCAAATGCAACGAAGATGGTTCTTTTAAGTCTTCTGTAGATAAATTTTATGACCAAGAAGATTTGGCCAAATGGGCAGAAGCTACCGAAGCCGAACCGGGCGACCTTATATGTGTACTTTCTGGCGATAAGAACAAAACCCGGACTCAATTGAGTGCTTTACGCATGGAAATGGCAACTCGGTTAGGCTTGAGAAAAGCGGATGAATTTGCCCCACTTTGGGTTATTGATTTTCCGTTATTGGAGCTAGATGAAGAAACCGGTAACTATCACGCGATGCACCACCCGTTCACATCACCTAAGCCGGGTCAACTAGAGCTTTTAGAAAGTGACCCGGGCGCTGTTAGGGCAAATGCTTATGATTTAGTGCTTAACGGTAATGAAATAGGTGGTGGATCCATTCGAATTCATGATAAAGAGGTTCAAAGTACCATGTTCAAACACTTGGGCTTTACACCAGAAGAGGCCAAAGCGCAGTTTGGGTTTCTTATGGATGCCTTTCAATATGGGGCGCCACCGCATGGGGGTATTGCTTTCGGCTTAGACCGATTAGTAGCCATACTTGGTGGTCAAGAAACTATACGCGATTTCATTGCATTCCCGAAAAACAATAGCGGTCGAGACGTAATGATCGATGCGCCGGCAGCGATTGACGACGAGCAATTGAAAGAGTTGAGCTTAAAACTAAACCTACCTTCTTAGATTAATTATGAGATAAAGGGTTTCAAGTTTTTTAATACCTTTAAATAGGTTCTATATTAGATGCCCAACCGACTAAAACATTTATCTACCCAATTTCTTAAGTGGCGATATAAAAATATCTCCAGCAAAACTTTTACGCACTTAATGAGCGTTTTGGTAGGGCTATTGGCGGGTCTTGCGTCAGTGACGCTCAAGAATATCGTTTATTTTATAGAAGCTTCTTTAGAGAAGGGCATCCTTATTTCCAATAATAGCATCTATTTCATCTTGCCGATTATTGGTCTCACCTTGGTTTTCCTCTATGTAAAATTCATTCATAAAGAAAAATTGGGCCATGCGGTTTCATCGATACTTTTTTCCTTATCAAAGAAAAAAGGCGTCATTCCTCCCAAGCATATTTATACACAATTGATAACGGCACCATTGACGATTGGTTTCGGTGGTTCTACAGGACTTTTAGGCCCGGCAGTTTCGACCGGTGCGGCAATTAGTTCTAATCTGGGACGATTTTTTCACATCAATTCAAAAACAAGATCATTGTTGATTGCCTGTGCTTCGGCAGGTGCAATCGCCTCTATTTTTCAATCACCGATTGCTGCCATTATTTTTGCCGTAGAGGTCTTTAGTTTAGATTTTACAATGCTTTCTATGCTGCCTCTATTATTGGCTTCAATATCTGGAGTTCTAACTTCTTATTTTTTTCTAGGGAACGAGGTGCTGTTCAAGTTTACCATTACCCAAAATTTTGAAGTCAAAGACACCCTGTTCTATATCATACTAGGTGTAGGAACTGCGTTCGCCTCGATATACTTTACACGTATGTATTTTGGCATTCTTAAACTTTTTGAACCGTTAAAAAGTCCGAAATACAAACTCTTGGTAGGCGGTGCGGCAATTGGTATTATGCTTTATTTCATACCTCCGCTCTATGGTGAAGGGTTCGGATTCATTAACGACCTTTTGGATGGCGACCATATTAAGGCATTAGGCAAAACTCCTTTCGATAATTACACATCGAACATTTGGGTTGTTATAGCATTGCTATTCGGAATTACTATTTTTAAAGCTGTAGCAATGACCACCACCTTAGCTGCTGGTGGGGCCGGGGGAATTTTTATTCCCACGATGGTTATGGGCAGTGCTTTGGGTAATGTTATGGCCAAGGTCATCAATAATTCCGGTCTTGGTTTTGGAGTATCAGAAAGCAATTTTACACTTATCGGTATGGCAGGTCTTATCGCGGGTGTACTTCACGCACCACTAACGGCCATCTTCTTGATTGCAGAGATTACTGGGGGGTACGAACTATTTGTACCGTTAATGATCACAGCTTCAATATCTTATTTAATAACTCGAAATGCGATCGACTACACCATCTATACTCGAGAGCTCGCCAAAAGCGGTGCGCTTCTAACCCATAATAAAGACCAATCGGTATTGACGCTGATGCAACTAGATGATGTGTTAGAAACAAATTTTAAAACCGTGCATCCATCAATGAGTCTTGGCGATATGTTACATCGTTCGGTAGCTAAATCTGCAAGAAATATATTTCCGGTAGTCAATGAAGAAAAAGCATTGGTCGGTATTGTTCTATTGGATGATATTCGCGAATTTATGTTCGATACTTCTTTATATGAGAGTACTAAAGTAGAGACCTTCATGCATAATGCACCTGAGCATATCTTCTATGAAAAAGATAGTATGAAAAAAGTGATGAAAAAATTTCAAGATAGCGGTGCGTGGAACCTTCCGGTTATAAAGAATGGTAAATACATCGGTTTTATCTCGAAGTCGAAACTACTTACTGCTTACCGCAGAGAGTTGATTAACTTTACCCGCTAGGTTCATGATATAGATACTCTCGGAATCATTACCATAGAATATTTTAATTTTTTTTCATTATGAAATATCTAATTACACTCATCATCATAGCATCATTCACATCCATTGTCTACGGATTTACGATTCAATCAGAAGCACCAGTGGCATCTAATAAACTAATTGGTTTTGGCACGGTCGGTATTTTTTTGGTTGCCATGCCTTTGTTTCTTATTAAACATAGTAAGGGCAAGAAAATGAAAGACTATATGCTGACTGAGGAAAACATCAAAAAAATGCGACAAAAATCATCTGAAAAGCCTGAAAATCAATCAAGTTAGATTGAATTATTATCACTTTTGTAAAATAACCTATTCAAAAAATCGCTAATTTTAGAGAAACGAACAATTTATCAACTAATTTTTTATTGGCATGACTGGTACAGTAAAGTTTTTTAATGGGTCTAAAGGTTACGGATTTATTACTAACGACGATACGGGAAAAGACATCTTTGTACATGCTACCGCTCTCAAAGGTATTGAACTAAACGAGGGCGATAAAGTGGAGTATGTTGAAGAAGAAGGTAGAAAGGGCATAGTTGCCGCACAAGTACAGGTGATAGGATAACTATTTAGCGTTACCCTTTTTGAGAACTGAGAGCCCTTACTAAAACGTAAGGGTTTTTTTAATGGAATTCAATTCAGGTTTCTTTTTTGAACAAAAAAGCGTTTTAACAGATCGCTAGCTTCATTTTCCATTATTCCTGCCAAAATTTCGGTTTTAGGATGCATTTGAGTACCCATGGCCATAAAACCCCTTTGAGAATCCGCTGCCCCATAGACCACTTTTGAGATTTGGCTCCAGTATAGTGCACCAGCGCACATTTGACATGGCTCTAATGTGACATAAAGTGTACAACCTTTTAAATATTTACCCCCTATAAAATTAGCGGCTGCGGTAATAGCTTGCATTTCAGCATGAGCTGTGACATCTTTCAACTGTTCTGTAAGATTGTGCGCGCGGGCAATAATTCTGTTCTGAACCACGACTATCGCACCAACAGGTACCTCGCCCATATCATATGCAGTTTCAGCCTCTTGAAGCGCCTTTTTCATAAAGTAATTATCGTCGAAGGGTTGAAGCATGAATCTGGTTTAGCAGACAATAATACTAATTTAAGCTCTGGTATAAAAGAGTCGACTCTATATCTTAAATTAAAATAAAAAAGCCTTGACATCTTCCCCCGAATGAATGCCAAGGCCAAACAACAAGTGTTTTTACTTTTAGTCCTTTTCGTAAAAAGCTTTATAAACTTCTTCAAAATTACCGTCGCCATCATCATCATAGCTTTCGGTAATAACCATAGCGCTATCGGTTATTTCTAAGAACCCACTAGGTGTTGTGATTATATCGTCACTACCACCTGCTTCATAAACTTCTTCGTAAGTTCCATCTTCATCGGTCTCAGAAATAGAATAGTAGACGATAATCAAATTTTCAGAGCCTTCAGGATAAGACCATTTGCCGGTCTCAATAAAATCTAAGAATTCTTCACCGTATTGACCATCGAGATCACGAAATATGTATCTACCCGAATATTCAAATGTGCCATCGGCATTAAAGACCAACTTTTCAAACTCAGTGGTATCACAGCCATATTCATAGCAGTTTTCTTCACCAACAATCTCAGTTTCGGTCATGCCTTGGTACGTTTCTTCCCATCTGGTTAAACCCCAAGTGCCTACCAAATCTGCATTACCACCCCAGGCTTGGATAGTTACGCAGACTTCTTGCGGAGCACTTATATTGCCGGCATCATCATAAACACATATGATATAACAAAACTCTCCTGGTTGTATATTCGAACTCAAATCTATATCAAGTTCTGTTTCGGTCATTTTAGCGGTTTGAACTAAATTTTTTCCGAATCTTGATCTGCGGTCCTTACGTAATTTACCGCTAACTTCAGGTCCTTCTTGATTTGCAATAATATCTACATCGTAATAACTATCTGAAACCTCGCCATCAACTGCCTTAAATTGAATATATGCCCCTGTAATATCGGCATCCGAAGAGATAGGAATTGAAAATCCCTCGTCTAAAACACCTGTATTCGACACATTAGGAAGAGTTAGGTCAATGGCCTCATTGGGAACTGGTGGTGCACCCTCTATTTTTGTACCCCCTACAATTACGATATTATCAGAAATGGTATTCGATTCTTCGGAAGAAAGCTCTTCTTCTTGCTCCTCCACAATTTCTTCTTCCTCTTCCTCCTCCTGTTCTACAACCGGCTCTTCTATTACTTCTTGTTTTGTTTCGGGTCCGTCATCTTTACCGCATGAGGTAAATTGAAGAAAAACTATTAAGAGCATCAGGGAAAGGGAAATTTTTTTGTGATTTTTCATAAGATAGTATTTAAATTATATCGCATATTTAGGTCGAGTATGGCGATTACCTATTTTTACTTGTTGACTGTTAAAGCCTTACTGTTTGACATAAAAACTGAGATAGCCAGTATCATTGTTATCCACTTGTCCGTCGGCATTAAGATCTTCTCCTAAATTTTCGGTTCCGAAGCCAACCGTAAAATTATCTGAATGAATAGTGGCGGGGCCAAAAGGGAAGATATCACCCTCACCGACAGGATTAATGTATTCATAGGTACCCTCTTGGTCTTCGAAGAGTTGATTGTATTCTACCAGAATAATATCTCTATCCGTTTCATTAAAAGACCAATTACCAGTAATTGTATAATTTAAAAAGTCGTCTATTATTACTGCCTCACAGGAGGCTTCAGAAGCTTCAAAATCAAATCGAGTTCTTACTGATTTGTACGTATGGGTATAAGTGCCGTCTGCTTTAAAATCGAAAATCTCTTCTTCTTTTGTGGTGCATGTTTCATAATCGAAAGAATTTCCATTTTCACAAACAAACGAATACATAAAGCATCCTTCTTCACCCACTAATTGGGTTGTAATATCACCGTTGGGGAAATAAACTTCATTTTTACTGTAATGCCACTCCCCTATCAAATCATCATAACCGCCCCATCCTTTGACTTCTAAACAAACTTCTTGTGGTTCACTTATATTTCCATTTGCATCGTACACAGCAATGAGATAGCAAAATTCACCTCCAGCAACTATGTCTGGGGTAAAAACAACATTAAGGTTATAATATGAATACTTGACCGAACCAATCCGAGACTTGGCACCGAAGTTTCGTGAATAACCAAAACTCTTAAGTTTATCTGTCTTTGCAAACGGACTATTCGATGCTAAATCAACATCATAATAATTATCGGAAACTAAGGCATCATTTACTTTAAATTGAATGTAAGCCCCAATAAAATCTTCACTAGATGTTAATTCGGCATTAAAACCTTCATCTACGAACGCGCTTCCGCCATAGGTCTCAATATCGAAGGAAATGGCAGCAGTAGAAACAGGTAATGCCCCTTCAACCTTAGTACCGCCTTTAATGGTGACATTATCAAGAAATAGGTTTGATTCTTCTGCAGTAACCTCTTCTACAGGCTCTTCAACTTCCTCTGGTTCTTCTTCCGGTTCGGGCTCGGGCTGTTCAACTACGGCTTCCTGTTTCGTTTCAGGACCATCGTCTTTGCTACACGAAGCAATTACAAGCATTAAAACGAATACGACAAACAATAATAGAGACTTTGATAAATTTTTCATGACAACAGGCTGTATTGGTTTAGTAATTTATTATGAACGATTTTGGAAGTCTATTTTTTTATATAATGGAATTTTTAATCCTAAGTAAACATCAGAAGTCTTACTGCTGTTAGACAAGAGGTTGGTCAGCAATGACCCTGACCCTATCGTCAACGGACCCAACCTAAAACCGAAACCCCAAGCAAATTCTCCGTATTGTCGAATACTTAGCGGGGTGTACAGACTGAAAATTTTTGTTTCGATTCTTGGTGCCAATGTAAGCGTATTTAGGGTTCCGTAGGCGTTCGCCTTTCCTGATTTAATTGCCGAGACCGTGCCATGAAGGCCTACATAAAAAATGCTTTTCAAGTAATAATCGGCCGAAAGGTGTAAGGTAGTGGGCAAATTCAATTTCGAGGGGCCCAAATCAACAGATCCCGTATAGTTGTCATCAAGTACTTGTTCAATATCTTTTGTATCGAATTCTGAAGCCATAACGTCTCCGTCAAGATTGTATGAGGTGGTCTCGGCCTGACTATAATTTATCGCCCCTAAATCGGTCAACGCAAGGCCAACCTTTAATTTATACTGCTGCTGCCTTCTGCCCGATATGTCACCATCTAGAATTCGTGGCCTATATTCATATACCATTCCTAAATCGAAGCCAAAGCCGCCCTCAAGGCTATCAAAATTTATATCATCGCTGTCAAAATCTTGTGAAAACCCATATTGAAGGCTCCCCGTTGTGGCTAGAGAATTATTGAATCCGGTATAATTGCCTGTCAGTTGGGGAGAATTGGCAAATAAGCCCCCGGCACCAAAAAGATATTTTGCCGTAAACCCAGCTTTTAGAAAGCTGGTCTTTTTATCCATTAAAATGCGACCATAGCTCAGACCGATTTCACCAAAAACATGCACGGTACCGCTTAGGTCTTTCATATCAAATTCAAAATCGTTGTTGACATCAAAACCATCGGAAATACTCTCATAAAGATTGCCGCTAATATTATCTAGGTTTAAGTAACCTCGTGCTCTTGTGGTAATTGCAATACTATGCCTTTGACCCATATTGAACATAAAAGACGGCCCGAGTACATCTGCATTGGCAAAGAAATGATTTTCATTTGTTGGAAATCGCTGGGCATTATCTTCAAAATCAAACCCTTCATCACTATTTAAAAGGTCTTTCAGTGAAATTCCGAAATAATCACTCCCCCCAAAAGCACTTACAGAAAATAAATTGATATCGGCACTCATTGGTGAGCCCACTACATTTGCGGGGTTATATATTACGCCGTGTACACCTGCATAATTATCAATTGCATGACCTATGTAACTTTGACCAATGGCATTTATAGGAAATAAACACGAGAGTAGAAAAAGGTAATAACACGCTGTCTTATGCAATAAACTTTTGGTAAATTTCATATTGGTCAGTTGATTTACTTAATCAATATTCATGGAAAATTCACCATCATATATGCTCTCGGGCAAATTTCAGAGAGTAGAAAATGATGCTAATTTCAATCAGGTCAATATTTTCTTAGGGGGAAGTATTGAAAATAAAAACCTAACCAAGAAACACTTGGTTGCCAAACATTAAAGCAGATAATATAGGTGAAGATGGGGCGCGGTCAATAATATAACCATGGCTAAAATAGTTCAATAGCAAAGGATAAGAAATACCCAATAGTGGGTATTTTTACTCTATTTCTACCATTCTTTTATACATATCGTTAAAATAAATGGTTTTCATTACAGTAATTTACGATTTCAAGGGAATTCTTAAAATTCAATTTCGATAAAATATTCTTTCGGTGTGTGGCCGTGGTATGAGTGCTAATATTCAATTTGTTAGATATCTCTTTAGTGGTATGACCTTTTGACAAAAGTCTTACGATGTCTAATTCACGATTGCTTAAATTATCGATGATCAAGCTCTTTGAATAATTCTTGTAAAACAGGGTCTCATACTCATTATTTGCATTTAACTTTTTGCACACCCCGACCATAGGCTGCCTCTTGGTATTACCCATTATGGTATTTTGAGAAAAACCTAGAATTGGCTTACCCTTAGAATCAAAATATAAAGGGGTTTGATGAACTTGAATATTAACATAAATTCCTTGTTTATTCTTTAGTCTGTAATTCCAATAATACACACACTTAACTCGTTCCTTTTGAGGTACATTATTCATTGTATAGACCATTAGGTCGTCTAAAATTTTTAGCCAGTTAGGTACATCTTGAGGATGAATTTTTGAAAAATGATAAGGCATACCTTGTTCTCGAACCTCTTTTTTTTCATACCCTAATAAGGTCTCATAATTGTCACAGACGTAGTCGTATTTTTGGGTTACCGTGTTTTGAACTAGAATAAATGATTGTAACTTAGGCAGGTATTGGTCTAATTCTTCTAGTTTTCTAATATGTTTTTTTACGGCTAAATGATCAATTTTATCATTTGTACTGAATGTTCTCTCGTACGATTCTAAATTCATTTTATATAAAGTATATTGTCAACGGATTACCTAAATTTAAATCACCATGCAACAAGTCTCAAAACAACAAGGCCATACGATTGAAACTATAAATTGCTGATATTTAATAGTTCGAAGAACAATATTAACATTTCATTCACAATTAAAAAATACCCTCCAGAAGGTATTTTGTGATATATGTAGAGTTGATTTTAATCAATAATTCCGTTTTTCTTACAAAATTCAATCAAATCAACGGTATTGCTGACACCAGCTTTTTTAAGAATATTTTTTCTATGGGTTGCAACGGTATGCTTACTGATAAATAGATTTTCAGAAATTAATAAGTTGGTTTGCCCTTTATCAATAAGTTCGATTATCTCTTTTTCACGTGAGGTAAAATAGTTTTGATACACCTTATAAATAATCCTCTTAAACCCCGAAACATCCAATCCGTTTGCTTTGAAATCCCATTCAACGCGATTACCGGTATCCAAGAATGAAATATCGGTCAATAAACTAAAGTTGCTTACCATTCTTCCCTTCTCATCAAGTTCAAATGAAGACGATTGCCTAAGAATCTTTATATAAGTGCCATCTTTCTTCCGAAAACGAAAAGAGAGAAACAAGTGGGCAGGGCCTTTTCTAAGGTCAACATCAATTACATATTTCACTACTTCTTGCGTAAGCTTGTTGACAAGCTCTCGTTCTTCAGGATGTATGTAATGCACAAGATCTTCTGTATTGAACTCTTCTAAAGTATAACCTGTTAGGGCCTCTAATCCTCTTTCGAAAATAATTCCTTCTTTATTCCAGTGGGCCACGTACAAACATTGCTTATTGTTCAATGGAAAGTTCTGAAACGAACTGTATGTTTTTGGTCTAAACTGATATTCTCCAATTTTCTTTTGAACTTCTAATCGAAATTTGTGCATGTCAGCCTTATGATTCAACTTCTTCATTTTGAATATCTTCTAAGAATTGAAATAGTAGCTGATTGAAATAAGATGGGTTTTCGATATGCGGGCTATGGGTACTAGACTCGACATAATGTACCTTCTGTTTCCATAAATACGGAATTTTCAGTTTTTCAATATAATCGGCATTTACCAAAGCATCGTTTGAACCGTGCATAACTGCAATCGGTAGCCTCGCAGTTCGTAAAATTTCAGCCTCATCTGAAAATTCATCATTAGCCGCGGAAACCCCCATGCCTTCTCTAAATTTCGCGTCGGTGCTTAATAAACTTTCAATCAATTTACTGCGTTCGGGTGATGTATCGCTGCAGATACCCGAAACAAAAGAAACCCTCTCCGTAGCATTCAATTGGCCTTTGAACAGAAGAGAAATACGCTCATCAGCTAGAAAGGCTTCATGAAGATTAAGAGGACTCTTAACAGGAGGCGTACCAAAAATCAGTAGACCAATACAGTTAGGTAGTTTTGGCAATGCTTCAATGGCCAAATGACCTCCTAAAGAATGACCCACCAGTACCATCTTGGGAAAATTTTGACAGCTATCTACGAGTATGTCGACCAACCGAGTAAGTGAATATTCCTCCAGTTTGGGCGAAGCCCCGTGGCCGGGAAGATCCAAGGCCATCATACGAAAATTTTGCAGTAATTCACATTTGAATTGATTCCGCCAGATTAGACTATTGGCAGAATTGCCATGCAGAAAAACAACTACGGTCTCGTCGTCCGTTTTATTTTCAGCCAAGGTGTTAAAAACCTTGTGAAGAACGATATTCATTTAATACTCGGGGTTAGTGCAATTACAAAATCGTTAATTTTTAGTTAAAAACAAAATTTAGACTTTATTTAACGCACCATACTGTGATGATTTAGCTTTGGCAACTGTCATTAATTCTAAATAGCAATTACATTTGTAACCTTAATGACGATGTTGCAGCAAATCGAGTATCCTGAAGACCTTCGCAAATTAAAGTTAGGCGACCTGTCGGCTCTTGCCCTAGAACTGCGAGAGTTCATTATAGATATTGTATCTACCAAAGAGGGGCATTTAGGTGCCAGTTTAGGAGTTGTTGAACTTACGATTGCGCTACACTATGTTTTTAACACTCCCCAAGATAGATTGATATGGGACGTGGGCCATCAGGCATACGGGCATAAGATACTTACCGGTAGAAAAAATATTTTCGAAACCAATCGTCAATTTGGGGGCATCAGCGGTTTTCCCAAACGAAAAGAAAGTGAGTACGACGCCTTTGGAACCGGCCATAGCTCAACATCTATATCTGCAATTTTAGGTATGGCCTTGGCCGCTAAATTGCGAGGTGAACACCACAGAAACCATATTGCTGTAATCGGTGATGCTTCGATTGCCAGCGGAATGGCCTTTGAAGGCCTGAACCATATGGGTGTTACCAATGCCAATGTTTTGATAATTCTCAACGATAATGCCATAGGCATAGACCCAAGTGTAGGGGCGCTTAAAAAATATTTGACAAACGTTAAAAAGGGTATCGCCAAAGATGAAAACATATTTGAATGTTTGAACTTTAATTACTCTGGGCCTATCGACGGTCATAATGTGCAAAAATTGGTTAATGAACTTGAGCGATTAAAATCGGTAGACGGGCCGAAATTATTGCATGTTATTACCACCAAGGGTAAGGGGCTCAAAAAAGCTGAGGAAGACCAGGTCACCTATCACGCCCCGGGAAAGTTTGACAGGTTGACAGGAGAGCGAGAGAAAAAATCAAATGATGGCCTACCGGCTAAATACCAAGATGTTTTCGGGCATACCCTAGTAGAATTGGCCCAAAAGAACCCAAAAATTGTAGGTATTACCCCGGCGATGCCTACCGGCAGCTCTTTAAAATTTATGATGGAGCAAATTCCTGATCGAGCTTTTGACGTAGGTATTGCCGAGCAGCATGCCGTAACGATGGCGGCAGGTATGGCCGCAGAAGGGCTGTTGGTTTTCTGTAATATTTATTCCACTTTTTTGCAAAGGGCCTATGACCAGGTTATTCATGATGTCGCTTTACAAAACTTACCTGTTATTTTTTGCTTAGATCGTGCAGGGCTTGTTGGCGAAGATGGCGCAACCCACCATGGCATCTACGATTTGGCATACCTTAGATGTATACCCAATCTCGTCATTTTTTCGCCACTGAATGAAACCGAGCTACGAAACATCTTGTACACGGCACAGCTAGGTCTCGAGCACCCAATAGTAATTAGATATCCTAGGGGAAGGGGTGTTCAAATCAATTGGAGAAAACCGTTCGAAACTATTGAAATCGGTACAGCACAAGAACTTAAAAAAGGTACGGAAATTGCGGTTCTTTCTATCGGTCATATAGGTAATTTGGTCACAGAGGCCCTCTCACAAATTGATGATAATTCTAAAATTGGCCATTTTAACATGCGGTTTATAAAACCTCTAGATAAAGATATGCTACGGAGCATATTTAAGACCTATACGAGCGTCATAACCATTGAAGATGGTTGTAGCGCTGGCGGTTTTGGGTCCGCTATTTTAGAATTTGCCAATGAAATAGAAAGCAAAGTAGGCATTAGTATAATGGGTATAGAAGATCGTATTATCGAACACGGGCCCTTAAAAAATCTTCAGCACCAAGCAGAAATTGATGTAACAGCCATTAAAAACCAAATAAAAAAACTTCTTCATGTGCAGCAATCGCCGTATTAAATTTATTCTAGCCGCGTTAGTATTTTGTATATCCATAATCGACTTGTCTGGGCAGGTAACAGACTCCATTCCTCCTGAACAGCCAATTGATTCGATAGTTATCGACACCACCGTTGTTGATACAGTAGTTATTAGAAAGATCCAAGAGAAAATTAAGAACATTCCGCGTAGTGTAGACTTGATGAACCCTGTTGTTTCTTTCAAACGTACCAACGCACTGGGTGAAAAACCGAACAGGTTCAAGGTACCCTCTTTCTGGACCAACGTAAACAAACTAGGTGTTAATTTCAGCGAGGTTGCTTTTGTGAATTGGAATGCAGGTGGTAATAATTCGATAGCTGCATTGGGCAAAGCACGTTTTGAACGTAATTACAAGTTCAGATATATTCAGTGGGACAATTACATGGAAATGAACTATGGTTTGAACGTTCAAGAAAATCAAAAACTTCGTAAAACCGATGATGCTTTTCGCGTAAGTTCGACTTTCGGTTTTCAAAGAGACACTATAAGTAACTGGTACTATTCGGCAAGGGCGAATTTTAATACGCAGTTTTCAAATGGTTATAAATATCCAGATAGAGAAACCCCTATTTCTCGCTTTATGGCCCCGGGTTATTCGTTTTTAGGTGCGGGAACCTCGTACATTACCAAAGACCAAAAATTCAATTTATATATATCTCCTATAACACAAAAAGTGACTTTTGTACTCGATCAAGATTTGGCGGACAGGGGAGCTTTTGGGGTACAAAAGGCTGTTTTAGACGCTGAAGGAAATGTTATTGAAGATGGAAAAAATTTCTTTTTAGAATTTGGTTTTTTGGTGACCAATCAATACGAGACGGAAGTCATGAAAAACACAATTTTGAAGCATCGGCTCAGTTTGTATACCGATTATCTACGAAAATTCGGAAATGTAGATGTGGACTGGGAACTAAATATAGACCTACGTGTAAACAAATATATTTTAACCTCTATCGGCACCCATATTATCTACGATGATGATATACTTTTCAACGAACAAAAGAACGCCGAAGGAATTGTAATTGACGAGGGCGAACCTCGTATTCAGTTCAAACAACTATTGGGTGTTGGCGTATCGTATGTTTTCTAGTGCTTATGCTATAGAAAATTAGAGTTGTTTCCCCATAATTTTATTATGAATATGTACTGCCGCACTATCGGAGAGACTGGCAACATAGCAACAAGTACTCAGCAAAATATCATAGGTAGAACAATCGGTAGGTTGATACAGTTCTGGTAATGTTTGTATCATTAACCTATCGTAGTTAGAGGCTTTACCTTCACTTTGTCGAATTAAGGCAGTAGTATATACATCTAAGATGTCGGAGATAATCTTATAACCTGCAATCTCTTTTTCGACTACCTCTTGAGAGCGATATACCTTCTTAACACTTAAGGATATAATATCACTTATCTGTGCTTCATATTTACTTTTATCAAGTAATGATACTTGAAAATCACCATTTAATATCGAATCTTCGTTCTCTATAAAAACGTTCACTGCGTCGGTAATCAGTGTATTTATGGCTAATGCCCTTAAATAACTAAGCCGGTCTTCTTTGAAAGCCAAAGAATTATACTTTTTGGTATTAATATTATCCTTGACCAATTTTATTAAATATTCAAGAGCAAAATCTTCAGATATAAGACCAAGGTTGATACCATCTTCGAAATCGATAATCGTATAACAAATATCATCGGCAGCCTCTACCAAAAATGTTAATGGATGTCTCGAATAAGAGACATCTGCACCACTTCTGGTTTGTTTTAGGCCAAGTTCTTGTGCTATTTCAGCAAAACCCGGCAAATCAGATTGAAAAAAACCGAACTTTTTATCTGCGATATGTTTCGTCGGCTTCTTAGGTAAAGATTCCTTAGGGTATTTCATAAAAGCTCCCAGCGTTGCATAACTTAATCTTAGCCCTCCGTCTACACCGGCCCTTGATTTGGATAAGAGTCGAAATCCGTTTGCGTTTCCTTCAAAATCAATTAAATCTTGAAACTCCTTTGAAGATAAAACCGATTGGTACTTACTTCCCATTCCGTTTGTAAAGTACTCACCAATAGCTTTCTCACCACTATGACCAAAAGGTGGATTACCAATATCGTGGGCGAGAGCGGCGGCAGCTACGATAGCTCCAAAATCATTGAATCGATACCCGTGTACTTCTTTCAAATAAGGGTGCTTTTCAAGAATTTTTCTACCCGCTATCCTGCCCAAACTTCTACCAACGACCGACACTTCTAAACTATGGGTCAACCTTGTATGTACAAAATCGGTATTTGATAAGGGTATAACTTGAGTTTTATCTTGTAAGCTTCTAAATGCACTTGAAAAGATTATTCGATCATAATCGACCTCGAAACCCAAACGAGTCTCATCTTGTTCTTTTCTTAGTCTTTTTAGCGTGTCACCATGTCGTTTTAAAGAAAGTAGGCTTTCCCAATTCATATTAGTATTTTAAAAAGTCGAAAGATACATCTTTTAGCCTGCAAAAACTTCAAACCTTTCTCAAACCGACCCCGTTATTTAACCTTAAAAACATCTTGTTTTAATATCAACTTAACCACAACTTTACATTTAGTTTTTTTCTTTGCAGCAAAGAAAAAATATGAAAACGCTGTTAGTATTTGTTATCCTTACAATATGTAGTGGTGCTATAGTCGCACAAAGCGAAGGATCTATCAAGGGCAACATTATAGACCTTGAAATGGCTGGAGAACCATTAATGTTTGCGAGTGTCTCAGTTGAAGGTACTGACCTTTATACGGAAACCAATTTCAACGGAAATTTTGAATTTACGGGGCTAAAACCTGGTTCTTATAATTTAGAAATTAGTTCTCTAGGGTACGAAACACAATTAGTGGCCATTGAAGTCTTGGCCAATGATTCAATTCAAATGCAACAAGGGCTTAGTGCAAAATCTATTTCTATGGAAGAAGTTTCTGCCTTAGAAAAAAATACAAGCAATGATTTTATCAAATCTGCTGCTTATGCCGGGCAATAAGTCATGTATTTTCGTCAAAAACAAAAAGGCAGTACTTAAACAGTGCTGCCTTTTTGTTTTTGATACTTACTAGGTTCTAATCTTTAGAAACCACAGAAGATTTATTCTTTTTGTCAACTACACTAGCGATAATATTATTGTCAAATTCAACCTCCTTCACTACTCCATTGCTAACGAACATCCACTTTCCTGTGCGTATTCCTTTAGTATAGGTTCCTTCAGATATCTTATCACCCTCTTCATTGAACTTGCTCCAATCCCCATGAAGTTTTCCATCTAAATCAAAAGTTCCCTTTTGACTTATCTCACCATTGTCGTGAAAATATGTAGCTTCTATAAGATTAGTTTCTTCATTTAATTTTACTTCTTTTTCTTTTTGACCGAACCCTACCGATAAAGTCATCATCATTACGGCTAATATGGCTATGTTTTTCATAAAATCTATATTTTGTTGAAACAAATTTACAAAAAATTTACGTTAAAAACACTATGGCTTAACATTAAATTTACATTGAAAACGTCGTATAATCCTTTTTATTGTATTGATTTCATCATATTTGAAATATTAAATTTATAACTATGGCCGATGTTCATCCCCTTGTTATATAACATTTTAAGAAATTTGCTTTATGAATATCATTATTTGGATTAGACTTGTCAGATATATTCAGTTAAGACCAAAGTTAAATTTCAACCTGCTAAATACGAGTACATCTCAGGAGTAAATAATTACTTCATAACCTTTTTTTAACCTACTTCATAAATTATAGTAGCATTTTTGTGCTTATTTGAAATTTGATGGGCGAGAATCTTTATCTATTTATGATTATAGCACTAGCTGTGCTAGCCATAACGGACTTAGTCGTTGGAGTAAGTAATGATGCGGTGAATTTCTTGAATTCGGCCATTGGCTCGAAGGCAATTTCTTTCCGAACCATAATGATAGTTGCCAGCGTAGGCATAGCACTTGGGGCCATGTCGTCTAACGGCATGATGGAGGTAGCCCGAAAAGGTATTTTCAATCCTTCAGAATTCGTCTTTTCCGAAATCATGATCATCTTCATGGCGGTAATGATTACCGATATACTTCTGTTGGATTTTTTCAATACGTTGGGTATGCCGACTTCCACTACGGTCTCTATTGTTTTTGAACTCTTGGGAGCCGCAGTTGCCGTATCAATTGTCAAAATTTTCAACAATAACGATTCATTATCGGCTCTTGGGTCTTATATAAATACTGAGAAAGCTACTGAAATTATCATCGGCATATTACTCTCGGTAGTTGTGGCCTTTTCGGTGGGCGCCATTGTTCAATTTATATCGCGTCTCTTAATTTCATTTAAGTTCGATCAGAAGCCAAAGTGGGTCGGGGCAATATTTGGCGGGTTCGCTATTACATCGATTATTTACTTCATTATTGTAAAAGGTTTAAAGAGCGCCGCGCTTTTCAGTCCGTCTGTAATGGAATTTATTGGTAGTAATCCTGAAATATTTCTTTTACTGAATTTTGTTACTTGGACTATTCTTTCACTTTTAGCATCCACTCTTTTTAAATGGAATATTTACGTAATAGTAATCATATTAGGAACCTTTGCCTTGGCCATGGCCTTCGCCGGAAATGACTTGGTCAATTTTATTGGCGTTCCCCTTGCGGCCTTAGCTTCCTATGAAGCATGGAGTCAATCTACCATTGCTGCCGATCAGTATACCATGGAGGGGCTTTCTACCGCTGTACAAACACCTACCCACTTGCTGCTACTTTCAGGTATAATTATGGTAATCACCCTTTGGTTCTCATCTAAAGCAAAGAACGTTGTAAAAACAAGTGTAGACTTGTCTAGACAAGATGAAGGTGATGAACGGTTTCAGCCAAATTTTTTATCTAGGCAAATCGTCAAATTCAGCATAAGCGCTTCCGAAAATCTTGGAGGTATTTTACCTGGTGCTTGGTCAAAAAGAATCGACACACAGTTTGAAAAGCCCTATGTTTATATTCCTAAGAGCCGTATACAAGACTTACCCGCTTTTGACTTTGTAAGAGCGGCGGTAAACCTGATGGTCGCGAGTGTTCTTATTTCTTTGGCTACATCAATGAAACTACCGCTCTCTACCACCTACGTAACCTTTATGGTGGCCATGGGTTCGTCTCTGGCCGATCGTGCTTGGGGGCCTGAAAGCGCGGTATATCGTGTGGCAGGTGTTTTAAATGTAATCGGGGGTTGGTTCTTTACCGCCTTAAGCGCTTTTACGGCCGCAGCGATTATTGCTTATATCATCCATTTAGGTGGTATTTGGGCGATAGCAACGTTGCTTATCATCGCATTCTTGCTTATCGGAAAGAACTATTTGTCACATTCGAAAAAAGTCAAAGAGACCAAGCTAGAAGAAAAGCTTGAGAAAGCCGAAAGCAACTCAATTATTGGTGTTATTGAAGAGAGCTCGGCGAATATATCGCTCGCGATTAATAGAGCCAATAAAATTTACACTCAAAGTATCGATGGGCTGGCCAAACATGATATAGACACGCTTAGAAAAAGTAAAAAAGGCATCTCCAAATTAAATAAAGAAGTGGAAGGCCTCAGAGATAACATTTTCTATTTTATCAAAAATCTTGATGAATCGAGTGTTGGCACAAGTAATTTCTACCTCACGATACTAAGCTATCTTCAAGACATGACCCAATCATTGGAGTATATAGCTAAAGCCGGTTATAAGCATGTACATAACAACCACAAAAAATTAAGATTCAATCAAATAAAAGACCTTAAAGAAACCGATGGGTATATTGATGACTTGTTCAGTGAAATAAAGTTAATTTTCGAAACACAAGATTTCTTGAAATTGACGGAATTGATAGTCAACAAACAAGAGCTTTTTCAAAAACTTGATCTCAAAATTCAAAAGCAGGTAGAACGTACCCGTACCGATGAATCGAGCCCTAAGAACACTGCGCTATATTTTAGTCTATTATTAGAAACTAAAGATTTACTGGTGGCCACCATGAATCTATTAGAAACTTATGACGGGCATGCCAATGTAAAGGTTTAGGCAGCGTTCAATTGTAACTTTTTTTAAATCATCTCAAAATACCGTTTGTCGAAAAAATATACCTTTTCGACCATGAAAACCGTTATGTGCTAAACTTCAAACATTTAGTATTATGCGTTCTTCAATTTTCATAAGCTTTGCTGTGGGTAGTTTTCTATTTCTCAGCTGCAGTAAAGATGAGCCCACTCTTGAAAATGAAGAGTTATCTATCGACCTAAACAATAGCGCAAGAGTAGAAGCCCTAAATCTGTATCAAGATTTTTATCTGGCTTCATCAACATCGACATCAACGGAATTATGGACAGGCGATGAAGCTTCTTGCAACCCCGGCACAACACCTCAAACGATTAAAGACAAAATTTTTCTTCGCCTTGATTATTACAGAAAGGCTGTTGGACTCAATAATACCTTAACCGAGAACAGTTTAAAAAGCACCAAGTCTCAAGATGCCGCTTTAATGATGCATACTAACGGAAGCCTGAACCATTTTCCACCAAATAGTTGGAAATGTTTCTCCGATGCAGGAAAAGAAGCCGCTGCAAATTCTTTATTGACATCGATTAGCGGGGCAGCTGCCATCGACTCTTATATTCGTGACCAGGGTGCAGAAAACGGACCTGTCGGTCACAGAAGGTGGCTTCTCTGGCCGAGACTACAAGAAATGGGTATAGGCAACACTAATCGATATAATGCACTTTGGGTGATTGGCAACGCCGGAACAGCACCTGCAGATGCTCCCGATTTTATTGCTTGGCCTCCTGAAGGTTTTATACCAAAGCAAGTAGTGTATCCACGTTGGTCATTTTCAATAGCTAATGCGGATTTTAGTACTACTACAGTCAGAATGAAATACAAAAATGGTGGTACAGTCAGTTTACAAACTGAAGACTTAAGTGAAGCTTTTGCCGACAACACCATTGTTTGGCAACCCGACCTCAACTTGAACACCATTAAATCAGATACTACCTTTGTGGTCACATTAAAATCGGTAGTAATCAACGGTGAAGAAACCGACTTTGAATACGAAGTTGTTGTATTCGATGGTTCCGACGATAATTAGAAAATAAATGATTTTATCGATAAAAGTTCATTTCATCCATATAGACCCAGACGGCTTCGGGTAGCAAGGGTCTAACATTTTTACCTTCGTGATGGTTTTTACGAATAAATGTCGATGAGATTTCCATGATCGGCGCCATCACCGGTTTTATTCTAGGGTGTTCACTAAAAATATTTTCTACCCTTCCCTCAGAAATTCTAGGGTAGACAAAAATATCATGGTTTTCTAAAATCACTTCATAGTTTTTCCACCTGTGAAGTGATTTGAGGTTATCCTCTCCCATTATCAAACTAAAATGGTATCGATTGCCATACTTCTCACCGAGATGAGCCAATGTATTTACCGTATAATTGGGTTGTGGCAAATCAAATTCTATTTTGCTCGGCTTTAGTTTTGGATACTCTTTCGTTGCCTCATATACCATTTCATAACGATGGTTATTATCGAGTAAGGACTTTTTTTTCTTGAACGGACTTTGAGGAGTAACGACGAACCAAATTTCATCGAGTTCTGAATGCTCGGCCATGTGATTGGCAATCACCAAATGACCAATATGAACGGGATTAAAGGTGCCGAAATAAAGTCCTACTTTTTTCATGATCTATGCTCCGTTCCCATTTTCACCACCTACAAAATCGGCAACCAGCTGATAGGCCTCCTCGAGGGCCGTATCGAGATCGTAGTTCTTGATTATTTTATCGAACTGGGGTGCAGTTGCCAGTTCTACAGAAGCTTTGGCAATGCGCATATTGATTTTATCTTCACTCTCGGTACTTCGTTTCTTCAAACGTATTTTAAGTTCGTCAACACTTGGTGGTTTAACGAAAACGGCCAAGGTAACATCAGGAAATTTGCGTTTGATACGTAGTCCTCCGGCAACATCAATATCAAAGATAACGTTCTTGCCCTCTGCCCATAAACGCTCAATTTCACTTTTTAAGGTACCATAGAAGTTGTCACGGTATACTTCTTCCCACTCTAAAAAGTCATCACTTTTAATGTGGTTCTTAAATTCTGAAATAGACATGAAGTAATAATGCTCACCATTCTTTTCCTTCGCTCTTCGAGGACGGGAAGTTGCAGAAACGGAAAACGCCAAATTTAAATCAGATTTTTCTAAAAGATGCCGAACTATAGTGGTCTTGCCACTGCCTGATGGTGCCGAGAATATTATAAGTTTACCGCCTTTCATTATTAATTTATTAAATAATCAACCCTGCTTTTCAAAGAACATTGAGCATCTGTTCTTTAATTTTTTCCAGTTCATCTTTCATCTGTACAACCAATTGTTGCATGGGTGCATAGTTCGCCTTTGATCCGATAGTATTTATTTCACGACCGATTTCTTGAGAGATAAAACCGAGTTTCTTTCCGTTAGAATCTGAAGAATCAAGTGTGCTTGCAAAATATTTTAAGTGATTGGCAAGACGCACTTTCTCTTCTGTGATATCATATTTCTCTAAATAGTAGATCAATTCTTGTTCGAATCGATTTGCATCTAATTCTGCTTTCAAATCGGCAACTGCTTTGTTCAACCGCTCTCGCACATCAGATTGACGATCAGGATCCATTCTTTCAACTTGGTCCAACAAGCTTTGAAGATTGTTTATGCGTTGTAGAAAATCCTTCTCCAACACACTACCTTCCTCTGATCTAAAATTATTTATTTCTTTTAATGCCTCGTTGACAGCTAATTGAATATGGGCATACTCTTTTTCATCAATATCTTCTCGCTCGGTTCGTAATGCATCTGGCATTCTCAGCGCCATATCTAACAAGCGAAGATCATCACCATCTGCGATAGCTTTGAGCTGTTTCATATAATTTTTGACTGCCGGTTCGTTAACCTCTGCAGAAGTTTCATCGCCTGTAAACTCTACATAAAGGCCAAAATCAACCTTGCCCCTGACCAAAGAACTGGCAATATTCTTACGAATTTCGAGCTCTTTTTCGCGGTAAGCAGAAGGCATTCTGGCATTAAGATCCAAGCTTTTACTATTTAACGATTTAAGTTCAACAGTAATTTTCTTAGTCGGAAGCTGAATCACGTGCTTGCCAAACCCTGTCATAGATTGAATCATAGTTTTTTTTGAATTTTGGCAAAGGTAACTTAATTGGATGAAGTGTGGTAATTACCTATTGCTTGCTAAATAGAAAGATTTTAAAGACATTTTCAGAAAAAACGATAAGACTGGTCTCAAGTAAAATAAAAAGCCGCTGTAAGCTTACAGCGGCCAAATTATATTTAAAGTTCTTTAATCTTAATATTTCTAAAAGCTACCTGATTACCATGGTCTTGAAGACCCAATCGGCCTGTAGCATACTTCCCAAAATGCTCCCAATTGGCAAACTTCGATTTAGAGACCATTTCTTTCCAAGCTTCATTGGCAAGTGGAAAATCGACCACCTTGGTTCCGTTGAGCTCTACACTTCCCTTTTCCTCTTTATGATTGATGGTAATGACCATTGTATTCCACTCCCCAGCAGGGTTGACCACCTTTTCAGAAGGTGCCACCATATCATACAATGCGCCCGATTGGTGAGACTCTCCGTTTTTAGCATCTGGGTGCCTCTCATCGTCTAAAACCTGGACCTCTGGGCCAGTAGCATAAGGCTTACCTTGCTTTACATTTTCATTTACCCCCCAAAACACTCCGCTATTGCCACCTTCAGAAATTTTCCAATCTAAGGAAAGAACAAAATCGGTATACTCCTTTTCGGTAACCAAGTCAAAAATCTCTCCTTTTTCACGGTTTTCGGGTGGATAGAAAACCAGGGCTTCATCCTCAATTTTCCAATTGTCGGAAACACCGTCTTTCATATATTCTTTCCAACCGTCAAAAGTCGAACCATTAAAAAGCATGGTCCAATCCGATGATTCGTTGTTCACCTTAGCTTCTGCAACCGGTGCTGCCTCTTCTGCAGTCTTCTTTTCAGCTTTTTCTTTACATGCGAAAGCCAATAGTGCACAGCATGCCATTAGGGTTAGTTTTTTCATTAGGGTTTTGATTTACTTGTTGTTTGAATTTAATTGCTAAATATAATTAAGGGGCCAAAAGGCCCCTTATCTGTTTAAGTTCCTAAAATCTTTTTTAGTACCTCTTTATCAATTGCCGCACCTGCGAAATCGTCAAAAGTCTTTTCGGTAGCTTCGATGATATGGTCTTGAATAAACTTGGCGCCTTCTCGTGCACCTTGTTCCGGGCTTTTAATGCAACACTCCCATTCCATTACCGCCCAAACATCACAGCCATACTGGGTCAGTTTAGAAAAAATGGTTTTAAAATCGATTTGACCGTCGCCTAAAGAACGATAACGGCCCGCTCTATCGCCCCAATCATTGTAACCTCCGAAAGCTCCTTTCTTTCCGGTAGGGTTAAACTCAGAATCTTTTACGTGAAAAGACTTAATAAACTCGTGATAATGGTCTATATAAGTAATATAATCTAATTGTTGCAATACAAAATGACTCGGGTCGTACAATATGTTCACACGCTTGTGGTTGCCCGTAGCCTTTAAAAAACGTTCGAAAGTATCCCCATCGTGCAAATCTTCACCGGGGTGAATTTCATAACATACGTCAACGCCTTCTTCATCAAAATGGTTCAAAATGGGCATCCATCTTTTGGCCAATTCTTCAAATCCCATTTCCACAAGTCCCGCTGGACGCTGTGGCCAAGGGTGCCAAGTGTGCCAAAGAAGTGCGCCTGAAAATGTGGCGTGGGCCGATATGCCCAACCTTCTACTTGCCGTAGCAGCTTTCTTTACTACATCTACGGCCCACTCTGTTCTCGCTTTCGGATTGTTTTTTACAGCATCGGGCGCAAAATTATCGAACATAAGATTATAGGCAGGATGCACGGCTACCAATTGCCCTTGTAAGTGCGTTGAAAGCTCAGTAATTTCCAATCCGTATGAGTTCACTTTGCCTTTTAGCTCATCACAATAATCTTGACTCTCGGCCGCCTTATCCAAATCGATCAGAAAACTTTCCCAAGTTGGTATTTGAATTCCTTTATACCCCAAATCTGAGGCCCATTTGCACATTCCATCCAAAGAATTGAAAGGTGCCTTATTGTCTACGAATTGGGCCAAAAATACGGCCGGTCCTTTAATTGTTTTCATTTTATTATTATTTGTTCTTTAATACGGCTCTTAAGTCTTAATAGAGACCAATTTGAGAATAAACCTTATATTTAATACTATTAACTTCCCTTAAACCATAGATTTTTGGGAAGTTATAAATATAGGAAATCCGTTAGTATTTAAACAAGAAATATGCACAGGAATACCAGTAGTTACAAGATGTTTCAACACTTAAGTATGACAGCAATGTTCAAATATTCATGTCCCATCCTCAGAAATAAATACCGACCTCACCCTGATTTTTATCAAGAACAATCACCTCATAACCGATAAACCCGACTCTATATCAATTAATTGCTATACAAGAGAAATTCAAAAAGTATATTGACGTATGGAAAACGCTTCAGCTCGAAATCTCTGGGGAGATTATTTAGACAAACATTTAGAGTATGCTTTTGTCGAAGCACCGAAGGTCATACACTTCTGTAATAATCAGCTCGATGCCAACGAATGCGCCACCCTTGTAAAAAAGGGCATAAAAAAAGCCACTTCACCCTCTCTTCTAGGGCTTCAATATCGTAACGAACGTTTACCTAGAATAGGAGATTTTATGATTGTAACCGATTGGGAAGGGGAAGCTCAATGTCTTGTACGTACCAAATCAGTTCGGCTCAAACCTTTTTTCAGCATCGACGAGGCCTATGCGCAACTTGAGGGAGAAGGCGACAAAAGTTTATCCTTTTGGAAAAAAGTGCATTGGGAATATTACAAAAAAGAACTGGAACCCTTTCATCGCAAGCCTAATGAAAGCATGATTGTGGTCTGTCAAGAATTTGAGAAAGTTTTTGAGCGATAAAAACCTTACACAAAAGATGACCCCGAAAATTTTCGGGGTCATCATATCAATTATAATAATTTAGGTAGATTGTTAATCTTCCATTTCTACCCATGTGTTGCCATTTTTATGAGATTCTACAGTGGCCTCAATAAAATTCATTCCCCTTACCCCATCTTTCATCGTAGGGTATGCGCCATCGCCTTGATCTTCACCTCGAATAGCTCGTGCAACCCCCAAATATATATTGGCCATAGAGTCAAAAATACCCTCAGGGTGGCCTGCCGGAAGCTTCGTGCCATCTAAAGAGAATTCGCTATTGTAGGCATGGCCTGGTTTGTAAATTTTAGTAGGTTCGGTATCGCTCATTACATACAGAAAGTTCGGTTTTTCTTGCTCCCATCTGAATGAGGCCTTCTCTCCATAAATTGCAATGGCCAAACCATTTTCTTCACCTGTAGCTACTTGACTGCCGCGAATAACCCCTTTAACATGGTCACCCATACGAATTAACACTGTACCATCAACATCCATTTGATTGTCTTCATACAGATAATTGAAATCACATAAAAGCGATTTTACCTCAAGCCCAGTAGTGTACTCGACCATATTGAAAGCGTGCACCCCGATATCACCCATACAAGAACTTATACCTGCCTTTTTGGGGTCTAACCTCCAAACACTTGATCTCTTTTCTTTATCATGAATAATTGGGTTGATCCAACCTTGGTAATATCTTGCATCGATTTTATGTATTTTGCCCAAAACCCCTTCTTTGATCATTTCACGCATTTGGCGTACCATCGGGTAACCCGTATACGTGTGACTAAGAGCAAACACGGTTCCAGCCTTTTTATGGGTCTCTTCCAATATTTTAGCCTCTTCCAAGGTAGTGGTCATCGGCTTTTCACAGATTACGTGAAAACCGTTCTCCAATAACTTTTTGGCCATCGGAAAGTGAAGAAAATTAGGCGTAAGAATAGAGCACACTTGGATTCGCTCATCTTCCGGAAGTTTCATTTCTTCCTCGACCATTGTATCGAAATCGGTGTATATTCTATTCGTAGGCACATCGATTTCCTCTGCAAATTTTATATTTTCTTTATAATCTGGGTTGAATACCGCACCTACGATTTCATAGTTGTCATTAATGTGTGAAGCCACTCGGTGAAGCACACCTATAAGTGAATCGCCTCCACCTCCTAAAATTCCTAATCTAATTTTCTTTGGCATTTGTAAATCCTATTTAATGAGTGAAAAGTTGTTTTTGATTTAAGGGTAACAATTTAATAAAATAGCTACGATTTATGGGCTATTTTTTCGTTTTTGAACAAAATGAAATATAAAACTAATACTATAAGTACAAAAGCCGAACAATAAGCTCGATAGAATAGTTTTTCCTATCTGCGTTGCCTCGGGCAATATATAATCGTCGCCGATTTTTCAATCACTACAAACCAACTGGTGTAGCACTACAGTTTAATAATCGGGTCTATTGCAAAGGGCGCTTCTAAAGCGCCCTGATATAATTATATTATTTAAGCTTATGTCGAACCAGAAGTTCAACACATAAATTTAAATTTGAGAGGTTTTATTTTAAAAGCTACCCTGTTGCTTTAAACCCACTATCTCTTATAAAATACATAATCAGTCACCAAGGGCTCAATGTCATTCATTCTAAAATTCGTGGCAATCTGACCTCTATGATGGGTAGAGTGGTTAATGATATGAAAGAGCATATCTTGAACAGTATTCGTGTACAGCCGACCTTTCGAGTTTTCGTAATCTAAACGTCTCTCAAAGTCATCTATGTTCGAGACAATATGAAAAGAACTTCGCTGATTCTCATAATGTATATCGTGCCAAGCATTCAACTCATGAATTTGAAAAACCTCATATTCTGGTTGATCTTCAAGTAATCTTGCATTCCAAATATGATGCGAATTGAGCAAATGACTAAATAGCCAAATACTTTTTTCGGGCACAGCATCGAGCGTTTCACAATACTCAATAATCTTCTTGTTACAAAAGAAATTGTAATCGAACAGTTGGTTGAAAAATGATTTCACTAGAGATTTTGGTCTTTGGTTTTGGTATAAATATTAGTCCAGTTTCTTAGCCGCCTCGATCAAGAGCTCTTTGGTTGCGATTATACCGGCCTCTTCATCTAATGCGCTACCTTCATATTCTACCCCCACGTAGCCGGTATAACCGTGATCCTTGACGATTTCAAGCATTTTCACATAATCGATTTCTGTTTCATTGCCTTCTGCATCAAAATCATGTGATTTAGCACTTACCGCCTTGGCATAAGGCATCAGTTCTTCTACTCCTTTATAAATATCGTACATATCTTCACAGTCCCAAGTACCTTCTTTTCTCTTGATACAGAAATTACCGAAATCAGGAAGTGTACCACAATTGTCCATATTAACGGCCTTCATTACTTCGGCATGAAGAGCTCCATTAGATGATAGTCCGCCGTGGTTTTCTACAAGTACGTTAATCCCCTTGGTCTTGGCATAGGTACTTAACTTGGTAAGACCATCGATAGAATTCTTTTTCCATTCTTCGGGATTATCGCTTCCGTTCAGGTTCACACGAATGGCATGGCATCCCATCGCCTGAGCAGCATCGACCCACTTTTTATGTTTTTCTACAGTTTCATTTCTCTCGTTCTCATCACTAACCGCAAGATTCCCCTGTCGATCGATCATGATCAGAACGTTCTGCATACCGTGCTTTTCAGCTTCCGCATTAGACTTTTCAACAAAAGCGGCCATAGCTTCCGGTGAATAGTCATCGTTTTCTAAATCAGCAGGGTAAAGCTGACTCACATACTCGAGACCGGTAAAGCCCCAATTTTTCGCTTTTTCAGCGAATGTGTAAGGATCTACACCGTCTTCACGAATCATTTTATGAATTGACCACTGAGCTAAAGAGAGTTTGAAAAAAGGATCGGCAGCTTCCATTTCCGTCTCTGAACTTTCTGCGCTTTCACCTTCTTTCTTTTTAGTTTCCTTACAAGCGTAAACACCCATTATCGATAAGGCAACACCTGCTTTTGAACTATTTTGAATAAACCTTCTTCTTTTCATTTGTTTTGATTAGTTAATTGTCTTTAAAGGATTTGGAGTCTCATCGCATGCGAATATGCGATACTATTAAGGTATATGGCGAATAAATGTAGAAAATTAATTTAATATTTAATAAATTTATGGACTAAACAATCTTGTAAATGAGCAAATTTTATTACAACGAAGAGCAAGAATCTTATGATGCTATCGTGGTCGGTACTGGAATTAGTGGCGGATGGGCCGCAAAGGAACTTTGTGAGAGCGGACTGAAAACCTTGGTATTGGAACGCGGAAGAATGGTAAAACATATCGATGATTACGAAACCGCGAATAAAGACCCGTGGGATTTTCCCAATGCAGGAGCCGCCACAAAAGAAATTATAGAAAAACAGCCCAAACAAAATAGAACAGGCTATACTACAAGCCAAGCTAGTCACATGTGGTTTGTAAACGATTTAGAACATCCGTACAATGAAACCAAACGTTTCGACTGGATGCGAGGTTACCATGTCGGCGGCCGTTCATTGCAATGGGGCCGACAAAGTTATCGGTGGAGCGATATAGACTTCGGTGCGAATGCCCGAGAAGGCATCTCTATCGATTGGCCGGTTCGATATAAAGATATTGCACCTTGGTACGCCAAGGTTGAAAACTATATCGGCGTTAGTGGTGAGGCTTTAAATTTACCTCAACTACCCGACAGTGACTTCTTGCCCCCTATGGAGCTCAACTGCCTTGAGCAACATTTTAGGGAAAAGGTTTCAGATAGTTTTGGAGGTCGTGTCGTAACTCCGGGTAGAACTGCTCATATTACAGGTACCAAAGAGTTTGATGGCAGAACTAAATGTCAATTTAGAAATAGATGTATCAGAGGGTGTCCTTTTGGGGCTTACTTCAGCAGTCTATCTTCTACCTTGCCCGCTGCTGAAGCGACAGGTAATATGACTTTGCGACCAGATTCGATCGTTCACGAAATTATGTACGATGCCGATACAAAAAAGGCCGTTGGTGTAAAAGTGATCGACAGGGTCACCAAAGAACATTATGAATTCAAGGCCAAGGTCATTTTCCTTTGTGCCTCAGCTATAGCTTCGACGTCAATATTGATGCAATCGAAATCGGACCGTTTCCCAAACGGAATGGGTAACGACTCAGATCAGTTAGGCCGTAACATTATGGATCACCACTTAGGTGTAGGTGCACGTGGTAAATTCGATGGCTTTGAAGATAAATATTACAAAGGAAGAAAGCCAAGTGGTTTTTACATTCCAAGATTTAGAAACCTCGGAGGAGATTCTAATCGGGAGTACAAGCGTGGTTTCGGTTACCAAGGTGGGGCCTCTAGAGGCAACTGGGAAGAAACCGTTGCCGAACTTTCGTACGGTGCCGATCTTAAAGACGCGATTCTTAAACCAGGGGGCTGGTCGTTTGGTATGACCGGTTTTGGTGAAGTGTTGCCTTACGAAGAAAATAGGTTTACCCTTGATTATGAAAAATTAGACCAATGGGGTCTTCCTACCGCCACCTTTGATGCAGAGTTCAAAGAGAACGAATGGAAGATGCGTGAAGACATGAAAGAGTCTGCGGTTGAAATGCTCGAAGCTGCCGGCATGAGAGATGTTACCCCTTATGATAACCCTGGTGCTCTTGGTCTGGGCATTCACGAAATGGGCACCGCCCGCATGGGTAGAAACAGAAGAACATCTGTTCTAAACGCTAACAATCAGCTGCACGATGTACCTAACGTGTACGTTACAGACGGGTCTTTTATGACTTCGGCAAGTTGTGTGAACCCATCATTGACCTATATGGCATTTACCGCTAGAGCAGCAGATCATGCGGTAAAAGAACTCAAAAAAGGAAATATATAATGGATAGAAGAAAAGCACTCAAAAATATGGGGCTGGCGCTCGGTTATACCGTTGCCACCCCCACTTTGATCAGTATCGTTCAAAGTTGTAAAGAGGAAACCGTTTTTGAATGGACCCCTGATTTTTTCAGCAAAGATGAGGGAGCAGTTCTAACTAAGTTGGTAGATATTATTCTTCCTAAAACAGATACCCCTTCGGCTTCCGAGACGCAAGTACATCTTTTTATTGACCGTTTTGCGGATCAGGTGATGAAAGAAGACCAGCAAAATTTCGTGAAAATGTCAATGGGCAGATTTATGGAAAAGGCACTAAAGGATGCCGGAAAAGAAAAAGCCGGAGAACTGACCATTGAAGAGCTTGAACCAGTTTTAGCGGAAGCCTTAAAAATTTCAAAAGATAATGAAGCTCAAAATTTTGAGGCCATAAAGCAATACCACGAAGCGATTGCAGAAGGTAAAGAACCTCTTTTAGATGATGGTATTTCACGTTTTGCATTTGCGAATAACCTTAGAGGGTTGACCATTTTGGGTTACAAGAGTTCAGAATATGTCGGCGAAGAAGTGTTGGCCTATTTACCTATACCTGGTGAATATATTGCATGTGCAGACCCACAAGAATTGACGGGCGGCAAGGCATGGTCGCTTTAAAAAATTTTTCAACAATATATTAAAGAGTTGAGGGCTGTCGTTTAAAATGCCCTCAACTCTTTTTTTTAACTTCAACTTTAAACTATAACCAAACTTACATCAAGATGAAAAGAAGAAATTTTATACAGAAATCAGCTCTTACCGGTGGAGCCCTATCGCTAGGCAGCTCGTTTGCCTTTGCCAACGGAACAGCTTCAAGTTCAGCACCTCATAAATTCAACTTGAAGTATGCCCCACATTTAGGCATGTTCAAAGAATTGGCTGGTGAAGATCCTATTGACCAAATCAATTTTATGGCCGACCAAGGTTTTACCGCCTTTGAGGATAATAGTATGATGAAGAGGGATGTTGCTATGCAAAACAAAATGGGCGAAACTTTGGCCAAACGAGGTATGACCATGGGTGTTTTTGTCGTAGATAAAGGGGGTAATATGGCCAATACCCTAGCAGCGGGCAAGCAAGAATATATTGATATTTTTTTAGATGGCTGCAAACGAGCCGTTGACGTTGCTAAGCGTTGTAACGCCAAATGGATGACCGTTGTACCTGGTGGATATGAAAGAAGATTACCTATCGGTGTTCAAGATGCAAACGTTATCGAGGCCCTAAAACGAGGAGCTGAAATTTTAGAGCCCCACGGACTAGTTATGGTTTTAGAACCGTTATCTGACTCACCCGATCTATATTTACAGAATTCAGATCAGACCTATATGATTTGTAAGGGTGTTGATAGCCCGTCATGTAAAATTTTGTACGATGTATATCACTTGCAAAAGACAGAAGGTCATTTGATTCATAATATGGGACTCACTTGGGATGAGATCGCCTATATTCAAATTGGTGACAACCCGGGACGTAAAGAACCGACAACAGGCGAAATCAATTACAAAAATGTCTTCAAATGGATTCACGAAAAAGGATTCGATGGAGTTTTAGGTATGGAACACGGTAATTCAAAAGAGGGTAAAGCCGGAGAGCAAGCTGTTATTGATGCCTACAAACAAGAAGATAGTTTTTTATAGGCTATAGAATTTATAAAAAAAAGCAGCCGTTTTTAAGCGGCTGCTTTTTTAATTATCTACTCATCATTTACGTTATCTCCGGAGTATCTAATTTGGCAATAGAAGCGTTTATTTCTTCTTGGGACAATTCATGACGAACAATTTTTCCGTCGAAATAATCATCATAGGCCTTCATATCGAAATTACCATGGCCGCAGAGGTTGAAAAGTATAGTTTTTGAAACATCTTCTTCTTTACATTTTTTTGCTTCAGCGACGACCGTAGCTATACCATGAGTAGCTTCAGGTGCAGGAATAATACCTTCTGTTTTGGCAAAGAGCACGCCAGCGTCAAAAACTTCAAGATTATCGTGGGCTACCGCTTCAATCAGATTATCTTTCAATAATTGGCTTACGATTACCCCGGCCCCATGATATCTTAAACCCCCGGCATGAATAGGTGCCGGCACAAAATCATGACCTAGTGTGTACATAGGCAACAAGGGCGTCATACCGCCCGTATCACCAAAATCATATCGAAATACGCCTCGAGTCAATTTTGGGCATGAGGTGGGCTCACTGGCGATACAACGAATATTCTTCCCTTGCTCGAGATTCAAGCGTAAAAACGGAAATGTCAGCCCGGCGAAGTTAGAACCTCCACCAAAAGGTGCAATAACGATATCGGGCATATCACCCGCCTTTTCCATTTGTTTAATGGCCTCTTGACCAATAATGGTCTGGTGCAATTTTACATGGTTAAGAACACTACCTAAGGCGTATTTGGTGTCGTCTCGCTGTGCGGCCATTTCTACCGCCTCACTGATGGCAATACCCAAAGAACCTGGACTGTCAGGATTTTGAGCCAAAATCTTTCTTCCGGCTTCGGTCAAATTAGTGGGCGAAGCATAGACGTTGGCCCCCCATGCATTCATCATAGATTTTCTATAGGGCTTATGATGGTAAGACAGTTTTACCATATAGACATCGCAATCAATATCGAAATGTTGACAGGCAAAACTCAAAGCACTGCCCCATTGCCCAGCTCCGGTCTCGGTCGTAATGCGTTTTACGCCTTCCTTTTTATTATAGTAGGCCTGCGGAACGGCAGTATTCGGTTTGTGTGACCCGGACGGACTCACACCTTCATATTTGTAGTAAATTTTAGCTGGAGTATCCAATGCTTTTTCGAGTCCGTAAGCTCTATAAAGCGGAGTTGGCCGCCACATTGAATATATATGCCTTACCTCATCGGGAATCGTAATCCATTTTTCGGTGCTTACTTCTTGCTCGATCAATGCCATAGGAAACAAGGGAGCCAAGGCATCGGGCCCAATAGGTTCTAAAGTACCAGGGTTTAGGGGAGGAAGTGGTTTATTCGGCATGTCTGCCACGATGTTGTACCAATTTTCCGGAATCTCATTTTCTTCAAGTGTAAATTTTCGTTGTTTCATAAGGTTCTAACATTGATGTATCACTAAATATAAGGAAAAGAACCTCTCTACCCGAGAATGAAATCGACCCTTTATCGGACATTTAACCCTTTATCGAAAATTTGTATGCTACTTGTCTAAATATTGAAATTAAATGTAAGATATAGGCTACAAACTATGTTATTGAAGTATGATTTCTTATATCTACTTGCTCTTCACCTATATTTTACTTTTGGTTTTATCAAAAGTGATATATCGCATGCATTTGAAGAAACAAAAGCGCTAATTTCTCATAGCATTTAAATTGCCCTATTTTTACTTTAGGCCTCCGTTAGATTATAAATGTTAGAATTTAAATGCTAAAATTATGTCAAAACAGTCATTTTTAAGTACTTGACGTAATCTTTATACTAACTTTACAACGTATGTAATAGACATTATAAGGGCAATGGATAAATATATCGCTATACTAATCTTATATATATTGGCTTATCTTTTTTCAGCCATAGCAAGACCTTATATCGAAAAATAGGGCTGAATTGCCTTGCGCTATTCTTATTATTTTAAATTTCTTCTTTTTATTTTTTAAATTTTCACCCACGTAGAATATATAGGATAAAACTTACTTTTATGTTTTACCCAATAAAAAACCCCGGTCATTAGACCAGGGTTCAAAAAAACACATCTTACAATCTTCTTATTATGATCCGCACATTAGGCAATCGTCATCTGCTTGACCTTCTTTTGCCCTAGCTATCATCTCTTTCATTTCTTGAGGACTCATTGGTTGAATATCAATCTCTTGTTGAGTCGCTACCTGAGCTTCCTTAACCTCCATCGTCACCTCTGTTTCTACAGCTGGTGACTTCGCCATGGTAGCCTCGGCCTCTGCTTCGGCTGCTACACTGACCGGAGCTCCTTTCTTTTTACTATTATCCAAGGTGAACTTGATGGCATCGACTGCCGCCTTGGTGCGTAAGTAATACATTCCCGTTTTAAGTCCGCTCTTCCACGCATAAAAATGCATAGAGGTCAACTTAGAATAGTTCGCGTTCTCCATGAACAAGTTCAGAGATTGACTTTGATCAATGAAATACCCTCTTTGACGGCTCATGTCGATAATGTCTTTCATACTCAGTTCCCAGACCGTTTTGTATAAATCACGAATTTCTTGGGGTATCGTTTCAATATGCTGAATGGAACCATTGGCACGCATCAACTCTTGCTTCATATTTTCGTTCCACATTCCTAAAGCGACCAAGTCTTCTAAAAGGTGTTTGTTCACCACAATAAATTCACCTGACAACACCCTTCTGGTATAGATATTCGAGGTATAAGGCTCAAAACATTCGTTATTACCTAAAATCTGTGAAGTAGAGGCCGTTGGCATTGGGGCGACCAATAGCGAGTTACGAACCCCGTTTTTCTGAACTTCTTTACGAAGTTTTGCCCAATCCCATCTCCCGGAAAGTTCTTCGTCTTTAATACCCCATAAGTTATACTGAAAATCGCCCTGTGAGATTGGCGATCCTTCATAGGTCGAATATGCACCTTCCTCTTTGGCCATTTCCATAGAAGCAGTAACAGCGGCAAAATAAAGTGTTTCAAAAATTTCTTGGTTCAACTTTTTAGCCTCTTCGCTCGTAAAAGGTAAGCGCAACATAATAAAAGCATCTGCAAGCCCCTGTACCCCAAGACCGATTGGTCTGTGACGCATATTTGAATTCTCAGCTTCTTTTACCGGATAGTAGTTTCTATCGATTACACGGTTCAAGTTTCTGGTCACCCTTTTGGTTACCCTAAACAATTCTTTATGATCAAAACTTCCGTTTTTAATGAACATGGGCAATGCAATCGACGCCAAGTTACATACCGCGACCTCATCAGGTGAGGTATACTCCATAATCTCGGTACATAAGTTGGAAGAACGAATCGTACCCAAATTCTTCTGGTTGCTCTTACGGTTCGCCGCATCTTTGTACAACATGTAAGGCGTACCGGTCTCTATTTGAGATTCTAATATTTTCTCCCAAAGGTCACGCGCTTTCACCGTTTTACGACCTTTACCTTCGGCTTCATACTTCGTATAGAGTTTTTCGAACTCTTCACTATGGCTGGTGAAAAGACCCGGGCACTCGTTAGGGCACATCAACGTCCACTCTTCGTTGGCCTCAACTCTTTTCATGAACAAATCGGAAATCCACATGGCATAGAATAAATCTCTAGCACGCATTTCTTCTTTACCATGGTTTTTCTTTAAATCTAGAAAGTCATAAATATCGGCATGCCAAGGCTCCATATAAATAGCAAAACTGCCTTTACGCTTACCGCCACCTTGATCTACGTACCGAGCTGTATCATTAAAGACCTTAAGCATCGGTACAATACCATTTGATGTACCGTTCGTACCTGCAATATAAGAGCCGGTAGCCCTAACATTGTGAATAGAGAGGCCTATACCCCCAGCCGACTGGGAAATTTTAGCAGTCTGCTTCAAAGTATCATAAATACCATCAATACTATCATCTTGCATAGCCAACAAGAAACACGACGACATTTGCGGTTTGGGAGTACCAGAATTGAATAGCGTCGGCGTAGCATGGGTAAAATACTTTTTAGACATCAATTCATAGGTCTCTATAGCAGATTCGATATCGTTTAGGTGAATACCTACCGAAACACGCATTAACATGTGCTGAGGACGCTCGGCGATTTTACCGTTAATTTTCAACAAGTAAGACCTCTCCAAAGTTTTAAATCCGAAATAATCATAGCCAAAATCACGATTATAAATGATGGTAGAGTCTAATCTATCTTTGTTCTCCTCTATCACCTTGTAAACCTCATCGGAAAGCAAAGGAGCTTTTTTATTGGTTCTCGGGTTCTCGTATTCATAAAGGTCTTTCATCGTTTCAGAGAACGACTTCTTCGTGTTCTTATGCAAGTTCGAAACCGAAATACGAGCAGCCAATTTAGCATAATCTGGATGGGTAGTAGTCATCGTAGCGGCAATTTCCGCAGCTAGATTATCTAGCTCTGATGTCGTAACTCCGTCATATAGCCCTTCAATTACTCGCATAGCAACCTTTAAAGGGTCGACCAGGCTGTTTAGCCCATAACACAATTTTCTTACTCTGGCCGTGATCTTATCGAACATGACCATTTCTTTTCTACCGTCTCTTTTAATTACAAACATTGGCTACTTTTTTTAAGATGATAATTATTTTGTGAATCGTGATACTGTTAATTTTTTTAACAATTTAAATGTTGGGCGCAAAAACCCCTTTTGCGAAAAGGGGTTCTGCCTATTTCAATAAAATCACTTAAAAATCAGCGTCAAAACTAATTTTTTGTGAATCTTCGTCTTTATCTTTATTCAACACCCCTGCTTTTTGATATTCAGACACCCTTTTTTCGAAGAAATTGGTTTTCCCCTGAAGAGAGATCATATCCATAAAATCAAACGGGTTCGTTGCATTATATACCTTATCACATTCAAGTTCGACCAATAACCTGTCAGTTACGAACTCTAAATACTGTGTCATCAGTTTAGCGTTCATTCCAATAAGACTTACTGGTAATGATTCTGTAATAAACTCTCTTTCAATATCCAACGCGTTCGTCAAAATTTCAGTGATTCGCTCTTTTGGCACTTTGTTCACTAGATGCTTGTTATGTAGATGTACAGCATAATCGCAGTGCATACCCTCATCTCTTGAAATCAGCTCATTTGAGAATGTAAGACCAGGCATCAAACCTCTTTTCTTTAACCAAAATATAGAACAGAATGCCCCTGAAAAGAAAATACCCTCTACGGCGGCAAATGCGATCAATCGCTCTGCAAAACTCGGTGACTCGATCCAGTTTAGTGCCCAATCGGCTTTCTTTTTAATAGCCGGAAAATTCTCCAAAGCCTTAAATAGAATGCCTTTCTCTTTTTCATCTTTTACATAAGTATCGATAAGTAAAGAATAGGTTTCAGAATGGATGTTTTCCATCATAATCTGAAAACCATAAAAGAATTTGGCTTCGGCATATTGCACCTCGCTCACAAAATTTTCGGCCAAATTCTCGTTGACAATACCATCGGAAGCAGCAAAAAATGCTAAAATATGTTTGATGAAATATTTCTCATCGTCGTTAAGTTTATTATTCCAATCGTTGAGGTCTTCATGCAGGTCTATTTCTTCGGCTGTCCAAAAACAAGCCTCACATTTTTTGTACCATTCCCATAAATCGTGATGTTCAATAGGGAAAATTACAAAGCGGTCATCATTTTCTTCCAAAATAGGCTCTACAGCTGTGGACATATCTATATTTTTAAATAAATTCTTGTGAGGGGATGAAAAACTTCCCTAGTGACAGGTTAACAAAGATGTATAAAAAAGTGGCGGTTTCATAAGACTACACCATCTTTTCAACTACAAAGTTTTTAACACCAATTGTTGAAATCTAGGTTGAGTAGTGATGTACATTGCCCTAAGGGAAATTGGGCTTAAACGAAGGAAAATCTACAAAAGAATTTAAACCAAAAAGTATGTTTTTTAATATACTTTTTGGTTTAAACTATTCAGAGCCATTTTGGTAGGCCTTACCAATAAATCGCCTATTATTTTTTATAAACAACGAAGGAAAAGCTGAAATCACTACGGGTAGAATTAAGTGACCAAGTATTTACAATGAACTTTTTTGCTCCTGAAGCGAAATGTGAAACTGATGCAACCGCTGGCACAGTATGGTTAATAGTCGTTAAAACCGTCCAGTTTTCAGGATCTTCTTCATTTGGTATTGTAATGGTATAGAGCCCTGTTCCGGAATTTGTTACAGTAAAATTTCCACTTCCTGAGAGTATGTCAGCGTTATCATCAACATAGCCATAGGCAATAGGCAACATATCTGTAGTACCTGTATTTTCTCTTCTCATTTCCCCCGAAATCTTAATATCTCCATTCACATCTAATTTTGCAGTGGGATTTATCGTTCCAACACCTACATTACCATTACTTTTAATTGTCATCCTTTCTTTTAAAGATCGACTTGCGAAAGCATCTCCTTCCTGTGTAGAAAAGGCAAGGTCACCCCGAAACTGTGCACCACTACTTGTACGTGACTCAATTCGCCCAATCGCCGAATTACCAGGTGCAGAGTTAGAAATGAAATCCAATCTTCCAACAGGTCGATTTTGTGTTCCTTGACCTCCTTGAATCTCTATAGAGGCAAAACTGTTGTCGGCGGGGCTTGTACCAGTAGCTACTGTAAGATATTTTCCGGCACCAGTTTCGGTACCCGGGTTTAAGTTTCCAATACCAATATTACCACTGTCAAAATAAATATCATCTCCATTTTCTTCCCATAAAGAACTTCCTCCACCACCAACTTCATCGGTGCCGGCAACCCAATTGCCTAGTGCTGCATCCCATTTGGCCACTTGACCGTCAGCTGTTCCAACAAGGCCATCGACTATTCCGTCATCACCTACAAGAAGACCGTGCCTGGTAGTTCTATTAAAATAATCGCTTAGGTCAACACTTCCGACACCATTTTCGATAGAAAGTACATCACCTGTTAGAACCAAACCTTGATTATCGGTATCTACTAATCCACCAGCTGCTAATTCTTCGATAGCTGTCTGTGTATCTGTAGCCGCAAGACCTGTTCCCGTATTGTCAAAAGGTACTTCGGAAGCCTCTTGGTCATCGGTCCCTCCCGGTGGAATTATTGTAGAAAAATCTACACTTGCGCCATCTGTAATTTGTAGTGTGGTACCCGAAAGCGATAAATCTTGATCGTCTGTGTCTACTAACCCAGCAGCAGCCAATTCTTCAATTGCCGCTTGGGCGTCACTAGCTGCAAGGCCCGTTCCCGTATTGTCAAAAGGCACTTCAGAAGCATTCTGGTCGTCTGTACCCCCAGGTGGTAAAATTGCGGATAAATCTATAGTTGACCCATCTGTAATACTTAAATCGGTTCCCGACAGGCTAATATCTTGAATTTCGTTGGCCGGATCGGCATCAGCATCGGCACCCCCAGTTCCAGCGGCCAGCTCATCGATGGCTTCTTGGGTATTATTAGCTACCAAACCAGAGGCCGTATTGTCGTAGGGAACCTCGGCAGCTGTCTGTTCTATACCACCTCCACTAAAAAAACGGTTATCGACATAAGTCTTGACCGCTCTTTGAGTCGGAAGTATACCATTACTATTTTCCGATAGTGTACCATTGTCGGAAATCTCGTTGACCTGATTACCCGCGCTAAGGTTAAACCCGCCATTGACTTTAAAATCATTTTGCACCAAAACATTTCCTTCGTTGACATTTTCGATATCAGACCCGTTCAATTCCCATTGTTTATCACCGGATGATATGGCATAAGGCACGGCCATCAACTCAGTAGTGCCAACTTCAATACCATTCAACCAAACGGTCATAAATGTTGCCCCATCCCAAAGCAGGGTAGCGTAATTACCGTTAACCAAATTACCTTCGCCAATTCTCAGGCTAAAAACACCATTTGCATCGGTCGTTACATTATGTGATTCTTCATATAAAATGGTAGCCGTAGCACTGCCAAATCGAAGCCCTATACCTATAGTTAATTCTTCTTGCTCCATCAAATTGCTTTCCGCATCACGGGCCACGCCTTGATAATTGATGAAATTTTTCTGTTTGGCTTGTCCAAAACAGCAGACACTACTAATCATTGCAGCGGTACATAAAATAAAAAAGTAATTTCTTTTCATAATTTCTAGTTCTTAATGATCTTGTATTCTTTCAATTCACCTTTTCCTTTTATCAAAAGCTGAAGAATGTAAACCCCTTTTGTCAAGTAGCTCATGTCAATTATATGTTCTACCTCAGAAGCATTTGAAGTTTGTATAAAAACCCTTTGAGCATTGACCGAAAAGAGTTGTATGGCCAAGACCTCACTATTGCCAGAAAAAACGGTCAACTCTTCTACTACCGGGTTTGGATACACCACAATATCGATATGTTCTTCTTCTATACTCAAGGGAATAACCAAAATTCCCTTTCCGGCCCAAAAACCTTGATCGACCGAGTTGTTGTTTAGAAGGTAGCCGACAGCCGACTCCCCAATGGTGAAGCCCATACTTATATCTGCACTTACCAATAAACCTCCGGCACTTGATATAATACTCTTGTCGATAGATTGAGCGAACAGGCAATGAGAAAAAATCAGAAACAAACCATGAAAGACCGATTTCATAAATGGTGGTTTTATCAGTTAATGAAGTTGTTGAAAGAAGGTTAACATCGAAGATGAGCCTATAGGCCATAATACCATATCAGCCTAAAACTATAGAGCTGTTTTTTCTATCTATACACAAACACTACTATATTTTCAAAGCTTATTTCTACCGCTTCCGAAAAAGCGTCCAAAAATCTCTTAATAGCGTAACCTCCTAGCAGAACTGCCTTGAGAATTATCAAAAAAAAAAGAGCTTTTCCCAAAAGAAGAACCCTTATTATTTGAAATCAAATTTTCTATTAGATGCCCTTAAACCACTCTTCATACTTCTTGCCTAAAATCGGGGCTGGCGTTTCTTTTCCATTAACAGCGTTCATAAAGGCCATTATCCACATATAAAGAAGTACAAAAATACCTGCTATGTTAATCAACCAACCTATTATCGGCACTATTCCAACAATTCCTAATGCAAAGCCGGTAATGCAAAGACCTATAGACTGGCGAATGTGGTAACTTGCAAACCCAAGTTTTTTATCGTTGTTCATTACAAAAGCGATGACCATTCCAATAATGGTGATATAGCTAATTACAGCTATTCGCTTAGCCTCTTCGCCAACTAACTGTTCCGTTCTTTCGTGCTTAATTTCTGTACTCATCACTTCCTTTTTTTCTTATAATATTTATTCTCTTTTCTCCTCTACCTTTCACTTGAACATGGTAATTTTATTCTTGCAACCTACCCAGTACCATTGAGTAAATGTTTACTATTTCTTAACCACAACTTTCGCTATCTATTTCTGTCTTTGCTTCTTTGATAGCCTGGTCAATTTCTGCCCTATTCGTAGTGGGCACGCAATCATAGATGTTATCAAGCGCGTCTAAATAGCCCTTGGCGGCATTCTTATATTCTGCACAATTCTTAGAACTGGGGTTTTCAGAATAAGCGGTAGCGGCATTTGACCATGCTTGTAACTCATCTGCATACCCTTGCGCCCAATTACCGCCAAAACAGTTTCCTGCCGGGCTCAATGGATTGTCTTTTTGACAGCCCTGCGTTAATAAGCCGATACCGGCAACGTATACGAAAAAAAATAGCTTTATTTTTTTAATAGTTCTCATGATGATTTTATTGGTTAATCAATTAGTTTTCTTACCGTTATCGATTGGAAATGCTCCTAGTTTAAAACGGACTATGCCCTTTAATGGCATTCGTTTTAAAAGGTTAACAGTAAAATTTGAACAATCTCTTTTGAAAGGCGATGAGCACATTGTTTTCAATCTAAATGGTATGGTTAAATCGATTGAGAACAGAAGGAGAGGTAGGCAACCTCGTTTGTAGAAGTCAGACCAATTATCTGAACGGTAAAGATGGGTTTATGAAGTCTGATATAAATCGACGAGATTCTTAAAAAACCAAGAATTTTCTTAAATCTCAGTTTTGCGGAATATGATGAAGAAAGTGTTCATTTCAGAAATTAATCATTGAGTCTTGATGTGTACAAGAATATTAATTCATCAGTCACTTAATCAATGATCCTATAAATATGTAATGATACCGCCAAACCGTACGACCCCACTGATGTATCAAAATCGATATTACCAAGGGTGCTGATTCAGGTAGTTCCCCCGAAACCTATAATCGAGCATATCACTCGTTCCAATAGATTGGTGAAGTGTCCTCAAGGCTACTTCAGATTTACAAAATTACCATTAAAATGGCATTTTTGATTAGAGCCGCACCTTATGGATTGGCAGTTTCATTACATTTTTTGCTTGTTCCCCATGTATGGTTTTTGTACTCGTATTGAACAAAAATTATCAGTAGTCAAGTTTACTTGTATTTCGGATGAACCGATCGGGGAAGGTAAAAATAAATATTTTCCTGAAAACCATCACTATAAAGACATTATAATAATGTAACCTAACCCCATCAAAAATAGTGCGTTACACCTCTTTTAAATCACCCTGTTTAATTAATCGATTTAGTCTATAATATTTTCTTTCTTAGCAATAAAATGACCTGACACGTTAATTATCTTACCCTTAAAATTTCTTAGGCTAAAATCAATAAGACCATAAACCTGGCTCCCGTTCATTCGTATTATTTCGACAGCACCTTTTTCAGTATAGAAAGGTAGCTCTCCCAACTCATTGATATCAACAAAACCAAAGACACCCTCCTTAGTGTAAATACCCAAGGCCTCTTGACTAACCTCATAAGAACCGACCCAATTACCCTTTTCTTTATCTACTTTTGTAAGTACCAGACGTACACCGTGGCTATTGTCACTAGGCTTGAAAATGAGTTCAGTACTTGAGTATTTTTGATTGGCATTATAAGCAGGCGGCATTGATTTGAAAACGGCACAACCTTCAATGCTATCGGCCGAAATATCTTCTGAATTAAAATTGTAACTACCAATTTCGACATAGTTATCAACTAAAAGCATTTTGTCGATTGGAGCCGTATTTGATATAAAGACCATCGACAGAAAGAGCCAAAACATATTCTTGGTAGTTCGCATAAAAATCTTCATTGCTACTAAAATTATTTCAGTCAGGACTATAACCTCTTAAATTTTCATTTTTTGATTCTCCATAAACGATATTTTCTTCTTCCCTTTCAATAATGGCCAATTCATCTACTGTAGAGAACTCTTCTTTGTTATCGGTAATTACCGCTAGGGCTAAAACAACAATCAATATGCAGAACATAATCGCGCACTTTTTCATCATAATAAGAATTAGTTTACTACAAGAGTTTTAATTGTTTAATGATGGAGAAACTTTTCTATGCTATTCTAACTACGAATTAAAAGTAATCTGAGAACCCCACATTTGATGGTCGTTATGTGTAGATGGTCTTTTTTCATGTATAGTTTGCCAAACCCTTTTCTAAGGTGATTAAATAACCGATATCAATATAATTTTTGTAGCTTTTTTCTTTTACATATTGTAGTATTTAAATTTCAATTTCCAAAATATCATCATTTCTTACCATTTATACGGTTAACCTCACAATCGGCACATGTTTCTTTCGTAATCTGAACCATACAATTAAATTTGATTAATTTACCATAAAGCAATGTATTATGTTAGATGCAGTAATCGTAGACGACGAAATCAAGGCCTTACAGAGCCTCACTTGGGAACTCACCAACTTTAGTGATGAAATTAATGTGAATGCTTCGTTTACAGATCCCTTTGAAGCTCTGACTTATTTAGAGAAAAATACGCCCGATTGTCTTTTTTTAGATATTGAAATGCCTACTATGGACGGTTTTCAATTTATTCAAAAATTGACCAATAAAAATTTTCCCGTAGTTATCACAACTGCCTATAATCAATATGCCATCAAGGCTTTAAAAAATGAGGCCATAGATTATCTCTTAAAACCGATCGACACCGATGACCTCAAAGACACTATTGTAAAAATCAGAAAGTTCAATGCGAAGAATTATACCGCTGAACGTTTAGAAAAAATATTGCTCAGTTTCAATGCTAACCCCAAGCACAAGAAGATAACACTTAATACCGATGGAAAATTGGTTTTTCTAAATAGTGATGATATTTTATATGCCGAATCTGATGGCAACTACAGCACGGTTTTTTTAAATGATGGACATAAAATCGTTCTCACCAAAAAACTTAAAGAGGTAAATGAACTTCTTCCAGAAAGTTCCTTCTTTAGAATTCATAATTCTTATATAATCAACTTAAACAAGATAAAAGAATTTCTAAAAACTGATGGATACGTAATTTTAGAGTCGAACCATAAAATACCTGTATCACGACAGAAAAAATCTGACTTTCTGGATATGCTCTAACCTTAAATGCAATTCCAAATTACATACACTCCAAGTTCCCCATTTGCGTGTGCCCTACGCTTAATGTGTCTCGTCACGTTTTTTTTGGCTCTATCACTACATTCAGTAAATGCTCAAGAACTTGAAGAAAATTTCAAAAATACGGTCGATAGCTTAATTAATCATGCGCCAAAGACGTACCACGAAATACACACCGCTATCGGCAATTATAGTTCCGACACCATTAAAATGTCTTATTTGGCAAAAACAGCTGCCGTTCAAAACTACAAAGACGGCCAAGTTTATGCCTTGAACCATATCGGGCAACGACTTCGCTTTCTTTCCCATTTCAACCAAGCCCTTGAGAAACATACAAAAGCTTTAGAAATAGCGAAAACCACATCGAACATCGAGCTCGAAATATTGAGCTTAAATATGCTAGGCATTCTCTATAGAAGAATCGATGCCATTACCGCAGCTCTTGACCACACTTATCAAGCTTTAGATATAGCTGAAAAAGTCGAAAACCCAAACTTTGCAATTAAAAGTGCCATAAGCACATCTTTAAATAATATTGGTCAAATCTACAGGGTTTTGGGGCAGTATGATTTAGCTATAGAGCAATTCAAAAAAGCAATGGAATTCGAAGAAGCTTTAGACAATAGGTTGGGGCTTGCCAGTAACTACCAAAATATAGGCGAATGTCTCGAAGCCCAAGGTAAGCTAAAAACAGCCTTAGAAAATTATAATATTGCCTTGGAATATAATAAAGAGCTAAAAAACAAACGCGGTCGAATATTATGTGAAAATGGCATTGCACATATCTATGTTCACGATAAAAAAGTTAATGAAGCCATACTCATACTAGACGAGGCCCTCATTCAAGCCACGGACCTAGGTGAGCCTGGTCCTATCTCATCAGTTCATCTTACATTAGGCTGGGCCTTAACCGACCTTGAGAAGTTTGAGGAAGCAGAAAAACACCTTTTTAAAGGACTTGAATTAGCTAAAAAATATAACCTTCTACACACTAGGGCAGAAGCCTATTCTTATCTCTCTGATCTTTCAATCGCTAAAGGGGACTATGAAAAGGCCCTTAAATATTTTAAGACATCTCTTGATGTTGAATCGCAAATACGAAACAATAAGAATGTTCGCTATGTATACAGTTCGATAATAAAAAAAGATAATGAGGCCCGTGTCACGACGATCAATCAACAATTGAGAAAAAATAATACCAGACTTCTGGTGTCAGGTATAGCGATAGCGTTGCTCGCCGGTATATTCTATATTCTATATCGTCAATATCAATTGAAAAATGACAAGAAGCTGTTGACGCTCGAACAGAGTATGCTGAGAAGTCAAATGAATCCTCATTTTTTATTCAACTCTCTAAATTCTATCAAGTTATATATTATAAATAATGAGCAGAAAAATGCAGTTCATTATCTGAACAAATTCTCTAAACTGGTACGAAAAATATTGGAATCTTCATCAATGAGAGAAATTCCATTAGCAGAAGAATTGGAGACGGTGGAACTCTACATGAATATAGAAAATATTCGATTTTCGAATGAAATAGATTTCAAAATAAATATCGATAAAAATATAGACCCCCATACCATTCGTATACCTTCATTGATTCTACAGCCCTTTCTTGAAAATGCCTTGTGGCACGGACTCTCTCCCAAACTGGGTGAAAAGAGAATTGAGCTCAACATCACGAAGAAAGTCAAAGACTTTATCGACATATCTATTATCGACAACGGTATTGGGCGAGCAGCTGCTGAAAGAATCAAGCAGAATAAAGTATTAAAACGAAAATCGGTAGGTATTGAAATAACCAAAGAACGATTGGCCAATTTCTCTAAAGATTATTTGAACTCGTTCGACGTAGAAATTGTTGACCTTTATGATTCGAATGATAATGCTTCTGGAACACAAGTGATCCTGCACATACCTACTGCCTAAGATGCTCTTTGGCCACTACTTCTAACTGTTCGTACCACGCTGTGCCAAATTTTCTGATTAAGGCCTCTTTCACAAACTTATAGATTGGCACTTGCAATTCTTCGCCCAATGCACAGGCTGCATCACAAATCTCCCATCTGTGGTAATTGACAGCCGTCAATTCGGTATATTCTCGAACTCGAACGGGATACATATGGCACGAAACAGGTTTTTTCCAGTTGATGGCTCCTTCATTATACGCTTCCTCTATTCCACACTTAGCAGTTCCGTTATTTGAAAAAGTAGCGTAGGCACATTCACTACCATTCACCAGCGGGGTCTCCCACTCTCCATCTTCACCCTTTATAAATGTACCCTGATCTTCTATAGCCGCTATACCCTCAGCGCGAAGAAACGGTTTTACCCTTTCATAAATATCATTTAAAATGGTTGTTTCATTATCTTCTAGCGGCGCACCGGCATTACCATCGACACAGCAAGCGCCCTTACAGGCACTGAGGTTGCATACAAAATCATTCTCTATGATCTCTTCGGATACTATGGTTTTTCCTAATTGAAACATGACTACGTTTTACCCTTACAAAGATACTTTTAAATAGTATTTATTTAACAGTAATTTATCGGAAGCTCTATGCCAAAAACCTCTTCGAATAAATGTACTTTTGCCGAAAATTTGAAGACATGGAATTCCATTTTGATTTTCGTGAAGTAGCGACTGCTACAATGGTTCTTTTTGCCGTAATTGACATTTTGGGCAGTGTACCTATTATTATAGGTTTACGTAAAAAAGTAGGGCACATTGAATCTGAAAAGGCCTCTTTCGTTTCATCGATAATAATGGTCGCATTTTTGTTCGTCGGTGAAGAAATTTTAAACCTGATCGGTATCGATGTTTATTCATTCGCCGTGGCCGGTTCGTTTATAATTTTCTTTTTGGCGATTGAAATGATTTTGGGCATAACACTTTACAAAGAAGACGAACCCGAAAGTGCTTCGATCGTACCTATTGCGTTTCCTTTAATTGCTGGTGCAGGAACGTTGACCGCTCTTTTATCACTTAGGGCCGAATACCACGTGGAAAATATCATAATCGCTATCTTTGTCAATACAATTTTCGTCTACCTTGTACTTAAATCCTCAAAAAAGATTGAAAAAGTGCTTGGTAAGAACGGACTCAACATTATTAGAAAAGTATTTGGCGTAATTCTATTGGCGATAGCTGTAAAACTGTTCGCTGCCAACATAAATGAACTCTTCTAAGAAAAAAATAGAGAAAAAATGAGCAAAACACTCACTATTATTTTAGTCGTATTGTCCATAGCATTGATGGCTTACAACACTACTAAAATCGATTTTGAAAACCCTTTAGTGGGAGATAGCAGCGTTGCCATCATCGGAATACTAGCCCCGCTCTGTGCCATACTATTGCTTCTGATCTATAGAACTAGCAGAAAGATCCAAGATAAAATAAGTCGAAATTAATTATTGGCATCGATGCCGCTGGCTTCCGTTTGTTTAACGATTGGGTCGTCTAGCTCGAGTACTTCACGAAGCATGGCGTCTTCGCTACTCTTTATTTTGGCATGCACATTCGCTCCGAAGAGTTGTTCGGCAAGTGCAGCCTTTAGATACACCTTTATACTTTTTTCATGTGCATAGAAATCCATTTTTAGATTTCTGTTGAGTGAATACTCCACAAACTCTTGAAAAAGAATATCGTCAACGGTATAATTCTCTACAAAATCAGTCTCTGTGTAGTCTTGATACTTAGTACGTTCACCATCTAAATGTTCGAAAATGAAGTAAGACAACCATCCATAGCTATCCATACTTTCAACTGCCTCTTCTTCGTTGGTTCCAATAGGTACAAAAATATCGGGTATGATGCCACCTCCTCCGTAAACCACCTTTCCTTTAGGCGTGGTGAATTTTAAAGAATCGGCTACCTTGATACTGTCTACCGATACCAGCTCACCATTATGATAGCGTTCAGTAAATCTTTTGTAATAGTCTTTAGTACCATTTTCATAAGTTTTTTGAATGCTTCTTCCGGTAGGCGTATAATACCTAGAAACTGTCAACCGAACTGCGGAACCATCACCCAGCTCCATTTCGCGTTGTACCAGACCTTTTCCAAAAGAGCGACGGCCAACTATAGTACCAATATCATTGTCTTGTAAGGCGCCAGCTATTATTTCGCTGGCAGAAGCTGACCGTTCATTGATCAACACATAAATAGGCTTATCTTCAAATGTACCCTTATCCGTTGCGTAAATGTTATCTATTTTTCCCTTTTTGTTCTTTGTAAACAGTATAAGCTTACCCTCTTCTAAAAACTCATCGGCCATTTTTTCCGCAACGCCTAAATATCCGCCAGGGTTATCCCTTAAATCTAAAGTCAATTTTTGCGCACCCTGTTTTCTTAATTCCCGTAAAGCCTTTTTAAATTCTTTATAGGTTGATTCGGCAAAGCGGTTCACTTTTATATAGCCCATATCATCGGTCAACATATAATATGACTCAACGCTTTTAATAGGCACTACCCCACGTTTTACGTTCACCGAAAAAGTTTCATTATCTTCTTTGCGATATACCTTGAGCTTGACTGAACTGCCCTTCTCACCTTTCAGCTTTTGAACGATAGCATCACTTTTTAGGTTCTTGCCATAAAGTGTATCTACACCGGCCATTAAAATACGATCCCCAGCTTTAATACCTTTACTCTCGCTGGGCCCGTTGGGTATGGTTCGTATAACCGCAATGGTATCGTTGTATGCGTAAAAATTGATGCCGATACCTACGAAATCGCCCTTCATATTTTCGGCGACCCGTTTCATTTCGTTTTTAGGAATGTATACCGAATGTGGATCTAATTTTTCTAAAATCTGATTAACGGTCACATCGACGATGCTATCTGTATTGATTTCATCTACGTATTCGTAATCGATATAATCGATAAGCCTATTCAACTTATCTTTTTTTGAATTGGTAGAGAACAGTTTTTCTGGCGTGTCGTTAAAATGCAGTTTTCCACCAACAAAAATACCCAAGGCGAGTGCCGCAGCAATTATTGTAGGCCATATGTAACTGAATTTACCCTTCATTTATTGAATTTTAAACCAAAGCTTCGATTTCTGGCATATGAACCAGTTCGATACCGGCTTTTTTCAGAAACGTCAAGCCCGAATTATCTTTGTAAGCCGTCTGATATACTACACGTTTGATGCCAGACTGGTGAATAAGCTTACTACATTCTCTGCATGGCGATAATGTAATGTAAAGCGTGGCATTTTCACAAGACTGTGTTGAAGAAGCTACTTTACTGATTGCGTTGGCTTCAGCGTGTAAAACATACCATTTTGTGTAGCCCTCATCATCTTCACAAATATTCTCAAAGCCCGTAGGTGTACCATTATATCCATCGGAAATAATCATTCTATCTTTTACGATTATAGCACCTACCTGTTTACGTTTACAATACGAAAGTTTGCCCCATTCTTGGGCCATTCTCAAATAAGCCCTATCATATTTCTCTTGTTTGCTGTCTTTCATTCGTTTAGAAAAGTACTAAGATACCTGCTTTAAAAAAGCCCAACAATTATTTTGAAGTTAATATTAAGCAAAAACAAGGGCTTGCTATAAAGGAAACGTACGAACTAGCATAGGTATTGTAAGCAGCAGTATTAAAGTAGAGATGATAATTACATAGCGTTTCTTTTCAAATTTAATCATAGAAACAAAGATGTATGATATGGTTAAAACCAGAAGAACTATCAACACTTGAGAAAACTCGATGCCTGTGGCGAAACCCAGTAAGGGAACCACCTTATTCTCTTCCTCTGCCATTAAAATTTTAAAGTAGTTACTAAAGCCAAAGCCATGTATGAGACCAAAAAAAGCCGTTGCTATCAGGTGCAGTCCAATGTTTTTCTTATCAGTGGGCAGCTTAATAAACAATAAATTAAATATGGCGGTCATTGCTATGGTAACCGGAATCAAAAACTCGATCAATCCAACATCCATAAGAACTAATTCGTATGTGCTTAGCGCCAATGAAAGGCAGTGGGTAAGTGTAAAAACTGTGGCCAGCATCAGCACACTCTTCCAGCTTTTAAACGTGAAAGGCAGAGCCAATGCTGCTAAAAACAGAACATGGTCATAAGCATTGATGTCGAGCACGTGCCCTAGCCCAAGCTGTAAATAGAACCAAAAATCTTGCATTTCATCAGTTAATTATTATCATAAACCTTCTTAAATAGCGATATGCAGACCAGCAACATATTTTATCCAATACCTCTCTCTGACTGAATTTCTTCGTAAGCCTTTTGTACTTCTTTAAACTTCTCTTCGGCACCCTTTTTAATGGCCTCGTTCTCTGTATTTACTCGATCAGGATGATACTTTTTAGCCATAGAACGATACGCCTTTTTCACCTCATCGTCGGTAGCCGATTTTTCAATCTCTAGAATTTTATACGCGTTATTGGCCGATTTAATGAACATGGCCATGATACTTTCAAAATCACGGAGATTCACCCTTAGATAGCCGGATATTTCTTTAATTTTATTGACCTCAGGGCCACTCACCGAACCATCGGCCTGGGCTATACCGAAAAGAAAATGCAACAACTGCAAGCGCACCTCGTATCGTGTGCGTTGGTTCAAATAAGTGCAAATACGCTGGGCAGAAATTTCGTGTTTCTTATTAACCTCATTAAACGTACGAAAAATAGCATTCGCTCTATCTTTACCATAGGTGCTGACAAAATATTGTCGAACATAATCCATCTCACGCTGGCTCACCTTACCATCGGCCTTGATCACAATGGAACAGAGCGAAAGAAGGTTCAACTCGAAATCGGCAGGCGAAACATTCTGCCGGGTCATGTCTTGAAAAATGGTCTGGGCGTTTCTACCGCCCCCACTTAGGTTATCTACAAAACTGCCAACTAAAAATCCTAAGATAGCCCCCGGAAACCGAAAGAGATAATACCCAAGAATGGCCGCGAACCATTTAATCATATCGTGTAAAAAATTTTGGCAAAGATATTAAAAGCACTTAGAATGACGGGGTTTGCAAAAACAGGTTTACGCGGCTAAAATCAAATCTTAAGACCTACAACTATTCTAAAGGTGGCAAATGACTTAAACCTGTTTAAGTTTTGCGCGATATATTCTGTTATTTCTAGGTCTGAAAAATCAGAGAGCACCATTTTATTTGGGTTGGATTGAAGTGAGGTTTCACTTTTTAACATATTACCTTCCCCTATTAACAGCCATGTTGGATCTATGTCTGGATAAGCATGAAGAATACTGTTCAACGTCTCATCCTTAACACTTGTTTTCCTTCTTATTACAGCTCCAATACTATTATTGCTAAGGCCAACCTTCTTTTCAAAAGAGCTAATATTAGTTTTGTAATGAGTGATTATTAACTCAATTCTCTTAATAGGTTTCATGATATTAAAATGAATGTTTACACAAGAAATTTAATTCTTTTTCTAACCATATCCTTTTCATATAGTAATTTTCAAGTAACCTCCTACAACCTATCCATAAGGTAATGTTAAGTGCACCAATAAAATGCGACAAATTAAGTATCTTTGTTATCCTAAATTAAATTGATATTTATGTATCCGGAAGAATTGGTAAAACCTATGAGACAAGACTTGGCATCAGCCGGGTTTGAAGAATTATATACGGCCGAAGCGGTCGAAAATGCAATCAACAAAGAAGGTACCACTTTGGTTGTGGTCAATTCGGTTTGTGGCTGTGCCGCTGCCAATGCTCGACCTGCTGCTAAATTGAGTCTTCAGAACGCTAAAAGACCGGACCATGCCGTAACGGTTTTTGCGGGTGTCGATACCGAAGCGGTGAACAAGGCAAGAAACCTAATGGTTCCTTTTCCTCCTTCTTCACCTAGTATGGCCCTTTTTAAAGATGGGGAGTTGGTTCATATGATCGAACGTCATCATATTGAAGGCAGACCTGCAGAATTGATTGCAGAGAACTTGATTGGTGCTTACGAAGAGTTCTGTACTTAGTACCGATTACGATTGCAAAATTATACAACGGACTTCCCAGAAATAGGAAGTCCGTTTTTGGTTTATGTACTTCCTCCCACTAAAATCAACTCTCTAGCCTATTAAAATACAGTCTTGTTTTTAACAAAATTGTGAATAGTCTTATTTTTGCCCTATGCAAAAACTCTTAGCTTACCCACTGACCTTGCTCTACCAGATTTTTTTCGGGTTAACGCTGTTGGTTTTTCACCCCATTCAGTGGGTCTGCTACAATGTTTTTGGTTACCACGCCCATAAGGCGAGTGTTAGCCTATTGAATCTTAGCTTGATGCGGTGTACCCATATTTTGGGCACTACTTATACATTTAAAAATCCTCATCACATACCTATAGAACGCCCATTAATTATCGTTGCCAACCATCAAAGCATGCACGATATACCACCTATTATTTGGAATATGCGTGACCATCATCCAAAGTTTGTGAGCAAAAAAGAGTTGGGCAAGGGTATACCGAGCGTTTCCTACAACCTCCGAAAGGGTGGTTCTGCCCTGATCGATAGAAAAAATACCAAACAGGCTCTTGTTGAAATTGCCAAACTAGGCAGGTATATAGAAGAACACAATCGCTGCGCCGTAATTTTTCCCGAAGGTACCCGTAGTAGAACTGGGCATACAAAACCTTTTAAAACAATGGGTCTTAAAATACTAGTGAAAAATGCACCATCGGCACTTATAGTACCCATTACTATTGATAATTCTTGGAAAATGCTGCGCTATGGTAAATTTCCAAGTGGTATAGGCAACCATCTCACATTTACCGTACATGAGCCGATCGAAGTCAAACAAAATTTAGATGAAGTTATAGCACAAACTGAAAAAGCCATAGTTTCTGAGCTAACCTCTTTTCGAACACCCCTATGAACGACGCAGAAATAGTAGAACAGACCATAGCTTTCGTTAAAGAAACTCTGCAAGGTGCAGAGGGTGGCCATGATTGGTTTCATATTCAAAGGGTTTTCAAGAATACGCTTTTGATCGCAAAAGAAGAAAAGGTAGATATTCTCACAGTGAGTCTAGCCGCTCTTCTACACGATATAGCCGATGCCAAATTCAACGATGGAGACGAAACAATCGGCCCCCAATTGGCCCAAACCTTTTTGAATGAACTCAAGGTAAAAAAGAAAACTATTGCACATGTAGTGAAAATTATCGAGAATATTTCTTTTAAGAACTCTCTCAAAAAAAAACCTGGTCGACCTTTTAATTCAAAAGAACTTCAAGTCGTACAAGATGCCGACAGGTTAGATGCCTTGGGTGCCATTGGTATTGCCCGTGCCTTTAACTATGGTGGGTTTAAGAATAGAGAACTCTATAACCCAGAAGTACCACCCAATCTTAGAATGAGTAAAGAAGAGTATAAAAATTCGAGCGCACCTACACTCAATCATTTTTATGAAAAATTGCTTCTTCTTAAAGATAAAATGAACACCACGACGGGAAAAAAAATAGCGGAAAAACGGCATAAATATATGTTAGACTATCTTGAGCAATTTTACAGAGAGTGGAATCCATTAGCCATCTCTACAACGATTGAATAGTAAGCGGGCGAGCCCAACAAAATTTATATTTTTTGTACCTTCCTAGGCTCATACTAAACTCACTTAAATACTATGCAAAGACGAAAATTTATTAAAAACGCCGCTGCAGCATCTACCGCATTTTCAATCGTACCCAGTTATGTTATGGGCAAAACTCATGTACCCCCTAGTGACACCTTGTACATGGGAGCTTTTGGTGTCGGGGGAAGAGGTTCTAGCGTTATGAACGGTCTGAACGAAACCGGCAAGGTCAAATTCGTAACCTTATGTGATGTAGATGACCGTAGAGCGGCAGATTCTTACAAGAAATATCCGAAGGCAAAGCAATACAAAGACTTTAGAAAAGTCTATAATAAGCATATCAAAGATATCGACGCTATTATGGTGGCCACGCCTGACCATATGCATGCTTCTATCGCCTTACCTTTTATGAAGGCCAAAAAACATGCTTATGTAGAAAAGCCATTAACACACAATATCAATGAAGCACGTCTAATGACCTCGGTAGCCCGACAAAACGGCATTGTTACCCAAATGGGAAACCAAGGTGCGTCAAGTGATGGTAGTCGCCAGGCCAAAGAATGGATTCAATCAGGTATTATCGGCAAGGTTTATAAGGTTGATTGCTGGACGAACAGACCCGTATGGCCACAAGGCGTGCCCTTACCTACAGAAAAACAACCCGTACCTAAGGGGTTGGATTGGGACTTATGGCTCGGTGTCGCCAAAATGCGCGATTATAACGCCGCATACCTACCTTTCAAATGGAGGGGCTTTTGGGATTTTGGAACCGGTGCTTTAGGTGATATGGGTTGCCATATTATGGAAACTCCGTTCGGTGTTCTTGATTTAGGCTACCCTACCGAGGCCGAGGCCAGTTGTACGACCAATTGGATAGGCGATTTCGTCGAAGCCGATTATAGTGAATCTTGCCCCGCTTCATCGATTGTTCGCTTAAAATTCAACACCGAAGAACACGGTGACATAGCTTTAAACTGGTATGATGGCGGCTTAATGCCCGATTTACCTGATGAACTTGCCGATGGAGAAGCCATTGGCGATAGTGGTGGGGGATCTGTATTCTACGGAACCAAAGGTATTTTAGTAGCGGATACCTATTCTAGAAATGCTAGATTGCTACCGAGCAAGAATATGGATATGTTCAAAGCTCCAGCTCCATATTTGAAAAGAATTGATGGTGATGTAGGCGGACATCAAGCGAATTTTGTTGAAGGCTGTTTAAACGGTGTAGAAACCTCATCTGATTTCAAACGTTCAGGGCCTCTTACGGAAGCCGTTCTTATGGGCAATTTGGCTATAAAAGCCTTTCAATATAAAAAGTTGAAAGAAGGAAAAAAATTGGGAGATTGGGATCCTTTTGAATATCCGGGACGAAGAAAAATTCTTTGGGATGGTGAAAATATGAAAGTCACCAATTGGGACATGGCCAATGAATGGGTCAAAGGAAGTTACCGAAAGGGCTGGGAGCTATCTTAACAAATATAAAACTGAAGGCGTCGACAAAAAATATTTCCTATTTTTCTATGCCTTCAGTTTTCAACCAACACTAACAATCGTTAAAAGGCATACCCTGCCGAAATCTGCACTACGTTGTTCTGGCTACTGCCACCAACATCATCTGTATTGATGTTCGATATTCCCTTGTTGTACCTAAGACTGAAAAAAATGTTCTCATTCAGTTTGTAAGACGCTCCTATGGCAAAAGCAAGATCAAGACTTTTAAATAGGTCGTCATCAGCGTTCGTAGATACCAAAAACCCGACCAATGGCCCTGCTTCGGCACTAAGCCCTTCTATGAAATAATATTTCGCTAGCACGGGCAGGTTCACATAATCAAGTTTCAGGTTATCACCATTGGTACCAAAGCTCCAATTTGAACCTTGTGAAGAATACAGCAATTCGGGCTGTACTGCCATTTTATCTGAAATGGGCACTTCAGCCACCGCGCCAAGATGAAAACTTACTTTAGACCCTAGGCTGCCTAAACCGCCATAATTGTAACCGCCTACGTTGGCGATATTAATACCTGCTTTTGCACCAAAACTAAATTCTTGGCCATTCATTTGATAAACGGTCAGTACCAACGTAAAAATGCATACTAATTTTTTCATACTATAATTCATTGGATTGTTTCACCTATTGATACCGGAAGAACAAAAAGGTTAACAAGGGGTATGAAAAAATTATTTTCTATCAAAATAGACTAAGCTGCCCCTCTTTATATTCGGCATGCATATCGTGGTTCAAGACTGGAAAAGTTTTTTCTTTAAAATAAGTTTGTTTGGCTAATTTGACCAAATCATGAATTTGAGCGGCAATCTTGCCTTCCCCACGGTTTCTCACCCCGAAGCGACTATCGTTCAAGCTACCACCATGACATTCTTCAATCTGATGCAATACCTTATCGGCTCTATCTGGCAATGCTTTTCTAATCCAATCAGAAAAAACCTGACCAATGGCACCATTGAGCCGCACCACTGTAAAACCAAAAGAAAGCGCTCCATTTTCTGAGACCGCTTTGGCCAGATTCAAAATTTCATGACTGTTAATACCGGGTATTATAGGAGCGAGCATTGCATTTACAGGAATGCCGTTTTCAGACAAAATGCGAATAGTTTCCAATCTCTTTTTTATGGTCGTTGTTCGAGGTTCTAGAATTCTGCGTGTTTCTTCATACAAAGAAGTTACCGATACGTTAACCCCTATAAGCCCATATTTTCCCAATTCTTTTAGAATATCAAGGTCACGAAGCACTAGGGCATTTTTTGTTATGATACCTACGGGATGTCTATATTTCAGAAATACCTCAAGACACGCCCGCGTAATTTTGAACCTCTTTTCTGCAGGTTGATAGCAATCGGTATTTCCTGAAAGTACAATTGTTCGGGCTTGCCACCTTTTGCTTTTTAATTTTTCTTCGAGAAGTTGTGGAGCTGATTTTTTCACTAAAATTTTCCGTTCGAAGTCAAGACCGGCACCGTAACCCCAAAATTCATGAGTGTTGCGAGCATAACAATAAATACACCCATGTTCACACCCCTGATAGGGATTCATTGAAAACGTCATTTCCACATCTGGGCTTGTGACCTTGTTTACAATCGTTTTCGGGAAAATAGAAATGTATTGCGTCTTGTTCTTATCGGCCTCTTCCCCCTCTATTCGACAAAACTCCAAAAAGTCATCTCGAGTTTCATAGCTATGCTCTAGAAACTTGTTCGGTACATTTTGCTGCGCACCACGACCTTTGATAAAATTATCATCATTCACAAATATTGGATTTTATCCAAATTTATGGATTAATTCCAATAATATGAACTAAGAAATCTTAATTAACAGTCACCTGAAGCATTTGTTTTTTCGTCCCCCTTTTAGCATAGAACAATAGCTTATCGCCCGTATTATCAATCAATGGTCGAGAGACCATGACCGGCAAGCGTAATTCTTTATCGTCGACCAATTTTTTATAAGAGAGGTCTCCTGAAGCATCAACCTTGATTACGAACATGTTGGGGTTTCTGCTAAAGCCCTGTTTGAACAGTATACGTTCGTTGCTCAATTTCTGTGGGTTTTCACCTGAATTAATGAAAAAATACATGTTTTCGCCATGCCCGTAAGCCGTATAAGAGGCGTAAGAAGCATCGCCTTGGGTAACTTCGGTCTTATTGATATTGCGGGCCCAAGCCATATTACCGAGTGCATCGAGTTTAGCCAAGACAATATCATTATAGTGATAACGATCAGTGATTTGTGTACCCCCAGAGCTAATATCTTCACCCTTGGTCACAAAATACTCTTCGGCACTGAAGAGAATATTCTCATCAGGAGTTATATGTACACTTTTAAAAATCAAGTTCTTGATTTCCGCATCGACCTCACGCCCAAATTTGTCTAGCATGAACTGGTCTGAAAAAGGATTGTACTTTTTTGAGCGTACATCCAAAGAATTTGCATCTAAGTTAAAATAGACGAGTCCGTTATAACGATTATCCTTTCTATCCGCATAAAAACCCACTACCTTCAGGTTATTGTTGACCAATATAGGTTTAAGTGATTCTGGAAATCTTCCGGCATCGACGAATTCCTGTGTTTTATGGCCCGAAGCAGAAATCTTTACCAATTCATACTGAAATCTACGTTCTTTAAGGTCAGACCTCCGCTTTTTAAAATAAGCTTTGCCCATTAAGTACAGTGATGATAAATCTCTGGAAACCTCAATATTTTCAAATGCATAATTCTTTTCCTCGATTGCCTCGGTGAAATTGTATTCCAACCGTTTTTTTAAATCCGTTCCAAAGAGAAAGACCCTATATTTTTGCTCCCGACCCTCTCGATGATGAACGGTAATCGCAAAAGCCGAACGCTCATCGTTAAAATGTGTAGCAGTCGAAAAGCCGTTACCGAAATTGCGACTGTACTTATTTACCGCCAGTGGATTGATTACTTCTTTGGAAGGAATGGACAATAGTCGACGTTCGGTAAAGTTGAACTCACTGATCGGACTCTGATGTACGATATACGAATAAGCTTCACTGTTGATATCGTATCTTAATTCTAACAGGTACAACTGACCATTTTTCACAAAACCATCGACCATGTGGTCACCCGCTTGCTTGTAGTTAAAATCAGCCCTTAGGTTTAAATCGGCATCGTAAACTTCAATAAAATGCCCTTTTGGCCGTAACGGAAAACCACCATAATACGTACGTATTAACACGGTTTCCCCTTTGGTAGCACTCTCTATCGAAAGTACGGTTGAATATTTATGTCTATCGGAATAGTTTTCGCCCAAGCTATAATCAACAGGAATTTCCTGAGCACAAACACTGGTCAGGGAAGCCCAAAAGACAAGGGCTACCACGCTTCTTCGAATTCGCATAAGTAGGTATTTTGCGAGTATGCTACTTGCCCGGAAAATTGGCTTTCCGCTTTTCTAAAAAAGCGGTCGTTCCTTCCTCAAAATCCGCAGTACCAAAACAGGCACCGAATGCGGAAATCTCTGCAGCATATCCATTACTATTCTTAAAACCAGCATTTACCGCTTTTATTGCATAGCTAATCGCTACCGGTGAATTATTCGATATCTTACCTGCCAGCTGTTCGCAAAACCCTAAAAGATCTTCTTGAGAAACTACATGGTTCACCAAACCATAACTCAAAGCCTTATCGGCATCGATCATACCAGCGGTCATGATCAACTCCAAAGCTCGACCCTTGCCAATCAATTGCGGCAGACGCTGTGTGCCTCCGTAGCCGGGTATTACACCTAATGATACTTCGGGCAAACCCATTCTAGCGTTGTCGCTGGCCACTCTAAAATGGCATGCCATTGCTAATTCGAGTCCGCCCCCTAAGGCAAATCCGTTAACAGCTGCGATAACAGGTTTTGACAGGTTTTCAACGAGATTAAAAACAAGTTCTTGGCCCTCCGCTGCCAATTGCCCTCCTTCTTCTTCAGAAAAATCGGCGAATTCAGAGATATCTGCACCAGCGACAAAGGCCTTTTCACCGCTACCGGTAAGTATGATTACCTGAACCTCAGTATTAGTTTCCAAATCGGTAAATGCCTCATGAAGTTCTTGAAGGGTATCTCGGTTTAAAGCATTTAATTTCTTGGGTCGGGCAATGGTGACCTGTGCAATATTGTTTTTGGTAGTGACAAGAATATTAGTGTAGCTCATTTGTTATCGGACTAAGGGATTAAAATAATATTTAGGCTTAAATAATTAGTTGTTTTCTTTGGGCAACTTCACCGAAAAGACAGTGCCTTTACCAGGTTGTGAGGTAAAATCGATGCTGCCTTTGTATGTTTCGACAATATTCTTGACCATTCCCAACCCAAGGCCCATACCGCTTGATTTGGTAGTAAATTTAGGTTCAAAAATCTTCTCTCGGAATTCATCTTCGATACCGATTCCATTGTCGGCAACACAAATTTTCACAAAATCTTTATCTGTGGCAACGGACACTAAAATTCGGGGCGAGTCTACTTCGGGTACCGCCTGAATCGCATTTTTCACCAAATTGGTAACTATACGTATAAGTTGTGTACGGTCCATTTTGGCAATGACCTCATCTTCTTCAGAAAGAAAATGAATATAATCTTCATTAAAAATATCAAGGGCCAATTTTACAATTTTGACCACGTTCAAGGTCTCGTTCTGCTGCGCAGGCATTTCTGCAAAATTTGAAAATGCAGAAGCGATACTGCTCATGGTATCGATTTGTTGTATTAATGTTTTCGAATATTCATGAACCTTTCTCACAATATCAGGGTCTTGAGGGTCGAACTTGCGTTCAAAACTTTGAATACTCAGTCGCATTGGTGTCAGCGGGTTTTTTATTTCATGGGCTACCTGCTTGGCCATTTCACGCCAAGCCTGTTCCCGTTCGCTTCTAGCCAGTTTTACTGCACTTTGTTCAAGCTCATCGATCATGGCATTGTAAGAAGTGACCAATTTTTTTATCTCTTCACTGGGGTTTTGAATCAAAATTTTCTCGTTTCGCCTAGTAAGATGCGTTCTACCCAACATATCTGAAATCGTCTGTAAAGAACGCGTTATGTAAGTAGAAATAAAATAGGCCAAACTAATGGCGATAAGCAACATCAGCAGATAGACACCTGCCAAACGTGTCAAAAGTTCTCGAAGCTCCATATTACTAAAAGAATCATCTTCGTAATAAGGCAAATTCAATATACCAATGGGTTTGAATTTATTATCGTTGATATAAGTGTAAGATGCCCTATAATTATCACCTGCAACCGCCTTTTCGTCGACAAAACGTTTGGTCGGGCTTGCTTCAAGTTGATTGAGAATATAAGGGCGAAGGCAATTTGATACGGAATCGACCTCGAATTTCGGTCTAGAACTTTTAAGTAACTGCCCTTCTAGGTCATAAATGTTCAATCGCTGATTTTGCACATTCGCTATACGGTATATTTCCATATGAAAAATATTGTGCAAATTCTCAGTGGTTACCGGGTAGGTAGTTTCTCTAAGCACATATTCTACACTCTGCCTTACCTGTTCTTCTTTACGCTCTAAACGGCCCTTATGATAATCTTTTGATTGCTCGTGATATTGAAAGACAAGAACCCCCGCTATCAATATAGACGCAATGACCACTAAAAGTATCATTGACACGAATATTCGAGACCTAAGCGATAATTTGGTAAGCAATGGAAATAGGTTTGCTATCAAAGGTAGCAAATATCACACCAAAACTTTTGGGCGGTTTGTAATCAAAAATTAGGGTTACTATGTGATTGTTCGGACAGCAATTCGTCAAGCTTTCGGGTTTTTGTTTCTGATACGTTTATACAGCTTAATGCCAAGCATGAGCAGAATACCCAATACAATAATACCCACGACTCCGAAAATCCAATTAAAAGCACTTTTCAAGATAACTAAGAAAACAATAGCAAATAGAATTATGGTGGCTCCCTCGTTCCAAATACGCATATAATTTGAGGTGTATTTTACCTCATTGCGCTGTAGTTGATTGAATATCTGATGGTTTTTAAGATGGTAGGCTATCAAAAGCGCTACAAAACCGAGCTTGACATGCATCCATGGTTGTTGCAGAAAATGCGGGGCCAAAATTAATAACCATACTGCAAACAGCACAGCAAGCACGGCAGAGGGCCATGTGATGATGTACCACAAACGTTTGGTCATCAGTTGTAGTTGATTGGTAAGGATTTCCTTTTCGGGAGATGGCTTTTGAGAAGCCTCAATGTGGTAAATAAATAAACGGGGAATATAAAAAAGGCCGGCAAACCAAGTAATCACGAAAATGAGATGAAGAGCCTTGATATAATTGTAGTATTCTGACACCCGTTTTTATTTAAGTTCAAAGTTAGTCAAAAGGTCAAACTAGAAAAATAAGCTGTTCAGCAAATCTATACCTACCCAATCGAGTTAAAAAAATTATGTTGAGCATTTTTTCGTAACAAAATGCTCCCCTATCTTACTTATCAACAAATAAAAGTTGTTATGGTCAGTAATACCTTCACAGAGAAACTTAGTGTAGAAGACGAATTAGTGCTTCAAAACGCAAAAATAAAAATGGAAGAAATCGGTTGGGCTATGCAGGGCCTTAACCAGGTAGGTAATATTATCGATAAGCGAATAGATTTACTACCTCAGAAACAGCAAAAGTGGCTGCAACAAATTTCTTATAACGTTTTACACACCGTGGTAAAGTCCAATCTAATATCAATGAAAAATAAGCAGCCTAAAGTACCTTCGAACTTGCTTTATAAAGCGATGGTCACCTCTTCGGGCGCTATTGGAGGTGCCTTTGGGGCCACCGCTTTCGCAGTAGATTTGGGGCTTACCACCAAATTAATGATGCGCTCAATTATGGACATCGGTCGAAGCGAAGGGGAAGATTTAAACGAATTAGATACTCAATTGGCCTGTTTGCAGGTATTTGCTCTTGGCGGTAAAACCAAACATGACGATAGCTTAGATACTGGGTATTTTGCCACAAGAATAGCTCTTAATGCTGCTGTCAAAGGGTCGTCGAGCAAGCTAATCGAGGGGCTTCTAGTGACCTCTGCTAACCCCCTTTTAAGATTGGTTTCCATCGTAGCTTCACGGTTCAGCGTTCAAGTATCGGAAAAATTTGTTGCCCAAGCTATTCCGGTGGTGGGTGCCGTTGGTGGGGCATCTATCAATCTTGCCTTTATTCAGCATTTTCAGAATATGGCCCAAGCCCATTTTAGTATCAGAAGATTGGAACGCAAATATGGAGAAGCATTGGTCAGGGACAGTTATGAAGGTTTATCCGTGCGTTAGATTGACTTTAATAAATAATTAGGCCTCAAAGATCGATTGATTCTTTCTATTTTTAATTCATGGAAGGAAATGCCGTGATACTGGTAATAAGTTCTTTGGGTATCGCCCAAGCATTATTTCTTTGCTTTTATCTTTTCACTCTTAGAAAAGGAAACCGAAGGGCCAATATTTTCTTGGCTCTTTTACTTCTAGGCTTGACTATTCGTATCGGAAAATCGATTCTCAATGTATATTTAGATTTATCGCCTTGGCAACGTAATCTTGGTATCTCAGGGGTGTTGCTCGCCGGGCCTTGCCTATGGTTTTATGGGAAAGCACTATTGCAAAAACCAAAAACATTCAATACTATTACCTACATTCACCTTCTCCCTTTTCTTCTCTTTGCCACCTTGTGTGCTTTTGTTCCCAATGACGGTAGTAATTGGGCGTATTTTATTTACTTGGGTGTATTTTTTCATTTGAGTATCTACATCTTCCTTTCAATACAGGTGCTCTCAAAAACTAGAGATCAAATTCACCACCGCATCTCAAAATGGTACCGAAATCTAATTTTTGGCACAAGTCTCATCTGGTTATTCTATATCGGGAATATCACGGGTATAATTCCCCTTTACATCGGCGGAGCAATTTTCTTTTCTTTTTTAGTATATACTTTTTCATTTCTTCTATTACAACGACACGATTTTAGCCTCGAAAAATATAGTACCTCTAATATTGACGTAGCCACATCTAAAAAACTGTTTATTACCTTAAAACAATTATTCAAAGTAGAAGAACTATATCTCGATTCTACCATTTCTTTATCAAAAGTGGCCAAAAGAATTGAATGTTCTCCTCGTGATGTTTCTAGAGCTATAAATGAAAACCAAGGGAAAAACTTCTCAGAATTTGTTAATGCCTACCGAATTCAAAAGGCAAAGGCCCTGTTAGCAGATACCGCTTATCTTAAAGAGAAAATAGCTACGATTGCCTATGATTGTGGTTTCGGTAATGTTACCTCGTTCAATCTCGCTTTTAAGGCAGAAACCCAGCTAACCCCTTCACAATATAGAAATCAATTCAAACCTGTTTAGAAAACTTTCGTTTTAAGAAACGTGATTTTTAAAGGATTTTGAGTTATTTCTTGGGAATTTGTCCTCAGAAATAAAAAAACCCTTTCATGAAAATCTTAATCTTCTTGGTAATTGCGTCTATCGTCGGATGCACTCCCACAAAACCGAAAAGTGAAGAAAACCGCGCTTCCATAACTCTTCCTCAAAAAGAAACCATAATAGATAGCTTGGCCCGCCCTTGGAGTATGGCCTTTATTTCTGAAAACGAAGTATTGCTTTCTGAAAAGGATGGTGACCTTTTACGAATAAACCTCAGCACCAAAACGAAGCACATTATCAAAGGTTTTCCTAACGATAGGTTAGATAGTCTTCTGTACCGTAAGTCCGATTATAGATTGGGCACATTCCCGAGCCGTATAACCGACAATAAAAAATACACTTTCAACGCAGGTATTTTTGAAATACTTCTAGATCCCAAATTTGAAAAAAACCATCATGTATATATTTCTTATGTCAGCAAAGCCCCACAAGGTTCGACGACCAAAGTTATACGTGCCGAACTTCAAAACGATTCGCTACAAAATATCAAGCCGTTACTATTAGCTCTACCCTATTCACATGGTCTTTATCATTACGGGGGCGGAATGACTTTCGGTAGCGATGGTAAACTATACATCACTGTTGGAGAAAGACTCTTTAACGAAGATAATCAACCCGAAACGCCTATTGCCCAAGATAAGACGGACAAACGAGGAAAAATTTATCGTATAAATTCAGATGGTACGATACCTGATGATAACCCTGACTTTGGTCCTGAAGCTGTCGAAGGACTTTATGCAATCGGCATACGCGCCGCACAAGGCATAAAAATGGAACCCAAAACAGGTAAGATTTGGTTTAGCGAACATGGCACTCACCAAGGTGACGAAATCAATATCTTACGCCCCGGAGCCAACTATGGTTGGCCCATAATAACAACGGGTAAATACAGGGGAGTTAATTTTTTTCCTAAAAAAAACCTAGATGATAATTATACTGATCCGGCCTGGTCTTGGCCTCAAACCGTTGCCCCTACCGGACTTACATTTTACACGGGCAACGAGTTTCCCGATTGGAAAGGCAATCTTATAGTACCAGGACTTTCGCGTGGAAGTCTCTGGAGAATTCGCTTAGATGGAGAGACCGTAAAAAGCATGGAAGAGCTTTTCATCGACGAACGTCACCGCTCCCGCAAAGCGATAATGAGTCCTGAGGGTAAACTATATCTATTAACCGAAAATCTTGAACACCCAAAAAACGGCAAAATCATTAGGATAAAACCACAATTATAAATTAGTAAATATCAAGTCTTATGAAAATCATCTATCTTACTTTAGTATCATTATTCTTAGTTGGTGCCTGTCATGCACAAAATGAGGAAGATGATATTCGAAAAAATCTTCAAATGTATATCGATGGCACCACATATAGTGAACCAAATAAAATTATTGCTCCGTTCTATGAAGACGCCCGTATGTTTCTGTCAAAAAAGGGGCAGCCTATATATATGCTTTCAGCAAAAGAATACGCCCAGCTATTCGAGAAAAGAGAAAAAGGAAAGTTCAATGGGCGTAAAGGTTCGATATTGTCAATTGATATTGCCAATGATATAGCTACGGCCAAGGTAGAAATCTTGATTAAAGATCAAAACCTACGATTCATAGACCTGTTTCTTTTAAAAAAGCTAGAAGGCAATTGGAAAATAATCAGCAAGGCAGCTACCCTAATGCCTAATTAATAAGGTCAAAGGAGGTTGGTCAAAAGTTACGGCGGTCATTAGTTTTTATTATGTACATTTAAAATCAACTCAATTCTACCGCTTATGAAAATCAAAGTTCCAATAAACCCCGGTCGGGTTAGTTCATTTTTAGTTTTCTTATCTTTTCTAACTACACTTCACGTAAGTAGTCAAGAATTTCTTTATGGAGACCCATTACCCGACGCCCCTGTTCTATCCGCTCGAGGTGAATTTAAGGTTGGCGTACGAACGTTGCAACTTGTGAACCCGAACCAAATAGACATACTTAATTCAAAAGATGGTAAAGAAGTAAGATATGACCGACCGTTGAGCGTAGAAGTCTGGTATCCGGCGGATGATTCATCAAGTACTACAGCCGATATTACTTATGAAGAGGTTATGGGTACCCGTGGTGATTCTTTGCGCCCTATCATTCCTTTTCAGTTTAAAGGAAGGGCTTTTAGGGATGCAGAACCCACCAAAACTTCTCAACCTTATCCATTAATTGTCGTTTCGCATGGTTATGTCGGGTCTAGATACTTAATGACCTATTTGACCGAAAATTTAGCCTCGAAAGGCTACATAGTGGTCGCTATCGACCACACCGACTCTACTTTCAGAGATGCAAATGCTTTTTACAGTACACTACTGAACAGAGCTAAAGACATCAAATTCGTAATCAATGAAATGGCAGCTTTGAAGAAGAAAAAGCCAAATGAAGCTTGGGCCAAAAACATAGACAGCAATACTATTGGCATTGTAGGATATTCTATGGGCGGTTACGGTGTACTCAACGTGGCCGGAGCTGGGTATAGTGACGGACTTACCGCATTTTTTGCCCAAATGACAGGAGGTAGTAAAGCTATAACTGATTTGGTTGCCAGCAACCCAGAATACAAGAGTCAAAAAGATGAAAGAATCAAGGCCGTAGTGGCTTTTGCACCTTGGGGCATGGAGCGTGGGGTTTGGGATTTAGATGGGTTAAAAGGGTTACAAACACCCACATTCTTTGTAGCAGGGGACCAAGATGACATTTCGGGTTATGAAAAAGGAATAAAGGCAATATATGAAGGAAGTGTAAATACAGACCGTTATCTGCTGACCTATAAAAATGCCAGGCATAATGTAGCGCCCAATCCACCACCCGCCGAAGCGCTGCAGCCCGGTCTAAGTCTTGATGAATATTATCGGTATGCAGAACCTTCTTGGGATCAACGTAAAATCAATAATATCAACCAACATTTTGTAACCGCATTTTTGGGTACCTATTTAAAAGGAAAGGATTATACTGAATATTTGAATATTTCGAAAAACTCCAATGAAAAAGACTGGCCGGGCTTTAAGCCGAGGTCATCTACGGGAATGGAATTAATATATGCCGAGAAAGCAAATTAATTAAGATTTAGGCACGAGGGTTCTTCTCACTTCCCTCCATAAGTAAATACCGGTAACAATGGTGGCAAGAGCATCGGCAATCGGGAAAGAAAGCCAAACCCCAAGTTCATCGAAATAGTTGGGCAAAATCAATATCAAAGGAATAAAAAAGAAGCCTTGTCGTGTTAGGGTTAGAAGAAACGCAGGTACTGCCTTTCCGATGGCCTGAAAATAAGCAGACCCTATTAATTGTAAAGCTATAATTGGTACGGCGGCGAAAACCAACCGCATGGCCGTTGGAATATTTTCGAGCACGAAAGTATTCATGGCCAGATCGGCTGCAGACTGGTCTGCCCTGTCACTTAAAAAAAGAGACGCTATCTCTTGTGGAAAAACCATTAGTAGAATAAATACAATGGCAGCCAACAGTGAAGCATATTTTATTGCCGTATTAATCGATTTTCGTACTCTTTGGTATTTTTTAGCGCCATAATTAAACCCTGCAATAGGTAAAAAACCCTGGGTCACCCCAAACACGGGAAATAGTGCGAACATCTGCATACGACCGATAATACCGTACACTGCGACCAACGACTCTCCTCCAAAGCCAAAAAGAATATTGTTCATTAAGAGATAAACCACACTAGTTGTGGCCTGTCGGGCCAAGGTCACAAAACCTAAAGACCCAATTTCTTTAATAATCGGTAGGTCAAGCCTTAAACTTTGAGCGGTGAACTTAAGTTCTGATTTTTTAGAGAAAAAGAAGTAAGCGATATACGCAAAGCACAATATATATCCGCCCGTGGTTGCCCAAGCTGCCCCATGCATTCCCCAATCGAAAATGTATATAAATACATAGTCTAAAATTAGATTGCCCACCGAAGGAATGATCATGGCGATCATGGCGAATTTAGGTTTGCCCTCCGCACGAATCACGGTGTTTCCCATCATGCTAAAAGCTAAAAACGGAATGCCATATAGTACGATAGTATAATATATCTTGGCCAGGTCAAAAATCGACCCCTTACCACCAAAAGCAGGAATCAAATTATCGGTAAAATAGAGTCCGAGTGCCGCCATCGTGATCGTAATCAAAAAGGTCAGCGTAATTTGATTACCAAACGTTTTGACGGCCTTTGCATGATTGTTCGAACCTAAGGCCCTTGAAATAATACTAGACCCACCAATACCGATGGCCATGCCCAAGGCCCCAATAAAAAAAGAAACGGGCAGAACTACGTTGATGGCAGCAATGGCAATGGCACCGATCCAATTACCTACAAAAATAGAATCGACCAAAATATTGAGCGACATCACCAAAATACCGATAGAGGCAGGTACGGCCTGCTTAACCAGAAGTTTACCTATAGGTTCAGACCCGAGTTGTTCTGCAGAAACTTTTGCCATCTATATCTTGAATCGTACTTAATGCTTGGTTTTCATAAAAAGACTATGACTTTATTTTACTTTACAAAAAAGTTTACACTAGCTGGGCAACGCACCGGTTTCTTGCCAATTATTGACCCATTTACCCATAAGTTCTACCCATGCGTCGTTATCGTTCAAACATGGAATATGCTTATAATCGGTACCACCAGCTTCTAGAAACTGTTCTTTTCCTTCCATAGCTATCTCCTCCAAAGTCTCTAAGCAATCGGAGACAAAAGCGGGAGTTATGACCGCCAATCGTTTTTTTCCTTCCTTCGGAAAACGCTCGAACTCATAATCGGTATAGGGCTTTAACCATGGATCGCCTGCCAATCTTGATTGAAATGAAGAACTCACCTTTTCTTCAGATAGGCCAAGTTCAGCCTTGACCAATTCTGTGGTGTCATAAACTTGGTGTCGATAGCATGTGTTATGTGCCACGGAGTTCGTACTACAACAACTACCATCGATTTTACAGTGAAAATTGGTCGGGTCAGACTTGCGCACGTGCCGCTCGGGAATACCGTGATAAGAAAACAGAATATGATCGTATTCAAAGTCTTTGAGTTCTTCGGCAATCAGTTGCGATAGCACTTTGATGTAATCTGGATTTTTATAAAATGCCTGTAAGGTGGTCAGTTTAATATGAGGGAAAAACTGTTTTTGTTCTTCCATCGCTTTGACCACTACCGTTTCAAAAGATGACATAGCGTAATGCGGGTACAAAGGTACCAATAGCACATCATCTACACCTTTATCATGTAACTCTTGAAGCGCTTTTTTTATAGTCATAGAGCCATAGCGCATACCCAATGCAACTGGCATCTCGGTTTGGGTTTTCAGTTTTTCTGTAAATCGTTCAGATATAACGATTAGTGGAGAACCTTCATCCCACCAAATTTTAGCATATGCTTCGGCCGATTTCTTTGGTCTGGACTGCAAAATAATGCCTCTGACCAATATATTTCGCCAAACCTTGTTTACATCGATCACACGCTCATCCATCAAGAATTCGTCGAGATACGGCTTAACATCTTTTGGCGTTGGGCTATCAGGGGAACCCAAATTAACGAGTAAAACTCCTTTCATCTTTTGAATTATACTGCACTTCCTTTTACATCAAACCCTTTCTATACGAACAAACGAAGAAAATGCTGTTTCCAACTGCAAAAATAATGGTTGATTGTCAATCATATTGACAGAATAAGGAAATACTTTTTGATGATACCATAGTTAACATCAATTTTAAGATAAATGTGGTACACAAACGCAAGATTTTTAGTATTCTTTAGGCACAAAAGAAAACAATATGTTGAATGAATATATCGATATAAACAGCAACTCATTCTTGTATTTGTTAAGTACCCTTGCTGTACTTTTTATCGCATATTTTGTGCTCCTGCGAGTAATTAAACGATTAGGCAAGAATCCTAAATACCTGATTCCCTTAGAAACAGTAAAAACGGTCAGTGCCCCAATAGCACTTATTTTGTTTTCTATTTTTATTCGGTTAGAATCACTTCGCAACCTTCTTGGGCTACAAGATTATATGTACTGGTTTCGAAAATCGAGTACGCTACTGTTCATTTTTGCTTTCACATGGTTAATCTTAAGTGCCATTAAAGTAATTAAGCATCATGTTGTTGGTAAATACGATTTACAATCAAGCGATAATTTTAAGGCCCGAAAAGTCACTACGCAATTCAATATTCTAGAGCGCATCATAATTTTTATAGTTATTATTCTTGCAATAGGTATCGCCTTAATGAGCTTTGAGGGTATCAGGGAAATCGGCGTGAGCATATTTGCCTCGGCAGGGGTTGCAGGTATCATTATCGGTTTTTCCGCCCAAAAATTGATAGGCACCATATTGGCAGGTATTCAAATTGCCATTGCCCAACCCATCAAAATCGATGATGTCGTGATAGTGGAGGGTGAGTGGGGCCGCATCGAAAAAATAATGCTTACCTACGTTGTGGTTAAGATATGGGACAAGAGAAGGTTAATAGTACCCACCACTTATTTTATCGAAAAACCCTTTCAAAACTGGACCAAATCATCTGCCGATATACTCGGAACGGTCTTTCTCTACACCGATTATAATGTTCCGTTCGATGCTCTGCGTAAAGAGCTGACTCGAATTTTAGAGTCAACAGACCTATGGGATAAAGAGGTGAATGTTTTACAGGTAACCGATACAAAAGCCAACTATGTAGAAACTAGGGCGCTTGTTAGTGCCAAAGATTCATCTACTGCCTGGGATCTTAGGGTACATGTGCGAGAAAAATTAATCACTTTTTTGCAGCAAAATTACCCCCAGAGTTTAGCTCGTACCCGAGTCAGTTTTGAAAGCTCTTTGGCTGTGGAAAAAGAAAAATAAATTGATAGCGTATTGAAGAAGCGATAATCCATACTAACGGAATTCAGTCTGTTTTAAAAACCATATAAAACTTTCGTTGTGGAATTGCTTATTTTTACGCAAACATCCAATCAATGAGGATAGCCACCTTTTTATTGCTTCTTGTTATTCAATTATCGAGCGCCCAACAAATTACCTGTTCACCAGCTGATAAGAAGGCCGTAGAGGAAAAAATGAAAGAAATCGATGGGCTTCTGAAAGATGATTTTGGCAAGACGTTAATCACCATTGGCAAAACCTTTCTTAAAACCCCCTATGTTGCCAAAACTCTTGAAATTGGCGATACCGAAACCTTGGTCGTAAATCTACAGGGACTGGACTGCACCACTTATGTAGAAAACGTATTGGCCTTTGGAACACTTTTGAGGCAAGGTAAAACCAACTTTGATGACTTTGTTGGAACTCTTGAAACCATTCGATATAAAGATGGGGAATTGGTAGGATATGCCTCCCGACTACATTACTTTTCAGAATGGATTGCCAACAACGAAAAGAAAGGTCTGATAAAAGACATTACCTCTGAAATCGGAGGCAAAGAAATTAAAAAGGATATCAACTTTATGAGCACTCATAGAGGTTTATATCCTTTCCTTTCGGAGGATGAGAACTTTGAAAAAATTAAAGCATCCGAAGCTTACCTGAACGATCAAAGTATTTGTATTCTACCTCAGGACCAAATTGTCGCTAACGAACATCTTATTAAAAGTGGAGATATTATTGCTTTGACAACATCCATTAACGGATTGGATATCACCCATACCGGGTTTGCTACCAGAGAAAAAGATGGCCGGATTCATTTGCTGCATGCCTCTACAGGACCCATGGAAGTAGAAGTATCTAAAAAGCCCCTAGCAGAATACCTAAAAGGCATCAAAAAGAATACCGGCATTATGGTTGCCCGGCCATTGTAAGTCCACTTTATTAAACCAAGTAGTCTATTCGTAGATTAGATAATCCATCAAAACCAATAAATTTCACCATATACCGAAAGAATGGGTAATCTCATCCATCAGTAATTCAAAAAGATGGATTATTCAGATTTAAAAAACCGACTCACAAGTCGGTTTTTTACTTTTGCACTGAGTTTTATCGACCCAAACAATAGAAGAGCCCGCCTAAGAGGTGCTGCCTAAATTCAGGCTCGTCATAAGACGAATTAGAATGCCCTCCGCCCGTATAAAATGATTTTCCACCATCGAATTCATGATACCATGAAAAAGGATGGTTTTCTCCATTAGTACCACCATTATAACTGCTTTCATCAAGCATGATTAATGGAATAATACCTGAATAGATATCTTTAAAATTATACCATTCTTCACTTCGATTCCATATGCTTGGTAAATGGGTAGTAGATTTGTGATTTTGGTCGACCACATTCAAAGTGGCTTCTTGAATACTTGGGTGCCCGTTGAAGTAGGCACCGACCAATTCTCCGTACCAAGGCCAATCGTATTCGGTATCAGTAGCGGCATGCACTCCCATAAAACTCCCTCCTGATTGAATATAATTTTCAAAGGCTGCTTGCTGGGTAATGTTTAGTACATCTCCTGTTGTATTTAAAAAGACCACTACTTTATATTGAGAAAGGTTAGTTATGTTGAAATCTCCACTATTTTCCGTCTGTACCACTTCAAAATCATTGGTTTGACCCAAAGCTTGAAAAGTAGCCACGCCTTTTTCAATAGAGCCGTGCCTAAATGCTGCTGTTTTGGTAAATACCAAAATTTTATCTGATGTTTCTTGAGGTTCTTCTTTTAGGGTCAAGGCCGATACGCCCAAACTTTGGCCAGACTCATTATTTTCTCCATCAAATGCCGAAACTTTGTACCGATAGGTAGTTTGAGGAGTCAATCCAGTGACCTGATATGCTGTAGATGTCGTGGTCAAAATGCTTTCACCATCTTGATAGACAATATAGCCTGAGACCCCAAAATCGTCAGAAGCCGGCTCCCAAACCAAACTTACGGTAGTTTGGGTAGTTTCTTGCACACTTAAATTTTGAGGTACAGAAGGCGGCGTGTCATCTACCACAACTTCTTTACGTGTAGAAGCAATCAACGCTTCACTAAGTTGAGATTCATTCTCTGCAGCGTCAAAAGCCGAAACCGAAAAAGAATATTCAGTGCTACTTGCGAGGCCATCAACCCCGTAATTAACTTCTTTGACGGAAGCTATAAAACTTCCGTTCTGATAGATTTTATAACCGGTAACGCCTACACTATCCGTTGAAGGGCTCCAGCTTAAATCGATTGAAGTTTCAGTAACCTCTCCCGCTACCAAATCTCGGGGCACGCTAGGGGCGGTTGTGTCGATTGCGGGTTTGTCTTCTTCCTTTGTTGATACGGTCAGTGGATTACTTCTCTCCGATTCATTGTTATTTTCATCTATCGTAGAAACTGAAAAACTATATTCGGAGTTCGGTGACAACCCTGAAACCTCAATTCGAGATTCAGAAACTGTTGCGAAAAATGTTCCATCTTGATAGACCTTAAATTCAATAGAACTTATCGAGTCTTGGTCTATTTCCCAACTTAGCTCTAGAGAGGTAGGTGAGATATCAGAAGTAGACAAATTCTTGGGAACCGTAAGAGGTGCGGGGCGTTCTTCATTAGCATCCGTAGTTACTACTAAGGCTTCGCTAAGAATTGACTCTTGGTCTTTCTCATCTACCGTGGTCACGGCAAAGTGATACTCTGTGTTGGCAATCAATTCAGATACTTGAAATTTCGTTTCGGTAGTATTGCCAACAAGTACTTCATCTTGATAAATTCGATATTCATCAACCTTCATGCTATCCGAAGGGCTTTCCCACTCAAAGTGCACTATGTCGCTTGTGACCTCGATAATTTTTAAATTTATGGGAGGGCCGGGCGATAACGAATCGTTGTCCATCTCATCTTCCTTTTCAGTCGTAACCGTTAAAATATCGGAAGGTTTAGATTCATTTTCAGCTTCGTCCCAAGCGGTAACACTAAAATTATATTCAGTATTAGGCTCCAAATCTTGAATTTGAAAAGCGTTTTCTTCAGTGGTGGTCAGCAGCAGCGTATCATTATAAATGCCATAGGCTACAACCTCTAAACTATCTGCCGAAGGCTGCCACGATAAATCTATCGTATGAGTCGTAATCTCATCAAATTTTAATCCCGTAGGCGCAGGAGGTGCAATCGTATCTTTCTGTTCTTCCGCCAAGGTCAAAACATCTATAACATTACTTGGTTTTGTTTCCTTTCCTTCCGCATCAACAGCCACAACCCAAAAAGAGTAGGCTTTTTCAGGAGTTAAATTTTCAACGGAATAATTGTTCTTGACCAAAGAAACCGAGTGGGTGCTGTCTTGGTAGATTCGATACTCTTCGATTGCCGAGGTACTTGATTGCGATTTCCAGCTCAGATAAACAGATGTAGAAGAAACACTATCCAGTTCTAGTTTCGGTCTTAACAATATCAAACTATAAGGGTTTAAACTATCAATGTCAATAGTGTCCGCCGCCTTAGTTACTATCTCGACCGCTTCGCTGAAATCAGAGATGTTACCGGCATCATCGGTAGCACGAACTGAAAACATGTATGACGTCTCAGGCTCTAATTTATTAGCTAGATAAGTAGTAACCGTATCACGGAAAACTTCGGTGCTATCGCGGAAAACTACGTAATCTTTTACCTTGATATTGTCTTTTGCCCTTTGCCATGATACGACTGCCGAAGAATCGGTAATATCTGTGGCTATCAATTTTCTTGGAGGCTCAGGGGCAACCCTATCGGGCTTGACTACCGACTCAGGAACTACCTCTTCGTCTTTTTCGCATGCGGCAAAAAAAAGTATGGACAATAAAATAAGTGTTAGGGAAAGCAGGCCAAAGAAAGGTCTTTCTTTCATTCTCAAGTGGAGGGTTTAGGGGATAAATACCAAGCTATAGTTTCTCGGAATACGAAGGTCTGAATTTCATCGATAAAAATGAACCTTATAGCGAATTTTTTTGACGAAAAAATAATTTGGCGCTGAAATAATTGAAAATCAGCAACTAATCATCAAAAAAAGTGAACATATAACTTTTTTTCAAGATTTAGCCATTCGCCAGCGCCATTAAATATTTCTTGGGTGTAGTACCATACTTCTTTTTAAAAGCCGAAATAAAATGGCTCGCCGTACTATACCCCACTTTTAGTCCCACTTCATTAACATTATGCTGACCAGTTTCCAGCATTTTTCGGGCATACTCCATTTTATAATCAAAAAGAAAACTAAAGACCGAATCACCGTAAATCTGTTTAAAGCCCTCTTTTAGTTTTTTGAGCGACAGCCCTATTTCTTCCGATAGTTCGCTAAGTGTTGGTGGTTCTGCCATTCTCGAAATAATAATTTCTTTTGCTTTGCGGATACGTCTTACATTATCTTCGTCCACAAGAAAAGGGCACTGTTCTATATCGGCATCGTCACTTTTATTAAAATAAAGAGCGATAAGTTCGTACACTTTGCCCTTAATGTATAGTTCTTTTATAGATGGATGCAGGTTGTAATTCATCACCTGACTTAAGATCACTGCAATAGCAGGGCTCACACCCTCTTGAGAATAGTATTTCTTGTCTTTATTATCTGCACTAAGAAAAGGGATATAATCGGCTTCTTTTGAGAAAAGCGAATGGAATTTACGTATGGTCATCACCACTGAAACCAACCATGAATTGGGATTAAGTTCTAGGTTCATCGGTAAATCCATTTGAGTATTATACAGCAAAAGTGAATTCTCTTCCGACACGTCTAGAGCATAACGCCCATCATTGAAAATAAATTTGGCACTGCCCTTTAGACAAAAATGAAATTGAATGAACGAACTATTGATATCTCGTACTACCTTCTGTATCTGCGCCCCATCGTTTTGAATCTTCAGCACAAAAAAACCATCTTCGATTAAAACTTCTTGAAACGAACCTTCAGCGACATTTTTATCAGCCATAAGCCAAACAATTTAAGATCAATTTATTTAGAACGCTTCTAAATAGATAATTCGTGAAGCGTAGTATTTACTACAAAAATATTGGTTTTCAGCGGATTTACATCTTAATACATCTAAAAAAACCCGAAACGACATTAATTGTACCGCTAACGTTATTTTTATAGGCAATAGCCCTTTATTTTTGTTCCCGCTTTGAAGGCTTTCATGAAAGATTACCACATTTCAAAACATAACTCGTTCTACACCATTGGTCTAAGTTACCAAAAGGCCGATGCCGAAGTCCGCGGCAAATTTAGCCTAGACCCTACCGCTATAGATCAGGTTTTAATGCAGGCCAAGGCCCAAGGCATTGATGGTCTTTTAGTTACATCTACTTGTAATCGTACCGAACTACACGGTTTTGCCCAGCACCCATTTCAATTGATTAAGCTTCTTTGTGACAATGCCATTGGCTCTGTTGAAGAATTTCAAGAGGTAGCGTATGTTTTCAAGAACAAAGATGCCATTAGCCACCTATTTAGAGTTGGCACAGGGCTAGACAGTCAAATCTTAGGTGATTTTGAAATTATCAGCCAACTAAAACAAAGTTTCGCACGTTCTAAAAAATTCGGCATTGCCAATCCTTTTATAGAAAGACTGTGCAATTCGGTGATACAGGCCAGTAAGCGCATTAAGAATGAAACCGAAATATCATCGGGTGCCACCTCTGTCGCTTTTGCTTCGGTAAGGTATATTATGGAAAACGTTCCTGAGGTATCAGAAAAGAATATTTTACTATTCGGCACTGGTAAAATTGGGCGTAATACTTGTGAAAACCTCATCAAGCATACTAAAAACAATCACATTACCCTGATTAACCGCACCAAGAACAAAGCGGAAAAAATTGCGGGCAAGTTCAATCTTATCGTCAAAGATTATGGCGATCTTCAAACGGAAATAAGAAATACCGATGTACTGATCGTGGCCACCAGTGCCCAGTCACCTACTATATCAAAAGAACTCATTTACACCAAAAAACCACTTTTGATCCTAGACCTTTCCATTCCTAAAAATGTGGCGGACAATGTTTCGGAAAAGGAAAATGTAACCTTGGTTCATTTAGATCATCTTTCACAGATTACCGATGACACTTTAGAGCGTAGAAAGCGTTTTATACCCGAAGCTGAGGAAATTATCGAAGAGGTAAAGCATGATTTTATCCAATGGCTCGAAACCCGAAAGTTCGCACCCGTCATTAAGGCCCTCAACAAGAAGCTAAGGACGATGAAAGACGAAGAGATGGATTATCAATCTAAAAAATTATCTGACTTTAACGAACAACATGCCGAGGTAATCTCTACCCGCATCATTCAAAAAATTACCAAACAATTTGCCAATCACCTCAAAGACGGTGATGTCGATGCAGACACCAGTCTTGAACTTATTCAAAAAGTTTTTCAACTCGAAATAGAAACTCCATGAGCAAAGTCATCCGAATCGGTACCCGCGATAGCGAATTAGCGTTATGGCAGGCCAATACCGTAAAGGACAAGCTTGAAGCCTTAGGTTTTAGCACTACACTTGTACCCGTAAAATCAACTGGCGACCTTATTCTTGACAAGCCTTTGTACGAATTGGGCATTACTGGCATATTCACCAAAACGCTAGATGTCGCCATGCTAAAGGGCGAAATTGACATCGCCGTGCACAGCATGAAAGATGTGCCTACCGCCTTACCAAAAGGTATCGTTCAAGCTGCTGTTCTTGAGCGCGGAAATCATTTCGATATTCTAGCTTATAAGAACAACGAAGAATTTCTTGCTGAACGTGAAGGCATAATTGCCACGGGAAGTTTGCGAAGAAAAGCTCAGTGGCTCAACCGCTACCCGACCCATACCGTTGTGGATTTACGTGGTAACGTCAACAGTCGTTACGAAAAACTTCAAAACAACGAATGGAACGGTGCTATCTTTGCCGCTGCAGGCATCGAGCGCATCGGGCTAGAACCTGAAAATACGATCGGACTTACCTGGATGGTACCCGCACCGGCACAAGGTGCAGTAATGGTCGTAGCTCTAGAAAATGATGATTTTGTTCTTGATGCCTGTGCCACCTTAAATCATGAAACAACCGATGTTTGTACAAAATTAGAGCGTGAATTCTTGCGTGTTCTAGAGGGCGGTTGCTCCGCCCCTATAGGTGCTCACGCTACTATCGACGAAGATAACAAGGTTACCCTCAAAGGTGTCTTGCTCTCTGTGGATGGAAAGAAAAAATTGGAAGCAGAATTCTCCGCTCCACTTGGTAAGCATGAACAATTGGGTAGAGATTGTGCCAACAGTATTCTCGCCCGTGGCGGAAAACTATTGGTAAGCCAAACTCATGAAGGCACACTTCGAACCCATATATTCTCTACCAAGAACCTGACTCCCAACCAAATGCAATTGTTCAAAAATGATATAAAGGTCAAGGGTGAAGATTTTATCAAGGTGTCTCCGAACCGGATTTCCAAAAAGATTTTGAAAAATAAACACCAGAATGTAATTCTGACCAGTAAGAATGCTGTAGAATCACTTTTGACGCAAGTGTCTATCGATGAACTTCAATTTGAAAACATATATTGCGTAGGCCGAAAAACCAAGCGTCTTATTGAACGTAGAATAGGCCCCGTGAAACATCAAGAAAAGAGTGCCAAAAAACTAGCGGAGCACTTGGTAGAATTTATCGACGGTACAGAGGTCACTTATTTTTGTAGCAATTTGCGACTAGATGACCTTCCAGATGTGTTGGAAGAAAATAATATCGCGGTCAATGAAGTGGAAGCCTATACGACAAAACATGCACCTGCAGAAGTAGATGAAGATGTAGAGGGCATCCTGTTTTTTAGTCCGTCTACCGTTGAAAGTTACTTATTGAAAAACACATCTGATAAGGTAGCATACTGTATAGGGGAAACTACGGCAACTGAAGCACGAAAGCACTTTGCCGATGTACGTGTGGCCAAGATTCCAACGGTCGAAAGTGTGGTTGAGTTGGTAAACTCTGCCTACTAACGAGGGTTTAGCAGAGTAAACAGCGTATTGATGGGTATGAGAAACAGCACTTTGCTACCAACTTAAAACTATTGACTTCTAACTAAGCACTAGTAACTAAAGAACCATGATAAAAAATGATTTATTCCTGAGGGCGTTAAAAGGGGAAACTGTTGAACGACCACCCGTTTGGATGATGCGTCAAGCAGGTCGTTATCTTCCGGAGTTTATGGAAATCAAAAAAAAATATGATTTCTTTACGCGCTGTCAAACCCCCGAACTGGCTTCTGAAATTACCGTTCAGCCCATTAGACGTTATGGTATGGATGCCGCCATATTATTCTCCGATATTTTGGTGATTCCACAAGCAATGAATATCGAAGTACAGATGAAACTCAACTTCGGGCCCTACCTTCCAAATCCTATCCGGTCGCAGAAAGATGTAGATAATGTTATAGTTCCCGATGTAGATGAAGCCTTAGATTATGTGTTGCAGGCCATAAAGGCTACCAAAGAAAAGTTGAACGATGATATTCCTTTAATCGGGTTTGCGGGCTCACCGTGGACCATTCTGTGCTACTGTGTACAAGGCCAAGGCAGCAAAACCTTTGATAAAGCTAAAGAATTCTGCTTTACCGATCCCGTAGCCGCGCATGCCCTACTTCAGAAAATTACCGATACTACAATCGCCTATTTAAAAGCTAAAGTAAAGGCCGGTGTGAATGCCGTTCAGGTTTTTGATTCTTGGGGCGGCATGTTATCACCCGTTGACTATCAAGAATTTTCATGGCAATATATTCAGCAGATTATTGATGCCTTGAAAGATGATGCTCCCGTTATCGTATTCGGAAAAGGCTGTTGGTTCGCCTTGGGTGATATGGCCAAATCAGGAGCGTCGGCACTCGGTGTAGATTGGACCTGTTCAGCAAAAAATGCCCGTTACCTTAGCGGTGGCAACATCACGTTACAAGGTAATTTTGACCCCTCACGACTACTCTCGCCTCCGTCAGAAATCAAAAAAATGGTCACCCAAATGATCAATGAGTTCGGGAAAGACAAATACGTAGTCAATTTGGGTCATGGTATATTGCCCAACATTCCAGTAGAAAATGCAAAGGCCTTTGTTGATGCTGTTAAAGAATACCATCAATAAGCTCAGCATATGAGCCTTTATAGTGTTATCTCAGGAAAGTATCTACGGTTCAAACTGGGCCTGACGCCTCAGCAGAATCTTTTCTACGGTTTCTTAACCTATGTGTTGATCGGTAGCTTACTATTATGCATACCATGGTTTCATAAAAACTCGGTTGCCTTTTTAGACAATCTTTTTATAGCTACCTCAGCCGTTTCAACAACTGGGCTAGCTACCGTTTCTGTTATTGATTCTTATAACTTCTTTGGGCAATTGATCATATTAGTGCTTATTCAATTGGGAGGTATCGGCTACCTTACCTTTACCACTTTCATGATTCTTTCTACCACAAGAAAAATGACCCATTGGCATCAAAATTTACTCAAAACTGAGTTTACATTGCCCAAAACGATTGAAATTAAAGATTTTCTTAAGGCGGTGGTTTTTTTCACCTTGGCTATGGAGGCATTGGGCACTGTTCTCTATTTTTTCGCGTTCAAAAATCTAAATCTCGGTTCGTTTGAAACACTCTGGTTTGCAATCTTTCATAGTGTTAGCGCATTTTGTACGGCAGGCTTCAGTCTTTTTGAAAACGGATTTGCCAACTTCACGGGCAATGGACTTATCAATACCACAACCTCGGTATTGGCCATTGCCGGTTCTATGGGTTTTATTGTAGTAACCGATTTTGCACTGTTCTTAAAGAAAAGAACGCATCAACTAAGTTTTACCACGAAAATTATTCTAATGGGCTCTTTGGTTTTGCTGACATCGGGCTTCGTTTTTTTCTATGTTTACGAGCCTACAATCAGTTCTTTGAAAGGTACTGACCGCATTTGGGCCGCCTTTTTTCAAGGCATGTCGGCCATGACCACCGTTGGTTTCAACACTGTCGACTACGGGAATTTCATTATGCCCATGCTTCTCGTTACCATTTTTCTAATGTATGTCGGCGCATCACCATCAGGTACGGCCGGGGGAATGAAGATTACGACACTAACCGCTATAATCGCCATAATGAAAAGTCGTTTAAGAAACCATTCCCGTATTACGTTTTTCGGTAGAATTATTCCTTATGAAAGGCTGTTTGTGGCTACCTCATCTTTTATATTCTATACCAGTTTAATTGCCCTAGGAACTTTTGTTCTTTCTTTTCTTGAAGATTTTCATTTAGAAGATTTGCTTTTCGAAGTAGCCTCTGCCTTGGGCACAGTCGGACTCAGTACCGGAATTACTGGAAATTTGGGAGATTGGGGTAAGTTGGTTATCATTATACTTATGTTCATTGGCCGTTTGGGTGTACTTACTTTCGGGCTGGCCATTTGGGCAAAACACCGACACTCACCCGAAAACAAGCCTCTCAAAGAAGATATTGCCGTTTAACCCATGACTCAAGACAAGTTATTTCTTCTAAATCAGCTTACTGCTGAAGATGCCCAAACACTTTCACGGCTAATGGTCGATAATCAAGAGCGATTTGCTCGCTTTTTTCCCATGACCTTGGCGCAGAATCAGTCCGAAGAAGCTTCGAAAGCCTTCATCCTTCTAAAAAATATAGAGTTCGAGTACAAATCTGAATTCACGTTTGCCCTACGAAAAAGTGTTGATAGCATAGTTTGCGGACTTATCATTATAAAAAATATTGACCGAGAAAAGAGTCGGGCCGAGATTGCCTACTGCATAGGAGAGAAATACACTGGCCGAGGTTGGACCAGTCGGGCCGTAACCCAAATTTCACAATTTGCCTTCGAGGAATTACAGCTAAAAACACTTGAGATTTTGGTCCATGAAAGCAATTATGCCAGTATACGAGTAGCCGAAAAATGTGGATTTACCCATACAAAAGTTTTAAAAGCTGAGCATACACCCCCTAATGAAAAACCGTTAGATATGCAGTTGTATGAACTTTCAAGAGAAGAGTAATGCGTATTATTGAAAAATTCAACAGGCAATTTGAATATGCTGGTTTACTGATAACCATCATCATTGCCTTTCAGTTTTATCGACTTTGGCAATACCCCCAAATTGATGATGGTTCAAAAATAGCTACAATGAGTCTTTTAATGGCTTTTGAATTCATTATGGTTCACTCCGGAGTATTTATGGCCGTAATGCCAAAAAAGATTTCATTGTATTTTCTTTTTCCCTTTTACCTTCTGTTTGCCCTAGCTTTTAATTTTGCTACGGAAGACAATAGCATATTGATTCTATATTTAGTGGCTATTTTTAATAGAATGCGTTTTGCTTTTGCCGATGTATCAAAAAAAATAAAGGAACAGAACATTTTTAAATCGGTATTGGCGGCATTAGCTTATTTTGTTCTTATTTTTCCCTTTGCATTCGGTGCAGAATATGTCCCAGTTGGAGGTATGCAATCAGAAAAGATGAACGCTATCGGTTATCCTGGTGATACAGGGGCATCGGGTCTTTTTGTTGAAATGCCCCATGTTGCTATTTCTTTCGGTTTTGCCTACCATTGCATATTGGCGATTATCGAGGCCTTTGCCATGCGGGCCAATTTCGGCGCTCCATTTATTAAGCACAATTAAATGAAAGATAAATTCTTCAATTATATTCAAAAACTACAAGATACCATTACTTCCAAAGTTGAAGAAGTTGACGGAAAGGCCACATTTCATGAAGATCAATGGACCAGGCCCGAAGGTGGGGGTGGAAGAACCCGAGTGATTGAAAACGGTGCCGTATTTGAAAAAGGAGGCGTAAATATTTCAGGCGTTCATGGCGAACTACCCAAAAGCATGCAGCAGTATTTCGGGGTTGATGATGCCGATTTTTTTGCATGTGGGCTTAGCTTGGTACTGCATCCGAAGAACCCCATGGTGCCGACCGTACATGCCAATTGGCGTTACTTTGAAATGTACGATAAGCAAGGTAAACTCGTTGATCAATGGTTCGGTGGCGGTCAAGATTTAACGCCGTATTATTTGTTCGATGAAGATGCAACGCACTTTCATTCAACCTGCAAAAATGTTTGCGACGAGCATCATCCTGATTTTTATTCCACTTACAAGAAAAAGTGCGATGAATATTTTTGGAATGCCCACAGAAATGAGGCTAGAGGAATAGGCGGCCTCTTCTTCGATTATTGTAAAATTACCGATACCATGTCTATCGAAGACTGGTATAATTTTGTCACAGGTGTAGGCAATAGTTTTCTCGATAGTTATGTTCCGATTGTCTTAAAAAGAAAGGATACCGATTTCACGCAAAAGCAGAGAGATTGGCAAGAAATTCGTCGTGGTCGTTACGTCGAGTTCAACCTTGTACATGACAAGGGCACTTTATTCGGTCTAAAAACCAAGGGTCGTATCGAAAGCATTTTGATGAGTCTTCCCCCTCATGTGCAATGGCGTTACGACCACCAAGCGGAAAAAGGCAGTGAAGAAGAGCGCATAATAGAGATATTAAAAAACCCGAAGGCGTGGGTGTAAGATTTCTGTTGCTATCATTTCTCTTTGGATGTCTATGCCTTACCGCTTGTAAAAATCCGAAATCGAATACCGATATAGATATCGAATTTACCCAAGATACGCTTCAAGTACCCTTTACATACTGGTGGGAAGAATCAGGCCCCTTTATCGGGTATTGCGGAGAAAATTACAGCCTAGTCTTTGTAGGCACAATTACTGACCTAGAAATTGAAAATAAAGATGCAGGCCCTTTGTACCATTCTAAACGAGGTACCATTGCCGTAGAAAAAGTATTGAAAATCGACAATCCGAACGCTCAAAAATATATCAGTCAAGGTTACGTAACTACCGATTGCTTTTACGGTCTTGATTTAACCGTAGGTGATAAAGTGCTAGTATTTTGCTACGAGTACGAAGGCGGCTTCAGTATTGCGGGGGGCTCCTCCATTCTTGACATTGGCGGTCTAGAACACCCCTTGGTCAAATCGATTAAAACCTACATTCACGAAAACCAAGACCCGTTAGCCATAGAAAAAGACAGCACGCTTTGGGAGGCTTATGGTTTTGGCGAAAAGTTAGCTCAACATATTCGGTGTAGAGAAAATCCACTTTAACTAAAACTAGTATTACTTTTAAGTATTCAAACTTTGATATTACGGTCATTGACGGTAATTTTCAACATTGAAAATTTTGAGATAATTAATTGATAAATTGAACAGGTAATTTATGTATCCACTTCGAAGAAACCGACGTCTGAGAACTTCTCACAGTATGCGCAAATTGGTGCAAGAAACTTTCTTGACCCCTAACGATTTTTTGATCCCACTTTTTGTGGTGGAAGGGAAGGCTGTTAAGGAAGAGATTGCATCTATGCCCGATTACTTTCGTCTGAGCCTTGATAATTTAAAGAAAGAAGTAAAAGAACTCTGGAAAATGGGCCTAAAATCGGTGTTGCTTTTTGTGAAAGTCGATGACAGTTTGAAGGACAATAAAGGCAGCGAAGCTCTCAACCCGAACGGCCTCATGCAACGGGCCATTAAAACCGTGAAAGATGCATGCCCCGAAATGTTAGTGATGACCGATGTGGCCTTAGACCCGTTTTCTTCATACGGTCATGACGGTATTATCGAAAACGGACAAATAGTAAACGACGAAACAGCCGATGTTCTTGCAGCAATGAGTGTATCACATGCCCATGCGGGTGCGGACGTGGTAGCGCCCAGTGATATGATGGACGGCCGTATACTTACCATTCGCGAGGCACTCGAAGATGAGGGTCATTTGAATACCGCCATTATGAGCTATAGCGCCAAATATGCCAGTGCTTTTTACGGCCCGTTTAGAGATGCCCTCGATTCAGCACCCGTAGATATACAGAACATTCCTAAGGATAAAAAAACCTATCAAATGGATTATGCCAATCGGTTTGAGGCCATTAAGGAGACCGAGATGGATATAGATGAAGGAGCCGATATCGTCATGGTCAAACCGGGGCTGTGCTACCTAGATATCGTACGGGAGATAAAAAATGAGGTCGATGTGCCCGTTGCTGTTTACCAAGTTTCTGGTGAATACGCCATGGTCAAAGCTGCAGCCGAAAAAGGATGGCTTGAGCATGATGCGGTCGTGATGGAACAATTAACGGCAATTAAAAGAGCAGGCGCCAATATCATCGCCACTTATTTTGCCAAAGATGCAGTCAAGTTGCTAGGCTAAAAATAAAATAACCAACCCATACCGATTACCAATGAGATTATACTTATTTATAATATTCGCGTTTACAGTTATCACTCCCTATGCACAGGAAGACTCACCTGTAGATTTAAATTTCGGCAAAACAGATGCTTTGTCGTACGGCGAGCCCGAGGAAGTGGGGCTAGACTCAGAAGCTATTGATAGAAAAGTAGGCGATATTATAACTAATGGTATAAAAAAAGAAGCCTTCCCGGGGGCACAGGTGCTGGTAGCCAAAAACGGCAAAATAATATTTCACAAAGCTTACGGTTTTCACACCTATGATAGTATTCAACCGGTCGCTCTGGATGACATCTATGATCTAGCTTCCGTAACAAAAATTACAGCCGCCCTTCCCGCAGTAATGAAACTGGTCGATGAGGGGCAACTTCATCTTGATGAACCTTTCAGTAAGTACTGGACCAGATGGCAGAACATTGACGACAAGAAAGATTTGACGTTGAGAGAGATTTTAGCACATCAGGCAGGGCTGGTACCCTATATCATTTTTCTTAATGAGGTTATGAAAAAAAATGGTAAGGTTAAAAAACGATTTGTCAAACCTTCTGCAAAACGCCGATTTTCAAATCAGGCTTACGATGGTCTGTACATTAAAAACAAGTTCAACAAAAAAATGTATAGACTGATTGACCGCTCTGAAGTATCTAAAGAAAAAAAATATAAGTATTCTGGGCTTACTTTTTTGATTTTTCCCGAATTGGTAGAACAATTGACGGGTGATTCTTATGATTATTATCTAGAAAAAAACTTTTACCTGCCTTTGGGAACACCTACCATGGGGTTTAAACCTAAAGCTAAGGAGTTCGCCAATAAAATTGTTCCTACAGAAATAGATACTCTTTTTCGCCATACACTCACCCACGGTTGGGTACATGATGAGAATGCATCGTTGCTTGGTGGTGTTTCGGGTAATGCGGGTCTTTTTGCTACGGCAACCGATTTAGCAAAGTTGATGCAAATGTATATGCAGTTTGGTGTTTACGACGGCAAACGTTACCTATCTGAAGAAACCGTAAAAGAATTTACTAAAGTTCAGTTTCCTGAAAACGAAAACCGAAGAGGTCTAGGGTTCGATAAGCCCTTGCTCAATAATTCAGAATTAAGTTTAGAAGATAGCTACCCTGCACCTGAGGTAAGCGCCGATAGTTTTGGTCATGCTGGTTTTACGGGCACTTTTATTTGGGCAAACCCAAAAAACCAAATGGTATATATATTTTTATCCAATCGTGTTAACCCTACTAGAGACCACCGAAACCTATACCGTCTGAATATTCGCTCAGCGGTACAACAAGTATTCTATCAAGCCACTTTGCCTAGCGAATAAGATCAAAAGGTTGTTCAATTATTGGTATATTCGTGCGTAAACAACCAATATATGGGTCTGCTTATTTTTTACGCCGTAATATCCATTTTTTTCTCCTTTCTGTGTTCTGTATTGGAGGCCGTTCTATTAAGTATTACACCAACCTTCATCAATGTAAAAAAGAAGGAAGGAAAGGCTTATGCCATTGTTCTTGAAGAATTAAAAAAAGACGTAGACAAGCCGTTAATAGCTATTCTAACACTGAATACTGTTGCCCATACTGTAGGGGCTATTTTAGTCGGGGTTCAGGCAAAAGCGGCATATGCCCAAATCTATGGTACGACCGAAAGAACAGTGCTTGGTATTCAGTTCACTGAAGACTTAATGGTGGGGCTAGTTTCTACCGTAATGACCATTTTAATTTTGGTTGCCTCTGAAATCATACCTAAGACCATTGGTGCGACCTATTGGAGATCGTTGGCGAACTTTACTTCTAAAACTTTAAGAATTATGGTGCTTGCCCTCAAATACACAGGGCTACTTTGGCTTTTACAGCTGTTCACGAAACTGGTAGGTGGCAAAGGGCACGAAGGCAGTGTATTAAGTCGTGAAGATTTTACCGCCATGACCGATATTGCACATGAAGAGGGAGTTTTCGAAAAATCAGAATCTACCATCATCAAAAATCTGCTCCGTTTTGATGAGGTCTTGGTAAAAGACATTATGACCCCAAGGGCCGTGATGAAAATTGCTTCGGAAAAGAAGACCATCAGTGAATTTTTTGAAGCGAATCCGAAAATGCGCTTTTCGCGGATACCAGTACATGGCGAAAAAATGGACCATATTGACGGCTTTGTTCTAAAAGACAATATACTTGAAGAAATGGTCAATGAAAATGGCCAAGTGCCACTTTCTGAAATCAAGCGTGATATATTGGTGACCGAAAGAAATACTCCCATACCCAAATTATTCGAAACCTTGATTGCAAAACGCGAGCATATCGCCTTGGTAGTCGATGAATACGGTTCGGTTAGTGGACTTGTTACTATGGAAGATGTTATCGAAACCTTGTTAGGCCTAGAAATTATGGACGAAAGCGATAGTGTTGCCGATTTGCAAGATCTGGCCCGGAAAAATTGGGAAAACCGGGCACAGCGAGTAGGTATTCTTGACCAAAAAATAAAGAAGAAGTAAGTGGACATCGCTTATATACAAACGCCATTAGGCGTGGCCAAATTAGAAGGAGATTCTGATGGTATATCGTCGATAACTGTTTTAGATGATACCGATATTTTACCTTCACAGCAGGTGCCCGATACACTTAAAAATGCCGTTGGTCAATTGATTGAATATTTTAATGGCGGGCGTACAGAATTTACTCTGAAATTAAATCCACTGGGTACAGATTTTCAAAAACGGGTGTGGAATGCTCTATCGAAAATTCCTTTTGGTAAAACGGTATCTTACTTAGACCTTTCAAAAACCCTGGGTGATGTGAAGGCCATTCGTGCCGTAGCATCGGCAAACGGAAAGAATCCACTTTGGATTATTGTACCCTGTCACAGAGTTATCGGCAGCGACGGTTCGCTAACAGGTTATGCGGGAGGCCTACCCCGTAAAAAATGGTTGTTAGAGCATGAAAATCCCGTAAAACAACAAAGCCTGTTTTAGCCATTTACAGACTGTTCGGTCTGTAGCAACAATATTATTGCATAAAAAATGTTTCCTTTTTACATCTTATAGAACAATTAAGCATTTCATAATGGGGTGAAAGATAGAAGCCAACTACTAGACCGACTGCGCAGTCGGTTTCAGCGTTTGTGGATATCAGAATAAGATTGAATCAATTTCCCTGTTTTCAGTGATGCATTCGATAAACCATCCGCCTAGTTTTGTAAAGAAAATAAAGCATTATGCAGTTACCCTCACTTAGAGAAATTACAAGTAAGGCTGAAAATGCCTTTAAGCGTTTTCCAGTAACTCTTATATGGGCCATATTAGGCAGCTTCTATATAATGCACGTAATAGGTCTCGATTCTTCCCAAGAATTTGAGAAAAACCTTGATATAATTCTTACCCTAGTTTTAGGAATTAGTTGGTTTATTGGTGCTCAATTCTTTATCGAGCAGCAGACAAAAGCAAACAAATGGGTATGGATAAAGGGCTTGATCGTCTTGCTTCTTTTCATCTTCTTTTGGCACCTACCCGATTCAAAAGAATTGGATCAAAACCCTATATATCTCGCACGCTTTTTTCTTTATCTAATTGCGGGCCACTTATTTTTATTATTCGCACCATTTATCAAGAAATGGAGTAAAATAGCCTACTGGAATTACTTAAAATCAGTCGGTGTTTCCATTACCAGAAGTATTCTCTTTTCAGGGTTTCTATACTTGGGTTTGGTACTCGCTCTTGTAGCTATTAGCGCTCTTTTTGATGTTAAAATTAAAGGTGAGCGCTACGGACAATTGTTTATATTCTGTTTGGGCATTGTTAACACTTGGATTTATTTATCTGACTTTCCAAGCAAAATTCATGGCCAAACCCAAATCTACTTCGACAAGGCCCTAGAGGTTTTCGTAAAGTTCATTTTGATTCCGTTGGTCATTCTATATATCATTATTCTGTATGCATATGGCACCAAGATTCTCATTGAATGGCAACTACCAAAAGGCTGGGTCTCATATCTCGTTACCGCTTTGGCACTAATGGGGTTTTTAGTGCAGGTAATTATCAATCCTATTCAAAAAACGGCACAAGCTTGGACCATAAAAAGATTTTACCCATGGTTCTATCTAGCACTGCTACCTTTGGTTGCTTTGCTTTTTGTGGCAATATTCAGAAGAATAAACGATTACGGCATTACTGAAAACCGTTATTTCATAGTACTTATTGCTTTATGGATATTAGGTATGGCCCTATACCTCTTATTAGCGAAAAAAAGAAGACTTATCGTGTTGCCGTTATCTCTCTTTGGCTTGGCACTATTATCTTCTTTTGGGTTTTGGGGAGTGTTTTCGGTATCGAACCGCAGCCAGGCCAATCAATTTAAAAAGGTATATGAAAAGGGCATAAGCAATGACCGCTTGGCTACTTATGCCGAATTCAACCAACTTACTTCCATCATCAATTATTTAGATAAAAGAGAGGCTATATCTCAACTAGATCCTATAACAGGTATTTCGATGCAAGCGGCAATGCACGATACCGTAAAAAGTAAGTGGAAAAGTAATAAATGGGTAGATACAAGTACCGTGATGGATTCGTTGAGGATAAAATTAGACCCCGCCGATGAAAATAATGCTCTAAACTATGGAACGAATTTTTCATTTTATGATAACCGAAACAAGTCTCAAACTTATGATATTTCTAAATTTTCATATTTTACGCCCATATACTTTGGCACTTATACCGAAAAGAGCGTGAAAGTTGGTGATTTTGACTTGATGTATAGTCGTGATGATGAAAGCTTGAAGTTATCCAAAGCTAAAGAAGTACTATTAGAAATTAGTTTGAAAGAATATTTATTGAAATTGGCCGAACGTGGCCCGAATCTAAATGATTTGCCAGAAGATGAAAAAAGTATTGAGCTAGAGAACGATTCTCTTAAAACGAAAATTATTTTTACAGAGCTTTCATTTAACATTCGCAAAAAAGATTCGGTAAGCCTTCATAACGCATCTGCCTATATGTTGATTAAAACAATCGATCATGTTGAACAAGATTAGTCTAGAGCACATACTTTTTTTAGATATTGAGACTGTACCGGAACAAGAAGATTATTCATTTCTCGATGACGATAAAAAAGAACTATGGGAACAAAAGTCTAGATATCAGCGTAAAGAAGAATATACCCCTGAAGAATTTTATGAAAGAGCGGGTATTTGGGCAGAGTTCGGAAAAATCGTTTGTATTTCTGTTGGATATTTTCACATGAAAGGAGATGGACGAACCTTTCGCACCACCTCTTTTCACGGTAAAGAACCTCACCTTTTAAAAGAGTTTAAAAATTTACTCGACGGACACTTTAATGCTTCAAAATATCTGCTCTGTGGGCACAATGCAAAAGAATTTGATTTTCCTTACATCGCCAGAAGAATGATCATTCATGGTATAGAACTACCCTACAAACTCAATCTATTCGGAAAAAAACCATGGGAGGTACCCCATTTGGATACCATGGAGCTGTGGAAATTCGGAGATTACAAACACTTTACCTCATTAAAGTTGTTGGCCAATATTTTGGGAATACCTTCACCCAAACAAGATATTGACGGTAGTATGGTTCGACAAGTCTATTACGAAGAAAAAGACTTGGATCGTATAATTACCTATTGCGAGCTTGATGTTGTTACCACTGCCCAAGTCTTTTTACGCTTACGCGGCGATAATCTTCTGCATGAGGATGAAATTAAAAAAGTATGATGTAACCCTCTTCTTTTTTATATTTACACCAAATTATGCTATGAAATACTTTTTAATTCCCCTGATGTTCATTTCGCTAGTTTCGTGTTTAGACGATAACAATGCTAACCCTGAACCTGCCGAGGCCATCGATTATAGTGCTCGGAACGAAGAAGACATTCAAATCTACCTTGAAGAGAACGATTTACAGGCTCAGACCAGTGAAACGGGGCTACATTACATTATTAACGAACAGGGCACCGGTGAACAGCCAACAAGCTCTTCAGATGTTACAGTAGCCTATAAAGGCTATTTTTTAAATGAATCTGTTTTTGACGAAAGTGACTCTAACGGTATCACTTTTAATCTTCAACAGGTAATTGCAGGTTGGACAGAAGGTATTACTTATTTCAAAGAAGGCGGCAACGGACTGCTTTTAGTGCCGGCACACCTTGGCTACGGCAGCTTCGACTATAATGGTATACCGGGCGGTTCGGTTCTTATCTTTGAGGTCAATCTAATCGATGTGAACTAACCCGATCAACAGAGAACAACTACTATTAAAAATTGTACCTAAGCTGTATATAAACCGGAAAATGGTCACTATACCCACCTAAATACTTTTTTCCGGCGTAAGTGCGGTAGGGCGAACCTTTATATTTGCCTTTGTATTCTTTTAGAAAATGCTCATCAAAAATATTTGCATGGGCAAAACTATGGGTGCCCTTTTCAAAATTTAAAAAGCTATGTGAAATCATGATTTGATCAAAGAGTAACCATGCCCTTTTATAGCTCGCACTACCTCTCTCAGGGGTTAATAGTTTTTCCATGGGGTTGTAGAGCCCTTTATTTTCCATCAGTGTTTTTATGCTCTTCGATTTGGGATCATCGTTAAAATCTCCCATTATAATATAGTTTGGGTCCGGCTCCGTCTCTTCAATCTTTGACATAAAAGTAAGCAGGGTCTCCGCCGCTTTTATACGTTTATATTCGGTCTGTACGTCTCCATCTCTTCGCGAAGGCCAGTGATTGATAAAAATATGTACCGGTTCATTGTTCAGTAGGCCTTTAACATAGAGAATGTCACGTGTGGCATCGCGGGTTCCATCCTCTTGATAAACCAACAAATTAATTGGTTCAGAATGCTCAACAATAAAATGCTTGCGGTGGTAGATAAGTGCGCAATCAATACCTCGCTCATCTGGTGAATCGTAGTGAACGAACCCATAGTCAATTTTATGTAGAGGATCAATGGTGATTAAGTCTTGTACAACTTTTTTATTTTCAACCTCGGCCACACCGACAATGACCGGTGGGCTGCTCGTTTCTCCCTCACCTAAGCGGGCAACGGTTTTGGCTATTTTTTTGAGTTTGCTCTTATACCGTTTGGGTGTCCATCTCTTTGCCCCCTGCGGCGTGAAATCCTCATCTAATGTATAATTATCGTTATGCGTATCGAAAAGATTCTCTAGATTGTAAAATGCTACGGTATTGAGGGTACTTTCTTTCTTTTTTTTCTTTCGGAACGAAAAAATCATGGCATTTACGTTTTGGGCCACTAATATTACCAAAATAGGTCGGCCAGTATTGTTTAACTTTGCAATTTACAACCTATATGATAGAAAAGAATACCATAGAGCACGAAAAGGCCGTACTTATAGGCGTATTGAATCGTGAACAAAATGAGGAGAAAGTTACCGAGTTTCTAGACGAGCTTGAATTTTTGACCTATACGGCAGGGGGCGAAGTGGTCAAACGCTTTGTACAACGTATGGATGTACCGAACCCCAAAACCCTTATCGGTAGTGGTAAGATGGAAGAGGTACAAGAATTCGTCAAAGAGCATGAAGTGGGCTCGGTTATTTTTGATGATGAACTTACACCCGCCCAGCAACGAAATATCGAAAAACAACTACGGTGTAAAATTGTTGATCGTACCAGTCTTATTCTTGACATCTTCGCCCAACGGGCACAGACCAGCTATGCGCGTACACAAGTAGAATTGGCACAATATGAATATTTATTGCCAAGACTGACCGGGTTATGGACACACTTGGAAAGACAGCGTGGTGGTATCGGCATGAGAGGGCCAGGAGAAACCGAAATTGAAACAGATAGACGTATCGTACGAGACCGTATTACTTTGTTAAAAAAGAAATTGCAAAAAATCGACCGTCAAATGGAAACCCAAAGAGGCAACCGTGGCGCTTTGGTACGTGTGGCTTTGGTCGGTTATACCAATGTCGGCAAGTCGACCCTTATGAACGTCATCAGTAAAAGTGAGGTTTTTGCCGAGAACAAGCTATTTGCAACTTTAGACACTACCGTTCGTAAAGTCGTTTTAGGCAACTTACCATTTTTGTTGAGTGATACCGTTGGGTTTATTCGCAAACTGCCCACACAGCTTGTCGAAAGCTTTAAAAGTACCTTAGATGAAGTGCGGGAAGCTGACCTATTGTTACATGTAGTTGACATTTCGCATCCGCAGTTCGAAGAACACATCAATTCAGTGAATAAAATTTTAGATGAAATAGGAAGTGCCGAAAAAAACACCATCATGGTGTTCAATAAAATCGATCAGTACAAACATGAAGAAATCGAGTCTGACGATCTTGTAACTGAAAAAACGGAAAGACATTTCACAATTGAAGAATGGAAGAGAACTTGGATGCAGAGAGTTGGCGACAAGGCACTTTTCATTTCTGCCCTTAATAAAGAAAATCTAGATGAATTTAGAAAACGGGTATATAATGAGGTTCGCGACATTCATGTAACACGTTTTCCGTATAACAATTTTTTGTATCCCGAGCATTTAGATGAATATTAAGCCCTTTTCGTAGCGTACCTGCGCAGTTCGTCGAAGAAATAAAACAGCTTGTATTTTTCACAACAGTACGGCGCTAGTTCACAACAATAATTTAGAAAATGTGAACTAGCGCCGTAGTTTTACATTGTAATTAAGTGATAGTGTTGACCCCAAATCGCCCCTTGAACTTAACCGAAATTAAAAGTTACGAATCCCAAATCGGAACTTGACCTACGAAAAGCTTAACCTCAACCTTATCCAAACCTACTTGATAAAATCACCCTCCCACAAGGAGGGTTTTTTTTATGCGTATTAGATTTATTAAAATTCTAACGATAGCACTTATTGTACCCGTTCATCGAAAAAAAGAGCATTTTAACTTATTTTACCACAACTTTGAAGCACTTCGCAACAAATTTTTCGAGAATAAAAGCTTCGCCCATACATTAGTATTGTATTTGAAATTTAGTGTTAGAGCCCAAATTAAAGCCTCTTAACCTATAATGTGATTATTATTTGATCGTACCAAACTAATTGACCTACTTAACAAAAAAAATGCCCTGACTGTCGTCAGGGCATTTCATTTTATACTACTTAAAATAGTTTAGAACGAGTAGTTCAAACCTAATAGGTAATAACTTTGCAAGTCATTATCAACATTGTCAAGCGTTGGAGTAGGAGTTGGTACCGGTACTAGCCCTAAAGCGTTACCCAATGCTTCTTGCTTGTTACTTCTTAGACCAAATTCAAAACCTACACCAATACCCTTCCATAAGGTGTAACCGAAAGAGTTGATCCACGTCCAGTTTGAAAGATCTCCATCTTTATAGCTCTGAAATGTAGAGAAATTGGTTTTGAAATTAATGGCACCTAATTGTTTGGTATAATCAACTACAATTTTGGCACCGGTCGAAGATTCGTAAGCAGCATCATTATCGGCAAAAACAAAGTTATAGTTCAACGGGTGAATCACCACTACCATATCGGTAATCGGGGTCCAAGTAGCACCAACACCAAGATCAAGATAACCAGGATCATTAAAATTGTTGATGATTGAAGTACGATACTCACCTAAAGCCGAGATAGCGAACTTAGGGCTCAGTTTATAACCATACAATGAAGTTACGTTGAAAACGTCAGTCGTTCCGTTGAAGCCTTCTTTATCGGTAGGATCATCTTTGTTATCAAGTTTCACCCACTGAAGGTTGATGTTTGCAGAGTTTCTCCAGAAATAATTTTCTCTATCCAAATTGGCAAATCCGTTTACGGTAACACCAATGTTTCCTGAAGAATTGTTAGGGGTACCTTGCGAATACCAGTTATTAAATTTTGAAAGGTTGGCCCCAATAGTACCAAAAGCACCTGTTTTCCAACCTGGGAAAGCGTCAATTTGAGATTGAAGTGCATTCACTCTACCTTGAATGGCTTTGATCGAATCTTTTTTAACCGCTTGCTCGGCTTTAAGATCGTCAATCGTTTGTGCAAAACTTGCTGAAAATGCAAGCATAGCAAAGCAAGAAATTACTAATCTTTTCATAATGTTAATGTTAGTGATTAAGTGTTTATTAACTGCAAATTTAACGATGCTAACATTTAATAAACAAGTTTATCAACGATTATTTTCTTTTGAAAAGTGGTACCGAAGAACATGCCTCACCGTACATTACAGACCTTGCGATAGGTTGTAACCGCTGGGTTATCAACAAATAAGCATTTGAAGGCACTGGTTTTTTACTACACCCTTTTACTATGACAGGTTTATCTTTAAAGGGCGATAAATCAAGTGATTCCAATACCGATTGGTACAGTGAAGTTTCCAGGGCTTCTAGATTGCCCTGCACAGTAAGTTTTGCATAAGAGGCCAATTTAGCCGCTAAGAACATATAGGCCCAACCGGGTATAATCGCATCGGTCGAACAATATAGTGCAACATAACTATCTTGATATTGTGACCAATCGTGAGCTTCTGCTGAAGCCCTAAACTCTTTTTCTTTAAGTATGATACCCTCGTAAAGCCAATCAGCGATGTCGAACAGCACTCTTTTACCGTCAGGATAGTAATCCTCAAGATCAAAGGTGATAAGTTTGCTCTGGGCAACCCTATTAACGATTGGTTCTATGTTTTCTGACATGGTGTATTTTATAAGTTTACCTCTTTAGAGCAGACCAAGCTCTAATTTGGCTTCCTCGCTCATCAAATCTTGTGTCCATGGTGGATCAAAAGTAATCTCAACCTCTGCATCTTTGACCATATCTAAAGATTTCACCTTCTCCTCTACCTCAACAGGCAAAGTTTCGGCAACCGGGCAGTTTGGTGAAGTCAATGTCATTAAAATACGAACTTCGTTATCTTCATTGACCAACACATCGTAAATTAAGCCCAATTCGTAAATATCAACAGGAATTTCAGGATCATAGATGGTCTTTAAAACCTTCACTATCTTTTCACCTAATTCGCTTGTATCTACTGTAGTTGTTTCTTCGCTCATAGTAATTCATTTATATCGAGGCTCACATCGGTTGAGCCCCTAAACTAATTTAATTGCGTTTGGTAGGCAACTGCGTATAATTTTAGTTGCTTAACCATACTTACCAAACCATTCGCCCGTGTTGGCGAGAGATGCTCTTTAAGCCCTATTTCATCAATAAACTCGGTATCTGCATCAATAATATCTTGGGGTTTTTGATTACTGAAAGCCCTAATCAAAATTGCAATTATACCTTTTGTTATAATTGCATCGCTATCTGCAGTAAAGACCAACTTGTCTTCTTCTAATTCAGCATGCACCCAAACCTTGCTTTGACACCCTTTGATGATATTATCTTCAGTCTTATATTTTTCATTTATCAACGGAAGCGATTTGCCCAACTCTATCATATATTCATAGCGCTGCATCCAATCTTCGAACATTGAAAACTCGTCAACAATTTCTTCCTGTATAGCTTTAATACCCATTGTATCAATTTTCAACAAAAATACGATAAGTCTTGCTGCTTATCAATTCTTTGGGGGAAAGTTAAGAACGCTTATTTAGACAAGCATCGTTCTGGCACGTTCGACACCTTCGACAAGCTTATCTACTTCTTCTTTGGTATTATAGAAACTAAAACTTGCCCTTACCGTACCGGGGATGCCGTAAAAATCCATAATCGGTTGTGCACAATGATGCCCGGTTCGAACGGCAATACCCAATTTGTCCAGAATAGTACCGATATCGTAAGGGTGAATACCTTCTATATTAAAGGAAATTACGGAAGTCTTCTCTTTGGCCGTACCATAAATGCGTAACCCTTCAATCTGCAAAAGCTTTTGCGTAGCATATTCAAGCAACTCATTTTCATAGGTCGCTATTTCATCGAAGCCCAAATTGTTCATATAATCTAAAGCCGCACCAAAAGCAATGCCTCCGCAGATATTAGGTGTACCCGCCTCAAATTTATGGGGTAAATCGGCATAGGTAGTTTTCTCGAAAGTCACCTCCGCAATCATTTCACCACCACCTTGATAGGGTGGCAACTTGTTTAACCATTCATCCTTTCCGTACAAGACGCCGACCCCAGTTGGCCCACACATCTTATGGGCTGAAACCGTATAAAAATCAACATCCAACTGCTGAACATCCGCTTTGATATGTGGCGAAGCCTGCGCACCATCTACCAAGACAGCGGCCCCTACCTCATGTGCCTTTTTGATTATTTCAGCGATTGGGTTTACCGTGCCCAAAGCATTGGAAACGTGATTGCAAAATACCAATTTGGTATTATTCGACAAAAGTTGATCATATTCGTCCATTAAAAGCTCTCCTTCATCGTTCATTGGAATCACTTTTAAAACAGCTCCCGTACGTTCTGCCAACATTTGCCAAGGCACAATATTAGAATGATGCTCCATTGCCGAGACCAATATCTCATCTCCCTCTTTTATTATGGATGAAAAGCCGTTCGCTATTAAATTGATGCCATGAGTCGTACCCGAAGTGAAAATAACTTCATGAGACTTCTCCATATTAAAATGGGCCTGAATTTTTAGACGCGCCTGTTCATACATATCGGTCGCCTCTTGCGAAAGTGCGTGCACTCCTCTATGAATGTTCGCATTGTACCTTGAATAGTAATCGACAATGACATCAATTACCTGCTGAGGGGTCTGCGAGGTAGCAGCATTATCTAAGTAAACCAAGGGTTTGCCGTTTACTTCACGATTTAATATAGGGAAATCATTACGGATTTTAAGTACATCTAACATAGCATTCTTATTGAACTGCAAAGATACCAGTTTAGCTATAGACCCTTAGCTTAGAAACCACGCTTTTTTATACATTCAAAACCGAAAACCGACACCTATCTTCAGCATGTCTATATTGCTCTTAAAATTAAATTCCTCCATAGCGTTGTTGTTCTCATATATAACGTCTCCTTTCTCACGGGTATAATCGTATTGTATCTGCACAAAAAACCTTTTGGTAAAATTATATGCTAATCCAACATTCAAATTAACGCCTCCCGTGGTGTTGTAGTCATCCGTGCTGCTACCGTTACCATCACTAAATTGAAAATCGCTAAAGATGATCGAATAACCCACGCCGACTTGAGGTTTAAGCCTTGGTATTACGGGAATATCAAGTTCTGCGAAAACCCTTGGTTGTAGAAGTACTTTTGTAAACTTAGAGTCGAACTCTAAATCATTGGCAGTTGAATTACCGTATAAAAAGTTTTCTGATTTTGAAAACAGGCTAGAGCTGATGCTGGTTCCTAATCGAGCAGGACCTAACTTGAGAAATCTATACTTGACCCCAACGTCGATTATTGAATTTAAAGCATCGATATCACTTTCATGCCCTCCTAGAGTGTGAGGGTAATTGGCTTCGATACTCCATTTCTTGTCTTGGGCGAAAAGGCTAAACGTAGCTAAGAACAGGGTGCAAAAAAGTAATTTTGAATTCATGCTGTATATTATTGGTTAGAATTTTAACTCCGACCAAATTATACTAAATACAGCACCATAATTTTTAAGGAACTGTTAAAAGCCCCCAAAGTATTGCCAAAAATACCTACAACAAATTAAGAATCGAACTACAAGTCAAATCCAAGGTTTACACCCAATTTCTTTGCGATAATTTTGTTGATACGTGTTTTCAATTCCGGTATACGAACACTCGCCAAAACATTATTGGCAAAAGCGTACATCAGCAAGGCACGAGCCTCCTTTTTCGGTATACCTCGAGATTGCATATAGAAGAGAGCATCTTCATCTAACTGCCCAATAGTACAACCATGAGAGCATTTTACATCATCTGCAAAAATCTCTAATTGAGGCTTTGAATTAATGGTAGCCTTATCACTCACCAGAACATTATTGTTTTGCTGAAAAGCATTGGTTTTCTGGGCAATTTTATCAACGATAATCTTACCGTTGAAGACACCTGTCGAATTCTCACCGTAAATACCTTTATAATCTTGGTGACTTTCGCAATTGGGCTCAATATGATGCACCAAAGTATGGTGATCTACATGCTGTTTGTTACCGATTATAGTAACCCCTTTCATAGTCGAATCTATATACTCGCCATTTTGATAGAAGTTCAAGTTGTTACGGGTCAATTTACCACCAAAAGAAAAGGTATGAACCTTGACCACACTTTTGTTCTTCTGATCGATGTACGTATTATCAATAAATGACGCGCTTTCAGAATCATTCTGAATTTTGTAGTAATCTACAATAGCAGAATCAGCAGCGAAAATTTCGGTTACCGAATTGGTCAGCACCTCATTAGAGGTCAAGCTCTGATGCCGCTCGATTACTTGTAACTCCGCATTTTCTTCAACAACAATTAAGTTACGTGGCTGCAACAACAAAGAAGCCTCGTTACCCGTAGCAAAATGTATTATCTCAACCGGCTTCTTAGGCATTTTGTTCTTTGGAATATAGATATAGGCACCTTCTCTACTAAACGCAGTGTTCAATGAGGTAAGTGACTCATCTTTAGAAGCCACTTTGTTGAAGTACACATCGATTACCGGCTTATACATCGGTTTGGTCAATGCAGAACTCATCAAACAGATATCGACACCATCGTGGGTGGTTTCCGAAAGGTATGAACTATAGATACCATCAATGAAAACGATTTTATAAGAATCGATTTCGTGTAAAAAATATTTTTTTACGTCCTTATATTCGAGCGCATTCTCCTCTTTAGGAAAAATACTAAAATCAATCTTCTGCAAGCCCTTCAACGAAGTGTATTTCCAAGCTTCTTCCTTTTTAGTTGGAAAACCTTTAAGCTCAAAGTTTTTCATGGCCTCGGTTCTAACGTCGTGCACCGAATTTTCGATGTCGACATTACTTTCAAATGCCATAAATGATGATATCAGTTTATCTTTTAAATCCATATTTTTCTAATTGCTTGTACCTTTTCTTAATCTCCTATGATATATACAAAGTACTGCTATTAAACTACCGCTTCATTCTTCAACCAGTCGTACCCTTTCTCCTCAAGTTCAACTGCCAATTCCTTACCTCCAGATTTCACAATTTTACCATTGTGCAATACATGTACAAAATCAGGCACAATGTATTCCAGCAATCGTTGGTAATGTGTTATCACTATTACGGCATTATCTTTACTTTTCAATTTGTTTACGCCATTCGATACGATACGTAAGGCATCAATATCAAGACCGGAGTCAGTCTCATCAAGAATGGCCAGTTTTGGCTCTAACATGGCCATCTGAAAAATTTCGTTACGCTTTTTTTCACCCCCTGAAAAACCTTCGTTCAAAGAACGAGACATAAATTTGCGATCTATATCTAACATTTCAGATTTCTCACGAATGAGTTTCAACATCTCATTGGCGGGCATATCTTCAAGACCACGGGCCTTTCTAGATTCGTTGATGGCGGTTTTAATAAAGTTAGTTACCGACACCCCTGGGATTTCAATAGGATATTGGAAAGAAAGAAAAACACCTTTATGAGCACGCTCTTCCGGTGAAACCTCTTCTAAATCTTCGCCTTCAAGCTCAACAGAGCCCTCGGTAACCTCGAATTCTTCTTTACCTGCAATTACCGCAGACAACGTACTCTTACCTGAACCGTTCGGGCCCATGATAGCATGTACCTCGCCGGCTTTCACCTCTAGGTTAATTCCTTTTAATATTTCCTTACCCTCTACACTAGCGTGTAAATTTTTAATCTTAAGCATATATTCTTTTCTTAAAGTCTCTACTAATCGAAAGCCTTAAAGACTTTCATATATCAATTTAAATACCTGTTACTGTGAACAATTAACCTACTGAACCCTCTAAGCTAATTTCCAATAATTTTTGGGCCTCTACCGCAAACTCCATTGGCAGTTTGTTCAACACTTCTTTACTGAAGCCGTTAACAATCAAGGCAATAGCTTTTTCAGTATCGATACCCCGCTGGTTGCAATAGAAAATCTGGTCTTCACCAATTTTACTGGTAGTCGCTTCGTGTTCTATTTGAGCGGTCTTGTTCTTGGCTTCGATATAGGGGAAGGTATGTGCACCACATTCATTGCCCATCAATAACGAATCACACTGAGAGAAGTTTCTAGCGTTCTCGGCCCTGCTGTTCACCTGCACCAAACCACGGTAACTGTTCTGTGATTTACCCGCAGAAATACCTTTTGATATAATGGTACTTCGGGTATTTTTACCCAAGTGTACCATTTTTGTACCCGTATCGGCTTGCTGATAATTATTGGTAACCGCAATCGAATAAAACTCTCCTATAGAATTATCACCTTTCAAGATACATGAAGGATATTTCCACGTAACGGCCGATCCGGTCTCTACCTGTGTCCAAGAAATTTTAGCGTTTTTCTCACAAATTCCTCTTTTGGTCACAAAATTAAAAACACCGCCTTTTCCTTCTTTATCGCCAGGAAACCAGTTTTGCACCGTTGAGTATTTAATCTCTGCATCATCAAGCGCAATAAGCTCTACAACGGCCGCATGCAATTGATTTTCATCTCGTGAAGGTGCCGTACAGCCCTCTAGGTAACTTACATAGCTACCTTCATCTGCAATCACCAAGGTTCTTTCGAACTGCCCGGTACCTGCCTGATTAATTCTAAAATATGTTGAAAGCTCCATTGGACATTTCACACCCTTTGGAATGTAACAGAAAGACCCATCAGAAAATACCGCTGAGTTCAATGCTGCATAAAAATTATCTCTCTTCGGAACTACCGAACCGATATATTTCTTCACCAACTCCGGGTGTTCCTTTATCGCTTCAGATATAGAGCAGAAAATAATGCCCTTTTCCGCCAAGGTCTTTTTAAAGGTAGTGGCCACCGAAACGGAATCCATTACAATATCGACCGCTACACCCGCCAATTTCTTCTGTTCATCAACGGAGATACCCAGCTTCTTAAAAGTTTCCAGCAACTCTGGGTCTACCTCATCAAGACTTTCGTACTTCGGCTTACTATTAGGTGCCGAATAATATGAAATGGCCTGGAAATCGGGTTTTTTATAATTTACATTTGCCCACTCCGGCTCTTCCATCTCTTTCCAATACTTGAAAGCCTCTAGACGCCATAAGGTCATCCATTCAGGCTCTTCTTTCTTTTTCGAGATAGCAATAACTATATCTTCGTTCAATCCCACGGGTAGGGTATCAGATTCTATATCGGTATAAAATCCGTACTCGTACTCCTTGGTCTCGAGCTCTTTCTTTAACTCTTCCTCAGTATATGCCATATTTTCGTTTTACAGTGAAAAACTTTCTCCACATCCGCAGGTACGCTGTGCATTTGGGTTATTAAAAACAAAACCCTTTCCGTTTAGTCCCCCAGAGTACTCGAGAGTCGTACCCACTAAATATAGAAAGCTCTTTTTATCTACAATGATTCGCACATTGTTATCTTCGAACAACTTATCGGCATCACCGACATTGTTGTCAAAATTCAATTCATAGGACAGACCACTACAACCGCCGCTTTTAACGCCGACACGAACATAGTCTTTAGTAGCATCAAAACCCTCTTCTGTCATCAGGTCTACGACCTTCTTTTTAGCTGTTTCAGATACTTGTATCATTGCATTTTAGTTTATCTAAATAGTTCACAAATATACGTCATTAGTAGTGTTTAACCATGAATACTAACATTATTATAACGAATGCGTTAATAAGCGCTTTCTATAGTTTGTGAGGCACAAACTCAACTCGAGTTATTATGCCTCTTTTCGATACGTAGATTTCTTAACTTTGACAACCATTTCATCAGTTATACGACACATGCGACTAGACGACATAAACGCCTATTACTATGCCAAGAACTTTGGAAAAAACGCGCTGCCCGAGTTCTATTTCAAAAACAAGTTCAAAAAATTAAAGGCCTACCAAGCCAAATGTGACGCCGAGTATCTGCAAAAAAGAGTGGATTATTATTTAAAATTGAACTCCTATTTCGAACTATCCGAAGATGCCATTGCGGTAAAAGATTATAAGCGGACCAAGGGCACGGGCTATTATTTAGACCTAAAGGAATTTCTACATTACTTCTCTCCGCATACCAAATTTGCATATCATTTTGGAGATGAACTACATATCAACCCCAATCCCACACTTTTCAAGGCTAGACCCTTGACCGATACGAATGCCAATTCGGTACTTTTTAAACTGAATAAGCGCCGGCATTTTCGATGGGTGAAAGACACTAAATCTTTCACAGATAAAATGGATTCGGTCGTTTGGCGGGGCAGGTCGCACCAAGAGCAGCGAAGAAATTTCGTTATTAAATTCTGGGACAACCCTAGCTTTGATGTTGGCCTATCGGATGGTATAAATACCAATGGGCAGTTTCAAAAAGAATTTATGGGCATTAACACTCAACTTGGGTACAAGTTCATTGCATGTCTCGAAGGTTTTGATGTAGCCACCAACCTGAAATGGGCCATGTCTAGTAATTCATTGTGTATCATGCCCAAACCGACTCGGGAAACTTGGTTCATGGAAGGGGTTCTCGAAGCCGAAAAACATTATGTTGAAGTAAAGTCCGATTTCTCGGATATGGAAGAAAAGATGAACTATTATATTCAGCACCCCCAGAAAGCCCAACATATCATAGATAACGCTCATCGACATGTAGTACAGTTTAAAAATCGAAAGAGGGAAGATTTACTCTGCTTCTTGGTGCTAGAAAAATATGCTAGGCTTTCAGGACAAAAAGATTTTTTAAAGTTTGCTTAACCGCTATTGCTCTCGAAATGCAGTATTTGAAATAAACTCATCATCGGATAGGGTCAATAAAAAAGCCTTTAAATCGGCCTTATCTTGTTCAGTGAGCTGAACCCCGCCCTGGGCCACTTTCTTCATCAACGGGTCTACAGTATCAGAATTTTGCAAACCTTCACTATAATGATCGATCACCTCCTCTAAGGTAGCGAATCTGCCGTCGTGCATATATGGAGGGGTAAAGGCAAGATTTCGCAATGAAGGACTCTTAAATTTACCGTTATCGGCCGGGTCACCCGTTACCCTGCCCAGACCTAAATCTACAAAGGTGCTATCTAAACCATTATTGTGAAAGAGGTTATCGGTCCATAAAGGGTTGTTGGGGTTGCCATGGCAATGAAAGCAATCGCCACGAGTCTCATCCATAAAAACATCACGACCGTTGAGTTCGGCCTCGGTGAGTTCTAATTCTCCGGCCAAAAACCTATCAAACTTTGAGTTTCCGGAAATCAAGGTACGCTCAAATTGGGCTATGGCTCGAGCTACCTTGAGGCTATCAATTTCACCTTCTCCAAAAGCGCTTAAAAACATATCGGTATATTCACTGTTTGCTTCCAGCGCGCCTATAACTTTCTCCCACGTATTAGCCATTTCAGTAGCATCGGTAATGGGGTGAAAAACCTGGTCTTCTAAACTGGTCGCAGAGCCATCCCAGAAGAAACGTTCATCAAAATTCCATGCAAGATTGAAAAGGGGCATCGCATTTCTATTTCCCAATACACCATTAACTCCATCACTGAAGCGGTCAGTATCGGTAAAAGCACTTGATGGCGCATGACATTCGGCGCATGATATTGAATTATCAGCAGAGAGAATAGGGTCGAAAAACAGCTTTTTGCCCAAAGCCACCCCTTCTTCGGTCAGCGGATTGGTAATCGGTATAACCGGGGCTAAAATATTCTCTTGAAAAAAAGCAGGTACATCGAGCGAAAGAGGCGTGGCTGTATATTCAGGTGCTTCCCCGCCCTCACTTTTAGAGCAAGCAACCAGTAGCATAAGAAATAATACGATTATAATAGGCCGCTTCATCAGTAATAATGATTTATTCTTGGAAGACCCCTTCTAAGCTGAAAACGGTTTTACCATTCTGTGAAATTGCTTTTTGAGCCTCAAAATTTGGCATCATCATCGAATGTAATTGGTTCAAATTCCATTGATTCGGATTTTTAAACCATTCTGCAATATTCATTGAAATTGCAATAGTCGAATTTTGTTGAATTTCCACCGGCCCTAAATCAACTTGAAAAAAAGTGTCTTCAAATACTAGCTCTTCGCCAGAGTTATCTACAGCTCTAATGGCATGATATTGATAGCCCGTTTCGGTCTGGGTAGAGTCTATGAACTTACCTTCCAATTGCATATAATGATAACCTCCGCCCAACATTTCGGGAACATTCCATAAGGCGGTGTTCAAGTCAGGATAGATTCCGTTTTGATTATCTTCGTTATCAAAACCAAACGTAAAATATACATTGGTGTAATTACCGACTGGCACGCTATCTGAAAGTTGATAAGACAATCCCGTTTCATTGGTCAGGTCAACGAGGTTATAGCCTTCTACTGTAAAACTACTACCATCCGAACTTTCGAAAGTAACGTCTGAAATAAGGTAGCGAAGTCGCTCAACACTCATTTTTTCTCCATTTAGATTTGCATACCCAACGGTATTAAAATTGGATGTCTGAAACTCTTCTCCATCCCAATTATGATTAAACCGTAAACTCACCTGTGCTGCAACTTGACCAGAAACATCGTCATCGGAACAACTCACCCCTAAAGTCGCCAACAGTAAAAGAAAAGGAAATATGCACTTCATGTTAATTTTTATAACAATTGGTATTTAAAAATTATTGTTCAACGGAAATTATCAGAACATCTGTAAAACCTTTGTTCACCGACACATCAAAGTCCGAACTTGCCGACTCTCCTACTGCAACTATTGTTCCGTTTGCGAGTTCTACAACACCATAACCCACTTCAATTTCAGATCCACCTATCGATTGCTCCCACTCTAGAATTCCATCCGCATCAATCTTGATAAGCCAAGCATCGTTCTGGCCTTTATTTTCTATAACATCTATATCACCACTTCTTGAGCTTCCTACAAGCAAAAAACCCCCATCGCTAATTGCTTCAACTCCCCTACCAGCATCAAAGCTGCTGCCCCCGTAAGCACTCTCCCAAAGAATTTCCCCTTCAGAATTTATTTTTACCGCCCAAACATCGGCAGCACCATTGTTCGAAGCTATATCGATATCTGTGCTTCTGGTATCGCCAACAATCAAAAAATTACCATCAATCGTTGGAACGATGTCATGGGGTTCATCAATTTCGTTACCGCCATAATTTTTTTCCCATAATAACCGCCCGGTATCGGAAATGCGCACTACCCAAAAATCATAAGTGCCTTTATTATTACTAATGTCAACATCAAAACTATCGGAAGAACCTGCAATAAGAAATCCGCCCCCGTCAAGCTCGACGACACCATAAGCAGTATCGGTAAAAGTTCCACCAAAATATTGGCTCCATTGCAAAACACCATCTTCTGACAGTTTAATGGCCCAATAATCGCCTCCAGCATGATTTTTCGCCGTTACATTACCCTGACCCTCGGATGCAGTAACATCTAAAACTCCCACTAAAAGAAAACCCGAATCGTTGGTCTGAATTAAAGAGATGCCTTCATCTCGCCCATTAAACCCGAAAGATTTCTGCCAAACGAGGTTTCCGTTACTATCCGTTTTAGCCAACCAATAATCTTGAGCCCCGGCATTTTCAGTAACATCGCCATCTTTGCTTTCACTAAAACCCAACAGCGCATAACCTCCATCCGAAGTCTGAATCAAAGCATTGCCCCTATCATTTCCGCTACCACCATAACTTTTCTGCCACTGTAAGCTACTCGTACTATCGAATTTTAACATCCAAAAATCGAAATCTGTAGTGGTTTTACCCAAAACATCCCCATCATTGCTTTGTGTATACCCTAGTACAGCATAACCTCCATCAGAAGTGGCTACAACAGAATTTGCATTATCATTCAAGCTACCTCCGTAAGTTGCCACTTTCACATTAAAATTGATCGGAACGACATTATCTGGACTATTATCATTCTCAGAGCAACTAGAAATAATCAAGATACCCAAAACCCAATTGCATATAGCTCTACCATTAAATCGTATACGTTTCTTCATGAATACTTCTGCCAAATATTGGATAGCCTATTCGTGTAAAAGATTAAAAAATCAATTACTTTTTTTAACGATGAAGAGTCCTGAACCAATATCGCTCAACACAATATTTCCACTTGAGAAATAAGGGTAATTGCTCCATACCCCATCAAAATTGGTGTTATCAGAACTGGGGTAAGTATCGAAATAGGAAGTCTCAACAATAGCCCCACCCTCAATATCGGAAATATCCAAGACCCGTAGACCCGCTGTATAATTCGATAGAAAATATTCATCACCCCTCACATACCCATTATGGTCAATTGCAGCAGTAGGGCCAGAATACGATTGATGTAAAACCGGGTTGTCTAAATCCGCAAAATCGAAAAACAAGGTTCTTGAATTGAATCCGAAGTTTTGTTCATCCAATTCATCACCTAATATAAAATAGCGCTGGTCTTCTGTAAACCATCCTTGGTGGGTGTACCTAAAATTTGGGTACTCAATCGTACTGATTTCAAAAGGGTTGTTCTTATCGGTCACATCGGCAATTACCACTTGGTTTTCATTGGCACCAATAAAAATCTCCCGACCGGTATAATCGGTGTCGGGCCCTTTATAATTTACGACTTGGGCATCATGGGTGTAACCGTTTTGTGCATAACCACCTACCCCTATTGGGTTTGTAGGATCAGAAATATCGATAAAATGTGCTCCTCCTAAAAAAGCATCATTGCGAGCTGTACCTACCGGATAGGCAAATCCGCTTTCTTCATTGATCACAATATTGTGTGCATTACCAAAACCGGTATAACGCGCATCGGCATCAAAGGTCTCCGGCGCATTATCTACATTTCGCAACCGGGTGAGGTCAAAAACCTGCATGCCATGTGAGCTAGCCTCTGCGACTACGAATGCATGATTATTATATACTTTTATGTCTCGCCAAGAACTAGGGTCGGTAGCAGTAGGCAATTTACCTAAGTAAACCAGGTTTTCGGTGTCGGTAATGTCAATAAACGCAGTGCCGTTATCAAGACCTAATATCGCATATTCGCGATCTGTGGTGACATCTGTCCACCCCCAAATATCATTGGTAGAATTTGCATCAAAGTCAGAAAGGGGCATAATTGCCATAAGGTCATAGCCAGCGCAGGGGTAGTTACCGGCCATTCCGTTTTCGCAAGGCATAAAACCAACCGCTTCCTCATCGGTGTCCATCTCTTCCTCCATATCAACGTCATCGATAACAACATCATCGACCGATTCATCTGATGAGCAAGATGATAGTGCGACTAAAAAACTAATGCCGATAGCATATAGCAAGGTACTGTTTTTCATAACTATAAGTTTTTATGTAAATATATCACTTAGTTACTTGAGAATGAACAAATGACCCGTGGACCTGTAAGAAAACACATCAAAAATTATACCGATTATTATTTTCAATTTAAATATCGATTCTTCGACCCAGTTAATGAGAGCTTGTGCCTATCACAGAAAATACCCGTATTTTTGCGGAATGCTAGAAGACAAGAACCAAGAGAAAACCGCTTTGGAAAAATTGGGAGAGTTCGGACTTATTGAACATTTGACCCAAAACTTTTCCCTCAATCATAAATCATCGGTAAAGGGCATAGGCGATGATGCCGCCGTATTAGATTACTCCTCTAATAAGATCGTTCTTACCACGGATCTATTGATAGAAGGTGTACATTTTGACCTCAGCTATATGCCCTTAAAACACTTGGGCTACAAGTCGGTGATGGTCAATCTTTCCGATGTGTACGCAATGAATGCGAAGGCTACACAAATTACTGTATCGCTAGCCGTATCTAACCGATTTCCGTTGGAGGCCTTGGAAGAGCTTTATGATGGAATCGCACTGGCCTGTAAAATGTTCAATGTCGATCTGGTAGGTGGCGATACGACCTCATCTACTAAAGGTATGCTCATTAGCATTACCGCTCTAGGGGAAGCTACCGATGAAAAACTCACCTATCGTAGTGGTGCAAAACCTAACGACCTTTTAGTCGTTAGCGGTGATTTGGGCGCCGCATATATGGGCCTTCAGGTTTTAGAGCGTGAAAAAGAAGTTTTCAAGGTGAACCCCAACAATCAACCTGATCTTTCACCCTACTCTTATATTGTCGAACGTCAACTTAAACCAGAGGCACGAAAAGATATCGTTGAACTCTTGGAGAAACTTGAGGTGAAACCCACTTCAATGATCGATATTAGTGACGGACTATCATCTGAAATTTTGCATCTAACCAAACAAAGTAATGTGGGCTGCAATCTTTTTGAGGAAAAGATACCTTTAGATCCCACAGTTATCTCTAGTTGTGAAGAGTTCAAGATGGATGGTACGATGGTAGCCCTCAGTGGTGGTGAAGATTATGAACTTCTATTTACCATTGATCAAAAAGATTTTGACAACATAAAGGGAAACCCCAATCTTACGGTAATCGGCCACATGACAGAAGTGAGCGAAGGTGCCAATTTGGTTACACGGGCGAATACTAAAATACCTTTGACCGCACAGGGTTGGAATTCTTTTTCTGACGATTAGGTTCTAAACCATCGCCTCGAGCATCGTTCGGTTTCGAACAAAAAAATTCCCGAAAAAGGCAAACCTAACTTTACTGTTGTGGGGCGAACGACAGTGGAGAACGAGGTTGCAACTTAATTTTCGGGAATATAATTTAAATCCTGATGCCCCTAGGGCTCAGGATTTGGTTGCCAAAGCATAGTTAACGCTGAATCAAGTTCAGGGTTAGGCAGCATGTTGTGCCGCTCTATGTCTTTTCTGAAATATATTTTCTAGAGTTTTATTTATGTCCTGTAGCTCTGGTGTAAGCGTAGACAGGTTACCGCTAACATCTGTAGTTACTTCTTTGCTACAATGAATGCATTTATATTCTTTGATATGATGGGTCACTTTTTTTGAAACTGAGTAGTGGTGGCCAAAAAGGCTGCAAAAGAATCTTTTCATGGTTGTAGGTTTTTAACGCATCATTGGTCATTTGGGAAACCGCAAATTGCTAGATGATAAATTGGGTGAAAAACTCAAGTGATTTAAACCACTTTCCATATCTGAACGCACACACCTCTTTGTTTATTGGGTGTGCTTTATCAATAGGGGTCTTTTTTCGACGAAATACACTTTTTTCGATGAAAGACCACTTTTTCGACCCTCATCTCTTCATTTGTTATCAGGTGAATTTGCGGTATCTTTCCGTTATTTTAAAAAAAGAACTGCCCATATTCCATTCTTGAGGCAGTTCATCGAATTCGATGAATAACAACCCTTTTAATGGTAATTTGTTGAATTGCTATTTTTCTTTTAAGTATGGATGATGCCCAAACTAGACCTTACAAATTGAAAGCAAAAGAGACCCTTGTCACAACCTTTGCCCTTTTTTCTTTATTTTTCGGAGCCGGAAATTTGATTCTCCCCCCATTGTTAGGTTTTCAATCGGGAAACCTTTGGTGGTTGGTCGCATTAGGCTTTTGTGTTTCTGCGGTCTTGATTCCTATATTAGGTATACTGGCCCATGCCAAATTACAGGGCACTATTTTCGACTTTGGCAAGAAAGTCTCCCCTACCTTTAGCTTGGTCTACTCATCGCTGATTTATATTATCTCAGTTAGCCTTCCCTCACCACGTACGGCATCGGTCACCCATGAAATGGCCATTGCTCCCATTTTTGATTCGCCGTCGTGGTTAACGAGTGTAATCTATTTTACGCTGGTTTTTGTTTTCGTCATCAATCGATCAAAACTATTGAACATTCTAGGTAAGGCACTCACCCCTGCAATCATTCTCATTCTGCTAGGCATCATAATAATAGCCGCTTTTTCTTTTGAGTTCGATTATGGTAACGTGACTATGGCTAGTCCGTTTTCAAAAGGTATACTTGAGGGGTACCAAACTTTTGATGCCATAGGTGCCGTGGTGGTAGGCGGGGTTATTATTATTTCCATCAACTTGAAAAAGAAAAATGCGACTTATGCAGAAAAAAAGCTACTGATTAGACGAGCCGGATTCTTAGCCGGTTCTGGCCTCTTCTTACTCTATGCCGGACTCATTTTTACCGGTGCGATTACTCATAGTATGTTCGAGGCCGATAGTACTCGTACGGCTTTATTGAATGGAATTAGTATAGAAACTTTGGGCAATGCAGGGCAGCTATTTTTAAGTGTATTGGTAAGCCTGGCCTGTTTCACTACTGCCGTAGGCATTGTTACCGGCACATCGGACTTTTTACAATCGCGGTTTGAAAATTCAAAAAACGTATTTATAATTACCGCATTAATAGGATGTGTGCTTGGGGTTCTAATGGGGCAATTTGATGTTGCCTACATCATTGCTGTGGCGCTACCCGCGTTAATGTTCATTTACCCAATTACCATTATCTTGATTCTTTTAAATGTAGTACCTGAAAAATATGCTTCTTCGAAAGTATTTAAAGCCGTGGTCTTGACCACCATTATTTTTAGCATTCCTGACTTTTTGGGCAGTTTAGGGCTCCAAGAATCTTTAATTAGCCTTCAAGGCTATATTCCTCTAAGCAAGTTCAGCTTAGGATGGGTTTTACCGGCAGGGGTAGTTTTTGTTATTTCTAATTTCTTTATAAAATACAGTTCTAAAAACTAATCCCTGTCGGAATAATTCATCATCTAAATATCAATTTCCATACTAATAGGGCAATGGTCACTACCCATAACCTGGTCATGAATTTCTGCCGACTTTACTTTAGGCCAAAGCGATTCACTCACCAAAAAATAATCGATACGCCAACCCACATTTCGGGATCTCGCACCCCCACGCATACTCCAAAAAGTGTATTTGTCAAATTCATCGGGGTGCAAGGTTCTAAAACTATCTACCAAGTTCAAAGTATGAAGCATATGATCTAGACCATCGATTTCCACCTGGGTAAAACCAGATGTTTTATTGTAATTCGATTTCGGGTTCGCCAAATCGTTCGCCGTATGCGCCACATTAAAATCACCCGTAACTATAAGCGGTTTCTTTTTTTGCAGGTTCAACAAATAATTGGTAAAGTCTTTGTCCCACACCGAACGGTAATCCAACCTTTTGAGTCCGTTACCACTGTTGGGCACATATACGTTCACCAAATAAAAAGCATCATACTCTGCACAAGTAACCCTGCCTTCGACATCATGGTCTTCAACGCCAATATTGGCAAAGAATGAAAGTGGTTTTTTCTTTGATAGAATTCCCGTACCGGAATACCCCTTTCTTTCGGCACTGTTACTAAAAACTTCGTAGCCAGTGATTTCCTTTAACGCTTCCGAAACTTGGTCGTCTTGAGCTTTGGTCTCTTGAACACAAAAGACATCCGCATCAAAGTTGGAAACCACTTCCCCAAAACCTTTCTTTATGGAAGCACGAATTCCGTTCACATTCCAAGAAACTATTTTCATGATAGTAATTTTAAAATTTATTGCAATGATGGTTATTGATTCATCAACTCTTCAATTTCCTCTACTTTAATAGGAATATTGGCCATGAGATTGAATGGCTCTCCTGTTTCTTGAATGACTACATCATCTTCTAAACGCACTCCCATTTTCTCTTCGGGAATATAAATACCCGGTTCAACGGTAAATACCATATTAGGTTCCATGGGCTTTTTCAATTCGCCATAATCATGGGTGTTCAACCCGATATGGTGGCTAGTGCCGTGCATAAAGTACTTTTTATAGGCGGGCCAATTTTTATCTTCATTTTGAACATCGGCCTTATCTAGAAGTCCGAGACCCAAAAGCTCAGAGGTCATCAGTTTACCGCACTCTACATGATAATCGGCCCAAATGGTGCCTGGCACCAACATTTTGGTGGCTTCGTCTTTCACGCGTAGCACCGCCTCATACACCTCTTTCTGGCGTTTGTTGAATTTTCCGCTCACGGGAATGGTTCGGGTCAAATCACTAGAGTAATTTGCGTATTCGGCAGCAGTATCCATCAAAATCAAATCTCCTGCTTCGCATTGTTTGTTGTTTTCCAGGTAATGCAAAACGTTAGCATTGTTACCCGCGGCAATAATCGGTGGATAGGCAAAACCCTTCGAGCGATTTCGTACAAACTGATGTAACAGTTCGGCTTCTATCTCATGTTCCCAAACCCCAGGCTCGACAAATTCAAGTACCCGTCTAAAACCCTTTTCTGTAATATTACAGGCGGTTTGCATCAATTCTATTTCTTCGGGTTCTTTAACACCACGAATCTTTTGTAAAATCGGATTGCTCTTGGCAACCTTATGCGCCGGAAATTTGCTCTTGCAATCCAAAATAAAACGATCCTCACGCGTCTGGGTCTCCACTGCCTGACGGTAATGCTCGTTCGTGTTAAAGTAAATAGTTTCTGCCTCGGTCATTAAATCAAAAAAGACCTTGTCGAAATCTTGAAGCCAATAAATGGTTTCTATACCTGAGACTTCGGTCGCCTTTTCTTTGGTCAATTTTTCCCCTTCCCAAATGGCAATGTGGTCGTTCGTTTCACGAACAAAAAGTATTTCTCGATGTTTTTTAATGATGGAATCAGGAAAAAGAAGCAAGCGTGTCTCTTCTTGGTCGGCCCCACTTAAATAAAATATATCTCTGTGCTGTTCAAAAGGCAGAACGCTATCTGCACCTATGGGGTATATGTCGTTAGAGTTAAATACCGCTATGCTTTTCGGCTGCATTTGAGCCATAAATTTTTTACGGTTTTTAGTGAAAAGTGTATTACTGATCTGCTCGTATTTCATCTAGTTTCTTCGTTTTTTCAAAAATAGCGATTCTACTAAAAATAGTCGTGCGGTATAGGCTATAATCCTAAGAAACGATTGGCTTCCTCGCCAAATTAAGAACAAAAAGAAAGAGACCCATTTCTAGGCCTCTTCCTCAATTAAAGTTGGTTATGTTACTCTTGTAGTTTGAGTGAGCGTAACTTTAGTATGGCATAAATTAACAAAATATTAAGTTGATGCGCAATTATGCAGGCTGTTAATTTTAAATTGCCACGCTAAGAATTATTAACTTTCCTCTGTTAAAAGTCCAACACCAGGCACCATGAAGTACCTTTCTTTTTTTCTTGTTCTCTCCCTTTATTTTACAGGAACCTCTCAAATTGTACCCACCGGTACCGAACAGGTGAAAAGTGCACTGCTTCAGAAGCAGCGTATGGAAACTGAATCTTTGGTGAAGAATATTCCCCTAAAAAATATCGGGCCGACGGTTATGAGCGGTCGGGTGGTCGATTTAGATGTAAACCCCGAAAATACCATTGAATTTTATGTGGCCTATGCCTCTGGCGGACTCTGGTACACCAAGAATAATGGTACTTCTTTCACTCCGGTAATGGACCAGTCTCAAACCCAAAATTTAGGGGATATTGCGGTCGACTGGCCCACGGGCACTATTTGGGTCGGTACTGGCGAAAACAACGCTTCACGGTCTTCATACGCCGGCATCGGCGTTTTAAAATCGATTGACAAGGGCAAATTGTGGATGCATATGGGGCTAATGGACTCGCATCATATCGGTCGTATCGTAATCAACCCAGAAAACCCTAACGAAGTAGTAGTGGGTGCTACAGGCCATCTTTACTCTTCTAATGACGAACGAGGCATTTATAAAACTACGGATGGAGGCAAAACTTGGAAAAAAACACTTTTTATTAATTTCGATACCGGAATAATCGATGTGGCGCATGCCCCAAAAAACTTTGATATTATGTACGCCGCTGCTTGGGAAAAAGACCGAAAGGCTTGGGATTTTCTAGGTAGTGGATTCGGGTCTGGCATTTACAAAAGTGTCGATGGCGGTAGTACGTGGAAGAAGATTTCAACAGAGGGCAGTGGTTTCCCCACAGGTTACGGCGTAGGTCGTATTGGTCTGGCCGTTTATGACGAGAACATCGTCTACGCCTTGCACGATAATCAAGACCGTCGCGAAGCATCCGAAGAAAAAGATAAAGACCCTGAGATTCTTTCCGCTTCTGACTTTAAGAAAATGTCAACGTCTGAATTTCTCGAACTAGAGGATAAAAAATTGAATGCATTCCTTAAAAAGAACGGTTTCCAAGAAAAATATCGAGCTGAAAATGTCAAACAACTTATACGAAGTAACGTGGCCAAACCTATAGATTTGGCAAAACACCTTGAAGATGCCAACTCGATGCTTTTCGATACCCCTGTCATAGGCGCCGAGGTGTATCGCAGTGATAATGGCGGCACCAGTTGGGCAAAGCAAAATACCGATTATATCGATGCGCTCTACTACAGCTATGGCTATTATTTTGGTGAAATTCGAGTAGACCCTAACGATAGCGAAAAAGTATATGTAGGTGGTGTGCCCTTGTTAAAATCTGCAAATAGCGGAAAAACCTTTACCTCTATAAGTCAAGAAAACGTACACGCCGACCACCATGCCCTATGGATAAACCCAAAAATGCCCGTCCATTTGATCAATGGTAACGATGGTGGCGTGAATATCACCTACGATGATGGAGAAACATGGATAAAAAACAACTCACCGAGCGTCGGTCAGTTTTATGCCATCAACGTAGACCGTCAAGAGCCTTATCATGTTTATGGTGGCTTGCAAGATAACGGTGTCTGGGAAGGTGCTCACAACGCCAAAGAAGACCGCAGTTGGCACCAAATGGGCGAATACCCCTGGAAATCAATCATGGGTGGTGACGGCATGCAAATAGAAATCGATAACAGAGACCACCATACAGTGTATACGGGGTACCAATTCGGAAATTATTATCGATTGGATAGAAAAAACAACAAGAAAAAATACATTCAACCCAAGCATAACCTTGGTGAAAAACCCTTTCGTTTCAATTGGCAGACCCCTATATCACTTTCTACGCACAATCAAGATATTCTCTATCTAGGTAGCAACAAATTACATCGCTCTTTAAATAAAGGTGACGATTGGGAAACTATTTCAGATGATCTAACCCAGGGTGGTAAAAAAGGCAATGTCGCCTATGGTACCCTCACGACCATTTCAGAATCACCCTTAAAATTCGGACTTTTGTATACCGGAAGTGATGACGGGCTGGTGCATATTTCGCAAAATGGGGGGGCTGATTGGCAGCTTATTTCGTCTTCGCTACCAAAAAATAACTGGGTGAGTAGGGTGATTGCATCAAAACATAAAAAAGAACGGGTTTATCTAGCTTTAAATGGATATCGCTGGGACGATTTTACTACCTATCTCTATAAAAGTGACGACTACGGAAAAACTTGGCAGAGCATTGCTGGAAATATTCCTGCTTCACCCGTTAATACGATAATAGAAGACCCTGTCAATGAAAATCTCTTGTTCGTAGGTACCGATAACGGACTTTACCTCTCCTTTAACCAAGGTTCTTCTTGGGAGGCTTTTCAAAGTGGTATGCCCAATGTTGCCGTACACGACTTGGCTATTCAGCCAGAAGCAAAACACTTACTTGTGGGCACACATGGCAGAAGCATCTACCAAGCAGATATCAAATATTTACAACAAATAACTACTGATATTCTCGATAAGAATCTTGTTGTTTTCGAGTTGGATGACGTTACACACTCAAAAGATTGGGGCAACGCCCCCAGCCCATGGAGCAAGCCCAGTACACCTGGGCTCGATGTGTTCTTTTACAGTAAAAAAGAACAATCTATATCTGCGGAAATTCAAACCAAAAATGGCATAATCGTAAGTAGCACTGAAATCAAAGCTGATAAAGGCATGAACATTCTTTCTTATGATCTAGCTTTTTCAAAAGCTGGAAAAGCTGCCTATCTTAAGAAAAACAAAGTAAAACTTAAAACCGCTAAAGACGGCAAGACCTATTTACCGAAAGGGGATTATCTTGTTCGTATTTCAGGTGACGATAAAATGGAAAAAGAATTCATCATTAAATAACATGAAGACGAACAAATACAAAAAAGCCCTATAAAAGGGCTTTTCTTGTTAAGTAGGTACACTGTTAATTTGGTTACCGATTGGGGTCGGTGTAATATTTTGTAGGTAGAATTTTCGATTTGGGGTCGAAATTTTTTCGGTCAAGTTCAAGGGGCGATTTGGGGTCAACACTATCACTTAATTACAATGTAAATCTACGCTGCTCATTTCAACTTTCTAAATTATTGTTGTGAACCGATCCTTTACTGTGGTGAAAAATACAAGGGGTCAATTTTATCGATGAATTGCCTACAAAATCATAGGGCAAAAAAAAATCCTGATATGTTTATCAGGATTTTTTCGATTTGGTTCTTTAAGTATTATGCATGTTGCTCTTCATGCTTACCTTCTTTTACCTCTTCGATTAACTTGCTATTGAATGCAGGTAAATCATCAGGGTTTCTACTGGTTACGAAACCTTGGTCTACTACTACTTCTTGGTCTACCCAATTAGCACCGGCATTAACCAAGTCATCTTTAATAGACTTGAATGAAGTTAGTTTTCTACCTTCCACTACACCTGCGCTAATTAAAATTTGTGGTGCATGGCATATAGCGGCTACCGGTTTTTCTTGCTTGAAGAAATCACGAACAAAAGTTAGTGCCTTTTCTTCACGTCTTACCAAATCAGGATTGATAACCCCACCCGGTAACATTAATGCATTGTAATCAGATGCGCTTACTTGATTTAATGTTTTATCTACTTTATAAGAATTTGACCAATTTCCATCGGCCCATCCTTTTATTTCACCAGCCTCAAAACTCACGACATCTACTTGAAAGCCTTCTTTCTCCATCGCCTCTTTAGGTGACTTCAATTCACTTTCTTCAAATCCGTTTGTGGCTAATATTGCTACCTTCTTCATATATATATTTTTAAATGATTATTAATTGATTCATTCGCAATATACCACCAATCGAACGCTTCAATTGACGGAATTCAGGGAGATCTTAGCTCGTTTGAAGAGATTGAAGGTATTCGGTAACTTCAGCTAGACAACGGCCAAGTTCCTTTTTGATTTCCGTTTCCCAAAATCGAAAAACTTTATAGCCCAAACGTTCCAGTTCTTTATTTACTTCGCTGTCACGTTGCATGTTTCGTTCGATTTTGGCAATCCAAAATTCACGGTTCGTTTTTATTTTGGGTTTTCGTTCATCCCAATTATGTCCATGCCAATATTCACCGTCTATGAAAATGGCAGTCTTATACTTTTTAAAGAGGATGTCGGGTTTGCCAATAAGTTTTTTATAGTCTATTCGATACCGGTAACCCGCGGCATACAGAGCTTTTCGAAAGGCAAGCTCAGGCTTGGTGTTTTTGCCGCGTATCTTGCTCATAATCTTAGAACGTTTTGGAGTGGTGTAGAAGCCCGATTCTTCGTTGAAACGGGGAACCTTTATACGTTCTTCGGAATACTCTTTTGGCTTAATTAACTTTCTCATATAATACTGTAACTTTAAAACAAATTCTTCAAAGATGAATTCAGTTAATTAACTATAATCTACCTATTTTAATGAATTTACCCGATTTACCAATTGAAAAAGATGATGATGATTTACTTAACTATAAACATCATGCGAAAAAAGTTCAAAAACTCATTCAAAACACTTCAGATATCGAGGAAAACTTAATAATTGGCATATACGGTAGTTGGGGTTATGGAAAAACTTCTTATTTAAATTTGATCAATCGCAACTTAGATTTATTTCCTAAAGGAAAAGGTAAAGGAATTATGAAATTCCACTTTAACCCGTGGAGATATAATTCAGAAGATGAAATCTTGTTTGAATTCTTCGAAGGGTTATCTAAAAAATTAAAGGCATCGCAAGAAAATTCTCTAAAAAAGGCTGGTCAGTTTATAAAATCCATGAGCCGGTATATGAAGGCAGTAAAACTTTCTGCCACCATAGGTATTCCAAAATCTTACAATACCGAAGTGACATTTGAGCCCGGAGAAATACTTAGGTTAATGGGTGAAGACTTAATTGGTGAAAATCAGGGTATCGAAGAATTAAAAACAGAAATTAATCAGTTGCTATCCCAAGCCGACTTTAAAATCGTAATTACCATTGACGATATAGATAGGTTGGACAGAGAAGAAATTTATAGAGTATTAAAGATTATAAAATTGAATGCAGACTTTAAGAATGTCATCTATATTGTGGCTCTAGATAAAGAGCAGGTATCCAAAGCAATTAAAAATCGGTTTGGGGACAACAAAATTGACGGCGAAAAATTTCTTGAAAAAATTGTTAATATTCCAATTTACCTACCAAAAGTTGAAAAGTCGGATTTAAAAGTATTCTTTCAGCATAAATTAAATAAGGTCAGAACCTTACTAAATTACGGAATGAACCACTCTAAGGAGCAGGAGTTCCAAGAAATTCTACATAAAAGTTTCAATTTAGTGTCATTTATAAGTCCAAGAGAGATAATAAGAGTCTTGAACAGTTTTTTCGTTTCCGCATTCTCAATTGGCAACGAAGTGAATCTTAATGATTTATTTCTAGTTGAGTATTTGAAAGTAACTCAAGATGAAATATATGAAAAACTCAAAATTCAAAATTTCAGTAAAGGCATCTACAATATCACTCATAGAATATACTATAAAGATTTATCGGACAAAATAGACTTTTCCTCAAAAACTGAAATAATCGAATACTTATTTCCCAAAAACCAAGGGACAATTGGGGGTAGAGATATTGAATCTGAAAAGCTAAATAAAGAACTTAGAATAAATCATAAAGAACACTACGATAAATATTTTTCGTATCACATGGTAGGAAAAATCTCTAAAAACATACTTGTTACATTTATAAAAGCTATTAATGAAAATGACTTTGAAACAGCATTAGTCGAGCAAAAAAACTTATTAAAGAATTTAGTATCTACTTTCTAGAGGATAAAATAAAAAGTATTATTTACGATTCTGAAATTTCTAATAAGGATAATTTTTTTCAGTTCTGGTTTAAAAATAAAGGCATATTTGAAACTCTTGAAAAGGATATGTTCGGTGATGATTTAAAAATTCGAATTATTGAATTGGTCGGAGAATATTTAAATAAGTATCCAGTTGAGGAGCAAATAAATAACTTAGCAGGCCAACTGGATTATAAAGAATTATGTTATTTCACTAGAAATTTTAGCGATTACTCGCACAAGAATGAATTGGAAAAATTAATAATTGAAAAGGTCAAATCAAGACATGAGGAGCTTCCATTCTTCGTCCCATATGCTCCCGAAAATAAAATGGTCATGTCAGTTTGGAGCGATTACGATAGAGAAGAATTTGAACAGTATATTTCTAACTCAATATCAAAGAAAGAGGTTTTGGGAGCTTTGCTCCAGTATTTTCCTATCCATTATATAAACAAAGGATTTGGCTCTATTGACAGGGAGAATTATAACTACATGAAATCCTTATTAAATTTAGATTTATTATATGAAAAGACAGAAATATACTATCCAGATTTGATAACAAAAGTCAAGAAAATGAATACGTTTTCAGATAATGGAATAAATAAAATTGAAGAATGTATTGAGCAATTTATTTATATCTATATAAGAGAAAAAGACCAAAATACAAATCCCAAACTCTAAATAAAGAGCTTGGGATTGATTTTATCTCAATTAAAAGGAAAGATAACTCGATTTGAGTCTCATTGCTTAGAATAAATTATCCTTTTACGGTAGCGCTAAGATATTCGCGATTCATACGTGCAATGTTCTCCAATGAAATACCTTTAGGGCACTCAACCTCACAGGCACCGGTATTGGTACAGTTTCCAAAACCTTCCAAATCCATTTGACGAACCATATTCTCAACACGTTCTGTAGCCTCGACCCTACCTTGGGGAAGCAATGCGAACTGAGAAACCTTAGCAGATGTAAACAACATCGCACTGGCATTCTTACAAGCTGCAACACAGGCTCCGCAACCGATACACGTAGCGGCATAGAAAGAATCATCAGCCTTATCTTTTTCTATCGGTGTTGCATTGGCATCAACAGTATTACCAGAGGTATTCACCGATATATAACCCCCTGCTTGCTGAATTCTGTCAAAAGCGGTACGGTCGACCACCAAATCTTTGATAACCGGAAAAGCGGTCGCTCTAAAAGGTTCGATTACGATAGTATCGCCATCGTTGAATTTTCTCATGTGCAACTGACAAGTGGTCACCAATCGGTCTGGACCGTGCGGCTCACCGTTGATTTGTAACGAACAAGACCCGCAGATACCCTCACGACAGTCATGATCGAACTGTACCGGTTCTTTACCCTTGTTTATAAGGTCTTCATTAAGCACGTCTAACATTTCCAAAAAAGACATATCTCCTTCTACACCGTTAATAGTGTAATCGACCATTTCCCCTTTGGTGTTGGCATCTTTCTGACGCCATATTTTTAAGTTTAATTTCATAGTTTTTATTTTAGTTGGGGTTGACTGTTAATAGTAAACTGCTTTCGACAGTGACCATAAACCTTCAACTATAAACTACTTATAACTTCTTGTTTTTAATTCAATATTCTCGTAGACCAAATCTTCTTTGTGAAGAACAGCGTCTTTTGGCTCTCCCTTGTATTCCCATGCCGAAACGAACTTAAAGTTCTCATCGTCACGAAGGGCCTCACCTTCTTCGGTTTGGTATTCTTCCCTGAAATGGCCTCCACACGATTCTTGTCTGGTCAATGCATCTTTAGCAAAAAGTTCACCCAACTCCAAGAAATCGGCCACTCGACCCGCTTTTTCCAACTCGGCGTTCATACCATCTGTACCACCGGGAATTTTTACATTCTCCCAGAAATCAGCCCTTAAAGCAGATATTTCTACAATCGCTTCTTCAAGACCTTGGGCGTTTCTTGCCATTCCGCATTTATCCCACATAATTTTACCCAATTTCTTATGGTAATAATCAACGGAATGCTGCCCCTTTGCGGACATTAGTTTATTGATACGGTCTTTTACTTCTTTCTCAGCATATTCAAACTCGGGCGAATCTGTAGAGATAGCACCGGTTCTAATATCGTTCGAGAGGTAATCACCAATAGTATACGGAAGCACGAAATACCCATCTGCCAGACCTTGCATTAATGCAGAAGCCCCTAAACGGTTCGCACCATGGTCGCTAAAATTCGCCTCACCGGCGCAGTAGCAACCCTCAATGGTCGTCTGTAAGTTGTAATCTACCCAAAGACCGCCCATCGTATAGTGCACAGCTGGGTAAATCATCATTGGCGTCTCATACGGATTCTCATCTACGATTTTCTCGTACATCTGAAAAAGGTTTCCGTATTTGGCTTCGATAATGTCTTTACCTAATTGGGTGATAGTTTTGCTATCGCCATTTTTCATGCCTCTGGTCAAGGCTTCTTCTTTACCGTAACGTTGAACTGCAGAAGCAAAATCCAAATAAACGGCTTCTCCTGTTTTGTTTACTCCGAAACCGGCATCACAACGTTCTTTTGCGGCTCTCGATGCAACATCACGCGGCACCAAGTTTCCGAACGCTGGGTAACGTCTTTCCAAGTAGTAATCTCTATCCTCTTCTTTTAACTGGGTAGGCTTTAATTTTCCTTCACGAATGGCTTGTGCATCTTCAATTCTCTTTGGTACCCAAATACGCCCATCATTACGCAACGACTCAGACATCAAGGTCAATTTAGATTGATGATCTCCTGAAACCGGAATGCATGTAGGGTGAATTTGTGTAAAGCATGGGTTAGCAAAGAAAGCTCCCCTTCGATGCGCTCTCCAGGCCGCCATTACATTACTTCCCATAGCGTTGGTTGACAGAAAGAACACATTTCCGTAACCGCCAGTAGCCAAAACTACGGCATGTGCCGAATGTCGTTCGATTTCACCGGTAACCAAATTACGGGCAATAATACCTCTGGCTTTTCCATCCACCAAAACCATATCCATCATTTCATGACGGTTGTAAGGCTTGATCTTACCTCTATTGATCTGTCGGTTCATAGCTGAGTAAGCACCCAATAGCAATTGTTGCCCTGTCTGGCCTTTGGCATAGAATGTTCTAGATACCAAAACCCCTCCGAACGAACGGTTATCTAAAAGACCCCCGTAATCTCTTGCAAAAGGAACACCTTGTGCTACACATTGGTCAATGATATTTGCCGATTCTTCAGCCAAACGGTGAACGTTAGCCTCACGTGAGCGATAATCGCCCCCTTTGATCGTATCGTAAAAAAGGCGGTAGGCGCTATCGCCATCACCTTGGTAATTTTTTGCTGCGTTGATACCACCTTGAGCTGCAATGGAGTGTGCCCTACGAGGAGAATCTTGATAACAGAATGTTTTTACATTATAACCCAGCTCGGCCAAAGTTGCTGCGGCCGAACCCCCTGCAAGACCTGTACCTACAACGATAATATCTATATTACGCTTGTTGGCAGGGTTAACCAGGTTGATTTTGTTCTTATGCTTAGTCCATTTTTCGGCTAACGGCCCTGATGGAACTTTAGAATCCAATATGCCCATATTAATGTGTTATTGGGTTAAGATGATGGTAAACTGCAATAAATATGAACCCCAAAGGAATACCTATCGCGTAGATTTTAGTAAAAGTCTGTATTGCCGGAGTGTATTTGTTGTTCACCCCCATACTCTGAAAAGAAGAGGCAAAGCCATGCCACAGGTGCAAAGACAACAACACAAAAGATATAACATAGATAACAGTACGCCAGAAAGGCTCAAACTTTTCTACGGTTTCCTGATAATATCGCGTTGGGTCCTCGGCATTGCCAGCTATGTATTTATAATCCATTTCATGGATCCAAAAATCATAAAAATGAAGACCAAGAAATGCCAAAACGACAAGACCGGTAATGATCATGTTTCTCGACATCCAAGAGGCATTGGCGCCACCACTGTATTTCTTGTACTTGATCGCCCTAGCCTTGTTGTTTTTAATCTCTAAAGCAATACCCATAACAAAATGCACAATAACCCCAGCAATCAATATCGGCTGAAGAATAAACTGCACTAACCCATTATAACCCATAAAATGTGACCACTCATTGAAAGTGTCGGGAGCTATAACAGAAGTTATGTTAATGGTAAAGTGTTGGGCCAGAAAGAAGACCAAAAAAAGACCCGATAAGGCCATTACGACTTTTCGGGCTATCGAAGATTTTATCAATCCGCTCATTATAATGTATCAATTAGTTTTTAGACGGTCTACAAAATTAGGGTATAGGCTTGGCTTTAACAAACTTTACAACTCTTTACTCAAGTATTTAGACCCATTTTAAGGAAGTGGAATATCTTGTTTGAACTTCGGATTCCAAAATCAATATCTGACCCGGTTTTTCTTGAACCAGATAAATCCAAAAACACAAAATCATATTCATTATCAGTGAGTTGTAAAGCTAAAAACAAGCTCCTCAATTTTTTAGCATAACTTTCTTAACAAGTTGTATTTTTAGCATTCGAAAACTTAAACCCCTTTCAGCACGATGGATATTGGCTTACTATCGGTAAGTAATAGTGTTTATTCTACACAACGGATAGCCGAAGAGGCCAAGAACCTTGGTCATTACATAGAGCAAATCGACCATACCCAATGCTCGGTAAAGCTCGGAGGCCCTAAGCCTGAAATCTATCTAAGGGAAGAGAATATCACCAACGAATTTGACGCCATTATTCCCAGAATAGGTGCGAAAGTTACACGTCATGGGGTCGCTATAGTCAAGCAATTTGAAATTAACGGGGTTTTCAGTGCAGCACGATCTCTAAGTATCGCAAGGGCACGAAATAAAGTGCGTACCCTTCAAATCATGTCGCAAAAAGGCATACCCGTACCCGAAACCCTTTTCTCGATCAACCCTCATAACATCGAGGAGCAAATCGAGATTTTAGGGGGTACACCGGTCATTATTAAAATTCAGGAGGGCACCCACGGACTCGGGGTTATACTTGCCGAATCGAAAAAATCGGCGAAATCGATTATCGATACTTTCTATAAAATGGACACCAGCATTCTTCTTCAGAAATATATTGAGGAAAGCAACGGTGAAGACATTCGTATTTTGGTCGTTGGCGATAAAATAGTGGCGAGCATGAAGCGTACCAGTGCCCTCGAAGAATTTAGATCTAATGTGCACCGTGGAGGTACTACCGAAAAAGTGAAATTGTCAAAAAAAGAAAAAGAAATAGCCCTTGGTGCCGCCAAACACATTGGTCTTGGTGTGGCAGGTATAGATTTAATTCGTTCTAAAAAAGGCCCGTTACTTATCGAGGTCAATGCATCACCAGGCCTGCGGGGTATCGAAGCTGCGACGGGGGTTAATGTAGCCAAAGAAATTATTCTATACTTAGAGCGCAATTGTAGCAAAAGAAGATGGAAGTAGAAACCAACAAAAATATTACCATCGGTGGAACAACGGTAAAACCCGGGCAACACAAATTGGTGCAAATCGGCATTGATCGTTTACCAACCGGAACGATGATCGACATACCGGTGTATGTATTCAATTCAAAAAAACCAGGGCCTACCATTTTAATACAGGCAGGGCTGCACGGTGATGAAATTAACGGAATTGAAATTGTTCGTCGCCTGCTAGCCGAAAAACAACTCAATATTATAAAAGGCGCAGTTATAGCGGTACCCATTCTCAATATATTCGGATTTATACATTTCTCTAGAGATGTACCTGACGGTAAAGATGTGAACCGCAGTTTTCCGGGCACCAAATCTGGGTCGATGGCGAGTCGCATAGCCTATCATTATACTTCAGAAATACTTCCGCATGTCGATATGGGCATCGATTTACATACGGGAGGAGGTCAACGGCACAATTACCCGCAGATACGTTTTACCGAAGAAGATGAAAATAGCGCCCGATTGGCGGAAATTTTCAATGCCCCAATTTCTTTTCCTTCATCCTTAATTAAGGGTTCGTTTCGTAATGCAGCTTATAGAATGAACAAACCCATGATTGTGTACGAGGCAGGTGAAAGTATGCGTTTTGATGATTACTCGATTTTAGAGGGCACAAAAGGCATTTTAAATGTTCTCGAGCATTTTGAAATGTTGCCCCCTTCGGATAATGAGAAGTTCAATGGTCAAGTTTCTGTTCGTCTTCAGAATAGAAAATGGCTTCGTGCACCCACCGCCGGAATGTTCATTCCCAAAATCACGAACGGAAGTGAAATCAAAAAGGGACAAATTATTGGTATTGTCTCAGACACTTTTGGCAGGCGAACAAAGAATATTAAAGCTCCGTTCGACGGAGTGGTTTTCTGCATTAACCACCAAGCTGTAATCAACCAAGGGGAAGCTCTATTTCATGTAGGCATGCGAAATTGAGGCATTTTTAAAACCCTTAGCCCCAACAATTATCATTGTCAACCAAGAAATAAACCGACCAGGCGGTCGGTTTCAGATTCATGACAATTGATAAGCCGCTAATATTTGCTGTTTACCTGATTTATGACTTCGATAATCTAGAGAAAAGAATTGAGCCAATCACCCCAGTTGCAATCAAACAGACCAGCTGGTCTGTTTTCAAAAAAGCTCAAAAAACTTAGCTTTAACTTTCCATATTCTCCAATTGAATGGAAAGAGCCCTTGTAGATAGCTGAACTTCAATCAATGAAAGTATCAAAGATACCATTAGCGCAAGAAGGCTAATACCAAAAACCAGGTTGGCCCAAAAAGTGAGTTCTATGTAAATTAATGACATGGTAATAACCGCCAGCAGAAAACTGAAGATGGCGGTGGCCTGCATATTTTTAATAATGGATAAACGTTTTCGAAGCTGTTTAACTTGAAGGGCTATTGCAGCAGATTCCGTTTCTTGATATTTCTGGTGCAGTTGCCGAATCAATGCCGCTATGGCCAAATATCTAGCATTATAGGCCAGCATTGTCAATGAAATTGCCGGGAAGAGTAATGCAGGTATGCTTAGCGTGAGCTCCATTGTTTAATCGAATTTTACTGAACTCGATTTGTCAGCCGTTGGAAAGTTTTCTGGTATTTCTTGAGTTACCTTACCCGTAGCCGCCCATTCTGAACCTCGAAGCATACTAGTCATAAAACCTACACTTTCAACCGAGTAATCGGCATGGCCCATAATGTTGTGAAAAATACGTCCATTACCATAATTCAATACCATTAATGCCGGCTCATGCCTTCCTGTACCTTTTTGCTCTTCCGCAGAATAAGCGGTGGCCAATACTTCCATATTTTCAGCTGGACCTCGTAACCTGTCATACAGCTCATCCTTGGTTTGAAGCCATTTTTCAGGCATGCCTTTGGTAATCGGGTGGTTCGAATTACGAATTTGAATTTGGTATTCGTGTTGAGGGCCATGTGAACCCGCCTTTCCGGCACTATTATCTCTAATTAGTTTACCATTATCATCATAATACACATAAGGGCCGTCTTTCTCGGTTCGGTCGCCCCATCCACCGATGCCGATCATTTGATTGTACGCCTTCCACTCAGGAAAGGAGTTATCCGCTGCATGAAAAACTACGAGTCCCCCGCCTTTTTTTATGAACTTTTCAAAATCTTTCTTGGTCTTCTCAGGCCATGGGGCTGCATTCCATCCAAAATTGCAGATTACCAAGTCATATGCTGAAAAGTCAGGACTATAATCTGGGTCGGCCTTGGGGTCTTTCATCGCCTCTGTCTTATCCATTCCTACTATGGCATAATCAGAAAGAAATTCTTCTCCCTTCCAAGTAAAAGCAGACCTTTCTACATCTACGGTAAAGAGACCTGACTTCTCCATTTCCATCTTCAACATATACGTGATTTTAGGCCAGTGCTCATGGTTGTTTTGACCATCTACGATCAAGGTCTTTATCTTATCTTTCGACATATTTTTATTTGATTGGGAAAAAGAAGGCACGCTCAATAAGAGTGTCGATATAAGCGAGAATATAATTTTAAGTGTTCTCATAATTTGATTTTGTTTTATAAATATAAGTGATTCAGATGAAGTAAAAACTATCTTCAACATTGTTGTAAATTGATGCTTACTACAAATACAAAAAATGATACCTCAAATTTTACAATCAAAATCGAAACTTCCCGATGTCAAAACCACCATTTTCACCACCGTGGGCAACTTGGCAAGAAAACATAAGGCCATTGATCTCTCGCAGGGCTTCCCAAATTTTGAAGCAGACCCAAAACTGATGCGGTTGGTTACACAAGCCATGAAGCAAGGCCACAATCAATATGCTGCCATGCAAGGTTATTATGGCCTAAGAGAGGTTATCTCAGAAAAAATAGAACAATTGCACGGCCGAAGTTATGATCCGGTAAATGAAATAACGGTTACCGTAGGCGCCACTCAGGCCATCTTTACCGCAATTACCGCTTTCGTTCACCCTGGTGATGAAGTTATTGTGATAAAACCTGCTTATGACTGCTATGAGCCGGCCATCGCACTTAATGGAGGCAAAGCGGTGTATGTTCAATTGAATGCTAATAATTATAAGGTTGATTGGGAGGAATTTCGGAACAAAATAACCTCAAAAACACGCATGGTAGTTTTAAATACCCCACACAACCCAAGCGGAAAAATTATTACAAAAGACGATATGCTTCAATTACAGGAGATTTTACGAGATACGAACATACTTTTGGTAAGTGACGAGGTTTATGAGCATATTGTTTTTGACGGATGTGAACACCAAAGTGCCTCACGTTTTGACGACTTGGCCCAACGTAGTTTTATTTGTGCTTCTTTCGGCAAGACCTTTCATGTTACGGGTTGGAAAATGGGATATTGTGCTGCCCCTAAAGATTTGATGCACGAGTTTAGAAAAACCCATCAATTTGCAGTCTTTTGTGTAGACCATCCCACCCAAAGGGCCATGGCAGAATATCTGAAAAATGAAGAACATTATATGCAGCTCAACGACTTTTACCAAGAAAAACGAGATTTCTTTTTGAGTTCGCTAAAAACTTCAAGGTTTAAGTTCAAGCCTTCTGAAGGCACTTATTTTCAGTTGTTAGACTATACCGAAATATCAAATGAAAAAGATGAAGACCTCGCCCTGCGTTTGATAACGGAAAATAAATTGGCCTGTATTCCTATTTCGTCTTTTAATATGAATAATCGCCAGGATGGGGTCTTGCGTTTTTGTTTTGCCAAAAAACGGGAAACTTTAGAAAAGGCCGCTGAAATTTTATGTCAGCTGTAATGTTTCAATCTAATTTGTAGCGCATCAACCAATCGGTTTGCTTATCACTACCTATAATATACGGGTGTGTGCCGAACTTTGAAAAGCCATAGTTTTGATAGAACTTAATGGCGTCAGTGTTCTTTTCCCAAACCCCGAGCCAAATAAAACCTTTTCTTTTTTCTAAAGCTAGGTTCTTCACCTTCTCGAGCAACCACCTCCCAATTTTTTGACCCTGAAAAGCTTCTAAAATATAGATGCGTTCAAGCTCAAGAGCTTCTGGATCTTTTATATCGGTCTGCGCCTGATCTTCATTTATTTTAATATATCCGGCGAGCTTATCATCCTTATAGACAAAAAAGAAAGTAGAATCGTTATTTGACAACTCTTTGGCAAGCACTTCTTCCGAGAATGCCGAATTTACATAGGCTTTGAAATCTTCCGGATTGTTTTGCTTCTCAAAAGCATCAACAAACGTTTTTCTAGAAATATCAGCTAAGATTTTAAGCTGGTCGGAAGTGCATATTTCAAGCGATAGCGCCATATTAGGGTATTGTAACCCTAAATTTAAAGAAATGGACCAACAAAAAAGAGCAACCTTTGGGGAAGTTGCTCTTTTTTAAATATTTTTCAAAAAGGTATTATAGCATAAATAACTTTTTGGTCAGCATAACGATTCCGCTAAAGAATTCGTTTCGGTACACTTGAATATCTTCTTGTGTTTGGTTCATTTGGGCTTCCATAGTCTGTAGGTTTAGTTCAAAAATATGATTCGGTTCGGGACTCGTGGTCTTTGCAATTAATAACAATATAAAAGTACACTTGATACCCGTAGGAATAAAATTCTTGTTGTGAACCTACTTTAAAATGTTGTGAAAATTATGAATGGCCAATTTTATCGACGTACGACATTGACCAACCTTTCTTTCGGAACCATGTGAAAGGTTTCAAATGACCATTTCAGGTATATCACCATCTATAATCAATGTACCTTCGGTCGCCCCTTGAATTTCTTCGACAGTGATGCCCGGCGCACGTTCCTTTAGAACAAATCCGTCAGCTGTAACCTCAAGTACTGCAAGGTTGGTGACAATCTTGGTAACGCAGCCCACTCCCGTAAGCGGCAAACTACATTTTTTTAGAAGTTTTGATTGGCCCGCTCGGTTGGTGTGCATCATAGCCACTATGATATTTTCTGCGGATGCTACTAAATCCATAGCGCCACCCATACCTTTGACCATTTTTCCCGGTATCTTCCAATTGGCAATGTCACCGTTTTCAGCAACTTCCATAGCACCTAAAATTGTTAGGTCGACATGCTTGCCCCGAATCATTCCAAAGCTGGTTGCCGAGTCGAAAAAAGAAGCGCCCGGCAAGGTCGTAATCGTCTGTTTTCCTGCATTAATAATATCAGCATCTTCTTCGCCCTCAAATGGGAAGGGGCCCATGCCCAAAACACCATTTTCACTTTGAAATTCAACATCGATATCGTCTCTGACAAAATTAGCCACCAACGTGGGTATGCCTATACCTAAGTTAACGTAATAGCCATCTTTTACCTCTTTGGCAATTCGTTTTGCAATTCCGTTTTTATCTAACATAATGGTTTATTTGAAAATGGATTGATTTGAAAATATGACAATTAAGATTTTTTACTTGTTGATATAATTTTCGAAATAATTAAAATCGTAGAATTTAAATTCTTCATCAAGCTTTCTTTCGGATTTGGATAAAACTCCGAAGAATTACATATCTCAAGCCAATACTTAAGTTCATCTGCTTCTTTAGCTGAAATTTTAAATTTATGAATGAAGTCTCTTTTACTTTCTGCGTTTTGAGCCTCTCTGATATTTGCACCTATCGAAGTTCCACTTCTGAAAATTTGCGAGGCCATTTCAAAGCGATTATCAGCCCTAATTTTTTCTGAAAATGTTACGACTTCAAGAGCTAAGTCAAAAGTCAATTTTACAATTAAATTCTCTTTGTCGTTTCTCATCTTCAAATTGAGTAATTTCCAAATTGTATTATGACCTTTCTCTAACGGTACGCTGCTCAATTCTTTTCTCGTAATTTTTACCCTGAAATATTCGTTGTACGAAAATACCGGGCACATGAATCTGATTGGGGTCCAATTCTCCGGCAGGCACCAGCTCTTCTACTTCGGCAACAGTTATATTAGCCGCCCCGCACATACAAGGGTTAAAGTTTCTCGCTGTTCCTTTAAAAATAAGATTACCGGCTTCGTCACCTTTCCAAGCTTTTACAAAAGAGAAATCGGCTTTAAAAGCTTCCTCTAAAACGTACATTTTTCCATTGAACTCCCTAGTTTCCTTGTTTATAGCCACTTCGGTACCGTAGCCCGCCGGGGTATAAAATGCGGGGAAACCAGCTTGGGCCGCCCTACATTTTTCGGCCAAAGTACCTTGCGGAGTCAACTCGACCTCCAATTCGCCACTAAGCATCTGACGTTCAAATTCTTCATTTTCACCCACATAAGAAGATATCATTTTCTTAATTTGATGTTTTTGTAACAGAAGTCCTAAACCAAAATCATCAACTCCTGCATTATTAGAAATACATGTTATTTCTTTAACACCGATTCTTACCAATTCAGCAATGGCATTTTCAGGAATTCCGCAGAGACCAAAACCACCTAACATAAAGGTCATATTATCTTTTATGCCCTGTAGAGCCACTTGAACACCATCTACCTTTTTTGAAATCATACTGTTTGCCTTGAAAGATTTACGTTGTGATCAATTTACAATTTTCTACACAAAAAAACCCTTGACTTTTTTAAAAAGCCAAGGGCACTAAAACTTTATCCTTAAAATGTCGGTTTAGAAATTAATATCCTCTAAATCATCTTCAGGTTCTATATCATTTTCCTCTTTATCGTCTTCAACAATACTACAATCGACCCTAATCGAAAGATTTTCAGGTTTCTCGAAAGCACCGTCCGAAATACCCAAATCTTCATTCTCGTAATTCTTTTTCATATAAAGGCCCCAAATAGGCAAGGCCATAGAAGCACCCTGACCATAGGTAATCGATTTAAAATGAACAGACCTATTTTCGCCACCTACCCAAACACCTGTGACAAGGTTAGGCACCATACCCATGAACCAACCATCACTTTGGTTTTGAGTAGTACCCGTTTTACCCGCAATAGGGTTCGTAAAACCGTAAGGGTAACCAGTAATTATTTCTTTATACTCCGTTTCGTTCTTTTGATAACTATGTCGTAATCTGGTGCCTGAGCCCCCATGGGTAACACCCTCCATAAGATTGACCATGGCGTAAGCCACATCTTTGCTCAACACATCTTTTGTCTCAGGGACGTACTCATAAAGCACCGTACCATTCTTATCTTCTATTCGAGTTACCATGACCGGTTTAACGTATACGCCCTGATTGGCAAAAGCACCATAGGCCCCCACCATTTCATATACATTAAAATCTGGCGTACCTAGAGCAATGGATGGTACTTCAGGAATTTCTCTCGTAAGTCCTAAATTCTTCACAATCGACACCACGGATCGGGGGCCTACTCTGTCTATCAGCTGTGCCGTAACCGTATTGACCGAATTCGCCAGGGCATCTTTTAGCGTGTACATTTTACCGGAATATTGCCCCACAGCATTTTTTGGGCACCAGGACTCTGGGTTACCATGTTTATGGGCCTCTATACAGTACTGGGTATCGGGCAATTCGTCACAGGGCGATAACCGCAATTGGTCAATTGCCGCGGCATAAACAAAAGGTTTAAAAGTAGAACCAGCTTGTCGTGACCCTTGAATAACATTATCATATTGAAAGTGTCGATAATCTATACCGCCAACCCATGCCTTTACATGGCCTGTCTGGGGCTCCATAGACATCATGGCGGCCCTTAGAAAAGTCTTATAATAACGGATTGAATCCATAGGTGTCATAATCGTATCGCGCTCACGACCGTCACTATTCCAATCAAAAACGGTCATCTCCGTTTTTTTGGTAAACGAGGCCCGTATATCTTTTTCCGATTTGCCCTCATCTTTCATTTTACGCCATCGGGGGGAGCTCTTCATTGCCCTTTCCATAATGGAATTAACCTCCGATTTATCCAAATCAAGAAAGGGTGCGGTAGGGTTTCTATCGGGCGTATTTTGATGGAAGAATTCAGCCTGAAGTTTTGTCATATGCTTACGTACGGCATCTTCGGCATTGGCCTGCATGCGAGAATCGATAGTAGTGTAAATTTTGAGTCCGTCTAACCAAAGGCTCCACTTGTCACGACCACCTTCTAGTGCCGGTTTTGGGTTTTTAGAAATCCAATCGTTCATAAAACCCTGCAAATACATTCTAAAATAAGTTGCTAGACCCTCTCTATGCGATTCCGGATTATAATTAATATCCATTTTCAATGCCTGTAATGAATCTTTCTCCTTTTCGGTGATATAATCATATTTCGCCATCTGGCCCAACACGGTATTTCTACGATTGGTCACCAATTCTTCTCTTCGAATCGGGTTGAAATAAGAGGAATTTTTAAGCATGCCCACCAGCACTGCCGATTCTTCGACCTTTAGCTCTTGAGGTTCCTTTCCGAAATAGATTTTCGCCGCTGACCGAATACCATCTGCATTGTTCAAAAAATCGTACTGATTAAGGTACATGGCAATAATTTCCTCTTTGGTATACTGTCGTTCTAGACGAGTTGCCAGAACCCATTCCATGATTTTCTGACGAATGGCCTCAACTTTATTTTTCGAACGTACACCAACAAACAATTGTCTTGCCAACTGTTGGGTGATGGTACTTGCCCCACCTTTACTGCCTAAATAAGCAAGTGCTCGCATAAATCCGTAAGCATCAATACCTGAATGGCTATAAAAACGTGCATCTTCAGTGGCAATCAAAGCATTTACCAAATTGTTCGGAAGACTATCGTAAGGCACCGGGGTACGGTTATCATCCAAATAAAATTTACCTAGAGTCTTTCCGTCAGAAGAAATAATTTCAGTAGCTAAATTGGTCTGCGGGTTTTCGAGGTATTCATACTCTGGCATATCAATGCCCAAAAGCCCCCAAGAGGCCAGTAGAAAAATAAGTGCCACGGTAAGCACACCTCCCACAAATAGGATCCAGAACCATTTGATGTATTTGAAAAACCCTGTAGTCGGCTTTTTCTTTTTAGCAGCCTTTGCCATATTCTATTAATTACTTTTTTCTATTTGGAAACCCACATCGGTAATACCCTTAAGGTTTTCAACACCGTTTACGCTACCATTCTTACGCATGGCATGCGATAAACTTAAATTATATACGCCAGAGCCGGGGAAAACGATGTTTTCCCTATACCATAATTTATTTTCTTTAATGCTACCATACCCCTTGCCCAGCCAAGTGCCGTCAGGCAATGCCATTTCATACTCTAAGGTATCTTTCACGGTTTCGCCGTTCGGAAATTCAAGCTCGGCAATTAAAAATAAGTTGTTATATTGAAATGAAGCATCATTACGAACCGTAATGAACATGTTGTGCTTTTGAACGGTATCAAGTTTTTCGAAAGTAAATTGGTAGATGCTATCTTTGTTCCAAGCCCCGCCATCGGTAGCTCGAAATTCTGATTTGATTAAATTATCGTTGCAGGAAAAAAGTAAGACTGTCGCACAAAAAGCGCCCCAATATTTACCCATTATTTTGTCGCCTTTTATTGTTGTTTCTCCTTTTCTTATTTCGTTGACCGCTTTGAGTCTTTTGGTTGTTCTGAACTTTAGAATCGGCACTACCGTTACCACTGTTGGCACTGGCTTTTTGTTTATTGCGGTTACGCTTTCGATTTCTTGACTTTTTGGGCCTATCAAAACGTGTCAAACTATCTTGACCCACGACATTCTCGAACACCTTTTCTTCTTTAACGAAGTTATCGACCGTATATTCCTCTAAGCTGGCAACTTTTTCTTTTTTCTTATTCTTTTGAAGAATTTCAATTACTTGGTCTTTCGATAACACATGCCAATTCGATGGGTCATCTTTGTAGGAAAACCAAAGCATCTCTTTAAAAATATCGGTCTTTTGGCAAAATGCCAGCCCTTTTTCGGTAAAGAGCTTAGTGTCTTGGGAAGGAAAGTCTTTTAACGCTTCGAGGTACATATCTAGCTCATAGTTGAGGCAACATTTTAACTTTCCGCATTGACCGGCCAGTTTCTGTGGGTTCAAAGACAGTTGCTGATATCGCGCTGCCGAGGTAGAAACAGACCTGAAATCGGTAAGCCAGGTCGAGCAGCAAAGTTCACGACCGCACGAGCCGATACCACCCAAACGCTGCGCTTCTTGACGATAACCAATTTGTCGCATCTCGATACGAATACCGAAAGCTTTGGCCATATCTTTGATCAACTGTCTAAAATCGACCCGTTCTTCAGCGGTGTAAAAAAATGTAGCCTTAGACCCGTCGCCTTGAAATTCAACATCAGAAATTTTCATCTGAAGTTTGAGAATAATGGCAATTTCACGCGCCCGCTTTTTTATCTCTTCTTCTCTGTCACGACATTTCTGCCACTTATCGATATCACCTTGTGACGCTTTACGGTACACCTTTGGAAGCGCTTCATCTTTGAAGTCTACCTTTTTGCGTTTCATCTGTACCTTAACCAATTCACCGACCAGAGTGACCATACCGATATCGTGACCGGATTGGGCCTGTGTCGCTACGACATCTCCAATCGAAAGGGATAGATTTTCAGTATTGCGAAAAAACTCTTTTCGACTGTTCTTAAAACGGACTTCTACACAATCAAAAGGTTTTTGGCCACTAGGAAGCGACATGTTGGAAAGCCAATCAAAGACCGTTAATTTATTACAACCATCGGTACCACAAGTTCCGTTATTCTTGCATCCACGAGGTTGTCCGTCCTTACCGGTCGAACAACTGCTACAGCCCATATTTTATATCTTGATCCCGATTATTTCGAAGGGAATATCGGGAAGGGGTTCATATTAAATTTACATGTAAAGGTATCAAATTTTTAACTCGTTGTGAAGAAAGTTAGGTATTCAAGTATGCTATTGCTTAAACTTTAAAACCTCAGAACGACCTTTTTTAAAAATTTTGTTGCTTGCACCTTTACCTTTTCTCAGCTTTTTTTGCTCTTCAAAGGGCAACGCATTTACCTCTTTACAGGGGTCGGAACAACAATTGTCCATTTTTGAACCACATTCTTCACATTGAATAAAAAGCAAATGGCAAGCCTCATTGGCACAGTTCACATGCGTATCACAAGCCTTACCGCATTGATGACATTGTGCGATAACATCGTCAGAAATGCGTTCACTTCTACGGTGGTCGAATACAAAATTTTTACCCAAGAACTTATTTTCAAGGTTTTTGTTTTCGACTTGTCTAGCGTAATCAATGATACCGCCCTCTAATTGATAAACCTGCTTGAAACCTTTGTGTTTGTAGTAAGCACTGGCTTTTTCACAACGTATACCACCCGTGCAATACATGACCAGCTTCTTGTCTTCTTTATGGTCTTTTAGGTCTTTTTCAATAATATCCAAAGAGGCTCTAAAAGTATCGACATCTGGGGTAATCGCATTTTTAAAGTGACCTATTTCACTTTCATAATGGTTACGCATATCGACCAAAATCGTATCGGGGTCTTCTAGCAACTCATTAAATTGTTCAGCACCAACGTGAATACCTTTGTCCGTTACATCAAAAGAATGGTCGTTAAGTCCGTCAGCTACAATCTTTTTTCTGACCTTCACTTTCAGTTTCAAAAAAGATAGATTGTCTTGCTCGATGGCAATGTTCAGGCGCACATTTTCTAAAAAAGAGACACTGTCTAAATGTACTTTAAAAGCTTCGAAATTCTCAGCAGGAATCGATAGTTGAGCATTTATGCCTTCGTGGGCCACGTAAATACGGCCTAAAACATCAAGTTCGTTCCATGTGATGAAAAGATGATTTCTAAAAATTTCAGGGTTGCCGATGTGTGCATATTGATAGAAAGAGATAGTCAGGCGATCTTGCCCGGCTTCTTCGATTAGCGCAGCTCTTTCCTTAGCACTTAAAGTATTGTACAGTTGCATGCTATACGAACGATTTTAAGTTGTTAAAAAGGATTCAAAAATTCGTCGCAAAATTAACCAATTCAAGGCTTTAAACCAATAAAAAAGAGCCCCGATAGACTATCAAGGCTCTTTATCGGCCATTCCGTTCATCTTCTTCATAGCATTCTTTCGAAAACACAATAAAGGAAGTGGCCATCGTTGCTCCCTACACTGAAAGGGAAATGATGTTTGAGTTAGTTCCCGATAAATCGGAATAGTGTTTACACTATAGATGACATTAACTTAAAAAGGTTGCGTTAAGCAGAAGAAATTTTATAAAAATCATGCTAATCCCAATAAACAGCAAGGCCATAGAAAATGTAGTACATGACTGGTTTAATGCAAAAAGAAATGGTAATTTAGCGTCCCTAATTTGAAAAATATGAGCTCGGAAAAAGACGCTAAACTTAAAGCACTAAAATTAACGCTAGACAAACTGGATAAGACCTACGGCAAAGGAGCCGTAATGAAAATGGGAGATAGCGTGGTCGAAGATGTTGAGGTAATACCTTCGGGATCTTTAGGCCTTGATATCGCTTTAGGAGTAGGTGGTTATCCGCGTGGTAGAATTGTAGAAATATATGGCCCTGAATCATCGGGTAAAACGACCCTTACCCTTCATGCTATGGCCGAAGCCCAAAAAAAGGGAGGCATAGCCGCTTTCATTGATGCGGAACATGCTTTTGACCGGTTTTATGCTCAAAAATTAGGGGTCGATATCGATAACCTCATTATTTCCCAGCCTGACAATGGTGAACAGGCGCTCGAAATTGCGGATAACCTAATTCGTTCAGGTGCTATTGATATTGTGGTCATTGACTCCGTTGCGGCTTTGACCCCAAAAAGTGAAATTGAAGGTGAGATGGGCGATTCAAAAATGGGCCTACATGCCCGATTGATGTCTCAGGCCCTTCGTAAACTGACAGGTTCGATCAGTAAAACACATTGTACAGTTATCTTCATTAACCAATTGCGTGAAAAAATTGGGGTGATGTTCGGTAATCCGGAAACCACCACTGGTGGTAACGCACTAAAATTTTATGCCTCTGTACGATTAGATATTAGAAGGTCGACGCAAATAAAAAATACCGACGGTGATGTACAAGGTAACAAAACCCGTGTGAAAGTAGTAAAGAACAAAGTGGCCCCACCCTTTCGAACTACGGAATTCGACATTATGTACGGCGAGGGAATCTCTAAAGTTGGTGAAATTATCGATTTAGGAGTTCAGTATGAAATTGTCAAAAAAAGTGGTTCTTGGTTCAGCTATGGCGATACCAAACTCGGGCAAGGTAGAGATGCTGTTAAGTCTTTATTATTAGACAACCCTGAGCTTTTAGAAGAATTGGACGGCAAGATCAGGGAAGCTATTGGAGCTCTAGCAGAATAGGCATAGCACGCCTTCGAAACATTTAGTTTCAGCCTTTTTATTTGAATTTTCGGATTTTAACGTTCAAATCAACTTCAATTCTACTAAGGGGAAGTTAATTTTGAGGCCCTAACACCCGAAAAACGCAACCATTGCGTCTTTTTTTCATCTATTGATAAAAATTGACGTGTTATGAAGCGATTGTATTATCTTTTATCTTCGGCAGCCATTGCCGTAGGTTTCGCCTCTTGTAGTTTAGATGACGATGGAGCCAATTTTCATTATGCTCCCCTAGAAATTGTTAATGCTCAAGTACCGGATACCTTTGAATATGGCCAAATTTATAATATTAACGTAGATTTATTACGACCAGATGACTGCACATTGGCAGATCGATTTGATGTAAGACAATCAACGACCGATTCAACGAACGTAAGAACTGTTTCCCATATCGGTATCGTTCTAGACAAGGACAGCTGTGAGGAGCTAGCAGAAGAAATAACAGATTCGTTTCAATTTGAAGTGATTTATACCAAACCTTATATTTTTAGATTCTATACTGGGGACAATGCGAATGGAGACCCTGAATTCATAGAATTCGAAATACCAGTGAAATAACATACCATTTTCCGAATTTTAATAATCTAACCAGAAATTTGAGTCTAGAAGAGCTCATAAAAAACTGTAAAAAAGGAAATAGGCAGGCCCAAGAACAACTGTACAGGAACTATTCCAAAACATTGTTCGGTATCTGCCTCAAGTACTCACGCAACAAAACGGAGGCTGAAGATAACCTGCATGACAGTTTTATGGTGATTTATGAAAAAATCGGGCAATTTAAATCGAAAGGTTCTTTTGAAGGTTGGCTCAAACGTATCACGGTAAACACTGTGTTGCAGAAGTACAGAAAAGAAGAATACATGACCTTGGTCACCGAAAACACTGAAACCGAAGAAGAAATAGACGGAGGATATTCAGATATTGGCTTAAGCACCTTGCTCGCCTATATACAAGAACTGCCTAACAAGTATAGGCTTACGTTCAATCTATATGTGCTTGATGGATATTCGCACAAAGAAATCAGTGAGTTATTGGGGACCTCAACAGGCACATCAAAATCGAATTTGGCGAGGGCCAGGCAAATTTTAAAAGAACGCATAGAAACATCGCATAATCAAGCCATCATAGGCCTACTACTTTTCTTTTTTGAAAAGATTATATAGGTCTGCCTATGAAAAATAAGACATCAAAAAACACCAAAATACCACCTAAGACATTGAAAAATGAGCAAAAAAAATTTAGACAACCTCTTTCAAGAGCGGTTTAAAGACTTCGGCGAAACCCCAGACGATAATGTCTGGTATGCTATCGAAGCTTCTTTAGACAAAAGAAAGAAAAAACGGGTAGTGCCACTTTGGTGGACTTTAGGCGGAGTTGCCGCTCTATTGGCAATAGCTCTGATGATTTTCAATCCTTTGACGAAAGGCAACGAAAACATACCGAACGTTACAATTACTGAGCCAAGCGGGAAAATCAAGAATAATGGTGCTATACGAACTTCAGATAATATCGAGAATACAACCCTAACTGAAAGTGACAGGCCGCTAGAAGACTCAAACAGCAACTCACAATTGAACAATGGAGCTAATTCACTGGTTGAGCAAAACGTTGACCAATTAAATATAAAGCAAAGTACTTCAAATTCTAAGCAGGGCCTAAATTCTAGCGCTACAAAAAGTCAGTTGGCCCAATCAAACTCATCTAACCCAAAAAGGGAAAAAGGCGAAAAGTTGGCCAGCTCTATCGATGAACAAAATTCATTGAGCCAAACGGATTCAGACATCATCAATTCTAATTTAACCAAATCTGATGAAGATTCGTTTAACGAAAATACCGACAGAAAAGAAGTTGCATTTTCCAAACCTCAAACCGAAGATGATATTGTTGAAGATTTGGAGTCAAGGCAAAAGTCATTTGATACAGAAGAACAGGTAATTGCAAAAAATGAAGAAGCTGAAATATTACTTGAAGAGGCCAATCAAAAAAAGTCTCTATTAGATGCTATTGAAGAACAAAATGAAGAAAAAGAAGCACTTGCGGAGGTGACTCACAGCAAATGGTCTGCCGGCCCGAGTGTTGCACCTGTATATTTTAATGGGGTCGGTAATGGATCGCCAATACATTCAGCTTTTAACCAAAATTCCAAATCAGGAAATACCAATTTGAGTTACGGACTTGGTGTAGCCTATCAAATTAACGAGAAATTGAAGGTGCGCTCTGGTATTCACAAGGTAAATTATGGCTATGACACTGATAATGTGGCCTTCACCTCTATTCCAGATGCCTCGTCTTCCGAGCAGATCAAGAACATCAACTATACCCCAACGGCCAAAAATATAGTTGTAGATAGTAAAATAGCCACATTTTCAAGTCTATCAAGACCTTTAAACGATTTAGCACTAGACGTAAGTAATGCCAGTGTACCTTCTCGCACCGGATCTATGGCGCAACAATTAGGGTATCTTGAAGTTCCCCTAGAACTTGACTACGCATTGTTAGACCGCAAGTTTGGCGTGAATATCGTCGGTGGTATCAGTTCTCTCTTTCTATTGGATAATATGGTTACCTTAACTTCAGGAGAACTTACTACCGAGGTAGGTGAAGCCAATAACGTCAACGATATTAATTTCAGTACCAATATTGGTTTTGGAGTCAATTACAAATTTACGCCAGCAATTCAATTTAATGTTGAGCCAGTTTTTAAATATCAATTGAATACCTTCTCTGAGGTTTCGGGAGACTTTAGACCTTTCACTGTTGGGGTTTACAGTGGGCTTAACTTTAGATTTTAAATCTTCTTTTTCTTTTAAAAACTTACATTTACAAGCATAAAAAAAGGGTGATACCAGAACGGCATCACCCAAAACCATTAGAAATCACATCAAATGGCTATGCTAGGTCGAAACGATCTAAATTCATCACCTTGTTCCATGCCGTAACAAAATCATTCACGAATTTTTGTTTTGAATCATCACAAGCATACACCTCAGCCAAAGCTCTAAGCTCTGAATTAGAACCAAATATGAGATCGACCCTTGTACCCGTAGCGACAACGGCTTCAGATCCAGGTTTTCTACCCTCGAACGATGTTTCGTTCTCGTCGGTAGCACTCCAAACCGTATCAAGGTCAAGAATGTTCGAGAAGAAATCATTGGTCAAAACACCAGGCTTATCAGTATAAACACCGTTTTTCGAACCATCGTAATTAGTATCTAAAACACGCATTCCTCCAACGAGAACCGTCATTTCCGGAGCGGTCAATGTCATAAGCTGTGCCTTATCTATCAACATCTCTTCCGCTGAAACATTATATTTATCTTTCACGTAGTTTCTGAATCCATCAGCTCTAGGTTCAAGTGCATCGAAAGCTTCCGCGTCGGTCTGCTCTTCGGTTGCATCTGTTCGGCCCGGAGAAAACAGAACACCCGTACTGAATCCGGCATCAGCAGCGGCCTTTTCGACAGCAGCACATCCACCGAGAACGATTAAATCAGCCAGTGAAATCTTTTTGCTTCCAGATTGCGCGTCGTTAAATTCTTTTTGAATTCGAGTCAACGTATCTAGTACCCTGTTTAATTGCTGAGGCTTGTTTACCTCCCAATTTTTCTGGGGTGCTAAACGAATTCGGGCTCCGTTGGCGCCCCCTCTTTTGTCTGAACCTCTAAAAGTAGAAGCGGAAGCCCAAGCCGTTGAAACCAACTCAGAAACTGAAAGACCGGAAGCTAAAATATTTGCTTTCAAATCAGAAACATCGCTCTCGTTCACCAATTCATGGTCTACAGCCGGCACAGGGTCTTGCCAAATAAGCTCTTCTTTAGGCACTTCAGGACCTAAATATCGGTCGATAGGACCCATGTCACGGTGAGTTAATTTATACCAAGCACGAGAATAAGCATCAGCAAATTCATCAGGGTTCTCAAGAAAATGTCTCGAAATTTTTTCATAATCAGGATCCATTCGTAAAGACATGTCGGTCACCAACATGAAAGGTGCATGTTTTTTATCAGGATTGTGGGCATCTGGCACGGTACCTGCGCCTGCATCTCCTTTGGGTTTGAACTGCCAAGCGCCACCAGGGCTTTTAGTCAACTCCCACTCATAACCAAATAGGTTCTCAAAATATTTATGGCTCCATTGTGTTGGCGTATCTGTCCAAGCTCCTTCGAGCCCACTGGTAATCGTATGTTCACCTTTACCTGTTCCAAAAGAATTCTTCCATCCCAAACTCTGCTCCATAATACCTGCTGCTGCCGGTTCGGCCTCAACATATTTTTCAGGATCTGCCGCACCATGCGTTTTACCGAAACTATGACCACCAGCTATTAGCGCCACCGTTTCATAATCGTTCATGGCCATTCGACCAAAAGTCTCTCTAATATAATGGGCCGCTTCTACAGGATCAGGGTTTGCATTATGACCTTCAGGATTCACATAGATAAGACCCATGTGAGCCGCACCAAGAGGGTTTTCGAGCTTGTTTTCATCAGCGTAACGCTCTTTATTACCCAACCATTCACCTTCAGAGCCCCAATAAATGTCTTCTTCAGGTTGCCAGATGTCTTCGCGACCACCTGCAAAGCCAAACATTTTTAAGCCCATAGATTCGTGGGCGCAGTTACCCGCAAGAATCAACAAATCTGCCCAAGAGAGTTTTTTGCCATACTTCTTTTTTATAGGCCACAAAAGTAGTCTTGCCTTATCAAGATTAGCATTATCGGGCCAACTGTTCAGTGGTGCAAAACGCTGGGAACCTGATCCACCACCACCGCGACCATCGGCGATACGGTACGTACCCGCGCTGTGCCAGGCCATACGTATAAAGAAAGGCCCATAATGACCGTAATCAGCTGGCCACCATTCTTTACTGTCAGTCATCAAATCATACAAATCTTGCTTAACTGCCTGCAAGTCTAATTTTTTAAATTCTTCGGCATAATTAAAATCATTGTCCATTGGATCGGACAGCGATGAGTGCTGACGAAGAATGTTCAGGTTGAGTTGATTGGGCCACCAGTCTTTATTGGTCGTACCACCTCCGGCGACCTGATTGAGGCTTCCGTTTAGAAACGGACAGCTTGCGGCACTTGATTCATTCACATCCCAAGCATCGCCTTGGGCATTCTGATTAGTATCCATGATATTTATTTGTTTTAAGGTTCTTATAAAATTACCAAAAAACATCGTGGCTACTACCTGCTCAATTTTGATTTAAATTATTCGAGTATCGATAATCTTTATGATTGTTATGGCCAATCATCAATATAGGCCATAAAGTGTACTTTCGCCTATAGACAATCAACGAGTTGAGAGCTCTGTTAAAATTACAGTTCGAACATCTTCTCTTAACATCGATTTGTCTGTCTCGCTTAGTCCTTTAGTACAAAAAAACTGGTGCACAACTGCCCGGACAACACCGGGGCCTCCGCTAAAAAAAGAAAAGGAAAACCTTTTTTTGTTATCATGAAAAGACATCGGAACAACGGGAATGTTGTGGGCTATTGCCATTTTGAAAGCCCCATCTTTAAAGGGGTCTAGAACAACCCTTTCATCATCGGGCACACCTCCTTCGGGAAAAATACAAATACTTAAACCTTGGTTCAACCTTCGCTGAGCCCTTCGGTAAACCCCAGTTCTGCTTTTCGTGTCGGCCCTATCTACCATAATACATACCCGCTTATAAAAAAATCCGAAGATGGGAATTTTGACCAGTTCTTTCTTTCCCACGAAAACAAACGGATTCTTACTGATATACATCATCAACATTATATCGAGCATACTGGTATGGTTGGCCACCAACATATAGCTTCTACCCTTTTCGAATTTTTGTTGCCAAGTTATCTTCGGGGGGCAACCCATACCGAACAATATAGGTTTTGCCCAGAGATTTCGTGCCAACCAAAAAAAATAAGGATACCATTTCTCGGAGAGTGTTGAAATCAAAAGGAAAGGAAAGAAAATGAGAATAGGTAAGGCGACCAGTATATAAAACCAAATTCGGTACAGGGTATAGCCTATTTTTTTAAGCAGTGCGACCATAAAATCAAAAGTAACAATTTAGCCCAGCTTTTCTCGATTTCTTTATCTTTGCCCTCTTTGAAACCTAAGATATGCCAAGAATTTTAACAGGAATACAAAGTACGGGAACGCCACATTTAGGAAACATTCTAGGCGCGATAATGCCAGCCATTCAAATGGCACAAGACCCCAAGAACGAATCGTTTCTTTTTATAGCAGACATGCATTCATTGACTCAAATAAAAGATGCAGAATTGTTGCGTAAAAACACCTATTCCATTGCTTCTACTTGGCTTGCTTTTGGGTTAGATATCGATGAAACTGTTTTTTACCGTCAGAGCGATGTGCCCCAAGCTACCGAACTTGCTTGGTATCTTAGCTGTTTTTTTCCGTACCAGAGGTTGACCCTGGCCCATTCGTTCAAAGATAAGGCCGATCGACTTGAAGACGTAAATGCCGGTCTCTTTTCTTACCCCATGCTGATGGCCGCTGATATATTACTATATGATGCCAACATTGTACCTGTAGGAAAAGACCAGTTACAGCATATAGAAATGACTAGGGATGTTGCTTCTCGTTTTCACGCCAAAATGGGCGAAACCTTTGTTTTGCCCGAGGGGAAGGTACAGGAAGAGACCATGTATATTCCTGGTACGGACGGAGAAAAAATGAGCAAGAGTAGGGGCAACTTGATCAATCTTTTTCAAACCGACAAAAAGTTGCGAAAGCAAATTATGGGTATTGAAACGGACAGTACACCCATGGAAGAGCCCAAAGACCCGTCTACCGATACTATTTTTTCTCTCTTTAAAATATTAGCAACCCCAGAGCAGATTGAAGAAATGAGCGCCAACTATCTGGCCGGAAATTATGGGTATGGCCACGCCAAACAAGAACTTTATGAAGTGATTTTGCAAAAGTTCGGAGAAGCCCGAGAGAAATACGAATATTACACCAACAATCTTACCGAGGTCGATGAAGCTTTGGCCAAGGGTGCCGAGAAAGCAAGAACTGTGGCTACCGGAGTTTTGGAAAGGGTAAGAGAAAAGGTGGGTTATTAATGATGCGAAAAATTCTATGCTTTCTTTTACTTTTCAATCTTTACCCAGTCTTTTCACAAACGGAAATTACCACCAATGAGCTGTATGATCATATTTCATTTTTGACCTCTACAGTTAATAAAGGTCGGTACCCCGGCAGCAGTACCAATAAGAAACTTGTTAAATATATTTTTAAAGATTTTAAAAAATCTGGATTAGAGAAATTCGACCAATCTTACCGGCAAGAATTTGTTGCAGAACTAAGGGTTTCAAATGATGTCGATAAAAAGCCAGAGGTGAAAACTTGGAATGTAATCGGGCTTCTAAAAGGTAATGATCATAAGCTTCAAAACGAATATATTGTATTGGGGGCGCATTATGACCATTTAGGTCATGGAGGGCCAAGCTCAAAATCTGACCAACTTAATACCGTTCACCCAGGGGCCGATGATAATGCCAGTGGAACAGCTGCCCTTCTAGAGATTGCAGAAAGATTATCGGCTATACAAAGCCAGTTGAAAAGAAGTATAATTTTTGTGGCCTTTGGCGCAGAAGAACAAGGGCTATTAGGAAGTAAACATTTTGTGGAAAACTCGCCTGTGCCCTTAGCTCAACTGAAATTGATGATCAATATGGATATGGTGGGGAGACTGAACGAGCAAAAACAAATTTATATGGGTGGGGCAGGTACTTTTCCTGAAGGTCAAAAACTTATGGCCAAATTGGGAAAAGAGGCGGGATTGAACCCTGTAGTACATGCAGGTTCGGTTGGTGGATCAGACCATGTTTCATTCTATAAAAAGAATATTTCCGTTTTGGGAATGCATACCGGTGGCCATAAACAATATCATACTCCAGAAGATACCATTGACCTCATCAATTTTAAAGGAGAAAAAATGGTGTGCGACTATATTTTTCAGACCATTTTTACCTTGGCCAGCTCCGCACATCCGCTTACATTTATTGCCCAAGATTAAGGCAACTTTTGACAATAAAGTTTAAAACATTCAAATTTTTATTGTTTTGGATCATGTTTTTGCAACTTTCTTTCAACCAAATTAAAAGATACTATTGCAGAAACCCCTATAAGTATAAACCCTTTGTATTTATCCAAAACCCCTAAAGACGGTGCAAGGGCATCTTTGAAAATTAGGAAAAGGGAAGCGATTACGACCATTCCGGCAAGAAGCATAAACCCCAAAAGCCAATAAAACTTAGTGTCGCTTGCCTGTTTTCTCTCGGTCTCAATTTTTCTTAGAACATTCGATTTGAAGGAAAGAGAAAGGCCTTGCCCGGGCTTTTCCTTTAAATGGCCGTAAAGCACTTCGTAGGCTTCCAAATCTTCGGCATCGATTGTTTCCGGAGCTTGATTCTCAATACCCTTCATTTTTTGGTCTAGAAGCTTCTGAATTCTAAAATCTTCATCTTTCTTCATAATCATCTTTTAAATGGTCTTTAATCTTATCCTTTAGCATCTTACGTGCCCTGTACAAGTAACTTTTAACAGTGCCTTCCGGCATTCCTGTAGTTTCGTTGATTTCTTCAACCGAAAATTCTTCCAAATGGAACAAGGTTACTACTATCCTATATTGTTCTGGCAATTGTTCGATGAGTTTATTGAGATGCTCCGAAGTGTTTTTTTTGCTTAATTGTTCTGCCGGATTATCTTGATCGCTCTTTAGCCTCACAACGGCTTCAGGGTAATCCTCGGTCAAATTCCTTTTGTATTTTTTCGCATGGTTTAGTGCGGTCAAGTAGGCGATTTTTGCAATCCATGTGGATAATTTTGACTGGTGCTTAAAACTACCGATACTTCTATAAACCTTTACAAATACTTCCTGAGATACATCTTCTGCATCCATCTGTTCCGGGACTACCCTTTTTACCACATGAAAAATCAGGTTTTGGTATTTATCCACTAATGACGAAAATGCATTGGTATCCCCTTTGATTATTTGGGCAATCATTTTCTTTTCTTCGACCATAGTCATATCAAGTAGACAACACAAATGTAAATAAGGTTGCAAAATAACGGGGAATTATTCAACTTTGATGGGTTACGCAAAAGGCAAATGAAAATAATTTCGATTTTTTTTTGCTTTTTCTGCAACCTAATCCGATAAGCAATTGTCTACTTAGCAAAACCAATTATCATGTTATACAAAATCGCACCCTTTTTAATGATTATTATAATTACCTGGCTGGTTGTACTTTTGTTTATCCATTTATTGAAATATAGGATAAGAAAAAGAATGATCGAAACCAATCTGGACGATGAAAATGTAATCAAGGCCATTTTGGAGACCAAAGGAAACAAAGAACGGGAGCAGGACGTACTCAAATGGATGTTGCTCGGAATTTTCGGCGGCCTTGGTCTTGTCATCCAAGAATTCCTTCCCTATAGTATGGACGAATCAATACTACCGTACGGAGTGATTATCATATTCCTATCCATCGGACTCTTGATATACTATCTCCTCATCAAGAATCGCTTCAAGAATCGTGACGATTCGCCAGTGAAATAGCATTTTCCACTTACTCATTAATGTATTGTTGACCTAAGAAAAATTCTTGGGGTAGAAAACCCATGTCAAAATTTAAGCAATGAAATCATATAAAAATAACTTTATAATTCTAATAGTAATCTTTTGTGCAACCCTGCTCGGCGCACCTGCCAAAGCACAATCGGAAGCGACCGCAGAAATAGACGGAAAGATAACGACCGTTATGAACGAACCCTTGCCCTACGTCAGTTTGGTCATATTTAAAGTATCTGATTCGTCAATGGTAAAGGGCGCAATGTCCGATGACTTAGGTTCGTTCCTGATTGAAAAAGTACCCGCCGGAACGTATTATGTTGCGGCAAGTATATTGGGTTTTAAAACCTATAATTCTGCGATTTTTGAAATCGCACCAAATGAGAAAAAGGAATTCGGTACACTTCAATTGGAAGAAGAGAGTTTTGAATTGGAAGGAGTAACTGTAACAAGCACAAAACCGTTGATTCAAAATAAAGTGGACAGGGTCGTATTGAATATTGAAAATAGTGTACTCGCAACAGGGAACACCGCTATGGATATTTTACAAAAAGCTCCGGGCGTAACCGTTGATAACGGCGTACTTAGCTTGATAGGAAAAAGTAATGTACTTATTTTGATAAATGGTAGGCAGACCTATTTGTCCCCGGAACAGTTGCAAAACCTATTGGATTCCACACAATCAAGTGTCATAGAATCCATCGAGATAATGACAAACCCTTCGGCAAAATACGATGCAGCCGGCAACGCGGGAATCATCAATATCAAAATGAAAAAAAACCGGGATGCCGGAACGAACGTAAGCGTAAACCTAGGCAATGGGCAGGGCAGCTACATAAAAACCAACGGGGGAGTAGCCTTAAACCATAAAAACGAGGTGCTGAATATCTTCGCCAATTACGATTATTCGGATAACCAAAGGTTTCAAACCATCGATATCGACCGCTCGACATCAGTTTCGGGGCAGACCGTTTTTTTCAATTCTTCTTCCTTCGAAAAAAATAGGTTCAAAATCCATAATTTTAAAGTGGGAGCCGACGTCGACCTTTCCCCAAAAAGTACTTTGGGTTTCATCATCAGCGGTAATTTCGTCAACGGAAATTCTAGGATTGTGGCTACAACCGATATAGGGGGCCGGCCAGAGCAAATCGATTCGACCAATTTGGGAGCGACAGTCGGAAAATATCCAAATAAATACATTACCTATAACCTGAACTATAAGGTGCAACTGGACACCGTAGGAACCGACCTGAGACTTAGCTACGACTATTCCAATTCACGAAGAAATGAAGGTTTTGATTTCAGCAATCGTTTCTTGGACGAAAACCGGAACGAATACCGCCCTGACGAAAACTTCAGGAACTTGACCCCTCAGGATGCGGATATTTATGTCGGAAAAGTGAATTTCACGCATCCTTTTACCGAAACTTCAAAGATAGAGGCCGGTTTAAAATACAGTTCGGTAGAAACGGACAACATACTTCAATACGACATATTACAGGATAATGGCAGTTATGTCAATGATGAAAGAAGGAGCAATCAATTTATCTATACGGAGAAAATAGGTGCTGCCTATATAAATTACAACATTCAATTGGGATCGTACGACATTCAGACCGGGTTGCGTGCGGAAAGAACCGTATCGACCGGAAACTCGATAACGGATGAAAATGTTGTGGACAGAACCTACACGGATCTATTTCCAACGCTGTTCATCCAGAAAAAAATCAACGATTTGAATGTCATAAATGCCAGTTATGGCAGACGGATCGATCGGCCCAATTATTCCTCGTTGAATCCATTCGTGTATTATATCGACCAATACACCTTCCGTTTCGGGAACCCCTTTTTAAAACCCCAATACACCGATTCCTACAGCATCGGATACCTGCTCAAGAACAAGTATAAATTCGATTTGAGCTATAGCAATACTAAGGATGCAATCGCCTACATCATATTGACCGACCCCGAATCCCGATCGATTTCCCAAACGGATGCTAACCTTAACGGCTTCAGTTCGTACAGTTTGAACGTTAACGCTCCAATCAAGGTTACTAATTGGTGGGGCACCTATAATAACGTATCGGTTTACTATAACCAGTACAGATCCAACGAGATTGAGGGCGCACTGCTGCAATTGGAAAAACTGGCGTGGCAGGCAAGCACGAACCATACCTTTACCATCGATAACCGCACTTCTGCCGAACTGAGTGCTACCTATTTATCTCCTAACGTTTACGGGGTATTCAATATAAAATCGCGGTACACGGTCGACATGGGCGTTAGCAGGCAATTTTTTGATAATAAATTGAACGTTAAATTGGCCTTAAGCGATATTTTCAATACTTGGGGCAAAAGAACCATTTTCAGTAATTTGACCAGCAGTGGTTATAACATAGATACGGATTTTGACAGTACTGTCGTCCGCTTTAGCGTATCCTATAAATTTGGTAATATCAAATTGAAATCGACCGATAAAAAAGGTGGTGCGGAAGAGGAGAAAAACAGGCTGTATTAATTATTTGAAAGGCTTGGATTACTTCTCTTCTGTAACTTAACTAAATTTTAAGATGTTTATATAAACCGACCGAATGGTTTTTAAAAATTCAATTTATTCGTCGGGTTCTGAATAAGTTACAATGTCTATGCCTATGCCATTGGGGTCTTCAATCGCAAAATGGCGGTCTCCCCAAGGTTCATCTCGAATGGGAATCTTAATATCAACATTCTTCTCTTTTATTTTGCCATATAGCTCGTCTACATTTTCAACCTCGATGGTCAAATACATTCCCTTACCTGAAAATCTTTCTTGAAAAAGCGGCTGTTGTGAAGGGTGGTCGGGTAAGAGAAATCCTATTTCAGCTTCTCGGTTAGGGGTATGCATCAAAAGGTAGAACTCGTTTTCAAAGGTGACTCCAAAATCAAGAATTTCAGAATAAAATTTCTTGCTTTCGGCCAATTTTTCGGTAATTACTCCGGCATTCAGTTTCATGTTTATTCGTTTTTTTAGAGGTTTTCCCGCCTGTCCGAAAATAGAAGCCGTCAGACAGAGCAGGCAAACTAGGTTTACTGTTCGATTCATATCCCATAAATTTCAATAATCAAATTTCAATTCTTATGGAAAGGAAACATTGTAAAAATCGGACATAATTACCCTCTGAAAGCACGAGAAGGGGTTACCCCGTAATGATTTTTGAACTCTTTTATAAAATGTGCCTGATCATAATACCCTACATCAAAGAATAGTTTGTTCATTTTCAAGCTCTGAACCGAAGGTTTCGCCCTTAAAATATTTTGAAACCGTACCACATTACTGAATGTCTTAGCCGTATCACCAATATAAAATTTGAAAAGGCGACGCAGTTGGCGTTGACTGATACCGATATCAAGCTCATCGGCAAGATTGACCACGCCCCTATTTTGCAATATGATGCCGATGGCTTTGTAGAGTCGGTTATCGGTATTGAAATCAGCCCGTTTTATTTGCTCTGAAAAATAATTGTCAAGCTCAGGCATTATCTCTTCAAGGTTGTGATTTGTTTTCATAGTTTTTGAAAGAAAGATAGCCGTATTCTTATGTACCGTCTCAAGATTTGCATATCTATTACTCAATATAGTTGCATCGATATTGAACAGCTGAGGGAACATCGTCGGGAGAAATCGAATGCCTACATAATGAAAATTATGTTCTAGGGGAAACTCGGTAAACTTCTTGCAAAAGCCCATAACAAAAATTTCATCTGCTCTATTCAATTCGAAAAAGATATCGATACAACCATCGGATACGACCCGATAGATAAACTGCCCTTCTAATGCATGAACTGTCTTCAACTCCCAATAACAATAGATGACATTACGCAAACTTTCATCAGGTAGCATTTCTCGATAAACTACATCTTGAGCGGACTGCCTTACGGTAGGTTGCACCGGCATATAAAGGTCTTTAATCGACTCGAAAATTTCCATTTTTTTAATCTATCGTGAAATTTATTGAAACCGACCCAACGGTCGGTTGTTGACATCTAATTTCTAACCTAGAATTCAAAAAATACAGATTTCAAGGTGCTTTTTATCGATTACCTACCCTAAATTCAAATACTACAGCCATTATCGACGAATTACAGACCAGCTGGTCGGTTAAGCAAAGTGCTATAGCAGTAAACGAGTTGCCCATTTAAATAGCTTCGAACAGCTTTCCGGGCAAGGGTCGTATCACTCCCTTCATTTCCATGTTCAACAAGGTCGATGAAGTTTTAAAAATCGGTAACCGACACTCTAAAGCAATGCTGTCTAACAACTGTTTCCCATCTTTCTGTAAATAGGTGTATATCGATTTCTCGGTATCGTCTAACTCCACAAAAAGTTGCTTTTGCACGTTCTTGGTTTCTTTTTCGCTTACATCCCAATTCAATAAATAAACTAAATCAGCGGCAGAGGTGAGCATATGCGCCCGTTGTTGCTTGATAAGATTATTACAACCGCTACTGTACTTGTCATTTGACCTTCCAGGTACGGCAAAAACATCTCTGTTATAGCTATTGGCAATATCCGCGGTAACCAAACTACCCCCCTTTTCCGCAGATTCTATGACTATCGTCGCCTCGCTCATACCGGCAATAATGCGGTTACGTTTCAGGAAATTTTCCCGGTCAGGTTTGCTCGTACTCCAAAACTCGGTGAAGAAACCTCCATTTTTATTTACATCGGGTACAAACTTAGCATGCACTTTCGGATAGATTTGATTCAGGCCGTGGGCCAAACACCCAATGGTTTGAAGACCGTGCTTTATGGCCGCCCGTTGTATTGCAATATCAACACCATAGGCAAAGCCGCTAACAATTATCGGATCCAGAGGTGCCAAATCTTCAATGAACCTATCGCAAAATGCCTGCCCATAACTGGTGATTTTGCGTGTGCCTACAACGCTAATGATTTTTCTGTTCTGTAAATCGATATCGCCTTCCTTGAACAAAAGAATTGGGCTATCGATACAGTGCTTTAAATATTGAGGGTAGCTAGAATCGGCAAAATAACTGTACCGCCAACCCTTTTTCTCGATAATGGCAAACTCGTCTTCAGCTGCTTCTTGATGTTCGGCATCGTAAATACCGCGAAGAACATGGGTTCCGATTCCTTCAATTTGCAATAAATCGGCTTTCTTTGTGTTGAATATTTCCGATGGACTACCACAGTGTGCTATAAGTTTCTTCGCCGTTACATCGCCGATATTTGGTGTATGTTGAAGTCTCAAAACCGCAAGCAATTCATCTGTAGTCATATATAATCGAGTAAAAGTTATCCACAAAATACACAAAATATAATGTTAATAAAAAGTTATGCCAACCCTGTTTTGACGCTCTATTTTTTATAAAATTTGCGGTGTATGGGCTTAGAACACTATATAAAAGATTTACTCTATCGCTACAATTGCGTAATCGTGCCTGGTTTCGGGGCATTTCTCACTCAAGAAAAATCTGCGATCATTCAAGAAGGCACCAATACCTTCTACCCACCGACCAAGACGGTTTCGTTCAATCAGCAACTGGTCTCCAATGACGGACTTTTAGTTTCCTACGCTGCGGAGGCTCAGAATATTTCTTTCGAAGAAATGTTGAAGCAGACTAAGGAGGAAGTCGCGGAATGGGAAGCAGTACTACAAAAAGGCGAGTATCTCAAACTTTCTGAAATAGGTTCTCTTTCGACAAACGCCGAAGGAAAAATACAATTTCAGCCCATAGGTAGTGTAAATTACCTGACTTCATCATTTGGTATGACCTCATTTGTTTCCGCTCCGGTTACCCGAGAAATCTTGAAGACCGAAGTAAGCGAGATGGAAGAGAAAATGCCTATAACCTTTACCCCAGAAAAAAGGGAGGGTTTAGGCGTAAGACCTTATCTCAAATATGCTGCGGTAGTTTTATTGGCGTTGACCGCCGGTTTCGCCGGGTATAAATATTACCAGACCGATCAAGCCAACCAACAACTGGCTAGAGAAGAAGCACAAGAACTAGTTTCGAAACGCATTCAAGAAGCTACCTTTTTTGACACGAAACCTCTAGAATTGCCTGCAATTACCCTGAAGACTTCTAAAAAGACAACAGCAACAAAGGTTGAATCTGGTCAAAAAGTACATCACATTATCGCTGGCGCATTTAGATATCGAACGAATGCCGATAGAAAAATTGCCCAACTTAAAAATCAAGGTTACAACCCTTCATATATTGGTACCAACCCATTCGGACTTTATATGGTGGCCTATGATAGTTTTACCGATACCGATAAAGCTTTAGTGGCACTTCGAGAAATCAAGCTTACGCAAAAAGATGCTTGGTTAAAATCGGTAAAGTAATTGCTTAAGTACTGAGCGAAATCTCATTATTCCTTCGGATTATGTTAGACTCAAACTAGATATGCGTGTATCTTTGCCCAAAAATTAGATATGGAGGGCAAAAAACCCAGAGATTCTAGAACTACCATGACCGATATGGTTCTCCCCAGTGAGACCAACCCCCTAAATAACCTGTTTGGAGGTGAATTATTAGCCAGAATGGATCGTGCTGCCAGTATTGCTGCCAGACGCCATAGCCGCCGAATTACGGTGACCGCTTCGGTCAACCATGTTGCATTCAACCAATCTGTACCTGTAGGAAGCGTTTTAACTGTCGATGCAGCGGTTTCAAGGGCCTTCAATACTTCTATGGAAGTTTATATTGACGTTTGGATGGAAGATCGTTTCAGCGGCGAGCGTTCAAAAGCAAATGAAGCCATCTACACCTTCGTAGCCGTTGATGATACCGGAAGACCTACGGAAGTACCTCCATTAATTCCTGAGACCGATTTGGAAAAAGAGCGCTACGCCGCGGCCTTGCGCAGAAAACAGCTAAGTCTTGTGCTTGCGGGAAAAATGCAGCCCAAAGATGCTACTGAACTAAGGGCTTTATTTATGGAAGGTTAATCTTAGAAATCGAAATTATCAGGGTCAGGGCCAGTGCGTTCTCCCTTATGGAGCGAATCAAGATAGGCCACCTCATCATCGTTTAACTCAAAATCAAAAATTTCAGAGTTCGAAGCAATACGATTCTTATGAACGGATTTTGGTATGGTCACAACCCCTTTCTGTAGATTCCATCTCAGTACGATCTGTGCAGCAGATTTACCATACTTTTCCTCTAAATCTCTGGTAATGTCCAATTCGAACAACTTCCCTTGAAGAAACGGGGACCATGCCTCATACTGAATGCCCTTGTCAGTACAGAAATTCAACAGATCTTGTTGCACCAAATAAGGGTGAAACTCCATTTGATTGACCATAGGTACAATCTCGGCACTTTGTAATAGGTCTTCTAGATGGTGCTGCAGAAAGTTACTTACGCCGATGGCTCGTATTCTTTTTTGCTTATACAGTTCTTCAAGAGCTCTCCAAGTATCTTTATACTTCGCCACTACGGGCCAATGCACCAAATACAGGTCTACGTAATCGGTTGCCAATCGTTCCAGACTGGCCTCAAAAGCTTTTAAGGTGCTTTCGTAGCCCTGATCGCTGTTCCATACCTTAGTGGTAAGAAAAATGTCTTCCCGAGCCACGGCACTCTCTTTTATCGCTTTGCCGACACCTACTTCATTCTTATAGACCGCTGCGGTATCTATGTGACGATACCCCTGGTCTAAAGCAAATTTGACCGCATCGACCACTTCTTGATCATTATCGGCTTGATAAGTGCCTAAGCCGAAGTATGGCATTTCAACCCCGTTGTTTAATGTAAAAGTCCCTTGAATATCTGTAATCTTACTCATTCTTGTGTTTTATTTTGTTCTAGACAGTTTGCCTCTAATCTGATTGTGTTTATTCGGTAAGTTACCAAATATGGCTCATTGAGAAATATCGGCAACCATTAAAATTTTTATAAAATCTTAAGGGTTGATAGCGATTACAATTGATAAACCCAATCTTCAGGGTTAAGCTTAGAAGTATTCTGATGTAGGTAGAACTTCAAACGCGTTTGCCCACTAGACCGATTGGTATAAATGTCGCCCAGTTCTGCCTTTGCATCTACTCTATCCCCCTTTTTTACATATAAATTGGTGAGATTATAGTAGGTGCTGATATAGTTACCATGTTTAAGCTGCACCGCTTTATTACCCCCAGGGATAGAGAGAATCGCGATTACCTCTCCCCTGAAAATCGCCCTGGCCCTTGCACCCTCATCAGTGGTGATAATTACACCATTGCTCTGGTGTTTAATACCTGGATAGATAGCATCGCTATACACACCGAAGCCTTGACTTTTAAACCCTTTTTCAACTGGCCAGATCAACCTGCCTTTATTTGCCGAGAAACTGTTCGCGATAATGGCCGCCTCCGGTGTCATCAAAAACTTGCTTGGATCATCGGAAGCCTTACCCGCATCTTTATTGGCATTGGCTATCGCCTCACGTACCAAACGCTCTATTTCACGGTCAATTTGTTTTGCCTGATTCTGCTTGTCACGAATTTCGGCGGCATATTTGGTTTCGTTCTTTCTAATTGAACCCAGTAAATCTTGCTGCGCCTTTTTCTCGGAGGTGAGTTCATTTCTAGCCTTTCGGTTGGCGGCAATCAATCGGTCTTTCTCTTTTCGTTGTTCGGTCAGGTCTTGATTGAGCACCGTAAGCTCTTCTGTTTTCACCACAATTTTCTCACCTTGCTGTCGTCTGAATTCGGTGTATTGTTTGATGTATTGAAGTCTTTTAAAGGCCTGAAAAAAATCGTCGGAAGATAACAAGAACATCAACTTGCTTTGTTGAATTTTGCTCTGATAACCCTTTTGAATCATCATGGCGTAATCATCTTTCAGATCGTTGAGTTCCTTTCTTAGAGCCGATATGGCATTGATGTTCGTATTGATTTTTCTGTTGAGTAGATTCGATTGTTCATTGGTCACACTAATCAAGCGTTGACGTACCTTTATTTTCTGTTCAAGACCTTCCATACGGTCTAAAACAGTGCCTCGTTTCTCTTTTTGTGCGAACAGCAAATGATTGATTTGTTCAATCTCTTTTTGCAATTGTTCGCGTTTGGCCTCTAAGGCTTCTTGCTCATTAGTTTGGGCATTGAGTTGAGAACATCCCAAAAAAATAAGGAATAATAGAACAATGAAATATGGCTTGTTACCTTGCATCATCCTTCAAAACAATCTCTTTAAAACCTTTGGGTATACTATACGGAAACCTCAATTCTTGATCAAATTCAATATTACGATATTCAATATCTACGGTATTTCGCTCTTCATTCTCAATTGCGGCCACCGCAATTTTTTTAGGTAAAATCCACTTGTTTACTTGCTGGTAGCCTAAATAATTAATTTGTAGTAGTCGTTTTTTTAGGGGTTGCGACAATTGTTGAGACGCCATTTTGAAATTCTTAGGCTCAATTTCAAAAAGCACCTTGAAAAGGTCCATGGCCTTTTTGGGTTTTAACTGATAATTTTCACCTACCACCGTCGTCTCATACTTTGTATCGTTCAGGTCAAATAATGCCTCGCCAAGTAATAGATTTTGAACCTGGTCAAAATCAAGTTCAGTGCCCAAGAATTTACTTAGATAAGCAAAATCACCATCAAAATATTCGTTTTGCAGTTTGTTATAAAAAGACACTCTACCTGGGGTAATATAAGCCTTTACCATACCGAAAGGGGCACTAAACCAAATGGCTTTATCCTTTTCCATACGAAGATTTACGGAAACCCCTTGCGAAGATTCACCATCGGAATAATCAATACGCATTTTACCACTGATGGTCTTAAAATCAAGCGTATTCTGATAATGTGTTTTAATGATACTTTTTGCGGTTAGGCTAGATTTAGCTGTACCGTCGCCAAGGTTTTTTTTTGATTTACAAGAAAACGCTAATAGGGCAAAAACGATGAGTATAGTAAAACGAGAGGCTAATCGAATAGGTGTAATCATAAACGCAGATGTATTACAAACCTTTTTCTGAGTACGTTTACTCAAAAACCAGGTTTTATCTTACGAAGATACATATTTGCCTTGACTGAATTGTTAATGGAATTATAAGCGTCAGCCAGCTCTTGATAGAATTTATTTGCCAAAGAGACATTACCTACCAAATAATCGAGACCGGTCTCCAACATTTCAATGGCCTCTTTGGATTTAGATTTTCTCTGTAGCGCATAACCCAATGCATAGTATAGAAATGGTTGTGATGGGTAACTCTCCAATGCTTCTTCAGAAACCTGCTCTAGCATCATAATATTGTCTGTTCTAAGAAAGCCCTGAAGCCTTATCTTGTACCGATTATAGGATCCCGCATCCGAATTATTATTGGAAGCCGATACCGAAAATGAGCTACTGGTAACCAATTCTTTCGATTTCTCTATAGAGGTATTGATTTTAGATGAAAGTTCAGTTGTAAAATCCGATTTTTTAGTCTGCTTTAAGATTTTAAGTGCCGTATCGTAATCTTTCTTTTTGAAATACGCCAACGCTAAGTTTTCGTTTGCCTTTGAAACAGCAGGTAGTTGACTCTTGACATTATCAAAAGTTTTGCCCTGTTTTCTCAATGTTTCTACGAAGGTGTCGGCATACCACAGATTTTCGGGATTGTTTTTCAGGGCGACCAAAGCATAATCTTGGGCAATGGGGTATTGTTTTTCTTTGATATAGAGCTTGGCCAATTCATGGTCTACGACCGTATTTTCGACGTCTATATTTTTACATTGCAATAAAAGGTTAATAGCCTTGTCGTAATTTTCAATTCCCTTTTGCTTAAGAGCCTCAAAAAACTTCTCTTGAAAATCGTCGGAATAATTCTCTAAGAAGAGCTCTGCACTTTTCTCGACATCAATTTCAGGCGCCTCTTCTTGTGCACAAACTTTATGAGGTGCACAAAACACCCAAGTTAAGACCCAAAGTATGTATACTATTTTTATCATATGAAAACACCCTGTTTTTCGGAGTTGACAGACTGCGAAAGTTTACTTAACGCCCGTACTGCCAAAGCCACCGGCACCTCGTAAGGTATCAGAAAGAGTTTCTACTTCTACCCATTCGGCCCTTTCGTGTTTAGCAATCACCAATTGTGCCACTCTTTCTCCGTTTTCAATCGTAAACGCCTCGTTAGAAAGGTTAACCAAAATAACGCCAATTTCACCTCGATAGTCGGCATCTACGGTTCCAGGAGCGTTTAAAACCGTAATTCCCTTTTTGGCCGCCAAACCACTTCTAGGTCTTACCTGTGCTTCAAAACCAACCGGAAGCTCTATAAACAAACCTGTTTTAACAATCGAACGCTCTAATGGTTGTAACGTAATGGGTTCTGAAATATTGGCACGAAGATCCATTCCCGCAGAAGCACCCGTTTCATAGTTGGGCAATGCATGAGCTGATTTGTTGATTATTTTAATTTCCATAAATTAATTCTAGGCCAGTTAGGCTTGTATTAGTACAATTTGTTTGAATAAATAAAAAGGTCTACTGTGGGTTCTTTCTCAAGAAAATCTGTTTCAATTTATCGTTCTCAAGTTTATAAACCAAGCCCAAGAACAACAAAAGTAAGGCGATGCCGATAATCAAGTTCCTATCAAATACATAAAAGGATAAGGCAGAAAATAAAATGGAAACGCCCAGGTAAAATGTAATTTTTCTAAAGTTATATGGAATCGGGTAACGTGATTTACCTAAATAATAAGAAAGCACCATCATGCTGCCGTATGCCATAACTGTGGCGATAGCAGAAGCCATGTACCCGATGTGGGGGATAAAAAAAAAGTTTATACCAATTGTTATAAATGCACCGATTACCGAGATAAACGCCCCGTACCTAGTTTTATCAGTAACCTTGTACCATACAGAAAGGTTATGATAAATACCGAGAAAGAAACTGGCCAGAATGATTAGAGGCACGATATCCATAGCTTCCCAATACGATTCATCTCGTACGAACAATTCTTTTAAGATATCGGCGAAGACGATTACGGCGAGAAGAATAATGCTGCCCAAAACCACGAAATAATTGGTTATTTGTGCATAGGCCTTCTGCGGATTTTCAGTACCCGCATGGCTAAAAAAGAAAGGTTCGATACCCATTCTAAAGGCCGTGGCGAACAAGGTCATAAAAAGCCCCAATTTATAGCAGGCCGAATATTTTCCTACTTCACTATTGGCGATATCGGCGGGCAATAAACTTTCGAGTAAAATCCGGTCGAAAACCTCATTAATGGTAAAGGCAATTCCCGCAACCAAAACTGGCCATGCATAGCGCATCATACGTTTCCACAGCTCTGTATCGAAAGTATAACTTTTTCTAATATATAGTTTTAACATCAGCAACAAGGTGAGTGCGCTGGCAACTAAATTAGAAATGAATATATAGGATATTTCAAAATTGGGCCTATACATCCAATTAAAGAAGGTTTCGGAATCTTCTTGAACCATTTTTGGCAGTAGTAGCAGAAAAAACAGGTTGAGGCCCAGGTTTACAGCTACGTTCAAAATCTTCACCACAGCATAGCGCATTGGCTTTTCATTGGCCCGCAACCAAGCAAAAGGTATAATGACCAAAGCGTCAAGTGCAATGATAAATATAGTATACCGAATAAACTCGGTGTCAATACCCGTTGAGGTAGCTAAACTGTTTTGAAGCAGTAGCGCTAACATCGTAAATAACAGGGTGCTTGCCAATATGGACACCAATGAGGTCGAAACCACTTTGTGCTTGTCTTCAGCACCATTATAAAACCTGAAAAAAGCAGTTTCCATACCGTAGGCCAAAAGCACATTGAATATGGCGAACCAAGCGAATATGACAGATATCTCTCCGTAACCTGCCGTCTCAAGCACACCAGTATACAATGGCAGCAAAAGAAATGACATCATGCGCGGAAGCACCGTTGCCAAGCCGTAAATTGCCGTCTGCTGAAAGAGTTTTTTAAGCGGATTCAAGTATGAAGTTTAATACTCAAAAGTACCCATTTATAGGGATGTGGCAAAGTATTGTTACTACATGCCAAATACTAAGTCCCTATCGTTCATTTTTTGCCGTGAGCGTAGGATAACTAACTGCCAGGTTTCGACGAATGCCATTGATTTTATAATATCTGACCTTTTCGTTGCTCACATAGCTGATTACGGCCTGAGTTTCTGACAAATCAAAAGGAAATAGCTCAGAGTCACCGCCCGTAGATACTTCGGCAGTATCTTGATTACCGAACTCGGCAACTGCCACATTACCCATTTCGGTAAGTTCTATACGTACAGGAGTCATTTTTCCCCTATAGTATAAGTTTTTCAATATGGCCTTCTCATTCTCTAAACTTAGAATCGGTATGACCACCTCATGGCCACTTTTTTCATCTTCTTCTACAGTCCATTCTTGAGCATAAGCTTCACCCAAACTGAACGGAGCTGTGGACTCTAATTTTTTAGTGGAGGAACAGGCACTTAATGAAAGTATTAACACCAATAAAACAACAATTCTAATTTTCATAATGGGTTCTTTACGAAAATAGATACGGATAAAGCGACAGACGGGACTATATTATTCGGTCAATACCGATTTTGATTTCTCTGATTCTTCTTCAAAAGCTAGTGCCAGATACCCTTTAACCGAAGAAGAGTTAAATGAAATCAATCAATCGGATGTAGTGGAATTTAGAATTGTTTTAGACTCACACCAGTCAGGTGAAGCTGAAGAAAGAGACAATCATCAACTACATCTTGATGGCAAGTTCAGTAAGAAAAACAAAAGGGTATGGGCTGAATTTGTAGATGAATTTCTAACGCTTTGATATCAGGTTCTCAATAATAGAAAGAATTAAAAATCTCAAAACCTAGAAATATAAACGTAAAATAAATGAATGCTTACGCTTACTAAATGGCCATAGGTGTATTTATACGTTTTTGATAAGTTTAATTACAACCATACCACACTATTATGAAAAATAAATTACTGTTCACTCTCGCTCTGTTTATTGCACTTATTTCAATCGGATGTTCGAAAGATGATGGACCTTCGGCAGAGAAAGCTTTCGAAAATTTAAATGATTTCACCACCGCTGAAATTGAAACAACGATACCTAGGGTAGAAATTTCTCAATCAGGTACTACCTTAAAAGTATTGTTATCGGTAACAGACCAAGATGGCATTCCTCTTGAAGAATTTACGTTGGGAAATTATGATGTTGAAATGATTGAAAATTCAAATGTAGAAATGGTCGGTCAAAACAAGATTGCCCTTTCGGTTTTTGACCAGAGCAATACTGCCCCTCTCGCGGCTGCAACGACGCTAGACTATTCGGGAAGCATGTCGAGCAGAGATATACTTGATATGGAGAACGCCCTTCGCAGCTTTATAGCTCTAAAGGCCCCATCCGATCAATTATCAGTAATAAAATTTGGGTCACAGGTAGAAGAGGTACAGAAATTTACTAACGACACTACGCTTTTAAACGCGGCAATTGAAATTGATCCATTTATAGGTGCCTCTACGGCATTTTACAGTGCCTGTGATCTTGGTCTAGAAAAAGCCAATGAATTAAGTAACGTGCTACCGTTGGTCATCGGCTTTACCGATGGGGGCGATAACGCGTCTTCGATATCCTTGTCGGGCCTAATCACCAAATCAAAGAACTTGAGCATACCTGTTTATACCGTTGGGTTTGGTAATGCTAGACAAGAGTCACTACAGACGTTGGCAGAAGAAACGGGGGGGCGATTTTACTATGCCCCAACAGGTAGTGACATTGCAGATCTCTATCAGATAATAAATGGACAGCTACGAAAGCTCTACATTTTAGAATGGGAAATAGATTACCCATCGGGCACCGAACTGACCGTTCAAATAACCACAAATTATACCGCAGGTGGGGGAAGCTTTACCGACATTTCCGAGAAAACAATAATTATACAATAAGTTTATGAAAAGAATATTTACAGTTTCCCTAGTCTTTTCAGTATTACTGGCATGCTCGAAATCTGAGGATAAAAACATCTCAGAAAATCTTAACGAGCAAAATTTATTAGGCACTTGGTTCGCAACAAAGCTCTCCACTGATAATGGGGAAAATGTTATTGGTCAAGAATATTGCTCTACCAAAGATTCTTCTGACCTTCCTTTTTCTGGAAACTGCTCTGGAACAGAGGTAGAAGAGTGCAGGGTTTGGGAAGAATTTAGTATTAGGTTTGATGAACTTAACTTGTACGAACGTATAGAGTACAATCCTGAAAAAAGTGCGAGCATCGATTCGAACAACTGCGAAATCACATATTTTGAAAACGATTTTTTTAAGAGTACGGCAAAAGGCACTTGGTCTTATACTTCCGGAGACAATGAAATTGTTCTTGAAGAAACTTATGTATTAATAGAACTATTGAATTATGGAGAAGAATACTCCAGAGAGGATTTTGACATAGATCAATTTACTTGGAAAATAATATCATTTACAGATAGTGAACTTCAGATATTTTGGAGAACACCCGATCAGTTCGACGTAGAAATACATTTTGAGAAAAGGTAGTGGCAAAAAGTAGGTGTGCCAGTGTTTTATCAAATGTCAAATAAGATTGGGCTAAAACCTCGAACCCTTTTCTATTAAAAACCTTTAAAAGGTCGTAAAGCTAATACATACTTCTTAATTGCCGTTTAAAAGTAGGGTTGGACCTCTACAAATTGCTTCCTTGGAGGTGAGGTAGAGTTGCATTGATTGTTCTTTACCAATTGATATAATAGACCGATTGCCCTTCAACAAATATTTTATGTCTTTTATCGATTGACTGATTTTAACAATTCATTGATTAATACTTTCCGTTTACAAACCAAACACCATATGAAACTGAGCAGATTACTACCCTTAATTTTAACATTAACTCTGATTTATTCTTGTAGTAAAAGTGATTCTTCACCGGTCGAAGTTGAACAAAATAATGATGAAGAAATTATTGAAGATGAATCTACAAACCAAGAGCAGCCAGAAATAGATCAACCTGAATATTCTGATGCAGCCAGTACTATCTCAAATAATGTGATAATTAAAGGAAGTGAAAAAATTGATGGAATCTTACCAACACCAAATGAAGCTATTACGTTGGATGTCTCAGAGGTTAATTCTAAAGGATTTTTAAACGAAGGTTTTAATATTCCTGTAAGCTCTAATGCTGATATAGTTGGGGCATACATTCAGTTCAAAACGAAAGACGGAGGCCTATCTAAGAGCTACTACAAAGTAAATTTTGAACACAATATGTCAATTGACACAACTAATTTCGAAGATGTTTCCTTTAAACAATTTGACATTCCCAAGAAGCTCTCATTTAAAGAAAATTCTTTCTCAATAGACGTTGATTTTAATTCTAATATTGAACCGGGAAAATTCTGCTACTCTATTTGTGTTTTTGATAAAGACGGAAATATTAGTGGAGCTGAAGAAATTTGTGTCACGGTTTTAAACTGGGGAGGTAATGACGAACTTGTTGGAACTTGGAATTATTACAAAGATGTAAGAAACTATACGGATTGGGGTACAGTAGAAAGAATTGTTGGATCAAATCTTTGTTATAAACCCAGAACTTGGTATTGTGCTGAAGGGGGTTCATTTCAGTATTCAAACTGTCATGGCTGGCTTTTTTTGACAGTAACTTATAATGCAGATGGCACCTATGAACGCATTTCAGAATCGTATGGGCAATATGTTATTGGAAAAGAATCTGAAGTTAATTGCGAACCTGTCTATACAACTGATGCTATGGAAACAGTAAAAACCACAGGCACTTGGTCTTACGATTCTGAAAAAGAACAGCTTGTTCAAGTCCAATATACTTATGAGGGTGAAAATCAAAACGGTCCGTTTAGCTATATATATGATAAAGGTGAGGGCCGCTTATTATGGCGATCAAATGTAGTTACTGAAGATAATTTATTCATTTTCGGAGAGGATTATGAATATCCGATAAGAGAGTTATCAGGGTTTCGGTACTTCCATTCAAAAGAGTGAGAAAATTAGTAGATTATTAGCTCACCTTTGAAAACTGATGAATTCATACATAATGGCACAAGCGATAATCTTAATACTCAACATTTCAAAGTGTATGTTTTTTGTTAAGTACAACAAAAAAACCTCACATGACTGCGAGGTTTTTATCTATTATCTCTAACTGATACTATTAGTTATTCAAAGCCTCTGCTCCACCAACTATTTCTAAAATCTCATTGGTAATAGCCGCTTGTCTAGCTTTGTTATAGGTAAGTTTCAACTGGTCTCTAAGCTCGGTAGCATTGTCAGTAGCTTTATGCATAGCAGTCATACGAGCACCGTGCTCACTGGCAAATGAATCTCTAATGGCTTTGTACAATTGTGTTTTAAGCGATTTAGGTATCAGCTGTTCCACAATTTCAGCCTTAGAAGGCTCAAACTTGTAATCGGTACTTATTGACTCACCACCTTCCGCAGGCACAATTGGCAAGAACTGCTCGGTCATCACAATTTGGGTGGCCGCATTTTTGAACTTGTTGTAAACGATATCGATACGATCGTAATTGCCCGATACGAATTGCTCCATCAACTCTTCAGCGATAGTCGATACGGCATCGAAGTTCAAATCATCGTATACTCCACTATGGTTTGAAATCACGTTTGACTTCTTATTTAGAAAATCATTGGCTTTCTTCCCGATTGTAACGAAATCTACTTGCTTTCCGGCATAGGTCTCATTGATAAGATGGCTCGTCTGTTTCAAAATATTCGAGTTGAAAGCACCGGCCAAACCTCTATTCGAAGTAACCGCAACAACCAAGACCTTTTTCACCTCGCGGTTATCGGCATACTTGCTCCCAGAGTCACCATCTAAGCTAGCACTTAAGCTTTGTAAAAGCTCAGTAAGCTTATCTGAATAAGGTCGCATTGCCGTAATAGCATCTTGAGCCTTCTTCAACTTAGCAGCGGAGACCATTTTCATGGCACTCGTAATCTGCATCGTAGAAGATACTGATGAAATCCTATTTCGTATTTCCTTTAAATTGGCCATTTCTCTTTTAGTAATTAGTTAATAGTGGTTAGTTAATAGTGTAATCTAACCTCCATACCTAGTACTCTTAACCTCTGTACTTGCTTGAAAGTTCTTTTGCTACACTGGTCAGGGTATCGATAACCTCATCGGTTAATTTACCTGCTTTTAATGTATCTAGGGCACCTCTATGCTTAGCATTCAAGAACTCTAGGTAATCTCTTTCGAATTCTTTCACTTTCTCAACCGGCACATCTCTCAACAAGTTTTTAGAACCTGCATAAATAATGGCTACCTGATCCTCTACTGTGAATGGGTCATTTTGAGCTTGCTTCAAGATTTCAACGTTTCGACGTCCTTTCTCAATGACGTTCAAAGTAGCCGAATCTAAATCAGAACCGAACTTGGCGAACGCTTCCAATTCGCGGAACTGCGCTTGATCCAGTTTCAAAGTACCTGCTACTTTTTTCATAGATTTAATCTGGGCATTACCCCCCACTCGAGATACGGAGATACCAACGTTAATCGCCGGACGAACACCTTGGTTGAAAAGATCCTGCTCTAAGAAAATCTGACCATCGGTAATTGAAATTACGTTAGTCGGAATATATGCGGAAACGTCACCTGCCTGTGTTTCGATAATAGGAAGAGCGGTCAATGAACCACCACCTTTTACCATGGGCTTTAATACCTCTGGCAAATCGTTCATACTTTGAGCAATCTTATCATCATTGATAACTTTTGCTGCACGCTCCAACAATCTCGAATGCAAGAAGAAAACGTCGCCAGGATATGCTTCACGCCCCGGTGGTCTTCTCAAAAGAAGGGAAACCTCACGGTATGCAACAGCTTGTTTGGAAAGGTCATCATAAATAATCAATGCAGGGCGGCCTGTATCACGAAAATACTCACCGATAGACGCACCTGCAAAAGGAGCATATACCTGCATTGGCGCAGGATCGGAAGCATTAGCGGCTACAATTGTCGTATAAGCCAGTGCACCTTTATCTTCTAAGGTCTGGGCAATTGCCGCAACCGTAGAAGCTTTTTGGCCAATAGCAACATAAATACAGTATACCGGCTCACCGGCATCGTAAAATTCTTTTTGGTTTAAGATGGTATCGATACAAACAGTAGTCTTACCTGTTTGACGGTCACCAATTACCAACTCTCTTTGTCCACGACCCACAGGAATCATAGCGTCGATCGCTTTGATTCCAGATTGCATCGGTTCGGTTACCGGCTCTCTATAAATAACACCAGGTGCTTTACGCTCTAATGGCATTTCGTAAGTATCGCCAGCAATCGGGCCTTTTCCATCGATAGGGGTTCCCAAAGTATCAACAACACGACCTACAATACCCTCACCAACTTTTATAGAGGCGATTCTTTGCGTACGTTTAACGGTGGCACCTTCACGAACTTCTTTTGATGGGCCTAAAAGAACCACACCCACGTTATCTTCTTCAAGGTTCAAAACGATACCTTCGAGACCACCATCAAACTCCACCAATTCTCCATACTGGGCATTGGATAGTCCGTATACACGGGCGATACCATCACCTACCTGTAATACGGTTCCCACTTCATCTAAAGTAGCGGTAGCTTCAAATCCTGATAATTGTTTCTTTAAAATTGCTGATACTTCAGCGGCTTTTACTCCTGCCATTTGTTCAAACGTTAGACTTTAGACAGTGACCGTTTTTCGCTACGCCCAGTGTCTTAGTTGTTATTATAGACTATTCGTAAATTCTCTTTTCAAATTGTTGAGCTTGTTCGCTATGCTCGCATCATACTGCAAATCACCAACTCTCAACACAAATCCGCCAATGATACTTTCATCGACATTATTCTTTATGGTAACTTCGTTACCGGTCAATTGTGCAACCTGTTTTAGAACTTTCTTTTCTAATTCGGGCGTCAACGGAACGGCCGTGGTTACTTGGGCTACACCTTCACCTTTCAAATCTTCATGAAGTATAATGTACTTTAAAGCTACTTCATTCAAAAGTGCAATTCGTTTGTTAGATGCCAAAGTATCGATTAAACCGATTGTGATTTCACTGCTGCCCTTGAAAATAGCTTTCAACGCCTCTTTCTTCGCTTCCCCTTCAATAATAGGACTTTGAAGCATATTGCGCAGCTCTTTACTCTCAGAAACCGTAGCTACGATCGAACGCATATCTTCCTCAACGGCACTTGCCACTTTCTTTTCGACCGCAAGGTCTAAAACGGCTTTAGCATAACGTATGGCTGCTCTAGAATCGCTCATTTTTTGTTCTTATTAGGAAGTCGAAACTTCAACTTTCTATTCTATTAATTCAATTTAACATCACCCAACATACTATCAACAAGCTTAAGCTGCTGCTCTTTATTGGACAATTGTTCTTTCAATACTTTTTCCGCAATCTCGATGGATAGCTCGGCAACTTGATTCTTGATCTCGGCAACAGCTGCCTTCTTTTCGCTTTCGATGGCGGCCTGCGCCTGCTTCAACATTTTATCTCCTTCAACTTTTGCCTGCTCTTTAGAGTCGGCAATCATTTTGTCTTTAATCTCGCGCGCTTCTTTTAGCATGGTCTCGCGTTCGGCACGTGCTTCTTTCAACAACTTGTCGTTATCGGCTTGAAGGTTTTGCATTTCTTTACGCGCCTTTTCAGCAGCTTCCAAAGCACCTTGAATACCTTCTTCTCGTTCATTCAATGAAGTTAAGATGGGTTTCCAAGCGAATTTTACCAAAAGAAAAATAAGACCTAATAAAAGAATGGTCTGTACAACGAACAAACCTGGCGAAAAATCATTTACTAAAGTTTCCATATATAATATCTTAAAATGCTGAAAATGAATTAAAGCATTTCCTGCAACCAACCGTTACAGGAAAATGCCTTTAGGTTTTGCTGTTCTTATTTTCCCAAGAACAAGGCACCAAATGCCAAACCTTCTAAAAGTGCAGCGATGATAATCATCGCAGTTTGTATTTTTCCTGTCGCTTCTGGCTGACGGGCAATACCTTCCATTGCCTTACCTCCAATTTGACCAAGTCCGATACCTGCTCCGATTACGATTAAACCTGCTCCAATTAAATTGTACATAGTAAATTGATTTATATATTAAATAAAAAAACTCAATTCTAGATGAAATTCTCGCGCACATCTTCTGCGTCGGAAACTTCATGCCCATGGGTATCGTGCTCATGGTCATGGTCATGCTCGGCAACGGCCATACCAATGAAAAGTGCTGATAACATGGTGAAAATATAGGCCTGTAAAAAGGCGACCAAGACCTCGATAAGGGTAATAAAAAATGATAAAACCAATGAAAGGCCTGTCGCCCCGGCAACCCCTAAACTATTTTTTAAAGTGAACATGATGGCAATCAAACTCATCACCACAATGTGGCCCGCAGAAATATTGGCGAACAATCGAACCAATAGCGAAAACGGCTTGATCAAAAATGCACCTGCCAATTCTATGATTGCCAAAACAGGGCGAATCAACACCGGCACACCAGGCATCCACAGCATGTGCATATAATAATCTTTGTTTCCACTAAATGTATATATAACCAGAGTGAATATGGCCAAGGCCGCAGTAACCGCTAACTGGCCAGTAACGTTGAAACCTAACGGAGTCAAACCTAACAAGTTCAAAATCCATATAAAGAAAAATACGGTCAACAAGTAACCTGTGAACTTTCTGTATTTTTTTTCTCCGATATTCGGCTTAGCAATTTCATCTCTAACATAAATAACCAATGGCTCTAGAACACGACCAAAACCAGATGGTACTTTTTTGGTCTTGTACTGCCTGGCCAAGCTTGAAAATGCCCAAAGCATTAAAAGACCTACCAATAGAATACCTAAAACACTTTTAGTAATAGAAAAATCTAACATCTTCGAAGCATTGGTCGCATGATGGGCCTCATCAAACTTAACTTCGCTAGCACCCGCTTCCAATTCATATATTTTGCCGTGTAGCTTCACAAAACTAGAGCCGCCCTTTTCTACAATGACCTCACCTGAATCATCATGGTGAAATTCAGAAGACATAAAAGTGACCAGACCGTTACTTGACCACAAGATCACCGGCAATGGAAAACCAACATGCTTACGTTCACCTGAATCTGCCGTGTAAGAGAACAAGTGAAAATCGTGGGCGTCTTTAATATGGTGCTGTATATATGCGTCAATCTCTTCTTTGGTGCTAACGGCACCTTCTGCCTTATCGTCTGATTCTGAAGACGCAAAACCTTGGAGTGAAAAGCAAAGTGTAAAAAGTAGTAATAGAGTTCCGACCGATCTTGATACTTCCTTCATTAGTTCTTTATCATAAAATTAAGCTCCTAAAATTTGGCGCAAAAGTAGTTATTCTTTGATTAATTCAAACCATTTTTAGCACAGAAAATTCTATGATTCTTTACTGCGCAGTGTTTTTATAACAAAAACCACTTCCAATATTAGAAAAATGGCAATAGGAACAAGAAGTGAAGCCCTGTGAAAACGCGATATGGTCTGATCTCCCATCAGTTGCGGATAAAAAATCATGGTAAAGACCATAATTTTGAACACCAATAGACCCATATAAATAAAACCCAGTTGCGGAAAAACAGAATTAATTCGTGCCAATAGATTAAAGACAATTATCACCGACAAAGAGAAAATACCATGAAAAAGATATGTATTTCTCAATAACCAAATGAAGGTTTCATCTTCGCCATTCAAAAGAAAGTTATGTAGAAAATAAGAAGTCGTGCCCACTAAAGTGAACACGACTATATATAATAGTACTGTTTTTAACAATGCCATCTATTTATTCAAATTCATTACCTTTTTTATGACCAGATACATCGACAAAAATACGGCAATTAGCGTTACCGTATCTTCGAAATAGGTTTTTTCGAACTTGACATCTAACCATGCGCCCAAAAGATTGCCCAAGTAAATAGTGGCCCCCATTTGAATGGCAATACCCGATAGGCTTGCCGCATTGCGAATTAGGCGCGAGTTATCACGAGGCTTTTGCTGGCTCATTTGCAGAAGAAGCACTGCTGCCTAGTGTTGATTTATTAAAACTGTTTGAAGAGCCTGCGCTAGAGGCGCCGCCTTTACCTTTCATCGTACAAGAAGCATTAAAAGTGGCCCCTGGCTCTACAGCCAATTTGGTCACAGAAACCGTGCCTTCGATTACTGCTGAAGATTTTAGAGACAACAAGTCAGATACCAAAAGCTCACCATTAAAACTTCCTTCAATATCTGCATTTACACATTCAACTTTGCCGTGAATGTAGCCATCTTTACCGATGACAACTTTACCGGTAGTCTTTACATTACCGTCTAATTTTCCATCGATTCTAAAGTCAGCTTCAGAAATGATATCACCTTTAATTTTTGTATGCTTTGATATTCTGTTCGGTTGTGCGCCAATTTCGTTCATAGTTCTAGGTTTTTTGTTATCGGAAAACATTTTTTATGGTTTTGGGGTTAAAATTTGATTTTTATAGTCTTGTAGGTTTTTGTGCACTTGCACAATCTTGTAGTTGTCAGATAAAATTACAAAATTCTCATTGTCAATAAGGTAATCCTTGTTAAATTTTATAAGCTCGGCAAAGCCCAAAGCATAATCTTTAGATTTGAAACCGTGTACAACGACAAACTGCTCTTCTAATGTATAGATGTCTTTAGATACTATATTTTTATAGCGTAAGTCTTTAATTGCCTCTTCGAGCTCTTTCATTACGCGCAATGCAATTTGGTCGTTGCTTCTTCTAAATGGGAAAACAACTTTCCAATTGTTGGTTCCCGTTGAGCCCTGCTCGGGTGAAAATTCGGTCACGGCAAGTTTCGGCAATTGTTCGGAAACAATCATTTCGGCCTTCTTGCCCTCGGGTGTATTCGGATAGGTGAGGGCCACATAGTTCAACGATTCTTCAAAGGGTTCGAAACCGTTCAAACGGCCAATGGCATTTGCCTTTAGCATTTCTAGTTTTGGAACGATAGGGTCGCCCGTAAATTTTTCGATGTTTTCTTCGGCCCCAGTAATCGTACGCAGAAACTGTTGTTGCTGATACATTCTAAAAAGTGTTGCATAGCGTGCCTCAGGACTGTCGGCATCGTCTTCAAGAACAGCTCTTGGGTTAAGAATGATTTCCGCGTAGCGGGAATCGCCATGATTTTTGAGAATATCGGCTTTCATCGAAGCCAACAATGGGCTACCTTCTTCTTCATAGATTTTATACAGATTGTATTTTGAAGGAAGCACTAGCCGTTCTTCAGGATTGGAGGCCAATACATCTTCTAGCTTTTCTGCGGCCAACATATTTTCCTTGAATTTTTCTTTATAGATCAGGCCTAACTGGTAATTGGCAAAGTTGCGCTCGGTTTGCAAACTATCTATAAAACCTTCATCCGTCGGAATTTTATCTAAATAAAAATCAAGGGACATTTTATCATCAACGCCGGCATCTGACCCCTCGGTCGCGCTGGCGGCAACAGCATCTCCGGTAGCCTCCGATGGAAGCGCCCTGCTCTTATCGCTCCAGCGCCAGTTGTCGGCCAATTCTCTTTTACCCCAACGTTGGGTAAAATCGTTTTTACCGTAACCAAGGCTGGTCACATTATAGAAATAGAACTTGCCTTTATTTTCTTTTCCCCCTTTGCTCTGGGCAAATTGGGCGAAACCGGCATTTTGTCTTTTTTCCTCTTTTTTGGCCGCTGCTTCTTCCGCTGCCTTCAATGTATTGATATGGTCTTCAAAAAAGGCAATCTGCTTTTCTTTGGGCAATTGATATAAGGTAATTACACTATCTGCGTGTTGAACGATGTCTTCGTACTTAACAACATCTTCGAGGTTATCTAGCTTCTTTTTGGTCGACCTGAATTTTTTGGTGTTCTCTTTCAGATTGGGAAGTACGCTATCGTAATACGCCCCTGCCAATTTATATTCATTTCGGTCAAAATTATAGACCGCAAGATTTTCGTAGTTAAGGGCGTTCAGCTTAGGCTCGTTTTGAGTAGCCCGTAGTGATTTGTTAAAATACGCTAAAGCCACACTATCGTTTTCTTGCTGAAGGTGAAATTCAGCGATCTGACGAAAAATGATGTTCAAAAATGGCCTGTTCTCACGATTCTCTTCCAAATCTGTGAGGTACTCGAACATTTCTTCTTTATTCGCTTCGGTAACCTCTGTATTTTTTATTTTCTCGACCTCAGCATTGATCATATAGACCCGTGGTGATTTTCGGTTGAGATCGATTACTTTGTCAAACGCATAATTGGCACTGTCTTTATGCCCCATTTGATTAAAGAGTTGCCCTATGATGTAATAGTAGCGTCCCTTTTCAGGGTTTTTCTTGGTGTAATAGGAAGCAATTTTAAGTTGTTGTACCGCAGTATCTCTTACCCCTAGATTAATATAGGCTTGGGCCATCATGGCCCGGGCATCGGCATACTCTTGCTCTTTAAGGTCTTCATACTTCATTAACCACTTTAGGTTTTTAATGGCCAACTCCTCGTTTTCTAACCTAATATTTACTTTTTCCCGCCAAATACGTGCCTCGGCCAATTTGTCGCTGTATTCGTATTTGTTGATAATGTAATTAAAGGCTTCTAGAGCGGGAATATATCGCTGATCAAAATATCTCGCTTTGCCCAAGAGTAGAAAGGCTTCATCGGTTTGAGGATTGCGCTCCTCGTCCCGAATATCCATACTATGTTTTTGTATGGCCTTTGTTGCCTTTTCTTCGGCAATTATAAAATTGGGATTGTTATCTTCTGAATCTAGTTTAATTTCTTCGGTTACCTCAAGACGTTCTACCGGTAGTAGTTCCCAGTAATCATCTTTATAGGTGTTGTTCAATTCTTCACGGCCTTCTTCAAAAGCGATATTGCCGTTATACAAAGTGTTGTACTTCGTATTCAGGGCATGCCAGTTTCGATTGACGAACGTGTCTTTTTTGGTAGAACATGCACTTAGAACGATGCCCCCCAGAACCGAAATTAGAACCAGTTTATTATGTAGTTTCAAAATTGTAAATCTGTGTACGTAACTCTAACTGAAAAAGAACCGGATTATTATGTATTTCATCGATAAAATATTAATTAGCCGTCTCTGAAAAACAAGCTTCCGTGCTAAATAATGCTAGTATCTCTATACAAACTCAGTTTTAAAGAAAAAGAAAGTTGAAAGGGTCATTTAACTATGAGTTTTAGAAAAAGAGAAACAATCTGTATCTACAATTTACAAACTATATGGTCTGTAAATAAAAAAACTGAATCTCAAACTTGAGCCAACGGAACGTTCACGGGTATTATCTGCCCCATGTCGACAACTATATGATTCAAAAACGAATGGAAAAAACTAAAACCAACTCATTGGTCAGTTTTGGTATTTCAGTGCAATTAAGGCGTGGTTTCATTTCAAAACCCTTGAAGCACAGTTTTTTTGCTATTTAAGCTATGGTAGATGTCGATCCCGAGAAGAATTCTTCTAGTTCTTTCAAGGTTTTCGTAGAGGTTTCAATATCTTTTACAATTTCGCCCTTGTTCAAGACTACTATTCGTTCACATACCTCGGTAACATGAATAAGGTCGTGACTAGAAACTAACACCGTAACACCCTGTTGCGCGGCCAAATCTTTAATAATACCTTTTAAGCGAATCTGGGTGGTAGGGTCAAGATTGGCAAATGGCTCGTCGAGTATCACTATTTCCGGATTACCAATAAACGAAGCCACGATCCCGGCCTTTTTCTGGTTTCCTTTCGACAGGTCTCTTAAATATTTCTTTTGACCTAAAATTTCTCCATGAAAGAAATCTTCATAAGTAGAAAGTAAGGCATCGACATCAGCTTTGTTCTGACCCCGAAGTTCTCCAACAAAATAGAAATACTCTTCAGCGGTCAAATATCCTATTAAAAAAGATTCATCAATAAAGGAAGAGGTAAAGGTTTTCCAAGCTTCGCTTTGATCTACTCTAATCTCATTGCTAATAATATGCCCGGTAGTCGGTTGAATCAAATCTAACAAGAGGCTAAAAAATGTGGTCTTACCGGCGCCGTTGTTGCCCACTAGCCCAAAACTTTGTCCTTTAGGTATTTCTAAACTTTCAAGGTTCAAAACTATTTGTCCACTATAGTTTTTAGTTAGGTTTTGTACTGAAATCATGTGTTTATTTTTAAAAATGAAATAAGCTCGAATATTTTCAACTGTTCTTTTCTTTAAAACCGGCAATCATTCGATACTTTTTATTTCGATATAGTCGCGTAATCATATCGAGTAGGTTGTTTCTCAAAGCAAAACCCACAACGCCAAGAGCACTCAAGGTGATAATAGCCACTTGAAACGAGACCCAATAATTCAGCACCGTAAACAAAATCATAGGTATACCAAAAAGAGGAATGCCCACCAAGAACTGCACCGCACTGACCCCTTGCATGTTGGCCACCGCACTTTTTCCTAGGTCGATACGTTTTTTGTTCATCGAGCCAAAAAAAAGAATTATAGGCACATTTACGCCTAGATTGTAAAGTGCACAACTAAAATTAATGGCCAAGGCCTCCCATCCAAAATAGACATAAGGTACAGATAATAAGAACATCACCACAATGCTCACATAAATAAGACCTGCCTTAGACTCTAAATAATTTCTGAGCGGAATGTTCTGAGACATCATCATACTATAATACTCACTATCCCAAGCAGGTATGAACTGCCCAAAATTCATCAAGAAAATTCCAGTCATAAAAATCCCGACAAAAACGAGCATGGGCGAGGTAGAGCCGAAATCATCCATGGTGTAAAAAACCAATCCGTATAATATCATGGCCAATGATAAAAATACTTGCGTTTTTGTACGCTTGTTACGCCATATCAGCTTTAAATCTAACTGAAGAAAAGGTGCAATATGCCCTAAGCGACGGGTCCATTTCATATCGGAAGCAACCACTTGCTTGGTCTTCTTTTTTAAGGTGGTATCTAAAAAAATTCTATTTCTAAGATAGTTGTAATTGATGTAGTAGGTGCAGCCTACAAATAGTACTGTCAAGATTAACCAAACAGGGTTTTCATATAGCGTATAAAAGAGATTGCCTATGTGTTCCGTTATTGGGTAAATGTCGAATCGGTCTAAGGCATAGCAGCCCAACAAGAGAGCGCCAACAAGAATCAAGGCCTTGTCGTTCTTATTGATTATAAAATTAATGTAGTTTATGCTTAAGGTGATTGCCACTATCGACAGAAACCAAAGGGATACATTTAAAGCCGGATAACCTTTGGTTAAGAGTACGATACAGAAGGGCACAAAAAAGAATACACTCAATAAATTGTAAAAGGAAACCGTGGAGCGCGCAAGAACGTAGTGTGTTAAACTACTCTTTTTAATGGGGAGGCTCAAAAAGGGCTTGATATCCATAACTGGTAGTTTCTGCATAAAATACCTCAAAAAAAGCTCTGCGAGAATCCAATACACCAAGAACCGGTTAACCGAGACCAGTGGGTCTATATCTGGAAATACCTTTTGTAGCATGAAAAAAATACCGGCCCCGCCCATAGCTAATGAGGCTAGCATATATATCGCAAAGAAGCCCATTAAAATTTTCACTCCCAAGGTTTTTCCCAATGAAGAGGATCGAAAGAATGATTGCCACTGTAACTTGGTGAAGTGCTTGAACATAGAATCAGGGTTTCAAGTTTTATGCATGGGTGTAAGAAAAGGAAGAAATGTTACAGTTAGTTGGTAAAATTGTATTCCGGATAGGTACTGGACAATAGTTCATCTGCTTTGGAGGGAACCACAATAAGAATGGTTACTGTCAAAAATGCGCTAAGAACAATGAGACAGGCAAAAGCTAAAAGCACAAGTGAATTATCCATAGAAATCTGTTCTCTTATAAATTTTAGGTTTAAAATAATTGGGAGAAGATTCAGAAAATTAACCCAATGGCCATAACTATAAATTTGGTCTTTGAGCAGCCACTTTTTACCATGCCTAACCATTTCCAGTTCGTTGTTGCTTCTGTTTTTGAAGAGGAGGTAAAACACAACAAAAACGTGGGCGAACAGAATTCCTAAAACAGAACCATGCCTAAAACCGATTGGTATGTTCCATAACATAATCGTAATTAAACCCACCAAACACATGGTGAGCAAAACTTTGGGAAACTTAACAAATTCTTTTAAGAAGCTTAGAACAACTTTTAGGTATTTCTTCCGCATTGCCGCCGATTTTTCCTCTACAACATCCATAAACCCAAAGGCACCGAACTTCTTAAATTCATTCTGTAAAGCGTCCTCAAAAGAAAGATTTGGATTCTCTTGCCATTGTTCTTCAATACCATTGGCCAAATGATCTACCAGTTCGGTTTGTAGGTCGTAATGCTCCACATAGTGCTTGCGGGTAAACTTATACAGTTCTTGTATATGGTCTTGGGCGATTTTCATGATTTGGACACTAATTTATACTCCGGGTAGGTTTGGGTCAAAATCAGTTCTGTACGACTTGGGAGAACTTTAACTACCACATAATTAATCAGAATTCCGGCAACTATTAAAATACTAATGATAAGGTCTAAAAACAAGATGTCCGTTGGTTTGGAAAATATGGCAATGCCATTGATAATCTGAAACATATTCAAAAAACTCAATGACACTCCTTGAACCGAATGAAGTCTTTCCTCTAACAGCCAACGCTTGGCTACCCCAATTTTATTACGAAACCTCTTTTGAACCTTGTGGCCCTCATACATAAAGTAAGCTACAGCAGGTAAAAGAAAAACGGCCAAAATAATCCACTTATATTCTTGAGGGAGCGCCCTCAGAACCATCACTAAAGATAGTATAGAAAGCAAAACCCATAGAATTCTTGGCCAAGAAACCCATTGTTTTAATTCTTTAAAGAGTAGGGTATTGTATTTGGTTTTCATTGTCTTTTTACGAAACTTAATTACGGATTGAAAACCAAAATGACCGAACTTCTTAAACTCCCGTTCTAGGGCTTCGTCAAAAGTAAGCTTTGGGTTTTTCTGCCATTGTTGTTCTATACCATTGGCCAAATGATCTACCAATTCTGCCTGTAGGTCGTAATGCACCACCAATCGCCTACGGGTAAACTTATATAGTTCTTGTATGTGATTTTTTGTTAGTTTCACCCTTATTGAATGCTCCAATTAGGTTTCACCAAATTCTGCATGCTTCTTATAAACTCTTCAAGCTCAGCAAGACGGTTTACCGTTTCCTTTTCCCCAACTTCCGTGAGTTTATAATATTTTCGTATACGATTATCAACCTTAGCCACCTCAACATCCAACAAACCTTCTGCCTCCAACTTGTGCAGGGCCGGGTAAAGGGCGCCTTCAGTAATCGTTAATTCGCCTTTGGTAAGTTCTTTCACTTTTTGAGTAATCTCGTACCCGTACATTTTTCCCTTTTCATCCAACAGCTTCAATATGATAGTATTTAAGCTCCCCTTATAAAGTTTCGAATTAGCCATAGTCACTACAACAGATTATCTCATCTAATATACATAATTTTCTTATGTATATATTTTTTTTAGATGCCTTTTTTTGTTGTTTCCGTTTCAAATGGGCCCATCAATGCTTAATTTAGCACCCTATTTGCGATAAACACATCTCATGAGTAAATTTCATTCCCTTACGGTAAAACATATCAAACCGTTAACACCAAATTCGGTGGCCATAACACTTACCATACCTAAAGACCTTATTCAAACTTTCGATTTTTTACCTGGGCAGTATGTCACCATAAAAAAAGAAATAAAAGGCAAAGAGTTAAGAAGGGCCTATTCAATCTGTTCTTCTCCAAAAAGTGACTGTTTTACCATTGGGGTAAAGAAAGTAGATAGAGGCGGGTTTTCCGATTACGCACATACCAAATTAGCCGTTGGAGATGTTCTCGAAGTTATGCCGCCAGAAGGTCGTTTTACATTTAATTCTTCAGGAAAGGCCAAAAATATCGCCGCATTCGCCGCCGGTAGCGGTATTACCCCGATTATGAGTATTGCGAAAGCCGTTTTGGCAAGCGACCCGAAAAGCAAGTTTGTGTTGGTGTATGGCAACAAGTCGTACAAAGACACCATGTTCTATACCGATCTGGTAAAATTAGAACTGAATCACCCAGATAGATTCTTCACCTATTTTATAACCAGTCAGACCCAAGAAGATGATTCGCTGTTCGGTCGAATCGATGCATCAACGGTGAATTACGCCTTAAAGAACAAACACAAAAACACCGAATTTGATGCGTACTACCTCTGTGGACCAGAAGCCATGATCAATCTGGTTTCCGATAAGCTTCAAGAAAATGATATCCCTAAAGAAAAAATTCATTTTGAACTTTTCACCACCACCGAAATTTTAGACGAAATGCCGGTTGACGCCGAGGGTCAGACACAACTGAAAGTTATAGTTGATGAAGAGGAGTTTTCATTTCAAATGGACAAAAAAGAGCGGGTTCTTGACGCTGTACTCAAAGAAAATATCGACGCACCCTATTCTTGCCAGGGGGGCGTATGCAGTAGCTGTATCGCCCGGGTCAAAGAGGGAAAGGCTGAAATGGTGAAAAACCAAATATTGACCGATGGTGAAATCGAAGATGGTTTTATTCTTACCTGTCAAGCCCTGCCACTTACGCCTACGCTAATTGTAGATTATGATGATGTTTAGGTGTTAGGTTATTTTTAAAAAATTAATACTTGAAGGCTCTCCAATTGGTGGGCCTTTCTGTTTTTAGCATCCGCATTAATTTCGAATGGGGTAGTTGCATTCGTCGTTTACAATATATTTGTGCGTATTAACCCTAATTATGACTTGGGAAATTATTTTGGTCTTTCTCATCATCGGCGCAGTAATCTTTCTGTTCGCCTTTGAGATATTTCCCATGGATAAAATTTCGTTCTGCATCATTGCAGCACTGCTACTGACCGGTCTGGTATCTCCCGAAGAAGCCGTAAGCGGGTTTTCGAACAAAGCGGTTATTACCATTCTCTGTTTAATGATTTTGGCTATCGGCCTTGAAGAAAATGGGGCCATTTCTTGGTTGGCCAAAGGTCTTAAAGTTCTTAAAAACTGGCCAATGGTATTCGCTTTGTTGGCCATTATGCTAATTGCAGGCAGTATATCGGCCTTCGTTAGCTCAACAGCCGTGGTCATTGTTTTCATTAAGATAGTGGCGGAGCTCAAAGAGAAATATCAAATGCCCCCCGGCAAAATGCTATTGCCCATTTCCTTTGCAAGTATCCTGGGCGGAAGTTGCACACTCATGGGTACTTCTACCAATTTACTGGTCAATAATATTTCAGCAAGATATACAGGAGAGCGACTCGGTTTTTTTGAATTTACATGGATGGGTGCCATCTTCTTGATCGTTTCCGTTATTATTATACTTCTCTTCTACAAGTTTTTGCCCCAAGAAACCGGTGACCTTTCGGATAATTATGATCTTGATCGGTATTTACTGACCATAGATGTTGAGCCCGACTCTTCTCTGGTGAATATCAAACTGGGTGATTCATTTATGTTCAAAGAATCTGATATAACCGTTTTACGAATCACCAGAAACGGGCGGGACCAAAATATCTTGAACAAGAATATGAGTATTAGGGCCCACGATGTTATTCTGTTGCATTGCAGCCTTGACAATCTACAACAGATGCGAAGTGAAGGTTATTTTGATATCGAAGGCGAGGAAGCTGATCAGCTTAAATCAACTAAAGGTACACAAATAAAAAAGGTAGGCGCTACGGCCAAGAAGAATAAAAAAGCTTCAGAAAAAGAAGAAGAAAAAGGAGATAGAGAATCGGTTCTACTCGAACTTTTGTTATTGCCTGGATCCCGATTTGTCGGTAGAACCATTACCGAATTAAAGCGGATGATCGTACCGAGGGCCATACCTCTTGCTGTTAACAAACGTAAGAAATTAACCAACTTAAAAACCCGACTTTATCAAAGTAACAAAGAATTTACCCGTTTGAAAATTGGGGATCGGGTGTTGATACAGACCGATGCCGAATATGTACCCAACTTCGAGAACAGTAATAATTTGGCCGTTTTAAACCAGTTCGAAGGTAGGCCACCGACAACGGTATATAAAAGAAATTTGTCCATTCTAATACTACTGAGTACAATAATATTAGCGGCTACCGGAGTATTTGAGGTAATGACCAGCGTTATTACCGGCACCTTGGCCATGCTGCTTTTCAAGTGTATAGAACTGAATCACATTTATGAAAAAATCAACTGGCAAATTATATTTCTTTTAGCAGGTATGATACCGTTGGGTATCGCAATGAGTAATGCCAAAGCCGATGAATTTATTACGCAAGAGCTTTTGGGGCTAATGGCCGGGCAAAAGCCCATGATTATCATCGGGCTATTGTTTCTAACGACCATGTTATTGAGCAGTGTGGTTTCTAACAATGCCACTGCGATTATAATGGCACCCATTGGTATTTCTTTAGCGAATGGTTTAAATCTTGATGTGAAACCTTTTATACTTTCTGTAATGTTCGCTGCAAATTTTAGTTTTTTCACACCCCTCGGCTACCAAACCAATGCCCTCATTTTCAGCATGGGCATCTATAAGTTCAAACATTTTTTGATTATCGGCGGGGTGATTTCGGTAGTTTTATGGGTTGTTGCCACTTTATTGTTAAGTGCCATGTTGTAAGCCTTATTCAGACAACAGAGCATCAAGAGCACTACGGGAACGGTCATAACCTATGAGGTAAGCCTTTTCGATACCCTTTCGGTCTAAAACCCCAATATTCTCTAACTCCTTAAACTCCAAAAGAAAATCACAGGCTTGCAATTTAGACCTGTTGATGGCATATATCATGAGACCGGTGACACGACCGGTAATCTGCAACGAATTCTTTAAGGCATTTCTTTCTAAGGGGGCTACCACAGACACGTTGCTGCCTAAAACGAAATCGACCTTATCAGCAATCGGTTCGAGCGGAAAGTTATTCATTATGCCCCCATCGGCATAAAATTTGCCGTTCAGTTCGACCGGACTAAAAACCGGAGGCAAAGCAGCTGACGCCAATAATGGCCCTATAAGTTCTCCTTCTGAGAAATAAGAAAGTTCACCATCTTGTAAATTGGTGGCTACAACATGTAATTTGCGCTGTAAGGCTTCAAAACTATCTTCAGGAAAATAAACCCGGAATACATCGAAATATCTATCGGTATCGATAAAACCCGGTTTAACAATGGTCAAAAAGTTATATTTGAAAAGTGGGGTTTCCTTAAAGAAAGAAAGCATTTCGGTCACTGAATTTCCATTGGCATATAAGGCACCAACGAGTGCGCCCACACTGCTACCGCTGACTATTTCAGCCGATATTCCATATTCGTTCATCGCTCTTATCAGTCCAATATGTGCCATACCCCGCACACCTCCCCCTGAAAGAACCAAACCAATCGATTTTTTAAGAATATCACTCATTTAAGCTTAACATAAAAAGATGCCGCATTGAACAATCTCAATGCGGCATCTAAGTTACTTAAATTGAATAGGCTTATTCCGAATCCATTCCAAAAGCATAGTAATATTTAGTTTTAGAGCCTTCATAGACCCCCTCAAGCATTACTCCGCCTGCCTTATTCTCCAAAGCTTTACTGATATCATCCAAATCTTTCACCTTTTTTCCGTCGATATGAGTGATTATAAAGCCTTCTTTCATTTGGGTCTGTTTACGAATCTTGCCCGGATAAAGGCGTGCTACTTTTACGCCTCCATCTAAGTCAAGCTTCTCTGCAACTTCATCATCGAGCACTTCGAAATCGGCACCCAATAAGTTCAATACCTCCTTCTTTTCACGCTTAACAATGTCAGTGGTGCCATTGGCATTTTCGAGAACCACATCAAACTCTTTTTCTTTGCCGTTTCTCTTTACCGTAACGACCACCTTGTCACCAGGTCTCTTACTCGCAATAATTTCTTGAAGTCGTGGTGATGTACCTACTAATATGTCGTCAACTTTGGTTATGATGTCTCCTGACTCGATTCCGGCTTTATCAGCCGCACTTTCTTCACCGACATTTTCGACCCAAACTCCTTTAGAGAAGTTCACCTCTTTTTCTTTCGCCAAACTGCCATCCATTGTACGAATGCTTACTCCCAACATACCTCTCTGCACGTTGCCATATTTCAATAAATCTTCAACCACTTTGGTGACGATATTACTGGGTACCGCAAAACCATAACCGGTATAACTACCCGTTCTACTTGCGATGGCCGTATTGATTCCGATAAGATTTCCTTCTAAATTTACTAAGGCACCACCACTATTACCAGGGTTAATAGCGGCATCGGTCTGAATAAAGCTTTCGACCGCGAATTTTTCTTTATTGATGTGAATGCTTCTGGCTTTGGCACTTACGATACCGGCCGTAACAGTTGAATTAAGCCCAATTGGGTTACCAACGGCCAACACCCATTCACCTACCTCCACATCATCAGAATTAACCAAGGCCATTGTTTTCAATCCGTCAGCCTTAATCTGCAATAAAGCTAAATCGGTAGTTGGGTCGGTACCGACCACCGTAGCCTTGTAAGATTGATTGTTATACAAGGTAACCTCTACCTCATCGGCATTGTCGATAACGTGATTATTGGTAACAATATAACCCTTCTCGTTAATGATTACCCCAGAGCCTGTGCCCACCATTGGCTGTTGTTGCATGCCACCTTGGGGTACTTGGTTCTTGAACATATCACCAAAAAACTCACGAAAAGGATCCGGAAGTTCGCGAGCACTGCCATTATTTTGTGCCCTTGTTTGAATTGATTTAATATGTACTACGGCATCCAACACCTTTTCACTAGTGTCGGTAAAATCGAGGGGTTTAATATTGCCTTCGTTATCCGCAGTAAACAAAGCATGCTGACCCTGTAACCCACTAACCTTTGTTATATTAGCCGATTCGTCTTTAGTAAGTTGACTACCTTTTACTACGGCAAAACTCACCCCAAGGGCGATTAGGGCGGAGAACAGGTAGATTCTCCATCCTTGAACGGTTTTTCTGTTATTTGTCATTTTTCTAAACTTATTTAAAATTAAACTTGTACGTCTTACATGAAGCAGCTTGACTGAACGAATGTCAATTTGTCCGTACGACAAACTTTCATCAAACTATTTCTAGCCTCGGCGGTTCAACCTATCTCTTTTTTGTTTTACAGGAATTAAAACTGGGCGTTTGGGAAAAGCATCCCTCCAAACGGTCTTAATGGTTAAAACCAAAAAAATAGTATAAACCGATGCGCTTATTAGTAAAGCAAGTGTTAAGTAATCCATATTAATATAAATTTTTAAGAACAATTTTACGATTGTTAATTGTCAATTCTTGTGCCAAACGAAGGAGGTAAAATCCTAAAAAATATTTAAATGTTTAATGGGTGATAGGGTATAAGGTCGATTCAAAAAGTCTAACATCTACTGTTGCCTATATAAGAATGAACGCTCAATATCATCATGTTAGACTTTACCTTCTCTGCCGTATTTGATTGTTATTTAGAATTTAAGCGGCTTTTAATCCCAAAAAAAGATGCTTTAAACCGACTAAGCGGTCGGTTACTTTTTGTAAAAAGAGGGTCGTACGTCGAGATTGTGACAGTTTGGCGATATTTTATGTTCTTACAACCAATTAGATTCAACCAAAGTGCAATCGGTGGGTTCTTTGTATGAGACTTAACGGTCGGTTTAACCCAAATTTGATATTATGAACAAGACATTAAAACGCATGGCCACCATGCAACGTATGCAGGTCACAGGACTCGAGCTTTTTTACAAGAAAGGATACTATAACACAAGTGTAGATGATATTTTAAAGGAACTATCCCTTTCAAAGGGGGCTTTCTATTACCATTTTGATTCAAAGGAAGATTTTTTCATTCAGATTGTAGAAAACCTACTTGTGCGTAAGATGTACAGCATGCTTATAGAACCTATTGAGGGTCATGAAAACACTTTGGACATGATAACCAACTGTTTTGAAGAAGCTTTGGAAACGGCTGTTCACAATGAGTTTGACTTCGGATTTGTTCTGAGTAACTTCATAAACGAATTCAATGGTAAGAATGAAAAAATCATGAAGCACCTTAACGATATTCTTAGAATATGGGAAGCCAATTTGGTGTCAGCCATTCAGCGAGGTAAATTCAATGGTCATATTGATAGACATGTAGATAGCGAGGGTGTGGCGGTTTATTTGATGAGCGCTTATATAGGGGTGCGAACCTTAATGGTAGAAACAGCACCGAGTGCCCGTAAATATCGTTTTATGTCACAATTAAGACAGTACTTCAAATCAATGGAGCCCAAGTCTGAAAATGCAGTGAACCAATCTTCTGGATACGGAACCTATAATTAATGCCATCATCTATCCAATGTCTTATAAATTTTAGATAGTATCTGCTTTGGTGATACTGTCTCAATGGCCCTTTCATAACCTTCTGGCACTTTATTTCCGTAAACCGATGTCGGTATTAACGGATACTTGTCCCGGTCGGCCAAAAGTGCATTTTTAATCGGCTGACCGAACGGATAAAAACCTGCGTAAGGGTGGGTGACCCCCCAAATAGAGACGACTGGCACCCCATACATCGCAGCCAGATGGCCATTACCACTATCCATTGAAACCATTAAATCTAGATTAGAGACTAATGCGAGCTCTTCGGAATATGATAATTTACCCACCACGTTAACTGCGTTTTCATATGAGCTTTCTAATTTTTTCAATTTTTCTTTTTCGGAGACACCTCCACCAAAAAGAAATATTTTAAATTTATTAGAGGCATTTAATTCGTCGACCACCTGTTGCATAAGCTCAAGTGGATACATTTTGCCAGCAAAGGCGGCAAAAGGCGCTATACCTATCCACTGTTTAGCATCTTGACCAATTAAATTATTTACTTTTTCGGGGCATTTCTCTTTGGCCAGAACGTGACTGGACTCTAATTCGAAAGGAAACCCCAAGGCCGTAAAAACATCAACATAGCGTTGATGGGTAGATGTCAAAGGTTTGAAAACTTTGTTTTTTGATCGGGTCAGGGCTTTTCTGCCCGCTCTATTTTTGTCTATCTGTTTGAAAGGAGTTTTATCAAAACCAAAATAACGTTTCAAAACCTTGCTACGCAAGACATTGTGTAAATCGGCAACTGCGTTAATCTTTAATAATTTGAGTTCTTTGTAGAGCTTCCATAAACCGAACACCCCCTTATGCCTTCCCTTAACGTCTGCTTCAAAAACTTCAACATTTTTGAGTTGAGAGAACATCGGCTTGAAAAAACTTCTGGTCAACACTGTAATTTGTACGGTAGGGTATTTGTCAACGAACGCCACAAGTACGGGTACGGTCATCGCAGCATCACCCATAGCGGATAAACGAATGACCAAAATGTGGGGTCTTTTATTTTTGTCCACGGAGTATGGGGTTCATTTCTTCATCGTTGTACATTTTCATCTGCCGATAGACCTTCATGTATTTTTTTCCGGTTTCGATGTCATATAAGAGTTGATCGATTGCAGTTGAAAGATCTTTACGCTGTTCTAACAGCACATTCAGTTTAGCGCTACATTTTTGAACGTGTTCAGATGAGGCATCTTTTCGAGATACCTCTTCTTGCATATGATAAATCTTTAAAGCTAAAATTGATAATCGATCAATTGCCCAAGCAGGGCTCTCGGTATTGATACTAGCATCATCCAGCGGTTCTACCGATTGGTATTTTTCCAAGAAATAACTGTCGATATATTCTACTAGATCTGTTCGATCTTGATTGCTCGCATCAATTTTTCTTTTCAACGCAAGTGCAGCATTGGGCTCGATTTCGGGATCACGAATAAGATCTTCGTAATGCCATTGAACCGTATCTATCCAATTCTTTCTAAATAAAAGTCTTGCAATATCATCTTGGGCGTAGGGGTTAACAAAGGTCTGGTCGACCGTATCTTTTATATGATATTTCTGAATACTCTCTTCAAATATTTTATAGGCAAAGTCAGTGAACATATCGTGTATTTTATGGCAAAGTTATCAATTACTAAGGTCTTGGTCGGTTTTAGGCAATTCTATTTTAGAGCCATGCTACTGAAAAAAACTATAAATGGTAATGCAATACTTGCCATGAGTATAATTTCCTTAATATTCGCGCGTCTTATCGATTCAATATATTTCGTAAAAAATACCACGGCCGGAAAAAATGTGACCATAATTGGATAAACGTTATCTGAAAGCTTTAAGACATTCAAGATAATACCAAGCACGAATGAGAGGGCTATCAATCGCATATTGATAACCTGTCCGATATTTCCCTTACCCAACTTTATGATGGCTAAAAGTCCGATTATCAAAGTACCCAATGTATAGAATATAAGTTTCGTACTATGGCCCCAGTACGAGAAGTATACCATGTTAGGTGAAAATTTGAATTGGTAGTGGCGCATCCAAAAATCAGTATTGTTAGATAGCACCAAAACGCATTCGGTAATCATAAAGAAAGTGAAAACGGCCGCTATGGGCACCAACCAGTTTTTAGTTACTTTGGGTTGGTAAAAATATATAGCAGCAAAAACCAGAATCAAGAAGAGAACTGCCCAATCATAAAAAAGAGTAGAGACCAATACCCATAATGTGGCATCGAACAACTTAAACTTGATTGTTTTTAGAGATTTCATGCTCACTAATCTTCTTGATGCCAAAAGAAGAAAGAAGCTGCAAAAAATAGCGTTGGAGTCTGCCAAAGTTTCAGGAAAAATGACAGTCAACAAAGCATAAAATAAAATCGGGAAAGAATTTGTACCCGTAATTTTGTTTCTCTTTACAATAAAATTGACAACGAATATGCTGAAGAACAAAACCGCCAGTATCAATACTTGCCCAATCAACTGGTCAGGCGCATAAATTTTATGAAAAAGGGAGAAATGTACCAGCCAGTAAAAAACGAACAAGAATGAGAGAACAATAATGTAATTAATTGGCTTTGTTTTGCCAAAAATGATTGAAATCATCCCGACTTTTTATATTTTTGCAGGTAAATATAGGTAATAAGATGACTTCATTTTTTAAAGGAATAGAGGATTTATTTGTAAACCATCTATTTTGGCCATTGGACCAACTTCGTTTTATGGAGAGTTGGTGGGGCGCCAATTTCTTGAACTGGATATTTATGTTGATCGGCTTCGCCGGATTTGTCTATTGGATGTTGCAATTGAAGCAATACGACGACAATAACGAAGAAGATAAGACGATCAGTTCACATTCTTACTTGTAAGCCTTTAAGGATTCCCTGCGAAAGGAATCCTTAATAGCTGATTTCTTTGGTTTTCTACAAATCGAATCCGATATCTTTTCGATAGTTCATACCGTCAAAAGTGATGTTATGAATATTTTTGTATGATACTTCAAGGGCTTGCTCAAAATTATCTCCGAAGGAAGTAATTGCCATAACCCTACCGCCATCAGTTACTACTTTGTCACCATCAATTTTAGTCCCGGCGTGAAAGACCAATGAATCTTCTATAGCATCGAAGCCCTTCATTTCTTTTCCTTTTTGGTATGCTTCCGGATATCCACCTGAAACCAACATAACGGTGGCCGCAGTACGATTATCCAATTCTAAGTCGATTTCATCAAGTTTCTGATCCGCTACGGCCTGAAATAGCTCTACCAAATCAGTTTTAATTCGAGGCATCACCACTTCGGTTTCTGGATCCCCCATTCGAACATTGTATTCAATGACCTTAGGATCATCACCAACTTTTATTAGACCGATGAAGATAAAACCTTTGTAAGGCAGGTTATCCGTTTTAAGGCCTTCTACCGTGGGCTTGACAATCTGGTCGTGTATTTTATTCATGAACTCTTTATCCGCGAAAGGAACTGGGGAGATTGCGCCCATTCCTCCTGTATTGAGACCCGTATCATCTTCACCGATACGCTTGTAATCTTTAGCTGTTGGTAACACTTTGTAACCTTTTCCGTCGGTAAGGACGAATACACTTAATTCTATACCCGACAAAAACTCTTCTATAACCACAGTTGTGCTGGCCGAACCAAATTTTTCATCTACCAACATCGTTTTAAGTTCTCTTTTGGCTTCGTTTAAATCATTAAGAATTAAAACTCCCTTTCCTGCTGCAAGTCCATCAGCTTTTAGTACATATGGAGCATTTAATGTTTCCAGAAATGAATAGCCCTCACTTAATGTTTCAGCCGAAAAACTTTGATATGCGGCTGTAGGAATACCGTGGCGCATCATGAACTTTTTGGCAAATTCTTTACTACCCTCAAGTTCTGCTGCTGCCTTTTGAGGACCCAAAACAGGAATATGTTTAATTTCTTGGTCATTTAAATAATAATCATGAACTCCGTTGACCAATGGGTCTTCAGGCCCAACCACGACCATATCGATATTATTTTCTAATGTAGCTGCTTTTATGGCATCAAAATCGTTTACACCGATTGGTATGTTTGTGGCAATTTTTGCCGTTCCCGCGTTACCCGGCGCAACAAAAAGTTTCGGACTGTGTTTTGATTGGCTTAGTTGCCACGTGATGGTGTGCTCTCTACCGCCAGAGCCTAGTACAAGAATATTCATGCTTAAAGTTTGTGCAAAAATACGCTTTGAACAGGAATTTTAAGGCACTTGTGAAATAATTAGAAGTAAAAACTAGATCTAAGTAAGGTTTAGTGTAATTTCACTCTTGTATAAGAAATAGTTCAGCTAAATATGGTTAAAGTTCGCCATTGATAGAATTCGCCTTATCACTTTTCTTAGGTTTAATCATGGGTTCACCATTTAAGGAATCATTCTTTTGACCAGATGGTTCGCCCATGGCATTTTTTCTATCCTTCTTTTTTAAGCTTCCCTTCTCTTCTACTCTCGACTTTATTTTCTCAACTTTTCGTTTAAGTAGTATTTTTTGTTTTAGCGTTGCGAAATTATAATTGTATTTAAAAAAGATATAACCTAGGAGGATAACTACTGAAACCAACATGATGACCATACCTAAATTCTTGGCGGTGCTTCCTAAAACTATAAAAAGCATCACAAACATCAAATTGAAGCAGCCGATAATGAAACTGGCTTGTTTATGCGTAAGGCCCCAATAGTCAATTAAAACATGGTGAGTATGATTGCGATCTGGTGAAAAAGGGCCCTTTTTATTAGCTATTCTGATGGCAAATACCCTTGCGGTATCGAATAGGGGAACGATTAGTATACTTATTGCTATCAATGGAGCGTTTTCCAGCAAAAAAGGTAAGTCAGTATAGGCTGTAGGTCTCAGCGCTAAAAATTTTAATGTTAAAATACTAATGATGAAGCCTACTATCAGAGAGCCGGTATCTCCCATAAATATTTTCTTGTCGGAAGATAGATTAAATCCTAGAAAAGCCATTAAGCTAGCGTTCATGGTGATGCTTAACAAGGCAAAGAAATATTCTTCGGTCATGTAAAAAATAGTCGTATAAATCACCATTATAACCATACCTACTACCGATGCCAATCCATCAATACCATCAATTAGGTTATACGAGTTAATAATGGTCAACATCATAAACCCCCCAATAATCAAATACAGATAGTAAGGAATTTCGTTGATGTTTAAAAATCCATTTAATGAATGGATGGTAAAGCTGGGATTGACCAAAATAAAGACTATCGCAAAAGCCTGTGCTAAGAGTTTTGCGCCTGGTGATATGACTACCAAATCATCTTTAAGTCCTATAATAAAAAGAATAGTCAATCCTGGTATTAAATACATGGTCTCATCAAAAACATCTCGCCCTCGTATAAAGAAAAGGGCTAAAATTAGAGTATAATAGAATGCTACTCCCCCTAAAGTAGGGGTTCTCGTAGAGTGTGAGCTTCTTTGATTGGGGTCATCCATCAGGCGCTTGTACTCAACCACCTTGATAATCTTAGGTATGGTCAAATAGGTCAAGAGAAAAACCCCTATAAATACTAGTATGGCAGTTTCAAGAAAAAACAAAAGGTTTGTATTTTAATCAAAAGTAGTAAATGTTTAAACTATTGAACTATACAAGCTAAATTTTCAGCGTTTTAGATTAAGAATACCACTAAAACACTATAGTGTATACTTCAGTTTTTTAAGAATTGTAACATACTATTCGCCAAACTCTTTCTGTCTATAATATCTCGAACCTGTTGAAAATCTATTTGAATATTACTCGTCTCAGAAAGAGCTTGGTCAACACTTGAGAGAAAGCTAGTCATATCTTCTGGCATAAATGTAATACCTAATCGATTTTCTACTACGAACTCTTCTGCCTCACCCTTAACACCTAATAAAATCGGTGTTTTCATCGCGACCAGTTCATTCATTTTAGACGGTAAAGCCCCAAGAAAAACTGGGGAATCAATAAGATTTACCAAGCCCATATCAAGAATGGAAATATATCGCTTTACATCTGCCTTTGGCACAGGATCTATAAATGTCGTGTTTGTTAACCCTAATTCTTTGTTCAGCTCTAAAAGACCATCTTTGGCCGCACCGGACCCAACGAAAAGAAAATGAACTTTTGGATTGTTTATTTTTGCAGCCGATTTTAGAATAAAATCTAAAGCATGGGCCATACCATGTGTGCCAATATAACCAATAATAAATTTATCTTGTAAACCTAATTCAGAGGTTAGAAAATCGTCCTTTGGCACAGGATAAAATTGATCAAAATCTACACCATTTCTTACTACCAACACCTTTTCTTCGGCTATGCGGTGCTCATTAATTATTTCTTTGCGAATGTAAGCGGTTGCCGTAATAATTTTCCATGCACTTTTATAAAGCTTATGCTCTAAATATTCAAAGAAACGAATGGCCGCATTGTCTTTCATCGCACCGACAACCTTTACCGATTCAGGCCAAAGATCCCGAACCTCCATGACCCACTTTTTTCGCTTCCAAAAACCCAGCCATCTGCCTGAAACGGCAGTAAAAAACTGAGGTGAAGTAGCAACTATCAAATCGGTCTTGATAAAAAGACCCGTAATAAATGAGGTAATCATATAACTTAGAAAATCAAAGATCCTCTTAACAAAACCTTTGTTCTCTGCCATAAAAGACCATACTCGAATTACTCGAATACCTTCTACCCACTCTACTTGATACAACTTGTTCTTATACCCCTCATAAACCTTACCATAAGGAAAATTTGGAAAACAGGTAATCACCGTTACCTCTTCTCCCTGCTTAACCCATTCCCGGCAATGTTCATAGGTTCTATGTGCGGGTGCATTGGTTTCCGGTATAAAATTGTCGGTTAAAAAAAGAATTCTCATTATGTAGTATGCCCAACTAATTCTTCAACAATAATATTACCAGTATCACCTTGTCCATAAAGATTGATGTTAAAATCAATACCCTTGTTTTCTAAATCATTGAATGCAGCCAATATGCGATTTTTGTTCGAGCCGGTTAAAAAGTTGACCCCGTTCTGTATCAACTCTACCCATTCGGTTTCATCTCGGACCGTAATGCATGGCTTTTTAAAGAAAAATGCTTCTTTTTGTAAACCGCCGCTATCAGTAATAACACAGCTGCTGTTCTTTAAAAGCCAAATCATTTCAAAGTAACCGACAGGTTTTAAAATCTGAATATCCTTACCAGGTACAATATCGAACTCATTAAGCTTTTTAATGGTTCTCGGGTGCAATGGTAGTATAACTTTTTTTTGCTTTGCAATTTCTGCCAAAGCATCAAAAATTTCCGTCAACTTTCCCTTATCGTCCGTATTCTCTTGTCGATGTATAGTAGAGAGTATAAAGTCGGCTTCTGCCGTAACTGTTTCTGGACGCTCGGCACGATCGGTATAGTAGAGTGCAGCATCGTACATTACATCGCCACATTTAATTTGCGTAATATCGAGATTAAAATACCCTTCCTTTTTAAGATTTTCTATGGCCGTGTCAGTTGGGCAAAAAAGAATATCACTAATTCTATCGGTCAATATTCTATTGATTTCTTCAGGCATATCCATATTAAAAGAACGTAAACCCGCCTCTACATGAGCTACTTTAATATGCATTTTTTTTGCCGCCAGTGCACCCGCAATGGTTGAATTGGTATCACCATAGACCAAGACCCAGTCAGGTTTTTCTTCAACTAGCACCTCTTCAATCTTCGTCAACATTTTACCTGTCATTGCGCCGTGAGAAAGACTGTTGATTTCAAGATTATAATGTGGTTTTGGTATGTTCATCTGATCAAAGAATACTGAGCTCATATTTTCATCAAAGTGTTGGCCCGTATGCACAATTAGTTCCGTTATCTTTGAATCGTTATGTTTATTATATTCTTCAATAGCTCTACTGACAACGGCCGCTTTAACAAATTGGGGCCTTGCACCTACTATAGTGATTATTTTCATTTATAGATTTTTATAAATTTTCAATAATTCTTCTTGTTCTGATTCCCAATTATATTTTTGTTTAATCGCCTTTCTGCCATTTGCCCCCATTAACTGCGCTTTCTCATCATTTTCAATCAACTCCTTCATTGCGCTAGCTATTTCTTTAACATTCAATGGATCAACACAGACCCCACATTTTTCGTCTTCTATAATAGTCTTCCAAAGTTTGAAGTCAGAGGCAATTACTGGTATCCCCGCGGCCATGTATTCAAACATTTTTACCGGTAGAGAATCTAAGTAATTTATTGTAGGGTGCAATGTCACTAAGCCCACTTTTGATTTGCCAAGTACATCTATTATTTCCTCCCTATTTAAAAAGCCTAAGAAATCTACAAATTTCCACCCTTTATTTTTAATCAATTTACTCTTATACGTCACCGGTAAAAAAACCCCTGCCAACAACATTCTTTTCTCGATTAGTGCAAGAGCCTCAATGTTTTCATAGTTTCCACGTACTTCGGAAATACCTCCAATATAGCAAACCACATCTTCTTTTTCCTCCCAATTCGTATCTAAACTAGGGAATTCTTTTAAAAAAGGATAATTATGAATGCTTGTAGTGTTGATATTTACAAGGAGAAACCTCTTCTGAATATGTTCCGTTGAAGTAATTACATGAGTGAATTTTTTGGCAATTCTGCATTCGATTTTTTCAACTACAAAGGAAATAGCCTTCTTTAAGACAAAATGGATATATGGTTTGGTCAAGATTTGACGAGGTACATCTTCATGCACATCGTAGATTACTTTTTTGTCTGTTTTAAGTAATCTAGAACCAACAAACACTAATTCTGGGTCATGAAAATGATAAACATCACAATTAAGCTCTAGTGCTTTCTTCAAAACCCTATTGGAAATGTTTAAAAACCTATCGTATCGTCCTCTGGGCTTACCTACATCAAATATCTTTATATTGTTTTTTACTTCATTCCCCAGCCCATCAGCCACTATTAGACATACGTCATAGCCATTATTTTCCAGAGATTGACACTCTTTGATAAAAATTCGGGTATCATACCTAGGATGTACTGAGGTCAAGTGGCAGACTTTGCCTTTACGCATTTTTTCATTTACCAAAATATCCATCAACTACCTTAATTAGAAGAATAGTCACAAAAGTATCATTTACAACCCACATTCTACTAAAAATGCTCTCTTATCCTTCGAGGTCAGGTTGTGAAGTGGGAATTAATGTTATTTAAAATGTAAGTAATTATCCATTACTACAAGATTTATTCCGAAAGTCTTTAAAATTTAAGAATTCTAAAATTAATATTGGCTAACAATTGAAGTCGAACTTATGTTAAATCAGATTTGAACTTAAAAAGCAATTGCGAAGCGGTATGTTATATAAGAAAAAACTTTCATCTGTTTTTTATACCGTAATAGTTTGTTTTCTTTGCGTTAATTTAACCTTAATAAAACATTTAATAAACATTACCATGAACGACCTATTTAACCAACTTAGCTTTGAGTCGGGTGAAAGCTTTTCAGTGCTGAACTACTGCATAAACATTATTCTGTGTTCGGCATTATTATTTATTCTCTCTTTGATTTTCGTAAAGTACGGCCGATCACTTTCAAACAGAAACCAGCTCTCGAAGGTCTTAATCGTGGTAGGTGTTACTACCTTTATAATTATTAGTATCGTCAAATCTTCTTTGGCTTTATCGTTAGGTCTGGTAGGTGCTCTTTCCATTATTAGATTTAGAACAGCAATAAAAGAACCTGAAGAGTTAGGTTACTTTTTCATAGCAATTTCCATTGGACTTGGTTTTGGTGCGAATCAATTATTACCTACCGTAATAGGTGCCTTGGTCTTATTCGTTATTATTTATTTGTCTAGCTTTAAAAAAACAAAAAACACTACCAGTCAAAACCTTCTGATTAATCTAAAAAATGCCGACATGTCATCTAGGGTAGAGATTCAATCAAAAATTACGGACATAATTACCAACAATTCGTCCCGAACCGAATTGATTCGGCTTAATATTGATACCCACAGCCTTGATTTTAATTTTTTGGTTGTATTAAAAAATTATGAATATGTAAACACCATTACTAATGATTTGACCCGTTTAGACGAAAATATGTCAATAACGTTTATTGATAGCCAAAACATGACCATATAATCTAATTTATATTTAAAGCACGACAATGCTCATTCATTCAAAAGAAAAATATCGCGGAGGTAAAATAATTGCTGTCATTACTTTAATCGTAATACTTCTTGTTCTATTAAAAATTTTAGCCCAATCAAATTCAAAAATTTTTGATAGTGCCTCTACCGAAAAAGATGAGCAGAAAGTAATAAATACTCCTACCGTATTAAATTCTTTAGTTGCCAAAGAACAAATCTCGAACAAAACTAATGAGATATACAACAGCGATACATTTTCATTATACCTGCTAGACCATTTTGGAGTTCCATATCTTTTGATAGACTATCCTAAAGAACTCTCAACACAGCAACGAACCGGTGGGTTTTATGTTTTTCTATTTCTCAAAGACCCTTACGATTGGAAGAAAGTCAATAAAAGGCATGATCATATTATACTACACAAAAAATCTTTGACCCCATTTGAAATCGAAATAGCTGACGAAAAGCATAGTGTGTTCAAATTTCCTTTAACGCATTCTCATTTCGACTTCGAAAATTTGAAAGCAATTGAATTTGTTAGACAAACTGAAGTAACAGGTAGATTTGAAGAGGCAAAAATCACAGTTCATCCCGACCTTTTAATTAAGCAAAAAACCACTGCGCTAAGCACGCTTCAAATTGCCCTAAAGTCGAAAGATTTAACTAAAATAACGAGCAAAAGAAACAAAGCCCTAGAGTCGGGAATACTAGTAACCAATGATGACGATTTTGTAAAAGCCGATATAAGTACTTTAGAGCAAAAAAACATCAATGCTGAAATTCGGTTGAAAGGAGATTGGACAGATCATCTCGAACACCCCACCAAATGGTCATATCGAATCGTTCCAGATGGTGAAGAAACAGTTTTTCGTATGCGTAAATTCTCTGTGCAACACCCTAAATCGCGAAATTATATTTGGGAATGGCTATTTAACAAGGTAGTAAAGGATAATGGGCTTGTTGGTCTACGGTACGAATTTCTAGATGTTCAAATGAATATTATAGATAAAGATTCTGTCGTGCCTATGGGTATCATGGCCATGGAAGAGAGTTTTGATAAAATTTTAATTGAGAACAATAAAAGAAGGGAGGGCCTCATTCTAGGCTTTGATGAATCTAAACTTTGGGATGAAAGAAAGCAGGTGAGAGATCTGTTATTAACCTACCCCAAGGATGCCGACGTACCTAATACTAAAGAATTGCCCATTAAAGTCTACAACCAGAACAAAACCCTGAGTTCTCCCGTGTTAAAAAAGCAGTTCATCACGGCAAAAAATTTATTAGTCGGCTTAAGGGATGAAAAGCTAAATCTGTCAGACGCTTTCGACATAGACAAACTAACCTTATATATAGCTCTCTCTAATCTTTTCGGCGGGCATCATGGTCTTCATATGGAAAACATAAGGCTATATTATAATCCCGTTATTAACAAACTGGAACCTGTATCATTTGATTCCAATTCTGGGTATGAGGTAACCTCACTTAGAGAATATCCAGTTGGAGTCCATGACCCACTATTCACGCAAAAATTAGTGGAAAATTATGAAAAAGTTTCCTCAACAAAATTCATAGACAGTTTTCTGAATAAATACAAAAAAGAATTAAATAGTTTATACCATAACCTGTCAACAGAATTCGAAGATGCCAAACTTGACCTTAGCGTGTTAGAGCATAATGCCAATCTTATAAAAAAGAAAATTCGACCTAATACTCCCATAGATATTTCATTCATCTCTAAAGATGATAAGGGCATTAGTGTCGAAGTAAAAAATTTTTCAGAATTTCCCGTAGTTATTAATAATCTAATTTTATCGAATAAGAAGTCTTTGAACCAAAAAAAACAAAATATCATTGTTCAACCCAAAGATACCGCTACGGTGGGCTTCTCTTTAAAGAAATCATTCAATAATGCCTTCGTTTCTAAAAAAAATAAAGAAGGAGGGTTTCGTTACCCGAAAGACTTGGATAAGATTCAAATTACCCACCATATTCTGGGATCCTCTTATACTTATCGTAGTGCAATTGTAGCTTTTCCTTCAAATTTAGATGAGGAAGTAATTAATAAAACAAAACTGACAGAAAATTATAATGAATTCGATTTCGTTCTATTTGATGAGAAGAATAAAAGCATAACGTTCAAATCTGGGCACTTTGTACTTGATCGAGTAATTGTAATACCCCCTCAACATCATGTTACCGTTGAGAAAGGTTTTTCTCTTGATCTTCGCAATCAGGGATCAATTCTATCAGACTCACCCTTTACCTGTGTTGGCACCGAAGAGGAACCTATACAATTTTATTCAAGAGATGGTACGGGAGGGGGAATACTGATATCATCGGCCACTGATTCATCTACAATTTCACATACTAGCTTTAAAAATTTATCGGTTCCCAGCTTGAAATACTGGGAACTCTCGGGCTCGGTAAATTTTAATGAAACTCATGTGGATATAAATAATTGTCTGTTCGCCGACAATCGTTCTGAAGATGCATTAAATATTATCAATTCAACATTCACCTTAGATTCATCTACTTTTGAAAATACTTTTTCAGATTCCTTCGACGGTGACTTTGTAAAGGGCAGTATATCAAACTCTACTTTCAATAATTCAGGAAATGATGGTATAGATGTTTCTGGTTCAACAATTGCTCTTAAAAATATTGTAATTAACAATCCTTCCGATAAAGGACTCAGTGCAGGAGAAGGGAGCACTATGACAGGAAATTCTGTAACAATTAATGGGGGAGAAATAGGAGTAGTGAGCAAAGATCTGTCGGAAATAGATTTGTCGGAAATTGCGATTAAAAATACAAGATTGGCCATTGCCTGTTTTCAAAAAAAGAGCGAATACGGTCCTGGCAAAATAGTTTTAAAAAACATCTTGTTCTCTGAGAACGAGGTGGCCCATCTAATTGCCCCTGAATCCGTGTTTATTCTTGACAATATACCTGTGGAGGAAAAAGTAGAAGGGGTAATCGATAAAATGTACGGAAACGAATATGGCAAAAGTAGCAGATAAACCTCTAGAGCCTCAGACTGCATCGAGTTTGCGCTATGAGCGTAAATTTCACTACGCAAATACACCAGTTGAAACTATTATTCAACGCGTGCATAACAACGCTTTCGGCTTCCATGAAATTTATTATAAGAGAAAGGTGAATAATATTTATTTTGATGATGGCAACTATAATTTTTACAAACAGAATGTTTCAGGAGTCGCTAGTCGAAAAAAACTAAGATTGCGATGGTATGGTGATGATACTTGTAAAATTGAAGGCCCCACTCTTGAAGTTAAGAAGAAGATGGGTGAGGTAGGTGATAAAGATTCTTATAAATTAAAGGGCATATCATTTGATTTAGGTAAACAAAAACCTCATGAAATTCAGGCAATACTACTTGGTGAAACCAAGGAATTGATGTCTATTAGACATTCTTTTGAAACGGTGCATCCAACATTGCTGAATACTTATGAGCGGCGTTATTTTTTATCCTTCTGTGGCCGCTACCGAATTACTGTAGATTACAACCAAAAGTTTTACAATCCAAATTATATTACTTACCAGAACAGCGAGATACGTATAAATGATACCGTGCTTGAATTAAAGTATGCTACGCAAGACGATCATGAGGCCAGAACGGTATCTCAACAAATTGATGCTAGACTATCTAAAAACTCAAAGTACGTTACCGGAATTAACCTCTTGTACCACCCACAGCTTTTATAGTAGAGACAAGTTCATTTTATATGCTAATTATCTATGATTGTGACAAAAAAAGCATTTTATATTCCCATCACCATTTGTATTGTTCTGCTTCACGCCTGTAAAAGCGCAATTAGTTACTATTCGCTACCTACATTTGTAAATGAGGGCACTGTTAATTGTGTTGTAGAAATTGCCGCAGGAACAAATAAAAAATATGAGTATAACCCAACATTAAATACGTTTGTCATAGATCAAGAAAATAGTCAAAATCGCATAATCGATTTTTTGCCTTACCCCGCAAACTATGGCTTTATTCCATCTACAATATCTAAAGAAGATGGTGGCGGGGACGGGGACGCTCTGGATGTACTGGTTATCTCAGAAGCTCTAGCGACCGGAACAGCAATAGAAAGTATTCCTATAGCTGTTTTAAAGTTGATTGACGACGGAGAAATCGATTATAAGGTAATAGCTGTTCCGGCAAACAAAAAAGCACGAGTAATTAATGCCATAAGCTTTGAAGAGATGCTTTCAACTTATCCGAATTTGTTGAAAATTTTAGAGCTTTGGTTTTTAAATTACAATAAAAACGATGTGAGCTTAGTTGAAGGCTGGGGTAACGAAAAGGAGGCTGCACAAGAAATCAAGAGACATCTAAAGACCAGATAGCGTTATATTAATATAAGACTTCGACAATATGACTTTAGAAATTATATAACACGGGGATTAGACTATCAAAAACTTAATCGTGCTTTGTCCGTATTACATCTTTAAAATTGAAATTTTCAGCTTCATCTTGCAAGCCGTTTAAGCCGCTTTTCACCAATTTATCCAATTTGCCGTTTGGGGCAAGTTGGTTTGCAGTTTCCAAACATACTAATGAAAATACAAACCCATTAAAACAGACTTTATAGATTCTTCGTTCATATCACCTCAGGCGTATTCGAGAATCCAGCTTGAGCCGTTGGAATAATCTTTCAAGCCGCCTTCTTTTCTATAACTTGTAGAAAGGTTTACAACTAAATTTTCTATAATCTTACTATTATCGGTTTCAAAGACCTTATCGGCATAAGTAAGGCCTGCCACTAAAGCAGAATTCCCCATTCCCGACCACCATCCTGGCTTTATTTTACCATGAGGAAAGTTATAATTAAAGCTACCATTATTAAAATACGTAGGGTCTTCATATAATTTGTCTATCAGTTCTAAGTATTGCTCACCCAGGTTTGAATAAATTGTATCATCCGTTTTTTTGAACATGTGTGTTCCATAGAACAAATACCTCCCTAAGTCCAAGAGGGTGAGATTTTATCTTGCTGAAGTAAAATCTTGTAATTTTTGTTTTGTAGAAAGCAGTGTACACCCCCATATAATAGGCTTTATATGACTTTGTTCTAACTTAGAAGAACAAGATATAAAAGATAAAACTGCTATGACCGAAATAAAAAAAAGTAAATTTTCTTACCATTGAACAAATTTAATTACACATATCTGCTAAAACTATAAAATAAGATTGTTTTTGCCGAATCATAACTTATAAACTTTTCTATTAGGTGCTTTTACTCTTATTAAGAACAAAAATTGATATTAAGAGTAATGCCAATGCCCCGTGTGTAAGCATTACAGTTGATGTCGATGAGCTGATAAATGAGAAAATAATCAGCACATAAATGCCAAAGTATTTTGCCGGTATCCGCAAGCTATTTAATATCATGAAATAGAAAGCGACAATAAGAATGTTTATGACAACCCCCCAAGTGCCCCAATTCATAAACCCATCGGAAATCAAGCCATTATTGGCATCCATGCTTGGACTATTAAAATAGGCCTCCCCTATTAAATGGGCATGTGTTACGTCATAGGGGTAATCAAAAAGAGATTTGAGAACTGAATTCGACCAGTAAAGATAATTATCGTTAAAAAAATCAAGATAGCAGATGTCTAAAAGCGTGGGTATAAAATGAACCCTTCTAAAGGAATAGATCCATAATAGGTCAAAACCTACAATTGCCAAAAACATTGCTATAATTATTAAAACATTTGACCATTTTAAAATTTTTCTAATAGCAGAATAATAACCCAAACCATAAAATAAAAAAATCACGATCAGGCCCGCGTATACCGTTTTATGTGCGCCAAATAAATAAAAAAGTAAAAGATAAACTACGGCAAAGCCCGTCATAATTCTATTCTTGAGCTCTAAAGAGAAAATCAAAAAGAGCGGTATTACAATTTTTGTAAATAAAGAATAAGTGTAACCAAAATAGGGGTTGGAAAGCGCACTTATTGCCCTTCTTGTTTCATACACATCTAACAGTATTAAGTTTTTTAAATTCAAATAAGGGCCGTAAACCACTAGATATGGCATAATACCGATACTTATTAATACAAAAAACATATATAGTGCTTGTTTCTTATTTAACACCGGAAACTTCGTGAAATCTATTTTGATTTTTGAAAATAGCGTGAGCCCTATAAATAAAGCCTGATGGTAGCCTAACAAATTTACTGGATACATTTCGCCAGATGTAAATGCAATCAATGAGGGAACGGTAAGTAGTAAAAAGAATATGGCGATAACCGTAAAAAAGAACTTATTTTTATTCAGGGCCAAAAGAATATAAAGGTCTATAGCGAAGATAGAAAGCGAAAACAGAAATCTTACAAAAGAAAAGTCAAAGGATGATTCTTTATTGAACGCTATAAAGCTCCAATAAGGGTAATATTTAATCTTAAAATGGTATAGGCCCATTAATAAGAAAAAGTAAAAGCTGACGACCGTACCTAATGTAGATTTAAGATTCAATATTTTTTCTTTTGCTTGCATTATACGTAAAGAAAAAACAAATTAGAAAAGAGACAAACGATATACCCGAAAATCGATTGAAAACACTCTCGAACATAGAGTTTATACATAGAACTAATACAATTGACAGAAAGAACCCCAAATTTTGCCCCCCGTTAAAAGCTATATTGAACAGCAATAAAATAATTGTAAATAAAATGAGTAAGCCGAGTATGCCGTTTTCTAACCAGATTTGCAGCCATTGGTTATGGGCGTTGTATGATTCTTTTAGAGGATGTATATATTCCTTTTCAGCATACATCTGGTTTAATATAGATTGAGCGTCTCCTGCTCCATATCCAAGGATGGGGTTTGCCTTGATAAGTTCTAGGGAAGCATCCCAACTAAGAAGACGTGTAGCAAAGCCATAACGCGCATCCTTATTCAACACCAATTCACCGGCAGCAACCTTGTACAAACTTTCTCTAGCTCTAGGGTTTATAGAGATAAACAAAGACATAATAAACAGGAACAATAAAAACCCCAGCAGCTTCTTTTTGAGTGCGTATCGAGAGGTTATCAAACGTACTATAAAAATTAATCCCAGTGCTATAAAGCTGGCCTTATTAGAAACTAAGAAAATTAGAGTGAGAAAAAAACCTATTAGAATTAATCGGATTTTATTTTTTAATAAAGTAGGGTGAAATAACAATATTGTAATTCCTATAGACAGGTAAAGCGCAAAATATACCGTTTGATGAAACAGGGAAAAATAGCGACCAAAAAAATAATTACCTCCATAGAGTATCGACTCCATAAAAGCCTTGTTCTCTTCAACATTTGCCCTAAAGTAAATTTCACCATTCTCTAAACCTATAGACCGAAACAAAGCCACCCCAAGGCAAACCGATGACGATACTACTAACCCATAAACAAAAAACTTTAACACCTTATTTCGTTTCTCTTCTGAATAAGGGTGTAGAAAAAAGATTAATGGAAAGATTAAAAAAGATAGTTTGTGTTCTAAAAAGTGTACAGAAGAGCTTTCTGCGTAAAATATACCCACACCATATGACAAATAGAGTATTGGTAATATAAAAAGATACTTGTTTCTCTGACTCTCCTTTTTATTGAATGTCACCAATGATAATAAAGCCCAGAGAACCATAGCTACTGTAGCAACAACTTGATGAAAAGGTGCTAAAAAGACATATAACAGGGCACCATAATAATGTAGTTTATTAAAATCAAGTTCTGACATGGCCGGTAAATTTCCACAAAGTTCTGTATTCCAATAGAAAATATAGGCTGTAAAGTATTAACTCATGGATTACATAAATGTACAATAGTTCATCTACCGTACATTCAAATGTATATGAACTTAGGCCTAAAGTTAAAAAAGTAGTGATAAAATAGAATGTTTGCCAAAGTGAAGAAGTTTTCAATCGATTGGTAGCGTTAAAAATCGATGACAATGGGCTTACAACCAACTTAATCATGAAACTAAAAGCCAATATTGCCGCAAACTCTCCTGATCTTCCCCATTTCTCTCCAAAAACTAAAGAAAAAATGTTTTCACCAAAGAAGTAAAGAACTAGACCAATGGGGAGACCCATAAAGAACAGAGCCCATGCCGATTTTTTAAAGAAATTTAAGGCTCCAGTAAATTTTTCTTCATTTATCTGAGTCGCTATTTTCTGAAAAAAAACGTCTTTGTAAGATGTGCCTATAAGACCTAGCGGAGCACTTAGAACCATATATGTAAGACCAAAGTGGCCTAAATCATCGGTTGTATAAAATTTAGTAAGTACGAGAATCAGTGCTTGAGATGATACTGTATTTAAAAAAGCGGGGAACACCCCATATTTGGGATAATCAATATATTTTTTTGCAACATAACCCAACTCCTTAATACCAATCAATTGTAACTTTACAAGTGACTTCTTAAAAAGAAACAACCACGAGATAAGGGTGCCAAGTATTTTCGCCAAGACCAAACCGTAAAGCGCGAACCTTGATAAACCCAGCCCTATTGCGATGAAAATATAGCCTATAGACTGAAGCACTTTAGCTATAGCATTATGAGCAAATGTTTTATGCCTAATTGACAGGTTGGTAAACGAGCTCCAGACACCAAAAAATAGAACGTATATTGGGACATAATAGAGCAAATCACCCAAATCTGTAAACAAATACTCAAAAAACAGAAAAAATAATATAGCTATAGATAGGCTATAGCCAATAGTTATATAAATGCTGAGAGTAAAAATATTACTTGCGTCGTTCTTCTCTTTGGGCAATACAATCGCCATCTGATATTTTCCCCCAACGGCTACTGCAAATATACTTGCTACCGCAAAGAAAGAAGTATATAATGCAAAATCGGCTTCGCTGAATAAGCGGGTGAGTATAGGTGTAGCTAAAAAAGGCAGGGCCTGAGCCAAGCCCGTGCCGAAAATTTGCGTTGAAACGTTCTTGGAAAACTCTGAGCTCGAAAACCTATACCAAATCTTTTTGAACAAATTAATATCAGATTCTTTATACTAGACAGGACTATAAAATTGAAAAATTTATTTTAAAAACTCATGATAATCCCCTTTTAATCCCACGGGCTTTGCTGCCCTAATATCATGTACAATCTCTATAGCAGTTCTGGCTGCATCTACCCCATAACCTTTACCAGCAAGGATGTCTTTATACACCATAGTATGTAAATCGGTGAAACCACCGCTAAATTCAAGCTCTTCACCATTAATTGTTATAGAACGGAAAGTGGTCTGCCCCTTATCTCTAATTTCTTGAGGTAAATATTTTGAGCTAATGGAAAGAAACCATTTTACCCTTGCGTTTTCAAACTCTAGGTAGCCAGCTGCTCGGTCATGCTCGTGAACATGAACGATGTTCTCTTGCACATCACCAAAAATCCAAGAAAGCATATCATAAAAGTGCACCCCTATGTTGGTGGCTATACCGCCAGATTTGGTTTTATCGCCTTTCCAAGAGGTATGGTACCAATGGCCCCTTGAAGTTAGATAAGTTAAGTCTACCTCAAATTTGGTGTCCTTTTTGGCGTTTCTAACCTTCTCTCTTAATGCAATAATACTTGGGTGAACCCTTAACTGCAGAATGCAAAAAATGTTTTTACCAGTCTTTTCTTCTACGTGTTTCAATTTATCGACATTCCACGGGTTTAAAACCAATGGCTTTTCACAGATGGCATCGGCCCCACTTCTAAGTGCAAATCGAATGTGCGCATCGTGCAAGTAGTTGGGTGAACATATACTTACATAATCTAAATAAGTTTCCTTTTCATATTTGAGCTTCTCAATATGTCGGTCAAAACGTTCAAACTCAACAAAGAAATCTGCATCAGGAAAATACGAGTCGATTACACCTACGCTATCTCCCTTATCAAAGGCAGTAAGTAAATTGTTTCCTGTATCTTTAATAGCTTTCATGTGCCTAGGTGCGATATACCCCGCAGCCCCGATTAATGCAAAATTCTTCATTAAACCAATTTTAGTATGTTAGTTGTTACGTATTCGATTTCTTCTTCAGATAAATATGGATTCATAGGTAGACTCATAACTTCATCAGCACACATCTCACTTATTGGAAAATCTCCTTTTTTATATCCAAGATATTCAAAACATTCTTGTAGATGCATTGGAATAGGATAGTGAACCGCAGTGGGAATACCCTTCTCTTTCAAGCTCGCTTGCAACAACTTGCGGTTTTTGACCCTAATTGTATATTGGGCCCAAACTGAAGTACGGTCTGCTTTAACTGTTGGAGTACTGACCTCATCTCCCAAGTGCTCAGTGTAGAGTTGAGCAACCCCCTGTCTGCGTGCGATATCGTCATTATAATGTTTAAGCTTTACATTCAGTATGGCTGACTGTAGGTTGTCTAGCCGTCCGCCCATACCGATATACTTATGGGTATATCTCGCAACCTGTCCATGAACACGCATCGCTTTCATTTTCTCATAAAGGGCGTTATTATCAGTAAAAACAGCACCTCCATCTCCAAAGCACCCTAAGGGTTTTGCAGGAAAAAAGCTGGTGCAACCAATGGTAGAAACAGAACAACTTCTTTGCCCCTTGTATAAAGCTCCAAAACTTTGGGCTGCATCTTCAATAACCGCTAAATTATGTTTATGTGCAAGGGTATTGATTTTGTCCATATCCGCCATTTGCCCATAAAGGGATACCGGCATAATGGCCTTGGTCTTTTCAGTAATTACATTCTCGATAAGAGATGCGTCGATATTGAAGGTGTCTTCTTCTATATCTACAAAAACGGGGATTGCCCCTAGACAAGCTATAGTCTCCGCTGTAGCTATGAAAGTGAAGGGGGTGGTAATTATCTCATCCCCGGCACGTATACCCAATGCCATCATTGACAAAAGAAGTGCATCTGTTCCCGAAGAAACGCCAAGAGCGTATTTGGAATTGGTAAAACCCTCTAAACCTCTTTCGAGCTCATCAGTCTCTTTCCCTAAAATATATCGAGCCGAGGACATAACCTCATTAGTAGCTTCTAAAAATTCGGCTTTGTGTTCTTCAAATGCTTTTGGAAGATGTGCGAAATCTATTTTCATTATTTAGTTCGAATTACTTTATTATCTGCCAATTGGTATTCCTGTTTGCTTTCTGGGCAAACTGCCTTACCCCTATCGTTAAATTCCAATCTATGGCCATATTCTCCTACCCACCCGATTTGTTTGGCGGGGTTGCCGACTAATAGGGCATAGTCTGGCACAATTTTAGTTACAACAGCACCCGCTCCAATAAAAGCGTACTTTCCAATGTCGTTTCCGCATACAATTGTAGCATTTGCACCGATAGAGGCCCCTTGTTTAACAACTGTAGATGCATATTCGTTTCTACGATTTATCGCACTTCGAGGATTGATTACGTTTGTAAAAACCATTGACGGACCCAAAAAAACATCATCTTCACAGACCACCCCGGTATAGATGGAAACATTGTTCTGAACCTTTACATTATTGCCTAAGGTTACCCGAGGAGACACAACCACATTTTGACCTATATTGCATTTTTCACCTAAGGTACAATCTGGCATAATATGTGAAAAATGCCATATTTTAGTGCCATTACCAATAGCACAGCCATCATCTATAACTGCGGTTTCGTGGGCAAAGAAATCTTTATCGGACATATCATTTTGGTTGGATAATTGTGTTTTTCAAAACACTGTATTTAGGTCTCTTAGCAAAAGTACGATAATTCTTCACTTTCTGAATTTTTGCTTGGTCTAAGAGATTGTTTTCCTTTAGGATTTTAAGAGCAAAAGTATACCAGCTATGAACTTCTCCGTCTGTATAATGATGTATTCCATATTGCTGATTTTGTGTTTGAATTAACCAAATTAAGAAATTTGCAAGATTTTTTGCATTCGTCGGACATCCGGTTTGGGAATCGGTAATCGACATTTCTTCACCTCTATTTGCTTTACCGAGTATGGCCTTGTAAAAATTATTTCCATATTTCGAATAGAGCCATGAAGTTCTAACAACAAAATATTTTGATAAAAGTTCACGCACATTAATTTCCCCTTGCAGTTTCGACCGTCCATATGTATTTATCGGGTTGGTCACATCGTCAACTGTATAGGGGTCGCTATTCTCCCCATCAAATACATAATCCGTAGAAATATGAATCAAAACGGTATTGTTGGTAAGACAAGCCTGAGCTAGATTTTTGACTCCTTCGGCATTAACTTTAAAAGCCAAGTCTGGTTCCTTTTCAGCTTGTTCAACATTTGTGTAAGCAGCACAGTTGATACAATAATCAAATTTCTGCTGAGTAAATACCTTTTTAATATTCAGCTTATCGGTAATATCTAACTCGCTTGAAGTCTTAAACTCGAATTGTATTTGAGAATAAGCAAGTTCAAGGTCTCTTAAGCTCATACCTAATTGACCATTAGACCCGGTCACTAATACTGATATCATGTAGAGCCTTTTTTAATGTAGGTAATTTTAAATCTTTTTTTGAAATTATAAGAGATTCTTTCGAAAACTCCCAGTCTATATTTAATTCAGGATCATCGTATACGATTCCTGATTCCGCTGAGGGCGTATAAAACGCATCACATTTGTATGAAAATATAGTTTCATCGGCCAATGACAAAAACCCATGAGCCATACCTTTCGGTATGAACAATTGCTTTCGATTCGACTCTGACAACCTAACCTTAATATGTTTTCCAAATGTTATACTGTCTTTTCTTAAGTCGACAACTACATCTAAAACCTCTCCTTTTAACACACTGACCAATTTAGACTGTGCAGCATATCCAATTTGAAAATGGAGTCCGCGTAGAACCCCTCTTTGCGATACAGAAATATTATCCTGTACAAAATTTGTTCTAACACCACTCTTGTCTTTGAACCTCTCAGAATTATACGATTCATAAAAAAGGCCTCGGTCATCATGAAACAATCGAGGTTGAATAATAAAACATCCGGCGATTTTGGTCGGAATTATTTCCATTGGTTCATTTAATTACAATTTCAAAAGATATTCTCCATAACCACTTTTCAAAAGTGGTTCTGCTAAAGAATGCAACTGACTTTTATCGATATAGCCCATTTTGTAAGCGATTTCTTCAATTACCCCAATCTTAAGGCCTTGACGCTCTTCTATCACCTGAACGAATTGCGAGGCCTGCATTAATGACTCAAAAGTACCCGTGTCGAGCCAAGCAGTACCACGGTCTAGAACTGAAACTTTTAATTTTCCTTTTTTAAGATAAACCTTGTTAACATCGGTAATTTCTAATTCACCTCTATGACTGGGTTTTATACTTTTGGCAATTTCTACCACCTCGTTATCATAAAAGTATATCCCCGGAACCGCAAAATTAGATTTCGGGTTTTCTGGCTTTTCTTCGATTGATATCGCTTGGCCATTTTCATTGAATTCGACCACACCATATCTTTTTGGGTTTTGTACATGGTACCCGTAAATTATTCCACCATCAGGGTCATTATTCATCTGTAAAAGATCTGCTAAACCTGATCCGTAAAAAATATTATCCCCCAAAATCAAGGCTACTTTTTCATCAGCAATAAATTCTTCGCCCAAAATAAAGGCTTCCGCCAAACCATTCGGTTTATTTTGTACTGTGTATTGAAAACTGCATCCTAGTTGACTTCCATCCCCAAGAAGATTTCTGAAAATTTCAAGGTCTCTCTGGGTTGTAATGAATAATATATCTCGGATACCCGCGGATATTAATGTCGCCACAGGGTAATAGATCATTGGTTTATCGTAGATAGGCATCAATTGCTTACTCACTGTCAAAGTAAGTGGAAATAATCGTGTGCCCGAACCGCCCGCAAGTATAATTCCTTTCATAAAACCATTAGGTATTTTTTATACGAAGCCGCTTCTTATACCATAAAACTGTTTCTTTAAGCCCGTTATCAAAATTCATTTCGGGTAACCAGCCTAAATCTTTCTTTATTTTGGAAGCGTCGATAGCGTATCTAAAATCATGGCCAGGTCTATCGTCAACAAAAGTGATTTGATCGGCATAACTTCCTTCAGGTTTTGGTTCCACTTCATCTAAGATATCACATATTTTAGAGGCTATGGTGAGATTATCTCTCTCAGTACTACCACCTATAACATAAGTTTCGCCAATTTTGCCATTGGTAATGATAGCATCGATTGCCTTGCAATGATCAAGAACATATAACCAATCCCTAACATTTTTGCCTGTGCCATAAATAGGAATAGGACTATCTTCCAAAGCTTTTCTTATTATAGTGGGAATAAGCTTCTCATTATGTTGTTTTGGTCCATAATTATTTGAACAATTACTGATGAGCACTTTTAAACCATATGTATGAAAATAACTTCTGACCAAAAAATCGGAAGATGCTTTTGAAGCACTGTATGGACTATTGGGTCTATACGGACTATTTTCAGTAAAAAACCCTTTTTCCCCTAAAGACCCATAGACCTCGTCTGTAGATATATGTATGAATTTTGCTTTTTCAAAAAGAGGTTCAGCCTCGTTGGCCGAAGATAGCCAATGTTTTCTTGCTGCTTCTAATAGATTAAAGGTTCCAGTAATATTTGTGTCTATGAATGCATCAGGACTTGAAATCGAGTTATCAACATGTGATTCTGCAGCAAAATTTATAACTGTAGTGAATTGGTACTCTTGAAATAAAGAATCTACAAGTTCCTTATCACATATGTCACCATTAACAAAAATATACCTGTCGTTCTTTTCAACTTCTTCTAGGTTTTGAAGATTGCCCGCATAAGTCAATTTATCTAGATTAACTATTTTAACATCGGTATGTGTCTCTAAGAAAAAAGGTATGAAATTGCTACCTATAAAACCTGCACCACCTGTTACTAGAATAGATTTTTGATTCATTATTCGGTTTAAGGTTTCAACGTACTGGCTCTTCTATTCATAAAACCTAGAAAGGATACGATAAAGAACAAAATGATTAACCCAAGGGGTAACAAAAAGAACTTATTATTAAAAAATGGTTTTCTCACCGCTTGGGTCTTGCCCATATTCAGAATGCTAATTACCTGTGATTGACTGTTCAACTCTACTTTCTTTTCCTCGATTTCTTTTATCATCCTATTTTTCAAAATAAGCAAGGAGCTAATGTTCAAGGCGCTCTCATTTTCCATATAAACAGATGTAGGTGCCTGTTCCTTTTGTAATAATGTTTTTGTGTAGTTGTTCACCAAATCGTCAATTTGTTCGATTAACTTATTGTTTTGGTCAATTCGCAACTGAGCATTGTCTCGAAAAACTGAGCTCAAGCTTTGATAGTAGTCGTTATTGTTAATATAGGCCAATAGTTTTTCCACTATCATTTTTCCCTTTTCCGAATCGGTATAGGTAAAAGTAATTCTGTGGGGCACTATACTTTTTTTAGTAAGCTCTGACCTCATGATATCAATAGCAAAACTTTCGTCTTTAAAGCTCTGTAAGAGCTCTAGATATTGTAATTCTTGCTCAACTTCTTCTTTAACTTCTTCCTTAGCGACGATGGGTTGAATCTCAACTTTAAACCCCTTAACATCGTCTTTTGATAAGCTTATAGTTTTAAGAAAAGCACTATCTTTTGAGGATATATTGGCCTGAATTTCATCTATTACGTCATAGAGATAGTCTTCACCGTCAAAATTCGGCTGTACTATAGTTTCCGTCTTCAGCTTTTTGTCCACCATAGTGCTTAGAAGAAAGCTAATGGCAACTCCTAAAATGATGAGCCCTAAGAGTTTTAGCGCATTTTTCTTCAAGTAGAGAAAAACCCTTAAAAAGAATATACCTAGCCGGTTAAAACCATTGCTGATCATCTTCAGTAACTGGCCCAAATCTATTTCGTCATTCGATGATTTGCCTTGGGCGTTTTGGTCTGCCATTGTATTATGAATTAAATATTTGTTGTAAAATTTTATCCGTGATCAAATAGGTGGGTTTTACACCTGTAGTACCAAGACCTCCTGAGGCCAAAGTGCTACCTGTTACCAATGGGTTATCTGATGCGTAATAAGCATATCTCACTTTGACATCTTCACGAATGCTCTTGCGAATTTTTGACGCTGATTGAATTGCTTTTTGGTAATGAACACCTTCCATTTCTAGGCCAACGACATTCCAGGTTGAATTGTAAAAGAACTCTAAGATATCTTTATTCTGAAGTGAGGTTCCCAGTACTGTGACCATGGTACCTTCAAAGACCTTAAGACCGTATCCTTCAAAATCTTCTGAACAAAGTTCATTTTTAAAGGGATAATTATCTGCGGTACCCTCAAAAATATGTGCCGAAGGAATCATCAAATCTCCTTTGCCGCCTTCTAAAATACCTGCTTTTCCCATGATGGATATGGATGCTATGTTCATAAAGACGGGCTCCTTACCCTTTTCAGTATGAGGTTTTAATAATTCGTCTATGGTTTCGAAAGCCTGCTCTCCAAAGGCATAATCCATAACAAATATAATCGGTTTTTCATCATCGGGAAGGTCAGGCAAATCATAGCAGCATGCTTCGTCGCCCATTTTTGCGGTGTCGAATATTTGCACATCAATATTAGTGCCCGAAAAATCATCAATGGCAATCATTCCGTTTTTCTTGGCAATGGCTGTCACTTTTTCGCGCAGCTGATTATTTACGGAAGAGCTCAGCGCTTCGTACACTTTTAAAGACTCCGCCTCTGGAAACTCTTTGGCGAGCGTTTTTTTGGCGAAAAGAGAGTTCATCACACTATGCATATTAGCACTAATTATGTGAATCGGCCTTCTTAAAAGTCCATTTTTACTTAGTTCTTCTTTTATCGTATTTGCCCATCTTTCTCCATGAATATGATGCCCCAAACGCTCACGTAATAGCAAGCTAAACGTTATCGCTCTTTTTTCGCCCGTAATTTCCTCCTCAATGGCCAATTTACCTAGCCAATAGATAATCTCTAAGAATCGTTCGGGCTCTTCTTCGGTCGCAAACTGCTTATAAATACCCATGATTTCAACAAACGGGCGGCCCAAGATATTGGCTGTATGAATTAATGCTACTTCCTTTTCTTCTTGACTTAATTCGTCTTTTTGAACTGCCCCTTCAAGCTTTTTCCAATCACGTGTGGTTTTATTCGTCTCTTCTATTAAGACCTTTTTGCAGATTTTTTCCGATTCAATGAACAGAAAGGTCAAGTGGGTAAGAATATCATATATATCAGATCGCCCTCTAGTGATTTCTATATTCATCTGCTCATCATCAATTCGATAACAATTTCTTCTACGTTTAGGCGGAATAATTGGGTTGAAATGGGTGTGGCCGTAGCCTTCATCTGAGGTAAGATTGATAAAGCGACATTGTTCAATGCCCTTTGGCAACCTTTCTAAAACGTAGGTCAACCCATTCAGTTCGGCTTTATCTTCGGAAATCGACCCATAGATTTCAGGTCTAAGTTGTAAAAGGGCATTTTTAAGAGACTCGCCCGAAACACCTGCAGGTTTGTAAAAACCACGGTTAAATAAGTGTCTCATCGTAATATATAAGCGCTCAATCGCGTTGGTCGACTCTTGAGCCCGTGTGGTAGTAGTTGCTTCGCCCATAATTAAATTTCAAACAAAATTACAATTTAATACTGTAAAACTGTCAATCTCAAATTTCTTAGAAAATCAAGGTTTAGGTAATTATCATAAGCATAACATGATACTCCATCGATAAATTATAAGGTCAAGCTGATAATTATTCTTTAAATTGAGATAATTTGTCCGCAACACTTCGGTCATTGGCCAATCGTTGAACTTTATTTTGACCGCCCAGTTTACCTTTTGACTTCATATACTCGTTGAACCCACCTTGTTTGATGATCGTCACTTTGAGCAACTGAAGTATTTTGCCCTCCATTAAATCAAAATAATAACTGTTTTGTTTCTGAAGACTCTTGTCCAATATCTGAACGAACTTGTTCATATCGGTCGGTTTCTGTTCAAATTCTATCAGCCATTCATGATAGGGCAACTCATCACCTTGCGGAGTAATCTGGGGTGCCACCGTAAACTCATTGATTCTAGCATGAGTTTCTGAAATAGCCAGCCTCATAGCTTCCTCAACTTCTTTAGCTATTACATGTTCACCGAACGCCGAAATAAAGTGCTTTATTCTTCCTGAAACTATTATTTTATAAGGCCTTAAAGAAATAAACTGAATGGTATCTCCGAGGTTATATGCCCACAGGCCTGCATCGGTAGATATAATCATCACATAATTTACGCCCACTTCCACATCATGAATGGTAATGCGTTGTCGATCTTCATTGAAAAACTCATCAGCCTTGACAAATTCATAGAATATTCCTGAATCAAGAAGCAATAACATGCCCTTTTCCGATTGTGAATCTTGATAGGCAAAAAACCCTTCACTGGCAGGAAAAAGTTCGATACTATCGACCTTTCTTCCGATAAGCCTTTCAAATTTGGCCCTGTATGGTTCATAATTTACGCCTCCGTAAATGAAAAGTTGAAAGTTTTTGAATAAGTTACCTACATTTTTACCTGACTTAGCCTGTAGGCGTTCGAAATACATTTGAACCCAAGAAGGTATACCCGCAATAACGGTCATATCTTCGTTCATCGTTTCATCTACAATAGTGTCCACTTTGGTCTCCCAGTCTTCGATGCAGTTGGTTTCCCAGCTTGGCAGTCGATTTTTTTGAAGATAGTTGGGTACATAATGCGCAGAAATACCTGATAATCGGCCTAGCTTTATTCCATTCTTTTCGTGAAGTTCAGGGCTTCCTTGCAGAAAAATCATTTTACCATCTACAAACGCTGAATTACCCGTTTCGTTGATGTAAGTCAAAATCGCATCGCGAGAGGCATTTACTTGGTGTTTGATAGAGGTCTTCGTAAGTGGTATGTACTTGGCCCCAGAAGTGGTGCCCGATGTTTTAGCGAAATAAATCGGCTTGCCCGGCCAGAGTATGTTTTCTTTGCCGCCCACTACTTCTTCTACATAGGGCTTTAATTCCTCATAATCGCGAATAGGAACTTCTTTTACAAAATCGGAATGAGATTTTATAGTGGAAAAGTTATGATCAATACCGAATTGGGTTGATGTTGCTTTTTCAATCAGGTTCTCAAAAACCGACTCTTGGGCTTTTAACGGATTGTCCCTCCACTTTGCAGTTGTCTTAACAATGTGTCGAGCAAAAATTTTAGCAGCAAATGACTTTAAAGACATTGATTATTGTTCGTGATTAAACTATCTTGAAAGATATCAGAATTTTTTTAAACCAAAAGGTATTAATATGGTTTCGGTTAAAAATCGATGTAATCTAGAGGGTTAACGGTATTTCCGTTGCTCCATAATTCAAAGTGCAGATGCGGACCAGTCGTAAGTTCACCGGTATTACCAACAGAAGCAACAACTTCTCCAGCCCTGACCACTTCACCCTGACCCTTGTTCAAAGAACCGTTATGCTTATAAACGCTGAGCAGACCTTCTTTATGTTCAAGTATAATCACATAACCCGTATCAGCAGTCCATTCCGAAAATATAACCGTGCCCGTTGCAACTGCTTTCACAGGTGTACCTGTCGGAGCCGTTACATCAACAGCATAATGTTTATCTTCAACACTATAACCATTTGAAATCTCTCCTGACAGAGGCGGAAATAACACTAGAGATGAACCACTAGTGTTTCTTTCAAATAAATTATACTTATCTTCTAAAGCAACTTCTGCCCTTAGAACAGAATCTTCTCTAATGGGGGTAAGGTCAACACTAGAAGGGTCAATTTTAAATTGTTCTCTTAATGAATCTCTATTTATTTCATTATTCTCAATATCACCAATCAAAACCTTTCTGATATTTTCTAAATACCTATTGGTATTGTTGAGGTTTGCTACCAATGAGTCAGTCTTATAAGTAAGATCGGTTGCCTGTTTTTTTAATTTGGTTGATGAGTACCCAGGTATATATTCACGCAGAGGCGTAAATGCTATCAAAAGTGTTGTCAACGCGATAAGACCAATTATACAGAGCGACCCTGTTACAAAAACATTGAGACGGCTTAGTTTAAAAGAAATCTTTTCTTCGAAAGTACTTTCATTAAGAATGACCAAGCGATACTTGTGCAGCAGCTTTCTTTTAATCTCTTTTCTCTTCTTGACTTTTTTGGCCATAATACACAAATATACGTATGCAAATGTATACTCGGCCGGTTCTCTAAAAAATTTATAAAGTACATAGGCAATGTCTTTTCACCACGTTCAAATGAAATTACCAATCATTGTAATAAGATTAACACCGCCATTCTTAGTTTTTTATTACATTTGTTGTTCAATTAAGATGGAAATTATGACAGCGTTACAGATTTTCTTAGCTATAGGTCCATGGCAAATTGCCATTGTTGTATTAGTGGTACTTCTATTGTTTGGAGGAAAAAAGATTCCTGAACTAATGCGTGGCCTTGGAAGTGGAATAAAAGAATTTAAAGATGCTTCTAAAGAAGACGATCAATTAGAAGACAAAAAAGAATAAGGTATTAAAAATTCCGACACTCAAAAAACCCTTGCCATCGATGGCAAGGGTTTTTTTGTATCTAGAAGATAAAATTTGACAAACCTTTTGGTATTTTTCTGACGAAAATTTATCCATTTTAAGGGCTTTGGAGCTGATGTTTATTGAACTCAACAACTCTTTTGCCATCAATTCTTCCTCACCACACTACAAATTCTATTGGTTTCACAACATAAAATCTTAGCTCGCATATAGTTTTGGCAACCTTTGCGTTAGCTAATACAATAATTAAGGTAGTATCAAACTCTTCTTGGAAGAAACATTGGTCTATCGAAAGTTCTAATACGCCTATGCAAAGCTTACTCAAACTGCTTATTGGGTTTTCAATAATGGCAAGCTTTACAAGTTTCTCCCCAAATGAGAACCATGAAGTCTCACTCTCGCATTTCGATACTGAGTCGGTGTTAGATATTGCCTTACCGGCCTTACCTCCAAGTTTTTCGAATTGTCCTCCTAGCGATGTTAACGCTTCTTATACCCCAGGGGTTTGTGGGGCCACAGTAACTTGGACGCCTCCAACTGCTTCTGCTGATGCTATTAATGTAACCAGTAATTATAGCCCAGGTGATTCTTTCTTGCCAGGAACAACCGCAGTAGTTTACCGGGCGGAAGATGCATCGGGTAATATTGCTACCTGTTCATTTAATGTAACGGTAGAAGATAGCGAAAATCCTGTTTTTGACACTTTTCCTAGTGATGTAACCTTAACTGCTGACCCTAATACTTGTACGGCACCCCATTCATGGGCAGAGCCAACTGTCTCTGATAACTGCCCCGCTGGAGAGGGCGAAGCACCTGTTTTGCAAGATTTTGAATCTGCCATCAATCAGTGCTACACATTTACACGAAGCACTATTAGCAACAATGGTGAAATCAACGGGACCAGAAACCTGAGAACTACTTCAATATCCAGTATTCCAGGTTTTACAAGTTATTTGACTACTCCCGTATTCTATTTCAACGGTTTTGGAGAAATTACATTCTTTCATAGTATCAATGCACTAAATGACAATCCTTCCATCCATCTAGACGTCTTAGACGAAAATGGAAATGTCGTCGTTTCTGATTATTATACTGAGGTCTATACAGACACTGGTGTTCAGCAAGAAATTATTCCATTTAATCTTACCGGTAATTATCAGCTAGAGATTAGCTATTCAGCTACCAGGCCTTTTGGAACCGGTCTAGAGGCTTATCTAGATGATTTGCTAATACCAGGTACTATTGTAACCAATGTAAACAATACAGATTGCGATTTAGCGGAATATGTTATGTTCCGAAGTGATGGAACAGGGCTAAATAGCGGTGACCAATTTGATGTGGGCACTACCACAATAGAGTATACCGTAAGAGATGCCGCAGGTAATTTTACGGATAGGTCATTTAATATAACAGTTGAAAACGACGTAGACCCCCCGTCTGGTTCAGACGAGTATATTTATTGCGAAGGTGAAGCAGTACCTACCATGACCGTAACAGTCGACACCGCTGCGGGCGAATCGGCCAATTGGTATAATAATGATGGGGATTTAGTTGCATCAAATACAACAACGTACACTCCGCCGGCCAGTCCAGATTTTTTTCGGAATTTCTTAGTTTATTCTCAAAATTCCAATGGTTGTTCTAGTGAAGACTTTCTATCTATAAACTTATACCAAATACCAAGACCAGCTCCTCCCGCCGCAGATTCTCCAGTAGAGTATTGCATCGGTGAAACAGCAGGCCCCTTAACTGCATCTGAATTATCAAATCATACCTTACAATGGTATACTGCGGCATCGGGTGGCACTGCAAGTAATACCGCACCTACTCCAAGTACGTCCGCCGCAGGTACAACTGCATATTATGTAAGTCAAATTGATGATAGTACAGGTTGTGAGAGCGAAAGAACCCAGATAGACGTTGTAGTTTATGACCTGCCGACTGCACCGACCCTAGTTCAAGATACCGTAAATTACTGTATAGGTGATTCGGCACAACAACTTGACGATTATATTCAATCAGGTTCTAACCCCACGTGGTATGATGCGGAAACAGGTGGCAACATAGTGCCTGGTACAACCGTACCTAGTACTTCTTCTGCAGGCACCACCTCATATTGGGTTTCTCAAACCACATCTTCCGCAAACTGTGAGGGGCCGAGAAGAAGGTTGACTATAATAGTACATAATCCGCCTGTAATCACGACTCAACCTACAAATCAAGAGATGTGTGATGGAGGTACGGCTACTTTTACTGCAGATGCCTCAAATACTTCTGGTTTTCAGTGGCAGTATTTCAATGGGTCTAGTTGGGACAACATTACAGATGACGCTATTTATAGCAATGCAAATACCAACACCTTGACAATTACAGGTAACCCCCCGCGAAACCAATATCGATTGGTTGCCCAAGGGTTTGGGGGTGGTTGCGCAAATGCTATATCGAACACAGCTTCGCTTACAGTAAACCCTGCCCCTGCGACTCCTACAAGTGGAGGTGATCAAACAGAATGTGAGCAAAATCCGATTCAAACCTTAACAGCTACCGCCACACCACCTTCAGGGGCAAGCGTTATTTGGTATGATGCTCTCACAGGAGGTAATGTCGTTACTGACCCCTCATTAAATACTGTTGGTACTGAAACGTATTATGCAGAAAGTAGTGATACCGTAAACGGATGCCGAAGTACTGGTAGAACCGCGATTACCCTAACGATTCAATCTGCACCAGCTGCTCCGATAAGTGGTGGCGACCAAACCGAATGTGAAGAAAATCCCATTCAGACCTTAACGGCAACAGCAACGGTGCCTTCTGGTTCAACTTTGGTATGGTACGATGCGCCAACCGGTGGTAATTTGGTGGCCAATCCGGATTGGAGTTCTTTGGGAACTGAAATTTATTATGCCGAAAGTCAAGATACTGCAACAGGTTGCCCCAGTTTAACCAGAACAGCCGTCTCACTTACAATTCAGGCCGCGCCAACGGCTCCGATAAGTGGAGGTGACCAAACAGAATGCGAACAGAATCCGATTCAAACCTTGACCGCCACAGCAACAGCTCCCGGTGGTTCAACCCTTGTTTGGTATGACGCTCCTACAGCAGGTAATATTGTGGCCAGCCCTGATTGGAGCACTGTAGGCTCAATTACTTATTATGCCGAAAGTCAAAACAACACTACCTCCTGTCCTTCATTTTCAAGAACTCCGGTAACCTTAACTATAGATGCTATTCCGGTGGCGCCAACAAGTGGTGGAGATCAAACGGAATGCGAGCAAAACCCTACACAAACCATGACCGCCACCGCAACCGCACCATCCGGTTCTACCGTAGTATGGTATACAACTGTCACGGGCGGCAGTATGGTGGGAAGTCCGACCTTGAATACCATCGGAACCGTAACCTACTATGCGGAAAGCAGAACTACTAGTAGTGGTTGTGTGAGCGAAACGAGAACGCCTGTGACTCTAACCATGAACCCCAACCCAACAATTGCGGTTACACCTAGTTCGCAAACCTGTTCCGCTGACCTTACGACCTATTCGGTTTCCGTAGATGTGGATAGAGGTACGGTAACTTCAAGCGAAGGTACGGTAACCGATAACGGAGGAAATAACTGGACGATTTCTGCAATACCTTCCGGAAATGATATAACGGTGACCGTTACAGATGCAAATTCGTGTACGGATGTTATCAACATCAATGCGCCAAATTGTGCTTGCCCAACGGTAAATGCTCCCACAAGTGGAGGCGACCAGACAGAATGTGAGCAGAACCCGATTCAAACTTTGACGGCGACGGCAACTGCTCCTGCAGGAGCAAGTGTGGTATGGTACGATACACCAACAGGTGGAAATGTGGTTTCGAGCCCGACATGGAATACAGTTGGATCAACCACCTATTATGCCGAAAGTGTTGATGATGTAAATGGTTGTACAAGTACAACAAGAACAGCTGTTAACCTAACGATTCAACCGGCTCCAACGGCTCCTACCAGTGCAGGCGACCAAACAGAGTGCGAACAGAATCCGATTCAAACCTTGATCGCCACTGCCTCTAGCGCACCAGGAACTTCTGTTACTTGGTACGATTCGGCTACTGGCGGAAACATTGTGGCCAGTCCGACTTTAAATACCGTCGGCACTGTAACCTATTATGCGGAAAGTGAAAATAATAGTACCAATTGTGTAAGCCACTCAAGAACTGCTGTGAATTTAACCATTGATGCCGCACCAACCGCGCCAACAAGTGGGGGTGACCAAACAGAATGTGAGCAGAACCCAATTCAAACGCTAACCGCTACAGCCACGGCGCCATCTGGCTCTAGTGTGGTCTGGTACGATGCTGCTTCGGGTGGTAATATCGTTGCTAGTCCAAACTTAAATTCAGTTGGAACGGTGACCTATTTCGCGGAAAGTAGTGATAATAGTAGTTCTTGCGCTAGTTTCACTAGAACTCCGGTGAGCTTAACCATTCAAAATACACCGGATATTACGGTTTCAACTGCGGCAAGCTGTGCTCCTGATCTATTGACCTATTCGGTTTCTGTTGATGTCAGCGAAGGCATGGTGACATCTACCGAAGGTATGGTAGTAGACAATGGAGGTAATAACTGGACCATTTCGGGTATTACTTCAGGTAACGATATTACATTAACGGTTACGGCACCAAATGCATGTACCCAAACTTTGGATATTACGGCACCCGACTGTAGTTGCCCGATAGTTGCCGCTCCTACAAGTGGAGGCGACCAAACGGAATGCGAACAAAATCCTATTCAAACATTGACCGCTACGGCAACTCCACCTGCAGATGCAACTGTGGTATGGTACGATGCGCCAACCGGTGGCAGCGTAGTTACGGACCCTTCTTTGAGTACAACGGGGTCAGCAACCTATTATGCGGAGAGTCGTGATAACGTGACCAACTGTGTGAGTGGCACTAGAACGGCGGTTGTTTTAACTATCGATGCAGCGCCAACTGCCCCAACAAGTGGAGGTGACCAAACGGAATGTGAACAAAACCCGATTCAAACATTGACCGCTACGGCAACTGCACCAGCAGGTTCAACCTTGATATGGTATGACGCTCCTACGGGAGGAAATATTGTTGCTAGCCCAACCCATAACACTGTTGGAACTTCGACCTACTATGCACAGAGTGAAAACAGTACGACTTCTTGTACGAGTTTGACGAGAACGGCAGTTTCCCTAACTATTGAGCCTGCACCAAGTGTGCCCGTTAGCGGAGGAGACCAAACGGAATGTGAGCAGAGCCCTATTCAGACCTTGACCGCTACCGCAACTGCACCTACCGGTTCAAGTATAGTTTGGTATGATGCGGCTACTGGTGGAAACGTTGTAGCCAGCCCAACATTGAACATGGTAGGTTCTGTTACGTACTTTGCTGAGAGTGAAAATAATTCAACTTCTTGTGCCAGTTTTTCCAGAACACCGGTGAGCTTAACCATTGAAGATACACCGGATATTACGGTTTCAACTGCGGCAACCTGTGCTCCTGATCTATTGACCTATTCGGTTTCTGTTGATGTGAGTGAAGGCACAGTGACTTCTACCGAAGGTACAGTAGTAGACAATGGTGGAAATAACTGGACGATTTCAGGAGTTACTGCCGGAAACAATATTACGCTAACGGTCACGGCACCAAATGCCTGTACGCAAACATTAGCTGTTACGGCTCCAGATTGTAGTTGTCCTGTTGTCGATGCACCAATCAGCGGAGGTGATCAAACGGAATGTGAGCAAAATCCGATTCAAACATTGACCGCAACGGCCACGCCTCCCACAGATGCCACTGTAGTTTGGTACGATGCGCCAACAGGCGGCAGTGTTGTTGGTGACCCCTCTTTATCTATTGTAGGCACAATTATTTTCTATGCGGAAAGTGTAGAAAACGTAACCAACTGTATCAGTAGCACCAGAACAGCTGTTTCTTTGACCATTGAAGCAACTCCGGCAGACCCTATTAGCGGAGGTGATCAGGTTGAATGTGATGCCAACCCGACACAGACTTTGACCGCTACGGCAACTGCGCCTGCGGGATCAAGTATAGTTTGGTACAATGCCCCAACTGGCGGTACTATTGTAGCCACCCCAATTCTTGATACGGTGGGCAATGTCACTTATTATGCAGAAAGCAGTGACGATACTTCGGCTTGTACAAGTTTCAATAGAACAGCGGTTTCCTTAACGATCCATCCGTTGCCAAATGTAGTGGCAAATGCGACTAACACAACTATAAACGCAGGAGAACCGGTTACTTTGACGGGTTCAGGAGCTACTTCGTATGTGTGGGATAATGGCGTAACCGATGGTGATACGGTGTATCCGTTGGCAACAACAACATATACCGTAATCGGTACCGATGGCAACAGTTGTGAAAATACAGACAGCGTTACGATTACGGTGAATGCGACTTCCGATATTCGGATTGAAAAAATAGTAGATGATGCTGCGCCTAATGTGGGCGATACGGTAACATTTACGTTGACGGCTTATAATGACGGGCCCAGTGATGATATCGGCGGAACGGTTATAAATGATCTGCTTCCTTCGGGATACACTTATACAGGTGATACCAGTGGCGCCGGTAATGGAACGTATGATGCGGTTTCGGGAGATTGGACGTTGCCCGCATTGACCAATGGAAGTTCAGTAGCTGTCGATATTTCTGCTTCGGTAAATGCCCCAACAGCTACACCTAACGAATATTTGAATATCGCGCAGGTGACTTCGGCAACCAATTACGATCCTGATTCTACGCCAAATAACGATGATGGCGACCAAAGTGAAGATGATGAGGCTTCTGCTGAAGTGGTTCCACAAGTGGCAGATCTAGAAGTAACGAATACCATCTCTCAATCTAGCGGAAACCCAGGCGACACAGTGGTGTTAACGGTAACCGTTCAAAACAGTGGTCCGGACGATGCTACGAACGTTTCCCTAGAAAATATAGTTCCGGTTGGTTTTACCGTAACTACGGTAAACGATGCGGGTACGCAAAGTGGAAATAACATCACCTGGTCAGGGTTGACTATTCCCAATGGTACAACAACGACATTAACTTATGAAGCTACGGTAAATAATCCCACGAACGTAGCAGACGAATATTTAAATACGGTTCAGGTGACAACTGTTGATCAGTATGACCCAGATTCTGCACCGAATAATGACGATGGTGATCAGAGTGAAGATGATGAGGATGCGGTTTCCATGCGTTTACAATCTTCGGATTTGGAAATTGTGAATACGGTAAACCCAGATTCTGGAAACCCTGGTGATACGTTAACTTTCTCCATTGAGATTATCAATAACAGCACCGATGATGCTACGGGCATTGCACTTGAAAACTATGTGCCTTCCGGATTTACGGTAACGACCATTAACAATGGAGGAATCCAAACTGGAAATACCATCAGCTGGAACGGACTTACAGTACCTAGTGGTACGAGCGAAACGGTAACTTTTGAAGTGACTATCAATGTGCCTACGAATACCGATGGCGAATATTTCAACTCGGTACAAGTTACGGCAGTTGACCAATTAGACCCGGATTCTAGTCCGGATAATGACGATGGTGATCAAAGCGAAGATGACGAAGACAATGCTGAAATTGTATTGATTCCAGCGGATTTAAGCTTGTCGAAAAATTTAAGTGCGGCATCAAACCCAACACCAAATGCAGGCGATACGGTCACATTTGAAGTGACGGTAACCAATGACGGTCCTGGCATCGCTACCAATGTCTCCATAGAAGATGTGTTGCCCGTTGGTTATACATTGGGTACGGTAAATAACTTTGGGGTCGTTTCCGGAAATACCATTACCTGGCCTATCGCTACATTAGCAGTGGGAAGCCAAACCGTGAGTTATGAAGTAACGTTGAATGCACCGACGAATGCAATTGGCGAATATGATAACACCGCCCAAGTTATGGCGATGGACCAATTTGATCCTGATTCTACGCCAAACAATGATGATGGCGACCAAAGTGAAGATGATGAAACAAACTATACGATTGACGCTCCTACGGTAGACTTAGAAGTTGCCAAAATAGTGAACAAAGATCAGACTTTTTATGGTGATACCGTTGTGTTTACTGTAACGGTGACCAATAATAGCGAATATGTGGCAACCAATGTTGGTATAGAAGATGTTTTGCCGAGCGGATATACTCTAGTGTCTCATACTTCCGATTTAGGTCAATATGACGAAAGTATTTTCTCTTGGGATATTCCTGCAATCGAGATTGATCAGACTGCAACTTTAGAGATGACCGTGACAGTCAATGAAAATGGGCAATACACGAACATTGCAGAATTAATGTATGTTGATCAGATTGACCCCAACACTTCGAATGACAGAGCCGAAGCAACTCCCGAAATTACTCAGTCACAATGTTTGACCGTTTACAATGAATTTTCACCGAATGATGACGGCACCAACGATATTTTCTATATCGAATGTATCGAACAATTTCCGAACAACACAATTTCGGTTTACAACAGATGGGGTGCCATGGTATTCTCAATGAATGGATATGATAACAGTTGGGATGGTAAGTCGATTAATAAATCAACATTGAACTCGACTGAAAAACTACCGGTCGGTACATATTACTATACACTAGATCCAGGCGACGGTAGCACAACACCTAAATCAGGTTGGCTGTACATCAGTAGATAAGAAAATTGGCATGAAACCATTTAGTATATATAAAATTTTAGCCTGTGTGCTTTTTGCGTCGACGGCCTCATTTGGTCAACAAGACCCACAGTACACTCAATACCAATACAACCCACTTACCGTAAACCCCGGTTACGCAGGTTCGCGAGGCCATTTGACAATGCTCACCCTCTATCGAAGCCAGTGGCAGGGTATAGAAGGATCGCCTCAAACCATAACGTTCGGTATGGACACTCCTGTCGGCAAGTTTGATGGACTAGGACTCTCCATTATTCAAGATGAATTGGGGCCTGCCACTGAAACTTATATTGATGGAAATTATGCCCACCAGTTGGTGTTGAATAGAAAGGGTCATCGTTTGAGTCTAGGTTTAAAAGCAGGAGTGCGTTTGTTCAGTCTTGATTTCTCAAAAGGTATAAGACGTGAGCAAGATGATATTGCTTTTAATGAAAATATAAATGGCAAAGTATTGCCTTCAGTGGGTGTAGGTGCATTTTTCTATTCCGACAAGGCGTATTTTGGTCTTTCCGTGCCTAATCTATTTCCATCAGAGCATTTTGACAGTGAAATTGAAAGAAGGGCCGATGAAGAAGTACATTTTAACGTGATTGGTGGTTATGTTATTGATTTGAACGAATCATTAAAATTCAAACCCTCTTTTTACGTAAAACAAGTTATCGGAGCACCCGTTTCCGTTGATGTCTCTGGTAATTTCCTTTTATACGAAAAGCTAAATCTAGGCGTTAATTATAGATGGAACGATTCTGTCGCTGGCATTTTTGGTCTTCAGATTTCGCCCCAATTTAATATTGGCTATGCCTACGATTACACCACAAGCGACCTAAATAATTATAATTCAGGAACCCATGAAATATTTCTTCGATATCAATTCATATCGAGGCTTAACAGATTGAAATCCCCTAGATTTTTCTAACACCCCAAATCATGAAAAAACTCTTTACCACTTACATCTTGCTCTTTTGTTTAGGGCTCTATGCGCAAGATTTTCAAGACCTTAGTTTTGAATCGGAGCAAACAGATTCTCCTAGCGCATCTATGATTACATCTTATGATTCCCCGCCTGTTGCTATTAGCGACACTTTTGAAGAGGCTGCGGAAAAAAATGAAATAGCTTACCGAAGTTTCAGTGGGTTAGAAGGTGTAGAAAATGGTTATTATATCGTTACAGGGGTGTTCAGCAAGTCTAAAAACCTTAAGCGAACCATTAAAAAATTGAATCGTCAAGGGTTTGACAATGCGGGCTCAATAACCAACAAGAATAACGGACTTAATTATATCTATTTAGATTATTATCCTTTCGGTCTTGAAGCGGTCGACGCCTGCGTTTCAAAACTAGATGGAAAATATTCGGGAGATATGTGGATTCTCGAGGTCGAGAATAGCATGGATATTGGGGGAAATGACATCGCACTCGAGGCTATCGAATCTACCGATTCAAATAAAGAAGAGCCATTAGAGCCCTCAAATATGTTCGAGGATGACGAGGTTGAAGAACCGATTATCAAACGCACTATCAATGAAACCACTAACAAAAGTAAACTGATTCAAAAAGCGGATCATTATTTTGATAAAATGTGGTACGTAGAAGCTGCCGAGCTCTATGAGCAAGCCTTGTCTAAAGGTGATAAATTTTACTCTAAAGATATTATTCAAAAAGCTGCTGATGCCTATTACTTCAATACCAATATGGAAAAGGCCTACGAATGGTATAACGTTCTTTATGAAAATTATGGAAAAGATATGTCTACCGACAATATTTTCAAATACTCACATTCTCTAAAGGGAACAGGTAAATATGCCCGCTCCAAAAGGTTGATGAAGCTTTATAATAAAAAGATGAAAGATAATGTCAGCTCTGAAAATGTTCGCCCTCGCAATGAGATCGCCCTTGATAATATTCTTACCTCAGACCAAGAGTATGAACTTAAGAATTTGGCTATCAACACAAAATATTCCGATTTCTCGCCCATGTTCTTAGACTCTAGTCAAGTAGTTTTTGCATCGGCCAAAGATTCGTCATTTTTGACTACTCGAAAATATAAGTGGAACAACCAGCCCTTTCTTGATTTATATGTGGCAAAAATTAATGAAGAATCTGAAGATTTAAAGAATGCTATTAAATTCTCAAAAGAAATAAACACCAAGTATCATGAGGCATCGGTCAGTTTTTCACCCGATAACAAGACCATGTATTTTACCCGAAACAATTACGGCAAAAAGCTCAAGCGAGATAAGAAGGGGGTAAATCATTTGAAAATATATAAATCTGTTAAAGAAGGTGATGAGTGGACGGAAGCTGTTGAAGTATCATTTAATAGTGATAATTATTCTACGGGCCACCCGGCTTTGAGTCCTGATGGCAAACAATTGTATTTTGTCTCAGATATGCCGGGCAGTTTGGGCCAAACCGATCTATTCGTTGTCGATGTTCTGGAAGATGGTAGTTTTTCCGAACCGCGAAACTTGGGTAAAGAAATAAATACCGAGCACAGAGAAATGTTTCCATTCTTTAACGGAAAAAAATTATACTTTTCTTCGGATGGACATGCCGGGATAGGGGGCTTAGATGTTTATGCTTCCGAGTATGACGAAGAACTAGGGTTTCAAGAAGTGAAAAACTTGGGCAAACCGATCAATAGTAATAAAGATGACTTCTCATATATTGTCAACGAAGAGAATCAGCAAGGGTTTTTCGCTTCTAACCGAGAAGGAGGAAAAGGGGATGACGATATATATTCATTTAAAAGGTTAACGATAGAAGAAATACCTGTTATTGAAAATGCCATTGCGGGTGTGGTTACCGAATTGACATCTGGTGATATAATGCCACAAGCTCTGGTTCAATTACTTGATGAAAACGGCATAAAGCTTAAAGAAATGGTGACCGAAGATGACGGTAGCTTTGTTTTCGAAGATTTAGATAGTTCTACTAAATACACGCTTAGGACAGTTAAAGACAAGTTTGTAGAAAATGAAATGCCTATAGCGACAACCGAAAATGAGCGTATTGAAGTTGATATCGCCCTAAAACGTCTTGAAGAAATGATTGCCCTTGAATATGGCATCAAGAAAATTAAGACCGAAATGATTTATTTCGACTTTGATAAATCGTACATACGTACCGATGCTTCTAAAGAGTTAGATAAATTGGTCAGCGTAATGAAAGAGTACCCTGGTATGGTCATTAAAATAGAATCCCATACCGACTCAAGGGGTAGTAGGGTTTACAATGAATACCTCTCTGATAAACGAGCTAAATCAACAAGAGATTATATTATTTCACAGGGTATTGAAGCCGATAGAATCGAAAGTGCCACAGGATACGGTGAAAGTAGATTGATCAACAAGTGTAATGGTACAGTAAGTTGTACAGAAACCGAACATGTACTTAACAGGCGTTCTGAATTTATAATCGTAAAAATGTAAGTCTAATAAAACCAACATAATTTGAAACCGCTGCTTTATAAGTAGCGGTTTTTTGATTTTTATAAGAATTTATCAATCGAAGGTTTGAGTTATTGAGAGAGTGTCAGCTCAATGAGCGATATATCGAAGAAAACAAACTGATTGTCGAAAGTTGACAATAAGACATCTCCTCCATCTAGAATCACGTGCACTTCATCCAAAATATGTGTGGCTTCCCTTAAGAGTTCGCAACTTTGTCTTGGATATTAAAATTGAAGGTATGAGGAAAGTTTTACTTGTTAAGGAGATTTATTTTGAGGCTTTTAAAGATTGGACCTATAGATTATTAAAGAAGTATTTTAAAGTCTATTCATGGTTTTGTTTTGCTTTACTATTAATAGTTATGTACGCGTTCATTTATAGAGTCTCTACAGGCTTTGCGTTTTAAAGTCAATCTCCAACCAAACTAAGGCGCCCATCGATATCGATGGGCGCCTTTATTTTATTACTGTTGTATAGTTCTTTGATTAATTCTCCACTTGGCCGAACCGTAAGGTTTTAAGAATGGCCTCAAGCTCGAACATATCGTTTCGCTTTTCTGTTGCAGGGGCAAATACGAAGCCTTCCAGTACCAATTTTCTATCGTTCTCTTTATCGTTAAGTATATAGGTCAAAAATGGCCCTGCCATGGGATAGTTCTTAATGTCCCAAATACCACGAACTTCTACCCCCTTCAATCCGGAAATCTCGGTCGGAAAAATAGCTGGCGCATAGGCAGGCTCTGTACGCATATGCGTCACTTTACCTGGCACAGTTGTTCCGGGAATATATTTTTCACCAATAGAATCACGCATGGCAACTATATCTTTTACTAAAGTTTCTTCATCATCGAAACTATTGCCCGGCATTGCATATACTATAATATTCGCCGTTCCCTTTTGAATTTCTCTATCGATCCAAACAAAGTTATCTTCTTGCTTGCCTACCTTATATATAGAGGGTATTTTAAGCGTTATCCCGAATTTATCGCCCAAGACACTCTCTTTGTTTAAAGAGCGCTCAAAACGCCGCTGAGCGGCTTCAATTTCCATATCTCTAAAAGATGTGATTATTTCATCTGCCTTCTCGTCAATATTCTGTAATATCTCATCTTCGGTAGTGCCCTTGATAACGCCTACCCTTTGCGGTGATGCGTACATATCTTTCTTTACATGAGCGATATTCAAACTGTCTTTCATTACATACAGTAGAGATCTTGTATTTCGAATAGATCCGGTAAAAAATTTAGGGTCGATCTGGTCGATACTGAACAGGGGCTCGTCCATAGGCATACCGACGATAGGTGCGGCAAAATGCTTGCGTATGCTGTCGCCAATGTGCCCTTGCCACAAAGCGTTTTCCGTAACTACTACCAGAGAGTTGATGGCGCCTACAGAAGAAGGTAAATAGCTTTGTTCTTTAGATTCTTTACAAGATGAGAATAGTAATGTGAGCAGTAAAAAAAGTGTTCCTGTGTGTTTCATTGTGGTAATTGGTTTACGATGAACATTCGCACAATTTAAGTTTTGTGCCTGGTTTTAGGTTTTTACCACTAATACCGTTCCATTTTCGTAAATTATCCACAGTAATTCCAGGATATTTTTTAGAGATGGTCCATAAAGAGTCTCCACTCCTTACGGTATGGGTCTTTGTGCCGGGAGGAAAAGATTGCTGCGCGACCGACTTAGAAGCGCTTGCCACATCTGTACTAGGTCTTTTTCTAGGAAAAATAGTTAGCCTCTGCCCGATGCGAAGATCATTACTGCTTAGACCGTTCCATCTTTTAATCTGACTTACGCCTACCCCATATCGCTCGGCGATTTTACCCAAAAAATCTCCACTTCTAACTTTATAACGAATTCTATCTTGCTCTGCCTCCTTTACCAATTGCGGTAAAGGACTTTCTTTGCTCTCCAGCTCTTTTTTAACATGGTTGTAAATAGCCTCCTCGTTCGCTACAAACTTTCCGACTGCATCTTTTGGCAGTCTTAAGGCATGCGTTTTTCCTTCCACAAAAGGTACCACATTCAATTTATAAGAAGGATTCAACAACCTAAGTTCTTCTTTACTTACTTGCACCAATTCGGCAATCTGATCAAATGTTATGAGCGCCTTTACATGAACCGTGTCGGTTTCGAAATATGGCCGCTCGATTTTCTTACCTTTGATACCGTGCTCTTCAGCATATTCAAACAGGTACATGGTCGCCAAAAATGCAGGAACATAACCTGCGGTTTCCCGAGGTAAAAATCGTCGAAGATTCCAGTAATTTTTTTGCCCCCCAGACCTCCTGATAGCTTTGTTCACATTACCGGGGCCTGAGTTATATGCCGCCAAGGCCAAATCCCAATCGCCATAAATTTCATAAAGTTTTGAAAGAAACTGACATGCCGCAGTTGTCGATTTGATAGGGTCGCTACGTTCATCTACATAACTAGAAACGCTAAGTTTATATTGCTTGCCCGTACCGTACATAAATTGCCAAAGACCTGTTGCCCCCACCCTTGAACGTGCCCGAGGGTTGAGTGCCGACTCCACGATTGAGAGGTATTTCATTTCGAGCGGAATGTCGTAATTGTCAAGCTCTTGTTCAAATAGAGGAAAGTAGAACTGACTTGCCGTCAACATTTTTTCCATCAAATCGCGCTTTCTAAAAAGAAATGACTTGATAACATTTTCTAACGAAGGATTATATTCCACATTAAACGGGGTCTTCGCGTTGAGCCTCGCCAATCTGGCTTTTAAAGTATCTGTCGGTAATGATGTGGGATATGTTTTTTGATAGTCCAACCCTTCCACTTCCCGGAACATTTCATCTGACAAAGAAGCGTTCTTAGCCAGCTCTTTCATCCAAAGGCTATCGTAACGCGCGGCATCGCTATGGTCAAGTAAATTGTATTTACTACTAACCTTATCGATTATAAGTGACAGGCTCATATCTGCAAGCTCCGTAGAGTCTGAAACCATTTGCTCCATCTGTTCTACGCCGTTCATGTCCATCGCCAAGGTGTCGTTACCAACCTCTTGCTTTAAGGCCAATAAAGAATCTTTCTGTACCGTAAGTAAAGAGTCTTTCTGCTGGGCCGCCAGTGGTAAAAAGAAAAAAGCGCCTGCGAGCAGTACGAAAAAATCATATCGTTTTCTAATCATAGATATTCGTGTGTAACAGGAAATAACATTAATGCGATTCTAGTAGGGCGGCCAACCGCATACCCACTAAAATCGCATATTTTTCTGGGAAAATAAAATTTTGACCAGTTAAAACACTTTATTATAATTACCTCCGTTTATCGATAACGGGCTTATTATCCGATTATTGCAGCAATACCCGGAAGGGTCTTGCCCTCTAAACTTTCTAACATTGCGCCACCACCTGTTGAAACGTAACTAACCTTTTTCTCAAAACCGAACTGCTTTACAGCAGCTACGGAATCTCCTCCACCTACCAGTGAAAATGCACCGTTTTGAGTGGCCTCATCAATAAAATTTCCAACTGCAATTGTGCCCTTGGCAAAACTTTCCATTTCGAAAACGCCCACAGGGCCGTTCCACAAAATAGTCTTGGCCTTTAAAATTACTTCTTTAAAGTTCTCCAAGGTCTTTGGGCCTGCATCCAATCCTTGCCATCCATCAGGTATTTCATTTACATCTACCACTTTGGTCTCGGCATCATTGGCGAAATCATTGGCTGCCAAAACATCTACAGGTATATGTACCTGCACCCCTTTTTCTTTCGCTTGTTTTAAAATATTCATGGCCAGGTCCATTTTATCGTCTTCGCAAATTGAATCACCGACTTTGCCACCTTGCGCTTTAATAAACGTATAGGTCATTCCCCCACCAACAATCAAGTGGTCTACTTTGTCAAGAATGTTTTCGATAATGGTGATCTTAGAAGAAACTTTAGCTCCGCCCAAAATTGCCAATACGGGCTTTTCACCTGTGCGCATCACTTTCTCGATAGCTTCAATCTCTTTGGCCAACAGATATCCGAAACATTTATTGTCCGGAAAAAATTGAGCGACTATCGTGGTCGAAGCGTGGGCTCTATGAGCAGTACCGAAAGCATCGTTTACATAAACATCTCCTAATTTTGATAACTGTTCGGCAAAAGCTTCATCGCCTTTTTCTTCTTCTGCATGAAACCTAAGATTTTCAAGTAATAAAACTTCACCCCGCTTTAAGGCCGCAACGGCATCTTCGGCAACCTGACCAACACAATCTTCGATAAACTTAACGCTTACGCCAATTACATCAGACACCTTTTTAGCGATATGCTGTAGCGATAGGTCAGCGTTTTTTTGGCCTTTGGGTCTTCCCAAATGGCTCATTAAAACAGCGCTTCCACCGTCTTCCAATACTTTTATAATCGTCGGCTTTGCCGCCTCTATTCTATTGGCATCAGTAACCTCGAATGTTTCATTCAGCGGAACATTGAAGTCTACGCGTATAAGTGCCTTTTTATTTTCAAAATCAAAATCGTCGATTGTTTTCATGAATAAGGTTTTTGAGAATCGCAAATGTAAATAAAAAGGCGCAAGAGTAAGGTCGTATGAATAAGACTTTTGAACCAGAAAGCAAGACTCTGTTGCGTTATCGTGTTAAAATTTGTTTTGAAAACTGAAGTTGTAGGGCTTTTAAGAATAGACCATCTCCACCGACTTGCCTAAAAAAACTATCTTTGAAGCATGTTGTTCAAGGATATTTTAGGATTAAATCATATCAAAAATCATCTCGCCACGAGCGCCGATGCCGGACGCATACCCCATGCTCAATTGTTTGTTGGCCCTGAAGGTTGTGGCACCCTACCTATGGCCATGGCGTATGCGCAATACATTATCTGTGGAAACCATGGCGGCGAAAATACAGGTGACAATCAATCGTGCAACATGAAGTTCGGCTCGCTCTCTCACCCCGATATGCATTTCGCATTTCCTGTTTCGAACTCTGACAAGGTAAAAAGCCATGCCGTTAGCGACCATTATATGGAAGAGTGGCGGCAGTTTTTTAAAGAGCAGCCTTACGGCAACCTCTTCGACTGGTACCGACTCATAGGAATTGAAAAAAAGCAAGGTCAGATCGGTGTTGACGAAGCTTTGGATGTCGTTAAAAAATTGAGTTTAAAATCTTATGAGGGCGGTTATAAGGTAATGCTTATTTGGATGGCCGATAAGATGAACAATGCAGCGGCGAATAAGTTATTAAAGCTTATTGAGGAACCTCCCAACAAAACTGTTTTTCTACTTATTGCCGAAGATGAAGAACAAATAATACAAACGATTCGTTCGCGATGTCAAGTATTACACTTTCCGCCTTTGGCGGAAGACGCCATGGCCGACGCTTTAATAGCAAAGGGACTCTCTCGAGAAGAAGCCATGCGCATAGCCCATGAAGCCGATGGAAACTTTAATAAGGCTTTAGACCTAATGAACAACGATTCTGAAGATTTGGTTTTCGAGAAATGGTTCGTTCAGTGGGTAAGAAGCGCATTCAAGGCCAAGGGAAATAAAAGTGCCATTCACGAACTAATTTTATGGAGCGATGAAGTCTCAAAAACGGGCCGAGAAACACAGAAGAAGTTTTTGAATTATTGCCTTGCCGTTATGAGACAAGCACTACTTATCAATTACAATGTAGATCAATTGGCCTTTATGAGAATTCATGTCGAAGGTTTTCAACTGCAAAAGTTTGCTCCGTTTATACATGAGAACAACATCGTTACTATTGTACAAGAACTGGAAGACGCTATATACCACATCGAGCGTAATGGCAATTCTAAAATAATATTGACCGATCTTTCTATTCGATTGACGCGCCTATTGCACAAAAAAGCAGCCTGACCCCCCTAGAAAGTGTTGTGAACATTGCTTTAGGTTTACTTAATTTTAAACAAAACCTTGACCATGGAAAATTTAACCGATTTTGCAGCACAAATTCTTCTCCTTCTTTTTTTAATCATCACCTTTATTCAAAGTGGAATCGATAAAATTTTCGATTGGAAAGGAAACGTTTCATGGCTTAAAGAACATTTTGCAAATACACCGTTGCAAACTTTGGTACCCTTTCTTCTAACTACTATTTTACTAATCGAAGTGGTTTCCGGTGTGTTTTGTGCCGTGGGCCTTTATGAAATTATAGTTTTAGGAAAAACCACCTTTGCATTATATGGGGCGATATTTTCTTGTATTACGCTCTTAATGCTGTTGTTTGGCCAACGCATGGCAAAAGATTATGAGGGAGCGAAGACTATAGCCGTGTACTTTATACCTGCTATTTTTCTAGTCTACTTGCTTCAATAAAAAAATCCCGACAAGATTTTTCTTATCGGGATTCGATCTCTACAGTGAAGTAGACTATTTCTTGTACTTATCGTTAAGTAGTTTTACAATTTCATCGGTAAGGTCATTGGCATCTGTACCGTAAAGAACACTACCGCCATCACCACCACCTAGTATATAAGTATACCCGTTAGCTTCTCCATAAGCTTTTATCTCTTTTTTCACCTTGCTCACCACACTATCCATTTCCGTTTGGCCCAAAGCCTGCAATTGTTGATCTTCTTGCTGAAGCTGTTGACCGATTAACTGACCCTTCTGCTGCATTTGGCCATATTCTTCTTGTGCTTTTTGTTGAGACATTTTTTGAGCCTTTTCTTGAAATGCCTGTGCCTCCATCTGGAAAGTTTGAGAAATACTATCTCTCTTTTTTGCCAAGGCATCGACTTTAGTCTTGAAGTCAGCTTCAATATCAATTTTTTCTTGATACTCCTCCATCAACCTTACATTATCAACGAATCCGATTTTTTCTTGTTTACAGGAAACAAATGCCAAAACCAAAACTGCCCAAACTATATTTTTCATAAGTAACTATTTTCTAAAATTTATTCATCCCAATTTTTGATGATGCGCAAAAATAGGAAAGCTTTTTGTAATCCCTAATATTTAAATTTCGAATTGTGCATCAACCGTAAATATTGTTAAAAACAGATTATAGATGTTCTTTATTAAGAAGCTCTTTATGAATCAACAAAGTTTATCAACAACAAAGCTCACAGACGAGTTCTGACGAATTACTTTTACAAAAGCGAACCAAAAGTCTTTATCTGGCTTTAAGTTGCTTAAAGCCTTTTAAAATCGTTTAGAGGCAAAATACGCTAGTTATTTCTTTTAAGCACATAAATGCAAGATGAGAACTCACGAGTAAGCAGCCCCATAAGGTTAGATCGTAAACCAATATAAAAGGCCTTAAGAAAATTTTGCTGACCTGTCTTATATTTCTCTGACAACAACGAAACATAAAACGAATCGAACCACATTGGTTTCTTCTTTACTAATTGCATATCGTGCTTGGCAAAAATGCTTTCAATAGCCTTTGCAGAAAAATGCCATAAATGGCGCGGCACATCATAAGCGGCCCAAAACTCTTTATAATGCTCTGCATCGAAAGATTTAAAATTAGGAACTGCAACCACCAGGGCCCCGTCTTCCTCTAAAAATGATTTGAGCTTTTTGATCTGATCATCTAAATCGGGAAGATGCTCAAGTACATGCCACATGGTAATAACCTTGTACTTAGACTTTGGCAAATCATCTAAGTTTGACAGCAATTCCATTTTCTTTTCTCTAGAACGAAGTCTTGCATCCAAATTAGGTTCTACACCCATCACTTGAAATCCGTTGTTTCTTGCCGTCAATAAAAAATCTCCCGTACCGGCACCAACATCAAGAAGCGTCTTATTACCATTCACATATTTATTAATCAACATAGTTTTAGAAAGAAGACTGAAGCGCTTTACCCCTTGATATAATTTATCGGTCAAAGATTTATTTGAATCGGTGTGCGAAATATAAGAACTGCTCTGATAATAGGGAGATAAATTTTTTGGTTGTGGATCTGTAACCAACATATCCATTTCCGGGTCGTGAAGTAATTTAAAATCTTCTCCGCTAACAGAAAAATCTTTAGTTTCTAAAAACAGTTTCATTGTAATTGTGAGTGGTCAGGTATTCCTTCTTGAGATTTCGAAGGTACATTAAAACTGCATCTCTAGAAAGTGAATTTTGGTCTAAACAATCTTTTTCTATATCGCTATAAACTTCGATTGCCACATACCAATTATCTTTTCTTAATATATCTGAACCATCAATATACTCCTCATCTTCACTTTTTAAAACGCGGTTCATCGAAGCATTCAAAATAGCAGGTAAAAAATTCAGTGTTTTGTCTGGAATGGATATCTCATAAAAAACAAAAAAGAAATGATGGCCATCTATTTGAAAAGGAACATCATCATATACATTCGAGTGATTCAACTGAAATTTTGTATTTACAAAATTGTAAAAATGTTGAGCTTCTTTTGGGTCTTCAAAGATGAAAAACTTCCTTTTTGAAAGTTCACGCTTGAACTTTTTGCCCTTTGAGATTTTATAGTTCTCGATATTTGGCGCCACCCTAATCGGAATGCATGAAATGCAACACAACAATAAAAAGATAGAAAGAAAAACAGCCCGCATAATCTTGAGATTCAACAAAAAATTATGTATCAAAAATTACGCCAATTCGGTAACATTATACTCGTAGATGAACTCTATTAAATTAGGGCCTTAAGCAAAATGCCAACTTTGCACGGCTATTACCTAGATGGTGTTCCACGTGGAACACCATCTAAATTTTATTGATGAGTTCTATTTTCAAAAGGACTGAAAGCGCCTTGGCTTTATGCAGGGCAAGCTTAGAATTTGAAGTTCTTATTAGGGTAAACTTCTCTTTGTCATCAAAAATTCGAACACAAAATTCATCATTATTACTCCTTTTTCCCATTGCCGAAACCGGGCCCCAATCAGAATTTTTTCCGGAACGCATCGGGAATACAGATACGTATTCAGGATAGAAAATATTTAACTTTTTCCGGTAGACTGGCACTTTCAAAAAACAATAGAGCGTATAAAAATGACCTTGGGAGTCGACCTCATAAACTATAGAATAGCTTAATAATAAAGCGGAGAATGCGACTAAACCAATCGTTTGATTTAGTCCACCTAAACCTCTCCAAGTATTATGAATGAATAATATAAGAAGAAACGCGCCGAGGATATTTGCCACAATTGGTTTTTTCTGAGTAAAAGAAACACTGTTCATTACCTGCCCAAATAAACCAAAAGAACACTGATATCTGAAGGATTCACTCCGCTAACCCTAGCAGCTTGAGCAATCGTCACGGGTTGTATAGCCTTAAGTTTTTCTCTTGCCTCGTATGAAAGTGACTTCAATTTGGAGTAGTCAAAGTTATCAGGAATACGAACATTCTCAAGACGGTGCATCTTATCAGCATTTACTTTCTCTTTCTCTATATATCCTGAATATTTTACCTGAATTTCGGTTTGTTCTAACACTTCCCTATCCAGATTATTATCATCAACAAAACTTGAAACGGTGTCTAATTGCATCATATGGTCCATGGTAACTTGGGGCCTTGACAACACTTTAAACATCTTATCCGGTTGCTTTACCAATGAGGAATTAATCTCTTCAAGAATGGGATTAATTTCCTTAGGCTGAAAACTGGTTTCTTTAAAAAATTGTAAAAAAGACTGGGATTTACCGTTCTTTTCTTCCATTCTTTTCATTCGTTCTTCACCAGCCAACCCAAGCTCAAAACTCATAGGCGTCAGTCTTAAATCAGCGTTATCTTGCCTTAACAAAGTTCTATATTCGGCCCTAGAAGTAAACATTCTATAGGGCTCTTCGGTCCCCTTTGTAATCAAGTCATCGATTAAAACTCCAATATAAGCTTCGTCACGTTTGAGAATAAAAGCATCTTTTTCCTGCAGTTTTAAATGCGCGTTTATTCCTGCCATCAAGCCTTGTGAAGCAGCCTCTTCATAACCCGTGGTACCATTAATTTGACCCGCAAAGTATAAATTTTCAACCAACTTGGTTTCAAGCGTATGTTTGAGCTGGGTAGGCGGAAAATAATCATATTCAATTGCATAGCCCGGTCTAAAAAATTTAACCTTTTCAAAACCCTTGACGGAGCGCAAGGCCTTAAACTGAACATCTTCTGGAAGGGAGGTAGAAAACCCGTTTACATAAATTTCTACGGTATCCCACCCTTCAGGCTCAACAAAAATCTGATGGCTATCTTTATCGGCGAACCTATTTATTTTATCTTCTATAGAAGGACAATATCTGGGGCCAATGCTTTTAATTCTGCCATTGAACATTGGCGAACGGTCAAAACCCTCGCGCAGTAAATCATGTACTTCTGCGCTAGTATGGGTCATAAAGCAATCACGCTGGGTAGTTAGCTTTGGCGTGTTTAAATAAGAAAATTTTTCAGGGTTTTCATCACCGGGTTGCGGAATCATAACCGTATAATCTAAAGAACGCCCATCTACTCTCGGGGGTGTACCCGTCTTCATTCGGCCTGATTCAAAGCCCAATGAAGTTAATTCTTCGGTAATGCCGGTAGCAGCCCTTTCTCCTGCCCTGCCACCACCGAATTGTTTTTCTCCAATATGAATTAATCCATTTAAAAAGGTTCCATTGGTCAGCACGACAGCCCGAGCCTTTACCTCAATACCCAAAGAGGTTTTAACACCAACAATAGTATTATTTTCAATCAGTAGTCCGCCCACCATCTCTTGATAAAAATCAAGGTTAGGAATATTCTCTAAAGCCAACCTCCATTCCTCAGCAAATCGCATACGGTCATTCTGCGCACGCGGACTCCACATCGCAGGGCCTTTTGACTTATTCAACATCTTGAACTGAATAGCTGACTTGTCGGAAACAATACCGCTATAACCACCAAGTGCATCAATCTCGCGAACTATTTGACCCTTAGCTATACCACCCATGGCAGGGTTACAAGACATTTGTCCGATCGTTTGAAGATTCATTGTAATCAATAATGTTTTCGAACCCATATTCGCGGCAGCGGCAGCGGCCTCTGCGCCTGCGTGACCACCTCCGACAACTATAACATCATACTTCTCTTGAAACATATATTTCTCTTCTTAGCATTTAATGTTCCACGTGGAACATTTCAATTTTATCATCTTCCTTGTTACGCATTTCCGAAGCTTCAGCATCCGATTTATCTTTATACCCCGCCAAATGCAAAACACCATGTGCTGTAACCCTTAACACCTCCTCAAAAAAATCGACATTGAATAGATTACTATTATCTTTCACGCGTTCAATCGAAATATAAATATCCCCAGAAAGAATATTTCCCTCTGAATAATCGAAGGTTATAATATCGGTCAGGGTGTCGTGGGATAAATATTTTTGATTCAGATTTAAAAGGTAACTATCGGTACAAAAAATATAATTGATATCTCCCGTCAACTTATCTTCGGAGTCTATTATCCTACTTATCCAATCGGAAAACTTGGTTTCATCATCTACCTTAAAATCGGTCTCATAGTGTAATTCAATCATCGCCTTTAAAATACTCTTTCACCTTGTTTTGGTAATTTTGGCGCAAAGGTAAGGCTTGTCTATTTAAAATCTCAACCTCATTACGATAATTGTCTAATACTGAAGGTTTAGTAGTAATTGGGTTTACAAACGAGGCTTTGTTTGTGTTACTTTCACGTTTTGATTGCTCTCCCTGCTTTAAAGAAGCATTTTCAAGTTTCATCAACTCGTGCTGAATTCGATTGATTTTATCGAGAGCCCTTTTTGTAATCCCATTTTCCAGAAGATCATTCTCAAAATCCTCCATCTGCTTTGCCAATTTCTCGCCCAATTTTCTGTCATTGGAATTTATCAAATCATTTAGTTGGGCTTCCAATTTTTGACGGAGCATCTGCTGCTCTTTATAGATTTCATAAATCTCTCTGAGTTCGCTTTCACTTGGTTGGCCCTGACCACCTTGCTGACCATTTTCTCCACCCTTTCCGTTATTGCCTTTTCCGCTTTTATTGCCTTGTTGGCCTTCTCCCTTACTACTAGAACCTCGATTTCCTTCTTCCGAGCCAAACTCCCCTTTTCCTTTTTCTTCCCCTTTACCACTTTCACCTTCACCCTGGCCCTCTTCAGATTTACCTTTTCCTGATTGGCCCATACCCTCCATCTTATCTTTTAATTCACCTTGGCCCTTGATGATATCCGGTAATTGGAAACCTTCCCCCTGTCCTTGTCCTTGGCCGGGCATCATGCTCTGTTGCATATTATCTAAAATTCGAGCCAGAAAATCTGCTAAACTATTCGAAGCGGTCAGCACATATTTCTGATAAGACGCGCCTTGATATACTTGGTTTTCCGCTATGCTCTCCAAAGATTTATCGATATTATAATAAACTTCTGTGATTTGTTCATTAACGAATTCTGACAGTTCGGCCCTGCGCAAAGACAAGGCAAAAATACTGTCGTCAACATGCTCAAATAAATCACGCAAATTTTGTTGCTCACGAATGGTGCTCGAAAATTGTGCATTGTCCTTATCTGAACCCTCTAGCTTATCGTAGAGCGCTTCTTGCTTAAAAGAAAACGTAATCAAGTTATCTAGCACCTGTCGTAACATCTCGGCATCTTCAGTATCGCTTGACCCGGTACTGGCAGAGGAGGCAGACTGTGAAAGGCTTTTACTCATCTCTTGCATTTTCTGAGCTGCAGATTTTTGCTTCTTAGATGCATTTTGAGCTATTTTCTCTCTGTTTTGGCTATCGGAGGACTGATCCTCACCCTGATGCTTATTTATCTCCTCTAAGGCGTCTTTTTGGTCATTCTTTATAGCGTCAGCATCTTCTTTAGAAAAATCAAGCTTAAGAGGCTTCTTAAGGGCTAAGTTGTCCTTTTTTAGTTCGTCGAGTTCATTCGCAATCTTATCGAACGCTTCGTTCAGCTTCTTTTGTTCTTCAGTAGAGAACTCTTCACCCAATTTCAATTTTGACAACACTTCTTGTCTTTTACTTTCAGAATCGAGGTCGTTCGCCAATTGTTCCACCTTTTCCTGAACATAATAGCGCTTAGTGAGTTCAAGTAGCTGTTCTAAATTACGCTCGCTGTTCTGTTGTTTTTTACCTAACTCTTCCAAACGCTGCGCTAACTCGTTCTTATCAATCTTCTTTGCTATTTTATCGAGCTCTTCCAATAGCTTCTGATTCTTCTTGGCCTCAATCTCTTGTCGCTCTAGGCGCTCTTGCAACATTTTGTTCAAGGGGTCGTTCTTATCTCCCTTATTCAGGTTTTCGCTTAGTTGCTTGCTAAACTTTTCCATCTGCTGCTCTTGTTGCTGTTGACGTTGAAGAAAATCATTTACCTCACTTTGATCGTTAAAATTAAGCTCCCCCTTCTCCTTTTGATTTTGGTTGATTTCATTAAGTGAATTCTTCTGCTCTTTGAAAGTTTCTAAAGAGCGGTCAAGATTGAGAATCAATGATTGTTGAGACTTCAAGTCTTCATTTCGCAATTGGCTCTCGTTAAGCACAGACATTGAAAATATTTGACTTTTGACCTGTTTTCCTCCATGGTTACCATCATTATCGGTCGCCGTAAAGTAGAAACTATACATGCCATTCTCTTTTAAATCTAACCCTGATGGAAATGTATAATAGAACTGATTAAAGTTAGAAGCGGGTTGCGCTATATCAATCACCTGTTTGTTCATTGGAGTGCCCTCTTCATAACAAACCAGTTTTATACTATTCAGTTTATAATCATCAGTAGCTTGGCCGGTATAATAAGAAATATTGGGGTTAAGCGTATCTTTCAGCTGCTCTACCTTAATTGTCGGGTACTGGTCCTTAATAATTTCAAACCGATAAGCCAATCTCTCAAAATTATCAACATTTTTGTTTGATGTAGCTATCTCGTAATCTAAACTGTAATAAATACGTTTAACAAAATTGAAACTGTCTTCTTTCTTCTCAAAAGACCTTATGGTATCTTTAGTAATAAAGCTAACCGCGCTTGTATTTAAACCCTCAATTTGCAACGAAACCCGAGTGCCTTCCGGGAACGTCGCATTACCCGTACCATCTACGGTTTCAGGACTTTTATTTAAATAATTAGGGTAAGTTAAATGAAGTTTAAAATCTTCAATAACCGGAGTCTTCTTAACATCCAGGGAATAGGTGCGAGATCGAACATTGTTAGCGTTAAAGTAAAACTCTTGACCATCAAATGGACTAGAAAAGGTATGTTCATACCTTCCGTTAATCTTTTGTAAAATGTAGTTCTTCCCTTCCACCGCAATAAAAACCTCATTAGGTTTAACATCTCCTATTGTTGTCACCGCTACCGTTAAAGCTTGGTTATCTAAAACTTCCAAATTATCAGAAACCAATTGAAACCTAAATGGTGCCGGGGGCTCATAAGCCAGTTTGTAGTTGACAACCCGATCCGCCGAACCAAAAAATGGAGAAAGATTGCCGCTCAGCCAAATCAAGAGTAAAATAACAATAGGAAAAAAGAGGTACTTGGTATATTTTAAATTGTCGCGGTAATCAATAGCGCGACTGAACGGCACAGGGCCTAACCTTGCGGAACGTTGTTCTATGCTCGCCAAAACAAGATCTGAGCGCTTCTCGTTATCAGCCAATTCCAATAAATTATATAGCTTATCCCCTACTTCCGGAAAGTGTTTTCCAATCAATTTTGAGGCGTCACGTTCGCTAATCCCTTGTTTTAACTTAATCAAGTAAAAAATGGGAGTTAGAATATACACAAAAGCCAACAAGCCCGATACCACAGTAAACAGTATCAAAAGCATTAGCCTCCAAGTAGAGCTTAGCCAAAAGAAATACTCTATCGCTAAAACCGTCAAAACGAATAGCGTAGCTAAAGCAATAAACAGCAAAGTGCCTTTAATCAGCATCTTGGTGTAGTATTTCGTTGTAAAAGCTTTGAGCTTGGCCAGTATGTTTTGATAGCTATTCATGCACTAACAAAGATAGTCAAAAACTAGACCATCAATGTTTTAACTAGAACAGTGACGGTTGAAGTGAACAATATGTAATTCCATAAAAATGTAGGTGGCAATAGTCATGACATTTAAATCAACATATGTGTATCTTTGGCCCAGAAAAATTACTGCTATGGCCACTAAAACTCGTGTTCGTTTTGCTCCTAGCCCTACAGGGCCCTTGCATATAGGGGGTGTTCGCACCGCATTGTTCAACTATCTATTTGCTAAAGCCCAAGGTGGCGACTTTATCTTACGTATTGAAGATACCGACCAGAATCGTTATGTTGAAGGTGCGGAAGACTATATCGTTAAATCGTTAAATTGGTGTAATATTCCCTTCGATGAAGGGCCAGGAAAAGAGGGCAAATATGGGCCCTATAGACAAAGTGAGCGTAAAAGCCTGTACAAAGAGTATGCACTTGAACTTATCGCGAATGGCAAAGCGTATTATGCTTTCGACACTTCGGAAAAATTAGATTTTCATCGTAAAGATCATGAGGCAAAGGGCAAAACGTTTATCTATAATTGGCATAACCGTCTAAAATTAGACAATTCGCTTTCCTTGATGCCGGAAGAAGTACAAAAGAGAATCGATGCCGGAGAAGATTATGTTATTCGCTTTTTAACCCCGCCAGATGAAAAATTGCAACTGAAAGATATTGTAAGGGGCCACATCGAAATAGACACCAATACCCTAGATGATAAGGTCTTGTTCAAAAGTGATGGTATGCCCACTTATCACTTGGCCAATATAGTAGATGACCATCTTATGGAAATTTCACACGTAATTCGCGGTGAAGAATGGTTGCCCTCTTTGGCTCTGCACCAACAGTTATATGATGCCTTTGGATGGAATGCCCCAAAATTTGCCCACCTGCCCTTAATCATGAAGCCGGTCGGCAAAGGCAAACTTAGCAAACGTGACGGTGAAAAAATGGGTTTCCCCGTATTTCCATTGTCATGGAAAGAATCTGAAGGCTATAAAGAAGCGGGCTACTTTCCAGAGGCGGTAGTTAACTTTCTTGCCCTATTGGGTTGGAATCCGGGAACGGAACAAGAATTGTTTAGTCTACCAGAGCTAATCGAAAACTTTTCATTGGAACGTGTAAACAAATCGGGCGCCCGATTTGACCCAGACAAAACCAAATGGTATAATCAACATTATCTTCAAGAGGCCGATAATATATTTTTAGCCACACTATTCGCTGAAAAGCTAAAGAATAAAGGCGTTAACTCCACTTTAGATTATATTCAACAAGTAGTGGCGCTCATTAAAGAGCGTGCAACCTTTGTTTCAGACTTTTGGGAACTTTCTGACTACTTTTTCAAAGCACCGGAATCTTACGGTGAAAAAGCGGTGAAAAAGCAATGGAAAGAAGGCACGTCAGATATTTTGAACCAAGTGGTATCATTATTAAAACAATTCGACGATTTCTCTTCAGAACACGTAGAAACCCAAATTAAAAGTTGGATCGGCGAGAAAGAACTTTCATTTGGCAAGGTAATGCCCCCTCTTCGACTAGTTATCGTAGGCGATATGAAAGGGCCACATCTTTTTGATATTATGAGCATGATCGGTAAAGAAGAAAGTATTAAGAGAATAGAGAAAGCCATTCAAGCCTTAGATTAAGATGTCGGATAACCCATTGTAGTCACGTGCAGATGCTCAAAGTGTACTTTTATACACGATTCTGTAACAATTATAAGTAAATAGCTACAGATATACCAAAGTCTGAGTATATTCAGCCGTGCAACTTAAAACTAAATCATATGGGACAATTTCTATTGATACCGATTATTTTCTTCGGACTCGTTATTCTTTTCTCTTCCTTCTTTATCGTTAAGCAGCAAACAGCCGTTGCCATAGAGCGATTCGGTAAATTTCAGAGCATACGCAGTTCAGGCTTGCAAATGAAAATTCCGATTGTTGACCGTATCGCCGGTCGTTTAAGCCTCAAAATTCAGCAGTTAGATGTGATTGTTGAAACCAAAACCTTAGACGACGTATTTGTAAAGCTTAAAATATCGGTTCAATATGTGGTCTTAAAGGATAAGGTCTACGAAGCCTTCTACAAGCTAGAATACCCTCACGAGCAGATTACCTCCTACGTATTCGATGTAGTGCGTGCAGAGGTTCCTAAAATGAAGCTAGACGATGTTTTCGTGAAGAAAGATGATATCGCTATAGCCGTAAAGACCGAACTGCAAGAAGCTATGTTCGATTACGGATTTGATATCATTAAAACCCTGGTGACAGATATTGATCCCGATGCCCAAGTAAAGAATGCCATGAACCGTATCAACGCCTCTGAAAGAGAGAAAATAGCAGCTCAGTTCGAAGGTGATGCCGCGAGGATACTAATAGTTGAAAAAGCCAAGGCGGAAGCAGAAAGCAAACGTCTACAAGGTCAAGGTATTGCCGACCAAAGAAGGGAAATTGCCCGTGGCCTAGAGGAATCCGTAGAAGTTTTGAATAAAGTAGGTATCAACTCTCAAGAGGCATCTGCGCTAATAGTAGTAACACAACACTATGATACCCTACAATCGATTGGTGAAGAAACCAACACCAACCTGATTCTGTTACCTAACTCACCTCAGGCCGGTAGTGATATGCTTAACAACATGGTCGCCTCTTTTACCGCGAGTAACATGATCGGTGAAAAGATGAAGGAAGCCAGCAACAAAAAAGATAAAGATAAGACGTAGCTTATGTAGCTTAGATTTTAAAATAAAAATGCCCGCATCGATGCGGGCATTTTTATTAATGGAATTTCTTCATAAACTTACTAGCAATGAGTGATATAACTAGTTTTTGAATTACCCCACCTACTCCTCCCAGCAAATTGGTGGGATATAAACTGGTCTTTGTCTCATTGAATTTCAACTTGAGATTCTCTCGATCTATATCTTGTTGTAGTTTTAGAATCTTAAGATCCTGGTCAATTTGTTCAAAAGATGTATATTGTTTGGGAATCATATTTCATCAAAATAAAATTCAGAAAATTTCTTTAAAAGAGGTTTGTTCAGTCGTTGTCTGAGTAAAAACAAAATTAGACCTACCAGTATATAAAACCCACCTACAACTAAAAACCCGAGTGCATTACTATCTAAGGCTTCGCCGACCCAAAAGGCAGTACTGGCAGATAAAAATAACAAAGCAAGTAACAGCATAACAGAGACCAAAGCTATTTTGGCAAAAATGACGATGGCCTTCATCATCACTTTAAACCCTTTTAGCTTATAAAACTGAGCACTACTGTCTACATAAGATTTGGCACTTGCCTCTGCCTCAGAGAAATTCTCTTTTATTTCTTCAAAAGCCATAGATTACTTTTGTAATTGAGCATTCTTTTGTCGCAAATCCTCAAGTTTCTTTTCTAAGGTCAAGATAATATCATCGGCTTTATAGCTCATATTAGAAATTGTATCTTCTAACTTCTGCTCAAAATCAACTTTTTTCTCTTCGGCGGTTTTAGTAAGCTCATCAGCCGCTTGACTAATTCTATGGGTAATATCTTCTTTGGTCTTTAATGCGCCCTTCTTGATTTTTTTTCTGGTTTTAATACCTTTCTCTGGTGCATAAAGAATTCCTGCTCCTGCTCCGATAATCGCCCCTGTTAAAATGGCGATTAGAATATTTCCACTATTATCGTTTGACATAATTGTTGTTTTAATTAATAACTAATTTCAGAAGATGGTTTTATCTCCTCTACAAATACAAAATTATGCTCACGCTTACCGAGTAGTTGCCCCAATCCAAGTAAAAATTGACTTTCCTACGAATTTAAGACAGATTTAACCGTTTAAGCCGATGTAATGGCATATTTATCTAAACGGAATAGATTGACCCTGCCCTAATTTGAAATGGCCATATACAGCAAGAAAATCATTCGTTTTTAATCAAAAAAAATGATGTAAAAAGAAAGATTAATAATTATTTCTTATGGGAGTGTGTTTCCTAAAATCCAATGAAAAGTAGAAACTACTCAAAATTATTTCGATTGGAGTTTTGCCCAAGTATCTCTGAGTCCAACGGTTTTGTTAAATACTAATTTATCATCGTTTGAATCGGGGTCAACACAAAAATACCCCATCCTCTGAAACTGAAACCTATCCCCAACTTTAGCGTCTTCAAGACTAGGTTCTACATAGGCAGTGATTACTTCTAAAGAATTCGGATTGACGAACTCCATAAAATCTTTGTCCTTTTGGGTATCTGGACTCTCATGTGTAAACAATCTATCATAAAGCCTTACCTCAGCACTTCTGGCGTGTTTGCAGGAAACCCAATGTAATGTGCCTTTTACCTTACGAAGACTCTCTTCTGTACCGCTACCACTCTTGCTCTTAGGGTCATAGGTACATTGTACCTCAACTACATTACCCTCACTATCTTTAGTGCAACTTTCTGCCTTTATAATATAACCGGCCTTCAATCGGACTTCCCCACCCAATTTTAATCGAAAAAACTTGCGATTAGCTTCTTCTCTAAAATCGGCCTTTTCAATAAAAATTTCTCTGGAAAGAGGAATTTGACGAGTGCCCGCATTTTCATCTTCAGGATTATTTTCAATCTCTAGCCACTCTTCTTCACCTTCAGGAAAGTTTGTTATTACGACTTTCAATGGGTCTAGAACACCCATTACCCTTGGCGCTGTTTTATTCAAATCTTCCCTAGCACAAAATTCTAGAAGAGACACGTCAATTAAATTTTCCCTTTTCGCTATCCCTATTGTATCGGCAAAGTTTCGAACAGCATTAGGAGTGTACCCTCTTCTTCTCAGGCCAGAAATGGTAGGCATTCTGGGGTCATCCCATCCGTCAACGACATTATTCTCGACCAATTGTAACAATTTTCTTTTACTTACAACGGTATGGCTCAAATTTCTTCGGGCAAATTCACGCTGTTTCGGACGCACCTTTTGCTCGTCAATAACCTGGTCTAAAAACCAATCATAAAGCTCCCTATGCATAGCAAATTCAAGTGTGCACAGAGAATGGGAAACTTGCTCTATATAGTCGCTTTCACCATGGGTCCAATCATACATCGGATAAATACACCATTCGGTATTTGTGCGGTGATGCGCTTTATGTAACACTCGGTACATTATGGGATCTCGCATCAACATATTGGAAGAAGACATATCTATTTTTGCCCTTAATACATGAGTGCCCGAATCATGTTTACCCTCTTTCATTTCCTTGAAAATAGCAAGATTCTCTTCAATAGAACGATTTCTGAATGGACTGTCGATTCCGGCTTGTGTAGGTGTTCCTTTTTGATTGGCCATATCCTCAGAAGATTGACTATCAACATACGCCTTACCTTGCTCAATTAAGAGAAGCGCCCAATCATATAACTGTTGAAAATAGTCGGAAGCATACCTTTCGGTATCCCATTTAAAACCTAACCATTCTACGTCTCTTTTTATAGCGTCTACGTACTCCTGCTCCTCTTTTGCCGGGTTAGTATCATCAAACCTCAAATTAACCGGTGCTTGGTACCTCAATCCAAGTCCAAAATTTAGACATATTGAACTCGCATGCCCAATATGCAAATAGCCGTTAGGTTCCGGTGGAAAACGAAAACGCAAATCATCTTTAGAAAAGCCATTTTTAAGGTCTTCTTCAACAATGTGTTCAATAAAATTCAGGGATTCTGACGCCTCGCCCATAGATGTTTTTTTAAAGGCACAAAGGTAGTTAAAATGCATTAATAGCCGTCGAATGAAAATTCTTTCCTATCAAATTGTGGCTTTTCACAACACATTTACCGTCCGATACAACATAAAATTCCTTACGCGTATCTAAAGTAGCATATTTGTTTATCGTTAGTTGCTGAACCCCAAATCTAGCCTCGAACGTGTAGTAAACCCAAAACTACCACTACTTATGAAAAAAGCACTCTTTACAACTGGAACAACGCTTGTCGTGGCATTAATGCTATTATCAAGCTTCTCTACTAACGCTCAGGCCATAGCATTACAAGCCCCAGAGCCTGCCGACAATCCCAATATCGGAGGCAACTCCCCTTGGGATAAGGCATGCGGCTCATCAACGTTCAACGAATATTTCGTGACCATCAAATGGGCGGGTAGTGCAAACTCTGACAATCAATTTATTCTAGAGCTATCAAACGCTTCAGGTTCGTTTAGTTCGCCCACGGTACTTTCCACGATAACGGATCAAAATAGTAACTCAGAATTTCTGACAAGTTTTGCCCTTGGAACAGACATACAAGGTACAGGATATCGTATGAGAGTCAGGAGTACGAATCCAGCAACAATTAGCCCTGCTTCATCAGCCTACTCCATGTACTACTTAGGTTTTACGAACAACTTACATATGAGTCCTGATGGTGATGGTTCGACACCCGGCACCCTACAAGTTTGTGGAGGGGCCAATGTAACTTTAAGCGTAGACAATGTGCCGTCATCAGATTTAAATACCTATCAGTATTCATGGTTTAGGAGCGGAACACCAATTGGTACCGGACCCTCAATAGAAACTAGTGGAGATGGAGAGTATTTTGTCTACATTGATTATGGTGATTGTACCGGTTCCGCCAATACGGAATCAAATCACATTATAATCAACTCAGGAACTAGTAGTGGTATAGCGATTAACAACCCTGCATCAACCTCATTATGTGCTGGTGAATCTGCACCGGCGTTAGAAGCCAATGTTCAAAACGGTTCATATTCATATACCTGGTACAAAAATGGTGAAATTGTTCAAGCAGAACAGGCGGGTGCATTTACCTATACGATTGACACAAATAATCCATCATTTATCGGTGATTATACGGTTGAGGTAAAAGGGTCGGGTATTTGTACCGAAACATCGCAAGCAGTTACCATAACTAATGCGGGTGCATTTACAGTAAATAGAAACAATAGCGAAAATTTGGTAGTCTTACCAAGTCAAACACAAACCTTAAGCGTAACTACAGATGCAAATAGCCCAACTTACCAATGGTATAGAAACGGAACAGCAATACCGTCTACCAATGCAGCCTCGCTAGACATATCACAAGCAGGAACATATTATGTTTCTGTAACACAAACAGGCGGTACGTGTTCTTCAACTACAATAAACTCAGAAAACACCATAGCCGTAAGCCCTACAGAATTTAGATTAGAACTAGATTATGCTACCCCGTATAGCGAATGTACAGAATCAAGCATTGTACTTGAAACCGCAAATATTTACGCCATTCTTGCCGACTCTAGCGAAATTGACGTTACGAACGATGTTGCAACTTCTTTCAGCTATCAGTGGCATAAAGATGGGGTAGCGGTAAGTGGAGAGTCTGCAAAATCTATCAGTTTGACCAGCAGTGATGAAAACGGAACATATTCTGTTGAGGGCACTTTTGCCTCAATGGCGAGTACTTCGAACACCTTGCCCGTTCAATTATCTAGTAACGCAAGCCTAACCATTACTAGTACAAGTACCGTATATTGTAGTGCTGAAGATGCAATTACCATAGAAGCCTCCATTGATTTGACCGGCGAGGACTTCGAGTGGGAAAAAGATGGTAATATCATAAGTACTACTGATATATCATTGAACGTATCGGAACCAGGAACTTATCGTTTAGTAGTAAGAAAAGGCTCATGCCAACTTATCTCCAATGAAATAACCGTTGCGCCGCTAGATCCTGAACTAATCACATTAGATGTTGATGGAGATGTGATTTTCCCAGAAGGCAGCTCAAAAACAGTGACTGCTAACGGTGGTACATCATACAGATGGTTTGATGCGAACAATATCGAAATAGGAAGCACCAACTCTCTTACGTTTACAACCGAGGGCAGCTATACTTTGGTTGCCAATGTAGATGATTGTCAAGTTGCGAAACCCATTACGGTGGCTTACTTAGATCTTTTTAACATACCGAATGTAATTACTCCCAATGGAGATGGGGCAAATGATCAATGGATTATACCAAATTCATATTCCAACAAATCTGATGTAAACGTAATCATCTATAATGCGAAAGGAGCAGAAGTTTTAAATGCTACCAACTATTCGAATAATTGGCCAGAGTCATCAATGGCTTTTTCTAGCCAGAACATGGTTTTCTACTATGTTATCAAGAATAAGGCCGAAACATTAAAACAAGGTACCATAACAGTTATCAGATAAGTCACCACACCATGAAACTAGCCAAATACCTACTGTTAACCCTAATTGCCGTCTTCTCATTTACCGATGTCAAGGCGCAAGAAGACGACCCTATACTTCTGTATAGTCCCGCATCTCAAAACCTATTGAAATACAATAGGTTTTTGATCAACCCAACCTTTTCTACAGTTCAAGAAGACAAGTCTTACATTAACCTATTACATAGAAACCAATCGGTACAGTTTAAGGATAATGACCAAACATACTTTTTGAGTTATAGCGGTAGGGTAGGCGATAGAAGCGGGCTCGGTCTTAGTCTATATACCCAATCTATTGGGCCAGTTTCCAATATCGGTGTGTTGGCGAATTACGCTTATGGTGTAAAGCTAAGCGACAAAAGTAATTTAACTTTCGGAGCAAACTTGGCCTACTATAGTACAGGTCTTGATCGCAATAATATTGATGCTATTGATTCAGAAGATTTTAGACTGAACGGTACAGAAGATAGCAACGTGCTGTCTTTTCAGCCGGGTTTCAATATTTCCTATGACAAATTCGATTTTGGCCTTTTTGCTGAGAACCTTTTTGATTACAATTTAAAAACAAGTGAATCTCTTACAGAATTTGCCAATAAAACGTATTCCGGACATCTACAGTATACCCATGCCTTTAATAAAGATTCTGGCATTATGGAGGGGAGCAGATTAATGCCTCTTGCACGGGTTCGAATGAACGGTCAAAATCGATTTGCCTCTGCAGATGCAGAAGAAGCCCAAGACATTACGTTTGGCGGAAGTTTAATACTAGACCTGCCAAAACTAGGCTGGTTACAAGGGGGCTATGATAGCTTTTTCGGGGCATCGGCAGGAGCTGGTTTTAACATCAACAAGAGACTCTCCCTTGGGTATACCATGGAAAAAGGCTTCACGACCGATTTAGAAGCCCTTGGTGTAACGCACGAAATTTCGTTCGCCTACTCATTCACCCCTAACCTAACCGAAGACCGCGTAATGTTAGAAGAGGATTTTGAAGATGAACTGGCTGAAAGCGAAGACCTAGATAAGAATAATCTTGCTTCCAACGAAGAGATTGCAGAGCTGAAAAGAAAACTAGCGGAAAACGATGCTATTATCGAAGAATTGATGTTCCGCCAAGACTCTTTAGAGGCAGACCGCCAAAAAGATCTTGAACGAAGGTTTAATATGGTAATGGGCATGGTACGTAACGAAACGAACGGTAAGCGTCCCGATCTTGAAAAACGGGCAGAGAATTTATTCTTAGGCAATCAAGAACGACCTACAGTAGCTACATCAAGCCAGACTAAAGACACGAATAAACCTATCGGTACAAATTCTAATGTTCAGGACAAAACCGGCGTAGCGGAAATAAACCTTAAAAAAAGACCTGCGACAATACAAGACAATGTTAAAAATAAAGTAAAGACTAACGAACGCAATAAGCTAGCTCAGAATAAGATTAAAAGTAGAAAGTTTAGAAATCTCGAAGGCGCCGATGACGGTTATTATGTAATCGCCAATGTTTATAAAGGAGGCAAGTATATGGAAAAGTTCATTAATGATATGGATGCCAAAGGGTTCTCAACCAACTATATAGACAACAACGAGAACGGACTAAAATATGTTTATTTAGAGCGCTATGATACCTGGGATCAAGCAGTTGCCGCACACGAATCAAAAATGAACGGTTCTTACAATGGTGATCTTTGGATTATGAACGTTGACAACAAATATACTAATGAGGCTTATGCCAACAACGTTAATAAATTAAAGGAAAAATCTGCTCAATACGAATATGATAATGATGTATTACAACAAAATGTAGTCGTTAAAGATCAAGTGACTTCTAAAGAGCTTACCTCTAAAACTTATAAAATCGATGGTATTGGATCGGGGTATTATATTATCGCCAATGTATTTTCCAATCCAAAAAATGCCAATCGGTTTGTTAAGCTTCTAAACTCGTTCGGCCTTAGTGCAAGTTATTTCATAAACCCTGAAAATAATTGGAGATATGTCTATTTGAAGCGACATGAATCTTGGAATAATGCCCTCATATCTTACTATACCAATCTAAATGACTCTTACGATGACAAAATGTGGATCATGAGGGTCAAACCAAACCTACTGGCATAAATGATACCAAAACTTATAAAAAACATTCTTGCAGGTACACTATTTATAGTTACCTGCACAGTTTTTTCACAAGAGTATAACGATTTTGAGGTACGCTATCAAGCAAACCTTAAGGGTGATTTAACCTTTATATCAAATAATATACTCAATCGGGACGGGGGTACATCTACCACTGAACCAAATGATGCTTACAATAATTTGAGCAGCAGTACCAGTTGGAATACGGAAACAGGGGGTAGACTTAATTACAATGACTATAAAAACATGCAATACATAGATGTAGATACGGATCCCTCTACATTTAGTTCGAGTACCGCTACCTTTAACTTTCCAAACCCGGATTGTAATCGCGTTAGATACGCTGGGCTTTATTGGTCAGCCACCTATCCTAGCGATACCGCTAATGGGTTTTATGATGGTAACACTTATCAACAAAATAACGTCCCCATAGGTCAAAACAGACAAAATGATTTTAACCAAGTAAGGTTAAGGGTGCCGGGAGGTTCTTATGTAAACATTACGGCCGATGAAGTTCTTTATGATGGTTTTACAAGTACAGATCCAGATGTAAGGCAAAATAGTCCCTACGCCTGCTATGCAGATGTAACTAGTTTAATAACGCCTCTGGGGAACCCTACGGGCGATTATACTGTTGCAAATATCAGGGCAACTACTGGAACTCTTACCCCGGGAGGTGGTACCACTGGAGGGTGGACCTTGGTTGTAGTTTATGAAAACCCAAATTTAACCGGTAAACTCATGTCCACATTTGACGGATTTGCCAGGGTAAGGGACACAGATACAGTAGAAATTAATTATTCAGGCTTTAACACAATTCCAGCTGGCCCTGTAAATGCAGATATAGGAGCCGCAGCTTTGGAGGGTGATTTTAGAATAAACGGTGACAATATGAGCATAAGGGCCGCCTCAAATGGTTCTTTTTCTATTGTTAGGGATGAAAATGGCTTTATAGACCCTAACAATTTTTTTAATAGTGATATTACCTTAGACGGAGCAGTTACCACTAATAGAAATCCTAATAGTATTAATACTTTAGGTTATGACACGGATATGTTCAGATTACTCAATCCCAGTAATTCTGCCATACCAAACAATGAAACCGCTGCTACTTTTAGGTTTCAAACCGATGGAGATCAGTATTATCCCTTTTTTAATTCTTTTAATATTGAAATAATTGAGCCAAATATCGTTCTTGAAAAAAGGGTTGAAGATATAGCAGGTAACGATATTACAGGCCAAGGAGTAAATCTTGGTCAAATTCTTGACTACGTACTCTCCTTTGAAAATACGGGAAATGATGACGCAACCAATTACACTATAAGGGACATTCTTCCCATAAATGTAACTTTAGATGAATCTAATATTACAATGCCATCGGGTACCACCTATACCTTTAACCCAGCAACCAGGGAGGTTACATTTACCATACCGGAATATTTAATAAATGCAGGTGACCCCGTAGCTTCTATTAGAATGAGAGTTCAAGTAGCAGAAAACTGCTTTGATTTCATAGATGCCTGTACGGATCTTATCCAAAATTTAGCTTATTCTACTTATCAAGGTGTCATCAATGATAACCAAATAACCGATGATCCCAGTGTTACGGATTTTGATAGTTGTGGATTTGTAACCCCGGGTGCTACCAACTTTCTTTTGGACGACCTTTCCGACTGTAATTTTACCAGAACCGTACAACTCTGCGGTACCAATGTAACCTTGGATGCCGGGGATAATTTTGATGATTATATATGGGTTAGGGACGACAACAACAATGGTCAAATAGACGCCTCTGATACCGTTCTTAATGATGGAAACCCAGATGGGGACCTAAGCACTATAAACGTAAATCAAGTAGGAACATATATTGTTGACAAAATAGTTGCAGACCCTTGTAAAGGGTTTAAGGAGATAATGATCGTAGAACGATTTGGAGATAATAGAACTAACCCAATCATTGAACATTACAATACTGTTAACAATGACTCGGACCCCACAAATGATATTCAAGGCGAAATAGTTCAATGTAGTGTAGACGGGGACCTATTACCCAAACTTTTTCTATGTGGTATTAATGATTCTCACCCCATCCAACTAAATATCCTAGATGCCCAAGAAATTCATTGGGAAAGATTGGTAGAGGGTAGTTGTTCAGATGCTCCTGATGACTGCGCCAATAAAAATTTAACCTGTACTTGGAATGAAGTTGCTGTAGGAAGCAACTATACTGTTGATACTGCAGGTAAATACCGATTGGTTATAAATTATCAAAACGGTTGTTTTAACAGGTTCTATTTTGATGTATTCCAAAATACGTTGGATATACGGCACAACAAGACAGATATGTTATGTGGCAATAACGGTAACATTACAATTACAAACTTAGGCAGTAACTATGGTTTCCAACTTGTAAATGTATCTACAAATGTTATAGAAGTCCCTTTCAGTGCTAACAATGGACCAAGTTTTGACATTTCAACTAACGGATCTTATAGGGTAGAAGCAGTTCAATTGAATAGCAGCGGTCAGCCGATTGACGGGGCGTGTATTTTTAGCACTCCGGATATCGGTATTCTTAATCCTGCCTTCAGTGTGGAAGCAGTCAAAACAGACGCTACATGTAGCGGATTTGGTAGCATAAGACTATCCGCATTGAATGCCCAAGGCCAATATTACTATGAACTAACCCAAGGAGGATCTCCTGTGGACAATTCCGGACCTTCTACGGACAACAATTACACCTTTGTCAATCTAAACCCTGGGGTCTATGATTATGCCGTTCGAACGGATGATGGTTGTTTGGGTACTGGACAAGTTGAAATTTTGGACTTGTCCGACCTTGAAATAGAGGCAAGGATATCTCAACATATAACTTGTAGGGAAGGAAATATTTTAATGAGTTCAGACGGAGGACAAACACCTCATGTCTATGCAATTTGGAGCTTTGTAGATGAAAGTGGTACAACCATCACCTCCTATAATAATCCCAGTGAAATCCCAGCCTCTGAATATCAGACAAGCCAAATTTTTGATATATATGATCCAGGAGACTATACATTTATAGTCGTAGACAGAAATAATTGTGCGGCTTTTTCAAATGAAGTCACAATAGAGTTTAGGCCGGCCGCTGAGTACAATGCAACCTCTGTAACAGACGTTTTGTGCTTTGGAGATTCCAGTGGTGCCATTCAATTTAATTTAATAGATGACAACGGTTATCAACTTACATATTACCTATTTGACGCTACAGGATTTGAAGAAGATAATTACGATTACATAAATGCACTAGCTACCAACGCCTCAGGCTATTTTCCTGGTTTACCTACTGGTGATTATGCTGTGGTAATTAATCAGCGAAAGGGCAGTGCTTCCTGTGATTATTTTGAATACCATACCATTAGCACGCCTGCTAATGCATTAACGGCCACTTCTGCCCTAATACAAGATTTGACTTGTACTCAAGATGCAATAATAGAAGCGCAAAACATTAGCGGAGGTACAGCTCCATATTTTTTTAGTATTGACGGCATTAACTTCATTCCCGATACTACGCCTAATGCCCACAGATTTGAAAATCTAACCGCTGGAACCTACACAATTAGGGTAAGGGACAATGCTGGCTGTACTTTTGACACTGCGCCCATTACGATAAATCCTTTAAATGAACCTAGCGATTTAACATTTACCTCAACCACTTTACAGTGTCCAGCACAGACCTCTGATGTAACGGTCAATGTAACCAATGGAAACAGTCCTTTTATATATGAAATAGTTGCACCGGCATCAGCCATCAGTAATAATGGAAACAATAATGTATTTAATGGTTTATCAGCTGGCACCTATACCTTTAGGGTAAGTGATTCTAAAGGTTGTTCTATCACCGAAAGCTATACTATAGACCCTCTTACACCTATCTCGGTAGCAGGTCAACTTAACAATAATATCACTTGTTTTGGTCTTTCCGATGGAGATATCGCGTTTCATATCTCAGGATTTGCAACCAATTATAATTATACCATTTCCGGTCCATCGTCTTTATCAGGTACTAATGAAACCTCAGCGACTCAAACTTTCAATGGGCTAGCAGCAGGAACTTACAGTATTACGGTCACTGATACCGATACCAATTGTACAGCCACGACAGATGTAACTATTTCTGCTCCACCTACATCTCTGGTAATTGCAGATTTGGATGTAACGGACATAACTTGCTCAACTTCCGGCACTAATCCTGGATCTGTAGTCATCACTGCGACCGGTGGATGGAGTGGGTATGAATATGAGTTAGAAGACCCTTCGGGAACGGTCACGGGTCCGCAATCTACCAATTCATTTTCAGGTCTTACCGATACTTCCGGCAATTACACCGTAACGGTTAGGGATTCTGGAGGATGTGAGACATCACAGGTATTCTCTTTAAATCCTGCTGTCGCTCCAACGTTAAGCATAGCGGCCAATAATATGTGCTATGATAGTTCTGTTGGACTTGAACTTAGTGCTACCGTAACATCTGGAGGAGAAGCTCCGTTTCAATATAGGATTAACGGCGGTGCTTATCAATCAAATTCAACTTTTACTGGGCTGGGACCGGGCGGTTACACCATTGAGGTAATAGACAGTAAAAACTGTACGGGTACCGCCAGTATAACAGTTTTTCCAACCCTATCTGCCAACGCCTCATTAATTAAGGACTTGGATTGTAGTGCATCGCCCGATGCAGAAATTCGTCTGAACGTTTCTGGTGGAAATCCTTCTTTTAATTATGAAGTAATTAGAAATGGAAGTTCGGTACAGTCACCAACTGCCCTACCAAGCAATCCATTCTCCTATTTTACATCCGTAGCTGGAACATACGAGTTTATTATCACGGATAGTGAAAACTGTACCATTACGACAAATCAAATTACGGTAACTCCCAATACCAATCCAGCTGTAACGGAAGTTCTTGCAAATCCCTTATGTAGTTTGAGTACGGATGGAAACGTTGAACTTCAGATTACAGGCGGTACTCCGCCTTACCAAATTGTTTTTGACGGTAGTACGCCTTCCGCTCAAACAATCTATGCAAATCTTGGAGCAGGCACGTATGCCTATTCTGTAACTGATGCCAAAGGATGTTCTGCAAGTGGCTCAGTAACGTTGGTTGCTCCACCTGCGTTGAATCCTGGTACAATTGATATTCTTCAGGACTTTCGTTGCGATAACACATCTGCAACATTACAGGCTATAAATTATTCAGGAGGAACAACCGGATACACCTTTAGTATTGATGGTATAAATTTTCAGGCCTCAGATACTTTTAATTCCGGTATTACCGCGGGTACCTACACTATTACGGTACGCGACAGCAATGGATGTACGGAAGAGACCACAGCAGTAGTAATCGACCCATTAGATCCCCCAACTGATCTTTCTTTCGCTCAAACTGCTCCGGTTTGTCCAGCAATAGTATCAGATGTAACGGTATCCGTAACCGATGGAACCGCTCCTTTCAATTATGAAATTATTGCTCCAAGTGCAAGTACAACAAACAATGGTAACAATAACGTATTTACCGGCCTAAGTCCAGATACTTATACTTTTAGGATTACAGATGCCAGAGGTTGTATTATTGAGAGAAATTATACCATTGCAGATATTCCACAGGTGGAAGTTCTTTCGCAACTAACGAACAATGTGAGTTGTTTTGGGGCAACCGATGGTGCCTTTACATTTACTGTTAGTGATTTTGCCTCCACATATAGTTATGTAGTTGAGAATAGTTCGTCCATTACGGTCCAAAGTCAAAATAACATCAATCTGACCACACCAATAGCTGTAACATCATTAGCTGCGGACACTTATACCATAACCATTACGGATGACACAACCAATTGTACTGCTACTTCGGTAACAACTGTGGCCGGACCAACAACTGCTCTTGGTTTTACAATGACCAGTACCCCCGTTACTTGTCGTGAAAATGCGTCCATTACCGTTACCGCAACAGGTGGATGGGGCGGTTATGAATATCAACTAGAAAATACTATTGGGCCCGCAATCATTTACCCCTATCAAGGTTCTAATATATTCACTGACGTACCGGCCGGAAATTATACGGTTTACGTGAGGGATTCCGGCAATTGTATTAGCACTGACACCATTACCATTAACCCTGCTGAAACACCATCCATTGCCTTTGATTCAAGTTCCGACCTGTGTTTTGATGCAACTGATCAAGCCTCCTTGGTAATCAACGTTACAGATGGTATTGCTCCCTATTATTACAGTATAAATGGGGGTGGACTTACTTTGGGCGGGTCTAGCCCTATAACCATATCAAATCTGACTCCCGGCACCTATTCTATTGAAGTTACCGATGCTTATGGATGTATTTCTAACAGCATTTCACAAACAATAGAGCCGCAACTTACAGCGAATGCCACAGTAAATAAGGCTTTGGATTGTACCGCCTCTCCAGACGCCATTATTGATGTTAACATAGCCAATGGATATTTACCATATGCTAGTTATGAAGTTAGTACTGATGGAGGTACTTCATGGGGAGCTCCTATTGCTATTGTTGGAACAACTTTTTCATATAGTACACCTAATGCTGGCAATTATAGTTTTAGAATTACTGACAATAGTGGCTGTTCCGTAATAACTGAGGCACAAATAGATCCTATAGACAATCCTGACATAACATCCCTAGTACAAACAGCAGCAATTTTATGTAATGGGGATTCCGGTGCCTCCATTCAGGTAAATCTTGATAATAGTAGGGGAGTAGCCCCGTATACAATCTCTGTATACAATACAACCACTGCCACTTCTTATGGTACTCAAACTTCTGGTTTACCTGCCGGAACTTATGAGGTAACAGTAACGGATGCCAAGTCCTGTACAGATATGGAGGTTATCGTAATAGGAGAACCAAACCCAATTACTTATAACATTAATTTGACCCCAATAACCTGTGATACTTCTTCGGGTACCAATCCGGGTTCAATTTCCGTTGAAAATGTTGTAGGAGGTACTCCTGGTTATACGTATTACTTGACCGGTAATAACAGCTATAGTGCCCAAAGGGTTGAGCCTACAGGTGCTAATTATACTTTTACAATACTGGAATTTGGTATTTACGAAATAGACGTGGTAGATAACAACGGATGTTCAGTATTAACTACGAACATTATAGCGTCTCCACCTGATGATTTAGATATTGACGTTTCTACAGTCACTGCCGACTGTGTTTCCGGCGGAACTGCCGTAGTGACGGTAACTACCGCTATACTAGGAACCGATTACGAATTTGGGATTCTTGATCAGTTTGGCGTACCTTATGCGTCTTCATTTTTGCCACCTGATACCAGTGGTGGGCCTACTAGAACTTTTACAGGTCTGACCCCAGGTATTACCTACACTTTCGTGGTACATGACATTACAACTAACTGCTATTATTTTGAAACAGCAGCTGCACCAATTGATTCTCCCTCGAATCTGACTTCAACTTTAGATGCGGTAAATAATATTACCTGTACAGGAAGCACCGATGGTAATGTTAGTTTCACTTTTGATAACTACGCAGCAGATGCAACCAGTGTGGATTATGAAATATTCAATTTTCAATCGAATACTACAACAGGTATTACTGGTTCCTCGGCAGTCAATCCTCCGGGTGTGGGTACTGGTGTAACAGTCAATAATTTAGGTCCATTGCCTTATGGGGTATATTATATTCAATTTACCGAAGTAGGTGGAACCTATGGTGGTTGTACGGTGGCATCTGCGGATTTCACCATATCAGAATCGTCTAACCTGTTGCAGGTATCGGCAAATCTTGAGAAAAACGATAATTGTAACATAAACGCCGGTCAAGTATCTGCCGTAGGACAATTTGGAACAGCACCTTATGAGTATCAAATTGCACTGAGTTCTGATCTCGCCCCAACTGTTAGTACTTGGGCAGGTAGTTCTGCAAACGTATTCAATGTTGAAAGTGGCGATTATATTGTTTATATAAAAGATGCCAATAATTGTATACAGTCTGACAGTATTACGGTTCTGCTAGACCCTTCACCAGAGATTTCCGTTATCAGCACCAACCAATGTACCGCTGAAGACGGTAGCTTTAGTGTAGACGTAACGCTTGATGTTGCGGGAATAGCACCCTATTCAATAAGAATCGACGGTTCTGCTCCCCAAGCGGCTACATCGCTAAACAGTGTTGGGGATACTATGACCATAACTGGATTAAGTTCAGGTCCGCACACTTTTGAAATATTGGATGCCAATGGTTGTGGTGAAACTGAGAATATCACCATTTATCAACCATTGAATCTATTTGCCAATGTGACTGCGGATGAAAATTGTGTTCCAGCTAATTCAGGAGAGGTTACCATCACGGCAAACGGAGGTTCGGGCACCTATACTTACAGCCAAATAACACCTGCGGGTGCTACAAATGCCACGGGTATTTTTACGGGTCTTACCCATTCGGTCAACTATACCTTTGAGGTTTTGGATACAACCACAAATTGTACAGATCAGGTTTCTATAACTTTACCGGCCCCGGTTGACCCTACATTTACCTTAAACGCGACAGACGTAAGTTGTTTTGGTGGGTCTGATGGATCCATTACGGTTACTCTTGATTCAGGAAATATTGATATTCCATATCTCTATAGTTCAGACGGTGGTACCACAACTCAATCTTCTAACGTATTCAATAATTTGAGCGCAGGTTCTTATAACGTCACCGTAATTTCCGATAAAGGTTGTCGAGCAACATTACCAATAGATGTGGAAAGTCCAAGTGAATTGGATATATCTGCATCTGCATCTAGCTTTAGTTGTGATGATGCTGCAAGCACGATAACAGTGACCATAAATAATGACGGTACTGGAAATCCGTCGGGCACTGGGCCTTATGTGTACAGTTATGATGGAGGAAGTAACTTCCAGGCTAACAATACCTATCAGGTAGCATTTGGATCACCTGACATAACTGTTGTAGTTAGAGATGATAATGGATGTACCGATACAGTAGTTGTATCAATACCTGTTGAAGAAAGGGTAACCGCAACAATCAATCAATTACAGCCCATAGATTGTTCTAATGGTGAAGAGGTTATTGAAATAATTGCTGCCAACGGATCTGGATCTTACACCTATACGCAAGTGCCTTCCGGAACTATCATTTCAAATCCGGCATCGGTATCACTAACACAACCGGGTACCTATACTTTTGAAATCTTGGACACGGTCACTAACTGTTCTATACTCATTGAACATGTGATAGCTCCATATGATTTGATTGAGGCTACTGCCACAATATTGAGCGATGCTGTATGTAGCGATAGTACGGATGGCAGTATTGAAGTAACGATCGACAATTATCTAGGCACCTTTGATTATCATGTGTTAGATATCAATGGTAACATTATTGCTGGTACGACAGCTTCGAATAATGCAACTGTAAATCCGTTTACATTTACGGTTAGCAGCACCTTACCTGCTGGTACCTATTCTGTTGAAATAACGGAAACCGCATATCCTCAATGTTCGGTTACCACTAATACGGTTACTATTGATGCTCCTGACCCAATTACGATGACGGTACTAGACAATGTAAATGCAAATTGTAACACACCTAACGCCGTTGTAACTGTTCAAGCCTTTGGAGGTACAGCTCCATATACCTATGGTGCCGTATTGAGTGGCGCACCCGTGCCCGCTACCTTCCCTTATGATCATACAATTGAGTTGGATCCATTAACGGGTACCGATTGGGATCTTTATGCTAGGGACATAAATGGTTGTATCATCTCCACTCCCATTGCAATCACGGTTGCCATGGATTCAGAACCAGATATCAGCTTATCACTTAATGATGCCTGTGCAGATGAGGGTCAATTCGCCATCACGGTAAACTTAGACGCCGTTAATACAGGTGTTGCGCCATATTTCATGAGCATCAATGGCTCTGCATTTCAAAATATTAACGCATTCCCCTATACCTTTACAGGATTATCATCAGGGAATCATAGTATTACGGTTCGCGATGCTAATGGATGTAATGAAACAGAAAACCTTAATATTGATGCGGAACTTGTAATTACATCTACCGTAATATCCCAACCTACTTGTAATACTAATGATGGAGTAATTGAATTTAATATAGTTGGTGGTTCAGGAAGCTTTACAACTGAATTACTTCGTGCAGATTTATCATCCACAGGAATTGCAGCTACAGGAAACCAATTCACTAATGTTCCTTTTGGAAATTATATAGTGAGGGTTACAGATACTAATTTAGGAAGCCCAAATTGTATCTCTGAGGCTTCTATAAGCCTTGAAGAGCCTACTCCCGTAACCTTGTTGACAACGGATAAAACAGATGTTAGTTGTAATGGAGCTTCAGACGGAAGTATTGTTATTAACATGGAGCCAAGCAGCACCGGAGTTAATGACAACCCTCCCTACACTTTTGAAATTACTGATGGTACCATAACACTCACGCAGAGCTCAAATTTGTTTACTGGCTTATCTGCCGGAACATATGACATTACCGTAACTTCCAATAGAAATTGTGTTGCTACTGATCAGATTGTAATTAATGAGCCACTTAACCTTGTTGCAAATATTACCGACGTTGTAGATTTTGCATGTGATATCGACAACAGTTTACAACAGGCGGAAATTGAGGTTACCATCACCACAGGTACAGGTACACCTGATTATTTCTACAGTGTTAATGGTAGTAGTTATTTACCTACGGGTGGTAATGTATTTACCCATTTTGTTAACAGCGCTGGTAATTATGATATTACTATACGGGATGCAAATGGATGTACATTTGTTTTACCTACACAAACTATCAATCCAATCAACAATTTTGTTCCAGTAGTTTCACAACTTTCAGCAATCTCTTGCTCAGGTCCAGAAGATATTAGAATTACTGTTACCGATGACGGAAATCCTCATAACTATACTTTTGAATTGTTACCTCTGGGTAATACCGATGGTGTTCAGGTAGCCGTTACGAGTACATCGGCAGATTATCAACTAACGGAAGTGGGAAGTTATACCTTTAGAATTACAGATACAGATACAGGATGTTATGTAGATACAGCACCATACGAAATTGCTCCCTATGACCTGATACAAGTTGCAGCTACCGCAATTGATCCCGTTGTATGTTTCGGTGATTCTAATGGTAGCTTACAAATAGAGGTTAGCGGTTATAGTGGTCCGTATAATTTTGAAGTATTCACTCAAGCAGGAACAAGTGTTCAAATAGGATCGGGTAATACTGGTGTAAATCCTTTAACAATCACGGGTCTTTCTGGAGGTAATTATTTTGTAAGGGTAACCGAAACGACTTCTCCAGGATGTACCGAAGATTCAAATATGGTGACTATCGTGTCTCCAGATACAGCCCTAACGGCTATTGTTGATCCAGTTTCGGAAGCAACATGTACCGATGATAGAGGAGAGATACTGGTGGATCCTAATGGGGGATATGCTCCATACACTATTGACATGATCAATACTATCACGGGTCAAAATTTTTCGGTATCCAATGTAGAAGCTCATGTCTTTACCATGCTATCGGCAGGGAACTTTGATATTACTATTACCGATGCTTTGGGTTGTGCTATTAATGATACAGAAACTTTGACTGCACCTACCCCAATAGTTGCTAATGCAATACCATTAGTAACTGACTTGATGTGTTACGATGACACCAATGGCACCGTAACTGCAATTGTTACGGGTGGCGGAAGCGGTTCATATGAATATCGTCTGAACTATTACGATAATTCAGGAACATCAATTGAATTCACATCGGGTCAACAGTCATCAGCTACCTTTACTGGGTTAGGAGAAGGCATATATAGTGTAACCGTTGTTGATGGTTGGAATTGTGACGTAAATACTAATACCGTTCAAATCAATGAACCTACGGAGGTCATCAGCAATCTTGTTCAAACGAGGGCAATGACTTGCGCCTCTGATGCAGAACTAGTACTAACGGCTTCCGGAGGTACCGGGCCCTATAGATACAGTACCGATAACATCACCTTTAATCCAATGAGTGGTGGTAATACGCACACATTTTCCATTTCACAAGGAAATGAAGGTACTTACCAATACTTTGTAATAGATTCCCAGGGTTGTGAAGCAAACATATCCAATAGTATTAGTGTGGAAGAAATTCCGGAATTAGTTCTATTCGTGGATAATAGTGCAGCCATTATCAACTGTACGGGTGACAATACTGCAGTCATTTACGCCGATGCCGAGGGCGGATTAGGAAATTATCAATATGAATTATTTACAGATGTTTCCTTAAACCCTGCCTCCAGAATTGCTGGTCCTCAATCTTTAGGAATATTCGGAAACCTATATGCAGGAACCTATTACGTAAATGTAGTTAGTGAAGATTGTATTACACCGGCACAAAGGGTAGATATTGTTGAACCAACAGCTCTTGATTATACCGATGAGGTCATTAACGTAAGCTGTAATGGCGAAGAAGATGGCAGTATTACTGTAACCCTTTCCGGTGGCTCAGGAGACTACCAATATGCAATTACACCTAATCTTGACCAATTTGATGATGAAAACACCTTTGATGGTTTGGTCCCAGGCGACTACACGGTAATAGCTCAAGATGCTAATGGATGTTTTATCGAACTTGAGTATACCATTACTGAACCTACCATTATTGAGGTTAGTGCAGAGGTTCTCCCTGAAGTATGCGAAGGTGAAGAGAACGGATCAATTGAATTGACGATAACGGGTGGTACAGCACCTTATAGTACAAGAATAGCCGTTGAAAGTACTTTTGTTCAAGATAGAACTACCTTCTCTGGTTTGGCAGCAGGTGATTACATTATTTTCATAGAAGATGCCAATGGTTGTGAATCTAATATTGCCGTTACGGTAGAACCTGGTGTTAACCTTGGTGCTACAGTAGAACCAATATATGGTTGTAACGGTCAACTGCCCAATAACTATGTTAATATTGCTCTCGAAGATGAAAGTATTTCCGAGGAGGTATTATACGGCTTAGACACCACTGATCCAACTCAAATGCAGTTAAACCCTTATTTCAGGGATATGTCACCAGGAAATCATTTCATTTCAATATCACATGAAAATGGTTGTATAACAACTATAGATTTTGTCATCGAGAATTTTGAACCATTAACTCTTACACTTCAGCAAAACAGTATTAATGAAATTACTGCAATTGTTGATGGTGGCAGGGCGCCCTATAACTATTATTTTAATGACTACGATAATGGTCAAGATAATACATTTGTCATCAATAGAACTGACACTTATGAAGTTAGAGTGATAGATGCCAATGGTTGCGAAGCGGTTGCAGAAATTTATATGGAATTTATAGATATTGAAATTCCTAATTTCTTCACTCCAAACGGGGATAGTGAAAATGATTTCTGGAAACCTAGAAACATAGAACATTTTCCAGAGATACTAATCAAAATTTATGATCGTTATGGTAGAGTAGTTGCTGAAGTATCTCAAAATCATTTAGGATGGGACGGTACGTACAATGAAAAAGAATTACCTACAGGTGATTACTGGTATGTTGTTCGACTCAACGGAGAAAATGATGAAAGAGAATTTGTAGGCCACTTTACCCTATATCGATAAAAAACTTAACCTAACTGAACCATGCGTAAATTTATTTGGACCTTGCTGCTCTTTTCGAGCGTCATAGCTACACGGGGCCAAGAGTTAAACTCTCCCCAGCTTTCACAATATTTAGCTGATAACCCATTTGTTCTTTCGCCGGTATATGCAGGTATTGGGGATCATGTGAAAATTAGGCTCAATGGTCTTACGCAGTGGGTAGGTATAAAAGATGCCCCACAGACCCAATCGCTAGCTGCAGATATGCGTTTAGGTGAAAAATCAGGTATTGGTGTTTTTCTATATAACGACAAAAACGGCTACACCAAACAACAGGGTGCTAGGGTATCTTTTGCCCATCATCTAACCTTAGATAGGTATGATGACGAGTTCTTGTCATTTGGTATTTCTTACAACTTTAACCAGTTTAGAATAGATATAGACGAATTTGTTGATGCTAATCTAGACCCTGGTGTTATCAACAATCGCCAAACCAGTAACCATAACTTCGATGTCGGTGCCATGTACCGTTTTGGTAAATTCTATTTTAGTGCAAATGCATCAAACCTTTTAGGTAAAGATCCCAACAATTTTACTTTTAATGTTGATGAGCCAAACGAACTGAGAAATTATTATGCCTACACAGGTTATCGATACAGAAAGAATAAAAACACCAATCTTGAGATAGAACCCTCTATTCTCTTTAAAATGTTTGAAAGTGACGGGCGTTCAGAAACTGATTTAAACCTTAAATTCAGATGGTACGACTTTGAAGATTATTATTATACCGGTGTTAATTACCGTTTTTTGAACGATCAAATCGGTGACCCATTATATATTGCACCGTTCGCAGGTCTTAAAAAGAGCAATTTTTACTTCGGATATTCATATCAGATTATTCTTAACGAAATTATTACCTACAGCACAGGTACACATGTAGTAACCATAGGTGTAGATCTCTTTCAAGGATTAAGTAATTGTCGCTGTACCTACTAATTCATTTTCGATATAGCATTTTGTTCGGATTGACGTAAATTCGCATAAAATTCATTACATCTTGGGAAAGGTTAAAGTAGAAAACATTCGCGCCTACGCACATCACGGATGCCTTAAAGAAGAAACCGCTATCGGTAGTGAATATCGGGTAGATGTCTCCGTAGATGCCGATATATCAAAAGCGGCCGTTTCCGATAAGTTATCCGACACGGTCGACTATGTGCTCATCAATCATATCGTAAAAGAGGAAATGAAAACCCCCTCTAAATTACTCGAACATGTTGGCCATAGAATTATCAAACGTATATTTAACGAAATACCTATAGTTACGGCCGCAGCCGTTTGGGTATCAAAAATAAACCCACCTATTGGCGGTGACGTTGAGAAGGTTACGGTAGTTCTTGAAGAAAAAAGAATCCTTTAGGTTTTCCAGTATCCAATAAACGGCTTACCTTTGCAATCGCAAATGGCATCGTGGCCGAGTGGCTAGGCACAGCTCTGCAAAAGCTTGTACAGCGGTTCGAATCCGCTCGATGCCTCCAAAAGACCTCCAATACTTGATTGTACTGGAGGTTTTCTTTTTTCAATTCCCTTTTGAAATAATTATTACTCTATAAATTGGCCTATTTCAATACGTTCGATACCTTCCTCTATATTGAATTTATCTTTAGGCAGAAATCCTTTTATAATGAGTACGATTCCACAAATCATTAAAACTACACCTAAACCCCTTTTGACCAAATGAATGCGTTCTAGCGTCAATTTTCGCTTCAATTGTTTCGCCAATAATATTTTAAGAATATCCATAGCAAAATAAGCCCCCAACATACCAGAGAAAAAAGTAATCATACGTTGGGGATCATTGTCAACACTAGGGCCCACTACAATAATCACCCCTAGCCAGAACATGAGAACACCTATATTTATAAAGTTTAGCAAGAAACCTTTCACCATTAAACCTAAGTAACTTCGTTTACTGGCTTTTATATGGGTATGTTTTTGTTTTTTGGGTTTTCTAAAAAAGGTACTTATTCCGTAGACCAGAAGAATTACACCGCCAAATACATAGAGCCCGGGTTGATTACTAAGATTTTCAAGCAATTGAAAGCTACTGAAATAGGCGATACCCAAAAATATAATATCCGCTATAATTACCCCTAAATCAAATACCAATGCAGCTCTAAAACCTCTGATTGCACTAGTTTCTAAAAGCACAAAGAAAACAGGACCAATCATAAAACTTAATAAAAAGCCTAAAGGAATTGCTGCCTGTATATCTTCGATCATTCGTTTCTATCTAATAATTTGGGTATTAGATTTACATCTAGCCCATGAATTTTTATAGTTTAAGTGGGGATTGATTATTTGTTTAAGATACCTAAAGGTGCACTACATTCGGGTTACCGTGCCACCGAAAACCGTCTTTTCATCCATTTTTGCAGGGTCACCATATACCAACACCTCGCCACCAGCCTTTACAGTAGCCTTAACATAATCTGAGGCATAAATTTCTGCTTTAGAACCTGCATTTACATTGACCGTAGAGAACTTGGTCTTTAATTGCTTGCCCTCATATACACCACCTGTATTTATAGCTACATCTTGTAAATCAGAGGTACCCGTGGTTTCAATGACCCCACCCGTTACGGTTTTGATCAACAACTGTTCTACTTCGGCGCTTATGACCAATTCACCACCTTCTTGGGCCTTTAACTCCAGCACATCTTGTGTAATAGTATTAGCCGAAGTGATTCGTGCATCTTCATTTACATCGATAATTACTAGCTTTTCGGAATAATGTAACTCTACGAAAGTTCGGTATCCACTGAAAATTTTATCAATTTGCATTCTAATTTTTAGAACACCGTTGTTATTCACTATGGCCACTTTTTGAATATTCTCACCGGTGATTACTGCTTTGTTCTCATCTGATTTGATAAGGTTTACAGAAATACCATCAAAAGCCTTTACTTCGGTAAAACGAGTAAGGTCTTGGGTTATCTTAGTATCCTGAGCCTGTAAAAAACAGGCTTGCATTAAAACCGCGACAAGCAACACGAATTGTTTCATGATGTTTCTTTAGGTTGATTTGTTACTCTATAAACAAAATCTATTCCAAAAAATTATCTATTCCCCGTGCTTTCCCAATAAGGAAAAATCAAGGTGGCGTTTCACTAAATCGGTATCTTTGACCATAACGACTACCTCATCGCCCAATTGATAAGTTTTCTTGGTACGTTCCCCAACTATGGCGTACTCTTTCTCATCAAAGATATAATAATCGCCTTTTATATCACTGATACGAACCATGCCCTCGCATTTGTTCTCAATAATCTCTACGTAGACTCCCCATTCGGTTACCCCACTAATGACCCCTACAAATTCTTTGTCTTGGTGGTCTTGCATAAACTTGATCTGCATGTATTTAATCGAATCACGCTCTGCGCTAGATGCTAAATACTCCATATCTGAAGAATGCTTACATTTTTGCTCGTACACTTCACTTTTGGCAGAATCGCCCCCATCTAAATAATGCTGTAGCAAACGATGCACCATCACATCGGGATACCGGCGTATGGGAGATGTAAAATGTGTATAATAATCAAAGGCCAAACCATAATGGCCTATATTTTCGGTTGTATAAATAGCTTTACTCATACTACGTATGGTAAGGGTATCTACCAAATTTTGTTCTTTTCTTCCCTTCACATCTTCGAGAAGTTGATTTAAAGACGAACTGATAGACTTTTTGTCTTTAAAGTCAATCTTGTGCCCGAAACGAGAAATAATGCTATTAAGCGCCATTAATTTATCTTCATTCGGATCATCATGTACCCTGTAAACAAAAGTCGGTTCCGGCTTTCTTTTTCCAATAAACTCGGCCACTTTTCGATTGGCAAGCAACATAAATTCTTCGATAAGTTTATTGGCATCTTTTGACTCTTTAAAATAAACACCGGTCGGTTCACTCTCTTCATTAAGTATAAATCGAACCTCAACTTTATCGAAGGATATAGCGCCCTGTTGCATACGTTTGTCACGCATAATTTTCGCCAATCGATCCATTTCTAAGGTCGCTTCAACTATTTCATCAGATACGGTATATGCTTTATCGCGAATAGAGATATTTTCAGGTATGTCCGATTTTTTTGTTTCAATAATATGCTGCGCTTCTTCATAAGCAAAACGCTCGTTCGAGTTGATCACCGTTCGGCCGAACCATTGATTTTTAATAGAGGCTTTCTTATCGATTTCAAAAATTGCGGAAAACGTGTATTTTTCTTCGTTCGGCCTTAATGAACATGCGTTATTCGATAATACTTCTGGCAGCATAGGTACTACACGATCTACTAAATAGACTGATGTAGCCCTTTCATAAGCCTCATCTTCAAGCACAGTATCGGGCTGTAAATAGTGCGAAACATCAGCGATGTGAATACCAATCTCATAATTTCCGTTTTCAAGAACTTCAAATGATAGGGCATCATCAAAATCTTTGGCATCTTTAGGATCGATGGTGAAGGTCAAAACCTCACGCATATCTCTTCGTTTGGCTATTTCATCCTTCTTAATCGAAGTATCTAGCGTATCTGCAAATCGCTGTACCTCTGTTGGAAACTCATACGGCAAACCGTATTCTGCCAAAATAGCATGTATTTCGGTATTGTGCTCCCCAGGTTTACCAAGTACTTCGGTAACAGTGCCAATAGGTGAATCGGCATCATCGGGCCACTCTTCAAACTTGACAATTACCTTATCGCCATCATTGGCATTATTATCTTTGCCTTTAGGAATAAAAAAATCGGTATACATTCTAAAATCGGTAGGGCGTACAAAAGCAAAAGTTTTTTGCTGATCTACGATACCAACGAATTCCGTTTTCTTTCGTTCTACTACTTTGGTAATCTCACCCTCTAGTTTTTTACCTTTTCTTCTAGGAAAAATGTAAATCTCAACTGTATCGCCATGAAAGGCTTTCTTTAGCTTATTGTTGGGTACAAATACATCATCTTCAAATTCTTCGATAATAATGTAGGCATTACCACGACCGGTAAGATCAACAATACCGGTATGATATTTTTTTGTTGCCGCGGTCAGGGCTTTATATCGCCCACGTTCTTCTTCAGTAATTCGTTTACTTTCTTTTAATTGGCCTAACTTTCTAATTAACTGATTACGGTCTTGCGTATTATCAAGCCCAAGTTGAGCAGCGATTTGTTTATAGTTAAAACTTTTATTAGGGTCTTTCTCCAGTATAGTGAAGATTCCTTTGGTAATCTCGTTATTTCTGTGGTTTCTAGCTTTCTTCTTCTTTTTCGACATTAAGTAATTTCTTATAAAATGGAAAATTACGAATTATAATCCATAAGCTTGATTCAATCGGTTTATCTAGTTTAAGTTAAGGTTATCAACATATATATTCATATCATTCTTTTCTTTTTTAAATTTAAAATTAAAATGGTGTTTATGATAGCTTGTTAATAAGGCTTAAAAAAATATAGAGTAAAACTTGCTACGAACCGATTCTAAAAGTTGTTGACAATTTGTACAGTAATGATACAGCACGAAATCAAACGTTTACAATTTTTATAAGAATAGGTTAATAACACCTATCAACATAAATTATTTAACAACTCAACGTAAATTAATTGTTAATTACTGTTGATTTCTATTTAATAGTTGGCTATAAAAATGGAATAAATATTTTGCTTGATTTAAGATAGGTTTTGTAAGAAGCTATTCGATTAAGAATACAAAATCAAAGATCAATTTTTTGTTGCGAGGTTATTAACAATTAATTCACCCTATCTACTATACAAATGAACAATAACACTAAACTATTTAAAAACTCTTGTTGTGAAACGCATCTATCTTGTGGTGAAGATCTTGTATTCGTACATTTGCAGGTAGTAAATAGAAGTATCGAGAATACGGTATTTAAAGAGAATATACTTTATTTGAGGGTTTAAAATTTTAATATTTAAAAGATGAAAATAGCTATAGGTAATGATCACGCAGGAACGGAGTATAAACTAGCAATTGTCGGTTTACTAAAATCTATGGATATTGATGTAGAAAACTATGGTACCGATGGTAGTGATAGTGTAGACTACCCAGATTTTGTGCACCCTGTAGCTTCAGATGTTGAAGCCGGAACAGTAGATTGGGGTATTATCGTATGTGGAAGCGGTAATGGAGCTTCTATGACCGCGAACAAACATCAAAAGGTTCGTTGTGCCTTGTGCTGGACAAAAGAAATTGTTCAATTGGCCAGAGAACATAACGACGCTAATATATTAAGTCTGCCAGCACGTTTTATCTCATTACCTCAGGCCCTTGATATGGTTAAGACTTTTCTTGATACGAAATTTGAAGGTGGTAGACACGAGCGCCGAATAGAAAAAATACCATGTGCCTAACAGCTACTATATTTTATTTTAAGTTCTCATTTTCAAATTTATTTTTAGGGAACTTTTAAGTTAATAACTCAATGGTAATAGTGCATATTACTTACTTTTGAAGATGGGTAATCACAATCACCATCATACACACGATCACTCTCATTTTAGGGGAAGGAACTTAGTAATTTCAATTTTACTCAATATAATCATTACCGTTTGCCAAGTGGTGGGTGGTTTGATTTCCGGTAGTCTTTCCCTTTTATCAGACGCCCTTCATAATTTTAGTGACGTACTCTCACTTGTGGTGAGTTATATTGCTACCCTTCTTTCTAAAAAAGAGGCATCTACAAATAGAACGTTTGGTTATAAACGTGCAGAAATCATAGCTGCTTTCGTAAATGCCTCTAGCTTAATCATTGTGGCAATCATATTGATCAAAGAGGCCGTAGAGCGTTTTTTAAATCCACAAGAAATAGAGTCAGATTTGGTCATCTGGTTGTCATTGTTAGGTATTGTTGCTAACGGATTTAGTGTGCTATTGCTCAAAAAAGATGCGAATAGCAATATGAACATGAAATCGGCCTATTTACATCTCTTAACGGATATGATGGCATCTGTAGCCGTCTTGATCGGTGGTCTGTTAATGAAGTTTTATCAAGTTTATTGGGTAGATGCTTTACTAACCTTGGCTATTGCGATTTACCTGATATACATGGGATACGATTTACTTAAAAATTCTACTCGGGTACTTATGTTGTTTACCCCGAACACTATTCAAGTGCAAAAAATAGTCGAGACCATCTCTAAAATAGAATCCATTAAGAATGTTCATCACGTACATATATGGCAGCTCAATGAAGCCGAAGTACATTTAGAGGCCCACATCGACTTTAATGAAGATATTAAACTATCGGAATTCGATGCTGTTCTTGAAAAAATTGAGGAAGAAGTATACCACAAATACAAAATCAATCACGTGAATATTCAACCGGAATACGGTAAATGTGACAGTAAACATATTATAGTGCAAGATTGATATGATAGTTATCGAAGTAAAACCTTTTTACGATTTAGACGCAAAGGAATATCATGATATAGTAAGACTGAGAAGCGAGATTTTTGTGGTAGAACAAGATTGTGTTTATCAAGATATAGATGGTAAAGACACAAATGCACTACATGTGATAGGTAGAAAAAACGGTGAAATAATTGCTTATTCCCGTATTTTTAAATCAGGTGAATATTTCGAAGTAGCTTCCATTGGTAGAGTTGCGGTCAAGAAATCTGAACGTAAATATGGTTATGGTAAAGATATAGTCAGGGCTTCAATAGATGCTATTGAAAACTACTTTGATGAATCAAAAATAAAGGTATCGGCTCAATTATATCTTGAAAGATTCTATCACTTCTTTGGTTTCAATCAGATAGGTGAGGGGTATCTTGAAGATGGTATACCCCATATCGCTATGATACGAAATGCGTAAAGGCCGCAATAGCAGCCTTTTTATGATGTCAAATCTTTAGAGAAAACCTTGTTAAATCTTAATAGGCTCTTTGTTGCTCAAATTGATATCTTCGAGCATATTGTCGGTAAATTTGTAATGGCCCCGTGTAGTTATTATTCGGAATCGGTTCGAGTTCATTCTGCTCAACGTATCTAAAAACAACCACTTTGATTTGAGCAATCTGGGTTTTGCCGATTTTAGACTGATTTCAAAATAATACTTGCGACCATTTTTAACGGCAACGATGTCCGGAGTTATCTTTGAATCGCTACCCTTGCGCACGTATGATTTGGGTGTATCATACCCTTCCATATCCGCTTTAATGTTTTCAAATCCTGTCGCCTCTAAATGACCGATTGATTTCTCTAAAAATTCCTGATTTTCTGACTTTTCTATTTTTACCATACCTTACAATATAACTTTTTCGAGCAGATATGCAAATTAAACACTTTGATTAACAACAGTTTAAGAATTAATTTTTTTTAAAATTAAAGAAATGGGTCTATATCATTCAAATATGATTACCGACCGATTAGTCTGTAATACCTAAGTTACCATTGTTTTATAAGGTGTAAGCAAGGTTAAAATGATATGAAGTATAGATAAACTTCACGTATTTGAGTATAACTCTAAAATTTTTAAATAAAACCAACCGCGCGGTCGGTCTTCGTTTTTAAATTAGCCGCTTTGCTATACCTTGTTCGATAAGAAAATCAAGTCTAAGAATTAAATTTAGCGGTTTTTCTGCCTTGTTAAAACTGGAGAAATAAAGGTATCCTTCTCTCTTATCATTTAGCTCTTCGATTGAAATTTTACCATGGGGTAAATTTCTGTTTTCAAAGCGGTTTGATTTGATTATTCTACCTTCTAAAAACTGAAGCAGTTTTTGCCTGTTGACAAGAGTAATCTTGCAGGTCGTAAACCTTTCGGGTTCATCGGCATATATAGCAGTTACCAAAGCATAAAAATCCGTTTTCTTTGTTTTGTCGAATAGCCATCCTTTTTTAAGTTTTTCGTTTTTTAGATAACTGATTTCGAAAGCAAAAGTAGGCAGGTCGTCATTAATATAATCAAGTTGAGCTTTTTCGTCGATATTATAAGTGATGTCACTTGAATACTGTTTAAAAAGAACGTCGACTCCCGCAATCTGGTTCTTCAAATCGTGAACCCGCTCAAATTTATAATTTTTAAGGTGTTTATTGTAATAATGGTCAAGTAGGGCGTGTAGCTTTTTCTCTTTATTTAAATCCGTTTTAAAACTGCTTTTAGATTCCAAAACTTTATGAATTGATTCTTTCGTATAAAGCCTCACTTATTTTTTCTACAACCCCAACAACCAAAGCATTTCCCATAAAGAAGGCTCTTTTGGTGTCACTTATACCCTCTAATCGGGTATGGTTATCAGGAAACATGTTTAAGCGCTCCAGTTCTACAGGGGTCAAACGCCGAAGCCCCTTTTTGGTCTGTACCACATGTTTAAAGCGTGAAGGCGATTTACCTCCTTCGCCGGTAATAATGGTTCGTGAGGCATTATCCAAGGCATCAGGAAACACCATATTGCCCTCGCTATAATTATAGGTAAAACCACTTTTAGCGGTACGCACCTCTTTTTTGGCGCCTTTTAAATACTCCCATTTTGCATACTCTTCCTCAGGAATATAGAAATCATCTGAAACCTCGCCATTTTGAAGAATATCTTTAAGCACCGTTCCATTTTCTTTAAGGGCGGGAGTCGTTTTAACGGTATAGACCTTTCCGTTGATAAATACACCTGAATTTTGAAAAGGAGACAACTTTTCTCCCTTGTTGAACTGGTCCGAAATCGTTACCAAATCATCACTTAAGTTAAAGTTTACAGGTTTATTCTGTAATTCATCAACAGGAAATGCCTGAGCGATAGTTCCCAAACTTTCAACCCAATCTTCTATATGGGCCTTTTTTATTTGCTGAAAAGTTGCTGTCGTTTTGTGATAGCCTAAGAAAAAAATTCGTCTGCGCCTTTGGGGCATTCCGTAATCCGCGGCATTTATAACCCGCCATTCAACGGCATATCCTAGCTCATCCAAACTTTTGAGCATAATGGCAAAATCTCTTCCCCGTTGGGCGGAAGGTGATTTTAATAGACGATCAACGTTTTCTAAAAACAAGTATTTAATGGGTTGTTTCTTTTCTGAAAGAATACGGTGAATACTCCACCAGAGCACTCCTTTTTTACCGATGAGGCCTTTTGAATTCTGAAGGGTCGTTGCTACGGAATAATCTTGACACGGGAAACCACCAACCAGTAGATCCGCATCGGGAATTTCTGCAGTAGAGACCTCCGAAATATCATGGTTCGAATGGTTTTCAGCTCCGAAACGAGCTTCGTAGACCATAGATGCATGCTGGGTTTTCGTGCTAGGTTCCCATTGATTGCTCCAAACAACGTTAAATTTTCCTTTTTTTTCAAGTCCTAAACGGAAACCGCCCACGCCTGCGAAAAGTTCTATAACTTTGATTTTACCCATTTGGGTCAAAGTTAAATAATTTCACAAGGGAAAGAAACGCAATGATACGAACTGATAGGTTTAAGAAAAATATATGGAGTGGTTTGGTTCTGCTATTGGTTATAGTAATGGGAGGCTGTGATGAAGTAACATCTGAGGAACAAATGTTGCTTCAAAAAATAAAGCAAGTACGCCAAGAATATGCACCCGACAAACGCACTTCTCTTTTTGATGTTCATGTATATTCAGATAGTAAAAAATATATCTTAACAGGGGAGACCGATAACGCAAAAGCGTTGGACGAATTGCGGGAAACACTGAGCAATTCGAACTTTGAGTACACTGAAAAAATAAAGCTGTTACCGGCCGAAGATTTAGAAGGTAATTCTCAAGCGGTTATTAACATTTCGGTAGCCAATTTACGTAGTAATCCGAAGCACTCCGCTGAACTGGCCACACAAGCCACCTTGGGCACACCTGTGAAAGTTCTAAAAAAAGAGGGGGGCTGGTACTATATACAAACCCCTGACAAGTATTTATCTTGGGTAGATGATGGCGGATTAAAACTTATGGACGAGAACACCTTTGATGAATGGCAGGCCGCTGACAAGATAATTTTCACAGAAACTTATGGGCATTCCTATTCAGATGAAAACCAAGATCAGGTAGTATCAGACCTGGTCGCGGGTAATGTTCTAGAAGTTATCAATGAAACTGATGCCCTTTTTCAGGTCGTGTATCCTGATGGCCGGAAGGCGTTTGTTGCCAAAAACGTTGCTGAGCCTTTCGGTGATTGGATTAAAAAATTAGACCCCTCACATGAAAACTTAGTGGCAACTTCAAAAGAACTTATGGGTGTACCGTATCTCTGGGGCGGCACTTCGACCAAAGGAATGGACTGTAGCGGCTTTACAAAAACTATTTATTTTTTAAATGGGATGGTGATACCGCGTGATGCATCGCAACAGGTAAGAACCGGCAAGGCGATAGACTCTGTTCAGAATTTTGATGATTTAGAAAAAGGCGATTTATTGTTCTTCGGGAAAAAGGCCACCGATTCTACAGCCGAAAAGGTGGTACACGTTGGCATGTGGATTGGAAACGATGAGTTTATTCACGCCTCCGATATGGTGCGCATCAGCAGTATGAATAGTCAAGCGGAAAATTTTGACGAGTACAATCGCAATCGATACCTACGTACAAAACGTATACTCGAAGAGCGGGACCCCGATTTAATCAACTTAGCTACCATACCTCTTTTTAAAGATTGAGGGTTTTAAAAGAATGTTCTTTCACTGAAAAACATGTATCATAGGCCGGCTCGGCTCTTAAGAAGTGTCAATATTTTAAGGTTTTTTGTATCAGTCGATGCATTCATTAATTTGTTGGCGCCTTAACATTCCATGGTACTTGTTCTTCCTGTTGATTTAGACGCTGTGCTTTTGATATTCTACTTCTATAGATAAGGTCGTACTTTAGAATATTTAAAATAGAAAGTTCAACATACCAAAGGGCTAATTTGATAGCCTCAATTCTTGCATGTATAGAAATATTTTGAATTTTGATTCTATTCTTTTTTTGAGAGTGAACAAAAGCATTCCTAATTAGAACGATTGCATCCGGTCCATCACTAACATTTTGGTCGATAATTGCCTCAAGACTTGAAAAATGATTAGGAACTTGAAAAGGAATTGTTGATTGAGCCAAAATTGTTCTAATTTTATTTGCGGCTGTTAGGCCTTGGATATCTCTGCCCGGCTTCAACAATTTAAGCCTTTCTATAATCCACCAATTAAAAATTAATTCGAGCGCAGATTGAGCCATTATGGTTCTTGTGTCTAGGCCTATTTCTGATGCATTTGCTTCCAAGTATCATTTTATAGCACTTGCTAAAAAGTCTTTTTCCTTTTGTTTAAACCAAATATTATAAAATTGATTCCATAAATCGTTTAAACCTTTCGTTTGAAATTCAGGAATACAACTGACAGAGTGATGATATGAATCCGTCAACAAAGGGGAAAAATCACTCCAAATTGATTTGTTCGATTCAAAGCCTTCTGCGAACATACAAGATACTCTCCTGCCATTGATGAACGATAAATACATACTGAAAGAGAAAAGTAGTTCCTTTACATCGCCATAAGTCATATGCGAATTTTTTGCTTCTAAAAAACCACTGTATAGTATATGATACCCGCCATTTAATTCTAATAAATCTTTCTTTTCGGTGAAGGATTTAGTTTTATCAATGATAATTTTATAGAGGTCATTCTCAAAGACTATCCTACCATTCCATGTTCGTAATTTATTTTCTTCAAAGTCTTTTATTGTTTCTCCATGAAATCCCCTTAGGTTTGGTATGCTAAAGCGAACCTTATCAAAAGCTTTCGTTTTATCGCCCAAAATTGCCTGGTTAAATAGCTCACCCCTTATTGACCTACCAGAAATTCGGGTAAAACTGGCCTTTCCGAAAATCAGGGAATTAATTTCTATTTCGAAAGGTTTAAGTTTTTCAACTAGGTCTTCAAAAGGACTGTTTTGGTTTTCTGACTTAGCTTCAAAAACAACCCTTGGCCTTGGATTCCATTTAAATATGATTTGTCCCTTTACAGAAGTGTTGTAATCGGTTCTTTTAATAGAAAAACGCCCTGAATATATCTTAACATCTATATTGGGTTTTTCCATTTTTACAGATGGTTTAAGGGCATTCGGGATATCCCACTCATCTTCAGCTAAAGAATTAGACATTAATTTTAATATTTATAAGTTGAACTTATTTTAAAAAACGTGCAGAGAACTGAGGATATATCTACTTAGAATAAGCTTTACTCTAATGCAAACGCAACGATTTTATTCCCTTTCTTGGTTCCAAGCTTCTCGCCGCCACAGGCTATAACAATATATTGTTTGCCATTGTATTCGTACATCGCGGGGGTAGCAAAGGCAGGGGCAAGCAATTCATATTCGAAAAGCAACTTTCCGCTATGTCTGTTGAACACGCGAAAGAAACCGTCGCGGCTAGCGGCAATAAATAGCAATCCGTTTTCGGTGATTACAGGTCCGCCATAACTTTCGGCACCTAAGCCGACACCTTTTTCACCAAGCTCGGGGGTATTCCCAAACGGAATAGACCAAATATACTCGCCGGTATTTAAATCTATAGCGTGTAATGTACCCCATGGGGGCTTAATCGCAGGTAGACCATTACTATCTAAAAACTTGGTATAACCCAAATGTTTATAGGGCACCGTTAAACTATCTTTTTTAACAACCTTTTCTTCTACTGAATGTTGAATTTCCTGATCGTATAAAAACCGTAAAAGAGCATCCATATCATCACCCTTGATTTGAGGAAAACCAGTCATCATACCTTTTCCATTGTTAACAATGCCCGATACCTCATCTTTTTCTTTACGATATTGAATACCTATTAGTGAGGGAAAGCCACTTGCCACAGCTCCACTACGATCGGGTTGATGGCAGGTAGCGCAATTCTGCTGATAGATGGCCTGGCCCTTGGGCAACCCCGAAATATCGTTTTCAGCCTCACCCATCTGTAGAATCCAGGGCATTTCATTAGAATTCACATAAAGAATACCGTTATTGGGGTCGGCGCCCGCACCGCCCCATTCTGCTGCCCCATCGTAACCGGGCAGTAGCAACACCGGGTCTAAACTTGGTGGGCCATACATGCGCTTATCCGCATTTTTAAAAACTTCTCGAAGCTCATCTATATTTTCTGCGTAGGGACTCAAATTAGCTTCCGAGAGGTCTTCAGATTGCCGCGCAAAGGGTTTCGGTTTTACAGGAAAAGGTTGTGTAGGCCATGCGGTTTCCCCAGGCAACTTTGACATAGGCACTGGCCGTTCTTCGATATCGAATAGGGGCTCACCGGTTTTTCGGTCAAAAACAAAAACAAACCCCTGTTTGGTCACTTGCGCTACAGCATCTATTTTCTTGCCGTTTCTTTCCACAGTAAGCAAGTTGGGGGGAGCAGGTGGGTCACGGTCCCAAATATCGTGATGGGTAAATTGAAAATGCCACAATTTCTCCCCTGTATTGGCATCTAATGCAACTAGTGAATTTGCAAATAGATTACTACCCTTTCGCACGCCCCCATAGAAGTCTGGGGCGGCAGAACCCGTTGGAACGTATACGATTTCAAGTTCCTCATCTACCGCCATACCCGACCAGTTATTCGCGGCACCGACAATATCACTTTGTCTAATATTTGAATCGCCCCAAGTATCGGAACCCTCTTCACCCGAATCGGGAATGGTTTTAAAGCTCCACTCCAAATTACCCGTAATTATATTAAAGGCCATAACATCGCCCAGAGCAGCACCCGAACCTTCCGATACTCGTAAAGGCATAACGATGAGGTCTTTAAAAATGGCACCTGGGGTATTCGATATTAGAAACTTGTTTTGTTCACTTTCGGGCAAACCACTGCGCATATCTATTTTACCATTATCTCCAAAGGACGAAATTGGCTTGCCGGTAAGGGCATCCAAAGCATACAACTCAGAACCTCTCGTACACAGAATGCGTTTATCGTTTGCTTTTTCCCAATAAGATATACCACGACTGGTAGAATGCCAAACTTTTACCGAATCTCCGAATTGCCAGATTTCTTTACCGGTACCCGCATGAATCGCCACGATACGTAGAGCGGCGGTTACGCCGTACACTAGACTATCGGCAATGATCGGGTTCATTTGCATTTGGCCCCAATCATCGGCCTCGTATTCCCATGCGAGTTTTAAGTTTTTAATGTTCTCAGGTGTGATTTGCGATAGGGTAGAGAAGTGACTTCGCCCCGGGTCACCCAAGTATGAAGACCAGGTTTTGTATTTGTCGGGTTTCTCATCATAGGTAGTTTCTTGTTGGCAAGATTGACCGATTTGTAAAATAAAAAGGAAACAAAGAAGACGAGCGAAGGTTTTGTTTGAAAGCATGGTCGAGAAGAAGTCTCATTAAATGTAATCATAAATCTTCAAACACTTTCTGAAATACGGCTATTCATTCTTTTTGGTAAAAAACTCGTAAATCAACTGCTTTTCCTCAATAGTAAATTGTCGGTCCTTGAACCAATCGTGCGCCTCAATTTTTCGGTTTTCTATTTGTGCCTGGCGTATGGCGTTTATAGATACCAGATACCAATGCATACCTCGCTGCTTGTATACCGAATAGCCAATGGTTTCTATAATATAAGATGGTCTAGGATCATTAACTAGGCGAATACCGTTCTTTAGAATCGCCAGTGTTTTTGTCAATTTAACCACTACGGAAAATGAATAGCGTTTAAAATCGTCAAACCCTTCTTGGGTAACACCGTATACTTTATCTCCAACTTCTAGGGGTCTCATGCACTAAAAAAGCCAACAAAAATAAGAGCCTCTACCAGACATGCCTAGAGATTTCGGTATTTGTTATCAACATAAGAGCGATACTATTCAATTAAAATATTTACCTAAGATATGCTTTGTGGAACTTTTATAAGACTGACCAAAAAGGTTCAGGTGTACCAATATATAATACAATTGATAAATGTCTCGGCGTTGTTGGTGACTGGGCTCTAATGAAATCACCTCATGGTACGCACGATAGAAGCCTTCATCAAAGCCGCCGAATAATCGGGTCATGGCCAAATCTACTTCGTGGTGCCCAAAATAAACTGCTGGATCGATGAGGTAGGGCCTTCCGCCGGAAGCGATTAAAAAATTTCCGCTCCACAAGTCACCATGTAGTAGAGCCGGCTGCACTTTTGGAAACAAATTATGACATCCCTTTGATAACGATGTCTCTGAGGGAATTTCAGAAAAAAGAAGTTTACCGGAGTCTTGAGCCAGCCTCAATTGAGGCAATAGCCTTTCGGAAACATAAAAATCTACCCAATTTATATTTTGGTGGTTTGATTGGGGCAGACTTCCGATAAAATTATCTTGTGCGTATCCAAACTTTTTAGCCTCACTAGACCGATGAAGCGTTGCCAATTGATGGCCGAGCCTTTCAAAATCGGAAGAAGTGGGCGTTTTGGTTTCGACAAATTCCATAATCAATAAAGCCCCTTCTTCCAACGGTTCGCACAAAAGCACTTTAGGTATGCCGATGGTTTTTGTCTCTCTCAATGCCTTTAGGCCTGAACGCTCCGCTTGAAACATTTTAAACGCCAATTGGTCTTTATGAATTTTACAGAAAAAGCGTTCGCTTTCCGTTTTCAACATATAAGCTTGGGAAATATCGCCCCCAGACATAGGTCGAATTTCAATAATCTTAGTGCAGAGCAGGTACTCAATATGTTTTCTGATGGAATTATCCATCAGCTTTCACCTTTCTTTCTCCGGTATGATCAATACCCCTTTCGCGTTCTAGGGCAATCATGCTCACTGGCCTAAAATTGGTAATTAAAGCACGTCTGTGGTTGGCAGTTGAATTTCCTCTGCTATAATGCAGCGTACCGCCATGGTGAAACACACATGAGCCAGGTTTTAATTCTACACATACAGAACCTGCTTCGCTTCCTTCGCATTTTAGAGCACCTTTATTAGCTGTTTGAACGTGGGTTAAGGGTGGGTGTAAATGTGATTTTGGAGTATACCACATGCAGCCATTTTCTTTGATGGCAGGGTCGATTGCAACCCAACAACTAACCGCTCGCTTATCTGGCATGTCGGTCCAATAGGCCACATCTTGATGCCAAGGGGTAATGGTGTTGGTATAGGGAGCCTTATTAATCATCATATCAAAATCTAGATTGATATCGTACCCCAACAGTTCTCTGGCAATTTGTAACGATTGTTGGTGAAACGGTTTTTCTAGCAGCTCTGGCAGCAGACGACTTGGCACCATAATTTGAGTAATTTTTTCAATTTCGCCATTGGCACCCGATAAATCCGAACGATAACGCGAAGCATCGATTTTATTGGCTAAAAATGAATTGTAAAGCGTACTGTAATAGTCAACCTCTTCAGGTGTTAAGAGGTTTTCGACCACTAAATAGCCTTCAGCTTCAAAAAATTGTTTTTGTAGTTTGAGCAGTAAATGAACCATAGGAAAACCTTAGTATATGACCGGTATGTTGAAGATAAAGATAAAATGAATATTCCTGAGAACGGAAATCGATTATCCTAACTTCTATATTTTCGCTACTTTAGAAGAATTCAACCGATAACCGCCCTATACCATGTCACAATTGGCAGATAATGTTTCTAAACGCCTCTTCTCTTTAGATGTATTCCGAGGACTCACCATGTTTTTACTCATCGCCGAGGCCGCTGGCTTTCATCATTATTTTACGGAATGGGCGGAAGGAGGTTTTTTCGAAGGACTTGCCCAACAATTGCATCACCACCCTTGGAACGGACTCCGGTTTTGGGATTTGATCCAGCCTTTTTTTATGTTTATTGTTGGGGTAGCCATGCCTTTTTCTTTGCGTAAACGATTGGCGAAAGGTGACCGTAGAGCGGTACATAAGCATATTTTTAGACGGTGTTTTTTATTGTTTGCTTTTGGCGTACTGCTTCACTGTGTTTATAGCCACGCCTTGGTTTGGGAACTGTGGAACGTTCTGGTACAGCTGGCCTTTACCATACTTATTGCATATGGTCTTATGCACCTGCCCAATAAAATACAGATTGGTATATCTATAGGTTTATTAGTGCTTACCGAAGTGCTTTATAGAGCCTATAACCCAGACGCGCCCTATGCTCAGGGCCATGATAGTTTCGGCTCTTTTACAGACCTACTGGTCATGGGCCAAGTAAATAATGGTTATTGGGCTTTTATCAATTTTATACCGACTGCGGCACATACCATATGGGGTGTGGTCTGCGGAAAAATTTTGCTAGCACATATCACGGAAAAGGAAAAAATCAAACAGTTCGTAATTTGGGGAACCAGCATTCTTGTTCTGGGTTTCGCTATGGATGCATTGAATATTACACCCATTATAAAACGAATAGCGACCTCATCTTTTACATTGGCCTCTGGCGGTTTTGCTATTTTGACCTTGACACTCTTCTATTGGCTGATCGATGTGAGAAACGGTCATTACAAGTGGCTAAGAGTATTTTCTGTTGTGGGTACCAATTCCATATTTATATACCTTTTTGCAGAAACCGTAGGCGTGCAGTGGTTCCGAGGGTTTGGGCAAATCTGGGCGCAAGGCATTTTGGTGCCATTGAGCGTACCCAACCCAACCATAATGGTCATCAGTTCTCTTGTAACACTCTTTATCTTTTGGTACATTACCTACTTTTTAGACCAACGCAAAATTTACTTTAAAGTGTAAAACCTTCTATTCGACTAAAACAATCCTATGAAACTTAAGCTAAGCCTTGCTATTTTCTCCTTTGCCTGTCTAATTCTAATTGCGTGTGGAGTGCAGAAAACCACTAACACAGAAGACGGGTGGATCAATCTCTTTAATGGAAATAATTTAGAGGGATGGACGACCAAAATTCACCATTACGAAACAGGGGATAATCACGGCGACACGTTTAGGGTTGAAGATGGCATCATAAAAGTACGGTACGATAAATATGAAGGCGATTTTAATGACCGGTTCGGGCACTTATACTACGATACGCCCTACTCGCATTTTCATCTTTCTATGGAGTACCGGTTTGTAGGAGAGCTGCACCAAGGCGCCCCTTCGTATACGTTAAAAAATAGCGGGGTTATGTATCATTCCCAAGACCCTAGAACCATGCTTAAAGAGCAAAACTGGCCCATTTCGGTAGAAATGCAATTTCTGGCCGGTATTACCGAGGGAGAAGATAGACCGACCGGAAACATGTGTTCCCCTGGTACGGAAATCGATTTTCAGGGAGAGCAGTATGCGGGACATTGCTTGAACTCCACTTCAGATACGTACTACGGAGACCAATGGGTAAAAGCGGAATTGATTGTTCATGGCGACTCTTTGGTAAAACATCTCATCAACGGAAAAATGGTATTGGAATATACCAAACCTCGGGTTGGGGGCGAAGTAGTTGATGGTTTTGACCCTAAATTCAAAGTCGATGGCACCCCGCTAACCCAGGGCATGATCGCATTGCAAAGTGAGGGGCAGCCTATTGATTTTAGAAATATCAAGCTAAAAAATCTTAAGAAGTAAGAATACCTTAAAAACAATTTTAACTTACTTTTGTCGTTTTGTATGCGACAAATGTTGTATTTTTATTTTAATTGTACTTTGGATATGGCAACTGCGGTAAAATTCTTTGATAGTAAAAGTGGAAAGGTTTCTTACGATTGGAACGACGATAAGCGATCGTATCTTCTTATCAAGTTGGTAAGGGAGGGTATTACTTATAGCGATTTTAACAAGGTTACTAATTTAGCTCCATTTAGCACCCAAGAATGGGCCGGGTATCTCAATATTTCCGTTCGAACCCTAGAAAGAAACCGTGAAGAAAACAAGGTTTTTCGTCAAGAACAGAGTGAAAGAATACTTTCCATCTATCAATTACTTAATTATGGAAAATCAGTTTTTGGCCATGACGAAAACTTTTATGAGTGGTTGGGTTCCGAAAGTATTGCGCTTGGGGGCATTAAACCCAAAGAACTTTTAGACACCAGCATTGGCATTCACATGGTAAAAGATGAACTGGGTCGCCTAGAACATGGGGTGCTGACATGATTGTTTATAGGCTGGGAAAAGAGAAATATAAAAATGACCTATCAGGTATTGGTGCCGAAAAATTTGGCGGCCGTTGGAACAGCAAAGGGGTACGAATGGTCTATACTTCACAATCTAGGGCCTTGGCCAATTTGGAAGTAGCGGTACATTTGACGCTGAAATTAGTACCTACGGACTATTATTTGACCATTATTGAAATACCGAATGAATGCATTCTACAGTATTCCGAAAAGCGATTGAAGCATAAGAATTGGAAAACACACCCACCTTCCGAATTTACTCAAGGGGAAGGAGATAAATTTATCAAAGAGAACAAAATTTTGGCCCTAAGGGTCCCTTCCGCAATTGTACAAGGAGATTACAATTATTTGATCAATCCCGTTCATCAAGATATAGGTAAAGTAAAAATTCTGTCCTTTGAACAATTCTCTTTTGACAAGCGGTTGTTTAGGCCTTGAGGATGCTTATTATAGTTGTGAAGTGAAATAGAACTGAGACAGTTATTACTGAGCATTCCTGTGTTTTCCGATTCAAATTTCAATGCCGGTAATATTTTTGATTAAATTAGTATTATGAAGTCGCTGAATGAGATAAGGTCAACATTGCAAAAGAACAAAAGTAGATTGTTCCTATCCTATCCTATTAAATCTATGGCTATTTTCGGATCATTTGCTAGAAATGAGGCGGAAGAAGCTAGTGATTTGGATATTTTAGTCGAGTTCTCCGACAGGGTAGGCGTCGGGTTTATTGATTTGGCCAACGAATTAGAAACAATAGTTGAATTAAAAGTTGATCTTGTATCCAGAAAAGGAATTAAAGAAAGATATCTTCGATCTATTGAAGAAGATTTGATTTATGTCTAGAAGAAACAACGGTCTTTTGGTATCGGACATGCTGGAATCGGCAGAAAAAATTCTAAGATATACCTCAAATCTAGATTACGACGAATTCTTAGAAAACGAATTGGTAAAAGATGCTGTATCACGCAATTTTGAAATCATCGGGGAGGCTGCTCATAGGATAAGCTCTGAATTTAAAACTACACATCCGCAAATAGAATGGGTAAGGATAACGGGTTTTAGAAATCGTATAATTCACGAATATTTTGGAGTCGATTACGAAATAATGTGGGCCATCATTATGGAAAATATAACTGTTCTTATTGATGAATTAAAACGTATTATTAATTCTTTTAATTAGACAAGCCCTCATAAACTTCAATAGGCAAATCATCGGGGTCTGTAAAAAAAGTAAACCGTTTTCCGGTAAATTCATCTACGCGAATATCTTCTACCTTTATCCCTAGTTGTTCCAATCGGTATTTTTCTTGCTCAACGTTTTCAACTTCAAAAGCCAAATGGCGAAGTCCCATGGCTTCCGGTCGTGACGGCCTTTTGGGTGGGTCAGGAAATGAGAACAATTCAATAATATATTCCCCGTTTAAGGCTAAATCCAACTTATACGATTTGCGCTCTTCTCGATACACTTCCTTAATAATTTCCAGTCCTAAAACATCTGTGTAGAAAGTCTTTGATTTCTGATAATCGGAGCAAATAATGGCAATGTGGTGAACTCGCTTTAAACCCATAGTTTTAATTAAGATCTTCTGGATATTTCCCGGCTGTTGTCCACCCGCCATCCACAGAAATGGTCTGCCCGTTAATATGGCTGGCCTCGTCGGAAAGTAAGAAAAGGCAGGTATTGGCAATGTCTTCGGGTCTACCCACTCTTCCGTTCGGGTTTAATTTCCCCCAAATTCCCTCGTAGTCGGGCTGCTCTTTTCGGGTGCGCTCGGTTAATGTGGCACCAGGGGCCACAACATTGATGTTGATATGATGCTTATCGAGCTCAAAGGCCAAATTGATGGCCATCATGCGCAGCGCCGCTTTGGTCATGGCATAGGTCGTAAGGTTTCTGTAGGCCCTGATGCCTACCTGCGAAGAGAGTAGCACAACCTTGCCGCCACTTTTTAGTTTAATCATTTCTTTGGCCGCTCTTTGTACCAGAAAAAAAGCGCCCTGTAGGTTTAGTTGCACCACTCTGTTAAAAGACTCTGGAGTAAATTCTAAAAAATCGCCAAAGAGGGTAATCCCCGCATTGGGAATAATAAAATCTATTCGACCGAAGCTTGATAAAGCAAAGTCTACCATTTGATCAATAAATTCAACAGAACCAGCATCGCCAGCAAACGCCAGGCAATCACCATTAAATTTTTCTGATACTTCTTTGGCAGCTTCTTTGGCAAGTTGAGGGTTTACATCGTTCAATATTACTCTTGCACCTTGTTTGAGCAAAGCTTCAACAATGGCATAACCAATACCCTCTCCCGCACCAGTAACAATAGCGGTTTTATTTTGAATTCCTGTATAAGCCATTAGGTTTGCTTAAAGTAGTTTATGTGCATTCCTTTCACGTTTGTTTTATAGGTGAAAAGCCCACCGCTTTTTGGATACTTCTTAAGTTGTTCTTTAGTCATTCCGCTTCGGGCGGTCGTGATATGAAGTGTATCAAGCGCCGAACCACCAAAGCAGCAAGAGGTTACATGTGGGGCATCTACTTCGATTTTTTGCATCACTACACCTGATTCAGGGTCCCATCTGCGTATACAGCCGCCACCCCAATGGGCTATCCAAAGCATATCTTCTGAATCGATGCACATGCCGTCGGCCCCACCATATGATTTGGGTATTTCAAAAGCGGTTTTCCTATTCGATAGGGCACCCGATTCTATATCAAAATCGAATCGAAAAATCTTGTAAATATCTGTATCGCTGAAATAGAAAGTTTTTTGGTCTTGAGTCCAAGCCATACCGTTTGAAATAGTAGTTCCAGAAACTTCAATTGTCGCATTTGATTCACTATCAACCCGAAATAGATTTCCGCTTTCTGGTAAGAACTCTTTATGCATACTTCCGATATAGAACTGCTGGTTAGGACCAACTTTGCCATCATTAAAACGCATTTTGGAATCCTCGTTTTCAAGCACACTTATTCGGTTCAAATGTTCCGTATCGAAATCAAAGGTGGCTAGACCCCTTTCAAGGGCAAGGAGCATGAGACCCTCTTCGGAAGGTACGGCGGCACCTATCACTTCATTAAAAGTCCATTCGGTATATTTTGTTGTGCTAGGGTTATAGCATTGAAGTTTTTTCCCTTCGATATCGACCCAATATAAAACCTGCTTTTTCCAGTCCCACACGGGGCCTTCCCCTAGAGTTGACCGGGTGTCAAGTAAGAGTTCCGCTTTTTGAATTTTTGTCTCCGACATTCCGTAATTTATAGAAAGAAAGTTACGTATTTACTTCTCTTTTACGAAATCCTTCTTCAATCGAACCTTAGTATCAGGCACTTTATTGATTAGTTTCTTCTTACCGTCTTTTTTAATCAGTTCGAAAGAGTCGTAAAGGTTGCCAATCGGCGTATAAGCACCATAGGTGATGGTGTCTTGTGAGACAGTGATAATCTGAAAAAGCTGGGTGAACTCACCCCTTCGAACCATCCAGTCTTGGTCTTTCGATTCGTACATTTTGGGTCCGCTGACAGAAACGGCATAAACCGTACCCGCATCATTAACAACGGTAAGCCCCTGCCCTTCATTCTTGGTATAGCCCCGAGCATAAGTGTGATCATGGCCTTGAAGCACTAAATCGACCTCATATTTATCAATCAATGGTTTTAGGGCTTCCCTGAGTTCTCTATTATCCCTGCCCTTAGCCGTTGAATAAATGGGGTAGTGCATGGTAATGGCCGTCCATTTTTTCTTATTTGTGCGTAAAACCGAATCTAACCATTTGGTCTGGGCCGTACGCGCTTCTTCATGCTCATCGAAACCTTCGGCATCAATTGAAATGAGCTTCATATTTTCATAATCCAAGGCATAGCAAGTTTCCATGAGGGCTTCGATAGGACCATTTTCGGGTAATGTGAATTGCGGCCTCCACAAAGATGAAAGTTCACCATCTCTATATTCGTGGTTTCCAGGGGTCATTATGCTGGGTACGGTCGCATGAATAAAGCTGCCCGCGTAGAACCACTCGCCCCATTCGAGATTCGCATCGCGGTCATTGATCAAATCACCGGCGTGCAACATAAAATTTACGTTCGGGTATTGTTTGTATGAATTTCTTATAACCCTAGACCACAATGATTTAACATTGTTCTGGGCGTCGCCAAAATAAATAAAACTAAACGGCTTGTTGCCGGAAGCACTAGCCGTGGTAAACTGAAACCATTCGCTCCAATAACCATTCTCTTCTCCACCACTGCCTACTCTGTAGGTATAAATGGTCTCCGGCTCCAAGTCGTCTATTACAGCAGAATGAAATGAAGTCTTAACAAGCGGCTCCCTGCTATTTTGATTTTCGAATTTCTCCGTCATAGCTTTGGTTCTTCTGACCTCTCCTAAAAGAAACTCAGGACCATCGGTAGCTTTCGCTATTTCTACAAACCCCGAGTTTACCTGTTGATTGGTGCGCCAATTTACGGCAAAGCTATGCGCTGGATCGACGGTAAGATTTGTAATAATTCGATCTGGAGTTCTTGAGGGAAATAACAACTTATGGTCTAAGATAGAATCAAGGTCGGCATAATGGGCATGATGCTCGTTACCGTGTTTATGTTCTTGTGCAAAAGCTGCCTCAAAAGTAATCAGGGCGACTAAAACTAATAGGGAAAATGCTGTTCTTTTCATGAAAGTAGGGTAGGGCGATGGTTTGAATAGTGATACGGATCTAGAATATTATGATGAGTAAAACTACAAAGAACAATAGCTATGAGGCTAAAGAATTTTGATGGTAACCGATGGAAATTTAGCTTTTCATATTACCAGAGACATAAAATGATACGTGTAGCTCGCCCACTTAGTTGGCGCACAGGCTACAATTAGGGTTTTTAGCCGTGAGCATTCATTATAATTTGAACCCGTAACTGTTATTATATCAAAAATCGGCAAAGCTAATTCGTTATTTCACAAATCATTATAGCTAATTGCTTTAAGACCCATATCACAGAAAAATATAGGGTACATTTATATCTGCTTATGTGTAGAATACATCTTCCCAAGAAGTTATTCACTCTTAACAAATAGACTAGTTCATGGTGCAAAAAGGGATAGAAGCGCAAAGATTAACTGTATCGGATAATTATAGAAATTGGAAAAAATGGGGCCCTTATTTGGCGGAAAGACAATGGGGCACCGTTCGCGAAGATTATAGTGAATATGGTCATGCCTGGAACTTTATCGACCATGAAAAAGCTCGCAGTAATGCCTATAGGTGGGGAGAAGAAGGTATTGCCGGCTTTTGTGACTCTAGAGAAATTCTTTGTCTGGCACCGGCTTTTTGGAATGGCAAAGACCCTATTCTAAAGGAACGCCTCTTCGGTCTCACGAATAATCAAGGAAACCACGGCGAAGACGTGAAAGAACTTTACTTTCATCAAGTTTCATCGCCCACACATTCATACTGCAAGTACCTTTATAAATACCCGCACAAGAAATTTCCATATTCCGAATTGGTCAAAAATAACCAACGAAGTCGTGAAGAACCTGAATACGAAATATTAGATACCGAAAGCTTTAAGAACAATGCCTATTTCGATTGTTTCGTAGAATACGCCAAAGCAGATGTTGACGATATTCTCATGAAAATAACGGTGGTAAACCGTGGGTCAAAGACAGCAGCTATTCATGTATTACCGCACCTTTGGTTTAGAAACTTTTGGAAACATAACCGACGTTTTACGAGACCTAAAATTAATTCTGCAGGTCTTAATTCAGTAGAATCTAGAAGTACAAGAAACGGCAGATATTTTTTGTACCATCAAAGGGGCAAGCAGCTGTTCTGCGAGAACGAAACCAACAACCAGCGCATATATAACGTGCCCAATAAAACTGAATATGTAAAAGACGGCATTAACGAGCGGGTTGTCAATCGGAAACGAAAAGCGGTAAATCCCGCTAAAACCGGTTCGAAGTTTGCGGTCTGGCACAAGCTTAAATTAAAGGCCGGGGAAGAAAAAGTAGTTAAGGTCAGGTTGAGCAAAAAAAGAATTGAAAAGCCTTGGCAGAACTTTGACTCCGTTTTTGAGGAAAGGGTAAATGAGTGCGAAGAATTTTATAACGAAACACTTAAGAAAGAACTGCCCTTAGCACATCAAGAAATTGCGAAAAAAGCCTTTTCCGGATTGCTATGGACGAAGCAATTCTACTATTATGACGTGTTTAAATGGTTGTTCGGCGGCCCAGGAGAGTCGAAACCTTATCGTGCCGATGCCCGAAACTTTAGTTGGCAGCATTTGACCAACCGCCACGTAATTTCTATGCCCGATAAATGGGAATATCCTTGGTATGCCGCATGGGACTTGGCCTTTCACATGGCCTCGTTCGTTGAAATAGACCCCTACTTTGCGAAAGAGCAGTTATTGTTGGTCTTACGGGAAAGCTACATGCACCCAAACGGTCAGATACCTGCTTACGAATGGAACTTTAGTGACGTAAACCCCCCAGTGCACTCATGGGCCGTTTGGAACGTCTATGAAAAAGATAAGGAGCGCACCGGAAAGGGTGACCGCGTTTTTTTGGAAAAGGCCTTTCAAAAGCTATTGGTCAACTTTACATGGTGGGTCAACCAAAAAGATAAACACGGCACCAACCTTTTTGAAGGAGGCTTTTTGGGCCTCGACAATATCGGCGTTTTCGACCGAAATCATATGCCGCCCGGTATCACACGAATGCAACAGGCCGATGCCACAAGTTGGATGGCGATGTTCACCTTGAACATGCTTCGAATGTCATTAGAGTTGGCAGAGGGTGATGACGCTTACGAAGAGGCGGCCGCGAAGTTTTTCAGGCACTTTTTGAATATCGCTTGGGCCATGCACCATATTGGAGCAAAAGATATATCATTGTGGGACGATAAAGACAATTTTTACTACGATGTGGTCGAAATGTCGAGCGGTACCTCGCACCGCTTAAAAGTGAGGTCATTGGTGGGTATAATACCCATGTTCGCTGTTGAGGTTTTACATAAAGACCTATTTCAGCAGTTAAAGGAGTTCAAGACCAGGGCTGCCAAAATTGTATTGACACGGCCCGATTTGGCCTCTTTGATTTCGCGTATTGAGGAGGTAAATGAAGAAGGAAATTATTTATTTTCCATAATGAGAGGTTTCAGATTGGAGCATCTGTTGAAACGATTGTTAGATGAAAATGAATTTCTATCGGATTATGGCATACGCTCTTTGTCAAAATACCATAAAGACCACCCTTATGTTTTTGAGCACCACGGGCATCATATGATTCAGTATGAGCCAGGCGAAAGTAAATCGAATATGTTCGGGGGTAATTCAAACTGGCGCGGCCCCATTTGGATGCCCTTAAACTATATGATTGTTCAATCGTTACGTAAATATTACTCATTTTATGGGCCTACTTATGTTTACGAATTTCCGACCGGTTCGGGCAACAAATTGAATTTGAACCAGATTGCCGATGAAATCACGAAACGTTTAACGAAGCTATTCGAAAGAAATGCCGAAGGCAAATACCAATATCATTCAGATGATATCCAATCTGTTTTCACCAAGAACGAGCATTTTAAAGAACAACACTTGTTCTACGAATTTTTCGATGGGGACACAGGTAAGGGATTAGGTGCTTCGCACCAAACCGGATGGACCGCTCTAATTGCCAACTTGATCATGGAAATGGAACAGCAACCTAAAGAGGGTTCGTTATGATCACCAGCAGACAAGAGCGGTAAACGAACCTAAAAAAACTGTTTTTTATCTATTGAAGTATGCTTTGATACTTAGACGTATTGCCCAATAATTCGGTTGCGGCTAGAATAGCCTCATCGTTTTTAAGATAAAAATCATAAAGACCTTCTCTGTAAAAGTAGCGTTTGACGATTTCGTCTTCCAACTTACTTTTTATTTCTTTCTGATAGTCTTCTAGGGCGGTTACCTTACTTTTTTCAATATCAAGCAGTAAAGCTTCAAAATCACTTTCAATTTCTTCGTTGAAAATAACTTCTTCCCGATCGGTCATTGCGGCTTTGAGCGTTTTTTCAGTCTTGGTTTCAAAAGAAAAATCACTTTTCGAGACGTAGCTCTTGAAGGTTTGATAATCATTTTCAGAGAACTTAAAATCAGCGATGTTCTCTAGACTGTTGTTGTAATAGTAGTCCGTTGCGAAATCAAAGATGACATTGTTGTTCAGTAATGCCGTGGTCAATTCGTTTGCTTTGGCCGAAGCGATTTCGATATCTGGCAATACGCCTCCGCCATCTTGCACTTTACGTCCGTTTCGAGTGGTAAAGTCATTGAAGGTGGTTTTTTGAACGGCGTTACCGTCTTGGTCACGGTTCCAGTAGTCCAGTGATTGAATACATCTACCTGATGGGGTATAATAACGGCTTATGGTGACCTTCAATTGGGTGCCATAGGTGAGTTTTAACGGGCGCTGCACCAACCCTTTACCAAAACTGCGCGCACCCATCACAACGGCCCTATCAAGGTCTTGTAATCCGCCAGAAACAATTTCACTGGCAGAGGCGCTGCTACCGTTAACCAATACCGCCAAAGGTATTTCAGTGTCTATCGGCTGGTTTTTGGTCTTATATTCTCTATTGAACTTTTTTACTTTTGATTTTGTCGTAACAATCAACTCACCTTTATCAACAAATAGGTTGGTCACATTTATCGCTTCCGAAAGAAGTCCGCCAGGGTTGCCCCGCAAGTCTAAAATAATTCTTTCCGCCCCCTGCGACTTTAAATCTTCAAGTGCCGATTTCGTTTGGCTAGAAGCTTTAGCGTTAAATTTTGCCAATACAATATAGCCTGTTTTATCATTGGCCATCTTATAGAACGGAACGGCGTCAACCTCTACGGCACCGCGCGTGATAGTAGCGGTCTTGGTTTCGCCTTGTCGCGTAAAAGTCACCTCGACCGAGGTGTCGTTCGCTCCCTTTAAAAGCTCACTGGCGTTATCGTCAAATTTAGAAACGTCGATATCACCGATTTTAAGTATTTCATCCCCTGCTTTGAGACCAGCTTTATCCGCAGGGTAGCCCTTATAAGGCTCAACGATCAACAGTTTGTCATCGTACGAACGCACCAAGGCGCCGATACCGGAATATTCACCGGCATTGTTAATGCGATAGGTCTCTACATCTTGTTCGTTCAAGAACTTGGTATAGGGGTCTAAATCGTCTAGCATATTCTTAATGGCGGTGTCCATTAATTGAGCGGGGTTGGTCTCGTCAACATAGTTCATGTTGAGCTCTTTGAACAGCGTTGTGAATATTTCAATCTGTTTGGCGATTTCGAAAAAATCACTCTTTACAAAACCACTTCCGACCACAAACATGGTTATGGCCATTGCGGGAATCAGTATTCTTTTTTTCGCTAAAGTCTTCATCTAATTCAGAATGTTTGAAGATTTACTTTGGGTTGATCTTTTCACTTTTAAGCCCCTCTGCCCTTAAAAACTTGGATAAAGTTTTGCCCATAGCCGACTCGATTTCAGTGAATGAAGGCATCTTTTTACCAAGGTATAAAAATAGAAACGCAAAAGAGCCCTCACTATTGTTAAAAACCTGATGTTTGTTTAATCGATAATTTTCTCGCATTAATCGTTTGATACGATTGCGATTAACTGCGCTTTTGATATTCTTTTTAGGAACGGCCACCCCAGCCTGTACCTGAACATTTTCCGGAAGTTGTGATCTTAAATAAATTAGCTTTAAGGGGAAGGCTGTAACGGACTTTCCCTCGGCAAAAAGTTGGTCGATCAACTTTTTGCTTTTCAGCTTTTCCTTTTTAGAAAATTTAAAATCCATTTTCAACTATTTGCAAATAAATAAAAGGGCACCCGCATGGCACAAAACCTGCGACTGCCCTTAATATACTTCTTACCGATAATATGCGCTATACTATTATTCAGATTTTTGCCAAAGATTATCCTCTTGTTTTACATCGGCCATCAATTGACTGGGATCAATCAAAATCGCTTTTACGCTTTCTAAAGGCTTATCGATTGTAAAACCATAGGTAGGGTACGCCCACGGCCAATCTTCAATTACAGTTCTTTCAATCTGGGCATAAGGGTTGTCTTTTTCGCCGCGCATCATTCGAAGCGGCGCATAGAAACTTTCTTGAGTACCATCTTCATAAACCACCAATAAGTCTATGGGCATAGGCATAAGACCTTTTCGCTCAAGTGTGATTTTCGTTTTTTCACCATCCTCGGCTACATCTTTAATTCCATAATCTATAGTGTTCGTTGTTTGTGTCCAATCCGTCAGGTACCAATCTAGCTCCATTCCAGAAACCTTTTCTGCCGTGCGTATGATATCGTTGGGTACGGGGTGCTTAAATTTAAAGTCGTCATAGTATTTCCGTACCGTTTCCATCAATTTGTCTTGACCGATGATATAGCCCAATTGTGATAAGAAGATAGAACCTTTGCTATAGGCCGCAATGCCATAAGCAAAATTGAGATCGTAGCGGTCGGCATGGGTGGTTTGCGGTTGCTCTTTACCGGAACCGACCAAATTGTAATAACCCTTATAAGAACCTGCGAACGGGTTTTCTTTGTTCTCTTCCATCACCTCGTTCATGGCTAAGTTTGAGATAAATGACGTAAAGCCTTCATCCATCCATTCATGCTTCGATTCATTGGTAGCAAGTATATGCTGAAACCAAGAATGGGCCATTTCGTGAGCGGTAACACCCACTAAACTTCCGAATTTTCGCTTTCCGGTAATCAAGGTCGACATGGCATATTCCATACCACCATCACCACCTTGAATAACAGAGTATTGTTTATAGGGATATTCGCCTATATTTTTATTAAAGAACTGCATGAGCTCAGCGGTCTTGGGCTGAAGCTTTTTCCAATTATCAACAATTTCTTTGTCATCCTTATACAGAAAATGAAGCATAGGCCCATTCTCGACCTGAAGGGTATCGTGAATATAATCAGGATCGGCAACCCACATGAAATCATGAACTTTTGGAGCTTTAAAATGCCAAGTCAAAGTCTTGCCCTTTTGCTTTTTGACCTTTGTTCCGGACGCTTCATAACCATGACCTATTTCCTGAGGGTTTTGAAGATATCCGCTTCCGCCAACAACATAATCTTTGTCAATGGTGAGCTTTACATCAAAATCGCCCCAGACCCCATGAAACTCTCGAGCTATATATGGGTCAGGATGCCATCCTTCAAAATCGTATTCTGCTAACTTTGGGTACCATTGACTCATAGAAAGAGCAACGCCTTCAGCACTGTTTCGGCCTGCTCGACGAACCTGTAAAGGCACTTGCCCTCTAAAAACCATGTCAAACGTAGTCTTTTCTCCGGGAGCAATCGGTTTTGCCAACTCTACGACTAAAACGGTACCCTCTTCTGTGAAATCAACTTTTTGCCCATCTTGAAGCAAGGAGGTAGCATGCAAGTAGCCCATTTCTTCTTCGCTCAATGAAGCGATTCTACTCTGCTCTTCGTTCATCATGCGCCCGTCAGGATCGGCAATATTCTGTAAACGGATGTCCATTTCGCTACCGGGCTGAAAGGCATTAAAATACAAATGAAAGTAGACCCGATTGAGTTCATCCGGCGAATTATTGGTATACACCAACTGTTGCGTACCCGTATATTGATAGTTTTTCACGTTCATGCCCACTTCCATGGTATAATCGACATGTTGTTGCCAATACGAAGTGTTTTGGGCGAGACCAATTGTCGAGAACATCAAAAGAAATGGACAGATGACTTTGAAAAAATGGTTCATATCTTTAAATCTAAAATTCTGTTGTTTACTTTAATCCGCTGACAGCGATTATAGCTTAATTTTTCCCATGGATACATTGTGTGCCATAATCAAAGCATTGTAGGCGTTGACCATAGTGCCCGCGGTTGAAATCTCTTCTAAATTACCGGTCTTGGCATTGTCGCCCCCTAAAATCACTTTAGCTCTAGGCGTTAACCCAGACTCCATTATAATTTTTTTGACCTCCGATGCGGTTAATTTTGGATAGTAAGAACGTATCAAAGCTGCTACACCGGCAACCGCCGGTGCCGCCATAGAAGTACCACCTTGATAATCATATTTACTACCGGGCATTGACGAATAAATCTCGTCTCCAGGAGCAAAAACGTCTACATTTACTTTTCCGTAATTTGAAAAGGAAGCCACCATTTCTGAGCCATACTTTGGCGCCAAAGCACCTACGGTAATCACATTGTCCGCAATTTCTGGACCATTATCTACTTGGTCGTTCGGAAAATTCGGATTTGCAGGATTATCTAAATCTTCACCTGAGTTACCCGCGGCATGCACAAAAAGAACATCGTTGTCAGCGGCATATTTGATGGCATCGAATACCCACTGTGCATTTGGTGAATACCCTTTACCAAAACTGCCATTGATAATTTTAGCCCCGTTGTCTACAGCGTAGCGAATACCCAAGGCGATATCTTTATCGTACTCATCACCGTTAGGTACGGCACGAATACTCATGATTTCTACATTATTGGCCACACCATTGGCTCCCAAGCCGTTGTTGCGTTCAGCGGCAATGATACCGGCAACGTGGGTACCATGACTTTCATCTTCTGAGCGACTTTGTGGGTTGCCGTCACCATAATCGGTATCGTTGATGTCGTATGGGTCGTCACCAACCACTTTTCTACCGTTGAAATCAACATTGTAATTGTAGTTGACCTGATCGGTAAAATAAGTGATACCACCTTCGATTTGTTTCAAGACCTCGGGAATACTGTCTTCGTAGGTCAGCATTTGTGTCAAGATACCGACGTTCTGCTGCATAGCTTCGTCGGTAGACTTTATACCGGCCAGGTCTTTCTTGTTATATTCGTTTTTGCCTAATTCTTTCTTGACGGCCGCATCCGCATTTTTGACCGCTTGAAAAATTTGCTCGTACTGCTGTTTTTGCTGAACAGCTTTGGCGTATTCCCCTTCAACTTCGGCCTTTGCTTTCGCTTGAAGTGCGGCATCACCTAATTTTAACTTTACGATTCGGGCCACCTCAAGTTGCTCATTGTACGATTCACCCAAGAAGTTGTAACCATGAATATCGTCTACGTAGCCATTGTTGTCGTTGTCAATTCCGTCACCTGGCTTCTCGTCTTTATTGGTCCAAAGCACATCGTCTAGGTCTTCATGTTCTAGGTCGATGCCCGAGTCTAATACGGCAACGATTATGGTCTCTCCCTTTTTATTCTTTAAAATTTCTGAATATGCTTTGTCTACACTCATTCCGGGAATGGTATCTGCAACAAGGTCTAGATGGCCCCAATTTTGCTTTTGCGCTTCACTAAGGTCAGCAATTTTAAGTGGGGTGGTGTCAATGTTCTCGATTGGTGTCGATACCAATGCAGTGGCTCCACAGCCCATGAGTAGGGATGCTAGAGATAACCCGAGTACGGATTTTGGGAATAATCGTGTCATATAAATAAATTGAGATTAGTGTAAGCGTTTGTAAAATGCGCCTGAATTCAGGGCGGGGAAGGTTTCAAAATTGCCCCGATCGGCCATGGTTACATAACATGTTTTGCCATTTTCGCCCCCAAAGGTAATATTTGAGGGCTTTTTTCCCTTCAATTGCACCTCTTTTATGATTTTTTTATCGGGTGTGACGATTACGACGGTACCTTTGTCATAACGGGTGATATAAAGATTTCCTTGAGAATCGCAGCGCATACCGTCCATACCGAAATCATCGAATTTTATGAATAGCGATTTATTGCCGAGAGTGCCATCTTCGTTGATGTCGTATTGCCAGACGTTGCGTTGAACTGACTCATTTACATACAATCTCTTACCATCAGGGCTGACCTCGATACCATTCGTGGTACCCATGTTGTCTTCTAGAAGAACAATTTCTTTATTCTCTTGAACAATCCATATACGACCTTTGCTTTCGGCCCAATTTGGGTCACTAAGATACATAGTGCCATTGGGTGCAATCGCAAGGTCGTTAGGTTGGCTCATTTCTGGGTTGTGGGCATAAACCTCAGCCTCTTTGCTGCCATTTTTTATTTGATATACATTGTGGCCCACATAATCGGCAATGAACATGTTTCCCGAAGTGTCAAAACGAATTCCGTTGCCAACACTTTTCCCGTCAAGTCTAGTGAAAATGTCACTTTTTCCATTTTCGTATACGATTCCGATAGTTCCTTGTTCTTTGTAATTTACGGCATAAAGGTTACCATTGACATCTACGGCCGGGCCCTCTATGCCCTTCGTGAATCCCCATTCGGGCGTGAAGTCTGTACTGATTAAATTTTGGGTTTTGCACGCGCTTAAAAATAGAATAGCACTTGTAATACCGAAGAGTCGTACACTGATTTTAGTTGTTGAAAACTTCATTGAAACTATAGATTTTATCTAAGCGCACTCCCTTTTCGGTTGATTGCAATGTACAAATTTCGTTTTGTGCGTCGTGCTCGAAGAAAAGGTAATAATTCTCTTTTACCGCTTGATCCAGAAAAATTTCTTTTTCCTTAAGTGTTATCAAGGGTCTTGTATCATAGCCGATAACGTATGGTAGGGGTATATGCCCAACGGTCGGTATCAGGTCGGCAACGAAAACAAGCGTCTTGCCTTTATAACTTAAATAGGGCAGCATTTGTTTGTCTGTATGCCCGTCGACGAACAAGATGTCAAAACCTAATTCTGAGCCTTTGAGAAATGATCGACCTTCTCTTTGAATGAAATTTAATTGTCCACTTTCTTGCATGGGCAACAAGTTTTCTTTTAGAAAAGAAGCCTTTTCGCGTGCGTTAGGTTGTGTGGCCCATTCCCAATGATCATGATTGGTCCAGAACTTGGCGTTTTTAAACGCGGGTTCATAACCCGTTCTGTCTTTGTTCCATTGAATGCTTCCGCCGCAATGGTCAAAATGAAGATGGGTCATAAAAACATCGGTAATATCATCTCTATGAAATCCGGCTTTTTCTAAAGAATTGTCTAGGGTGTGGTTGCCCCATAAATGATAATATCCGAAGAACTTATCAGATTGCTTATTACCTAAGCCCGTATCAATCAAGATGAGCCTATCGCCATCTTCGATCAGTAAACTGCGGGCGGCTATATCGATGAGATTTTTTTCGTCTGCCGGATTGGTCTTTTGCCAAATGGTTTTTGGCACAACCCCGAACATGGCTCCGCCATCTAACTTAAAGTTTCCAGTTTCTATGGGGTAGAGGGTCATTAACGGTATGGTAAGAACCTGCAAATTAAGAAAAGCACAGTTCAAGTACAACAAATACCTATATGCAGAGAAACAAATTTGTGTAAATTAAAAACCTAAAGGATGAACAAAATAATGTGGTCTATATTGCTACGGCCTGCAAACTAGATATTTAGATGACTGAAAAAGATGTTAATTTAATAAGATTCAAAATGGGCGTCAGTGGTCATTTATCTGGTCTAAAAATCACTATTTTTGGCTAAAATGAATTAAATGGTAGAATTAGCGGGCATCATCATCTTGGGTATTATAGCACAGTGGGTAGCTTGGCGTTTTAAACTACCGGCCATATTGCCCTTAATTTTAATAGGTCTTTTGGTTGGGCCAATTGCAACCCTTTTTACCGAGGATGGCTCTAAACTTATAGAACCTATTTGGACGGGGGAAAAAGGATTATTTCCAGGCGATGGACTCTATTACTTTGTTTCTCTTGCGATAAGTATAATTTTGTTCGAGGGTGGTTTGACCCTAAAGCGGGCAGAGATTCGCAATGTTGGCCCAGTAATTACCAAATTGATTACCCTAGGCAGCTTGGTCACTTTCTTTGGCGCGGCCATTGCTTCCCATTTTATTTTTGGTCTGAGCTGGCAAATCTCGTTTTTGTTTTCAGCGCTGATCATTGTAACAGGGCCGACAGTGATTACACCTATATTGAGGAATATTCCATTAAAAAAGGATCTTTCGGCTGTTTTGAAGTGGGAGGGCATTCTTATTGACCCCATAGGTGCCCTTGCAGCAGTTTTGGTATATGAATTTATAAGCGTGGGAGAAGGGCAGGCCTATACTATGACGGCTTTGGTCGAATTCGGAAAAATTTTATTGTTCGGCTTTACCTTTGGCTTCACTTTTGCGCACGCATTGACTTTTGCGATAAAAAAGAATTTTATACCCCACTATTTGCTCAATGTGGTTTCATTGTCAGTTGTATTACTGGTATTTGTAATGTCAGATGTTTTCGCTCATGAGTCTGGACTTTTGGCGGTTGTAATTATGGGTATGGTCATGGGTAACACAGACTTACCTAATATTAAAGAACTTCTCTATTTTAAAGAATCGCTGAGCGTATTGCTCATATCAATACTCTTTATTCTATTGGCCGCGAACATTAATATGTCTGACCTGGAATTAATTAATAGCTGTAAGACGGTCGCCCTTTTCTTGGTAGTGGTTTTTCTAATTAGACCGATTGGTGTGTTTTTAAGTTCTATAGGTTCAAATCTTAAATTCAACGAGAAACTTTTTATTGGATGGGTAGGCCCGAGAGGTATCGTAGCGGCTGGTATAGCTTCACTGTTCGGATCTAAGTTATTGGCGAAAGGCGAGGAGGGCGCAGAGTACATCACCCCTTTGGTATTTATGATAGTTTTAGGAACGGTATTATTAAATGCTACAACCGCCCGTTTGTTCGCCAAGGCGATAGGCGTGTTTTTAAAGAAGTCAGAGGGAATTGTAATAATCGGAGCTTCTAAGGTTTCAAGATTAATCGGTGACTATTTACGAAAGAACGAACGACACGTGGTATTGGTAGATAATAATCAGACGAACATTCAAAAAGCTAAAAAATTGGGTATTGAAGCTATTACTGCCAACATTTACTCCGATAATTTGACGGACAATATTGAACTGAACGATGTTGGCTACCTTATGGCGCTTACCGGAAACTCAGATATCAATAAATATGCGGTAAATAAATTTGGAAGTCAATTCGGGGAAAACGGTTCGTTCAGATTAATCGATTCCGATGAAATGAACGACCCAGAAAACAATCCGAAAGAGGGATTGTTCTCGCATACCGATGATTTTATCAAACTTACGGAGACAGCTCGTAAATTTCCTGCCGTTCATGAGATAGAATTAAAGGATAAGGAGCATTATGAAGGCCTTATTGAAATTACCAAGGCAGACGAAAACATAGTTCCTATATTTCTTAAAACCCCAGATGGCGACCTTAAAATTATATCATCGTTTAGTACTGATTTTAATGATATAAGCGAAGGATGCCGATTGGTATATTTAGGAAAAATTCTGGAAGCTGATGAGACCGATGATAAACAAGATAAGGAAAACGGCTAACCAGAAAATGGCATTGTTTTTAATATGGTAACCGATATTTCTTCAGCTTCAACCTCGCGGCTATTATCATTTTCTAAACGATAAAAGGGCATTGCCGCCTCTCTTTTTATTTTATTCTCTAATAATTGAGTATCTATCTCTCCACTTTCTTGGCGCCAGATAAATATAGAGTGTTGCTTGGTAGTACTTAATACGTGTTTCGCAATAAACTTCGCAATATAGGTTGTCATAGATTTTGGGAACTAAATTCAACTTATTTAAAACAGCAAGAAGCCAAAAAAATTGTTTGAAATTATGCAATTGAACGAAAAATTGTAAGAATAATCTGCAACTTTCAAAAAGTAGACTGATACTTAAAAAGTTAGGTTTTGAAGACCTCAAATTTTAACACAAACAACGGTCGGTCTATTGAAAAACAATGATGTTTTTAGAGGTGAAAAATGTCGAAACCAGAATTAATCATTGAGTTTTAACACCGCCATAAATGCCTGTTGTGGAATTTCTACATTACCTACCTGACGCATACGTTTTTTACCCTTTTTTTGCTTCTCTAGTAACTTCCTTTTTCTTGAGATGTCACCACCGTAACACTTTGCCGTAACGTCTTTTCGTAAAGCTTTGATGGTTTCCCTTGAAATAATCTTAGCTCCTATCGCGGCTTGAATAGGTATATCAAATTGTTGGCGAGGTATAAGTTCCTTAAGCTTTTCACACATTTTTTTACCGATATGCTGGGCATTATCGGCATGTATCAATGCGGACAGGGCATCTACGGGTTGAGCATTCAAAAGAATATCTACACGAACCAATTTAGAGACCCGCATACCGATAGGGGCATAATCAAAAGATGCATACCCTTTGGAAACAGTTTTCAAACGATCATAGAAATCGAATACGATTTCCGCCAAGGGCATATCAAAAGTAAGCTCGACCCTTTCAGTGGTCAAATATGTTTGATTTGTGATAATACCACGTTTCTCTATACATAGTGACATGACATTGCCTACAAAATCGGACTTGGTGATTATGGTTGCTTTAATGTAGGGTTCCTCTACACGATCAATACCTGATGGGTCGGGCAAATCGGAAGGGTTGTTTACGATTATGGCCTCATCGGGGTTCTTTCTGGTGTAAGCATGGTAACTTACGTTGGGCACGGTGGTAATTACCGTCATATTGAACTCGCGCTCGAGCCGTTCTTGAATGATTTCCATGTGAAGCATTCCCAAGAAACCACATCTGAAACCAAAACCTAATGCAGCACTGCTTTCCGGTGAAAACACCAAAGAGGCATCATTGAGCTGTAGTTTTTCCATTGAAGACCTCAATTCTTCGAAATCTTCCGTATCCACAGGATAAATTCCGGCGAAAACCATGGGTTTTACATCTTCGAATCCGCCGATAGCGTTTTTAGTCGGATTTGCCGAATCGGTAATGGTATCACCTACCTTTACCTCCCTAGCATCCTTTATACCCGTAATCAGGTAACCAACATCGCCCGCTTTTATACTTTGTTTGGGGTGTTGCACCAATTTTAAGGTACCTACCTCATCGGCAAAGTAGCTTTTGTCAGTTGCAACGAATTTTATTTTCTGATTTTTTTTGATTTCACCATTGATGACCCTAAAATACGTTTCAACCCCTCTGAACGGATTGTAGACCGAATCGAATACCAACGCCTGCAACGCCTCATCAGGGTTGCCTACAGGTGCAGGAATACGCTCAATTATGGCTGTAAGTATATCTTCTATGCCAATACCCGTTTTTGCACTTGCAGGAATTACCTCTTCGGCCTTACAGCCTAAAAGGTCAACGATGTCGTCGGTAACTTCTTCTGGGTTGGCACTTGGTAAATCGACCTTATTCAACACAGGAATAATTTCGAGGTCATTTTCTAAGGCCAGATACAGGTTTGATATTGTCTGGGCCTGAATACTCTGTGCCGCATCTACAACAAGAAGAGCACCCTCGCAAGCAGCGATCGAGCGCGAAACTTCATATGAAAAATCAACGTGGCCGGGAGTGTCGATAAGGTTCAAAACGTAATTTTCACCTTTGTAGACATAATCCATCTGAATCGCATGACTTTTAATGGTTATTCCACGTTCGCGCTCCAAGTCCATGCTATCCAACAATTGCTCCTTTTTTTCACGATCGGTTACAGAACCGGTAAAATCTAATAGGCGATCGGCCAGTGTGCTTTTACCATGGTCAATGTGGGCAATGATGCAGAAATTTCTAATATTCTTCATAGTCGAATGAACGGCGTTTAAGGGCGCAAAGATACGTTATTTTGCTGCGATTTTGGTAAATATCAAAACCTTGCCGCTTGTTTGATGAAAAACTCAAGCGATTAGTGAATTGCATTGTTCAAAATTATAGCGGAACCAAACGAACACTCTCATGATGAAAAACCAAAATTAATATAAGATTGTGGCGCTTCGTTTTGTAATCTTATGACAATGATGTTGTAAGACTTTACTTTATTGTTTAGTTTTGAACAGACCCTATATTCTATTACCCTACGTGAGAAATATTGTTTGCCCTCTTTTGCTATGCCTCATTTTTGCCGTACCTAGTTTTTCCCAAAGTTTTTCGGTTTCCGGAAATGTTCAAGACGAAGAGCTGTTACCCGTCGCTTATGCGAATATATTATTGATGGCCGCTAAAGATTCTGTCCTTATCGACGGCACATCTAGTGATGAAAACGGAGCATTTATACTAGAAAATGTTCAAAAAGGTTCCTATTTGCTGAAAGCTAGCTACTTAGAAAACGAATCGGCTTTGACATTAGTTGAAGTAAACGCAGATTTAAATTTAGAAGCATTAAAATTATCTACAGCTTCTAAATTGGAAGAAGTAATTGTAACCCATAAAAAACCCAGTCTTGAACGAAAAGTAGACCGACTGGTATTTAGTGTTGAAAATACAGCTTTGACCGATACTGAAATCTGGGATGTTCTCAAACGAACTCCCAGCGTTATGATCATAAACGACCAACTATCGGTAAAGGGTAGCAGCGATGTAGGCATATTGATAAACGGTCGAAAAGTGCATTTACCCAAGGGCGATATTATTAACCTTTTATCTGGTGCATCGGCGAGTTCGGTCGAGGCAATAGAGGTGATTACCTCCCCACCTGCCAAATATAGTGCTGAGGAAGACATACTCATCAATATTAAAATGAAAAAAAACTTGGTCGCTGGTTATAATGGAGCAATTTACAACCGTTATGTTCAAGGTATTTTACCAAAACATACCATAGGTACCGACCATTACTTTAAAGGGGAAAAGATGGGCTTGTCGGTCAATTATAATTTTGGCCATTCGCGAAAGGTTACAAAATATACTGATATTACAAATTTTATAGATGGTGGCGATATTACTTCTAATTGGGTGGCCGATCAAGAAGTGGTAACAAGAAGAAAGCGACATAATTTATCGGCATTTTTTGATTACGACCTCAGTGATAAAAGCCGTTTAAGCCTGACCGCTATTACCATATGGCAGCCTCATATTCACACTTCTTTCGATACCCAAACGAGTTTGAACGGTGATACACTGTATTCACGTTTCAGTAGTGCCAATCTCTCGAAACGAAGGGAAATCAACACTTCGTATTATGTAGATTATGAACATGAGCTAAATGATAAAGGGGCGGAAATTGCTGTAAATGGACATTACACATTTTACGACCAGAGTAGAGGGCAACTTTTAGATACCGATTTCTATGGTTTAGAGGGTAATTATATAGGGAAAAATGATTTCACGGTTAATACGGAACAATATATTAATTTATATAGTTTAAGAGTCGACTTTTCTACTCCTTTGGGGAAATCGACCAAATTTGAATCCGGACTCCGGTACGCAGATATTGCCTCTAAAAGTATTGTGGTACAGCAGGGCTTTGACCAAGAAACCCCGGGTGTTTCCCCAACGGAGGCCGGCACGTTCAAATATGATGAATCAATTTTGGCCGGCTATGCCTCTTTTAATACCAAGTTGGACAAGTGGCGCATTAAAGGAGGACTTAGAGGCGAATATACCGACACCCAAGGCGAATGGAGCCAAGGGAACGAAAACAGGAACAATGATTATTTCAAGTTGTTCCCTTCTTTTTCGGTTATGTACGTACCGAACAAAAATCATGATTTCATCTTTTACTATAATAGAAGAATAACAAGGCCTCGATATTCCTCGATTAATCCATTCCAGATATTTCAAAGTAATTTTTCAACCATAGAAGGTAACCCCGAGCTAATGCCTTCAACAAACAGTTATTTGGCGGCCGGTTATACCTTGAAAAATACCTATACCCTCGAATTTTTTTATAAAAACAGAAAGAATGGTTTAGGGCAATTGATTTTTCAGAATAACGATTTGAATTGGTTACGGTTCATCAACTCGAACATAGATAAGAACACGAGCTACGGCTTTGATGTCATTTTCAATAAAGAGATTTCCAGTTTTTGGGACAGTTATGTTCTTGGAAGTTTTTTTGATGAGAAAATTACCTTTACGAACATAAACAACGGCCAAATGGTCGAGAACCAACTCTTTAATTGGTTTGTTAGGTCTAACAACAATTTTACCTTTTTAGAAGACCGCTCATTGACCGCCAATCTAAGTTTCTACTATACTTCGCCTCTTCTTTCTAAAAACTCTAGGTATGATAGCTATAGCGCTATCGATATTCTTTTTCGAAAATCGCTTTGGAACAATAAGGCGAGTATTTCAATAGGCGTAGATGATATATTCAATCAGGGCAATCTATTTAGCACAAGAATCTACCAAGACCAGAACAGTACTTCACTTAGTCGTTTAGAAAATAGATTGTTTACGGCAAGCTTCCGTTATAAGTTCGGTAATTCTAAAATCAAGAGCAATAAGAAATCAAAGAGGGTTGAGGAGCGCAACCGACTGTAAAATTGCACACTTCAGCTACCGACTAGTGGTCATCCGAAGAAATTCATTAATTTTGCCATCCTTTTAAAAGAAAAAAGTTATGCCCCAAATCGGAGACATACAATTGCCTGATTTTCCGTTGCTTCTCGCGCCTATGGAAGATGTTAGCGACCCCCCTTTTCGAGCGCTTTGCAAAGAGCAAGGTGCCGATGTGGTGTATACGGAGTTCATTTCTTCAGAAGGTTTGATTCGAGATGCCGCCAAAAGCGTGATGAAGCTCGATATTTATGAAAAGGAACGCCCGGTCGGCATTCAGATTTTTGGTGCGAACTTAGATTCGATGCTGCAATCGGTAGATATCGTCGAAAAATCAAACCCCGATATTATTGACATTAATTTTGGCTGCCCCGTAAAAAAAGTGGTCAGTAAAGGTGCGGGTGCGGGCATACTTAAAGATATAGATTTAATGGTTTCTCTGACCAAGGCTATGGTTGAGCGTACTAAGTTGCCCATAACCGTAAAAACCCGTTTGGGTTGGGATGAGAGCTCTATTAAAATTGTTGAGGTTGCCGAGCGTCTTCAAGATGTGGGCTGTAAGGCGATAGCGATTCATGGGCGAACGCGGGCACAGATGTATAAAGGTAATGCCGATTGGCGCCCCATAGCACAGGTTAAAGACAACCCACGAATGCATATTCCGGTTTTTGGTAATGGCGATGTTGATACTCCAGAGGCGGCAATGAAAATGCGTGATGAATTTGGATTGGACGGCGCTATGATCGGTCGTGCAAGTATTGGCTACCCGTGGTTCTTTAATGAGGTGAAGCACTATTTCAAGACCGGGGAGCACATGTCTCCCCCAAATATGGTAGAACGTGTAGAGGCTGCTAGAAGGCACTTGCAAATGGCTATCGACTGGAAGGGTGAAAAGCTAGGGGTTTTTGAAACCCGAAGACACTATACCAATTATTTTAAGGGAATACCCAATTTTAAGGAATACCGTATGAAAATGGTCACCAGCGACGATGCGGCCGATGTGTTTTCTGCTTTTGATGAGGTATTGCAGAAATTCGGGGACTATGAGTTTTCCGTTTAGCCGCTTATTGGGTAATCAATTTTTTATTGATGCGGCTACTGGCAATTTTTGATGCGACGATACCTAAAACCATTATAGTGCCCAGAACCACGAGTACATTTAAAAATTGATATTCTACCGGGTAGGGTAAAGTGGGAGTGATTTTCAGCCATTCAAACGCCAATTGAGACCAAATCAACAGCGAGCCTAGGGCGACACCTATAAAACCACCGATACCGGTTACCAAAAGCCCTTGAACGAAAAAGATAGCTCGAAGCTTCTTCAAAGTAGTTCCTAGATTATAGAGGGTTCTTAGGTTCTGTTGCTTATCTAGCACCATCATAATTATCGCTCCGACTACGTTGAACAGGGCTATAACCAATACCAAGGTAAAAATAAGGTAGGTCGCTAAATTTTCAGTGTTCAACATACGGTGAAGGGTACTGTTCAGTTCTTGTCGGTCGCGCAGTATCACGGTACTCCCAAGAACAGCGGCGATTTTCTCTTTAATAGTGGAAACCTCTTCGGAGTTTTCAAGTTTGAACCCCAATCCAGAAATTTGCCTTTTTTCTTTTTCCAAAAGGTTTTGAACCGATGCCAAATCGGCAAATACATATTTTTTGTCAAGATTTTCTTCAACACCGAACACTCCACTAATAAAATAGGGCTGGGTCTTTAAGTCTTTTAGAGAAAGTGAACCCTTGCCCGGTTTAAGGGCCAGAACGGTCAGTGCACTTTGATTGACCGATAACCCGAGTAAGTTAGCTACTCCAATACCAACTACTGCCTGTTCTGAATTAATTCGCCAGTTGCCATATAAAACCGTACTATCTATACCCGTGACCCGATTGTAGTTCGAATCGATACCCTTAATGATTGCAATATGGCTTTTGCCCTGATGCTTAAGATAGACTTTTTCTTCTAGCTCTTTGGTAAACGAAGCCACCCCATTTAATTCTTTTAGCTTTTCTTCTTGTTCGGCACTGAACTCAAAAAATTTGCCAGCGGCGGGTAGTGCTTTTAGATCGGGATCGAACGTATTGCTAAATTGAAGGCTAAAACTTTTAAGGCCGGCAAAGCCTGAAAGAACGATAAACAAGGCTGCCGATCCGATTACGATGACCAAAAAGGTAATCAGATTAATAATATTTATCGCATTTTGGCTGCTTTTAGAGCGAACGTAGCGTTTGGCGATATAAAGCGGAAAGTTCAACCTTACAGTTTTTTTCTTTTATCTAGAAGATCTCGGTTTTCAATAGGGTTTTCATCGCCTTTCAAAGACTTTTCTATGTTTTCTATGTAATCAAGCGAATCGTCTAGAAAGAATAGCAGTTCAGGAACCCTGCGCAACTGGTTCCTGGTACGCTGGGCCAATTCGTGCTTGATCAAGGGTTGATTTGATTTGATACCTTCCATGAGCTCCGCAGCTTTATTATTTGGAAAAATGCTCAAATAAACTTTTGCAATCGAGAGGTCGGTGGTCACATTTACTTTGGTAACGGAAATTAATGTCCCCTGCAAGCCTCCCTCTATGGCAGCACGCTGAAGTATATCAACGATATCTTCTCGGATCACGCCTGCAATTTTTTTCTGTCGTTGTGTTTCCATAGGGCAAAAATACGCAGAATTAAATGTAAATTAGGAAGATAAAGCCGTTTGGGCAGCAAAAACTCGTGTCATTTGAACAAAATAGAACATGTCGGTATTGCGGTGAAAGATTTGGAAGCTTCCAATTTGCTTTTTGAGAAGCTACTCGGTCGGTCGCACTATAAAGTGGAAGAAGTACTTTCTGAAGGAGTAAAAACCTCATTTTTTCAAACTGGTGAAAGCAAAATTGAACTCTTGCAGGCTACAAGTGAAGATAGCCCTATAGCTCGCTTTTTAGAACGGAAGGGGGAGGGCGTTCATCATATTGCCTTCGCGGTAGATGATATTCGAATGGAAATCAATAGGTTAAAAAAAGAGGGGTTTACCATACTGAATGAAGAGCCTCAGCGGGGCGCGGACAATAAACTGGTAGTTTTTGTGCACCCTAAAAGCAGCAACGGAGTCTTAGTTGAACTTTGTCAAGAGTTGCCAAAATAGTCTGGAGCGTTTATTTTAGCACAAATGAAGAACATTATTTTGTGTAGTTGTACGTAATGGTTAAATTTGCCCTCATTTTCGACCATACCTCTGGGTGAAGCTAGAGTTTTTGGGCGATTATTTCGAATACCGGTCCTATAGCTCAGTTGGTTAGAGCACCTGACTCATAATCAGGTGGTCCCTGGTTCGAGCCCAGGTGGGACCACAAAGAAAATCCGTAATTATCTAAACTTTAGATGATTGCGGATTTTTTGGTTTAGAGTAGGCTACCTACGCACTGAATTAGACAACTTCCTTTACTTTCTAATTATTCTGAAATAGAAGGCAAGTAATCATACCTATTCCATTGGAGTTCTTGATAAGGGCTTTAAGCTTGTGTTTGATTTTATTCTTTTACACCTATTTTCTCAGCCCAACCTTCATAAAAAGTTATCATTTGCTTGCCTATTTCAACTTCTTCTGAAAATAAATCTACAATTTCTGTTCTGTCAACGTCCAAATTGTAAAGTTCCCAAGAATTCTTATTTTTTGAAACCAATTTCCAATCCCCCATTCGAACCCCCTTGTTTCCTAAATGTTCCCAGTAAATTAGTTTATGGGGCTCTCTATTTTGACCCTGAAAAATTGGAAAAAGACTTTTGCCTTCCATCGGTATAATTTTGCTACCGTTATAAGATTCTGGGTATTCTTGGCCCGCTATATCGATACAGGTGGCCATTAAATCTATTACATGACCGGCTTGATCAGTAATTGCACCTCTATCCTTTATTACTTTTGGCCAATATGCTATTAGAGGAGTTGACACCCCCCCTTCGTGGATCCAACTCTTAAACATTCGAAAAGGAGTATTACTCAGGTTTGCCCACGATTGACCGTAACTTTGATAAGAATCCCCAGAACCTGGTCTAATATTCTCATCTCGAAAGTTTCCCCAAAAATCTTGACCTTCTGGCCCTCCTTCATGAGACCCCCCGTTATCTGAAAGGAAGACAATAAGTGTATTTTCTGCGATATTTTTTTGCTCCAATCTTTCTAGAACTTTTCCTATCCCTTGATCCATTCGGTCAATTTGAGCGGCATATATAGACATCAATAAATCCATATCTTTTTTTTCTTTTTCGCTCAAGGGCTCCCAAGGTTTAATATCTGAATTACGCTCACTTAGTAACCAATCATTTTGAATAATTCCCATTTCAAGCATTTTGGCATAGCGCTTACTTCGCAATTGATCCCAACCTTCCATGAACTTTCCTCTGTATTTATCAATGTCTTCTTGTTCCGCATGTAATGGCCAATGAGGTGCGGTATATGCCATATATAGAAAAAAAGGCTGACTTTCATTAGTTCTGTCTAAGAATTGAAGAGCATTATCCGTTATGGCATCGGTCATATAAAAGTCCTCTTTAGGAAAGTATTCCAGGCTGTCGACTGCAAAATGTCGAACTACCTCAGGAAACTTAGTTTTAGAAATATCATAATAATTCGCAGCACCGCTAATTAAACCGTAATAATTATCAAAACCCCTATCGATCGGCCAATGAGGTCTTTCTTCTCCCACATGCCACTTTCCAGAGGCGGCCGTATAGTACCCTGCTTTTTTTAGTACCTCGGCAATAGTAACCGATTTTTTATTCAAATAACCTTGGTAAGGCCCAGGATTGCTATATGTCGGATTTTTTACCATACCACCCATGCCAGCCTGATGGGGATAGAGACCGGTTAATAATGAGGCCCTAGTTGGGCAGCATCTTGCCGCATTGTAAAATTGAGTGAACCTGAGCCCATTATAGGCCAGATTATCAATATTCGGTGTGTTTATTTCACCACCATAGCACCCCAAATCAGAATACCCCAAATCATCTGCCATTATGAGAATAATATTGGGCCTCTCTAAACTTTCTGTTTCAGAGGGTAGTTTGTTTTTGCAGCCAACTAAGACTACAACAAATAAAATTAATTGTGTACTAATTATAAGGCTACTCTTTGACTTCGTATATATAGAAATACATCTTACCATATTCTTTATTTGATTGAAAAACCTATAATGTTTCTAATTGGACTAATATCCTGGATTTTGCAAAAAGTCACCAGGATTGGTGACACGATCTATTTGAGTTTGGGGAATAGGTCTTACCAAATGCATTTCTTTGATATTTTGAGCTGCCGGAGGGTTATAAAGTTTCACTCTATTGATTAATGTCCCCGTCCTTTTTAAATCATACCATCTATGCATTTCTCCATAAAGCTCTCTTGCTCGCTCGTCCAGAATGAAATCAATATCAATATCTCCGGCCGTAACTAACATTTCTGCTTCTTTCCCCGGAGCTATGGCTCTTTTCCGAAGAATGTTTAAATATTCTGCGGCAACCTCTGGTTTTGATTGTCTAAACGCTGCTTCGGCTGCAATGAGGTAAATTTCGGCCAGTCGAATTACCGGGAAATCCCTACGACCTTCTTCGGCATTTATACTTGTTCTAAGTGGATCTAAATATTTTTTAAGAACTGGAAAGTTTCGCTTTTGATTTCCGCCGATTTCCAAATTATTTTCTTGGGCAGTTACATCTTCGTTATTATAGTCAACTAGCCAATAAGATGCGGAGTCTTGTATGTTATCATCGATAGGCTCTAAGACAATCTTAATGGCTAGGTCACCAACATTTAGGTTTTGACCATTGATAGTTGCTGATATATTGGCGAACCATTCAGTCTTGAAGGAACCAGCAAATCTCAGATCACTAGTGGTGTCCCAAAGATTTAGAAAGTGATTGGTAGGCATGAAACGTTGAAATGGCCTTCCGTTCTCCGTATCTCTTACCATAGCAGGGTTCTGTGTATAATCAAAATTGAAATAAAGATGTGCGTTATTACCAGAACCATTAGTGATTGGGTCGTCCGTATATTGTACTGACCAAATTATTTCATCATTAACATCGTTGTCAATTTTCCAAAGATTTTCGTATGGTTCAACCAAAGAAAAGACACCAGTTTCGATAATTGATTTGGACAAGGCTTCTGCGGCCTCCCATTTACCCGTAGTTAATTTTACTCTTGCTAATAATGCCTTTGCGGCCAAGGAAGTGGCTCTACCGTAATCTGCTGCAATCTCTGGCAAATTTATGGAGGCGAACTCTAAATCTGGTACAATTCCCTCCTCATAAATAGTTTTTAACGAGGTTCTATTAGATTCTGTCTCCACCCCTTCGGTTTCGTCCAAGGTAAAATGGACGTCTCCAAACTGCTGTACAAGATGAAAATAATAGAGAGCTCTAAGAAATCGGGCTTCTCCCATTAATCGCGTTTTTTCAGCAGTATTAAGTCCGACGATATCATTTGCTCGGTTAACAACCGTATTGCACTGGTTTATACCCTTGTAGAACTCATTCCATACGGGTCCAAAATAATCAGAAACACCTAGTAAATTTTGATCATAATTATTAAAAGACGGATTATTTCGATCTCCGCCAAATCCATTGGTGATTATATCGGTACCCGTTATTGTTATGAAAAACCCCCCTTGGGTACCATAAAAGCTTCTCAATGGAGAATAGGCAGCTTTTAATGCATCACCCAAGCCTTCAGGGGTTGTATAATATGCATCAGCAGTTGCTAATGACAAGGGATCTTCTACAATTGTGTCTTCACATGCTAGAAACAAAGTGATAATGAAAAGCACACCTGTTATTTTACTAATAGAGTTGAGATTTATTATATGGATAAACTTCATGATTTATAATTTTATGTTTAGACCAAATAAATATGTCGATGTCGATAAGGGTGTGGACGGCCCAACTACCCCAGTGGAACTTTCGGGGTCGACAGTATCATAGCTTGAAAACACCAATGGGTTTACAGCGGAGATATAAATTCTCATTGACCAAGTTTCCAGGCTCGGAATGGTATATCCTAAGCTTATATTTCTAATCTTGGTAAACGACCCGTCAAAATAGCGAACAGCAGTTGGATATAGTGGTGCTCCCCCTGCTCTAGGAATAGGAATTTGATTGCTCGGATTTTCAGGTGTCCAATAGTTGAAATTTTGGTTAGCGAACCTTCCTTCCCATTGATTGCCCCCCAGGTCGTGCCACAGACTTTGTAACATCTGCCCTTGTCGAGTATTAATTTGAACGGAAAAATCAAGATTTTTGTAATTCATTTTGACGTTTAGACCAGCACTCCAATCTGGAACAACGGAACCTAATACGGTTCTATCATCCGAATTTGTGGCACCATCTGCCGTTTTTGTAAGCACACCATTTTCATCACGTCCATTAACATCGGCAATTTTGATATCACCAGGAAGTTGACCTTGTTGCTCTGCATCGCTAGATTCATTGGTCTGCCATATGCCATCAAATTTATAGTCGTAAAAGACATTTATAGGTTGACCGATAAACCAGTTGTTACCAACATCATCAATTGCGCCATTAAACAAAGAAGTAATTTCTTCTTTATTTGAAGAAATGTTCATGTCAACATCCCATCTAAAATTATCGGTATTAGCTAAGTTAGCAGATAGCGAAAATTCCCAACCTCTATTTCTTGTTGACCCAACATTTGTTAATATGCTATTGAACCCAGAAGTAGTGGGAATTTGGCGTCTAAGCAATAGGTCTTTCGTTTTAGTGTCATACAATTCAAGTGATCCCGAAATCCTATTTTGAAAAATCCCAAAGTCCAACCCTAGATTTACAGTCTTTGAAATTTCCCAACTTAGTTCTGAATTAGCAATTTCTGCTTGACCAAATCCAAACGCTCCTTCATTACCAAATGCATAAGATGTTCTATCTAGCCCGCCCAATGTTTGATAGGGGTCTATTGAAGTATTGCCAACTTCACCATAACCAAGTCTAATTTTTAAAAATGAAATTTTAGAATCATTCAAAAAATTCTCTTTTGACAAAATCCAACCGGCAGATAATGCTGGAAAAACCGCCCATTTGTTCCCTTCCGCCAATCGAGAGGAACCATCGGCTCTTGCAGAAGCGGTTAACAAATATTTATCTTTAAGGCGATAGTTAAGCCTAGCCATATATGAGAGTAAAGACCAGTCACTCAAATCGCTTCCGATTTCAATAAGCCTTTCGGCGCTATCTAAATCGTAGAAAAGAGACTTTTGAATGGGTATATTCTCACCAATCAGATTGCTAGTTTCTGTCCTGCTTGTTTGATAACTGAAGAGGCCGACCAAATTAATATTATGAATGTCTAAATTTTTATCGAAAGTGAGTATGTTTTCTATTGTAGTTGAAGTTTCACGAGCATTGCTCAGGCTGCCCCTAGTCGTACTCCCATCAAGATCTCCATTGAAGGTTCCTTGTCTTTCAGAAGTAAAATCAGAGCCCACATTTAATCTAAATTGTAAATCACTTGTTATGTCAAAAACCCCAAACACATTAGAAAAAAAGCGAAAGCTCCGATTTTCATTTACATACTGATTTGGCGCATAATCTAGTAACGGCGATGTCAATAGACCTTCGCTAGGGTTTGGGAAGGCTAAAATATCTCCATTCTCATCATAAGGGTCTACTAGAGGCAGATATCTGAGAGCAGCGTTATAAGGTCTAGAAGAAGCAATATTTCTAGTGCTTTCAGAAGTACTAAGGCTTACTCCAATTTTCGTTTTGTCGTTAATTTGAGCATCTAGATTAACTCTCAGAGCTAATCTATCAAAATCGGAATTTTTTAGAATACCTTCCTCTTTATAATAGTTCCCGGAAACATAATAATTAAGTTTTTCGGAGCCTCCACTCACTGATAACTGATGCTCTTGCTGTGAACCTGATTTTAGCGCTAAGTTTAGCCAATCAGTATCAATACCCTGTTGAAAACTATCGACTAAACCTTGCCCTAGTGCCTGTACGTCCTCACTATCATCATTCTTTGAAAGGCCTCTTGCTACTCTGTTATACTCCATGAATTGTTGCGAATCCATAGTTTTAATATTCTCAATAGGCCTCTTCGGACCATAATATGTATTAAAACCAACATTTACCTTACCTTTGTTACCTCGCTTGGTTGTTATCAGTATGACCCCATTCGCTCCTCTAGAACCATAAATTGCGACCGCACTTGCATCTTTTAAGACTTCAAGTGACTCAACGTCGCTTGGGTTAAAATCATCTATACCTTGTGTGGTAGGTACACCATCAATCACAAATAGAGGTTCGTTTCCCGCATTTATGGATCTATTACCTCTGATTCTTATAGTTGTGGGAGACCCAGGCGACCCATTATTATTTACGATATCAACGCCTGCCAATCTTCCCTGTGCCTGCCCGATTAAACTAGAAGACGCGGTCTCTGAAAGTTCAGAGCCAGATATAGAGGCTACAGCCCCGGTCACATCACTTTTACGTTGTGTTCCATAGCCCACAATTACTACTTCGTCCAATCCCGCTGCGCTCTCCTCTAGCACTGTTATTATACTATTTTGACCATCTACCGGAATTTCCTTGGTGGTAAAACCAATATAGGAAACAATTAAAATAGCCTTATCATTTTCGATATTAAGTAAAAATTTTCCATCAAAATCTGTTTGCGTGCCATTGGTAGTTCCTTTTTCAACAATATTTGCACCAGCCAATGGTGTGCCATCAATATCCGTAATGATGCCGGTAATAGCAAGTTGGACTCCTTTCTTAGCAATTTTGATTTTGTTCGGACGAAGTTTATTTCTCTGCACTACGATAGTCTCAGAATCGGTAAATTCGTAGATTAGATTTAAAGGGGATAAGCAGTTATTCAGCAAGTCTTTGGTTTTAATTGTACCCTTGTTTAAAGTAACACGGGGCGCATTTCTTAAAAACTTATCGCTAAAGATAAACTTGTACCCTGTCTGTTGGTGTATAATACGAAACACCTGTTTGACACTTACCGATTTTTCAGATGAAATGGCAATATTGGCATCTTGAGATATGCCATTCTTGGTACCCAGTGCGAATGCGAGCGAGCAAAATAGAAGTAGATATAGTTTCACTAGTTGCTTACAAAAAGCAACCATAATAATTATGGGAGCCCTTCCGTTAAAATAAGTTTGCATAAATTAGTTGTAGTTTGGTTAAAATTGATTTAATCATTCTTCAATAGGGAAAGGGCCTTAGCTGTGGAAGGTGCAGGTCTTTTCCCTTATTATTTTATAACTATGGTTTTTTCATTAGTCTCAAATTTTATTTGGTTATCACTGGTTCGTTCTATTAGATTTAATAAATCATGAATAGACTCTGATCTTTCTACTACTCCGGTAAAAGTGTAATCTTTTTGTTCTGCATTCTCGAAAACAATTTGAATATCGTACCAACGAGATAGTGTGGCCATTATATCCCTCAACGATTCATCATTAAATGAAAATAATCCATCAATCCAAGCGATTTCATGTTTGGCATTAACCTTATTTATAATAATGTTTTCTGATTTATTTGAGACTATTGACTGTTGATTAGGCTTTATCTCTTTAACAGTATTGTTTTTTGAAACTTCGACTTTTCCTTCAATTAAAGTTGTCTTAATTTCGTCATCGTCAGCATAGGCTTTTATATTAAATTCCGTTCCCATTACCTTTACGCCTTGAAATTGTGTTTTCACATAAAAAGGAGCGCCTCTATGTAGATTGCTACTTGAGACCTTAAAAAAGGCCTCACCGAATAGAAGTTCTACTTCACGTTTTTTTGCTTTTTTGAAACTAGTAGGGTATTTAAGCTTGGAACCGGAATTTAGCCATACCTCGGTACCATCTGCCAGTTCTATATAGAATTGACCGCCTTTAGGAACACTTAACTGATTAAGTTGGTTCTGTTCTTGACCAGCCTTCTTATTGTATCGAATTTCCTCTCCATTACTAATGAGTTGTTTATCCTTGTATTCCTTACCTTTACCTAATATAACTTCATTCCCGTTTCCTAGAGTTAATACCGCTTTGCTTTCACCCGCTTGTATTTTGCCTTCAGATTCAACTTCAGTTGTGTTCGATGTAGAATTTTCATCTAACTTCCAGTTAAATCCCGTAAATAAAATAGCTGTAATAGAGGCAGCGATAAGGGCATTTTTATATACAGTAATTCTTTTAGAGCGCTTTTGTTGCTTGATATTGCTTTTAATGGTCTTTTTAGCTGCATTCAAATCATACTGGTCCATAGTAACTTGGGAGAGTAAATCTATTTTTACATAGCTAGTGAAAAGGTGTTCATTTTCATCATATTTCAACCATTTATCGAGCATCTCCAACTCATGAATGTCTGCTTCATGATTTAAATACTTAATAATTATTTTTTCTATCTTCAAGTCTGAAAACTCTATGTGATATATAATTAATACGCACAAAAATTATAAACCCCTCTATTTTTTTTATAATTTTTTATGATAACACTAATATGAAGATTGATTTTAATGAAGATAGACTGCTTGCTGCGAGATTAAAAAGTGGTGATGAAATGGCATACGATACTTTAATGAACCAGTATTATGTACTGTTGTGCAATTACGCTTTTACATTTACAAAGAACCGTGATAATGCAGAAGATATAGTACAAAATGTAATGGTCGATTTATGGATTAAAAGAAAGAAAATCAAACCAGAACTTTCCCTAAAAAATTATTTATACAAATCAGTATATAATGGGTTTATATCTCAATACAGAAAAGAAAAGCCAGTCATTTATCTTGAGAAAAAACATATTGACGCTGTTGATGCTATAATGGAAAGTAATCAAGAGGAAGTACAACGTTTAATTCGGTTGGTGAATCGTGAAATTGAGAAATTACCCAGAAAGTGTCGTGAAATATTCTTGCTTAATAAGAAAGATGGCTTAACACACACTGAAATCTCCGAACACTTGAATATTTCTACCAAAACCGTTGAGGGGCATATTACAAGGGCCTTTAAGACTCTAAAAGATAGCCTAGAGGAAAATGTTAGACCAGTATTATTTATTATATTTCCAAATAGAGCTACAGATATCTGTACTAAATGATTAATTCTAAATATGAAAGCAGTTCATATACTCTAGAACTACTCCCATACTGCGAAAACAATGATAAAATGAGTTGATAGCGACTTAATATCCGAAGCAATATTAAAATATGGTCCCATATCTCCCCACTCTCCTAAAAATTAAAGCCAACACTGAATATTAATCGGTTGCCATCTTCCCCATGATAAAAACCAAGATTTCCGGTAAATGCGCTAAAACCCGATACCCATACCGAACCTCCGTAGTCATTATGCCATTTCGATGAATTATCATTTTCCGCCCAAACGCGTCCATAGTCAAAACCTGCACTTACCCCCAACTGAAGCGGAATAAAATTGGTTCTGAACCTAGTTATACCGACCCTTAAATCTGTACTTTGGTAAAAAGCGCTCTTCCCATTAAATCGCTCGTTTCTATAGGCCCGTAAACTTTGGTTTCCACCTAAAAGGGCACCGTGGTAGAATTCATAATTATCGCCCAAGACCACCTCCCCTGCAACTTTTGTGGCGATTACGGCTATGCCGCTCGGGTGTAACGGATATACCAATGACAGCGTAGGTTTCACATACCCGAAACGATTGCCGTAGCCATCAATATTCGACTTATAGCCCGCAATCACATCGGCTTCCATCGCCCGATTTGGAAAAGCTGGGTCATTTTGGTTCTTATAGTTATAGCCTACCTCGGTCGTAGCATATAATTGTTGCTCATAGACATCATCATCGGCAGCAAATGACTGTCCCACAAAACGGTTGCTGTCATTAGACACATCAAAAGACTCTATAGCTGTTCTTAAATGATAGCTGCTGCCTCTATTTTTATGCACTAAATAAGGGGAGAATTTCCATTGCCTGATACGAACTCGGTTGTAATCGCGGTCAAGGTCATTATCATACTGTGAATTATTGCCCTCTCCAAAATAGTTCATTGTAAAATTGGGGCTGGCATATCTTAAATCGAGACCTAGGTTCCAATTATAAAATATATGGCCGAATTCAGCATTATAATCAATCGCGAATCCGTTGGTGGCGAAAAAGTATTCGGAACCGATAGTATGCTGTGTTTCAAAAGGATTATTAACCAACCCATAAGTGGTAAAACGATTTTTGAGTCCTAACCTGAACCCGGTATCACCATCATACCCTAGGCTTGGGAACACAATATTCTCATGATATTTTCTCTTTTGATAATCGTGATTGTTAACATTATATGAATCTGTAAGCCATTTTTTTGATTTCGGATTCACAATAGTATTTTTCTTGCTCTTATAATCGTAGAGCTTCACCTTTTTGGCGGTCTTAAAATCGTAGGTGTCGTTTTTCTTACCCCCCATAATTTTAATATCTATAGGGTTATTACCCTCTCCGGTGACGGTAAACGAATCTTTACCGTCAAGCCCATACAACCAAATCTCTTTGGTTTGTTTGGAATCGTATGAGTTATTGAACACCATAGCATCTTTTGAAATGCTAATGTTGGTCACGCCGTTCGGTTTTCTGGTAATCAAAAAATCATCATCATCTTCTGTTCCAATAACAACCTCAAATTTTTTAAGGTAGTCGTAGTACGATTTTGCTATTTTTTCTAATCCATCACGTCTTAACTGCAAGTTCTTTTTTATGGTTTCTATGCTGCTATCTTGCGCTTCTTTCGGGAGGGACTCAAATGCTGCGTTGATTTCTTCATCCGTCAGGTTCTCTTGAATAAAATCTACCTGCGCTTTCCAATCTTCCCAATTTGCAGTTTTTATAAACGCTTTATCTAGGGGATAACCGGAATAGTTGAACCATTTGGCATTCTTGACATCGGCATCAAAACTTTCCATTTTTCGTAGTATTGGAAAAGAAAGCTTCAACATGGCGATTATAGGTCCGTCGTATTTAGGAAAAGCCTGATCCCAATCACGTGGTATGGCCTCATATCTTTTACGGCCATCTTCGGTTTCGAACTGTGCCCAACGCCATTGGTCTTGATGGCGGTCCCAATTGCCGACCAGCATATCGAATAGCCGGGCCCGTATAAAACTTGCTTCATCTACATAAGATTCTTTCGACTCCCTCAGCTCTAAGCGTAGATCCTTCGTACTTAAAATATCATCGGGTTTTCCGAAGGTTTCAAAACTTTTGTTTTCATCTCCCACATGTTCTTCGAGCATAAAAAGTGCATCGCCATAGTCTTCGTTATAAATGCCCAACCCCTTTTGTTTGGGCACATAATATATATTCGGGTTTGCGTGAAGCACACCGAGCGATTCAGAAAGCTCGTTCATTGAAAATTGCGCATAAGGGTGCGCCGTGGTATAAAAATCGAGCAAGTATCGCTCTGCGACCGTATTTTTGAGGTAATCTTCAACATAATGATTGTCGATGGCATTGGTCTGCAGAAATCGAACGGCGCTTTTGCGTAGCGCGCGCAATGTATATTCATGCTCATTATCATCGATTAATCGAAGTGACCGTGATTGCGTTCCGCCACCTTCGGAAATAGGCCTTACATTGTCTGGTAGCTCGTCTATTTGTAAAACTGGAGCTTCAATTTCTTTACTGTAAAGATTTCTGTAATGATTTCCCCAGAGCCACTTGTAAAAACCACTCTTATCGGTTTCTTCTTTCGTATATATAGATGCCTTAGCGGTAGGGCCATATGGTTTTTTTGGAAATGAAATATCATCTACAGAGAGCCGCTCACGTTGAATTTTATGGGTAAAAATCGATTTGGAAGTATCGTCACCTATTTCAAAAAAGTCAACCTCAGAACTACCATCTTTAAAAACGGTCAATTTTGCATACCCCTGCTTATCACTTTCAAAATGCTCATCTTTTGGCGCTCTTGCTTTTTCGGTTTTGCCCACAGCCCCGCTGATAATCTGCGGAATGCCATCATCTTCTAAATACTGTAGATTACGGTCTTTACCCGACACGAATATGACATCTTCGAACTGACTGGCAATGGTCTCTAGGCGCCCACGTAAAGCTCGATTTTGTTCATTTTGATATGATTCGGGTCTAAAACCGCCCATTTTATCTATGACGGAAATCGTACTGTTACTCATTACCGGTTGATAGACGGCAACGATGACCGTTTTGCCCTGACTGTCTTTTAAGTCATCTTTAAACTCCGCCCAAAACTGATCTCTGGTCTTAAGTTCGCACTTCTCGTTAATATACGGGTGGTCGTCCCAATCTTCTAAAAACCATTGCGAATCTACCATTACGAGTACCACATCGTCATTAATTGTCTCACGCTCCAGCGGGCATCCATCATTGGGCCAAAATTTAGCAGTACTGTTATCTTGCAAAAATGATTCTAGGTCATCGATACTTTGGGGGGCATCGGTCAACCATTCATTTTTACCGGGTGTTAGAATTACGTTCCCGTTAAAATGGTCCCAGGTTTTCATCAAGGGCCTCAAATACTCTTTTTCTTTGTCTTGCTTTTTGTTCTTTGACGGAAAACCCTCTTCATTTATAACATTACCCAACAAGAGTAAGGTTGCATCGGTATCATTTTTTGAATCGGTATTGATTTGCTCTAAAATTTTTTGAGCCTCTTCAAACGGTACGTTACCCACGTTTGAAGTGATATAAAATGAGTGGGAAGCTTCCTTATCAGAAGGGTAGTTTGGCGCCTGCGATTTTTGTGCAAATACACCAGTGTAGCAAATAAGAAAGATATAAATAAAAAATTGTGAACGCATGTAGTATTTTTTGTTTAGCACTTGTAAGAATCTGAATTATAAAAAGATATGATTTATAATAGCCGATTCAACCTTACAATAGAAATAGGATTTTTAACAAACCAAAAAATCCGAATCGATAAGAATCCGGATTTAAGATTTGATAATATTTTATTTAAAAGGAGATTTATTGCTGCGCTGAATTAACTGAAGACCATTCTAAAATTTCATTTTGAATCTCTTCTGGACTACTTTTTTTGTTTTCTGCCAGTCGGGCCACTACGGTATGAAAACTTCCTTCTTCATAATCGGTGTCTACATCTTTTAAATCGGGATAATTTGCAAGATATTCATCCCGCACCGCTAACCATTGTTTTTCTAGTCTTGAATCAAAATTGGTCGACCGAGCTCCTCCATTGTCAACGGGGCTGGGTTTATCCTCATTACTATTTTCGTTAGGTTCTCTATCGTTATGCTCAGAATTCATACCTCGGTTCTGCTGAACATCATTTTCCAAGCCTTCATGCTTTCTCTCGTTATCTCGATGTTTGTTTTCTGTAATCATAAGACAATGTTTTGATAAAAATTATTGGAATATAAAGGTAGAGATCAACCAGCCATCAAGATGACGCAATACATAATTTAAATGACCTGAAAAATTCGAAGGTACCTTTAGACAATAGGTTTGGGTAAATTTTGGGGCTGGGTCGACCAAGCTAATCATAAGGCCATAGAAAAAGATACCCTAGGGCGGCCAGAATAAAAATGATGATACCAAAGCAGCCGACAAAAAAACAGCTTTTAAAAACGTCTTTGGTTCTAACGACTTCTTCTTTCATCTTGGTAAGTTGAGTGCGAATTTAACTATTATCGAACTCTTTGAGATCAATTAGGAATTTCTATTTTTTGGATCAATTTTGGCCAAAGCAGTAACGACCTATAGAATCAAACTGGCAACCTTTTGAAAATGCTTCTCCAAGCCCTCAAAATCTTGGTTTTTGATGAGGTTTTTATCGAAGAGCGAGCTGCCCATACCCACACCTATGGCACCAGCCTTAAAAAAGGCACTGATATTATCGGCAGAAACCCCACCTGTAGGCAGAAGTTTGATATCGTTCAAAGGGGCCAAGACGTCTTTGACATATTTCGGACCTAATTGCGTTGCAGGAAAAATTTTGACCGCCGAGGCACCTAACTTCCAGGCCGTATAAATTTCAGTTGGGGTATACGCCCCGGGAAATATCGGAATATCTCTTCTCACGCATCGTTCAATAACTTCGGTATCAATAATGGGCGTAACGATAAATTGGGCGCCAGCAGAAAGCGCTATTTCAAGATCATCTTGAGTACATACGGTACCTGCGCCTACATTAAGGTCGGTATATCTTTCTCGTAAAACCGAAATGGTTTTGACAACATCAGGAGAATTCATGGTGATTTCCAAGGTGTAAAAACCACTCTTTAGGTAAATGGGTACAAGCTGTAAAACTTCATCGGTAGACAGGCCGCGCAATATGCCTACGATGGGATTCTGATTGAAGCGGGGCCAAGAAAAGGGGTTATGAGACATACGTTTTCAGTACTTTTAGTTGCCCGGCGAAAAGGGCATTTTCCATATCGCCGCTATTGAAGCATATCAAGTCGTCTTGCGATAAAAAATAGGTTAAAGCGAGCCTATAAAGTTTGCTATAGATTCCCGTAGCACCAAGAAATACTTTCTCATTTTTATCTACGAGCCCCGATAGCTCACTACCGATCAACAATCCTGAAAGAAAAAAAGAATTCTCTATAGATGAAACCCCATTCAGTAGGCTATTTGCCCTTATAGCGAATAGGTGTTCCATTAGTCCGTTTGACAAGCCCTTTTTAACACCGCTTAAAAAAACATCTTCATAAGAATCGTCCCAAACTGCATGTGTTGTAGTAGCGGCCAGAATACTATGTTGGCTGATAACTTCAAAAAGTTCGCCCGTCATAAAAGTCTTAAAATTCTCGAAGCGCCCATTTTTAAAATTGATGTGTTTACAGTGGGTTCCCGGTTGAATTAGAATGCCGGTATCGGTCATCGGAAGGTGATTGGCGATACCGATGGCCTGAACTTCTTCGCCGCGCATAACGTCGTTATCGGTTTTCACCCCAGAGACCAGAATAAGATCAGGGGCATCGGGAAACTCAATCATCTCTTTTAAAAGATCGAACCCGGTAAAGGCAAAGGGCATATTACCATAGGGCAATTCTTTCATGCCAATCGATGAAGACATCATGCCCGAGGCCACAATTACGGTTTTATTGGCATCGGCGAGTTTCAGTTTCGTGACCTGTTCCATTAAATAAGAAAGAAAAAACTCTTTACGTTCGAAACTTTCTTGCTCGTTGAACTTTTGAAATCTCTTTTTTATACCCTCGTCACTTTTAAATTCAGATAGCACCTCGAAGGTAGAAGTGTCTACAGCACGAAGTCTAAAATTGGAAGTGCCCCAATCGCAGCTAATAAAGTAAGAGGGTAAGTTCATATCTGTTGGCGAGCCAATAAATATAAGAAATTAGCCCTAACGCCACAGTTCTTTTCTAAATATACACTTCGTGGCCTTGTAATTATACCTTACTTTTAAGATATTCCACGAATTAATTAATCTGTATGATACGATTTATTGCTTTGATAAGCTTGGTCATCTTAATGATCAATTGTAAAGAAACCAAAAAAGTCGAGAAGGAGGTAACTACTGAAAAAATCGAAGGCCAGGCTTCCGCTGAATGGCAACCTGTAATTACCGAAGATGGCACAGAGCCTGTTGCGAGACATGAAGCCGCCTTTGTTAAGGTGGGCGCTGCCTTTTATTTGTTGGGGGGAAGGGATATTCGCCCCTTAAGCATTTATAACACCAAAAGTAAAACTTGGTCAGAAGGGCAAAAGCCACCGATTGAGCTTCATCATTTTCAGCCTGTGGTATTCGAAGATAAAATATATGTAATTACAGCCTTAACAGGAAAGTGGCCTGGTGAGACTCCAACAGAGTACATTTATGTGTATGACCCGAAGGCCGACAAATGGTCGAAAGGCGATATGATACCTGCCGATAGAAGAAGGGGCTCTACCGGAAACGCATTGCACAACGGTAAAATTTATGTGGCCTGCGGTATTAAGAATGGTCATATTGGAGACCATAAAAACTGGATGGATAGCTATGACCCCAAAACGGGAGAGTGGAAAGTTTTGAGCGATGCCCCCCGAGCACGTGACCATTTTCAAGCGGTACTGGCCGATGGAAAAATTTATGCCCCGGCCGGTAGAAGAACGGGCAGTGAACCTGATAACCCGTTCGGGGGAACGGTAGCAGAGGTAGATGTCTACGATATTGAGAGCGATACTTGGCAGACATTGAGCGACCCTATTCCAACAAAACGTGCGGGTAATGCGGCTATACTTTTTGAGAACGAAGTATGGGTTGTTGGGGGTGAATCTTCGAAACAAGAAAAGGCCCATGCCGATGTTGAGGCACTCGATTTGACGAACAATATATGGAGAACCCTTCCCAGCCTAAAAGAAGGAAGGCATGGTACCGGACTTATCCTTTTCGAAAATAATGTTTTTATTGCTTCGGGTTGTGGAAACAGGGGCGGTTCACCAGAATTGACTTCCATGGAAAAGTACGTGTCAGAACCCTAAAACTCGTTGCTTCGATTTGGCACTAATTTGTGAAAACATGTATAAAAAGAAATTACATTTGATACCACTATTCCAGTTTAGAATACTTATGAAATGGATTTAAGAGACGGTGTTAAAACCGCTGAAAACAAGGTCTCTTCGGAGACCAAAAAACTAAGCGCGTTCGTTCGGGACAAGAGCAAATCGCTCATGGACCGACTTGAATCGTACGAAGACATCATCAACCTTGAGGTCGGTGATACGGGCCTCCACCGAGCCAAATCTTTAGAGCGCGAGTTTGATATTCGCCAGCTCTATATCAAATATGAAGGCGATAACCCGACCGGTACCCAAAAAGACCGCATAGCCTTTGCCCAAATGTACGATGCCCTTCGTCGCGATTTTAGTACGGTATCACTCGCCACCTGCGGAAATTATGGTGTGGCCGTGGCCCTTGCCGCACATTTGGCAGGGCTAGAGTGCCATATTTATATTCCGGAATCGTACCATACCGAACGAATTGCCGAAATGGAGCTGCTGGGCTCTAAAATTATTCGTTTACCTGGTAATTATGAAGATGTGGTCAAGGCCAGCAGCGAATTGGCAGTGGCCAATGGGTGGTATGACGCCAACCCTGGCGGATCGAACACCCCTCTGCAGATCAGTGCTTACTCCCAAATTGCCACCGAGATTTTTGAAGACTTGGGCGATGCGCCCAAATATTGTGCGGTGCCCGTCTCCAACGGTACCCTTTTCGCCGGTATTTATCGCGGATTCGTGAATCTGTACAAACGAGGAAAAACGTCGCGCATTCCGAAAATGGTGGCGGCATCCTCCTCGAAAAAGAACCCGATTATCCAGTCTTTTTTGCAGGGCTTGGATTATTGTAAAGATTTGAAACCGGAACAGATCAAGGAGACCAAATACAATGAACCCTTGATCAACTGGCACAGTTTTGATGGTGAAGAGGCCTTGTACGCGTTGAGAGAATCCGAAGGGGAGGCTTATAACGTAAGTGATAGGAAATTAAGAGATATGACCGCCCTGTTGGCGAAAAAAGAAGGCTTTCGCATTTTACCGGCTTCCACTGCTGGCCTAATTGCCTTATTGGAGCTAGACGAACAAATGAATTTTGAACCCGACCGGTTCGTTGCGGTATTGACCGCAAAAAATTAAAATATTTTTATAATGAAAGAATCAATCGATGGTAAGGCCCTTGTTTATTGTGAAGGAGCCTTCAACACCCCTAATGGAAAAACAGCGCACGGGCTTGTACGTTTTACCGAGCGTTATGAAATTGTAGGCGTGCTAGATAAAAAGTATAAAGGGAGGGATGCCGGTAAAGTGCTTGATGGTAAGCCGAACGGAATTCCAATATTTGAAAACCTCGAAGCGGCTATTGATGCCTTGGAGCCCAACGGAAATATGCCAAAATCATTGGTAGTCGGCTTGGCGCCCGATGGGGGCCGTTTGCCCAACGAAGCTACGGCAACGATCAAAAAAGCCCTTCAGATGGGCTGGAACGTTGATAGCGGATTACATGATTTCTTATCTAACGATGCTGTAATGGTACAAATAGCAGCGGAGAACAATTGTCGCATTCGTGATGTAAGAAAGACGCCGGATCGAGACAAGTTGCACTTTTTTACGGGAGAAATCGAAAAAGTCGATTGTTTAAAATTGGCTGTGTTAGGCACTGATTCTGCCTTGGGCAAAAGAACCACTTCTTGGTTACTGGTTCATGGGTTCAGAGATGCGGGGCTAAAATCTGAAATGATCGGTACCGGGCAAACCGCGTGGATGCAAGGGGCCAAATACAGCATGGTGATGGATAGTTGTATAAACGACTTTGTTTCCGGTGAAATCGAACATGCGGTGGTAAGCGCCTATAATAACGAAAAGCCCGATGTTATCGTAATTGAAGGGCAGGGTAGTTTGATGAATCCCGCTTATCCGGGTGGGTTTGAAATATTGGCCGCGGGTAGGCCCGATTATGTTATTCTTCAGCATGCGCCCAAAAGAGAGGAGTATGATGGTTTTCCTGGTTATAAACTGCATTCCCTACCCGAACAAATCAATGCCATTGAAGTCATTTCGGGCAAGAAGGTAATCGCCATTACCGTTAACCATGAAAATATGCAAGAAGATGAAATTTTAGAGGCTTGCAAGCAGATTACCTTAGAGACCAAATTACCGGCCTTTGATGTGTTGAAGTATGGTGTCAAAGATTTAATTCAACTTTTGAAGGAGAAAATCAAATGAGAATTACCCATATTAGTTATGAGCGTTTGAACCTAAAACTTTCTGAGCCTTATACCATTGCGTATGAGACTATTGATAGCACGGTAAACTTTATTTTAAAGGTAGAGACGGACTCTCATATCGTTGGTTATGGGTGCGCTGCTCCCGACAAGATTGTTACCGGTGAAACTGCTGCTGAGGTTGAAGACGCTATCACCAACACCATTATTCCTCTTTTAAAAGGCAAAGACCCGTTCACCTATGCCCTCATTTTAATGGAACTTAAAGGTATGTTGGGCAAAAAATCGTCATCATTGACCATGGTCGATATGGCCCTACATGATTTAATTGCCCGTAAGGCAGATGTACCTTTATATCGGTTTCTAGGAGGATTTCAAAAAAGTATAGCCACAAGTATAACCATTGGCATATTGCCGCTTAATGATACTTTGATCCAAGCTCGGGAATTTGTCGAAAAGGGCTTTACGATACTGAAAGTTAAGGGCGGTCATAGTTTGGAAGAGGATATTGAGAAAATGACCAGGTTACATGAAGAATTCCCTGATATTACCCTTCGTTTCGATGGAAATCAAGGCTATTCGGTAATTGATTCGGTCGCATTTGTAAAGGCGACCAGCCAGATAGGAATTGAAATCTTCGAGCAGCCCACCAAACTCGAAAAAGAAGAACGCCTAGGGGAGGTTATGAATCAAGTCGATATTCCTGTGATGGCCGATGAAAGCTTAAAGACGTTGACCGACGCTTTTCGTTTGGCCCAGAACGAAAGGGTAGATATGGTGAACATCAAACTCATGAAAGTCGGCGGTATTTTAGAGGGAATGCACATCAATTCGGTAGCAAAAGCTGCCGGTATCGAAAGTATGATCGGATGTAACGATGAATCTGCCTTGGGTATTTCAGCGGGATTGCACTTTGCCTTATCAAGGCCCAACATTCGTTATGCAGATTTAGATGGGCACCTTGATGTTCTAGATGATCCGTTTAAAGGGTTGTTCCACTTAAAAAATGGTGTGCTGTATCCGACGGAAGCGCCGGGTCTAGGCGAAATAAAATATTGAAATGCTTCGTGATGTGCGGAAGGGTTTACTCGTCCCCACTTTGCTCCTTGATAGAGACATCTCTACGAAAAGGAATAAATAATGGGTCAACCTCTTTGGTCTCTCCGATTACCGATTCGATTTCCCTTTTCAAATAGTTTAAATGGGCAATCGTAAGGCGATCGGTCATTACCGGAATGGTACGCTTTATTTTCCCTTGCAAGGTCAATAAATTGTCTAAAGCCAATGAACGTACATCGGTATTCACGGTGTAGCCCTCAGAGAGTTTAGCGAGAATACCTTCGACCAAACCTTCTGCCTCACTGGGCTTGTAGAGCGCTATCAAATTCGATACGTAAGACTTTTGTAATTTTCTTCGATAGGCGTTGGTTTGGTAAAAAACATTCATATCGCCCCAAACCAATTGGCTCAAATCGTCCATATATTCTTGTGGAGCATAGGGATCTTCATCTTCGTAACGTTCAGAAATAAAGGTCATTCTGCTCAAGCGGCTGCCACCCAAAAGGTTCAACATTACGCTTTCCATAGTTTTTGTTACGGCTTCTTTAGATTGCGGAGATTGAATGGCATTCAAGATTTCATTTCTCAACAACCATTTGGGCTCTTTAAAAATATAGTTGTTCAAGAACAAGAGAGCCTGCTTTTGTTTTTGGGTTTCTACGGGTCTATATACCTCGCCCTCTTCGCCCATGGTTTTAGGGGTTACGTAGATGCCGCCTATATTTTTAGCTACATGAAAAATGTAATCACTGTACTGACCAACTAAATCTTTATACACTTGGTCAAGGTTGGTATAATCGTCACTGCTGCTTTTTTGCGTCCATTTTTTAAGATATGGCGCAATTCGTTGCAAGTTCAAAATTCCGTAAGTGCTGGCCTGCATGGCATCGTCGCCCAAATCTTCGGTCTGTGAGCGCGGGTCGAAATCACGGCCTTCACCGCCAAACCAAAGTCTAGGGTTGGCCGATACACTATCGACCACCATTTGGCTCAACATTTCTTTTTCATCTATGGTCGACATATTCTCAGCGAATCTTGAATAGCCCCACTGAATCGCCCATTTATCGTAGTCACCTATTCTCGGCATTAAGTCTTTGTGTGGTATGCTGTCTTGAGGCTGTGCCACGTAATTGAATCGGGCATAATCCATAATCGAACTGGTATGACCATTTTTCTCAAGCCATTCCGCATCACGCAATTTTTCGACTGGGGTTGCATGGCTCGCACCCATATTGTGTCTCAGGCCCAAGGTATGACCAACCTCATGAGAGGCCACAAAACGAATGAGCTCGCCCATTAACTCGGTATCATATTCCATTTTTCGGGCCCGTTCATCGACCGCACCGGCCTGAACCATATACCAACTGTGAAGCAGGCTCATCAGGTTATGGTACCATCCGATATGGCTTTCTAAAATTTCACCACTTCGCGGATCCACAATATTTGGCCCGTATGCGTTCTTAAATGGGGAGGCAAAATAACGTAATACAGAAAAACGAGAGTCTTCCAAACTCATTCGGTCATCGTTTTGAGGCCACTCTTTACCCACGATCGCATTTTTGAAACCGGCCTGTTCAAAGGCCACTTGCCAATCATTAATACCTTGAATGAGGTATGGCCTCCATTTTTTCGGCGTGGCCGGATCGATATAATAGACGATAGGATTTTTCGGTTCTACTAATTCCCCGCGCTTCCATTTTAATGAATCTTCCGGTTTTGGCTCCAAACGCCATCTATGTATGTAAGTGTTGCGGTCAACCTGCTGTTGGTCATCACCGTACTCGAGATATGAGCTTGCAAAATAGCCTACACGTTCATCATACATCCTTTTTCGCATGGGCACTTTGGGCAACAGAATAAACGAGTTGTTGATTTCTAAGGTAACGACCCCTGCCAAAACAGCTGCAGGTAGTTCTTTACGTTTATCGGAACCAGCCTTTGCCCTGTAAGTCTTTACGGTCTTTATTTCCGTATTGACCGGAAATGTATTTATCTCTTCAATGAAAGATTTGTCTTTTTCTATAGAAAGTAATCGGTAATCATCTTTGGCATCAGAACTTAGGGCCAATAACGGATTTTCACTATTTATGAAATCGGTGACCTCTATTAAATAAGAGTTTTTCTCATCGTTATGGGCCTTGATTTCAAAAGCCTCAAGAATAGGAGTTATGTTAGAATTGTTGACCGCCCTTGAAATGGCATCATCTTCACTGGCCGAACTGACCAAGGTTGATATTCTAAGAAAAATATTGTCTGAAGGGCCTTTTTCAAAAAGGATGGTGTTTTCTGAAATTTTCTCGCCCCCATAGTTACTGGCGCCGGAAGGAGTTTTTATAAAACGGGTTACCACCAACATTTCGCGGTTGAGTAGACTATCTTGAATCTCGAAATAGTATTTGTTGCCCGTCTTGTGAACGTCGAACAATCCTTTTTTAGATACGGTGCCATCAGTAACAAAACGATCGTAGGCCTTAGAGCTGGTAAGGGAAACATTCTCCTTTTTTCCTTTTTTTCCAGAATTACCAACAAGTCCTACACTACCGCAAGAAGATACCAAAAGCAAAACTGCTATATACGCAAAGTAATGTTTCATTGTTTTAAAAATTTACCGATTTTATCGGTAGGTTGCCGCCCCTTATTTGGAAGTTGATTTAGGAATAAATGTTGTCCGTTGCCGGACTTCCCTAAGTAGCCAACGTTTCAAATAATACTTTAGTATGGTTTTGGCAGGGTCGGGGGTTCTTTTAACAGAAAATATGGTCGTCACAAGTGGCTTAATCTCATGAACTTTAATATATACGCAGTTTTCTGCCAGAAAGACTAGAATACCAATATACAATTCTGCTAACAGGAAGTCAATTAAAGAGTTCAAATTTATGAACCCTTTAAGTATTGAAGTTTATTGAAGATGGCCTTTACTCAATTCAAATTTGCCCTCTATCATTTGTATAGTATTTATCAATGACCTGATGTTGTGATAGTTGCCCTTCCATATTTGGGCCTTGTTTTTTGTTGTGGCTTTCGGGTCGGTATCAATACCTTCAGGATACCACCCACCATATTTTTGATCAATGAGATTGTTTTTAATGTATTCCCATTGTTTTTCAAAGAGCGAATAATAACGCGTGTCTTCTGAATGTAATTGAGACATCAACAGCAGCGAATTGAGAGCCTCGGCCTCGGCCCACCAGACTTTCGCCCTATTTTCGATACTACGTTCTTTATCGCTCCGGTAATAGCCCCCATCGTAAAAGCCTCCATTTTGTTCGTCCCAACCCCATTCAAGGGCATGGTCTACCATTTGTTTTGCTTTCTTATCGGTCAAGCTGTCGTTTTTAAAACCCAATCTGTGGGATGCCTCCAACAATAGAAAAGCGGTTTCTACATCATGGCCAAAAGAGACATGGTCAAGATAAAAGTGTTTTTTTCTATAGGCTTCTGAAGAATCTCGAAAGGAAATTGGAGTCCAATCTCTTGTCAAGTGTAAACTTAGATACCCCTTGTTGGTGGTAATCGTATCTCGTATCAAAATTAAAAGTTCTTCTAATCGTTTTCGAAGCAAAGGGTCAGGCCAAACTTCATAGAGGGCCGTAAAACTTTCGAGTAAATGAATGGATGAATTTTGGTCTTTCCAGTCTTTTCGAATGAAATTGTCGTAATTCCGGTCATTTTCATTTATGTCCAACATCCAGGAGCCATCTTGTTTTAAAACATCAAAATACCCGCCATAAAGGGAATCATGGGCGTTTTCTTCTAGCCATCTGAATGTGTCCTTGGCCAGTTCAAGGGCCGAGGTGTCTTTTGAAACCTTGTAATATGCTGCAAGTCCGTAAATGGCAAATGAATTTCCGTAGGCACTTTTACCATTGGAAAGTACTTTCAGTGAATCTACATCAATTGCCAATAACGAATGGAAGCCCCCGTGTTTTTTATCCCACATTTTATCCCGAAGAAAATGATAGCCATGGGCAGCTATTTTTTCATAATCGTCGTCTTTAAAATAATGGGCTAGGGTAGCTGTGGTCCAAACATGGCGCGCCTGACTCACCAAGAATTTGTTCTGTTTGCCTTCTTTCTCCCATTTATAATTGAAATCTGACCAAAAACCACCATGAATTGAATCTATTGTTCGGGGGTACCATACGTCGGCGAGGTCATTCAATGCGGTTTGTAACTCTATGTGAAGGTTGTCTTTGTTGGGTTCGGCTGACTTGTTCTGCTGACAAGAAATTATGAAGGCGGTCAAAATAATGGTCAACCCTTTTAATAAAGTAAGCGAATAGGTTGAGAGCTTCATTATCAAGTAGTTTAGGTATTTCTATAAAACTACTTATTATTGACTGAATAAAGAAAGAGTTATTTGATCAAGATCAGAACGGCCCCTAAGGCTGTGAGTACCAATATCATCTTGCGATAAAAATCTTCTTTGATAAGTTTCACCAATCGAACGCCTAGAAAAACGCCTAAAAATATACCAGGAACCAGTTTAAGGTCGAAAAGCAATGTTTCTGTGGTCACCGTTTCCCAAACAAAAATGTGAAGGGGCAGCTTGATGACATTGATAATTAAAAATAACCATGCGGCGGTACCGATAAATTCATTCTTCTGTACGCGCATCGCCAGAAAATAAATATTGCTGAAAGCCCCGCCTAAATTTCCGATCATGGTGGTTATTCCTGCTATGGTTCCTACGAAACCGGCAAAAGCCCAGTGAGTCGGAACATTCTTTGATTTTCGTCTGTCCCACCAATACATCATTATCACGCTAAGTAAAATAATAATGGCCATGGCAATTTTGAAAACACCCTCATCAAGATCGTTTCCGATAAGCACCCCTATTAATATACCGAAGAGTATCCAAGGTAGAAATCTTACGATATACCACCAATTGGCATGGCGGTTGTAATATATGACGGCAAAAACATCACCCACAATTAATAAAGGAACGACAATACCAGTAGAAGCCTTGGCATCGAAGGCCAGCGCCATTAGGGTGACGTTTACTATTGCAATGCCCTTAATACCAGCCTTTGAAAGTCCGATTACGATAGCGGCAGTAAATGCAAGGGCCCAAGCGGTAAGTGAAATGTCAAAAGAAGCAGCTAAAAGCATGAGTACGGTTTAGTTGGCAAATGGCAAAAGTATCTTAAAAAAATAATATCTTTATCGGCTAACCAAAAAACCAACCTCCACCCTATGCAGTTATCTACCCTCGATTACAGTTTCATCATCGTATTTTTCTCCATTGTTTTGGGCATAGGCTTTTATGTTTCCAAGAAATCGGGAAAAGATTCATCTGAGTTTTTTCTATCGGGAAGAACCATGCCCTGGTGGCTTTTAGGTTTGTCTATGGTGGCCACAACATTCTCTACCGACACCCCTAACTTGGTCACCGATTTTGTAAGAACTACAGGTGTTTCGGGCAATTGGGGATGGTGGTGTTTTCTTCTGACCGGTATGTTGACCGTTTTCGTGTATGCCAAATTATGGCGTAAGTCAAATGTTAAAACGGATTTAGAGTTTTACGAATTAAGGTATGGAGGCAAAGCAGCTAGCTTTTTAAGAAAATTTAGAGCCATTTATTTAGGGGTTATTTTCAATGTTATCACCATGTCGGCCGTGACTTTGGCGGCCATAAAGATTGGGGGTATCATGTTGGGCCTCGAACCATGGGAAACCGTTGTGGGTGCAGGGCTTATAACTGTGGTGTTCAGTGCTTTAGGTGGGTTTAAAGGTGTGGTCTATACCGATTTTCTTCTATTCTTTGTCGCGATGGCCGGTGCTGTTGGTGCAGCCTATTATTTGGTGAATATTCCTGAGGTGGGGGGTATAGAAGCTATCATGAGTAACGAGAATGTAAAGGACAAACTCAATATTCTACCTGATTTAAGCGATACTAAAGCAGTAATAACCATATTGGTAATTCCATTGGCAGTGCAATGGTGGAGTTCGTGGTACCCAGGTGGAGAACCAGGCGGTGGTGGATATATCGCCCAGCGAATGTTAGCTGCAAAAGATGAAAACCATGCTATTGGTGCCACTTTCTTCTTCAATATTATGCATTATGCATTGCGCCCTTGGCCGTGGATTTTGGTCGCTCTTGCGTCGATAGTAGTTTATCCTGATGTTGCCAGTATTTCTGAAGCCTTCCCCAATGTACCAGCAGATAAATTGGGTAACGATTTGGCTTACTCGGCGATGTTGACCAAACTGCCCAGCGGTTTATTAGGGATAGTTTTGGCTTCATTGATTGCAGCATATATGAGTACCATATCGACCCAATTGAATTGGGGCTCGTCATATATCGTATTTGACTTCTACAAGCAACAGATAAATCCTGATGCTACCGAAAAGCAGATGGTAGCCGTTGGTAGACTTTCAACTGTGGTTTTAATGGTATTGAGTGCCTTTTTAGCTCTCGCCATGCAAAATGCTATGGGAGTCTTTGATTTATTGCTTTCGTTTGGTGCGGGTACCGGACTTATTTTCATATTAAGATGGTTTTGGTGGCGGATCAATGCATGGAGTGAAATTTCAGCCATGTTTTCTTCAGGTATATTATCCATTTTGTTGGCGACCACTTCGTTAGGTCCGTTTTTGTTCGATGCTGAAAACGGAATACTACCTGATTGGGGGCAGCTGCCTTTCGTAATGATAGTAACTACCGTAATATGGTTGCTTGCCACTTTTATGACACAACCCGAGTCTAAAGAAGTTTTGAGAAGTTTTTATATAAAAATTCAACCAGGAGGCCCAGGTTGGGCCAAGGTTGTTGATGATGCACATACCGATGGTGAAAAAATTAAGAAAAACAATGAAAAGTGGAGCGTACCACAAGGTCTAACGGCCATGGTTATAGGCGTTATACTGATCTACACTATCATGTTCGCTACAGGGTATTGGATTTACGGGCGAACCACCGCAGCATTAGTTTTAACCGTAGTTGCGGCTATTTCCGCCTTTTTACTGATTAAAGCTTGGGGTAGAATGAAAGAAAATATTTTATAGACTATTGGTCGTCCAATAAAATCTCAAGAATTTCATCGGGGTCGATATCGATTATCGAGGTTGATTTAACTTCTACCTCATTGCCTGAATCATCATTGATATACGCTTTGAAAGGCACTTTTGAGCCATCTTTAAATACCTCTATTTGGTAAATGGTTTTGGTGCCTTGTTGCAGCTGAATGTGGTTGTAGCCAACCAGGCTTTGGCCGTATTCTTTTTCAAGGCCGGTGCCATATCTTAATTTGTAATTCACGAAATCGGCTGAAAATCCCGAAGAATTTACGAAAGAGAGTCCTGTTTCGCTTTTGATTTGAGCTTCCCCTGTCACCAAGGTTATCTCATCTTTCTCTTTTGAGCAGCTGATCGTGAACATGAACGAAGCTGCGCACAGTAGGTATATGCACTTTTTCATGAGGGTCTTTTTTAAGGAGTTTCTTCAATCTCCCGATTTGGGTTCTGGGCTTATTCTAAAAATAGCCTTTAGAATTAACGTCCAATTCGTTATGCTATTGTATTTACCATCAACACTGTTGAACGTTTTGCACGAACGAAGTACTAAAAATTATATTCATTTTTATGAAGAGAACGACTCTTTTATAGATAAGCCGAACAGATGTGTTTTTGACTTTGAGGAGATATTCCGCTATTTTTTTACTGACAAAATTTTTTAAGTATTTAAAATATAGTAAGTTACAGAAGGCCGTCGTTAGTATACCGAATAGTTTATTTGTAGAGGGGGTTATAGGCAATGGGTATAAGTACTTAATAACTTATCTTTAGTTCAAATTTCAACCAAACCCACGATTAGCTTTATTATGAAAGAACGAATTCTCTCCGTTGACATTTTTCGGGGCATGACCATCGTTTTGATGATATTGGTCAACACCCCAGGAACTTGGAAAGCAGTTTATGCACCACTGAAACATGCAAAATGGCATGGTTATACCCCTACAGACCTAGTGTTTCCATTTTTTCTGTTCATTGTGGGTACGTCTATTGTGTTCTCGTACAGAAATAAGCCCGTCAATTCTGGCACCTACAAAAAAATTATAATTAGAACCTTGAAATTGATAGGTTTAGGTCTGTTTTTGGGGGCTTTTACTCTCAGCTTTCCTTTTATAAAGAATTTCGCCGATATTAGATTTCCTGGTGTTTTGCAACGTATCGGTCTTGTTTTCTTCTTTGCATCGATTCTCTTTCTTAACCTGAATTGGAAGGCTTTGATTGGCGTCGCCGTAGCTTTATTGGTCGGTTATTGGCTTATGATGGACCTCATTCCCGTAAACGGAGTTGAATCAACTTTCGAAAGAGCGCCTAATAATTTGGCGAATTACATCGATGTTCAGGTTTTCGGTAGCCATAGTTACAAAGAAGATTATGACCCCGAGGGGCTTTTAAGTACGCTACCTTCTATTGTGACTTCTTTATTGGGTATTTTCACAGGCCTTATCTTAGTCTCGAAACAGCCTAAAAAAGCGACTATTTTAATGGGGCTGGGCGGCTCGTTTTTAATACTAGGTTACTTGTGGGATGTTGTTTTCCCTATCAACAAAGCATTGTGGACAAGTAGTTTTGTGTTGATTACCGCGGGATGGGCAAATCTCATTTTGGCTCTTATTTATTATTTGACCGATGTAAAGAAAGTCAGTTTCGGTACTATTTTCAGGTATGCCGGGGCAAATGCTATCGTACTTTATTTCTTTTCTAGTTTTATAAGTAAAGTGCTGGGTATGATCAAGGTCGGGGAGACTTCATTGCATGGCTGGTTGTTCGATACGATTTACGTACATGGTTTCATGTCGTTACAAATGTCATCACTACTATACGGGCTAACAGTTGTTGCCTTTTATTGCTTATTGGCCTATGTGCTCTATCAGAGAAAGATATTTATCAAGGTATAGTGCTAAATTAGGTGCTTGCTTTTTTAAGTGCTTTTTAGCGACAATAGTTTTGCTACATATTTACCGATAACATCAAATTCAAGGTTTACAACCGTACCTACTTGATAGGTATTAAATCGCGTGTGGTCGTAGGTATAGGGTATTATGGCTACACTAAATGAGTCCGACCCTGAATCTACAACCGTTAGACTGGTGCCATCTATGGTTATAGACCCCTTTTCAATGGTCGTGTTTCCGATAGATGGGTCGTATTTAAAAGTAAAAAACCAGCTGCCGTCTTTTTCTTCTACCGACGAGCAGGTCGCCACTTGATCAACATGGCCTTGTACGATATGTCCGTCAAGTCGAGAACCCATAATCATAGCGCGTTCCAAATTTATTTGATCTCCGGTCTGAAGATGTTCTAGGTTCGTTTTTTCCAATGTTTCTGAAATGGCGGTTACGGTATAAGAATCTTCCGCTAAGGAAACCACGGTCAAGCAGACCCCGTTATGGGCAACGCTCTGGTCGATTTTTAATTCTTGGGAAAGGCTGGAAGCGACAGTTATATGAAGGTTTCCGCCATCTTTTTCCAAGTGTTTTACAGTACCCAAAGTTTCAATAATACCTGTGAACATGTTCCGTAGAAATTAAGTAGTTTTGTAGATTGTAAATTTGACGCAAAGGTAAAGAATATCATGCAGGAAGAGGCTAAAATAAAACTTGGGATTTCAATAGGAGACCTGAACGGAATAGGTTGTGAGGTAGTATTTAAGACCTTTGAAGATGCTCGAATGCTCGATTTTTGCACGCCTGTCATTTTTGCTTCCAGTAAAACCATTGCTTTTCAAAAGAAAGAGCTCGGCATTGAGGTCAATTATCACGGAATTCAAAGTGCTTCAAAAGCATTGGACGGTAAAATTAATGTGGTCAACGTTTGGAAAGAAGTGCCAAAAATTAGTTTTGGCGAGGCCACCGAAGAAGCGGGTAAATTTGCAATCAAATCACTTCGTGCGGCTGTGGACGCTTTAAAAAGCGGAGATATCGATGCTTTGGTCACTGCACCCATCAACAAAAATAATATTCAGGCCGAAGATTTTAAATTTCCGGGCCATACCGATTTCTTGGCACAAGAACTTGAGGGCGAAAGCCTGATGTTTATGGTTACCGATGAGCTGAAAGTAGGTTTGCTTACCGATCATGTGGCCGTTAAAGATGCTCCATCGGCGATAAATGCGATATTGATTAGAAATAAGGTACGAACTATCGAAAAATCGTTACGGATGGATTTCTGCATTCGAGCGCCAAAAATAGCCTTGCTGGGCATCAATCCGCATAGTGGTGACAATGGTATAATCGGTAAAGAAGACGATGAGATATTAAAGCCAGTCATCAAAGAAATGTCCAATGCAGGTCATCTGGTTTTCGGGCCCTATTCTGCCGATAGCTTTTTTGGCTCTGATGCGTATAAAAATTTTGATGCCGTATTGGCCGCCTATCACGACCAAGGTTTGATACCATTTAAAACGTTATCGTTCGGAAAGGGAGTGAATTTTACTGCAGGTCTTTCTAGAGTACGAACCTCGCCCGACCACGGCACCGCTTATGAAATAGCAGGAAAAGGCAAAGCCGACTTTAGTTCTTTCAAAGAAGCGGTTTTTATGGCATTGCAGATTTTTAAAAATCGTGGAGAGTATCAAGAACTGACCGAAAATCCGCTTCAAAAACAAAGGGTAAGACGTTAGCAAACTCTCGATAGCCCTAAAACTTTAGCACTGTGTTGATTTCAAGTAAAAAAGGGTTGTAATATTGTCAAATAATAGTATCTTTGCACCCGCCTTTGATTAGGCGTGTGTATTAAAAATAGTGTTGTAATGATGAAGCAAAAGGAGTTTAGTATTCCTTTCTCAGGATTAAAGCAAGGAAAACACAATTTTGACTATACGATTAATAACCAGTTCTTTGAATCTTTTGGGTATGATGAGTTCAATGGTGCAGACATTGCTTTAAACGTAGTTTTAAAGAAAATGAATACCATGCTCGAGTTTGAAATGGGCGCACAGGGTACAGTGAACATCAATTGTGATTTGACCGCTGAGCCTTTTGAACAACTGATTTCTGCAGAACTGAAATTGGTCGTCAAGTTCGGGGAAGAGTTCAACGACGAGGATGATGATATTTTGGTCATTCCGCACGGTGAGCACCAAGTGAACATTGCACAATACGTTTATGAGATGTTGGTACTGGCAGTACCGCAAAAGCGTATACACCCCGGTGTACTCGATGGTACTTTAGAGTCTGAGGCCCTAAAGAAACTAGAAGAATTGCAGCCTAAGGAAGATAAGGAAACAATAAAAGAAAACGATCCCCGTTGGGACGAATTAAAGAAACTGTTAACGGATAAATAAGTTGAAATGGCACATCCTAAAAGAAAAATTTCGAAAACCAGAAGGGATAAGAGAAGAACCCATTATAAAGCGGTTGCCCCTACTTTGGCTACCGACCCTACAACTGGTGAGATGCACCTGTTCCACAGAGCGCATTGGCACGAAGGTAAATTGTATTATAAAGGTCAGGTCTTGATAGACAAAACTGAAGAAGCAGAAGCATAATTGTATCTTTCAGTAGAAAATACCCAACTCCCGTATGTATATCAACGGGAGTTTTTTTATGTGGTTTACTCTGATTTTATATGAATATTCTTCGGTAAAACACTAAATCTTTAGGAGAGAGGTTTATATTGAAAAATAATTTGCCAGCCTCGCGGATATAGTAATCCTATAACGAACTAAAATTTCAAAAACGACTGAAATTTCAGTAAAAAGTGCTGAAAAATGTTTAATTTTCACCGATTTTCAGGCATTTTGGAAGGTTTTTGATATCAAATCAACTTTAGAATGAGTAAAATAACGGCAGCAATTACCGCTGTAGGGGGTTACGTTCCCAACTTTGTACTGACCAACAAAATGTTGGAAGGTATGGTCGAGACCAATGATGAGTGGATCGTTTCTAGAACAGGTATTAAAGAAAGGCGTATTCTTAAACCAGAAGAAGGGGAAGGAACTTCTTATTTGGCAATAAAGGCGGCCGAAGACCTTATTCAAAAACGAAATATAGATCCTGAAGAAATCGATCTGGTAATTATTGCGACTGCCACACCTGATAGTATGGTGGCCTCGACCGCAGCATTTGTAGCGGCTGAGATTGGCGCCAAAAATGCCTTTGCCTACGACCTTTTAGCGGCTTGTTCCAGCTTTCTTTTCGGAATGTCGACCGCGGCCAGTTATATTCAATCTGGCAGATATAAAAAAGTACTATTGATCGGCGCAGATAAAATGTCGTCGATTATCGATTATACCGATAGAACGACCTGTATTATATTCGGTGATGGTGCCGGTGCAGCTTTATTTGAACCCAATGAAGAGGGTCTAGGGCTGCAAGATGAATATTTGAGAGCGGATGGTAACGGTAGAAAGTATCTCGGTATGGATGCTGGTGGATCCTTGATGCCCGCAACCGAAGAAACGGTCAAAAACCGCAAGCACTTTATTTACCAAGATGGTAGAACAGTGTTTAAATTTGCTGTTTCGAATATGGCCGATGTTGCCGAAAAAATTATGCAACGCAATAACTTAAAAGATACCGATGTTACTTGGTTGGTGCCCCATCAAGCGAATAAACGAATTATTGATGCCACAGCTAATCGAATGGGTCTCGATAATTCAAAAGTTTTAATGAATATACACCGTTACGGAAACACCACTTCTGGAACATTACCTCTATTGTTGGCAGATTTTGAAAGCCAACTTAAAAAAGGGGATAATTTAGTTTTCGCCGCTTTCGGCGGAGGCTTTACATGGGGTTCCATTTACCTTAAATGGGCCTATAATTAAAAATCTGAATACTAAACAAACTCAAATTCATGGATATAAAAGAGATTCAAAGCCTTATTAGATTCGTAGCGAAATCTGGTGCCAGTGAGGTGAAATTGGAGATGGAAGATATCAAAATTACCATCAAAACAGGTTCTTCAGATTCCGGTCCGGAAACTACTTTCGTTCAACAAATACCTATGGCACAGGCGCCAATGGCTCAAGGTCCGGTTCAGGCAGCTGCTCCCGCCCCAGAGTCCACTTCGGGATCGACGCAAGAAACGAAAGGAGAAGAAGATTCGAAATACATTACCATCAAATCGCCGATTATCGGTACCTTCTATAGAAAGCCTTCGCCTGATAAAGACGCTTTCGTCGAGGTAGGTACGAACATTGGTCAAGGTGATGTTTTATGTGTCATAGAGGCAATGAAACTTTTCAATGATATCGAATCTGAAGTTTCAGGTAAAATTGTGAAGATTTTGGTCGAAGATTCTTCACCGGTAGAATTTGACCAACCCTTATTTTTGGTAGACCCTTCATAGTTTAGAAACCCCAAATAACAAAACCTGAATTCCAGTTTTATAATTTGGAGTTCGGCACTTGCAATTTGGCTTTTAATTTTAAAAGTTATGTTCAAAAAAATACTGATTGCCAATAGGGGAGAGATAGCATTACGGGTAATTAGAACCTGTAAAGAAATGGGTATTAAGACCGTTGCCGTATACTCTAAGGCAGATGAAGAAAGTTTACATGTTCGTTTTGCAGATGAGGCAGTGTGCATAGGTCCGGCGCCCAGTAGTGAATCTTACCTAAAAATTCCAAATATTATTGCGGCGGCTGAGATTACTAATGCCGATGCGATTCACCCAGGCTACGGTTTTCTCTCTGAAAACTCTAAGTTTTCAAAAATTTGTGCAGAGCACGATATCAAGTTCATTGGTGCTTCTGGTGAGCAGATAGATCGAATGGGCGATAAGGCTACCGCCAAAGAAACAATGCGTAAAGCTGGTGTACCCACCGTACCGGGTTCTGAAGGCTTGCTTAAAGACATTGATCACGCCAAGAAGGAGGCTAAAAAAATGGGTTACCCCGTTATGATCAAGGCAACCGCCGGTGGCGGTGGTAAAGGAATGCGCGCCGTATGGAAAGAAGAGCAAATGCAAGACCTTTTCGAAAGCGCCGTACAAGAAGCTACCGCAGCCTTTGGCAATGGCGGCATGTATATGGAAAAGCTGATTGAAGAGCCAAGACATATTGAAATTCAAATCGTTGGGGATCAATATGGCAAAGCTTGTCACCTTTCTGAAAGAGATTGTTCCGTTCAGCGTCGTCACCAAAAATTAACAGAGGAAACACCTTCCCCTTTTATGACCGATAAACTTCGCGATGAAATGGGCAAGGCTGCGGTCAAAGCTGCAGAATTTATCAAATATGAAGGGGCGGGCACCATAGAATTTTTGGTCGACAAACACCGAAATTTCTATTTTATGGAGATGAATACCCGTATTCAGGTAGAGCACCCTATAACTGAGCAGGTGATTGATTATGATTTAATTCGTGAGCAGATATTGGTAGCCGGTGGAGTGCCTATTTCAGGTAAAAACTATTTGCCGAAACTTCATTCTATTGAATGCCGTATCAATGCGGAAGACCCGTACAACAACTTTAGACCTAGCCCTGGTAGAATAACCACTTTACATATGCCAGGTGGACATGGAATTCGTATGGATACCCATGTGTATAGTGGGTATAGCATACCCCCGAACTATGATTCTATGATTGCTAAGTTGATTACCACCGCCCAAACAAGGGAAGAGGCTATCAACAAAATGAGGCGGGCATTAGACGAGTTTGTCATCGAAGGTATTAAAACAACTATTCCTTTCCATAGGCAGTTAATGGATCACCCTGATTATTTGGCCGGTAATTATACCACCAAGTTCATGGAAGATTTCAAGATGAAGCCCGAGAAAGAAGATTAAGTAAAAGCCCCGAAAAAATTCGGGGTTTTTTTATGCTTTGACCTTAATTTTAAGGGTGTCTCAGAATTAAACACCAAAGTACAGTGAACTTAAGCTATTGGGAATATAAAACTTGGCTCTCTAACATCGACTTTACTGTTGTCGGTAGTGGCATCGTAGGGCTCAATTGTGCGTTAAGGCTTCATGAGCGCTTTCCCAAAGCAAAAATTTTAATATTGGAAAAAGGGTTTCTACCTCAAGGCGCTAGCACAAAGAATGCGGGTTTTGCCTGTTTTGGTAGTATTTCCGAGATTCTAGACGATTTACGCTCTCATTCCGAAGAACAAGTACAACAGTTGGTAAAAAAGCGATGGCAAGGCATTCAATTACTTCGAAAGAAACTGGGTGATTCGAACATCGATTTTCAACGACTGGGCGGGCATGAAATATTTCTTGACAAAGACGGTTCGCTTTATAATGAATGCCTAGAGAAACTTGAGTCGGTCAATGAACTTTTGCAACCTATTTTCCAAGGGAAACCATTTTTTGAAAAGAAAAACATCTTTAATTTTAATAAGGTTAAAGACTATTATATCAGCCATAAGTTTGAGGGGCAAGTTCATACCGGTAAAATGATGCATGCCTTGCTGCACAGGGTTCAAAAAAATAAAGCAATTCTTCTAAATGCGGTAGAGGTAGAAGAGTTCATCGAAAATGAAACAAACATTACGGTCAAAACGAATCTGTTTGAATTCAAAACAAAGAAACTTATTGTCGCTACAAATGGATTTGCTGCAAACCTCTTGAACGAATCTATAAAACCTGCTAGAGCACAGGTGCTATTGACCAAACCGATAGAAAACCTTATGGTAGCGGGTACATTTCACTTCGAAAGGGGCTATTATTATTTTAGAAACATTGATAATCGCATACTTATTGGCGGGGGCAGAAACTTAGATTTTAAAGCTGAAGAAACCATTGAATTCGGTGTGTCCGAATTGGTTCAAAACCGTCTTGAATGTTTGCTAAGAGATATAACTACCTAATATTCCCTTTGAGATAGAAAGTCGGTGGAGCGGTATTATGGGTATGGGCCAACAGAAACGACCGATTGTTAAACAGCTTTCGAACAATGTTTATTGCGGCGTGAGATTGGGCGGCATGGGCATAGCTATAGGTGGCCTAGTTGGTAAGGAAGTGGCAGATTTAGTTTAGGTCTGGGGTAATTGGGTTCAACGTTGTTTGTCTGATTGATTATCGCTATTTTAATCCAATCAAAACTCCAACTTAAACTTAATGTCAGAAAAGAAAAAACTACGTAGCTCAGAATGGTTCAACAGTGACAATAAGAAAATGAATTTTGTACACCGTTCATGGTTGCGAAATCAGGGGTATCCAGATGATTATTTTGAAGGAAAGCCGGTCATTGGAATTTGTAATACATGGTCTGATTTAACACCTTGCAACGGACACTTACGGCAATTTGCGGAAGTAGTTAAGAGAGGAATTTTGGAGGCAGGTGGCTTTCCTATGGAATTTCCGGTGATGAGTTTGGGTGAAACTATTATGAAGCCCACTACCATGCTTTTTAGAAATTTGGCCAGTATGGATACCGAAGAGTCCATTAGAGCCAATCCCTTGGATGGTATTGTTCTTTTAACAGGCTGTGATAAAACCACCCCGTCTACGTTGATGGGGGCATGCAGTGTAGATTTACCTACCATTGTTGTTCCGGGAGGCCCTATGTTGAGTGGTCGCTTTAGAGGAGAGAAAATAGGTTCTGGATCTATGAACTGGATGGTAAAGGAAAAGCAGAGCAATGAAGCCTTTACAGATGCGGATTTTCGGGAGGCGGAGGTTTGCCTGGCCCGGAGTATCGGTCATTGCAACACCATGGGAACGGCCTCAACAATGGCCACTATGGTGGAAGCCTTAGGACTAACATTGCCCGGATTCTCTTCCATACCGGCTGCTGATTCAAGAAAAAAAATGTACGCACAGCTTTCCGGTAGACGTATTGTAGAAATGGTCAAGGAAGATTTAACCTTATCAAAAATACTTACTAGAAAAGCATTTGAAAACGCTATAGTTACCAACTCCGGGGTTGGCGGTTCTACCAATCTCATTATTCATTTAACGGCCATAGCGGGCCGTATGGGCGTAGATTTAAAGTTGGAGGACTTCGATATACATGGTAGCAAGATACCGTTGCTGGTCAACCTAAAACCGTCCGGTAAATACTTAATGGAAGATTTCTACTATGCAGGAGGTCTGCCTGTGGTATTAAAGAATTTAATGCCCTTGCTACATAAGGATGTTATTACCGTAAATGGCACCACAATGGCTGAAAATTATAAAGATGCCATATGCTATGAAGAGGATGTGATACGCACCTTGGATGATCCCTTAAAGAACGAAGCAGGTATTGCAGTCTTAAAAGGAAATCTATGCGAAAATGGCTCCGTTATTAAACCCTCCGCAGCATCATTGCATTTAATGAAGCATAGAGGCAAGGCAGTCGTATTTGAAACGATGGAAGACTATCACAGCCGCATCGATGACCCCGACCTTGATATCGACAAAGATAGCGTGATAGTTTTAAAGGGTGTGGGCCCCAAAGGTTACCCGGGAATGCCAGAAGTAGGTAATGTAGATTTACCGGAGAAACTTATTAGGCAGGGCGTAAAAGATATGGTACGAATTTCTGACGGCCGAATGAGTGGTACAGCAGGGGGTACAGTGGTCTTACATGTATCGCCCGAATCAACCGTTGGTGGCACTTTAGCCTTGGTGGAAAACGGTGATATGATTGAGCTTGACGTTGAGAATAGAAAACTTCATTTAGATGTTTCCGATGAAGAACTTGTCAGGCGTAAAAAAGTCTGGGTCGCTCCTGAGCCTATGGCAAAGCGGGGCTATGTAAAACTCTATATCGACCATGTCGAACAAGCCGATAAAGGCGCCGATTTAGATTTTTTGGTAGGAGGTTCGGGCTCTAAAGTGGAACGTGATTCACATTAAGAGAGCATTGATAGATAAAAACGATTTAATTGGTTACTGCCATAAATTTGTAGCGAATCGAATGGTTCGAATACAAGATAATATTTCTGGGGTTCAAGAGTCTTTACAAAGCGAGACCAAGAGCTCCGCAGGCGACAAACATGAAACGGGTCGGGCCATGCTTCAACTCGAAAGGGAAAAGCTAGGCCAACAATTGATGGAGGCAGAAAAGATGAAAGCAGTCTTGAATAAGGTCAATATCGATAATGAATCAACTTCGGTGGCATTGGGTAGTTTAGTGAAAACTTCTAAGACCTTTTATTTTATAGCGATATCGGCTGGAGAGTTTAAGGTTGGGGAAGATGCGGTATTCTGTATTTCCGTTGGTACACCAATAGGTCGTTTATTGTTAGGTAAATCAGTTGGTGACAGCATTTTGTTCAATGAAAACCAATTCGAAATACTTTCGATCAAGTAAATCTGGCAGAAGAGGGTCTACACCGTACCCATACCTTTCATTGAGATAAGAGTCGCAGACCAAACAATTACCGACGATAGAAAGATTCCTATGGTATTGGCCCAAAAAGCTTTTTTACGCTCTATCTTGAACAGATAAGTGGCAATGCTACCTGCATATACTCCGGTACCGGGCAACGGGATCATAACAAACAGTATGAGGCCCCAAAAACCGAATTTTTTAATTTTTTCACCACTACCGGTCTTAGCTCTACGTGCCACATATATTGCCGACTTTTTATAGAAAAACCAACGTAAGAAATATTTGTTGATTTTATCTAGAAAAAAAAGCATCATCGGAAATACGAGAACATTGGCCAAAAAACAGCCAATGAACACCAAGTAGATATTGATGCCATTTAGCATTCCATAGGGAATACCGGCCTTGGCTTCCCCAAAAGGGGATAAACTCCAGAGTATAGCGATTATGAAATCTATGATATCAGTATAATTTTAAGGAAAGGCAAAACTACTATTCTCCACCAATATCAAATCATAAAAAATGATTAAAGTATGTTTTATTCCGTTAATAAGCTTTTAAGGGGCGTTGAGCCCATAATTTGGAACAATGTGTTCGAACACAATATTATTGGAATCAATGAGTTTTAGTAGAGCAATTCGTTTTACCCCCAAATCGAAGAACTATGAAAACATTTTTTATTAAATTATCCCTATTAATAGCTGTTTTAATGACAGCCCTTTCCTGTAGTGTAGAGTCTGAACTTGAAGATATGGCCGATGAAATAGAAAGAGGAAACAATGCACAGATCACTTCTGAGATGGTAACAAACAAATAGTTTGTTATAAAAAATCAGAACGATTACTGAAGAGGCGAAGGTAGTTTTATGTCGTTTCTATATAGCTTGATATTTGTGCGTAGTCATGGGATTTTGTACTATTGGCGTGAACATTTATTGTTTTCAGATGAGCGAAATGAAAATTTATGACAAGGCTGCGGAGCGATTTTATCATTCTAAGCCATTAAATTGTTTTCCTTTACTGTCACACGATTTTAGCTGCAACTATTTTGATGCTTTCTGTGAACATTTTCACGATTCTAGAGGGTTAAAGCAATTATCTAAAGCAAATAATTGGGATGGTTTTACTGAAGGAAATAAAAGTTCTTTCAAAGAGAATATCGTAGTTATTGTGACCGATATGAATTTAAAGATTGTTTATGCCAGTTCTAATATTAGAGATTTAACAGGATATAAGAAAAATGAGGTCATCGGGCGCAAACCTTCAATGTTTCAAGGCTCGGAGACGAGTAAAACTGTAAAAGAACGTATTAGAGCGGCGGTAGGGCAAGGGCTTTCGTTTGAAGAAACGTTAATTAATTATAAGAAAAACGGCTTACCCTATATTTGTAATATAGAGGGCAAGCCGTTGTTTGATAAAAAAGGCGAACTTGTAAATTTCATCGCCTATGAAAAAGCTGTTGCCTAGCCTTTTAGATGCTAGCTGTCAAAATTACAACTTTCTATTTCTGTTACCCTAAGCGTATTGACCATACCCTTTTCTCTGATTGGCATTGCCGCAAGACTAATGAGCATATCCCCTTCCTCTAACAGACCTTTCTTACAAGCAATCTGATTTACATCGTCGATGGTTTCATCAGTGGTTACATACCTGTCATAATAAAAAGCCCTAACGCCCCATAAAAGGTTTAACTGAGTTAAAATACGCTTGTTGTCAGTAAACACTAAGATATGTGCGCTTGGCCGCCAAGCTGAAATTTGAAAGGCTGTATAGCCACTATTTGTGAGTGTTGAAATTGCCTTTGCCTTTATTTCATTGGCCATTGTAGCCGCGTGATAACATATAGATTTTGTTATATACCGCTTGGTACGAATGTGTGGAGGGTCATGTGGTACCTGAATGAGTTCAGAGCTCTCAACACTTTCAAGAATACTTGTCATCTTATTGATTACCTGAACAGGATAATTTCCAACTGAAGTCTCTCCAGAAAGCATTACCGCATCTGCACCATCCATTACAGAGTTGGCCACATCATTTACCTCAGCTCTCGTAGGAGTGAGGCTCGTAATCATGGTCTCCATCATTTGGGTAGCAATAATCACGGGTATACGGGCTTTCTTGGCACGTAAAACAAGTTGTTTTTGAATTAACGGAACCTCTTGCGCAGGAACTTCAACACCAAGGTCACCACGTGCAACCATAAGTCCGTCACAATAGGCAACGATCTTATCGATATTTTCTACCGCTTCCGGCTTTTCGATTTTGGCAATTATCGGAATTTTTACTTCCGAGTGCTCTTTGATCAAGTTTTGCAGGTCAATTAAATCTTGGCTAAAACGAACGAACGAAAGAGCGATCCAATCCACATCTTGAGAAATGGCGAAGATGGCATCATTAACATCTTTTTCCGTAAGGGCAGGCAAAGAAATATTGGTGTTGGGTAAGTTTACCCCCTTTTTAGACTTTAGAGGGCCACCTTGAATAACCTCCGCCTTAACTTCATTCTCACCGTTCGTAGTTACGACTTGGAACATGAGTTTTCCATCATCTAAAAGTATAAGTTCACCGGCCTTTACATCTCTAGGAAAAGCTTCATAGTTCATATACACCTTCTCTTTGGTGCCCTCAAATGGTTTTCCGGTCACGAACGTTATCTCATCACCAGGTTCAACTACTACTTCACCGGCCATAACCCCAACTCTGAGTTTTGGACCCTGTAAATCGGCTAGTATTGATGTATATGAACCTAATTCTTCATTAAGTTCACGAATCATATTTATTCGCTCGGTAACGTCATCGTAATTGGCATGTGAAAAATTTATGCGAAAGACATCTACCCCAGCTTCGATCATGTCTCTTAATACCTCTTTTTTGCTAGTAGCCGGCCCAAGGGTGGCAACTATTTTTGTCTTCTTTTTGCTAGACATTGATTCAATAAATTAAGTTGTTCTTAGATTTTAGTTTGTCTGTATCTATATGGTAAGCCGTAACTATACGCGGTACGGCCAATAGCATTTTTAAGAGTTCTTCTGTGTTGTCATGGTCATCTTGCTCGATTTTGATAAAATAATCTACATCTCGGTACTCTGAAACCACTGTAAATGTAGAATAGGCCGGCTCATCTCTGAAAAGATCTGTTCTTAATGAGGTGTCTTCCCTAATAGTATTGTTGGGAAAGAACGTCCAATATCTATCGTTGAAATCATCTTGCCATTCAAAAATGGGAACAGCTACATGTGCCGATAAATCAAGATCTTTACGCCTTCTTCTAAAATTTGACTTTAGACACAGGTTAAGAGCGTAGGCCATGGCATAATCTTCAAGACTGCTGTGCAAAGCAATCAAATCGAAGGAATCTTCGTAAAAGTCCGTCGAAATTTTATGTATCGCTACCATAGCCACAGAAAGCAGCAAATATAATATTAATACAGAACAACGCCTAGGTTAGTGAAGTCTAAACCTAAATTTTGGCATTCTATAACGTTTTAGTTACAAAAGAGGCGGCTTAAGATTTTTTCATTTTGTCTTGAAGCGCGTAATAAGCTCTTTTTGAGGCGATTTCTTCCGCTTTCTTTTTCGAGGTAGCTCTGGCCTTTGCCATTATTTTTCCACTAATACTGAGTTTGACCGCGAAATGTTTTAAAGTATCGTTGCCGGTGTCTTCATAAACATTATAATTGAAGGTTTTTTTCTGCTTTTGGCACCACTCGATCACTAGGCTTTTGTAGCTGATTACTTTACCTTCAAGTTGTTCGATATCTACATAGGGCCCTATTACTCTATGGGCGATGAATTTTTCACAATACTTATACCCCCGATCAAGATAAATGGCACCCACTAGAGCTTCAAAAACATTACCGTGAATATTCTCGCCAAAATGTGATTTGGGTATTCTACTCTTTACAAAGTTGATAAGGCCTAAATCTTTGCCCAATTCGTTAAGGTGTTTACGACTTACGATCTTTGAACGCATTTTTGTCAAGTAGCCCTCGTCTCCATCGGGTACTTCATCATATAAATGCTTTGAAATAATAGTACCTAGCATCGAATCGCCTAAGAACTCCAGACGCTCATAGTTCATAGGGTTTCCTTTATCATCCTTTTTATTGGCAGATCTATGTAAAAAGGCTCGTTTGTAGATATCGAGCTTTTTGGGCTTGAAACCTAATATTTTAGTTATCCCCAAAAAAAAATCCCCATCCTGTTTGGAATGGGAATTGAATATATTGGAAGGAAACGCCATCAGTTTTACTCGCTTATTTTTTTGAATATAACGCAAGCATTATGACCGCCAAATCCGAAAGTGTTGCTCAATGCAACATTGACCTCTCGCTCTTGTGCTTTATTAAGGGTAAGGTTTAGAGTTGGATCAATATTCTCATCTACAACTGAATGGTTTATAGTTGGTGGCACTACCCCATGTTTCATGGCCAAAATCGAAGCTATAGCCTCAATTGCACCTGCGGCCCCCAAAAGGTGACCGGTCATTGATTTTGTAGAGTTGATATTAATATTCGGCGCATGATCTCCAAATACTTCACTAATTGCTTTCAGCTCGGCAACATCACCTAACGGAGTTGAAGTACCGTGGGTGTTGATAGCATCTACGTCTTCGGGTTTGAGGCCTGCATCGCGTAAACAGTTTTCCATAACTCGAACAACACCAATTCCATCAGGGTGCGGTGCGGTCATATGATAGGCATCACTTGATAGTCCGCCACCGGCGACTTCCGCATATATTTTTGCTCCACGTGCCTTGGCATGCTCATATTCTTCAAGAATAAGTGCACCGGCACCTTCACCTAAAACAAAGCCATCTCTCGTCGCATCGAAAGGCCTTGAGGCTGTTTCGGGGCTTTCATTTCTTGTAGATAAGGCGTGCATGGCACCAAATCCGCCCATACCTGCAATGGTTACGGCCGCTTCACTACCGCCGGAAACGATTACGTCGCAGTGGCCAAGTCGAATATAATTCAACGCATCGATCAATGCGTTGGCCGATGAGGCACATGCAGAAACCGTTGTATAGTTAGGCCCCATGAAACCATGTTTGATCGAAATATGCCCAGGAGCAATATCTGCAATCATTTTCGGAATAAAGAAAGGATTAAAACGAGGTGTTCCGTTGCCTTCGGCAAAGTTCATAACTTCGTTCTGGAAAGTTTCGAGACCTCCGATACCTGCACCCCAAATAACGCCAACACGAAATTTATCAAGGCTTTCAAGATCAAGACCTGAATCTTTTATAGCTTCATCAGAAGAAACCAATGCATATTGCGCAAATCGATCTAGCTTACGAGCTTCTTTTCGGTCGAAATGATCTTCTGCATTGAAATTCTTGAGTTCACAAGCAAATTTGACCTTGAATTTTTCAGTGTCGTAATAGGTAACCGGTGCAGAACCGCTTTTGCCTTCTTTGAGACCTTCCCAATATTCTTCAATATTATTACCTATAGGAGTTAATGCTCCAAGTCCGGTAACTACTACTCGCTTTAATTGCATTGAACTTAATTTTTCGTTTTGATTTTAAGCCAACCGTAAATTAAAAAAAATTATCCATGCGATAAGGTTACCACATGGATAATTTTGAATCTCTTTTAAAGAACCATAAAGATTACTTCGCTTCTTCTATATAACTAATGGCCTGGCCAACTGTTGCGATGTTCTCAGCTTGATCGTCTGGGATTTGGATATCAAATTCTTTCTCGAACTCCATAATCAATTCCACTGTATCCAAAGAATCTGCCCCTAGGTCGTTTGTAAAGCTAGCTTCCGTTACCACTTCGTTTTCATCAACACCTAATTTATCAACGATGATAGCTTTTACTCTTGATGCAATGTCTGACATAATAAAATTGGTTTTAAATTTAAATTGTTGGCAAAAATAAAAAACTTTGGTTGAATAACACTATTAACCGATAAAATGTATGGTAATTTACTAAATTTAAATGCAAGAGTGCTATTTTCGCTTCAAATATTTTTAGCTCATCCTTTTTAAAAAAATCTTTGAATTTTAATTTAGATGAGTTGAATTCAAGAAGAATTTTAACCATACTTCTTCTGTTCGATAGATATATCAATTGATTAACCGCTCGTTTAAATTCCAATTTTTTGAAAACGAAACGTATAGTACTTTTTGCCTCGGGCTCTGGGTCCAATGTCGAAAACATTGTCAATTACTTTAAAGACAGCCAAAGAATTGAAATAGCTGCTGTTTTAACCAATAAAAGGCATGCGAAAGTTTTGGATCGGTGTGATAGATTGGGTATTAATGCAATTTATTTTAATCGGCATTCTTTTCTTAAAACCGACTTTGTCTTAAATGTGTTAAAGTCGATACGGCCCGATTTAATTGTGCTCGCCGGTTTTCTCTGGAAAATACCAGAAGATTTAATTTTAAGCTTTCCCGATAAAATTATCAATATACACCCCGCCTTACTGCCTAAATATGGCGGCAAAGGAATGTACGGAAGCAAAGTTCATGAAGCCGTCAAGGCCAATAATGAGGTTGAAACCGGTATAACAATCCACTACGTAAACGAGAACTACGATGAGGGCGCTATAATACAACAAGCCAAAACGGTTGTAGATCCTGATGACACGCCTGAAACTATTGCTGCCAAGGTTCATGTATTGGAGTATGAGCATTTTCCAAAAGTTATTGCAAAACTGTTAGCAGAGAACTAATGGCCAAAAAAGAAAAATTCTATACCGTTTGGAAAGGCAAGCGCCCTGGAATTTACACCACCTGGAAAAATTGCAAAGCCGCAATAGAAGGTTTTAAAGGAGCGCAGTACAAATCTTTTTTAACTTTTGCTGAAGCCAAAAAAGCTTATAATGGCAATTATGATGATTTTAAAGGGAAGAAAAAAGTGGGTTCTACACTTTCACCTCAAGAACTTTTAAAATTTGGCTCTCCCAATCATAATTCTATATCTGTAGATGCTGCCTCTAGCGGAAACCCTGGGGTCATGGAATACCAAGGGGTGGATACCAAAACGGGAAAAAAGCTTTTTAGGCAAGGTCCGTTTGCGCAGGGAACCAACAATATCGGGGAATTTTTGGCCATCGTACACGGGTTGGCCTTTCTAAAGCAAAATAACAGTGATCGAATTATCTATACCGATTCTAGAACGGCAATGAGCTGGGTTCGGAAAAAAACCTGTAATACCAAGTTGCAGGAAACCGAAAAAAATAGAGAACTCTTCGAATTGATTCGCAGAGCGATACTATGGCTAAAAAACAACTCTTACCGTACACCAATTGTCAAATGGGAGACCAAGGCTTGGGGAGAGATTCCTGCAGATTTTGGAAGAAAATAAACCGTTTGCCGAATTTTGTAATTTGATATCCGCCGTAAGGTATATTCGCTTTGCAAAACCTTATATTTGCAGCAAAATTGCAAGACCTTATGGGTAAACTTTTGATTGTAGGTACTGTTGCCATTGATGAAATCGAGACTCCTTTTGGAAAAACAGGAAAAGTGCTGGGCGGTGCGGCTACCTTTATCGGATTGGCGGCTTCACAATTTGATGTTGAATCAGGTATTGTTTCCATTGTTGGTGATGACCTACCCGACGCTTATCTAGAGACCTTAAAGTCTAAAAATATTGACCTCACAGGTGTCGAAATTGTAGAAGGGGGAAAAACCTTTTATTGGAAAGGGAAATATCATAATGACCTTAATAGCAGAGATACGCTTATCACAGATTTAAATACGCTGGCAGATTTTCGGCCCAAGGTGCCTGAGCACTTTAATGATTCGGATGTGGTGATGCTGGGTAATTTGCACCCTTCCGTTCAATTAAGTGTAATTCAGCAGATGAAAACACGACCAAAACTTATTGTTTTGGATACGATGAACTTTTGGATGGATAATGCACTTACTGAATTGAAAGAAGTCATTCAACATATCGATGTTATCACTATTAATGATGAAGAGGCCCGGCAATTGACCGAAGAATATTCTTTGGTTAAGGCTGCAGAGGCTATTCAGAAGATGGGGCCTAAATATGTAGTTATTAAAAAGGGCGAGCATGGGGCGCTTTTGTTTCATAAAGAGCAAATTTTCTTTGCACCCGCACTACCGTTAGAAGAGGTTTTTGACCCAACGGGAGCAGGCGATACTTTTGCCGGTGGCTTTACGGGGTATTTAGCGGCAACGAACGACTTGTCTTTTGAAAACATGAAAAATGCGGTCATTCATGGGTCTAACTTGGCTTCCTTCTGCGTAGAAAGGTTTGGCACGGAACGAATGGAAAACTTAAGAAGGCACGAGGTGGATAAAAGACTCCATGAGTTTAAAGCCCTCACCCAATTTGATATAGAATTAAAATAAAACACGCCCCTATCTAAACAGGGGCTTTTTTAATAAATAAGGAGATATAAAATGAGCGACGCTATCAAACACGAATGCGGTATTTCGGTAATTCGTTTGTTAAAGCCTTTAGAATATTACAAAGAAAAGTATGGTACGGCCTTTTATGGGGTAAACAAAATGTACCTGATGATGGAGAAGCAGCACAATCGTGGTCAAGACGGTGCAGGTTTCGCCAGCATTAAACTTGATGTAACCGCCGGGGAACGCTATATGAGCCGTGTTCGTTCTTGTGCACAACAGCCTATTCAAGATATTTTTGCACAGATCAACGACAGGATCAATACAACTTTGCTTGAGCACCCTGAATATCGTGATGATGTTGCTTTACAGAAACAACACATACCATATATTGGCGAGGTATTATTGGGGCATGTGCGATACGGTACTTTCGGTAAGAACAGTATAGAGAGTGTACACCCGTTTTTGCGTCAGAACAACTGGATGCACCGTAACCTTATCGTTGCCGGTAACTTCAACATGACCAATGTTCATGAATTGTTCGACAATTTGGTGCAATTAGGTCAGCATCCTAAAGAGATGGCCGATACCGTTACCGTAATGGAAAAAATCGGGCATTTTCTAGATGATGCCGTTGCCAAGCTTTACAAACAAATCAAAAAAGAGGGTTATACCAAACAAGAAGCCTCACCATTGATTGCAGACCGATTAAAGGTAGGTAAGATTTTACGACGGGCCTCAAAAAACTGGGATGGTGGTTATGCCATGGCAGGATTATTGGGTCACGGCGATGCTTTTGTTTTAAGAGATCCCGCGGGTATTCGCCCAGCTTATTACTATCAAGATGATGAGGTTGTGGTCGTGGCCTCTGAGCGACCTGCAATTCAAACGGTTTTTAATGTGCCTTATGATGAGGTTATTGAGCTTGATCCCGGAAATGCTATTATTATTAAGAAAAATGGAAGCTTTTCCCTTAAGGAGATTTTACCTCCGGTAGAGCGTAAGGCCTGTTCTTTTGAGCGTATTTATTTTTCACGGGGAAGTGATAAGGAAATCTATCAAGAGCGAAAGAAATTAGGGAAGTTGCTTTTCCCCCAAATACTGAAGTCTATTGATCACGATATAAAGAATACCGTTTTCTCGTATATACCCAATACGGCCGAAACTTCATTTTTCGGAATGGTCAAAGAGGCCCAGAACTACTTGAACAAGCGTAAAGAAGAGCAAATTTTGGCTATCGGCTCTAAAATTACCAGTGAGGAGCTTCATTCTATTTTAGAAATCAGGCCGCGTATTGAAAAGGTAGCCATTAAAGACGCCAAACTTCGAACGTTTATTACACAAGATAGTAGTAGAGATGATTTAGTCACCCATGTTTACGATATATCGTACGGTTCTGTTAAAAAGGGCGATAACTTGGTAATAATTGATGATAGTATCGTAAGGGGTACCACCTTGAAAAGGAGCATACTTCGCATACTGGACCGACTTTCGCCAAAAAAAATAATTGTAGTTTCTTCCGCTCCACAAATAAGGTATCCTGACTGTTACGGTATTGATATGGCCAAGTTGGAAGACTTTATTGCATTCAAGGCAGCCTTGGCACTTCATCAAGAACGATTGACTATGAACGTTGTAGATGATATTTACGACAAGTGTTTACAACAAGTAAACTCAAAAGATGCCGAGGTCGTAAATTATGTAAAGGAGTTTTATGCTCCATTTACTGCGGAAGAGATATCGGAAAAAATAGGAGAGTTATTGAGTCCTGAGGGGATAAAGGCCGAAGTGGATATTATATATCAGACTATAGACAGTCTTCATGAAGCTTGCCCTAAAAATTTAGGGGATTGGTATTTTACAGGCGATTACCCAACGCCAGGTGGTAATCGAGTGGTAAACAGAGCCTTTATCAATTTTTATGAAGGCAAGAACCAGAGGGCATATTGATCAATTTACTCGATGAAATACATAAATTAGGGTATTTCATCGATATTCTAAGTCTTTCAACGTCTTTTTGTACATATACGCAGCGTGCATACATAATTTTAGTCTTGCCATAGCATAAGTAGGTTAAGTTCATGGTAAGATTTGGGGCAAAAAAGGTGGAGATTTCTCCACCTTTTTTATTTCTATAAGCTTGGGGGTATCGAGAGAGCAAATTTTTGAGATCTGCGACCAAGTGTTGATATAGCACTTTAACCTACTTTATAGACCGTTCAACAAAGAACTTTTAGAACCGTAAATACCCGCATTATATTTGGAGGACCATAGCATAAGTAGGTTAAGTTCATGGTAAGATTTGGGGAAAAGGCGGAGCAAATGCTCCGCCTTTTTATTTTCAGAAGTAGGCATTCGAATATTTCCACAACAAAGAATACTATTTAGTTCCGCAAGCATTTTCTAAATGTCTCCCTATATATGAATGAGCAGAACTCGATAGGTATTTTGACCACTTAAACGTACGTTTATCTAAAACCTTTTTCTTGCGAAATCAATCACTCTATATTTGGAGAACCATAGCATAAGTAGGTTAAGTTCATGGTAAGATTTGGGGAAAAGGCGGAGCAATGCTCCGCCTTTTTATTTTCGCGAAACACCAGTAATTCATAGTGTTAACACTTTCAAGTTCATTTTTTGTTAAAAAAAAGCTTTAAAATTTCCAAAATTTCTTTTTTTATTTCCCACAATACCAGTATTTTAGTGCTGCCATAGCATAAGTAGGTTAAGTTTATGGTAAGATTTGGGACGAAAAGGGTGGAGACTTCTCCGCCCTTTTCTATTTTAAAAAAGTACTGTTCAGAGGGCTTTCTTTGAATGAAACCATAAAATTTTAAACAAAAAAAAGTCCCGGTCGTTAACTACGACCGGGACTTTTTAATTAGTCAGCTTTCTTTCTCTATTTATTACTAGAGTATAATTCTGAAACTTTGTCCCAATTGATTACATTGAAAAATGCATCGATGTATGCAGGGCGCTGATTTTGGTAGTTCAAGTAATAGGCATGTTCCCAAACATCCAACCCAAGAATCGGTTGACCTCCACAGCCAACATTAGGCATTACCGGGTTGTCTTGATTAGGCGTGCTGCATACTTCTACTTTTCCACCTTTGTGAACACAAAGCCATGCCCAGCCAGAACCGAACTGACCGCCAGCAGCACTGCTAAACTTTTCTTTAAAGTCTTCGAATGAGCCATAAGCATCATTAATCGCTTCGGCTAGTTCACCAGAAGGTTTTCCGCCGCCGTCAGGTGACATGACTTCCCAAAAAAGAGAATGGTTATAAAAGCCCCCGCCATTATTTCGAACTGCGCTATTAGACATGTCAAGATTCTCGAGAATGTCTTCAATAGACTTTCCGGCCAAATCTGTGCCTTCGATGGCGTTGTTCAATTTGGTCGTGTAACCATTATGATGTTTTGTATGGTGAATCTCCATGGTACGAGCGTCAATATTAGGTTCAAGAGCATCGTATGAATAGGGTAATTTTGGTAGTTCAAAAGCCATATTACTTAATTTTTTAGATTATTATTTAGTAAGTTGAAAAGTACGTTTTTTAACAAACAAAATCCCTTAATTATTTGTTAAGAACTCTAATAGAATCCTTATTTTGCGTAAAAAAGCACTTGCAAGACGCACCCTTCAAAATATACAACGCATCCGCGGGTTCGGGAAAAACCCATACCCTTACCAAAGAGTACTTGAAAATTATACTTCAGAGAAAGGGCGGTTACCAAAAAATATTGGCAATTACCTTCACCAATAAGGCGGTAAACGAGATGAAAAGACGAATTTTAGACAGTCTTTTTGAATTTTCTAAGGTGACAGAATTAGAGGGTGCACCAGTAATATTTAAAGATATATGTACAGAACTTTCTCTGGATGTCGAAGAACTTCGAGAACGTTCAAAAGAAACACTTAAAGAAATTCTGCACAATTATGCTTTTTTCGATATATCGACGATAGATAAGTTTACCCATCGCATTATACGAACCTTTGCCAAAGACCTTAAAATTCCCCAGAATTTTGAAGTTATTTTAGACACCGACTTATTACTTGATGAAGCGATTGCAAGATTAGTGCAGAAAGCGGGGTCAAATGAAAAATTGACCAAAGTCTTGCTTGATTTTGCTTTGGAAAAAATAGATGGTGATAAAAGTTGGGATATTACTTATGACCTTTATAATATCGGTAAGTTGATTTTTAGTGAAAATCATGCTGAACACCTAGCTAAATTAAGGAATAAGAAAATAGAAGACTTCTTACAACTCAAAAGCAAGTTGAGCAAAGGTCAAAAAGCTATTGAAAAGCATTTGGTCGAACTTGCGGAAAAGGCTTTGGACATCATTGACGACAATGGTTTGGAGTACTCTGATTTTACTCGAAGCTCTTTTCCTAATTTTATGTTGAAAATTTCGAAAGGTGATTTTGATATCGATTACAATGCGGGTTGGAAACAAAATTTTGACACCACCAAGCTATACAACAAATCGGCACCAGAGCGAGTCAAATCGACCTTAGACTTACTTCACGTACAATTCGCTCAGCTGTTTACAGCTATACGAACAGATTTTTATCAATTGTTATTTCTAAAGAACGCCTATGGTAATATAGTACCCTTAACCGTTCTCAATGCTATTCAGCAAGAAGTAAAGACCTTACAGGAAGAACGTGACCAGCTGATTATATCTGAATTCAATACATTGATATCAAAAGAGATAAAAAATCAGCCCGCCCCTTTCATATACGAGCGTTTGGGTGAAAAATACCGACATTATTTTATTGATGAGTTTCAAGACACATCAGTACTACAATGGAATAATTTAGTGCCGCTCATAGCGAACGCTCTTGAAAGTGAAGACATGTTGGGCAAACAAGGTTCTTTATTTTTGGTGGGTGATGCCAAGCAGGCTATTTACCGATGGCGCGGGGGCCGGGCCGAACAATTTTTGAACTTGGCCCTCAAGGTCGCCAATCCTTTTGTAGTGCCTCCAGAGACCTACAACCTACCTGTAAATTACCGAAGCCACGATCAAATAATAAAATTTAACAATGAGTTCTTTACGGCTACCAGTTCTTATTTGAACAATAGCACATATGGTACAATGTTCGAAGATGGCAATCGACAAGGCGTAAATCCCAAAACGGGAGGTATAGTACAGCTCAATTTTCTCGAGAAAGACGATGACATCGATAAGAATGAAATGTACGGTAAAGAAGTTTTGAATTTAATTCAAGGCATTCGAGATAAAAATTACTCGTACGGTGAGATATGTATTTTGGTACGTAGTAATAAAGATGGAGTTTTTCTTGCGGATTATCTCACTCAAAATGCAATACCGACCATATCATCGGAGAGCCTGTTGCTCAATAGCAGCGATAAGGTTCGATTTCTTATCAATTTACTGAAATACACCGCAGATGGTGAAAATTCTGAAGTGGCCTACGACCTCTTAAATTATCTCTCAGCTCAAAAAGAAGGCCAACATCGGCTCATTTATGAGAATTTGAATAGCGTGTCACAGCTATTCATGTCTAGGTTTGGTTTTAGTATCGAAGCCTTAAAACAAATTTCGGTTTACGATGGTATCGAATTGGCCATTAGGCAATTTGAATTAATGCCCGATTCTGACGCTTACGTTATCTATCTTTTAGATGAAGTATTAGATGTAGAAAGAAAAGAAGGTGCTGGAATACATACTTTTTTAGAGTATTGGGAAAAAAAGAAAGACAAATTAAGCCTTTCAGCCCCTGAGCACGTTGCTGCGGTGCGAATCATGAGTATTCACAAATCTAAGGGTTTAGAGTTTCCTTTTGTAATCTTTCCTTTTGCTAATGACAATATTTACAAACGCTTGGCAGGGCAGAAAAAAATGTGGTTACCACTGAATCCGGAATTTTCAGATGGTTTTGATGAAGTGTTGATCAATGAAAAGAAAGAAGTTGTTGAGTATGGGGCGGTAGCTGAAAGGTTGTTTACCGAAGAAGAGCATCTCATGGAACTTGATTCATTTAATGTGCTATATGTGGCACTTACACGAGCTGAAAAGGGTTTATATATTGTAAGCGAGAAAGATTTGAATAGAAACGGAGCGCACAAAACCGATTATTATTCGGGGCTGTTCATTGAATATCTCATTAGTAAGGGCCTATGGAACAGTGAAATTTTGACGTATACCTTTGGTGAGCTAATCAAGAACGCTTCCAAAACTACGGCAATTCAGCAAAGCAGAGTAGACTTTGTTGTAACTCAAAAAGACAGGCCGGCATTTAAAATATTGACCAGAGGAGGCATGCTTTGGGATAGTGCGAGGGAGGAAGCCATTCTGCAAGGTAATCGTATGCATCATATTCTCGGATTAATTGAAACCGAAGATGATATTGATGCCGCGCTTGAGAAAAGTATTAATCAAGGTATTATTACTCAATCAGAGCTATCCGCTTTTGAGAAGAGTCTGAATAAAGTATTGAAACATCCAGACTTGAATGATTACTATCTAGCAGGTAATATCATTAAGAATGAAAAGGACATCATCACCCAAACAGGCGAACTATTGAGGCCTGACAGAGTTGTTTTGAACGATAAAAGTGCGGTGCTCATCGACTATAAAACGGGTAAGCGAAATCCGAAATATAAAGAACAACTTTACAGATATTCAGATACACTTGAGAGTATGGGGTTTATTGTCGAAAAGAGAATTATAGTCTATATAAATGATTTAGTGCTTACCGAATTTGTATAGTCTACTATACATTATCGATTTTTCTTGGTTTTCTTCTCTTTCCAATATTTATAGCCTAAATATGCAAATTGTGCACCAACAAGGGCCAATGTGTATTTCCGGCTTCGTGTCAAAGCTGCCGCTACTCCTAATAATTTAGATTTCATAATATTCATTTTGTATTTAATAGACGCAACATACTTATTTTCTATTTTTGAAAAGAACCCTAATCATTTAATAAATAACTTGATTTTTAGAAGATTCATCTAATATTATATTCAGATAACAATTATATGTACGGAAAAATAGAAGAGCACTTAAAAAGTGAAATCAATCAAATCAAAGAAGATGGACTTTATAAAGATGAACGGATTATCGTTTCACCTCAAGGCGCCGAAATAAAATTGGCCGATGGATCAGAGGTTATAAATTTTTGTGCCAATAATTACTTGGGGCTGTCTTCACACCCAGAAGTCATACAAGCAGCAAAGGATACTCTAGATACCCATGGTTTTGGTATGTCATCGGTTCGATTCATTTGCGGTACTCAAGACATTCATAAAGAGTTAGAATCTAAAATTGCTGATTTCTACGGGACTGAGGACACCATATTATATGCAGCGGCATTCGATGCCAATGGTGGGGTCTTCGAACCCTTGCTCACTGCTGAAGATGCTATCATATCAGATTCGCTCAACCACGCGTCGATTATTGATGGGGTAAGGTTATGCAAAGCCAAAAGATACCGTTATGCCAATAGCGATATGAAAGATTTGGAAAAACAATTGCAGCAAGCTAACGCAGATAAAGCTCGATTTAAAATTATTGTTACTGATGGAGTCTTTTCTATGGATGGCTTGGTAGCACCACTTGACGCTATTTGCGACCTGGCAGATAAATATGATGCCCTTGTGATGATCGATGAATGTCATGCAACAGGCTTTATAGGGGAAACCGGTCGTGGAACCCTGGAAGAAAAAGGGGTCATGGGTAGAATCGATATCATAACGGGCACCCTTGGTAAAGCCCTGGGTGGTGCTATGGGAGGGTATACCACTGCGAAGAAAGAAATTATTGAAATTTTACGTCAGCGATCTAGACCTTATTTGTTCTCAAATTCACTGGCCCCGGCAATCGTAGGGGCGTCTATCAAAGTTTTTGAACTTTTACAAAACGACACTTCACTACGCGATAAGCTCCAGAAAAACACTGAATATTTTAAGGAAGGAATTAAAAAAGCAGGTTTTGATATCGTTAATGGAGATTCAGCCATTGTACCAATAATGTTATATGATGCGAAAGTGGCCCAAGAAATGGCCAAGCGACTTTTAGAGAAAAATGTATATGTAATCGGATTTTTTTATCCGGTAGTTCCTAAAGGTAAAGCAAGAATTCGCGTACAATTGTCGGCGGCCCACGAGATGAAGCATTTAGACCAAGCTATCGATGCTTTTACCGAAGTCGGCAAGGCCTTAAAAATCGTTTAAATGCATTATTTTCCCTATAAAAAGCGTTAAAAAAAATAGGAAATTGATTTTGTTAATAATATTTAACAACTTACATTTGCAGCTAATAAACACTTAAACTTAAAAATTTGAACATGAAACATCTTAGCAAATTATTGGTTGTTGTCCTGCTAATAGTAGGGGTTAACAACATACAAGCGCAAGACGAGAATAACCCTTGGCAGGTAAGTTTTGGGGTTAATGCCATAGACACTTACCCAACTGGTGACGATGGCGGTTTCGGTAGTCAGCTTTTCAACGCGACCGACCACTGGAACATTCTTCCTTCTATCTCTTACGTTGGTGTATCAAAGTACGTAGGCAACGGTTTCTCTGTTGGTGCTAGAGGTTCTTTGAACAAAATCGACAAATTAGGAGATGTTGGTGTTGATGATCTTTCTCATTACGCTATAGATGGTACGATTAAATATAACTTTATTGAAGGTACTGTAATCGATCCTTTCGTTGAGATTGGTGGTGGTTACACTTGGATCGATGAAATCGGTGCTGGTACAGCAAACGGTGGAGTTGGTATCAACTTCTGGTTTACCGATAACATTGGTCTTACAGTTCAGACTTCTTACAAGCATGCTTTCGAAGATTACCTTGCTAAGCACTGGCAACATATGGCCGGTATCGCAGTTAAGTTCGGTGGAACTGATACTGACGGTGATGGTATCTACGATAAAGATGATGCTTGCCCAGAAGTTGCTGGTCTAGAAGCTTTCAACGGTTGTCCTGATGCTGATGGTGATGGAATCGAAGATAGCAAAGATGCTTGTCCTAACGAAGCTGGTTCTGCCGAAATGAACGGTTGTCCTGATGCTGACGGTGACGGTGTTGCTGATAAAGATGACAAGTGTCCAGATGTTGCTGGATTGGCTAACTTAGCTGGTTGTCCTGATGCTGACGGTGACGGTGTTGCTGATGGTGATGATGAGTGTCCTAATGAAGCAGGTCCTGCTGAAAACAAAGGATGCCCATGGCCAGATTCTGACGGTGATAGTGTATTAGATAAAGATGATAAGTGTCCAGATGTTGCTGGTACTGTAGCTAACGCCGGTTGTCCTGAAGTTACCGAAGAAGTTCAAAAGCAATTGAATGAGTACGCTAGAACAATCTTGTTCGACACTGGTAAATCTTCAATCAAAGCTGAATCAACTTCAGTTATGGTAGATATCATCACCATCTTGAAAGAGTACCCAACTGCTAAATTTACAGTAGAAGGTCACACTGATAGTGTTGGTAGCCAGAAATTGAACCAAAGTCTTTCTGAGTCTAGAGCCCTTTCTGTAAAAGAGTTCTTGGTTGACAAAGGCATCGAAGAGTTCAGATTGTCTGCTATCGGTTACGGTGAAGACAAGCCAATCGCTTCTAACAACACAAGAAGTGGTAGAAAAGAAAACAGAAGAGTTGAAATCAACTTGGTGAAATAAGTTAATTTCACACAATTGAATACATTAAGCCCTGACATTTGTCAGGGCTTTTTTATTTTTGATTATGCAGAGTTTTTTAGAAGATGTTGTTGTTGAAATTTCCAAAAAGGGTTACTCTTTTGAGAAGTTGATTTTCATACTGCCCAGTAAGAGGGCGGGTACCTTCTTAAAGAAGGCTATAGCGAAGAATATAGAAGGTTCTATTTTCTCTCCCGAAATTCATAGCATAGAAAGCTTTGTCGAAAAAATATCCGGACTTACCTATGCCAGTGCGACCCAACAACTGTTCACATTATACGAAGCATATTGCGAACAGCCCTTAGAAAGAAAAGATGATTTTTTCACTTTCTCTAAATGGGCGCAAACCTTGCTTCAAGATTATAATGAGATAGATAGATATCTTATTGATGTATCTAAACTATTTGGCAATCTAGCTGCGATTCAAGAAATCAACCATTGGTCTTTAGAGGAAAACAAGACCAAGATGATGGAAGACTATCTTGCCTTTTGGAACAACCTCGAACCCTTATATCACAAGTTCAATTCTAAATTATCCGAGAAAGGTATCGGTCACCAGGGTCTCGTTTATCGAAAGGCCTGTAATAGACTAGATGATTATTTACAGGGTCAAGCTGAAAAACATTTTTTGTTTGTCGGCTTTAATGCATTGAACACTGCTGAGAGTCGAATTATACAAAGTATTCTTTCGAAAGTTGATTCTGATATTTATTGGGATCTTGATACTTATTTTTTGAACGACCCGGTTCATGATGCAAGTCTGTTTATCCGTCAACATCTTAATAATTGGCCCTATTATAAAAATTCTGCTCCTAAAGGAATTAGTGATTACTATTTATCATCGAAAAACATTGAGGTAATCGGAATTCCAAAAAATGTTTCGCAGGCTAAGTATACTGGTCAATTGTTGTCAAAGTTACGTTTTGAATCAGCTGCCAAATTGCAAAACACTGCGGTTGTGCTAGGTGATGAAACGTTGATGAATTCGTTAATCAATTCTATTCCAGAAGAAGTAGATGGTATTAACATTACCATGGGTTACCCATTGGATAAAACCCCCTTGGCTTCACTCTTTGATCAGTTTATTGATTTATATATTTCTAAAAGTAACGGTAAATGGTTTCATAAGAATATTCAGTCTTTGTTGAGCCATCCCTATCTTCATGTGCTTCTCAATGACGACAGAGTTTCGGTTAGCAGTATAGTAGAAATTATTCGAACCAAAAACTGGAGCTATTTAAGTGCCGATAAGCTCAATGAGATTATAGACAGTGAACATGCATCACGGCTATTCACTGATGATGAGTTAAAACCGAACGAGTTTATCGAGCGATGTATTGATCTTATATTAGCTTTAAAGGAGAAATTTCAACTACTTGATGATGCCCTAGCCTTAGAATATTTATATAGGTTCTATACGCTGTTCAATCAGTTGGTCGATTTGGTGCGTGACCATTCATTTGTAGCCGATTTAAAATCGCTACAGGCACTTTATCGTGAACTGTTAAGCGCAGAATCGCTAGATTTTCAGGGTGAGCCACTAGAAGGGCTTCAAATTATGGGAATGTTAGAGAGCAGAAATTTAGATTTTGAGACGGTTATTCTTACTTCGGTTAATGAAGGAATACTTCCCTCGGGCAAATCGAACAACTCTTTTATTCCATTTGATTTAAAAGTTCGTTTAGGTCTGCCCACCTATAAAGAAAAAGATGCCGTCTACACCTATCACTTCTATCGACTGTTGCAGCGTGCAAAGAATATTTACCTTCTGTATAATACAGAGCCCGATGTGCTAGAAGGTGGTGAGAAAAGTCGTTTGATCAGTCAATTGCTCACCGATGAGAACAAATATCCCCATATAAAAGAAAAGATTGCCGCACCTGAGATAAGTCCGGTGATGAAATCGCTTGAAATCATTGAAAAAGATGAACATTTACTCTCGTTGATCAAAGCTCATGCGTCCAGAGGTTTTTCACCAACTTCTTTGAGCAATTATATTAGAAACCCCATAGACTTCTACAAGCGCAATCTTTTGGGAATAGATGATGTATTAGAGGTTGAGGAGACAATTGCGGCCAACACTTTTGGCACTATTGTTCATGACACCCTAGAAGATATTTATACGCCGTTGGTAGGTCAGATTCTTACTGAGAAGAACTTGACCGAAGCTAAGGGCAAAATAACTAGGTTGGTGAAACAACACTTTTCAAAGTCTTATTTGGAAGGAGATATTAGCCAAGGTAAAAACTTGATAGCATATCATGTAATCTTGCGCTATATTGAGAACTTTATCGATTTGGAAATTAAGGAAGCCGAAGCACATGAAATAAAGATTATCGCCCTTGAACAAAATCTCAAAGTTCAACTTCAAATACCGGAACTGGAGTTTCCGGTTCAATTAAAAGGAAAACTTGACCGCGTCGATTCATATGACGGTACGTTACGTATTATTGATTATAAAACTGGTAGAGTAAATCAATCGCAGGTAGAAATTGTCGATTGGGTCGAAATCGCTTCCGAATATGAATACAGTAAGGCATTTCAACTGCTCTGCTATGCCGTAATGTATAATGCACAACAACCTATCGAAACGATTGAGTCAGGTATTTTTACCTTTAAAAATTTAAGCGCCGGACTTTTACGTTTCGCTACTAAAGAAGGAAAAATGAGCAGGAAAAAAGATTATCAGATTACCCAAGAAACCTTGGCGCTGTTCTTTAATGAACTAAAGGCCTTGATTCTGGAGATTTGTAACCCTTATAGTGCTTTTGAAGAAAAAGAGGTTTAATCCATATAAAAAGAAAGCCCGAAAAATAAAATGTCTTCGGGCCTTCATCAATTTGAATACTTCTATTTTTTATCAGGTCTGCTGGGTCGAACCTCAATTTTACTTGGCAGTGTTCGAGGGTGCATTTTTAATAAGTCGACCACTAATTCGCCAATATCTTCAGGTTGAATTTTCCAAGCGTCTTGATCATCAGGTTCGTTTCCATTAAAGTGAGTGGCAACGGATCCCGGCATGATAGTGGAAACCTTTATATCATACTTTCTGAGGTCTAGCATCGCCGCTTGGGTGAAACCGACCACTCCGAATTTGGTGGCATTGTAACCAGCACCAGAAGCAAAGAAATTCGTACCTGCGAGACTTGCCAATGTCATGTAATACCCTTTTGATTGTTTCAAAGCGTCAACTGAAGCCTTTAGCGTATGAAAAACACCATTTAAATTGGTATTGATCATTTGATGCCATTGGGTTTCGGTCATTTCATCGATTGGGGCGAAATTTCCAAGTCCTGCATTGGCCAAAACCAAGTCTATTTTTCCCCATTTATCAATAATCTTCTTGACCGCCTCTTCTTCATCACGCAATTTTGAAACATCAGAGGCAACACCGATTACTTGATTCTCGTCGCCCAGTTGATCAGCTGCTTTGCGTACCGTTTGTAATGTTCGACCGCTTATGGCAACTTTCATTCCCGAGGCCAACAATTTTTCGGCAACGGCATAGCCGATACCTTTTGACCCTCCTGTAATATATGCTACTTTATCTTTTAGTTCTTTCATGAGAATATTTTTGTTCAATGTACCTCGCAGCTCAGTAATAGAAAAAAACCTGACGTTATAGTTTTCTTAAAAACGTGGCAAGAATCCAATTTTTATTCAAGTATAATACGATATGGGCAACGATTGTATTCTTTATCTTTTTTCTTGCTTAAACGCAAATAGAAACCTATTTTTAAAACCTTGCAGATTTACTAATTGCAAGGCAAATAAATCTTTTATTCTAAATTACTAGAGCTCATAAGTTTAAAAATGGCAACAGATACCAAACTCATCAACGATAATTTTTTATTGGAAAGTAAATATGCCCAAGAGCTATATCATAGCTACGCTGCGCACATGCCTGTAATCGATTACCATAACCATTTATCGCCAAAAGCATTAGCGGAAAATACGGTCTTCGATTCCATTACGGCGGCATGGATAGATGGTGACCATTACAAGTGGCGTGCTATGCGAACATTAGGTATAGATGAAAAGTATATAACCGGTGATGCCTCTAGTAAAGAGAAGTTTTCTAAATGGGCGCATACCGTGCCATATACCATGCGAAATCCGTTATACCATTGGACGCATATGGAACTTTCCCGCTATTTTGGCATCGATGATTTATTATCGGATAAAAATGCGGATGCTGTTTTTGAGAATGCCTCTGAAAAATTAAGAACTCCCGAATACAGTTCAAGAGAGTTGATTTCTAAAATGAACGTTGAGGTCTTATGTACGACGGAAGATCCTATCGATACGCTAGAGTACCACCAACAATTGAGCAAAAGCACTTTCGGTACCAAGGTAAGTACCGCCTTCAGGCCCGACAAGGCCATATTAATTGCAAGTGACGCTTACAATAGCTACCTAGACAGTCTAGAAAAAGTCAGTAACAGTACCATTTCGACTTATGACCAGCTGTGTTCGGCGCTAAGAAATCGAATTGAATATTTTCATGAAAACGGATGTCGCTTATGCGATCATGGTTTGGCACATTTGTATGCAGAAAATTTTACCGAGAATGAAATCAAGGGTATTTTCAAAAAGAGAAGAGAGGGGCAAACCATTTCGGAAGTTGAGAATGCTAAGTTTCAAAGTGCATTGATGCTTTATCTATCCGAAACCTATCATGAGTTCGGTTGGGTGCAACAATTTCATTTAGGGGCGTTACGAAACAATAACAAAAGAATGTTGAGCGTACTGGGACCGGATACGGGATGGGACTCCATAGGTGATTACCCTCAAGCTCAGAGCCTATCTAAGTTTTTAGATACCCTAGACGGCAAAGATAAACTCACAAAAACAATATTGTATAACTTGAATCCTAGTGATAACGCAATGATGGCGACCATGATCGGCAACTTTAATGATGGAAGTGTTAGGGGCAAGGTACAATGGGGATCAGGTTGGTGGTTCTTAGATCAGAAAGATGGTATGACCGAGCAAATAAATACCCTATCGAATATGGGCTTGATCAGTTGCTTTATCGGTATGCTTACCGACTCAAGAAGTTTCTTATCTTTTCCGCGTCATGAATATTTCCGTCGCATTTTATGCAACCTGTTCGGCGAAGATATCAGAAACGGTGAATTGCCAAATGATATGGAATGGATCGGTAAAATCGTTCAAAATATTTGCTACAACAATGCAAAGGAGTATTTCGATTTCTAATCGATTTTCTTGAATGCAATTTATCTAAATACTAATATTGGTTTAGTTTGTAGGATGGGGTCTAGAACGTAGTAATCGACCCTAAAATAATCCGAGGCCTTAGAAACAGACAACGAATGAAACAATTTTTAAAACCTATGGTATTGAAAAAGTGCTTTTTGCTTATGATAACTATATCGTTGGCGCTGACTTTCTATTCTTGCTCGACAGTAAGCGACGAGAAGGTACTTTTCTTTGCCCATTCCCTGCCAACTTCCCACCCTGTACATAAGGGCATTTTGGCCATGCAAGAATCACTGAATGAAAAATCCGATGGTAAATTACAGATCAAGATTTTTCCTGATGGGCAATTGGGTTCTGAAAGGGAAGCCCTTGAACTTTTACAGATAGGTAGTATTGCAATGACAAAGGTAAGTGCTTCTGCACTTTCAAATTTTGCACCTGAATATCAAATCACGGTCATACCGTACTTATTTCGTGACAATGATCATTTGTTTGCAAACCTAGAGGGTGAGGTTGGTAAACAATTGTTAGAAAGTGGAACCGAGTATTTATTACGAGGCATTTGTTTTTATGACGCCGGTGCCAGAAGTTTTTATACCAAAGATAAACCGGTGAATTCACCAGATGACCTTGATGGTCTCAAGATAAGGGTTCAAAACGACCAGATGTCGGTTGACATGGCCAATACATTAGGGGCTTCCGCAACCCCCATGTCTTTCGGCGAATTGTATACTGCCCTGCAACAGAACGTAGTTGATGGGGCGGAAAATAATATACCGTCATTCGTAAGTTCGAATCATTTTGAAGTATGTAAATATTACATTTTTGACGAGCATACCATGGTGCCCGATGTTGTTATTATCGGTACAAAATTTTGGGATTCCCTTTCGGATGAAGAAAAGGGATGGCTTGAAGAGGCTGCGGATGAAAGTGTTGAAAAGCAAAAACAGTTTTGGAAAGAAACGGTCGCCGAAAACATGAAAATGCTGAAAGAGGAAGGTGTTGAATTTATCTACCCCGATAAAGAACCCTTTGTTAAAAAGTCAAGACCCGTTATGGAAAGACTATTGGAAGACCCTAAACTAAAACCCATCATCGAAAAGATAAACGCAAATTAATGGAAAGAATCTATATCACTCTGAACAAGGTAATAGAAGCCCTTTTAGTTGTAGTTTTCGGCTTACTGGTTATCGATGTCGTATGGCAAGTAGTATCGCGTTATGTGGTCGGCCAATCAAGTTCGTTTACTGAAGAGTTCGCCAGATTCTCTTTGATTTGGTTGACTGTTTTAGGTGCCGCTCATATCAATGGTAGTAAAGATGGTCATTTATCAATGGATTTTCTTTTGTCAAAACTTCCGGCGGATAGAAAAGTGAAACGTCAAAAAATCATTCAAATATTAATGGCCTTGTTTGCCTTGATCATTATGGTGATCGGCGGAGGTAATTTGGTTTACATCACTTTAACCTTGGGCCAGACTTCATCGGCGTTGCAACTACCATTAGGGGTGGTCTACTCCATTGTTCCCATTTCGGGGCTAATTATCATATTCTTTTCGATTTACAATATAAAGAAACAAAACTTTTAAGATGAGCATCGAGACCATTAGCATTATCGTACTTTTTGTAAGCTTTATCGCTTTATTGGCCTATGGGGTACCGGTTGCCTATTCCATAGGTATTTCTACCACTTTGACCTTAATATTGAATATCGCTTATTTACCTGCTACTACTACGGCAGCGCAACGTATGACTACGGGTATCGATAATTTTGCCCTGTTGGCCATTCCATTCTTTATTTTGGCCGGTGAGATAATGAATACAGGAGGTATCGCCAAGCGGCTCATAGATTTTGCAAAATCGCTTATTGGTAGCTTGCCCGGTGGTTTGGCCTTCGTAAATATCATTGCAGCAATGCTTTTCGGGGCTATTTCGGGATCTGCGGTGGCGGCCGCATCAGCCATTGGTAGTACTTTGACCGAAAAGATGGAAAAGGAAGGTTACCCAAGAGAGTTTAGTGCCGCGGTCAATATTAGTTCTTCGACAACAGGCTTGCTGATTCCGCCAAGTAACGTACTCATTATTTTTGCCTTGGCAAGTGGGGGTACGGCTTCCGTTGCCGCTCTTTTTATCGCAGGTTATATACCCGGTATTTTAGTGGGGCTCGCCCTTATGATCATGGTTTTTTTATATGCCAAAAGAAAAGGGTTGCCAAAGGCGCCGAGAGTAAGTTTTAAAAAGCTCTTCCTTGATTTTAGAAAAGCCTTTTTAAGTTTAACACTCCTTATAATAGTTGTTGGCGGTATAGTAGTGGGAGTTTTCACCGCTACCGAAGCTGCTGCCATCGCTGTGGTCTATGCGATGCTTTTGGGCTTTATTAATAAAGAGCTCAAATACAGCGATTTCAAACCTTTGCTTTTGCGTAGTGCACGAACCACTGCAATCGTTATGTTTCTTATTGCGACCTCTATGGCGATGTCATGGCTTTTCTCTTTTGAGGGAATACCTCAAATGTTGACCTCTGCCTTATTGGATAACGTGAGTAACCCTATATTGATATTTCTGATGATCAACCTCATTTTGCTGATTGTTGGGACTTTTATGGATATGACACCGGCAGTGTTGATATTTACACCCATTTTTCTTCCTGTTGCGATGGCTTTGGGTATGCATCCGGTACAGTTCGGTATGATCATTGTCTTGAACCTCTGTATTGGGGTCTGTACGCCGCCTGTAGGAACTTTGTTGTTTGTTGGTAGTGGAGTGGCAAAAGTGCCCGTTACCAAGGTAATCAAGCCTCTACTGCCCTTATTGGGCGTTATGATAGCTGTGCTGATGGCCATTACTTATTTTCCAGAGCTTTCACTTTGGTTGCCAAGAGCATTTGGGTTAATTGATTAATCGTTTACTGTTTCATATGGAATGAGCATACCTTTTTTAAGGTCGATGCTGAAATTAGCGGCGGGCTCTGAGTTGAGTTGATACTGAAAAATTTGTGCGAAATCTTTCAACTCAATTAAAGCTTCGGATGGATGATTTTCTAAATTTTGAGCAATAAGTTGGTAGGCTTTAAGCCGGTTATCAGAAATAGATTTTTTTGCCAATTCATCACCACTACGCAGTCGGTAGAAATCGGTAATCCAATCAAGGCCCATCCAATTGGTGAAATCAGTTTCTGACATTTTTGAGGAAGACAATTGTTCTTTTACCATTTCACGAGAGGTTTTCCATGCCTTGGTTGCTTGTAATGCTTCCAACGGTTGTAATCCTTCCGAGTAATTTTCTGTTTTCATATTAGAAAGAATAAGCAACTCCATACCCGAGTTGCCTAAAAGCAGTGGCTTTAGACTTGCTGGCCATTCCGAAGGTAAAAACCTTAGCCTTACCAGTTCTTGAAGGTGAAAATCTGTAAAATCGAGGTAGTCTTTGGCATTTAGAACTTCTTTGTTCCAGATGTTTTGAGATTTTGATTGGGTGAGGTAATCATATTCCCTATGATAGAGTTCAAAAAACTCATCATAGTTTTTCACCTTGTCAAGAACCACAGTTTCCACATCCCAAAAGCGGTCACTTTTCTTTTCCAAAATTTTATAGGCAGGTTGATAGGCGGCCAGTGAGGGTACTTGAATATTTGCTAGGGTATTACCTCTTTCTGTGGTGGTTATTCCCGAGTCGTTAATGTGCATATGTCCGCCAAAATGAATTTGGAGACCGGCATCGGCAAACAATCGGGCCACTTCGTTTTTTGGAATTCTATGGGCTTGAAGGGCCTTATCTCCAAAAAGTTTTTTCATAGTAGAAGAAGCACCGTCATTAAAATCGATCATGGGGTAATGACTAAAGGCCACTACTTCTTTGCCATGTTCTTTGGCTTTTTGAGCAATACTGCCAACCCACTCTACTAGATGTTTTTTATACTTGATAACCTGATTGTAGCCAATGCTTGTGCCGTGATAATGAAGACCGTCTTCTTTGGGCACATATACATTGGCATCGATGGCCACCAACCAAAGTCCCTTTATGGGTTCCACCAAATAACTAACATCGGGTTGCGGGGTAGAACCTTCGGTTATTTGATACGTTCTGTTTTTTAAGGAGGAATGCTTTTTAGCTTTGGAAAATGAATAGGTGTCGTAGGAATATTTGGAAAAGGGAGTTTCCCAATAGGTATAGCTTTCCAAAGGGAAAAAGCCATGTTGAGATAGTTCGTTTACAATTTCTTCGTATCCCATTTCCCGAATGTCTTCGCTTACCAAAACCGGAAGTTCTCCAAGTTTGGATTGATAAAGGTCTTCTGAACTCATAATTGGTTGTCGCTGACCCTGCGCACCCATAAAATCTTTTTTGCCGGCCTCTTTCCCAAACGGACTAGTAGGATCGTGGTTTCCAGTAGTAATAAAAAATGAGATATCGTGCTTCTCGCGATATTCGTTTAAAATTTTATTGAGCCCCTTCACATTAATCGGTTGGCCATCATCACTAAAATCTCCGGGAAGGGCCACCAATTTAATACCCCTTTCAGCTACATCGTTAAGGGCTTCCTTAAAAGCAAAATAGTTTTCATTAAAAAGCCTGGTCGAATGCAATTGGGCTTCCATGGTTCGAATGAAGGCTTTCTGCCCCGTTTTAGGATTATCTATGCCATCGTAGCCAATATCTTGTAAAGTGCCTTTGACGTCAAGCAAATGAACATCTGAAATAAAGGCAATTCTGATATTTTCCTGATGTTGGGTTTTTTCATTGTTACAGGAAAGCAATATGAAAAATGCAATTGTTGAAAGAACTATATTTATTCGCATCTATTACTTGCAATTATTGGTCTGGTATGTAAAAATAAAAAGGGTGGGACCATTGCCCACCCTTTTTTTAAAAAGAAATCCAAATTTTTAGTATCCAGGATTCTGTTCTAAGAAGCCATCTATACCAGAAGCACCGTCTACGGCACTTTGTGGAATTGGGAATAACCTTTTATTAGGATCCGCATCTGTTTTTTCTGTCCACGAATCTTCGTACTTGCCAAAACGTATCTGATCGGTTCTTCTAAGACCCTCCCAATAGAACTCAAAGCCTCTTTCTCTAAAAAGAATATCCAAATCCAGTTCTGTTAATGCAGCAGGTGTTTGTTCCGGTCTGGCATTTCTAGAGGTTCTCACCATATTTACATCTGCCAATGCACCTGCATTGTCACCCTTGCGAAGTTTTGCCTCTGCCCTCATAAGATAAATTTCTGCCAAGCGCATCAAAACTAAATCTACACTGCTAAAATTGTTGCCATTAGGTGAGGTACGGCTGAATTGATACTTTGAAAAACGATACCCGGCGCGGTGTAAGGATCCTTCGGTCGTAAAATCTACCTGTAGCGTGTGATCAACATAACCCGTGTCCCTATCTGGGCCATTACCTTTGGTCTGTTGAAGAGGGTAAATTCTTAATCCATCATCGCATTTCACAAGGTCGCCATCACCTCTACGAGGCCCCCACTGAATACCTCGAAGTATACCTCTGTCCATTTCAAAATCGGTAGCTTCAACACAATAGTAGCTGTTATCGGTTTCCGTTTCCAATGTCGGCTCACGATTTTCTAAATCTGAAAGTTGGGCTTCCGGAACCATAGTATTACGTTGATAGAAACGGGCGTCAGCTTCAGCAGGATCTACATCGCCATAGGCATCGACCCAAGTTTGGTAAAAATCAGATGTTACGGCAGGCCCATCAGTACCATCTGCGGTATTGTCCGGAAAAAACTCAGGTCTTGCGATCATGGCCCCAGCAATCGACCAATAGGCCCAACGGCTATGCTCTGCACTAAGTACACCTCTTTGATCTAATGCAAAAATTAGCTCGGCATTTTCGTGGTTTTCATCACTAAAAAGCTCAAAATACTCTGGGGAAAGTTCGTAACTGTTTGAATTGATGATATCGTTGGTGTATGAGATGACCTTGTCCATGTCTGCATCCGTGAAATTAGGTGTGCCATAGGGCTCTCTATATACAGCGGCATTGAGGTACAATCTGGCCAAAAAGCCTTTTACGGCGTCTTGGGTTATTCTTCCTGGGCCTTTATCATTATTAATGCCGTCAAGAACAGAAAGTAGTTCACTTTCAATATAGGCGATGGCCTCATCTGTTCGCAAGATTTCAGAAAGCGCATCTGAAGATTCTTTTTTAAAGACGATGCCCCAACTGTCCAACATTAGCATGTTCAAATAAGCTCTAAGCGCCTTCATTTCATATAAAGCACCTGTTGCTTCGGCGTTACCTTGGTCTGAAAGAGGAGTAAGCACCTCGATAGCCGATAGCGTTCTAGAAATATTAATGGCAACTTGGTTCCAGCCAGAAGCGACCAAATCGTTACTAGGGGTAAAATTATGCTGATGTGCCGCTAAAAATTTACCGCCATCAAACCAGTCCGTACCACCGCGATACGGCAAAATGGCCTCGTCTGAAGAAACTTCTTGAAGACCAAAATAATTGGTATGACGCCAGGTCCAGGAAATATAACCATAGGCTGGGGCAATTGCTCCGTCTATGGGGTCGGCTTCGGCACCAAACTCGGTTTCGTCGATCCGTTCTTCGATCAGGTCGGTACAGCCTAAGGCTAAAAGCCCTACTAGCATCATAAATGCTCCTATTTTAATTATATTTTTCATCTTTAGCACAATTTTTTAATTAGAATGATACGTTTAAACCGAACAGGTAAGTTCTTGCGGACGGATACCTAAACCTATCGATACCAAATGTTTGAATTTGATCGATTTCGCTTCCGGTATTAACTTCTGGGTCGTAACCAGAATAGTCTGTAATAGTAAACAGGTTTTGCCCGGTAAGGCTAAATCTAATATTGTTTACCAAATCTCTAAGACCAATAACCGCTGGATCAAGATTATACCCAAGACTGGCATTGTTCAACCTTAGAAAGCTACCATCTTCCAAGTATCTTGTAGATACATCATTTGAATTCGTTAGTATTTCACTGGGGTATTGTATTGCAAAATCAGTTGTGTTCAAATTGTTCGCCAATTGCCCCTTATTGTACAATGACATGGCAGTGTGGTTGAATATTTTGTTGCCGGAAACTCCATTGAAATTAAAACCAAGATCAAAATTCTTGTAGTTAAAATTCAAATAGAAAGCGTACAATAGATCTGGTAGGGCAGTGCCAGGTACAAAACGGTCATTGTCCAAGGAAACTCCATCTTCCACCAGGTCTCTAAATTGATTTCGGCCATCAGCTCCAATTCCTATAAAGTCTTTCATATAAAAGGCTCCAATAGGTTCGCCGTTAATGTACCCGTTAATGGTTGCATCTGTTTGACCCGATCCTTGAGCGGCACCTGAAGTGATTACAGAATAAATAGACCCTTCCACTTCATTATCAATGAAAGAAACATTGCCGCCTATATTATAGGTGAAATCTTCACCGGCACTACCTCTATAGTCCAAAGCTACTTCATACCCATTATTTATTACTTTCATATCGGGGAAGTTGGTCCAATACTTCTCCGTTGGATTGACAGGGTCTGGAGTAGTGGCGAACAAAATAACATCATTGGTAACTTTGTTGAAATAATCTAAGGTTCCCGTTAGACTGCCATTCAAGAAACCAAAATCAAGACCTATGTTGGTTTGTGTGACCACTTCCCATTTTAAGTCAGGGTTGGCCGTTCTAACGGCAATCGTACCGTATGGATAATCATCCAAAGTGTTCTCATTACCATCTAAAGGGTAGGTGTCGTTATCGCTTCTAGAATCGTTATAACTAGCATAGCTCGCTTTGCTGGCAATGCCGTTCTGGTTACCTGTTTGCCCCCAAGAAGCACGTAATTTTAGGTTGCTAAATACATTACTATCTTCCAAAAAGTTTTCCTTGTAGATATTCCAACCCAAGGCAACGGAAGGGAAATAGCCATATTTGTTATTGGCGCCAAACCTTGAGGAGCCATCTGCACGTAAGGTTCCGGTGAACAAATATTTATCCGCATAGGCATAGTTTAATCTTCCAAAGTAAGACTGAAGCTCATCAATAACAGCGGTAGACGCTATTGTAGTGGCTGTAACCTCTGTACTTGACTGGTCTTGATGGCGAGGCTCAATGCCGTTATTGGCAAAACCTCCTTGAAAATCGATGTCTTTTCTTTCAAATTTGGTCTCTTGGTATGAATGGCCGGCCAATAAAGTGAGTGCATGATTGCCAGATTCTAATTTGTAGTTTAGGGTGTTTTCTATCAAAAAATTACTGTTTTCTGTAGAAATGGTATTTAAGGTACCCGCAAAAAGCCCTTCGCCTAAGGTATATGGTTTACTTTGAATATCTCTATTGGTAAGGGAATAGTCTACACCAAGGTTGGCCTTATAAGTCAAGCCCTTTATAATTTCTACAGATGGTGATATGTTGGCTAGAATTCGGTTACTGCGGGCTTCATCTAAATAAATATCATTTCGTTGCAAAGGGTTTAAGATTAAACCGCTCGCGCCTTCTAAAACGGTAATGTTGCCATTAGCATCGTAGGCGGGGGAGGTAGGGTTTAACTGAATCATGTCAACAATTGTTGAACCAATGTCAGGTCTTTCGTTTATAGTCTTCGATGCGGTCAGGTTAAAATCGATATTCAATCTATTGTCAAAGGCCTTTTGATTTAGTTTTACCCTTCCGGAGTATCTTTTCAAATCGCTATTATAAAAAATACCTTGTTGGTCTTGAACCCCTCCTGATACAAAATAGGAGAATTTTTCACTAACCCCGCCGCTCATCGATAGATTCACGTTTTTGGTGATTCCGGTGCGGGTCAATTCATCTTGCCAATCGGTATTGCCACCTTGATCATCTAAAGTTCCTCCGGCAGCTACAACCTGTTGTCTAAATTCATCTGCGGTGAACAAGTCTAATTTCTTAGCAATGGAAGACATGGCCGTGGAAACTGAAAGGTTTATTTCTGATTTTCCGGCTTGTCCTTTTTTTGTGGTAATCATAATCACTCCATTTGCAGCACGTGCACCATAGATAGCAGTAGCCGAGGCATCCTTTAGAACATCCATGGATGCTATATCCTGTGGGTTGATAAAGTTCAATGGGCTTGAACCCATGCCGATATCATTGTTACTGATCACAAAGCCATCGATGACATATAAAGGCGCGGTGCCAGAACGAAGACTACCTACACCACGAATAATTACGTTCTGAGATGCTCCTGGTTCACCACTAACGTTGGTAATGTTAACACCCGATACCTTTCCTTGAAGCAATTGGCCCGGGTTGGCGACCACCCCTTGGTTAAAATCTTCGCTTTTAACAGAGGCAATAGAGCCCGTAACATCTGATTTTTTTTGGGTACCGTAGCCTACTACCACTACATCTTCTAATTGGGTAGCATCTTCTTTTAGCTGAACGTTAAGAGTGGTCTGTCCATTAATAGTGACCTCTAAAGGTGAGAAACCGATATAGGAAACTTCAAGTATGTCTGAATTAATATTGGCCTCAATACTGAAATTACCATCAAAGTCTGTAGATGTACCATTGGTGGTGCCCTTTACAAGAACAGTGGCCCCTGCCAGAGGTAAGTTCTGTTCATCGGTTACCGTTCCGGTAACAACGGTTTGGGCCCAGGTTGCGGAGGCAAATAGAAGCCCAAAGAGTAAAAATAATAACTTGCTGTTTTTCATATTAGTGTGGTTTAGAGTTAGTTATTTTAAGAATAGATTAAGTAATTGTTAATTAAACATTAACATAATTAATACAATAATAAAAATCTTCATTGAATTTTAAGTTTCTTTTAGTTGTTTTTTGATAAAAAAGTGTCTGGGAGACATTTCTTTTTAGGAAGGAGCAAAAGTAATTGAAGTGAAAGGTGAGGAAGTTAGAGAAAAGTCATACTTATTTTACCAAAATGTTTGGTTTTAAGAGGTAGTATTATTTTAATGTTAGGTGTTTTTTTCAAACAGTTGTAAGCGAGAGTATTGAGATTTTGATATAAATGAAACCTGATAAAACATTTGCAAAAGAAAAAAATACCTTCTTCTAAAAAAGAACATTTTTTAGAAAAAATTGTTAGGGCTGAACATCCAGCGCTTCTAAAATTTTGTGAAACACTTCATTGTTTTCGTATACACCTTGAAACAATTGAGATTGTGGACCATAAGCAAAGATGGGCACCATGACCGCCGTATGGTCATGAGTGGTAAAATCTCCCTCAATCTCATGCATGTCCATTTTGCCTTGCGGTATGGTAAGGCCACCTGTTTCATGATCTGCAGTGATGACTACCAGAGTATTTTTATTCTTATCGGCAAATTTCAAGGCTTCGGCAATGGCTTGATCGAAACCAATTCCTTCATTGATAACTCCGTCAATTTCATTAGTATGGCCATAGGAGTCTATTTTTGCTCCTTCTACCATTAAGAAAAATGGTTTTTTGGTATTCTTTAGGTAATTTAAAGTGTGTTTCGTTGTAATTGCAAGTTCTTTCTTTTCTTGATCATCGAACTTCCCCATAAGAAAACCTATGTTATTTCGCGTGGAAGAAGCCAGTTCTTCGAGTGATTCAAAAAGGGTATACTTTGAACCTTTAAAACTTTCGCTTCGGTTTGTGGTGGCAATAACGGCAATATGGCTCTTTTCCAAATCTTGGCGAATGCCTTCTGAAAGGGATCGGTCTATTTGATGGGCGTAAAATGAAGATGGCGTTGCACCGGAAATTTCGTCAGTAGTAATTATGCCCGATACAAAGCTTTTTTTAGATAAGAGTTCAGTGATGTTTTCTACTTTTCCGTCAGCGGTCATTCCTATGGCCCTATTGGGTGCTTTGTGACCTGTAGCTAAAGCGGTACCCGCCCCAGCGGAATCGGTTGTAAAGTCATCAGCAGACTGTGTTTTTAAAAATCCGATACTTTTTAATTGGGTCAAGGTGGTTTCACCATTGTTCGCTAAGACCGTTGCCGAAATTTGGGTAAGTCCGTTTCCATCGCCAATCATTAAAATCACGTTCTCGACTTTTGATTTTTTCTGATCAGAGGCAAAACTTGGTTTGTAAACTTCGGAGAAAACTTGATTTTGATATTCCCTTTCTGGTAAGGTTGACATATAGGTCACACATTCAAACGGCATATCAGTGTTGATAAAGTCTACACCTAAATGGGCCAAGGCCTTCCAGGCTGTTTTGGAGTCTGGCGTGGCCCAAAAACGAAATGGTTTGCCTAGTCTATGCGCTTTTTCAATCACAGTGGTAACTTTTTCCAAATCGCCAGCAGTCAATCTTCCTTTTCCGTTCCACGCGGTCACTTGTTTAAAGCTTAAACTTACCAAGGCAATCTTGTCCATTATTTTTTGGTCTTCAATGGGCTGAACACTTTGATAATCGAAACGGATAAAACCAGGGTAGTTCACATAGTTCTTTGGTTCGGGCCTATTTCCTGAAATAACAATGGATAAATTTTTGTTGGTCGTTATTTCAGGATAGCTGTTCAATACGGCAATCAACTTTTCCAAAGTGGGCTTTGCTTCCGATTTAATATCTACCAAAAGTTGAAAAGGGGTGTCGAATCCACCTCCGGATTCAATAGTTTTTCGAATGGGTTGTAGGTAAAGGCGTTCAAAATCCCGGTGTTTTTCAATTTCGGCTTGGGTATGGGCTACAAATAGGGAGTCGTTTACTAAAAACAAATCAGCTTCAACAGAATTGGCTCCCGCCGAAAAAGCTTTCCAAAAAGGTACATTCTGTAGGTAGTCGTTATGCGAGTGTACTTTATAGGATGTCGAATCTTGAGCAAATAATAGTTGAATGCTAAAAAACAGGCCGGAAATTAGAAGAAGCTTTTTCATTTTAGTTTTAGGTAGGTATTTGGTTTCAAATTTAGGCAAAAGTAAAAAAGCAAGAAACCGGCGACGAGAGCGACACCGGTTTCATAAACTAACTCAAACTTTGCTAACTCAAATTATGATGTCGCAAAAATCGGCACAAATGATTGTTTGAATATTAACTAAATGTCATCGTAATATTATCAAAATAACTCGTGCCAATTTTCTGTGGAAACAAGGTAAATTTGTTCAACTCTATTTTATTCAGTGGTTTTCTTAAGATATCTCAAAACTCCCTACTGAAATTCTCGGAATCGGTAAGGGCAACGGTAGGCCTTAAAAATTGAGAATACCACTTACCTGATGATTTTATAGTTCTTTTTTGGGTCTCAAAATTTATATGAACCAAACCAAATCTAGGGTGATAACCTTCGGCCCATTCGAAATTGTCCGTGAACGTCCAAACAAAATAACCTGCAATATTATGCCCGTCAGATTTAGCTCTTTGAACTTGCTTTAAATAATTCTGCAGAAATTGGGTGCGTTCAACATCAACGACTTTACCATTTTCTAAATAATCTTCAAACGCCGATCCATTTTCGGTAACGATAATTTTTTGCACTCCCTCGTAAGCATCGAATTTAGAGATCATTTCATAGATACTTGGGGGGTAAACCTCCCAATCCATTAAAGTAGTCTGAACATTACGTTCGGTTGCTTTCACAATTTTAGCCCTTAAATAGGGCACGGTGAAGCTATGTTTAACTACTTCTCGGGTATAGTTTTGAATACCTATGAAATCAAAATCGAACACACTTTTTTCGATGTCGCCGGGTTGAATATACTTCTCGATTCTTTTTAAGATCGAAACGCTTTCAGTTGGGTACCCGAGCCCAAGAGATGGTTCAATAAAAAGACGGTTAAGAAGCGCATCGGCCTTTTCTGCAGCTCTAATATTTCTTGAACTTTTAGAAAAAGGTGTTATCTGTGAACAGGAAAAGGTGGTTCCGATATGTGCTTCCGAAACTATTTTTCTGAGTACTTTGCCGCCAATGGCCTGGCATAAAGTAGCATGATGAACGGCCGGTAAGAAATTCTTGAGACCTTTACGACCCGGGGCATGAACCCCTAAAAAATAGCCGGCACCTGTAAACACCATAGGTTCATTAAGAACCATCCAGTTTTTTACACGGTCACCGAAATGTTTTGCACATACCAGGGCATAATTCTCGAACCAATTCAACACTTCCCTATTGGTCCAACCTCCCTTTTCTTCAAGAGCTTGGGGTAGGTCCCAATGGTAGAGGGTTACCCAAGGAGTGATACCACATTCGAGGCAAAAGTCAATTACTCGGTCGTAAAATTCTAGTCCGTGACTGTTTATTTCACCTGTTCCATTGGGTAATATTCTTGTCCATGACAACGAGAATCTAAAATTCTTTATGTTCATCGCTTTCATAAGAAGAATATCTTCTTTGTAGCGATGATAAAAATCACATGCGACCCTACCATGTTGACCGGCGTATATGTTTCCCTTTTTTAAAACGAATTGGTCCCAAATAGATGTACCTTTTCCCTCTTCAGAATACGCACCTTCAATTTGATATGCGGCTGTGGAGACCCCCCAGATAAAATCCGAAGAAAAATCCAAAGCTTTCAAATCTTTATGTGAAGGTTTATTATCGTTTGGCATTACGAGAATTCACCTATTTGTCCAATTTTGGCCTCTTGAAGTACTTGGTCAATAATCTGTTCTGTAATATCTGGGTAATGAATATCTAAATGATTTTCGCTGTCGATCCAATTCCTGATTTTGTCTACATGTTTCATTTTCAACGACTTTATTACCGGAACCCCCATTTCTTTTAAAGCTGCAGCATTACACTGTTGCTCATATTGGCCTTTCATAGGTATGACCATCAGTTTTTTTTGCATATGCAGGGCCTCGGCCGGGGTCTCAAAACCCGCACCGCATAAAACCCCCTTACTGCTCGCCATACTGTTGATAAATGCCCCATTATCGATAGGCCTGATCGTAATGTTTTTCCAGAAAAATTTAGTGTCGTTGTGTTTTGAGAATACCTCCCAATAGCAATTTTTGATGCTTGATAAGACCTGAAGAATCTTTTCGTCGCTATAAGAGGGCAGATACACCGTATAGTGATTGCCTATGGTTCTTGTCGTATCTCTTATTTCTTGTCGAATAATAGGCGTATAGATCTTATCGTCGTACTTTTTAAAGTGGAAGCCATACTGAGTTGTCGTGGGCGCATATTTGGAGAGTATAAGCCTACCCAAGGGGTCGGTTTTTTTAGGCTTTGGGGCATTGGGTGCCAAAACTGCTGCTTGATGGCTCAGAGAAACACACTGTCGATGTCTTAACTTGCAAGCCCAAGCAGATACAGGTTCAAAATCGTTGATGACCAGGTCGTAGTCTTGAACAGGAATACTTCTTATTTCTTTCTGAAGTCTTGACGAGTTTGTGCGTACATAGGTTCGCCACATATCGACCCCACCTTTTTTACCGAAAATAAAGCTCCAACCACGAAGTTGAAATTTAACCGGATACGGAATTTGTATATCGGCCTGTGTACCACTGACCAGTAAATCGAGTTCGATATTCTTTTTTTGAAGGGCAGGTATAACGTCTCTAGCCCTACTTAAATGACCATTGCCCGTACCTTGTATCGCATATAGCACTTTCATCTTTAAGCAATTTTTTGATTGTTACTTGTTGGCCCTTGAAGCTGACATACTGTTGAATTCGGCCAGTAAACTCTCGAAAAGCGCCCTCTTTTCGAGCATTTCAATAGGGTCGTTGATGTCGGTGTCTTCGTAGATCTTCAGTTGCGAATCTTCTTCATAATGATACAGTTTCCATTGACCTTTTGAGTATTCCAACGAGGTAAGGTTTTCGATCCAATCCCCTGAATTGAGATATTTCACGGCACCATTATCTGTTCTAATGGTTTTTATTTCGGGCTGGTGAATATGGCCGCAGATAACATAGTCGAATTCGTTCTCTATAGCAATTTCAGCTGCGGTGTGCTCAAAATTATTGATGAATTTCACAGCGGATTTCACTCCGTTTTTAATCTTTTTAGACATTGAAACCGGTCCGCGACCCAACTTTTTATAGCAGAAATTGACACCCCTATTCAATAAAATTAGGGTGTCATAACCGACAGCGCCAAGTTTGGCCAACCACTTCGAGTGCTGCATGGTGACATCGAACACGTCGCCGTGAAAAATCCAAGCTTTTTTACCGTGTACGGTCAAGACCAATTTGTTCACGATACTGAACGATCCCAATTGAAAACCAACAAATTTTCGCAGCATTTCATCATGGTTTCCTGTAACGTAGTGTACTTTAACCCCTTTGGCGATCCACTCCATAATAATCTTGATAACCTTCATGTGTGATTTAGGCCAATAACGTTTGCTAAACTGCCAGATGTCGATAATATCACCGTTCAATACCACTTGTTTTGGTTTGATCGACTTCAAATACTTGATTAATTCTTTAGCGTGGCACCCGTATGTACCTAAGTGCACATCGGAAATGACCACAATGTCAACGGGTCTTTTTTTCATGTAGCGGAATGAAATCTGGAGGTTTTTATTTTCTTGAATTTGAGGGGCGAAAAGTAGCTTCTAAGTCGTGAGATGAAGAAGTTGACCAACAGGGTTGAAACGTAAACTACAATTAGCTTCATATGCAGAAAATACGGTATACCAAATTTTGCAAAATTAAGTTTACCTAGTCGTAAACCCTTGATTAATTAATTGTTAGTTAATCATCAACTTTGTGAAGCATGTAGTTTGTAGGCGCTTTGTATTTATGCTAAAAGACAAAACCGGCGTAGAATCAACACCGGTTTTAAAACTAACTCAAACTAGACTAACTCAAATAATTAGGTCAAAAATCGGCTTTAGAGCTTGTATTCGGGTTAATTGAAAGTGAAGTAATCATTACGAAAAAGAGCGTTATTCTATTAAGATGTTTAACGGTTTACCTTTCATTTTTTTAGAGCTGTCTTGAAGATCAAAAGCTTTCAGTACCGTAGGCGCAATTTGATTGCTGTACAGCTGTTCATTCTGTGCACTTTCACCTTGAGGGGATACGCCTTTTCCGAACAAAATCATCCAAACCGCACCTGCACCTTTTATTTTTTCTCCATGACTTTTCCAAGTTTCAAGAGGTTGAGTACCACGACCGTGGTCGGTGGTGATGATAAATAGCGTGTTGTCTTTATAAAATGAATCTTGTTGGGTGTAGCGCCACAACTCTTCAATCATTGCATCGGTATTTTTTGCCGATTTTAGATAGGCATCATATTCGCCATCGTGGGCAAAATCATCAGTTTCCCCATAGGCGATATATACCAGTTCAGGATGCTCTTTTTTCATATACTCCAGGGCATAATGATGTGTAAAGGCATCTAGGCGCACCGTACCCCAGGGGCTGGGCACTTTCGGCTGTAATTCGTTCAAAAACTTTTCGCGCTCAGAAAGGTTAGCTCCCGCTGCAACCTCGAAACCTGCGTTTACAGGTACTCCCGAACGCTCTTCGTTTACGATATATGGGAACACATCCCAACTTCCGAAAGCGGCAACCTTGCCTTTGTACCTTTTATCATGGTTTGCAATTTCGAGCAGGGTAGTGTTGGGGTTGTTTAATTTATCGTTGCTGGTTATTCGTTCGTCATCGGCATGGCCGGTCAAAATTTCATTGTATCCTGGGTAAGAAAACCACATTTTGTTGGTCAGGTCAACTTTGCTGCCTAGCGCTCGATTCCCGTGCAATCGGCCTATTTTAGCTACCTCGTTCCATAGAAACGGCATTAAAGCTTCCCGTCTAGCTTTCTTTGTTTCTTTCCAAAATTGATTTTTCAAGGCAGTGGTGTCGTGTACGAAGTCTTTGTTGGCGACCAAAAGAGGGTCAGCTCCAGAGAAAAGTTCTTGCCACCTTAATCCATCTAAAGTTATCAATACCACTTTAGGTTTATCTTGAGCCACAATAAGGTTCGTAACCAAAATAAACAAAAACAAAAGTTCTATTTTTTTCATTTTGAAGAGGTTTTAAAAGTTCCGGTTTCTGACCATTCGCTCCAATTCAGGTTTTGGTCTCTGTAGCGCACGCGCCAATAGTAGGTTGTCGAAGGGGAAAGACGTTTGCTAGGTTCGTCTGTAAGGTCGTCATCTTTCTGCCTATTTTCAAGATAATACCAATTTTCAGATTGTTTCCAGCTGTCAAGTACAAGTTTTGAGAAATCGTTTTTGGTTGATATTTGCCAATGGGAAGCTGCATGATAAGCGCCCTCGTGCGAACTGCTAAATGCCTTGGCCTTTAAGACAGTGCCTGTAAAAGGGATGGTAGCATCAGTGGAAACCGTTTCTGGAGTATTGGGCTTTCGGTCTTTGGCGTATACCGTAATTTCGTCGGTCTTTTCGTTTTCTCGAAAAACATTCTCATTGCCCCTACTAATTCTTTTTAAAGTGAACTTCGGCCCTTCTTGAGAGGCATCGACCTCTACCATTACAAAACCATATTCATCTTGGGTTACGGTAAACTCGTCATAATCTCTACCTTCGAATTCGCCCCAATTGTCAATTGCGCCACCGGCACTGGCCACATTCACCCATAGGTGTTTGTGGTCTTTCGATTGACCGCGAGAATAACCGTGTGTATGCCCAAAGAAATGTAGACTTGGTTTGCCCGTTTTTGTGGTAAATTCTTCTAACATTTTAACCACTTTTCCGGTAGATTCTTCCTCCCCGGGAATCCATAATTCAGATTTATGCGGATGGTGAAGTTGAGCGAACACAAAATCGATATCGGCGTTCTTCTCGGTGTCTTCCAGCACCTCTTTCAACCAATCATATTGTTTTTGAATATTTCGGAAACCTTCATTGGAATCAAGGCCGATAATTCGGGTATTGCCATAATCTTTGTACCACCAATGCTCGGCGTAGGCAGGCGTGCCATTTTCAGGAAGACTGAAGTACTTGAAATAGTAAGTGGTGTTTTTTTCGTGATTGCCTAAAACGGGATAGACAGGTATTTCGGAAAACAAATTTTTTGAAGGTCTAAAAAAGTGGTCGTTCCAGTGGGTATAATTAGTGCCGTCTGAAACCAGATCACCGGGGATCATCACCAAGGCCAAATTTTCAGCAACATCCTTACCATATTCTTTTTTTAAATAAGGAAGAATGCCATCGTTTACTATCTCTGAAAACTTATCAGGATGTTGACCGTCAATCTGCATGTCGCTCATAGCAAGCATGTTGAAAGATTGATTATCGCTGCCGAAAGGGGGTGTTTTAAATTGAAATATATCGGAAACCAGTTTGCCCGTACGAACGCGGTAATAATAAACCGTAAATCGTTTTAGACCCTCAATTTTAACCTCGTGTACCCGTGAATCACTAAAATTGATGTCATAGGAAAATCCTTCAGACTTTTTGCCCAGCTTGGGTGTTGTGCCGTATTCCACCACGCTTTGCTCTCCATTGGAGGTTTCCCATTTGATGATAATAGAATGGGGAGTTGCATCTTGTAAAAATGGATGCACTACAAATTCCGTTGCCGTTTTTTGGGCCTGTATACAAACCGCAAACAGCAATAATAAAAGAGTAATCTTTTTGTTCATTTTTGGTATAGTTTGAATTATAGTTGTTCTAGTGCATTGTCAATAATCTCAATAGCTTTCCGTAGTTCTTTTTTAGAAATGGTCAAAGCTGGGGACAGTTGCAATACGTTGCCCGCGGAAACCTTGAAGCTTAGTCCGTGTTTTAAACAATGGTACATGACCTTTTCAGCCTCAAGAATTGCTTTTTCTTTGGTGCTTCTGTCTTTCACGAGTTCTATGCCCCAAAGGAGGCCTGCCCCACGAACATCACCGATTACGCCGTATTTACTTTGAAGTTTTAAAAGCTCGTTAGACATGAACTTGGCATCTTCCTGAGTTTTTTCCAATAGGTTTTCCTCTTCAATAATTTCTATGGTACTTAAGGCGGCCAAAGCACCTAGCGGACTCTTCTCATGAGTGTAGTGCCCCAAAGAGATATCGCCGAAACGGTTGTAATCATCTCTTGTGACCATTGCTGCTTGTGGAAAAATGCCTCCGCCAAGGCCTTTCCCTAAACAAAGAATATCGGGTTCGATTTCAAAATGCTCAAAGGCGAACATCTTGCCCGTTCTGCCCAATGCAATCGGTATTTCATCAAGAATCAATAGTACACCATACCTATCGCATAGCGCTCGTGCTTCTTGCCAGAATTTTTTGGAGGGTATTTGAACATCTGTATTTCTGATAGTCTCGGCCAAAAATGCCCCGATATCACCTTCTTTCGCAAAAACATACTCCAAATGTTCTAGGCATTTATTTTCGTCACCTTCAAAGATACCTCGGTAAGATACAGGTGGCGGAATTCGCTCTACCCCGGGCATTAACGGACCCATATATTCCCTGAAAACAGCTTCTCCACCCACACCGATGGCGTCAAGCGATGCGCCATGAAAAGAATCCCAAAAAGAGACCACTTTGAATTTTCCGGTTACGGCCCTTGCCAATTTAAGGGCGATACCAATAGCAGAACTGCCATTGGGGGTCATTAAGGTTCGATTTAAGTCTGAGGGAAGAAGGGAAGCCAATTTTTCAGCAAAGTTGATAGCATTTTCATTAGTATACCTACGTGTTGAGAACGTAAGTGATTGTAATTGCCCGGTCAATTTTTGAACCAATTTAGGGTGTGAAAACCCTAATTGATGCACATTGTTACCATGAAAATCAAGATACTTCTTTCCGTCAATATTTTGGATATAGGGCCCTTCGCAGTTTTTGAGTACATCTAAACATGGGGTTGATAGCGATTGATGCAGAAAGAATTTCGCATCTTTTTCTAAAAGTTTTTTGGTTTCTGGATCAACGTTTTCATTCAACCATTTTTCTCTTTCGGGTGTAAAATTTATATCGCCTTCGGTACGTTTATTGAGTGCTATTTTTTTAGGATCATCGTGCTTCATAAGGTCCGTGCTTCGCAATAATTTCTCGACTTGTGGTCGAATCGTTCAATATAAATACTTCGTAACTTTTTCCTTTTTTGGCAACCCTAACGACTATGTGGCCATTTTGACTTTTGTATTGGTTCAAACGCTCTCCGATGACCTCTTTTAGTGGTTGAAGCATTACGGTTGAAAATAGATCTCGGTCTCCCGGATATAAAGCTTTAGAAGTAATTCGTCGCAATACCTCTTCCCCAGGGTGGTCTGAAGACCAGTTTTGCTGAATCCATACCCTAGGTCTGAGGGTTCGAACATACTCGACGTTTTGAGAATCACGATTGCCATGGTGGTTCAACGTGGCAACATCAACCGACCCAATAACCGGTGCGACGTTCGATTCTAAAGAGTTGATGTCAGATGCCCCAAAAGGTCCGACACCACTGATATCTCCCCCAGTGAAATAATCAAAGGCGCCGTAAGAGATTTTGATACACGTACTCAACGGGTTTTCCCCTGGATATTCCCCTTCGGAAAAAAGGGGATAAGTGCTGTCGTTTTTGCCCGTCCATACCTGTCCGTTGACGGCAATATTTCGAATGCTAAAATCGGGAAATTTTTCAGGTGATGTTTTTAACTTTATTTGGTTCAGCTTTCCGGCAATTAGCTCTTCGTGTTCGATACCAGAAGTTTTTGAGTGGTACTCGATAAAATTCCAATAATTTGTCAAAGAAGAAATCATTCCGAACTCATCATCTTTACTTAGTTCGGACTGTATTTTTGGGTTCTTTAGGTCAATCGGAAAAGAGCTTCCCCGGTCTATTATGGTCTTTATGGGCAAATGATGCCCCACTTCGACCAAGCCAGTGAGGGCATAGTTTCCCTTAGATATAAATTCTCGTTCCGCATCCATCTCACCAAAATGATCGTCATGGTAATGGGTAATCATGGCATAATCTAATTGGCTTTTATTGCTTTTTGGTGAAAATTGTTCGATATAGTCGACGACCCACGCCATAGCGGACCTTGAGCGGTTGGGTACAAGATTGGCATTTCGTGCCGACAGTGTTCTGGCACGGGTTTCTGACATATCGCCGGCATCTATTAAAAGGGTAGTGCCATCAGGTAAAATTGAGAAAGCTGCATCGCCCCTACCGGTATTGATATGATGAATATCTAACATGCCCTCTTCCCAAGGGGGTAACTGCTGCCCGTTTTGGGCAAAAAGAACGTTAATTGTCAAAAACAAGTAACAATATAAGGGCAATCTAAGGTTCATCGATCTATTTTTTTAACATGGAGCTTGGTAGTATTTGTTTGGCCATTTTTCCCGATTCGATGAAAACATCGAGCCAACCATCACCACCTCCATTGAACCAAAGAACCTCAAGCTTGTGTGCCCCCGATTCTAATTTCATTTGCCCACCGTTCTCTTTGACCCCGTGGTCGCCGTCATTATCTACGACCAGTTCTCCATCTATAAAAAGTTTGCTGCCATCATCGGAGCGCGTAAAAAATGTATAAGTGTCCGCTTCATTGATTTGAATCTGAGAAGTGAACCGAACTGCGGTATTTGCTTTGATTTTATCTTTAATTTCATCGGAAGCAATTTCAAAAGAATGACCGGAAACGTCAGCTTTTTTATTTTTCAATTCGGGGACAAATTTCAATCCTTCTAAATAAAAAACCTCATATTGAACTGGCTTTGGGGTGTCTTTAGGATTGAATCTAAAATAGGCCTCGCTTACCATGCTTCTTATTTTACCTTCTTTGAAGATAGCGCTTTTCACCACTGAATTTTCGGTTAATTGAAAAGGCTTTAGGTAGCGTTCGGAAGATTTAGTCGGAAAACTACCATCTGTGGTATAGCGAGTTTCACCTTCGGTATTGGGATTTTCTATTATCACCTCAGCCTTCTCATTAAAAAGGCCGCCTGCCTTTTTATAACCTTCAGATTTAGGTAAAATTGAAGGTTGTTGTAACTGAATCAAAGTAGGGTAAACATCATTCGATATAAAACCTTTAAAAGCCGACTTGACAGGTTTGCCAATCCAAGCATGGGGTATCTCTAATCCTAAAGCAAAAGCAACGGTGGCCGCATTGTCATACTGATAAACGGGGTGTAAAATGGTATGTCCTTTTTTAACCGACGGCCCCCAAACAATAAATGGAATTTCAACTTCCTGAAGAGATTCGCCTCCATGACCTTTACCCAATCCGCCATGGTCGGCACTAATGATGACCAAGGTTCTATCTGAAATGCCTGCTGCTTCAATAGCGTTCATGACTTCTTTGAGAAGTTCATCTGATTTTTCTACGGATTCGTAATAATGTGGGGTTCCATGACCATATTCATGACCCGCATGGTCGACATGATCAAAATGAACAAAAGTGAATTTAGCCTTTTTTGATCGGATGTATTCGCTGGCAACCTTAGCCGTTTCATCTTCTGATTCAGGGTTTACATCATAATCGACAGCACTTTTCTCGAATAATCTACCAAAACCGCCCCAGTGGTAAATGGCGCCAACCTCTTTATTAGGAAAGTTCGTGTCAACCAGCTTGAATATTGTGGGGAATAAGAATTCTTCACTCTGGGTTACGGCCGGTAAAGTAAAGTTGTCACGTTCCCAGGCATTGGAGGTAATGCCATGTTGTTCGGTACCTGCGCCCATGATCATAGAGGCCCAATTACTGCTCGAGCTTGTTGGCAGTACGGCCCTGGCGTGCATAGTCGAAGCGCCTTCCGCAATTAATTTATCAAAGGTCGGGGTGTCGGCATTTTTAAGTCCATCTGGGCTGAGTCCGTCAAAACCTATTACCACTACGTGTTCGATTTTTTGTGTTGGAGCCTTTTGGGCATGCATGTAAATAGACCATAGCACAAAAAGCGCTATGGTCATTTTTGAAGTTCGATATTTTGGTGATTTAGTCCACATCCCACCAAAGTTTTGTATTGATATTATCGGGGCCCATCTGTTGCACGGCCGCTTCATAGTTGGCATTATTGGTAGATTTTACCGAGTTCGGGTATTGAAAACGTACGGGTACCATCATATCGTTTGCCGAATCTTGTCCTGGAATTACCTCTGGCATTCCAGTTCTTCGCCAATCAGACCATCCTTCAAATCCCGTGTAGAAAAGGGAAATCCACTTTTGAAGGGCAATTTTTTCCAGTTTTTCATCTGCCGTTCCGGCATAGGCTACTTTTTCTTGGGCAATGTAAGCATCTAAATCTGTTGCTTGCATAGCTGTGGCAATTTCTGACCATCCGCCGGCGGTAACACGTTGGGTATAGTAATCAAAAGAGGCCTTAATACCATTTTCGTAATAGGTAGCTGCATCACCAACAGTTATCCATGCTTTTTCCCGTGCTTCAGCAAGAATGAACTGAAGTTCTGAATAGCTCATAATAATGGTTTGTGATGCGGTAGCCGATGCTTGTTCTGGGTTACAGGCCCTACATCCTAATAATATTCCTAATCTTGATATATAGTTAGACCCAGATTCCTCAGGGTTGCCGGTAGGGCTATATCCTAATGCGGCCTCGTCATCCAAACCGTTCGGCATACCGACATAATCGTCAAAATTATCAGAATAGATTCCTTTTTCAGAGTTTGTAGTAGGCTGGGCAAAAACTACCAATCGTGTGTCGTTCAATTCTTTTAACCTGGTCTCTAAGGTTTGGCTCAAACGCACTTCATCAAAACTACCTGACCTTGTCTCATATTTTGGTTGCGGGTTAAGCGCGTTCCACTGAACGAAGGCCATATCGTCATTGTTCTCAAAAATTGGATAGGTGGCAGGGTCTGCAAGTATTTGTTGCATGCCGGCAACAGTCTTGGCATTTGCCACATTACTAATTCGCATTAGGAGGCGTAACCTTAGGGAGTTGGCGAATTTTTGCCATTTCTGAATGTCTCCATCATAGAAGATATCGCCGGAAATATTGCTTTGTCCGGCCAAGAGCGTATTCGCTGTTTCAAGATCGGCCAGAATACCATCATAAATAACTTCTTGTCTATCAAACGCCGGAGTAATATTTCCATCGCTGATGCCTTTCGTGGCTTCGGTATACGGCACATCTCCGTAGGCATCTGTCAGGTAAGAATAGATCCAAGATTTCATTACGAGGCCTACCCCATAATAGTTCTGCGCTTCTGGCACATCTTTGGTGTCCCTAAGAATGTTTTCTACATCTCTTAACGAGGCATAGGCATTGTCATATGGGTCGCCAGATGGAGACCAGTTATAGGTATCACCACTGGTAAATTGTAATCGGGCGCCATATTGTACCACGGTAAAGCCTTCTTCCCAACCTTGGTCGCCCCAGTTGTAAGCCATTTCTCTTTGTATGCCGGGCAGCAATAGTTCTGGTTGTGCGGATGCAGGGTAATTGGGGTTGATATTTAGTTCTTCAAAATTTTCTGTACAGCTTACAACTATCAAGAGGGTAGCTAATACTAATACTATATTTTTCATAGTGTTATAATTATTTTGGTAATACTACTTTAGAAACTTAACTGTAGGTTGAACGTAAATGAACGGGTACTTGGGTAAGACATGTTCTCTATGCCAGGTTGCAGCGTTCCTCCGGAAACACCAACCGTTTCAGGGTCAAAATGAGGATTATCGGCCCATAATAATAGGTTTCTTCCCGTTAGTGATAAACGCAAGTTAGATAGAGACAATCTATCGGTGATTTTCTGTGGAAAGGAGTAACCCAAAGTCACTTCTCTCAACTTGGTATATGAAGCATCATACTTAGCAGCTTCCACATTATCCCTTTCATAATATCTATTGTTATAAGTTCGGGCATCGACGTTAATGGTATTTTCGACGAAGTTCGGCGCTTCCTCTGAACCGGTGTTTATCACTCCTTCGGCAACAATGCCCGTCTCCCTACCTTCCAATGTTTCTTGTAATTGCCCTGAAGTGCTGCCTATGGTCTTGGTTCTCGATACCACTATGCCGCCTTGTCTGGTATCTACCAAGAATCCGAGGTCAAGATTTTTATACTTGAAAGTGTTTTGTATACCTAGGGTGAAATCAGGTGCATAATCCCCTTGATATACCAAATCGTCTGTACGAATCGGTATGCCTTGATTGTTAATGATTTTCTGACCAAAATACGGGCTGTTCTCATCGGTTACCCTTTGAAAACCTCTTCCGTAGATGGCACTTATCGAACCGCCTTCTCTAGCCTGAATAAATGCGCCATTTGCACTTGTCAGTGTAAAGTCTACACCGCCCAAGTCTTTAACTTCACTCTGGTTGGTAGCGAAGTTGAAAATTGCGTTCCATTTAAAGTTGTCGTTTACAACCGGAACAAAGTTGGCAATGGCTTCAAAACCATAATTGCGAACCTCACCGGCATTGATTAACTGGCTTGAGTAACCGCTGGCGATATCGGTGCTGATATTGATAATTTGGTTTCTAGTAGAGCTGTCATAATAAGTAAGGTCAAAGTTTGCCCTGCTTTGAAAGAGACGTAAATCCAATCCGAATTCATAAGAACCTGTAATTTCAGGCTTAAGATTTGCATTAGGAATCAATGCCGATTCTGTTAAGATTGGGGTTGAATCACCAAAAGAAGTTTCGTTCTGGTAAAAACTTCTTAACCTATAAGGGTCTGTATCGTTACCCACCTCTGCATAGGCCGCCCTTAGTTTTAGAAAAGATAACCAATCAGGTTTCTCTATCATCTCGCTCACCACCGCACTTAATGTTGCAGACGGATAGAAATAAGAATTGTTGTCTGATGGTAAGGTGCTAGACCAATCGTTTCTTCCCGTTAGATCTAGAAACAACAAATTGTCATAGGCAAGACGTGCATACCCGTAAAGACTATTAATGCGTTTAGAATAATTGTCAGACCCAATTTGAACTGCTTGTCTACTGTTATTGAATGAATACACCCCAGGGTTGATTAGTTGTGGAGCAACACTCTTTTTAAAATCTTGCTTTTGACGCAATTGGTTACCGCCAACAGATAGGTTAATATTCCATTTTTCGTTGAAGGTATTATCATAAGTCAACAAGAAGTCGGTATTGCTTTCTTCGAAGAAAACATCATCTTCTTGATAAGTGCCAAAAGGAAAACGTTGAGTGCTAAATGCTCGTTTTCTTATTCGGAAGTCACGATAAAAATCTCGACCACTTCTGAACAAGAAACTAAAGTTGTCGTTAATATCATATGTTAAACTTACATTACCGAAAACACGGTCTTTATCTTGTGCATTCGTGTTTTCATACATTGTAAAGTAAGGGTTGTCATGATAATTATAGTTGTAATTGAACTGCTGTACCCCTTCTAAACCTGGTTGCCAGTAATCTCTAAGGTTATTGGTATTTAATTGTCTTCCGTACCAGATAAAGAGATACATGATGCTTTCTGTGCCATAACCCACGGCCGGCCGGTTGTCACTGTCGGTTTTTACATAATTTAAATTGGCATTAACCTTTAATTTATCGCTTAAGTTAAGACTGCCGGTAAAGCTTAAGCTATTTCTTCGTAGATCTGTATTGGGCAATGTGCCTTCTTGATCTAGATTCTGATAAGATAGGCGCATATTTCCCATTTCTCCTGATTTGGAGACGGCAATGCTGTTGGTCTTGGTTATACCGGTCTCAAAAAAATCTTTCGTATTATCCGGGTTAGAGACCCAAGGTGTAGGTGTAATCGGGGAGTCGCTTACAAAGGTGTCTCCTCCCCTTGTTCCGTCTGCCCTGGGAGAATCGAATTGGGCTATTGTTAGTCCGTCGTCCAACCGTGGCCCCCAGCTTTCATCTACCCCATCAGCATTACCTGAGCCGCTGCCATCAACGAATTCAAATTGTTGATTGTTTCCTTGGCCATACTCATTTTGCCAATCGGGCAACATCAAAACATTTTCAATGGTCAACCCCGAATTTATGGTCACCCCAAGTTTCGAACTTTGCGATTTACCTTTTTTTGTAGTGATTATAATTGCACCATTCGCTGCCCGAGAACCATAAAGAGCCGCCGCCGCGGGACCCTTTAAAACGTTCATCGATTCGATGTCTTGGGGGTTGATTTCCGAAGCGCCGTTACCATAATCTACACTTTGAGTACCAGAACCGCTGGAGCCAACTATTTCATTGCTTATCGGTGTTCCGTCAATAATGAACAAAGGCGAGTTGCCGTTAATGTTCAAAGAAGCATCACCTCGAATTGAGACCCTCGCCGAGCCACCTAAACCGGTTGGGCTATTGGTTACCTGCAATCCGGCCACTTTTCCGGAGATGCTGTTTAGTAGATTCGGTTCCCTCGCTTGGGTAACTTCGTCGTTACCCAACTCTTGGGAGGCATAACCTAAAGATTTTTTTTCACGCTCAATGCCCAGAGCTGTTACTACAACTTCGTCTAATTGTTGAGAATCTAATTGTAGACTTATAGTGCCGGTTGTTTTTCCAGAGGCATCAAATTCAGAGGAAAGATACCCGATATAAGATACTAAAAGTATTTCGTTGCCTTTTGGTAAAGCAATCTCAAAGTTACCGTCAAAATCGGTGGCTGTACCGATTGAGCTTCCTTTGATTACTACGGAAGCTCCAGGTAGCGGAACATTGTTCTCATCTAGAACCAAACCCTGAAAAGTAGTCTGGGAACGAGCAACAATGCCTGCAAAAAGAGCAAAGATTGTCAAGAGTAGTGATTTTTTCATTTTTTTCGTATTTGTAAATTGTTGGTTATTGTAGATTGGCAAATATCTAAGCTCGAGGTTAGATAAAATGCTTGTTAGTATTAAATAATTGCAACTTTTTACGGGGGAGTGTTACGTAAAAGTTATGAAATTATTATTTACAAATACTCAATTTTTATTAATTTTTGAGTATTTGTTTGTGGAAGGCGTACTTTATGATATTTTAATATTCGGAAAGCTAAATTTCTGACAATTCAATTTAGGGGTAAGTTTGTATTTTTGATATTACCATGGAAGATTACTTAATAGGCATAGGAAAGAGAATAAAGGAAATTCGAAAGGGCGGAGGTAAGACCATTAGCGATGTAGCTGGTCGAGCCGGCGTTACCGGAGGGCTGATTTCGCGAATTGAAAACGGGCGTACCATACCCTCTTTGCCCGTGCTTTTAAAAATAATAAACTCGTTAGAGTTTGAGGTAACCGATTTTTTTAACGGAATGCCCCAAGTAAACGGAGCGAATTTTATCGTATCGAGAAAAGAGGATAATTCTGCTATTGAAAAAGAAGATGAGGCCGTCGGTTTTTCATATACCTATATTTTCGGCAAACAACTTTCTTCTCTAGGGTTCGAAACTGTTTTACTTGAAGTGGCACCCAACTCGAAACGCGATAAGGTTACTACTGATGCTTTTGAGTTTAAGTACATTCTATCAGGAGAATGTTACTATGATATCGGAGGTGAAGAAGTGCTTTTGAAAGAAGGGGATTCTATTTTCTTTGATGGCAGAATTCCACACGTGCCGATTAATAAGGGGTCGATTTCTTCGAAAATGTTAGTTCTTTATTTCTTTATTTAAAATTAGGCTGCAAGAAAATAGATTTCGCGTAGACTCTATTTCTCACAGCCGGTTCGTTTTAAAAACGTTGGCTCATTCTATCCTTTAAAATAATTTGATAAATCTTTTAAAGAATTGAGAACATAAGTGGGTTGGGCAGAATTTAATTGAGCCTCAGTGTGAGCACCTGTCGTCACCCCAACTGTTGCAATACAATCAGCATTTTTACCCTCTTCAATATCTATAATTGAGTCACCGGCCTTAATAACTTTTTTTGAATCTTGAACATCGAGAACCTTCATGGCTTCGAGAATCATAGCAGGGTCTGGTCTACCTTTTGTGACATCATCTGCAGTAACCAAGGCGTCGTATTGTTCACCTTGCTTCCAGTTCATCTTTTGAAGTAAGAGTTCTGCTATTTTTCGATTGTAGCCCGTATTTAAAGCAATTTTTATTCCCTGTGATTTTAAGTTGGCCAGACTGGCTTCGACCCCTTCAAAAGTGGTGACCTCAAGTGTTTTATAGGCCTCGTCAAGTAAAACTTTAAAATTTTCGAAAATAGGTTCTGATGGTTCTTGTACAGGATCGGCACCGACCGTTGCCAAAATATCTTTTATAGCTTGATGCTTTTCTTTTCCGGCACCATGTTCTAAAACATAATCTAGGCTGAGGTCGTACCCATTTTCATTAATAGCTTTTTGTAAAGTTTTGTATACCACATTGTCTTCATTTACGACCGTACCGGCCATATCGAAAACAGCAAGTTCAATGTTATGCATGTTCTAAATTAAATATTGAGTTTATATTTTGTTTTGCAAAACCGGCACTACCGGTCATACCTTTTCCACCGATTCCGGTAACTATATGAATATCTTCATCAATAGTATGTTGAAAGATGTCTGAATTCTGGCATTGCGAGTACATACCGAACCAACGGTTTTGAATATCGTAAGTGGGTAGGTCAAATATCTTTTTGGCCTCTTCGATGATGAAATTATCAACATCCATATTAAGGTCGAAGCCAAGTTTATCGATTCTGCCGGCAGGGGCATATTCATGAGAATCGCCTATAATTATAGAGCCGTCGGCGGCTTGCTTGAATAAAATGTGAACACCCCATTTTCTTTCGAACGATTCGGAGTCTTCCTTCTCTTTTATACTTGCATAAGATGGGCATTCGGCAAAAGCTTCGTATCGCCTGATCGACAGTCCGGTAAGTACCGAGCTGGGCAACATATAATTAGGTTGTGCCTTAGTTTGCATCATTTGAAGCTTAGACACGATTAAGTCACTTTCTTCAAACAGCTTTGGATAGAGTATTTTAAATTCGCTCCCGTTGCAAATAATGACCTTGGAAGAGGAAAGAATGCGACTTTTTGAGGTATATAATTGAACCCCACTCCGTAAGGCATCACACTCTAGAACCGTTTCCCCAGTATATATATCTAAACCTTTTTGTTTGAGGTATTGATGCAGTCTATTGATCATTACACGGGGTTCTACCTTTACTTCCTCAGGAAAAAATAGTCCGGCCTTTACATAATCTTCCCTTAAATTAGGATAATTCTCCAAACATTGTTTTTTGGTCAGTAGTTCAGATGAGTAGGAGTTAGAGTCATTGATTTCTTTCAACTCTTCAAGCAGTTGAACTTCCTCTTCATTGGAAGCCAAATAGATGCTTCCTTCTTGTCTTACCGAAATATCAAATTGTGATTGTATCTCTTTATAGATGGCTAAACTTTCTCTTCCGAAGTTCTGCCACTTACTATCCATACCTGAAGGAACCACCTGCCCGAAATTTCGAACGGTAGCACCTTGCGGCTGGGCATCCTTCTCTATCAGAGCCACCTTAAACCCTTTGTTAATGGCATGGTAGGCATGAAAAGTACCGAGTACCCCACCGCCCAGAACGATAAGGTCATATGAGTTGTTCATAGGTGTTCGTTAAATTAGGTTCATCTTGAACGGGTGATGCTTTCTTGGCCCTGTTCTTAAAATAGAATAATGATAATATAGCTACGGCTAGACCTATACCTGAAATAAGATAAGTGCCTTGGGTGAAAAACTCTAAAGAAGAAATAGACCCCTGCCCAAAATTTTTATAGAGTAAAACTGCCATACTACCCAGGTAACCAAAAGCATCGGCGATATATATCAAAAAACCTGCGTTGCCCTTGATGTGAAACGTGGCAATCATTCTGTCAAAAAATATACAGTTGAAGGGTACGTAACAAACATAGAGACCAAGACCCACGAGCACCATCCACAGAGCAGGGCCGATAACGGACAACTGAAACAGAAAAGTACTAAGGCCCACCAGCAATGAACCGGCTATTAATAGATAGTGATATGATAAAAAGGCCTTATAATTACTTTTGATAAAGGCAAACATACCTATGGAAAGTAGAACGATAATAGCCACAGGAATTTCTGAAAGTGTATATATGGAGGTATTGCCTTGATAACCGACTTCATCCCAAATTTCACGCGAAAAATTATCACGAAAGTCGCGCATTGCCGTAAGACAGATATAAAAGAAAACAAGGATTACTATCGGAAAGAAAAAGTTAGCGATTACTTTTCTACGGTCTTTACGGGTCATGGGCAATCGTTCTTCACGCTGCACCTTGTCTTCGAGTGTAGGCGGTGGCATTCGGTCTAACATGAAGGCAAAACCAGCAAATGGAAGCAAGAATAATGCGCCGGTAATGGCAGGCATTAAGAACTCGCTTACATTAAGATGTTTCATGACCAAAAGGCCTACAGATTTGACTATGCCGCTTGAAAGTATGAAGCTTGAACACAGTATAACACCCAATATTTCAGTCAGTTTTCGACCTTCTAGATAAGAGAAAACGACCCCCCAGATCATACCTAGAGAAAGGCCGTTAAGAAAAATGAATAAAATATTATAGGGAGCAACTGAAAAGCCAAAAAGTATCAGGCTCAATTCTGCCAAAATAATCATTACCAATAGATAGGGGAGGCGATTTTTCGGCTTTAATTCAGATATTAGTTTGATACCTATGAATTTTGATAGCATATAGCCAATAACCTGTGAAATAATCAGCACAATTTTAAAGTCTATACCGATAAAAGAGAGATTTTCATAGGTGGCCACAGTGAACGGTTTTCTAAAGGCATACATACAGAAGTATGTGCCAAAGGAAGCTAGGGCTCCGTAGGTAATAAAACGAATATCTTTCTTACCGAGTTTCAAAATTATAAGTTTACTAATAGTAAATTTTATTATGCAATAATCGACAAAATATTACTATTTGTAAATATTATTGTGTTAAGAAATACTTATGCAGTAATTAACTTTTAGTGAATTTAACCAAAATTTGAATGGGAGAATTTTAAAATTAACGGAAAATTGGGCAGATATAAGAATACCGAGCACTAGTATTTCGGATGTTTAACAAAAAAGGGACAATTCAAGAATTAACTTGAATGTCCCTGGGGGAACATTTATATAGGCTACTTTCCTAACCCTATACATAGCCTATAATTGTTCGAAAAATCTCTGTGTAACCTAAACCAAACTACTACAGTGATGTTTTTAATATCAATAAAAGGGGGAACTTCAATTGAATCAAACATGCGAATCTGTTCTAAATAATAGTATAGATTCGATATTTTTTTGCTCTAAAACATGGTTAGTGTTCAGTATAGCGAAGAGCTATATTTTTCAAAGCTTTATAAAAGTATAGGTAAGTAATTGATTCAAAGAATATGAATAATCGTATTTCAAGATATCGACCAAAGACGTGATAAATTCGATGAAATACATAAATAGTAGTCCAATTCTTACAATTGTTAAAATCCTATTTTAATAATCGGCGCATGGTTTTGATGAGTTCCAATTCATCGAAAGGTTTGGTTAGCACGGCATTCATACCTGCTTTTTTATAAGCTCTTAACTGTTCTTCAAATGAATTAGCCGTGATGCCTACAATAGGTATGTTCTTGATATTCTTAAAAGGAAAGCTTCGTATTACCTTTGTTAACTGATCACCCTTTATATTGGGCAAGTTCACATCCATCAAAATAATATCATAGCCCGAATCAATAATTTCTTGCATAACCAGAGCGCCATCACTAACAACATCTATGAAAAACTCCCCTGATTCTATAAGCGATTTGAAAAGACTGGTTTGAACCTGTTCGTTGTCTTCAACCAAGAGCACACTATATTTTTCTTTTCTAACTGTCTTTAGACGTGCATTGTCGATATTGGGTATTTCAGGTACATGCAACGGAAAATTAAGCTTTAGGTCAAAATAAAAATGTGAACCTTCTTCTACTGTAGATTCTATGGCTATGGTGCTGCCCATTAATTGTAAAAGGCCCTTCACGATGGCTAGACCCAGCCCGGCCCCTTCTGTTCGACCTAATTGCTCAAAACTTTCAAAAATTCGGTCTAGGTTTTCAGTAGAAATACCAAGGCCTGTATCTTGTACGCTAAATCGCAAACTGACCGTATTCGCCCTCTTTTGGTTTAGCTTTACCTGAAGCTTAACATTACCTTTTTCAGTATACTTTATGGCGTTATCGCATAAGTTGGTCAATACTTGAAGTAATCTTAGTCGATCGCCTTCGAGATAATTTGGTATGGCTGAATCTGTCGAAATTGAAAAGTCAAGTCCTTTTTCTTTGGCCCTGGCAGTATAGGTCAGCCTTAAGAACTCTAAAAATTGCTCAAAATTAAAAACAGAAGGGTTCAGCGCTAACTTACCCTTAGCTATCATTGCTATGCTCAAAATATCTTCTAACATCAATTTTAGGTCAGAAGTTGCATTTTTGAGCACATCTAAAATACCTTCTTGCTCTTCTGTAAGTCTAGAGCGTTGAAGAATATTGGTCAGGGCGATAATGTTGGTCAGCGGATTTCTTAATTCATGACTGAAATTTTGTATAAATTCATTTTTGAAACGTTCGCGCTCTTGTAGCTCGAGATTTTTGAGAAGTACAAGTTCAGAATCTATGCTAGTTTCATTGCGCGATTGGGCCAATGATTGGTAATTTAGGTAATGTTCAGTGAGATTTTCGATGACTATAAGAAAATGATCCTCTTTGCGATAAATTTCAATGTCGACCGTAAGCTCTTCAACAGTTTCCCCCAGCTGTATGCAATGAAACACTGCCTTCTCTTGTTCGATATTTAGAACTTCAGAAAGATTGAAGAAAAAGGGGTGTATGGTGCCAATATCGACATTCTTTTCAATCGGCAATAAAGTCTGATCAGTTTCAAGCACGATTCCGTTCAAATCAGTGCTAATGAATTGTAGTTTATGCTTCTTAAATTCTTCCTTAAATTTGTTTAGCATCAAGGGTAAGCATTTTAGCTAATTGTTCGAACAAGTCATTGACTTTATCACCTGTTTTGGCACTGGTCAGGTAATCAAATGATATTTTATTTTCTAACAGTACTTTTTTAACTTCTTCTTCAACAACCATATCCAATTTATTGCCCACGACTTTCATAGGTACATTGCGAACCTTAGATTTCAGGGCTGTAAGGTCTTCTTCTATGGCTTGAAAAGTTATAGGTCTGGTAACATCGAAAACATATATGACCCCATGGGTACCCAGTAAGTAAGATTGGCGAATAGCTGCAATATTATCGGTGCCTTCCAAATCCCATATAATAAGAGAAACTGTTTCGTCTACAGAGACTTCTACCTTTTTTTTAAGAATGTGTACACCTATAGAAACTCTATAATCGTTGGAGAAGCTATTCTCAACAAAGCGACGGATCAAAGACGTTTTTCCAACGCCAAAGTGCCCCAAAACAACTATTTTCTTAGAGATGTTCATGCCTAAAATTGAGTGCTAACTGTTGATTTATATTTTCTGTATCAAGGGTTCTATAACCTTCCGTTTGCGTGAATTTTTCGAAGAAGTCAAAAATAAGGTTCTGCACCTTATCTTTGGCCTGGGTGGTATAATGTCCTGAAAGTATTACAGCTATATAATAATCGTTAAAGCTCTGAAGGTGAATGTGATATAATTCGTAATCGATAAGCTCTAAATTTTGGTTTTTCTTTCCAAATGCATCTTCGACAAAATGTTTTATGGCGGTCAACATACCTGAAATCATTTCTTCATCAATTGTTTCGGTAATCGAATAACTGGCCTTTAAAAGACCGGACTCCTTTTCAATCAGAAGAACCTGTTCAATATGGCTCTCCACAAGTTCATTGATAATCTCTTGCTTTCTTGACGAACTACCGAACCAAGATTTTACCTTATCTTGAAAGCTAAGCTGACGGTTTATTTTTTCTGATAGCATTTTGATTTCGTGCGCTATATACTTTTTAATCATTTTTCCTAGAATAGGAAAAAGTGCATCAACTACCTCATCTTTATTCTTATTGATTTCGGCTTTTAGGGTCGCGGTAATAGTTGGCCCTAGAGTAATAGGAATGCTTGTTTTAAACTCTTCAAGTTGTTGAAGTATGATCGGGTCTACTTTAGAAGAGAATTTTTGTTTGTCGTTTATCGTATTTTCAAGGTTTTCAATGCGATGGGCAATTTTTTCAATATACACGCTATCTTCTGCGAAAAGAATATCCTTTAAAATCTGAATTTTATCGTTTTCATTCATTAGCGCAAAATTTTCAGAACTATATTCACGGTTTTCTTAAACCTTGAACTTGCTAAGTCAGAACCTAAAAGAATCAACTAAAGTTTGGTACGGAGCTTTGTTGCAAAGCGCAACCTACCTATTTATCACTAACTTTTTCGCCGAGGTCGATAAGCAATTTACCAAGCATTTTCTTATCCACTTTCTCCGTCTCAAGACTGTCGATTTTTTCATCGACTTTATCTTCAAGTTCGGTAATTCTGATGTTTACATCAGTAGCAACATTATCAATGGCCGTTTTTAAATCTTGTCTTACTTCTTCGATTAAATCTTCTAAAATCTTCTTTTTATCAAGAATATCTCTCTTTAGGGTCTCAAATTCAGAATCGTAGGTCTTTATATTCTCACCAAAAATCAGGTTTTTGATGATTTCAATTTTTGATGATGCTTCTTCTTCCGGAGTGTTTAATGGCACCACCTTATCATTTTTGCCCATGATATTTATCTTTAGTTATAGTTTAGGTTTTATCTTGAAAAAATTCAATTGCTCGGGGGAGAGCCAGGTAATGGTTATCATTAATGAACACCAGTTGATTCGTATTTTAAAATACTAAGATATAAAATTTATTACTGAAATGAACATGGTCTAGCACAGCTAAGAACCTTGCACTTCATGGCCTTGTACCTGAACGGTTTAAACTGTTCACAGCAGTTTTGTACGCTAAAATCTCTGATTTTTTTAAACCGTAATATTGATATTTGTACATGAAAGAAAACATCTATTGAATCAGAGCTTAGCCCAGGCCTTCTTTAAGACTAAGTGCAACTCAATTCCAATAAAACTAAAATCAGAACAAAATTGCTGGACTCAATTCACGATTTATACTCTGAAATTCCCATCAATAGTTCATAGAACTTTTTCACAGCTTTCTTTTCATAAGCTTCTTTAAGAGAAATAATCATTATATTTCGTTTCATTTTTTTTCCTTCAATCGGTATTCCTATCACTTGGGAGTCATTTATACTAGCATCACTCAAAATAGTATGCCAATTACCTGTCTTAACGATTTCAAATAAAGTAGGAATGTCATTAATTTCCATACAGATATTGGGATAAAGTTCTTTTTCGTTGAATGAATCGACAAAAAATTGAATTGTGCTATAACCACTGAAGGGTAATGCCAATGGAAGCTGGGCAACTTCTTCAAGACTAATACTTTTTTTACTCGCCAGCGCCAATTTTTTAGAAGCTACCAATACCATATTTGAACTTAGTAGATTTTGATATTTCAAATGAGATAATTTAGGACCTTCGTGAAATGTCAAGACAAAATCAAATACATGAGAATTAAGCTTTTCAAGAAGGTCTTTCGTGGTACCAAAGATGGCTTGTATTTTAATATTGGGGTATTGGACCGCAAATTCAGCAAGAGTCTTTGCAAAGATAATTCGCATGGAGTACACTACGCCAATTATAATTTTTCCAGTAATTAGATTGTTCAGATCCTTTAAAAGCAATAGCCCCTCGTTGGCCTTATTTATAGATTCCAACGCATACACACTGAACATTTTTCCTGCCTCTGTGAGAAGTACTCGTTTACCAATTCGATCAAACAATGGCACATCTAATTCTGTTTCAAGTTGTTTAATTTGCTGCGACAGTGTACTCTGGCTAATATTCAACATTTTAGCAGCTTCGGTAAAGTTTAATAATTCTTTTGCCTTCAGAAAATATTTCAGCTGCCTTAGTTCCATAATCCTAAATCGATTTTATCGATTGTTTTCATCGAAAAATAGCGTTTTGCAAATATAGAGTTTATCCTGACATTTGGTTTTTCATTCTTAAAATAAGAATGTTACGTTTAATTTTTAAAAAGTAAACTATGAAATTCAAACTTATTGTTTCGGTATTAATTTTGACTATAAATTATAATGGATTAAGTCAGAACAAGTCATCTACTAAAATTAACAATCGCAGTTCGGAAACCTCGAAAATAGGTCAGATTAAAGTGTCTATCATGTACCCATTTTCAGAGGATACAACTTTTGATATGAAATATTATGAAACCAAACATATGCCTATGGTTGCAGAGTATCTTGGATCAAACTTGGTAAACTACACTATTGAAAAAGGGCTTGCCAGCGGTGCTCCTAATACACCCATGGCATTCATAGCTATTGGTACTTTTTATGTGAAAAACCTTAGCGATTATCAGGCATCAATTGGATCAAACATTGATACCATAAGATCTGATTTTGCTAATTATACAGATATAAGACCAGTAATTTTAATTAGTGAAATTATTAAGTGACATTTTTAAATTTGAGGATTATTGCTAAATCCTCTTCAATAATGTGAAATTCCCCAAATCTTGTGATTTTAAATAATCGAGATTGATTTGTAAAGGTCAAAAAGTCTACTTCGATAGGTTTTTGATTGAGTTAAAATGATGTGATGTATGATTTAGTGTAAAATATAGAATTTCCTTAAAAGTTACCAAACCAATATATGGTAACGGTAGCTGAATACTATCCATTTGAAATTCATCTATTTTCTTTGAAATGGATAGTAGTATTCCTGATTGCTCCTCAAAAATTCTAATTATGTCGTTCTTAGTTGTCGACCTAGAAATCTGATATTTCTCACGCAAGAGTTCGATTTGCTTACCGGTTAAATTGTAAAACTCATTTATTTCGGTTTGGTCACTGGTATAATGAAGACTTGGGTAATCTGGACTCTCACTTTCAGTTTTTTGCACAAAAGGTGGAAGTGCTTTCCATTTTCGATTAGATACTGCTTCTTTATAATTCTTTAAAAAATGATGCCATGCTCTTTGATTTTCTATTGGAATGGCCCCACCTTTCCGTTATTAGCGGCAGTTGGGAAAGCAAATTATTAATCGGTAAAATCGACAAGGAAAGATGTTGGGTTTCTTCGGCTATTGACCATTTTTTGGAGATGTGTACCTTTGAATTTGACAATATCAAGAACGTAGAGAAAAAAATGATGGTGACTAAGGAAAATTACACCCGTTTAGACTACCAAGACCAATAGCAATAATTAATTATAATATCAACTTTTTATCTTGTTCATTCATAGGTAAAAGGTCGATATCTAAATAACCTCCACTGGCGTTATCTTCTGCAACTATTTGAGGTTTTCCTTTAATTATTTCAATAGAATTTTGATGGACATGTCCTGATAAAATGTTAAGTAGATTCGGAGCAGTGAAAACTTTCTTGTGAAATTTCAGCGTTGTTGAAGTATGTCCATCTTCCGGCCATTTAGGACGTCTTTCTATTTCAAAATTGGAATCTGTGGCCGCTCTCCAATTCGGATTCCCGCAACCAAATAAAATACTCTTTCCTGGCGCATACATTGGTATATGTACCAATAAAACCAATGGCATTCCATTAGTAACTTGGTCTGAAAAAAAGCCTAATTGCTCCTCATTAATTTGGTAGGTAGAATTATCAATAGCCAAAAATCTGATTCCTTTAATATCATAAGCCGCCATTAAAGGGTGATTGCCTTGATACAATGGCAATAATCGCTTTTCAATCCAAGTATCACGTAGAGACTCCAACGTCCCTTCCATCCCTTCATAATGCCAATCGTGATTCCCGGCATTATAAATGTAAGGAATGCCCGTATCCTTCAATTTTGATTGAACCCACTCTATTGCCGCTTCAGACGGGAAACTAAAAATATCCCCATTCAAAATAATTACATCAGCATTTACTTCTTTTGCAAATGTTAGTGTTTGTTCAAAGGCTTCCTCTGGATTCGTTTTTATGCGTGTTTGAAAATGTGTAGTTTGGTTATAAGCCTTTGCCATTCGATTACTATACTTATGGAAAGGTATCCCCCTTTCATCATCTTTAAATAAATGCGTATCGGCTATATGTACAATCTTTATAGGTTCCTTTATGACCTCTGAAAAAAATTGAAGCCTATTTTCTTCGACGGTAAAGCAAAACTGTATGCCCCTTTTGGATTTTTCATTAGTAGAATACTTTGTTATTCCGAATCCAATTGAGGCACAAGCTGCATTTTTAAAAAATAATCGGCGTTTCATATAGTGTTTTTAATTGTTAAACAACAAAGCTGTGATATTTACAATACCTTGCATTTTAGGACAGATAGGTTTGATGATGCCCCTGCGCTACCGTTTCTCATATAGGGGGCAGTATGAAAGAGCTTAGAATAGGGGAATATATCCGTTTTTCCCCTAAATTTCATAAGTCATAAATAGCAACGCTTTCAACTCCTATTCCAATACTTAACATCCCGTCCTTATCAATTGGTTTGAATGCGGCTCCTGCGGACCTCTCGGAAGCTGCTTGCAGGAGCAGCATCAACCTCTAATAAATAAAAAATTCATTGTCAGTTATTCATGACATTCAATAACCTGGATTTTGTATAAGATTCTCATTATTTTGGATTTCGGCCTCTGGAATAGGAAAAAGCAAATTATTTTCAGTTAATATAGGCCCAAACACAAACTCATGACCTACGAAATCATCAAATGCTCCAGTTGTAAAATTATAGGCTTTTCTTAGTCGCACCATGTCAAACCAAGTTTTATTTTCAAAGCACATCTCATGCCATTTTTCCAGCAAAATAGCTTTGCGAAACTCCTCTTGATTTAATCCAGAAAGAGGAGTAAGTTCTGCTCTTTCCCTGATTGCATTTATTGCATTAAAGGCATCTTCTGTCGGTCCGTCTATCTCATTAGAAGCCTCTGCAAAAATAAATAGAACCTCAGCATATCTGAATAATGGCCAATTTAAACCACTTAAAGCCGTCTCAGTATGTGCTACCGGATCAAACCATTTATATATAAACCAATCTTCTAAAGTAACAGTTTCAGTGCGATCAGATGCAAGCGTAAACTCGCGGTAATAAAACTCCTTTTCCTGGGTTCGTTTATCCCCCGCCTCATAGGACTCAAGGAATTCTGCTGTTGGATAAATCATACCAGTGTTAGCACTATAAAGAGAAATGGCAACACTCGCAGGTAATAATAATTGCTGAAAACCATTACGATTTGCAATGCTTTCATCGTATTGAACCATAAATATATTTTCTCCTATATTCTCGGCGTCCTTATTCCTCAGGTCGGCATAAGTATTAAAAAGATAAAACATATCGGAATTAATGATTTCGCTGGCTTTATCTTTAGCTAGTGTGTAATAGTTAGAACCTGCCTGCAATGGATAACCTGCCATAGTAAGATATACACTGGCCATTAATGTTTTTACTGCTCCTAAAGATACACGACCATTCATATCTGTAAATGGTAATCCCGAATTTTCAGCATATTCCAAGTCATCAACAATCGCATCATATATATCTACAGCAGATGCGTTTTTTGGATTTAGTTGCTCTGAGGATAAATCTAAAGGCTCAAGAATTAAAGGAACATCACCAAATAATCTTACCAAGTTGAAATAATAGTATGCACGCAAAAACCTAGCTTCCCCAAGTAGCCTATTTTTCTGATTCTCATCCATTTCGATATCAGGAAGTTTTGCAATAGCAACATTGGCATTGGCAATTCCCCGATAGTGGCTGCGCCAAAAGGTTGTTAGGTATTGGTTGTCTGCAGTCATGCTAAGATTTCGGATAGGGAAATTTATTGAGCCTGCTGACCCGAAAATGGTAGTATTTGAAAGTCCAGTTGGAAACTCTAACATCAACCAAGGAGACCCTCCGAATCCACCACCATCATAAATGGGTCGCAGATCCGCATAGGTAGCATCTACCACACTCTGAGCTTGTTCAGCCGTAGTGTAAAAGTTGTCCAATGTAATATTGGAAGGATCAGTTTGAGTTAAAAACTTTGTACAACCATTACTAATTAGAAATACAATTAGCACAAAACCCAAAAGGAAAGCATTTAATAATTTATGTATATAATTCATGATAATTCGATTTAATATAAATGATAATTATAAGTCTACTTGTATACCAACCGTGAATGTCTTGGCTTTAGGGTAATCGTTAAAGGCACTACGTCCTCGGGTAAATTGTCCATCCGTGGTAGAAACCTCAGGATCATATCCAGGGAATTTTGAAATTGTGAAAAGATTTTGGGCACTGGTATAAACTCTTAAATTCGATAGCCTCCAACGATTCACCAGTTCGTGCGGAAGGTTATAAGAGAGTGTAAAATTTCTCCCTCTGATAAAAGATCCATCTTTTAGTCTGTATGTATCATTTTTTGTGTCATACCCCACGGATAAAGGCTTATTTTGTGCGATATACGTATTTTGGTTTTCGGGAGTCCAGGCATCATATAAAGTATTTCTCACCATATTGTTATATGCACCTGTGCGATCCTGTAATACTTGTGTTATTTCCCACATCACATCATTTCCATAAACAAATTGAATATCTGCAGATAACTCGAAGCTCTTATAAGTAAATGTATTAACTAAAGTCCCATACCCGGCCGGTAATCCATTACCTATAGGTAGCCAGTCCTGTGAGTTAATGGCGTTATCATTATTGACATCCTTATATTTAATATCACCTGGACGACGCTGATACTTTGCAGCTTCCTCTGCCTCATCAGTGCTCCAAGTGCCCAAACGAACGTAACCTATAAAAGTATTAACAGGCAAACCCTCTCTGACAATACTTCCAGGAGTACCACCTGGAACACTACCTAATAGGATATCGGATCCTCCGGCTAATTTTAAAACTTTATTTTCATTAATTGTTAAGTTAAAATCTGTACTCCACGAAAAATCTGGTTTCGATATATTATAAGTTGATAATGCCAGCTCTAATCCCTGATTTCTCATACTCCCGACATTTTCTGTAACTGTAGTGTAGCCACTTGATTGGGGAACTGGTTTATTTAGAAGCATATCCTTAGAAACTCTCCTGTAAATATCTGCTTCCAGAGAAATTCGGCCATCGAATAATCCAACCTCCAATCCAATATCAGTTTGAGTATTAACCTCCCATTTTAAATTAGGGTTAGACAATGTAGATATCCCGATGCTAGTACTTCTATTTCCGTTAAATATAGCAGTGTATTGTCCCAGTCCAGCTTCATATTGATAATTAAGAATTTCCGAGTTACCTGTCATCCCAAAACTCGTACGTAACTTCAAAAATGAAATTACTGGGTTATCTTTCAAAAAGTCTTCTTTCGAGGCTATCCACCCTATTGCTGACGAAGGGAAAAATGCAAATCTATTATTTTTCCCAAATTTTGAAGATCCGTCAATACGACCAGTTGCTGTTAACAAATATTTATTAGATAAGGTATAATTAACTCTTCCAAAAAAAGAAGCCATGCTATACTCATTCGCTGAGGAACTAGGAGGACGTGGATTACTTCCAATACCTAAATTATTATATAAAAAATAATCGTCTATAAAATCATATGATGATGAGCCCGAAGAAAAACTACTTGTTGTAGTTAGGGACTGACCCAATAAAGCAGCAACAAAGTGTTTATCATTAATATCCAAAGCATAGCTAAGAAGATTCTCAAATTGCCAGTTCTCTGCTTGTAGTGAAGAGATACTAGCAATACCACCTTGATTTTCTGAAATCCAATCCACATTACGGCCAGAGTACCTATTAGTTTCTTGGCGAATAACATTCGCTGCAACCATCGTCTTGAGCTTTAAATCTTTGATAAACTCAATCTCGGTGAAAAGATTACCGACTGTATTTTGTGTATTTCTGAAGTTATTATCTTCTTCTGCCACCTGCCTTTGATTCGGGCCTTCGCCCGGATATATTCCATTTTTCGCCCATGTCCCATCTGGCCACTTAACGGGGATAATTGGGATACTTTGGTATACCGCCCTCATACCCCAACCGCTTAGAAATCTCTGAGATTCCTTGTTATAGTTAATGTTGCCACCTACTGATAACCAGTTGTTTATTTTAGAATCGATTACAAAGCGCAAGGAATAGCGATTTAGCCAAGTATTCTTCATTACCCCATCTTCGTCTCTATAGCCTGTATAAATACCAAAACGCGTTTGCTCATTTCCGCCTGTAAAAGACAGGTTGTGATTTTGAGCTATGGCAGTCTGAAATGCTTCCTCTTGCCAATCTGTATCATATAGTGGATTTAAATTGGCATCAAACAAAACAGGGTTACCTTTATCATTACCTATCATAAAAGACTCTCTCTTTATTTTTGGGTCGATAAATTTACCGTTGGCAAAACCTACAGGATCAAATTTAGCAGCGTTTTGATAGGCAATGTCTTCCACCTTTAAATATTCAGCAGCATTCATTAGATCCATCCTCCTGGAAACTGTGCTAATACTAGTATAACCATTATAAGAGACACGCGGTTCTGTACTCCCTCTTTTTGTTGTAATTAAGATAACTCCATTAGCTCCTCTTGCTCCATAAATTGCTGTTGAAGAAGCATCTTTCAAAACTTGTATGGATTCAATACTATTGGGATCTATAGTATTTATTGGACTAATTCCACCTTGCAATGATTCCATCCCCATAATAACTCCATCTACTACAAAAAGCGGACTATTTGTGTTACTAACAGAAGTAGCCCCACGAATTGTTATAGTCGGAGAATTTCCGGGCTTTCCCGAATTAATTGAAACATCGAGACCAGTCACTCTTCCAGATAGAGCTTGCCCAACATTAGTTATCTGCCGCTTTTCAAGCGTTTTTGCATTCACAGATCCCACTGAACCTGTAAGGTCACTTTTTCTAACAGTTCCATATCCTACAACGACTACTTCATCCAGGCCTTGGGAACTTTCAATTAACTGCACATTCACAGTAGTTTGTTCGTTCACCAACACCTCCTTTGTGGCAAACCCAATGTAGGAAATCACTAAAGTGGCATTGTTATTCCCTAATTCTAGAGAAAAATTACCGTCAAAGTCAGCTTGTGTACCATTTGTAGTTCCTTTTTCAAGAATATTTGCCCCAGGTAAAGGTTGATTATTTTGGTCAGTTATGGTTCCGGAAATATTATTTTGGAATTCTTTATTTTGCGGGCTCTCTAATAAACTATTTGGAGATTTTTCGCTAATAAGAATAGCGTTATTAGTCGTCACCTCAATGTTAAGATTCCCGTTAGCCAAGCTTTGCTTAAGCAACATATTGGTCCTAATCCGGCCTTTTTTTACTTGTACTTTGGGAAAATCCTTGAATATACCTTCTTCATAGAAAAATTTATATTCGGTCTGCTCCATGATGAGATCAAAAACTTCGTCCACTGTCAATGATTCATCCGCTGTTATTTTAACTTTAGAATGTTGAGACAAAAGATTACTAGGCGTTATAGCAAAAATAGTTGCGCAACATAAGAAAATGAATGTTCTCATAATAATCAATAATAGGCGTTTTCTCAATTGAAAACAGCCCTTGATCAATCTAGTTTCCATAAATTTGTGTGTTATTGGTTGATTAAAATTTTAATTAATTGATAATAGTACCAAGGGGATAGAGCTATGAACTTTTGCGGGTTAAACTTTATCCTCTTTTTTTTTATTAAAATTCATTTCATTGGCATATATTTTATTTGGTTTTTAAAATCTATTTGTTATCTGTATACTGATAGTATACCGTATATGTTAAACCTAATTATTATTTAATAATAATTGTTTTGTCATTTAATTCGTAATCATTAATAGAATTGGATTTCATTATTGATAAAACCTCTTCAATTGCTTGATTTTTATCCAAAGTCCCCTTGAATTTTATAGATTCCAAATCTTTATTTTCGAAAATTATATCGATATCATACCATCTAGAAATTACTTTCATGATATCTTTTAATGGTTTTCCCTTAAAACTGAAAATGCCTTTTATCCATGAGGTTTCATTTTCCACATCTACTATGTCGACTGACATTTCGTTATTCACAATATTTAGTTTTGACTGTTGATTTGGCAACAATATTTGTTTTACCGTGGAAGAATTTATCTGTACTTTGCCCTCGACCAAGGTTGTGTAGATGTTCGCTTCATCTTTATAGGCTTTTATGTTGAATTGAGTGCCTATTACCACAACTTTCTGTGCATTATTAACCACTTCGAATTTTGCGCCATGGTGTTCTGTGCTAGGGGACACATTAAAATAAGCTTCTCCATAAATGAGTTCAACTTTTCGGGTTTTCCCATCCGAAAATGAAACAGGGTACTTCAATTGCGATTCGGAGTTCAGTAATACTTCCGTGCCATCCGATAATTTTAAATGGAACTGTCCTCCTCTAGGTATATTCAGTATATTGTATGCTATTTTTTTTGAACTTTGTCCTTGCTCTTCATATACAATTTGCTTTCCATTGCTGCTAATGCTTTGTGTTTGGAAAGATGAACCCTTTTCCAATGCTACAACAGAACCATCTTCAAGTATTAAAGTAGCTTTATCAGTACCAGGCTCGATAATATAACTTTCAGTTACTGGAGTTTTATCAATAGAGTCAGAATCTAACAAACCGTTATTAATATATAATGTGGTCGAGAGTATAACAAAAATAACAGCCGCAGCTGCGTATCTTTTATAATTTTTAATTCTGCGCCTTTTATTAAGAATATTTCTTTCACGTCGTATAAAACTAATAACATTGACCTTTGCATCGTTTTTATTATACCTGAATATTGCCCTATTTATAGAGTTATTGGTCTTAATATATTCTAAAAACAAGCTTTCATTATCAGGATTACTGATCCACATTTCCAATTGCTGAAGTTCGCAGAGATTGGCCTCATTTGTTAAGAATTTTATAATTAAATTTTCAATTTCCGTTTTCATTCTTTTTATATGCCCTATACAACCTAAGACGAATCAAAATTTCCCTTACCCCCATGACTTCTTAAAAAAAATTATATTTGATTATATCTTAACTAACTTTAATTATTGAAAACAAAATTTTTAAACAATAGAGATCTTTTACAGCATTTAAAGAAAGGCAATGAAATTGCCTATACTTATCTAATCGAACTTTATTATGAAAAGCTATGTGAGTATGCAAGCAATCTTGCCAGAGATAGTTTCAGGTCAGAAGACATAGTACAAAATGTTTTTATTAGAATGTGGCAACAACGAGAAAAGCTGAATTTTAATATTTCTATTAAAAGTTATTTATATAAATCTGTTTATAATGAATTTGTAGATCAATATCGAAAGGATATTGCTAAAACATTATTAGAAAAAAAATACATAGATTTTGTAAATTCTAACATTGAATCTTCAGATAACGATAAAACAGAACGACTAATAGCACTAGTAGAAAAGGAAATCGAACAATTACCTCCAAAATGCAAGGAAACATTTTTATTAAATAAAAAAGAAGGACTAACTTATGTTGAAATTGCTGAATTTCAAAATGTTTCTGTTGGTACAGTTGAGAAACAGATGAAAAAGGCCTTTTGTCTTATTCGCAATAAAATAAAAGGGAAATTGCTTTCTATTTTATTTTTATGGTTTAGGATTAAACCGATTCTCAAAGCGTAACTTTCATTATAACCTAGTATACTTTACTTTTAGGGTTGACAATATTTATCACATTTTGCAATGCGATTGATAAAAAAAGCGGAGATTACCTCCGCTTTAATTTAACTAAACTAACTCAAACTAACTCAAAGATTGCATGCGTATAAAAACCAATAGTTAAAATTGGTTTTCAGTATTTTTTAATTTCTTGATTACACAAAACTTATTGTCAGAAATAAAAAAACAATAATAGAACTTTAGCCTGCTTTTATTAAACTCTTCTTTTCTTTATATAACGAAACAAAAATTGGGTTACCCCCATGTTTTTTTAATAAATATTTGTACAATACTCATTACATTGCTTAGCCTTAAAAAAGCATCAAACGTAGGTTTTGAAGATTATCTTCCAGTTTATGGAACATTATTCTTATCTATTTTCCACTCATATCAAAAAATACTCCCCAAAGAAAACATAAGATGTATTGGCAATTCAAAAAGAGGAAGCTTACAATTGCAGGCATCTTTTAACCCATATTTAAAAATTGTTGAATATCTAAAATGGCGCATTTGAATGGAATTTTTCCTGTACAGTAAATCTTTCGTCAATGTATTTAGTTGTTGAAACTTATAAACATTTTCGATTAGTGACTTTTCATGGAATTGAAATTGTAAGTGGGATTTACTGAGGTTTTTACAATAGATTAATTATTAGGTTCACAGATGAAAACTTTGACAAGTGGGGCATATTATTTGTCCCAATATAAGTACTGAAAGATTCTAAAAATATGGATTGAATAATGAAAACAGAAGTCTATGAAATATATTTGCTACAATTTGACATCAAATGGTGTTATTTGATGTCAAAATAATTTTTAACATATTGCGCTTGCAAATTGCGTGCAAATAAAAAAGCTTCAAAAGTAAAAAACTCTTGAAGCCCTATAAAAATTAGTGGAGAATACCGGAGTCGAACCGGTGACCTCTTGCCTGCCAGGCAAGCGCTCTAGCCAGCTGAGCTAATCCCCCTTTTAGTGAAGGCAAAGAAAATACTTTTTATGAAGGTATCAAAGTACTTCTTGATAAAGTAATGGTCTTTGTCGCCTAATCTTTCTTCACACTAAGCACCAATACAGGTATTCGTGCCGAAAACTCTGCCTTTGGTATGGTGTTTTTTTCCCAAAGCTTCTTAAAGAAACCTCTCTTACGTCGAAACACGCATAATAAATCTGGGTGTTGAGATTGCAGGTGTTCTAAAACACCAAGGTAAGTAGTCGGGGCCTCGGCCATTGTCATTTGCGAACTGATATCCATCAAAGCCGTATTTACCTGAAGATCGTCGTCGGTATAGCCGGGAGTCTTAACCAGTAAAAGGTTCACCTTGGCATCGAATTTATTTCGAATTTCCAATAAAGGATTAAGAATGCGTTTTCTCTTTAAAACACCTGACTTAAATGCAGTTAATATGGTATTCAATGGCCTTATTGGGGTGCCTTTTGGTACAATCAAAGTAGGTATGTTCGTTCTTTTAATGATACGGCCAGAGGTATTGCCCAAATATTGTGCTTCACTTACATCGTTGCTTCGTGGAGCCACTATTATAAGGTCAATGCCCAATTCTTTATCTATACTTTTTAATCCATCTTCAATATTACCGTTATACGATGCAATTTGTATTTCAACTCCTTTTGAGTCCACTTTTTCCAGTACCTCTTTCATTCGTTCTTTTCCACTTTCGGCGACCTTTTGGGTAACATTGGTCAAACTTTTTCCGGCTCCTACCGAAACGCTAAAAACTTCCATCAAAAAAATCTTTGATGAAAATTCTTTGGCAAAATCTATGGCGTATTGTAAAGTGTGGTTTGCATCGGGTGAAATTCCGATTGGTACAAGAATGTGTTTCATGAAATTCGAGGTTTTAACTTTAAATTTACGATTAAATTAGATTTTTTCAATGATCCGACCGGCAAAACTATCCGACATCCCACAAATAATGAGTATAGTCAAGGCATGTACCAAGGCCATGATAAAGCAAGAAATCTATCAGTGGAACGATGAATACCCTTCTACTAATGCCTTTGAGAAAGATATAGAACGAAATGAACTTTATGTGCTCGAAGAAAACAAGAATGTTATCGGTACTATAGTTATTTCTACGTTGATGGATGAGGAGTATAAGCTGATAAAATGGACCACCGAAAACGGGGAGAATTTCTACATTCATCGCTTGGGCGTTCACCCCGATCAACAGGGTAAAGGCCAAGCCCAAAAAATGATGTCTTTTGCTGAGTGCTATGCACGCGAAAATGGTTTTACCTCGGTGCGCCTAGATACATTTAGTCAGAACAAGCGAAACCAAAGGTTTTATGAGAAGAGAGGCTATCAAAAGCTTGAAGATATCTATTTTCCGAAACAGAGCGAATATCCTTTTCATTGTTACGAATTAGTGCTGTAACTTGCGCCACTTGAAAGCGGCGATCAACTTTAGAACAATAAATAAACTGGCTGTTCCGGCAACTATAGCGGGTATTGCCGAACCTTTGTTGTCGATTACCGATACGGCCATCGTAGGCAATATTCCCGTCGATGGCCTAGAGTCTTTGGCCGCTGCAGGTATAGTGGGTTCTTTCTTATCGATGTTGATTTGGATTTTAGGTCAAACGCGCAGCGCTATTTCCGCCATTATTTCCCAATATTTGGGTGCCGGAAAAATCGAAGAGGTAAAGACCTTGCCCGCTCAAGCCATCTTTCTGAATATCAGCTTGAGCATAGTCGTGCTATTATCGACCATTTTCATTGTGCGTGAAATTTTTGAGCTTCTCAATGCCTCGGGTAAGATACTTGAATATTGTATTTCTTATTACTCTATCAGAGTTTGGGGTTTTCCGTTAACGCTCTTCGTTTTTGCGGTAATGGGCATTTTTCGTGGGCTACAAAACACGTACTACCCTATGTTGATTGCGATAGTTGGTGCCGTTTTGAACATTGTTCTAGATTTTATTTTGGTGTATGGTGTAGCGGGTTACATCGAACCGATGTATCTAGAAGGTGCTGCTTGGGCAAGCTTGATTTCACAAGGGGTCATGGCTATTATTGCATTTGTTCTTCTCTGGAATAAAACGGATATTAGTTTACGCCTGAAACTACCCGTTCATGTCGAACTCGGTCGATTGGTCGTTATGAGCCTGAACCTGTTCGTTCGAGCCTTGGCCTTGAATACCGCGCTTATTTTGGCGGTAAGGGAAGCCACGGCTTTGGGTCCGAAATATATTGGGGCCCATACCATAGCCATAAATATCTGGTTGTTTTCCGCCTTTTTTATCGATGGCTATGCCGCAGCCGGTAATATTATGGGAGGTCGGTTATTGGGGGCCAAAGACTACAGCGGACTTTGGCTTTTGGCCAAAAAGATAATTAAATACGGACTCTTGATCAGCTTGTTGCTTGTTGCCGCAGGTTTTATTTTCTACAAACCTATCGGCTATCTTTTTTCTAAGGAAGATGTGGTACTCAACACTTTCTACTCTGTATTTTTTATCGTGATTCTAAGTTTGCCCATGAACACCGTTGCCTTTGTTTTTGATGGATTGTTTAAAGGGATGGGCGAAATGAAGTATCTGCGTAACACCCTACTCGTTGCTACTTTTATGGGTTTCGTGCCCATACTTTTTCTCGGTAAGTACTTAAATTGGGGGCTTTATGGTATATGGATAGCCTTCACCGTTTGGATGGTTATTCGTGGAGGTGCTTTGGTATGGGAGTTTAGAAGAAAATTTCTGCCCCTTTTGCAAAATCACTAATTTTGAAGGCAAGGGTACGATAAAGATTCCAACGTACGCATTAAACTTATACTAAATGGGAACCGAAAGAGAAAACGGAAGTCTTTATACGCGAATCGACGGTAAGGTCGCCACTATAGAATTTGGCCATCCGGCGGGTAATTCATTTGTAGCTGAGCTTTTAGATCGATTGACCAGAGAGTTCAACAAGCTTTCCGACAATAACGATATTAACGTAATTGTTTTAAAATCGGAGGGTGATCGAGCTTTCTGTGGTGGAGCCTCGTTCGATGAATTGGTAGCTGTTTCCAATCTCGAAGAAGGTAAAATGTTCTTTAGTGGTTTCGCGAATGTAATCAATTCGATGCGTACTTGTAAGAAGGTAATCGTGGGTCGGGTTCAGGGCAAAACTGTTGGTGGTGGTGTTGGTTTGGCCGCGGCCTGTGACTATGTTTTTGCTTCTGTCGATGCCTCGATTCGATTATCAGAGCTTACTATTGGTATTGCACCGTTGGTGATTGAACCGGCGGTAGAACGAAAAATGGGCAAGGGTGCGCTGTCTGAAATGTCACTGGCACCTACCGATTGGAAAAATGCCTACTGGGCTCAAGAAAAAGGGTTGTTTTCGCGTGTTTTTGATAGTGTGAAAGAACTCGATAAAGAACTCGGGTTTTATGTAGAGAAATTGTCGAGTTATAACCCTGAAGCACTTACGGAATGGAAAAAGGTGCTTTGGGCCGATACCGACCATTGGAAAGAATTGTTGATCGATAGGGCAGGTATCACAGGTAAATTGGTGCTTTCGGACTTTACTAAGAACGCACTTTCTAAATTCAAAAAATAGAATAGATATGGCTGAATATTTAAGCGGAAATATGATTTTTTTGATATTGGCGGTGGTCGTCATCGTCGTTTATATCATAAACCGTATGCGAGGCAATAAAATGCACAAGAAATAATAAGACCGACATCCCATACGTTATCCTCTAAAATTACTTTTTAATGGATATTCTAAACTTTCTTAACGGAGACCTTATCTTTCCACTTTTGGCACTTTTTGTAGTGGCCATTTACTTTGTAAATCGAGTTAAAACCAGAAAGAGGTTTAAGCGGTAATAACAATTTTTATAGTCTTCTTTTATCATAGTACGCTACACCCTAAAGGTTTAATGGTAATTTAAACCAGTGTTGTTTAATTATCATTATTTTTGGTCACCACCAAACCAAAAAAGATGAGAACTGCGTATTTTTTATTCATTTTCTTTCTACTTATTGGCTGTACCGAAAAAGAGAAGGGAGAGAAGCCTGCTAAAACTTTGAATTGGTACAAAGGCAACCTGCACACCCATTCGTATTGGAGCGATGGCGATGAATTTCCGGAAGTTATTCTAGATTGGTATAAGGCTAACGAGTATAATTTTTTAGCACTTTCTGATCATAATACAATTGCACGTGATGAGAAGTGGGTCACTATTTCTGAAGATACGCTTCGGCAAAAGGCCTTTCAAACGTATCTCAAAGAGTATGGTTCTGATTGGGTGAACCATAAGGTAGATTCAGGTAGAACCATGGTAAGGTTAAAGACCTTCGAAGAGTATAGCGGGTGGGTTCAGGAAGAAGGCAAGTTTTTGGTAATTCCTTCCGAGGAAATTACAGATCGATATGAGGATAAGCATATTCATATGAATGCCACCAACATTCAAGAAATGATTGAGCCTCAAGGGGGCAACAGTGTTCTTGAAGTGATGCAAAACAATATCGACCAGGTGCTCGAACAAAGGAAAACTACGGGAGTACCTATCATTCCGCACATCAATCACCCCAACTTTTATTATAGTATTGATTTAGAAGATATGATTGCTTTAAAAGGCGAGCGTTTCTTTGAAGTTTATAATGGTCACCCTGCAGTACACAACATGGGTGATTCAACACATATTTCTACAGAAGAAATGTGGGATATTATTAACATCAATTACTTGGCCGAAGGTAAACCTATGATGTACGGCCTTGCTAATGATGATTCTCATAATTACCACAGAAAAGGCAAAAAATGGAGTAATGCAGGTAGAGGCTGGGTCATGGTGCAAGCCGATACGCTCTCAGCTATAAAACTTATAAATGCTTTGGAGGCCGGTGATTTTTACTCGACCACCGGAGTAGAACTGAAAGAAGTTCAGTTCGAAAATAATGTGCTGAAAGTTGAGGTAGATGTAGAAGAAGATATTGAATATGTAATTGAGTTTATTGGATGCAAGAAGGGAGATTCCCAAACACAAAGTTTCAAAACCGTCAAGGGAGAGAAAGCCCAGTTTAGTTTAGAATCTGATATGCTCTTCGTAAGAGCTAAGATTAGCTCGACAGCTTTACAAGATAACCCTGTTGAAAATATGGTGTACGAAATGGCGTGGACGCAACCGGTGAGGCCAGATCATTAAATTGATGGACTAGTGGGTTTTTAGCCAGCCGGTAATGCTCAAACGCTCTCGGATGGCAGGTTTTACTTCATGTTCCAATAATTGACTTTCAAATATCACCGTTCTGCCCGGGAACGGGTAAATCGTCTTCGGTACTTCTTTATTATCGATGTTCAGATAAAGCACCAATTCTCCGCCATCTTCAGGTTGCCAATCATCTTCATTTAAATAGCATACGAGCGACAACTTTCTTCGGTCATCATTTTGAAAAGTGTCGAGATGTCTTTTATAAAACTTTCCTATTGGGTAAAGCGCATAATGAAACTCTTTTCGAAAAATGCCTAAAAAACACGTTCGGTTGAGGTAGTTGACGAGATTATTGATTTCATCGAAGAATAACTTTTGGGCATAATCTTGAAGGTTCTCATCCATCCATAAGATAAAGTCACCCCGAATACCAGCTTTTATAACTTCGTTGGTACGATTACCTATGGCCGCTTTTTTAAATTGGTCGTCCTGATATTTTTGTAAAAGGTCTGCCCTCAAAGCCTCAACAACCTTAGTAGAAAAAAGTTCGTCAACCATGCAATACCCTTGTTCAAGAATATCATCGATAATTCTTTCATATAGATAGTTTGTCTCAAAATTAAGTTGCTCAAAAAGTTCTGCCACTATAATTTATATTTAAAAAAGCGGGTAAATGTAGACTAAAAACGGATTGGTTTTTTAAATTGAATACCTTTGTCTCACAAAAGTATGTGATGGACAATATTAGAATCACCAAACAATTCAATTTTGAGACGGGGCATGCCCTGTACGGTTATGATGGCAAGTGTAGAAATGTTCACGGGCATAGTTATAAACTTTCGGTTACGGTAATCGGCAGGCCTATTACAGACACTTCTCATGTTAAGCTGGGAATGGTTATCGATTTTGGTGATTTAAAGAAAATTGTCAAAGAAGAAATTGTCGACAAGTTCGATCATGCCACGGTTTTCAACAAAAACACACCGCATGTAGAGTTGGCCAAAGAATTGACCGATAGGGGGCACAATGTAATTTTGGCCGATTACCAGCCTACCAGTGAGAATATGGTGATAGATTTTGCCAAGAAAATAGGTGGCAGGTTACCAGAGAATATCACATTACACTCCTTAAAGCTACAAGAGACAGATACTTCTTATGCCGAATGGTACAGTAGCGACAACCCATAATATACCAACCTTGTTTTACGAATATTTATATTTGCCCCATCATGACAACGATTGACATTCCAGCGGGCAAAAAGGTGTATTTCTCAAGTGATAATCATTTGGGTGCGCCCACGATGGAAGATAGTCGCCCCAGAGAGAAAAAATTCGTAGCATGGCTCGATACCATTAGAGAAGATGCAGCCGCAATTTTTTTAATGGGTGATCTGTTCGATTTTTGGATGGAGTATAAAACGGTCGTTCCGAAAGGGTTTACAAGAACCTTAGGAAAGTTGGCCGAGATTTCAGATTCAGGTATACCTATTTACTTTTTTGTCGGCAATCATGACTTGTGGATGAACGGTTATTTTGAGGAAGAACTCAACATCCCCGTTTTTCATAAACCACAACAATTCAATATCAATGGGGCTACATTCTTTATAGGTCACGGCGATGGGCTTGGCCCGAACGACAAGGGTTACAAGCGTATGAAAAAAGTGTTCACCAACCCCTTGGCAAAGTGGCTTTTTCGTTGGCTGCACCCAGATATAGGCGTGCGCTTGGCTCAATACTTTTCAGTAAAGAATAAGTTGATTTCGGGAGATGATGATGCCAAATACCTTGGTGATGATAATGAGTGGTTGGTTCAATATGCCAAAAAAAAATTGGAAACCCTGCACTACGATCATTTTATATTCGGTCATCGACACCTTCCTTTAGAAATAGACCTCAACGGAAAATCAAAATATACCAATCTCGGCGATTGGGTCAACTACTATACCTACGCAGTTTTTGATGGAGTACAGCTCAGGTTGCAAAAATTCGAGCACTAAAGCTTGGGCCACAAACGCCAAACAACAAGTAATATATTTCCTACAACATGATTTGGATGCTTGACAACAAAAGTTACCGACATCCGGATCGAGTACATATCTTTACAGTGTTATTAAAATCAAATGTTGATCCCAAATCTTCATTTTACCTACATTTTTCACTTGACGATCCCAAATCTTAAGTGTTACCTACCTAAAGAAATTGCCTCTACTGTAGAGGCTTTTTTTTTGCCTATTTTGTATCTGACTCATGTTCGTCGATATCTTTTTGTAAATCGAGTCTCCTAAATGTAGGAGAGACAAATGCGGTGAGTCCAACGGTCAATAATGTCATTGTGCCACCGAATACCACAGCAGTAACGGTTCCCATGAGTTTGGCCGTAAGTCCACTCTCAAAAGCTCCCAGTTCATTTGACGAACCTACGAACATTGAATTGACCGAAGCTACGCGCCCACGCATATTATCTGGGGTTTTGAGTTGTAGAATGGTCTGTCGAACAATCATTGAAATTCCGTCTACGGCCCCACTGACAAATAAGGCGGCGACAGAAAGCCAGAAAGAGGTTGACAATCCGAAGACAATCATACAAATGCCGAATCCAAATACGGCCAACAGCAGTTTCTTGCCCGCATTTTTATGCAAGGGAAAACGTGTCGAGCCCAGCATGGTTATAGCTGCACCAACTGCCGGGGCCGCCCGTAGAACCCCAAAACCTTCGGAGCCTACATGCAATATATCTTGGGCGTAAATTGGTAACAAGGCAACGGCACCACCAAACAGTACGGCGATCATATCCAGAGTCAAGGCGCCTAAAATAGCCTTGGTGCTAAAAACAAAGCGCAGACCTTCTCGAAGGCTTTGAAAAACAGGTTCCCCGATTTTCGGATTCAAAATCGGTTTCCGGCCAATTTGAAAAAGGAACAACAATGCCAATACCGAAAAACCGAATATGACGCACATCGACCAGTGAACCCCTATCCAACTAATTGAAAAGCCGGCCAAAGCAGGCCCCATCACTGCTGCCAATTGCCAAGTCGTACTGCTCCAAGTAGCAGCATTCGGGTAAATTTTCTTTGGAACAATTAAAGCTATCAATGAAAATATGGTCGGGCCAATAAAGGCTCTAACGATACCACCCAAAAATACTAAGGCGTAGATGCTGTACAGAATTATTTGTTGTGAGGCGCGCAGTTCTATTGAGGGCAGGCTCAATATAAACAGCCCTAGACTGATGACTGAAAAACCAAAAATACATTTCACCAAGAGGTTGCGCTTTTCCTTTTGGTCAACTATATGGCCGGCAAAGAGTGCCGTTGATACCGCAGGTATGACTTCCATTAAACCTATGATGCCCAACGAAAGTGGATCTTTGGTCATAGAATAGACTTGCCATTCGATGACAATAAACTGCATCGACCAAGCGAAGACCATAGCAAAACGGACCAACAAAAAAATATTGAATTCTCTATAGCGAAGGGCTGCGTACGGATCCATAAGCGCAATTTGCGAACGAAATAAGCCGTAAAGATATTACTATGTGATTAAGCAGCGAACCATAGTTATATTAAATGTGAAAAATGGTTTAAAAGTGGTAAACCGACCAAGTAGTTGGTTTTAGCTAAAAGCTTTACATCGATATAATAGGGCTTTGTCGATAAACAGCATCAAGTTTGCCGTAAGTAGTTCAGATGTTATTTTTGGCTCTTTCCCGAGTAAAGAGTACCGACCGAATAGTCGGTAACTATGAGTCGCAACTAATGAAAAAGAGTAGTGTAGAAGTTCGTGTCGTCAGTTGTTTAATTGCGAACTTGGTGTTATTACTTCATTTTGAATTAGAACACTGATAGATTTCAGAACATCGGCCGTAGCATTGGTCATACTACTGGCCGAAATGGTCGCTCCGGAAATAGCATCAATATTTTCTCCATAGGTCAATTCATCGCTTGGAGTAAAACCTACAAATTTGATCAACCATCTTTGGCTTCCTATCTGCCGGCCATAGTTCTCTCGATAAATTAACACTTTTGATTTTTTAATGCTCAAATCAGGCTTGAACATCAGAATATATTCGAATTTCTTTTTCATACTTGCTGCAGAGCCGACATAAGCATAGCCCAATGATTGCTCAGCGGCCATAATTTGAAAAAATTGGTTATTATCAAATTTCGCTATAGTTTTCTCTTGCAGTTTCGGGGGTATGGAAATGGCTTTAGTTCTAAAACTGTCAATTTCAAAGGTGCCTTTTATGGCCCTATCTATTTTTTCTTGAAGCCTTGATGATTGCTGTGGATATACGGTAGCAGCCGAAAAGAGGGTAGCCAACATTAGAGTAAAGCCTAGTTTTTTATTTACCCTTGACATCCATTTCATTTTCATCCACTATAAATTCATCGATTGTGGTTGCAATCGACTTTTTATTGGCGTTTTCCTTTTCAAGAGCATAGAATTTCATGAACATGGGTTGGCCACCAACACTCTTTTTAAGGGTTAGACTTCCGTCTCGATCATAGGTCTTATCCCATACATTTCGGGCTTTTGACCAAAATTTTTCATTTTTGGCCCACCATGCATTGGCGGTCGCACACTCTTTATCCTCCGTTTTGGTGTAAATATTAAAGCCTTTTTCTTGGGCCAATAGCACGTCTTCTTCCCCATCATTTCTAATGATTTTATCGTTGTCTTGCTCATGAACCCAACCAAAGTCGGTAATTTCTTGCCGATTACCTCGACGCATCACATTATAATCGTCACGCTTACTGTATTCTCTTCTAGGTAGCGGTGAATCGGTGGTGTTTTCCCAGTAATGCTTGCCATCAACATGTACCCATGTAGAGGATCCGCTATATCTAGGGCTGTCATCGACTTGGTAAACTTTCTGGGTCCATTGCCCTTTGACCTCCTCTTTAGGTAGTTCGGTAAATACCCAAGTATTGTCTTTATCGTAATGAAATACTTTTTGGTTTTCATAAACCCAGTCTTGTCTCCAATGTTTGATGATCATGGTATCATGAACTACCAATATGTGTTGAATCGAAAGTTTGTTAGGTTCATCTTCAATCAACAATGCCAATTCTTTGCCGTAGGCCGTATAATCAAGATGCTTTTCATAATCGATTTCTGGAGAAAATGTTTCGGTGTATTTGAAAGTGATATCATAACAGCCACACATGGCTTTGATTGCTTTAATATCTTTTTCTTTTTGGCTTTTCTGGGCATTTGTGCCGCTAACGCATACGAGAAGTAGCGCCAATACGCTTAGGGTTGTTTTCATAATCTAGAATGTTAGTTGCTCTGGCTTAAAATTATTGAATTAATTTAGATTGATTAAAAATAACTAATATATTTTCTCAAATTATTTTTATTAAGATTTATTCTAAATAATGTTGAGAATATCACTTTTGTCTTTTTTCTTGCTACCCATTCTGATATTAGGTCAGGAAAATGGGTCGTTTGCCGACACGACCCGAATTACGGAGTTGGATGAAGTGGTTCTTACTGGAGAAAGCAAAGTATTGTCCGTTAGCAAAAAATTGTTCCGAGTCGAAACCATTACTAATAAAGACATCAAGCAATTGGCGGGAAATAATTTGGCCGATGTTCTCAATCAGAATTTGAACATTACCGTTATGCCCAACCCGTCTACCGGTAGAAGTACAATTAGTATGTTTGGGCTTGATGGGCAATATGTAAAGATATTAATGGACGGTATTCCGATTGCCAGTGATAACGGAATGGGTAACAATATCGATATCACACAAATAAACCTTGAAGAGGTTGAACGTATCGAAATTGTGGAAGGAGCCGTAGGCGTACTTTACGGAGACAATGCCTTGGCAGGTGTTATAAATATAGTTTCAAAGAATGGACTTGATGGTAATAAGTGGACTATCAGCACCTCTTTACAAGAAGAAACTTTAGGAAACGAGTACGCATGGACCAATGAAGGCAGGCATATACAAAACCTCAAAATAAGCCATCAACTATTTGATGCTACCCAAATAGCGGCGGGCTTTTCTCGTAATGATTTTGCCGGTTTTTTCAATGAATACAAAGGCCGTGATTATGTAAATATTCAAGATGGTACCGTAGTCAATGACGGTTTAAGAGGCCTGGAATGGAATCCTAAAGAACAGATAACGGCTTTCTTCGATGCTCGACAAAAAGTCGGCAAACACACCTTCTATTTCAAATCTCAGTATTACAACGAAGAGCTAGATATTTATAATCATTTGGTAAATGGTAGGCTTAATGGAAATGGCGAACCCAACCCTACTGCGAATGACCAGTTGTTCACCACTCATCGTTGGGTCAATAACCTAAATGTGGCAGGTAATTTTCTCGGGCCTACTACCTACAACCTATCCCTATCATATCAAAACCAGAAAAGGTATGTTGAAGAATACACTTATAATATTTTGCAAAGGGGAATAGAGGCCTTCAACTTAAACCAGCTCAATCAATCAAGTAAAATTTACTATTCGAAGGCGACTGTCAACAATATTTTCTCCAAATCGGAGCGATTTAATTTGCTTGCCGGATATGAGCTCATTTTTCAAAAAGGGTTTGATGCCACAGCCTCAGGAAATTACTCGACCAATACTTCTGAAAATACGTTGGAGAATTATGACCTTTTCGCCCACTTAGACGTGAATTTGTCCGAAAGACTGTCTATTTATCCTGGCATGAGAATAACGAACAACTCTCAGTTCGGTAATCAGCTTATATGGTCTTTTTCTTCCAATTACGATTTCGAAAACGACCTAAAGCTCAAGGCCATCTTCGGTTCTGCCTTTCGGGCACCTAGTTTTGAAGAGTTTTTTTTCTATTTCGTCGATAGTAACCACAATGTTCAGGGCAATAAAGACCTACAGCCAGAAGATGGTATTTCTATATTTTTAAATGCCGATAAAAAATGGTCGGTAGCTAATGATGAGGGTTTTCTTTCTACTGCCTTCAGAGGTTTTCACTATAATTTAAAAGATAAAATTACGCTAGTAGGCGATGATTCGGAAGACACGCCTCTTTTTACGTATCAAAACGTCGAAAAACAGAAGATTTTAGGGGTTACCTTGAACAATCGACTACAATTAAAAAGATGGAATATTGGTCTTGGCTCCACTTATCTTGGTGAATCGACAACCCTGAACGATTCAGATAACGAAGATAACTCTGAGTATGTATGGAGTTTCGCACTAAATTCAAATTTAAGCCATACCATACCAAAATGGGGCACCACTTTGTCCGCTTTATTAAAATATACGGGTAGAAGACAGACTATTGTCAATGATGGCAGCGGTGAAAACACCTTAGATCGTACCGATTCTTTTACTTGGCTAGATACTACCGCCCTAATCGAGCTTACACCCCAGTTAGACCTCACTTTCGGGGTGCGTAATGTGTTGGATGTTGTGACCGTTAATGCCGGTAACGTATCCTCAGGGGTGCACGGTTCTTCCGGTACGGGCACCCAACTCTTTGGGAACGGCCGTTCCTATTTTCTAAAACTATCATACCTATTAACCTTTAATTAAATTTTGAAAATGAAAAAATCCTTTCTTTATGTTGTTTGTGCTAGCCTTATGATGTTCGCATCATGTAGCAGCGATGATGGCGGTGGGTCTTTAATTGACTTTTCCGCTTCCTTCGATAATGAGACAGCAAGTCTTTCGGAGGATGAAAATAGCAAGACCATTACCATTGACTTTTCACGGGCTGCTACCGAAGCGGGCACTGTTACGATCAGTCTAACGGGTGACAATGCCGAATACGGCACCGATTTTACCACTACGCCAGAGGCTAGTTCAGGTAGTTTGTCAGTTCCCGTCGCCGTAGGCGAGACTAGTGTTTCATTTGAACTGAACAAGCTAACCGACCCCGTTGAAGGCACCACGGCTTCGGTTTCGTTCACTTTATCAGTTGTGAGCAATACGGATTGGACTGTTAGCAGTCCCTCGACAACTTTGGTCAGTTTTACGCCTACGGCGTCAGCTGGCGGAACAATCGAACCTGAATCAGGGGGACCCAATCAACCCAATGCCGTATTTATTGATTTGAGCTCTCAACAACAAGTTTCGTCTAGGCGTGATGCTTGGGAAATTGCCGTTTATAATGGAACTGAGAACCTGGTCTTTTTAAACCCTAGCCTCTTGGTTTCCGCTGCTGAATTGCAGGGGGTGACCGATTTAAATGCAGTAAGTTCGATTACTGAGTTTGACGAGCCGATGAATTTATATACGTTGAACGTTACCACTTTTCAACCTGAAGAAGTACAAGTGACCAATGTAGCAGAGCTTTTGGTTGGCCTACCTGTGGGATATTCACAATACGGAAATCTTTCCGAAGGAATAAAATTTACTGATGATAAGGAGGGTTCTTTGGAAGGAACGGCATTTGGAACCATTTCAACAACTGCCGAAGAAAATAATGTTTTCATCGTAGGTCTTGGCGCTGAAATTCCCGATACGACCCCAGACGCTGGCGCCATAGCTACAACGGGCGAACATCGAGGTTTTATGAAGGTGCGTATTTTGACCGATGGAGATGAATATACCATTCAGTATGCTGAATTGGATGCTACTACCTTTGAGGAAGCGGTTATCGCCAAAGATGCCTCTAAAATTCAATCGGCCTTTAGTTTGACTTCGGGGCAAACCGTAGATATAGAACCGGCCGCAGAGGCGTGGGACATTCAAGTGCCTTCGGTATTTAGTTATTACGGCCCTTTCGGCGGCTTTGCCGGTGCCGGACTCACCTATTCCGATTTTGTAACGCACAATACATTGGGTGGAGTTGGTGTCTATCAAGTTCTGACGTACGAAGTTGACGGGGAAGGTGTGCGTACCGATTTCAATGTTCCATCGTATACAGATTTTACTTTGGCAGACGCTGACGACAGTGCCTTTATTTATGACGATAGGGCCGTTATTGGTAGTGATTGGCGAGTTTCCGGTTTCGGGGGTGCGCCTTCGGTAAAAGATGATAGATACTACATCATTAAAGACGCCAGTGGAAACCTCTATAAATTTAGATTTACCGCGGTATTGAGCGCCAATGGTGAGAGAGGGTATCCTCAGTTCATTTACGAAAAATTATAAGATTCGTTTCAAATCTTTCTTCATTGGTGAAAGGCCCAAGTGTAATGCTTGGGCTTTTATATTTTATTATTTGATATCCCTAAGCTTTAATTGAAGGCTCACATTGCCTTGCCATTCATTTTCATCTAAAGAGAACGTGGCGCTAAAGGGGCGTTTATTGGCAATCAGGTCGATTTTATCACCGAGATTAAAGCCAATTCCTCCAATGGGCTCACTTCCGCTTTGGGTAAGCGTTACTTTTAAATGCGCCTCATTTTCACCTACACCTTTACCCCAACCGGTGTCCTTTAAATTTTCTGCCATAAACACCGGTGTCATATTACCGGGTCCAAATGGGGCAAATTGTTTGAGTATACGAATCAATTTCGGTGTAACTTCACTTAATTCGATTTGGCTGTCTATTGAAATTTCAGGAGTCAATAATTTAGGGTCGATGGTTTCCTGAACCACTTTTTCGAATTGTGTTTTAAAATTTTCGAATTGTCCCTCCAACAAAGTAAGTCCAGCAGCATATTTGTGTCCACCAAATTGCTCTATACAATCTGCACAGTCTTGCAGGGCGTTATAGACATCAAATCCTTTGACAGAACGGGCCGAAGCCGCCAGTCTGTCACCACTTTTAGTGAACACCAAAGTAGGCCGATAGTAGGTTTCCGTCAAACGTGAAGCCACAATACCGATAACCCCTTTGTGCCAGCTGTCTTTGAAAACAACCGAGGTAAAACGTTCCTCTTCTTTATTTTCTACTATTTGTTGCAGCGCCTCTTGGGTAATCTCTTGATCCAACCCCCGACGGTCGGTATTAAATTTTTCTATCTCTGCGGCAAAAGTCGTCGCCTGTTCCAAATCGGTTTCCCGTAGTAAGTTTACAGCATGTTGGCCATGTTTCATACGACCGGCGGCGTTTATACGCGGGGCTATAATGAAGACCACATCGGTAATGGTCAATGTTTTCTTCTTTATTTGACTGATTATGGCCTTGAAACCTGCTCGCGGATCGGTATTGATGACCTGAAGCCCAAAATAGGCCAGAACCCGATTTTCTCCGGTTATAGGAACAATATCCGCGCCGATTGCGGTAGCGGCCAAGTCTAAATATGAAAACAAATCTTCAATGGTTTCACCCCTTCTTGAGGCCAAAGCTTGAACTAATTTAAAGCCGACTCCACAACCGCAAAGTTCATCGTAGGGGTATGAACAATCTTCTCGTTTAGGGTCTAAAACCGCTACTGCTTCTGGTAAACTTTTGCCCGGTCTGTGGTGGTCGCAGATGATAAAATCGATGTTCTTTTCCTTGGCGTAAGCTACTTTATCTATGGCCTTTACTCCACAGTCCAATGCAATAATCAATGAAAACGAGTTGTCATGGGCAAAGTCGATACCTTGAAAAGACACGCCGTAGCCCTCACCATATCTATCGGGAATATAAGTTGCTATATTCGGGTAGAAAGATTGAAGGTAAGAGGATACTAATGCCACGGCTGTAGTTCCATCCACATCATAATCGCCATAGACCAATATATTTTCATTGTTGGTAATGGCCCTTTCGATTCTGGAGACCGCCACATCCATATCTTTCATCAAAAAAGGGTCGTGCAGATCTGATAATTCAGGACGAAAAAACTTTTTGGCTTCCTCATAAGTGGACACCCCACGTTGCAGTAACAGATGTGCCACCAAACTATCTACCTTAAGGGCTTTGGCCAGTGCATCTATTTGATGTTGTTCAGGTTTTGGCTTTATCGTCCAGCGCATGTTTTTATAAAATCAAGTTTAAAGTACAAGTTCAAAATTTTCAGATTCACCCGAGATTCTTTCAACTCTTTTAAGCTTATACTAGCTTTATGTATGTAATCTTTATTGGTATGGGTTCCTTGGGGTTCTCCAAAGTTTAATGCCGCGCTTCCACCAGAGCGTAATAGTTGATTTCCGTAATATTCTCCAGTAAAATCTTCAGGAATCTCACGGCAAAAAATGGCAATATCAGCGGCAAAATTCACCAACCTATCTTCTAAATCATACTTTTTTTCTTCCAAAATGGGCAATTCTTGTTTCTAATTTAAATCTGCATTTTAGCTTGGTATTTGAACTTAAACCTTGAACTTATTATCTTACCCGTGATGAAAAATCGTTTTGATTTCCATTTTGGCAAATTGGCGAAACATTTCCATGACCCCACAATACTTCTCTACGGAGAGGTCTACAGCCCGCTGTAATTTTTTCTCCGCAAGGTTAGGGCCGTGAAAGTGATATTCTACTGTAACGGCATCATAAAACTTAGGGTGCTCATCAGTAAGATTGGCTATCGTTTCAATATGAAAATCATCTACCTCTAATTTCATTTTTTTAATTAGGGCCGCAACGTCAAGACCTGAGCATCCTGCAAGTCCGGAAAGCATAAGGGCCTTTGGTCTAAGACCGCCTCCTTCGCCTCCATCATCTGGGCTGGCATCGATTTTCAAATTAAGACCTGATGGGTTGGTGCTTTCGAAGGCCATTTTACCTAACCATTTTGTGCTGATATGATTTGTTGTGGGCATAATTTTTCGTTATTTGTTGAACTACAAAAGTAACTTAAACTATAGAATTTATGGCCTTAGTAACCCCTCTTGACCCAAACCATGATGAAGAAACTAAACAATTGGCAGAGTTTTTCAATGAGACGCTGGGCTTTTGTCCGAATTCGGTATTGACCATGCAGCACCGTCCTGCAATATCGAAAGCATTTATTAATCTCAACAAGGCCGTAATGGCAAATGAAGGCAAGGTGAGTTCGGCATTAAAGAGAATGATAGCCTGGGTAAGCAGTAATGCTACGGGGTGCCGTTATTGCCAAGCACATGCCATTCGGGCCGCTGAGCGCTATGGAGCGGAACAGGAACAGTTAGATAATATTTGGGAATACCGGACACATTCTGCATTTTCGGAAGCGGAACGGGCCGCATTAGATTTTTCGTTGGCGGCCTCACAGGTGCCCAACGCTGTGAATGCTGAAATTAAGAACCGGCTCTATCGGTATTGGAACGAGGGCGAGATTGTCGAAATGTTAGGTGTGATTTCTCTTTTTGGCTATCTCAACCGCTGGAACGATTCTATGGGAACCGCCATCGAAGAAGGTGCTGTAGAAAGTGGCGAGCAATACCTAGGAAAATATGGTTGGGAAAAGGGGAAGCATGATGGGAGTGTTTACTAAATTTAGGTTGTAAATTTTTTAGTTCACCCCTAAAGAGCCGTCAAAGGGATAACATATTGTTCCAAAAGAGAGAAACTTTTGGGACATATTCAGAATCTCCTATACGTTCAGTTTTGGCATTGCCAAAAAAAAGAGTCAAAAACCGCTAGGCTGATTTATAATTTTTTGAAATATACACTTTTTGATTCTCGCAGCGCCCAGACTCTTTTGTCAAGGCAAAATGCTTTTTTGAACGTCTTCCAAGGCAGGCCAGCCTGCGCCTGAACATGAATAGCTTAATTTACTAAAAGAGCCTAAATAGGTAACCACTTGAAAACCTTTATTTCTTCAAGAGATTTTCTAACCTCTAAAACAGCTCATTTAACCAACCTCCAAGGTTTGCTTAACCCGCTCCTTCAATTCCGGTAACACATCACTTTCAAACCAAGGGTTTTTCGCCATCCAAAAGCGGTTAACAGGCGAGGGGTGCGGTAGCGGAAAGAATTTGGGGAAGAATTCTTGATAATTGGCCACGTTCTCAGTAAGGTTGCCTTTAGAAAAATTCTTTAAATAACGGTCTTGAGCGTATTTGCCTATCACCAGAGTTAGTTTGACATCCTCTAAATTATTCCAGAATAGTTCATGCCATAAGGGGGCACATTCTTTTCGGGGTGGCAAATCTCCGGTTTTTCCCTTTCCAGGATAACAGAAGCCCATCGGTAAGATGGCAAAATTATCGGGGTTGTAAAATTCCTCATCCGTAACGCCCAGCCACTCCCGTAGTTTTCTTCCGCTAGGGTCGTCCCATGCTTTGTGGTGAATATGGGCCTTTCTGCCCGGTGCCTGGCTTACCAAAACTATTTTTGATTTCGAGGTGCCTGCTACTATGGGTCTAGGTCCCAATGGCAAATGCTCGCTGCAAACGGTACACTCACGTATTTCAGAAAGCAGCTTTTCCATAGGTGTTTTTTATTTTCTTTTCAATGGAAAACGGTCAAAATGAACCCCACCGAAACCGGTCAGCATGAAGTTTCGTATGTTCTGATGGCCTTCTCCATCGGGGTTTTCTAAAACATCGTTAAAATAGAAATTGCCGAAACAGGCCAAAGTTTCCTCTTTGTTCAATTCTTGGTCTTGCGCAAAGGCCAATAGCTTACAAGAACCTGAGTTTTCGCCGACCTTGTTTTTGAGTTGTCCGTTCTTAAAAGAGGTGGGCTCAAAATAATAATGTTCTTCTATTATTGCCATAGTTTCGTTAAATTCAATAGACTTGGGCGTTTCTTTTAATTTTTGTAAAAATTGGGTAAGCATCATATTCTTATTTTTTTCCTTCAACAATAATTACGATTTCGCCTTTCGGAGGTTTTTCGGTATAATATTTTATGATTTCTGCCAAGTTGCCACGAACGGTCTCTTCATAAAGTTTGGTAAGCTCGCGCGATACCGATGCATTTCTTTCAGCTCCGAAATATTCGGAAAATTGGCCTAAGGTTTTCAATAGTTTATAGGGAGACTCATAAAAAATCATAGTTCTAGATTCTTCGGACAAAAGCTTTAACCGTGTCTGTCGCCCCTTTTTTGGAGGAAGGAAGCCCTCGAAAGCAAATTTATCATTGGGCAGGCCGCTGTTGACCAAGGCAGGCACAAAGGCTGTAGCCCCGGGCAGGCATTCGACCTCAATGTTCTTTTCAACACAGGCACGCGTCAGTAAAAAACCGGGGTCAGATATTGCGGGGGTTCCCGCATCTGAAATTAAGGCCATGGTTTCGCCAGATTGTATTCGGCTCGTTAACGCGGCAACGGTTTTGTGTTCGTTGTGCATATGATGGCTTTGCATTGGGGTGCTAATATCGAAATGCTGCATGAGCTTTCCGCTTGTTCTGGTATCTTCGGCAAGTACTAGATCAACCTCTTTTAGAATGCGAACGGCACGAAAGGTCATGTCTTCTAAATTTCCTATTGGTGTTGGTACCAAATATAGTTTTCCCATATGCATCCGCTTTTGGCAATATTAACAAAAAAAGACCGGCTTCCTCTAAGAGAAATCCGGTCCTATGCCATGTTTTATAATGTCTTTAAGAAAATCGTCTTTCAATCAACTGCATGAAACGTTCAACGTATTCTTCTTTTCCCACCCAATTTGCATAATCGGGCTTCACCATATTCTCAATAAACGAAATAGAACGCTCTTCACTATCAATTGTATTTAATTGTGACAGCACACGGTTATAGTCTGCAGTACTGCCATTAAAAAGGTGCTTTACAAAGGCCAATCGATTGTTGAGGTCGACCTTGATTTCTTTATTGACCAATCTATCATTTAGTGATTTGATGGTGGCTTCTTTTTCAGGCACCGATTCTTTTTGTGGCATGAATAACTCTTTGTCGTTTTTCATGTAGTCGGGTTGAGACAAAAACTCGGCCAGTACTTCGTCGACCGGAGTTTCTGGGTCGTTTGGCATTTCTGATACGATATCTTTGATAGTATCCATACCAGGTATCATTATATCTTCTTGATGGGGGTTGCTTTCGGGCACTGATGAGTTTGCACTCAAGACCGCAGTAGCCATCTTTTCAAACTTTTCTGCAATTACGTTTTTCGACACGTCAATTTCTATGTCGTGTAATTTTTCTTCTATAAACTTCAGAACGGCCAATTTTTCATAAAGGTCTTTTGCCGCTGTATATAAATCGTCTAGGTTGTTCATGTCGCGAGATGTAATGATATCTGTTGACAGTTTTCTTAGCTCTTCCTTTAATTTTTTCTTCATCAGTCAATTTTTTTAAGTAGCACTTTTAGGTAAAGTTGCTAACTTTAGGGTTTGAACTTGTCCCACATTTATTTTTCACCCTAAATTTGCGTTTGCAATAAAGTACTTGAACAAGTACGCTATAAATAGGAACGAAAAAGCATGTATTTTCGTCTAAAATTACAAAATGTTTCTCGAAAACACTGTTAATCACAAAGAACAATTCGGATGGATCGAGGTCATCTGCGGGTCTATGTTTTCGGGTAAGACCGAAGAACTGATCAGACGTTTGAAACGCGCTCAATTTGCCAAGCAAAAGGTAGAGATCTTTAAGCCTATGGTCGATGTGAGGTATGATGAAGAGATGGTAGTGTCGCACGATGCCAATGAAATACCCTCTACACCCGTACCTGCCGCTGCAAATATTAGAATTTTAGGCGATACCTGTGATGTAGTAGGTATAGATGAGGCCCAGTTTTTTGATGATGAAATCGTAACCGTTTGTAACGATTTAGCCAATAAGGGAGTTAGGGTTGTAGTCGCCGGACTAGATATGGATTTTAAAGGAAACCCTTTTGGGCCTATGCCGGCTCTTATGGCCACTGCAGAGTATGTAACCAAGGTGCATGCTATTTGTACGCGCACAGGTAATTTGGCCAATTATAGCTATCGAAAATCAAGTAATGACAACTTGGTTCTCTTAGGAGAAACTGAAGAATATGAGCCGTTGAGCAGAGCGGCATATTATAAGGCTATGTTGAAAGAAAGGGTTAAACACATAAATGTTGACGGGGAAATATTGAACACAAAAGATAAGGGGTCGAATGCCAAAAGCTAAAGAGACGGTTTTAGAAATAGACCTTGCGGCTCTAAAACATAATTATCGATATTTCAAATCGCGAATAAAGCCTGACACACAATTTATGGGGGTGGTCAAGGCCTTTGCCTACGGTAGCGATTCAGTAGCCATTGCCAAGAAATTGCAAGAGTTAGGGGCCAATTATTTGGCCGTGGCCTATGTTAAAGAAGGTGTTGCCCTAAGAAAGGAGGGTATTACGATACCTATTCTAGTATTGCACCCTTTACCGGTAAGTTTCAAGAAATTGATTAAACATTGCCTAGAACCCAACCTATATTCAGAGAAAATACTTCATGAGTTCTTAGAGGCCGCCCATAAATTGGGGCAGAAGAATTATCCGGTTCATTTAAAATTTAATACAGGTTTAAATCGATTAGGTTTTAAAGAGGATGAAGTAGTTAAAGTATGTAAACTTGTTAAAGCGAAGGAGCAAATTCAGGTCAAATCGATTTTTTCGCATTTGGCCGCCTCAGAAGATTTGAACGAAAAAGCGTTTACTAAAGGTCAAATCAAGGCTTTTGATAGAATTTATTCGAAAATGACTGATATTCTTCAAGAGAAACCCTTTCGACATCTTTTAAATACTTCAGGTATTGTCAACTACCCCGATGCGCAGTATGAATTGGTGCGTAGCGGAATCGGTCTTTATGGTTATGGCAATGAGGCTGCCGTAGATGAGCAACTGCGTCCTGTGGCGCAGCTCAAGACGATAATTTCTCAAATTCATACGATTTCGGCCGGTGAGACCATTGGTTATAATAGGAAGTTCAAATCTGATTGTATAAAGATATCCGCTACATTGCCCGTTGGTCATGCCGATGGTATCGGCCGACAGTACGGAAATGGTAAAGGTTTTGTAGTTATAAATGGTAAGAAGGCTCATATACTGGGTAATGTCTGTATGGATATGATTATGGTAGATATCACCGACATTGAATGCAAGGCCGGTGACGAAGTCATTGTTTTTGGTACGGACGCAAGTGCAGAAAATTTTGCTGCTGAGGCTGGTACGATCTCATATGAATTGCTGACCGGCATCTCGCGGCGCGTCAAACGTAGAATTTTGAACAAATAATTTTTTAACAGTTTCTTGGCAACTGAATATTTTTAGTACATTGCAGTGACTATAAATAATTATCAACTAAAAAACACGTGAACCATGTGGAAAGAATTTAAAGATTTTATTATGACCGGCAACGTTATTGACTTGGCGGTTGCTGTTATTTTGGCCGGTGCCGTTGGTCTGGTCGTTAACGGATTTGTAAACGATATTATGATGCCTATCGTTGGATATTTTGCTGGTGGTATGGACTTTGCCGATATGAAAGTTATACTTTCTGAAGCAATTGTTGCTGCCGATGGTACTGTTGAGAAGCCAGAGAGTGCTATTCGCTATGGCGCTTGGATCAATTCAATTATCAATTTGATTATTGTTGGTTTCGTATTGTTTATGATTGTAAAGTCTTACAATAAAGTACGTCAGCCAGAGCCAGAAGTTGAGGCGGCTCCTGCAGGCCCTACTCAAGAAGAGTTGTTGGCAGAAATTAGAGACTTGCTTAAAAAGCAATAAGACATAGCTGACGAGGGTTTCGATACCCTTTGTTGGTTGCCGCTGCACTGCAGTATAAATTTAAAGCCGTCATTGAAGTTCGCAACTTTAGTGACGGTTCTTTTTTACAGTATTGTTATTTATGTAACAATTTGTTATATTTTGAATATTGGTATTGAATTCTTTTGTTCACTCGTTTATGTTGCAGTACATTTGCCTGACAAAATTTTAAAAGATGAAAGTAGCTGTTGTAGGTGCCACCGGCATGGTTGGCGAGGTTATGTTAAAAGTATTGGCCGAGCGTGATTTTCCGATTACGGAATTACTCTTAGTAGCCTCTGAGCGTTCTGTGGGTAAAAAACTAGCCTATAAAGGTCAAGAACATACCATTATAGGTCTAGCGGACGCGGTTGCCAAAAAGCCGCAAATTGCTATTTTTTCGGCCGGGGGTGATACCTCTTTGGAATGGGCACCAAAATTTGCTGAGGCGGGCACTACTGTGGTAGATAATTCCTCTGCATGGCGCATGGACCCCACCAAGAAATTGGTTGTTCCTGAAATAAATGCAGATGTATTAACGCCTGAAGACAAAATTATCGCCAATCCCAATTGCTCGACCATTCAATTGGTCATGGCATTGGCGCCGTTACATTCAAAATATAAAATGAAACGAGTTCTAGTTTCAACATACCAATCGGTATCTGGTACTGGGGTTAAGGCGGTTAAGCAATTGGAAAACGAAATGGCCGGTGTTGATGGTGAAATGGCGTATCCCTATCCTATAAACAGAAATGCACTGCCACATTGCGATGTTTTTTTAGAGAACGGCTATACCAAAGAAGAGATGAAATTAGCTCGAGAACCGCAGAAAATATTGGACGATAGGTCATTTTCTATAAGTGCCACTGCAGTTCGTATTCCTACGGCCGGCGGGCATTCTGAATCAGTAAATGTTGAGTTCGAGAACGATTTTGAATTAAGCGATGTTCGAAAAATATTGAATGATACCCCAGGCGTGACCGTACAAGATAATCCTGATACGAATACGTACCCAATGCCGATATACGCCCATGATAAAGATGAGGTGTTCGTTGGGCGAATTCGTAGAGATGAGTCTCAAAGAAACAGTTTGAATATGTGGATCGTTGCAGATAACCTTAGAAAGGGAGCGGCAACCAATGCAGTGCAAATTGCGGAGTATTTGGTAAAAAACAAGTTGGTATAAACATATTTATCCTTCTTAAATAAAGTTAAAACCTGTACAATCAATTTATTGTACAGGTTTTTTTATGGTATTTTTGGTCGATTGCAAAAGCAAAGAAAATTGCCATGAAAAAATTCGGTTTATTGGTAGTACTCGCAATTATCATAGTTTCTTGTGAAACTGAGACAAAAAAAAATAAGATTACAGTGACATATCCCACCACGGCAAAAGTAGACTCTATAGATACATATTTCGGAACCGACGTTAAGGATCCTTACCGCTGGCTAGAAGATGACCGAAGTAAAGAAACAGAAGCTTGGGTCAAAGAGCAAAACAAGGTAACGTTCGGTTATTTAGAGAAAATTCCTTTTCGAAAGGCTATCAAACAGCGGCTCGAAAAGCTTTGGAACTATGAAAAATTAGGCTCACCATTCAAAGAGGGCGACTACACCTATTTTTATAAGAACGATGGGTTGCAGAACCAATACGTCGTATATCGAAAAAAGGGAGAAGGCGAGCCAGAGATTTTTTTGGATCCCAACACCTTTTCAAAAGACGGCACTACTTCTCTTGCCGGGCTCAGCTTTACTAAAGATGGGTCGTTGGCGGCATATCTAATTTCAGAAGGGGGCAGTGATTGGCGTAAGGCCATCGTTATTGAAACCGAAACCAAAAAGATTGTTGAAGATACCTTGACCGATATAAAGTTCAGCGGACTTTCATGGCAAGGTAATGATGGCTTCTATTACTCCAGTTATGATAAACCTGAGGGTAGTGAACTTTCGGCGAAAACAGATCAGCATAAAGTCTATTACCATAAATTAGGTACATCACAAAAAGAAGACCGATTGGTATTTGGCGGTAGGCCTGAAGAAAAACATCGATATGTAGGGGCTTCCGTAAGTGAAGACCAAAGATATCTAACGCTTTCTGCTGCGGTTTCTACTTCAGGAAATAAACTTTTTATTAAAGATTTAAATGATCCGAATGCCTTGTTAATTCCCATAGTAAATGATACCGATTCCGATAACTATGTCATCGAAAATGTAGGGTCTAAACTATATATTGTTACCAATCGAAACGCCCCAAATAAAAAAATCGTTACGGTCGATGCCTCTGATCCCAAAACGGAAAACTGGGTAGATTTTATTCCGGAAACCGAAAATGTGCTTTCACCAAGTACGGGAGGAGGATACTTTTTTACAGAATATATGGTTGATGCCATCAGTAAGGTGCTTCAATATGATTATGAGGGTAATCTCGTTCGTGAGGTGAAGTTGCCCGGAGTTGGTAGCGCTAGTGGTTTCGGGGGAAAGAAAGAAAACAAAGAATTTTATTTCTCTTTTACCAATTATATTATGCCGGGTTCATCCTATAAGTATGATGTTGAAACTGGAGAATATGAACCTTATTGGACACCCGAAATAGATTTTAATCCAAAAGATTACGAAAGCAAGCAAATATTCTATGATTCAAAAGACGGTACTAAGGTGCCTATGATTATTACGTATAAAAAGGGACTTGAACTCAATGGTAAAAACCCGACCATCTTATATGGCTATGGCGGGTTCAACATTAGTCTTACCCCTTCATTCAGTATCGTTAACGCGGTATGGCTTGAACAGGGTGGTGTGTACGCCGTGCCCAATTTGAGAGGTGGCGGCGAATATGGTAAAAAGTGGCATACGGCAGGCATCAAGACCAAAAAACAGAATGTATTTGATGATTTTATCGCTGCCGCGGAATATCTGATAGACAACAAGTATACCTCTTCCGATTATCTCGCCATCAGAGGCGGAAGTAACGGTGGCCTTTTAGTAGGTGCAACGATGACCCAGCGTCCAGAGTTGATGAAAGTGGCTTTGCCGGCAGTTGGGGTTCTTGATATGCTTCGATACCACACGTTTACGGCCGGGGCGGGTTGGGCCTATGATTACGGCACGTCAGAAGAAAGTCAAGAAATGTTCGAATACCTCAAAAACTATTCTCCTTTACATAATGTGAAAGAGGGTGTTCATTACCCAGCTACATTGGTCACTACAGGTGATCATGATGATCGCGTAGTGCCTGCGCACAGTTTTAAATTTGCTGCTGAATTACAGGCAAAACAGGCTGGGAAGAATCCGACTTTGATTCGTATTGAGACCAACGCTGGTCACGGTGCCGGTACGCCAGTAAGCAAGACCATTGAACAATATGCCGATATATTTGGTTTCACCCTATACAACATGGGTTTCGAGAAGTTGCCGAACCAAGCTGTCGTAAAGGAGTTCAAAGATTGATCCAATAGCGACCTTTAGATTCAATATATTGCCGTAAACTCCGTTTTTTATAGACGGGGTTTTCCATTTCTATCAATAACAAATTAAATATGCTTCAAGTAGACCATGTTTCTTTTTCTTATGAAGACGGGGTAACCGTTTTGGAAAATATCAATCTTCGCATTTTAGAGGGAGAGCACATTTCCATCATTGGAGAAAGTGGTTGTGGCAAGAGTACGCTTTTAAAGATAATTTATGGGCTGTTGGATATTGAAGTGGGCGAAGTGTATTGGAACGACACCCAAGTCTTAGGTCCGCTCTATAATTTGGTTCCTGGGGAGTCGTACATGAAGTACTTGGCACAAGACCTCGATTTGATGCCGTATACGACGGTAAGAGAAAATATTTCAGAATTTTTATCGGTTTTTGAACGAGAAAAATCAGAAGAAAGAATAGATGAACTTTTGGCGTTAATAGAAATGGCCGATTTAGCCGATACCAAGGTTAGATATTTAAGCGGAGGTCAGCAACAGCGGGTAGCTTTGGCAAGAGCCTTGGCACAAGAGCCAAAAGTGTTATTGTTAGATGAACCTTTTAGCCACATTGACAATTTTAGAAAGAACAGTTTGCGACGCAATATATTTGGTTATTTACGTAGGCAAAAAGTAACTGTTATTACGGCGACACATGACCCTATGGATATGCTTCCATTTGCCGATAGAGTAGTGGTGTTAAAAGATAAATTTATCATTGCGAAAGATACCCCTAGAAACCTATATGAGCATCCGCAAGACTTGTATATCGCATCGTTATTCGGGGAGGCAAATAGAATTCCTATAAACATTCTAAAATCATATGCCGATACCAAACGTAGGATTATAGTTTACGCGCATGAGTTTAAAGTTTCCCAAAAAACAGGACTCGAAGTCGTAGTAAAGGGCTCTTATTACATGGGTGGCCATTTTATGATCGGAGGCATCTATGAGGGCCATGACATTTTCTTTCATCACCACGAGCCCTTAGAGGTCGGTAAGATGATTTTCCTTAATATTTCGATAGAGACTATCAACCAGCGTATGGCTACACCTTAATCTATGAATAGGGAGCGCGCTATACAAGAATTGAATTTCAAAGCTGTAAGAAGCAGTGGCGCCGGTGGGCAGCATGTGAACAAGGTTTCTACGAAAGTAGAACTCAATTTTAATATTGAGAACTCTTCGGCACTATCTTTAGAGGAAAAGAAGCGCGTTTTTCGAAAGTTGGGCAACAGAATAACCAAAGAAGGCGTTCTGCAATTGCAATGCAGCGACACGAGAAGTCAGCACAAAAATAAAGAGCTGGTTATCCAAAATTTTATTGAAACGCTTGAGAACGCTCTTAAAAGAAGAAAAAAACGGAGAAAGACCAAACCTTCAAGGTCTTCGATAGAGAGACGGCTTAAATCAAAAAAGAAGCATGCCCTGAAAAAGGCAAATCGCTCAAAACCTGACTTGAGCTAAGCAGTTTCATTTACACTACTTTTCTAATCACATAATATTCTTGTTGTAAACTTCACCAAAGTCTTAATACAGTCAATCATATGACTTATCAAGCACGATTTACCCTGATTAAGTTTCTAATTTCATGCATGGATTTTGATATTCTTCGAATTCCAATTAAAACCTAGAAAAACACATTATGGCAAAGAAAAAATCAAGTCCTTCCAAAACAGATAAAATTAAGCAACTTGATAAGTATTCTGTGGATTATGATGGTAAACCGATGACTACCCGGCAGGGTTTAAAAGTAAACGATACCAATAATAGCTTAAAAGCAGGTGAGCGAGGGGCCACCCTTTTAGAAGATTTTCTTTTAAGAGAGAAAATTCACAGTTTCGATCATGAGAGAATTCCAGAACGTATCGTGCATGCTAGGGGTAGTGCAGCTCATGGATATTTTGAATTGACCGAGAGCATCGAACAGTTTTCAAAAGCAGGTATTTTTACCGATACTTCTCGTAAGACTCCGGTTTTTGTTCGGTTTTCTACGGTTGCCGGCTCAAAAGGTTCAACCGATTTAGCGAGAGATGTACGTGGCTTTGCTGTAAAATTCTATACCCAAGAAGGCACTTGGGATTTAGTGGGAAATAACATGCCTATCTTTTTTATTCAGGATGCTATGAAATTTCCTGATTTGATTCATTCCGTGAAGCCAGAGCCTAATAATGAGATTCCGCAAGCGGCATCTGCACATGACACCTTTTACGATTTCGTTTCGAGAACTACCGAAACCTTACATAATCATATTTGGGTGATGAGCGATAGGGGTATACCCCGTAGTCTTCGTATGATGGAAGGTTTTGGTATTCATACCTTTCGCTTGATCAATAAGAAAGGGGAGGCGCATTTTGTTAAATTCCACTGGAAACCAAAACTAGGGGTGCATTCCGTGACTTGGGATGAGGCTGTGAAGATTAGTGGAGCCGATTCTGATTTTCACCGCCGGGATTTGTGGGATGCCATTGAAGCCGGTAATTTCCCAGAATGGGAATTGGGTGTACAAATCGTTCCCGAGGCCGATGAACATAAATATGATTTTGACTTGCTCGACCCTACCAAATTGATTCCTGAAGAGATGGTTCCGGTAAAGATTATTGGTAAAATGGTTCTGAACCGAAACCCCGAAAACTTCTTTGCCGAGACTGAACAAGTAGCTTTTATGCCAGGTAGTATAGTGCCAGGTATAGATTTCACGAACGACCCGCTACTTCAAGGTCGCTTGTTTTCATATAGAGATACCCAGCTGTCCCGATTGGGAAGCCCCAATTTTCACCAAATACCGATAAACCGTCCGGTGGGTGAAGTTCATAACAATCAACGTGACGGACATATGCAGATGGATGTGCCCAAAGGGCAAACAGCCTATTTTCCGAATTCTTTAAGCGGTGGGTGCCCCTATTTGAGCACAGTGGCCGAAGGTGGGTTCGAATCGTATCAAGAGCGTATCGATGCGAAGAAAATACGAACAAGAAGCGATAGTTTTAGTGATCATTTTTCACAACCCGCATTATTTTACAGGAGTTTGGCGAAATGGGAAAAAGAACATGTTATTAGCGCTTATTCTTTTGAACTCGGTAAATGTACCCATAAGTATATTAAAGAACGAATGCTTTGGATTATTGCCCAAATTGATACTGATTTGGCTAAAAAAGTAGCGGATAATTTAGGAATGAAAGTGCCCAAAAGTATTGAAAAACCAATAAATCAAGCCATTGGAGCAGATGCTAAAGAAAAAGACCATCAGCCCGGTAAAAAGAAGGTGTATTTAGAAGAATCTTCGGTTTTAAGTCAGGCCAACACCAAATTTGACACTATCGAAACAAGACAGGTAGCGTTTCTAGTTGGTGACGGGTTCAATATGAAATCGTTCGACGCCATGAAAAAGGCTCTAGAAAAGGAAAAAGCCATTGTTAAATTAGTAGCACCTCACGGTGGCACCATTACTTGCGACGAAGATATGGAACATGAAGTAGATGCCTCTATCATGACCACCGAAAGTGTTCTTTTTGATGCAGTATATGTGCCAGGTGGGCAGAAATCTATAGATGCTTTATTGAAAAAACCGAAATACATCAAATTTATCAACGAGGCCTTTTCACACTGTAAAGCTATTGCGGTTGACGGAGAAGGTGAAAAATTGATAGATGAAAGTGCATTGAAGGAGTATAAAGACGATAAGGCACTCTTTATAAATGGTAAGCCGAAAGAATTTATCTCTGCAATCGCCCAACACCGTAATTGGGACCGTATGGAAGTAGCAGAAAAAATTCCGGTGTAAGAAACTACAAACTTAATTTAATGAATAAGGTCGTGAGCTTCGAATTGAAGCTAGCGGCCTTTTTTGGATACTTCTTAAAAATTTCTGATGAAACTACGTTCGAGTGAGCCATTTTGGTTAGAGAAAAATGGAATCGTAAAGTCGTATCCGTCGGTTCGAGAACATCTCAAGACCGAAATATTAGTTGTCGGAGGCGGCATTACCGGAAGCCTGATTGCACATCAGTGTATTGATGACGGCTACGATACCGTTTTGATAGACAAACGTGAAATCGCCCATGGCAGCACCTCGGCTACCACTTCGATGTTGCAATACGAAATTGATGTGCCGCTCAATGAACTTATTGAACAAATTGGCGAAGAAGGCGCTGTCGCCAATTACCGCGCATGTGCAAATTCTATCGACACTTTGGGCAAACTTTCAAAAAAGATAAAATCGGTCTGCGGATTTGATAAAAAACAGTCGCTATATTTTGCAGCTTATAAGAAAGATGTTGCCGCTCTTAAAGAGGAGTTCAAAACAAGGAAAAAATACGGGTTTCCTGTCGTATGGTTAGAACCTGACGACATCGAAAAAAAGTATGGACTACGGAATACGTTTGGAGGTATTCTTTCAGATATAGGAGGAAGTATTGATGCATTTCGATTAACACATGATTTGTTATCCTATAATACCGAAAAGGGCCTTCGAGTATATGATAAAACCAATATCAAAAATGTAAAATATAGTAAATACGGTGTAAAGGTGGTACTGGAAAATGAATGCAAAATCAGTGCGAAAAAATTGATTTACTGTACAGGCTTTGAAAGCACTGAAATCATTAAAGACAATTTTGTGAAACTGTTATCGACTTATGCCATGGTGGGTGAGCAGCACGAATCTGATCAAGAGAAACTCAAGGACACATTATTCTGGAATACCGCAGACCCATATATTTATATGAGAACAACGGATGATGGTAGATTGCTGATAGGAGGGGAAGACGAGGATTATGTTAACGCTGAAAAAAGAAATGCCGCTATAGGTGACAAGGCTGTAAAGCTTCAGAAGTATCTCAAGAAAATATTGCCAGATTACGAGTTTGTGAATGATTTTGCCTGGGCAGGTACTTTTGGAGAGACTAAAGACGGATTACCATATATTGGGGCTCACAAAAAATTTAATAGTACCTATTTTGTTTTGGGGTTTGGTGGAAATGGCATTACGTTCTCTGTAATTGGTATGGATGTAATTTCTAACATGTTAAAGAACAAAAAGCATCCGTTGGAGGAATATTATAGGTTTGATCGATAGCTCACCTCACATAGGCCTTCTTAAGATTTACCCAAATTGATATCCCACACGTTTTTAAGGATCGATTTTGAAAACAAATTATGTAAGCGATTCAAAAAGCATTAAAATTTGAAATTATATACTTAATTACAGTTTTATAACTCAAACTTTAATTGAACCGAGACCGATTCTTTTTCGACCGTTGATTTCTTTTCCGTATTCAAATTCGAAAGGGAGATACCCAACAGACGAACAGAATTTTGAAGTTCTTCTTGATATAATAATACTTTGGCGGTTTCAAGTATCAAGCTCTTATCGGAGATAAAGTAAGAGATGGTCTTGCTTCGGGTATTCAGGGTAAAGTCGCTATATTTTATTTTAAGTGTAATCGTTTTGCCTGCAATCTTTGATTTTTTTAAACGGCGCTCCAGTTCTTCGGCAATATGCTCAAGTCGTTGCAGCATAAAAATTTCGCTGCTGAGGTTCTCATTGAAGGTTCGCTCTGCGCCTACTGACTTGGGTATACGGTGCGGTTTTACCGCACTGGTATGTATACCCCTTACGACTTGATAATAGTAATTACCGCTTTTACCGAATTGCTCTTCTAAAAATTCAATTGATTTGGTTTTGAGGTCTTGGCCGGTAAAAATACCAAGACGGTACATTTTCTCTGCCGTAACCTTACCAACACCGTAAAACTTTCTAATTTCCAATTTTTCAAGAAAGTCTAAAACCTCTTCCGGATTAACGGTTTTCTGACCATTGGGTTTGTTGATATCACTGGCAACTTTGGCGATAAATTTGTTGATTGAAATACCTGCGGAGGCATTTAAACCGGTACTATCAAAAATGCGTTGACGTATTTCTTTCGCTATCAGGGTCGCCGAAGGGTTTCCCTTTTTATTGATCGTAACATCTAAGTACGCCTCATCTAATGATAAAGGTTCGACCAGGTCGGTATAATCATAAAAGATAGTACGTATCTGTTTTGAAATTTCTTTATAACGCTCGAATCGGGGCTTTACAAAAATGAGTTCGGGGCAATTGCGTTTGGCCAATACACTGCTCATAGCGCTTTTAACACCATACTTTCTGGCTTCATAGCTGGCTGCGGCTACCACACCACGTTTAGAACTTCCGCCAACGGCGATAGGCTTTCCGCGCAGTTCAGGATCGTCAAGTTGTTCTACCGATGCATAAAAGGCATCCATATCTACATGAATAATCTTACGTAACGGAAAATCGTTTGGCATGCTACAAAATTAAGTTATATTTAGTTGGATGAAGGAAACAGAAAAGACAGCGATTATTCTTGGTGCCACTGGGCTCACAGGGGGAAAACTTCTCGAACTTTTATTGAGTGACGATAGGTATAGTAAGGTGAAATTATTTTCCCGTTCTTCCGTAGGTTTTGAACACCCAAAACTAGAGGAACATTTGGGCGATTTATTGAATTTGTCAAGTTTTAAGAATGAACTTAAGGCTGATGAAGTGTTTTGCTGCATAGGCACTACCAAGTCTAAAACCCCAAATAAGGAGGTTTATGAAAAAATAGATTACGGAATTCCCGTGACGGCGGCTCGATTATGTAAAGAAAATAAAATCTCAACCTTTGTGGTGATTTCAGCCTTGGGAGCCAATGCCCAAAGCAAGATTTTTTATAATAGGATGAAAGGGCAAATGGAGGATGCCGTTTTAGAACAGAGAATTGAAAATACTTATATTTTACAACCATCGCTCATTGGAGGGAAACGAAAAGAAAAGAGATTGGGCGAATTAATTTTTAAACAGGTGATGAAATTGGCCAATTTGGTTTTAGTGGGAGGTCTAGAAAAATACCGTTCTATAGAACCCGGCACTATTGCAGAATGTATGTTGTGGTTAGCCAATAACACTTATGAAACTAATAGAATAGAATCGGATAAAATCAAAGAACTAGCGGGCAAGTGATAGAAATAGAAAGAAAATTTTTGGTAAAATCCATAGATTATAAGACGGTTGCTTCCTCAAAAGAGCGTATTGTACAGGGTTTTTTAAATACCGATCCAGAACGTACGGTACGCGTAAGAATTAAAGGTGATTCCGGATTCTTGACCGTTAAGGGAAAATCAAATGAAGCAGGCACCACACGCTTTGAATGGGAACATACAATAACGGTTAAAGAGGCTGAGCAGCTTATAATTCTTTGTGAAAAAGGAATTATTGACAAAACCAGATATTTGGTACCCGTGGGTAATCATATTTTTGAGGTAGATGAATTTTATGGTGATAATGAGGGGTTGATTATTGCCGAAATAGAGCTGTCCGCAGAAAAAGAAAGATTTCAAAAACCCGATTGGTTGGGGGAGGAAGTTACGGGCGATATTAAATACTACAATTCACAGCTGGGTAAAAACCCTTTTAGAAAATGGTAAACAAATATTTTTTGTTCATTACCTTTTGATGCCCTGTAGGGGTACGATAATCAAATGCTCAAGCAATTCTTCGGTAGTATAGCTATTGAAGAAATCACTATGGGGCAAGATGATATCGTCAATTCGCAATAGAAAAAGTTCACAAATCAGCTTCAGATTAATATTTTCACGTACTTGGCCCCTATTCTTAGCCTGTTCAAGTAAGTTTAGAATGTATGTCCACACTATTTTTTGGCGAAAATCTTCATATAATTTATAAGCATCTTGATAGTATTTTTTAAGACTATAAATAAAGGTCGGACTCAAGTTTCTGAGTTCTTTTAGGGCTATTCGGTAAATATGAATTATACTTTTAATAGGGTCGACCAAAGGCTTGGCATGATAAAATAAACGACTCATTTTCGTATGAGAGCGCCGTAACAATAAAGAAACACATTCTAGAAAAAGTTCGTCTTTATGCTTAAAATGTATATAAAGAGTCTTTTTAGAAACACCTAATGCATGGGCAATATCGTTCATGCTGACCCTCTTACAACCATATTGGGTAAAGAGGGTTAATGCTTGTTCTAGAAATGTATTTTTATTTAACATAACCGGGTATAACTCTTATTGCCACCCGCCACCTAATGCTCTATATAATTCAACAGTAGAACTTAATTGCCCATATTTTGAATCAATAAGGTTCAGTTCTGAGTTCAATGCATTTTGGCGTGCTGTGAGCACCTCTAAATAGTTAACAAGACCATTGTTCAGTAGTTCTTCTGAATAATCTTCGGCGAGTGAATAAGAATCTAACTCCTTTTTTCTGGCGTCTAATTTTTTGGTCTCAGCCTCATAATTATAAAGAGCGTTTGAAACTTCTTGGCCCGCTACCAGTAAACTCTTTTTATAGCTTAGCAATGCCTGCTCTTGTTGTGCACGAGCAGCCTCAAGTTGAGTTCTTAATTTTCGGCCGTTAAAAATAGGTTGGGTCAATGATCCTACCAAGGTGGAGAATAAAGAGGAGGCGTCTAACCAATTATCAAGTTCTAAACTTTGTAAGCCACCAGTAGCGGTTAGCGTTAAGCTAGGGTACAAGCTGCTTTTGGCAACATTTGTGAGCTCAAAAGCGTTTACCAAGGCATACTCTGCCTGTATTACATCTGGTCTATTGGCAAGTAGCAAAGAAGAAACGCCCGTATTAAGTTCTGTGTTGATTTCTTGCCCGTTCAGTTGACCACGTTCTATAGTATGTGAAGGTTCCCCTAATAACAAACAGAAGCTATTTTCTAAGAGTTTAATGCTGTTCTCTAAATCTATAAGTATAATTTCTGTGGTATGCACTTGGGCTTCGGTTTGCTTAACTCCAGCTTCAGTAACCTGACCAGCTTCTTTTAAAGCTTTCGTAGTTTCTAAACTACTTTTTCTAGCCTCTAAAGTTTCTTTGGTAACTTTTTGTTGTCGGTCTAATGCCAATAGTTGATAATAGGTATCGGCAATACTTGCTACCAATTGGGTTTTTACTGCTTGGTGAGCGGCTATACTTTGCAAATAGCTGGCATTTGATGCTCTTTTAGTGCTTCGTATTTTTCCCCAAATATCAGCCTCCCAAGAAAGATTACCAGATAATTGGTATTGCTCTATCGCTTCACTAAAAATACTGCCGAACTGGCTGTTCTCGGAGTTTTTGGTGCGGGTAACACTTGCTGTTCCGGTCAGTGTGGGGTAATAGCCTGCTTTCCCTTGCTTTAAATAAGCTTCCGCGCTAGCGACATTTTGTATCGCAATTCTAATATCTAGGTTATTGCTCAACCCTTTCTCAATATAATTTTGAAGTTGAGGGTCTTTAAAAATTTCTCTCCAAGAAACCTCTGCCATAGAAATACTATCCTGTGGCAGTTGGTCTGTTCGGTAAAGATTTTCGGTCTCTAATTCTGGTCGCTCGTAGTTCTTGGCTACAAAACAAGATTGTAGCAAGAGCGGCAATACCAAAACGACTAAATATTTGATGTTATTCTGTTTTTTCATTTTGTAATTCTTAAGCATTTAAGACTTTATCTTCTTCACTGGCATTGTTCGGAACTCCAGAAAATCGTTCTTGTAAAGACTGGAATATCACGAACAGAACAGGAATAATGAATACACCTAATATGGTTCCTATTAACATACCGCCCACGGCACTCATGCCTATAGATTGGTTGCCAATTGCACCAACTCCTGATGATAACGCCAGTGGCAATAATCCAAATATAAAGGCAAGTGAAGTCATAATAATAGGTCTAAACCTGGCTTTGGCACCTTCAATTGCAGCATCCCAAAGACCCATGCCAGACTGTCTGCGCTGTAAGGCAAATTCCACAATCAGAATGGCATTTTTAGCCAATAGACCAATAAGCATAATCAGTGCAATCTGGAAATAGATGTTATTTTCCAAGCCGCCAAGATTAATGAACAGTATGGCACCGGCAAGACCAAATGGCAATGAAAGTAGAATGGCGAAAGGTAAAATGTAACTTTCGTACTGTGCACTCAATAAGAAATACACAAAGACCAAACTCAATATAAAAATGATAATGGTCGTACTACCAGAGGCACTTTCTTCTCGTGTTAAGCCAGAATACTCATAGGTATAACTGTTTGGAAGCACTTCTGCGGCAACCTCTTCAATAGCCGTTAAGGCATCACCCGTACTAAAACCGGTATTAGGTGCACCAGTTACTTTAACAGAGCTTAGCAGGTTAAAACGTTCAACCGACTCAGGACCGTAAATTTTATCTAGACCTACAAACTGACTTACGGCAACTGATTCACCTTCTGTATTTCTAACATAAATTTTGTTAAGTGAATTTTCATCAGCTCTATCTTCTGGTTTTGCTTGTATCATGACCCGATATTGCTTACCGAACTTATTAAAATCGGTAGAGTAGATTCCACCGTAATACCCCTGTAAAGCATTGAAAATATTAGTGGTCGAGAAACCGGCCATCTTTATTTTTTCAACATCTACGTCTAACTCATATTGCGGATAATTAGGATTAAATTGCGATATGGCATATTGAATTTCTGGGCGTTGGTTAAGTGCACCCAAAAACTGGTTTTTAACTTCATCAATGGCTGCATAATCGGCTCCATCTTTACTCTGTAACTGAACTTCAAACCCTGATGATGTACCGAACCCCTGAATACTTGGTGGCGTAAAGTAGATGATTTGTGCATCTTTGAACGCTGCGGATACTCCGTAAAGCTTTTTTAATGTAGCTTCAACAGATTGAGAATCTTCTTTACGTTCGCTCCAATCTTGTAGTTTCATTACAGAGAAGCCGTAAGATCCGGCACTAACTCGGTTCAATAAACTAAAACCTGAAACCGTTAATCGGTTATCTATAATATCCATTGATTCATAAATAGAATCCAGTTTCATCAAGGTCTTCTCTGTTTGCTCTAAAGTAGTACCAGGGGGCATACTCACATTGGCAAAAATGATACCTCTATCCTCATTAGGTACAAAACCAGATGGTGTAGATTGAAATAAGTAAACTGCCAAACCAGAGAATATAACCAAGAGTCCTATACCCAACCACTTTCTTTTGATCAAGGTTTGTACCGCACCCATATATTTATCGGTAACCGCATTAAAACCACGGTTAAAGCCTTTAAAAAACCGATCTTTTATATTTTGTTTTTTACCGTGCTCCTCGGTGTGAGGTTTTAAGAACAAGGCCGCCAATGCCGGACTTAATGTTAAGGCATTTACTGCTGAAATTAAGATGGCTACAGCTAAGGTGATACCAAATTGCTGGTAAAATACACCTGATGAACCTTCGATAAAAGAAACTGGAATAAATACCGCAGACATTACCAAGGTAATAGAGATAATGGCACCAGATATTTCGCTCATGGCAGATTTAGTTGCCGATTTGGCCGAGGTTGCACCGTCTTCTAGTTTTGCATGTACCGCTTCTACCACCACAATCGCATCATCCACCACAATACCAATGGCGAGAATCATAGCAAAAAGGGTGAGCATGTTTATAGAGTACCCAAAGATTTGCAGGAAGAAAAATGTACCTACAATAGCTACAGGTACCGCTATGGCAGGAATTAAAGTAGACCTAAAATCTTGCAAGAACAGGAATACTACAATAAATACCAATATAAAGGCCTCGATTAAGGTCTGTACTACATGGTCTATAGATGCATCTAAGAAATCTTTGGTGTTAAAAGGAACTACATAGTCTAAACCTTCAGGAAATTCAGCTTTGCTCTCTTCTAAAATAGTTTCTATCTCCTCAATAATTTGATTGGCGTTAGAGCCCGATGTTTGGTAAACCCCTACGGCAACCCCAGGGTTACCCATACCGTAATTTTTACGGGCATAATTAAAGGCGCCCATTTCTATAGTAGCAACGTCTTTTAGCCTTAAGAAACCTCCATCTTCGGTAGTTTTAAGAATAATATTCTCGTATTCTGAAATATCATCTAATCGACCACTATACTTTAATACATATTCATAAACCCCATCTGCATTTTCACCAATTTTACCTGTGGCAGCTTCCGTATTTTGTTCTGTTAGGGCTGCTTGAATATCGGATGGAACTACATTAAAAGCGGCCATTTTATCAGGATCGATCCATATACGCATAGAGTAATCCTTAGAGCCAAAAACATTTACATTACCAACTCCGTAAATTCTTTTAAGTTTTGGTACTAGGTTAATTTTGGCATAGTTCTCTACAAAAGTGGCATCATAGTTCTCGTTTTCCGAAAAGATGGAAAATATCATCAACGAACTATTTTGAGACTTTTGAGTAGTAACGCCGGTACTAATTACAGACTGCGGCAATACACTGTTAGCTCTAGAAACACGGTTCTGAACATTTACAGCGGCAATATCAGGGTCTGTACCCAATTCAAAGAAAACACTTATACTTGCGGTACCGTCATTACTGGCTGTTGAGGTCATATACGTCATTCCCTCTACACCATTAATTTGTTCTTCTAATGGTACAACCACACTGTTCAATACGGTGGTTGCGTTTGCCCCAGTATAGGTAGCTGACACCTGTACGGTAGGCGGTGCAATTTCTGGGTATTGTTCTACGGGTAAGGTTGTAAGGCCTAAAACCCCCAGAATTACGATTATAACTGATATTACGGTAGAAAGTACCGGTCTATCTATAAATTTTTGAAACATAAGTTTGTGCTTTTCTTTCTATTAGTTTTCTACAGGACTGATGGTTTGCCCGCTCTTAAGTTTAGATACACCTTCAACAACCAATTTTGAACCTTCTTCCAAACCTTCTTTAACAATATACTTGTCTTTGGTCTGACCTGCGATGGTTATGGTTTGACTGGTGATAGTATTATCCGGAGAAACGATATAGACCATTTTGTTTCCTTGAAGATCTACCGTTGCCGTCATAGGAACAGTGAAAACTTCGTTCATTACTGTCGGAATCTTGATTTCTCCCGTACTACCAGAACTTAAAATGAGGTTTGGGTTCTTGAAATCTGCGCGGAGGGTTACACTACCCGTTGAACTGTTGATAATATTGTTCACCATGGCAATTTTACCTTTATGTGCATAGGTTTCTCCATTGACCATTACGAGCTCAACCTCAGGAGCTTTTTTTATGTCTATGGTTCTACCTTCTTTGGCGACACGTTGTTTAATTTCAAGTAGTTCTTTTTCATTTAAAGAAAAGTAAGCACGTACTTCACTAATATCGGATACTGTAGTTAATGGTGTGGTTGTGGTGTTGCTAACTAATGTTCCCACTTTAAAAGGTATTTCGCCAATATACCCGTCTACCGGGCTCGTTACACGACTATAGCCTATGTTGGCAGAGATACTCTGATAAGCGCTTTTAGCTTGTTCGAGCTGAGCTTTGGCAGTTTCCAATTGAACACTACTGATGATATTTTTGTCGACCAAAGGCTTCAACTTATCAACTTCAACTTGTGCAGCGTTTACCGAAGCTTGTGCCGCGTTGGCATCTTGGGTTAAAGACTCTGTCTCCAGTTTAAAAAGTAGTTGGCCTTTTTTAACTTTTTGGCCCTCTTCGACATATATTTCTTGAATAAAGCCAGAGACTTTAGGCCTGATCTCAACATTCTGTTTTCCTTGTATGGAAGTTGAGTATAGGTCGTATGTGGTTACATCTTGTTTTTTAAGTTGCACTACCTTTAGTGAAGGGGCGCTTTGCTGTTGCGGCGCACTTTGTTGGGTTTCTTTGCAACTAACAAAAAGCACAAGGCCGGCTAGTACTATGTATATGGTTTTTACATTCATGATATTCGCTGTTCTTCGTTTATTTATCGTTTAGTGATTTTAATTTATCGATGCTTTTGTTGAGCAAATGCTCGCTTTCGTTTACAAAATGGAGGTATATATCAGTTTTAGGTTTGTTTTTTTTGAATTTCTCGGGATTGTATGATTGATGATAACCTGATATTTTATTAATGATGACTTTCTCATCCTTGAAAAGTTTTAAACGCTCTTGCAGTTTGTTTAAAAAGAAAGTGCCACTTTCTGATACTTTAAAATAGCGTTTACGGTCGCCAGGCTTAGTAAAGTAAGAGATAGTTTCCATTTTTAATAGTAGGTTTAAGGCGCTGGAAGTAGAGCTTTTACTGGCTCCACGGCGGTGCTGGCAATCTTCAAAGGTGAGGCCATCTTGTTCGGTCAATACTAGACTGGCGTACAAGCGTGCGGCCAAAGGAGGTATTTGATACATATTTTCAAAATGTACCCCTAGGTCTTCAATTAATTGTTTTTTGACTTCTTCTCTAGACATAATAGTAAAATTCGAAGTGCAAAAGTACGGTTAGTTCGGTTTTTACCGAACTAACAAGAACTAAAATTTTGTTAAATAGGGAAAAGTGCCGATAAAGTGTAGTTATTCTTGGGGTAGAATACCTTGTTTATCTAAAATAGGCAGAGGTTCTAAGCCTTTTTCGGCAATGGTGTATTTAGGAAAGAGAAATCGTTTTTCGAAAAGTTTGTCTTCTGCAAAGAAAGTAACGAAAAATTCATTGTCTAAAGCCAATATTTCTTCTTGCAGTACTTCAATTTTAGAAAACCCTTTTGCAGCTATCGTACCGAGACCATGTCTCATGGTAGATGTCTTGCGTTCATCATCGAAACCTTTGGTGACTACAATTACCATTTCGATAGGATCAGGCCTATTATTTATGATGTAGGCGTTCCAATCTTTAGATAAAAATTCTTCGTTCCATTCATGGGCTATGACCACATGTACGTCTTTGGCAATAGGTATTTCGATGTCTTTTTTCATCTTGAGCGAAATTTAGAGCGCGCTCTTAAACTGTTCTAAAAAGCGAATGTCATTCTCGCTCAACAACCGTATGTCAGATATTTGATGAAGCAGAAGAGCAATTCGGTCTATGCCCATGCCGAAAGCGAACCCGGAATATTTTTTTGAGTCGATACCGCAATTATCCAAAACATTAGGGTCTACCATACCACAGCCCATAATTTCTAACCAACCAGTACCTTTGGTCATCTTATAGTCCGTTTCTGTTTCAAGCCCCCAATAAACATCCACTTCTGCACTAGGCTCGGTAAACGGGAAGTATGACGGGCGAAGACGAATTTTTGATTTTCCGAAAAGCTCTTGAGTAAAGAACTGAAGTGTTTGCTTTAAATCGGCAAATGAAACATCGGTATCTATATATAGACCTTCCACCTGGTGAAAAAAGCAATGTGAACGTGCCGAAATTGCTTCATTTCTATAAACACGACCTGGTGATATGGTTCGGATCGGTGGTTGATTGTTTTCCATATACCTAACCTGAACCGATGAAGTATGTGTTCGCAACAAAATATCAGGGTCTGTTTGAATAAAGAAAGTATCTTGCATATCTCGGGCAGGGTGATACTCCGGAAGGTTCAAAGCCGTAAAGTTGTGCCAATCATCTTCAATTTCCGGACCTTCGGATACGTTGAAACCAATTCTCGAAAATATCTCGATAATCTGATTTTTAACAATAGAAATGGGGTGCCGAGCTCCCAACTCCAATGCTTCGCCCGGGCGGGTAAGATCGCCGTAAACCCCTTTCTCATCAGTAGCATTTTCCAATGCTGATTTAAGATTGTTTACTTTTTCGGTGGCGGCAGTTTTTAATTGGTTTATGGTTTGCCCGAATTCTTTTTTCTGGTCGTTGGGTACGTTCTTGAACTCCGCAAAGAAATCGTTCAACAGCCCTTTTTTACCTAAATATTTGATTCGGAAAGTCTCTACAGCTTCTTTGTTGTCAGCAGTAAATTTTTCAACCGCTGCAATATGCTCTTTTAATGTATCGATCATGGTCGTGGCTAATGGCGCAAATTTAAGACATTTTAGTGAACATAGATTTTGTTTGGTGACAACATTTCAAAGCAAAAGGCCCCGATATAAATATCAAGGCCTTTTACATAATTTTTGTAAATGAAAAACTAGTTATTCGATTATTTGATTGTTCTCGTTGGCGGTATGTTTGTCTTTTACATTGTCTTTTATCCAAACTAGGCAACTTTCGAAATCATTGAAAATATGTTCCTCAGGAATCAGCTTAGGTATAACGTTAACGCGCTCCATCATGTATCGGGGTTGTTGAAGCACTTCAACGAAAAGCACATTGATATTAGATTTCTTCAAATCTATTAACACATCTTCGAGCGTGTACAGCCCTGATTGATCCATATATTGCATGCGTCCCATGAGTATGATTACTGTCGATGCAGTTCTGGGTATTTGATTTGCCAGTTGCTGAAATTCACTTGTCGACCCAAAGAATAGTGGCCCTTTGAGATGTTTGATGAAAACTTCTTCTTTCAAACTTTGCGGAAAATTTATTTCATCGACCCAATCTTTTTCATCTAAGGGAGTCACATCAGAGCGTTCTGCCGTTAAATCGCCCATTTTTTTCATGAACATAAGAGATGCAATTACAAGACCAACACCAACTGCGTAGACCAAATTCCATATAGAAGATAGCACCAGAACGACGAGCATTATTACCACTTCAGAACTAAATTTTATCGGCCCTAAGCTCATGTCTTTAGGTAGGCTAGGTATAGCTTTTAAACCTTTATAGTCCATTACACCGATACCTACTGTGACCAAAATTCCGGCAAGAACGGCTGCTGGAATTTGCGATGCAACTGGCCCAAGTGCCAAGAGAATAATTAAAAGAAGCACCCCCGCAATCATACCTGAAAGCTTTGTTTTACCTCCGGCATTGATATTTACAACGGTTCTGATTGTAGCACCGGCACCTGGAATTCCACCAAAAACAGCTGCTATACTATTACCGATACCTTGACCCACTAATTCTTTGTTGGGCTGATGTTTGGTTTTGGTCATGTTATCTGCTACTACTGACGTCAATAGTGAATCAATAGCACCCAATAGTGCTAAAGTCAAAGCGGTAAAAACATAGGGGGTCACAGAATCAAGTTCAAAATCAGTGAATATACCTAAGTTTGGAGTCGGAAAACCACTGGGTATTTGTTCAATTGGCCGATAATCCAGGCCAAAACCGTAAGCGACTGCCGAAACCACGACAAGGGCAACAAGAGCACTCGGTATAGTGGTAGTTATACGTTTAAAGCCGTAAATGATGACAATTGTCGATAGTGCTAGAATCAATTCTAGCCAATTGATATTCTGCAATGCCCGAGGAAAAACTTTTATAGCGCCAAGCACGCCAGAAGCCTCGCTTTTAGCTAAGGTCTGGGCTTCCTTTAGCATGTCGGCCTCGGTAATTTTGCCCGCTCTTTTTATGGTTTCCTCAAAATCTTCAAGCACTAGAATACCTTCGCCTGCTTCCTCTTTAAGAATATTGTCCAATATAATTTCTTCCGCCAATGGCTTGAATTGATTTACAAATTCGGCATCCTCTTTAGGATAATAACCTATTGCCGGTAAAATCTGTGTTACCAAAATAATAACACCTATTGCAGTCATGAAACCGGAAACAACAGGGTAAGGAATATAACGAATGTATTTGCCGATGCCTAAAAGGCCAAGACCAATTTGCATGAGACCGGCTAAAAGAAATACGATAAGAATAGCAGGAAGAGCCTTTTCCAGACTTCCGTCATTCAAGGCAATAATACCAGCAATAACTACCATGCTTACAGCTGTCATCGGAGCTGTCGGCCCGGAAATTTGAGTGTTGGTACCACCGAAGAGGGCAGCAAAAAAGCTTATAAAAATTGCACCGTACAGTCCGGCACTGGGCCCCATGCCTGAACTCACACCGAAAGCTAATGCCAGAGGTAGGGCGACGATACCCGCAGTGATGCCGCCAAATAGGTCACCTCGAAGGTTTGAGAATAAATTTTTCATGGGAGATTTAGTAGTTGGGATAAGTTAGTATAAGATATGGATTTTAAACTAATATAGCTAGATTACAGCCTTTAGATTAATGATATTTTTAAAAAATCCGATTTATTTGTCAATTGAGTAGAATTCTGATTTTTTAATAATTCTAGCAATTATAAATTAGAGAGTTTTGTATATATAAATATCTGTTTTATAGTGAGTTGGTTAATTATTAGCAAACAAAAAACCAACGCGAAGGCGTTGGTTTTCAAAATAGATTATTTAAAAATTTAATTACTCGTAAAAGGCTACGGTACCGTCATTAATATCGTACATGGCTCCAATAATTTTGATTTCACCATTGTCTTCCATTTCTTTTAATACTTCACTCTGACTTCTGATATTTTCAATAGTCATTTCTACATTTTTCTTCGACACTTCATTGACGAAATCAATATTTTTTGAATTTCTTTTATCTGCCTCAATAGGTTCTTTTACGGCCTCTACAGCTGGCTCGATCTTCTTGATCAATGCAGTTAAATTGCCCAAACGGGCATGGTCACATGCACCTTTTACCGCTCCGCAAGCGGTATGCCCTAATACGACTACTACCTTGGTGCCGGCCAATTTGCAGGCGAACTCCATGCTGCCCAAAATATCCTCGTTGACGAAATTTCCAGCAACCCTTGCGCTAAATATATCGCCCACGCCTTGATCGAATACCAATTCTGCTGAAACCCTTGAATCAATACAGCTTAAAATGGTTGCAAATGGATATTGACCACCTTTAGTGTCATCAACTTGCTCTAAAAGGTTTCTTTCAGCTTTTTGATTGTTAGTAAACCTCTTATTTCCTTCTTTAAGAAGTTCAACGGCTTTATCAGGAGAAATGGCTGCTTGAGTTTCTTTAGTATATGCTTTCATAAATTTTATTTCTTTTAAATTAATATAAATAATTTTAAGCTAATCCTGTAGCTCCGACCAAAAGTGTTACATCTATTTTGCTCATGACCTTTTTTAAATCAGAAGAAATCGATTGGCTTTTACTATTCAATTTATTTTGCTGTCTATTTACAAGAAGCATATCAATTTTACTTCTTGTCAGGTATTTCGGAAGACTTTGAATAGAATTGTCATTATGTTCAAATACGTATTCTACCATTTTTCTACCAGAGATATCCGAAGACGCTTGTACATCACCCTTTCTATTGATTCTGAATGATTTTAAGGGTTTTTGCGTATTTTTCAATAGATGATCGAGAATTTCAAAATCAGATGTTGATTTCCAGCCATTTATCGTTCCCATAGAAAAATTAGTATTTAATGCTAAAGTTTCTCTATCGGGGGCAATCATTACTACACCTGAATGCTTTTTAAGCACGAAATCAGTAATGTTATCACCCAAAAAATGTATTGAGTGCAACTTTTTCTTACCTATAACCACAATATCCGGTTGTTTCAGTTTGAGAAAACTATCGATTTCGTTTTTTACGTTACCGAATACGAACGAGTAGTTAATGTTTAAACCGAGTTCTTCCGCCAAGGGCTGTATAATATCCTTCAGTTTTTTATCGGTTACCGAATGCTCTGAATTGATGGTTCGCATTGCTGATAACTGGTTTTCTTTTTTTACGACATCTGAAGGTTTTCGAACATTGAATACTTCAATCTCGCCATTAATCATCTTAGCCAGATTCGAAGTGCTTCTCAATGTATTATAGATAGAATCTGTCAAATCGGAAAGCAGAACTATTTTGTATTTCTTGTTTTCCATAATGATCAGCTTAGACTTAATTTAGATTTAGGCCGGTTTTGAAAGAACTCCATAAAGCTGGAGGGGTTCTCTATTTCACCGCGTTTCGATACTAAACGAATGTCTATATTGCGTTCTTTTGCCTTGTGTGCAAAATCGTCTAAAATTTCAATAATATCATTATCGAGGTATCTCGTTTTCAAGAGGTTGATTTCTAAATAAGAGTCTCTCGGAAGACTGTCTAATTCTTTTAGAATCGCTCCTTTATTGAAGAAAGTAACCTCTTCGGCCAATGTCATTTTTATTCTATGCTTACCGTTGCTAATATCTTCAATATGCAAGAAATGCGAGTTTTGGTAGCTTTTTAACAAGATGACCACTATACCAACCGCTAGACCAAGGCCTATACCCCAAAGCAAGTCGATAAAAACAATACCAAGAATTGTGACGATAAAAGGCACAAATTGTTTCCAACCTAATTTGTACATGACCTTGAACAATGCCGGTTTCGCTAGCTTGTACCCTACAATAAATAATATGGCCGCTAAAACCGATAACGGAATCATATTTAGTAGGTTGGGAATAAGTATTACCGAAATCAACAAGAAAAAACCATGAATGATTGCAGACAATTTGGTTCTACCACCAGACTGAATGTTCGCGGAACTTCGAACGATTACCTGAGTTATGGGTAAACCACCGATCATACCTGAAAGAATGTTTCCGGTACCTTGTGCCAATAACTCTCTATTCGTTGGTGTCACATTTTTATGAGGGTCTAGTTTATCTGTAGCCTCTACACATAGCAAAGTTTCTAAACTTGCAACTAAAGCAATGGTAAACGCAGTAATCCATACGTCTGGGTTGCCGATGGCTCCAAAATTCGGAAAACTAAACTGCGCTAAAAAAGAATCTAAATCATCTGGTACGGGCACACTTACCAAGTGTTCTTTGGAAATGGCCAAAGTTTCGTGGTCTTTGGTCAAAATATAGAATAAAATACCAACGACAACTGCAACAACGGGCCCTTGAACCAATTGAAAAATTTTGCCCTTTTTACTTAGTACGGTATTCCAAAGTATAAGTATACCTAGACCGATAATTGCAATCAAGGTAGCACCAGGGCTTATATTGTTGACTGTATTCAGTATTTCAGAAAATGTATTCTCACCATCTACTTGAAGAAAGGCCCAATCACCTTCTGGATCGGGGTCGTAACCAAAGAAATGGGGAATCTGCTTTAAAACGATGATAATACCGATACCTGTAAGCATTCCTTTAATTACAGATGAAGGAAAATAGTAGCCTATTACTCCTGCCTTAAGTACACCGAATAAAATTTGTATAACACCACCAATTACTACGGCTACCAAAAAATTCTCGTAACCGCCTAAAGAGGTTATTGCCACTAATACAATAGCGGCTAGACCTGCTGCGGGTCCACTTACTCCTATTTTAGAGCCACTTAGGCCCCCTACTACAATACCACCGACGATACCGGCAATCAATCCAGAAAATAAGGGGGCACCACTGGCCAAAGCGATACCTAAACAGAGGGGTAAGGCTACAAAAAATACTACGACACTTGCGGGAAGGTCGCTTTTAATATGCTTGAACATAGAACTCGAAATGTTATGCCTTCTTTTTAATAATTTCTAAAGAAGACGGTTAGTCAATTAATGGAATAAAATTGATGTAAATAAGACTAACAAGAGCGTTCCGGAGGAGGTGGAACTATTTCAAGAATGTAATCAAAGGTGCCCAGCAAATGAAAATCGTTCATTTCAGACTCTTTGATGTTTTTTATAAGGGAATAATCCCAATTGTGTTCGTTGACAAATTTCTCTTCCGCTTGTGGCTTTTTACTGGTCTCTTGATGCTCTTCTTCGTTCAAATTAGTGACCACAATAGGGTTCTCAATATCGCATAGCGTTATAAGGCTAGGAGCCGCGATGGCAAAAAGCCATAGGATTAACAAAAAAACCTGGGCAATACGCTTCATATTGAAAAATGAATTGCAAATATAAGGGCATATTTTTTTTTCTTTGTTAAGAAAATTTTAAAAATCTTTTAGGGTTTTGATATCTTCTGACGGAATCCAACCTGTTGTACCGTCGGCAATTCGAATTTTTTTCCATTCGTTGAGCTCCTCCAGTATATTAACTTTAGTACCTTCATGAAGTGCGAAGGCCTCTTGGCTTCTGAGATTGGGTTCAGACTTTACACTACTCTCGCTAGCAAAAACGATCGCTGGCTGGTCTGCTTTATATAAATTGTACTGTAAGAAGGCAAAAACTACTGAAGTGACCGAAATTAATAGCGCTACAATACTGGTTACAAAGGCCAAACGCTTTCTAGAAGAATACCTGAAGTAATAAAAAGCGATATATAATAATACGAAGAGAATCATGAAAAAAACGGCTGCGTAACTCCATTGGTCAAAAGATAGAAAGCCTACAATGTTATCATAGATTTTTGATAGTCCGGTTTCGGGTATGGTATCAATGGCATCTAAGGTCATGTTTCTGGCATAGGCCAAATTGTTTTCGACTTCTGCATCGTTAGGCTTTAATAACAAGGCCTTTTCGTAATAATAGATGCTGGGGGCTATCTGATTTAACTTATAATACGCATTGCCCAAATTATAGTAGAGTTCTGCCGAATGTTCACCATTGTCCAATATTTCTAAATACCCATTAATTGCATTTTGGTATTCCCCGACATTATAGGCTTCGGTGGCTTTGTTGAACAACGCTTCGTTCTGTGCCGAAGCAGTTACTCCAAAGAAAAAAAGTGCTATGTAGAACAATGTCTTCACTGGGCTAAAGTTCAAATTATACCTTTCGTTAACCATCTTACAACTGTTTATCCAATTGTGAAATCACTTCACTGGCCTTATCATAATCTTGTTGCATTTGTACCTCTGAAAACGGACTATAACGTGCCATTTCACAATTCTGTAAGAGGGCTATAAATCCGGTATTGGTATTCTCATCAACATCCTTTTCGTTGAGCAGAGAGGCGATTTTATCTTTACTGAACTCCGAGGTCTCAATTTTCAATTTTGCTTTCAGGTAATTGTGCAATGCTTTTTCCAATGCAATATAAAATGCTTCTTTATTGCCTAACTCTTTTTGGGCCTTTGATAAAAACTTTCTGGCCAATTTATTGGCACGGCGTATTCTATTGCCCACCACATCACTCGCGATGGCATCTCTTTTCTTTCCGAACGCTATTGCTGCAGGAATTAGTAGCAGCGGTAGCAAGAGAAAGAGATAGAAACGTGTAGTGCCAAAGAAATAATTCGTGCCAATGGTACTCAAGTTGGGCTGAAGTTTAATGAAATTAAATTGATTGCCCGTAGCAACTGCCTGTTTATTGCCTGTCGAATTGTTTGGAAGGTTTCCAACGGATGAATTAACCGGGCCTTCTTTCACATTAATGACAATCTCATCTGAATTTAATGTTTTGTAAGATTCGGAGCTCGGGTCGAAATATGAAAAGGCAATGCTTGGTATCGGATATTTACCCTTAAACGAAGGTACAATCGTATAGTTATTGCTCACCTTCCCCTGAGAACCCGCTAGTGTGGTACGAACGTTCTCATCAAATTCAGGGTCGTAAACTTCTAACGAGCCCGGAAGATTTGGCTCTGGTAACTGAAAGAGTTTTAAATTACCTTTTCCACTGACTTCTACTTTGGCCTGTAAAGATTCTGATGCGTTAAGTGCTGTTTTGCTGGTGGTCACCGAAAAGTTAAAATTACCTACGGCACCACTGAAGTCAACAGGTTTATTTTTCTCGGGAAGGGCCTTTACATTAATGGTGCGTCTTCCCGCTGAAACTGTTTTGTTGGTCTGCGAATAGATTCGGCCACCAAAAAAGTCTCGCTTTGCCGTAGGCACATCAACCGTCACATCTAACGATAAAGGTTCTATTTCTAACTTGCCCGATTTCTGAGGATATAATACCACTCGTTTTAAAATCACGTATCGATAAGGTTTGCCCTTATAAGTACCGTTTTCTGCCGATAGACGTCGCACTGGAATATCTTGACTCCAAAAGTTGTTGTATTTAGGGTTGTCTAACGGTTGATAATTTGACACGCTGATCGATGGGGCTACATATAATTTATAGACTACACTAATCGCCTCATTCAAGTACGGACTCGTTTTAGAAACTTCTGCCACGAGATGTAAGCTCTCATCGGCTACATCATCAACAGTCATCTGGTCGCTAGGTTTATCTACAGCTGCGGTAACCTCAACTTTTCTAGGTAAAGATTTATAGGTTTCACCATCGATTACAATGGTCGCTTGCTGAATCGTAAATTGCCCTCTTGCCGTTGGCACCAAGGTATAGGAATAGGTCTTTGAATAACTGCGAACCCCATTGATCCACGATGAGCTGATTGATTGAGAAGGCCCCATAAGCACTCGAAAGCCAGTAAAATCAGGTGGGTTGAAATTATCACCGTCTTTGTTCATGGTGAAATCTACCCGTATACGTTCGTTGATGCCCAATTTGTCTTTACTGAGCTTCATTTCAAAAGTAATAGCATTTTCCCCGTTTTGGGCATAGCCAAATACCACGAATGCGATCGATAAAAAAACAAGAATGTTTTTAAAGGGTATTGACATTACCAATCTTTTTCATTTTTAACCTTTACACCTTTGACTTTTTGGGCATCGATTTTTTCCTGAACCTTTTTCTCTTCGTTCTGCATGGCCTCGAGTAGATTCTGAATTTGCTGCTTGCTCAATTGGTTAGGTCGAGGTTGCTGTGGCTGTTCCTGTTCTTGTTGATCACCTTGTTCAGGTTTCTTCTCTTGCTCTTTTTTCCCATCTCCATCACCCTCTTTATTTTCATCTTTTTGCTCTTCGTTCTTGTCGCCATCTTCACCTTCATCACCCTCGTCTTCTTTATCTTGGTCTTTATTGTCCTCTTCGTTATCCCCTTCCTTTTTGTCTTCGTTCTTGTCTTTTTCGTCTTGTTTATCGTTTTGATCTTTGTCGTCTTGATTCTGGTCGTTTTGCTCTTGTTCTTTTTTGAGCATTTCTTTGGCCAATGCTAAATTATAGCGGGTTTCATCGTCTTTTGGGTCATTGCGCAATGCTTCTTTATAGGCTTCAACAGCTTTTTCATATTCTTTGCGCTTCATGAAGACATTGCCCATGTTGTGATATGCGCTATGTTTATCGTTCTTGTTATTTGCCAATACACCGGCTTGTTTGAACCTGCCGAAGGCTTCGCTATACGTTTCTTTATAGTAATAGGCGTTGCCAAGATTATAAGGCGCAGCAGAGTTTTCATCGCTTTTGGCAATCGCCTTTCGGTAATCGACCTCTGCTTCAATAAAATTCTCTTCTGAAAGCTGCTTATTGGCCTCCCACGTCAGATTCTTAGACTCTGAAAGGGCTTCAAGTTTTTCTTTCTCTTCCTCTTGAGCAAAAGAAAGAGAAGTCATAAAAAACAGTATTAAAACTAGATTTTTCATTTATTCTTCAATCTTCTCGTTAAACAGATTTAATTTCTTCAACCATTTGGTCTTTTTGTCCAGAACGAATAGGTCTAAAAATAGAAATAATAGACCTATGCCCAAAAACCATTGAAATTGATCTTTAAATTCGGCAAACTGCTTGGCTTCAAATTCCTTTTTGTCCATTTGCAACAGTTGTTCCTTTATAATTTCAACAGCACCTTCGGTATTCGAACCATCTATATACTCTCCATTGCCTTCATCAGCTATGTCAATAAGAACCTCTTCGTTCAGTCTTGTAATGACCACTTCGCCTTGCGCGTCTTTTTTAAGGCTCTCCACTACACCGTTGCGTTTGATTGGAATTGGTGCACCCTTTGGCTTACCTACTCCAATGGTAAAAATACGAATACCTTCTTCTACCGCCTTTTCAACGGCGTCTAGTGTAGTGCCTTCTGAATGGTCTTCTCCATCGGAAATAATAAAAAGTACCCGATTTGTTTGTTCCGTATCATTATAGTAGGTCGTGGCCAACTCAATGGCCTCATTAATGGCGGTACCCTGAGAGGTCAACATATCGGTGTTCATACTTTGCAAGAACATTTTTGCGGCGCCATAATCAGTAGTGATGGGCAACTGCGGAAATGCTTGACCGGCATACGCGATAATTCCGATTCGGTCACTGGCCAATTGATTGATTATTTCAGAGACCAACCTTTTCGATTTTTCCAAACGGTTGGGTGCAATATCTTCGGCCAACATACTTTTAGATACATCTACCGCAAATACGATATCTACCCCTTCACGCTTCACAGTTTCAAGTTTGGTGCCTATTTTGGGGTTCACAAGCCCAATGGTCAAAAATGCAATTCCTAAGAGAAAAAATAACAACTTCAATGTTGATTTATATCTTGATCGATTGGGAGTGATTCTTTTGAACAGCGATAGGTCAGCAAATTTACGCTGAGTTCTTTTTTTCCAGATTTGAAGAAATATGAACAGCACAACGATTACCGGAATAATCGCCAGAAAATAGAAATATATTTTTTCGTCGAACTGTATCATTGTCGTTTTCTACTTTGTCTTGGGGCAATTAAATAAAACTTCTGAATATCGTGTTTCTCAATAACCATTCTAGCAATAGCAAAGCTCCTGCCAAAAACACCCAAGACCTGAATTTTTCTTCGTATTTGTAATATTTAAACTCTTCTACTTCAGTTTTTTCAAGTTTGTTGATTTCCTCGTAAATAGTTTCTAGCTTTTCATTATCCGTAGCCCGAAAATATTTTCCTCCGGTAACCTTGGCAATATCTTTCAACAACTCTTCGTCGATTTCAACCTGACGCATTCCATAGCGATAAGAGCCGTTCGCATTAAAGCCAATGGGCGATAGGGCATTTCCATTGGTGCCCAGACCGATGGTATAGGTCTTGATTCCAAATTCAATGGCCAAGTCTGCGGCCGTCTGCGGCTCAATGAAACCGGAGTTGTTTACTCCGTCGGTAAGCAATATAATCACCTTACTTGAAGCCTTGCTTTCTTTTAGTCGATTTACCGAAGTGGCCAGGCCCATGCCTATTGCGGTACCGTCATTCAATTGACCGTAGGTAATGTCGCGCAGTGAGCTTAACACAATCGATTTGTCGCTTGTAATGGGGGTTTTTGTAAAACCTTCACCAGCGTAAGCCACCAGCCCAATACGGTCGTTAGGTCTTTCTTTTATGAATTTAGCGGCAACTTCTTTAAGGGCGGCAAGTCGATTTGGCTTTAAGTCACGGGTCAACATACTTGAAGACACATCAATGGCCATAACAATATCGATACCTTTCGTGGTCTTCGTACGGGTAGAAATATCTTCTGTTTGAGGTCGTGCCAATGCCGTAATAATTGCTGCCAGTGCCAATAATCGCATGATAAACAGCAATGGTTTTAATTTCGGAAGGATGCCTTGTTTTTCAAACCCTTTTACAGTTGGTATTTTTAATGATGCAGACTGTTCACGCCTTTTGTAGAAATACCACAGCACGGCCAATGGAAGCAATAACAGCAACCAAAAGAACTCAGGATTTGCAAATGATACATTCTCTAACATTCTATACGTCTGTTTTTACTTCAAGGGTTCTTTGAATTCTTTCGACAATCTCTTCGGCATACTGATCATCATCTAACCAGGTCAAGATCACTTGTTGCTGAAAACCTTTGCCCCCGAAAAGTATTACGCTATACTTTCCGCGTACAAGATCATCGGATTCGGGTACGGCGAATTGTCCACTACCATACACTTTAATTCCCTTTACACCGCTTACGGTAGTGAATTCTTCTTGTTTTGTGATAATGTTCTTTGCGCCCTTTTCTTCAAGGTTCTTGATGAACATTTCAATAGACTGTTCAAAATCGGGTTCTGCTTCTTGAGTCAGTGTTGTCGAGGTGGTACCGACAGTGAATAAGGCATCGGAATCTCTATACATAAAAATTTGAAGGTCTTGTATATTGCCCTTCATCTCTGGGGTAAGTTTTACATCTTGACGTTTAAGAACCTCAGGCGTTTCTAAATTAATTGGCGGATACCCATACGTACTCGCTACCCATTCGCCTTCCAATAATTTTTTCGTAGGATGACCTAATGCCGTGTCTTTCACATAATCAAAGCCATAATAGGCAATCGATGATGCAATTGATATGACAATTAAGGCCAATGCGGCAACACCGGCCATGACCCATTTTTTCTTTTGCTTTTTGCGCGCCAATTCTTCCTGAAACTCGGCTTGTTCCATAAGCTCTTCCTCCGTAGGTTCTGGTAAGGCTTCATGGGTTTTGATAACAATTTCCTCTATCGCCTTTCTGTCATTTTTCGCAACGGATGTTTCGGGCTTTGATTTGGCAAATTTTACCAAATCGGCCGTTTGCAATATGCGCTTGAACTGTTGCAATGTATCGTCGTCAATTTTAAGTTCACCAGCATCACGAAGCATTTCTAGTTTAGCGATAAGTTCGTCGGTCGTACTCTCTAAGGCGGTTACATGAACGTCTTCCTCAAGATATGAACGAACAATATTGGTGAGTTCTGAATAGTATTCTTTGTATTCATCTTGAATAAGATACTTAGAGTTTTCAAGATTCTTTAGTTCTAATAATGCCCTGTCGTATGGTGGAAGCAACGCTACTTTTTCTTCTTCCGTGAGCGGTTTTTTTCTAATGAAGAACCAGTAAGCCAATCCACCGATCAGGGCGATAGCCAATAAGATGCCGAGCAGCCATTTCCAAAATTTAGAATGGCTTTTTTCTACTTCTCTGAGCGGTTTGATGTCATACATCTTCTGCGCCAGGGTGTCAACGGCAACATCGGCAACATTTACCTGCGTAGAGTCTGTAAAATAGCCTTTTCCGTTTACTTCTATACGTTGGGCAGGCAATTTGTAAGAACCTGAATCGAATTGGGTCAGCGCATATATTTTTTGCAGGGTCATTCGGTCTGCCTTGCGGGTAGTATCGGTTTCAAAAGCTTCAACGGTTTCTAGGGGAGAAAAGGTCTGCCCATCAGGAAAAATAACCTGTGCCAGTGTATCGGTTTCTACGGTGACCGTAAAATTTATCTGTTCACCAATTTTAATTGATGTGGTATCTACAACGGAGTTTATTTTTGGTTCTGTTTGAGAATGCCCTATTGAAAACCATAAGAAAGCACAGAGCACGAGGCATTTTCGCCAAGAAAAAGCTATTTGGGAGAACTGTATTTTCAAATTAAATATTTTCATTAACCTCTGCGCTTGAAATAGCCCAATAATTTTTTAACGTAACTCTCATCAACACGGCAAGTAATAACTCCACATCCAGATTTTTTGAATGTATTCATAAAGTAATCTACCCGCTGATGGTAATAGTCGGCGTACCCCTTGCGAACACTCTTTGATTGCGTGTTCACCAATTTTATTTTACCGGTTTCGGCATCTTGCATTTGCACCATACCCAAATTCGGAATTACCTCTTCTCTCTGATCGAACACCCTGATACCCGTAAGGTCGTGCTTGTTACCCGAAATTTTCAAGGTTTTTTCGTAATCATCCGCTATAAAATCTGATAAGACGAAAACGATAGCCCGCTTTTTCATTACACTACTCAAGAATTTTAAAGCTTCTGCTAAATCGGTTCGGTCGCTTTTAGGCCTGAATTCAAGCAGTTCCCTAATAATTCTAAGTACATGGCTCTTTCCTTTTTTAGGGGGAATGTAAAGCTCCACCTCGTCAGAGAAGAGAATAAGCCCGGCTTTATCATTGTTCTGCAAAGCAGAAAAAGCCAAAGTGGCCGATATTTCGGTGATAATCTCTTTCTTGAATTGGTTGGTGGTACCGAACATTTCAGAACCACTGACATCGACCATGAGCATCATGGTCAATTCTCGTTCTTCTTCGAACACCTTTATATAAGGCTCGTTGTAACGGGCGGTTACGTTCCAATCGATATTTCTAACATCATCGCCGAATTGATATTGCCTTACCTCACTAAATGTCATACCACGACCTTTGAAAGTGGAGTGATATTCCCCTCCAAAAATATGATCGGAAAGACGCCGGGTCTTAATTTCGATCTTACGTACCTTCTTTAGTAGTTCTTTGGTATTCATGATTCAGTAAAATGCACTTAACAATCAGGTTTCAGCATAGATTGGTCAAAATGCTGGGCAAGTAATATTTATTGTCAAATAGGCCCCGATTAAGGCACTTCGATCTCGTTGACGATTCTATTGATGATTTCTTCTGAAGTAATATTCTCCGCTTCGGCTTCATAAGTGATTCCTATTCTGTGGCGGAGTACATCATGTACCACGGCACGAACATCTTCAGGAACTACGTAGCCTCTTCGCTTTATAAAAGCATAACACTTAGATGCATTGCCTAGATTGATACTTCCCCTCGGCGAGGCACCAAAACTGATCAACGGTTTTAAGCTTTCAAGATTATATTTTTCCGGGTATCGAGTGGCGAAAATCAGATCGAGTATATACTTCTCGATTTTTTCATCCATATAGACCTCTCTTACAGCTTTTTGAGCGCTCAAAATCTGATCTAATGTCACTACCGGCTTAACGGTTTCGTACGCCCCTAATAGATTTTGGCGCATGATCAACTGCTCTTCCTTCATTTTAGGGTAGTCGATGACAGTCTTAAGCATAAAACGGTCGACCTGAGCTTCCGGTAAAGGGTAGGTACCCTCTTGCTCAACTGGGTTTTGGGTAGCCATAACCAAAAAGGGCTTGTCAAGAATAAAAGTCTCGTCTCCAATGGTTACCTGCTTTTCTTGCATGGCTTCTAAAAGAGCGGACTGTACCTTGGCCGGCGCACGGTTAATCTCATCGGCAAGAACGAAATTAGCGAAAATCGGACCCTTCTTTATTGAAAAGTCATTCTCTTTCATGTTGTAGATCAATGTACCTACAACATCTGCCGGCAAAAGGTCAGGCGTAAACTGTATACGGCTAAAACTACCTTTGACGGCTTTCGACAAAGTGTTGATGGCCAGTGTTTTTGCTAGTCCGGGTACACCTTCCAATAAAATATGCCCTTGCCCTAAAAGTCCGATCAATAATCTTTCGACCATGTGTTTTTGACCAACGATGACTTTGTTCATTTCTAATACCAGCAAATCGATGAACGCGCTTTCTTGAGCTATTTTTTCGTTTACCGCACTAATATCTACAGTAGTATTTTCCTCCATATATATCTACAAATTTTGGTTTGGGCTGGCTGTTTTTTGAATAGAGTGCAAATTGAAAATTTATTCATTGCCTAGCTGTTAACGATTGGTTAAAAAAATTTGTAAGCCCCTATTTTTGTGAAGCTTTTAAGGTAATTATTTTTAATTTAACGCTCTATGCAAAAGAAGGATTCTTATTCAAAAATAATTGCGGGCACAATGACTTGGGGAAGTTGGGGAAAGCAATTTTCTAAAGCCGAATCGGCAGCTCTCATCAATTATTGTCTAGAAAACGGTATTTCGACTTTTGATCATGCGGATATTTATGGTGATTATACCAACGAAGCTGAGTTCGGGCGGGCGTTGATCGAAAGTAATGTTCCGCGCGAGAAAATTCAACTTATCAGTAAATGTGGAATACAATTTTCTGCTGAAAGTAGAAATAATCGTGTGAAGCACTACGATTATTTAACAGATTATATCATTTGGTCAGTAGAACGATCACTTCAAAATTTGAAAACGGATTATTTGGATATGTTGTTGTTGCATAGGCCTAGTCCGTTGATGCAGCCCTCTGAAATTGCAGAAGCTGTAAACAAATTACAAACTGCAGGTAAGATTAAAAATTTTGGGGTTTCTAACTTTTCGCCTTCTCAAATCAAGTTATTGGAAAAGGAAATTGAGATAGATGCAAATCAAGTAGAGTTTTCACTGACCCAAAACAGGGCCATGAACGATGGTACGTTAGATGATATAATGGCCAATGATAGAATAGCGATGTCGTGGAGCCCTTTGGGTGCTTATTTTAAGGAAGATAGCCCAGCGATATCGAAAATCGGGCACTGCCTTAAGAACTTTTGTGAAAAATATGATGCAACTGAAGATCAACTTTTGTTGGCGTGGATCATGAAACACCCTTCAAGAATAAAACCAGTGGTGGGAACCACTACGAAAGCAAGGTTGACCATGGCGGCAAAAGCCGTACAAATCGAGATGGAACTTCAAGATTGGTTTATTTTATTGGAAGCGGCTAATGGAAATGAAGTTCCTTAAAACTTAAATATAAACTATGAGTAAAACGGTATTGATTACAGGAGCAACAAGCGGAATTGGTAAGGCAACGGCAATACTTTTCGCAGTTAAAGGTTTTCGGTTGATCCTATGCGGAAGAAGGCAAGAACGCTTAGAGGCGTTACAAAACGAATTGGGTAAAAAAACCGATGTACACATACTAAATTTTGATGTGCGAAATAAAGAGTCGGTCTCGAATGCAATAGTTGCTCTACCAAGCAATTTCACCGAGATAGATATATTGATTAACAATGCAGGAAATGCACATGGGCTGGATCCCATTGAATCTGGAAATACCGAGGATTGGGACGCCATGTTAGATATTAACGTGAAGGGCTTACTTTATGTGTCGAAAGCAATTATTCCGAAGATGGTAGAACGTAAATCGGGACATATCATCAATATAGGTTCAACAGCGGGTAAAGAAGTTTACCCTAAAGGCAATGTGTATTGCGCAAGCAAACATGCCGTTGATGCACTTACTACGGGTATGCGTATCGACTTAAATCAGTATGGTATCAAGGTGGGTGCGGTTAACCCTGGGGCGGTAGAAACCGAATTCAGTAATGTGAGATTCAAAGGTGATGATGAAAAGGCCGATTCTGTTTATGATGGTTTTGATCCCCTAGTCGCTGAAGATATTGCCGAAACCCTACTTTTTGTAGTCACAAGGCCCAAACATGTAAATATTTCCGATTTAATTGTGACCCCTACCGCTCAGGCGTCGGCAACGGTGTTTAATAAGAGAAGCTGACGGTTGAATATTGAATTTATGATTTGAGAGCTTCTAGATTTGTAAAATTCTGAATTTATTCTAAAAATCAACTTAAATAAGTGGTAGTTCGCTCTGACCTATTTAACTTCATGGTCATTTATACATGAATACACATAAGTCACACAGGTTCAAATGATCAATAAACGTTTACTCGTAAAAAACTTACTTGCGCATAACGATGAGAACAGTTTTTATGATAAAAAACGATTTATTGCCATCGGTCAAAAAGAAGGGAAGGCCAAGTTTTTAAAACACGTTTGTGCCTTGGCAAACAGCAACCCTAGAAACAATTCGTATATCGTAATCGGGGTAGAAGATGAAGATAATAAAATTGTAGGTGTAGACTTTTTTGATGACAGTAAAATACAGAACCTTGTCAATGCCTATTTAGATAATCCACCTTTAATATCTTATGAAAACATCCCATTTCCTGATCTTCCTGAAGGTAAGGTGGTCGGGCTGGTAACCATTAAATCAAATGGCAAGGTTTGCGCCTTAAGAAAGAATATCTGGAAATATTATGGTGGAATGGTGTTTTTTAGGGAGGGCAGTATTAGTTTGCCCAAAGCATTTGATATTGAGTTAAAAGACATCAATTCTGAAAAAGTCGCTACCGTCGAGCACCATGCTCGTAATAACATAGAGCTTACTTTAGATGGGGTCATCGATTTTTTGAACTTTCAGCATAAAGACCTTGATAGCGATTATAAAGTATTCAAAGAACAATTCGTAGTTTGTTGGGCCGGACACCTAAAAAAAGTGAAGGATCAGAACTATTATTCGAGAGTTGATATCGAACTTATCAATGAACAGGTAAAATTATTTTATTCGGCTTTAGATGAAATCACCATCGCCTATGATGAAAATTCATTTACTACTGTGGAGTATGTGCAGCTGGGCTTAGGGTCAAAACAAAGCTATTATCCTTTAGAAAAAATGGTGATTACATTTTATGATAATGGTAAATATCAGATTACAAGCGATTTAATTTTCGACCCTCCACAATATGATAAAAAAAACTTATATCACATTTATAATGCCAACAATGCCCTTTTAAAAAAGTTAGAAAGTCAAATGGCTCTAAGTGGCCCCGAAAGGGATGATTTAAAGCACTTGCCTGCTACCTATCTCATTTGTTATTTGAACGGTTTTGAAGATGCTCGAGAACAAATGGAAAGAGCAAGAACGTTATTAAAAAAATACGACCAGGCCATTTACCTATCGCTAAAAGAGTCACTTCGAATTCTCAGAAAAGTGAAGTACAGTTGATACGGCAATCATAGATGGGCCTGAACTTCTTCTAAAGTGGGCAAAGAAGGTATGGCGCCATAATTCGTGGTGGTTATCGCGCCGGCAATATTGGCTTTTTTGACCATTTCAATGAGTAGTTGATGGTCATCAATTATTTCTAAGGCATTGTTCAGGGTTGAAATCTGATAAAGTAGACAACCGATAAAAGCGTCTCCCGCTCCAGTGGTATCCAAAGGTTCAATGGTTATACTAGGTATGGTTGTCTTTTTGGTCGCAGTACTTACGAGTGTGCCTTCACCGCCCAACGTGATTGTAATAATTTGTGCCCCAACCTTGTGTAGATGGTCACAAGCTTTTTCCAAATCTTTTTCGCCCGAAAGCAGTTGTGCTTCCTCAAGACTAAATTTGCATAAATGAGACTTTTCGACGAAGGGCATACATTTTTTAATGAAGATTTTTTCCTCATTTTTCCAAAGGTCTCCCCGAAAATTAGGATCAAAGCTGATAAAGGAATTTTGTGTTAGGGCATCAAAGAAGTAACGTCCGTAAGCTTCTTCAAGATCGCCGCCCAATAAAGCAGTGGCCGCACCAAGGTGGATCATATTGCCCTTAAAACCTTTCTTTATTCCAGATTGATATTTTAACCTTTTATCGGCACCTCTGCTAAAGACGAAATCGCGCTCTCCATTTTCAGCTAGAGAAACAAAAGCTAAGGTGGTAAAGTGTTTAGATCTTTGTGTCAAAGAGATGTCTACATTGTTGTTTTGCAAAACATCGAGCAAAAAGGTACCAAAAGGATCATCGCCAACACACCCGACAAATTTACTTCTTCCTCCGAGTTTTGCGACGGCACAGGCTACATTGGCCGGTGCCCCGCCAGCTTTTTTGGTAAACTCATCAGCTTTTGAGAGGTCACTGCCTTGCTTTTCGGCAACAAAATCGATCAATAGCTCTCCTATGCAGTAAATGCTCTTCATATCTTCAACTTTACCGCTCTAAAGTACTGACAAATGTAGCATTGTGCCAAAAAAAATAAAATGGTTTCAAATTTACAGTGAAAATGTACGATTGGGAACAATAAGAATAGCCGTCTTTGACAGCAGTGTAGAAATCCCTACCTTTTTGAAAAATTTTAAAGTGGGTTAAAATGGACATATTCAATGAAATAAAGAAGAAACTTAGTCATGAGTTTATAGATATTATCGAATGGTTAGATGCTACCAACGATACCATTGTTCATAGATTTGAACGATATCAGAATGAAATTAAGAATAATGCGAAGTTAGTGGTCAGAGAAGGCCAAACCGCGGTTTTTGTTAATGAAGGTCAGTTGGCCGATGTCTTTACTCCGGGAACTTATACTTTGAACACAAAAAACCTTCCCATGCTAACAACTCTCAAAGGATGGAAATATGGATTTGACAGCCCCTTTAAAGCAGAGGTGTATTTTGTGAATACCCGCTTGTTCACAGATGAAAAATGGGGTACTAAGAGTCCGTTTGTTCTTAGTGATGATCGCTTTGGCTTGGTTGAGATAAGAGCATATGGTACCTATAGCTTTCGTATTGAAGATGCTGGAAAATTTGTTATTGATGTGGTCGGTACCGATGGCAATTTTACGAATTACGAGATTAATGAGCATCTAAAAAGTCTGATAGTAACTAGATTTACTGATACCGTAGGGGAAGCCAACCTGCCTATTGAGCTTTACGCAGCAAACAATACCGAACTTTCAGATACTTGTCAAGAAGTAATGCAGCCAGAATTTGCTAGGGTAGGTATAGAATTAGAGAAGTTTTATATCGAAAATGTATCCATGCCCGAAGAACTCAAAAAAGAAATCTTCGAATATAGTCGGCTTGATAAATTGGACATGGCAAAACTTTCTCAGTTCAAAGCAGCAAAGGCTATGGAAGCCGCAGCTAAAAATGAAGGCGGTACGGCCGGTGCAGGTATGGGTATGGGCATGGGTTTTGTATTGGCACAACAAATGGGCAATATGATGAACCCCCTTGCAACACAACCGGTTACTGCTGCCCAAACACCTCAGGCTGCCGTGCCTCCGCCAATGCCGCCACAAGTTTCGTACTATTACGCCGTCAACGGGCAACAGAATGGCCCAGTACCTTTTGATAAATTAAAAGAGCTTTTCGCCAATCGTTCAATCAATAGAGATTCTCTGATATGGAAACAGGGTTTGTCAAATTGGGTGGCTTTAAAAGAGGTAGAAGAATTAAAATCTTTTTTGGGAGGTAACACTCCGCCGCCACTACCCACGACATAAAATTCGATTATCACTTTTTTTTTGAATTTTCAAGCTGATATTGAAAAAGCACATTCTGTGTATGGAAAATCCTCAAAAATCAGAGCTTAAAAAATCTTGCGCCAATTGTGGTGCAGAGCTGAAGTTCAAGCCAGGTTCTCATCAACTTAAATGTGAATATTGCGGTTATGAAGAATTTATAGAACAAGCAAAAAGTAGTTTTGAAGAACTTGAACTGCAACACTATTTAAAGGTTGTTGGCGAGAATGCTTATACAGAGACGATTGATCTTTTGCATTGTAAGAACTGTGGGGCGAATCAACATGTAGAGGAAAACTATAAATCGCTCAGTTGTGTTTACTGTAGCGAGCCCTTGATTAAAGAAGATGTGGAAGAAGAGGGGTGGATTTTACCCGGAGCAATAATCCCTTTTCAGATTGATGAGAAAAAATCTAAAGCCATATTTAAAAAGTGGGTGAATAGCCTATGGTTTGCGCCCAATAAACTGAAAAGAGCGGCTCTTGATCCCGAAGGATTGCATGGCCTTTATCTACCATATTGGACATTCGACGCCAATTTGCTCGCCAAATACCAAGGGCAAAGGGGCGATTATTATTATGAGAATAGAAGAGTGCGTACAAAAAACGGTACTCAGACAAAGCGGGTACGTAAGACGCGCTGGTCGGCGGTTTCTGGTGAGGTAGATGGATTTGTAGATGATATTTTAATAAATGCCTCCGAGAAAAAACGTCGAGATATACCCGCCAAGATTTCCTTTTGGAATATGAAGGCCTTGGTACCATTCAATTCAAAATACCTTTCTGGCTTTGTGACCGAAAAATATACGGTTTCTTTGAAAGAAGGGCATCATTGGTCTTTTCAAAAGGCGAAGGAAATTGCCAATACGTGGATCAAGCGAGATATTGGTGGTGATACCCAGCGCGTTCGTCAAGCCGATATTAAACTGTCGGAAGAAACGTTCAAGCATATCTTATTGCCGGTCTATATTAGTTCATATCGCTATAATGGTACAGAATTTCAATTTTATATAAACGGGCAAACGGGCCAACTAAGTGGAACAAGACCCTATTCTTTTTGGAAAATTTTCTTTTTGGTACTATTTATTATTGCCGTCATCGGTATAATTGCGATTTTTGCCAAATGAGAACACTGGCAATAGGAGATATTCATTCAGGATTAAAAGGCTTGCAACAACTATTGAGCATGGCTGAAGTTAGTGATCAAGATCAACTTATTTTTTTAGGGGATTATGTTGACGGATGGAGCGAGGCGACCGAAACCGTAGATTTTCTGATAAATTTGGGCAAGACGCATAGGTGCATCTTTATAAGGGGCAATCACGACGTACTTTGCCTAGAGTGGTTACAGCAACGCAAAGACAACCCGTTATGGCTCAAACATGGTGGTGAGGCCACTAGGTCTTCTTATGAAAATGCTGACCAAAAGACCATTGCCGAGCATATAGATTTTTATGAAAACCTAACTAATTATCATCTTGATTCTGATAATCGTTTGTTCTTACATGCGGGTTTCACCAATCTCAAGGGAGTAGATTTTGAGTATTTCTCACAAACATTTTATTGGGATCGCACATTATGGGAGCTTGTATGTTCCCTAGACCCGAACCTAAAGCCCGATGATGTTCGCTACCCAAAAAGATTAACGAATTACAAAGAGATATATATTGGCCATACTCCGATATCAAAAACGACGGCCGTTGAGCCAAAGTTAGCGGCCAATGTATGGAATGTAGATACAGGAGCAGCATTTAAGGGACCTTTGTCAATGATAGATATCGATACCAAACAAGTTTGGCAAAGTGATCCCGTACATGAACTTTACCCGAATGAGCAAGGAAGAAATTGAAAATAGCTTTGCTATTACTACAATTTCAGTATTTTATTAACGAACTTTGTAAAAAACATAATCATGCCCGAGAAGAATATAAGATTAGAGGTGATGAAGGCCATAGAGCCGCAGGTAGAAGGGTTTATGGATTCTTTTTTGCTTCCAGTAGAAGACATTTGGCAACCCAGCGACTTTTTGCCCGATTCCGAGAACGATAATTTTTTAGAAGCAGTTAAAGATTTAAGGGGTGAATCAAAAGAGCTGGGCTATGACTTTTGGGTGACTATGGTCGCTGATACTATTACTGAAGAGGCTTTGCCAACTTATGAGTCTTGGTTGATGGATGTTGAAGGAATCGATCAGCATGGTGAAAATAAAAAGACCGGTTGGGCCAAATGGGTCAGAGCTTGGACGGCCGAAGAAAACCGTCACGGCGATGTACTCAATAAGTATCTATACCTTTCAGGAAGGGTGAATATGCGTGAGATTGAAATTACTACCCAACATTTGATTTCCGATGGTTTTGACATAGGTACAGATAGGGATCCTTATAAGAACTTTGTGTATACTTCATTCCAAGAATTGGCTACCAATATTTCTCATAAAAGAGTTGGAATAATGGCCAAGAAAAAAGGTAATGCACTTTTGGGTAAAATGTGCACCATTATTGCCGGTGATGAAATGAGGCACCATTTGGCCTATAGAGAATTCGTGAAAACTATTCTCGGTGAAGACCCTTCAGGAATGATTTTGGCTTTTGCCGATATGATGAAAAAGAAAATAGTTATGCCGGCCCATTTTTTGAGAGAGTCGGGCGGGGTAGTAGGTGCAGCCTTTGAAAATTTTTCGAACTGCGCGCAACGAATGGGAGTCTACACGGCCCAAGATTATGTTGATATTCTTAGAAAATTGAATAATTATTGGGAAATTGAAAAGTTGCGAACTCTTTCTGAGGAAGCAGAGAAGGCAAGAGATTACTTGGTAAAACTTCCAGCTCGTTTAGAAAGAATATCAGACCGAATGAAATTTCCTGAAGATCAATATCGTTTCAAGTGGGTAGAGGCCAATGGAATGGTCTAAGCTTTACCGATACGAGAATATAAATAAACTAAAGACCCCGACTTTAAAAAAGTCGGGGTCTTTAGTTTAAACCTGTCAGCGATTAGATTACAATCTGCCGTGATCATGCTCATCTTGCCATTTGGCCAATTCAGTCCATTTGCCTTCGTAGCACATTTTTGCCTGCATAGGCCATGAGGCGGGATCATGAACTTTGTACCGATCACCCCCTGTTGCCAATACTTCTTTGCAACTGGCGACCGAGGTTTCGGAAAGCGCCTTCCAAGTACTTATTCCAGCGCCTTTAAAAAGGCCTTCTATCTTTGGTCCTATACCCTCAATAACTTTTAAATCATCTTGTTTAATATTTTTTCCGAAAACTGCTTTTGCAGCAGCTGCGTCAAATGGAATTAAGACTGGAACTGCTTCTGCAGTAGCTCCCAAAGATGAAGTGATATCAGTAGCAGCAGGTTGTGCCGGGATCGCACTTACTTTTTTATTACATGCATCGAGATCCGCTTGCAATTTGGCATTTTTATCATGACAAAGCTTTAGCTCCGCAGAGTTATCGATTGTTTTGACACTACCCTTACCAAGTAAATAGCCGAAGATAGCACAGAGTATACCTACAAGAAGGGGTATAAGCCAACACCAGATGTTCATGTTTTCAAAATTCATTTGATTCTAGTTTAATTGTTATTTTTTATTTGATTGAAATTACCGTTCTACGATTTTGTGCTCTTCCTTCCTCCGTATCATTGCTGGCAATCGGGTTTTGCTTTCCTTTGGATGCGGTACTAATTCTACCTTCAGGAATACCGTTGTTTACCAAATAGGCTTTTGCGAAATCAGCTCTTTCTTGACCTAATCTTAAATTAGTTGATACTTTGCCCTCACTGTCGGTATAGCCGATTATTTCACTTTGGGCATCCGGAACTTTATCTAAGTATCTAGCAATGTCGGCTACTTTCTGCCGTTGTTCCGTAGATAAACTGATTGAGGCTTGCGCAGTATCAAAATAAAGCACCAAAGGGTTTTCTTTAATTTTGTTGTACAATGCTTTTATTTCAGCTTCTGCATTGGCCGATACCTCATTCAAACTCAATTCTATTGGACCCATGAGCACCTTGTCTTTGGGTATAAAATCGTCTTTAAGCTCACCTGAAATATTGATTTTTGAAGATGGAATTTCTTGGGAAACGAGATAGTTTTTTACCGAGTTTGCTCGAGCCAGACCTAAGTTCGGATAGGCAGTTTCGTTTATTTCATCACTCTTATAATACCCGGTAACATTAATAACCTTATCGTTGTTAGAACTCAGGTAATTCTTGAGTTCAGTATTTACACCTGCTTCAATTTTGCTCGATAGTGGTGTCAAGTAATTTGAAGAAGACAGATTGAAGTTAAAATTGTCTAAGGTTTCATAAGTAAAATCCCCGTCTTTAAGTGAAAACGGATAAAATGTGGGTTCGGGCTCCGATTGAGGTGCCATAACCTGTTTCGGATTGTCTTCTACCGTAACGGTACCACAACTGCTACAACAAGTAATGTAGAAGTAAATTCCCGCTAAAATGGTAATGACAATGCCCAACAGGTTGGTCATCGTTTTTGTCATGGGAGGTAAATGTTTAGTATTCAGCTTACAATGTATTAAAAAAAACTAAAAAATGTGTTAACGCTATATGATTAATTGCGCACATTGAGTAGGGTAAGTATTACTAATTGAATTTTTATTATAAAAGCATTGGCCCGAAATTCATTTTATAAATGTAATCGGCATTCTTCCTTTATAATATGGACTAAGATTGAACAGAACCTCATTCGAAAATTACACTAAATACATTTTAAGGCATATTGATACAGGAAAAATGACCATTTATACAAAAACTGTGGTGTGCTGTGCTGTGCATCAGTATATTTAGTCTGTATTTGGTAATCAATGGAAGATGAAGAACGGGATTATGAAAATATTAAATTTCGTCAGTATGGTGGCAGTTCTAGGTATGTAAGTAAGGATTGTTTGGTGGAAGTTGAAGAAGGCCCGAGACCATTGACGTTAAGATAGGGATGAGAGAAACAGTCTATTATAGGCTTCTTGTCTCATCTATAAAATACAATAGAATTGTTTGAGTTAGTTTAGTTTAAAAACCCGTCGTGTTTTTTTCTTGTCTGTTCGGGGGAAGGGCGAGGAAGCGAAATAGGCGGGTTTTACTTTTATAAATCGAATTTGATACCTTGAGCAAGGGGTAGCTCAGTAGTGTAATTAATGGTATTGGTCTGTCTGCGCATATAGACCTTCCAGGCATCTGAACCGCTTTCTCGACCGCCTCCGGTCTCTTTTTCTCCCCCAAAGGCCCCACCTATTTCCGCTCCTGAAGTTCCAATATTTACATTGGCTATGCCACAATCGCTTCCGGTAACCGAAAGAAACTTTTCTGCCTCACGAAGATTGTTGGTCATAATTGCCGAAGATAGACCCTGCGCTACATCATTTTGAATAGCGATAGCGTTCTCTACATCCCCAGAATACTTGAGTAAATAGAGAACCGGAGCAAAAGTCTCATGCTGAACTATTTTAAAATCGGGTTTGGCCTCTGCGATGACAGGTTTTACGTAACAGCCACTTTCAAACCCCTTGCCACTTAATACACCACCTTCTACCAATATAGAACCACCTTCTTCTACCACCTTTTCGATTGCTTCTTGATATGCGGCTACGGCGTCGGTATCAATTAAAGGGCCTACGTGATTATTCTCATCTAAGGGGTTGCCTATTTTCAATTGGTCATAAGCATCGATAACTGCATTTTTCACGGTGTCGTAAATTGAATCATGAATAATTAGTCGACGCGTTGATGTACAGCGTTGACCTGCAGTGCCTACTGCCCCGAAAACAGCTCCGATAACTGTCATCTTAATATCTGCATCTGGTGTCACAATTATGGCATTATTACCACCCAGCTCTAAAAGTGATTTACCTAAACGGGCAGCTACTGCTTGGGCAACAATTTTACCCATTCGTATCGATCCTGTAGCTGAAATTAATGGTATGCGGTGGTCATTCGTCATCATCTCACCTATCTTATAATCTCCATTTACTAAGCACGAAATACCTTCGGGCAGGTCATTTTTCTTTAGAACATCAGCAATTATTTTTTGACAGGCAATACCGCACAAAGGTGTTTTTTCAGAGGGTTTCCAAACACATACATCTCCGCAGACCCAGGCTAAAGCGGTATTCCAAGCCCAAACTGCAACGGGAAAATTAAATGCGGATATGATACCGACAATACCTAGGGCATGATATTGCTCGTACATGCGATGACCTGGTCTTTCTGAGTGCATGGTCAAACCATGCAATTGTCGGCTTAAGCCTACTGCGAAATCACAGATGTCGATCATCTCTTGAACTTCCCCTAGACCCTCTTGGTAACTTTTGCCCATTTCATATGAAACCAATTTTCCGAGTGGCTGTTTTAGTTCTCGAAGCTTTTCACCAAATTGGCGAACAACCTCTCCGCGTTGAGGGGCCGGTACAATTCGCCATTGCTTGAAAGCCTCTTCGGCACTATCTATTACCTTTTCATAATCTGCTTGTGATGTAGTTTTCACCTGTGCAATCAAAGCACCATCAACAGGGGAATTGGAGTTAAAATTCTCACCTTGACCAAACCAAGTGTTTCCTGTGGATGTACCTTGGTTTACGGAGTCGATTTGAAGGGCTTCAAGTACATCTGAAATTCCTGCGTGCAAAATAGATTTAGTCATTTTGTAACTTTTTAGGCAGATATTGTTATATTATAATCAAATATACTTTTTTAGAAGAAGATTGTGAAATCAAAAGCGAACATATAGCCTATGCATTTGGTTTGATTTTTACTTCAGTATCACGATAAGAATGGCCACAATTGCGGGAAGCCCTTGAACAAAGAATATTTTTTTATCCGCTGTAAGCGCGCCATAAATGCCAGCAATAGCAACGCATGATAGAAAAAATAGAGAAACATTGGTTTTCCACAAAGGATTAGATATAAAGAACGTCCAAATTAGTCCAGCTGCCAAGAAGCCATTATAAAGGCCTTGATTTGCTGCTAGTGGCTTGGATGGTTCAAATAACTCTGGCGGAAAATTTTTAAAAATCTTTCTGCCTTTTGTGGTCCATGCGAACATCTCGAACCACATAAAATAGAGGTGCAGAAAAGCGATAAAACCAATGAGGATTGTTTCAATCATACTTTAAATATAGTCAATGTAAGAATGCAAACGTTTAGAAATTAAGCTTGTGCCTGATTTCTAAAGGCAAGATCGAATTGAGTGCCATAGTCGTTCGATTCGTAGGTGAGCTTAGCGGAGATTTGCCTACATAGGGCTCTTATTATTTCAAAACCGATACCCTCTGCTTCCTTGATGTTGAAATGTTCAGGAAGCCCTTTTCCATTATCTCGAATTGACAATAAAACATTTTCTCCACTTTGCTCGGTCACATCGATTAATAGCTCGTTGTATTTGGTGGTATCGGGGTAAGCGTGTTTCACCGCATTGGTCACCAGTTCAGATATAATAAGGGCCAAAGGAACAGCACGGTCAAGGTCGATAGATATGTAAGGACAATTTATCTTATAGGTAAATGAAGCTGAAATCTTTTTTTGATGCTCCATCAAGTCCACCAAATAGTCATGAAGATTAACGGCTTTCGAATCTTGGTCTTGGTAAATTTTTTGGTGCGTAAGGGCAATGGCAGAGATTCTAGCCTGACTATCTGATAGAGCGGTAATCGCTTCTTTGCTCACGAGCTTACGCTTTTGCATATTCATAAGGCTAGACGTAATCTGAAGATTGTTTTTGACCCGATGATGTATTTCTCGAAGTAAGTTTTCTTTCATTTTATTCGACGCTTCGAGCTCGCTGGTACGAAGTAATACACGCGCCTCTAGACGATCGTTGTAATCATCATTTTTCTTGACTACATAAACGAGTAGGCCAGTGGTTAAAAGTCCGAATAAAAGCACTAAGTAAGATTCAAGAACATGGGGGAAGTCAATATACTTTTGTTTAGGAATGAAACTCATGTACCAAGTTCTATTTCCTATGTTTAATTTTTTAATGATTTCACTTCCTTCTTTATGCTTTTTGAGTGGTAGATTAGTGAATAGGGGGTTTTCGTTTGCCGCAGAATCGGTTATGGTAATATTAACTATTGGCAGTTCGTTTTTCAAAGTTTTTTTGACGAACAAATCCATTCTATAAATACCGGCCACAATACCCTTCGTTCTGCTCAAATTTGAATCTTGCACTGCCTTCAGCGCTAAAAATCCGAGTACGCCATTGTTTTTCTGCACAAGTTCGATAGGTGCGGTGAAAGTTATTTCTTTTGTACTGATGGCTAAGTCTATTGCCGATTTTCTATTTTCTTCAGAATAATTGTCATACCCTATGGCATCTTTTAGAGGTTTTAGGGGATTCAATAAAGCAATGGGATAGTGAACCTCATTGGCCGTTATGGGTACGAAGCCTCCTGCAGAATCTGATTCAGTAATGACTAATTCTTCAATTTCTTTATTTTTTGAATCACCAATTTTTGGAGCCCATTCCAAAGCGCCAATACTAGGAAGTTGTTTTAAATAGGGGTTCGTGAATTGTTCAAAAAGATTCTGCGAAACATCGTCGTGGTTCTCGAAGAAAAAACCCATCGATTCAATAACGAGATTAATCTTGTTTAACTCATCTGTTATTTTCAATATCGATTTTGAAATCGTGTTATCTACTGTAATTTTATTCTTGGATAGATATCTTGCATTGATATTGTAAAAAATAAAGAAGGAAATTAGGGCTCCAATGAGAAGCACTGACAAGTATTTGAAAAGTTGAAACCTCGTCATAAATTAGGAATTGGGAACCGCTAGAAGCTCAATTTTACTGTCTTCTAACCATCAAAGAACGGCATTTTTAAGATTAAAACCGAATTTGACCTAATTCTCGCCAACAAAACGTTGGTCTACGGGCATTACCGTAGCACAATTATCGCACGTTCGAAGTTCTTCTGAGCGATAGAAATGCTTGAAGTGTTTCAAAAAGTCTTTCTCAATGTCGTTGAGGGTGAAATAAGCTTCGTATAGTTTGTGGTTGCAGTTGTCGCAGAACCAAAGTAGGCCATCATCAACATTCATGTCCGCTCTTTTTCGCTCTATAACAAGTCCGATGCTATTTTCATGGCGAACTGGGGAGTGCGGTATTTTTGCGGGGTGAAGGTACATGTCACCAGGCCCTAACTTCATGGTCCGCTTTTGACCATTCTCTTGAATGTGTACCTCGATATTGCCCTCTAGTTGGTAAAAGAGTTCTTCCGTCTCGTTATAATGGTAATCTTTACGGGCATTGGGTCCGGCAACAATCATCACAATATAGTCACCGGCATCTTTATAGAGGTTCTTGTTGCCAACGGGCGGTTGTAGTAAATGACGGTTTTCATCAATCCACTTATTTAGATTAAAGGGTGCCTTAATTGCCATAGGTACGAAAGTCTTTAAATTAAACTTTAGGTTGAAACCGAAATTGTTCATCTCGGTATGCAACTGATAACAAAGTTATAAAAACTAGGCCACTCCCTTAGCTACATTGGCAAATGTGATGACTCTAAAGTTTAATTACCTATAGAAAATTTGAGTGAAGTATAATGTTCCGTCACTATTTGCCTTAACGCTGACCGCAGTATGGGTAAACTCATCTTCAATAGTTTTTTTATGGTTTGAGCTATTTAACCACCCACTCAATGCTTCCGATGCCGATTTATAATCTTTTGCTACGTTCTCTGCCACAAACTGGGCATTTTCTTCCGAAGAAATACTAGACGCGCGTTTACTGAAATTATCATGATTGATCGAACCGCGAGACATCATGTAATCTGTATGATCATTAGCGTATTGGTATGCCACTGAACTAAATTCAAGTGAATTTTGGCCGAGTGACAGTCTGTGCTGGTTGACTACATCTAACAATTCGTTCTCAATTTCAGGTACATTCTTGGCCTCAATAATATCTGCCGTATCCACCGACTCTTTTGTGCAAGAGGCCATGGTACATACAAATAAAACTAAGACAAGGTATTGCCTTATCATTTTCATATAGTGTTCTATTTGTAAGTAGGTGCGTTCTCGAAAAGTAGGAGTGAGAAATGGGGTGTTCTCGTGTTCTATAAAAAAATCGATTGGGGAATTATCGATACGCGAATATCTAAAAATTAGCGTTTATGGGGTTGAATTATTTTCTATTTTCGATGAAATACACTGAGCTGTGAGTCTCTTGTAAGTTGAAACTCACATTATTCTCAGGTTAATTGTTATATGACTCTTTAGGTAGTATAGCTGCTTGTTTGAAGGCAGCAATAGTAAGTCTTGAAATGTTTGGTAGTCTGTTTATACTATAATTTCTTCCTGTGTTTCCTTCTTTTCAAGCCCATCATTTCTTAAAACTTTTGAAAATACAAAATCACCTATTTTTTTTATAGGTTCATATAGTACCGATTGTTGCATGGTATCTTTCTGTATAATACCGGCAGAGCTATTTACTCGTTCGAAAAAAACCAAAAGCGCACCCAAAATTACAGCCACTTTGACCACGCCGAAAATGCCGCCTGCAATGCGGTTTAATAACCCTAACAATGCAATACTGGCTACTTTGGTCAATAGTTTTGCCGCAAAATGTACTACGATGACAATCGCGATAAAGGTAATAACGAAAGCAGTTATGTTGATGTAGCGCTCTTCCCATTGCATGTTCTGTGAGAGATAGTCCCCAGCGTAATATGAAAAATGAATTGCCCCGTATATACCCGCGACCAAGGCAACAATCGAGGCCAACTCAATGAAAAGGCCGTTTTTTAATCCTTTATATAATCCATATAAAAGCAATAACCCTAAGATAATGTCAAGAAAGCTCATGGTGGTCGAATTTACACAAAAGTAGTATTTTGATTTGTACCTTTGAACTTTGCAAATTAGGCTTTCTTGGCTTATAGAAAGCATTTATTCTTTTAGTTGGTCAGTTAGTAAAAAAGAAGCATGTCTAGAGATACAATATTAAAGGAAAGGTGGGATGTCTTGGTTGAGAAACTCTCTTCTCAATTTTCCGATGGCGACCCATTAGAACTTGATGCCATTATATATCTGGTTGGGATTCAAGAATTGGGGCAGTATCATAGAAAATACAAAAAAGACGATAAGCTAGACCTAATGCACATTGCTATTTGTCGGTTGTTGGAGCCCTACGGTTACTATGAATTCGATTACTTTGATGAAGAAGGTTGGCCCCATTATAAAGTAGAGGAAGAACTGCCCACTTTAAAATCAGGTGAACAGACCATTTTAATGAAAGAGGCAATAGTCGATTACTTTGTTGAAAAAAATTATATCACCTAAAAGGAAACTCTTCCAAAAGATGAATAGGTTTAATATTTATAGCTGATGCCGGTTTTTGAACCCTATTATGCCGTAATTTTTACATCTGCCCGAACCACAGGTGATAGGGGCTATAAAAAAATGTCGGAGTTAATGCTGGATTTGGCCGAAAAGCAACCAGGCTTTTTAAGCGTTGAAAGCGCTAGGGAGGAAATAGGAATTACCGTCAGTTACTGGAAAGACCTAAATAGTATCGCTAATTGGAAAACCCAGACCGACCATCTTATGGCACAGGAAAGGGGAATCAAAGAGTGGTATTCATGGTATAAAGTTAGAATCTGTCGTGTAGAGCGTGAATATGATTTTAATAAAATGGAATAATAAGTAGCGAGCCTATTTCAAAATTTCCATAGTTTTTCTTGTCTGAGCTAAGGGGGTGAGATTATCACCCGTTCTTCATGCTTTGAAATGGATACTTTAAGTTCTATATTTAGCAATGGTCAAAACTTCGCCGTCACATTTGTAAGTCTTTTGTAATTGTTCATTGCCACGCAAAAATTCTTTCTGCGAATTTTTGACCTTTTTCTATTCAACTTAAACATTACTATGAAATACATTATTTCTCTAGATCAAGGTACGACCAGTTCTCGAGCCTTACTTGTAGATGAAACAGGCCAAATCAAAGGCATGATTCAGAAAGAATTTAAACAAATTTTCCCAAAATCAGGTTGGGTAGAGCATGACCCTATCGAGATTTTAGAAAGTCAGATGAGCGTTTTAAGAGAGCTTGTCGAGAAAGAGAAAGTCGATACGGCCGACATTTCTGCGATTGGAATCACTAACCAAAGGGAAACTACTTTGGTTTGGGATAAGATTACGGGTGAGCCTGTATACAATGCCATAGTTTGGCAAGACAAGCGCACCGCCGACATTTGTGAACACCTTAAAAATGTGGGACTAACAGAGCATGTTAGAAAAACAACAGGACTTGTTATTGACTCCTATTTTTCTGGAACCAAGGTAAAATGGATACTCGATAATGTTGAAGGTGCGAAAGAAAAAGCAGAGAATGGAGATTTGTTGATGGGTACAATAGATTCTTGGTTGGTATGGAATATGACCAACAAAAAAAATCATGTGACCGATTATACCAATGCCTCTAGAACGATGATTTACGATATCGTAAATCTTAAATGGGATGATAAACTCTTGAAAGCTTTGGGTATACCCAAGTTAATGCTGCCCGAAGTAAAACCTTCCGCTCATCATTTTGGAGATTACGAACTAAATGGAACAAAAATACCTATTGCGGGTATCGCAGGGGATCAGCAAGCAGCGCTTTTCGGGCAGGCTTGTTTTAAAAAGGGCACTGCCAAAAATACGTACGGTACCGGGTGTTTTATGTTAATGAACACGGGTACAGAACCTCAGATATCTAAGAATGGCTTGCTAACGACTATTGCATACGGTCTTGATGGTAAGGTCAATTATGCTTTGGAAGGCAGTATTTTTATTGCAGGTGCGGCGATTCAATGGCTTCGTGACGGTCTGGAACTAATCGATGACGCCAAAGAAACGGAGGCTTTGGCTGAATCTATAGAAGAGGAAAACCCGGTTTATATCGTTCCTGCATTTGCAGGGCTCGGTGCCCCATACTGGGATATGTACGCGAGAGGTGCCGTTTTCGGACTTACCCGTGATACGGGCAAGGCACATCTTGCGAAAGCAACTTTAGAAGCATTGGCCTACCAAACAAAAGATATTCTGAAGGCTATGGAAGACGATTCGGGAATTCAGTTAAAAAACCTGCGTGTAGACGGTGGGGCGTGTGCCAACAATTATTTGATGCAATTTCAGGCCGATATTCTTGATTCTGAAGTGCACAGACCCGAGGTAATCGAATCTACTGCCATGGGCGCGGCTTTTTTGGCCGGTATTCAAGTAGGGCTTTGGAAACAGGAAGATGTTGATCAAAACCGTCCGATGAATCGAATTTTTAAACCTAATTTTGACCGCGTTAAACGCAAGCGTTTATATAAGAAATGGCAAAAGGCCATAGAGCGTACAAAAGGCTGGGAAGAACAATAGTTAGCACAAAATTCATGAAAAATATAAAATTCTCAAATCTAAATAGGTCAAAGACCATTAAAAAGATGTCCTCTGAAGCCTACGATTTGGTGGTAATCGGTGGCGGTATTACTGGCGGCGGTATTGCCCTTGATGCGGCTTCACGGGGGCTCAAAGTAGCTTTGGTCGAAAAGGGAGATTTTGCTTCGGGCACTAGTAGTAAGTCAACAAAGTTGATACATGGTGGTCTGCGTTATTTAAAGCAGTTCGATTTTTGGCTGGTCAAAGAGGTGGGTTCTGAACGTGCGATCGTTCATAAATTGGCTCCACATTTGGTCATACCCGAAAAAATGTTACTTCCGTTAATTGAGAATGGTTCTTATGGTAAATGGCTGACATCTATAGGGCTTAAGGTTTATGATATACTCGCTCAGGTCTCTGGTGACGACAAAAGAAAGATGTTAGAGAAAAAGGAGGCCCTAAAGCTTGAACCCCTGCTTCCGAAGAAAATATTGAAGGGCGCAGGTTACTATGCCGAGTATCGCACAGATGATGCCAGATTGACCATCGAGAACATTAAAACAAGTCTGGTTTTTGGTGCCAATGCACTCAATTATGCTTCTGTAGAAGATTTTATTTATGACACCGATAACAAGGTCGCAGGTGTCAAAGTTAAAGATGGTACCACTGATGAGATTTTTGAAATTAATTCAAAGTATGTTATTAGTGCTGCCGGGCCATGGGTCGATGAATTGCGCAGCAAGAACAATTCGAAAAAAGGCAAACAATTACACTTGACCAAAGGGGTGCATTTGGTATTTCCGAAGAAGAAATTACCGGTAAAACAATCGGTATATTTTGATATACCCGATGGACGAATGATGTTCGCTATCCCCAGAGGAAAGGTAACCTATGTGGGTACCACTGATACCAATTTCAATAAAGACAAAGATAATGTTCGGACTGATTTGGCTGATGCTATTTATCTGATATCAGCGGTAAATAATATGTTTCCTAAGATTAATTTAGAGATGCACGATATAATTTCTTCATGGGCCGGTCTTCGACCTCTGATTCATGAGGAAGGAAAGTCGGCTTCAGAATTATCGCGCAAAGATGAGATTTTTACCTCTGATACGGGCTTAATCAGTATCGCGGGAGGAAAGCTTACCGGTTATCGTAAAATGGCAGAGCGTGTGGTAAACAGAATTGCCAAAAAGATGGAAGAAGATCATGATGTTGAACTGAAGGAGTGCTACACAGAGAAAATCGCGCTTTGTGGTAATGTCGATTTTAAGAAGTTTAAGCACGTTCAAAAATACATAACTAAAATATACGCTAGGTTAAAAGACGATGGTTTCAGTGAGTACGATGCTTGGTTTCTAGTGACGAATTATGGCAAGCAGACCGATAAAATACTGGAAAGCTATGATAAACTTAAAGATGCTGACAAGCATGTTCGTTTAGCTAAAGCGGAGTTGCATTTTGGTATCGACTACGAGATGGTCATAAACCCCATGGATTTTTTCATTCGTAGAACGGGTAGGTTATATTTTAATATTGACAGTATACGCACATTGATGGAGCCGATATTGGAAGAGTTCAAGGCCATATATAAGAGTGATGATACGCAAATTTCGGCTTGGAGAGAAATTTTAAATGCAGAATTAGACGAGCATTCTAACTTTTCGCTGGAGAGAAAATAAATATCCCGTTTTGTAAAAAACTTAAATTTACGCAAAACGGGATAATATAAATACTGGAAACATTATTATTGGGCACAATTGCCATCTTTAAGATTATCAATTGTGGGATTAAAAATATTATTTTCTGATATATAAAATGTAATTCCTTCATTTTGTGCTAACGTGCTAATAGCACAATAATCTACCAAAGTTTCATTATTCCGAGCTGTAAAATTTTTAAGTAAAGTTATCTTCTCAAGACCATTTAAACTTGTTAAATCGGTATCATATATTGTTAATTCTTGGCTGATACTCACCAAATTTGATAATGGTTCAAGTGTAGTTATTTGACCTAAATCGCGACTACCATTTATTGATAGGGTGCCATCAAATTTAGTATAGCCTTTTGAGGCAAATTGTTCAATACCGTTATCGCTTTCCAGATTTAGACTACCATGGTAAGTATCCAGCGGTATTTCTTTTGAGCAATCTTGACCTAGAATTAAAGAGCGGGTTGGGTTATAACGATTCCATCGGGTAGATGAAAACGAACCTGTAAAAGTTTCACTGGAAAGTAAATTTTTAATTGCGCAATAATTATATAATTTTTGATTGTTCATGACGGTAAAACTTCCTTTTTGAGTCCTAAGGTTTTCTAACCCGTCAAGTGATTCAATGGCAATATTGTTAACCAATCTAAAACTATCAAATACTAACGTTAGTTTTGAAAAAGCTTCTAAAGACGTTAACGAATTGTTTTCTCTAATCCATAAATCATTTCCAATTTCGGTGATATTAGATAGCCCGTTCAAATCGTTTAAAAGAGGATTACCGAAAATATTGACAAAATTCTCGACTCTCGTTAGATGGCTTAATGCATTTAAATTTTCAAGTTTTGAATTTCTTCCTATAGAAATACTTTGGTTAATTATAATGTCTTCTAGTCCGCTAAGGTTTGTCAAATGGGTTGTATTTGCCACATCTAAGGAACCAATTTCTGTTAGTATACTTAGTTTCTCCAAGCTGGATATCGATGAAGAATTGCCAACCAAATTACCAATAAATAGTACACCCGTGATTTTAGTATAACCAGAAGCTGAAAACTCGTCAACTTCACTTTGATTTAATAGACTTATTGAACCATCGTAAACGTCACTAACTCCTTTTCCGGTTATAGCTATAGGGCCTACTACATTTGTTGCATCAGATTCTATTTCTAAAAAACCATTGTATTCTGCTATCTCCAATGGGTTGAAATTGACCGATATTGTTGTGCTATCATTTGGTTTAAGAATTGCGGAGGTAAAGTCTGTGTTAAACGTATCCGGTAAAGTTAGTTTAGAGATGGTTAAATCAGAGTTACCAGAATTACTAAAATTAAATACGATAGTCTTAGAATAATTTTTTACAACATTACCAAAATTTAAAGAGTCAGCTATTTCTGTATTGAGATTCAAAATTGCAGTTCTTTCTGGTTCTTTAACTTCAGGAGGGATAACTTGAGTATCGCTAGATTCTTCAGATTTGCTACAAGAAGAAAAATAGATTACAGATAATAGTAGAAGTACAAGAGTGGGTTTTAAAGCCATGTTCAAAGTTTTATTGTACTTAAACCTTTAATTCTTTTATATATTGTTAACGTAGTTTTAATCTTCGGTAAACGACAACCTAAATCTATAATGTTTAAAATTTTTGAACACTTTGTAGTAAGATTTTTTTAAAAACAATTAATTTCTTTAATCTAACTTATCGGTCAATTCTAAAAAAACACTTTTGGCATTTTTACCCTCATACAGAACCTTGTACACCGCATTAATAATTGGCGTTTTTACCTTTTTTTCGAATTTCGATTTGATTTCGTGCGCGCTTTTAGTGGCATAATAACCTTCGGCGACCATGTTCATTTCCATCTGGGCGCTTTTAACGGTATATCCCTTTCCGATCATATTACCGAACATACGGTTACGGCTAAATGTAGAGTACCCTGTTACCAATAAATCTCCCAAATAGGCTGAATTGTTGATGTTTCTATCAATTTTATGTATGCGTTTGGTAAAGCGTTTCATCTCGCGAATAGCATTGCTCATCAAAACGCTTTGAAAGTTATCACCATACCCCAAACCATGGGCTATACCTGCGGCAATGGCATAAATATTCTTGAGCATGGCGGCATACTCGGTGCCAATAATATCTTTCGTTACTTTGGTCTTGATGTAATCACTACTGAGATTTTTGGCCACATATTGCGCTTTTTCAGAGTCGGCACAAGCTATGGTAAGGTATGATAAGCGTTCCATAGCAACTTCTTCTGCATGGCATGGCCCAGTAATCACACCAATATTATTATACGGAATATTATATTCTTCGTGAAAATGCTCCCCTACAATGAGTCCGGTTTCGGGCACAATGCCTTTTATAGCGGAGAATATGATTTTGTTCTTTATTGAGGCAGTCAGCTTTTGCAGTTCAGTATGGAGAAAGGCAGAAGGAATTGCAAAAATTAAAATGTCTGCTGTTGATATAACTTCATTAATATCATCGGTCAATTCTAACTTGCAGTTATCGAAAGTGACAGAGGTCAAATAGTTAGGGTTGTGCTTTTGAATTTTTATAAAACCAATGGCATCTGAATTGCGCATATACCAATTTACCTTTTCCTGATTTTCACAGAGCATCTTAACAATGGCCGTCGCCCAACTTCCCCCTCCGAGAACTGCAAACTTCAATGGTCTATTCATAAAACATTCAATTTTCTTTTGTGTTTTTATTCTTCCGAAGCAAAACTAACGAAATTAAAAGCTGAAACCTTAAGTATTGATTATCAAAAAGTTAAAAATAATGGCACGGTGATTGTTTTTAACATTTTGAATTTGAATGCCCATATTATGAAAACAAAACTACTCGCTACACTATTTATAAGTTTCTTAATGACCTCTTGCTATACCGAGGTTATTGTTGAAGATGACTACATCGAAGAGCCTGTTCATAACACCCATGAGGTTTTACAATCATACGATTTTTGGTATGTAGATATTAATGCTACGAAAGGCTCTGGTGAAGTTCCGTTTCTTCAACGGGCATTTACCCTGTCTTTTATTAATGGGGCGCTCTATGCGAATAATAACATGGTGGGTATTGGTAAGACCGGTAACGGTGTAGGTGTCGACGTAGGTTATTATGATGCTTTAAGAGGAGCTGTTGAGGTAGACCATGATATCGATGGCCGGTATATTCTTGATCTTTTCGTAATTGACCGTAATACTATAGAACTTTACGATAGCCTTTCGGATACTTCGTACTATTTGAACGGCTATCAATTGAATAGTTTTGATTTTGACTATATATTTTACGATAATATCAACTATTTTCTGCAGGAATACGATGCTTGGGAAAAAGTATATACTAGTGAGACCGGAGCTCTAAATGATTTTGATAATGAGAACTTTTTACAGTTTCAATCAGGGTATTTTCGTTCTTCTATAGATGCACCTGGAACGCAAGTGTCTCGAGTCAGATGGGATTTTGAAGGTGATTATCAGGTGTACGACATCACTAACGATGAAATGCTTAAAACTTTAACACTGGCATACCGTTCATCGAGCAATGATTACTTTGAATTGTACGTTATTAATGACAGTACTATCGAACTGTATCACCCGAGTAGTCAAACCGTTTATAAATTTCGCGGAAGAGGTTATAGACAGTATTTGAAATCAGGTTCCGGTGCGATAGATAAAATGAGAGAAAAGACTTCTAATCCTACAATGAAGGTCGAAAGAAGTAGAGAAAGATAATAAGATTTTTTTGGTTGGTTATTTAGTTAGAGACCGCTCCTGTTCATAGAACCGGAGCGGTTTTGTTTTGTAACACGTTGATGCACTCAACTTTTCACCTCGTTCATGATTTCTTCATCAATTACGATGTTTTCTGAAGTGTGAAGTACCGAAATGTCGCCTGTGGTTTCGAATACTACCGCTTTAACCTCTGAAAACCGTAGAACATTGGCCTCTCGCAACTTGGCCATCAAATCAGATTTGCTTACCAAACATTTTTTCAAGTTCTCTTCAAAAACTTGCCCGTCTTGCATTAACAGAATCGGGGTGTTGGTCACAGTATTTTCAAAAGAATCGGAAGAAGATCGAAGTTTTGCGAAAATTACTTGCAAAAGGGCCAGAACTGCTATAGAAATTATAGCAGGCATAAAACTCTTCGAAGGGGTATTCACGGCATCAGCGAGAATAGAGCCCATAGCAATGGTAACCGCAAAATCAAAACTGCTCATTTTAGCAAAAGTTCTTTTGCCGGCAATTCGGGTGATTACAATTATGTAGACGTAAATAAATAGCCCAGCGAGAGCTATTTTAAGAATGGTAGAAATAGCTATTGAAAACATGATAGATGGGTTTAGATTGATTCGGTCAGAAATTAACAAGTGATTCTTAAATAGATAGACGCTTCAACATTTATTTATGCCTTAAAAACAGCCCTTATTTATGTCGTAAAGCATAGTCCTCTAATCCCATAAATACTCATAAGAGAAGATAGAATTGCCTGAAATAGTCATACGATTTCATGAATTTAGTTAAAGGTAATTGGCTCTGGATGAGGTTCTAAAATACCTATTTAACCTACATGACTAGGCTAATAGGGTATTTTGGGCTATTTTTGCACGCTCAAAAACCGACCATGAAGAAGTATCTCAATCTTTTCGATTTTAAACAGAAAGTAGATTATAAAACGGAAATACTTTCAGGCTTAACAGTTGCTTTGGCATTAGTGCCCGAAGCAATTGCATTTGCACTGATACCAGGTTTTTCACCTCTTACGGGACTTTATGCAGCTTTTATACTTTGTTTGATTACTTCAATTTTAGGAGGTAGACCTGGTATGATATCCGGTGCCACAGGTGCCGTAGCGGTTATTTTTGTGGGTTTAATTTTAGAGCTAAAACGTAATTTTCCGGGTATTGAACCCGATACTATTTTGCATTATGTTTTCGCAACGGTAATAATCGCTGGAGTACTTCAGATTCTAGCCGGTGTTTTGCGCTTGGGTAAGTTTATTCGTTTGGTACCGCACCCCGTAATGTTTGGTTTCGTAAACGGCTTGGCCATTATTATTTTCATGGCACAATTTCCTAGTTTTTATCAAAAGGGTACGGATCAATTACTTGAAGGTTCATCATTGTATATCATGTTAGGCCTTACCTTACTGACCATGTTGATTATATGGGGCTTTCCTAAATTAACCAAAGCAATTCCCTCGTCGCTATTGGCCATTGTGGTGGTTTCAGCTATCGTAATCGGTTTTGGTGTTGATACCATCACCGTTGCCGATACCATGTCGGAAGGTGAAAGTATAAGTGGAGGTTTTCCTCCTTTATCCATTCCTCAGATACCCTTAACATTCGAGACATTTAAGATTGTGTTTCCGTATGCCGCCATTATGGCGGGTGTGGGCTTGATTGAAAGTCTTTTGACCTTGAATATAATAGATGAAATTACCGAAACACGTGGTAGCGGTAACCGAGAGTGCGTTGCGCAGGGTACGGCAAATGTGTTCTCTGGATTCTTATCCGGAATGGGAGGTTGTGCTATGATCGGCCAAAGTTTGATAAACACTTCATCAGGTGCAAGAGCCCGTCTTTCTGGTATTACGGCAGCAGTAATGCTGTTAGTATTTATTATGTTCGGTTCAAGTCTTATCGAACGCTTGCCAATGGCCGCATTGGTCGGACTAATGTTTATGGTCGCCATCGGAACTTTCGAATGGGCAAGCTTTAAGACTTTCGGTAAAATGCCTAAGTCAGATGTCGTAGTTATGGTATTGGTCACCTTGATTACTGCTGTCACCCATAACTTGGCGGTAGCAGTGTTGTTGGGTGTTATTATTTCTGCATTGGCCTACTCTTGGGAAAATGCCAAGAGAATACGAGCAAGAAAGCATATCGATGAGAATGGAGTAAAACATTATCAAATCTATGGTCCACTTTTTTTCGGTTCTACTACACTTTTTGGTGAGAAGTTCGATGTTTTAAACGACCCAGACGAGGTTATCATAGATTTTAAAGAAAGTCGTATTGCCGATATGTCGGGTATTGAAGCTTTGAACAAAATAACCGAACGCTACGCCAAAGTTGGAAAAAAAGTAAACTTAAGGCATTTGAGTAAAGACTGTGTTAGGTTATTGGAGAATGCAGATGAAATTATTGATGTCAACGTTCTTGAAGACCCGACCTACAAGGTTGCTGTAGACAAGGTAGATAGTAAAGACGATCCGGAAATGAAAAACCCCTATAACCTTTGGGGCCTATAGGTTTTCTTCTTGATCTTTCTTAGTATTGGTGTAACCACCTGCCCACCCGAGCCAGTATTTTAATGATATATAAGAGCGTTTGCCCCGTAATAGGCGCTCAGACAGGTTGTTTCTGTTGTTCAGGGTTAGAGTTTCTTCTTTCATGATGTACCAGATTAATTGATGAAGGGTATTTGTCTTTAAAGACGAAGAAGATTCCAAGACAATTGATAAAATTTTGTTAAAAAAGAAAAGGAGGGGGGATTAAAATCGAGTCATTAGTATTTTCTGCGACAAAATAAATTTGTCGCTTATAAGTATATAAAAAGCCGCCCTTCAAAATGAAGGACGGCTTTTTTTTATGTTCGTATCGCTTACTATAATGTTCTCAAATACTCGGCGACTGCCCGAGTATCTTCTTCTGAAAGATTTTGATTCAACATAATAGCATTGTTGTATTCTTTTAGCAAAGCCTTGGCGATAGGATCTTCTTTAAGCATTTTATCTGGGCCAATAATCATGTTCATTACCCATGCCGGGTTTCTTCTGTCATAAACACCTTTTAAAGCAGGGCCTATCATTCTTTGCTCGGCCATATGGCAAGCAGTACAGATAGTATTGAATTTAGCCTCGCCAGCAGCGGCCAATTCACTATCTACTTCACTATCAAAAGTAATGTCTTTAAACGGACCAACACCTTCATTGTCCATATCAACAGGTACACCTTCAGATTTAGCTTCAACAGCTTTCTCTGTAGTTTTAGTTCGGTTCATTTCAAAACCTTCCTTTTTCTCTTCCTTTTTTTCTTCTCCGCAGCCGACCATCAATCCGCCCAAAGCAAACACAACAATTAATTTCTTCATGGTAACAAAATTTATGGGCACTAATATAAGAAATACCCCTATTTAAAGTACCTCTTCCAAAAACTTTATTGTTCTTTTTTCGCTATAATACTGGTTTCCGTAGTCGAAGAATCCTACATGCCCGCCAAATTTCGGAGTTTCTAAAAATAAGTGCTCATTTTCTTCAGATTCTTTAAATGGGTAACACTCCGGGCCAAGAAAAGAATCGTTGGTTGCGTTTAGTATTAAAGATGGTATTTTAATATTGGATAGAAATGGAAGACAACTGCATTTTTTGTAATAATCCAACGCATCTTTAAAACCGTGTGCACGGCTCGTATATATGTCATCGAAGTCTTTTAAGGTACCGATTTTTTTAATGTCGTCGATAGATATTTCATCGGGAAATAACGGAAGCTTAAGCCTAAGTTTGGTCACCAAATGTTTTTTAAACCGCTTGGCATAAGCGAAATTTTTAAGTTTTAAGAGCTCTTTCAAAGAACTGTGCAAATCACAAGGTACCGATATGCCGATTATGGCTTTAACTTGTTCGGGTATTTGTCGGTCTTCACCCGCAAATTTAAGAGCTAGATTACCGCCAAGGCTGACTCCTTTAATGTAAATTTCATCATATGTACTCAAGCTGATAATATGTTTAACCACAGCATCTAAATCTTCTGTAGCACCTGAGTGATACGAGCGAAAAAGTCGGTTGGTCTCTCCGCTGCACCCCCTAAAATTAACGGCACAGGAATCAATATTGTTTGCATTGAAAGTTTTTGCACTTCCGGTAATATAGGGTCTCTGCCCATTACCCTCTAACCCGTGAAGTAAAATGGCGACCTTTTGTGATTTATTTTTCGAATAGCTCCAATCCAAATCTAAAAAATCACCATCAGGTAATTCAATTCGCTCTCGCTCTTGTGTCAAGTTTGCAACTTTTCTGAACAGGCCAGAGTAGATGGTAGAAATGTGGCCCTGCCTAAAATAGAGCGGAGGTCTATACTCTGATGAAAGTATTGGCATTAAATAATTTTATGATTGCTACTGTAAAGCCAATTATTTCGGATAATTCTCCAAAACTTTGGCCTGCTGTTCGATAGCTTCCCTAAATTCAGTCTTTAAATTTGTAACAAGTTGCTTTACGGGCAATGAATCATCAATCATCGCAGAACCTTGACCTGCCGACCAAATCGTCTTCCAAGCTTTGGCTTCAGTATCCAATTCTTTACCGAAATCTATTTTTGTGTCTTTTTTCAAGTCTTCTTCAGTAATACCAGCTGCTTTTAAACTAGCACCTAAAAAATTAGCATGAACCCCTGATATTGCTGCGGTATAGACTACATCGTTGGCTCCGGCGTTAATGATCATTTTGCGGTATTCCTCGGTGGCTTTACTTTCTTCGGTATTGATAAAGCGGGTACCCATATAGGCTAAATCGGCTCCCATTTGAAGCGCAGAGGCAATGTCACGCCCAGTGCTGATACATCCGGAAAGAATTATGGTCTTTTTAAAAAACTTCTTTATTTCGCTGACCAAGGTCATCGGGTTTACGGTTCCAGCATGGCCACCTGCACCTGCCGCAACCAAAATGAGTCCGTCAACGCCTGCTTCCTGTGCTTTTTCGGCATGTCTCTTTTTTATTATATCGTGAAATACCAGTCCGCCATAACTGTGTATGGCATCGACCACCATCGAAACAGCGCCGAGAGAAGTGATAACAAGTGGAACTTTATGTTTTATGCACAACTTAATGTCGGCCTCAAGCCTGGGGTTGGTATTATGTACGATAAGGTTCACCCCAAATGGTGCCGGTTTTTTGCCGGTCTCTTTTTCGAACTCCTCGAGAGCGGTCTTAATTTCGATTAACCATTCTTCAAAACCTTCACTGGTGCGTTGGTTCAGAGCCGGAAAAGTACCGACAATTCCATTTTTACAGCATTCGATAACTAGTTTGGGTCCTGATATTAAAAACATTGGAGCGGCAATAGCGGGTAATGATAGGTCGCTGATAAAAGATGGCTTGTCTGACATAATCGAATGTAGTTAGAAATTAAAGTGCAAAGTTTATAAATCTACATCGTATTTCGAAGATTACCAATTATATCATAACGAGCTGTAAAACTGCCTCTTAAATGTTTCAAATATGATTATCTTGTAAGAGTACTCGGATTTAAAATCATATAAAATGCAAAAAAGAAGAGATTTTATTAAAAAGACAGGGCTCTTGCTCGGTGGTATTAGCATTTTACCAAATTACGCCTTCACTTCGAATTTTCAGAAGGAAAAGCTGGGCGTCTGTTTGGTGGGTTTAGGTAATTATAGTGAAAACCTTTTGGCCCCTGCCCTTCAGCTGACTCAACATTGCGAACTCCGTGGTATTGTGACTGGGAGTCCTGAAAAAATTCCCCTCTGGCAAAAAAAGCACGGTATACCCGACAAAAACGTGTACAACTACAAAACTATGGGGGCCATTGCTGATAATGCCGATATTGATGTTATCTATATCGTTCTACCAACGGGCCTACATTCTGAATATGCTATTAAGGCCGCGAATACGGGTAAGCACGTGTGGTGTGAAAAACCTATGGCAAAAACGGTCGAAGAATGCCAGGCGATTATAGATGCATGCAATAAAAACAAGGTGAAACTTTCAATCGGTTATCGCATGCAGCACGAGCCCAATACAAAAACTGTTATCGAATGGTCAACAACAAAACCTTTCGGAAAAATAGAAACGGTGAAGGCAGAAATTGGTTTTAAAACGGGCAACCCGGGCAACTCTTGGAGAATGGATAAAGAATTGGGCGGCGGATTAATTTACGATGTAGGGGTTTATTCGATAAATGCGATGCGCTATACCACAGGTCAAAACCCTATTTCGGTAGTTGGTAATCATAAAAACACGAGACCAGAACTCTTTAAAGAAGTTGAGGAGACTACCAACTTCACACTTGATTTCGGGAACGGCCTTTTGGGTACCGGTAAGACCACAGCCGCCGAAAGTGTAAATATTTTAAGGGCCGATTGTGAAAAGGGATGGTACAAACTGCAACCCTTTCAATCGTACACCGGTGTCGGGGGTAAGGCCAGCGATGGAACTTTATTGAATACTTATATTGAAAACCAGCAAGCCCGCCAGATGGATGATGATGCCCTGGCTATCTTGGAGAACAAACCGGTAATGGTACCCGGGCAAGACGGTCTAAGAGATATCGCTATTGTAGAGGCTATCAATAAATCTGCTGCAACAGGTGAAGAAGTGAAAATTTATTGATTTCAATATAGTTGTTTTGACAAACAATGGTATTTTTGTTAGTATTATGCATGCATAACAAAAGTTCTCGTACTATGTATTTAAAAGAATTTGAAATTCGTTGGAGCGATGTAGATGCCAATAGGCACTTGGCCAATTCAGCTTACCTTAACTTTATGAGCCATACACGAATGGCTTTTTTGTTCGAACTTGGTTTTGACCAAAAAACGCTGGCCCAGAACGAGATTGGCCCAGTGGTATTTTATGAGCATATGTACTATTTCAAAGAAGCTTTTCCAGGGAAACCTGTTCAGGTATCTATGGAAATCATGGGTATGAGCGAAGATGCCAAATTTTTCGAGTTTCATCATAATTTTTACAACCATAAAGGCGAAAACTTTGCCCATTGCGAGATGATGGGTGCTTGGATGGATTTGTCGACAAGAAAGCTCACCGGTTTGACCAATGAATTTTTAACCTCTTTCAGTGCTGCGGAAAAGGGAGAAGGTTTTCGAGTTCTCACTAAAGAAGATACTCGAAAGTTTGCAAGAGTGCCGAAAGACTTAGTTCTTTAAATTGCTACACTTTTCAACAGTGAACTATAACTTCTAGGGAGAAACTTCATTAAAATCTGCTAAAATACTTTTATGCAGGCTTATCGAGGTTTTTATGGCCTCTTGGCTTTGTGCTTGCCAGATATACGCCTAAGAATACCAAACAGGCCGCGGCAATTTTAATAGTGGTAAGTTTATCTTGCCCTGTGACCAAAGCGAAAATTATACCTATTAGAGGTTGTACATAAACAAAAGCACTTACGGTCGAAGCTTTCAGCTGTGTTAAGGCGAAAATATTGAACAAATAAGTACAGAAGGTGGTGCCGATGACTACGAAGGCTATCCTCCAAATAGCATCAAATGGTAAAGAGGTCCATTCTGTATCTATTATTTCTTGGTACCCAAAAGGAAGACAGATGAAAATGCCCAACGTAAACAACCACTTCATAAATGTAAATGGATGGTATTTTTCTATTAAGGTTTTTGCCCCGATCAAATAAGCGCCGTAAAAAATGGAGTTAAGAAGTATAAAGAAATTGCCTAGTGGTATGTTTGGGGCATCTTGCCGAATCTCAGAGCTAAAAAGTATTAAGCCCAATGCTCCTAAAAAACCTATGGCGATACCGACTATTTTTTTTGGGAGTACCTTTTCTTTAATCAGAATAGCGGACAAGAAAACCACGATTATGGGTGTTGTGGTAATCAGAACCGCGCTATTGATCGGGGTAGATAGTGAAAGACCTTTAAAGAACACCAACATATTAAAGCCCATGCCCAATAGGGCACAGACCAACATTCGGGCGTAATCTTTTTTTTCGACATGCTCTTTAGGGCCGAAGAACGAAATTGACCAAAAAAGAATTGCCGCGCCAATTACCCTTAAAACTACCAATGCGTATGCCGGCACATAATTTGGCATTATGCCTTTGGCAATGGTGTGGTTGAGCCCATAGATGACCGTAGCCCCGATGGCAGCTAATATGGCCAGTGCGCGTATATTCAAGAATGTAGGGCTTCTTTGGCCGCCTCGACCGTTTTTTTACTGTTTCCTATGAAAATTTGGTCATCGATTAGAATCACCGGGCGTTTTAAGAATGTATAGTGTTCAAGAATCAACTTTTTATAATTAGCTTCAGAAAGTTGTTTTTCATGTAGGCCTTGTTGACGATAAAGTCTTGCTCTTTTACTGAACAAAGACTCATAGTTTCCGGCTAGTTGTGCCATCTCTTCTACTTGACTTTCGGTCATTGGCACTGTTTTGATATCTTGCAGTTCTACTTGGTCTAAAGGGGCAAGTTCTTTAAGAATTCTTTTGCAGGTATCACAGGTGCTTAAATGATAGATTTTCTTCATGGTTTTCCGTTGAAATTTGGAGTTGCAAAGAAACCTATTTCCATTCAATTGTGCTATTTTTAGCATCCACATAAAAAAACATATCCATTGAAAAATATTTTAAAAACAACATTACAAAACAGAAAACTTCTCTATAAAATTTTGGATAAAACGCCTAGAGAGCAATTGTTGCAAATTCCTGAAGGATTTAGAAACAATATTTGGTGGAATATAGCTCACGTGGTGGTGACCCAACAGCTTTTGGTATATAAGTTCAGTGACTTGCAGATGAGAGTATCACAAGAGTTTATTGAAAAGTTTAAAAAAGGCACTGTTCCCGATGGTACTGCGTCAGAAGAAGAAATTAAGGAAATAGCGGCTTTTTTACTTTCAACTATAGAATGGATGGAAGAAGATTACAATAATGGCCTGTTCAAAGAATATAACTCGTACACTACAAGTATGAACGTTACCTTGAACGATGTTGATGATGCCATCGCTTTCAACCTATTTCACGAAGGCCTTCACCTTGGTGCAATTCTGGCATTGCAAAAGGTGGTCGACTAATTACAGACGGGTCATCTTTTTGACCAAGAAAGGTTTTACATCTTTGTAAGGTAACGTAATTTCGATGGGGCCATCGGCATACGATGCCACTTCATAAGGGTTGTAGAGTAGTTTAATGCCTTCTTCTGTGAAACCTATATTTTCAGGTAAATAAAAAGAATCGCTTTCGAACATAAAACCTGTACTGTTTATGGGTTTTTCTAGGGGAATGTCTTCTTGTGTTCGAAACTGAACTTCGGCGAAGGCCTCAAAATCTTTACGGTCTTTAAAAAGTTGCCAGTTTTCTAATTCTGTCCCTTTTACCTTATCGAAATTTAAAAACCTTCGAGAGCCATAACCATGAGCACCTCCGGTAAAGAGAAAAGAATTTAACTCAATGGTCAACAATTGCTCATCTTCGTAAGAAACTTTACCATCTATTTGCGCTTCCCAAACTGTAGCTTCCTCCGGGTATAGTTTCTTTATTTCCCAGAAACCTTCACTGAACGATTTAACGGCATCCTTAATGGTGGTAGCATCTACCTCATCATCAAAATTTAAAATTTCGATAATTTCTTCTTGCAATGCGGTATTGATGGTCTTGTCAATCTTAGATTTTCCCTTTGCTTTCGGTATATCGATAACAACCTCTGGGCACTCAGAACATCTAGTTTCATCTAGGCTCAAAGTTTCGAACGACAAGTTTTTTTCTTCTTGGCAACTCACCAAGAAAAGTAGCAAAAAAAAGATGCTAATCTGGGTTTTCATATAAGACGTGGAAATTGGCTTACTAATAGTAGCGTTGTGTGCTAGCAAAGATAACGATACATTTGTAGGATAAATTACATGAAATGGAGGAAAAAAAGTTAAAATTCAACAGTAAGGCAATACATGGGGGGCAACAACCTGATAAGGCTTATGGGGCGGTTATGCCACCCATATATCAAACCTCTACCTATGCTCAAACTACGCCCGGTGGTCATCAAGGGTTTGAGTATTCCCGTAGTGGTAACCCTACGCGAACTGCACTTGAAAATTCTCTTGCAAGTATAGAAAACGGAAACTATGGTTTAGCTTTCGCGAGCGGACTCGCAGCTATGGATGCGGTAATAAAATTACTGAACCCTGGCGATGAGGTGGTTTCTACCAATGATTTGTACGGTGGCAGTTACCGTTTATTCAAACAGATATTCGAGAAATACGGTATTAAATTTCACTTTATAGGTATGAGCGATGCCGCTGCCGTTGCCGATTATATAAATGAGAACACGAAGTTGATCTGGGTAGAGACCCCGACCAACCCGATGATGAATATTATTGATATCAAAGCGGTCGCTGAAATAGCTAAAAAATATAATATTCTGCTAGCTGTAGACAATACTTTTGCAACACCTTATTTGCAGACCCCTTTAGATTTGGGTGCTGATTTGGTCATGCATTCCGCAACAAAATATTTAGGAGGCCATAGCGATCTTGTAGCAGGTGCATTGGTGGTAAAGGATAAAGATTTGGCCGATAAACTTTACTTCATTCAAAATGCCAGTGGAGCGGTTTTAGGACCTATGGATAGTTTTTTGGTGCTCAGAGGAATAAAAACTTTGCATGTACGTATTCAAAGACATTGTGAGAATGGTGAGGCAATCGCTAGGTATTTGTCCTCCCATGATAAAATCGAGAAAGTGTATTGGCCTGGTTTTGAAGACCACCCTAACCATGATATAGCAAAAAGTCAAATGAAGGCCTTCGGCGGAATGATTTCTTTTGTGACCAAGGGTAACAGCTATGAAGAGGCTATTAAAATAGTCGAAAGATTAAAAGTATTTACTCTGGCCGAATCATTGGGCGGTGTAGAGAGTTTGGCAGGTCACCCGGCGAGTATGACCCATGCCAGTATACCCAAAGAAGAGCGTGAAAAAAGTGGAGTGGTTGATGCCTTGATCCGATTGAGTGTGGGCATTGAAGATGAAGAAGACCTTATTGCCGATTTGGGCCAGGCAATAGGATAACGTGTTTATTGAATTTTTATAAAACGCCTATTTGTATTATGAAAATAACATAATATAGGCGATATATTCAAAATTAAATAATTTACCCTTATTTTTGGGCAGTGTAATTAAATATCTTTTAAACTGATATGGAAGCAAAGATTAAAGCATTTATGGATGAAGTTAAGTCCAGAAATGGTCATGAGCCAGAATTCATTCAAGCGGTGCAAGAGGTGGCGGAAACTGTACTGCCATACATTGCCAAGCATAAGATTTATAATGGTAAGAATATTTTATTGCGAATGGTCGAGCCTGAGCGTTTGATTTCGTTCAGGGTAGCCTGGGTAGATGATGACGGTGAGATTCATGTAAACCGCGGGTATAGAATTCAGATGAATTCGGCTATAGGGCCTTATAAGGGAGGTTTGAGATTTCATCCTTCGGTGAATGCAAGTATTTTAAAGTTTTTGGCCTTTGAGCAAGTTTTTAAAAACAGCCTTACGACGCTTCCTATGGGTGGGGGTAAAGGAGGTTCTGATTTTGACCCTAAAGGTAAATCTGACGATGAGGTCATGAGATTCTGTCATTCATTTATGACCGAGCTATGTCGTCATATCGGCCCTAACACAGATGTGCCTGCCGGTGATATAGGTGTTGGCGCACGGGAAATTGGTTTTCTTTTCGGTATGTACAAGAAAATCAGAAATGAGTTTACAGGGGTTCTTACCGGTAAAGGGCTTTCATGGGGCGGATCTAAAATAAGACCTGAAGCCACAGGTTATGGCACCGTTTATTTTGCCCAAAGTATGTTAAAAACCAAAGGTGAAGACTTTAAAGGAAAGACTGTTGTGGTGTCAGGCTCAGGTAATGTTGCACAATATGCATCTGAAAAAGTTCTTCAGTTGGGTGGAAAAATCGTTACGCTTTCTGATTCTGGAGGCTACATTTACGATAAAGAAGGTATTGATGAAGAAAAATTAGCGTTTGTAATGGATTTAAAGAATAATAAACGCGGAAGAATTTCAGAATACGCCGATAAGTATTCTTCTGCCGAATATCATGAGGGAAAAACTCCTTGGGAGGTCAAATGTGATATCGCTTTGCCGTGTGCTACCCAGAACGAGCTAGATGAAAAAGATGCTGAAACCTTATTGAGCAACGGTTGTATCGGTGTGGCAGAGGGCGCAAATATGCCGTGCACGGCTGATGCCGTTCATGCTTTTCACAAAGCAAAAATTCTATTCGCCCCCGGAAAAGCTTCAAATGCCGGTGGGGTTGCAACCTCAGGCCTAGAGATGTCGCAAAACTCACTGCGTATTAGCTGGACACGTGAGGAAGTAGATGAAAGGTTAAAAGATATTATGGAGGACATTCATGAGTCATGTATCGAATACGGCAAAGATGAAGATGGGTATTGCAATTATGTGAAAGGGGCGAACATTGCAGGTTTTGTCAAGGTCGCCGATGCTATGTTGGCACAAGGTGTGATTTAAAAAAGATTATAACAGACAATGTTGTAGATACAAAAGGCCTACCTTAAAATTTTAAGGTAGGCCTTTAAATATTTTGTTGTTATAGTATTTAGTCTATTTTTAAATCTTTAAAGAACTAGGCTTGATATTCAATTCTTTCGAATTTGCTATTTTTTTAGTATTAGTTTTCGGCCTCTACTGGTTTGTATTCAATAAGAACCTAAAGCAGCAAAATCTATTTCTTCTTTGTAGCTCTTATATTTTCTATGGCTGGTGGGATTATCGTTTTCTTTCACTGATAATACTATCGACTATCGTCGACTATTTCGTTGGTATAGCAGTTCAGAAATCCAAAAAAAATAATCAGAGGAAACTATTGCTCTGGGCGAGTATAACTTTTAACATTGGCATTCTAGGTTTCTTTAAGTACTACAATTTCTTTGTTGATTCCTTACTCACTTCTTTCGCTCAATTTGGTTACGAAATGCAAAGTTCGTGGTCGTTGAACATTATATTGCCAGTAGGTATATCGTTCTATACATTTCAAACGATGTCATATACCATTGATGTTTATAGAAAGAACTTAAGGCCAACCACTGATTTTATATCTTTTGCCGCCTTCGTTTCATTCTTTCCACAATTGGTGGCGGGGCCTATAGAAAGGGCGTCAAACCTTTTACCCCAAATTCTTGGCAAAAGAAAGTTCGATTATCAACAGGGCATGCAAGGCTTGCGATTGATTCTCTGGGGCCTAGTCAAAAAAGTGGTCATTGCAGATGTTCTTGCACTAAAGGTCGATGACATTTTTGAAAATTATACCGATTTTGGGGGAGGGGTATTGTGGTTAGGTGCAATTTACTTTGCCATTCAGATTTATTGTGATTTTAGTGGCTATTCAGATATGGCGATAGGTATTTCTAAATTATTCGGTATTGAACTAAAGTCGAATTTTAAGTTCCCTTATTTTTCAAGAAATATCGGAGAATTTTGGCGAAGGTGGCATATCTCGCTTTCCACCTGGTTTAGAGATTATTTGTACATACCCCTCGGAGGGTCGAAAGGGCCAAAATTGAAATCAATTAGAAACGTGTTTATTGTTTTTTTAGTAAGTGGTCTTTGGCATGGGGCAAATTGGACATTTATTGTATGGGGAGGTATTCATGCTCTGCTTTTTGTACCGAGTTATGTGGTTGGGAACAATAGAAAATATACGTGTGCTATCGTGGCGGAAAGGTCATGGTTTCCCACCTTAAAAGAGGTCGTTCAAATGGCAAGTACCTTTTTTATCGTTGTTTTGGCATGGGTGTTTTTCAGAAGTGAAAATATCGGTTTGGCCATCGATTATTTGACTTTGATGTTTACCAAAATCAACTTTCCCCCAATCTATAAAAACGGACTTTACAGTGTGGGCTCATTACTTTTTTTGGATTGGATTTTTAGAAAGGATGAACGTCTCACTTTTTCGTTTTTGAATGGAATCAATAAAAGAATTATTTATATAACAGAAGCGGTCATCATTGCTGTTGTAGCATATCTGATCAGTATAAATACAAGTTCTGGGCAGTTTATATATTTTCAATTCTAGATGAGAACCTTTCTTAAAAAAACGGCATTTTTTAGTTTAATAGTACTGGCGTACTTTACCATTACGGGTATTTACAATTATAACATAGACCCTTACGGAATTTTAGAAAAGCGAAAAGAATTTCCGGGCATTCGCCCTAATGAACATAGTTTAAAGGTTCACCACATACTACAGAATACCGATAAATTCAATAGTTTTTTATTCTCCAATTCTAAAGGGGGTGCATTGCATTTCAATCAATTGAATAACGAAAGTGACCGTTGGTATAATATGACCTATTCGCTGGGCACACCCGAAGAATTTTATACCGATATGCTTCTTTTCGTGAAAAATGATGTTGAAGTTAAAAATATAGTTGTGGGTTTAGATGAGGGCGCTATTTATGAACGTGCAAGCTCACATATCAATCAAGCTTCTCGAAAATTTGTACCTATGGAAGAAGATAAAATTCATTGGGAATATTTGTTCTTGCCAATTTCGTTTAAAAAGATTTCCGGTGTTGATGAAAATAAAAAACATATTGTGCACGATATCTACGAAGACGGAAATTACTACGCAAAAAATGCCTACGAAGACAATTGTGACGATAAGGAAGAGTTTGTGTTGCTTCCGCGCCCAGTGGAAGAAGTAGAAAAACAGCTTGATTTTTCTTCTCAAATAGAGACACTTCAAAAAATTCAGAACCTTTGTCGTAAGAATAAAATCAACTTAACCTTTTTGATACACCCGACTTCTCAAGATAACTTGAAGAAATCGACAGAGAAGTTAGTGCAGTTTGAACAACTGCTTATATCCTTGAAAAAGAATGGTTTTGATTTATTTGAGCCTTTTGGAAATAGTTTATTTGAAAATAATTCGTGCTATTGGCTTGACAGGCACCACTATTCTAAAAAAATAGGCGATTCGATACTACAATTGTATGTTGATTTGAGTGAGACCGAAAAAGGAGAATTGACAAACAGATGAACAACGAGTTTTTTTAAGAGTTGGCAATACTGCTCTACGACCCAGAATTATGTTGATGAGCACTTTCGCGCTTTTTCAACTTATCTTTACGACAAACCCGATAATCAGAATGCAAGTAACTACCAAGGCCATTGTTCTAACTTCGCTAAAGTATGGCGATACTAGTCTTATCGTAAAAGCATTTACTGCTTCAGATGGTCTAAAAGGGTATTTGCTCAAAGGAGTGTTGGCATCAAAAAAAGGGAAATTGAAATCGGCTTATTTTCAACCTCTCACCCAATTAGAAATCGTTGCCAATCATAAAAACAAAGGAACTCTAGAAAGTATTCGTGAGGCTAAAGTAAGTTATCATAATCAAACGTTGCATTCAAATATTGCCAAGAATGCTATGACCCTTTTTCTAGCTGAAATGTTGAGCAACAGTATTCATGAAGAAGAGCCTAATCAAGGTCTTTTTAAATTTTTAGAGGCATCGCTGCAATGGTTAGATACTCACAACGAAATATCTAATTTTCATATTTATCTATTACTCCGGCTGACTAGATACCTGGGGTTTTACCCAGACACGAAAGATATCGAAGCTTCAAGTTTTGACCTAATGGAAGGTGAGTTTACAGATACCCCTTCTCTCAACCCGATACTTGTCGATGACAATCTTGATTATTTTAAAACCTTCTTGGGCACAAATTTTGATGGTATAAATAGTATCAAAATGAATAAAAAAAACCGCCAAGAACTTTTACAGTCCCTTGTGCTCTATTATGAATTGCATTTGCAAGGGTTTCGTAAACCTAGATCTCTTGCTGTTCTTAACGAAGTTTTCAGCTAGTATGAACAAGATCTTACTTGTCATAGTTCTTTTATTGTATCAATTAACGTCTGCCCAAGAAACCAGAATTTTGGATGCAGATACAGGTGAGCCCATTTCAAATGTGGCCATTTTTAATTCCGATAAATCAAAAACCGCAATATCGGATATTCATGGGCTGTCGAATCTTTCGGTGTTTACTTCTAACGAGCGCATCACCTTTAAACATTTAAGTTACCAACTGAGAAAAAGCACTCGATCACAAATTTCGAGACAGGGCAACCGCATATTTATGGTTATGAAGGCTGAAGAGCTTGCCGAAGTGGTCATGTCGGTTTCCAAATGGGAGCAACAAAAAAAAGATATTCCGAACAAAATAGATGTAATCAGCGCTAAAGAAATTGCCTTTAACAACCCTCAAACCTCGGCCGATTTACTGGGTAATACTGGTAAGGTGTTTGTTCAGAAAAGTCAAATGGGCGGTGGTAGCCCTATGATTCGAGGTTTTGCAACGAACAGACTTTTGCTGTCTGTCGATGGTGTGCGAATGAACAATGCGATTTTTAGAGGAGGTAACCTTCAGAATGTGATTTCAATCGACCCCTATGCGATAAACAATACAGAGATAATTTTTGGTCCAGGATCAGTAATATATGGTAGCGATGCCATTGGTGGGGTGATGAACTTTTACACCAAGAAACCAGAATTTTCATCAACAGATTCACTATCGGTTTCCGGTAAGGGTAATTGTAGGTTTTCTACTGCCAATATGGAAAACACTATACATGCTGACTTCAATTTTGGCAAGCGCAAGTGGGCATTTTTGACCAGTGCGACCTATAACAATTTTGGAGACATGGTGATGGGTAAACATGGTCCGCAGTCGTATCTAAGAAATAAGTATGTAGAGACTAGTAATGGTCAAGACATCTTAAAAGAAAATGAAAAACCCAGAAAACAGCTGCCTACGGGATATAATCAGATCAACTTTATGCAGAAGATTTCTTATCGCCCAAGTAATATCTGGAGGTATGATTTAGGCCTGCATTATTCTGAAACTTCAGACTATTCAAGATACGATAGACTAATTAGGCCCAATAGTGCCAATGATGGTCTTCGTTCAGCAGAATGGTATTACGGACCCCAAAAATGGATGTTAGGTAATTTGCAATTACGCAAGCAGGGTAAGGGTATTTTTTATGACGGATTGAAGATTACTACCGCATATCAACATTTTGAAGAAAGTAGAAATGACAGGGGTTTTGGGGAAGATGTTTTATACACTACAAAAGAAAATGTTGATGCCATTTCAACTAATATTGATTTTGAAAACAAGAAGATAGGAGACCTTCGTCTCTATTACGGTGGCGAGTACATTTTTAATGCCATTAGTTCATTCGGGAGCCAATATAATATGCAGACCACAGAATCGGCAGCTTCGGCCACGAGATACCCTGACGGATCGATTTGGCAAACGGTGGCAGGCTACGTGAATGCCGAGTACAGGGCAAAACCTAATTTCACCCTGCTTTCTGGGTTACGCTACAGCCATGTTTGGATCGATGCTTCCTTTGATAAAACCTACTATCCTTTTCCTTTTGACGATGCTGATCTCAACAACGGTGCCTTGACTGGTAGTGTCGGGTTCAGTTGGTTTCCCAAAACTGATTTACAGATTACGTTGAACGGGTCTACGGGCTTTCGAGCACCGAATATTGATGATGTAGGTAAGATTTTTGACTCTGAACCAGGCGCAGTCGTAGTACCTAACCCAGACTTAGAACCTGAATACGCCTATAATGCCGAGTTGGGGGTATACAAGAATTTCGACGACAAGTTGACCATTAAGGGTGCGACCTATTATACTTACTTAGTAGATGCCCTTGTTCGAAGAGAGTTTCATTTTAACGGGGCATCAGAAATTGATTATAAAGGTGAGTTAAGTCAGGTATTGGCCATACAGAATGCGGCTAAAGCTTTCGTGTATGGTTTTGAATTTGGTATTGAAGCATTTTTGTCAGACCATATTTCCGTTACTTCAAATTTGACCTTTACCGAAGGTGTCGAAGAGGAGGAAGATGGCAGTGATTCACCAGGTCGTCACGTAGCGCCGACTTTTGGTGATTTTCATCTAAAATGGAAAAATCAAAGACTAAAAGCCGATTTGTTCATGAATTACAACGGTAGCATACCTTATGATGATTTAGCGGCCTCTGAGCGTAGTAAAGATTATATTTATGCGGTTGATGTGGATGGTAACCCATATTCGCCCTCATGGCATACCTTAAATTTTAGGTCTCAATATGCCATTTCCCCGAATTTTGAGGCTTCATTTAGTTTTGAAAATATCACTAATGAACGTTATAGGCCATATTCTTCAGGTATCGCGGCGCCTGGAACTAATTTTATTTTTGGCTTAGGCTATAATTTCTAAAACAGGTTTGCTAGTCACAACCTATTACTTTCAGGTATAAAAAAACCCCCTTTAGAAGAGGGTGATTTTATCAAAGTAGGTTTGGTAGAGTTTGGTATAATTTCGCTTTTATAGGTTTAGTCTCGATTTGGGGTCAAAACTTTTTCGGTTAAGTTCAAGAACGATTTGGGGTCAACACTATCACTTAATTACAATGTAAAACTACTTGGTTTTCAGTGAATTTGTAAATTATTGTTGTGAACTTGGCCTATGATGTTGTGAAAAATATAAGACGCTCTTTTTTCTCGATGAACGGTAGGTCGAAATCTATGAAGAACAGATATGTAGGGTATAAAAAAGCCTCGACCTATGGTCGAGGCTTGTCTATTTTTTGAACAAAAGTGACTAGTTTACTGCGTCTTTTGCATCATTTGCCACTTTATTGGCAGCATTTTTAACATCGTTGGCCGCATCTTTAGCACCTTCCTTCATGTTTTCTCCGGCTTCTTTGGCTTCATTAAGTGCGTCGTTACCAGCTTCCTTCATATCTTCACCGGCTTCTTTTGCTTTGTCAGCTGCCTCTTCGCCCATCTCTTTCATTTCTTCGCCTACTTCTCTACCGGCTTCTTTGATATCTTCACCGGCCTCTTTCATAGATTCTCCAGCTTGTTCGGCTGAACTTTTCGCCTTATCGGCACTTTCTCTACAAGAAATAAAAGATGTACTTAGGGCAAGCATTAAGATTGAACTTAGAACTACTTTTTTCATGATTTTAAATTTAATATTAGTTAATAGTTGTTGGAATAATATACGCAGGAATAACTTTTTTGGATGCTGTTTTGTTAAATCTCCGGTGGTCTGAAAAGTATGAATCTATTAGAGAGCAAGAAAAAGGAGTTAACTGGTAGATAGAACACCGATAATAAACGGTTTCATTTTATTAACTGTCCCTATAAATTGCTTAAAAATCGTTAATTTTGCTGCCTTAAAATAATAGAACTCAAGGGAGTTTTAACAATTGAAAGCCTTGTTATGAAGTTTGCGGAATACAAAGGATTGGATTTGCCAAAAGTGGCGGAGGAGATACTAGCTTATTGGAAAGAAAACGGAATTTTCGAGAAAAGTATTTCTACCCGAGAAGGTAAACCAAGTTATGTCTTTTACGAAGGTCCACCATCAGCGAATGGTATGCCCGGCATACACCACGTAATGGCACGTACTATTAAAGATATTTTTCCGCGCTATAAAACTATGAAGGGGTTTCAAGTAAAAAGAAAAGCCGGTTGGGATACCCATGGTCTACCCATTGAATTAGGGGTCGAAAAAGAATTGGGCATCACTAAAGAAGATATCGGTCAGAAGATATCTGTTGAAGACTATAATGCCGCATGTAAAAAAGCGGTCATGAGATACACCGATGTTTGGAATAGGATGACCGAGCAGGTAGGTTATTGGGTAGACATGAATGACCCTTATATTACCTACAAGTCAAAATATATGGAATCTGTATGGTGGTTGTTGAAGCAGATTTATGATAAAGGCCTTATCTACAAGGGTTATACGATTCAGCCCTATTCCCCGAAAGCCGGTACAGGGCTTAGTTCACATGAATTGAATCAACCGGGAACGTATCAAGATGTAACCGATACAACAATTGTTGCCCAATTCAAGGCCGTAGAATCTACTCTTCCCGAGTTTTTAAAGGATGAAGGAGATATCTTTTTCTTGGCTTGGACAACTACGCCATGGACACTGCCCTCGAATACGGCCTTGACCGTTGGCCCAAAGATTGAGTATGTCTTGGTCGAAACTTACAACCAATATACATTCAAGCCCATAAATGTAGTTTTAGCTAAAAAGTTGATAGGGAAACAATTTTCCGGTAAGTTTCAGGAAGTCAAGTCGAAGCCTGAATTACTCGAATATGCCTCTGGCGATAAAAAAATACCTTTTTATGTAGTAAAAGAGTTCACCGGTAATGATTTGGTCGGTATCCACTACGAGCAATTGTTAGACTATGCGCTTCCATATGAAAACCCTGAAAATGCATTTAGGGTAATCACAGGTGATTTTGTTACGACCGAAGATGGTACCGGTATAGTTCATACGGCGCCTACTTTTGGCGCTGACGACGCCTTGGTGGCCAAGCAGGCTGAGCCTGTGGTACCGCCGCTTTTGGTGCTTGATGAAAATAAGAATCCTGTGCCGTTAGTAGATTTACAGGGTAAATTTAGGCCTGAGATGAAAGAATTGGCCGGTAAATATGTAAAAAACGAATACTATAACTTAGGCGAGGTGCCTGAGAGATCGGTCGACGTTGAAATCGCTATTCGGCTTAAAGAAGAGAATCGGGCGTTCAAAGTAGAGAAGTATGTGCACAGCTATCCGAACTGCTGGCGTACCGATAAGCCAATATTGTATTACCCCCTCGATTCTTGGTTTATTAAAATAACCGATGTAAAAGATAAAATGTTTCAATTGAACCAGACCATAAACTGGAAGCCTAAATCGACAGGTGAAGGCAGGTTTGGCAACTGGTTGGCGAATGCCAACGATTGGAATCTATCGCGATCTAGATATTGGGGTATTCCACTTCCTATTTGGCGTACCGAAGATGGCCAAGAGTTGAAAATAATGGGCTCGGTTTCTGAATTGAAAGAAGAAATGGCGAAGTCGGTTTCCGCAGGCTTAATGGAAAAAGATATTTTCGATGAGTTCGTTGTGGGCGACCTATCCGAAGAGAATTATGATAAAATAGACCTTCACAAGAATATTGTTGATGGTATTACATTGGTTTCCGAATCAGGAAAACCGATGAAACGAGAAAGTGATTTAATCGATGTTTGGTTCGATAGTGGTTCGATGCCCTATGCGCAATGGCATTACCCTTTTGAAAATAAAGAGCTGATTGATGAAGGAAAAACTTATCCGGCCGATTTTATTGCTGAAGGTGTTGACCAGACCAGAGGTTGGTTCTATACCCTACATGCAATTGCAACAATGGTTTTTGACTCGGTAGCGTATAAGAATGTTGTTTCTAACGGACTAGTTCTCGACAAAGAGGGCAAAAAAATGTCAAAGAGACTTGGTAATGCTGTCGACCCTTTTGAAACCATGAGCGAACATGGTGCCGATGCTACACGCTGGTATATGATTTCGAATGCCAACCCTTGGGATAATCTTAAATTCGATATCGATGGTATAGTTGAGGTAAAACGTAAGTTCTTTGGTACGTTATACAATACTTATTCGTTCTTTGGCCTGTATGCAAACATTGATAATTTCGATTACTCTGAAGCTAATTTGCCGTTGGAAGAGAGGCCCGAAATCGATAGGTGGATCTTATCTGAACTTCATTCGCTGATCAAAATAGTCGATGAGGCTTATGCCGAATACGAGCCTACCAGAGCTACAAGGGCTATTTCAGATTATGTTCAAGAAAATTTGAGTAATTGGTATGTGCGCTTATGTAGAAGACGCTTCTGGAAAGGCGAATATCAAAAAGATAAGATTTCTGCTTATCAAACCCTTTATACCTGTCTTGAAACGGTAGCGAAGTTATCTGCTCCGGTTGCTCCATTTTTTATGGATCGACTGTACAAAGATTTAACTAATACCACCAAAACCGAATCTTTTGAAAGTGTACATTTAGCAGATTTTCCGTTGTACGATGAGTCATTTGTTGACAAAGATTTAGAAAGCAAGATGGAGAAAGCGCAGACCATATCATCATTGGTGTTGTCTATTCGTCAGAAAGAAAAAATAAAAGTGCGTCAGCCTTTGCAAAAAGTGATGATACCCATTTTAGATGATATTCAAAGACAAGAAATAGAAGCGGTTGCCGACCTGATTAAATCTGAAGTCAATGTAAAAGAAATTGAGTTGCTTGATGATGCATCTGGTGTGTTGATAAAAAGAATCAAACCAAATTTTAAAACTTTAGGGCCTAAATTTGGAAAAGATATGAAGAAGATAGCCCAGGCTGTATCGACCTTGGATCAAGAAGACATCCAGAAAATTGAGCAGAAGGGCGAATTATCACTTGACATTGATAATAAAAGTATTACATTACAGTTACAAGATGTAGAGATAACCTCTCAAGATATAGAAGGTTGGTTGGTGGCAAGCGCAGGTGCGATCACAGTAGCGCTAGATATAACGATCAACGATGACCTAAGACAAGAGGGTATTGCTCGCGAGCTTGTTAACCGAATTCAGAACATTAGAAAAGATTCTGGTTTTGAGGTTACAGACAAAATCGATGTTAAGATTTTAAAAGACGGACACGTTGAGAAGGCCGTCGAAAGTAATATAAACTATATCAAGACCGAGACATTAACCGCCGAGCTTGATTTTGAAGAGAAACTTGAGAAGGGAACCGAGGTTGCCTTTGATGAGGTGAACACGAGATTATTTATAGAAAAACATTAGTAAAATGGCAGAAGATTTAAAAGTTAGATATTCGGACAAAGATCTGGCCGAATTCAAAGAATTGATTGAAGAAAAAATAGAAAAGGCCAAGAGTCATTTAGACTTGCTCAAAAGCTCATATATGAACGATGGCAATAATGGTACCGATGATACCTCACCCACGTTCAAAGCTTTTGAAGAAGGTTCTGAAACCATGAGTAAAGAAGCAAATACGCAGTTGGCAATCAGGCAAGAGAAATTTATTAGAGACCTGAAGAACGCTATACTTCGTATTGAAAACAAAACCTATGGTATCTGCCGTGTAACCGGAAAGCTTATTGCTAAAGAGCGATTGAAGTTAGTGCCGCATGCTACACTTAGCATCGAGGCTAAGAATATGCAGAAATAAAAGTCCGCAAACGATGCATACAATATTCGACCTGCAAGGTTTTACCTTGTAGGTCTTTTTGGTTAAAGTCAGATTGATGAATAAACTGTTTTTGTTTCTTTTTCTAACCTTTCAGATTTCACACGCTCAAAAGGTGGTCAAGAAATCTATTGTCAATGATGAAATAACATCAATAAATATTGATGTAGACAAGTGCTATGGACTAATTCTCGATACTGCTAAGGGTAATGAGATATTGGTAGAGGCTACTATTGATGGGGAGTATAGAAAAGAATTACTGATTAATCTTGAGCACATGGGTGACACCTATTATTTAAGCAGTGTTTTTCAGCCCGTTTTCGAAAACCCGAACGACAAATTAAGTGCACATAAAGTGGTTTCCGTTTTTTTAAAAGTTTCGATACCTGAATATTTATCGGCTTCGGTCTATGGGAGTAGCTGCAATGTTTCAGCTTCAGGTAGCTATCGAGAATTGTCGATTTCCCTGAGCGATGGCAATTGCACATTAAGGCAAGTTGGTGAAGAGGTAACGGTGTTGACCCAAAGCGGAACCATTAATCTTTTTGCTAAAAGGGGAGAGGTAAAGACCGATACCAAATACGGTAAATTGGATGAAGATGAAATTGCTGCCGGAAGTAATCATTATAATCTTACTAGTATTACCGGCAATATCAACGTTAAAAAAACCGAATAATATGTCTATTTTTGCCACTTCAAACCATAAAGAAACATGGGTCTAAAAAAATCGTTGTTGCTTATTATTGCCGTTCTTCTTATAGATCAGATAAGCAAAGTTTATATAAAGACACATTTTGTTCTCGGTGAATCAATCGAGGTTTTTAGTTGGTTCAAAATATTGTTCATAGAAAATTCAGGTGCGGCTTGGGGTGCCAAGCTAAGCGATTTTTTACCTCTATCAGAGCCCGTCGGTAAATTAATACTGACAGTTTTTAGACTTTTTGCGGTTGCCGGTATCGGTTATTGGTTATACGACACTATTAAAAAACAGAGTTCAAAGATTCTTATTTTAGCTGTGTCTTTAATCTTTGCGGGTGCTTTGGGCAATATTATCGATTCCGTTTTTTACGGAGTGATATTTAACGACAGTTACCAGCAAGTGGCCACTGCTTTTTCAGAAGAGCCCTACGGAGGCTTTTTTTACGGTAAAGTTGTAGATATGCTTTACTTTCCATTAATAGATACTACGTGGCCCGAATGGGTGCCCTATTTCGGCGGAAACGATTTTCGCTTTTTTGAACCTGTTTTCAATATAGCCGATATGGCTATCAGTACGGGGGTCGGTATACTTATTGTTTTCAATAAAAAAGCTTTTGGAAAGCTAGAAGATGAAACTGGTGTAGACAATAATTATCAGTCATCAGAAAATGAATGAATATTTTTCGGGGTTACACAATAATCAAGCGGGATATCATGTTCGTTTAGGTCATCAATTCTTTCCTCAGGCTCAAAAAGAGATAAACCGATTTTTATAGTGTCAGGTCTACATTGAGCTAAAAATTCATCATAAAACCCTTTACCGTAACCAACTCGGTTTCCTTTTATATCATAAGCTAATAGAGGTAGAAAGATAACATCGATGCTTGATGGCTGTATTTCGATACCATCTAGGGGTTCGGGTACGTTCCATTGGTTTTTTTTGAGCCTAGTACTGTCCGTCAAAAGATAATGAGTAAGTTGCCTATTATCTAACATCTTGGGCAAAACAATGTGTTTGTCCTTACCTTGAAGAATAGACAATATAAAAGAAGTATCTATTTCTTTTTTTTCTATTATAGGCAAGAAAATATGAAAGTAATCTAGTTGCCAAACACATATGGGCAACTGAAGCACTCGATTGGCGATGCTTAAACTTAAGTCTAACAAAGATTCACTGCTAACAGTGTCTCTAAGGGTCGTGTAGTGAGATCGTAAATCTTTTTTAAGCATTGATTCAGGATCAAACTCTAGTAATCTGGGGAACTTAGGTCGAACTTATTCTTTTGCGTTCACAAGGTAATATATCTTGAAAGAAATCATCAAGATTAGGTAAAGACCTAAGGTTATTATATACTTATCCATGCGGTAAATGATTTTGATACTTTAAAATTAAGTAAAATTAAGTTTACCAACACTTTTAAATGCAAGTTTTTATCGATGAAATGCACATTTTAATTCAATTTTAACGTTTTCGTGAAGTTTGTTGAATTTTTTAATAAAATTCATAACTGATAAGTTTGAGAGGTATCAATCTTAAAGGAAGATTTTCAAATTCTTCATGATATGATAATTTAGAAGTCCGCTTAGGGCTGTTGTCTTTTATAGCGATTATTTCTATCGAGATAGTTAAAATAGTATAAAACCACACCTGTTTAAAGCGAAACATAGTAATTTAACTGCGCTAATTTGATACAATTCATTAAAGCCAATCTTCAATAATCTTTGTTGCCGATGCCACAAGTTCCCATAGAAATTCAACTGAGTACCTTGCCTAAAAGCCCTGGTGTATATCAGTTTTATGACGCGGATGAAAAGATACTTTATGTGGGTAAGGCTAAAGACCTGAAGAAAAGGGTCAGTTCATATTTTACGAAAAATCATGAATATGGCAAGACCAGGGTAATGGTCAAAAAGATAAAGCGTATAAAGCATATAGTAGTACCTACTGAATCTGATGCCCTTCTACTTGAAAATAACCTGATTAAAAAGTACAGGCCTCGGTACAATGTATTGTTGAAAGACGACAAATCATATCCATGGATATGTATTAAAAATGAGCGTTTTCCCAGAATATTTCCAACCCGAAAATTGATTAGGGACGGGTCTGAATATTACGGACCTTATACAAGCATGAAGACTGTACGCACTCTGCTAGAACTTATAAAAAGTGTCTATCCCTTGCGTACTTGTAATTACGATTTATCCCAAGAAAAAATAGAAAACGGCAAGTATAAGGTGTGTTTAGAATATCATTTGGGCAATTGCAAAGGCCCATGCGAAGATAAACAGAGTGCAGACGATTATCACGCGCAAATAGCGGATATAAGAGAAATTATAAAGGGTAATTTCAAATCTTCTTTACAGTACTTCAAGAAAGAAATGAAATCTTTAGCTGAAGAGATGAGATTTGAAGAGGCTCAAAGTATTAAAGATAAAGTTGAAGTGCTTGAAAATTATCAAGTAAAGTCGACAATTGTGAATCCGAAAATCAATAACGTCGATGTCTTCTCGATAATATCAGATGAGTCGCATGCCTATGTTAATTTTTTGCAGCTCTCTCATGGCTCGATTATTCGTTCGCATACACTAGAAATCAAAAAGAAACTTGATGAAACTAATGAAGAACTTTTAACCCTTGCTATTATTGAAATTAGACAACGCTTTAATTCGCAATCAAAAGAACTTTACCTACCTTTTAAAGTAGCGGTTGAAGAAGGTCTGCGAATTAGTTTGCCGAAATTGGGCGATAAAAAGAAGATATTAGATTTATCGGAAAGAAACGCTAGATTTTTTAGGCAGGAAAGATTCAAGCAAATAAAAATTGTAGACCCAGACCGGCATACAAATCGTATAATGGCCCAAATGCAAAAAGACTTACGCCTGTCTGAAGAACCTCGACACATCGAATGTTTCGACAATAGTAATATTCAGGGATCGAACCCTGTTGCGGCCTGTGTGGTTTTTAAGAACGGAAAGCCTTCAAAGAAAGAATACCGTCATTACAATATTAAAACGGTCGAGGGTCCTGATGATTTTGCATCGATGGAAGAGGTAGTCTTTAGGCGATACAAACGATTGTTAGCAGAAGACGAGCCGCTACCACAGTTAATTGTAATTGATGGCGGAAAAGGTCAATTGTCTTCTGCTCTAAGAAGTCTAGATGTTTTGGGCTTAAGAGGTAAGATAGCTATAATCGGCATAGCAAAACGGTTAGAAGAAATTTACTTTCCTGAAGACCCCGTGCCGTTATATTTAGATAAGCGATCCGAGTCTTTAAAAATTATTCAACAGTTAAGAAACGAAGCGCACAGGTTCGGTATTACTTTTCATAGAAGAAAAAGAAGCAAGGCGGCTATAAATTCTGAATTGCAAAGTATCGAGGGCGTTGGTGAGAAGACCGCACAAGATTTGTTGAAGAGTTTTAAGTCGGTCAAAAGAATAAAAGAAGCCTCTATCGAGAATTTGGCGAAAACGGTAGGAATGGCCAGGGCAAAAAAAATTTATGAAACCTTTCATTAGCATTAAGATATCTTCGAAATTATGCTTCGAATAAGCGTATTATGTTTTTTTCTGTTGTTGGGAGTTTTGTCCATGGCCCAGAACTCCGTGGTCAAAGATGTAAAAATAGGTCTTGTGCTTAGTGGGGGCGGAGCAAAGGGTATGGCCCATATCGGGGCTTTAAAAGTCATCGAAGAAGCAGGTATTGAGATCGATTATATTGGCGGAACCAGTATGGGTGCAATTGTCGGTGCGCTCTATGCCGCTGGTTATTCAGCCGTAGAACTTGATTCGATTTTTCGAACAATAGATTTTACGAATCTCATTGAAGATAATCTTCCTAGAAGTGCAAAAACCTTTTATGAAAAGGAAGATTCAGAACGATACTCCATTACATTACCCTTCAACAAATTCAAGGTGTCTGTACCGTCAGCGCTATCGGGCGGGCAAAATATATATAATGAATTGGTAAGATTATTATATCCTGTAAAAGATATAGTTGATTTCAGCAAGCTGCCAATCCCTTTTCTTTGTATTGCCACCAATGTTGAAACTGGTGAAGAGGTGCTTTTGGATAGCGGTTATCTGCCGGAGGCCGTAATGGCCAGTGGAGCCTTACCGTCTTTATTCGCTCCTGCACAAATTGATGGAGACCTGCTTATTGATGGAGGAGTGGTCAACAATTACCCGATTATGGAGGTTAAGAAAATGGGGGCGGATATTATCATAGGGGTTGATGTTCAATATGGTCTTAAAGATCGCGAATCTCTATTGTCGGCCACGGAAATACTTTTGCAAATCAATAATTATCGGACTGCCTTGGACATGAAAGAAAAGTCGGAACTCACCGATATTTATATAAAACCTGATATTTCCGGTATTTCGGTCATTGACTTTAATCTATTCAATACCATAGTTGAGAAAGGGGAAGAGGCGGCCCGGGAAAAAATAAGTGAGCTCGAAAAATTTAGAGAAAATTATACGAAAGAACGGTTTAAATTTAATATGGTCGGGCCCCAAGATACGCTTCAAATCGATAGGCTCACGATTGCCGGAAGCGAAAACTATTCTCGGGGCTATGTGAAAGGTAAACTGCGATTTGATACCGATAGGGCCCCCACATTTAATGAACTTAGGCAGGGGGTGAGTAATTTATCCGCAACGGGCAATTTTCAAACAATTCACTATAAAATTTTAACTAAGGGTTCTGACCAAGAACTTTTATTGAATTTAATAGAAAGCCGTAATAAAACCTTTTTAAGGTTAGGGGCTCATTACGACAATCTTTATCAAACTGGTGCTATCGTAAACTTGACCCAGAAAAACCTGATAACCCGTGACGATGTTACTTCGTTAGATTTTATAATTGGCGATAACATACGATACAATCTTCAATATTATGTAGATAAAGGATCGTATTGGAGTTTCGGTATCAATTCGAGTTTTCGTGAAACCAATAAGGAAATTGATTTTGATTTGATACGCGGTAATTATGATATTCCGGTATCGGCAAACATAAGTACCATTAATCTTGACCTGACCGATTTTATGAATCAAATTTATATTGAGACGGTACTGCGTGAAGAATTTTCATTTAGAACGGGTATCGAACATAATCTTTTGAAGTTTAGCACAAGAACATTAGGTAGGAATCAAGATGCGCCAACCCCTGATGATTTTAGAATTCAAGACGGACGTACTTTTTTTGAAAAGAGCCATTTTTATAGTGTATTTGGGGGGCTTAAACTTGATACCTACGATGATAAATACTTCCCTTCCAGAGGGCTCTATTTTAATGGTGATTTCCACCTCTATTTACTTTCTTCTGATTTTAATGACAATTTCAAGGAATTCTCCGTTGCCAAGGCACAGATAGGTACGGCAGTACCGATTTTTGAGAATCTATCGATAAATATAGAGACCGAGGGTGGTTTTAAACTAGGCACATCTAACGTTACCTCGTATGATTTTGTTCTAGGGGGGTACGGTTCGGCCGATATCAATAATATGGTGCCGTTTTTCGGATATGACTTTTTATCACTGCCCGGTAACAGTTTCGTTAAAGCATATAGTCGTCTCGACTATGAATTTGCCCCAAAAAATCACCTTATGTTCACCGCTAATTATGCAAATGCTGAAGACGACCTCTTTCGAACGGGAGAATGGTTTACTATGCCAAGTTTTTCCGGTTACGGCCTAGGTTATGGTTGGGAATCTTTTCTTGGCCCATTACAAGTTCATTATTCATGGTCTCCCGAAGGCAAGAACAGTAATTTCTTTTTTAGTCTGGGTTATTGGTTTTAAGAGGCTTATATTTCTGTTTCACTTATTTTTGCGATATTTGTAACAGATGTTACGATACAGAATTGATATAACTCCACATCTTCGAGCCATGTGGTAGCAGTATTGCTACTGCATTGACCGTTTTCCGGTTTTTTTGTAGGATTTAAACAATAGATCCTTACCAATTTTCTACCAAGTATTTAATTTTCAATTCAAAAACTACACTATGTCAACATTTGATAATACCTCGTTACACCTACCTAAAGAGAATCTAGAAGCTGAAGATTTTCTCCCGCTATTAGGTACTGACTATATTGAATTGTATGTGGGCAATGCCAAGCAATCAGCACACTACTATATGTCGGCTTGGGGCTTTCAGCCTCTCGCTTACGCAGGTCTAGAGACAGGCTTAAAAGACAGGGTTTCTTATGTATTACAGCAAGATAAAATAAGATTGGTGCTCACCTCTCCGCTGAAGCCCGGTGGTGAAATAAACAGACATATAGATTCTCATGGCGATGGGGTGAAGACCATTGCCCTATGGGTAGATGATGCGGCTAAAAGCTATAATGAAACGCATAAAAGGGGCGCGGAAAGTTATATGGAGCCTAAAACAATAAGTGATGATGATGGTGAAGTGGTACTTTCCGGAATTCATACCTATGGCGAAACAGTTCACGTATTTGTAGAGCGTAAAGATTACAAGGGTGTGTTTATGCCTGGTTTTCGTGCCTGGCAACCGCATTATCAACCGTCTTCAAGTGGCCTTAAGTATGTGGATCATATCGTTGGTAACGTAGGTTGGAACGAAATGAATAAATGGTGCGAGTTCTATGCCAAAGTAATGGGTTTTGCCCAACTTGTATCTTTCGATGACAAAGATATATCTACAGAGTATACCGCTCTCATGAGTAAAGTTATGAGCAATGGTAATGGTAGGATCAAGTTTCCTATAAACGAACCTGCCGACGGACGTAAAAAATCTCAAATAGAGGAATATATCGAATTCTATAATGGTGCAGGAGTACAGCATATGGCGCTAGCTACAGATAATATCATTGAAACTGTAACTTCATTAAAAAATCGAGGAGTAGAATTTTTGACCGTTCCATCAAGTTATTATGATGATGTGCTCGATCGCGTGGGTGAAATAGACGAAGAGTTATCCCCGCTGAGTGAATTAGGTATTCTAATAGACAGGGATGATGAAGGCTATCTACTTCAGATTTTCACCAAACCTATTCTCGATCGGCCTACTATGTTCATAGAGATAATACAGAGAAAGGGAGCTAAATCTTTTGGTAAGGGTAATTTTAAAGCGTTGTTCGAAGCGATTGAAAGAGAACAGGAATCAAGAGGTACCCTTTAAAAATTCGGAGAAGTTGTAAAAACAGCCTTGTGGTAATATAACTGCTTTGTTGTGTAGGAATATGCTCGGGCCGATTGGTTATTTGTGCCCATAATAGCGGTATTTCTTAAGAAATAGCCAATTTTCTATTTGTAAGTAAAAATTACTGTTAACGTAATAGTTAAAGTAAGTTAAATACGTTGGTGGTCTGAAAGTAAGCAGTAAATTTGTTGGTGTAAGGGGTGGTTCCCTTACAACTTTAAGTATTGGTTTTTCATAATTTAAAGTTTGGTTGGTTATTTAGGAAAAGCCCTGACAGTGATGTTGGGGCTTTTTTTTGATTAACTTTCCAGCCTTAAAAATTCAGGTTTTAAACTCAGACAATACTTTGGAATAAATTTTGTTTAAGTTATTGTAATCCTAAACTAATCCACTTGGCATTTTTTAATTTTATCATTAAAATAAAAGCTATGAAAAAGGTCTTTACAATACTTATGCTATTATTTGGCTTTATTGTTCAGGCCCAATATGAAAGTTCGACTTTTGAGCCAGGGGAATGGTTGAAATTTAGAATGCACTATGGCTTTTTGAATGCTAGTTATGCCACACTTCATTTAAAATCTGATAAAATTAACGATGTGCCCGTTTACCATGTGGTGGGCAAAGGCCAAACTACAGGTTTGGCCAGTCTCTTTTTCAAGGTCGATGATACTTATGAAAGTTATTTCGGCAAAAACGATGGCAAGCCATATAGATTCATACGTAATATCGATGAAGGAGGATATACGAAGGATATCGAAATCAACTTTGACCACGAAAAAGATACTGCGGTATTGAATGATAAAAAGAACAAGAAAAAATATAATTTTGAACTTCAAGACGGTGTTCAAGATTTAATATCAGCTTTTTACTATTTGAGAAACAACTACGACCCGGATGAATTAGTAAAAGGCGAAGCGGTAAAATTGAAAATGTTATACGACGATGATGGTATATTCAACTTTCAGTTGAAATATTTGGGTACTGAAGTACTTAAAACCAAGTTCGGTAAAGTAGAATGTTATAAATTTAGGCCCCTGGTGCAGTCAGGTCGTGTTTTTAAAGAAAAAGAAAGTCTTTCTCTTTGGGTTTCAGCTGATAAAAATAGAATTCCTATTCGAATTCAGGCAGACTTGGCGGTCGGTGCTATTAAAGCGGATCTTGATGGGTATAACGGGCTAAAGCACCAGTTCAAAATTATAATGGATTAAAGTAAATGAAAGATAAAGAGCGGATAGGTGCACAAATTTCAAAGCTTGAGGAAAAATATAAAGACTCTGGCCAAGATTTAAGCTCTTATCTCGACGGTCTTCTTCATCAAAGATACCTTACCTATTGGGATTATATTAATCTTGATACGTTATTAAGTCTTCAGCAACCAAGAACCTATTTTCCCGATGAGGAAATCTTCATCATGTATCATCAGATTACCGAGCTCTATTTTAAACTGATTCTTCATGAACAGAAACAGTTGGTAGATGATAAGTCGCAAAACCTTGATTTTTTTATTGAAAAGGTGAGAAGAATAAATAGCTATTATAAGGTTCTTATTTCCTCTTTTAGTATAATGATAAAGGGTATGGAGCGGCAGCAATTCTTGCAATATAGAATGGCTTTATTGCCGGCAAGTGGTTTTCAATCCGCTCAATTTCGAATGATTGAAATATATTCTACTCCTTTAGAGAATTTAGTGCATCATTCTAAAAGAGAGAAGCTGTCGGTAAAAAATACAATAGAAGAACTGTACGAAGAAATATATTGGAAAAAAGGGGCCACCGATATGGCGACTGGAGAAAAGACTTTGACTCTTAAACAATTCGAATATCGATACACCCCTAGATTGGTACGTATAGCCAAGCAGGTAGAGAATAACACCATTTACCATAAGTACTTGCAGTTGCCCGAAACCAAAAGGTATAATAAAGAGCTGATTGATGCGTTAAAAACTATGGATGTCAATGCGAACGTCAATTGGCCGTTGATGCATATGGGTTCTGCCCATAGGTATTTAGCTAAAGATGGCGGTCAAGTAGATGCTACCGGAGGCACCAATTGGAAAGATTATTTGCCACCAAGTTTTCAAAAAGTTATATTCTTTCCAGAGATATATACTAAACAAGAGTTAAATGATTGGGGTAAACAGTGGGTCGACCATATCTTTAATCCTGAAAAATCGAATAATTAAAATGCAAAAATACTGGGGCCTTATTTTCATATTACTGCTATCTTTTTCTTGTAAGGAGAGTGGTAAGACAACTGTTGAAAAACAATCATTGGAAATTGCATCAATAGAAGTTCTTGAAAAACCTATTGTTAAGCACTTCGGCTTTAATTTAGAAGAATTTGAAGTTCAGCTCGATACTATTAAAAACGGAGATAGTTTTGGTAAATTAATGATGGATCACAAGGTCGATTATCCGAAAATCGCTAAGATTACCGAAGAGTATAGAGATACTTTCGATGTTCGTAAAATTAGGGTCGGTAAGCCTTACGTCATTTTGAAATCTAAAGACACTACGGCCACGGCACAAGTTTTTATATACGAAAATGACCCAATCAATTATACCGTAGTCGATTTAAGAGATTCGGTAAAGGCATATAAAGAAAAGAAGCAGGTTAAGTATTTAGAAAAAGAAGTTTCAGGTGTAATTACGACCAACCTATCAGAGTCGCTGTTAGAACAGGGTATCGATTATATGGTGACCCATAATTTAGCCAATGTTTATGCTTGGACGATTGATTTTTCTATGCTTCAAAAAGGAGATCGATTCAAGGTCATTTACAAAGAAAAATTTATCAACGATTCAATCTATGCGGGCTCGGAACAAATAGAAGCAGCTTATTTCGAACATAATGGCAAGCCTATTTACGCATTTGCATACGAGAATGATTCTTTGAAAAGTATTGTAGATTACTTTGATGATGAGGCCAATAATCTTCGAAGAACATTTTTGAGAATGCCAGTTGAATTCGGTCGTTTATCTTCAAGATATAATCTCAAACGAAGAATACGTTACTACGGTAACAAGATTAGACCTCATAAAGGTACCGACTATGCAGCACCAGTCGGAACCCCCATTATGGCCACGGCAGATGGTACGGTAACTGAATCTACTCGACGAGGTGGTAACGGAAAATATGTAAAAATACGTCACAACGGTACTTACTCGACCCAGTACCTGCATATGAAGAAACAAAAGGTGAAGCGGGGTGAGTTTGTGCGCCAGGGCGATGTAATTGGCTGGGTCGGTATGACCGGTAATACCAGCGGTCCGCATGTCTGCTATCGTTTTTGGAAGAACGGTCGACAGGTAGACCCACTTCGAGAAGAATTGCCCAAAGCCGAGCCGTTGGCAGAAACATTGCAGCCAGAATACTTCTCATATATCAGTCCGTTAAAAGAGCAGCTTGATTGTATAGCTTATCCTGAAATACAAGAAGAGGAAGATATTCAAGCTACAGATTTGGCCTCCTTAACGGAATAATCACATTTTATGGGTTGTTATTAGTTGGTATATGGTTTAATTTAGCCATCTATCACTAAAATACCCATATGGCCTTACATAATATAGACCCAACCAGCTTACCGGTTTGGGATAAGCTTTCGAAACATTTCAGTAAAACCAAAGAACTCCACTTAAAAGATCTTTTCGCTAACGATAAGGCAAGAGCTGAAGGTTTTAGTTTGGAATGGAATGATTTTCTGGTCGATTTCTCTAAAAATCGAATTTCTGAAGAAACGCTTCAACTACTTTTCGAACTTGCCGATGAAGTTAAATTGAAAGATGCTATTTCAAAACAGTTTTCTGGTCAACACATCAATCAAACTGAGGATAGGGCTGTTCTTCACACTGCCCTAAGAGCCAAAAGCAATGATGAGATTGAAGTTGATGGCCATAGTGTAGTTCCTGAAGTTTATGAGGTAAAAGAACACATCAAATCATTTACCGATGAGGTTATCAATGGGCAAAGAAAAGGGTATACCGGTAAGTCTTTTACCGATGTTGTCAATATAGGTATAGGCGGGTCAGATTTAGGTCCGGCTATGGTTACCGAGGCACTTAAGTTTTACAAGAATCAGCTCAAAACACATTTTGTTAGTAATGTTGATGGTGACCATGTACATGAAATTCTAAAAGAACTTAACCCTGAGACTACGCTCTTTGTGGTTGTTTCTAAGACATTCACTACTCAAGAGACCTTGAGCAACGCTACAACTATTAAAAAATGGTTTTTAAAATATGCTACTCAAGAAGATATTGCCAAGCATTTTGCTGCGGTATCTACTAATGCCAAAGCTATATCAGAGTTTGGCATTGATGCCGAAAATGTTTTCCCGATGTGGGATTGGGTCGGAGGTCGTTTTTCGTTATGGAGCGCCGTAGGTCTTTCTATTGCCCTCGCTGTTGGCTTTGAAAATTTTGATGCTCTTTTAGGTGGTGCCAATGAAATGGATGAGCATTTTAAAACAGCTGATTTTAAAGAGAATATTCCAGTTTTGCTTGCGTTGATCAGTGTTTGGTACAACAATTTCTACGGTGCGGAGACCGAAGCGATAATACCTTACACCCAGTATTTAAGTAGATTTTCAGCCTATCTACAGCAGGGAATTATGGAGAGTAATGGTAAAAGTGTCGACCGAAACGGCAATAGGGTGAGCTATGAGACAGGTACGATTATTTGGGGAGAACCGGGTACAAATTCTCAGCATGCCTTCTTTCAGTTGATACATCAAGGTACGAAACTTATTCCTGCTGATTTTATTGGGTTTAAAAAATCATTGCATGGAGATGTTGACCATCACAATAAGTTAATGGCAAATTTCTTTGCTCAAACAGAGGCCTTGATGAACGGTAAGACTGCCGAAGAGGTGCGTAGTGAGTTGGAAGCAAAAGGTATGAATGAAGAAGCGATAAAAAAATTAATTCCTTTTAAAGTTTTTGAAGGTAACAAGCCGACCAACACCATATTGATTGATAAACTAACTCCGAAAAGTTTAGGTAGTCTAATAGCGCTTTACGAACATAAAATATTTGTACAGGGCATACTCTGGAACATTTTTAGCTATGATCAATGGGGTGTAGAACTTGGTAAACAATTGGCGGGTAAAATTTTAAAAGATATCGAAGGTTTTGAAATTAGCAGTCATGACGCTTCTACACTTCGATTATTGCAGTCTTTTAAGAGTTGAGTTAACATTTTCTTATAAATTGTGTAAGATTCTATAATTAACTGTTAGTCAATTCATTTTGTATTTATTTCTTGTTAATTTTGTGTGAAGTAATTTAACGTTGTGTTAATGTTTGTGAGTATAAAATGGAGCATTTTTGCAGCGAAATTTGAAGACTAACAAATACAGACAAATGAGAAAAATTTATTTTACAATGGTCGCCTTCTTCATCGCGGCCGTAGCATTTTCACAAGGTACGATAACAGGTACTGTTATTGACGGTGAGATTAATGAGCCCCTACCAGGGGCAAGTGTAGTAGTTCAAGGTACAACGGTAGGTACCTCTACCGATTTTGATGGTAAATTTACGATAGAAGTTCCTCAGTCTACAGGAACCTTGGTTATATCTTACATTGGGTACACACCAAAAAGTATACCTTTTTCTAGCACAGGAAGCCTTCCGCAAATCGTTTTAGAGCCTAATGCAGATGAGTTGGATGGTGTTGTTGTTGTAGGTACAGGAATTATTGACTTGGCTCGCGATAGAGAGACGCCTATTGCCGTTTCTTCTATTGGTGCAAAGCAAATACAGGAAAAAATAGGAACTCAAGACATTACTATGACCTTGGTTAATACGCCTTCTGTATATGTTGCGGGTCAATCAAGTGGTTATGGAGATTCAAGAATGTCGGTTCGTGGTTTTGGTCAAGATAATACGGCCTTCTTATTGAACGGTCAGCCAATTAATGGTATGGAAGATGGTTTGATGTATTGGTCGAACTGGTCGGGTATGGCAGATATAGCTAATGGAATTCAGATACAAAGAGGTCTGGGTTCATCTAAATTGGCCATTTCTTCAGTTGGTGGTACTGTCAATTTTGTGACAAAGGCAACTGATAAAAAAGAAGGTGGTTTTGCTTATTATGGTATGGCAAATGATAGCTATTATAAGGGTACTTTGGGCTATAATACCGGAATGAATGAGAATGGTTTCGGTGCTAGTGTAATGCTTAGTCACTGGCAAGGAAATGGTTATAATGATGGTACCGAAGGGTATGGTCAGAATTATTTCATCTCTTTAGGTTATTCCCCCAATGACCGTCATAATTTTAACTTTTTGATTACCGGTGCGCCTCAGTATCACGATCAAAACTTTTCTAAGCGCATTTCTACGTATTTAGAGTACGGCAGAAAGTATAATAATAATAATGGCTATTTGGGTGATGAATTTATTTCAGAGCGTGGTAATTATTACCATAAGCCTGTAGCTAACCTTAACTGGGATTTCAATATTAATGATAAGTCTCAACTTTCTTCGGTTCTTTATGCATCTTGGGGCCGAGGTGGTAGTGTAGGCCCTGTCGGAAGCAGTGTGCGTACGGACGACGGATATGTTAATTGGAGTGCTATTATTGCCAATAATGAGGCAAGTGCCGATGGTTCTGCCACTTATGCATTACGTAACTCAGTTAATAACCATGCGTGGTATGGTTTAGTGACGAATTACAAGCTTGAATTAACTGATAATCTTGATTGGAACGTGGGCTTTGATTTACGTTCGTATAAGGGAACTCACTTTAGACAGATTCATGATTTACTAGGCGCCGATTACTTTCAGGATAATGGTCACATAAGATACCCATCCGGTAATCAGATTTCAGCGACCTTTAAAGCAAACCCTTGGAGTGCTCTAGGAGGTTTTGCAGATGAGAGCGAAAGATATGCTTGGGATTATGATGAAAGAATCAACTATGGTGGTATGTTCACTCAATTAGAGTACGCAGTCGAGAATTTCTCAGCATTTATGCAAGGGTCGCTTTCATCTCAATCGCACATCAGATGGGATAGATATCAATATACCGAAGCAAATGAGGAGTCTGAAAAAATTTCAAACGGAGGTTATAATATTAAAGGTGGTGCCAGTTATAAGATAAGCGAAGCACACACTATTTATGCAAATACAGGTTACTATTCTAGACAACCTTACCACGATAATATCTATTTGAACTTTACTAATGATGTAAACCCACTAACGGAGAATGAGAAGATATTCGGCTTAGAAGCAGGTTATGGTCTTCGATTAAACAACTTCTCTGCCAATCTGAATCTTTATCGCACCTCCTGGGAAGATAGAGTAGTCACCTCTTCAACCACTGATGACGTAACTGGTCAAGAAATATTCACATCGAACTTTGGTGTCAAACAATTGCACTCAGGTCTTGAAATTGATGCTAAGGGTCGTATTAATCAATTAATGCTACGCGGTTTCTTATCTATCGGTAATTGGGAGTATTCCGGTGATGCTAGAACGCTAGTTAGAGATGAAGACAGAAACATATTGTCAGAAGAAACGGAAGATGTTGATGGTGGTAAAGTTGGCGATGCTGCTCAATTTACTTTCGGATTAGGTGCTGATTATCAAATATTGGAAAACCTATCTGCCGATGCAGATTACAGATTCTATGATAATCTTTACGCAGATGTAGGTGCAATCAAAGAAAACCTTGAATTACCTAGTTTTGGAATTCTTGATTTAGGTGCAACTTATAATATACCTATCGCTGGGGCGAACAATTTAAGCTTAAGGTTTAACGTGAATAATGCACTGCATAAAATTTACATATCTGAGCTTACCTCAGCTAACCTACCGACAGCCGGAGAGGAAACTTATGACGGGTTGGCCGTATCTAATTTCGCTTATTTCGGTCTTGGAAGAACCTGGAATTTAAGCTTACGCTATAGTTTCTAAGAATAAATCATAGTCATTATTAAACCCCGCCGATTAGCGGGGTTTTTTATGCTCAAAAAACTGTACATTTAAGGCTTCAAAAAATCATATTATGTACGAATTAATTCAGGTACTTCATTCTTATTTGGCATACATCGTTTTAATATTGTTATTTATGGCCGTAGCAAACGCTATGATGGGCTGGGTAGGCAATAAGATGTTTACCATGCAAAAAGATTTACGCCTTAGCCTGTTCGCCCTTATCCTTTCCCATATTCAACTTCTCGTAGGGCTAATTCTCTATTTTGTTTCTCCGAGCGGTATAAAGGCAATTCAAACGCTGGGCATGGGCGGTTTAAATTCGGCTTCCCGTTTGTTGGCATTGGAGCATCCTCTAATAAATATTATAGCCATTGCTTTCATTACCATAGGCTGGTCAAGGCATAAAAAATTTATGGAAGGCAACAAAAAATTCAAAAGCATTGCCATTTTCTACGGCCTCGGATTGGTACTGATACTTAGCCGTATTCCGTGGGGGCAGTGGTTCAATTAAAACCTTTAATTGAACACTTTTAGATTATAGTAAGCAAACTAACTTTAATTATAACCTGTTATTACCAATGAAAAAATTATTTTTTTTAACCGCAGTATTAGTTTCGACCTTAACTTTTGGTCAGAAAGAATTATTTAACGGAAAGAATCTTGATGGATGGTCTATCTACGGAACTGAAAAGTGGTACGTAGAAGATGGACTATTAATTTGTGAAAGTGGGCCGGACAAAGGTTACGGATACCTTGCCACCGATGAACATTACAAGAATTTTGAACTTACATTAGAATTTAAGCAAGAGGCCAATGGCAATAGTGGTGTTTTCATTCGGTCGACCATTGAAGGTACTAAAATTAGTGGTTGGCAAGTCGAAGTTGCACCCCCGGGGCACGATACAGGAGGTGTATACGAATCGTATGGTAGAGGCTGGTTGATCAAGCCTGAGCCTGCTAAAGATAAGGCCTTGAAAATGGGAGAGTGGAATACGATGAAGATTCGTGTAAACGGCGATAATATTACTTCATGGCTTAACGGCACAGAAATGATAACCTTTGAAGATGAAAAAATTGGTAAAGGAAATGGTTCCATCGCCCTACAGATTCATGATGGTGGGGGAATCAAGGTCAACTGGCGTAATATTAAATTAACCGAGTTATAGATCTGACCTATAATTTATAGTATCAATACCCCTCTTTCAGAGGGGTTTTTTTTGTTTCTTTTTTTAGTAGGTGAATGTAAACTGGAAAATGGTCTGAATAACCACCGGCATAACTACCACCTGCATATGTACGATAAGGGTAGCCCTTATACTTTCCTTTTTTTGTGATTAAGTACTTAGGGTTGAAAACACCTGCTTTCCAAAATCTGTATCCCTTAGTTTTATCGTCAATTAGGGCTTTTGTAAAGAAGATTTGATCGAATAAATTCCATTTGTCACGATATGCCAGTGAGCCTATTCCTTTTCGGTAAAGTTTTTCCATTGGATTGTATAGTTCTCCATCTTCCAAGTGATTTACCTTGCCCTTAGTTTTAAGAATTTTCTTGAAACTATCGTTTGTCGGGTCATCGTTGAAATCTCCCATACTTATGATTTTCGCCTGAAAATCTAGCCGCTGAATCGAGTCGATTATTCGTTTGTTGAGTTTTGCGGCGGCTATTCGATTGGGTCTGCTACGTGCTTCGCCACCACTTCTAGATGGCCAATGGTTAACTATAAAATAAAACTGCTCGGCATCTAACATGCCACCGACGACTAATTGATCTCTGGTATAATTGCGCTCATCTTCATCGTCGATCAACAATAACCTGTGGCTAGCATAGGAGGTAGGTAGAAACACTGACTTTTTGTAGAGTAGCGCAACGTCGATTCCCCGCTCATCAGGTGAATCATAATGAACTACACCGTAACCTTTTGATTTTAAGTTATGATGGTTAATTAGGTCTTCGATAACTACGAGATTCTCTACTTCACAAATACCAACTATATCCGGGGAAGAATTAGTTCTACCGAACCCTATCTCAGAAATAACTTTGCTCGAATTATTGAGTTTTTTATTATAACGTTCTGATGTCCAGTTGTCTTTGCCCTCTGGAGTACGGTCATCATCGAAAATCAATGAATCATTTGTAGTGTCAAATAGGTTTTCTACATTATAAAAGGCAATCGTTCGTATTCTATACGATGAACTTTCTTGGCCGTGGGCGATAAGAGCAAAGAGCAAGAGGAAAGTTGTGATTCTAAAATTCATGCGACTAGTGGGATATAATGGTTAATTAACGAAAAAACCATGAATTTTGTAGGTCTTATTTGTAGGATTTTTTAATTTTTCGATATCTTGATGGTATTCAACGACCATTAAACCCGATTAATGCGAGTATTTGCAGTATTGATATTTATACTTTTTGGCCCACAGAAGATTTTAGCTCAAGAGCTTCATCAGGTTAAAGGAAGTATTATAGATTTGGTTTCAAAAAAACCTTTGGTTGGGTCGGAAATCAGCATAGAGAACCTTCTAATTTCTACAACTTCAAAAAACGAAGGTGAATTTTCACTTTCAATTTCCGAGAAGGGTGATTATATCATTTTGATAAAGGCTCGTGATTATTTGAGTAAGCGGTTGATGGTGAAAATAACTAATAGTAAAGTTGATTTGGGAGCTATTTATCTTGAGCGTGATATTCAAACAGAGCAAACCGATAATCTTATAACCTTGACCGATTCTGAATTGCTTGAAGATGAGGCAAATTCAAACTCTTCTGGAATTTTACAGGCCACTCGTGATGTTTTTCTTAATCGTGCAGCATTTGATTTTGGCCAGGCATTTTTTAGGGTGAGGGGCTACGATTCCCAAAATGGTCGCGTTTCTATAAACGGTATTTCGATGAACAAGTTCTTTGACGGAAGACCACAATGGAATAATTGGGGCGGGCTTAACGATATAACCCGAAACCAACAGTTCACAAATGGGCTAGAAGCTTCTGAATTTGCTTTCGGTGGTATTTTGGGCAACACGAATATTGATACTAGACCGTCCGGTTTGAGACCAGGTACAAGGTTGTCCGCTTCGGTGTCAAATCGCACTTATGCCGGTCGATTGATGGCCACGCATAATTCAGGACTTCACGAAAACGGATTTGCATATACTGTTTCAGCTTCTCGAAGATGGGCAAAACAAGGTTATATTGACGGCACACTTTACGATGCCTTCAGTGTGTATGGCGCTATAGAATATCATTTGAACAAAAAGCATTCGTTGAATGTGACTGGTATCTTAGCTTCGAATCGGCGCGGTCGCTCTTCTGCCCTGACCCAAGAGATCTTTGAATTGGCCGGTAAAAGGTATAATCCGTATTGGGGTGAGCAAGACGGTAAAATAAGAAACACTAGAGAACGTAAAATAGCCGAACCCATTTTCATGCTGAACCATAATTTTGAATCCTCTAACTTTAATTTTAATACGGGTATAGCTTATCAAACCGGTATAAATTCAAGAAGTCGATTGGGGTATTACAACGCCCCCAACCCTGACCCTACTTACTATAGGTATTTGCCAAGTTTTTATATCAATAGTCCAATCGGGGCCAACTTCAGAAGTGCAAACCTGGCCAGAGAAGGTTTCCTAGAAGCACCACAAATAAACTGGGAACAGATTTATAAGGCAAATACTACCAATAATGCGGCCTATATTCTTTATGATGATATAGCCCAAGACGAACAATTGGTTCTCAATTCGATTGGCAATGCTTATTTGAGCAATAGAGCCCAATTAGATTTTGGTGCTTTCTATAGAATTTTCCAATCTCACAATTATGCGAAAATAAATGATATGTTGGGAGCTGATTTTCATATAGACATCGATCCTTTTTCAGATACCTTAAACGATGTAACCGGCGAAACACAGAAAACGGAAAATCAAATTTTCAACTATAATTACAATATTGATGCTTCGCAATTTGAAGGGTTTGCCCAGTTCAAATACAATTTGGATAAACTGAATTTTTTTCTATCTGCAATGTATTCAGTCACCACTTACCAGCGAGAAGGGCTTTTTCAAAACGAGCGATTTCCTATTAGTTCATTAGGCAAAAGTAATCTTGTCAGTTTTAACGATTACGGTTTTAAGGCCGGACTCACCTATAAAATCAATGGGAGACATTGGGTCGATTTTCATGGGGCATATATAAGTCGCCCACCCGTATTGCAAAATGTATTTGTAAACCCACGTGAGAATAATGTAGTGGTTTCAGATATTGAAAGTGAACGCATATCATCGGTAGATGTGAACTATAATTTTCGATTACCCAATCTTACGGGCAGACTCAGTTCTTTTTACTCAAGATTTCAAAACACTACGGATATCAATTTCTTTTTTGTAGATACGGGGGTGGGTTCAGACTTTGTACAAGAGGTGCTGACCGACTTAGACAAATTACACATGGGTTTAGAGATGGGCTTGGAGTATCAACTCTCTTCCTCAGTAAAATTAAATGCGGTCGCTGCAATCGGAAAATATGTATATGCTAGTAACCCGAATTTGGTAATAAATTTTGACACAGCAGGTCGCGAAGAAGACCTTATCAATTTAGATGGTAATCTTGATTTGGGAGCTTCTCAAATCAAAGATTATAAACTGGCTCAGGGCCCACAGCAGGCTTATGCCTTGGGTATAGAATATCGTTCTCCTAAGTATTGGTGGGTTGGGGCGACTACAAATTATTTGACGAAGAACTACGCCAATATTTCAGCTATAACCCGAACAAACAGTTTTTATTTAAATCCGGAAACTGGTCAAAAATTTCCAGAAGCTTCCTCCGAAAATGTCGCCAAATTATTAAAGCAAACACCTTTGGACAGTTTTTACTTGCTGAATTTGGTCGGAGGAAAATCATGGTTGAAAAATGGTAAGTACATTAGTGTTTTTGCAAGTGTCAATAATGTTTTCGATGCCGTTTTTAGAACAGGAGGTTACGAACAAAGCAGAAACGGAAATTTTGGTCAATTACAGCAAGATAATTTAAGTGGTAGTCCATCATTTGCGCCAAAATATTGGTATGGTTATGGGCGAACCTTTTTTTTAAATCTAGCCTATAGCTTTTAAGGGAAAACCTCATGATTTCAGAATTGAACAATGAGAGCGAATAAAACTTTATATAAAAAAATGGTACGTCCTAATACGACTAGAGCGGGGCTAATGGTAATACTTTCAGTATTGGTATTATACTCTTGTGTAAAGAATAGAGATTTTGATGCGGCTGCAATCAGTAATTGTAGCAACGAACTAATCTCTAACGCAAGCTTTCTAGATATAAAAAACCTTTATTCAGGCGAGACTGTTCAGATTCAAGAAAATCTTATAATCGAAGGTTACGTTATATCGTCTGATAAAGAAGGAAATTTTTTTAGTGTACTGCATTTTCAAGATAGACGGGATACTGCAACGCAAGGGTTGCAAATTGAAATTGATGTTCGAGATTCTCATTTGTTCTACCCTGTGGGGAGTAAGATATTCATAAAAGTGAAAGGTTTGTATCTCGGTCAAACACGTGGTGCTTTCAAATTAGGGGCAACATTTGAATCGTTCGGTAATATTTCGGTGGGTCGATTGCCATCAAATGTTGTCGACAGGCATATATTTATTTCTTGTGAACAGCCGGCAGAATTAACACCTACCTCTATATCGCTTGATTCTATTGGAGACCAATACTTGAGTACCCTGGTGCAATTTGATAATATGGAAATTTTTGAAGATGAATTAGGCCTACCCTTTGCTTTAGCACAAGAGGAGACTTTGAGAACCTTGGTCGATTGTGAAGACAGACAGATTAATTTGACTAACAGCGGTTTTTCCGATTTTCAGGCAGAGTTGCTTCCAACCCAGAATGGAACTGTACAAGGTGTTCTTGTAAAGGAAAATTCTGATTATAGCCTAGTAATTCGGAATTTGGATGATATGCAACTTGAAAAAGACCGTTGTGAAGAACTGGTCGATGAGTTTACTTCGACCCAAATATTCATCTCAGAATTGGCCGACCCCGATAACAATACCGGCGCAAGATTTGTCGAGCTTTTTAATTCTTCAACAGAGCCTCTAAGTTTAAATGGATGGAGTCTTCGTAGATATACCAACGCCAATACCGATGTAAGTTCTAGTATAGACCTTTCGGGGCATGAGATTGGTTCTCAATCAACATTTGTTATATCTCCGAACGCCAATGAATTTGAGGCGGTGTATGGCTTTGCTCCAGATTTGGGCGTGGGAACAAACAGCCCAGCTGATTCAAATGGCGATGATAATCTAGAATTGGTCGACCCTTTCGGTGTGGTAATCGATATTTTTGGAGTTATAGGTGAAGATGGCTCGAGTACAAATCATGAATTTGAAGATGGTAAGGCAGTTCGTAAACCTGAGGTCGTCGAAGGCAACACGATTTATGACTATCAAGAGTGGTCTATTTTTAATGATAGCGGAGATGCAGAAACCACTAACGAGCCACAATTGGCTCCAAACGATTTTACGCCAGGCATTCGAAATTAATACTGAAAAAATACAAATTTTTAATAAACTTCTCCTTACGCAAAAACCTTTTCTAATAAAGCTTTGTTCACTGGTTTGGTTAGGTAGTTTTTTTCAAGATTATAGGTCTTTGCCTTTTCATAATCTTCAGGATTGATAGATGAACTCATAATAAATATATCGGGCCAAGTTTCTTTTGAAGGGTAAGTTTCGGTAAACTCGTCTAAAAAATCCCAGCCGCTCATTATGGGCATGTTTAAATCCACAAAAATTAGGGAAGGCAATTTTTCGCCATTATTAAACCTAAGTTCAAAATTTTCCATCGCATCTTCACCATTTTCAAAGATGGTCAGATTCAAATCTTTAGAGGGGTGCAGCTTTGCCAGGGCTCTCTTTATACCGAATATGGCTATAGCATCGTCTTCTATTATACAAATATCCGAAAAATCAATTTTCATTTGATTTAATGTTCTTAGGCCTCTAATTAATTTTGGGCCTTGGTTTTAAGCTGTAAGTGAAATTCTATTCAGCCTTCATTTTGCTCAAGACCGTATGTAGGTCTTCTCTAACCACAGGTTTTAATATATAATTGTTTACCACCTCATACCTTTTGATTTGTTCTAGATCCCGCGGGTCAATCGATGAACTGATAATGTAGATTAGTACTTCTTCTCTATTGTTGTGAGGAATCTGAACAAAATCTTCAAGAAAATCCCAGCCGTTCATTATGGGCATATTTAAATCTAGAAATATAACGGGTGGCATTTTATCACCATTAGTTATCATTTCTTTCAATCCATCAATAGCATCTTGCCCGTTTGTATAGACTATAATATTTTCACTGAAGTTTAGATCTTTCATGATTCTTTTTGTACTGTATACAAAAATAGGATCATCATCAATGATGCATGTACTGCTAATTTTAAACATGTTAAGCGGTTTGGTTAAGTTCAAAATATAGTTTAAATGTTGTGCCCTGGTCAACGGTGCTTTCAACTTCAATTTTTCCGTTCATGGCCTCGATTTGATTTTTGGTAATAAATAAACCAATGCCCTTCGCATCTTTGTTTTTATGAAAAGTCTTGTACATGCCGAAGATTTTTTTGCCATGTCTCTTCAGATTGATGCCTAGACCATTGTCCGTAAAGCTTAAAATTACATTTTTATTTAATGTTTTCGATGTTATGGTTAGCTCAGGCTCTCGATCTGGCGATGAGTACTTAATACTATTCGTAATTAAATTTAAAAAAATACTGTCTATATACGCCGGTATACCCATAACGATTAAATCTTCTGGCACCTTGGTAATACACTTGACATTTTTTTCTTGAATGAGTACACTAAGGTTTTTTTTGACATTTTTAAGTGTACTATAAATATTAACTGGTTTTAATTTTTGAGTTGCCCCGACTTTGAGTTGCACGACCTCGTTTAAATGAAGAACGGTTTCGTTCAAACTTTCGGCGGCATCGGAGAGCATGCCGTGAATATCGGAGATTTCTTCTTCATCTTTCTCACCTTCTAGAAAACCGGTCAACATCGAAAGATTAGTGGCATGCGACCTTAGGTTATGTGAAACGATATGGGCAAAATTCAATAAACTTTCATTTTGATGTTTGGTGATGTCAACCAAACGAGTAAGTTCTACTTCGGCATTTTTTCGTTCGGTAATATCAATAACCTGAGAAATTAAATGAGCGAGTTTGCCATCGATATCTCTTACCGCTGTTACGGTCAATACACCATAGACGATATGGCCCTTTTTATGAAAATATCTTTTATCGATTTGGTAACTCTCTTTATCACCATCCAGAACCTTGTCGAGAAGTAATAAATCTTTATCAAGATCATCTGGGTGGGTTATTTCTTGAAAAGTCATTTTAAAAAGCTCCTCTTCCGAATAGCCTAGGCTATTACAGAGGCTTTTGTTGACCTTGATCCAGTTTCCTTTTGTATCTATCAATGCCATTCCCGTATTTGACTTTTCGAAAGCACCTTGAAAAGATTCTTCACTTTTTTCAAGTAGTAACCTTGTTTTGGTCAGCTCGGTTATATCGATATTGGTGCCTACCATTTTCACAGGTTTGCCCGAGTCATCTTTGATAAGAACAGCTTTTGCCCCAATGTGTTTCTGTTTTCCATTGGGCCTGATGATTCTAAACTCGGTTTCGTAATCTTTTTTTCCCTGTATGGCATCGTTGTGAGATTTAAAAATAGACTCTAAATCTTCTGGGTGTAATATTGATTGCCATTGATTAAGGTTGTTCGGGTCAAAAGTTTTGCGCTTGACACCATAGAGTCGATACATGTTCTCATCCCAAACAACTTGGTTCGTTTCGATATCATGCTCCCATATACCAATATTAGATCCAGACGTTGCGATGGCAAGCCTTTTTGAAACCTCATTAAATTTTAGCTCAATACGTTTTTCAGCGTCAATATCTTGAAAGGTGCCAAAAATACGAATACACTTACCGTTAAACATCTCAACATCTCCCATAGCTCGTACCCAAAGTTCTTTGCCTTTGGCAGTTACTATGATAAGTTCAATATCCCATGGCACACCTTCGTTCATGGCTTTAGCGACTATCTTTGATATGGTGTCACGGTGTCGACCTTCTTTGTAAAAGTTTATGCCCTGCGTCACATCAGGTACAAAATCCATAGGAACCTCATGAATTTCTTTAGTGATGTCGGTCCAGAATAGTTCGCCGGTCAGTAAATCGATTTCCCAACCACCAATGCGTGCAACTTCAATAGCCTTTTGTCGTAATTCTTGTCGCCGACTCTCGTCGGTTACATCCTCTAGATACAAGACTATACCAGAAATTTCATTGTTTTCATTTCTAAACGGATTTGCTTTCCATTTTAACCATTTAAAAGCACCATCTTTAGTAATGATTTTTTTGCCGTCGTGTTCGCTTGATTTGCCTTCGAGACAGTCGGCTAAAATTTCAGGAAATTCGGATGGGAGGTCTTCCGAAACTTTAAAAAGGTTTTTACCGGTAACGTCTGAATACTCAGGGCAGAATTCTTCTAGCCAAACTTTTGAGTATGTTTGAAAAGTAATATTTTTATCAAGAACGGCTATAGGTACCGGTGAATCTTTCAACAATGCATTAATGGCCAATGTTTCCAAAAAACAGGGGGGTTTTATCGAAAATGTTATCTGAATTGTAAAAGTAGGAAATTAACTAAAAACTTTTTAACTCTATACTACATTTATAATGTGTGATTTCTTTGGTATTAGTCATAAAGACCATCGATAAAATTGATAGAGGTATGCCTTTTGATTACTCGATTAAAAGTAAATCGAACCTTGAATTTTGTAAATTTCAATATTATTAAGATACTATATCAATATAAATGAAATTTGAATCGTATGAATGAGGCATTCTTCAATGAAATTCGGCTGGGTAACCTCAAAGAGGTAACCGCCATGCTATCAAAAAATAAAGACCTATTGAATATTAAGGATCAAAGAGGTTCAACGCCACTGATATTGGCCGCATATTATAACCAAAAAGAGATTGTAGATTTGTTTTTAGAAGAGGGCGCGGAGATTGACGATACTGATGGCGCGGGTAATACTGCGCTCATGGGTGTTTGTTTTAAAGGGTATACTGAGATTGCCAAAAGTTTGGTCGCTAAGGGGGCAGATGTAAATGTTCGAAATACCATGGGTGGTACGTGTCTAATTTATGCCGCAACTTTTAATAAATTAGAAATTGCACAACTTTTAATGTCAAAAGGTGCCGATACCCAGGTGAAAGATAATCGGGGCAATACAGCACTTGACCACGCAAAATTACAAGGAGCAGACGAACTGATTAATTTATTGGAAAAATATTAAATAGATTCTAAGTATTTGACTTTAATCGAACGGTTTGAAATTCAGGTATAATTTTTTAGCAAATAAGATAATATATTCTATTTCATTTTAATATGAGTGAACAACTAAATCTGGCCTTGGTGCAAACTTCTTTGGTCTGGGAAGACCCTCAAGAGAATAGGCGCATTATTACCAATAAAATAGCTGATTTAGCTACTGAAGTAGACTTGATAGTCTTACCTGAAATGTTTACTACTGGTTTTACCATGTCGCCAGAAAAAATGTCACCTGAAGAAAGTGAAAAAACTCTTAGGTGGATGAAACAAGAGTCGAAAAGATATGGTGCGGCCATCGTCGGTAGCGTAGCTAATAATGCCAATGGTATTTATACGAACCGTCTTTACTTTGTTGAGCCCAATGGTAAGGCTTTACACTATGATAAGAGACATACGTTTACTTTGGCAGGCGAAGACAAGGTCTACAAGGCAGGAAATAAAAAGCTAATCGTCGATTACAAAGGTTTTCGAATTTGCCCTATGGTCTGCTACGACCTTCGTTTTCCGGTTTGGGCCAGAAATGTAGAAAATTATGATTTGTTGTTGTACGTTGCGAATTGGCCGCAACCCAGAATTAATGCTTGGGATACGCTTTTAAAAGCAAGGGCCATTGAAAACATGGCCTATTGTGTAGGGGTCAATCGAATTGGAACAGATGAAAAAGGGCATTCATACAATGGTCATTCCGCGGTTTATGATTGTCTGGGTGAAGAGAAAGTTTATTCAGATCAAGAAGAAGTAGTTTATACCGTGATAACCAGAGAGCACATAGCTTCTACTCGAGAAAAATTAGGGTTCCTAGAAGATAGAGACGATTTTAGTCTCGAATTGTAAAGGTTTCCACTTTTTCCCAATTGGCACGAACCTCAATAACATCAGGGTAGTAACTGATCTTTTCAGGTTGAAGTTTTTTCAGATAATTACCAGTGTCCCATTTTCCGTTGTTGTTAGTATCAAAGATTACACGCATCAAATAATTACCCGGCTCTAAATGGCTAAACTCAAAAACCTGTGTTTCTTTCGCAATAACCTCCCTCTCAAGCTCTCCCTGTTCATCGGTCAGTTGTACGATTAACGGGTATGCCTTTTCATCGACCTTAACCTCAAAGCTTAAATTTCCGAAATCGGCATAACTCCCTGTTGATAGATAGTAGGCCGTGGTATCGTTCACTTGCCCGAAAAAGTCGGTTATGGCACCGGGTAGAAGATCGAGTTGAAAACTTTGATTGGGTTCTACGGGAAAATCAAAATCGACCTGGTTTTTCAAAGTATCTAAACTAATAGAGAAATCGACGGAAAGAGAATCTTGGTCCATCATACTTATTTTGGTCGAATCCAATTCGATTAATGGAGTGTTAGATTGTATGAAAAAGGGTTCGTTGAAACTTAGTGAGCCACTTTGATTTGGGTTTAATCGCAACGAATCTACGCCCACCTTTCTACTCTTAACGCTAAAAGTATCTTTAACCTTTAGTCGTTCATTGGTGACCGTGAATATTATTGAATCGTTTTCAAAGGGTGTGAACCAGAAATTGATGGTGTCTTTATCACGTTCCTTTAGAATTTTAGTTTTTACCGTATCAGGTAGGGCCGTAATGGTTTCTATCTTTACACTATCCGCTACGCCGTAATAACCAAATTGTATGCGGTTTTTGGCAACAAAACTGGGCACGGCCATACTATAATCGGGTACTTCTTTAAACAAGGTGAGAACATACGTAGAATCTGTGGGTAATGTGATGGTATCTTGAAGAAAAGCAATTTTATCGGCATTTTGGTCGAACATATTGTTCTTGGCAGCATCCTTCAGGGCAAACAACTTGTACTTGCCCTCTTTAAGGTTTTTAAGTTTAAAGATGACCATACTGTCTAAAGTATTGGTAATGTAATTGGGCGGTTTTTTATATATGGTAGAATCGGTATATGCCGTGTCTATTTCGTAGAGCATGACCGAGATGAAATCATCCGCTTTCTTTTTAAAAGCATCCTTTATGGCACCAGATAAGGTGAGGGAGTCAATATAATCTCCAGTCGAAAAAACATAGGTAAGAAAAGCACTTGGATTACCTTCATTATTGTCTTGAACGCTTTGCCCGAAATTTAGCGTGTACGTAGTGTTCTCCCTAAGGGTATCTTTAAATTTAAATTCAACATACTTGCTTGCTCCCCCTTGCGGAGTAATGTCGGGTTGGTATTTTAAAGGCGGACTAACTATTAATTGATTTTGAACGTCTTCTAATTTGATGAGCTCATCGAAATACATTCGAATACGTTTGGCTTTGAAATTTGTAGTCATGCTATCCGGCTCGGTTTTTGTCAAGACAGGTGGGGTAATGTCTTTTGGGCCACCGGAAGGGCTGCCTTTTCTAGCACATTGCCATAACACGGCGGCGATGAGAAAGAGAAATAAAAACGCCAGAAATCTACGGGCCATAATCTAAAAATCTAGGCACAAAGAAACAACTAATTTTATTCAATTCCATAATTTGGGTACTACTGCCATGCTTGCGATGTAAATGTTAACCCCTTCAGCTTGAGATAGTGTTTTGGCACAAATTTCCATGGTGCCCCCTGTGGTAATAACATCATCTACAAGAAGAACGTTTTTGCTTTTTAGAGATTCAATGTCGGTAAGCGCAAATAGTGATTTTTTATTTTGCCAGCGGCCCATACGACTTTTTTTGGTTTGTGTTTTTGTATTTAGTGTTTTAACTAATAAGTCGTCACGGTATTTTGTATCTAAATGATACGCCAATCGTTTTGCGAAACTCGATACTTGATTGTACCCTCTCTTCTTCATTCTTTTAGGATGTAAAGGAACCGGGATCACGATATCGATTGCACCTTTGAGTTCGTTACTATCTCTAAGAAGAAAACCGTACCAATCGCCTAGAAAATTTCCGATTTGCTCCTGATTGCGATATTTAAGATTGTGAATCAGTTGCTGAACAATGCCCTTTTCAGTGAAAAACAGGAAAGAACTGGCTTTCTCGATGTTAATTCTGCCATAAAATATACGGTCTACGGGGTTTTCTTCGTTAAAGCTATACTCGGTGAGGGGTAAATTGTTACGACAAGTTGTACACAAGTATTCCTCTCCCCTGATTAAATGAGCATTACATCCAAAACATACCTTGGGTACCAAAACCGAATTGATATCTATTAGTATATTTGTTAACTTTTTGTATAGCAAAACTTTATAGTGCTAGAGTGCAACCTACATAAACCCACTCGATCCCAATGAACGTTCAAGATAATAAAATCAATAATAAGGTAATTTTTGCAGCCCTGATCGCTGTAATTATCGGTATTTTGATTGCATTCTACTACAGCTATGCCCAATCAAGAAGTGAAATTGCTTTTCTGGAGCGTGAAAAGGGAATTTTAGTGCAAGACTTGAGTTTGATGAAGGCCGATGTCGATCGTCTTTCAGCGTTAAATGAGGTCAACGAAATAGAACTTGAGAGTTCTAAATACCGAATTCAACAACTACTTGATTCTGTAGGCCAGCTTAATTTTACGGTTGAGAAGCTTCGCGAATATAAAACGGAATTGCGTCGACTTGAGTCAAAGAACGATAGCCTTAAGCTCAAGAATAATTTCTTGAGGTACAACAACATGCTGCTTTCGAACAAATATGAAGAAACAAAGAAAGAGCTTGAGCAGTTAAAGGGCAAGAGTATGTCTTTAGCAGAGGCAGAAGCTTTACAGCGCAGAAAGATTCAAGAACTGAACCAAGAGCTAAAGTCTAAAAACTATCTTAGTTTACAAAATACCGAGGGCAACGGGTTTAGATTGAGAAGTGGCAAGCCCATCAACACAAATAAGGCTTCAATTATTGAGAAGTTGAGAGGCTGTGTAACAGTTCTTGCCGATATTACGGAAATGAATACCACCAAGGTTATCTATTATCAATTTTTGGATCCTGATATGCGGGTCATTGAAGATAACGCGAATACGATTACCGTAAATGGTAATGTCTACAGCAAAAGAGTAGAGTTTAAGTTTACGGGTGAAGACATGACTATATGTGATTTTATCACGATACCTCAAGGCTCATTGAAAGAAGGTGGCTATAGACTGAACATCTTCGAAGGTCAAAAACTCATGTCTTCTACAGAATTTGAATTGAAATAATTTTTTTTGACTTTCCTTAATATCCTATTTTTGCCGCATGGCAAAACAAGAAGACGATTTTAAGCGGGTAATTTCCCATGCTAAGGAATATGGTTATGTATTCCAATCCAGTGAAATTTATGATGGTTTAAGTGCTGTTTACGATTACGCACAGAACGGTGCTGAATTAAAAAAGAATATACGGGAGTATTGGTGGAAGGCCATGGTTCAGCTCAACGATAATATCGTGGGCATCGATTCGGCGATATTTATGCACCCGACTACTTGGAAAGCTTCAGGGCACGTTGATGCCTTTAACGATCCATTAATCGATAATAAAGATTCAAAAAAGAGATACCGTGCCGATGTACTGGTCGAAGATTACGTATCAAAAATTGAAAGCAAAATAGAAAAAGAAGTAGCAAAGGCGGCAAAGCGTTTTGGTGAAAAATTTGATAAAGAGCAATTCTTGGCAACGAACCAAAGAGTTGTCGATTATCAAGAACAGGCAAAATCGATTCTAAAACGATTAGGGCAGTCTTTGGAAAAGGAAGATTTGGCCGATGTGAAAAAGTTGATTGAAGAGCTTGAAATCGCTTGCCCGATGTCGGGGTCTAAAAACTGGACAGACGTTAAGCAATTCAACCTCATGTTCGGTACCAAGCTTGGGGCTTCGGCTGAAAGCGCAATGGACCTTTACCTGAGACCTGAAACCGCACAAGGTATTTTCGTGAACTTCTTGAACGTTCAGAAAACGGGGCGTATGAAGATACCCTTCGGTATAGCACAGACAGGTAAAGCCTTTAGAAACGAAATCGTTGCACGCCAGTTTATTTTCAGAATGCGTGAGTTCGAGCAGATGGAGATGCAATATTTTATCAAGCCGGGTACACAGCAAGAATGGTACGAGAAGTGGAAAGAAACCCGAATGAAATGGCATCTTTCTTTAGGTATGGGCGAAGATAATTACCGTTTTCACGACCATGAAAAATTAGCCCATTATGCCGATGCCGCTGCTGATATTGAATTCCGTTTTCCATTTGGGTTTAAAGAATTGGAAGGTATTCATTCCCGTACGGATTTTGATTTGGGAAGCCACGAAAAATTTTCGGGTAAAAAATTACAGTATTTCGATCCTGAGACACGTGAAAGCTATGTGCCTTATGTATTGGAAACCTCAATTGGTTTAGATAGAATGTTCTTGGCCGTTTTCGCCAATTCGCTTCAGGAAGAGGAATTAGAGAACGGAAGCTTTAGAACAGTATTAAAATTACCTGCGGTCTTGGCCCCGACAAAAGCTGCTGTTTTTCCATTGGTAAAAAAAGATGGGTTGCCAGAGATTGCCAATGAAATTATAGAAGACCTCAAGTGGGATTTTAATGTGCTTTATGATGAAAAAGATGCCGTCGGCCGTCGTTACCGCAGACAAGATGCGAACGGAACACCATTCTGTATCACGGTAGACCATCAAACATTAGAAGACAAAACCGTAACTATTCGTCATCGTGATTCTATGGAGCAAGAGCGTGTGGCTATCGATGACCTCAAGGGCATTATTCACAAAGCGGTCGATATGAAATCGTGGTTGAAGAAAATGCTTTAGTAGTATTTTCTTTTATCTGAAGGGGTTCATTTTTCTATAGGTAGAGGTCCAGCATTTGTTAAGCGGACTCTATAATGTAATTGCTGAGTTTGGGCAGTTGTCTAAGCTAAGCAGACCTCACAGGTACCTGTGAGTAAAAGTTGTGCCTGCTCTATTTTTTTATTGCTCAAACGTGGAATTTTAATCTCGTAAGACACACACTCTACCTTTCCACATGTGGTGCATTGAAAATGAGGATGTATGTCTACATGCTCCGATTTTGAACAATCATGGCATTTAGCATAATGCTTCAATCCGTTTACTCCTAAAAAAGAATGTACTCGCCCTTCATCCTCAAGGCGATCTAAAATCCGGTAGATGGTAGATTTGTTCATTTGTCCATTAAACTTTTCAACTAGTTCTACTACACCAATAGCACTGTGAATTTCATTGAACAGATCATTTACCAATTTTACTGATTTTGTATTTCTGACAACTCCCATAAAACAAAATTAATGCATTATGGTTGCATTAACAATATTTAATTTTATTTTTGCGACTGAGTTGCATTAATTGTTGATATGGATATCTTTTTAAAAAGACCGAATATCTGGGGTGCATTTGCGAGCGGTCTGTGTTTGGTACATTGTATTGCTACCCCTTTTTTGTTTGCAATGTCCACTTGCATAGGCGAGTGTGAAAGTATGGCCCCAAGTTGGTGGAAACTATTGGACTTTATTTTCTTGGTCGTTTCTTTTTTGGCGGTCTATCGTTCCACTAAAATAACTGCTTCATCATTTATAAAACCGGCCATGTGGTTAAGTTGGTTCATACTTTGTGCACTTTTAATCAATGAGAAGTATGAAGGCCCGCACCTTCCGGAAAGTTTAGTGTTTATGACTTCTATATCGCTAATCACACTTCATCTATATAATCGAAAATATTGTAAATGTAAAACCGCTGGCTGTTGTGCAAAAACTGAATAGGATGAATATAAAATAATAGGGCAACCCTATTAAATCTAGTATAGAAGCTTCCACGGTTTTTTCCGAAGAAGGAGGCAAAAACAAGTTTTTTAAATACAGAGATAAACCTTAATATGAAAACACAGACAAGACGAGCCGTTGCTTTGTTGTTTTTGGCCTTTACCATTAGTATGGAATTGGTTTGTCTTCATGTGTTTACCCATGATGAAAGTAAATCAGTTGATGACTGTAACATTTGTTATGTTTTACAAACCGGCAATCATTCGCCTATGTTACCACAGTACGCGTCTGAATTTTCATTGCCCGAATTTAGCTTTGTCTTTCAACACAGAATTATACGTTGTGAAGATGTGCCTGTTCTAGATCGGCTATTTTCCTATAACCAATTCTCTCGACCTCCACCGATAATTTAATTTTTCTGTTCGAATAAATAGCATGCAAACCTTTCAGCTGAAATGCTGGGTGTAGGTTATTGCTTTGCTATTTATTCTAGAGGTATATAATGCTACAAAACTGTTCTTGAATTTCCTCTAGAACAAACACCAACTATTTTTTCAATCGAATATGATGATTAAAAAGCTTGGTTTACTGCTTAACATATGCTTTTGCACGTATTCCTTAGCGCAACAACCCCAAATGGTTAGGGGTGTGGTTGTAGACTCACTTACATTAAATCCGCTTTCTGGGGTAACTATCTTAGGAGAAAAAGGGTATGCTATCTCTGATCGAAACGGTCAGTTCAACTTACAGATAAAAAAAACCCAGGTTTTTCAGGTTTCGCATATAGGTTATGCCAGATTCAAGGTGAGGGTACCACATACTCAATCAACTACATTATTTATCAAACTAAAACCGTCTAGTACCGAGCTAGATGAAGTTTCGGTACATGGGAAGACAAAGGAAAGAACGGTTAGGGAGACTGCCACGGTATCGGTATCTATAGATGAAGAGTTTTTGCATGCGAACCGCGAAAATAGCCTGATACAGACCTTAAGTAAAATTCCAGGAGTGGGTAGTATGACCATAGGTTCAGGGCAATCAAAACCAACCATTAGAGGTCTTGGATTCAACCGTGTAAGTGTAATTCAAAACGGTATAAAACATGAGGCGCAACAATGGGGCAGCGACCATGGTCTCGAAATAGACCAGTATGGGTTGGAAGATATTCGCATAATAAAAGGTCCTGCTTCTTTAATGTATGGATCAGATGCCATTGCCGGGGTCGTTGATATTCTACCTCAAAAAGTACCTGGGAAGAATTCTTTTGGTGGTGACGTTAATTTGCTTGGTGAAACGAATAATGACCTTTGGGCCGTTTCTGCCGGATTGCAAAGCCGAAAAGATAAGTGGTATTACAGAACCCGTTTAACTTACCGTGATTATGCCGATTTTAGAGTGCCTACCGATAAAATCAATTATGAGAATTACATTTTTGACTTGCATGAGAACCACCTTAGAAATACGGCAGGTCGTGAGGCCAATTTTAGTGTTAGTATTGGTCGTGTAGGTGAAAATTTTAAGTTTGAGACCGTTGTTAGCAATGTAAATGCCAAAAACGGCTTCTTTGCCAATGCCCATGGCTTAGAGGTTCGCTCTTCAAACATTGATTACGATAACTCTAATCGAGATGTAGATTTGCCTTATCATAAGGTAAATCATTTTAAGGTTACCCATAATGCTACGATGTATCTAGGTAACCACAAGTTGCAACTTGATTTAGGATACCAAAACAACCATAGAGAAGAGCATTCAGAGCCCGTACCCCATGGTTATATGCCTAAGCCACCGAATAGCCGTGAGCGCATATTTACAAAAAACACCTATACCGTAAACGCAAAAAGTCTCTTTAAAAAAAACGGCGGGCATACTATTTCTGTTGGACTCAACAGCGAATTTCAGAACAATAATATCGGTGGTTGGGGTTACCTGATTCCAGCCTACGATAGGTTTACCATTGGAGGATACTTTTTTGATCATTTTGAACTCAATAAAAATTTGCATTTGCAGGGCGGTCTACGCTACGATTTTGGTATGCTCAAAATTAATGAGCATTACGACTGGTTTCAAACGCCTAGAGATAATGGAGATGGTTCTACTTTTGACATCTTTTTGCAGCGTGCAACTAACTCCACCTTAGATTTTGGTAGTTATAGTGGTTCGTTGGGTCTGAGTTACATTAGTGGTAATACCACCTACAAATTCAACGTGGGCAAAAGCTTTAGAATGCTATTGGCCCATGAGCTGGCATCAGATGGAGTCAATTATCATATGTATCGGTATGAACGGGGTAGTTTAACACTAAATCCAGAATCTTCCTATCAGATGGATGTGGATGTTTCCCATTCCGGTAATGGATATTCTTTTGGTGTAAGCCCGTTTATCAATTTCTTCGATAATTACATCTACCTCAATCCTACTTCCGATTATGTAGAAACCCTTCAAGTCTATGAATATACCCAAGCCAAAGTATTCAGAACTGGGGGTGAGGTAAATGCTGGTGTTGATGTTACTGCAAATTTACATATTTATGCTTCTGCAGAATATGTTTTCTCTAGACAGAACAGTGGCCCTAAAGAGGGTTTTACAATACCATTTTCGCCACCGCTTATCGGTATGCTTTCCGCTCAATACTTACTCGGTGATTTTGGCATGTTCAAAGAGTTAAATCTCAAGGCCGATTTACGGGCGGCCGCTGCCCAAAATGAAATCGTACCACCCGAAAATATGACCGATGGCTATCAAGTAGTCAATTTGGCTCTGTTAGGCACTCTAAACCTGTTTGATGAACAACTACCAGCCTTGTTGAAGGTTAAACTCAATAACATTTTTAATACGGAATATTATGACCACACCAGTTTTTACAGGCTTATAGATGTACCTGAAGCTGGTCGTAATCTTTCTGTTTCACTGACCATAAATTTTTAAATATTCACAACTATACAAATTCTAAATTTTATGAAAACAAGATTTGAAAAATTAGCAGTTCTAGTATTGATCGGTATCACATTGCATTCTTGTAACAGTGATGATGACGGTAGTATCGAATTAAGTGCACCAGAAATCACCAATTTTGAATATGGTGAAGGTCATCATGGTGAGGAAGATGGTCATGAGCATGAACCAGAAGAAGCATATGCCTATAAAGGTTCTGATGTACATCTAGAAGCAGAAATTAATGCAGAAGCAACCGTAAGTAGCATTACTCTTTCTATTCATTCGCACGATTTAGATGTAGCAGAAGATGAGGAAGAATGGGATTTTGAACAAGTCTACACCGATGCAAGTTATTTAGTGATCAACCCAACATTTCATGAACATGTCGATATACCCAATACAGCTCCCGAAGGTGAGTATCACGTTACCTTGACCGTAACCGATGAAAATGGGAACAGCTCAGAAGTAGAAGGTCATCTACAGATTATGAACCCTATTACCACCAGTAATGTGTCTATCGACGAAGCGGTAGTGAGGGGTAGCGACTTTCATTTAGAATTTATGATTGAAGCCGTAAAGGGAATTCATAATGTTTCAGTAGATGTTCATGCTCATGGGCTTGACATCTTAGAAGGGGAGGAAGAATGGCATTTCACCCAAGTATATGAAGAAGGACTTCACGGAGAAACTTCTGCTGAATTTCACAAACATATTGATGTTCCATCGACGGCACCTGTAGGAGAATATCATATGGTAATCACTATCGAAGACGAAGATGAAAACATCTCAAAAATAGATGCCCATATTGACATACCCGAGTAGAAGTAAGAAGCCCGACACTTGTCTTTCAACAGGTGTTGGGCTAAACAAAGTAAGCGATGAAAAAAATAAAGAAATTCTTATGTTTTATTATGCTGCTCTTCATCAATTCGTGTTCCACTGATGATTCTGCCAGTAAAGATGTAGAAAAGCCAACTATAAGTATTGCTTATAGTGGTGGGTTTCCGAAAGGTTGCGACCAATTAAAGCGTGGTGAAACCTATGTATTTAGGGCCATGGTTACTGATAATGAAGCTTTGGCGTCTTATAGTTTGAATTTACATCACAATTTTGACCATCATACTCATGATGACCAAGTAGGAGATTGCGATTTGAACGAGAGCAAATCAGCAGTAAACCCTTGGATATTTATGCAAAACTTTAGTATTGAAGAAAGTTCGCTCGAGCACGAGATTGAAATTGAACTTGCCATACCCGATGATATTGATACGGGTGATTATCACTGCGCCTATTCGGTCACCGATGCCAGCGGCTGGCAAGGTAGAACATCAATAGATATTAAAATTGTACAGTAAATCTTCTAACAATAAAACTATGAACACCATGATAACTGGCAAATTAAAATTAACAGGAATTCTGCTCCTTACCTTAGTGGGTTTATCATGTTCTGACGACGACACCGAAGAACTAATGCCTGAACCTAGCATGGATGAGCTTGAGATAGGATCCGGAAATAATCAAGGGGTTATCGGAAGAGATTTTCACTTTAACGCAAGAGTTATTGCAGGAAGTACCATTGACATTGTTCAAATTAATATAAACCCCATGGAGGGTGAAACATACAGCAACGCTTGGTCTTTTGAAATTGTCTGGGATGATTTTAAAGGACTCAAAAATAGTACCGTTCACAAGCACTTTGATATTCCCGAAGATGCCCCTGAAGGTAGGTTTGAGTTTAAGATTACCATATCCGATGAAAACGGAACTAAATTGGAAGAGACCTATGAAGTGAATCTGATAGACCCCGAAAACCTTCCTGTTGATCCCTATTTGTATTTGTGGTTTACAGAAAGCAGTAGTGAGAATGTGTATTTTGTAAATGAACTACTTGAGAACCCAGAAGAAATAGTGTTTGCAAAAAATGATACCATTACTTCCCAGGTTTCAATTCGCAATGTAAAGGATGACGGACAGTTGTATATACTTTTTATCAAGAAAAGTGCAGACCACTTGCCTGAATCCCTAGATGATATAGATTTTTCAAAAGCAATTGTTTATGATGTTTTCGCACACGAGAATGAAACAGAGGTCTTTACTTTTACCAACTCTATTAGAGACCCAGATACCTATGAGATTATTAGAGGTCTTCCAGAATTTATATTTGGTGCACAAAGCGATAATTACAACCCAACATCAAATTCTATAGAAGGTGAGAAGGCTTGGGAAAATGGAGAATACTATTTTGGAATAATCTATGAAAACTTTACACATAATGTCAGTGTATATCATTATATGGAGGCAACTGTTAAAGGTTTTTAATTCTTTAGGTTCTCAAAAATCATACAGATCTTTGTAGAACACTTTAGATGAATATTTCAAAATGAACTTCTTGCTGTTAAAGCTTATACCCCAATCTTAAACTGCCATAAAAATTTCTAGGGTTGCCCGGGTAGTAATAACGTGGTTCACCACCGAAGCTTCCGGCATTGATCAATACCGAAGAGGCATAATCTTCATCGAAGATATTATCAACACCAAAATCGATCCCAAGGGTAAACCTGGTCGAAAGGTTTTTATGCCAACCCAATCGGGTCGTGAAAACGGTATAGGGATCACTTTCTAGGCTATTGTCATCTCGCAAAGGTATTTCTGAAATGTGCCTGTGTGTAGTATTCCAATAAAAATCATTAAACAGACGAAGCTGTATACCTGCGGTTCGTTGCTGTTTTGGCACTCCGGTCAATGGATTTCCAGAGTAGTTTTCATCCTCATCAACAAATTCTACAAAAGAATGGTCATTCAAGGTGTAACTTAAAAACGGAGAGAGTTGTACGTTTGGACTAATGTTCCAAAGGTAGTCCATCATAATTTCTATTCCGCGATGTTTGGTTTTTCCTGCATTTCTACCAATGTATTGGTCTTCGGCCACCCTTTCGGCGACCAATAGATTACGAACATCCATCTGGTACGCTACAAAATTGATATGAAACTTTCTATCGTGAAAATACAAATCTGTTCCTACTTCATAATTGGTTCCCGTTTCTTGTGCTATATCAGGATTAATGACTCCATCGGGAGTTAAAGTCTGCTCTACAGTTGGGTTCGAAAAACCTCGGCTTACATTGGCAAATAGGTCGACCGATTCAGCAATAGCATAGTTAAGATTGAGACTGGGCAGAAAAATCGTTTCAAAATCTCGCTGAGCACTTTTATTATCCGCGCCTGCATTGAACTGATCTCTGAAATCGTATTTGGTTTTGTTGATGTTGAGTCCGAGTTGGGCACTAAAATCGGGAGTAATATCGAACAGCAAAGAGCTGAAAATATTCATTTGAGTTCTAAATTCATTGTTGTCGGCGAATTGTTCTCCTTGAAGACTATTATCTAATGGGGCTTCCAGCGTTTCAAAGAGTTGCCAGTTGTATTCGTCTTTATAAAGTTCGGCACCTATAATATATTCAGTGTTTTTTTCACCTAACTTAAAATCTCCTGAAAATCTAGTCCGAAATCCGTAGCCATTGGTATACTCATCTAAAAAGCCTAAGGGCCTGGGCCGTTGTTCAAAGTGGTCTAGATAACTATAAAATATACTTGTGGTATTTTCTAGATTTTTGCTGAAGTTATGGGCATAGCTCAACCCCAGCAGAGAATAGTTATTGGTTTCAAATCCTGATACACCACCCCAATTGGCAGCTGCTTGTTGAGGGTTTTCATTAAAAGCGGTTTCCCCTAATGAACTTGCGATATGTGCGGTATAATCGATATGGTTGACAAGTAGTGAAATGGTATTTTTCGAATTGATACGATAAGACGTATTTAGTAGAAGACCATCACGATCTAATTGACTATTATCTCTATATCCATCGGTTTCTAGATGCCCATATTGAAGGCCTAGCCTCAATTTGCCGTCGAAATGGTTAAAAGAGAGGTTGTTTTTGGTCATTCCGAAAGAGCCAATCGTAAGATTATTGGAAAAATTTGTCGATTTACCTAAAGCCTCTTTTGGGGTCAAGATAATTGCCCCACCCAAATTAGCGCCGAATGCCGAAGCCTTGGGGCCTTTAATAACTTCTATTTGGCTGAGGTTTTCCAAATCGAAAGCCTCTATGGTCGAAAACCCTGAACCATCGGTAACCGGTATATCGTTGTAATATAATTTGAGTTTATCAGTACCGAAGGCGGTTCGAGACCCGATACCGCGAACCGTAATTCGATTTGTGTTCAGGGCGCCCGAGAAAATCTGTACCCCGGGTATTTGGTTGATCGATGATACGATGTCTATAGGACTATAGTTTTGAAAGGTTTTCGCGGAAATTGTAGTAGAAGGTTCAATGCCGCTGGCATTCTTGGTTTTGAGCGCATCCAATAGAATCACTTCATCTAATTGGGTAATGCTGTCATTTTTCGCGTTGTTTTGAGCCCAGCCGAATACAGGACTAATCAATATAAAGAGTAATAGAAGTTTTTTCATTGAAATGGCATGAGGCACAAAAATAGGCTTTAAATGAAAACATGAATTCAATTCTAGTTTCAAACTTTTTTTTATCCTCATTCATTTTCTATTTTCGGACAAATTCAGTGAATGAAAGTAGTATCATATAATGTAAATGGTATAAGGGCCGCCATGAAAAAAGGTTTTATAGATTGGCTTATTGCTACCGATCCTGATGTAATCTGTCTGCAAGAAATCAAAGCGATGAAAGAGCAAGTAGACCTAACTCTTTTTGAAGCGGCAGGGTACCCTTATAATTATTGGTTCAGTGCCCAAAAAAAAGGATATAGTGGAGTTGCTATTTTATCGAAAACAAAACCTGATCAGGTCGTCTACGGTACAGGTATCGATTATATGGATTTTGAAGGGCGCAATATTCGTGCAGATTTCGGTGATATCTCTGTAATGAGTATGTACTTGCCTTCAGGTACGAACTTGGCAAGACTCGAGTATAAACTGACCTATATGGCGAATTTTCAAAAGTATGCAGATGCCCTAAGGATGACGAACCCAAATTTAATTGTTTTGGGCGACTATAATGTTTGTCATAAAGCTATTGATATTCATGACCCAGTTCGTAATAAGAATGTCTCCGGATTTTTACCGGTCGAGCGAGAATGGATCGGCAATTTTATTAAAAGTGGTTTCATTGATAGCTTCAGGCATTTTAATGAGGCCCCTGACAACTATACGTGGTGGAGTTATCGTGCCAATGCCCGTGTAAATAATAAAGGGTGGAGGTTAGATTACGGTATGGTGGCTGAAACTTTGAGAGACCGATTGATGAGATCTGTGATACTTTCAGAAGCAAAACATAGTGACCATTGCCCTATTTTATTAGAGCTTGAAAATTAATGTTTTCGTTCTAAATCGAGACCGACACATATTTAGTAAATTTGCACCTTTCTAAGTCAATACCCAAAGAAGCATGAAGTACAGCAACCTACCCCATACCGATATTGAAGTAAGTAAAATTTGCCTGGGCACGATGACCTGGGGCAATCAAAATACCGAAGATGAAGGTCACCAGCAAATGGATTATGCCGTAGACCAAGGTATCAACTTCTTTGATACGGCAGAGTTATACCCTATTCCCGCGCATCCTGACAGGCATTCGGTTACCGAAAAAATAATCGGTACATGGTTCAAGAAAAATGGAAATAGAGATAAGGTGGTCTTGGCATCGAAAATCGCCGGTAAGGCAGATATGACCAAATTTATACGTACCACCGGGTTTTCAAAAGATTCTATAATCGAAGCTGTAAACGGAAGTCTTGAGCGATTGCAGACCGATTATATTGATCTCTATCAATTGCATTGGCCAGAAAGAAATACCAATTATTTCGGGCAAAGAGGGTATAAACATGAGATTACTGACCACTGGGAAGACAACATTCATCAAGTTTTGGAAACCTTACGCGAGCTGATTCGCGAGGGTAAGATAAGGCATGTGGGCATTTCGAATGAAACGCCTTGGGGTACCATGCGCTTTTTAATGGAAAGTAAGGTGCATGTGAGCTTGCCACGTACGATTACCATTCAAAACCCATACAGTTTACTGAATCGTTTATTTGAAGTCGGTCTTTCGGAAATATCCATTCGTGAAAAAGTTGGGTTATTGGCCTATTCTCCATTGGGCTTTGGCACTTTGTCGGGCAAATACCTTGGCAATATGAAACCTGCGGATGGTAGAGTCACCCTTTTTCCTCAATACACGAGGTACAGTGGCGATAATGCCGTAAAGGCAACGGAAAAATACCACAAGTTAGCGCAAGACAACGATTTGTCGTTGGCTCAAATGGCCCTGGCTTTTGTGAATACCAGACCCTTTGTTACTAGCAATATAATTGGCGCCACTTCAATGAAGCAACTAGAGGAAAACATCGACAGTATCAATATTGATTTGACGGATGATGTGCTCAAGGGAATCGAAGAAATTCACAATCAAATACCTAATCCAGCTCCATAAACACCGAATATGCATTTTTTAAAAGTGGGCTTGGGCCAACTTATCATAATTGTACTCGTAATTATTGTGATATTAGTATGTTCGAGAATTATGAGAGATAGGCGTTAACCGAACAAATCGCTGACAACGTCTTCAATTCGAGCGGCTAGGCGCACGTTTATTTTGGTGTCTTTTAGCCCTATTTTATTGTTTTTTGAAACATAGATAGAGCTAAATCCGAGCTTTTCGGCTTCTAAAATTCGTTGATCAACCCTTTGTACAGGGCGTATTTCACCGGCTAAGCCTACTTCGGCGGCAAAGCAAATGCCTTTTTCTATGTTGATGTCTTCATTGCTTGATAGTATTGCCGCAATAACCCCTAAGTCTATTGCAGGGTCATCAACAGAAATACCGCCAGTGATATTCAAAAACACATCTTTCGCCCCTAATTTAAAGCCTGCCCGTTTTTCCAAAACGGCCAAGAGCATATTAAGTCTTTTCGCATTATAACCAGTGGTCGATCTTTGGGGTGTACCATAGACCGCGGTGCTCACCAACGCTTGAATTTCTATCATTAGAGGGCGCATACCCTCTATAGTCGAGGCTATGGCGGTACCGCTCAGTTTTTCATCGTTTTTTGATATGAGAATTTCAGAGGGGTTGTTTACCTGACGTAATCCGCCGCCTTGCATTTCATAAATACCAAGTTCGGCCGTAGAACCAAATCGATTTTTTAGTGATCTAAGAATACGATAAACATAGTTGCGGTCACCTTCGAACTGTAAAACGGTATCAACCATATGTTCCAAAATCTTGGGGCCGGCAATAGAGCCATCTTTGGTAATGTGTCCGATCAGAATTACCGGGGTGTTCGTCTCTTTGGCAAATTTGATGAGTTCTGCGGTACATTCACGAATTTGAGAAATGCTTCCCGCAGCAGATTCTATATAGTCGGAATGAAGGGTTTGAATCGAATCGATAACCACAATATCAGGTTCTGTAGCTTCGATTTGTCTAAAAATATTTTGGGTCTTGGTTTCCGTAAGAATAAGGCAATTTTCACTATTAGGGTGAATGCGGTCGGCACGCATTTTAATTTGCTTTTGACTTTCTTCCCCAGAAACATAAAGGGTCTTATAGGGTAGCTTTAAGGCAATTTGTAACAGAAGGGTGCTTTTGCCCACTCCAGGTTCGCCTCCGATCAGTACTAATGCGCCAGGCACGAGTCCACCACCTAAAACACGGTTAAATTCAAGGTCAAAGGTGTTAAGCCGTAATTCTTTATCGGTACTGATTTCATTAATGCGCAATGGTCTTGCAGCTTTTTTATTCGGTCCAGTACTGCTTTTCCAGTTTTGCTTTTCTTCTTTTTGAACTACTTCTTCGACAACGGTGTTCCATTCTTTACAAGCGGAACATTGCCCTACCCATTTGGCGTATTGAGTACCACAATTTTGGCAGAAAAAAGCTATTTTGGTTTTGGCCATTTTTGATTTCTAAGATTTGTGTTAAAGGTAAAAAGAAGTTTGCCAAATCGTTTGCTTCTAACTGTAGCCGATTTGAAAAATTGTTACTGTGATATTCGGTTTAAAATGATAGGTTGACGCTTTCACCGGCATTTACACCTTGGGGCAAGTCTACGGTTATCTCAGATACCTGTTCCTTTTTATTCCATATAGCCTTGAACTTATCGGAAATTTTATTGAGTTTGGTAGACACTGAAATATGCATTTTACCCAATTCTCGATTGGGATCCGCCACCGTAATTTCTTTGATTTTGTCTCCGTCTAATTTTATCATTAGTATACCTGGCGTGTGTGAGATTAATTCTAGGCCTTCAGTTATTTTTATATTACCAGCTTTATAAAAGACGATTTGGTAGATACCTAGCTCGTTTTGACCCACGGCCTGAAGGTAAGGGGAGTTCGATAGTATTGAAATAGATTCATCGGTGCTCATTTGCTCCAAGCTTTTTATGGAGGTAGCAGGTACTACAACGTATTCATAGGATGCATTTTTAGGTTTTAGGCCATGGTCAAGGCCGATGGTAAACACGTCTAGCGAAACCTTCTCTTTCGAAGAGGTTACCTGTTTGTTGATTCTCCACCAATCACCCGTTTCTGTTTTGTTTTTGATATAGACCTTAGTTGGTTTGGGGAATATATAGCCAATACCATCTTGAAAGACCCAATTGATATCTTCAAATGTTTTTTCTCCTCTACCGATTTTAGTTGTAGTGGTATTCTGAGAGACAGTTACTTCGCTTCTTAAAAGTGATTGATTTAGGGTGGTAAAAACGGGAAATTTTTCTTTGTCACTTGAGATACCTGCGCCAAGGCATACATACGAATCATCAAAAAAGAACCACGATTTTCTGGCCGCCAAGGTGTCGGCTAGACTCTTAAAGTCAAAAGCAACAGCGCCAAATCGGCCATCGGTTGCGGCCCCCACAAAATCGGTGACCCCTAATTTTGCTACCTCTTCCGGAGCTGGCATATTATCTTTTTGAACAACTGTGGTTCCTGGTATTTTCTGAAAATCATATACAGGCCAAATGTCAAAATATTCATCCCCTCTGACAGATATATGGTTGGCACCATCGCCCCTGTGATGGTTCAGTAACCCCTCGCTATTGTATGGTTCTTCCATATTGTGGGTTCGGGTCGAGTACATTCGTACCGAAGTGAAAAACTCAGGCCTTTGAAAGGTGAAATGTTCGGTATGCCTAAAAAATGTGGCATGCGATTTCGTCGGGTTCATTTTGTTCTCTCGAATAGCAACGATTTCCTCTAGTTCTGTCTTTCTATGGCTCGATACTTTTAATAAACCTTGAGCCATTTCTGGGCTGTAAGGTTTTAGGGTTCCCGGTCGACTGATACTTCTGTTTTTTGCCCCTGGATCAGGAAGTTTGCCGAAAATAGCGGTCTTGCAGATTCCATCCAAAAAATAATCGATCAGTGCTTCTGTTTTTTGATTTGAAAAGGAATATTCCGTATCGACAACGTACAAAGCCCATTCGATAAAAGCACTGGCATAGTTGAGCCCATAAGAAAGCGTGTTATTGACACCATCTCCTCGGTGGTGAAAACTGTTGTCGTACTGAATGCCTCGCCCACCGGCAGTTCTAGTGGCAAAGCCTCCTTCTCCATCACGAAATCCATAACCATAGTTCATTCCGATCCATTCGACTTGCTTGATTTCATTTTCAATTACTTTAAGAACAGCCTTAAAATTTTTGTGATTGTCAAGAAACAGCATGTTTTTAGCCTCTATGCCTGCTATTTTTACTCGATCGCCACCTGGCCTGGCTCCCTGAGCATTGATATTTGCCCTGTTGATAATGGGCTGTGTTTTTAATACCAAATCTTCTGGTAAATCTTTACCTATGACCAGCATCAATTGTACCATCGTATTCGGTATGCCTATCTGATTGTACCACCAATTATCACATATGTAATCATTTTTTAGCCAATTGTTTAAGGCAAGTTCGACCGACTTTTTAGCATTGACATTTTCATAGAATTTTGAGGATTCGGATTGGTAAGCCTTGGCAATTTTCAGCATGTTATCTGCATGTACCCGGTGAAGAAAACCCTCTCGCGATACATCTGTGTAGTCGATGCCGGGCCAAGTTCCGTCATCTCTAAGGGTTGTTATAAGACCATCTATTGTATAGTCACCTACCGGAGTCATTATCTTTGCAAGTACCCTATCTTTTATGATATCAAAATCGGTTTCACTTGCTATAACTGGGGAAATGAATAGTAATAATAAACTTAGAGATAAGTAATTGGACCGCTTTTTCATTGTATAACTAAAGGATGGGATAATCAAATGTTTGTAACTGAATCAAACATTATTTGAATATACAAAAATCCGATAGTTCAACTGTGAAATATGAGAGCTTAACTTCTCATGAGAAGTGCTATAAACTGTGAGCTTAATTAATCTTTAAAATAAGGAGACTTATTTTTTAAGTAATTGATGGATAAGTGGTGGCTTTAGAACTTAATCAGTATCCGAAATCGGCTTTTAGGGCATCAATTTTCTCAAGCGCCATTTCTTTGGTCAAAAAATCTATTTCGTTCATGCCAAAAGCTTTTTCAAAAGTCTTCAAAGCCTTTTTTGGCTCCCCCATTTGTTCATAATATTCACCTTCGAAGTAGAAACCTAACATAGTTTCGGGAAATTCTTCTTTGCAAAGATCAGAAAGTGGTTTAAGCGATTCTATATCTTCCTTTTTACGACTTGCAGCGTAAATAGCCATAATATCATTAAGGTCTACCGTTTTTTTAATACTGAAAAGCTCTTCTATACCTTTGTACTTATTCTCTAAATATTGATAGACCGGTTCTTCGGAAGTGAGAATTTGTTCTTTATATTCTTTCGGACTAATAGGTTTGAACATTCCGAAAATATTGTCGAATGCCTTACCAATTCCGTAAGTCGCAATTGAAATGTGATCTGCGCCCTTATACAATTGAAAATTATAATGAAGTGTCTCTTTGTCTATGGCCTTGATAGCCTTGTCCATAGCCATAATTTTCGGAGTTTCTTTGCTCTTTTCGCCCTCGACGATCAATTCGTAGAACATTTGTTTATCAAAGGCAGCCAATCTTGACGGTACTCGGCTTTCCATCTCAGGAGCTAATGTTGGAGAAATATTGATATAGGCATTGAACAATGAATTTTCTTTAAACAACCAATAGTTGGTATAGTTTGCTGTAATATCATAGCCTACCACCATTTTAAACGGTGCAGTACTGTAATTAAGATCTAAATATGGAATGATTTCCATTCCTAAAAACTCAAAGAATTTTTTTCCTTTCTCAGAGGGTAGTCCATTTTCTTCGTCCCAAGCACAATCATCGAAACGAATACTCTTTTCGCTTTGATTGATACCCACTATAATACTTGCAGGCATGCCATGAAATTGATTATAAAATTTGGCATTGGCAACAACTTGATCGAAGAGATATTCAGCATCGAGAACAACGATTAAAGGGTACTTCTTCTTTTCGTCATAATCTTCGGGAAAGTAATATTTAACATCTCTACGTTCTTGAAGTTTGAACGATTCAAAGATTTCTTGAGTGACTTGGGCGTTGACACTTGCACATAAGAGAAGTGCAAATAATGTAAGATTGCGTAGCATGGATCAGTATTTGGTACAAAAAGACCTTAACGGTCTCGGTTCAATAACGGTAATACCAGAAAAGATATTGCCCCAAAAACAACTACCATGAGGGTTTGTGCTATCCACATAATCCACCCGAAAGAATCTCCCGATACCTTGCTAATGCCAAAGATGGCTAAAGCCGTGCTTATAGCAATGGGATATAGACCAATACCACCATTGGTGAACATCATTGCCAAAGACCCAGCGACGAATGCTACCAATAGTTGACTGAGTGTAAGATCAAGAGTTTCCGGCACGGTGTATTTGATGACCCAAAGCATGCCTATATAGCATGCCCATATAAATAAGGTATGAGCGATGAAAGCCCACTTGTTCTTCATCTTGAAAATACTCAAAAGCCCTTCCATCAATCCTTTTAAAAAGCTTTTTATTTTGACAGCAATGGTGTTGGTCGATTTCTTGATGAAAATCAAGAACAGCAAGAAGGCTATAAGTGCCCCGCCTAGCATGAGCAATATTTTACTTATTGGAATGCCGATATTTTCAAGATACCCTAAAATGATTTCCGTTTGTAGTAACAATGTTACCAAAATGATGGTCAACAATACGATAACGTCTATTACTCTTTCGGTAATTATGGTGCCTATCCCTTTTTCAAAAGGTACTTTTTCATAGGTGGTCAGCGCGGTGGCCCTTAAAATTTCTCCCGTTCTAGGTATGCCCAAATTAGTCAAATAGGCCATGAGAATTATACAGGTGTTGTTGCTTATTTTTGGTGAATAGCCAAGAGGTTGCAGTAAGTAATTCCAACGAATGGCCCTTGAGATATGGCCCAATACCCCTAAAAGCATTGAGGCTGAAACCCAAAATAAATCCGCGCTTTTGATGTAGAATAAAATTTGGTCTCTTTCGGTTTTAGAAGTTGATTGATACCAGTACCAAACCAAAAAAACTCCCAATGCAATTGGGAGTATGGTTTTAAGAGATTTTTTAAGTGTACTTTTCAAAAGCTACTTTAACAAATTGGTTTCTTCGTTGGGAAATACCAACGCAGGGTTGAATTTTTTTGCTTCTTCGATATCCATACGTCCATAGGTAATCAAAATCAATACGTCACCTACGGCAACCTTTCGGGCAGCAGCGCCGTTAAGGGTCAATTCACCACTATTTCTAGGGCCTGGTATGGCATAAGTTTCTAACCGCTCTCCGTTATTGTTGTTCACTATTTGCACCTTTTCACCGCGTATGATATTAGCGGCGTCCATCAAATCTTCATCAATGGTGATGCTGCCAATGTAATTCAGATCGGCACCTGTAACCTTTACACGATGTATTTTCGATTTTACAACTTCTATTTGCATGGCACAAAGTTAATTATAAATTTTACTAAGCAATGTTTTTCAGTTAAGGGCAATATTATCTATAAGACGAACGCCTTCGGCATAAACGGCAATAAAAGCCCTATATTTTTGACCTTCCTTTTTTTCTTTTACGGGTGTTAGCGTTTCAACGTCGGTTATTTCAATATATTCCAAACCAAATTCAGAATGCGAATCAAAACTTTCTTTCACCTTTTCCTTTACATAATATGCACTTTTCGTGCCAAAAAACTTTTTGGCAGATTTCAGTGTTTCATGAATAAAGGCTGCCTTTTGTCGTATTTCGGTAGATAACCTTTCATTTCTAGAACTCATGGCCAGCCCATGGGGTTCTCTGACAATTGGGCAGGCTACTATTTCGACCGGTATTCGTTCTATTTCAACCAATTTTTGAATAATACGCAGTTGTTGAAAATCTTTTTCACCGAAATAGGCCCTATCGGGCTTCACTAATAGAAATAGAGCTTCAACGATTGTGCCGACCCCATTAAAGTGGTCATCTCTGAAAGAACCTTCCATAACCTTGTCGAGCCCTTCGAAATCATAGTTTTTTGATGAGATGTTTTCTCCATAAACCTCTTGTTCCGAAGGAGCGAAAACAATGATGTTCTCATCTACTTTCTTAATCAAAGAAACGTCTGCTTCTAGAGTTTTAGGATATTTCTCTAGATCTTCTTGCTTGTCGAACTGTGTAGGATTGACAAAAATACTTACTACGACAAGGTCGTTTTGTTCAACAGCTTTTTGCACTAAAAATTCATGGCCCTTATGTAGTGCCCCCATTGTAGGTACAAGGCCTATGCCCTTTCTATAGTTAGATGTTTTTAGTTGCTTTGCAAGCTCTTTTTTTGTACGTACAATTGGCATAGGTTTCGTTTAAAAGCGAGCAAACTTACTATAATTAGGGCTAATCTGCATTATTTTTGTAATTTTGCAGCCACGTTTCAACCCACAAATAAAACATAGCATACATGAATGGTAAAAAGATATTGTTCGTTTCGTCGGAATTGGTACCCTACCTTCCGGAGAACGAAGTTTCCTTAATGTCTTACGAAACTCCGAGAATGGTGAACAGTAATGGCGGCCAAATTCGGATTTTTATGCCAAGATATGGCAATATCAACGAGCGTAGACATCAATTGCATGAGGTTATTCGGTTGTCGGGTATGAACTTGGTCATTAATGATATGGATATGCCTTTGATCATCAAGGTAGCATCTATACCTAGAGAGCGTATACAGGTATACTTTATCGATAATGACGAGTATTTCAAGAGAAAGGCTACTTTCACCGATACTGATGGTAATCTTTTTCCTGATAACGATCAGAGAGCAATCTTTTTTGCCAAAGGAGTCGTCGAGACTGTTAAAAAATTAAACTGGACACCCGATATTATTCATGTTCATGGGTGGATGGCCTCTTTATTGCCATTGTACCTCAAGAAATATTATTCAGATGAGCCTTTGTTCGATACTAGTAAAATAGTGACCTCGGTGTATGGTAAGTCGTTCGATGGTGAACTTGATCAAGATATGATCAAGAAGATTGCCTTCGATGGTATTCCAGAAGATAGTATTGCCGCTCTTAAAACCCCTTCCTATAATAATTTGTTAAAAGTCGCTGTAGATCATTCCGATGCCGTTATTTTAGCCGCGGAAGAAATTCCAGAAGATTTACAGAACCATATTTCCAACCTTGAAAAACCTGTGTTGCCTTATGTTTCTTTGCAAGAATTCGAAGAAGCCTATGCTAATTTTTATAACACTGAAGTTTTAAAATAGTCCGAATGACATTTTTGAAAAGATTCAATTTTTCTGCCCTGGCGGTATTCTTTCTGTTGGTAGCAGTCGTAGCATGTGAACAAGATCCTACAACAATAGGGTCAGGTGTTATCGGCAGCTCACCATTTGAAACCGACAAGGCTGTCTTCGATGTTTTTGCCTATAATAAGAACGTCGAGGCCGTTAGTACGAATAAACTTCCCATATATCAATTGGGAGATTTTACAGACCCTATTTTTGGAAAAACAAAAGCTTCGATAACCTCTCAGGTACAATTGTCTTCGGTTTCACCTTTTGGGTTGTACTCGCAATCGCTGGAAGACAACCCAACAGGTTCTCAAATTCAGGAAAATGAGAAAATCGATTCAGTATATTTATACATTCCTTTTTTAACCAATCCGGGTGGAGATTCCGACGGAGATGGTTTGGTTGATGAATTGGATGCTTTCCCAGACGATGCTACTGAAGATTCTGATGGCGATGGACTTAGCGACGCCCAAGAAATAAGTAGGGGAACAGACACCAATAATAGAGATACGGATGGGGATGGTGTCGATGATGGCGAAGATGATGACTTTACGGCAAATCAGTTCAAGAAAACGTTCGATTTAGACAGTGTTTATATAAATGGGAAACTATATAATAATAACACTCCAGAAACATCCTTTAATTTAAAGGTCGAGCGAAATAATTACTATTTGCGTGATTTGGATCCTTCAGCTAACTTTCAGGAAGCCCAAGAATATTATTCAAATCAGGAGTTTTCACCGAACTTTGTAGATAGTTTGCTTTTCGATGGTGAGACAGTCATAAATCGAACCCAAATAGCATTAAAAGGTAGAGACAATATTAGTACAGAGGACGAAGATGAGTCATTGGAGTTTACTTATCTAAACCCTGGTATTCGAGTTCCGTTAGATGCTGATTTTTTTCAGCATAATATTTTAGATATGGAGGGAAGCCCTGAGCTTTCTAACCAAGAGAATTTCAAGAATTTTTTTAGAGGCATCCACTTATCTTTAGAGTCGATTTCTGATGAGGTATTGCTTTTGCTCGATTTAAAGAATGCCAACATTACCATTTCGTATGGTTACGATACGGTAGATACGGATGGGGATGTTACCGAACAGGGTGGAAAAAATGAGTTCGTCTTGAATTTATTGACACCTGTTGTAAGTCAAGGTGTGGCAACAGGGCAAGTTACAGGTAATGCAGCGAATACAATTAGTAATGATGCTTACCCTAGTGTAATTTCAGGTGATTTAGACGCTGAAGTTAATGCAGAACGGATATTTTTAAAAGGCGGGGCCGGTACGTATGCAGAAATTAAACTTTTCGATAGTGAAAATGGTCGAGAGGCTATAGAACAGATTCAATCGAGTAACTGGATAGTGAACGAGGCGAATTTGGTTTTTTATGTGGCCCAAGAAAGTGATGTAGAGCAACCGCCAAGTTTATACCTTTTTAATACCGAAACGGGCCTCCCCGTCTATGGTTCACCAGTTTCTGCAACCGATCAACTTGCAAGAATCTTTGACTATGATGGTAGTTTAGAAAAATCAAGCGATGGTAGTGCGGTAAAATACACTATTAAGCTAACCGAGCACATAAACGATTTAATCTTGCGTAATGGTGAAAATGCCACCCTAGGTTTGACAGTTGCATCCAGTTTGTTTCAAACAGGAATTCGAAGTGCTATGCTTTCTGATAATACCGAGCAAGAGCTTCCGGTAACTAGTTCTTTGAGCCCTTTAGGAACGGTGCTTTATGGTAGTAACATCGCGGATGAAAATGCCGATAAGAAACTACAGCTAGAGATTTTTTATACCGAGGTAGATTAACCAAAACTATTTCCTCTTCAAATATTTTGACTGATATCTAGGTGTTGGTCAGCATACTATCCTATTTATATTAGCGTTTAACCTGTTAAAGAACATATATTTTCTCTTTGTTCTTGTAAATTTGTTTGAACATTAATTTCATTTTTTAGCTATAAATATTAGAATATGTGTGGAATAGTAGGTTATATTGGTCATAGGGAGGCTTATCCCATTATAATAAAGGGGTTAAGAAGATTAGAATACCGTGGCTATGACAGTGCCGGTATCGCTCTTTACGATGGTAATGAGATTAATCTTTCTAAAACCAAAGGAAAGGTCGAAGACCTTAAGAATAAAGCTGACAATGACATTTCTACTAGCGGAACTTTAGGTATGGGGCATACTCGTTGGGCAACGCACGGTGTGCCGAACGATGTCAACTCACACCCGCATTACTCGAACTCAGGTGATTTGGTGATTATTCATAATGGTATAATCGAGAATTACGAGTCTATTAAAAAAGAGCTCATAAAAAGGGGATATACTTTTGTATCCGATACCGATACAGAAGTGTTGGTGAATTTAATAGAGGAGGTAAAAAAGCAAGAAGATGTTAAATTAGGAAAGGCAGTTCAAATTGCCTTGAACGAAGTGGTTGGCGCTTATGCGATTGCAGTTTTTGATAAGAAGAAGCCAGATGAAATTGTTGTTGCAAAATTAGGAAGTCCATTGGCAATCGGGGTAGGCGAAAACGAATTCTTTATCGCTTCCGATGCATCTCCATTCATAGAATACACGAATAATGCAGTTTATTTGGCCGATGAAGAAATGGCCATTATTAGATTGGGGAAAGAAATAAAATTACGCAAGGTGAAAGATGATGCCATTGCGTACCCGAATATTCTCGAACTTAAGATGAATATTGAACAAATCGAGAAAGGGGGATACGACCATTTTATGCTCAAGGAGATTTATGAGCAACCACGAGCTATTTTAGACACTTATCGCGGTAGGTTGCGTGCTAATCAGGGTATTATTAAAATGGCTGGTATAGACGATAACCTAGAAAAGTTTTTGAATGCTAATCGTATAATTATAGTTGCCTGTGGTACATCTTGGCATGCAGGTTTAGTAGCGGAATATATTTTTGAAGATTTGGTGCGTGTGCCCGTAGAGGTGGAGTACGCTTCTGAATTCCGGTATAGAAATCCTGTCATTACCGATAAAGATGTGCTCATTGCTATTTCTCAGTCCGGTGAAACTGCCGATACTTTGGCCGCTATTAAGTTGGCTAAAGAGAAAGGTGCTTTCGTTTTTGGAGTCTGTAACGTCGTCGGCTCATCAATTGCAAGAGAGACGGATGCGGGAGCTTATACCCATGCTGGTCCAGAGATAGGGGTGGCATCTACTAAAGCCTTTACTACCCAAATAACTGTACTAACATTAATTGCACTAAAATTAGCTAAGGAGAAAGGAGAGTTGTCCGAATCGAAATTCCACGAGTTTTTAACGGAGTTGGAGGCTATTCCTTCCAAAGTCGAAAAGGCCTTGGAGTCTAATCCTTTAGTTGAGATTATTTCCAATGTCTATAAGGACTCTACAAATTGTCTTTATTTAGGTCGGGGATATAATTTCCCCGTAGCCTTAGAGGGAGCTCTTAAATTAAAAGAAATTAGTTACATACATGCAGAAGGATATCCGGCTGCAGAAATGAAGCATGGGCCTATCGCTTTGATTGATGATCAGATGCCAGTTTTTGTTATAGCTACAAAAAAAGGGCATTACGAGAAAGTGGTAAGTAATATTCAAGAGATTAAATCTAGAAAAGGTAAAATTATTGCAATTGTTACAGAAGGGGATGAACAGGTTACCGAGCTTGCCGACCACGTGATCGAAGTGCCGGAAACCTTTGAAAGTCTTACGCCTTTGCTGACGACCATACCATTACAGTTGTTATCGTACCATATTGCCGTAATGAGAGGTTGTAATGTAGATCAACCCCGAAACCTAGCAAAATCGGTAACCGTAGAATAATAATTACAAAATCACAGTTTTAAAGTACAGGAGATGGAAATCCATGGCTTTTTTTGTTGGTGATTTCCTAAAAAAAGAAAGGTTTATTTATTAAAAATGTATTATGCATGCATAATTTTTTTCATTTTATGATTTTCGGTATAAAAAAAAATGTAACTTGCCAATACGAACCTTTTTAACTTAAACTTAACATGAAGACAGTACTATTTTTGGCATTGCTGTTCGTTGGGGGCTTTTGTTACTCTCAAACAACGGTGGACGGAAAAGTGGTAGATCAGAACAATGAGCCAATTCCCGGTGCGAATATCATTATCACAGGAAAAACGATAGGAACCACCGCCGATTTCGATGGGAATTTTACACTAGAAACTTCTGAAGTCCCCCCTTTTCAGTTAACTATTACAAGTATTGGGTATTCTGAGGTTACCGAAGAGGTAACTTCAAATAATCAAACACTTACCATTACTCTGGCAGAAGCCCAGACTTTTTTAGATGAAGTGGTCATTTCGGCCTCTCGAACTCCTGAGCGTATTTTTGAATCTCCGGTAACAGTTGAACGTTTCGGACTTCAAGATATTAAGAATACCGCTTCAGCAGATTTTTATGATGGATTGGAAAACCTAAAGGGTGTAGACGTAAATACTAATAGTTTGACATTTAAATCAGTCAATACCAGGGGTTTTGCAACATTTGCCAATGCACGATTTATGCAATTGGTCGATGGTATGGATAACTCAACGCCTGCGCTTAACTTTCCTATAGGAAACTTGGTCGGTATGATCGAAACCGATGTGCAGAGCGTAGAATTGCTCCCCGGGGCATCTTCTGCATTGTATGGCGCAAACGCCTTTAACGGAATCCTTTTCATGAGAAGTAAAAACCCCTTCGATCATCAGGGATTAAGCGGTTATGTAAAAAGAGGTATGACCAGCCAAGAAGCTGCCGGTGATAATCCTTATACCGATTTTGGAATACGGGGAGCTTATAAGTTCAGTGAAAAATTTGCTGGTAAAGTGAATTTCGGTTATCTAAAAGGAACTGATTGGGCAGCTACTAGTGAGGTAGATAAAACCACTTTAGGTGGTACGCGTGCCGATTTGAACTACGATGGTATCAATGTCTATGGTGATGAGGTTTCCGCAGATATAAAAAGTGTAGCCGAAACATTGGAAACCACTATTAACCCTGATACGGGCGCACCCTTTTTGCCAGCAGGTGCCAATGCCTTGGTGCCCTCTGTCGAAGTGAGCCGAACGGGCTACAACGAACGTCACTTGACTAATTACAATGCAGAAAGTGTCAAAGCTGATTGGGGTCTATACTATCGCCCATGGGAAAATGACCTTGAAGTGTCGTATGTGGGTAAGGTAGGTACCGGGTCTACCATTTACCAAGGTACAAACCGATACAGTATCGCTAATTTCTTTCAAGAACAGCATAAATTAGAGTTTAGAAATGATAATTTTTTTCTAAGAGGATATATCGTTGCCGATAAGGCCGGTGATTCTTATGACATGGTTTTCACCGGAATTAACATCAATAGGGCTTGGAAAGATGATGAGACTTGGTTCGGTGAATATACAGGGGCTTATGTACAGGCTACATTAGGCGGTGCAAGCAACGAACAGGCCCATGCAGTAGCTAGGGCTCAAGCCGAATCTGGCCGTTTTGAACCGGGCACTCCAGAATTTGAAGCGGCATTTAATAGAAGTGTTAATGATCCTGACCTTTCGACAGGTTCTCAATTTAGAGACGCCTCAAAGTACTATCACGCCGATGGTAATTATAACTTCAGTCATTTAACCGATTTTGCCGACATTCAGGTGGGTGGTTCATATCGCAGATTTAGTTTGAACTCTTTCGGAACTATATATACAGATTATGATGGTGCTATAGACTATTCCGAATTCGGTATATATACCCAGATTCAAAAAGGTTTCGACTTTACAGAAGATATGAACTTAAAGTTGACGGGATCTGTTCGTTACGATAAGTCTGAATTTTTCGACGGATTCTTTTCTCCAAGACTTTCTGCGGGTCTAACCTTAAATAGAGACCATAATATTAGGGCTTCGGTTCAAACCGGATTTAGAAATCCGACTACGCAAGACCTATTTATTGGTCTTGATGCAGGTCGTGCAATTTTGATAGGTTCTGCTCCTGATAACCTTGATCGTTACTCTCGAGAATTTGAAGTAAGTGGGGCGGCTCAAGCGAATTTTCAACAACCGGCTACGATCACTCAGACCGGCAGGGTGGCCTATGAGAATTCTTATACGCTAAGTTCGGTTCAACGACTGGGTGAAACTGGTAATCCCGCAGATTTAGAAATTGCTAATCCGAGCATAGTTAAGCCAGAACAGGTTACTTCAGTAGAAGTGGGTTACCGCGGAAAGATTGATAAGCTGGTGGTTGACTTTAGTGCTTATTATAACCAGTATAAAGATTTTATTTCTCAAGAAGTTGTGATAGCTCCATATTACGGATCGGTAGGTGATGGCTCGCTTTCTGTGGCGGCAATCGCCAATGATGACTTTCAGGCGTACAGTGCCTATACCAACTCTGAAGTTAACATAGGTTCTTATGGTGCTTCCTTGGGTTTAACAGCACAACTTTTTGGAGGCTTTGACTTAAGCGGAAGTTATACCTTCGCCAAACAAGATTTTGACCAAAAAGCCAATCCAGACTTCATGAGTAACTTCAATACTCCAGAACATAAATTCAAGGCTTCTTTAGGAAATACTGATCTTTTCAAGAATTTCGGATTTAATCTGGCCTACCGCTTTAGTGATGATTATTTTTGGGAAGCTACGTTTGGTAATGGTGTGGTTCCTGAATTTCATGTGCTAGATGCACAGGTCAGTTATAGGGTTCCTGGTATTAAATCCGCCTTTAAGGCCGGAGCGACCAATCTTTTGGGCGATGAGTATTTCACGGCATTCGGAACCGGTTTTATCGGCTCTATGTACTACGTGTCATGGACAATCAATAACTTATAATATTACGATGATGAAAATTAGATATATAGCCATTTGGGCCTTTTCTGTGGTCTTTATAGCGTGTAATGATGAAACTGATTTTGAGCGTACTGAAGAGGTGGCGGAAACGGCAGAACTAACTTCGGGGTCGGCTGATTTTTCAACTTATGTTTCCCTCGGAAATTCCTTAACTGCTGGTTTTACTGATAATGCTCTATTTGTAGCTGGGCAACAAAATTCAATGCCAAATCTTTTGGCCGCAAAGTTTTCCCTTGTGGGTGGCGGTTCGTTTTCACAACCATTGACGAATGATAATATTGGAGGTCTTTTGGTGGGGGGTACTCCCTTAGAAGGGTTTAATCCTAGATTGGTGTTCGGAGGTGCCGGACCTGAAGATTTGGAAGATGTCGTAGGACCTATCGAGCCGACTACCGATATTGTTTTGAATAACCCTAGTGGGCCTTTTAATAATTTAGGAGTTCCCGGGGCCAAAAGTTTTCATTTGCTATTTAATGGATACGGTAATATAGGTAACTTGGAAGCAAAACTCGCTAATCCATATTTCGTTCGTATGACCGGAAGTACCCCAAATGCGAGTATTTTGGAATTGGCAATGGCCCAATCACCCACATTCTTTACTCTTTGGGCCGGAAATAACGATGTATTAGGCTATGCAACCTCTGGTGGTGATGGTTCAAATCCGATTACAGATCAAGCCCTGTTTAATGAGGCTGTCAATGGATTGGTAGCCACTTTAACATCTTCCGGAGCCAAGGGTGTTATGGCCAATATTCCTTACGTAACGACCATACCGCATTTTACAACTGTTACTCATGACCCTATCAATCCAGCGGAAAATAATTTTGCCGACTTAGTGCCTACCTTAAATGCCTTTTTTGGTGCATTGAACCAGGTTTATGATTTTTTGGGCCAACCAGAACGTGCCATTACCTTTAATGATTCGGTAAATAATGCTGTAGTAATTTTAGATGAGGATTTAGTGAATCTTTCAGAACAGATTACCGGGGTCTTAAATGCCAACCCTGCCTTCCCAGGTTTCGTACAGCAATTAGGTTTATCTGCCGAGCAAGCGCCCACGGTGGCCACTCTCATGGGTAATGCTTATGGCCAAGCTAGATTGGCCAATGAAAATGACTTATTGGTGTTATCTAGTCGAAGGGTAATAGGTGAAGTTGATGAGTTTTCTTTGAATGCTCTTAAAGGTTTTGGGTTCCCCGAAGCAATGGCCGCGCAATTTTCAACCAATGGTATTACATTACCTCTAGGTGATAAATGGGTATTGACACCAGAAGAACAAGCGGAAATAAAAACGGCTACGGACGGTTTTAATGCAACTATATCGGCAGCCGCTTCAAGTGCAGGTTTGGCATTTGTTGATGCCAATGCCTTGATGCAAGATTTGGCCAATGGTGGTGTAACCGATGGCGATTACACTCTAACCTCTAACTTGGTTATGGGCGGGGCATTTTCATTAGATGGTGTACACCCCACGGCTAGAGGTTATGCTTTGTTGGCCAATGAATTTATGAAAGCGATAGATGCCACTTACGAATCTAATTTCGAGACTTCGGGCTCTTTGTACGATATAGGTAATTATCCTACAAATTATTCTCCCATGTTGAGATAGTTTATTGTTTGAAAATCAACAAAAAACGGTGCTGTTGTAGAGCGCCGTTTTTTATGCTTAAAAAAGAGTGCAAAGTAGTTTTCAATTAAAGTTGAAAAACCTACCTTTGCACCCTGAAAAAACACAGGTGAAAAAACCTGTCTATCAATAGTTAATCAATTGAATTTTTAAACTGATAAGGTAATGTCAAAAGTTACAGGTAAAGTTTCGCAGATCATTGGGCCGGTGGTTGATGTTGAATTTCAATCCGGAGATATTCTTCCAAAAATCTACGATTCACTAGAAATCACTAGCAAAGGTGGTTCTAAGTTGGTGCTGGAAGTGCAATCACATATTGGTGAGAATACCGTTAGAACCATATCAATGGATTCTACAGATGGTCTAAGCCGTGGAACTGATGTGCTGGCGACGGGTAGTGCTATTCAGATGCCTATCGGAGATGACGTTTACGGTCGTCTTTTTAATGTTATCGGTGATGCTATCGATGGTTTGGGTAACTTGCCAAAATCTGGCAAAGACGGTTTGCCTATTCACAGGGAAGCTCCAAAATTCGAAGATCTTTCTACCTCTACCGAGGTTCTATTCACGGGTATCAAGGTTATTGACCTTATTGAGCCTTACGCTAAAGGTGGTAAAATTGGTCTCTTTGGTGGTGCTGGTGTTGGTAAAACCGTATTGATTCAAGAATTGATCAACAACATCGCTAAAGGTCACGGTGGTCTATCTGTATTTGCAGGTGTTGGTGAAAGAACCCGTGAAGGAAATGATTTACTTCGTGAGATGTTGGAGTCTGGTATTATCAAATACGGTGATGATTTCATGCATTCTATGGAAGAAGGCGGTTGGGATTTGAACAAGGTAGATAAAAATATAATGAAAGAATCTAAGGCGACTTTCGTTTTCGGTCAAATGAACGAACCCCCTGGAGCCCGTGCAAGGGTTGCTCTTTCTGGGTTGACTATAGCAGAATATTTCCGTGATGGTGCTGGTGAGGGTCAAGGTAAAGATGTTCTTTTCTTCGTAGATAATATTTTCCGTTTTACGCAAGCAGGTTCAGAGGTATCGGCACTATTGGGGCGTATGCCATCTGCGGTGGGTTATCAACCAACTTTGGCAACAGAAATGGGGGCCATGCAAGAGCGAATTACATCAACTAAAAGAGGTTCGATTACTTCTGTACAGGCGGTTTACGTTCCTGCGGATGACCTTACGGATCCTGCTCCTGCGACAACCTTTGCTCACTTAGATGCTACTACCGTATTATCTCGTAAGATTGCCGAGCTTGGTATTTATCCTGCGGTGGATCCTTTAGATTCTACATCACGAATTCTTACGGCCGATATTTTAGGTAATGATCATTACAACTGTGCACAACGAGTTAAAGAGTTGTTGCAACGATATAAAGAATTACAAGACATTATTGCCATCTTGGGTATGGAGGAATTATCCGAAGAGGATAAATCGGCTGTAGGTCGTGCTAGACGTGTTCAGCGTTTCCTTTCTCAGCCTTTCCATGTGGCAGAGCAGTTTACAGGTATTCCTGGTGTTCTTGTTGATATTAAGGAAACTATCAAAGGTTTTAATATGATTATGGATGGGGAATTAGATCACCTTCCGGAATCTGCCTTTAACCTTAAGGGAACTATTGAAGAAGCAATCGAGGCCGGTGAAAAAATGTTGGCTGAAGCGTAAATAGTGATGAGTTAATAGTTCAAAGTTTTGAACACTTTGGCCTTTGACTTAAAACTTAAAACTAAAAGGAAATGTATTTAGAAATAGTTTCACCAGAAGCCACCTTATTCTCAGGAGAAGTTACCTCGGTAACCGTTCCGGGTGTGAATGGCGAGTTTCAGATGCTGAACAATCATGAACCTATTATTTCTTTGTTGCAAGAAGGTAATGTGAAGGTAGATGGTAACGTTGTGATTGAAGAGGCTTATACCTCTAAGTTTTCTAAGGATGCAGACGGCAAAACCATTTTACCGATAACTAGCGGAACGGTAGAAATGAAAGACAATAAGGTTATTGTTTTGGCCGATTAATTGTTACCCAATAATAGAATTAAAAAATGCCCGAAGAATTACTTCGGGCATTTTTAGTTTAGAGTATGAATCAAAAATTATTTCTTTATTACTTTCCTTAAAGTCTTTCCATAAGGAGTTTCCAATAAAACAGCGTATACTCCGGCCGGTAGCCCTGAAATATCAAAAGGAACCTGATATAACGAGGCACCTCGCTCTTTTTTGGAAGCTATCAGCGCGTTATTCGCCAAACTAAACACTTTTATACTGACATTCCCCCGTTCGGTCATATGTACATCAGCGGTGAATTGCCCATTGGTGGGATTAGGGTAGATAAGAAAATCTTCTACTAATTTACTTCCATTAGCCGTTGCTTCCTCTCTTACGGTAGGGTCCGATTGATTGATAATTATCTTTTTGGTTTGTTGTGCTATACAATCCCCTCTATAGGTTATTATTCCAATCTCATATTCACCGGCTTTACTAAACTGCAATTGAGCTTCGTCGCTATCCGAAGAAACAATTATGGCCTCATCGGGAAATATCCATTCTAGTTTATCAGGAAGCGGATAGCTTATGTCTACGGCAATAATTGTTTCATTTACAAATGCCTGCGTAGAGGCGGCCAACTCCGCATTAATTTCCTCTGTACTTATATCTACTGATATGGAACCCTCTGCCTTACATCCTGAAGAAGAGGTTACAGTGACCATATAAGTGCCACTTTGGGTTATATTTATGCTAGGGGAATTACTTGTAAATCCGTTACTCGATGTCCAACTATATAGGGCGCCCTCATCTTCTACACTGGCATCTAAAGCCAATTCTTGATTTACGCATAAGGTTTGGTCTTCTCCTAAATCGACTTCTACCGGTTTTGGGTATTCGATTAAGTAGGTTCGTGTAATGGGTCCGTTTTCCAGCCCCGTTACGGTCACGGAATAGGTGCCTGGTGCCAGTTCGGTAATGGCATTGGTGGTATCACCCGTACTCCAGTCGTAGGTGAAGTTACCATTACCTTGATTCACGAGTAGGGAAATGCTTCCATTTGTATCTCCTTCACATGCAGGTTGTACGATGGTTTCTTCAACAATATCGGGTTGGGTGATTTCAAAAATTTCCATCAACTGGCAACCATTATCATCTGAAATGGCAACCTGATAGCTGCCTGCCGTTAGGTTGGAAATATTTTCCCTGCCTTCTATTCCCAGTCCGTTGGACAGTTGAGTCCATTCAATATCAAAAGGAAAAGCCCCTCCTGTCAATTCCAATGAAATACTACCGTCATTAGCATTGTATTCCGAAACATTGATGATGTTACTATTACTGATTTGCAGGGCATCTGGTGCTGCTTCTACTATAGCTGTGATTTCCGTATAGCAACCGTTAATATCTGAAATAAACAGGGTGTATTCCCCTGCGGGAACATTAAATAGGTTTTGGGTAGTTTCCCCATTGCTCCATGAAAATTCATAGGGAGCCGTTCCACCCGAAAAAGCAATTTCTACTGCCCCCGTAGCTTCTCCACTGCAAAAGATAGGGGTAGTGCTCAGTATAGAAACTGTAAGCAAATCCGGTTCGGTGATTACCACTATTTCCGAATCGGTACTAATTCCATTGGAATCAGTAGCCCGAAGAAAATAACTTCCCGGACCTAAATCGACCAATAAGTTGGAATCTTCCTCCAATTTAGTGTCCGAACCATTTATTTGTTGAAACCACTCTAGAACATAAGGTGCTACACCCCCAATTACTTGTGCCGTAATTTCTCCAAAAGTATCCCCACTGCAAGGGATAAATTCCATTTGAGAGGCGGTAACTATGAGTTCACCTGGTTCGGTAATGGTAAAAGACTCGTTTAGAACGCAGCCATTGGCATCTGTTACTAAAATGGAATAGTCTCCCTCCATTAGGCCACTGACATCTTGTGTGTTAGTTCCGTTTATGTTCGGCCCTGTCCAATCATAAGTAAAAGGTGGTACGCCACCTTCAAAAATAGGGGAGATGGCTCCATCGCTTCTTCCTTCGGCACTGACCGAAAGCACAATAGTGTTTTCGTTATCCAAAAGAATCTCGGGATAACTATCTACCACCACATCGGTTTGCACCATTTCACATCCATTGCTATCACGAACGGTAACCGTATAATTTCCGGCATTCAAAGAGCTGAAATTGCCTGAGGGTTGAAAGTTATTACCATCAATGCTGTAACTATATCCGGGAGTACCACCTTGGATATTGTTTATAACGATACTGCCTTCGTTGGTGTTAGGACAGGTGCCGGTTGCAACGATATTGGCTGTGATGGCGTTAATATTATCAATTGTCACAATCGCACTCTCCAGAGCATTGGGAACGGAACCATCGTTTAGAAATAGTTGGTACTCTCCAGGAGGTAAGTTTTCTATGGTGTTTACATCTATGGTCTGAACAAACAAAGAGCCATCTCGGTACCAATCAAAAGTAACGGGCGAGGTACCCACTACATCAGCGGTAATGATGGCATCGTTGGCAGCAACACAGCTCATTTGGTTGACCACGGTAATGCTGTTAATGGATAAGGGGCCGGGTTGGGTAATTTCTATTTCCAAGGGGATGGAAGAACATCCATTATCGTCTGATACGGTAATTTCATAGCGTCCCTCAATTAGTCCCCCAATATTCTGGCTAGAGCTACTGAAGGAAGTGTTATTAGGTCCTTTGCCTTCCCAACTAAAAGTGTAATTTTTGTCGGTGTCAATCTCAGGAAGCCCACCGGAAACAGAAATTGTAATTGCCCCGTCATTTCCCCCATTGGTACTAACATCCTGAACGGTAGGGGTAATGGTTATTTCTTCAGGTTCTTTAATTTCTTCTTGAGCAGAAGGGGAGGATAAGCAAATGGGCGAATTTCTATTTCTCAAAATTACTTCATAAAATCCACTATCTAAATTTGAAATTATATGATCTATTAATGGCTCCCAGCTAAGTCCGCCATTTAATGAATAATCATATTCGGAGGCACCTGACGCAGAAATTTCAAGACTGCCATCATTGGCTTCAAAACAACTGGCATTTGTTGGAGAAATTTCCAATATTTCAATGCTATTGGATTGTGGAACTATTATCTCAGCAGCTTCTGAGTATGCTCCTTCAGTTTCAAAATCGCCTCCATTAGAAATAGCTTTAAAGGAATAGATTCCAGGAGTTAAACTCTCTAAAGTAGTGCTTGACTCTCCCGATATTTGGTTGCCACTGGAATCGTACCATCTAAATTGAAAAGGGGGTGCGCCTTCTGTTACTTCCAAGGTTATGCTACCGTCCATTTGACCTGAACAGCTTGGTGCAGTGGCATTTATATTTTGAATAGTGGGAAGTTGATTGGCTGTTAATTCAAATTCTTGAGATGTATCAGAACAGCTTGAGCCTGAAGAGAGGGATACTGTGGCCTGATACCTGCCCTCTGGCAAATTCTCAAAAGTGTAAGTGGATTCGGTTGTATTAGTGTTTGAGGCATGCAATACAAAGCTACTACTGGCTTCATCATATTTGTAAAGAGAGTAATTAAAACTACCGCTGCCTTGGGCAAGGGTAATTCTGACGGAACCATTGTTTAAACCTGAAGCGGATGGGGGAAGGCCAAATGAATATGAAGAGTCATCATTAATTTCTAAAGCTACCGGTGTGGCCAGTATTATAAAAGAATACGGATTGTTTTCATCGTTGGTGCAATTATTTGAATTGCCTGTATATTCGACCAAAATATTAACGGTTTGGTCATTTACGGATGCGGGAATATTAAGGGTTGAAGTAGTGGAATTGTAATTGCCACCATTTATGCTATACTGAAACTCATAATCTGACAATGTACTGGAACCTCCACTTAAATAACCTCCATCAGCATTAAGTTGATATACTGTATTTTCCCCAATACAAGCAGCAGAACTAACCAAAGATGATGAAGCGGTTATTTCTGTTGGGCGTTCTATACTAAAATCATCTGTAATAGCCGCACTACTCACGGTACCATCTCCGTTTAATACTTGGTGAACGGCAAAATAGTCTTTACCTCCCGTAGCCCCCGCAAGACCTTGATACTCCCAGTAATAAGTGCCGTTATCATTGATTAACTGGTCATCGGCATCTGATATAGTTTGAGGAGTAATTCCGGCAACAGTTGGGTTATCTTTTTCTAGGTCGTCTTCAATGTTGTTGGGTGGAGTGCCTTCATATAGATATACCCTTAAACTGCTGTTGTTAGGTAAAGCATCGTCAAACTCAAACCGCACACCACCATTATTTTCACCTGCACATTTTTCAGGTTCAGGTTCAATATGGTTCAGGTTAAGGCCACATGAAAGCCAAGAGTAATTAATTGTTTTTTTATACCCACCATTTAAATTATTGGTAACCACAAATGTTATTACTTCTTCAATATGGTCAGTTGGGTTATCCGGAAATAAATCGGTTAGATTAAGAGTTTTTGATTGTGAAAAGAAGTTTAGAGGCTTTTCTGTTGGATCTGAAGCGGTATAATAAGACCAAGAATAGGCTTCGTTTGGGTGTCCAGGGGTTGCACTGAAGGTAACGTCTTCAGTGTAACATTTAGAGCCTGAAGCATGACTTGCGTTAATATCTATTTCTGGAACAATACTAATTGAACCTCTCAAAAAATACCCTTCTGTGTTTGTGAGTACAAAATGGGCATTAGAACCAACAGTTACAGAACCAAAATCGCTATTGGATAAATAAGTAAAATTTCCCATACTAGCCATTGCTAACCAATTTAGAGTTTGGCTAGTGCTTCTTCCGGAAAACTCCTCTCCATAGGTCACACTTTCCATTCCTGAAGGTGGGGTGGGTTCGATAATCTTGTTATAATCAATTACATCACCAACTTGAATTATAATTTCGGCCCTATGTGGAGCCTCAGGAGAAAGATACCGGTATTCCACATACACATCATATTGTCCAAACATGTGAATGGATGTAAAAAATAGAATTAAAACAACAATATTTTTCATATTCTCAATAATTAACCTCAATGACCTTAATAGGAGAAAGTTGACCGTTTTCTGAAAGGGCCTGTAACCCATAAGTATATGAAGTGTTAATGGTTAATTGTGTGTCATTATATCTGTTTTTGGCACCTACCATTGTTTTATATAGACTTAGCTCTTCCTTTGAAGTGCCCTTAAAAAGTCTATATTCTGTAACATTTCTATTTCCTATTTTCCATGAAAGATTTATAAATCTTAGTTCCCTGTTTGCAGTACCAGTAAATGACAAATCTTCCATTTCAATTGGTTTTTCCATCCTGCGTATAGTAGCCGGATTTGAGGGCTCACTTTCAAGCCCCTTATTGTCTGTGGCAACAACTGTATAACTGTATGTTTTTGCGGGTAAGGTTTCCATGTCTAAAAACAAGGTGTCCAGTTTAGCTGTCTCATATATTTTTTTCCAAATTACCTCTTCGTTTCTGGTGTCACTTCTATAAATTGAGTGTGAGACCACATCTAGGCTACTGCTGGGTATCCATTTTATTTCGGTGCCCTTTTCATTCATATGGTAAGAGGAGATTACTGGCGCAGAAGGAGGCGTTACATCAGGAAGGGTGACCTCTAAGGTTTCTGAAAGTTGAGAGGCATTGAAACGTTGGTCTTCCGCTAATAGCTTGTAATAAATTTTTCTATTTAGATTTTTAATATTTAGCGTGTCGGAGAAAAGATTTTCTTTTACCTCTACCGAGGTCACCTGTGAAAACTCTGCATTGGGGTTGTTTGATCTAAATATTCTGTAGCCTAACAAATCCTCCTCACTATTTTCTTCCCAAGAAAGATGTACAATTCCGGTGGTGTCTATCTTTGCGGTTAACCCCACCGGTGGCTTTGGCGGTATAGAATCTACGGGTTGAACGATAGAAGCAAAAGAGGGTCTTTCCACCTCATTGTTACCTATGGCAACTACTTTAAAATAGTTGATTCTTTGAAGTGGTGCGTATGTGGTTTCCCTACTTTGTGGGGGTAGAAGTTCACCTACGTCCATAAAAAAATCGTCATGGTTATTGGCACGTCTAAGTTGAAAGCCCTTTATGCTTATCTCCTCTTCTTGATTAAAGCTCCATTTAATCCTTACCCCATTTTCTCCTTCAAAAATCCTTTTTTCAATTATGGGCGCAAACTTGGGTGTTGGCATGGCCATGGCGGAAAGTGCTTTTGAAGGTGGACCAGTTTCATCAAAGGCGGTCAGTCCCTTAATACGATAGTAGAACTCTTTATTGTTAGGAACGGAGTCTTTATAGACTAAAGTCACATTTTGCTCATCTTCGGGTGTTTGGGCGTTAAATATAGGTTGGGCCTCAAGCCTTTTAAAATTGTTTCCATCCTCCGATTTTTCAATAGTATACCTAGAATAAAACCGCTTCAGCATACCGTAGTTCCATTCCAAAATTATTTGACTGTCTTGGGTAACTATGGTATAACCAAGCGGAATTGGCAATCTTTCGTGATAAGGGTAACCGGTCAAAACCGCACCTTTTGACTGCTGGTCTATAGGCAAAGTGGAGTCTGCTAAGATTACATTATAGACATAAGTTTCATTTTCATCCACGTTATTATCCGTAAAGGCTAGTCCACCCAACTTAGCGGTTTCAAAGCTTTGCTCAGCGGCTAACAGGGCAAAGGTAAAGCGCTGTTCGTTTTCATCATTTATGGCCATAATGGCTCCAGTGTCCGTTCCAGGTGCTGTGGTGTTGAAGGTAGTTCCAAAAATGGACTGGGCCATAACAGCTGCATATTCATTTTGTTTGGCCAATTCTTCCCAGTTTGGTAGAGGTTCGGGTTTTATTGGGCTGGCTGTTAAACGCTCTTCTACCGGATTTTTTAGTATTTCGCCTTTTCTGGTGAGGGTGGTTCGAGTAATGTGATATCCATTTTTATTTCCTTGTTGCCATAACAAGGGTCGGGTAGGAGACCACCTTAGTTTAATGTTATCTTTTAAAGCTCTGGCCAGAACTGCAACCTGAATTTCATCTACCTGTGCAGCAGAAGGCATCCAACAGAAGGCGAACAATAAGACAAAAAGTGTCCTTATCAGTATAGTATGTTTTTTCAAAACCATATTAATCGTTCACGTATTTTATTTGGTATCCTTGGCTATATAAATTTCCTGGTGTTCTATAGATTAATTCCGCTTGATAGGATTTGTTGAATCTAAACGCTGGGAATGATTTTTTTAATAACAAATTGTATTTATCGTATATATCAGGATGTTCGGAAGGGTCAGGGTATTTGTTGCTTAGGGCGCCTCTTAAGTAGACGAAATCTTCATAATATTGGTAGGGTAAATTATAAATAAATGGTATTCTATTTTTTACCCAAGGAGAATTCGGATCGTTTTCGTAATCCCTTTTATACTCATATCCGATATAAAAAGACCTGATGGGAGGTACTCCGAGCACAGCTTCATCCCTATTAACAAGTATACCGTCTATAGGGTAAATCGGATCTGAACCTGTTTTATTATACATAATAGGCAAAATGTCTCTTTTATAGTAATCATCTTTTAAAATGGCTTGTGCGTAGACCAAAGGTTCAGGGTTATATCGGTTAGCATATATTTCCGGTTTGTCAAAAGCTTCATAGTCTGCAACCTTTATAGAAAGCGATTGAACCTTGGCATAAACATCTAAAGAGTCTTCTGCATTATAGTAGAAAATATTATTGGTTAGGTTGTCAACTACCTCTAAACTGTTTATTTTATCCTTGAAGCTAGCATGTTTACTTGTCCTAAATTCCATATCTAAAATAGATTTAGGGGCTGCATCGTTCATCTTAACCCCAGTCGCTTTTTTCTGGGAAACAACGGCAGTAGAGTTTACATCATCCCTTTCTGTTTGTGTATCGGTTCCTGGGTCATACCAGTTTGTATTTACTTGTTCGGTATCGTAAACTGTTTCTTTTTCTTCAATGAAAATTTCTGAAGGGGCCTCTTGCCCTGGGGGGTAGACCATTAAATCTAAACGATACTTAGAGTTTGGTACCAACTCCGGTATATCAAAGAATACCATGCCTTTTTGTTTGTCATATCGCAACGGCGATCTTATCCCTTCATTAGTCAATAGGGAAACAAATTGTGCTCGCATTTCGTATCCTCCTTCAAAAAGGTAATCTGGAGCTTTTTTTGGTTTTACATAGCCCGTTGAATATTCTTGTGGATAAAAGTTTTTCATGTCTTTCACAGGATAGACGTAACTAACTTGTTCCCATGGAATGTGGTCGGGTGCTTTGGTTGTTTTAAAGCTTATTTCCTTTTTTTCAACTACTGGTTTTCCATCTTTTACCAAGGTTTTATAGGCCCCATTTATTTTTTCGTCGAAGCTTACCTCAACCACGGCAATTATTTCCTTTTCGGAAGGAAGGGTCTTTTCAGAAACGAAGGTTACCGCATCGTTATCTTCATTCCATTCAAAAGTTCCTGTAATTTCCTTTCCTTCCTGGGTTAAAGAAAATTCTTTTAATTGTATTTTAAAAGTGCGCTTTCCGTCTTCTAGATTTACATCAACATCTTTATTGACAGGATAGGTGAACACAGCCTGAGGAGCGGCATAAACAGAAACATCGGCATTACCTTCTCGAGGTACAACATCTGAAATTATTGGCACCCCTATAGTGTCGGAAATTCCTTCAAATTCACACTCTTCCCCTGCCTCAAATTTCATTCTCATATTTCCCTTGATCAATCCGCCCAAAATCTCATAACGCATCCCTACATAACCATTTAAATAAATAGGATTGGGAAACTGACCTCTTAACATGGCTGCAACTCCTGCATAAGCAATAGGAAACTTCCCTTTTATAAAGGCCAAATCTACCTCAACACCAAACTCGCCTTCTAAATAGGCGTAAACCTGACCCATGGAATACCAGCCGTTATTACCAATAGGCCCTGGTCTACCCACACATTTTGCATCAGGATAGTAGGCATGCATAATATCAAAACCACCACCAAACTCTAGATAGGCATAAAAAATGAGATATTGGTATTTGTATTGATATGAGAAATTTAAACCAAATGCAAAGCCTTTTGCGGCTTCAAATTGTCCATCTTTCCCTTGTCTGTTGAGTTCTGCCACATCTGCACCAAGAATTCTTACTACTTCATCCCTTGGGGGAAAGGCCGTAGATAATTTAGTACCCGTCATAAAATAGGCTTGTACATTTAGCTCGGCTACCTTTACATCAAATGTTAAGGATATAGGTGTTTCAGGTGTGCCTACATGTATGTACCATTCTTGTGGGTCTTTATGAATAACGGCCCTGCCAGCAAGGTTATCTTCATTTCCGCCACGAATACCCTCAAGGTCTATATAAACCTCAAATTCACCATGAAAAGAGTCGTTGACAAAATCTTTTTCAATACCGACGAATACACCAACACGTCCGCTAGAGGCAACCTCCCGTTTGGGAATAGCATTTTTAGATAGCCCGAGAAAATCATTGTCTTTTAGAAAGGTTTCGGCCTTATGCGCATTTTTTTCGATAAAATCGGACATTTTGTCTAAGAGTTTATTGTTTTCCAGCAATTTCGCTTCAGGGGAGGTGTAAGAGTCACCACCCATTAAGGAACCTTCCCCTGTAAACCCGATTCTATTTAATCCTCCATGTGAGTTAAATTCCATTTCTATAAATACCTTGGCGCTAAAGGAAGATGAATTGCTCGTTCCTATACCCGCACCTGCCCTTAAGCCCAGCCCGGTATTTGCATCAGGAACATATACCGCTTTGCTCGGGTTGAATTCAGTAGTCTTACCGTCGGTTAGACGTTGCATTTTATTTGAAAGCCCACCAGCAAGTGAATTAATAGGTAGTTTGCTAGAGCCACTTTCTTTTGAGTCTGACCAGATATCAACAAACCAATATCTGAATTCCTTGCTGCCGAACATGGCTTTCGCAGAAGCCTTGTAATTAAGTTTGGTAATATCTACCGAAAGCTCACCAGCAAAACCGTTACCATAGGTGGGGTCTTCATCCATAATTTGAAGACCACCCGTAAGGTGTACCCCACTTTTTTTATAATCAATCTCAACCCCATCTACTTTTACTTTTTCAAACTTCCAGGCCTGTATTTTGGTAGATTCTTCCAGTTTCCCCAAAATGTCCATGCTGGTGGTGGCGTGGGATCCGTCACCATCCAGGTTAATTTTGAGTCCGAAAGAAAGGCCTACCTGATTGCCCGGGGTTACCAGTTGCAAGTTTTCTACCGATGCCGGAAAGTTCATCAGCTTCATATCTCCGGTAAACCCTAAGCTGGTAGCGCTAATGGCTTTTTTACCGGGTTCGGTTTCGAGTTTTAATTCTTGAAATTGGATACCGGGAAAATTGAAACCCTTACCACTTTCTTCGGCCTCTTGAGCGCTTGGCGATTTCTCGCCTTCTTTTTGACCTATTTTACCAACGATGGAGAGTTGACCCGTAAGGTTGGCAGAAGGGTATACCTTGCCATCTTTTACATCAATAGCCACGCTAGAGTTTTTTGCCAGTTGCATTTCCCCTAAAAAGACGGGAGTTTCGTAGTTGCTTTGCAGCCCCACTTCCAGACCGTAACCGTTTTGGTCTATATAGCCGGAATAGTCCATGGGTTCCTCAAAAATAGGTACGGCAATATCACCGCCCATAGAACCTCCGGTTAGGGAATTTCGGGAAAGGGAAATACTTACGTCCTCTATTGTAAACGCCCATTTTCCGGCGGCCCCATCACCTGTTTTAAGTACGTTCTCCCCATAAAAAGTGCCAGATACCCCTTGACTGTCAAGCACCAAGTCTTTGGCGCCAAATTCTACCCGTCCGCTGGATTTTTTGGTGTCCTCTATTCCTTGGGGTAGCATAACGCTTACCTCTTCGGCATAAAAGCCACGCCATAGTTTTTCATCGGCACCGGAATAAATGTTGTTGTATTCTTGCGGAAGGTTGAGGTTGGGCGCGCTACGGCTATCACTAAGGTCTAAGACCACATTCTTTAGGTCAAAGCCCCAACCGGTCAAGCCTACCACCTCAAAACGGGGAAGGTCTACATTGATCAAAAGGTCGTTCCAGCCTTCCGACTTTACACTAAAAGAGGCCCCCACGTAGCATTTGTTGTCTACTACCTGATCTTCCATGTCCTTTAGGTACTGGTTGTCTCTACTATTGCCGCAGGTATATTGGCCATCTTCATTTAGGGGCAACAGCACGTTTCTTGAAACCCGAAGATCGCCTTCCAAGCTAATGCCCTTTAGGTTGGAACAATCGAACTCTATAAAGGATTGGTCGCCAAACGAATTGGCCTTGAGGTCTATGCCCCCTTTGAGGGTCAACAGCCAGTTGTCTCCCTGCATGGGAATGGCCTGATTGCCCAAAAGTACCAGTTTCATATCGCCTGATAATCCGCCCTCATAACTGAGCTTTACATTTTCGGCACCAAAAAAGAGTTGTCGTTCAATGCCGCGGTCTTTTTCATCGTCCACTTCCCCTTTTTCAGGAACGGTCATACGCGCCCATACCTTTAGTAGGGCATGGTTGGGCGTAAATTCTACCTCGGTAATGGCCAATTCTACGGAATTGCCCGAAGTTTGGTCCGTTTTTTTAAGCCCCACCGGAAGCTCCAACAATTCATTGCCGGTTAAGATTTCTACAAAGCGACCCATCTTGGCCACCGCATCTACGGCGCCCTTGGCATTGTTTATCAATTTTTCTACGGCCGGGTTTTGTTGAAAGTTCTCCGCCATAAAGGTCGCATTGAACTCCGGTTGCCGTTGGGTAAAGGGCACATTAAAATTCTGGTTTTCGGATAGTTTTTTGTCTAAGGAAGGGAAGGAACGGAACTGCTTTGTTGTTGGTTTTAGGGTTGTGCTTGTAGCACTCCCCTGACCCTCCCCTGGAGAAGCGAATACATCCCCCGCCCTGCGGGCACCCCCTTCAAAGGGGGAATTGTCCCCTTGAGGGGACTTTAGGGGTGTAATCTGTGCGTGCCTAGCCGTTTGCAATGCGGCCAATTGCTGCAAATAGGTGAGCTGTTGTTTCCTTTTTTGTTGCTGTAGGGTGGTGTCCTTTGTTTTATGGACCAAACTGTCTTTAGAACCGGAAACAAGTGGCGTAACCGCATACAGTTGCAAGCTGCAAAACAGGCTGCATAGAATGAAAAGTAGAATATGTGGGTAGTTGTTTTTCATCTATTTGGTTTTACTGTTGAATGCCCGGTTGTGACGGATATAGATCATATATTTTGTTCATATACTTACAATCATCTGCTACCTTAATCAATATAGTGTCTCCAATCTTTAGATTATTTAGAGAGGTCTTAGGTGACTTAATTGATTTGGTCATTTTACCATTGAATTCAAATTTAAAGGAACATGTGTCCGAGTTCTTAGTAATGAAAATATTATAGATAATTGCAGGGATTACTTTGTGCGGTTTGGATTCGATTAACAAGTTCAAATTCTTTTCGTACTTGCGCCCAGTATAAAGAAGGGTGAGTAATGGTAAGAGAAAATAATATCTTAAGGGCAAATCTTTAATTTTTTTTATTTTAACGTATAAATAGCCTAAAAAAGCCATTAACGTCCACGAGCCGATTGATTGGTAATATGTGGTAACGGATAATTTATAAAAATTGCATGCCTCAGTCCATAATATATCACCACTCTCAGACAGCACAATAAGCATTATGAGGCTATAATAAACGACAGAAATCAATATATTTAAAGTTCGGTTCATTAATCAATATCAAGATGTTTTTCAGTCTTTATTTCCCATCCCCCCGCTAGCGCGAGCGTCACGCTCGTGCCATTAAAGATTTGGTTTATATGTATCTCTTTAATTTTATTCATAGCATACCTAGTATAATACCTTGGTTATCAATTTTTATAACCGTTTCGTCATCGGCATAGTTCCGGGCACTGCTGTACTTCCAATGTACAGGTTCCGTCACTAAACCTGCCTCCACAGGATTGTTATGTATGTAATCTATCTTCTGTTTGATTACTTTATTGCCCCTTACTTCAATAGGTTTGTTGTGTTGTTGCCAAAATTGTCTTTTGGTAACATTACTTTTCTTTTTTCCTGCTCTTTCCATCATCCATAAGAGCCATTCTTTTCTACTTTCCTGTGGGTTTTCTTCAATTTCTTTTATCAATTTTCTAGCTGTATAGCCCTTAAAATCTCTTAGCAACCCTGATGGGTCTTCATTCTTCGACCTAAAGACAAAGTGAACGTGGCTCGGCATAAAACAATATGCAAATACTTCCATTCCTTTTTCTGCTCTGCAATAGTTGATAGCTTGTTCTAGTATTGAAAAATAGGTTTGTCTTATAAACACATCTATCCAAAACACGGTCGCGAAGCTTACGAAGTAAGCTGCTGTAGGGTTGTTGAATTTGTGTTTTCTACTCATTCTACTTTTTATGTTATTTCTTTTTTATCATTGTTACTTTTCTAATGTTGCGGGCACGAGCGTGACGCTCGCGCTAGCGGGGGGGCAGGACCAAATTTGAATGTAAATACCGCTGCAATTACAGTATATAAAATGGTCAATATCACGAATCTTTATTCCTTCATTTTTAGATACTTACAAAAAATCGCCCTCTTTTTTAATATATTTTATCTTTTCGACCTTAAACGGAAAACGGGCCAAACGTTCCCGTTCTTCCCATATTTCTTCGAGTTCATTTTCATTGATGACGATACTCGCATCATCTTTTCGATAAGGAAACCCAAAATAATCATAGGCAGCAAAGTCAAGATTGTTTAAGTTCAACCGTACCTTTTTTTGTTCTTTTAGCATGGAGGTCTGAGATACAAACAATTTAAAACCTTTATACATGCAATATGTCCTTACAAAATAGGCGGATAGAACGACTTCTTTGATTTCACTATTTGTGAGATTCATAATCGGTTCTAAACCTGTAGAAGTTTCTTCATATATTTTCCATCCTTTCTCTGTGCCCCCCATTTGGTGCTCTTTTTCTTTAACGACTCCATAACTTCCAAACCTGAAATTCATATCTAATCAATTATCACAAATTTTTTATCTACTATTCTTCCACGTAAGATCTCAGAACCATCAGATAAGACTTCAAACAGTTCCGCTCCATCGAACATTTCTATTTCATTCGTCAAGTGCCATTCCGGAGCCCCCGCTAGCGCGAGCGTCACGCTCGTGGCATTAAAGATTTAGTTTACATGTATCTCTTTAATTTTATTCATAACATACCTAGGATAATACCTTGGTTATCAATTTTTATAACCGTTTCGTCATCGGCATAGTTCCGTGCACTACCGTATTTCCAATCGATAGGGTCGGTTACGAAACTGGCTTCCACAGGATTGTTGTGTACGTAATCTATTTTTTGCTTTATGACCTCTGCGCTCCATAATTCAATAGGTTTGTTGTGTTGTTCCCAAAATTGTCTATTGGTAACATTACTTTTCTTTTTTCCAGCCCTTTCCATCATCCATAAGAGCCATTCTTTTCTACTTTCCTGTGGGTTTTTTTCAATTTCTTTTATCAATTTTCTAGCTGTATAGCCCTTGAAATCTTTTAGCAACCCTGATGGGTCTTCATTCTTCGACCTAAAGACAAAGTGAACGTGGCTCGGCATAAAACAATAAGCAAATACTTCCATTCCTTTTTCTGCCCTGCAATAGTTGATAGCTTGTTCTAGTATTGAAAAATAGGTTTGTCTTATAAACACATCTATCCAAAACACGGTCGCGAAGCTTACGAAGTAAGCTGCTGTAGGGTTGTTGAATTTGTGTTTTCTACTCATTCTACTTTTTATGTTATTTCTTTTTTATCATTGTTACTTTTCTAATGTTGCGGGCACGAGCGTGACGCTCGCGCTAGCGGGGGGTGTTTTATTATTGTTTTCTACTGATTACATTATCCTTGTCTTTACTTTTTACACTGTTGGCACGAGCGTGACGCTTGCGCTAGTGGGGGATAGCGAGGAAACTATCTTAGCCTATTCAACTGATCCATTATTTTATAGTATTCCTTAGGAAAGTTTTCTTTAAAGGGTTTCCCTATAACTTCGTAATACTCCCTGCCCCTATCCAAATGGATAGAAATAAATTCAAAGATTTCATTAGTTGTCCTGTTTATTTTCTCTATACTACCTTTTCCATTCACAATCAGATAAAACAAGTCATATCCTTCCAAAAAAATTTTCCCTTTCTTAATTGTCATCAACCATGTTCTGACCTCCTTTGTAATACCATGCTTTCCAGTAATGTGGAAAAATTGTTTCCAATTAGTTACTTGATTTTCTAAATCTTCTTTTTTCTTCCTTTTTGTAGTGAATAAATCATCGAACCAACTTGTGTTCAAAACATCATTAGGATTGTACTTTCTGTAATTGTGTTTCATTATTGGTTCTATTTGACCAATTGTATATGCCCACATTTTCCCGTACGTATTTATATTTAATGTAGCATTTTTTGTCTCCATGAATGCTCCATAGTGAAAAAGCAGAAAAATAAATATCAAAATCAGATTCCAATTAAAGAACCAAACATATTTTATAATTGTAAGGTTATTAGCGACAATTTGAAAAAATTCTCGTTTTGAATTTGTCCATATTGTAATTTCTTTATTTGTATAATCTCCTTGAAGAAAGGGCTTATAATCACTGGAATAAGGGTTATAGAAAGGTTTGTCCATGTTTTTTAACCAAACGTATAGGCAATCGGATCTATTATTGCTTGGACATTCATCTACTTCATATTTTAACACAATTCCTTTTTTTTGATGAAAATCAGATAAAAAAGGGCGAGAAAGTTGTAAATATGCCGCGAATAGGAGTGTCAAAAAGCTTCCTATAAATATTGGTATTGGTGTTCTGCCTATACCAGCCATTAGTTTTGTTTATTTAGTTCGTCGATTAGTGCCTTGTATTCCTTATTGTGATTTTTTTGGAACCATTCTTTAAAGTCCCTATGGGTATCTAGATAAGTAGCCAAACTACTTATCGTACGTTCAAAGTTATTAGGGCTCTTATAAACTGACCCTAGATTAATTAATAAATTGCCGGTCTCATAAATTAATAAAAAGGCCTTGCCTTCTGAGGATGACTGTAGCGAATTTCTAACATCACTAGTCATTACATATGCATTCATTTGATTATAAAAGAGGGTTCCATAAGAAAGAACCTTAGTAAGACCTTTAGTGGCTTTCAGTAAAGCACTTCCTGCATATATTGTTGTTCCAACTGATACAACATCGCCTAAAAACTCTTTAAGCATTATCAAATTGTTATTCTTGATAATACCGTGAAAGAAAAATGCCGGAATAGGAATATATGTTCCCTCCTCTATCCCCAATTCTTCTATTGGGGTTGTAAATTCAATGGTCAATATGTCATAGGCATCATATTCACCTTTAGAAGCAAAGTTTTCAAATCTGTAAAATCCATAGCCTTGATTTTCAACAATGCCCCAAATATTACTGCAGTCTTGTACCTCGCAATCGAGGTAATACTTAGTGTTGCTTCCAAAATAGTTTATATCGAAATTTGCCTGAAATGAGAATTTTTCCATTTCCTCCATTTTAGAAATGTAGTTCAAATCAGCTTCTATTAAAAGCCACAGAGTTTCTTTTCTATACCACTTAAAATTCGTTTCTCTTTCTTTATACTTTTGAATATACGAATCAAGCCCTCCTTCTGACTGAACGAATTTATCAAACAATAATTGAATAAGAATTGTGAAAGATTCTTGACCCCCCGCATTGTGAACGACAGAGAAAAGGTTTTCAAAAATTGATTCTCTACCTACTGTTCGTAAACGAATTTCTTTTAAAAATTCTCCACACTCTTCCTTTCTTACCGAAGCTATTAACTTTAGTATCAGTCCTTCCTCATCATCAACATTGTCTTTAAAAATACCCAATACATTTCCTTCCGTAATAAATATTTCATTGTTCAATATGAATTGTAGAATCTCAACCTTCTCATTGGCGGAAAGGTTGGACAATAACTCTGTTGTGGAGTAGCCAATAATAAAAAATAAATCCGCTGTATTTACCTTTTGTAAATTAGTATGTTCTTTAAAAATTCTATCTATTTCAATTAGTATGGAAGCATATTCCTCCCAGGCATTATCTCTGGCCCACCATGATTCGGACAGTGATTCATATAAATATCGATGATTTTTCCATATCAGGCTACTCTTTTCTTCATTGTTAAATTTCTCTATTTGCGAAACTAAATTGTCATAGTATTCAGTGCCATTTTTACATATCAGGTCTACCAATTGGTCAAAAGAATTTTGCTCCGATTCGCCTATAACAGAACTTATATAAGTGTCATAAAACTTTTTCCCTTCGGAACATAACTCTGGAATACAATTACTAATAATATCAACCTCCGTAAAATTATTTTTAAGCTCCTCAAAAGAAACCCCGGTGGCACTTGACTTTACATAGGTGTAGGTAGATTGATAAGTTTTGTTACAATAGCCAGGGACATACTCAAATAGATAAACGGTATCTTCATCACCAATGTCGGTTTCCTTGTTCTTATATTCCTCATCTGTAATCTGTATACTTGAGTTATGGTAGTATCCCTTGAACTGTCCGTTTGAATCATACTCTGCCCAATATTTAGTTCCGTCATTTAGTTTAAAGCCAGGTACAGTCCCTTTAGGGGTTAAATGTTCTGGGTCTGATATAATTGTTGAAGAATTTCTTATTGAAAAAGCCTCCCAGCTAGGCGTAAACCAAATCTTACCGGCAATCTCGCCCTCTTCTTCCTCCTGGAACAAATAAAACTTTAAGGAGGGGTCATGGATCTGGGCCCAATGGGTATGGGGCAGTTGGTCTCCGCTACCATAATCCATTAGCCAATCGGTTCTTTCTTCATTTATGCCGTATTCAGAAAAAGGATGTTGCAGGGCAAAAATACCGTGCCCTATTTCGTGGGCCAGTGTTTTACTTTTGTCACCACCTTTATCTTCTTCCTCAGGTTGGCCTCCAAATACAAAGCCCATTTGGCGCTGTAATGGCATAAACCCACCAATAGGACGGGAAGGTTCAATGTCATTAAAGACCAAAATGTAATAGGTGCTGGCATTATAACCTTCTAACTGTTTTACCCTATTGACGAGCATTTTTTGCTCCTCATTGTAGGCGGCGGCCCAAGCACTTTCGCCAAAATCCAAAGTTTGGTTACTACCTAGCTCAGACTTTTTGATAGAAAGGCTTAAGCTTTTGCCAAACTGTATATTCGCTACCGCTTTTTCAAAAATTTTGGAGACATTGCTTTCTATACTCCCCAGTGAAGCACCGTTTACGGAAACCAAGGCAACATTTACACTTCTCTCCGTAAGGTGCCATAGGTTAAATGCCCCTGCGGTGAGCTGTTTGCTATTGTCCTCTTTGCTAGCTACAGTGGCATAAATCACCTCATTTTCAAAGGAATATCTTCCGGTGAGGGTCAAGGTCGCTGTAGAACCGTTAAAAGTTGTGGGAATGGAACCCCCTTGTTTGGTCTTAAAACTAACATCGTCTGCTTTGTAGTCACCATTTTTTAGGTCAATAGTCGCCTTAATTTTGGTGGTAGCCCCTTTTTTAACGGCATGAAGGGTCAATGGATAATCTTTGCCATCGGCATCTTTAATGACCGTATATTCCTGGGCGAGTGTGCCAATGTTTCCCGTGGGCATGATATCCATTCCGTAGGTGCCCTCCTCATTAAAGGTTACTTTTATGCCTTTAGCGGTAAGGGATTCCAGTTGTCCGTTATTGGAAACCCCTTCTACGTTATTGCCGGTAATGGCCCCATTTTGGTCTATGGTACCTCCTTCGGTGATTTCGCCCTCGGCATCCACATAATAGGTTTTGCCCTCGCTATCGGTAATGACCATGTCATCTCCTAAGGGTTCAGATTTGGTCACCCCATTTTGTGGGTTGGTAATGACCACCTTTCCGTCCTCAATTTTTATATCGTCTTTATCAATAGCCGAATTGACCTTGATTTCATCCAAATCATTATCGCCCTCAACAAATTCTCCCACCGCATCCACGGCATCGGTAACGGTATCTACCGCTTCGTCTATGTCCAGAATATTCTGCATATTGGGATCATACACGGTCAGCACCGAACCTTCTACCAACTGATTATCCGTATTTACCAACACATTGGTAAATGCTACTCCCACACGTATGCTGTTGAGATAGGGAATGGTTACATATCCCTTACCGGTAAAACGGCCATTACTGCCGCTGGTTTCCAAAACCTTAATGGGGAAATCGCCCGCCTTAAAGGCATCCCCGGCATAGAGATTGGCAAGGGGCTCTTTATTGCTTAGGTTAAAATTGGGGGTGATGTTGCAATCATAAACGGCAGCCTCTACATCAGCAATAAAAGTGGTAAACTGCTTGGTAACACTCCAATCACTGCCCGTTATCGTACATTGTTTTTGAACCTGATATTCATAGACCGTACCTGGTTTAAGGTCCCACAGGGTGGTTTGGTTGCCACTAGTCTTATTGGTAAACCACTCCGCTCCTTCCACGTTTTTTTGCCGGTAACGTAGGGTGTACTCCGGTACGTCGGTAGAGAAATCGTCCCAAAAAATATTGGCATTGGTACTGCCCTTTACCTCATGGTTGATACCGAAGGGCAAATCACAACTGCCCGCATAACTAAAGGAATAGATTTCGCTATAGCCTTGGTTTTCAAAAAGGCCCACTTCTTCCAACCCTTGTTTTGCCTTTGCCTGCACCCGCCAGGCATAGTTTTTGCCCGATAGGAAGAGCGGATCCGCCGGTCCGTATACATAGGTAGTGGCATTGGTAACGGTCTGAAAAACGGGAGGGGAGCTTAAAAAGGCCTGTTGTGGGTCCACTTGTGTATCCCAAATTTCCACAATGCTAAGCTCGTATTCTACATTACTAACGTTTACGTGTCTGGGTGTCCACTGAAATATAATGTTCTGCGGATTGATTTCTTCTACATTGGTCTTGTTCCTGGGGGATACCAAAAAGGGCGGTTCGTTTTGGAATACCACACTAATGGCACACGATTTTTGGGACAGACGACTGCCGGTAAGCACATCGAACACCTCGAAACAAAAGTTGTAGGCTCCTTCGGGGATGGCATTGCCATATACATTACCCGAAATACCGTTGAGGTTTTCATACCTAAAATAGGGGGCCAGCTCTACGTTGGTAAGTACCAGGGGAACACCTCCTTCTAAAAAGAGGGGCGAAGCGCCGGTAACCAGGTCTTTACTTTGAAAACTGATACCGCTACCCTCAAAGGAAACTCTTAGGCGCACTTCGCGATTTGCAATCTCAAAATCGTTTAAAATTAATTGTACTCGCAACGGACTGTTAACGGTATTCTCATTGGCGTATTCCGAAAAATAAATAGGTGGGGGTGGCGTCACTTGCGGAATTACCTGTACGGGAAAAGATTGTGCGGTGGCGGTGGTTAGGTTTAGAGTTAATAGTAAAAATAAAATAGTTGTCTGTAGCAACAAATAGGTAGCTTTGCGATAAGACACAAGTCTACCGTTCTTATTGATGTTATAATGTTTCACTGTTTTTGACAACATTCGTTTTTTATTTTACTGCCTACTGCCTACTGCCTACTGCCTACTGCCTACTGCCTACTGCCTACTGCCTACTGCCTACTGCCTACTGCCTACTGCCTACTGTTTAATTCCTATTAATATATTTCAGCTCAAAAAACTCCGGATTCACCAAGTTCAACGATTTTTTATAATAGAAATCAATGATTTCGGTTTCCAGATAAGTTTCCAATTGGTTTACATTTTCCGTTTTCTCATACATTTCAAAAGACTTCAAAGCATGTTCTTTTTTGAATTCCTTTAAAAGTCCGGTGCCTTTTTCAATGTCTTCCATGCTGGTAAATTCCGCGAATTGGGTTTCCATCCATCGATGGCCCACCAATTTTTCAAGTCGGGCTTGCTGTTCGGTTACCAAGGCATGATAACGAGGGGCCAAAGCTTTATCCCTTTGGGAATAGTCCTCCTCTTTTTTGTTGTGTAGCGGGTGCGCATCTACTTCCAGTTTCTTGGTCACGAACAGGTTTTCCAAGGCCATATCAATCTTTTTCATATCGTCTTGAATGCTTGAAATAACGTTATACAATGCTTCTTCGTACACTTTTTCAAAATCGCCAAAGGCGTAAAGTTCCGCCAAGAAAGTAAGTGCGCTTTCCTTGTACCTATCTTCTCTTTTTTGCTCTTTAACGGTCGCCAATAGAATTTTGAGTTCGTCCTTTTTGAATTGAGGAATATCCCTAAAAGCAGAACTATTGTACACATTGGTCAGTTGCTCGTTCAAACTGGGGATGGTACCGCTGTAGGTGACATTTCTGTAACGGAAACTAAGAGTATTTTCTTTAGTTCTGGGGTCGCGGTCGTTGGGTGTTCTGCTGCCCGGGTCAATGTCCAACTTAAAATTATCAAAGGCATAGCTGTACCCAAAGGTGATGGTAAGGTCGCGACCGGTATTGAGCTCCGAATTTCTGAACAACATTAAAAAATTGAGGTTCAGGTTGTGTTTTTTATACAGGGTGTAATTGCTACCCAATCTAAAGTTGAGCACGTTGTTCTGCTGTTCGCCGTTGGCAAAGGAACTGTTGTACGAACTCGAAAAATTACTGCGTAGTTTTTTGTCAAAAAACTGTTTACCGATAGCAAGAGTGGGCCCCAAGGTCATGTTGTTGTCTTCCGCCACTGTATTATACGAAACGTTACCGGCCAGAGAAACATTCAGTGCTTGTTGTGGAAACCCCAAAGTATAGGAAGCCACTCCGTTATAAAATGAATTTTCACCGCCCTCAATGGTTTCGCCCTCTTGTTGATTGGTACTGTTTTGATATACTAGGTTGAGGTTGGTACTGTGCTGTTTGGTTTCCGTTTTTCTCAAGATGTAATTCATCCCCAAATTGGCGTTCTGAGAGATTTGTCGGTAATTAAGGGTGTCTACATTGTCATACGCCCCCACTTGATTGATATAATCGAACTGGTCCCTGATATTGGTGTACGATTGAAAATTAGAGTAGCTAGCGTTGATGCCCAAGCGTTCAGAGGCCGTATAATTGGCGTTGATGGCACTCACCACCCGTTGTTGGTCCGAAGACTTGGCATTGTTAAGGTTGTCTCGCTGCAAACCGGCATTCACGTTAAGGTTCAACTTGTTATCGAAAATGGACTGGCTGGCGTTTACCGTAATGTTCTCCAAATCGTTATTAAAATAATAGGCACCTAGGGTTTTGTAATCGGGGTCGATGCGTTCGTAGCCTAAACCTAAACTTCCGTTTCCGGCGGGGTAGTCAAAAGAAGCGTTCAGCGCATTGTAATATTGGGTGCTGATATTCTCATCCAACAAAAAGGAAAGCATACCGGAAGAAGGTCTGTTTTCGGTAAGCCGGCTATCTTCCGTCACCCCGGAAATGGCGTATTCGATATGAATTCGAGCCTTATCGAATAATCTGAACTCCGATTCAAAAGAAACCACGGCGTTGTCCTTAGGGGAAAGTCCCAACTCAATTGGGTACGGGTTCAGCAAAGAATTCTCTTCATCGTTTGCTTTGAAAAGAATGATACCCAGTTTCATAAAATCAAAATCATAGGCCGTTTTTAGTCCGTAGCCCATTCGCTTAAAGGCCGTTAGTGCTTCGGGGTGTTCCTCATCATACTCCGTCGCCTTTAAAAATCGGCCGTACATGGCACTGATCTGAAATTTTCCTTCAGGATTCAAATCAAAACCGCTACCGGTAAATTGATGCCCTGCCAAGGTGTATGGCGAAAATGTCATACTTACATCCCCAATATGTGCAGTGGCCCATTTGTACGAAGGGTGTAGGCTTAGCCTATTAAAATTAAAAGGATTCGGGAAATCGAATTCTTGATTGGAATAAGTAAACGATAAGGGTATGCTGTACAGCCCGGCAATATTAAAATTAACACTACCAGTTAGGTAATAGGTAAGTGCCTGTCGATTGGCGTTGCCATCATAGTACACTGAATTGGCGGCGATGCCTCCATTATAGCGTAGCCATTTCTCCTTGCCCAACTGGTCAAAATTGATGTTTTGGGAAAAACCGAATGCACAATACATCATAAAGGGAACTATAAACCGGCTCAAATGTTGGTCGTTATAAACGTTAAATATAAGTTAATGCAATCTATCGCGTAAAATTTTTCGACGAAGAACACTTGACTTTCTACAGAATAATCTTACTGAAAACGTCCATTATATTCGATTGCCTGTAAATTACTGGGGTTGACCCTGATTAAAAACAGGGGAGAAAATTTTATAATATCACCTTATTATAACTAGAATTTTTCATGTGATTTGTACTATTATAATTTTCAGAATGCTAAATTCTTGCTAGTAAAAAGGTTATTAAAAGACGTGATTGTGTCATTTATTCGGCAAGAAACGGTTAGCTTAAGGGTGTTTTACGACTGACTTATGAAAACTAGCTAAACTATGAAATACCCTGAAGATCACGCTGAAGAAGAAGAAAGGGTTAAGGCTCTAAAGTCTTACAAAATTCTTGATACGCTTCCTGAAGATGACTATGAAAACCTTACCAAAATAGCTGCTGAGATATGCGGTACCTCGATTTCACTTGTTAGCTTAATCGATGATCATAGGCAATGGTTTAAATCGAATCATGGTTTAAAGGTCAAAGAGACATCAAAAGATTATGCATTTTGTGCACATGCAATCAATGATTCTAATGATGGTGATGCCTTTATTATAGAGGATGCTCGTAAAGATGTTCGATTTGCCGACAACCCTCTAGTGGTAGGTGATCCGAATGTGATTTTTTATGCTGGGGTTCCCTTGGTTACGCCTAGTGGCCTACCATTGGGCACCTTGTGTGTTATCGATCACAAGAGCAAATCTTTAACCGATAGCCAGATCGAGACCCTTAAAATTTTGAGCAAACAGGTTATGAACCTTTTAGAGCTCAGAAAGAGTAAGAAGCAATTAGAATCGACAGTTGAAATACTTAAGAAAAACAATGCTGAGTTAGAACGCTTCGCTAGGGTGGCGGCACATGATCTAAAGTCGCCCTTGAACAATATATGGTCGCTTAGTGGATTTTTGAAAGAGGAATTTAAAGGACATATGACCCCCCGGGGAGAAGATATTATTTTACATATTCGAAACTCATCGGAAACGTTAAGAAAATTTATTGATGGGCTTTTAGTCTTCAGCACTTCAACATCTGTATTACATGAGCATCATGAAGATGTTGTGCTCGATGATCTACATCAGAACTTGGCCGAACTTTTTGTTTCCGTAGAGAATTCTCAAATTACGATAAACTCCGAATTGACTAGTATTAAGGTAAATAGAACGGCCTTAGAACAAATTCTCATCAATTTAATCGCCAATGCTATAAAGCATAATGATAAAGATACCATTGATATTAATTTGGTTGTAGGGCAAAGCGATACTCACTATAGAATATCAGTAGCCGATAACGGGCCCGGTATAGCTATTAAAGATCAAGAGAAAATTTTTGAGTTGTTTCAGAAATTAGAAGAAAATGACCGGTTTGGCGAGGTAAGCACAGGTATTGGTTTGGCTACGGTGAAACGTACGGTCAACAATTTGGGTGGTGAAATAACCCTGATTTCAAAAATGGGCAAAGGCTCAAAGTTCATTTTCACTATTGAAAAATAGAGACTTCAAAACTCGATCCCGATATTAATGTTTTGTAGGCACATAGATTTTAAAGGTTACCCCTTCGCCCGGTTTGCTGTTCGCAATAATATAGCCTTTATGGTTCAGCACAATTTTTTTTACGATGGCCAGCCCGATGCCGGTACCTTCATATTCTTTACGGTTATGCAGTCTGTGAAAAATTTTAAAGATTTGCTCTGCCGATGTTTGCTCAAACCCGATACCGTTATCGGTCAATGTAATTCTCGCATACTTCATATGATCAAGAAGAGGAACTGAGTTATCTTCTTTAGCGGTCACCGTAGTCATATCAATTTTTATAACCGAGGCAATGTCTTTTTTGGCAAATTTTAGAGAGTTTACGATGAGATTGGCAAATAGTTGCTTGAATTGTGAAGGTATTATTTCAGCATGACTTTCGCCAGATATTTTTAAAGATGCTTTTTTGGCCTGAAACTCTTCCATTAAGCTGTCTTTTATATCTTCAATTAAGACCTCAAAGCGGGTGAGCTCAAATATTTTACCTGATTTTTCGGCTTTTGAATACGCAAGAAGATCTTGAATCAGATTTTGCATACGATTGGCAGCCAACTGCATTCTGTTAAACCTATGAATACCTTTTTCAGAAAGATTGGCATGTTCGGTGGCTAGCAATTGCGAGGCGAATGTTTGTATTTTTCTGAGCGGTTCTTGCATGTCATGGCTCGAAATATAAGCGAACGATTGCAGTTCTGCATTCATTTTTTCAAGCTCATTGTTCTGTACCTCCAACTCTTTTGTTCTTTGCTGCACCTTGATTTCAAGTTCGTTAGAGAGCTCTTGTAAATCATGGTTTTTGTTTTCTAGCTCAATTTTACTTTTTCTTAATTCAAGTAAATTCATCACTTGTTCCGCTAATATGGCAAGGGCTTCTTCTTGACTTTTGCTGAGCGAATGGGGTTCATGGTCTATAACGCACAAGGTGCCCAAGGGCAGGCCCGATGCATTTTTTAAGGGAACACCGGCATAGAATACTACCCTAGGGTTGCCCGTGACCAAAGGATTGTCAAAAAAACGGGAGTCTTCACGAGAATCTTTGACCGTGAAAATGTCTTCATGGGTGGTAATTGCATGACTGCAAAAAGATTGTTCTTTTGGGGTCTCACGAACATTGAGACCGTGATTCGATTTAAACCATTGACGCTCATCGTCTAACAGGGTAATCAGAGATATAGGGGTTTGACAGATTTCGGCAGCAAGTTTGGTCAAGTTGTCATAATCTTTTTCCGGCAAGGTATCCAGTACAGAGTAAGATTCTAAGTGTTCGAGACGCTCAGCTTCTCTATGATGGTCATCAGCAATTTTCATAAATAATAGTCAAGCTTTTTGAAAGGCTTACTTTTGAATTTTTAATTAATTTTCCTGTGGAGTTCATAGAAGGTTCACAAGTTAAGATATTATGGTTGTTTAACCATAGAAGATGCTCAAAGCTTACGGAAACCTTCGATTTCAGAAGTAAACGAACGGCCTATCTCAGTTGAATGGTTTTCCAGGTAATATCACCCGATTGATACGTTAGCAGATCTTCAAAACCAATTGCGTAATGTGCTGCTAAAGATCTTTTGTTTTCGATAGCAACTTCGGTAATAATTGAGGTGAATTCTGGTGTAATTTCAGCGCGCATAGTTCGATAAAGTTGTCTAAAAACTCCTTTTTTTCTATACTCTTTTGAAATACAGATTTGCCCCATGGCCATATAATTTTCAATTTTTGGCTTTAACGTTTCCAATATATCGAATAGGGGTTTAAGAACGGCTATTTTCTTACCAAATTTCGGATGCATACAAAGTGCATAGCCGATGACGTTCTTATTGCTTACGGCTATAATATGTGGGCAGGTTTCGTTCATTTCCTTCAAAATAGCAAAGGTGTGGTGAACGGTTACAAAACCCTCTCGTTCCTTCTCTTCACCAGAAACAGAGCTTCGTAGGTTTTCCTCTTGTAACTTAAGTATTTGCTTCAATTCTTCATCTGAAGAACATTTTTTATAAACTATTTCTGATTGGGTGTCCATAACCACGATTTTCTGTTGTTAAGTTGTCTTTTATTTGGATCTTCACCTGTTTTTTCCATGGAAATTATACTGTACTCCGGATCCGCTTCTAAGGTCAGAGTAGTTTTTTTAGAGACTCCGTAGCGTTCAAAACCCAAAGTTAAAGTATCGCCCACCTGATGTTTTTCGATAAAAGTTATGAAGGGTTGACCGTTCGGAAATTTTTCACCATTGATGGTAGTGATTACATCTCCCTTGTTCAAGCCTGAAGCATATGCCGGGGTATTCATTTTAGGGTTCGAATCAATTTCACCATGGCCGTCTCCGTTCAAGCTGACCTTTGCCCCAAAGTACGGCTTATCCTGATTCTGTGATAAACTAACACCGACGCTCTGCAACAACTTTTTATAGTCGGGCATTTTGCTTTTGTAGATGTAATCATTAAAAAATTTGTCGGCCAAGCTTTTTCCTGCATATTCAATCAGTGTTTCATGCAGATCGTTTATGGTATAGCTTTTTTCTTCTTTACCATAGGTCGACCATACCATATTCATATAACCATCTAAGTTGAGTTTTTGCTCACGAAGCGATAAATCAAGGGCCAGCCCCAAAATACTTCCGTACGAATAGTAAGAGATAAATGTATTTTCTCGGTTTACGGGATCGACGGAGGTGGCCGCATCTACGAACGGAGCTTGGTAGCTCATTTCAATAGGATTAAAAAATTGTCTTGCCGGTGAATTCCACACATAATTGAATGTTCCCGAAAGACCTTCGATATAATCATCATCAGTTATTACACCTGCCCTACATAAACTTAAACCTGTATAGTAACTGGTAAAACCCTCTGCAAACCAAAGGGCACTGCTCATATTCGCTTCTTCAAAATTAAAGGGCTCCAAAGATTTCGGACGAATACGCTCAACATTCCAAGCATGAAAGAATTCATGTGATACGGTTCCGATATTGCCTTTTATTCCGCCATCCCCAAGTGCGCGTGTACTGGTCAGAATGGTAGAATTTCGGTGTTCCATACCGTCACCTGAAGCGTTGGGTATGTAGCAGGCCAAGAACGTATAAGTGCCGTAATCGAAGTTGGGCAACTCGCCATATACTTGCTTTTCGGCCAAAACAATTTTCTTGACGTTTTCAAAATAAGTGTCCAGTTCTTCTTCGGTACCATTGTGATGCAATACAAATCTAATTTTTTGTGCTGTACCGTTTTCTTTGACTTCAAATTCTCTAACGGAGTGATTGCTGATTTCCGTAGGGCTATCCATAAAATAGTAAAGGTTCGGGGCCATATAGGTGGTGCCCGAAACGAGCGGTAATTGAGTGGCTATCTTCCAATCGAGGTCTTCTCTTGCTTTAAAGTCAACTTCTATTTTTCGGTCTTTTAGTTCGGGTACGAACATAAACGTTGCGGGAATATTCAAATGCGCATGCGTTTCATCTACCTGAGAGTAGGTGCCGTCACCGCGATTGGCGAATAAAGTGTAGCTGATACTTATTTTTCCGTCGTGACCGAACACCTGCCATTGGTAGGGGTCTGGCCGATGAACTTCCAATACATTCCCCTTTCCGTCGGTAGCCTTAAAATTATATACGTTTTTGGCAAATTCATGTAAGGCATAGCGGCCGGGCGAAGTACGGCTCATTCTAAACGCAATGGTGTCGGACTTTAATTCTGAAAAACTGGCTTTAATCTCAGCTTCATGGTGCACGGCATTTTCAAAAGAAATCTCATAGAAATTGGTCTGTGCCGAAGCTAAAAATGGGGCAAATAAAAAAAGATAAATGCTTAGTTTCATTGATAAAAATTTGTCAAAGCTAATATAGTATTTAATAATGGCAGGGCCTATACTAGGTTTTTGAAGCGGAGTGTTTAATAATGTATAGATTTTTCTCTTATAAAGATGTTACATTTGACTTATGGTAGATTTGCCTCAAAAATTAGCACGAAAACTTGACCAAAGACGAGAGAAAAATGCCTTTAGGCATTTGCCCGATGTCAACCATGATTTAATAGATTTTTCTTCGAACGATTATTTGGGTTTGGCTAGAAGTAGGGCTCTTTTTAGAGCTGCGGATGATTTTCTGAACAAAACACAAAGTTTCGGAAATGGTTCTACGGGTTCTCGATTGATTACGGGCAATCATCCACTTTATGTGACTCTAGAGAAAAAATTTTGTGAATTTCATCAATCGGAGTCTGCCTTGATTTTCAATTCGGGCTACGATGCCAATTTAGGTTTTTTTGCTTCTGTTCCCCAGCGGGGCGATATTATTTTGTACGATGAATACATTCATGCCAGTATACGTGATGGTTTATCTCTAGGGCAAGGCAAAGCTATTAAGTTTAGGCATAATAGTTTAGACGACCTAAAAAATAAACTGAATAGAGAACGGGCTAAAATTTTAGAAAATGCGGTGGTCTATGTAGTGACAGAGTCCATTTTTTCTATGGACGGTGATTCACCTGACTTAAAATTATTGGTCGATTTTTGTGAGGTGAACAACTGTTATTTGGTCGTGGATGAAGCTCATGCTGTTGGAGTTTTCGGTGATAAAGGTGAAGGTTTGGTACAACAGTTGAACTTGCAAAAAAGAATATTTGCTCGCATAGTTACTTTCGGTAAGGGTGTGGGGTGTCACGGGGCAGTCGTATTAACAAGTGAAAGCTTAAAGTCATATCTGATAAACTTTGCACGAAGTTTTATTTATACTACAGGGCTGTCACCGCATTCGTTGGCTACCATATTTATGGCCTATGATGAACTTGACAAAAAGTCAAAGGCGATTTCGCAGTTACGAAAGAATATAGAGTTTTTTAAAATAGAGGCTGAAAGGTTGAATCTGTCTTCTAGATTTATCAATAGTAATTCAGCGATACATTGCTTTCTAGTGGCAAATATTGATAAGGCAAAAACTTTCTCACTGAAACTTCAAGAAGGGGCGTGTGATGTACGAGCGATTTTATCTCCAACAGTTCCTGAGGGGCAAGAACGTTTGCGCATTTGCCTACATAGTTATAATACAGACGAAGAAATATTAAAAATGCTTCGATTATTATCAGTTTTAGTATCGTAACCAATGGCAGAAAAATTTTTTACGGTCGCTTCTTTTGAATTTCCGGCCGATGTTCAAATCTTAAAGGGCAGATTAGAGTCTGAAGGTATTGCCGTATTTCTTCGCGACGAAAACACCCTTAATTCTGACCCTATAATTAGTAATGCTATTGGAGGCGTAAAGTTGCAAGTGTATACTGAAGATAAAGATAAGGCTATGGCTATTTACGATGAAATTAGGGCTTATGCGGTCGGCGATGACGGAAAAGTAATCGTTTGCCCTAACTGTAAGGCCAAAAAATCAGAAGTTTACTATAAACGACAGGGAGTGTTAAATAAACTTTTTCCGTTTTTTGAGAAAAGAAAATACAAATGCCTAAATTGTGGCATGATCACAAATCAAGAGTAATATGATACAATTTTTCGTAACAGGAATTTCTACGGAAGTAGGAAAAACAATAGCTTCTGCAATAATTGCTGAGGCTATGGAAGCAGATTATTGGAAACCCGTTCAAGCAGGCGATTTAGAAAATACCGATAGCCATAAGGTAAAATCGCTGATATCGAATGAAAAAACGGTAATTCATAAAAGCAGTTACGAATTAAACGAACCGATGAGTCCGCATGCAGCCGCAGAAATTGATGGGGTCTTTATTGATCGTGAGCAAATTATTGAGCCTCAGACCGATAATCATTTGGTAATCGAGGGCTGTGGTGGCATTTTAGTGCCTTTTAACGATAGCGATACGGTGCTCGATATTATTATGCCCACCTATAAGGTTGTGGTGGTCTCCCGAAATTATTTGGGCAGTATCAATCATTCGCTTTTGACTATAAACTGGCTCATGCAGAAGGGCTACGATGTTTCTGTACTGTTCAGCGGTGAAGCGAATCCGCAAACTGAAAATATTATTATTCACAAAACGGGTGCATCTTTAATCGGTAGAATCGATGAAGAGAAAAGTTTTGATAAAGCAACAATTAAAAAGTATGCTGAGCTTTTTAGGCCGGTACTTCAAACGCTTTAAGTTCTGTTATTTATAGTTAAAGAAGATTATCATTCAGGCAACTGCAAGCTGTAAAACGTTAAGGTTTTAAAGTTTTGTGATGGTGTGCCGTTGTAAAACAAAGAGGAGCTAATTCTTAATAAAGAAATTTTTTATTCCTCATCTTTGCATAATGAATAATGTATCTGAACCAAATGTGAAGGTGTCCGGCAGTCTTTCAGAACGAGATAAGAAACATATCTGGCACCCGTTGACCCAACACAAACTGAACCCGAGCATGTTGGGCATCGTCAAGGCTAAAGGGGCACTTTTGTACGACGAAAGCGGTAAGGTATATATTGATGGGATAGCCTCATGGTACACTAGTGTCTACGGCCATTGCAATGATTATATACTTGAGCGTGTACAAGCGCAGATGCAGCAGTTAGATCAAGTTGTATTTAGTGGTTTTACGCATGAACCTGCCGTGAGACTATCCGAAGAGCTCATTAAGATATTACCGAATAACCAAGAGAAACTATTTTTCTCCGACAATGGTTCTACAGCTACCGAAATCGGTATTAAAATGGCCCTACAGTACCATTTTAACCGAGGTGAAAAACGCCCCATTATGTTGGCTTTTGAAGAAGGTTTTCATGGTGATACCTTTGGTGCGATGTCGGTTTCAAGCCTTTCGGTCTATAACGGCCCGTTTGAAGATTTCTTTATAGAGGTAGAAAGAATACCTGTGCCGACCACGAACAATATTCAGCAGATTCTAGCCCAACTTGAAGCTCGTTTGCAAAAGAATGATATAGCAGGGTTCATCTACGAACCTCTGGTACAAGGGGCGGCCGCTATGAAAATGCATGGTGCTGGCGAACTTGACTCAATTCTGAAACTCTTGAAAGAGTATGGGGTGCTTACGATTGCCGATGAGGTAATGACGGGTTTTGGTAAAACTGGAAAACACTTTGCATCCGATCATCTGTCTACGAAACCTGATATTATTTGTTTATCAAAGGCCTTAACGGCGGGGCTTATGCCCATGGCGGTGACCAGTTGTACACAAGAAGTCTACGATGCCTTTTATAGTGACGAAATTTCAAAAGGCCTTTTTCACGGGCATACCTATACTGCCAATCCGCTGGCTTGTGCTTCGGCATTAGCTGGTGTCGCATTGTTGCAATCGGATGCTATGCAGGCGAACATACGTCGAATTATGGCTTCGCATCAACAGTTCGATTCCACTATTAAAAATCATCCTAAAGTTGCGAATACACGACAATGTGGTATTATTTATGCTCTCGATTTAGATGTGAAAATGGAGCGGTACGGTAATTTACGAGACCGGTTATTTCGTCATTTCATGGATAACGGAGTGTTTTTACGACCACTGGGAAATACCATATATATTTCGGCCCCATATGTAATCACCGACGAACAGCTGAAAAAGATTTATGATACGATTACCAGTGCTCTAGATAATATTTAAGTTTCAATCAAACCTGTGACAGAACCTATTTCTATAACCGGCCTTTCCTCTATTTCCCCTCTAGGAATTTCGACGGATAAAATTTGGGAAGCTTATCAAAACCGTGAACACCAATTTTCTCAGAAAGAATTTTCAGGTAGTTTTGAATGGGTAGCCTCCATATCCGAAGAAGATTATAAAAAAATTGAGAATCTTAGAGAATCGGACCCAAAGTATAAAAATTTAGATAAAACCGTGCTATTCGCACTTTTTGCGGCTAGAAATGCCGTGCGACAAGCAGCTTGGCGAGCAGAAGACAATTTCGGCATCAACATAGGGTCATCTAGAGGTGCTACCGAGTTATTCGAAAAATACCACGAAGATTTTCTCAAGAACCAACGAAGTTCAACTTTGTCTTCACCAACGACAACTTTGGGAAATATCTCTTCATGGCTCGCCCATGACCTTCAGACGCAGGGACCAGAAATTTCACATTCAATAACTTGCTCGACCGGTTTGCATGCCGTACTCAATGGTGTAGCTTGGTTAAAAAGTGGAATGGCCGATAAGTTTTTGGTCGGCGGTAGTGAGGCACCGTTAACGCCTTTTACCATTTCTCAAATGAAAGCCTTGAAGGTGTACTCTAGAAGAGGTTTGAAGAATCAAGAGCAATTGTCTGTGGACAACTACCCTTGTTTGGCACTCGATTTAGAAAAGAGCGAAAACACTATGATTTTGGGCGAAGGGGCTTCGGTTGCCTGTTTAGAAACGGGGGTTCGAAATAATGCATTGGCACATATAACTGGGGTGGGTTATGCCACCGAACCTTTAAAACACAATATCTCAATTACTACAGATGCTATTTGTTTTCAACGATCGATGCAAATGGCATTGGGTACGACGAAACCGAATGAGGTAGATGTGGTAGTCATGCATGCCCCAGGTACTATAAAAGGTGATTTATCTGAATATAGAGCAATCAAGAAAGTATTCGGAGATGACAAGCTGATGCTGACCACCAACAAATGGAAGGTGGGGCACACGTTTGCTACTTCGGGTATGTTGAGTCTTGAACTTGCGGTTTTAATGCTTCGGCATCAAAAATTTATTGACAGCCCCTTTGAGAGAATTAAGGAGGTCAAATCAGATATTAAAAAGGTTATGGTAAATGCCGTGGGGTTCGGGGGAAATGCCGTGAGTGTTTTGCTCGAGCGTTGTTCTACGGAATAGTACATTCCCCATTTTGAAGATGATTTTTGCAAATTCAATTTTAGAAAGGTTATTTTTGACCCAGATTTATAAAAACTATGAGCGAACAAAGGCACGATTGGACTAAAGATGAAATTCTTGAAATTTATAACAAGCCCTTGATGGAACTGCTTTACGATGCAGCAACAATTCATCGGCAATATCATGACCCCAATACAGTTCAAGTTTCTACGCTTTTATCAATAAAAACAGGAGGGTGCCCAGAAGATTGTGGGTATTGCCCGCAAGCTGCTCGCTATCACACTGATATTGAAGGTAACGATCTAATGCAGGTTTCTCATGTGAAGGCCCAGGCATTACGCGCTAAGGCCTCAGGTAGTTCACGTGTATGTATGGGCGCTGCTTGGCGTAATGTAAAAGATGGTCCTGAGTTTGATCAGGTACTCGAAATGGTGCGTACGATCAATAAACTTGATATGGAGGTCTGCTGTACTTTAGGAATGTTGACAGAGAACCAAGCAAAACGTTTGGCAGAAGCTGGCCTATATGCATATAACCATAATCTTGATACGTCGGAAGATTATTATAAAGATGTGATTTCTACACGAGCTTTTGAAGATCGTTTAGATACCATTGATAATGTGCGCAAGAGTAATGTTACTGTTTGTAGCGGTGGTATTATCGGTATGGGCGAAGCTATTGAAGACCGCGCAGGTATGTTGGTGGCATTGGCCACTTTGAGTCCGCAACCGGAGTCAGTACCCATCAATGCACTTGTAGCGGTTGAAGGAACTCCTATGGAAGATATGGAGCCTATTTCCATTTGGGAAATGGTACGAATGGTCGCCACCACCAGAATCGTAATGCCAGAGACCCAGGTTCGCTTATCGGCGGGTCGTACCCAAATGAGTCGAGAAGGTCAAGCCATGTGCTTTTTTGCCGGAGCTAACTCTATTTTTGCGGGTGATAAGTTATTGACCACACCCAACCCTGACGTAAATGAAGATATGGAAATGTTTAAGCTTTTAGGTTTGAATCCACAAAAACCATTTACCAAAGTATCTCAACCCAAAACGGTCGAAGCGGTCGAATCTGAATTTAAGCCCATGGGCGAGAAGCCAAAATGGAGCAGACCTGGGCATACCATTCCCAGAAATGAAGAGGCAAAGGCCAAATCGAAGTTGGTTGAATAATCTTACATTAGCTAAATTTTAAGAAAATCTTTCCTTAAGGTTAATTAAATTTGATGCGCAAAAATCAACGTACAAACTATTGAAATTAGAAGCAATTCCTCGGGTAAGTACCATTACGAAGGAAGAGTTCATAGAGCAATATTTTAAACCGCAGAAACCTGTGGTTATTGAAAGGGCTATGGAGAATTGGCCGGCTTTTCAAAAATGGAATCTGAGCTATATGCAGCAGGTAGCCGGTGATAAAACAGTGCCCTTGTATGATGATCGACCAGTAAACCATAAAGATGGTTTTAATGAACCACACGCTGAGATGAAAATGGCGGAGTACGTTGAGTTGTTGAAATCTGAACCTACCAAATACCGTATTTTTCTTTGGAATATCTTAAAGGAAGTACCAGAACTTCAGAAAGACTTTGATTATCCCGATTTCGGACTCAAACTGAAAAAGAACCTTCCGATGCTTTTCTTCGGGGGAAGAGATTCGTATACTTTTATGCATTACGATATTGATATGGCCAATATCTTTCATTTTCATTTTGACGGAAAGAAAGAGTGCATTCTATTTCCTCCATCGGAAACAAAATACCTTTATAAGGTGCCACATTCTTTGATAACGCACGAAAGTATAGACTTTTCAAATCCTGATTTCGAAAAATGGCCGGCGTTGAAAGCGGCCAGAGGTTATCGCACTGAACTTAATCATGGTGAAGTGCTGTATATGCCCGAGGGCTTTTGGCATTATATGAAATATCACACTCCCGGCTTTTCGATGAGCTTGAGGTCGTGGCCTAAAAATCCCTTGAACTTTGCGAAAGGGCTTTACAACGTATTTGTAATGCGTAGTTTTGACATCGTGATGCGTAAAATTCAAGGCCAGAAATGGATCGAACGTAAAAATAACCGTGCAATTAAGCGCACACAACGAATGCTATCCGCATAAATTTCAATTTTACATGAAACACATTTTATTCACTCTTGTATTTACAGTTTTAACCATCAACTTAATTTCTGCTCAGGCCTATTCGGGTAGAGGCGATCAAAAGTTTCAAGTGGGGGCCAACCTACAGGAAAATGGTTCAGGAATCGTAGCCTCGTATGATTATGGTTTAGGGGAGAATATCTCGGTAGGTGCGACATCAAGTTACTTATTGGGTATAGCTAGTGGAGTAGATGACGATACTCGAGAGCGTTTTGATGCTAAGGTGCGTTTTAGTGCACATTTAGGTTCTATAATTGGTGCCAGTAGTAAATTCGACCTTTACCCAGGTTTAGATTTAGGGCTGAAGAATTTCGGTTTTCATACCGGGGCTCGATATTTCTTTTCTGATGGGCTAGGGGTATATACCGAATTAGGTTTTCCGATAGCCAAATACCAAACGGAAGATTTGACCCCTTCCGATAAATTTCATAATCAGTTTACGGCCAATATTGGGGTAGTTTTCAATTTCCTTTAAAATCGAAGTTTCTTTTGGCAGGCCTCTCTTGTGTTAGGGTATGAGCTCTTTAACTTTGTCGTAGACTAAATGAGACTCCCATCCTCGATAGAGAAGGTAGTCCGCTAACTTTTTCCTTCTTTTTTGGGCATTTCCATCGGTTAATTGTGCTGATCTTTTTTCGGCAAGTTTATCGAAGGCTTGCAAATAGTCGGTCTCATCAATTTCCTTTAGGGCGGTAGTTATATTGTAGCTAGAAATGTTTCGACTTTTCAGCTCGTTTACAATTCGACGTTTGCCCCATTTTTTGACATTGAACTTACCACGGGCAAAATTCTGGGCAAATCGCTCTTCGTTTAGGTAATTCTCTTCGATGAGATGAACAACGATTTGATCTATAGCCTGTGGTATCATTCTCATTTGCCGAAGTTTGTCTACCACTTCTTTATGGCATCGGTCTTGATAAGCGCAATAATACTCTAACTTGCTCATCGCTTCTTGTAAGGTGTAGGCTTTGTTCATTTAAAGTAGTACATGCATAAGTGCTACAAATGTAAGGGTTGCAAGCTTAAATTTCGGTCATAAAAAAAGCGACCTCGTTTGAACGAAGGTCGCTTTGAAATTTTTAATAAATGGTTTTGCCGTCTTTGTCTTTAAAACGGTATTCGAGATACGTATAGGCATCTCTAGGCTGTATTTTAATCCACTTTTTATGCTCTAAAAACCACTTAGAACGTATGGATGGAAAACCTTTGGTGATATAGGCCGAAATAAACGGGTGTATATTCAACGTAATACCGTTATCTTTTTTGGGCCCTTTCAATAATTTTTCAAGATCTGAATTGATCTTGTCTATCAAAACGATAGGAGCTTCAATCTCCTTACCATTACCATTAGGGTTCTCCTCGGTTGTTTTGATATTCATCTCGGGTCTTACCCGTTGTCTTGTAATTTGTATAAGTCCGAACTTACTCGGCGGAAGTATCTTGTGCTTAGCACGATCGTCTTTCATTTCATCTCTAAGATGATCAAAAAGCTTTCTGCGGTTAGGAGCTTTTACCATGTCGATAAAATCGACTACGATTATACCGCCCATATCGCGAAGACGTAATTGTCGTGCAATTTCAGAGGCCGCTAGAATATTTACTTCTAATGCGGTGTCTTCTTGATTTTTCGCCTTGTTCGAGCGATTACCACTATTCACATCGATAACGTGAAGTGCTTCGGTATGCTCAATTATAAGATACGCACCTTTGCTCATGCTGGCTGTGCGACCAAATGAAGTTTTTATTTGGCGCTCGATACCATACTTTTCAAAAATAGGTACGTTAGACTTATACTGCTTAACAATCGATTCTTTACCAGGCGCAATCTCTTGCACGTAGTCTTGAATTTGTTCGTACAGCGTGTCATCATCTACATGAATACCCGTAAAAGTATCATTAAAGATGTCCCGAAGTATAGAAGATGCCCTATTGAGCTCGACCAATACTTTAGACGGGGTTGGCGCTTTGTACAATTTTTTACACATTGCTGACCATTTGGCCAACAGGTTTTCTAGATCTTTGTCAAGTTCCGCTACTTTTTTACCTTCTGCAACCGTTCTTATTATGACACCGAATCCTTTAGGTTTTATACTTTTTACTAACCTTTTCAGTCTTTCTTTTTCTTCGTTGCTTCCTATCTTCTGAGATACCGAAACACGGTCTGAAAAGGGTACCATAACCAAATAGCGTCCCGCAATGGAAAGTTCGGAGCTTATTCTTGGTCCTTTGGTAGAAATTGGTTCTTTTACGATTTGAACCAATATAGATTGGTTGGCTTTGATAACATCTGTTATCACACCATTTTTGTCAATGTCTTTCTCGAACTTAAAATTGCTGAGAGAGTAATCTTTTAGTTTGCCTGTACTCACTTGTTTTATGAACTTGAGTAAAGAGGATAATTGTGGCCCTAGGTCGTGGTAATGTAGAAAAGCATCCTTTTCATACCCAACGTTTACAAATGCGGCGTTCAAGCCGGTAACGGGCTTCCGTACTTTGGCCAAAAATATATCGCCAACGGAAAAATTATTGTTGTCTTCCTCTTTATGCAATTCAGTGAGCTTACCATCTTTAAGCAGGGCAAAATCAACGGCATCGGAACTAGATCTTACGATTAATTCTCTATTCACCTGAATGTATTTGTATTGATCCTTGTTAACGGTGATATACCGTCGAAAAGGAAAAATCGATTAAACAATGATTGAAACGGATTTGTAGTAAAATCCGCCGAAATTTCTTTTGAATTTCTATGTCAATGAACGTAATGAAGAAAAAATAAGGGTCTAGCATAAAAAGGGCTGAAATAATCAGCCCTTTTTCGTAGTTCCTTACGGTCTATTTTTTCTTGTGACGGTTGGCTCTTCTACGCTTCTTGCGCTTGTGTGTAGCCACCTTATGTCTTTTTCTTTTTTTACCACTCGGCATAAATTCCTAATTTATATGATTAATATTATTTAACCTGAACGTTACTTTTAACACCCTCTACAAAAACCTTGGCCGGTTTAAACGCCGGAATATTGTGAGCTGGTATTTTGATTGTTGTATTCTTGCTGATGTTTCTTCCGGTCTTTTCAGCTCTAGTCTTGATAATAAAGCTTCCGAAGCCACGTAAGTAAACATTGTCACCGCCTTCAAGAGATGATTTCACCTCTTCCATAAAACTTTCTACAGTCGCCTGAACATCTCCTTTTTCAATTCCCAGTTTGTCTGAGATTTTTGATACAATTTCTGCTTTCGTCATTTGTCGTGTTAAATTTTCAGTATAATTTTTTTGGGATGCAAATATATAAATTAAATTCATTCTTTTTCTGCTAACGAACTAATTTTAAGTAGTTCACCATTACTTTTCATAATTAACATATTAGTGCATTTTGCTATGATGGGTAAACCTTTATTTTTGGCACCTTATTGTAATCGATGGCATTTTCAAAACAAATACTTAGCTGGTACCGTATAAATAAGCGTGACCTGCCTTGGCGTAGTACCAGAGACCCTTATAAAATATGGCTTTCTGAGATTATGTTGCAGCAAACACGTGTTGCTCAGGGCATGCCCTACTACCAAAAATTCGTCGAAAACTTTCCTACTGTCGAAGACTTGGCCGGTGCTTCAGAAGAAAAGGTTTTAAAGCTTTGGCAAGGTCTTGGCTATTATTCAAGGGCCAGGAACCTTCATTTTACCGCCAAAATGGTAACCGAAGAGTTAGGTGGTAAATTTCCAGATACCTATAAAGAATTGTTGAAATTAAAGGGAGTCGGTGATTATACGGCAAGTGCCATTGCTTCCATTTGCTTCGATAGGCCTGAGCCTGTAGTAGATGGTAATGTCTATCGCGTATTGGCGCGGTTTTTCGGTGTCGAACTTCCTATTAATAGTACAGAAGGTATCAAGTACTTCAAGCAACTGGCACATGAGGTGATGGATGTTAAGAATATTAGAGATTACAATCAAGGAATCATGGAGTTCGGAGCGATCCAATGTTCGCCCAAAAATCCGAATTGTAATGAATGTCCATTAAATTCGGGTTGTGCCGCACTGCAAAACGATAAAGTAAGTTCGCTGCCCATCAAGTTGAGCAAGACAAAGGTCAAAACACTTTTCTTTAATTATATAGTTACTATTTCACCAACGAACAAAACAGTATTGAGGCAACGTAAAGGCAAGGGTATTTGGCAAAATCTTTGGGAGTTTCCGTTGCTCGAAACCGAAAAAGAAGCGGACAAAGAAGTTATTAATACAAGAATAAGCGAAATTCTATCTGTAGAAAATGGAGTAAAAATTCATCAATATAATGCCGTTCCGATAGTGCATAAGCTCTCGCACCGTCATTTATACACCACTTTTTGGATCGCCGAGCTGAAAAATGACATCAACAAGGGTTTTTCATTTCAAGAAGCAGAGAAATTTCCGGTTCCGGTTTTAATTGCGGAGTTCTTGAAAACATTTAAAAATTCGTACTTTTGACCATTAAATGAGACGAGATTATGAGTGGTACGTTGAATAAGGTTATGTTGATCGGGCATTTGGGCGATGAGGTTAAAATGCACTATTTTGAAGGAGGAGGTTGTATCGGCAGATTTCCGATAGCGACGAATGAAACCTATACCAATAAGCAAACGGGAGAACGAGTCACCAATACCGATTGGCATAATGTCGTGGTTCGTAACAAGGGTGCCGAAATTTGCGAAAAGTATTTGAGCAAAGGAGATAAGGTATATGTAGAAGGGCGTTTGAAAAATAGGCAGTGGCAAGGTGAAGATGGCAATACCCGCTATACCACAGAGGTACATGTGCAAGATTTTACGTTCTTGACGACGAAAAAGGAAAGTATGGCAAATAGCCAAGCTAGTTCATCGCAGCCTTCGAACCAGCCCAAGGCTCAGCCGGCCCAGTCAAATCAGCCACAGTCGGTGAATGAGGCCGAAGATGATGACTTGCCGTTTTAAAAATGGACAGAAGATAGTTTTTCGCTTGGTAAACTATTAAAAATTTTGATTCCCCTATTGATTCTAAATAATCTAGTAGAACTATATAATTATTAATATTAAACCTCGTTTTAACATTAAAATTTAACGATTGGACCCTGACCCTTTTAGTGTTCTACCCTTTCTAATTGCCTACGGAGGCGAATTTGCCTTCAAAGTCGCCATACTGGTCTTGATGCTTATTTGTTCTGCACTAATTTCTGGGGCAGAGGTAGCCTTTTTTGGTCTGTCTGCAACAGAGGTGAAGGATGTAGCGGAGAAGAAATCGCCCCAAGGTAATATTATCGTTAAGTTGCTCGAACGGCCCAAAAAGCTCTTGGCGACCATTCTTATCGCCAACAATGCTATAAATATAGGTGTGGTTTTGCTTTTCAGTAGTGTGGGCGATAGCTTATTCGCTAACGTTGAACTAGAATGGGCCCGATTTGTACTTGAAGTGGTCGTAGCTACTTTTCTTATTTTGATGTTCGGCGAGATTCTACCGAAAGTTTATGCGAATAGAAATCGCATAGCTTTTGCACATTTAATGGCTTTTCCTTTAAAGTTGCTAGATGTCCTTTTTTCACCGCTCAGTTTACCCATGCGTTCGGGTACTCTGTTTCTTTATAACAAATTGGGCAAACAGAGGTCTAATTTAAGTATCGATCACCTCTCGCAAGCATTGGAACTTACCGATGAAGGCGATACAACTAAAGAAGAACAGAAGATTCTTGAAGGCATAGTTTCTTTCGGAAATACGGACACCAAGCAGGTAATGCGCCCCAGAATTGACATTTTTGCGCTAAGTGAAGACATGAAATTTCCTGAAGTGATGACGGAAATCAAAAAGAATGGTTACTCGCGTATACCGGTCTTTTCTGAGAATATGGACAATGTGCTTGGGGTGTTGTACGTCAAAGATCTTTTACCTTATATCGACCGTAAAACATTCAATTGGATGAGCTTGATCAGAGAACCGTATTTTGTTCCTGAGAACAAGAAACTCGATGATCTTTTGCTCGAGTTTCAAGAAAAGAAAAACCATTTGGCGGTTGTTGTCGATGAGTACGGGGGTACTTCAGGCATTGTTACCTTAGAAGATATAATCGAAGAGATCGTTGGTGATATTACCGATGAGTTCGATGATGAAGATTTGATTTTCTCGAAATTGGATGACTATAATTTTGTGTTCGATGGAAAGACCGCCCTTAGAGATTTCTATCGGGTCACCAAAATCGAAGATGATGAAGTGTTTGAAGAGCAAAAAGGTGAGGCGGAAACTATTGCTGGGTTTGTTTTAGAAATAGCCGGAAGTTTTCCTAAACGGGGAGAAAAGAATGTTTTTAACGACTATACCTTTGTTGTAGAAAGTATGGATAAGAAGCGATTGAAGCAGATAAAGGTTACATTGCCCCAACCGGAATAGTTGCTGGTAAATAGTTTAATTTTATGGTATAATGAACAGTTTGCAAAATATTCTCTCATTTTTCCTTAAGTGTGTTTTTGCGTTTTGGGTAGTAACGATGGTTTCTTGTAAAGAAGATGTGCTGCCAAAGCCAAAGGCTCAGTTACGTTTGGAGTATGAACAACCAACAAAGGCGCAGTTAGAATTGAATGAATTCAAATTTCAATACAACGATTTGGCCCAAATTAAAGATGAGACCGCTAATTCAATGACTTTAGAGTACCCTGAAATGAAAGGTGAAATTTTCATCAACTACAAAAAAATCGACGGTAACCTTGAACAATTGTTGTCTGATGCCCAAAAATTCAGTTATGAACATTCGGTAAAAGCAGATGGTATATTAGAGCAGCCGTTCATTAACGAAGAAGACAAGGTTTTTGGAATGTTTTATGAGGTTAGTGGTAATGCCGCATCTCAGGCGCAGTTTTATGTGACCGATAGTACTCGCAATTTTGTAACCGGTTCGCTTTACTTTTTTACCAAGCCCAATTACGATTCGATATATCCTGCGGCAGCTTACTTGAGAAATGACATTCGCGGTATTATGGAAAGTTTAAAATGGAAAGAATAGGTGGTCTTAATTGGCTAGAATCTTTTCTGCTTGATCGATACTTAGCTCAATTTCCTCTCTCAACACCGCTATTTTTTTCTCTTCTTCAAGTAACCACTTCTGTTTTTGTTCAGTGAGCTTCTTACCTTTCATCATTTCATCAACTTCAAAACGCTTGCCGAAACCACTCATCCAACTCATCATTGATTGGTTTGCCAACTTAAGGTCTTTAATGGCCTTCTCATATTTATCTTTTTTATAAGAAGCATTGGCTCTGGTCTGAAGTTTATTAATCAATTTCGAAAGTTTGGGCATCTCATCCATAACCTCGTCATGTGATGCCATCACCTCTTCCATTTTAGTCGGTTTTGTTTCAGACTCTTGACCACAACTTGTCGAGATATTTAACAATAGTAAGAGAGTAAAAAGTGCGGGCAACCTATTATTTATAAAGGCCATAGTAATTCATTTGTACTCAAAAGTAGATAACCTATAGGCGCTACAGATGTATTATTTTTTCAAAGTAAGGTATTAATCGATTTTACGCATGAATTTTACTCATTATCACGACCCAAAAGTGAGTTTGCGTTATCGATGCTGTTGTTGATGTGCTCTTTAAGTTCTTTTACTTTTTCTTCTTCTTCATCAAGCCATTGCTGTTTTTGCTCACTAAGTTCTTTACCGTTCAAAATTTCGTCAGGGTCAAATCTGTTCCCGAAATTTTGCATCCAATCCATCATAGATTTATGGGCAACCTGAAGGTCTTTTCTAGCTTGCTTATATTTCTTGCCTATTTCAGTACTGTCGTTCTCTTTAGAATTCAATTCGCCTACTAAATCACCTAACTTGCTCATCTTTGGCATAACTTCGTCATGTATGGCCATTACCTCTTTCATTTGCGAGGTTTCTTTCTGCTCTTTGCAGGCGCTTATAAATAGAAAAGGAAGGGTAAGCAGCACTATTAACTTTCTCATAAACTATAGCTTTATTACAAATATAAGCCATTACCATTAGCACATAAACAGTTCACAATCGTAAATGACCTATATTTTTTCGGAAATCTAAGTATAGTGATTTTCTTTTTAAAATAGAATCGGCGTTACGGTATGTATTTCTGAATTTTAGACCAATTCTTCGATTTTTATTTGTGAACTAACTAACCTTATAGATTTTATCAAAGTTGAGATACTACTATTTTCATAGTCTTGATTCATAAAGGTATAGTGCTCATTTTAAAAATTAGTTTGAAATTTGCCTAAAACCGACCCATTGAAAGACAATACCCGAAAATGGCTATATCTTATATTACTTTCATTGGTTTGGGGCTCTTCTTTTATACTGATTAAAAAATCACTTTTGGGCCTTACGGCTCTTCAGCTAGGGGGTTTACGAATTGTTTTTGCTTCCCTTTTCTTATTTATTTTTGGATATAAAAGTTTGAGCACAATCACTCAAAGCGATTGGAAATGGATGGCCATAGCCGGCTTGTTAAGTTCTTTTTTGCCACCTTTATTATTTGCGCTGGCGCAAACTGAAATTGATAGTGGTACCACCTCTATCTTTAATTCGGTAGTGCCTTTGTTCACCACGATAGTCGGTATGGTTTTGTTCGGTGTTTTAGTCACCAAGCGGCAAATTTTAGGTGTTTTTATAGGCTTGTTCGGTACTGTCGCACTTGTATTGGCCGGGGTAGAGTTTGATCCCGACCAGAACTATTGGTATTCAATATTTATATTGCTTTCTGCATTAGGTTATGCGTTGAATATCAATATAATTAAAAAGCACTTGACTCACTTAAGTCCGTTGGCGGTAACTACAGGAAGTTTTGCAGTTGCTTTTGTGCCCGCCTTGTTGCTGGTCTTGTATTCCGATTTTTTTAATGAGGTAGTCGAGAACAAAGAAATGCATCGAGCCCTTTGGTATCTGCTTGCCTTGGCATTATTCGGTACTTCGATAGCCAACATATTCTTCAACCGCTTAATTCAGTTATCTAGTCCGGTTTTTGCTGCTTCCGTGACCTACACCATACCCCTGGTTGCCATAATGTGGGCAGTACTAGATGGAGAAACGGTGAACGTATACCAACTCGTGGGAGGTGGTATTATACTTTTCGGAGTGTGGTTAGTGAACAAACGTAAACGTTAATATACTTTCCTAAAATAGCTATTGGCTCGGTACTTTGTTTATTCAAAATCTGAATCGGACACCCCTTCGTTCACTTTTACTTCCGTAACGATAAAATCGAAACTCTGAGGGCCTACCGTCTGTGCAAGAACGAACGGAAACTTTACACCCGAAACTTCTTTGTAATCACTATAATTGATAGTACTCGTAATTTTTTGACCGTTCATTTCGGCAGTATTGACTTCCTGAACCTTCAATCCGCTATCAATATCGAAGTAAATCGATTTCTCATCGGAAATTTTTAGTTTATAAGCTTTCGAATCGCCGACAGCTTCTACTCCTTCTAAACTGGTCTCACTAGTCAAATAGTTTAGTTCAGGAAACGGAGCCGCTTCGTCTTTAATCTTAACAATTTCGGCTTCTCCCATTTCTTTTTTCTGACCTTGCATTACCATATAGCCCTGCTCGCCATTGAAGACTTGCAGGCTCATTGAGTTTCCGGCAACCTTAACATCTTGCCTAAATTGGTTTTTAGATGTTTTTTTCATTTCTAAATTGAGTTTCATGCCTTGCATCTCGGCTTCCGCTAGCATAATATATGATTCTACTTCTTTAAGTTTTGCCTCTCCGCCGATGGCCTCAATATACTTCTGCAGAACATCGTTTGCACTTAAATCAGTAGGTTTTTCTACATTATAATCAGGTTTTTCGGTTTTGTTGGCGAACTTGTCGTAATAGCTAATAGGTATTTGTTTTCCTTTAAATGTGATTTGTTCTAGATTTTCTAAAACTTCGCTGCCTTTGCCAGTAACTACGATACGCAAATTTTGAGGTTTCAAATACTTTTGGGCGGCTTGCTGAACTTCTTCAACGGTTATGGCATTTATTTTTTCAAGATAAGTTTGGTAAAAATCTTTGGGTAGATTTTCTGTTTCAATGTCTAATGCATATTCGGCTATGGTGGCAGGATCCTCAAGAGCCATTACAAAACGCCCTGTATACTTGGCCTTGGTGTTTTTCAACTCTTGGACCGCTACCGGTTCTGAGCGTATGAGGTCTATTTCTTTAAGAATTTCTACCACCGCACTATCGGTCACCGCATTTCTAACGCTTGCCGTCGCCCTAAAGCGAGCAGGGGCATGTTTGTCGTAGCCTATTCCGGAGTACGAACCGTAGGTGTACCCCTTGTCTTCTCTCAAATTCAAAAACAAACGACCTTCACCACCGCCACCTAATATTTCATTTGCCATTACGGCCGCTAAATAATCGGGATCGTTCTTTTTGAGGTCGATAAGATTCTCGACCGTGATTTCTGACTGCACGGCATTGGGTACGTCTATAAAATTAATTTGAGTGTAAAGCGCATCAGAAGGTCTTGAAAATTGGAAAGATAACGGCGCGGCTTTTGTCCAAGGGGTGAATTGCTCCTCCACCAATTCTTTTACATTTTCAAATTCTACATCCCCGACAATTACTAAATAGGCATTGGCTGGCACGAAATAAGTTTCATAGAATTGAATAACATCTGTTATGCTGACGTTATTTACGCTTTCCTCTGTAATAAATTCGCCATAGGGGTGTTTTTTGGTATAGGCTAATGCTGTTACCGCTCTTCTTGCGATTGCCGGTACATTTTTTTCATCAGCCTTTAGGTTTGTCAATATTTTTTGTTTTTCTTTTTCGAACTCATCGTGGGTAAAATTAGGATTGATGGCTGCATCTGCCATTAATTCTAATATTCTAGGAAAGTATTGCGATAACGATGTGGCAAAAGCACTTTGAGATCCGAAGTTAATTCTAGCGCCCAGAAAATCGACTTCTTCATTGAACTCATCTTTCGGAATATTTTTTGAACCTTTGCCCAAGAGACTTGCCGTCAAACTCGAAACACCTGCCTTGTCGCCTTCTAAGATTGGCGGGTTGTCAATGCGAAGTTGAGCGGATACCCGGGGTAGTTTATGATTTTCGACAACTAAGACTTCCAAACCGTTCTTAAGATTGAATGTCTTCGGATTTTGAATATTGATTTCAGGTGCCGGTCCGGGTTCGGGCATTTTGCTCCTATCAATTTGAGCTTGTACACCTAAGGCCAAAAACATCAAGAATAGGGTGGAGTATAATTTTTTCATCTGTTGTAATTTTTAATTTCCTAAAATGGAATGGTCTTGTATATGGTTTAGTTGGCTTGTGCCTCCTCAGGTAGGTAATCGATGATTACACGCTGATTGGACTTAAAGTACTTATTGGCCACTTCTTTAATTTCTTCCCTAGTTATCGAGCGGTAAATTTCAATCTCTTTATTGATCAGTTCAGTGTCGCCATAGAGTAAATAATTTCTTGCCAACGAATTGGCAATGCCTGAAATGCTAGAGTTTGCGTTCACATACTGGTTCTCAAATTTGTTCAGTAATTTTTGATGGTCTTTTTCGCTGATTAGATCTTCCCTGACCTTTGCAATTTCTTCTTCCATCTCTGCTAGTAGTGTTTCGGCACTGGTTTCTCCGACGGGCATTGCGTAAACAAGATACATTCCATAGTCTTCTTGGCCTACGTTAAAAGCACCGACCTGCAAAGCTTGCTTTTGGTCATCGACCATTTTTTTGTACAACTTCGAGCTTCGGCCATCGCTTAGATATGAAGAAATCATCTCAAGAACATAGGCATCTCTCTCTCTAAAACCAGGTGTTCTATAAGAGATAACATAAGCGGGTATCTGAATGTTTGGATCATAGGCTTGAACCCTAATTTCTTGTTGTATCGGGTTTTCCTTTGGGTAGTTGCGGTTTATGGCTTCACCCTTGGGTATAGATGCAAAATAAGCGTCGACCCATTTTTTGGTTTGCTCTATATCGATATTGCCGGCAACCACCAAAACGGCATTATTTGGCACGTAATATTTCTTGTTGTATGCGACAACATCTTCAATAGTGGCAGCATCCAAATCTTTCATGTAACCAATATTCGGGTCTTTATAAGGGTGTTTGCTAAAGAGGCTTTGACCTACGACAGTTATTAGTTGTCCGTAAGGGCGATTGTCGTATCGAAGTCTTTTCTCCTCTTTGACTACCTCTTGTTGTGTGTCTATACCCTTTTGGTCGATGACCGGGTGAAGCATACGTTCCGATTCGAGCCATAGGCCTAACTCTAGGTTGTTCGATGGAAATACTTCGTAGTAATAGGTTCTGTCTTGAGAGGTGTTAGCATTGTTCTGACCACCGTTGGAAGACACGATTTCAAACCACTTGCCACGTTCTATGTTTTTGGTGCCCTCAAAAAGTAAATGTTCAAAAAAATGGGCGAAACCCGTACGGCCTTCAGTTCTATCTTTACCCCCAACATGATACATTACCGAGGTGGTCACGACAGGTGCAGAGTCATCTTGGTGTAAGATTACATGTAAACCATTATCTAGATTATATTCTTCATAAGTTACTTCTTGGGCATTCAGGGTAATCGCCATAAGCAAAAAGTAACAGGCTAGGGTAGTTTTTTTAGTCATAGTGAACTGTTTAGATATCAATATGTAGCGGAGGAAAAAGTATTGTTACAAGAATATTGAATTTTTGTAAGATATTCACTGCGAGGCCATCCATTTTAACAAGAAATATAGAATTATGATTCTTATTTTCAGTAATTTAAAGGGGTGAATCTTTAAATATAGAGAATATGAAACAGTTTGCTCTACCTATTCGTTTTGGCATTGCTACAAGTGGCTGCCTGATAGCCTATTTTTTGATTTTGGCTCTTTTTAATTTACATACAAATGTTTTCTATAGCCTTTTTAATGGTGTGATAACGGGCTTTGGTATTTATGAATCTATAAAGTATTACAAATTGGAAGTACAGAAAGGGTTTGACTATGGTAAAGGTTTTACTGCTGGTCTGGTTACCGGTTTTGTGGCCACATTAGTATTTACCTTGTTTTTCGCTTTGTACGCCACGGAAATAAACGCTGCTTTTCTACAAGAGTTGACCACGGTTTGGTTCAATGATTTCAAGAGTTTCGAGGGTATTGTATTCTTTACTGTTGCCATCATGGGTTTTGCTACCTCATTGGTTTTGACGCTGTCTTTTATGCAATTGTTCAAGACCAGCAACAACCCGGTTAAAAAGCAGGTTTCAAGTGAGCTTCACTAGGTATATGATGTTTTGTATGGGTATATAAGTTATTATTTTTATGCCCTATTCTAAGCGAAATTAAAGTCATAGTGTAGCTAATTTGATTTGGCAATGATTTTTATGATGTAAAAACTATTCGATTGTGTTGTACATTAATGATTTAGGCGTATATTTGCATCCGCTTATTGAAAAATGGGTGTATTTCAAAACTAATTTATAATATACATTATGTACGCAATCGTAGAGATGGCAGGGCAGCAATTTAAAGTTGCGAAAGACCAAAAAGTGTATGTTCACCGCTTGCAAACAGAAGAAGGCAAGAAAGTTGTTTTTGACAACGTGCTTCTTTTGGCAGATGGTTCGAACATAACTGTTGGCGCCCCGGCTATAGACGGCGCGGCTGTTGAGGCCAAAGTCGTAAAGCACCTAAAAGGTGACAAAGTAATCGTCTTTAAAAAGAAAAGACGTAAGGGTTACAAAACCAAAAATGGTCATCGTCAGTCATTGACGGAAATCGTTATTGAAAGTATTGTTGCCAAAGGAGCTAAAAAATCAGCAAAAAAAGAAGAGCCTAAGAAAGCAGCTAAACCTGAAACAAAAGGTAAAGATGCTAATGTAGAGGTTTCAGTGGCTTCAAAACCAAAAGCTGAGAAAGCTGCTCCAAAAAAATCTACTAAAGCTGACGATTTGAAGAAAATCGAAGGTATCGGACCTAAAATTGCTGAAACTTTGGTTGCGGCAGGTGTTTCTACTTTTGACGAATTGGCTAAGACCGATTCTGACAAAATTTCTGAAATCATTGCTGATGTTAGAGGTAACCACGTTACCGATACATGGCCAGCACAAGCTAAATTGGCTGCTGAAGGCAAGTGGGACGAGTTGAAGAAGTGGCAAGATGAGCTAGACGGTGGTAAAGCGTAAGCTCACCGAAGACAACAAAGTATATAATTAATTGCGTGTTCTCCCGTTTTAGGTGAGACACTTATAAAAACTAATATCATGGCACACAAAAAAGGTGTAGGTAGTTCTAAAAACGGTAGGGAGTCGGAATCGAAACGCTTGGGCGTTAAGATTTTTGGTGGCCAGGCCGCTATTGCCGGAAATATCATTGTAAGACAACGTGGTACTAAGCACAATCCAGGTGAGAATGTGTACGCCGGTAAAGATCATTCTTTACATGCCCGTATTGACGGAATTGTAAAGTTTCAAAAGAAAGCTGGTGGTAAGTCTTATGTTTCGATAGAACCTTTCGAAGCTTAAGAAACATCCATTTAAATATTTTATAGGCCTTTTCCGAATACGGATGAGGCCTTTTTTTTTCCCCTTACGTTAAAATAATATTTACTTAAAGTAAAGAAATTGTATAAGGAATATCTTGCCTCGTCTCAATAGTGATTATGGTATTCCGTTTTTCAATATTTTTCATCCTTCTCTTTTGGTCTGCAATTTCTTTTTCTCAAGGTAGCGGCAAAAATGGATATAGCCTAGACCAAACTTTTTCTGACTTGAATCAAAAATTAAAGTCTGCAGAAAAGGAGGGAAATAAGAGTCAGGTCATAGACGCCCATTTAAATCTGGCCTATTTTTGTGAAGATAATTGGGTCTATACCGAAGCGTTGACCCAATTTAATAAGGTACTGATATTATTGAAAAATAATGAAAGCGACCCACGCTATGCCAATACTCTTAACAGCATAGGTAAGGTTCATGTATTTTTAAAAAATTACGATAATGCTGTAGACTATTTCAACCGGGCAATCGAATCGGCCCAGTTGTATAATTCATTAAAAACACTTGCCAGTTCTACCAGTTACTTAGGGGCCTGCTTTGAGAAAAAAGGAAATTATGTTCAAGCGCTTGAATATCAGAACAAAAGTTTGAAGATTTATCAGAATCTTCAAGATTCGGTCGGTCTTTCTATAGTAAACGAGAGTCTCGGTAGTATACACGAAGATTTACAGGATTATAAGGTAGCATTAAAATATTTTGAGTCCGCATACGGATATCATAATAAAAACAAAGATGTACGGTTGGCCAATATTTTAAATAATCTAGGCGATATCTACCGAAAGACGGGTAAATTAGAAAAAGGGCTAGAGTATACCCAAATGTCATTACATATTTCAAAACTCATAGGTAATCTTGAGGAAGAAGCCAGTGCCTATAAAGATCTTTCGAAAAGCTATCAACTTTCTAGCAAATCAGACCTCGCATATCAAGCACTCAGTAAATTTTTAGAGCTAGATGAGGCTAATAGGGTATTGTACCGTGCCAATCAAGCCAGTGCTCTTCAGAATATATATGACACAAAAGAAAAAGAGACCAGAATTCAACAACTTATGCACGACAGCAAAATCGATAAGGCAGAAAAGCTCTTACTGTTACTCTCAATTTGCGCTGTTGTATTATTTGCGATTTTATGGTCTCTATACCTCAAGCGAAAAAGAGGGGAGGTAATTCGTCTGCAAGGTTATGAGAAAAAACTTCTACAGGTAGAATTGGAAAAGAAACAGGTAGAAGAAGAGAATCTTCAACGGGAGGTAAATATCAAGAACGCTTCACTTTCGAGATACAGTCTTCATTTGGCGCAAAAAAATAAAATGTTATCGAACTTGTCACAGACCTTAAAGAACAGTTTAGGTCGCTCTAATCTTGACCTGAAACGTAAACTTGAAAATGTGGTAAAAGAAATTGACCTCGACTTGGCACAGGAGCATGAGTGGGATGAGTTTCTAACTTTTTTCAAAGAGATACATCCGCAGTTTTTGAAAAAACTATCGAATGCTGCATCAACGATTTTATCACCCGCGGAAAAGCGGTTGAGCATACTTCTACGGCTCAATTTATCTTCAAAGGAAATAGCATCTATCTTAAGGTTGACTCCAGATAGTGTTCGTGTTGCACGATATAGGTTGAGAAAGAAATTACCCTTACAGGCCAAAGAAGAATTAAGCGCTTATTTGACCCGTTTATGACCCATTATTTCTTTTAGGTTACCCCAATGTAAATTTATCTTAATTGTTGCCTTCTTGTTTCCTTATATTTTTTAATTGTTTCCCATTTGTTTCCTTTTTGTAAACATCATATGTGGTTGATATACATAATTTTGGATTCACAAAACCAATCTAAAATGAATTCTAAAAAACCATTAAAATTTGCACTGGCAATACTTTTTGTTGCCTTTGCAGTCTTGCCCGTTTTTGCGCAGAATGGCAATTTGCAGGGTAAGATATCAGATGAAAACGGTATTACGGTACCTGGTGCCAATGTTGTAATTTCTGAATTGAACAAAGGGGTGATTTCCGATTTTGACGGTAATTTTACTTTAGTAAATGTACCAGCAGGTAATTACACCTTAAGTATTACCTATTTAGGGTATTCAGATGTACAGCAAGAGATAACGGTCGAGGCAGATAAAACTACGCCTATTTCCGTATTTATCACTCCTAAAACACTAGAACTTGATGGGGTTGAAGTTCTTGGTTTCGGGTTGGGAAGTCAATCACGGGCTTTGAATACTCAAAAAAACAATATGAACATTACCAATGTGGTCTCTACCGACCAGATCGGCAAATTTCCTGATGCGAATATCGGTGATGCGGTAAAACGTATACCCGGTATTACCATGCAGGTCGATCAAGGTGAAGCTCGAAACATAATCGTTCGGGGTCTTTCTCCACAATTAAACTCGGTAACTCTGAATGGTAGCCGTATTCCATCCGCCGAAGGCGATAATAGAAATGTTCAGATGGATCTGATTCCATCCGATATGATTCAGTCGATAGAAGTAAGTAAAGCTGTAACTCCGGATATGGATGCCGATGCGATGGGCGGATCTGTCAACCTCGTAACTCGTACCGCTCCCCATGGGTTTAGGCTTTCTGCAACTGCGGGATCAGGAATAAATTTAATCACGGACAAGCCTATTTGGAATGGTTCGGTTTTGGTGGGAGACCGTACTAAAGACGGCAAGTTGGGTTGGATGGTATCCGCTACGATCAACGACAACGATTTTGGCTCCGACAATATAGAAGCAGAATGGACGGACGAGTTTGAATTTTATACTGGTGAAGATGACCTAGAGGGAGAGCCTATTATAGAAGGGGTAGAGGTTGACCCTTATACAAACGTTTTTGAGCAAAGAAAATACTTGGTTAGAAGAACAAGAAGAAGCTTTTCCGCCAATCTAGATTATCAAATAGCCCCGGCTCATAATGTTTATTTTAAAAGTATGTACAACTGGCGTGATGATCGTGAAAACCGATTTGTGATCTCACACGAAATATTGGATGCAGAAGATATTGAAGCGGGTGATTTTACCATTACGAACGGTGTGCCAACAAGATTCCCCGTTGAGGCGGTCAGAGAAACCAAAGGAGGTATTAATAGTGACAGGAACAAAAACAGAAGGCTAGAAGACCAAAGAATGCAAAATTATACCTTGGGCGGTAATCACTTGTTCGCAAATTTAAAGTTTGATTGGATGGCCTCTTACGCCAAAGCTTCGGAAGAGCGACTGAATGAACGGTATGCAGTTTATGCGGCAGAATATATAGCCTCTAATGACAATAGTGATACTGAGTTTCCGATGATTAGTGCAGAAAACACCTCAGATACCAATGATTTAAGTGCTTTTGAGTTTGATGAAGTAACTAACGAAAACCAATATACCGAAGAAGAAGACATGAACTTCTTCGCTAATTTTGAGTTACCTGTAGATTTCTTCGGTAATGAAGGTGGTATTGTAAAATTTGGTGCTCGCGGCAGATTCAAAAATAAATTCAGAGATAATAATTTCTTCGAATTTGAAGGCTTGGAAACTCAATTCTCTACCATGGCCGATGTTCCGACAAAAAGCGTGACAGATGATGATTTTCTTGCAGGGACACAATATGACGCAGGCTTCTTTCCTACTGAAGAGTGGTTGGGCAGTTTAGACCTTAACGAAAATACAGGTTCTTCGGTACCGGATGAGTTTGTAAGAGATAATTTTAAGGTTGAAGAAAATGTGTGGGCAGCTTATGCCATGACCAATCAAAACATTTCAGATAAACTGAGTTTGTTATTGGGGCTTCGTCTAGAAAGCACAAATATTACCGCTACCGGCAATCAGATCGAGGATGAAGAAGATGTAATAGGAGAAATTACCGAAGAGAGCTCATACACCAATTTGCTGCCTGGCGTTCACTTGAAATACGATGTTACCGATAATACAGTTCTGAGATTCGCCTGGACCAATACTTTAGCGAGACCTAATTACGTTGATTTAACGCCCTATATCGATGTTGTAAGCGCTGATGATGAAATTTATTTGGGTAACCCTGAATTAGAACCGACCACGTCGATGAACTTCGATATTATGGCAGAACATTATTTTCAAAGTGTAGGTATACTCTCGGGCGGGTTGTTTCATAAAAGTATTAATGATTTTATCTATGTTTTTCAAGCTGAGACTACCGATAATAGCTTTGGTACAGATACCGAGGGTTTTGAGGTTTACCAACCGTTGAACGGTGATGATGCTTCTATTTTTGGGGCAGAAGTGGCTTTACAGCGTCAATTGAATTTTCTGCCTGGTTTCTTGAAGAATCTAAGTCTCTATTTGAATTATACCTATTTAAGTTCAAATGCCAACGGTATTAGAAATGAAGATGGAGAAGAAAGAGATGATTTAGATCTGCCCAATACCGCCCCAAACATGTTTAACGGCTCATTAGGGTATGCCGATAATAGGTTTAGTGCGAGATTGTCTGCTAACTTTTCAGATGCCTATGTAGATGAAATTGGGGGAAATGCCTTTGAAGATAGATATTATGACAAACAGTTCTTTCTAGATTTTAGTACAACTTATTCGATCAATAAGAATCTCAGTGTTTATGCCGATTTAAATAACATCACAAACCAACCCTTGCGCTATTATCAAGGAGTAAGCAATCGCACTATGCAAGCTGAGTACTATAGCTTGAAGTGTACGTTCGGTCTTAAATATGATTTGTTCAAGAAGTAAAACATAGTATTAATTATTAAGCTGCAGAATGTGTGTGTATCTGAAGCTTTCTCTTACCATAAGAAAATAAGATGAAAAAATTAGCAGTAATGGCCATTATGGCCATAGGGTTTATTGGGTGTAAGACAAAAAGTAAATTACCGGCTATAGCTCCCGATATAATAACGGAAAAGACTTTGAACGATACAGATGATCCTGCCATATGGGTGAACCCGAATGATGCATCGAAGAGTATTGTTTTTGGCACGGATAAAGAAACTAATGGAGGTGTTTATGCTTACGATTTACAGGGTAAAATAATCAAGGAGAAATCCATAACCGATATAAAAAGACCTAACAATGTTGATCTGGAATATGGGTTTGAGCTTAATGATTCTACCAAAGTCGATATTATTATGTTTACGGAAAGGGAAAGGCAACAGGTGCGCTTGTTCAGTGTGCCTGATATGAAGCCATTGGATAATGGGGGCTTTAAAGTTTTTACCGATGCCAAAGAGCCTGAACATAATCTGCCGATGGGCATTGCTATATATAAGTCACCGATTGATGGTGAAATTTATGCTATAGTTGGTAGAAAATCGGGTCCGGAAATAGATTACTTATATCAATATCAATTGCAGGCAAATAGTTCTGGTGTTCAGATGGAACTGGTCAGAAAGTTCGGTGCATTCAGCGGTCAGAAAGAAATCGAGGCCATCGCCGTAGATGATAAAAATGGTTTGATTTATTATTCAGATGAAGGGGTTTGCATACGTAAATATTATGCCGAACCTTCTAAAGGCAATGAAGAAATTTCCTGTTTCGGTGGAGCTAATTTTAAAGAAGATATTGAGGGCATAGCGATAGCTACATATCCGAATGGTAAGGGGTACATTATCGTATCTAATCAACAACAAGGTGAGTTCAATATTTATTCAAGAGAAGATAATTCTTTTATCAAAGCTGTAAACTTGACCACGCTGGAAACCGATGGCTGCGATGTGGTGACCGTACCTCTGAACAGTACGTTCAAAAATGGTCTTTTTGTGGCTATGAACGATGAAAAGAACTTCTTCTTTTATGACCTGGGTAAACTTGGGCTTGAGTAAAGAACACAGTTTTCTGCTTATTAAATTGTTAAAAAGACCTATTTATATGTAAATGGGTCTTTTTTGCGTGTATTTAGATATAGTACATCTCATCAATTTCTGTAATTTTGTATCCTGCCCCTTTATTTTTGAAGGCGAAGTTTGCCCCGATTAATTCATTATAAATTGAATTTCAAATAAAAGTGTAAAGAAATGGCTAAAATTGAAATTAAAGGTACTCCTGAAAAATTGGAAAGAGTATCTATTTTTTTAAAGGCGAACAACATTGAGCATACCATAATGGATGATTATGGAAACCACTCAAAAGAGGTATCGGATAAGTATAAAGAGCTGATGCGTAAATTCAATCATTAGTTGATTTTATTTCTATGGATGTTAACAAGCTAGGTTTGCCAGAACTAGAAGAGATTTATACAGAAATACTAAAGGAAGAACCTAATTGGGAAGCCGTGCTAAAGTCTATAATAGTAAGATTTGGTTGTTCAACAGGCACACTGCACTTTCTTGAACAAAAGACATCGTTTTTACAGTTAAAGGCACAGATTGGTATTCCTTCATTTTTAATTCCTAAGTTAGAAACTATACCTATCGGTAAAGGTATGGCGGGTATAGCAGCCGAGAGAAAAGCCCCGGTAGAGATGTGCAATCTTCAGACCGATGATTCTGGGGTTGCAAGACCTGCCGCCAAAGAAACAAAAGTAGAAGGTTCTATAGCCGTTCCGTTATTAAAAGAAGAGGTTTTGCAAGGCACTTTGGGCATCGCTAAACCAGTACCCTATGATTTTACCGAAGCTGAGAAAAATGAACTTCTCAAAATCGGAGAGGCTATCGCAACTTCAATTGGTTGAAATCTAGTGTAAAAACATAAAAAAGGCCCTATTCAAGGGCCTTTTTTCGTACAATATAATCTCTATCGACCTTTATTAGTATCTGTAATACTCCGGTTTGAACGGTCCGTCAACAGTAACGCCGATATATTCGGCTTGTTCTTGATTAAGTTCGGTAAGCTCGGCACCCAAACGTGAAAGATGCAACGCCGCAACTTTTTCATCGAGATGCTTCGGTAACATATAGACCTCATTTTTATAATTGTCGCTATGCTTCCACAATTCGATTTGTGCCAAAGTTTGATTGGTAAAAGAGTTGCTCATCACAAAGCTTGGGTGGCCTGTAGCGCAACCTAGGTTTACTAATCTTCCTTCTGCCAAAATAATTATATCTTTTCCATCGATAGTATACTTGTCTACCTGAGGTTTAATTTCATCTTTGGTATCACCGAAGTTTCCGTTTAACCAAGCCATATCGATTTCGTTATCGAAGTGACCGATATTACAGACAATCGCTTTGTCTTTGAGTGCTTTGAAGTGCTCGGCACGAATGATATCTTTGTTACCTGTAGTAGTAATTACTACATCGGCTTTACCGATTACGGTTTCCAACTGTTTTACTTCAAAGCCATCCATACAAGCCTGTAATGCACATATTGGGTCTATCTCGGTAACGGTTACGATAGAACCTGCACCTCTAAAGGAGGCAGCTGTACCTTTACCAACATCTCCATAACCACATACGACAACTTGTTTGCCAGCTAGCATAGTGTCAGTAGCTCTTCGAATTGCATCAACGGCGCTCTCACGACATCCGTATTTATTATCAAATTTCGATTTGGTCACAGAGTCGTTCACATTAATGGCCGGCATCGGTAACGTTCCTTTTTTCATACGTTCGTACAAACGGTGAACACCAGTAGTAGTCTCTTCAGAAAGCCCTTTCACATCTTTTGCCAATTCAGGGTACTTGTCCAAAACCATATTGGTAAGATCTCCGCCATCATCAAGAATCATATTTAGAGGTTCTCTGTCTTCTCCAAAAAATAGGGTCTGCTCGATACACCAGTCAAATTCTTTATCGCTCATACCTTTCCAAGCGTAAACTGGTATGCCTGCCGCTGCAATTGCTGCCGCAGCATGGTCTTGTGTAGAAAATATATTGCACGAACTCCAGGTAACATCTGCACCCAAGGCTACTAGGGTTTCAATGAGAACGGCCGTTTGTATGGTCATATGCAGACAGCCGGCGATTCGAGCGCCTTTGAGCGGCTGTTCGTTTCCGTACTCTTCGCGAAGTGACATTAGGCCCGGCATTTCGGCCTCGGCAAGTTCAATCTCTTTTCTTCCCCAATCCGCTAAAGAAATATTTTTTACCTTATACGGTAGATAGGAAACAGTTTTGGTATCCATAGTCTTTTTTATTTTTTACTTTCGTAATAAGCGGGCAAGCCACTTTTTGTGGTTGCAAAGTTAAGAAAAAGGTACAGAACGTTATGCCAATTTACAAGATACTCAAGGTAAATGCCTCGACTACAGTATATATTTGGAAGGTGCTCGAATCAGAGTCATACCTTTCAAAGGGTATCGTTTTGACCGAACATTGCCAAACCCGTATGGATGGCATGAAATCGGAGTTGCATCGAAGGGCATTCTTAAGTATCCGTCATTTAATGGCCGAGGCCGGTTATGTTGATGCCGATTTGTATTATGATGAATTTGGGAAGCCCCATTTAAAAGATGGAAAGAAAATATCGATTACCCATTCAAATGATTTTACAGGCATAATTGTTAGTAAAGATCAAGAGGTTGGTATCGACATCGAAAAACAGCGTGAAAAGATTCTGCGTATCGCCCACAAGTTCACGCCTATCGAAGAGTATAGAACTATTGCCAATACCGATGCTTTGATACGTAAACTTACTATCGTTTGGGGTAGTAAAGAATCGCTCTATAAAATATATGCCGAACCGGGTTTAAGTTTTATACATCATATCAATGTGAGAGATTTTAGACTCGATAGCGCACAAAGTACTGCAGAGATTCTCTACCATGGCGACTCTTCATTTTATGATATTCGGTTTTTTGAATTTGAAGGTTTCACATGTGTGTATGCCGTAAGAAATTGAGAATGCGTATCTAAACTTACATTTACTTTGCTAATGAATATTTCAGTAGAACTTACTTTTTCTCCCTTACAAGAAGATTTCGAACAACACATTATCAATTTCATCAAAAAACTAAGAGCTTCGGGCCTTACGGTACTGGAAAACCCATTAAGCACTCAAGTGTACGGCGACTACGATGAGGTCATGAAAATTTTGCAAGCAGAAATAAAAGAGGCTTTTGAACTTATGGAAAGAGGCTTGATGTATATGAAATTGGTAAAATCTGACCGAAGCGAGTATGAGCCTCATTTTTGATTGGCTATTCGCCCAATATGAAAATACGCCGAACCACATTGTCGTACTAGAACTGATAAGTGTATTCTTTGCGTTGTTGAGTGTAATCTATTCCAAGCGTGAGAACATACTCGTATTTCCTACGGGAATTATCGGAACGGGAATAGCAGTTTATATTTTATTGGTGTATGGTCTTCTAGGCGACATGCTCATTAATGCGTATTACTTTATTATGAGTATTGTAGGTTGGTATCAATGGACACGTAAGGTTGATGATAACCATTATATACCGGTCACAATCACTACGGCAAAAGAAAAAAAATGGTCCTTTCTCCTATTTTTAGGTACTATAGTCTTTGTTACTTTAGTGTATGGTGTAACTGACAGATTTGATACGTGGACGGCCTATACCGATATCTTGACCACGGCAATATTTTTTGTTGGCATGTGGTTGATGGCTAAAAAGAAACTCGAAAATTGGTTGTATTGGATTGTGGGTGATATTATTACCGTGCCACTCTATTTGTATAAAGGTCTTATATTTAGCGCCATTTTATATTTCGTTTTAACCATTATAGCCATATTTGGCTACCTCGCATGGAAGAATCACTTAAACAAGAGCCCTCAGACCTTATTAAGGTAGTTCTGTTCGGACCTGAATCTACAGGAAAGACAACCCTATCACAGCAATTGGCCGAGCATTATAATACCTATTGGGTGCCCGAGTATGCCCGTGAATATCTTCAAGAGAAATGGAACAGAGTGCAAAAGGTATGTGAACCTCATGATCTATTGCCAATTGCGAGGGGTCAGATGAAATTAGAGAATATGCTGACCAAAAAAGCTACAAATGTTCTTATTTGCGACACCGATCTTTTAGAGACTAAAGTATATTCAGAGGCATATTACGTGGGGCAATGCGACCCACTTTTAGAAAAATTCGCTTTGGAGAACACTTATGACCTGTATTTTCTAACCTATATTGATATACCATGGGAAGCAGATGATCTTCGCGATAAGCCAGATGAAAGAGAAAGAATGTTTGCCTATTTTAATGATACCTTAAAGCGCTATGGTCGAAATTTCACTATATTAAAAGGCAATAAAGAAGAACGTTTGGCCGAGGCCATTAAACATATAGACCACTTATTGAATAACTTATGAATTTGACAGAAAAAGACCTGACATTACTTTCAGAAAAAGGAATATCTGAAGGAAAAGTACTTGAACAGATTGATACCTTCAAAGAAGGTATACCGTTCGTACAATTAGAGAAAGCAGTAACTATTGGTGAAGGTATCTCTAAGTTTTCACCAGACGAAGAAAAAAGTAAAATCGAAAAATTCGAGGCTGCCTCTAAAGAAGGTCTGTCTTTACTTAAATTCGTGCCTGCATCGGGTGCTGCTTCACGTATGTTCAAGGCTCTATTCAATTTTTTAAAGGCATATGACCCCTCTAATGAAAGTCTAGAAGATTATTTTGAACGAACAGGAGATAAGGCATTAAAAGTATTTTCAGAGGGTCTTACCGATTTTGCTTTCTACGATTTGGTAAAATCAAGAATATCAGGTAAAAGTTCTTCAAAAAATGAAGAGGTTTACCATTTTGTAGAAGAGATGATGTCTGAAGAAGGTCTGAATTATGGTTTTTACCCCAAAGGTCTATTGCCTTTTCATAAGTACAGAGATTATGCATCAACTCCTTTTGAAGAGCATTTAAAAGAAGCTGCTGAGTATGCCAAGTCAGGCGATACCGCAGAGTTACATTTCACAATCTCTCCTCAGCATGGTGAAATGTTCAATACCGAATTTGAATCGGTAAAACAGCGGGTTTCTGATGCGACCAAAACTTCTTTTAAAGTAAGCTATTCCTATCAAAAACCATCAACCGATACCATAGCGGTTGATTTAAAGAATGAGCCTTTTCGTAACGCCGACGATTCTGTATTGTTCAGACCAGGTGGGCATGGGGCACTAATTGAAAACTTAAATGAACAAGATGCCGATATTATTTTTATCAAGAATATAGATAATGTTACGGTACCTCGATTTGCAGATGAAATGGCCAATAGTAAGAAGGTTTTGGCCGGAGTTTTGTTAGAGGTACAAGAAAAAGCATTCGCATTTGCCAAAAGTTTAGATGAAGACAATCTTTCCGCAGAACAGTTGGGGGAGATAAAGGCATTTTTAGAGGCCGAGCTGAATGTAAGGTTTACCGAAAAGTTTATGGCTTTCAATTTAGACCAGCAAGTTGAAATTTTAAAGGATAAAATAAACCGACCCATTAGAATATGTGGAATGGTGAAAAATGAAGGTGAGCCAGGTGGAGGTCCTTTTTGGATAAATGATCGAAAAGGTAATATATCCTTGCAGATTATAGAATCGGCTCAAATAGATATGAACGATTCCGGCCAATCTAATATTTTAAAGAATTCAACACACTTTAATCCGGTAGATTTGGTCTGTGCAGTGAAGAATTACAAAGGTGAGAAATACAATTTGATGAATTTTGTCGATACCAAGCAAGGCTTTATAACAGGTAAGACCAAAGAGGGTAGAGAATTAAAGGCTTTAGAATTACCAGGGTTATGGAATGGTGCCATGGCCTTCTGGAATACAATTTTTGTAGAAGTGCCTTCGTCAACTTTCAATCCTGTTAAGACGGTCAATGATTTATTGAGACCTGCACATCAAGTGAAATAATATATTAATTTGTAAAATGTTAAAAAAAGTGTGTAACTATTACACACTTTTTTTTGTTTTTACACACTGGTACCCATTCTTGTTAAAAGAGGTTTAATTATAAAACTTTAATAATCAATGCTTTATGTCGATTCTTTAAAGCTTGGTAGAATTGGCACTGTTTTCTCTCTATATTAAACGATTATCAAAACAAATAATAATAATTAAAACACTATTAAGATGAAAAATTTAATGTTTGCTGCAGTATTGTCTTTAGGTACAATGACTGCTTTTGCTCAAGAAGAAGAAACAACTGTTGAAGAAGTAGCTACTGAACAAGTTGAGGCTACACAAGATGAATATAGCGAAATCGCTGCTGAAGAAGTACCAGCTGCTATCTCTGAAGCCCTAGAGGCTGCGCACCCAGGTGCTACTATCTCTAAAGCTTACATGAACGAAGCTTCTGAGTACAAATTAGAAGTTGCTAAAGAAGATGGTGAAACTGCTGAATTGTATGCTGACGCCGAAGGTAACTGGATTGAAAAATAATCCCTCGTAATTTAATAGTCGATTTTATCGACGATAAGAAGCCCCGTCACCTTAAATGGTCGACGGGGCTTTTTTACGTTATTAATAATATAGTGATTTGAATATTTGATTAATCCATATTGCCTAAGATTTAGAAATCTAGAAATAATAGTCGAGTTCAAAAAAGAAAAGATTGCAAATAAATACCTATGAAGTCGAACTCGAACCTGCGTATATAATTTACACATTATAAGACGCTAATACCCACTATTACACACTTTAATCTTATGGGCGAAGTGTTAAGTTGTTTAAAATCAAATACTTGTAATTATTTGATTTTATGGTATCATTTTTTCTATATCCTTTACAGTTAACTTTTTAAAAAAGAAAAACAATGAAAAAATTATTTATCACTGCAGTATTCGCACTAGGAAGTTTAACAGCATTCGCTCAAGAGGACGCTACATCTGTAGAAGAAGTGGCTACTGAAGCCGTTGCACAAGACGATTTTTCTGAAGTAGCTGCCGAAGAATTACCGGAAGCGGTAACAGCGGCTGTTTCTAAGAACTATCCTACTGCGTCTATCGATAAGGCATATACAAACGAAGCTAAGCAATACAAACTGGAAGTATCTCTAGAAGATGGTACTGCTGGTACTTTGTATGCTGACGAGAATGGTAACTGGATTGAAATGTAATAACTTGAGTTATTTGTTTTGTATCAAGTTGGTTTGGTCGGAAAAGGGTTGCTTTTAGTAACCCTTTTCTTTTTTCCAATTTCACATAAGAACCCTATATTTATTGTCCCCAGGAAAAACCATATTTTCTTCTTTTCGAACTTATTGAACCTACTATTTAATTCTGACCCCACGTTTCTTTCCATATTACCTTTTTCCGCAATTTTAGTTTTTAAGTACGTCCCATTACCTACCAATAGACCTAGCATAATCTATACGAATATGCTAGGTTTTTATTTTGTATAAAAATTTCCCATAAACCCTATGGTTTCCCATAAATACACAAGATTCTGTTTACGATGAAATTGTAAGTAGCTGTTTTTGAGATATATATGTCTTGTGGCGCTTTTGGCACTATCTTTTCAATGTACCTAATGAATTTGAATAACACATTTAATCATAAATATTAAAAATCAAGAAGATGAAAAAATTATTTATCACCACCGTATTCGCATTAGGAACAATGACAGCATTCGCTCAAGAGGAGCAAGCAACAGAAGCCCAAGATGCTGCTACTGAAGCAGTAGCCCAAGATGGTTTCTCAGAAGTTTCTTTGGAAGAGGTTCCCGAGGCTGTGACTTCAATGATCGAGACCAACTACCCAGGTGCTACTATCAACAAGGCACACATGAACGAGGAGAACCAGTACAAGATCGAGGTTTCTCTAGAGGACGGTACTTCCGGTGCCCTATTGGTCGATGAAGAAGGTAACGCTATCGAGCAATAAGAATAGAGATTCTTATCCGGGGTAAATCCCGAAAATATATAAAGGGAACCGTAGAAATACGGTTCTTTTTTTTGTTTGAATATATCTGAAAGTCGAATAGGTCTGCTACATCCGTGAAATTTTCAGCTCCTATCGGCCGCTTTTAGAAGAACAGCTTAGACGTTTTTCAAAATCCCGTATCTAAACGTAATCTTTTCAACTTGGGTTATTGCTGTATAAACTGCCCCCTTTTACACAGTCCTCAATCAAGATACACAGTATTACCCAGATTAAAAATATAGAATTTATTTTAATGTATTGTTAATCAGCGGTTTGTGTTTTTCGATGAATTTGGTATCATATTTTCAATAGGTATTATGAATTTGAATAACACATTTAATCATAATTATTAAAATCAAGAAGATGAAAAAATTATTTATCACCACCGTATTCGCATTAGGAACAATGACAGCATTCGCTCAAGAGGAGCAAGCAACAGAAGCCCAAGATACAGCGACTGAAGCAGTAGCCCAAGATGGTTTCTCAGAAGTTTCTTTGGAAGAGGTTCCTGAGGCAGTTACTTCAATGATCGAGACCAACTACCCAGGTGCTACTATCAACAAGGCACACATGAACGAGGAGAACCAGTACAAGATCGAGGTTTCTCTGGAGGATGGTACTTCAGGTGCCCTATTGGTCGATGAAGAAGGTAACGCTATCGAGCAATAAGAATAGAGATTCTTATCCGGGGTAAATCCCGAAAATATATAAAGAGGAACCGTAGAAATACGGTTCTTTTTTTTGTTTGAATATATCTGAAAGTCGAATAGGTCTGCTACATCCGTGAAATTTTCAGCTCCTATCGGGCGCTTTTAGAAGAACGGCTTAGACGTTTTTCAAAATCCCGTATCTAAACGTAATCTTTTCAACTTGGGTTATTGCTGTATAAACTGCTCCCTTTTACACAGTTCTCAATCGAAATACACAGTATTACCCAGATTGAAAATATGAAATTATTTTAAGGCGCTGTTAATCAGTGACATGCATTTTTCGATGAATTTGGTATCATATTTTCAATAGATATTATGAATTTGAATAACACATATTAATCATAAATATTAAAATCAAGAAGATGAAAAAATTATTTATCACCACCGTATTCGCATTAGGAACAATGACAGCATTCGCTCAAGAGGAGCAAGCAACAGAAGCTCAAGATGCAGCGACTGAAGCAGTAGCCCAAGATGGTTTCTCAGAAGTATCTTTGGAAGAGGTTCCTGAGGCAGTTACTTCAATGATCGAGACCAACTACCCAGGTGCTACTATCAACAAGGCACACAAGAACGAAGAGAGCCAGTACAAGATCGAGGTTTCTCTAGAGGACGGTACTTCAGGTGCCCTATTGGTCGATGAAGAAGGTAACGCTATCGAGCAATAAGAATAGAGATTCTTATCCGGGGTAAATCCCGAAAATATATAAAAAGGAACCGTAGAAATACGGTTCCTTTTTTGTTTGCAGTAATTGGGTTTGAACATCTTTTAAGAGAAATTTAAAGGAGAAACAGCTTTCTTGTGTTATTTTTACGTAAATAGAAATAGAATCTATATTTTCTGTATGCCAAACCTTTTGATAATTGAAGATGATGCTGCCTTTTGCCAAATGTTGCAAAAGTTTTTGACCAAGCGTGGTTACGAAGTTGAGACTAGTTTTACGGCCCCCGATGCAAAACTCAAGATAGAGAAAAATACTTTCGACCTCATACTTACCGATTTACGTTTGCCAGATTATGATGGTATACAGTTATTAACTGATATCAAACAGGTAAATCCTAAAACTCAAGTAATCGTTATGACCGGTTATGCCGAAGTTGGTTCGGCGGTCAATGCGATGAAAAAAGGTGCCTTCGATTATATTTCTAAGCCCTTTACCCCCGACGAAATCGTAATGGTGTTGGATAATGCCCTAAAAGTAGAAGCTTCTGCGACAAACATCATTGCTGAAGAACTTCACGAAGATTCTGATACGGTGGTTGCCTCAGAGACTGATACCATTACCTCCAATACCTTAAAAAAAGGGTCTAAAATTGTAAAGGGAATCAGTGAAGCCTCAAAAAAACTCGAAGACTATATTAAACTTGTAGCACCGACCGACATGTCTGTTTTGATTACTGGGGAAAGTGGCACGGGAAAAGAGGTCACGGCAAGGGCGATTCATGATAATAGCAAAAGAAAAGATTTTAATTTTGTAGCCGTTGATTGCGGTGCTATTCCGAAAGAATTGGCAACCAGTGAGTTTTTTGGCCATATCAAAGGAAGCTTTACAGGGGCGGTTGAAGACAAAGTAGGTAATTTTGAGGCTGCCAATAAGGGAACTCTTTTCTTAGATGAAGTCGGAAACTTGAGCTACGAAAATCAGATTCAATTATTAAGAGCTTTACAGGAAAGGAAAATCAAAAGAGTCGGTAGTACCAAAGAAATAGAAGTAGATGTTCGTATAATTACGGCAACCAATGAAGATTTAACCGATGTTGTGGAAAAAGGCACATTTAGGGAAGATCTTTATCATCGTTTGAATGAATTTTCTATTGAAATACCTTCATTAGAAGACCGGTTTGAAGATTTGATGCTCTTTGCAGAGAACTTTCTTAATAAAGCAAATATAAATCTTGACAAGAACGTACAAGGTTTTTCAAAGGAAGTTTGGGAGGCCTTTCAGCAATACCACTGGCCGGGTAATTTACGAGAACTTCAAAACGTTATTAAGCGTGCGGTACTATTGACCGTTGGTGACGAGGTCGAAGTTTCTGCTTTACCGAAAGAAGTATTACAGCCCCAGGAAAAAGTATCGGTGGCCGATGGCTTTTCGAAATCTGAATTTGAAAAAGAACGGATTATAAAGGCCTTAAAGAAGACCAATTTCAACAAGTCGAAAGCGGCCAAGTTATTACAGGTGACCCGAAAAACGCTTTACAATAAAATCAACCACTATAATTTGGACTTGTAGCCAATCGCTCTTCCAGTTCTGAGATGAGTAGCGTTACTTCCTTTTTTAATTGATAAAACCATTGGTCAAGGGTATTCTCTTCAATTTTATCTGAAGTAGCCAATTCCATTTTTTCTAAAATCGACACGCTTTGCGCAACCTTAAGCTGTCTGAACATCGGTAGCATTCGGTGGGCCACTTGGTTTACCTGTTTGTAGTCTTTGTACTTTACCGTTTCTTCAAGTAGAGCCATATTGGTATCCGTATCCCTTAAGAAGGTTTGCAATACATCATAAATTGCATCTTCGTTAGTGCCCAAAAATGAATGAATAATATCTAAACTATAAAGGGTTGAAGTAATTTTCACATCTACAGGTTCTGATGTTTCAACTTTTGGCACTTCCTTTTCGGCTTCGATGCCCATAAGTTTTAACGTGGCTACGAGCTCACCTTTCGAAAAAGGCTTTTGAAGTACTTGGGTAAAGCCTACGCCTATGTATGCTTCCGGGCCGAGGTCTCTACGACCCGTCATGGCAATGATCGGCTGGTTTTTGTAGTGCTTATATTTTCCTGATTGTAGTTTCTTAAGAACTTCAAAACCGGTAACCTGCGGCATTTGTATATCGGTTAACACGATATCATAAGCGAGATGTGAATCTTTTTCTATGGAGAGAAAGTTTGTATACGTATGTGCTGTTATGCCCATACTTTCGGCCAATTCTCTAAGCATGTGAAGCAGTGCCGTATCATCATCTATGATAAGCATGCGTAATTTGGGTGCCATATAGGGCATCTCTTTATCTTTCTCTTCTACGGCCTTGGTGATTTCTAAGGGCAATTGAAGACTGAAGGTGCTTCCTTTTCCCAAGTTGCTTTCCAATGTCAATTTACCTTTCAGCAGTTCCGCTAGCTTTTTTGAAATGGTAAGCCCTAACCCGTAACCACCGAACTTTTTCTCGGTACTCTTTTCCGCTTGCGTAAATTCTTTAAAAATTAAGTGCTGCTTCTCTTTGGCAATACCTATTCCGGTGTCAGACACGGCTATCTTGGCAATTATCGCCTTACCTTTGCCTTTTTCTACTACGGCATCTACTTTCACATGACCTTCTTCAGTGAATTTAAAAGCATTGCCTAGTAAATTGGTAAGTATTTGGCGAATTCTAAAAGGGTCGCCCAATACAGTCTGTTCGAGTTGTGGGTCTATGTTCAATACCAATCGTAAACCCTTTTTTTTATGAATTTCCTGTAGGTTTTCGGCAGTTTCTTGAATAAGGTTGGCAGGTATAAACGGCACTTTCTCGACATTCAGTTTACCCGCTTCTAATTTTGAGAAATCAAGTAGGTCGTTCACCAAATTGCCGACATATTCTAAAGCAGACTTTACATTGGCAATGTAGCCCATTTGTTTCTGTGACAAATTGGTGCTCTCCAATAGTTCTGAATACCCGCCAATAGTATTGAGCGGGGTGCGTAGGTCATGACTTACGGTAGAAATTAATTGTTCTCTACTTCTTAAAAGAGATTCCGAGAACTTTTTCTCCTTCTCCAATCGAACCCTATAAGTTTGAACCTTCCAATAATCTCTCGTTATCAAAAATGAAAAGATGGCTACGATAAAGAAACCTAATAAAGCGGCCAAACCGGCAATACGGGTGGTTCGTCTTAAAGTTTCTCTTTTCTTAAGGCTATTGTTGTAACTACTGACCATGACCTCTTGTTCAAAGGCCGCGATGATGTTGCGAAGCTGTTGAGAGAGTTCAAGGTCGTTTCTACTCATTTCTATCTCTTTCTGTGCCAATGAACGCTGCGAACGACTATCGGCCAGCTTGGCCTTTCTAATCATGTTTTTCGAAACGTTCAAAATTGAATCGACATAAGCCGCATTTTGAGTGGCATCTTGATCTTTGGGCGCATTGCTACTAAAAAGTTCGGCATAATCACGCAGCCATTTTTGTACCTCGGGCGATACCTTATCATATTCCGTAAAAAGATTTTCAGCGGAAAATTTTCCTAAAGACTCCTCTATTTTATCGAACTCTTTTAAGGCTTTGTCTAATGAATTATTATTTGAACTGCGTATTTTAAGTTTTTTAAGCTCACTGTTGTTGGCTACTTTTTCATTCAAAAGCACCTGAAGACTGTCCAACAGGTTTTTTGGTTCCTCCCCAAGCATTAATTGTTTAAGGGTGTCTATTTCGATTTGAATCGAATCGATTTTATTGGAGTAGGCCTCAAAAGATAGCTGGTTGCCATTTTGAATGGCCAATTTAGAGAGGCTTTCCGCTTCGTAAAGATTAGTTGCCAAAGAGCTGGTCTTGAGTAGCTTTTCATCATTATTGTCGTTGGTTTCGGTAGAAATATAGGTCTGTATCTCAGTGTATATAAAATAGCCGACTCCAGCGGTAAGAAGAGCCAAAACCAAATAACTCGCAACAATTTTTAAGGTGAATTTGTTCTTAGATCTCCCTGATTCGCTCGTCATAGTTCATTTTTAAAAAAGCATCAATAAAAATACGTATATAAAGCCAATAGGGTTTATAACGAAGCGTTAATTGTTTGATACTAAATGGGGTTATGAGATTTTGAAAATTTTGTTATGAAATTAGAGGAGTCGCAACTATATTTGCCGCGTCTCAAAGGGGTGCTTGTATTAACGGGCTGAGATTATACCCAATGAACCTGGGCGGATAATGCTGCCAAGGGACGCGATAAAGTCGCTATTTGGAATTTCCAATGGTTTCTATGAAACCAAAAAATCATGTTTAACTTTAGAATAATGGCCCCTTTTATTCGTGTCTAATTTTTTAGTACGAATGAAACTTCATTTTACCATTTTCAATTCTAAGAGCACTGGTTTGGCCGGTTGTTCAATTCATTTCTTGAAAAATCAAAAGGGCCGATTCAAAAATCTCCTTACTACTGCGGCCTTGTCCGTACAAATCTTCACCCTTTCTGCACAAGACCAACAACCAACAGATTCGCTCGAAGGTACTAAAGTGGTGTTGGACGAGGTGTTTGTACAGGCCGTAAGAGTGAACAAAGAATCGCCTGTAACCTTTAGCAACCTACGAAAAGAAGAGATTGCCCCAAGAAATTTAGGGCAAGACATTCCTGTTTTAATGAATTACTTGCCTGCAGTGGTCACTACCTCAGATGCAGGAGCTGGTGTGGGGTACACGGGTATTCGTGTTCGTGGAAGCGATGCCACTCGGGTAAACGTGACGATTAATGGAATACCTTATAATGATGCAGAGTCACATGGTACCTTTTGGGTAAATATGCCCGATTTCGCATCTTCGACCGAAAGTTTACAGCTTCAACGTGGGGTCGGTACATCCACCAACGGTGCGGGTGCTTTCGGAGCCAGCTTAAATCTATTGACCGATGCTATTGCCGAAGATGCCTATGGTCAAATTTCATCTTCAATTGGCAGCTTTAATACACTTCGTAACAATATCAAATTCAGTACAGGCTTGTTGAACGACCATGTTGAAATTTCAGGTAGATTGTCGCGAATTACCTCCGATGGGTATATCGACAGGGCATCTTGCGAGCTTGAATCCTATTTTTTGCAGGCCGCATATAAAGATGATAATACCTTGCTAAAAGCCATCATTTTTGGAGGGCACGAAATTACATATCAATCGTGGTATGGTTTTGAAGCCCCCTTTGTAGAGGCTTTAGGTGCTAATCCAAATATAAATGAGAATAGAACATTTAACGTCTCAGGGGTATATTTTGATGATGATGGTAACCGTCAGTTCTATGATAAAGAAGAGGATAATTATCGTCAAGATCATGCCCAACTCTTATGGAACCAACAACTTTCAGATACATGGAGTACCAATATAGCTTTTCATTTTACCAATGGCCGAGGATATTTTGAACAGTTTCGTGAAGATGACGATTTTGCTACCTACGGGTTTGAAACCTTCATGGTCGATGGCGAAACTCAGAATACTACCGATTTGGTGCGCAGAAGGTGGCTCGATAACGAATTCTACGGCACAGTGTTTTCCGCAAACTATAACAAAGATAGATTGAACCTGATTTTAGGTGGAGGATGGAACTCGTATCAAGGGGCTCATTTTGGTGAGGTCATCTGGGCACGATATGCATCAAAAAGCAATATCAGAGATAAATACTACGACAACGATTCGAACAAGAGCGACTTTAACCTTTACGCTAAGGCGAACTATAGTTTAGATGAAAAATGGAGCCTTTTCGGAGATTTACAATACCGAAGGGTAGGTTATACGGCCAATGGTGATGAAACCGGATTGGTAGATGATACCTTTCGTTTCTTCAACCCAAAAGGAGGTATTGTATTTGACCTTAACAGTAATAATAATTTTTACTTCAGCTATGCAGTGGCTAACCGTGAACCTAATCGTAACGATTATGAAAGTGGAAATCCCAAACCCGAACGGTTGAACGATTTTGAATTGGGGTGGCGCTATGTTTCTCCGAAATTCCGATTGAACGCAAATACATACTATATGCGCTATAAAGACCAATTGGTGTTGACCGGTGAGTTAAATGACGTAGGTGCTCCGTTACGGGCGAATGTTGGTGATAGTTATAGAGCAGGGCTAGAGCTAGATGCTACTATTCTTTTGGGCGAATCTTTTCAAATAAGCCCGAATATCGCATTGAGTACTAATAAAAATGTAGATTTTGTCTTTCAAAGAGACGGAGAGTTGCAAGATCTAGGCAATACCAATATTGCGTATTCTCCGAATATTATTTTTGGCAATCGACTTACTTATACTCCGCTTGATAACTTTCAGGTGTCATTTTTGACCAAGTATGTAGGAGAACAATATATGGGTAATATAGATGCTGAAGGTTCGAAATTAGATGCTTACTCCCAATCCGATTTCAATGTTCAGTATACCATTGAATTTGACAGTATTTTAGAGAGTATTACTTTTTCTGGGTTGGTGAACAATTTATTCGATGCCGATATCATTTCGAATGGGTATTTCTATACCTATGATGATGATTCATCTGGCACTGTTCAGACCATTGAGGGTGCGGGGTACTACCCACAAGCGGGGACAAATTTTTTATTGGGTGCTACCGTACTTTTCTAGAAAGTATTATAGTATTAATTGGAGCCACTGACCTTGAGGTTGGTGGCTTTTTTATAAATATTATTTCATTAGATTCAACGCTTCAGCGAAATAAAATTCTCAAAACTCTTAACTTTAGCTTTCTTTCATTTGAATACTTAAGTAATAGATATTCATTAAAGAGTTCAACTTAACTGATAAATCTAATGGAAAATACCGATCAAAAAACCATTCGCTGGGGCATTATTGGTTGCGGAGACGTTACCGAAGTAAAAAGTGGTCCTGCCTATCAACAGACCGAGGGTTTCGAAATAGTGGCCGTAATGCGCCGTAATGCTGAAAAAGCGGCAGACTATGCCCGAAGGCACAATATAGCGAAGCACTACTCCGATGCCGATGAACTTATTGCCGATGCTGAGGTCGATGCCGTATATATCGCTACTCCTCCCGATAGTCATAAACTCTACGCACTTAAGGTAGCTGAGGCAGGTAAGCCTTGTTGTATCGAAAAACCTTTGGCCCCTAGTTATGAAGATAGTTTGGCGGTATATGAAGCGTTCGAGAAAAAGAAATTGCCATTGTTTGTGGCTTACTACCGAAGAAATTTACCCCGTTTTTGGAAAGTTAAGGAATGGCTTGAAAATAATGCTATCGGTGAAGTACGCCATGTACGTTGGTTTTTGAGTAAGCCCCCTAGTGAGGTAGATTTAAGCGGAGAGCACAATTGGCGTACCGATGCTAAGGTAGCCCCCGGCGGGTATTTTGATGATTTGGCAAGTCACGGACTTGACCTGTTCGCTTACCTATTGGGAGATTATAAAGAGGTTTTTGGTATTTCCCTCAACCAACAAGGGCTCTATTCGGCCAAAGATGCCATTACGGGTACTTGGCGGCATCAAAATGGGGTTACCGGTGAAGGAACATGGAATTTTGGTTGCGACCGTAGAGAAGATATTGTCGAGATTTTCGGCAGTAAAGGTAAAATCAGCTTTGCCATTTTTGAAGAAGAAGACATCGTACTTCAAAATCAAGATGGGGAAACGAGAGAATTTATCGAACACCCCAAGCATGTACAAGAGCATCATGTAGCCAGTATGAAAGAAGATTTGTTCGGTGGCGAAAAGCATCCGTCTACCGGTAAGACAGCACTCCATACAAGTTGGGTGATGGACAAAATTTTGGGTAATATTTAAGACCTTCCGTGTCTTTTTCTGTACTACTTTTAGTATACCTGCTTATAGTGCAATAGGTGGTATAAGAACTGCTATGGAAAAAATACCCGAGTTTGGGAGCAAGCTTCGAAAGAACATTGTAGCGATACCGGAAGTAATTAACAGCTGTTCGGGCATTCGGGTTTTTGGTCAACTGCTGAAATCTTTTCTATTCAGTACCGACGTGGCCATTATTCGAAATACGAATGCGAATGCTATCATCGCCGTATATCCTTTTACTCCGCAGCCTGCAATCTCCCAAGCCTTGATTTTAGCTGCCGATAAACCTATTTTTTGTGGGGTTGGAGGCGGTATAACCACTGGCGACCGTTCCGTAGAGCTCGCAAGCCATGCTGAATTTCAAGGGGCGCTCGGGGTAGTCTTGAACAAGCCCGCTCCCAACGATCTGATAAAACGCCTAAAAGACAAAATAGATATTCCGGTTACCGTGACCGTGGTCTCCGAAAAGGATGACTTCAAGGGTCGATTGAATGCCGGAGTTGATATTTTTAATGTCTCTGGAGCGGTTAACACCGCCGATATAGTGAAGCGAATTCGAGATATCAATGACCAAGTGGCGATTATAGCCACTGGGGGCAAAACCGATGAAACCATTCGGCAGGCTATTCTTTCAGGGGCGAATGCCATATCGTACACGCCACCTTCTACCGGCGACCTTTTTAAAACGACTATGGAGAAGTATCGTAATGAATAAATATGTTCTAATTGGTTACAATTACTATGTTACCACTTTGTGTAGCTCTGTATTCAAGCAGGTTATAATATCGGCTGCCGTCGTCTGGTCTATCTTTTTGTTGACCGGTAAAAAGATAGTATTCATAGTCTTCGCACGAACAGGTCACTATTTGTCCGTCTAACTCCATCGTAGAACATTCATTGGGTATGTGGTTGGGGCAACTGGCCTCAAAGGCACGATACTGGTCAAAATTTGATTTGATTACAAAAATTCCCTTGATGCCAACCCCCGGATTCGGAACATAAACTGCATTGCCCAAATTCGTTAATGGACTATAGAGGGGTAGGTTGAGGTTCATGTCAAATCGAAAACCGATTTCCTGTAAAAACGGATTGCGTTCTCCCCGATCATTATCGCACGAGAGCAAACCAACTAAAAGCAGAACACACAAAAATCGGGGCATATCACTAATTCAATTTCAATATATTACAACAAAATTGAACAAAAATTATGTATATTTGCGTTAAATCCTCTCTAAAAAAGCCGACCTAATCTCGGTGTAAGTAGAGGATTTTTCTTATTTATTACTTTTATGGGTTCTGCCATTTGAGCGGCCATGAAGTCGAGATTAATTTCAAGAGCGCGTAGGTTACTTTACGGTACAAATGGTTTTGAGAATCATCATTTGTTTTCTCGCTCTGCGATTTACTGTACGTTTTTAGTGAATCTTTAATTATTTCGAATTCTACGGATAGCGTAATTGGCGAGAACTTTATGTATAAAATGAAATTATTATGAGCAATATATCTTACTATACTGCAGAGGGCTTGAAAAATTTGAGAGACGAGCTAAATCAATTAAAAGATGTAGAAAGGCCTAAGGCTTCTCAGGCTATTGCAGAAGCACGGGATAAAGGTGACCTTTCTGAAAATGCGGAATACGATGCGGCCAAAGAAGCCCAAGGTCTTTTAGAAATGAAAATTTCTAAAATGGAAGCTACCTTGGCTAACGCCCGTTTAATCGATGAATCGCAATTAGATACTTCTAAAGTATTGATTCTTTCTACCGTAAAATTGAAGAATCAAACCAACGGTATGGAAATGAAATATACCTTGGTAGCCGAAAGTGAGGCCAATTTAAAAGCGGGTAAAATTTCCGTAAGCTCACCTATCGGAAAAGGGCTTTTAGGCAAAAAGGTAGGCGACACTGCTGAAATCAATGTGCCTAATGGTACTATGAAATTCGATATTCTTGAAATTACGAGAAATTAGTAAACACTAGATTACAAAACCTTATGGCATCTATATTCACGAAAATCATAGAAGGTGAAATACCTTGTTACAAAATAGCTGAAGACGATAACTATTTTGCATTCTTGGATATTAACCCGAATGCTAAAGGGCATACCTTATGTGTGCCCAAAAAAGAGGTGGACAAAATTATGGATCTAGATGAGGAAACCTATGCAGGGCTTATGGCTTTCTCGAGAAAAGTCGGTTTGGCCATCGAAGCCGCAATTGACTGCAAACGTGTAGGTATGACCGTTATTGGTCTTGAAGTGCCACATGTGCACGTACATTTGATTCCACTCAATGATATGCAAGATGCTACTTTTCAAAAGAAGGCTTCTCTAAGTAAAGATGAGTTTGAAGCTACTGCCGAGGCTATTCGTGCAAGACTTTAGTTGATTATAAAATCAAAAAACCTGTTGTTGAAGAAGTAGGTAGATGCCACCGCCTACAATTACAATCAATACCAAAATCAGAACCCAAAATAAAGACGTGAGACTTAGCGCGCTAGGTTTGGGTTCTACCATCTTCTGGTAATATTCGAACGTTCTTTCAATATCGTCCGTCCAGCTAACGGGGTAGATAGTACTTCCACATTTGTTGCAGACTAGTTGATGTGTGATAATGTTGGTGGTTCTATGTGCAAGTTTAGTGTAAGAGTGTTTTTGATAAAAAGATAGCTTAAGGTCTTGATTAAAACATTCCGGACAGTTGTTCGTGAGGTCTGCTTCTTTTATTGCTACTAATTTTTCCTTCGCCATTTTAATAGTTTTATGCTGCTTGAGCTTCCATTACGCGCAAAGTAATCTGCATAATCGTACCTTCTTTGTTAGATGTAAGTACTTTTATTTTTCCTTTATGATATTCTTCTACGATACGCTTGACCAACGAAAGACCCAAGCCCCAACCTCTTTTTTTAGAAGTAACGCCAGGGTTAAAAATGGTCTGAAAATCACTTTTAGCAATACCGTGCCCCGTATCGGAAACTTGAATATGTACGTGCTTTCCATCGGAAAAGATTTTAACTCCGATATTACCCTTCCCTTTCATGGCATCGATACCATTTTTGACCAAATTTTCGATGGTCCAGTGATATAACGAAGGGTTCAAAAGCACTGATGCCTGTTCTATTTGACTGCTGAACGAAAAATGGATCAGGTCAGAACTTCTTAGCTTAAGGTATTCATACGCTTCTTTGGTCTGTTCTACAATGTCTAAAGCATCTAGCTTCGGAAGCGAGCCAATTTTAGAGAACCGTTCTGTAATGGTTTCCAAACGTGAGATATCTTTCTGTATCTCTTTGGTTATTTCTGGGTTGATGTCTTCCGTTTTTAAAAGCTCGTTCCAACCTAAAAGAGACGAAAGAGGTGTTCCGATTTGATGTGCGGTTTCTTTTGCCATGCCCGCCCAGAGTTTATTTTGTTCTGAAGCCTTGTTGGTCTTAAAGAAAAAGAAAATTACGGCCGCAAAAAGAAATATAATAAGAAGCAGGGCTACGGGGTAATATTTTAACTTGTTCAATACCTCAGAATTTCCATAGTAAAGCGTTGCTAAATGTTCCCCTTGTTGGTCAATTGATATTGGGGTGTTTTCACTTCTGAATTTTTTGATTCGCCTTTGAATAAATAGGGTGTCGGTAATCTTTTCGGCAGACATATTATTGGTCTTTATCGAGCCGTCTTTGTTTACCAAAATCATCGGGGTAGAGGTGTTGTTCTGAAATACTTTGAGATGAAGGTTGCCCAAATCGGCATCTTCCGATGATTGCTGAAATTCCGATTGAGCAGTTGCCCAAATCTCCATTTTTAGGCGCTCTTCTTCCTTGAACTTCTTAAAAAAACTATTGGTGTTCCAAAGAATTAAGCTGACAATAACAAAAGATGATAGTAATAATATCAAATTGCTAGTCTTCTTTTGAGGATTAAAGTTCATTGAGCGAATTGTCTTTTAAGGCCCTTTTGAACATGGTAGGTGCTTCTTCAACAAGGTTCTCGTCAAATATAACGCAAATGCTGGCAAATTGGTATGTGGTGGTACCCGCTCCTTTCACGAAACGGTACTAAAATATGTATCTTTAGGCTTATGGATAAAGAAATGATTTCAGTGCTTCCCGAAACGGTTTCTACGGGTGAATTGCACGGTTATTTATTAGGTGCTATTGGGCCAAGGCCTATTGCGTTCGCTAGCACAGTCGATGAAAAGGGAAGGCCGAATTTGGCTCCTTTTAGTTTTTTCAATGTGTTTGGTAGCAATCCCCCTATCTTAATTTTTTCACCGGCAAGAAGGGTGAGAAACAACTCCACCAAGCATACGTTGCAAAATGTACTCTTGACGATGGAAGTAGTGATCAATATCGTTAATTATGATATGGTACAACAGATGTCACTGTCGAGTACCGAATATGGTAAAGGCGAAAATGAGTTTAAAAAGGCAGGGCTAACCATGGTAAAATCAGATTTGGTAAAGCCGTATCGTGTAGGGGAATCTCCCGTGCAATTTGAATGTAAAGTAACCAAGGTCGAGGCTTTGGGCAAAGATGGTGGGGCAGGTAACCTTATTTTTTCAGAGGTAGTAAAGATTCATATAGACAGAAATATTCTTGATGAAAACGGAAATATCGATCAGCTAAAGATTGATCAAGTTGCCCGAATGGGTGGCAATTGGTACAGCAGGGCCAATAAAGGGTTGTTTGAAGTGCCAAAACCCTTGTCTAAACTGGGCGTGGGTATAGACAGTATGCCAGGTCATATTAGGGCGAGCAAGGTTTTGACCGGTAACGATTTGGGTCTTTTAGGTAACGTAGAGCGAATTCCCGATACAAGTGAAGTAAATGATTTTGTGGCTTCCAATATGGAAGTTCGAACATTGATCAGTGGTGGAGAGCGAGAACCACTTGAACGTCGGGCGCAAGAGTATTTGCAACAAAATGATGTGCTTTCCGCTTGGAAAGTTCTATTGGCGCAATGAAAATTTTACGGTGCAAAACCTGTTTATGATCAATGATAACTTATCTGATTTTTGTTAGGTGGATCGTGCTTTAAATTTTACTTTTAAACCGTAATATAGTTTCAGTTAACATATAATTCATAGTCATGGAAGTACAAGGTAAAATTAAGCTAGTAGGAGAAACACAGACCTTCGGAAATAACGGTTTTAGAAAACGTGAAGTGGTAGTTACCACAGAAGAACAATACCCGCAACATATAATGATAGAGTTTGTTCAAGACAAGACAGATTTGTTGAACAATTATAAGGTAGGGCAAGATGTGAAGATCAGCATCAACCTTCGCGGAAGGGAATGGACTAACCCTCAGGGTGAAGTAAAATACTTTAACTCGATTCAAGGTTGGCGTATAGAAAGCCTTCAACAAGAGCCAAGTGGCGGTCAAATGCCTCCGGTGCCACCAGCGGAAGCCTTCGCTCCGGCTGATGACTTGAATGAAGAAGATCACGACGATCTACCTTTTTAAAAAAAAACATTCTAAAGGGAATAAAAACCTGCAGGCCATTAAGCTTGCAGGTTTTTTTATAAGCACCATAAATGTATTTTTAAGGCAAATAACAACCCATGTTTTTCGTTACCGATAAGCTTGAATTTCCTCCTGTAAATCTTGCTAATGATGAAGGCTTATTGGCCGTCGGTGGAGACCTTTCACCTGCTAGATTAGCACTTTCTTACCGCAATGGAATTTTTCCGTGGTTCAATGAGGGTTCCTTGATTCTATGGTGGAGTCCCAACCCTCGAATGGTTTTGATACCTAGTGAGGTTCGAATTTCGAAGAGTATGCGAAAAGTGATTAAAAACGAGAATTTCCGGTTGACCAAAAATACCTGTTTCGATAAGGTTATTGAAAAGTGTTCCCATATCAAAAGAAAAGGGCAAGAAGGTACTTGGATAACTAGTGAGATGCAAAAGGCTTACATCGCTTTACATGAGAACGGGCTTGCCCAATCATATGAGGTATGGCAAAATGGGCTCTTGGTAGGTGGACTTTATGGAATTGACCTAGGCCATGTTTTTTGTGGCGAGAGCATGTTCAGTACGGTAAGCAATGCCTCTAAATTCGCTTTTATCAAAATGGCTCAAGAAATGGAGCGAAAGCAATACCGCTTAATTGATTGTCAATTGTATACCGACCACCTGGCAAGTTTGGGTGCTAAGGAAATGCCTAGGCAAGAGTTTATTGAAATACTACATAGAAAAGACCAGGCCGGCCAATAAGAACAATACATTCTCTGTTTTCTGACCGTAATTTTCAAACCGATATTCGATACCTGTTTGAAGTTTGGTCTCAGGGTTCAATAACCACCCAATTTGAGAGGTGAAACGTTGGTCAAATTCAGGTTTACTCGCTTTGGCCAGGCTCAATAATGCCTCGGTTGAAGCCACAAAATAGGCCTCACCTACATCTAATTGTTCGCCATTTAAGGGGGTGTCGAATGCCAAGCGATACCTAAGACGGTGTATAGTGATAGATGGCCTTATGCGCTGTTCGAGTCTTATTCGATTACCTATACGGGCATTTCCGTCACGCTTAGTGAAGTTGTATTGTTGCGTGAGTCTTAATTCATTTTCCTCGTCACTTTCAAAAGCTTCTCTAAATCGGTATTTGATACCGAATGCAATACTTTGATCAAAACCAATTTCAAGCTTTGAGAAATGGGCTATTTCTAATTGGCGAACACTAAGTGCTACATCTTCATCATAAATATAACTTCGATTGGCAATTTCAAAATTATGGGTGTAGTTGGTAGCAACGTCGTAATTTAAAGAAATTGCCGGTTCTATATAGAAGGTGAAATTATCTTGACCATGGGTTGCGCATGCCAATAAGAAGAAAAGAATTACAACGCATTTCTTAATAAAGTACATGGTCATAATTAGGGGGTAACGATTTTCTTAGGTTTACAAAATTGCCTTGCGAGTCAAATAATATTTCAAATTGCTCATAGCCATTCTTCTTTTTGCCCGAAACGATAAATTCATAATTTATATTGGGCAGCATTAGATTCTGAAAGGCATTTCTTATCGTAGTCTCAATATCATCTTCACCTACCGGATATTGCTGTTGCATGCGCCTAATACGATATTTGCTGAATTGTGCGTCGAGATATTTTGAGATTTGGGCGTAGGAGTCATTTGGTATATCTACTTCTTTGATTAAAATTTCAATATCCTCTAGAGTTCCGTCTTCATCGAATTCTACACTATACCGAAGCCGGTCTTTTTTGAATTTGGCCTCATAGCTAATCTTAGTGCTGTCGGTCTCTTTGTAGAATCGTAAGCGTCTAGTGTCTTCGATTTTATCTGAAATGTAATCTAGGGCCGCTTTTGGAAATTGCGATTTCTTGATTCTATACTCTCTTTCGTATTTATTCTGGCCCAGAATCACTTGACCATAAAAAAGAAAAAGAATGCATGGTAAAACGGTGAGGTATCTTTTTTTTAAACTCATAATATATTCATTTCAAACTTCGTTGTATCTAAAACAGGTCGTTTCGTGGTCATTGACCATTCCGGTAGCTTGCATAAAGGCATAAACAATAGTACTGCCCACAAACTTAAAGCCTTTCTTTTTTAAATCTTTGCTTATAGCATCTGAAATAACCGTAGTCGCAGGTGCCTCTTTATAATTTACCACCTCATTTTTAATAGGTTTATGGTCAACGAAAGACCATATGTAACTACTAAAGCTACCATAATCATCTTGAATTTTCATGAAGGCTTGGGCGTTGCTGACTGCAGAATTAATCTTTAATCTGTTTCTTATAATTCCGGCATTTTGTAAGAGCCTATCTTTCTTGGCCTGGTCGTATGCCGCAATTTTTTGATAATCGAATTGATCAAAGGCTTCCCGAAAGCTTTCCCTTTTTCTTAAAATGGTTATCCAGCTTAAGCCCGCTTGAAAAGATTCCAACAATAAAAACTCGAACAAGGTCGAATCGTCTTTCACTGGTAGGCCCCATTCTTCATCATGATAGGCTTCGTAGAGTTCATCGCCAATGCACCAACCACATCTGTGTTTATCCATCTTAATGATTTTAAAACTAAAGATATAGTAATCGAAAAAGATACAATAAGCCAAATAGGTAAATTAGAGTTTAAATTGAAAATTTGCTTGAGCAACTGATATATTTTTTGATGGTACAAAACGTTATTTTATGCGGATGTAAGTTTTCTGGAGAAAACCCTACCAATAACACTTCATATTAGAGAGGAACAATCCTGAAAATACAAATAAACTATACCAAAGAATGTCCGTATCAATAACAAATAAATCGACTTCAGAATTAATTCAAGAAGCTTTATCGCAAGCCATCTCTTATAGCGACTACAGGGTGATGGTAAATCAATTGGCATTGGAGGGTAAAGCCACTGGGCCTGAGCAAACCGAGGCATTGGCAAATTATACCATGTTGAACGATAGGCGGATGAAGCGTTTCGATAAAACGGTAAAGCTTGATGACACAGTTATTGAACAGCTTCAGGAGTTAGACAAGAATGTAACCTTTTTGGTGCTTACCGAAAGTTGGTGTGGTGATGCGGCGCCCTCGTTACCGGTAATGAATAAAATAGCAGAGCTTAATTCGAAAATAGATTTTAAAGTAGTTCTTCGTGATGAGAACCTAGGTTTAATGAACCGTTTTTTGACCAATGGGGGAATGTCGATACCTAAATTGATAATCTTTGATTCCAAAATTAAAGAGGTACTTTCAGATTGGGGACCACGCCCGAAGCCAGCTGCAAAATTGGTTTCAGACCATAAGGCCGAACACGGCACCATTTTACCTGAACTCAAAGAGGAGCTTCAGCAATGGTATAATAAAGATAAGGGGCAAACAATTTTGAAAGAACTCTTAGCGAGCCTTCCCCTGAAATAAATAGGTGATAGTACCTTTTTGTGAGGCTCTAGATGCAGAGCTGAACTTAGATTTGTAGGCATACGCAATGGCATTTTCAACTAAACATCCGTTGGAAGTGCCTGAACTTTTAGAATTATAATCGGCATCGATTACGTTACCGGCAGAATTCACCTCGATATTAATGACCACTTTACCACCTTCGATACAGGTATATATCGGTGGGGGCAGCTTATAACCGTTGCGCTGTATCAATGAGAACGATACAGATGTACGGCGTTTGGCCAAGTTGTTCGTGAATTCTTGCTTATGGGCCTCTTTTTCACCAAGTTTCTGTTTGGCCTCTTCACGTTTTTTTCTTAATTCTTTGACCCGTTCGGCATAGTCTGAATCGGAGGGCTCGCTATCTTCAGCGTTTTCGGCGGCTTCCCGTTCGGCCAATATTTCCTGCAAGGTTTTTAAGGGTTCAGGGCTGCCCTGGCTGGCCTCGGCGGTTTCATTGTAGGCCATATGACTTTTGACCGGGTCGATGTCTTCCATTTCTTCCTCAGGCTCTTCTTCCTCTAGAAGCTCTTCTATCAGTTCTTCGTCAAGAACCATCTCTACCACATACTCGTCTTCTTCTTGTTGACCCCCCAACTGAATGTTGTATAGGCACAATACCACTATGGCCATTGAGAACATGGTGATTAAAAGAGATAACTGCTTGCGGTTGAGGTTCATATTAATCTATAACCCTAAATTTTTAAAATTATTTTAATTTTTCGTTGAACGGAAATTCTTGGTTAAGACTTTTTTCCATCTTCGGAAGGCCCCAGCAGATTTTCTGCAAAAACATTGGGGTCTAGGGCTTTATTTACGTTGTAATCTCCTATTTTGGTTCTTCGTAGTTCAGACAAATGTGCCCCTGCCTGTAACTTTAGCCCCAAATCATGTGCTAAACTTCGAATATAAGTGCCTTTGCTACACTCGATACGAAATTTAACTTCAGGAAAGTTTATTTCAGTGATTTCGAAGGCCGAAACATGAACAGTACGGGTCTTAATTTCGACTTCCAAGCCTTTTCTGGCATATTCGTATAGTCTTTTGCCGTCTTTTTTAATAGCCGAAAAAACCGGGGGCCGTTGTTCTATCGCTCCAAGAAAACTTTGGGCCGCTTCTTGGATCATTTCTTCCGAAATATGTTCAATCGGGTAGGTTTGGTCAATTTCGGTCTCTAAGTCGTAAGATGGCGTAGTTGAACCCAGAGTTATTGTGCCGGTGTATTCTTTGGCCTGACTCTGAAGTTCGGGAATTGTTTTGGTGAACTTACCCGTACAGATAAGTAGAAGACCTGTAGCCAGCGGATCTAAAGTTCCGGCATGGCCAATTTTTATCTTCTTTAGACTGAATTTTTTGCGAATGGCCCATTTCAATTTGTTTACCGCTTGAAAAGATGACCAGCCCAAAGGTTTGTCAATGAGTAATAGTTGTCCGTTAAGAAATTCTTCTTTGGTACGGTTGTCCATTCCGTTTTACAAATTTTATGTGGTTCGAGACCTTATCCTAAGAAGCCGAAGGCGATAGCAATAATACCTACGATGAGGCAGTATATGGCAAAATAAGAAAGTTTACTCTTCTTGACCAATCGAATCATCCAGGTGCAAGCGGCTAGACCGGCTATGAATGCAGCAATAAAACCAGCACCCATGGCAACACCGTTGTCACCGTTGAAGGCGAGTTCGCCACTCATCAGGTCTTTAGCTATTTTTCCGAAAATTAAGGGCACTACCATAAGAAAAGAAAATCGGGCAGCTTTTGTTTTGTCCACTCCCAAAAGAACCGAAGTCGATATTGTCGCCCCACTTCTCGAAATACCCGGCAGCATAGCTACTGCCTGAGCCACGCCGATAACGAATGCATTGCCGATACTTACTTTTCTTTCGGTGTCTTCGGCCTTATCGGCCAGATAAAGCAGCACAGCGGTAATCAATAACATGAACCCTACGAACCGAATATTTCCGCCAAAAAAGGCTTCCAATTGTTCTTCGAAGAACAGGCCAATGATGACGGCAGGTATCATCGAAATGATGATTTTTAAAGAAAATTGTGTTTCTTCGTTCCATTTGAAACTGAAGAGTCCGCTAATAATTTCCCAGACATCCTTTCGAAAGACGACCAAGGTACTTAAGGCGGTTGCAAAGTGAAGTATTACGGTAAAAAGCAGGCTTTCTTCTGGTACTGAATTATCACCAAGAATGGCCTTGCCTAGTTCTAAATGTCCGCTTGATGATACAGGTAAAAATTCGGTCAATCCTTGAATGATACCGAGAATGATGGCGTCTAAAGTATCCAAAAGTTATTTTTTATTCTTGTGCGGATTCAACAATATGGCATAGATTTCAATACCAAGACCAATCAAGACCAAGGTAGGCGCCAAACGAATTCTGCGAAAACTGTAGATATCTTCGTTGAACACATTGGGGTCGTCACTACCTCCACCACTCATCAAAATAAAACCCAATACGATAAAGGCAAGGCCTATGAACATAAAGGTGTAATTTTTCTTCTGGAAGATGAATTCTTGCTTTGGCTGGCTCGTCGATTTTTGGTGTTTTTTGCCCATGCTGCAAATTTAGCGAAAAAGTTATTTGTTATCGGTCTTATTGGTAACAGTTAACATGTTTGCGACCGTAACACAACATAAATTGCTTGTCAATAGTATAACTCATCGGTTCGCAAATTTAAAAAACGTTGGGTGGCAAAGAAAGTGCAGATTAACGAAATGAGAACGCCCAGCAAGAAAATCGCCCCGAAAAGCATACCCAATATTTCCACCTCTTTGAAAAGTTCAAGCTCAGGAAAGTTCTTGTCTAAATAGAAGAGAACTATCCCTAGCACAGCTGCCGCAATAAATGCGCCCAGCATGCCCAGTTTAATGTTCGTCCATAAAAAAGGACGGCGGATAAAGCCTTTGGTCGCCCCGACCATTTGCATGGTCTTGATAATAAATCGTTTCGAATAAATCGATAAACGGATCGAACTGTTGATCAATAAAAAGGCGATAAAAGTAAAAATACCGCTCGCGACGAGTATCCAAAAACTGATTCTCTTTACGTTTTCGCTAAGCAGGCCCACTAAGGGTTTGTCATAGCTTACTTCTTCTACATAGGTCTTAGCGGAAAGATTTTCTGCGATTTCTGCGATTTGTTCAGGGGTTACGAAATCAGCCTTTAATTGAACATCAATTGAGTTTTTTAAAGGATTATAGCCCAAGAAGTCTTGAAAATCTTCGCCGATCTCTTCGCTGTGTTGTTTGGCCGCTTCTTCTTTAGAAACATAGATGGCCGCTTTCGTATGCTCGGTCTGTAGCAATGTTTTTTGCAGTTGATCGACTTCTGATTCTTTGGCCTCGTCTTTCAAGAAAACAGAAATGGTAATCTGTTCTTTAAAATGGTCGGCCATCTTTTTGGTATTCAACACCAAAAGCCCCAAAATGCCCAATAAAAACAGAACAAGACCGATACTTAACGCAACCGAGAAGTAAGACGATATTAATTTCTGTTTTTGATACTGTTCAAAAGATTTTCCCATAAGTGTCTATACGACCGTAAATTTAGGAAAGTAAATCGAATAAACTTATTTTTGCGCGACATAGAAAAAACGGACAACCGATGCAGTACGATTTCAATAGCATAGAGAAAAAATGGCAAGAATACTGGGCCAAGAACCAAACGTTCAAGGCGCAGAACAATTCTGAAAAGGAGAAGTTCTATGTGTTGGACATGTTTCCTTACCCCTCGGGGGCAGGTTTGCATGTGGGGCATCCGCTCGGTTATATCGCCAGTGATATCTATGCACGTTACAAAAGACATAAAGGTTTTAACGTGTTACACCCTCAAGGGTATGATTCTTTCGGTTTGCCGGCGGAGCAGTATGCCATTCAAACAGGACAGCATCCGGCGGTTACGACCGAGAAAAACATAACAACCTACCGTAGGCAGTTAGACCAACTCGGTTTTTCTTTTGATTGGAGTCGCGAGGTACGCACCTCCAACCCCAAATACTATAAGTGGACACAGTGGATTTTCATTCAATTGTTCAATTCTTGGTACAATAAAGATTCCGATAAAGCGGAAGCGATCACCGATTTGGTTTCCGTTTTTGAGAAGGAAGGGAATAGCAGTATACATGCGGTTTGTGATGATGACGTATCTAACTTTTCGGCCGCGGAATGGAACGCCTTCTCAGAGAAAGAAAAGCAAGAAACCCTACTCAAATATAGATTGACCTATTTAGCAGAAAGTGAGGTCAACTGGTGCCCTGCTTTAGGAACCGTACTGGCCAATGATGAAATCGTAAACGGCGTTTCTGAGCGTGGCGGTCATCCTGTGGTACGAAAAAAAATGACCCAATGGAGCATGCGTATAACCGCTTATGCCCAGCGTTTGCTTGATGGACTTCAAAAAGTGGATTGGCCACAACCTTTAAAAGATTCGCAGACCAATTGGATCGGTCGTAGTGTTGGGGCGTCGGTCAGTTTTAAAGTGAAAGGATCGGATAAAGAAATCTCTGTTTTTACCACTAGGCCCGATACCATTTTTGGTGTTAGTTTTATGACCTTGGCACCCGAACACGACTTGGTGCAACAGATAACTACAGCCGAACAAAAAGAGGCAGTAGAGACTTATATTGAAGCTACGGCAAAACGTTCGGAACGTGAACGAATGGCCGATGTTAAAACGATATCCGGTGCTTTTACCGGGGCCTATGCCGAGCATCCTTTTACGAAAGAGTCTATACCTATTTGGATCGGCGATTATGTTTTGGCAGGCTATGGAACAGGAGCCGTGATGTCGGTGCCTTGCGGGGATCAACGTGATTATGATTTTGCCAAGCACTTCGGTATCGATATTCCCAATATTTTTAAGGATGTCGATATTTCTGAGGAAGCCTTTGCGGACAAGGAAAATACCGTCATTGCCAATTCTGATTTTCTCAACGACCTACCCTATAAGGAAGCCACCAAAAAAGCGATTGCTGAACTGGAAAAATTGGGTCAGGGAGAAGGAAAGATAAATTACCGACTTCGTGATGCCGTTTTTAGTCGTCAGCGCTATTGGGGCGAACCTTTTCCGGTGTATTATGATGCCGATGGTCTGCCACATATGATCGAAGAGCAATATTTGCCCATTACCTTGCCGGAAGTGGATAAATACCTGCCTACAGAAACCGGTGAACCGCCTTTGGGCAACGCCACCGAATGGGCTTGGGATACGGCTGCCAATAAAGTGGTAAGCAACGGTAAAATCGATAACGAAACGGTATTTTCGTTAGATTTAAATACGATGCCCGGTTGGGCGGGTAGTTCGCAGTACTTCAATCGCTATATGGATCCCCATAACGATGAGGAAATCTTCTCGCAAGAGGCCATTAACTATTGGCAAGATGTAGACTTGTACATTGGTGGTAGCGAGCACGCCACCGGCCATTTATTGTACAGCCGTTTTTGGCAAAAGTTTATGTTCGATAAAGGTCTAGTGCCCAAAGATGAGTTTGCTAAAAAACTCATCAACCAAGGGATGATTACAGGGACGAGTGCTTTTGCTAAGAGAGTTGGTTACCAAATAGTGGTTTTAGCAGATTATTTAGATAGTTTGTCGAATGAAGAAAAGGAAAATGTAAAGCTGATAAATGATAAATATTCTATTATAAAGGATAGATACCTTTCTGAGGGGATTGTGAAAAAAATGCGCGTTTCTTATAGGAAAGTTGATAATAAGGAGCAGGAGGAACATAATAAATTGGTTGAAAAAATAGATAAATTCCTTATAGAACCTATAGGTCGCGATATCGAGAAAATGGGCCTGAGTGGCAAGGTAGTAATAGATAACGGTCTAAGGTCTTATTTTAGGACTCACGTACTTGTGGATTTAGTAAACGCTTCTGATGAGTTGGATGTAGAAGGATTCAAGAAGTGGCGCCCTGAATATGCTGAAGCTGTTTTTATTGGGGAGGATGGTGAGATTATCGAAGAAGGAAACGGTAAATTTATCGTCGGCCGTGAAATCGAAAAAATGTCTAAATCCAAGTTCAATGTTGTGAATCCTGATGCGATTTGTGAAGAGTATGGAGCAGACAGTTTGCGGTTGTATGAAATGTTTTTAGGGCCTTTGGAGCAATCAAAACCTTGGAATACCGCTGGTATCACGGGAGTACATAGTTTCTTGAAGAAATTATGGCGTTTGTATCATTCAGGAGCAGACGGTGCTTTTGAGGTAAGCGAAGCCGAGCCTTCAAAAGATTCTTGGAAAACGTTGCACAAGACCATCAAAAAGGTCGAAGAAGATATCGAGAACTTTAGCTTTAATACTACGGTTTCCACATTTATGATCTGTGTAAACGAATTGAGCGGCCAGAAATGTATCAGTAAGGCTGTTCTAGAACCGTTGGCTATTTTGGTAAGTCCGTACGCGCCGCATATTGCGGAGGAGTTATGGCAAAAGTTGGGCCATGAAGAATCGATTTCCGAGGCGCCCTTTCCAAAGTTCGAAGAAAAATATTTGGTCGAGAGCAGTAAAGAGTATCCAATTTCCTTTAACGGAAAAATGCGCTTTAAGCTTGAACTTCCTTTAGATATGTCGAAAGAAGAAATTGAATCTACGGTAATGGCTCATGAAAAGACCCAGAGTCAATTGCAAGGTAGAACTCCTAAAAAAGTAATCGTGGTACCCGGCAAAATCGTGAATATTGTAGGCTAGGTATTTTTTATTCGATGTGAACTTCAGAAAATACATGTAAATAAATTGATACCCCTCTATTTTGAGGGGTGTTCTGTTATAAAAATATATTTTTTCATCTGAAGACCTCTAATTTTTAACGAGTTTGTTTTTGTGTCATTGTTTTTTGTCGGAATTTAGAGGCAAATTTTAAATCCACTACCTTATGAATATTGGTATTCCAAAAGAAATCAAGAACAATGAGAGCAGAGTTGGTATGACCCCAGCTGGGGTTTATGAACTGACCAAAAATGGCCATACCGTTTATATTCAGTCTACCGCAGGTGAGGGCAGTGGGTTTTTTGACAAAGACTATAAAAAAGCCGGAGGCATTATTTTAGATACCATCGGCCAAGTTTATGGTATCAGCGAAATGATCGTAAAAGTGAAAGAGCCGATAGCGCAAGAGTATGAAATGGTTCAAAAAGGGCAAGTGGTTTTCACCTACTTTCATTTTGCCTCTAGTGAGGCCCTAACCAAAGCGATGATCAAAAGTGGAGCTACCTGTATTGCTTACGAAACGGTAGAAGACCATGAGGGCACTTTGCCCTTATTGACCCCAATGTCAGAAGTTGCAGGCCGTATGGCGATACAGCAAGGTGCGAAATATCTAGAAAAACCGGTCAAAGGTCGAGGTGTGCTTTTGGGGGGAGTTCCCGGGGTCGCTCCCGGTAAGGTCTTGGTGCTTGGCGCGGGTGTTGTAGGTATTCAAGCTGCTAAAATGGCAGCAGGTTTGGGTGCGCATGTAACCATCCTCGATATCAACATGAAGCGTTTGCGTTATGTAAACGATGTGATGCCGCCCCATGTGGTAACCGAGTTCTCGAACGAGTTTAACATCCGAAAGCATATAAAGACCCATGATTTGATTATTGGAGGTGTTCTTTTAAAAGGGGCCAAGGCCCCGAACTTGATTACTAGAGATATGTTGAAAGAAATGCGGCCCGGTACGGTCATCGTCGATGTTGCCGTAGACCAAGGAGGCTGTGTTGAAACGACTAGACCTACTACACATGAAGACCCTATTTATATTATTGATGATGTGGTTCACTATACCGTAGCCAATATGCCAGGGGCGGTGCCCTACACTTCGACTATGGCATTGACCAATGTTACCTTGCCATACGTTTTAAAATTGGCCAATTTAGGCTGGAAAAAGGCATGTGAAGCAGATGCCTCGTTGCAAAAGGGATTGAACATCAGTAATGGAAAGGTGATTTATAAAGAAATTGCCGAAACCTTTGATTGGGCCGAATCGGCCGTTTAGAAAAGTACATTTTGTCAGTAAAAATGCCCTGCCCGAATATGGCGGGGTTTTTGCTTTTCTTGAAATGTGTTTCCGATTGAAAAGGGAAACTTAGTATCTTTAAGATAATTTAAAATAGAAAAGTTATGATGGGTTATTATATATTGATAGGAGCCATAGCCTTGGTGAGCTGGCTCGTTAGTAGTAGGCTTAAAAGCAAATTTAAGCACTATTCAAAGGTGCATTTGCGCAATGGAATGAGCGGTGCGGAAATCGCGGAGAAAATGTTGGCCGATCACGGTATTAATGATGTAAAGGTGGTTTCCACTGCTGGAATGTTAACTGATCATTACAACCCTGCGAACAAAACGGTCAACCTTAGTGAAGGTGTATACAATCAGCGCAACGCTTCTGCAGCTGCGGTTGCAGCACACGAATGTGGTCATGCGGTACAACATGCCCAAGCTTACGAGTGGTTAACGCTGCGATCAAAATTAGTGCCCGTGGTAAGTGTTACTTCGAGCATGTCGATGTGGGTAGTTTTTGGGGGATTAATGTTGGGTGCCGCCGCTGGTGTCGGGCTTGGATATTGGGTCGCCGTTGCCGGATTGGTCATGATGGGCTTGGCAACTTTGTTCAGTTTTATTACGCTTCCGGTAGAATATGACGCAAGTAACCGGGCATTGGCGTGGTTAAAAGCGAAAAATGTTGTGACTCCCGAAGAGTATAAAGGTTCTGAAGATGCCTTAAAATGGGCGGCCAGAACTTATTTGGTAGCAGCCATCGGTTCTTTGGCGACTCTAGTTTACTGGGGGCTTCAGGTTTTCGGAGGTAGAGATTAAGATGTTTAGAAAATAGATATGGGAAAGCCTGCTCGTTTGAGCAGGCTTTTTTAGTTTAAGGAGGGTGATTTTAGATAGTAATCTGTCTATCGATTTGTTGGGCCAGAGAGATAAAAGTTTCTGTACGGGATACCCCCTCGATTTGCTGTATTTCTTTATTTAATACCTGCATTAGATGTTCATTGTCACGGCAAAGTACTTTGATTAGAATTGACCAGTTTCCCGTAGTGTAATGGCATTCCAATATTTCCGGTATTTTGGCCAGCTGCTTTACGGCAACAGGGTTGCTCATGGCCTTATCGAGATAGATACCAATATATGCCATGGTAGTGTACCCCATCACTTTTGGGTTAATGACGAATTTAGAACCTGCTAATAGGCCCGAGGCTTCGAGTTTTCGCAACCGTTGATGAATGGCTGCACCCGAAATGCCTATATTACGGGCAATTTCAAGAATCGGTTTTCGGGCATCCTCCATTAAATACCTTAGAATTTTCTTGTCAATTCCGTCGATTTTGACATTTTCGTCATTAGATTTCATAGTTCTTGTTTCAAGTTATCGTTAAAAATACAGAATTTATTAAGGATTAAAACAAGATTAAAAGCTCCCCTGTTAAATTATTTGTGTATCAGGATTATACCCAAAATAAGGGACATCATATTCCCTAAATCGGATATGGTATTTTTGAAGTTCGGCTAAAATAGGTTTATAAACCTCTTTTCGAATGGGTATCTGTACCCCGGGCGTCGTAATTTTTTTATTTAAAATCGCAAGAGTGGCCATCGCAACGGGCAGACCTAAAGTTTTGGCCATGGCCGTATGTGTTCTGTTTTTTCCGGTAACTACCATATTGCTATCGATCTGTCGTTTTTCACCATCAAGTTCATAACCGAATTTGTGGTACATCACTATCATATCTTTATCATCATCGCCTAGCGACCATTTTTGTTCCAATATATATTGAAGCATTTGAGCAGGTGAGGCTTTCACAAGGGGAATGGTTTTCTTCGAATCGAATAGATTAAGCTCTAAAAGCTTTTCCCAAACAATATCATCTTGGTCAATTTTCAAATAGTGTCTCAGCTTTAGTTCAACCGAATCTGTAGGGGAGTAAGGAAGAAAAAGGTTGGTATAATCACGAAATGACATTTTCTCGCTGTTTTCGATGACATAGCTGTCATCGGTCATGCCCAATTGAACAAAAATGTTCCATGCCTTTGAAAACCCTACCCTTCGTAAAGTGCCGCGATAGAGGGTGAGTACATCTTGTAGTCCGTATGCTTCTCGATAGTTTAGCGAATCTCTATTTGCATACCCTTCAAAACGACCATAACCTTCGATTTCAAAATATTCGGTTCTTCTGAACAGTCTATGATAGGGTATATATTTATAGGTGCCTTCTTGAATAAATTTAGCCGTACCACCTTGACCGGCCAGAACTACATTTCTAGGGTTCCAGGTAAATTTGTAGTTCCAAAGGTTGGTGTCGCTTTCAGGGGCGACCAATCCTCCTGTAAAAGATTCAAAAAGTAACATTTTTCCACCTTTTTCACGAATTCGGTCAATTACCTGCATTGCACTCATATGATCGATGCCTGGGTCAAGACCCATCTCGTTCATGAAAATAAGTCCCTTTTGTTCTGCCGCGGGCGAAATTTCTTTTAGTTCTTTACTGATGTAAGAAGCGGTGACCAAATGTTTTTTGAGAGCAATACAGTCACGGGCGACCAATATATGCAAGCTTGCCGGAAGCATCGATACTACAATATTTGATTGGCTGATCAGGTTTTTTCGTAGGGCCTCGTCAAAAATATCAAGTTGTATGATTTCGCAAGCCACTTGATTTTTAATTCTGGATGGAATCATTTCCGGATGCAAGTCACCTATAGTTATTTGAAGCTGTTCAGATTCGGCCTTTTCCAAGAAATAATCAAGAAGATATGAGGTAGATTTTCCTGCGCCGATAACCAGAATTTTTCGAAGCATGTACTTTTCTTTAAGTTTGTCGTATATCCACTAAGGTATAAATTGTTATAATTTTAAAAAAGAATATATTTGATGTTATGAACAAAACAATTTGCGGTGCTGGAATCTTATTTGGCATGTCTGCTGTAATTCTTGGGGCATTTGGTGCACATGGTCTAGAAAAGTTGATTGATCAGAACAGCGTTCAAACTTTTGAAACCGGTATAGACTATCAAATGTATCATGCGCTACTCTTGCTGATTCTTGGAGGGTTGCCTCAATTAAAGCCTGAGGACAAAAAAGTGGTTTTCTATCTTCTCGTCAGCGGTATTATCTTTTTTTCCTTTTCCATATACTTATTGGCAACCAATGCATTGACGGGTTTTGATTTTCGAACCATTGGCTTCGTGACACCTATCGGAGGTGCCTTATTGATTATTGCATGGGGATTGTTCGGGTACAAAATTTATAGTCGTTTCAGTCAATGAATATTTTATAACTACATATCAGTAATCTTTTCAGCTAAAACTCAACTTAATGAACAACTCAACAACTAGCAAGCGTTCAATTTCTTTGAAAGCTTACGGTATCACGCACACAAATTTCAATTATCAACTGACGCCTGATGAACTTCATGAAATTACCATAGAAAAAGGTATGGGTAGAGAGGCCTATTCAGGGGCTTTGGCAATCAACACTGGTGAATTTACCGGTAGATCACCTAAGGATCGTTTCATTGTTAAAGATGAGGTGACCCAAGACAAAATTTGGTGGGGTGATATAAACATTCCCTTTACTCCAGAAAAATTTGAATCGCTTTATGATAAGGTGATTTCTTATCTGAACGAGAAAGAGCTTTACGTGCGTGATTGTTATGCCTGTGCCGACCATAACTATCGTATGGATATTAGGGTGGTGACCGAGTACCCTTGGTCTAATCTATTTGCCTACAATATGTTTATTCGACCTACGGAGGAAGAGTTAAGAAACTTCGATCCTGAATGGACTGTGATCAATGCCCCCGGATTTATGGCAGACCCTGAAGTCGATGGCACCAGACAGCATAATTTTGCCATTCTCAACTTTACCAAAAAGGTGGCACTGATCGGTGGTACAGGTTATACGGGAGAAATCAAGAAAGGTATATTTTCGGCCTTGAATTTCATATTGCCAGTTATGAAAAATACGATGCCGATGCACTGTTCGGCCAACGTGGGGCGAGAGGGGGATACTGCGATTTTTTTCGGTTTGTCCGGTACCGGAAAGACAACTTTGTCAACAGATGCTTCCCGAAAATTGATAGGTGACGATGAGCATGGCTGGAACAATGAAAATGCCGTTTTTAATTTTGAAGGCGGATGTTATGCCAAGGTAATCAACCTGTCGGCAGAAAGTGAGCCCGAAATTTTTGGGGCCATCAAGAAAGGTGCTATTCTCGAGAATGTAATTTTAGATGATAAAGGAGATGTCGATTTCTCCGATACTTCTATCACTCAAAATACTCGGGTGAGCTACCCCATATACCATATAGAAAATGTACAGCGCCCATCTATTGGTAAGAATCCGAAGAATATTTTCTTTTTGACTGCAGATGCCTTTGGTGTTTTACCTCCTATATCAAAACTGACTCCCAGTCAAGCGGCGTATCATTTTATATCGGGTTACACAGCTAAAGTGGCCGGTACCGAAGCGGGGGTGGTAGAACCAATTCCTTCGTTTTCTGCATGTTTCGGAGCGCCGTTTATGCCCTTGCATCCCGCTAAATACGCCGAGATGTTAAGTAAAAAAATGCAGGAGGCGGGCGTTAACGTGTGGTTGGTGAACACCGGGTGGACGGGAGGCCCTTACGGTGTTGGTACTCGAATGAAATTAAAATACACCCGCGCTATGATTAATGCCGTACTTAATGGTGATTTAGGGTTATATAATTACGATGAGTACCACATACACTCCGTATTTGGTGTAGCACAACCCAGAGAGTGCCCTGGGGTGCCGACCAGTGTTTTGAGTCCGAGAGCCACATGGAACGATGATAAGGCCTATTATACGACGGCCTTTAAACTGACCAATGCCTTTCGAGAGAACTTTAAGAAATTTGAAGCCTACGCTAGTGAAGAAATTCGACGCGGTGGGCCACAGCGGTATGCTTTTTAATTTAATAGTATAGTTAATTTCCACAAAAAAAGCGGTCTAGCATATAGACCGCTTTTTTTGTGGAAATTTTAGGTTACTTACTTCTTATTCACCGTGGTAATATACTTCTGAAGAGCCATAGTCATTGATGGCGTTTCCGGTGTCGGTGCCTTTATATCGATACGCAACCCGGCATCGGTAGCAGCTGAGATGGTCGAATTACCAAATACAGCAATACGGGTGTCTTTTTGCTCGAAGTCAGGAAAATTCTTCAATAGTGATTCTATACCAGAAGGACTAAAGAAAACCAAGATGTCGTAATAAACGTCTCTAAGGTTTGAGAGGTCGCTAATAACTGTTTTATAGAATATGCCACGCTTCCAGTCAATACCTAAATCGTTCAACGTGTTGGGTATGATTTCTTTTAAAACATCTGAGGAGGGCAACAAAAACTTTTCGGTCTTATACTTTTTAAATAAAGGAACCAACTCCTGAAAATTTCTTTGTCCTACATAAATCTTACGCTTACGGTAAACAACATATTTTTGAAGGTAATATGCTACCGCCTCAGATTGACAAAAATATTTCATAGAATCGGGTACCTTGAATCGCATTTCTTCAGCAATTCTAAAAAAATGGTCTACCGCATTTCTACTTGTTAAAATAATAGCAGAGTAGTTCTTTAAATCGATTTTCTGCTGGCGAACGTCTTTTGCGTCTACTCCCTCAACGTGGATGAAAGGTACAAAATCGACTTTGACTTTTTCCTTATCTATCAGCCTTGAATAAGGTGAGTTTTCCATCTTCGGTTCTGGTTGAGAGACCAAAATCGTCTTTACTTTCATATAACTCTAATTATAATTTCAGATAACTGCCAATGATAATGAACGGGGAAATTTCAAGAGCGCAAAGGTACAAAATAAAATAGAAAAAGTAGTTGGTAATGAATTTTTGATGATTCCTCAGTACTGTGACCCAACCGATTATATTTATCAATAGAATTATGAAAATGGACGCATATACTACAACGATTGAGTTTTTTACTACATATATCACTAGCAAATTCGCAATGAACATCACGAGACCACTGTAATTTAAATATGATAATTTTTTAAAAATTAGTTCACTAATCGTCTTATTTGACCCAAAAATAAATCCATTACCTAGTTGCAAACCCATTTTAACCAAGATAAAAAATAAAATGCACCCTAAAATTACTGGAAACATAAATGGGTACTCGTCATTAGGTGATGCTATCAATAGTTTTCTTGAGAGATAGACAAATAGTGCAAAATTGATGGTCTGAAAGATGGTGAAGAAGATATGGAACCAATTGACCAATTTTTCTTTCTTGTTGTACATAAAAATGTACTTGTTATTAAAAGGTAAAATAATAAAGTTCAAAAAACGATGATAAAAAAGACGTTTGGCCAAGACCAAAAACACAAGGCTTAAGATGAGTAAGATGGTCATCCAATCGGCGACCCCCGAAGTGCGTAAAATGGGCTCCATTACTCGAATTTTGTATTTATACCATTAATACCATATAATAAGCCGTTTTCAGAGATACCTATTCTAAAATAGGATGGGTCTTCCATTTCAGGTTTCGGAAATTTGAATTTAAAGGTCACGGTATCTTTTGCTGCTATAGTAGTTAAATCTTTATCTGTCGGAAGCGGGTCGATCGCAAATCGATCTTTCACGTCTTTAAAACTAGTCAAATAAGCAACATTAAATTTTAATTTGTTCAAATCGATGGTTTTATCATAGGGGTTATATAATTTGAATTCTTGTTCTCTTTCTAGATTTAGGCTTATGGGTTCTTCGACCAAGGTGCGTAGTTTTCGAAACGATTCAAAATTATCGAAATACTTGCCATAATACATTTTTCCATCGCCTTTGGGCAACTGTAGATCTGCTTTATTTTGTTTGCGTCTTGAAATGTAGAGAATTTTTTTCCCCTGAACTTTTGATTCAGAATCATCGATAGAGTACTGATTGCGTCGATACATCATATTGTTCAAAGAAAAAGTGGGTACGCCTGCATAGAAAGCATACATCGGTGCATTTCTATATGAATTTTCGAAGACAACCGGCATATCACCTATTTCAGACTGTATCTCAGCGACCCATTCTTTGTTACCGTGAGTTTCATAATAAATTGGCGACAATGGTTCGTGAACCAATCCGATTCTCAAGTATAAAATAAGAACCGCATTGATAAGCCCAGTTCGAAAGATCCACTTTCGGATCGTTTCATTTAGCATGACCTGTCGGAAAACAAGAACGATTAGCGGAATGGCAATAATAATAATCCATTGCGTCTGTATTCGCCTGTTAAAGCTTGACATGAAAAAGAAAATAATAATCCCGTAGGTCAAAAAAAGCATTGCACGGGTGAATTTATCGCGCTCTATAGTTTTAAATAAGGACCAATACACCCAAGGGAAGGTCAGCCCAAAAAGGGCTATGAGGTTCACCAGATAGCCTAAAGTGTATTTGGTAAAATTATAAGGGTCGTTGGGTCGGTCGAATAAATGGTACTTTATAGTCACAAAATCGTTCTGGTATAACCATATAAAGTGGGGGGTATAACACAAAAGTGCTACTATGACGGCTAGCCAAGCATTTCTTAAGGTGACCAATTTTAAATTGGAGAGCAAAACAAATATGATCACCAATGCCGCATGATATTTACTGTACATTAATCCGGCCATGGTAAGCCCCAGAATAACGCCCCAAAGCCATGTCGTGTTCTGCAGAAACCTTTTATAAACATATAGAAAAAGGGCTGTAAAGAACAATAAGGGGGTGTCTGGCAAAGTGAAAAACCCGTAAGCGTTCAATAACGCCATCGAGAAAATGAGAATGAAAAAATGTAGTACGTAATCTTTCTTTTTTTTATTTTCTATGCAGGCCCATAAAACTACGAACATCAATGTCGAGAGAATGCAACTTACAAAACGAACACCCAGTTCCCCGTCAAAAATTAAACTGCCCGTTTTAACCATCAACGCTACCAAAGGGGGGTGGTCAAAATAGCCCCAACTCAAATTTTGTGCATAATGCCAATAGTAGGCCTCATCAAAAATTAAGGGAGTGAAATACGATTGTAGCAGGTTGAGAACAAAAATGGCGCCTAATAGAAGTAAGAATAATTGCGGAAATTTAGACTTCATTTTTCGTTGAATAACTCAGTTTTAACAGGCTTTCGGTAATACAACGGGTAAAATTACAAATTATGATACAGTCGTAATGGCTAAAAATTTCACAATTCGTAGCTTGAGAAGCTCGAACACACTTGAAAATGCTATTTTTGCCCCACTAGCAACCATCGTATGTCAGATAGTCTGGTCATTATACCCACTTATAATGAGATTGAAAATATAGAAGCCATAATCGAGGCAGTCTTCGGTCTGACTAAAGATTTTCATGTACTTATTGTAGATGATAACTCTCCCGACGGCACTTCAGCAAAGGTTAAAGAAATGCAGGTCCGATATAGCGGCTCTCTGTTCTTGGAAACTCGAACGGAAAAATCTGGCCTGGGTACTGCATACATTCACGGTTTTAAATGGGCGATAGCCAAAAAGTACGATTATGTATTTGAAATGGATGCCGATTTCTCTCATAACCCAGAAGACTTGCCACGACTTTATCGGGCCTGTGTGAACGGTGCCGATGTTTCGGTGGGCTCTCGGTATAAGAAAGGTGTGAATGTCGTAGACTGGCCATTGTATCGTGTGTTATTGTCGTATGGTGCATCATTCTATGTAAAAATTATAACAGGAATGCGAGTACATGATCCCACGGCGGGTTTTGTTTGCTATAAACGACATGTTCTTGAAAACATACGTTTAGATTCTGTGCGTTTTGTAGGGTATGCGTTTCAAATCGAAATGAAATTCAGAGCCTACCTGAAAAACTACAAAATAGAAGAAGTGTCCATAATTTTTAGAGATCGCGTGAGAGGCAAATCCAAAATGTCATCATCGATTATTAATGAAGCTATAGTGGGAGTCTTTATGATGAAAGTGCGAAGCCTATTTCAAAAAAATAAATTTTAGTATGGGGAAAATTCTGATCAAAAATGCAACCATCGTCAATGAAAATACTGTTCTCGAAAGTGATGTACTTTTAGAAGGTGACCTGATTTCAAAGATCGGTAAAGATATTTCAGACGATACGGCAAAGGTTATCGATATAGATGGCAAATATCTATTGCCTGGCATCATTGATGATCAAGTGCATTTTAGAGAACCAGGGTTGACCCATAAAGGTGATATAGCTTCTGAAAGTAGGGCCGCTGTTGCCGGAGGTATCACTTCGTATATGGAACAGCCGAATACCGATCCGCAAACGACTACAATCGAGAAACTCGAAGAGAAATTCGCCCTAGCTTCGAAAACGTCGTATGCAAACCATTCCTTTTTGTTCGGGGGCACCAATGACAACCTTGAAGAAATCAAGCGGTTAGATAAGAATGCATGCTCTGGAGTAAAGTTATTTTTGGGGTCTTCTACCGGTAATATGCTAGTAGATGATGAGGCGGTTATCGAAAAAATTTTTAGCAGTACCGAGATGGTGATTTCGGCACATTGTGAAGATGAGGGTACTATACGTGCTAATTTGGCAAAATATAGATCGGAGTATGGCGACGATATTCCCATTAAATATCATCCGTTGATACGAAGTGAAGAGGCATGCTATCTTTCATCGTCGAAAGCGATAGCATTGGCCAAGAAAACAGGTGCACGTTTGCATGTTTTCCATTTATCAACCGGTAAGGAAACCGACCTTTTCAGAAACGACATTCCATTAAAAGATAAAAAAATTACCGCTGAGGTGTGTATTCACCACCTTTGGTTTTCCGATGTGGATTATGATAGTAAAGGAACACTAATAAAATGGAACCCTGCCGTAAAGACAGCCGAAGATCGTGCCCAACTATGGGAAGCTCTTCTTGACGACCGTTTAGATGTGATAGCCACAGACCATGCGCCACATCAATGGGATGAAAAAGATAATGTTTATATCAAGGCACCTTCTGGCGGGCCGCTAGTACAGCATGCCCTGCCGGCGATGCTAGAAAAATATCATGAAGGTGTTATTTCTTTAGAAAAAATGGTGGAGAAGATGTGCCACAACCCTGCGATACTCTTCGATATTGAGAAAAGAGGTTATGTGCGAGAGGGCTATTTCGCAGATTTGGCTGTTGTTGATATGAACAGTTCTTGGGCAGTAACCAAAGATAATATCGTTTATAAATGCGGATGGTCTCCTTTCGAGGGCAATACTTTTCGCTCAAAAATAACCCATACCTTTGTCAACGGTCACTTGGCCTATGAAAACGGAAATTTTTCTCCAGAACGACATGGTAGAAGATTGACTTTCGATAGATAGGCATAAGCTAAGTTGTAGTGATAAAAAAAATCAACATATTATTTCTAGTGCTCTGTTTGTGCTCTTGCAATGAAAAGTTGCTTGAAAAGCCAGATGGCCTTATCGCTAAAGATAAAATGGTTCAGGTCTTAAAAGATGTAGCCATTATAAATGCGGCAAAGACCACTAATATCAGTGTTTTACGAGATAATAATGTAGAGCCTATGACTTATGTTTTTGAAAAACATGGTATTGATAGCTTGCAATTTGCTGAAAGTGATAGGTATTATGCTTCTTTACCGGGCGAGTATCAAGATATTTATAAAAAGGTCGAGGCCATTTTAGAGAATGAACAAAATGTTTTTAAAGAGGCTAAGGCAGAGCAAGATAGTCTACGGAGACTAGAAATGGAGCAGAAGCAAAAGGAAGCAAAAAGAGTCAAGGATTCTCTTCAAGAAATTTCTCGCAACAAAACTGAAGAATAGGGTTTAGTGGTTCAAATTCAAAACCTAGGTCACGACTGATCTTGTGGTTATCAAAAATCTGCCGTTGTTTTAATGACCTAACGGAGTTTTTCGTAATCCTTCTCCCTTTCTTAAACAGTAGATTACCCAACCAATCAAACCAACGGCCTATTTCAAGTTGCCAGAATTTCAACTCCCTCTTAGGTGGCTTTAGTCCCATTTTATCGGTGATTCTTGTAAGAATTTCAAAGTAGGTCCAGTTTTCGGCAACGGCGATATAACGCTCGTTTTTAATATCGGAATACATTAATTCCAACATCATTTTAATCACATCGTTGACCGAAATAAAACCGGTACCACCGGGCGGGTAGAAACGGTGTTCTTTTTTGGCCACCGAGAACAATGCACCACTTCCGCTATCCCAAAAACCTGGTCCGATAATAACCCCAGGGTTAACTATTATGACGTCAAGGCCTTCTTGAGAACTACGCCAAACTTCCATCTCCGCATCATATTTTGTTAGGGCATAGACATTGGCGGTCTGGGGCGTCCATGCTGTATCTTCATTAGCCTTTTTTCCGTGAAGACTTTTGCCTATCGTGCCTATCGTGCTTACGTAGCAAAGCTTTCTAATACGGTTAAGAATACAAAGATTTACAATGTTTGCCGTGCCTTCGGTGTTTATTTTGTGTAACTTGTTATAATCGCTGGGATCAAATGAAATTAAGGCTGCTGCGTGGTAGACGTACTCAATATCTACGAAAGCGGTTTCGAGAGCAGGTATATCATTGAGGTCTGCTTCGGCCCATTCAATTTTATCATATAGATTGGCAGCGCTCTTACCGTAATAAGCGAAGACTTTTTTCACCCTGTCGAGGTCGCTATTTTTTCTATGGATGGCCCTTACGGCAAAACCTTCTTTTAGAAGTTTAAGCAAAAGATGTGCACCTACTAAACCTGTTCCGCCTGTAACCAAAATCATGTTTCAAAGTTAGCGAATAGACTTGGATAATTTCCTGTCTTGTCACAAGGGTAAGCCCCGATTTACCTTTATATTTGCATGAAAATTTAGAAAGAGGTAAAATGGCTTCAAACTTTGTAGAAGAATTGAAATGGAGGGGTATGTTGCATGACGCAATGCCCGGTACTGAAGAACATCTTTTAAGCGGAATGCAATCGGCCTATGTAGGTATAGACCCCACTGCAGATTCGCTGCATATCGGTCATTTAGTGGGTGTTATGATGCTTCGTCACTTTCAATTGGCGGGTCATAAACCTTATGCTTTAATAGGTGGTGCCACGGGAATGATCGGTGACCCATCGGGAAAATCTGCTGAGAGAAACCTATTGGATGAAGCTACCTTAAGACATAATCAAGAGGCGTTAAAAGAACAGCTTTCTCGTTTTTTAGATTTTGATAGTACTACCGATAATGGCGCTGTTTTGGTCAATAATTATGATTGGATGAAAGATTTTTCTTTTCTCGATTTCATTCGTGATGTAGGCAAGCATATTACCGTGAACTATATGATGGCCAAAGATTCGGTGAAAAAACGCCTTTCCGCGGAAGCGAAAGAAGGAATGTCTTTTACTGAGTTTACCTATCAAATGGTGCAGGGTTATGATTTTCTTCACCTCTATAAAAATCACAATTGTACCCTTCAGATGGGCGGAAGCGATCAATGGGGCAATATCACCACCGGTACCGAGTTAATTCGAAGAATTGGTAATGGAAAGGGCTATGCACTTACCTGCCCGTTAATTACCAAAGCCGACGGCACCAAATTTGGCAAGACCGAAAGTGGTAACATTTGGTTAGATTCAGAGCGAACCTCGCCGTATCGTTTTTATCAATACTGGCTCAACACTTCTGATGAAGATGCCGAGAAATACATCAAAATTTTCACTTTTATAACTAAGAGTGAGATTGAAGGCTTGATTGCGACACATCAAGAAGCGCCTCACCTTCGAAGTTTGCAAATGCGTTTGGCAGAAGAGATTACGACCATGGTACATTCTAAAGATGATTTAGAAAATGCTCAAAAGGCCAGTACTATTCTATTCGGCAAGTCGACATCCGAAGATTTGAAAAAACTCGATGAGAAAACGTTCTTAGATGTTTTTGAAGGGGTTCCGCAAGCGGAGATTGCCCTTTCAGAACTTGAGAACGGACTAGATATGATTGGAGCCCTTGCTGATAAAACGGGATTCTTAGGCTCAAATAGCGAAGCGCGAAGAGAATTGAGACAAAACTCAATTTCAGTCAACAAAGAAAAGGTGAAGGCAGACTACATGATTACTGCTTCAGATCTTATCAATGAGAAATTCGTTCTTCTACAAAGAGGAAAGAAAAATTATTTTGTGCTAGTTGTGGTGTAAGGTAGCAAAGAGCTGCTGTGTTAATTTTATGGGCTTGCCAATAAATTCAACCTTACTGCGTTAGATTTTCATATATCCCTATAATCTTGGATAACTATGAAAAATTTAGCCTTAGGCCTGTTCGCATTTATCATGCTTCTGAGTTGCGATAAGCTCGATGAACTCACCAAATTTGACATCGAGTATAAAAGTAATGTTACCATACCTTCAACTACCGGTATCGATTTGCCCTTTGATGTTTTTACCCCTGATATGGAAACAAATTCTGATTCTGAATTTGAGGTAAACGATACGCGTAAAGATTTGATTGAAGACATCAGGTTGACAGAATTGATTTTGAAAATCACCTCTCCTGATGACGCCGATTTTAGCTTTCTTGAATCTATTGTAATATATATATCTGCGGAAGATTTAGACGAGATCAAGATTGCTGAAGAAGCAGAGGTAGACCCAAATACAGGAAACACTCTTGATGTTGATGTAATAGATGTCGATCTTCAAGAATACATCAAGAAAGACAAGTTTAACCTTAGATTAGAGACTGTTACCGATGAGGCGATTAGCAGAGACCATGAAATTGAAGTGAATTCGACCTTCTTCGTCGATGCAAAAATTTTAGGACTTTAAAGTACCATTAGATTACAACCTCTAATATCTGAATGGTCAAAACGACCTAAAATTTCAAATGAACCATCTGAAAGTTCTTTGCCCAGATCTTGTGTGGCTATGAACGAGCATGAATACTTATTGGCAAGATCAATAACGTTTATGCCGCCAGTTTTACCATTATCTTGATAAGTTAAAGGGTCTTCCGTATCACGAATGAGCACTTTCATCCAAGATGGGGTGTTAAAGATGCCATTGCCTTTTGAATAGGCTTGAGATAATAGTTCGGTCATTCCGTATTCTGAATGGATCTGGTTGACCCCAAATCCGATTTTTAAGATTTCATGTAGTTCTTCACGAATGAGCTCTTTTCTGCGACCTTTCATTCCTCCGGTTTCCATTACAATGGTGTGGTCTAATTTCATATTGCCTTCTTCTACCATATCAAGAAGCGCAAAAGAGACACCTATAAGCAAGGTTTTTTGGCCTTCCTTTTCCAATTGATATAGTTTTTTCCTCAGTTCATCTAAATCGTTGAGATAAAATCCGCCTGTGGGGTGTCCGCTTTGTTCAATGAGTCGGTCGACCATATAAATCAATGAAGAGCCTTCACGTTCTAGGTAAGAGGGTAAAAGTGCAAGAATACAGTAATCGGTAACATTGCCATAGAATATTTCGAAAGCCTTTTGAAAGCTTTTTTCGTAGAGCTGAATATCGGTCACATAATGTTTGCTTGTCCGATTTCCTGTAGTTCCACTACTTGTAAAAAGGGTATTCGGTCGGTCTTGGGTGGCCAGAACGGTTTTAGATTTAAAAAAGGAAATAGGTAGAAAGGGAATTTCTCTTAATCGATGAACATTTGAATCTGATTTGCCCAAATAGCTGCAGAATTCTTGATAGACTTTATTGTTCCGAAATTGAAAACGAAAAGTATCCAAGGCCTGAGCTTCAAAATCGCTTGGTGTAGAAATAGTAAAAATAGTATTGTCTTTCATATAGATTCGGTATCACAAAAGTAACGATATCAAGCGTTTTAAATATTATTTATCCACGCCGCTCTAATGTTAATAAATTAACATTAGAGCTATGTAGTAGTTAATCTTTTCTTAATAATTTAAAATAATACGGTAAGATTTTGAAGCGGAGTTTAGACCTGTACCTTTGGCGCTAATCGATTTCTAGATTATATTAAATTAAAACTAAAGACTAAAGTATGAGTCAGGTAAAGAATAATGATACGGTTAAAGTACATTACACAGGTAAGTTAGAAGACGGCCAGGTTTTCGATAGTTCTGTAGAAAGAGGAGAACCATTACAGTTCACTTTGGGTCAAGGCCAATTGATACCCGGTTTCGAAAAGGGTTTGATCGATATGAAGGTGAATGAAAAGAAGACAGTGAATATTCCTAAAACTGAAGCTTATGGGGAGACTAATGAGCAGCTGATACAGGAAGTTCCGAAGAGTCAATTGTCTGACGATATCGAGCCGCAGGTTGGTATGGGCTTGGTTTCTCAAACCCCGAACGGGCAAGAGATAAACCTAATTGTAAAAGATGTAAAAGATGATTCTATCGTGGTCGATGGTAACCATCCATTGGCAGGTAAAGACCTAGTTTTCGACTTAGAATTGGTCGAGATTATGTAAGATTTTAACGAGACATTTTTGTTTCTATTGTATATGGAAAAGCCCTCATTGAGGGCTTTTTATTTTATAACTAGTTTTCTATTTACGGTTTTTTGATTTTCGGTAATTTGTAGCATATAGATTCCAGAATGTAGAGATGTAATGCTAAGGTTGTTTCGGTAAATTCTATCTGTCAATACAATTTTTCCAAACACATCATAAACGGTTACTTCTTTTGGCAGGTTACTATCTGTGACAATCTGTACAGTTTCGCCGTAGGCGGGATTAGGGTAAAGTTTTAATTCTAGTTGCTCTGTTTGAGATTGAAAATTGTCTACTTCTTGCGAATATATGGTAACAGAGCAAAACAAGGTTAAGGTCAGGTAAAGCAGTCGCATGGTAATTGATTTGGGATCAACACCTTAAAAATAACGATTGAAGAGATTAAGAGAATAAGAATGTTGTGAAAGCTACATTATTGTAGGTGTCTAGAGGGTCGCTTGTCGTTCATCGGAATTTATGAGCCGATTATCGAAATGAAAAATGAACGAATTACACCGATGTAGTTGATGCCTATAAAATTGCAAAGTCTACTTTACGATAAGCTTACGAGTTGCGACTTTGTTAAGTTCATAAACCCTTAAAACATATACGCCGGCATCTAAATCGCCTAGAAAAAGTTCTTTTCCGTTTATTTTGGTTTCTAACACTTGAGTACCTAAAACATCGTAAATGGCAATTCGTTTAGCTGCATTTTTTGAAGTGCTGATGTATATTTTACCTTCTGTAACCGGGTTGGGGTAGAGTTTGAACCCATCGATATCCCCATTATTACGGTCCGTTTGTGCGTAACTAAAGGAGATAAATAAAAATGTTACAATTAAGTAAAAGTGCTTCATGCAGTTGGTTGAACAAATAATGTACCACAAATATACTAAATCTTTGTTTCGTTCGTTGCGGCGCATGTATGAACGGTATGGTTTTATGGTCATATAGTAAAAAACCCCGCATTTGCGGGGTTTTAATATCTTGATTCAGAGCCGAATCTAGAAATTAACACTGTAACTTAAAGAAATCGCCTGACCAGGATTTCTTAATGAATAGATTTTATCTTCTGCTCCGAACGATTTATAAACACTTTCAATCTTATCGCTCAAAATATTGGAAAAGCGAAGAGATATTTTATTGCTGTTATCTTTGCCGAATTCTTTGCTAAAGTTCATTCTTAAATTATGAAATGGTTTTGTAAAGACATCTGGGATATCGCCATTACCTACAATTTCTAGGGTTTCTCCTTGTACATTATAAAAAAGACCTGCTTGCCATCCGTTTTCATTATTGTCATAATCTATTCCAAAATTGATCAATAATGGTGACTGGCCCTGTAATTTTCTGTTATCATCAAGGGTTTCTCCGTCTCGAAGATTATCTCTTCTAGCGCTCTCTTCGTCTACACTAAAAGATTGTTGAGACTCAATAACCGATATATTGGTATTGATATTGAAGTTATCCCATCCGGGGATGAAACCTAGATTTCTGCGTATTTCCAATTCAGCACCGTATACGTTGGCATCTCCTAGATTTAGAGGTGTGAACTGACCCCTGGCTTCACGAATGAAAGTAAGTTCGATAGGGTCGGTAAAACTTTTGGCAAATGCACTTACAGCAAAAAAGTTAGTGCCCTCACCATAAGATTCAAATCTCAAATCAAAGTTGCTGATATAGGTTGGCTGTAAATTGATGTTGCCGATGAAAAAAGTGCTTGACACCGGGTCGAAAATTTGAGCTATTGACGCTTCTTTAAAGGAGGGCCGAGCAGTTGTTTTTGAAAAAGAACCTCTTATTTTCTTATTCGCATCTTCGCCTATTTCATAAATAAGATTGACCGAGGGAAAGAAGTCTGTTTTGTCCAATATTTTTTCTTTGTCAAGGCGAGTGCCGTCTTGTTGTTCACCTGTATATATCAAGTCAAATTTTTCAACACGAACTCCTACAATGGCGTTGAAGTTATCGGTCATTTTAAACTCATCGGATATATAACCAGCAGCTACCGAAATTTCAGAGTCAAAAGAATCTGAAGTATTTGAATCTCTACGCACAAAAACACCTTCTCTGGAATCTAAACGGTATATATTATCTGAAAGAAGAACATTATCGGCATTACCTTCGAAATTTAAACTATAATTGGCACCTCTAGATTGTACCGGAAATGAAAATTGATCAACGGTAAACTCCCTTTGCTTATTGGTATAGGCACCGCCTATTTTAAATTTAGCATCCCTTCCGAAGAATTTATGATTCTTGGTAATGTTCAGTTTCCCTGCAAGGTTGATTTCCTCTAAGTCTCGCCATATACGGCTTGGGTCACCAGATTCACTAGGGGATATACTATAGTTGCCCGATTCTGGATTAAAACGAAACGGTGTGGTACGAAAGTCTTTGTCGTAGATTCTTGATAGTGTAGGAGACAATTTCCATTCTACTTTGAAGCTTGCATCATCATTGGTATGCTCACCGTTCAATAGTACATTGGTGATGGATCGTTGAGTGTAAGTCAAAACATCTTTAAATACAATGTTTGAATTCACGCTAAAATTCTGTTGTCTTATGTATGAAGCTGTTGATTCACCGTTTTGAATATGAAGACCGTTCAGCTTGTATTTTGACTTGCCGGTCTTTAATGAGAGTCCGGCAAGAGCACTTATAAGAACATTATTTGTACCTAAATCACCCGCTTGGGTACGGTCGTTGTTCAGTTCTAATTGTGATCTATCTTGATCATCTTTTCTGAAAACCTGACCATTAACATAGTCTTCATAGTATTCGGTACTGTTTTTATAGGACAACGAGGCCAAATAACCGATTTTTTTCGAACCTTCTTCGTTAAGATCGTATTGATTGCCGGCGGTAATGCCAAAATTATAGTCCATATTACTTTGTTCCTGTAACGCCTTTAAGTTTGGGTCAAAACGTCTCGTGAGCAGGCGAGCCGTTTCGCCATCTTGTGTCGGCAACGGTATATCGGTGCTTTGTTGAATAGGCAAATCTCTAAGGCCATCATCATAACCCAAAAAGTCTGTATCGCTACCTTGGTAATTCAGATAGCTATCTTTAAAGTGCATACTTGAATTGTAACCAAGTCCAAACGAGGCACTGTATTCAGGTCTCGTTGGTAAATCTTTGGTCACGATATCGACGACGCCGCCGGTGAAATCAGCAGGTTGGTCTGCAGTTGCAGATTTGACCACTATAATATTGTCGAGTATATTGGTCGGAAAGATATCTAATTGCAACGTATTTCTATCAGGATCAAGACCGGGTACATCCATTCCGTTAAGAATAGATTTTGTGTAGCGGTCACCGAGCCCTCGCACATAGACGAACTTGCCACCTTGAACTGAAACACCGGGAACACTTTTAACCGCTCCGGCGATATCACTGGCCCCAGATTTTTTTATACTTTGAATAGAAAGCCCATCCATAAGAGCTACCGAACGTTTTTGTAAATTTAAGACTGAAGATTCGGTATTTTTAGAAACAGTAGTTGTTACAACAACTTCTTCTAAAGAATTGGCGGCGGGGTTCAGGGTCACATCGACCGTGGTTTCCCCTCCATCTGTTACTTCGACCCCTGTAATTTCCTTGGTTTCATAACCCAAATAGGAATATACTACGGTATAAGACCCTGGTTCTACATTTAAGGCATATTTGCCATCAAAATCAGATGTTGTTCCAGTTGTAGTTCCTTTGATTACCACATTCGCAAAGGGGAGAACATCATTAAACTCTCCGTCGTTCAAAGTACCTGATATAATTCCGGTTTGGCCAAAACTATATTGAACGGCCAACATTACGACAAAGAGAAATGCAGTTTGAAATTTCATTTCGTATAATTTTACAATATCATTTTAAAAAAATAAATTGCTCGCTTCATGATAATGGAAGCGAGCAATTATATCTTAGGTTGCCAATTCAATTGGCTCTCTTCAATTTTTATTAGAAACCTAAACTAGCTTTTACGTTAGCATATGTCCAAGCGAATGCTGATACATCGGCACCCACAGAAGCGGTAGCGCCAGCTTCAATCATCGTTGTCCAGTCTGCAGCTCTCTCAGTAAATGTCGGATCTAAGATAATTTGATCTTCGATTTCAACATCGTTGTCGTCTTTGGCAACACCTTCGACGAAGATTTCATTTCCAAACCCTTCGATTTCCCAAGCATCAAACGCTAGACCGACTTCCATTGTGCGATCAGCATCCCAATCAAGAAAGTTCTGTGCCACGGCATTGTTGTCAAGTTCAACATCTTTGCCTGCAGGGAAACCTACAGCATATACATTGCTTGTCATACCCATCGCGTTACTTCTGTAGTCGGCGTATTCACCATCTTCAGCAGCATCGTTTCCGAACATGGTCACATTGGTCAAGGTAAATCTACCTTCCAATGAACCTTCAGGTCCATCAATTTCAAGGGCGTGGTCAGAAACACCACCTTGTACGATAACTACATTGTCAATAGTACCTGAATATGCTTGGTCAATATCGATTGCATCATCACCTTGCGCCCAAACGAAAAGGTTCGTTGCGTTTACGGTACCTCCGAAGAATTCGATACCATCATCAACGTTGGCAACAACTTCGATGTGGTCTACTTCTGTACCTGAACCAACCGCACCAAGGGTTAGTCCGTTGATTTCGTTTCCTTCACCGATTAAAGCACCACCGTGTCTGATAGAGATGTATTTAAGTGTGCCTGAGTCATCTGTAGGATCATCGCCGCCATATAGACCGAAGTTGTTATCCTCAGTTGGAAGACCTTCTATTTGTGCCTGTGGTGCATCACCGTCAAGAGATACAGGTGCGTTACCTAATATGATTAGACCACCCCATTCACCTCTGTTATTCTCATCAAGATTAGAACCAGAAGTTTGACCGATAGCAATATCGTCAGTAGAAGAAGTAAAGATTATAGGGGCTTCAGCAGTACCGATTGCTTCGATGTTCGCACCAGCAGGAATTACCAGTACAGAAGCATTTGCTCCTGTTCCAGGATTACCTTTAATAATAGTACCGGCTTCGATAGTCAAAGTGGCACCAGGCTCAACGAAAATTCTTCCGTCTAAGAAGTACATGTTATCAGCAGTCCAAGTAGTATCTTCGGTAACATTGTCGCTAACCGTAACTTCACTGCTTTCAGCACAGGCTTCACAAGAACCACCACAATCAATTCCGGTTTCGTCACCATTCTTAACACCATCGGAACATGTAGGGTCTCCCACCGAATCTTCGCAGGCATTACAATTGGGTCCTCCACAATCGATTCCGGTTTCACCATTATTCTGAATTCCGTCACTACAAGTTTCTGATGAAGTATCAGGTCCGCCATCATCATCGCTACAGCTAACGAAGGTTAATGTGGCAAAAGCCATCATTGCAAATACAATTCTTTTCATTTTGTCAGTATTAAGTTTCATAATTAAGGTGTGAGTATTTATTAGTTGGTACTCAACAATTGAACACCGCAAATAAAGCTAGGGGCTGTAAAAGTCGAGTTACGCACATGTTAAATGTATATTGCAATAATGTTAGTTTAACGTTATAACATTAAATGAATGTTAAGCGGTTTAAGAGATCATGTATTATCTTTATCTTCGGCCAGTTAACATAGACCAGTACCAAATGAAAAAGAAAGACATTAAAATACTATTGGTAGACGATGAGCCTGATATTCTGGAGATTATAGGGTACAACCTTACTTCGGAAGGGTATACGGTTTTTACTGCCAAGAATGGTGTAGAGGGTGTGGCGATCGCCAAAAAAAAGCAGCCTCACTTAATCATTTTAGATGTAATGATGCCTGAAATGGACGGAATCGAGGCTTGCGAGATTATTCGTGGCACAACGGGTCTAGAAAACACTATTATCGCCTTTCTAACGGCTCGCGGTGAAGATTATTCTCAAGTTGCCGGGTTTGATGCCGGGGCCGATGATTATATTACAAAACCGATTCGACCCAAAGTTTTGGTGAGTAAGGTAAAGGCCCTCTTACGAAGGCTCAAAGAAGATGCATCGCCACAGGAAGATATTGTGAAGGTGGGCAATATCGTAATAAATAGAGAAGAGTATAAAATTGTAAATAACGGTGAAGAAATCGTTCTTCCCCGTAAAGAATTCGAACTATTGGCATTGTTGACGTCTAAGCCTAGTAAAGTGTTCAAGAGAGAGGTCATTCTTGATCGGGTTTGGGGTAATGAAGTAGTGGTCGGTGGCCGTACCATCGATGTACACATTAGAAAACTTCGTGAAAAAATTGGTGAAAACCACTTTAAAACCGTCAAGGGTGTTGGGTACAAATTTGTACTCTAGCGCATATCTTTCCTTCGGTTTGACTTATTTGCGTTAATTTTGGGCTTTTGCCCACGGTGTACGACGTGGTGCAGCTAGTTATAAACTCAAAGTAAAAAATGGCCACAAAGTTAAAACGGTCGTACCGGTTTGCGCTCAGATCTTCCATCTTTATCTCTTTAGTTTTTGCGTTGGTTTTATCCGGAATTTTATTTCTGTTTAATTCCTTTGACTTGGTAATGGTCGCTATTACTGTTTTGTTGCTATTTGTGGTCGCTTTTATTGTGCTTCAAATTCGTATCGAACATTTTATTTATCGCCGCATCAAACAGATTTACGACGATGTGGCTTTGTTAGAGTCTTCTTCGTTGGTGTCGGGGCCCATTACCACCGATATGAAAACCTTGACCGAAGAAATCGAGAAATTTGCCAAAGACAAAAAGGTAGAAATCGATACTTTAAAGATTCGTGAAGAATATCGAAAAGATTTTTTAGGTAATGTTTCCCACGAATTGAAAACTCCATTATTTACGGTACAAGGCTATATAGAAACGCTGTTAGATGGTGCGATCAATGACAAAAGCGTTCGAAAGAAGTACCTGCAACGGGCCAATAAAGGGGTAGAACGTCTTATTTACATTGTTAAAGATCTCGACCTTATTACTAAACTTGAGGTGGGCGATCTTAATCTAAGAAAAGAGAAATTCGATATTATCGATCTTATTCAGAGTGTTTTCGACCTTCTTGAAATGAAAACCGAAAAAAAGAATATTGTTCTCACCTTTGATATGGATTATAGTAAACCTATATATGTATTCGGTGACAAAGACAAAATTCAACAAGTGGTCACAAACCTACTGGTGAACTCTATAAAATATGGTCATCCAGAGGGTACGACAGAGGTGAGCGTAGAAAATCTTATTAAAAATAAGGTCATTATTAGGGTTACCGATAACGGCGAGGGTATTCCTCAGCAGCATATTCCACGTCTTTTCGAACGTTTTTATCGGGTCGATAAAAGTGGTAGCCGTAGTGAGGGAGGTTCCGGTTTAGGGCTGTCGATTGTAAAACATATTATTGAAGCGCATAAAGAGAAAATTTATGTCGAAAGTGAAATAGGTGTAGGCTCTGAATTTTCATTTACCTTGGAAAAGGCCACGGACGAGGATGAAGAAGATCATTTAAAAAATATTGAAAATTGAAATTAAGAAAAGTAGTGTTGAGTGGGAAGTAAGAACAAGCTTAAGAGATTTAGAGAGAACGAAGGGTTCGACAATGTAATTCAACCTAGTAGGGAAGAAATCAAGAACGGATTTTCACTTCGAGGTAAGTGGGCAGAACATTTTGGTAATGATAACCCAATAGTTTTAGAATTAGGCTGTGGCAAAGGTGAATATACTGTAGGACTTGCCCAAAGGGATGGTTCTAAAAATTTTATAGGCATTGATATTAAAGGTGCGCGCCTTTGGAGAGGTGCCAAAACGGCCATGGAAGAAAACATGTCGAACGTTGCTTTTCTACGAACCCAAATAGAGCTGGTAGATGAGGTCTTTGCTGAAAACGAGATTTCTGAAATATGGATCACTTTTCCCGATCCCCAAATAAAATATAAGCGTACCAAACATAGAATGACCAATAAGTCATTTCTGACCAAATATCGGAGTATTTTAAAAGCGGATGGTAAAATGCACCTAAAGACCGATAGTGAATTTATGCATGGTTACACCCTTGGTTTACTACATGGTCTAGGGCTAGAGGTTACCTATGCGAACCACGATGTGTATAAAAATGAAGGAAGCCCCAAAGAAGTATTGGAGCTTCAGACATTTTATGAAAAACAGTACCTTGAAATCGGAAAACCGATTACCTATATTCAATTCAAGGTTAACTGATTATGTTGCATTTGTTGATTTTATTCTTTGCTACATTCTCAGCTGCCTTCATGGCAACGGTGCCCCCTGGTCTATTGAACATGAACGCTGCTAAAACCAGTGTAGAAAAAGGAAAGACCAACGGTATTATCTTTAGTCTCGGTGTTTCGACCGTGGTACTTATGCAGGCCACAATAGCGGTATATATCTCAAAGTTTCTTTATAAAAACCCCGAAATTATCGATTTACTCTTGAAGTTTGCGGTCGGGGTATTTGCATTTTTCACCATCTATTTCTATGTGGCGGCAAAAAAAAAGAAACGAAAAAAGCCAGAATTTGTTAAGGTCAGCAAGAAGAACAGTTATTTCAAGGGTATGCTGTTGGGGGCTGTCAACTTATTGACCATACCCTATTACAGCGGACTCAATATTATGTGGAATGCCTCTGGATGGATCAAATTTCAGGTTGCGGATATTCTTGTCTTTATTCTCGCTGCAGGTCTGGGTACTTTTGCGGTATTATACATGTATACGGTATATTTCAACAAGTTAGAGAACAAGACCAACAGATTTTCTAAGAACAGTAATTATATTTTAAGTCTATTAATGCTAATTCTTTTGGCCATAACGCTTTCGAGAATATTCTACAGATGAAACCCGAGAACAAAAATTTTTTTCAAAAAGTGTATGAGGTGGTCAGAGAAATACCTGAAGGTCGTGTTACTTCCTATGGGGCGATAGCCAAGTATTTAGGTGCCGCCCGCAGTGCTAGAATGGTAGGTTGGGCATTGAACGGGGCCGGCACGGTTGAAGGGGTGCCTGCGCATCGTGTAGTCAATAAAGCTGGTCTGCTTACGGGCAAACACCATTTCGACGGTACCAACTTGATGCAACAATTGTTAGAAAATGAAGGGGTTAAGGTAGTTGATAATCAAATCATTAATTTAGAAAAGCACTTTTGGGATCCCTTTAAAGAGCTGGGTTAGCTTTATTTTAATCAAAAGTCAACGTAAAAATGGTCTGCTGGCCCGAAGTTACTTGAATAGTGCCGCGGTGCAACCTCATAATTTGCTTAGAAAGACTTAACCCTATACCGGTACCCGTATTTTTGGTGGTAAAGAAAGGAACGAAAATCTCATCGATAAGGTCAGAAGGTATCCCTGGGCCATTGTCCCAAACCTGTATGAATTTCTTATCTTTTTTATCGACACCGGCCAAAAATTTTATTTTGCCATCTTCTTGAGCCGCAAGCGATTGTTTTGCATTTTTACCCAAATTCACCAAAACTTGAGTGATTTGCTTAACATCGATAAAGAGTTCTAAATCTTTAGGAGCGACCAAGGTCTCAATTTTAAAATGTTCGATTTTCGATTGCTCTTCTAATAAAAGGCTAACTTTTTCTAATAACTTAGAGGCAGGTACAAGCTCTCTGTCAGGTTCTGGTACGCTAAGAAATTTTCGATACGACTGTACAAAATTCATCAAGTCGTTGCCCTGTTCGTGAATTACTTCGAGGCCCTTAACCGTACTCTTCAAATGTCGTTCGGGCAAATCTTTCCCTGCTATTGAAGTTTCCCCCAGTTGGTAATACTTCAGAATAGATTCAGAAATTGAGGTTATTGGTGTAATGGTGTTCATGATCTCATGGGTGAGCACACGAATCAGTTTCACCCATGAGTCGGTTTCGCGCTCATCTAACTCTTTGCGAATGTCTTGTACGACCACCAATAAATGAGATTGTTCTTCAACATTTACAGCGGTTGCTTTTATCGCAAGCTCGGTTTTTTCACGTTCATTGGTCAATTGATGTATACTGCTGTCAAAGGGTTTTAGGTCAGCGAATTTTGAGTATAGACTTTCGTCGATTTGTTTTAATTGTTTAACATGGTTCAAGGGGTGGTAATTCAGTAATTTCTCTATGGTGGGATTGGCATAGAGAATATGGCCTTTTGAGTTGATGGTCATAATACCAATATCGGCCTGCTTAAGAATTTCTTGGTAAAATTGTTCTTGGGCCTGTTTTTTTAGGTGGATATCTTGAATCAACGAATTCAACATATTAAGGCTATGGTTCAGCTCTTTCAATGATTGCACGCTAAGCTTTTCAGGAAATCGAAGGGTAAAATCCTCATTTTTTATGGCATCAAAGAAATAAGCAATCTTTCGGTTGGTCTGATTGACATAATAGATGAGAAAATAGGTTTGTAAAACGAGCAAAAAAAGAATGACAAAAGAAAGTATGTAGCGTTCGCTAAAAAACAGAAAACCTGCCAAGAGTGCGGTAAGGGTAATTAGTATGATTCGTAGAACCAATTGTATGTAAATATGTTTACTGACCATTTTTGTGCACTTACTTTCCTGTTTTTTTAAGTTTATTGTAAAGTGTCTGCCTTGAAATTCCCAACTGTTCCGCTGCCGCACTATAATTTCCTTCGTTTTGTTCAAGAGCATTATTGATCATAAAGAGTTCCATCTCTTCTAGGGTTGAAGGTCCGCTTAAATTTGATGAGACCGTGGTCTTGTTGCTAAGTAAAAAATCTTCCGGTTTCAACACATTTCCCTCAGATAAAATAACCGCTCTTTCTATGGTATGTAAAAGCTCTCGAATATTCCCCGGCCAACTATAACTTAATAACTTCTCTTGGGCAGATTGATTTATTCGTAACCCGGGCTTTCCATATTTTGAAGTAAACTTTTTAAGGTAGAAATCCGATAGAACCAAAATATCTTGATCTCTTTCTCTCAGGGCCGGTACTTCAATTCGTATGGTGTTGATACGGTATAACAAATCTTCTCTGAAAAGTCCGTCTGCCACCATTTGGTCCAAATTCTCATTGGTCGCACAAATTAATCGAATATCAACGGCAATAGGCTTATTAGACCCTACGCGTACAATGGTTCTGTTCTGAATGGCGGAGAGCAACTTGGCCTGTGCCTGCAATGAGAGGTTGCCGATTTCATCTAGAAATAAGGTGCCCCCATTAGCTGCCTCGAATTTTCCGGCCCTATCTTCCTTAGCATCGGTAAAAGAGCCCTTGGTGTGCCCGAATAGCTCACTTTCAAAGAGATTTTCTGAAATCGAACCCATATCAACAGATATGAAAACTTCGTTGTTTCGGCTCGAAAGCCTATGAAGTTCTCGTGCAATCAGTTCTTTTCCGGTACCGTTTTCTCCCGTTATCAAAACGTTGACATCGGTTTTCGCCACTTTCGAAACTAGCTTCAGTACTGAATTTAGAGCTTTTGAATTGCCAATAATGTAGTTCTTGCCTTGGTTGATGACCTGCTTTAGACGACTTTCTTTTTGTTTGAGTTCGGTGACCTCTTGCTTTGATTTTCTGAGTTCATAGGCTGACTTAACTGTGGCCAAAAGCTTATCATTGTTCCAAGGTTTAAGTATGAAATCTGAAGCGCCTTCTTTTAACGCCTTCACGGCCAAGTCAACGGCCCCATAGGCCGTCATCATTATTACTGAAGTTTGGGGCGCCTTTTTTTGCAGTTCACGTAACCAGTAAAGTCCCTCATTGCCCGTATTTACCCCGGCAGAAAAGTTCATGTCGAGCAGCACAATATCAATATCATTTAACTTGGGGAATGAAGTAATTTGATTGGGGTTCGAAATGGTCTGAATATTTTTGTATTCAAACTGTAACAGAATTTCAAGGGCGCTAAGTACACTCTTGTTGTCATCAATAATTAATATGTTCGCTTCAACCATCGGTTATTAGTGCTAGAGGCTTTACCAATTAAGATTAAAACTACAATTCGAATTTTACAAATTTTGAACACTGTCAAAAAATTTGACATTTGTTGTATATATATTTTACAGTTTGAAATCATTATCTTCATTTTGATTATTGCAATCATCTGATTTATAGTTTTTTAATTAGTTGGCACGGGAATCGTATTAAGTTTGGCACACCAACAAGATTATGATTCAATTATTTAGATTTTTAGTTTTAGTTATTCTGCTCATCACTGCCAAGCTAACGGCGCAAGAAGTTTATACGCTAGATGAATGTGTGGCCTATGCCTTAAAAAATAACCTGCAACTGAAAGATTTTACCTATAACACCGATGCCAACCGGGAAAGCTATCGTCAATCAATTCGAAATTTGCTTCCTACGGTTACGGGATCGGGTAATTACGTAATTAATTTTGGTCGTAGTACCGACCCTTTTACCAATGATGTTGTAACCACCGATTTCTTTTCCAATCGATATACCTTAGAGAGTTCGGTCGATTTGTTTAGGGGTTTTCAAAAGCTGAATAATATTAAGGCTACGAAATTTCTTTATAAGGCAACTCAAGAAGAAAATTTGCAGCAACGGTATTTACTCGCTTTTCGAGTAATGCAGGCCTTTTACGATATTAAATTTTTCAAGGGCCTTGTGGCCATTTCAGAAGAACAGATGTCTGTATCTCAAGCCAACTATGATTTGGTCGCCAAACAAATCGAGTTAGGGCTCAAAGCCGGTGCAGACCTCTATGAGGCCGAATCTTTATTGCTGACCGATAAACTGAATCTCACTCAAAGTGAAAACCAATTGGTAGCTGCTAAATTGCAATTGATTCAAGAAATGAACTTAGAAGGTGCGAGCGATATAGAAATACAAGAAAATCTAAGTTTTGATGATTCAGCTCAAGAAAGCCAGCCTATGCAATCGGATTCTATTTTTCGTGAGGCGCAAGAGTTTATGCCCATGCTTAAGGCACAGCAACTACGAGTAAAGGCTGCCAAAAAAAGATTGGCTGCGGAAAGAGGTGGGTTGTACCCATCATTGGCATTATTTGCTGGTACCTCTACCGGTTATTTTGAAACAACAAGAGATTCTTTAGGGGTTACAGTACCTTTTAGAGACCAGTTTCGAGACAATACTTCCCAGTTTATCGGGGTGAGTCTAAATGTTCCTATCAGTAATGCTTGGGCCACACGCTCTCAAATAAAACAGCAAAAAATAGAAAGGTCTAGGGCGGAAAATAACCTCAAAGTTCAACAGCAAGTGATTTTTCAGGCCATTCAACAGCTGGTGCAAGAATATGAATCTTTAGAAATACAGCGAGAACAAAGCACTCAAAAAGTACGGGCACAAGAATTGGCTTTTACCATCGCTCAAAAGAGATATGAAAAGGGACTTATAAATGCCTTAGAGCTGTTTACCGCAAAGAATTTGTTCGCAAGCGCCCAAAACGAGAACTTACAGGTACGGCTTCAGTCGGAAATCAATAAAAGCACATTGGATTTTTACCGCGGACTACCCGTTTTTGACATTCAATAAAAGCAACTAACCACGATAATAAATATATAATGGATATACAATTAGAAAAGAAAAAAGGATTACGGCTCAAACATTACGGTTACATTGCCTTGGGCCTGCTGCTGCTTTTTGTGGGATACCAACTGCTGTTCGCCAGTTCGGTATCTACTTTTCGAACCGATAAAGAAAAACTTTCCGTAGCTGCGGTAACCGAAGGAAAATTTGATGACTATATCACGATCAGCGGCAACGTTGCACCGATTGCCACGATTTATATGGATGCCTATGAAGGTGGCCGAGTTAGCGAAAAATTGATTGAAGAAGGGGCAATGGTCAAAAAGGGCGATATTATTTTGAAGCTTGAAAACATGAATTTGTATGAGCAAATTTTAGCGAGCGAAAGTAACCTTGCACTCAAACAAAATGATTTAAGGTCTACCAAGTTGACGTTTGATTCCCGCCAAGTGGAAGGTAGGCGCTCTCTCGCAACCGCAAGTACAGATTTGCAACGTCTAAAGAGAAATTTTGAACAGAATAAGGCTCTTTATGACGAGGAACTTATTTCGAAAGAAGAGTATTTACTGTCCAAAGAAAATTTTGAGCTTTCCCAAAAACAGTATGACATTGTAAAGCTACAAACGGAGCAAGACGATGAACTTAGAAAAACATCGCTTACAGGTCTTGATGCCGATTTGAACCGAATGCAAAAAACATTGGGTATGGTCTACCAGCGATTAGACCATCTAAATGTACGGGCCCCTGCCGATGGGCAATTGGGGTTTCTTGACGCCGAGATTGGCCAAAGTATATCTCAAGGTGAAAGGATAGGACAGATTAATGTGTTGACCGATTATAAGATTGAAGCCAATATAGATGAGCATTACATCGACCGGGTCAAGAGAGATCTTGTTGCGGTGTTGGAAAGAAATGGTAATCAGTTCCCGTTGCGGGTAAGAAAAGTATATCCTGAAGTTCGTAACGGCAGGTTCAAAGTAGATTTGGTCTTTACCGAAGAGAAACCAGAGACCATTCGCTCTGGGCAGAGTTATAATATTCGATTACAGTTGGGTGAATCTAGTGATGCCTTATTGTTGCCCAAAGGAAGTTTCTTTCAAAGCACAGGCGGACAATGGATTTTTGTAGTTGCTCCGGATGGTGATGAAGCTATGAAGAGAAATATTAGAATCGGAAAGCAAAACTCTAGATATTATGAGGTGCTTGAAGGTCTTGAAGCTGGCGAGAAGGTGATTACCAGTAATTATGATTCCTTTGGGGAAGCCGAAAAAATTGTATTAAAGTAAGCCGAAAACTGTCACTAAGCTATTAAATGATAGTCTTTTATAATAACAACCTAAAATCAATCAAAAAATGATACAGATACAGAATCTAAAAAAGAGCTTCAGAACCGAGGAGGTGGAAACCTTGGCCTTGAACAAGGTGAATTTGAAAGTCGAAGAAGGCGAATTTGTGGCCATAATGGGGCCGTCGGGCTGTGGTAAATCTACATTGCTGAATATTATAGGCATGTTGGACAACCCTACCGAGGGTAGCTACAATTTTGCAGGGCATGAGGTAAGCAACCTTAAAGAGAGACAACGCACCGAATTAAGAAAGGGTAATTTAGGTTTTGTATTTCAGAGCTTCAACCTTATTGACGAGCTTACCGTTTACGAAAATGTTGAGTTGCCCTTGATTTATCTTAAAATGGATAAAAAAGAGCGTCGTGAAAAAGTACGTGTGGTTTTGGAGCGTATGAAAATTGCCCATCGAGAGAAACATTTTCCACAACAATTATCAGGGGGCCAGCAACAACGTGTGGCCATATCTAGGGCAGTCGTTACCAACCCGAAATTGATACTTGCCGATGAACCTACGGGTAATCTAGACTCTAAAAATGGCATCGAGGTCATGAACTTGCTGACTGAGCTGAATCAAGAAGGCACCACTATCGTTATGGTTACACACTCAGATAGAGACTCGCATTATGCACATCGGGTGGTCAATTTATTCGATGGCCAAATCGTAACCGAAAGCCAAAATAGAGCTATAGGAGCCATGATGTAAAAGGAGTTTATTCATCAATCAAGCAGCCTCTAATCAAGGACAAACGTCAACAGAATCAATCTAAAAACAGCAGTCATGTTCAAAAACTATTTAAAAATAGCGTGGAGAAACTTAAAACGGAATAAGGGATATTCAGCTATTAATATCGGGGGTTTGGCTTTGGGTATGGCTGTGGTAATCATGATCGGTCTTTGGGTCATCGATGAATTTACATTTAACAAGTACCATACAAACCATGATAAAATCGCTCAAATTTATAATCGAGGGCAGAACTTGACTACCGGTGAAATAGGTACATTTAACTCTACTTTATATACCATGGGAACTGTTATAAAGGAGAATTATTCCGATTACTTCGATCACGTTTTACGCTCGACTTGGGGTGGTGATTATGTACTTACTGAATCTGGGGAAAGTTTCACCCAAAGCGGGCAGTTTATTGAAAGTGGAGCTCTTGATATGTTTTCGTTGGAAATGATTCAAGGTTCTCATGCCAGTTTAGAAGAATTAAATGCCGTCGTACTATCAGAATCAGCTTCTACAGCTATTTTCGGAAATGAAAATCCCATAGGAAAATCCATAAAGATCAATAACGAAATGGATGCCGTTGTAAAGGGAGTTTATAAAGATTTGCCCAAAAATAACAGTTTTGGGTATTTAAAGTTTTTTGGTAATTGGAATTTAGTGGAGGCCAACGAACCCGAACGTTTTAAACGAATCAAAACGGTTTGGGACGATTGGTCTTTTCAGCTCTACGTGCAATTGAAACCCGGAATCGATTTTGAATCGACGAATACCGCCTTACAAAATCTATATACACAATACGGCCCTTCTGATGAACTCGAGATTTTTGGAAGACGTGGTTTGCATCCCTTTGCCTATCCGATGGACAAATGGCACTTATACTCCGAATTCGATGAGCAAGGCAAACCAACTGAGGGTCGGATCACTTTTGTATGGCTGTTTATCGCAATCGGAGCATTCGTTCTGTTCTTAGCGTGCATCAACTTTATGAACTTAAGTACGGCACGTTCCGAAAAACGCTCGAAGGAGGTAGGTATTAGAAAAACGCTTGGTTCTAAAAAGAAGCAGTTGGTACTTCATTTTTTGAGTGAATCGCTATTGATTTCCAGTTTGGCAACGGTATTGGCTTTTTTATTGGTACTGTTATCCCTTCCTTGGTTTAACGACCTTGCCGGAAAAGCAATGGAAATCCCTTGGGCAAATCCAGTTTTTTGGTTGGCCATAGTATTTACCATACTCATCACCGGTCTATTGGCAGGTAGTTACCCGGCGTTATATCTTTCCTCTTTCAGACCGGTCAAAGTTTTAAAGGGCACCTTTAAGGCTGGTCGTTACGCAACCGCTCCAAGAAAGGTGCTGGTCGTGTTTCAATTTGCGGTCTCCATAATGCTAGCCGTGGGTACCGTCATTGTCTTCAATCAGATTGAATTTACTAAAGACAGGCCACTTGGCTATGACCAAAATAATTTGATATCGGTTCCGATGAATAATCCGGAATACGCCGGTAAGTACGATTTGCTTCGTGCCGAACTGAAGAATACAGGTGCAGTTGAAGAAATGACTCAATCATCTTCGCCCTTAATGGGTGTTCACAGCAACGGTGGAGGAGGTCTTAATTGGGTTGGCAAAGATCCCGAATTGTCACCTGATTTCGGAATTCTAAGAGTTACACATGACTATGGAAAAACGGTAGGGTGGCAATTTGTAGAAGGAAGGGATTTTTCAAGGGATTACGCTTCAGACTCATTGGCAATTATAATTAACGAATCAGCTGTTGCTTATATGGGGTTAGAAAACCCCGTTGGAACCTTCATTGAATTTGGGGGGCCTAACCGTGCACAGATAATCGGGGTAACAAAAGATATGGTAATGCAATCGCCTTACGAGCCTGTAAAACAAGCCTTTTTTTATATCGATTATGATAATGTAAATCATATAAACATCAAGTTAGAACCGGAAACAAGTATAAGTTCTGCCATTTCTAAAATAGAGACCGTATTTGCCAAGGTAGTGCCCTCCGCTAAATTCGATTACAAGTTTGTAGATCAAGAATATGCTGTCAAATTCGAGTCGGAACAACGTTTAGGAAGATTGGCGGGGGTATTTACGTTCTTGGCCATTCTTATAAGTTGTTTGGGTCTTTTTGGTCTAGCCTCTTTTGTAGCTGAACAACGCACTAAAGAAATTGGCGTGCGAAAGGTCTTGGGGGCATCTATGCTGAATTTATGGAGAATGCTGTCGAAAGACTTTGTTTTACTGGTATTGATTTCATGCACAATTGCAATTCCCCTCATCTATCATTTTATGCATCGATGGTTACAAAACTATGAATACCGTATGGTAATCTCTTGGTGGGTTTTCGGGTTGGCTATTGGTGGGGCGTTGCTTATTACGCTATTAACCGTGAGTTTTCAAGCGATTAAAGTGGCCAGTGTTAACCCTGTAAAAAGTCTAAGAACAGAATGAAGTTGTATACTTTGTCCCTTAGTGCGCAGTCTAGAGGTCATTGGTTTAAGACAAATTTTATACAGAATTAGAGTTGAGGTACTCGAACAGACATAAATAAAAAAGATCATCATGTTAAAAAACTATATAAAAATCGCTTGGCGAAACCTGCTGAAAAATAAACAGCAGACTATCATTAATCTCTTGGGCCTTACCATGGGTACAGTTAGTTGCTTGGCCATTCTTCTGTATGTCTTTGCGCAGTTGGGCTATGACAAACATCACGATAATGCCGATAGTCTTTACCGTGTTGAAACGGTCATTGAACGCGATGGCCAAGAGCCTTTTGACTCGTCAACTTCATCACCACCCATCGCTTTTGCTATGAAAGAAGATTATCCTGAAGTAGAGGAAGCTACCAGAGTAGTGCTAACCGACGTTTTCTATAGTATGTTGATGCGTGCCGCCGATAGCGAAGACTCGTACTACGAATCTCGGGTCTATATGGCAGATTCCACCTTTTTTAAGGTTTTTGATTTCAAATTTTTGAAAGGTGATAAGACAACTGCACTCAATGAGCCCAATGCAGTAGTGCTTTCGTCTAGTTTGGCCGATAAACTTTTCGGGCAGAAAGAGGTTTTGAACAAAGCTATTGTTTGGGGAAGCGGTGATGGAGCACTTACGCTAACGGTAAAAGGGGTTTTTGATGAGAAGGCCCAAAAGTCACACCTCAACCCTAACTACTTGGTAAGTATGGGCACCCCCGGGATGGGCACCTTCGTCCAGAATTTTGACAATTTCGCTACCAACAACTTTGTGCATAGTTATGTGAAATTGGATCCCAACGTTAATGCCTCCCAATTGGAAGCGAAATTACCGGGGTTTATACAAGAAAGGGCTTCCGAAGATTTGAAGAGTGCTGGAATGGGCAATAAGATTTTAGAACTGAAAAAAATAAAAGACATTCATTTGTACAGTGAGGGTAGAAGCAACCAACTGGACAAAGTTTCTGATATTACCTTTCTATATTTTCTGTTGAGCTTGGCCTTTTTTATTCAGTTGGTGGCCTGTATTAACTTTATAAACCTCAGTACGGCCAGAGCAAGTAAAAGGGCTCGTGAAATAGGGGTTCGTAAGGTTGTAGGTGCCGGAAAAAATGCCTTAATGCGGCAGTTCTTGGGCGAGTCGCTGTTAATGTCACTTTTTGCGATGCTTATCAGCATACCCATCGTAATTCTTTTACTGCCAATTATAAATGACCTGACTCAAGAATCTTTGACCTATTTGCATCTATACCAATGGCAGATTGTGTCACTTTTGTTGGTGATAGGAGTTGTTACGGGCTTGGCGGCCGGTATTTATCCTGCCATTATCCTTTCTTCCATTAAACCGGTCAAGGCACTTAAAAGTGCTACTGTTCTACAATCTGGTAGCGGAAATTTCCGGAAGGCCTTGGTCGTATTTCAGTTTGTGGTCTCTATCGGACTTGTCGCAACGGTAATCATTATTTCCCAACAATTTAAATTCACCCAGACCAAAGATTTGGGCTATAAAAAAGACAACCTAATTGCTTTAAGAATCGGTACGGAAGAAGCTTCCAGCAAGTTTGAATCCTTAAAATCATCTTTTTTAAACATTCCAGGGGTGACCAGTGTGGCGAGTGGTAATTATGCCCCTTCGGAAATGATTTTGGCCGACAACGGTTTTTACCTTCCCGGAGGGAACAGCGAAAACAGAACGGTGGTAAAAAGAAATGGAGTGAGCGATGGTTATTTCAAAACTATGGGTATATCCATTTTGGAAGGACGTGACTTTACGGCGGCCGATACCGTTGACCAAATTATTGTAAATGAGGCTACTTTAAAAGCTTTTAATATAAAACTTGAGAATGCTTTGAGTAGTACCTTACTTCAAGGCACAGATGAAGAAACCTTTGAAATGCGCATCATAGGTGTGGTGGCAGATTATCATTTTGCATCCCTTCGGGAAGAGATTCAGCCCCTGTTTCTTCATAAGGAAACGGAACCCAATTGGCTATTCTTGAAAACCAATACGGATAATTATGGAAGCCTACTTGCAGGAATGGAAGACCAATGGAAATCTACCGTAAGCAACGTGCCCTTCGATTACCGTTTTGTGTATAAGGAAGTAGAGCGTCTCTATGATGAGGAAAAGCGATTGGGACTCATTTCCGTGGCATTTACCTTTTTGGCGATATTCATTAGCTGTTTGGGCCTATTTGGATTGATTTCATATGTAACCGAACAAAAGAAAAAAGAGATAGGAATTCGGAAAGTATTGGGAGCAAGTGTGCATTCAGTAGTGCAATTGCTGACAAAAGACTTCGTGAAACTGGTGCTGATAGCCTTTTTGATTGCTTCACCCATAGCTTATCTGTTGATGTCGCGCTGGTTGGAAGGTTTTACGTACCGCATTGAAATTGAATGGTGGGTATTTGTGCTAAGTGGCGGTTTTGCCCTAATGATTACCCTATTAACGGTGGGCATGCAGTCGTTGAGGTCTGCGGTGGCGAATCCGGTGAAGAGTTTACGAACGGAGTGAATCTATAGTTAAAAGTTATGAGTTACTAGTGAGACGTTAAATGATACTTTCTCCCTTACGAACAACGAACTGTCACATCGAGCGCAGTCGAGATGAAAGAACAACGAACAACAATAAACCATAAACCATAAACCAAAATGGTCAAAACTTATCTAAAAATGGCATTCCGGGGCTTTAAGTCCGATCGCCTGTTTTCCGCGATCAACGTGGCCGGACTTTCAGTGGGGTTAGCCATTATTATTCTATTGGCACTTTATATAGCCAACGAACGCAGTTTTGATGGTATGTATGCCAAAAAAGAACGTATCCATCGGGTGCTCGTAGAAACCGATGGGGATTTTGGCTACGGCACCTGGGCCACGGCGCCTCCGGTTTTGGCGGCTACCATGCGCAAGGAAGTTATCAATGTGGAAACTGCCGCCCGTATGCTAAAACACGATTTTGGGAGCTCGGCAAACATTCGGGCAAACGAACAAAATTTCACCGAAAACGATTTGTTTTGGGTGGATATGGAGCTCTTCGATATTTTTGATATCCCTTTTCTCAAGGGAAATCCCCAAACGGCATTGACCGAACCCAATACGATAGCCCTCTCGGAAGCTACGTCACGCAAATACTTTGGTTCGGTAGACCCCATGGGGAAGACCCTTTTGGTCGATAACAACAATGAACTCACGGTCACTGGGGTGTTTGCCGATTTTCCGCCCAACAGTTCGATCAATGCCAATATGCTGGCCTCGAGCAATGGCACTTGGTTTTATGAAAACGAAGCATGGTCCAATGCCAGTTTCGAGACCTTTTGTTTGCTCAAGGACAAGGTTTCCAAAAAGACGACCATCGCCCAAATGGGCAAAATGTTGGATGCCCATACGCCCAAGGAGGAACAATGGTACAGTTTGTCCTTACAGCCTTTGGGGGATGTCCATTTATATTCTTCGGATTATGGCAATTCCTATGCCGCCCATATCGGTGATGCCGGTGAGGTGCGCACTATGGCCGTTTTAGCCTTAGTCGTATTGCTGATCGCCGCCATGAATTACATTAACCTTACTACGGCAAAATCCTTGAAACGCTCCAAGGAAGTGGGAGTCAACAAGACCTTGGGGGCATCTCGAAAAAGCCTATTGGCCCGGTTTTATGTCGAGGCGGCCACGATTACAGGGGTTTCGGTGGTTCTTGGTGCGGTATTGGCCATTTTGTTCCTGCCCATTTTCCAGAGCTTGGTGGGGCGTGTAATTAGTTTTGGCACTACCGAAATTATGCCCTTTATGGTCGGTGTTGGTTTGCTTTGGTTGGCCATTGCCTTGGTGGCCGGTGCCTATCCGGCGTTTTACCTGTCTCGTTTTGCCCCTAGGGCTGCCCTATCCAATGCCAATAACAGTGCGGCCAATGTAGTGTTGAGAAAGGGTTTGGTCGTAATGCAATTTGCCGTTTCGGTAATCTTGCTCGTGGGCGTACTAACCATTTATTTACAAACGAAATACATTCAAGACAAAAAATTGGGATTCACGCCAGACAATGTTGTTGCGGTTTCCGTGAACGGGATTCGGGACAAGGCCACCAAGACTGCCCTGGCCCAAGAGATTGAAAAGATGGCCGCAATAAGTGCCGTAGGCTATTCCCAAGGCTTCCCGGGAAGGGATGTAAGTGGGCGTTCGCTGCGCAAAAAACCGACCGATGAACATGGCCTGAACATCAAGACCAATGTCGCCGAGTCGTCCATTGTTGAGGTGCTTGATCTTAAATTGCTGGCCGGTACTTCCCTGCCCAAGAACAAAATGGCCACGGACACCACCATGCAGGTAGTGCTCAACAAGAAGGCCGTGGATTATTTGGGACTGTTGCCGGAAGAGGCCGTGGGCAAAGAGGTTTTTATCGGTGTGCCACAAACGGTGGTCGGTGTGGTCGAAGATTTCAATTATGAAAGCCTGCACCAGCCCATTGGAGCCTATGCCTTTCATAATGCGGCCAGCGAATCGAAGGGATATTTGTTGGCGAAGTTCAAGGGAAATGAAGAATCGGAAGTCTTGGCCATGCTCAAGGGAAAGTTTGGCCAAGTGGTGCCCTATCTTGATTTTAATTATTCGCTGTTGGACCAAAATTTGGCCAAACTCTACGAACGTGAAAAACGAACCGGACAGACGACCATGTTGTTTTGTTTGCTGGCCATTTTTGTGGCCACCCTTGGCCTCTTGGGACTTTCGGCCTACATGGCGGAACAACGTCGCAAGGAAATTGGCATTCGAAAGGTCTTGGGCGCCTCGGTGCCAAGGATTGCCCAAATGCTGACAAAAGATTTTGCTCGATTAATCATAGTCGCCCTGGTGATCGGTTTTCCGGCAGCCTATTTCTTGGCCGATACGTGGTTGCAAGGTTTTGCCTACCGCATTGAACTGAACTGGTGGGTCTTTGCCCTTTCCGGAATTACTATTTTGGCCGTGGCCATATCTACGGTGAGCTTCCAGAGCATTAAGGCGGCGGTGACCAATCCGGTGAAGAGTTTACGAACGGAGTGAATCTATAGTTAATAGTTAAAAGTTGCTTTTTTCCTTACAAACAACAAACAACAAACAACAAACAACAAACAACAAACAACGAACAACGAACAACGAACAACGAACAACGAACAACGAACAACGAACAACGAACAACGAACAACGAACAACGAAACCATCATCATCATAAAACGAAAACCATGTTCAAAATATATATAAAAATCGCTTGGAGGAGTCTTAAAAAGCAACCCTTTATCACCTCCTTAAATGTGTTCGGTTTGGCTATTGGTATGGCGGGAGCCATTTTGATAACCCTTTACATCTATGACGAACTGAATTACGACACCATGTTCGCAGATTCAGAAAGAATTTATAGAGTCAATGCCGATATAAAATTTGGGGGCGCAGAAATGAATATGGCTGAAACGGCGGCTCCCATGGCTTCCGTTTTGGAGAAAGATTTTGATCAGGTAGAAACGGTAACCCGTATACGAAATTGGGGAAGCTTATTGGTTTCAAGAGAGAACTCCAAAGACGATGGTAAAGAAGATAGGTCCGCTTACGTAGATCCTAATTTCTTTGCGTTTTTCGGTCTGCAATTTCTGGAAGGAGATGTGCAATCCGCCTTGGAAAATAGCAATGCCTTGGTGCTGACCAAAAGTACGGCCCAGAAGTATTTTAAAGATTCCGAAGCTTTGGGTAAAACCATCCGATTGAACAATGAAGAAGTCTATACGGTGAACGGCGTGGTTGAGGATATGCCCAAAAATTCATTGCTACGTGAACACACGGTTTTTATGTCCATGTTGGGTTTTGAAGACTCCCGGTCAACCCAATGGGGTAGTCATAACTACTTTACGTTTGTAAAAATGCTTCCCGGTTATTCTATTGAGAATTTTCAGGCCCCTCTGCAATCGTTGGTGTCTTCACATATGATACCTTCCGTCCAACGCTATTATCCCGGGATTACCGAAGAGTCTTTCCTGGCCTCGGGCAATTACGTTCGCTATAGTACAACGGCATTGGAAGATATTCACTTGTATTCCAATCGGCATATAGAATTAAGTCAGAACGGTAGAATTGAAAACATTTATATCCTGGCTTCCATTGGTTTGTTTTTACTCATATTAGCGAGTGTCAACTTTATGAACTTATCAACGGCCCATTCTTTAAAAAGGGCCAAAGAAGTAGGTATTCGAAAAACCCTGGGTTCAAAAAAACAAAGTCTGGTCAGCCAATTTTTAACAGAGGCGGGTCTCATCAGTTTTGCTTCTTTAGTAGTCGCATTGCTACTGGCTATTTCAGCATTGCCTTATTTTAATGAGTTGGCAGGTAAAGAAATAGCGATGCCTTTTAACAGCCCTGTTTTTTGGTTACTTCTTTTGATGGGTAGTGTTTTTCTTGGGTTGCTTTCCGGATGGTATCCTGCCTTTTTTATGTCGCGCTTTAAACCTGTGAAAGTTCTAAAAGGTAGCGGGGAGCAAAGTATCGGTGGAAGCCGGGTAAGAAGTGCATTGGTCGTCACCCAATTCGCCATTTCGGTATTTCTCATTGTGGGCACTTTGGTGATCTATCGTCAACTGCAATACATTCAAGGTAAGGATTTGGGCTATTCCAAAGAACAAGTATTGGTGCTTAATGATGTTTTTACCCTTGGTAATCAAAGACAGGCGTTCAAAGAGCGGGTCAAAAAGCTTACTTCTGTCGAAAACGCGACATTGAGCAGCTATTTGCCAACACCTTCCAGCAGAAGTGATAATTCTTATTTTGAGGAGGGAATAACCGATCAAGAGTATGCCGTACAAATGCAACGGTGGTTTGTAGACCACGATTACGCGTCTACCTTAGATTTAGAAGTCGTGGTCGGCAGGGATTTTAGCAGAGACTTTCCTACTGATTCCCTAGCTATGATTATCAATGAAAGTGCTTTGGCCAAAATGGGTAAAACGGCGGATGAGGTACTAGGAAAGAGATTTTCAAGCGATTTAGGAAATGAAGACGCTTCGTTTTACACCGTAGTTGGGGTGGTCAAGAATTTTCATTTTGAATCCCTTCGCAATGAAATTGGAGCGTGGAATATGGTGTTGGGTGATTTTTCCAATTCCATGGTGGTTAAGTTGAAACCGAGGGATTTTAGTTCGAGTATTGCCCAGATAGAAAGTGTTTGGAACGAATTGGTGCCCGGCCAGTCTTTCGACTATTATTTTATGAACGAATCTTTCAATGATACCTATCAAATGGAGCAAAGATTAGGGCATATTTTTATTGTATTCACCATTTTGTCCATCATTATTGCCTGTTTGGGACTTTTTGGATTGGCAGCTTTCAATGCTCAAAAACGTACAAAGGAAATTGGGGTTAGAAAAGTTTTGGGTGCCAGCGTAGCACAAATAACCTATAAGTTGACATTGGATTTTTTAAAGCTCGTGGGGATTTCCGTATTGGTCGCATTGCCTTTGGGTTGGTTCGCCATGAACCGATGGCTGCAAGACTTTAGTTACCGAATTGATATTCCCTGGTGGATACTTGCTTTGGCAGCATTTGTGGCGGTATTTATTTCAGTGGTTACAGTAAGTTTTCAAAGTATTAAAGCAGCGATTTCGGATCCGGTAAAGAGTTTACGTACAGAATGAAATTATTAGTGTTTCCTCCTCGAGTGCAGTCGAGAAGTCATTTAGTTCTCGACTGCGCTCGAACGTACAACATTTAAAACAAGAATCATGTTCAAGAACTATTTTAAGATAGCATTCAGAAATGCGATAAGATACAGGAGCAACAGCCTTATCAATATATCGGGTCTTGCAATAGGGCTGACCTGCGTAATCTTAATAGCCCTCTTTATGACCGATGAATTGAGCTATGACCGATTCTTTAACGATGCCGACCAGATATATAGGGTAAATATTAAAGGCAAGATGGGTGACGGTGAGTTTTATGCGGGTTATACACCCCCCCCGGCAGGTGAAACACTTGTCGAAAATTTTCCTGAAATAGAGAGCTTTACCAGAATATATAGACCGGGAGTTGATGTTCTTGAATATAGCAGTGGTAACGAAAAACAAATTTTTAATGAAAATAGAGTATATGCGGTAGATTCAAATTTTCTCGAAGTGCTCAGTTATCCCTTGATAAAAGGAGATCCTAAAAGCTGTCTTGCAGAAATCAATAGTGTGGTCATTACCAAAAGTGTCGCCCAAAAGTATTTTGGAGATACCGACCCTATGAATAAAATACTTTTCTATGGAAAAGATAGAAAACCGTTAAAGGTTACGGGTGTATTGAAAGATATGGCCAACCTACCTGCTTCTGTAAAATTTGATATTTTGATTCCGGTCAAAAACTTCGAAAGTGTAACCTACTTTAATTGGAGTTGGGTGTGGCTTCAAATGGCAACCTATGTAAAATTAAACGATAAAGCCGCTGCTGACCCCAATATTTTAAATCATCTTGAATCTCAATTTCCCGAGATGATAAAGGTACACGCTGCGAATGCGTTTGATAGAATTGGTCAGCCCTATGAAGATTTTCTAGAAAATGGAAATAAATGGAATTTGCATTTACAGCCTTTAACCGATATCCATTTACATTCTGGCGAGATAACAAGCGTAATAACTGAACAGAATAGTATTAAAAACCTGTACATATTCGGGGTAATCGCATTTTTTATAATCGTTTTAGCCTGTGTTAATTTCGTCAATTTAGCCACTGCACAAGCCTCAAAAAGAGGTAAAGAAATTGGTGTTCGTAAGGTTTTGGGTTCGTACAGAATTCAGCTTGTAAAACAATTTCTTTCAGAGGCTGTCTTTTACACGATCATTTCAACATTACTGGCAGTCTTATTGGCCTGGGCCTTGCTACCCCTTTTCAATCAGGTATCAGGTAAAACTCTCCCTTTTCAATCAATCTTTGAAGATGGCATTTGGTTGTTCGTTGTCTGTTTGAGTATTCTGACCGCACTTTTGGCAGGCATATATCCAGCTCTCTACCTTACCTCCATTAAGCCAGTCAATGTTTTGAAAGGTCTGACCGGAGTAGCAAACAATAAAAGCGGATTTATCAGAAACGGGCTCGTAGTTTTTCAGTTCACTATCGCCATTACCATGGTTATCGCAACAAGTATTGTTTACCTGCAATTAAACTATACACAGAATCGAGACCTCGGTTACGATAAAGAAAATTTAGTGATACTGCGGAACACCGAAAAGTTGGAAGGTAGCGAAGAAAGCTTTAGATCAGAAATCGCAGGGTTATCAGAAGTAAAAAGTGCTTCAATTTCTTCAGGTATGATAACTAAAGATGCCTTTGGAGATTTTTACTTTCCAGAAGCAATTAATTCGGACGATAATATTGCAAAGGATATTATTTTACAATCTTACTTGGTTGATGAACATTTTATGTCAACATTAGATTTAAAGCTTATTGAAGGGAGAGGTTTTGATTCCAAATTCAATGACTCTTTATCGGTAATAGTTAATGAAGCGGCGGCCAAAGAAATAGGATGGAATAACCCTATCGGTAGTATGATTCAATACCCAGGTGGTAAAATGGAATCGTATAAGGTGATTGGTATTTTAAAAGATTTTAATTTAGAATCACTACATAGTCACATCACGCCCTTTGCTTTGTTTTCCAATGCTTCGGAAAGTTATAATTCTGATGCTTCCTACATAACCCTAAAAATCAAATCGAACAATACAGGAAGGGTTTTAGAAGCTATCGAGAATAAATGGGCAAGCTACCAACCCGATGTTCCGTTTGAATATTCATTTTTAGATGATGATTTAAACTCCGCATACCTCTCAGATCAAAGACAGGCAAATTTGTTCGGTATTTTCTCGGTGCTAACCATATTTATTGCATGTATCGGTTTGATGGGCTTGATAGCTTTTACCGCACAGCAGAAAACAAAGGAAATAGGAATCAGAAAAGTTTTAGGAGCCAGTATTGGCGAAATCATACGCTTACTTGCTGTCGGTTTTATTAGAGTGATTGTAATTGCAATGCTGATTGCTTCACCGATCGCTTGGTATTTTATGAACAAATGGTTGCAAGACTTTGCCTATAAGATTGAGATTCCGTGGTGGGTGTTTTTATGCTCCGGTGTTATGGCCCTGGTCATAGCCATGTTAACGATGGTTTTTCAAGCTATTAAAGCCGCTACCGCCAACCCCGTAAAAAGCCTGCGCACAGAATGACTAAAAACAGCAATCATATCATCAACAAAAATCAATCATCATGATAAAAAATTATTTAAAAATCGCCTGGAGGAACCTAATGAAAAATAAAGGGTATTCGATTATAAATATTGGCGGACTGGCCTTAGGTATGGCAGTTACCCTGATTATTGGGCTTTGGGTGCATGATGAATTGTCTCATAACGATTACTTTAAAAAGAAAGACCGGATAGCACAAATTTTCCAGTCGCAGACTTTTAACGGCGAGATAGGTACGGGCCCTGCCATACCTCGCCCTTTGGAATTCGCCTTAAGGGAAGGCTATGGAGATAATTTTAAACATTTGGTCATGGCTTCTTGGACAACGCCTTTGTATCTCGGTTATGGTGAAAAAAGCCTTTCTAAAGAAGGCAATTATATGCAACAGGGAGCTCCTGATATGCTGGACTTAAATATTTTAAAGGGGGAAAAGGATGGCTTGCGAAAAATTAATGCGATTATGCTCTCAAAATCGGTATCCGATGCACTTTTTGGGGAAGAGGAGCCCATAGGAAAGGTAGTGAAGGTCAATAGTCAATTTGATGCTGAGGTTACGGCGGTTTATGAAGATATTCCCGCGAATAATTCGTTTAACGATTTACAATTTATACTCCCTTGGGAAAAATATCTTACCGTTCAGGAGTGGATTAAGAACGCCAAGGATCAGTGGGGCAATAACTCTTTTCAATTGTTCGCTGAAATACCTGAGAACAGTACCATGAATCAGGTAACGGCGGCCATTGAAGACGTAAAAAAGGACGAAAGTGGAGATGAAGCCGAATTTAATCCACAATTATTCCTTTTGCCCATGAAAGACTGGTATTTGCGTAGCAGTTTTCAAAATGGTCAACAAGTGGGCGGTAGAATTAAGTATGTATGGCTTTTCGGTATTATTGGGGCCTTTGTGCTTCTTTTAGCGTGTATCAACTTTATGAACTTGAGTACGGCCCGCTCAGAGAAAAGAGCCAAGGAGGTAGGTATTCGAAAATCGATAGGCTCACAACGCCGGCAGATTATCAATCAATTTTTAAGCGAGTCGTTTCTTGTTACCCTTTTCGCTTATGTATTGGCCGTTATTACGGTACTGCTGTTACTAGATGGGTTTAACGATTTGTCTAGAAAGGAAATTGTTTTCCCTTGGAAAAATGGAATCTTTTGGTTGATTTCCCTCGCTTTTATTTTGTTTACATCTCTTTTGGCGGGAAGCTATCCTGCATTGTATCTATCGTCTTTTAAACCGGTTGATGTGCTAAAGGGAACTCTTGCCGTAGGTAGATATGCTGGTTTGCCTAGAAAAATTTTAGTGGTGCTCCAGTTCACGGTTTCAGTTGCTTTTATTATCGGAACGGTGATTGTAATGCAACAAATCAATTACGCTAAGAATAGGCCCGTTGGTTATGATACAAAAGGGCTAGTGCAAATTCCAGTGATGAGTAGAGACTTTGATGGAAAATACGATTTAATGCGCAGTGAATTTATCAAGTCTGGAGCGGTAGTTGAAATGTCCGCCTCCAGTGCTCCAACAACTTCCATATGGTCTAATAGAGGAGGATTTACCTGGGAAGGAAAACCCGATAGTTTTCAAGAAGATATGGCATGGACGGAAGTGACCCCTGAATACGTTAAATCGCTCAACCTTAAATTATTGGAGGGTCGAAATTTTAATCGTGAATTGGCATCTGATTCCAATGCGGTGTTGATCAATGAAACGGCAAAAAGATATATGAATTTGACCGATCCAGTAGGAACTTATATTAAAGACGAAGACGTGGAAGACCCTTTTCCGCCCATGAAAATAATTGGCGTCGTGCAAGATATGATTGCCCAATCGCCCTATGAGCCTGTAAAACAAGCCGTATATGCATTTGATAAATGGGGAAACCAAAGCTTCTATAACCTTCGCCTGAATCCCGATAGAAGTGCCAGTGAGAATATCGCTACGATTGAAAATGTGTTTACCACCCATTTTCCCGACATTCCCTTTCAATATGATTTTGTCGATTCTGAGTATGGTGAAAAGTTTGCCGCCGAAGAGCGTATAGGAACACTGTCGGCTATTTTCACGGCTTTGGCCATTCTCATTAGTTGTCTTGGGCTGTTCGGACTCACTTCGTACGTGGCGGAGCAACGCAAAAAGGAGATAGGCGTCCGTAAGGTGTTGGGGGCCTCGGTGTTCAACGTCTGGAACATGCTTTCCAAAGATTTTTTAAAGTTGGTGGTAATTTCCTGCTTTATAGCCATACCCATTGCCTACTATGTGATGAACGGCTGGCTGCAAGATTATCCGTATAGGGTATTATTAGAATGGTGGATATTTCTTCTTGCGGTTGTAGGCGCTTTGGCAATTACTATTTTAACGGTGAGTTTTCAAGCCATAAAAGCTGCCAATGCCAATCCTATAAAAAGTTTACGAACCGAATAACCATCCTGAGCCATTGACAATAAAAAATTAAAAATGCATTTTCTACTAACTACTAACTACTAACTACTAACTACTAACTACTATGCTACTACAACTAAATAATATTTTCAAATGGGTACAGCAAGGGGGGCAACGGGTGTTCCTTTTAAAAGACATCAACCTTACTGTTGAAGAAGGAGAATTTATATCCATCATGGGGCCATCAGGCTCTGGAAAATCAACTTTATTGAACGTAATCGGAATGTTAGATAATTTTGATGAGGGCGAATATAGTTTTCTTGATGAACCCGTACATCAATTGAAAGAGAAGCATCGAGCCAATTTGTACAAGCAGTATATCGGTTTTGTTTTTCAAGCCTATCATCTCATAGATGAACTTACCGTGTACGAGAACCTTGAAATGCCTTTATTGTATAAAAAACATTCAGGTTCTGAACGTAAGGCGATGGTTGCCGATATGCTCGACCGATTTAATATCGTGGGGAAAAAAGATTTGTTCCCGACCCAACTTAGTGGTGGTCAACAGCAGTTGGTAGGTGTGGCACGAGCCTTAATATCAAAACCGAAACTAATTCTTGCCGACGAACCTACGGGTAATCTGAATTCTGCTCAAGGGGAAGAAATTATGCAGTTGTTCAAAGAATTGAACGAAGAGGGAGTGACCATTGTTCAAGTGACCCATTCCGAAAAAAACGCGTCCTATGGTAGACGAATAATTAATTTATTGGATGGTCGTAGGGTATAAAGAAGTACTGGCTTTCTAAAATTTCATTTTTTTAGTAACTACTGACCACCCCGATCACATTTACCTATATAAGCATACCACATTTCAATACAAACGCTTTAGTTTCTTGACCTTATGTTCTATCTTTGTTGTTTAGAATGATTTTACATAATGAAGATAGATAAGAAGGAAGTTTTAAAGGCATTGGAGCATATTACAGTACCAGGTGAAGGTCAAAATATGGTCGAGGCCGGGGCGGTGAAGAATGTACAGATATTTGGCGATGAGGTTGAAATCGATATAACGATTGCCAACCCTAGTTTACAGGCTCGTAAGAAGACCGAAGTAGAGATTTTAAAGATTATTCATAGCGAAGTCTATGAAAAAGCTAAAATTAAGATTAATATCAAGGTAGATGCGCCGGCGGCCAAACCCAAAGTCAATGAAATAAAAGGGAAACCAATTCCCGGTATAAAGAACATCGTTGCTGTAGCTTCTGGAAAAGGGGGTGTCGGAAAATCAACGGTTACGGCAAATTTAGCCGTAACTTTAGCAAAGATGGGCTTTAAAGTAGGTCTTCTCGATGCCGATATTTATGGGCCTTCAATGCCGATAATGTTCGATGTGGCGAATGAAAAGCCTTTGGCGGTCAATGTGAACGGTAAATCGAAGATGAAGCCCGTTGAAAGTTATGGGGTGAAAATGCTATCTATCGGATTTTTTACCCAACCGAACCAAGCGGTCATTTGGCGAGGACCTATGGCCTCCAAGGCATTAAATCAAATGATTTTCGATGCGGCATGGGGCGAACTCGATTTTCTATTACTTGATTTGCCTCCGGGTACGGGCGATATTCATTTGAGTATCATGCAAGCGATGCCCATTACGGGTGCGGTTGTGGTCAGCACACCGCAAGAGGTGGCTTTGGCCGATGCTAAAAAAGGTGTAGCTATGTTTCAACAAGACTCAATTAACGTTCCCGTATTAGGAATCGTTGAGAATATGGCTTATTTTACACCAGAGGAACTTCCAAAGAACAAATATTATATCTTTGGTAAAGAAGGTGCCAAACACTTATCCGAAGATTTAGGTGTACCTTTCTTAGGCGAAATACCTTTGGTGCAGAGCATTCGTGAAGCGGGTGATGTAGGTCGCCCAGCTGCCTTGCAAACTGCAACTCCCGTAGAGGAAGCTTTTGAAGAATTGACTAAAAGTGTGGTGCAAGAAGTGGTAAGCCGAAATAAAAGCCTGCCACCGACCGAAGCGATTAAAATAACAACAATGGCGGGCTGTTCCGCCGTGAAGAAAAAGTAGGTATGACAACAATGACTGCTGAAGAACTGCGAATGAACGTCGAAAAGGCGTTGGAGGAGATACGGCCATTTTTGCAGAGCGATGGGGGCGATATATCGCTGGTGTCCATTGATAACGAGAACTCCGTAAAAGTTAAACTAGAAGGTGCCTGTATAGGCTGTTCGGTTAATCAGATGACATTGAAAAGTGGCGTTGAAATGACTATAAAGAAATATGCCCCTCAAATTGAGGAAGTTTTAAATATTGTCGAGTAGCTTATCCATCAAAAAAAAGCAAATTTTTTTATTGATCTTCGGAAAGCGTCTTCACATCATACTTAACGCTGTATCTTAATGATTCAAACAGATATCCTGATTATTGGGGCAGGGCCTACCGGTCTTTTTGCCGTTTTTGAAGCTGGTCTATTACAACTAAAGTGCCATTTAATAGATGCTCTGGCGCAGCCGGGTGGGCAATGTTCAGAAATTTATCCGAAGAAACCTATATATGATATTCCTGGGTTTCCGGAGGTGTTGGCCGGTGACTTGGTCGGTAATTTGATGAAACAGATCGAACCTTTTCAGCCTGGTTTTACCTTGGGTGAAAGGGCAGATACCATCGAAAAGCTAGAAGACGGGTCTTTTATTGTAACCACCAATAAGGGTACAAAACATCATGCGCCCATCGTAGCTATTGCTGGGGGTTTAGGAAGTTTCGAACCACGGAAACCTTTGCTAGAGAACCTTAAGAAATTTGAAGATAACGGGGTGGCCTATATGGTGAAAGACCCTGAAGTTTATCGCGGTAAAAAGGTAGTCATTGCCGGAGGAGGAGATTCTGCCCTAGACTGGTGTATTTTTCTAGCGGATGTCGCTTCTGAAGTAACCTTGGTGCACCGAAGAAATGAATTTCGTGGAGCACTGGATTCCGTAGAAAAAGTACAGCAGTTAAAAAATGAGGGTAAGGTCAATTTGATTACTCCTGCTGAAATTGTAGGATTAAACGGAAAAGATAAGCTGGAGTCCGTGTTAATCAGAAAAAAGACCACGGCCGTAGAGGATATTACTTTGGAGGTCGATAGCTTTATTGCCCTTTTTGGACTATCCCCTAAGCTGGGCCCTATCGGGGATTGGGGATTGGAAATCGAAAAAAACGCCATCAAGGTAAATACTTTTGATTATCAGACAAATGTTCCCGGAATATATGCCATTGGTGATATCAATACCTATCCAGGTAAATTAAAATTGATCCTTTGTGGGTTTCATGAAGCGACATTGATGTGCCAGAGCGCTTATCAACGCATATATCCTGATAAGAAATATGTCATGAAATACACGACCGTAGGCGGTGTGACCGGATTCGACGGTTCTAAAAAAGAAGCCCCTAAAGCCGTAATCAAAAGTATCGATTAAATAGCCTGAAAATTGGGGCAATAGGTTTACTTAGCGACAGCGTTACAATTTGTTCTATAAGACTGTGAAAGGCCCTTTTTTTGTGAGAATGTTGTTCGAATCTAATTCTTAGATTAATCTACCTTATATTTGCGGAAATTTTACCATCTTGGCCAATAAATTGGTCTTAGTTATAATATCAAATGAAATAGGGCCATGTCCGATATTAAAATAAAAATTACAGACCGCGAAGGGGTTACTCACGAAGTAGATGCCCCAACAGATATGAATATGAACCTCATGGAAGTGGTCCGCTCGTATGAGCTTGCTCCGGAGGGTACAATCGGTGTTTGTGGTGGTATGGCCATGTGTGCTTCGTGTCAATGCTACGTGAAGTCTGAACACGAACTTCCGGAGATGTCCGATGATGAAGATGCTATGCTAGCTGAGGCATTCAATGTTGAAGATAATAGCCGTTTGGGCTGTCAAATTCATATGACCGAAGATTTGAATGGTCTCGAGGTGGAATTGGCTCCTGAGAGTTAAATTCTGGCCTGATAGGTAAATAGGTTGTAATATCTACCTTCTTTTGTAATTAGTTCTTCATGCGTGCCCTGTTCGGCAATCTTACCATTTTCGATAACCAAAATCTGGTCCGCTTTTCGAATGGTACTTAGCCTATGGGCGATAACAAAAGTAGTTCTACCCTCTGTTAAAGCAGCTAAACTTTTCTGGATCAAGGCCTCACTTTCAGTATCTAGGTTTGAGGTGGCTTCATCTAAAATCAAAATCTTTGGGTCTGCCAACACTGCTCTTGCAATAGCGATTCGTTGACGTTGCCCTCCTGAAAGTTTTACACCGCGTTCTCCAATAAGGGTATCCAATCCGTCATCAAAGCGGTCGGTAAATTCATCTACATAAGCCGCTTTAACAGCAGCTTGCAATTCTTCTTCTGAAGCATTGGGCCTTGGAAACAGAATATTCTCTCTGATAGTACCTTCAAATAGAAAATCGTCTTGTAAGACCACACCGAGAAACTGTCTAAAACTGGTCAGATCAACTTTTGATAAATCTTTACCATCAATACTTATTTGCCCTCCATCAGGATTTAAAAAACTAGCGGCGAGACCGGCAATGGTAGATTTTCCTGAACCCGAGCTTCCGACCAGGGCTATTACTTCTCCTGCTTTTACATCAAAACTGATGTTGTGCAACACTTCTTTGTCTTCTTCGTAAGCAAAAGATACATCGTTAAAACTCATCTCTCCCCTAAACTCTGTTAGAACAACGGTTCTATCTTTTTCATCAGCTTCCGAAACCTGGTTCATTAGTTCTTCGGTACGATCCAATCCCGCTAAAGCTTCTGTCAACTGACTACCAATGTTGCTCATTTGTACGATAGGCGCGACCATTAATGCCAGCAAAAAGGTAAACTCAAAATATTCACCGGTCGTCAGTTCACCCTGCATCATTTTATAGCCGCCAAAGCCCATCATGATACCTGTTGTGGCCAAGCCCAGCAGAAAGGTAGATGAACTGGTCATCAAAGCCGTGGCGGTAAGGCTCTTTTTTACATTATTATATAACCTCTCGACCCCTTCTTCGAATACCTTTCCTTCTTGATGTTCGGCATTGAACCCTTTGATTACCCTAATACCTCCCAGTGTTTCGGTCAATCTGCCTTTAACTTCGGCATTGATCTTACCACGCTCTCTAAAAACAGGTCTTATGATTTTAAAGGCTTTTAGGGCGATAAAAGCAAATAATATAAGCGGTATAAATGTCAACAAGGTCATCGATGGGCTAATTCGTAATAATAAGATAAGTGAGCCAATTGCGGTAAGGCTACCGCCGACCAATTGTACTAGCCCAGTGCCGATAAGGTTGCGAACACCTTCAACATCACTCATAATTCTTGAGACCAAAGCACCTGATTTGGTATTGTCAAAAAAACGAATGGGTAGTGAAAGTACTTGTTTCTGAACTTGGGCCCTCAATTCTGAAATCATAAACTGCGCTTGAATACTAAGCACTTTTGTTAATAGAAATGACATTACGGCCTGAACTAAAAATGCCAAAATAACTACCGCTACCAAAATCTTGAGCAGGTCATAGTTTTTATTGGGTACGATGTCATCTAAAAAATACCTGAGGGATACCGGGGCGACAAAGCTGGCAGCTTTACTGATGATAATCAAAAGCAACCCGAGAAACACCAATTTTCTTCTTGGCCAAATAATTGTTTTAAAGGCAGTGAGGATGCTAACTTTCTTTTCTGACATAGTAGATTTTAGAGCAATCAAAGTTACGGCATTCCGTAGAAAGAATGACAAGTGTAAACTAATCGAAATTCAATGATTTGAGTTGATATCCGCTTAATCTTTAGTAATAATCAAAGAGGCCTTGGATCCCGTCGACAACAACCACTTATTGGAATAGATTAATTTACCTTGATCATCATAAACATCGATTTGTGCGGTATTGGGAGGAGATGAACCAACATTCAAAGCCTCAAAATCGATTCGGTTGAACCCTTCTTCTAAATCGACATTTACCCCTTTAAAAGAACCTGTTAGTAAAATATTCGGGTCTGCTACTTTTTCGTTAACGTAGATTTTTACCCGGTCACCATCTACATATTCATGGTCGCGGCAAACAATGCCTACAAAAGTGCCATTACTTTTAACATCGCCCAAATACATATCGGGGAAATGTTCTTTTGAGCCTTCTTTGGGTCTTCTGGGCCCTGCTTTGGGGTCAATTTTCATCCCGTAGCCCGCCTGCACCAAATTACGGTCATCTTCCATTTTTACCGGATTTCGAGCACTCATATCCATTTTAACTTCAGGATTGTTGTTTACGACCGAGGGTATTTTTAATGAGGTGCCCTGCTCGGGTTTTTTGGTGTCATCAATTTTATTGGCAACATCGATTTTAAGTTCTTTTTGTGCAGGAATATCAGTCTGGGCCATACCTATAAAGGATAGCAAGAAGAGCAAATAACTGATGTATGTCGATTTTCTGAACATAATATATAGCAAAGTAAAGATAACAAATACCCTGCCATGGGGGCTTAACACTCTGTTAAAACGATAATTTACGGAAAATCGTATCAGCAATTACCTGATGACCTGTTGCATTGGGGTGAATCGGATCTTCATCATAACAGGCTTGTTGTTTGGCAAGCAAAGGTTTGTGAATATCGATTTCCATTTTGGAAATCGGATGCTGCATGCCCAAAACAATATCCTTAAATTCAAGAAGTACTTCTGTTTCGTAGTTGGGGTAGGGGTTTTTATAACCGTAGGGTACTGAGTTGGAAAGATGCTTCAAGGGAGCTGCCTCCAGTGCCAAGGGTGGAGGGGTCAAAAGAATGGCTTGAATATCTTTCTGTCGAAGTTTTTCAAGAAACGAGTACACCCCGATTTTAAAACTATTGAACAGCTTTTCGGAGGGTTTACCATAAATACCGCAATTGATTCCATAGCAGAACAAAGCCACATCAAGCTTGTTTTCGGTAAGAATTTCATCAAGGCGTTCAAAAAGATAAGGTCTTGGGCCGGGGTGGTCCTCTTCGGTAAGTCCGGAGACGGTTTCGCTACTTTTACCGAAATTCAAAAACTTTAAGTTAAGTTCAGGATGTTCGGCATCAAATTTTTCCTGTAATATTTCTACATATCCGTGGCCGCCAGCGTTGGTAATACTATCACCGAAACAACCGATGACCATGTTTTTTTCGAGCTTAAATTTTTGTCCGTCGAAACAGCCTATTAGGCTGCTGCCCAATACTGCAAGTGCGGAGCTGTTGACGAACTGTCTTCGATTCATGCCTTAAACTTATACGTAAAAATCTAAAAAAACTAGTCTTCCCAAGTCGTTTTTAGAAAATTTAAAAAGTTTCGGCTCATGATAGCTTCGATGTCGTAGTTCTCGTAACCGCGGTCTTGCAAAAGTTCAGGAATTTTCTGCAAGTCGGCAATGGTATCAACATCCATAGGGCATTGTTCAGTGCCAAAACCTCCGTCTAAATCGGTGCCGATACCGACATGTTTGGCGTTACCTGCAATTTGGCAAATATGGTCAATATTATTGAGCGTTTGTTCTAAAGAACAGTTCATGGCTTTTGGGGTCGATTTGCCCCGCTTCCAGTTGGGTACCATCATCCAAGCATCCAAAGCCATTCCGATTACCGCTCTTCTTTCGATTAACGCTTTAATTTGCTCATCGGAAAATTGCCGATTATGATTGACCAGTGCTCTACAATTGTTATGACTGGCCCAAACGGGCCCATTGTAATAATCTAGGGTTTCCCAAAAACTTTGGTCACACAAATGTGTGGCGTCTAAAATAAGATTCAACCGTTCAATTTCCTTCAATAGTGCTTTGCCCTTTACACCAATACTGCCAGAAGAGTCGGTGCCGAAAGCGTAGGTTCCGGGGCCATAATGTGCCGGACCTATAGCTCGAAGTCCGTCTTCATAAGACTTTTCCAAATAATCTAAAGAAACTATAGAATCGGCACCCTCAAGGCTCAAGATATAACCAATAGGTTTTTTGCCCTCTTTAGTTTGCCAAAGTTCAAGATGCTTTTCTAATTGTGCTTTATTTCTGATTTGAACCATTTCGCCAATATCTTCCATGGTTCGATACCAAGCCAATTGACCTTGGGTCTGTGCCCAAGCTTGTTGGGGTGAGTTCCATCCCGGTAAACGGTTCTCTTTTTTTACGTAGCGCGCAATTTGGGTGGCCATACAAAGTCCAATATTCCCTTTTCGCATTGCCTCAAGAGAAACGGTGTTTCTACTTCGGTCAGGTTTATCGGTCATGCCTTGTTCACTTTCACGGATATCGTCGACCGACCAAGTCAGGTTTCGGTTCCATTCCATGGCGTTCATGGAAAGGTCTAAATGAGCATCGAAAATAAACATGTCTAGAGTGTTAGGGTTTGGTTTCGGGCGGCAACTTTCCAAGAATCGATAATTTCAGCATCTGAAACGACCTGTAAATATTCATATTTGGCAACCGTTGGGCAGATGTGCATGGGAATGGCATAAGCAGTATCGCCTACATGGTAGTTTTGACTATTTTCGCAATCGATTACGAAATGTTCTTCACTTTGACCCTTCTGGTTCCAATCGTCTACATTCAAAAATTGAACTCTCGGAAAAGGCATTTCTGAAGCTAGAGATTTATGCCCTAAATCGGTACAGATCGTATTTTTTGCGGGTTTGCTTATAATGCGAGTGAATAGAACTGCTGCTGGAAGAAAGTTCATTTCGGGAAATAAACTTCCATAACCGGCATCCCAAAGCAATGTAGTTCCGGGGCTCGCTTCTATACTTTCTCTTTTGGCATGAAACGGAAAGGTAGGTGACCCACCGGCCACAATATTTTTTATTTCGATGCCTTCCGATATTAACTTACTCTTTAGGGATAAAACTTTCTCAAAAGCTACGTCACATTCTTTTTCACGTTTTAGTACATCGGCATTTCTAATATGGCCGTCATAAGCATGAAACCCCATGGGGCGAATATTGGGGTCGGCTTCCATTTGACGATAAAGTTCAATAGCCGTTTCATCGGTTAGAATGCCCGTACGGTTCATTCCTGTATTGATATCCATCCACAGCGAAACCTTCCTGTTTTTTGCATTGGCTTTTTTAGTTATCTGCTTCAATATACTTGGATGGTCTACCAAGGTAGAAAATTTTGTGTTTGGAAATGTTTCTGTTAGTTTAAAGAAACGCTCGATATTTGCGCCGACAGGTTGCATGGCCAACAAAACATCTGGGGCATGGCATTTTGCCAAAAGTTCGGCCTCTGCTATTGTGGCACATTTAAACTTATAAATGCCATGCTGTAGTTGCAGTTTGATTATTTCTGCCGATTTATGGGTTTTTATATGGGGCCTTAGAAAATCAACATCTCCGGACATTTTCAACATCGTTCTTATGTTGTGTTCTATGCGTTCAGAATACACCAACAATGAAGGAGAGATTACACTTTCGGTATTTTTAAGTGCGTACCACGGTAGATTATTTGTCATAAAAATCAATGTAGTTCAAACATGGCTTCTACTTCAACAGGTATTCCGCCAGGTAAGATCATGCCAACGGCGCTTCGCACACCGACCCCATTATCCGCCCCAAAAATATCGGCCATGAGTTCGCTAAAACCATTAATGACCAAAGGTTGATCGCCAAAGTCAGGGTCTGAATTTACCATACCCAAGGTTTTCACAATTCTTTTAATTCTGTTGATATCTCCAAAATGGGTCTGTATTGTCGAAATCATAGTTAAACCCACTTGTCTCGCACCCAATTTAGCTTCTTCGAGGGTCATATCATGACCAGCACGGCCTTTCATAAGGTTGCCGTCAGGTAACATGGGGCCTTGACCTGAGATATACAGAAAATTATCTACTACCAAAATCGGTTTGTACAGACCTGCCGGCGGAGGGGCCGGAGGTAGCTCTAAACCCAAAGTCTTTATTCTTTCGGATGGTGAATCGCTCATATTTTTTTATATAAATGTGTCTAAAATTAAAACTCCGATAAGACCCATAACACCTACGGTGGTTTCCATGACCGTCCAAGTACGCAGGGTATCTTTTATAGATAGATTAAAATATTCTTTGTAAAGCCAAAAACCCCCATCATTAACGTGGGAAAGCATCAAGCTACCAGAACCTATAGCCAATACCATGAGTTCAGGGCTCACCCCATTACCGACCAGAGGCATGGCGATGCCAGCGGCTGTAAGGCCGGCTACCGTTGCCGAACCTACGCAAACGCGAATCACCGTAGCGATGAGCCAGGCGAGAACAAGCGGTGAAATAGTAGAGCCTTTTAGCATATCGCCAATATATTCGCTCACACCACTATCGATAAGTACTTGTTTTAAAGCTCCGGCGCCTGCGATAATCAAAAGCACCATTGTTATGCCCGACACTGCACTTGCGACAGAATCCATTACCTCTTTCATTTTTTTACCTCGGGCGATACCCAAAGTGTAAATGGCGACCAAAACTGAAATTAACATGGCTATTACCGGATCACCTAGAATGTCAGTTATTTTTCTAATTATATTTTCTTCGGGAAGAAGCAACGCGACCACAGATTGTAAGCCGATAAGAATGACAGGTAGTAAAGCGCTAAAGATACTGGTCATGGTGCTTGGCATCTCGTCGTCTGTCAACACGGTAGGATTCAAAAATTCTTTTAGTGGGGTAGCCTCAACATTTTTTATGGTTCGTGAAAACAAAGGGCCAGCGACAACTATGGCCGGAATGGCAACTATGATACCGTAGAGTAACGTTTTACCAATATCGGCATTGAACATTACCGCGATGCCCGTTGGAGCAGGATGCGGAGGCAAATATCCGTGGGTAACCGATAAGGAAGCCAACATAGGTAGACCCACATAAATTAATGGAAGCCCTGTAGCTGCAGCGACTGTAAAGACTAGGGGTATAAGAATAACAAAGCCTACGGTGTAAAACATCGGTATGCCCACAATAAAACCAGTCAACACTACGGCCCACTGAATATTCTTTTTACCGAATTTCTCTACCAATTGGGTTGTAATACGTTGTGCCGCTCCGCTATCCGCAACTAATTTACCCAACATGGCACCGAGGCCAAGAATCAAAATAAGATAGCCTAAGGTATTCCCGATTCCCGTTTGTATCGATTTAGAAACCGTTATAAAGTCCATGCCTTCGGCTACACCGACCAGAAGAGACACAATAACGAAAGCGATGAAAGCATTCAACCGAAAACGGGCGATTAGAATAAATAAGAGAATGATTCCGGCAATAACAATGGCGAGAGGCATAGGTCAGGTTTAAATAATAAGCTTTAAATATACAATTTTGAGAAGATCATTATTTTATATAGCGCAGTGAAGAAGTAATTCAATTTACTTGAATTAGAGGTTGCTCGTCTATATAACCTAATGACTGAAGAAACTCGTCAGTTTCCTGAATCGTTTTTTTATACATCTTTTTAAATGGATGATTGAAAAAACCGTGGCCTTTATCTTCATAAATTTTTAAAACACAACGGCTACCTACCTTGTCCATTACCATTTTGTAATACTCTGCGGTAACTACAGGAATATGGTGGTCTTTTGTTCCTAAAAATAAAAGTGTAGGTGGTGCTCCTTTTTCAATATTATGTAGGGGTGAAAAATCTTTATAGGCATCTCCAATTCTTTCGTACCCATATCCGCCAGGGCCATTATCTATAACAGGATTGTAAAGTACCAAAGCATTGGGTTTGCAATCAATTTGTAAGTCATCATTGGGGTCATTATATTTTTCTAGCAATGCCGTAGAAGCGGCCAAGTGACCACCTGCGGAACCACCGGAGACTATAATTTGATTGGGGTCTACGCCCAGCTTATCGGCATTCTTGCGTACATATCGTATTGCAGATTTAGCGTCTTGCACAGCAATGAACGGGGAGGTGCCATGTTTGCTTTCGGTACGATAATCAGCTAGAATACAAACCATATCCCTTTGCTTAAAATATTCCGCATGATATTTAAAATGTGAACGATCCCCTTTTTGCCATCCTCCTCCAAAGAAGAAAATAAATGCCGGATATTTTCGGGAAGCATCTGGCTTTTCGGGTGTATGAACTTCTAAAAATAGTCGGGTAGTATCTATCTTTTTGTATAAGAGTTCGGTCTGGGCATGACCAAAATAGGTAAAGAAGTAAACTGTTACTACAGAAAGAAGGCTAATAGTTTTTCTAGGTATTATCAGGAAGTGCTGCAAATTCTTTTCTTTTATTTTCAAACCAGTTCTGCATATTTTCGGGTGAACGCATCAAGCCTTGCATTTCTTCCATAGCTTTTAAATGCGGTTTATCACCCTTTTCAAACATTTCTGAACCATGTTTTTTGCTTAGCTGCGCAATTTCTTCAAAAGTCTCGGCGCGAAATTCATGGTCACATGCTCCGCCCAATTGCTTGCAAGTCATTGTTTTCATATCGTTTTGATTAGTTGATGAGTCCGATTATTTAAGATGGATATACAAGATAAAAAAAATCGTTCGCATACCGTAAGCAGTTAGGACTAAATCTCCGGTTGTTTTGATGTTTCGGGGTTTGGATAGTATCGAATGGGCGAATATCGCTTATATGTATTGAATATATCTTTATCAGGGCCCGTAACTCTCGGATCGCCTGTTCTTTTTAACTCTCGCATCATTTGCCCTTTCAATTTCTGTTCAATTTCTGCGTATTGTTCTTGACCGGAAAGATTCTTAATGCATGAAGGGTCTTCTTTTACATTGAAAAGTTCGAATTCGGGTCTTTTGGCAACTGCCAATTTGAAATACTTTTGAATTTCTTTGTCATCATGATTTTCGATAAGAAAGGTCTTTGTAGGGCAGTCGTCAATATCCATAAAGGCTGTATCGGGAATATAATTTCCATTTTTGTCGAGTCCGAACATTGGCATTAATTCGGTACTGTCTTTGGGATGGTATTTTTGTGGCGCTCCAGCAGGCCAGAGCTCAGGGTTCATATTCCATGTGTATAAATAGTCACCCCCCTTTAATATTCGCTGCGGATAGCCTTTGTTGAGGTAGCGCGCAGAAGAATGTCGCTCTCGACCTGCTAGGGCAAAGGTTCTTGAATCATCTATTTTTCCACTTTTTTCGGCTGTTAAAAGATTAGAGAAACTTCGGCCGGCAATGGGTAACATACCATCATCAGAGGTTTTCGTGAGCTCTAGTATGGTCGGTGCCAAATCGATAAAACTTACAGGATCTTCTACGGTTCTGCCAGCAGGAAAGTTCTTGGGGTAGCGAATGGCCATAGGAACATGAACCCCATGATCGTAGCCATTAGCTTTTGCTCTTGGAAAGGGCATGCCATTATCTGCAGTGACCACTACAATGGTGTTTTCCAATTCTCCCTTTTCTTTCAAATATTCAAGCATACGCTGAAGGTGAAGGTCGAACCATTCTATTTCTATGGCATAATCAAGAATATCACCGCGTATTAATCCATTATCGGGTAAAAACTCAGGCACTTCGACACTTTCTAATTTTTTGCCCCGACGTTTCCATGAATCTTGTTCATATCTTCTGTGGGGTTCTGTTGCACCGTACCAAAAAAAGAAGGGTTTTTCTTTTCGGGTATTTTCCATAAAGTGTTTGAAGTTCTCAAAGTAGTTGACTTTGCTTATGCCACTGGCGTACCGTTCATCGTTTTCTGTGGTATATGTTATATTGCTATGTTCTACACCTGCGGCATTAATAGTTCGAAATAAAGAATCGCCTGCCTCTTCTGCATACTTAAAAGGGCCAACGCCTTTGCCCGTTCTTCCAGTCTTATAACCGTTTTGTTCCAAAAGGTCTATAAACGAGATGTGTTTTTTTAACCAGGAAGAAGCATGTTGGCCTGATTGTTCGTTCTGCCAATGATAGCGTCCCGTTACGATAGAACTTCTCGAGGGCGCGCATCCGGGTGAACCAGCATAGCAATTTGAGAAATACACCCCTTCACGTGCTACTTGATCAAAGGCAGGAGTATTGATGAACTTGCTGCCTTCGAAGCTGGTATGGCCAAATGATTGGTCATCGCTTATGGCAAATAAAATGTTCGGAGGCTTTTGTGCTGTTACGTTCTCTTGGCATCCTGAGAACAAAGAGATAAAAATAACTGTAAATGATAAAATGAAAAAATTGTAAAACTTCATAAGGTCGAACTGTTCCTTTTATGGTTAATATTTCCGCTAAATCTACAATCAGACAGCTGTCTATAAATTAAGGGGAACATTAATTATGAGATTAATAAACTTTTAGCTTTAGAGAGGTTTGAATCTATAGAAATTACTAAATCATAAATATAGCCAAATTGATATAGTATTTTGGACTTTGGCTTTCTAGTAACGCTATTCGGTTTTTGATTGAGAGTTGATATAGCGAATGAGCAATTTCATGTTCGATATATACGTTCGAGTAGAGATATATTCCTGTTCTGATTCGTCGATATAAGGAGACGTGTCGGTTTCATCGCCGACTCGTGTCGTTGCATAGGCCGTAGTTGGTTCACTATTTACACCATCGCCTATATAAGGATTGCTAATATATACATGCTTTGACAACCATCTATGGTCATTGTCTAATGCATTTAAGATGTTCAGAACTTCATCTTTATCGATTTTAGAGAGATTATCATTGGCATCTAATCTATAATATTTTTGAGGAGTTTCATTTTGAAGAAACTGTGCAGGCATCAATGGAGAGTTTTTAGTAGCTTCTTCTTTAGTAAGCTTTGATATACGCTGGTATTCAGCTTTTAATTTCTGAAGCGGCACCCTTGTTTTGCCATAATAGTGAGATAAAAGATTCTTATCATCGGTGTCGGTATAGTATCTGCCATACTTTGAGTTAGAACCTTTTCGGTGAACATATATTGGGCTGTGAGATTCTATATCGATAAATGTGGGATGTGTACGATCGCCTTCAGTTTTATCTTCTGGCAAACGTGTTTTTTCTAGCCAATCTATTGCCTTTGGCACGCCCTCTAAAAATTTGGTGTCACCCGTCAGCTGGTAGAATTTCATTAGCAGAAATGCATTTTCCGCCGTAGCACCCGGAAGAAAAGCGGTGGGTTCGTAAGTGCGTGCACTCGCTGCTTTCATTTGCATATCTAACTGTTGCCCCCATGCGCCACTGGTATCTTGCGATATTCTGTAAAAATCCATGCCTTTGTATATCGGCTCTAAAAATCGGTTCTCGCCCAACACTAAATAAGCATAAATGAGAAAATCTATATTTTCCCAAATTACATCGTCATTGAAGGTATAGAACGAGGTGTAGTCAGGAAAACCATGTTTTTCAAAATCGTATCTCAACGGATACCTTTGTGGCCACCCCCCATTCGAATATTGACTTTCAAGAATAAAACCGATGGCCTTGTCCAAGGCAGGTTTATATTTTGGGTCTAATTTTTCAAGATACATTCTTAACAGAAAACGCGTAGCGTCGGTAGAAACATCATCATCGAAAGTAGCGTTGCCATAGTAATTTTGAAACTCTTCTAGGCGCCATCCATTTTTTCCGATAGTCTTGTACCAATTTTTTAAAGACCTATCTCCGGCAAAATCGACCATATAATTCCAACCTCCTTCACTCAATTGACCCCAGATAATTGCTGAGGCAGCTTTTTCGGCAGCCTGATAATAATACTCATTTTCAGTGGCACGGTAGGCATCGAGAAATACATGCCCCATACTTATGGTACCTGGGTTTTGCAACCAAATCATGGTTTTATACGCCTCCATTTCACCCCATCGACGAGAAAAATCGGGTAAGTACGACCATACATAACCTCCATTGGTGCTTACGGATTCTACCATAAAGGTGGTAGCATTTAACATGGTTTCTTGAATTCGGTCGTTGAAAGTATCACTCTGGGCCTTGGTATAGCTAGTGAGACTAAAAGATAATAGAAAAGTAATCAAGATTTGAAATTTCATGAGATCGATATATTGTGCGTTAATGGCTCATCGACATAAAATCTTCTGGACTGAGCTGTTTTGATGTAATACGTATTTTATAAACGAAACCCTTATACCAAGAGCGTTTATTTAATCTTACACCAATCGAACTACGCCCGCTCAATATAGGTTTGAAAGAATAAGGCTCATTTAATTCAAGTTGGCCGTTAACATAGGTCCGCAAGCTATCGGTTGTCACTATGAAGGCTACGTGGTGCCACTCGTTCAATGGATGCAAAAAATTTTCATCGATTAGTGCAGTTTTGTTCGTGCCCGAGGCAGCAAAGCCATCAAAATACCAATCGTTTTCTAAGGCTCTAATTTCAAGTAATATACGGTCATCTGATACCTCGCCCATGTGCAGTATTCTTTGCTCAAATGGTCCGCCGGATGCTGGATTGAAAATCATCTCAACAGTAAAGTTCTTTAGCGAATCGATCGGCATGGCATCTAGAAACAAGGCATCGTTGACTCCGTCGAAATATACTGCATTACCATAAGGGCCATCGACAAATGAAGGTGATCCATGAATCTGAACAGTATCTGATTTTGATTTAAGAAGGTCAACAATCGACCATTCTACGAATTTCACTTTCTGTTCATTTTGCGATTGAAGTGAAGATGGAAAGGCCAGACCAAGCAATAGTACGAAACTAGTTAAGCAACCGTACGGTTTCAATACAATACCTCTTCTTGATTTGGCTGTTCTAGACATTACGGTAGTTGAACTATTATTCTATTGAATTTAAATATACCTCTAAAAATGTGTACCCGTCCGGTCCGATTTTATTTCTATCCTTAGGATTTGTTTTATCTAATTTATGTATATCTTCCCATTCATCGGGCATACCGTCGTTATCGGTGTCTGTTGGCGCAGGTTCGCTCAGAAGTTCGGGCCATCCACCAACATCGTTTTGAGAATCGATAATACCGCAGTTTTTAGATTTATCGGCCACCTCATAGTGCTCTTCGTATGATGGGCCTTCATAGGTGGCATACCCATTTCGAACCTCATCGATAATACGTAGGTCAACAGGGTCTCTTTTGGGTAAAATAGCACCTGCATTTTCAAGAACAGAGGTGTATGCTTTATCGGCAGTCTGTTGTTTGATTGCCATAGCAGGCCAAGGTTTATCGAGTTTTAAGGTCGGTATTGCCTTAACATTACTTGGGTTGCCTTCTTGCACGTCTTTAATAGTGGTTAATGATGGTACGACCCCTTTCCAATTGTCGTTCGTAACCTCCTCACTGCCTACCATCACATTATCTGAAATGTACCATTTGCCATAATCTGTGGCACCATTGCGTGACCACGGAGCGGCGATTTGTTGTGATATTTGGCCCGGTTTCGTTGCAGGGCCCGGTTTGTAATAATTGGCGACCATATTGATGTTAGAGAAATTGAACTTATCGTTACCTACTTGTTGGTTTTCTGCGCCATAAGTAGATTGATAACCCCAATTATAAATAACATTATTGCGATAGTCGGTATTACCGCTGCCTGAGGCGAAACGTATATTACGGTTAGAATGATTTGCGATGAGGTTATGATGATAGCTACTATAATTCGAGCCCCAAATACCACCGAAACCGTGAGCTCCTTTAACATGGTTAGAATTAAAAAGACTTTCTGAAATCATGCACCATTGAACCGTGGTGTACTTGCCGTGATAAATAGACATAGTCTCATCTATGCTCCAACTGGCAGATACATGATCAAGAATAAGGTTTTTGACATATCTGCTGGAAATAGCATCGGAATCTTGACCTGATTCATTGCCGAATCTTACCCTGATATAACGTATGATCACCTCGTCTGCATCAATCATAAGAGGATAGCCTTTCAAACAGATACCATCACCAGGTGCCGTTTGTCCGGCAATGGTAATGTAGGGGTTTTTAATACGCAGGTCGCTTTCAAGATTAATTGTTCCGGAAATTCGGAAAACAACGGTTCTCGGGTTCTCGGCTTCCACTGCTGCACGAAGGCTTCCTTCACCTGAATCATTGAGATTGGTTACTTGGTAAACGGCACCACCACGACCTCCCTTGGTATATTTTCCGTACCCTTCAGCTGTTGGAAAAGCCAATTGCTGCCCCGATAATCCTAAACCGATTAAAATAGTAATACATGTAAATACAACTCGTTTCATAATTGCGGATTATAATAGTTTAAGAATAGGGTTTGAGATAAGGTTACACCTTTATTTTTAATACCAATACGGCATCTTCCCAATTGGATGGGGGTATCATGTCGCGCGATTCATTTTGTTTAAATGGCTTTAAATTCTCTTTGGCTCCATCTCTAGGGTAAAACCAATATGCTTCGGCATCTCCATCTAATATATTGTTTACTTGACAGCTTGAATGGTTAGAGAAGTATATAAGAGCCATATCTTTGGATGAGGTGGTAACCGCAGTTTTCAAGCTCTCATTTTCGCCAACTCCTGAAATTACACTCCCGTTAGGTATCCATTCGTTCCATTTATGGGTCCTCAGAAATTCTTTGCCGATTTCGGCTACTTGTCTGGCGCCCGGAAAATCTAAGGCCTGTTGCCAAGTGTAGCCGCAATTGTAATCTCCATCATTGCCGCGCATAGCCCATATAGGCCCAGCGCCATAGGTATGGCCTGCTCCTCCTGCAAAAAAAGTTTGGTAAAATTGCCTACGCACTCTCACAGGGGTCACCCAGCCGCATTCATGGCGATAGGTACCATATTCGTAAGAACCTTCTAGAAAAAGACTTGGTTTTACAGGTTCTTTTAGTTGGTAGTCATGAAGCATGGTTCTATACACATCGTTAACCTCTTTCCAAACTTCCACCCCGTTTACGTCTTGCCATACGTCATTGTGAAACCACTGAGAAGAACCATAAGGGTAATCGCCATTTGGGTGATAGGTTAATAGAACTTCGTCCCAAGCAGGGTTTTGTTCGTTCCAAGCCGGACTTTTACCGGTTACCCCTGAAACGATACCTTCGGCCATTGCCCGATATATGGAAAGATTATCATATGAACTGTAATTCTGGTTTTTGTCATAAGCATCGAACTGTGCTTTGGTATCGCCACCTAAAACCCAGATTATATGAGGTTCTTTACCATACCGATTCCCTAAAAATTTTCCGTATGTTTTAGCTTCTTCTGCCGTATACTGTTCTGTACCCGTTATCAATTGGGCTGCCCATAGGGGCAAAAGGGCCAAATACATATTACGCTTTTTCACGGCCTCGACCACATAGTCTGCATTATCCCAATAGTCATTTGGTGAATTTTTGTCTCCCCCTTTCACTACTAAGGGTTCAGAGGTGTTAGGGTCTTTTTCGGTTCCAGTGAAAGGGCGGTGGCCATAGGCGTTTGCCGCGTTATCAGGACTCCTCTTCATTCCGCCACCGTGGGGTGACCAGTGGGCAACGGCTTGAATTACGGTAAACCCAAGTTCTTGACGATTGTCAAGGTAGAGGTCGATCTCTTCTCTTGTCAATTGCTGAAACATGCCCCAACCGGTATCGCCAATCCATAGAAAAGGATCACCGCTAGAGTGTTGAAGATAGTGTCCGTTATCCGAAACTTCTAGCTTTCCTTTCTCCCAAGGGGCTTGTGCATTAATTAAGGTTGTAAGTAGTGCAAATGTGAATAGTAGTAGTTCTTTTGATTTTTTCATTGAGTGTGTACTAAAGTTTTGATAGTGGGGAGTGGGTTTCGAAATGGTATTCGTGAATTTTCAATTTTTTGGTCGACTTATTGAAAAAGGGGTTTACTTAATCTATAGTTAAAATAGTTCTTTGATACCTTGTTAGCTGGGGTGTGCCATTGTCGGTTACTTCACATATTATGTGAATGGTTTCTCCTTTTTTGGCGTTGGCCGGAATCTTGATTGAGGCAACCGAAGTTTGTGCATTTGAAATCTCGACCTTACCTGTGTAGGTATCGGCTTCTTCGTATTGCCACCAGTTTATTTCTAAAGAATCGTTGTCTACGTCGTAGCTTTCTGTTGCACTGATTACGACGGTATCTCCCCTTTTTGCATTGAGGTCCAAAGGTTTATCGAGTTTTACGGTTGGCGCGTGATTCGCCTCGTCAAAAGATTTCACTGACCAATCGGCTCGTGCGGCAAAATCGTTTTGCAGTGCATCTACCCAGCGTGTAATAGGTTTGAAATAGGCTGTCATCAAAGCTTCGTTTTTTGGGTATGTTTCTCTCATATAATTTCTTCCCCAAGCGGATTTGGTGTACCAGCGCCCCTTTGGATAGGTGTAATTTTTTTCGGGTACGGGGTCTAGCCACGTATTTTCTCGAATGAGGGTGTAGCGGCCTCCCCATCCTCCATAACTTGGAGATTCTAAAGATCGCAAGCCAGTGGGTATAGCATGAATAAAAGCTGGCGAATCGCCTTCTGAACGAAAAGAACCTTGTGTTTTGGCATCGCCGGCACTCCAGCCCTCGTTATCGCTGCCCCCTTTATACGCTTCGTATAAGGAGCATAGTGCGCCATGGTCATCTAATATATTATCTTTCATCCACTCGCTCTTGAAATATTCTATCTTATCTGTCGGCAATATCTTATCCCATTGATAGGCCATGGCCCAAAATTGATCACAGATTATCGTGGGGATGTTATACTTTCCCCAGTGAGGTCTGATATAAGATTGATAGGTGTTGTCTTGTTCCCAAATAAAGAAAAAACGTAGTTTGCTTGCAGCGTACTCCATTTTTTCGGGATGTTCTTCTTCGATTGTCTTTAATGCTCTTGCAATGGTATTGGTGCCGCCCCAAGCTTGGATCCAAATCGGCTCATTTTTCGTCTCATCCAATATCACTTTTACTATATGCTGAGAGCCAGATGTTACCGAATCCATTTCGCCTTCTGCATCCACATTGCCCAAATGGTTTATAGATCGTAGATAACTCGGCGATGGATAATCTTCACTATGTAGTACTAAGTTAGAGTAGACACTCTCATAGGCGTCCAAATACGGATTCAGCCAATCATCACCAGCCCATCTATGACCGCGCCAATGGTACTGAGAACTTGATGTAATAATGCCTTCTACGTTCCACTCGTTGGAGTAAAGTAAAAATCTAACCATAGAACACTCATCATCGATTTCCCCGTCAGAGGTAACGATAATTCTAGGTTTCACATAGTTTTCAGGAGATTTTACCTGGCCAAAACATGTAGCTACAGACACCATAAAGAGAAGGTGAAAGCTGATTTTTAGGAAGTAGTTAGAACAATAAATCATGGATAATAAGTATAAGAAAGTTTACTAAGATAATTAAAAATAGAAAATAAACGATAAAAAAAGCAATTAAAGGAAAATCCATCTGAACTCTAGTTCAATTCCTGTATTGTAATTACGACAATCCATGGGTTGGAAGGTTTATGTTCAAATAAGGGTTCAATACATGATTTAGGAAGTACATAATATTGATAGCCCGTATGCCATGAAGAATAAAATGCAAGTGATACACCAGAATTGGTAAAGAATGGCTACTTTATGAGATACGTGAGAAATCTAATTTAAAAAGAATGGTTATATGAGATTTAACCATTCAAAGTTGATTCTTTAAATTTAGCCCTTTTGAAAATAGTCTTTAAAAAGTAAAACCGAATCCGACTTGAACCAGATTGCCTTCAACGGAATTGAAATATCCGGCATTTAAGGTGATGAAGTCTACTCCACTTGCCCAAAAACCAATACCTTGAGAAGTGTGCCAAACATTTGATGAGTCGCCGGGTGACCAGACACGACCGTAGTCGAAACCACCATAAACTCCGATGGTAATCGGGGCAATGGCAGTAATGTATCTTTTTAGCCTTAATCGGATGTCAGAAGTCTGGTAGAAATAAGTCTTGCCTGTAAATCGCTCGTCGCGAAAACCTCGCAATCCATTATTGCCACCTAAAGTGGGTGCATGGTAAAAGAAATAATCATCGCCGAAGTTTGTTTTTACCTCGCCCAAGGTTCCAAATACCAAATTACCCGATGGTATTAACTTATGACTAAAACCAGCTTTAAATTGTAGATAGCCGAACTTGTTGTCGCCGATACTGGTATTTGCCTTATAGCCCGCCATAAGTTCCATTGTAATCGATTTAGATGGGAAGTCTTTAGCGTTAGCCAAGGTATATTTTGCCGAAGTCTGAAGACCAACATAATTTTGTGAGCCAAACACATCTGAATTCAAGTTGGCGGGAGTGAAAAAACGGCTAGGCAATTCACTGACTTTATAGGACTCATAAAGTGCTTTGAATCTTAGAGTATGATATGCTATACCTGCATCAAAATGAATTTTTTGCATCCGGGCGCGATAATAATTCCTACCCAAATCGTCTTCTAGGTTAAGGGTCTCGTTACCTATGCCAAAAAAATTATTTGAATAACTATCGTTTGTATAATAGCCATTCGTTTCAAAATTCCATTTCGGAAATATATTGGCGTAAATACCCGCATATTTTAATTCTATCGCTTTGAACTTAAAGTAGTAGTTCGCCGCAAGACTATGTTTCTGCTTGAACTTATTCCCATTGAAGCCATTGTATTTGTAAATGTTAGTTGCCCCAAGAAAAAAACCGTCATCGGTTCTAAAGCCAGTATTAGGTTTAACTACATTGCTGTTTTCTTCAAAAAATCGCCAATGGTACGTATTGGTCTTATAGACATCTGTTAATTGATGTTGGGGAGTTTCGTCGCTAAACTCAACATCCTCATGTTTCCAATCATAGACCTTTATCGATTTTTTGCTTGTTATTTTATACAAGTCTTTACCGTAGCCTCCGATTAGTCGAACCAGAATTTGATGGTCGCCCTCGCCTGAAACTTCAAAAATATCATTGTCACCTAAGCCGTAAATCCATATTTCATGGGTGTCTGAGCTATTAAAAGTGCGGTCATAAATAAGTTCATTGGTCTTATTAGAAAGTAATCTACGCATGACCACTTTTGTTTTGCCGTTGGATAATCTGGTAATCTCAATTTTATCATCTTTTTCGGTCGCATGTAGTGCAACGAGTTTGTTCAAGTATTTCGCATAGGCTAAAGCATATTCAGGCAAATCTTCAAGACGCTTCTTCAAATTTTCACGAATGTTATCGGCGGTTTCATCTTGAACTTCGATTGGCAGTCTCTCAAATGCGGAATCAATGGATGATTCAGAAAGATTTTCTTGAATGAATTTGGCTTCTTCTACCCATACCTCTGGCCCGAAACGGGTCAAGAGCGCTCGGTCAACTTGGTTACCGCCCACATTGAGCCATTTTACATTTTTAATTTTCGGTCCGTAAGATTGCCACCTTCTTGCATTGGGTACCATCAACTTAATCAATCTCATGGCTGAACCATCGAATTTTGGAAAAGCATTGTCACGATCCCTGGGCACAGGGAGAAAGGTTTTATCACCGTCTCGGGTTTCGTATTCGACCCAACGCCACTGATCTTGGTGACGATCCCAATCACCGATAAGCATATCGAAGATTCTTGCTCGAACAAAATCACGCTGGTCGACGGTGAACGACTCATCGCTTTTAATTTTTTCGAACATATCGGTAGTGCTCTCAAACTCATTGATCTTACCTGATTCATCAATGGTACGTTTATAGCCTCTAAAGTTTAACTGTTCATCTGATGGTCGCTCTTCAATAAAATAGAGTTCATCGCCGAACTCAGCGTTCAACCCGCCCAATCTTTTTTGTTTAGGAACATAGAACAAAGATGGGCTTGAGTGGTTTACATTTACTGATTTCGCCAACGGATTAATAACCAACTGCATATAGGGGTGAGCCGTTGAAAAGAAGTCTGAAATAACTTCTTCGGTAAACGTATCGTCGTAATCATCTTGGGTATAAGCCACCCCGGGCACTTTAAATTTTAAAAACTTCAATGCATTTTTTCTCAGAGAACGCATTGAATATTCTTTACCATCTTTATCTTCTAATCGTATGGAATACGATTGGTGACCACCACCTTTTTTAGTGACTTTTAGTCCGCCGTACAAGGTATCGAGAAGCGCAACTGGGGCACTTACTTCTTTACCAAAATATGTTCTGTATCGATTACCCCAGAGAAATTTGTAAAACCCCGATTTGTTAATGGCTTTACTCTCTTTTAGAACGGCATCACTTTTGGCTTTCTTATTAGGTTCGCTATAGTTCAGATTTGAATTTTCTGATTTTAACTCTTCTAGAACTTGTATGCTTTTTTCCTTTCCATCAGTACTGATAAACGTAACTTGAGATGAGCCATCTTCAAAATAACTTAACTTGGCAAAGCCTTTTGTGCCATGCGTATATTTACCTTCGTAACCTAATGAACCGCCAATGGTATTGATTCGATCTTTAGATCTTTTGGTCTCGGCTTTTTTACTCAAAGAACCGCTGATAATTTGATGTATGTTACCACCTGTTAGATATTGTAGACTCTCTTCATGACCAGAAACCAATGTAATTCGGTCAGATGCTTTTGCCAGCGAGCTTACCAATATTCTTAAGTAGTTATAGCGTCTAGAATTGAGTAACTCTGGTGAGAAGGCACCTAAGTTCATTATGCCGTTACGAAATGAACCATAAATAGGTAGGGGAACCAGGTTGCTTTTTAAGCTTTGCTTGCCCGAATAGACTCCATTACTGAAAACCGGGTGGTGCATGGCTATGACTATATTCTTACCTTGACCATCGTTTATGTAGCCTTCAAGTTCTTCGGCAAACCTTCTGCGCGTGACGATGTCTGTGCATTTCTTATTAATATTCTCGATACGAGACCAGTTAGAAATGAACCATTTTGAATCTATTAGTATAAGGTCGAGATTTTCATTGATTACCTTATGTTCTATAGGGCAAACGTTCTTCGGATAGAATTTTATACCATCTAAATTTTTATCATCTAGATATTCTTCAAATTTTTCAATCTTTTCAGTGTTGTAGCTCTTCCATTCATTATTTCCTGGAATAAAAATGGTATTTCCCTTAAAATTCTTTGTTAACGCTATCTGTTGGTCTATAAAGGCCCTATCTGCCGGCCAGTTGTTTGCTTCCTCAGAAATATTGTCCCCAGTAAAAATCAGCGTACTTGTACTATCCGCCTTTTTAAGTTCGTTAGATAGCACGGCTAATGTTTCATCGTTTAGTTTTCCATCCATATTGCCGATACCGCCGGCAATATAAAAAGTATGCACAGCTTTCTTACCATGCTTTTTTGGTTCTGTTAAATCTGAAGACGTTTGAGGTGCGTAGGTGGCGCAGGCCGAAAGAAGCAATATGGAGCCAAAAGCCCATATTTTTTTGATAGACTTATAATAATTCATGGTTTGGTTTTTACGTTTAGGTTCAGCAGGTTAAGCCGATGGTCGTTAAGATAGACCTCCTGAGCTATAGGCAGTTTGTTTAGTCTGGATTACTCTTGATTTAAAGAAGCAAGGTTAATGTAGTGATAGCCAACTGTACCCACATGTTCAACATGCATATCTCCCTTTTTTATATTTCCCCATTCAAAATTCTTGTCTTTAACCCCATTTTCATATTGTTCCATAAGGTCATCTGAAATCAGAATATATTCATCAAAGGGAACATCGTTCTTCAAAAGGCGATGGGCTACGATTACATCTTCCCCCATCAGTTTAATCAGCTTGCCTACAGGTACGACACCTATTTCTTCCCCGAAATGAAGTATTATTTTAAGACCAAGAATTTCCGGAATTTTAGATGCGCCGTTCTCCCCCATATATTGATCGCGAAGGCTTGATAGTTGCTTGTAGAATTCGGTGTAGAAGAACTTGCACTGCGCAATTAGTTCTCTAAATGCAGGTAAATCACCTGTTCTATAAAACAAGACAGCGTCCCCTTCAATTTCAGAAATTTTTAATCCGATTTCGTTAGAATAGATGATTTTGTTCAACAATGATGGTATCACCTTTGAGCTGAGTTCGAAGTCGGTATCACTCATGAATTGCGTGAATCCGCTAATATCAGGTATGCAAAGTAAAGTTGGAAGTGCTTTCATAAGCCTGTGCTTTTAGTTGACAATGGGCATGGAGCAAAGTTATTCCAAGGGCATTCTAACAGTTAGTGCTATCGGTTTTATAATTGTACTATTCGAAAGTAAAATGTTTGTGTTATAATTTGATTTAAGAAGGAAGTAGCAGTTGATAAGAATGTGTTTTGTGTTATAAAAATATCGTAATGTATTGATCATTAATGGGCGAAGGTACATTTTCTTGACTATTTTAGTCATTATGAGAAAGACACTTATAATCATAGGGATTTTACTAGCAACTTTTATTGGTTTACTCTATGTGTCGCTGTCTTCAACGGATAACGTTTTCTCAACTTGTGAGATTCTAGGTATAGCGGATATTGAGGAGATTGATTTTACAGAACATGACTCTGTTCTGGTAGCTGCAAGTACCTTGTACAAGAGTACATTGATCAAAGATATTTTTCAAGGTAGTCAATATCGTGAGGTTTGGGCCGCCCCGATCAAAGTGCCGATAGTTTTTCTTGACACTTTGGAAGGGGGCATGGAAATCTTGAAGGAAGGCGGTGGAAAGCAAACCCATTCACTCAAACTACGCTCTAAAGACGGGTTTGTATTTTCCCTGAGGGGAGTCAACAAAGACCCCAAAGCCTTGATTCCTGAATTCGCAAAACAACTAGGTCTAGAAAATATTATTGTCGACGGTATTTCTGCGCAGCACCCTTATGCAGCACTTGTAGCGGCCCAATTGGCCGATAAGGCAGGTATTTTGCATACACAACCAAAAGTACTGTTCGTGCCTAAACATGAACATTTGGGTACGTATAATAATAAATATGGTGACCGTCTTTTTCTTTTTGAGCGTGAAACGGAGGGAGGCGCCAATTGGACGGACTTTGAGCAGGTAAAGGAAATAATCGATACCGATGATTTACAAGAATTGAGAAAAGAGCATGGCGAGAAGGTTACGATAGATAAAGCATTGCTCATAAGAGCTAGACTATTCGATATTTTAATTGGTGACTGGGACCGTCATGCTAAGCAATGGGGCTGGGTAATACAAGAAAAAAACGAAAAATTCAATGCGATACCACTGCCGGGAGATCGTGACAACGCCTTTTTTACTATCGAGGGTATTTTACCGACCTTAATTTCTAATAGGCATATTCTACCGGGCCTACAGTCTTTTGATAAAGAAATCGATTACTTGCCAGGTTTGGTCATGCCTTTTGATATCTATTTTCTAAAGGGTGCCGAGCTAGAGTTGTTCTTAAATGAAGCCAAAAAACTTAAAAGTTTGCTTACTGATGAATCGATTGATGCTGCTTTTGAGGTTTGGCCTAATAATGTTCGCGAATTAAATGCTGAAGATATCGCCAATACGATTAAAAGCAGGAGAAATAATTTATTGGATTATGCTCAAGCCTTTAGAGGCATTTTAGAAGAGCGGGAGTTTTTAGTTGAACCATTAAAAGGTTCTGAAGATAAATCTGCTCAAGAAGTTAATTTTAGTTGTTTTGATTGCAACGCTCTATAGGTACTGTAGTTTTAGTCTTTTTGAAAGAATACCTTATTTTTTTCTATTGAGTAAAGATTCAACAAAATGTTTTCGGTATTCAGATGGGGAGGTGCCATATTCTTCTCTAAATATTTTTGATAGATAGCTTTTGCTTGAAATACCGGTCATGTCACTAATCTCTGAGATACTGTAGTTGGTATTGAGTATTAGGTCTTTGATGAGGTTCAATCTTTCTTTTTGAATAAATCGGTTTACGGTTAGTCCGTAAAGGTTTTGAAAGCCTTCTTGAAGTTTATTGGCGTTGAGACCAACCTCTTGTGCGATAGCTTCGACGGTATCAGATTGATAGAGCCTACCCTTGATGAGCTGAACGGCTTTTTCGATTTGGGCGATTTCAGAACGTCTCAGTATAGAACGGTTACCAATTTCCGAAAGGTCATCTTCGAATTGAAGAATCTGTTTGGTCAACATTTGATACGCCTTGCCTTCTAGAAATAGTTTTCGAAGAAAATCTTTGTTTTCAAAAGATTGCATTTCTCTAAAAAGGTCAGCAAGTTTGAGACTGTAAAAACCATCATGATAAAAGGATTTTGAGGCATCGGTATCATTGAACAAATCTTGAAGGGTTTCGTTCATCGTTACCAAGTTGCACTGAATTTTCTTTTGAAACTCTTTACGAGAAATTTCAAGGCTATTGATTACTGTTCGAGAACCTGCATCGAAACTCAGAATATGTCCGTTTAAAAAATCACTGGCTACAATTGCTTCTTGATATTGGGCGATATTATGGTCTTCGTCTGAATTTTCAAATCGATGTCTTAGTTTTCCCTCTAGACAATATAAAAATTTAAGAGGATGAACTTCATTTACGGTAAAACAAAACTCTACATCTTGTTTAAAAAGGCAATCATATTGCATAATACCCAATCCTCCGTCAAAACTAATACCACGAATGTACCCTTCGCCAATATCTTTAGGCAAATCTAAATAGTACTCACCGCAATTTTCTTGCGCTTTAGTATTAAAGGCTTCGGATATGTCGCTCATTACCTCGGCAATAGGAAGCGAATTAACCTCAATAGTAATCATGGATCCTGTAGATTATAGGTTTCTAGTTTTTTCGTTAGCGTAAAAGAAAAGAGGGCTTCGGGGTTAAAGATGCAACTTTTTTACAAAATGATTCTTGCAACTGACTAGATTTGATAAACATATGCTTCGGTTTATTCTTTATGCTTTTGGTAATCAATGAGTTTCTGAGGGCCCTCTAATAATATTCTGACCACGCGCAGAATACCATCTTCGGTTGTTGCTATTTGCCATTTGACCAACGAGATTTTGCCCCCTTCGATTTCGATACCGGTTATGCTTCTGGGATGAACACAACTTCCCGTATTGAAAAAGGGGATATCGCCTGGTTCTGGAAACCTTGGTCTATGGGTATGGCCTACTATAGTGGGTATGAGGTCTTTTTGTAATATCCATCTTTTTATTCTTCGCTCAATTTTAATGAGTTCAGTATAGTTTTTGGCAGGGCTGGTCGGGTCGGCAATGCCCCATATTTGAAGAGGTTTCCAGAGTACCCTTACTAGAAAACGACTCCACCGCCAAAAGGTATAGTTCCACCAGTCGGCTTGGTGCCCATGGGCCAAAAAAATCTCTTGATTGGTAGAATTATGCCTTAATATTACAGCTTCATTGAAACTGATACCCTCAAAAAGTTCTTTCGATTTACCATCTATCGGTTCAAAATAACTGTTCAGATGAGTTTTGACATATTCATGGTCTTTGTAGACCATATCATGATTGCCCCATATCATGTGCAATCGCCCCTCTAAATGAAATTTTCGTAGTAGTTGAAAGACATTTTTGTGTGCCTCGAATATAGAATCAAAATGTAGGTTTTCCCATAGTTCGTCACCATCACCCAATTCACAATATTGAAAACCCTCCTTATAGTAAAAGCTCAATGCATGAAAATAAATGTTTCTGTTGTTGGCAAAATCATCGGCAAAGCTATTGTCGCCCCTGTGGCAATCGCTAAAAAGAATGAATTTGGTATTATCATCAAAGTCGATAATCTTGGCCTTTTCGTATGCTCTAGATAGCCTTTGGTTCGATGACATGCTTTTGTATTATAACTTAGTCGCTAATTTAAACAGTTAATCATTACACCAAAAACGTAAGGCCAATGATTAATTTAACTTATCTTAATAACAAACTAAGCTAAAAAAATCGCCAAGAGGATCGTTAAGAAGGATGTTTAGAGTATGCTTTAACTGTAAGAGAGGCATTTCTTTTGTAATTTTGCCTTCAAGAATACGACTATAACGAGTATGAAAGGAGTAAGAGAAAAGGAGTTTCCGTTGTCACAGCTCATCAGTTTTAACAAATTGTTGGAGAGGTATGAGGAAATGGCAAGTAGCGATGATAGCTATCTTGCTGAAAGGGCAAAGCGTATCTTGGCTGCCCAAGCTCCCTATCCTGAACTTCGAGAAGGGTTTACAGACGAGAGCATGCTCGAAAAGCATAAAGATCTCATTCAGATTCTTTTACAAGATCTCTTTTCAGAAGTTTTGACCGATAACGAAATAAAGGCTGCCTCGTTGCCGTATGATAATATCATATTTAATTCGTCGAAAAGGTTCAAAAAGATTATAAAAGATGCAGGCGATGATTTTGTACTTGAAATGCGAAACATGCCTGAAGAACATCTTTATGTGATGGCCTGTACCGTAATTCTAAACTTTTATTACGGCTTTTCATTAGACTTTAAACGCCCATTCTTCTATGATATACCCGATGCAAATGGGGTAATGAGACATTATCGCATACTTTATAATGCCGACTTCATCGAGATAGAGCCGACAGAAAAGGCTAAAAAACTTACTAGAGACGATATCGATGAATTGCTTGCAAATTTTGACAATATTGAACTCTGGAAAGAAAAGATTCCGCCCAATAGCTTTGTTTCTAGAGGTTTCGTAATATCGAATATGTTCGACGTTACGGCTGAACATTCGATTTCAGAAATTAAATCAAGTCTGATTGCGAGTGACAAAAGAGCTAATGAAGGCTTTATAGAAAATCTACAAGAGACCTTTCAATCATTTTTCAACCGAGCAAACCTTAAGGCGGGGTTTATGATTTATAATGCCAAGGTCGATTGTTTCGAGCCAGTTTATGGCAAGGGTATGGAAAGCTTTGTATTGCGCGACAAAGAAACCCATAACTGTAAAGAAATGCTTTGTGGGCATTCGTACCATAAATTGTTGAAAGAGAAATCTTATTATGCTATTTCTGACGTAGACAGATATGCAGAAAAGTCTGAGGCTTACTTTTACAAGAACTTAAAGAAACAAGGTATTAAAAGTGCCATATTCGCCCCGATAGCAGATAACGATAAGATGCTAGGGGTATTGGAATTGGTCTCTACCGAGAAAAATGCATTGAATAGCGTAAATGCCAATAAACTCGAAGATGTAATGCCTTTTATAGTTTCAGCGGTATTACGATCAAAAAGTGAAGAAGAGAACTTGATTGATGCCGTTATTCAACATGAATGTACTTCGGTTCATGACTCTGTCTATTGGCGTTTTCAAGAAGAAGCGAAACGCTTTATCAAAGACGACCTCGAAGGTATTCAGCCTACTTTCAAAGAAATTGTTTTTAAAGAAGTGCATCCGCTTTACGGTCAAATTGATATTAAAAATTCTTCTGATGCTAGAAATAGTGCTATTCAGCGTGATTTGATGATTCAACTCTCTACGGTCAACCAAGTTTTAGATGCGGCTTGGCAAAAGAATAAGCTGCCCATATATGAAGAACTGATGTTCAGGGTCAATGATCATATGGATAATATCAAGGAAAGCTTGCATACCAATAGCGAACAGGCAATTTTCAATTTTGTGGCCGATGAAATACATCCCGTATTTGCACATTTGAAAAAATCTGATACTGAAGTCGGTAATTTGGTTACTTCCTATGAGTCATCTATTGATATGGGTACCGATTCCTATTATGATCACCGTCGAAACTACGATGAAAGTGTCATGTTGATCAATAAAAGACTGGCAGCACTTATCGATAGAAAGCAGCGAAATGCACAAGATATGTTTCCTCATTATTTCGAACGGTACAAAACTGATGGGGTCGAGCATAATATGTATATCGGTGATTCTATCGCTGGTGAACTGGAGTATAATCCTATATTTTTAAATAATTTAAGACTATGGCAATTGCAGGTGATGTGTGAGATGGAAAACGCCCATTACAAGCTTAAACCAGAGTTGCCTGTGCCGCTTGATGTTGCCTCTTTAATTTTGGTCTATAATACCTCTTTATCCATTCGGTTTAGAATGGATGAAAAACGATTTGATGTAGATGGCACTTATAACGCCCGCTATGAGGTTATTAAGAAGAGAATTGACAAATCTTTTATCAAGGGTACTGACGAACGTTTGACCCAACCGGGTAAAATGGTCATCGTTTATTCTCAGAAGAAAGACGAACTAGAGTATTTACGTTATATAAAGTTCTTGAAATCTAAAGGGTACTTTACCGGAAAGGTTGAGATTGTTGATTTAGAAGGGCTGCAAGGTGTTTCAGGTCTTAAAGCTATACGAGCCGATATTCTTTATAAGAAGTCAGGTCAAGCACTAGAAAAAACGTATACCTACGATGACCTTATGAAAGAATTGCAATCATAAGCTTATCTTCCTATCAATCGTAAGATGCCTATCTTAGTGGTATGAACTTACAATCGGAACTTCATAAAGCTTCATTATTCCAGAACCTAGAGCTTTTGGCCAATCAAGTGGTCGAAGGTTTTATCAGCGGTATTCATAAAAGTCCGTTTCATGGTTTTTCTGCGGAATTTGCCGAGCACAAAATTTATAACGACGGTGAGAGCACCAAGCATATAGATTGGAAACTTTTTGCCAAGACAGATAAGCTTTATACTAAACGATATGAAGAAGAGACCAATCTTCGGTGTCATATGATCCTAGATAATTCGGCTTCGATGCATTATCCTGAAGTAGAAAATATATCTATATCTCATTTGAACAAAATAGGTTTTGGGGTGTTGGCCATAGCGGCATTAATGAACGTATTGAAAAAACAGCGCGATGCTGTTGGCCTTAGTATTTTTTCTGATGGATATAAGTATTATGCACCCGAAAAAGGCAGTGAACGCCACCATCAAATGCTTTTAAACAAATTAAGTGATCTTGCTTTAGAGCCCAAACCACCCCAAAGAACGGAGACCTACACCTATTTGCACCAGATAGCTGAAAAAATTAAGAGACGCAGTTTAATTTTTCTGTTTACCGATATGTTTCAGTCTGAAACCGATGATGAAAAATTATTCGATGCACTACGGCACCTAAAATATAATAAACATGAAGTAGTGCTTTTTCATTTGTTGGACCATGCTACCGAATTTTTTTTTGATTTTGAAAATGTGCCCAAGAGATTTGTCGATGTAGAGACGGGCGAGCACATCGATTTATATAGTGATTCGGTAAAAGAGAATTACGAAAAAGCCATAAAAGCTTATTTTGAGGCACTTAAGTTGAAGTGTGCCCAATATAAGATAAAGTACTTCGAAGTTGATGTACAGGGCGATTTCTCGAAGGTGCTGAATACGTATTTGGTAGAACGCAGAAATTTTTTGTGAGACAAGATTATTTTTAAAAAAAAGTTTGTGCAATTGAATAAGCGATGTATATTTGCACACGCTAAACGCCACGGTCTGGTAGTTCAGTTGGTTAGAATACCTGCCTGTCACGCAGGGGGTCGCGGGTTCGAGTCCCGTCCAGACCGCAAGTAAAATCAAGCCCTCACGGAAGTGAGGGCTTTTTTATTTTTCCATTTATAAACTATTTATAAACATTCAAGAGGGATCAGGAACAATTGTTGTGTTTATGCAAAAACTGTTGTTAGTCTAAATAGGAAGAATTCTACATTTTTCACACCTCTGAACTGCGCCCTAAATGCTTTTATCTTGGCATTGAAAGATTCTGCCGAAGCGTT
>NZ_JADNYK010000030.1 GCF_017810075.1 Pseudozobellia sp. WGM2
CTCTATGTTGCCGTCGGGGAGCCATCTTCCCAGGTCCCCTGTTTTGTACAGTCTTTGGCCCTTGGTGAAAGGGTGGGGCACGAACTTCTCCCGGGTGAGTTCGGGCCTGTTGAGATACCCTCGGGCCAGTCCGTCCCCGGAGATGCAGATCTCCCCGGCGACCCCTTTGGGGAGCAGGTTGTGGTCGGAATCGAGAATATATACCTGGGTGTTGGATATAGGAGGACCAACGTGGATTAGAGAATCTTTACCATCTATTTTCGCATTACTAGCATTTACGCAATATTCGGTCGGTCCATAGGCATTAACTATTAAGGCCTTGGAGTCTAGAATGTTGTTAATTTTAGATATAAGGGTCTCTTCTAATTTTTCTCCTCCTGAAATTAAAAGTTTGATTTTATTAAATAATTTAGAGCTTTCTTTTAAATCTAAAACTTCTTTAAGTATGCTGGGAGTGCCGCTTAAAAGGCCTATGTTGTTATTGTAAATATATAAAGGCAATGTTTTTAAGTTATTCAATAAGTCATATACATGAATGGTATTCCCCCAAATTAATGGCAAGAAAAATTGTCTTAAGGAGGCATCAAAAGAAATATTACTTATTAGAACAGTATTTGAACTCTTTGATCCATCGAGCTTGCTCAAATCAGTTATATAATTCACAAGGCTTTTGTTCTCTATCATGACCCCTTTTGGTTTCCCGGTGGAGCCAGAGGTATACATTACATAGACAAGACTGTCCCGATTTGCCTTGTTTCGGGTGTTTTCCTTTCCGAAGCGTTCCTTCTGGTCGAGGAAGGTGTCCAACAGTCCCTGGTCGATGACGGCCTTTGCC
>NZ_JADNYK010000031.1 GCF_017810075.1 Pseudozobellia sp. WGM2
AACTTCTCCCGGGTGAGTTCGGGCCTGTTGAGATACCCTCGGGCCAGTCCGTCCCCGGAGATGCAGATCTCCCCGGCGACCCCTTTGGGGAGCAGGTTGAGATTGGTGTCAAGAATATGGGCTTTTAATGTGGGTATAGGTTTGCCTATGTTACTAATGTTTTGTTTAATAATCGTTTTATCTATTTTTTTATAAGTACCATGAACAGTTATCTCCGTAATACCATACATGTTTATTATCTTGCATTCTGGTTTTTTCTTTTTCCAGTTACTTAAGATAGAAGGGTAGAGAGCTTCTCCTCCAAAAATTAAATATCTAATGTGTGATTTTTTGTTTGTTATCAGAAACTGATCTTGAAGGGTTTTGAAAGAGGATGGTGTTTGGTTTAAAACAGTTACTTTATTCTTCAATATAAATTCTGAAAACCCGATAGGGTTTCTAATTAACTTGTTAGAAGGAATCAGTAGTTTTCCACCATAAAGTAGTGGTCCGTACATTTCCCAGACAGAAAAGTCAAAGCAAAATGAATGAAACATACACCAGACATCTTTTTCATGGAAGTCAAAAGGTGTTTTTTCATTAAAAAAGAGTCTTACTAAATTTTTATTCTCTATCATGACCCCTTTTGGTTTCCCGGTGGAGCCTGATGTGTATATCACGTATGCGAGGCTGTCCCGATTTGCCTTGTTTCGGGTGTTTT
>NZ_JADNYK010000032.1 GCF_017810075.1 Pseudozobellia sp. WGM2
GCCTGTTGAGATACCCTCGGGCCAGTCCGTCCCCGGAGATGCAGATCTCCCCGGCGACCCCTTTGGGGAGCAGGTTGTGGTCGGAATCGAGAATATATATCTGGGTGTTCCAGATTGGAGATCCAATTGTAGATGGTATAGTTAGGCTCCTTCTGTATTTATAAAAGCTACTCCAAACACAACATTCTGAGGGTCCATATTCGTTATATACATTGCAATTATTAAAAGTTTCGGTTTTATGGATTTCTAATATTAGAGAAGTATGAGAATATTCTCCCGCAAGAATTACTTGTTGAAGTGAATTTTCAATTTTTGATAATTCAACTATTAATATTTTAAAGTATGTTGGAACGGAAAGTAATTGATTTATATTTTTTTTTGAAATATAACTTGCAACGTATTTGGGGTTTTCTAGATTATTTTTTGATATTAAATTTAATTCTCCAGAAGAGCAAATGGTTCCGAATATACCAGCAATAGAACTATCAAAAGATATAGATGATAAGAGTAAAAATTTTGCGTTTTTATAATAGATATTTATTCTTGATACGGTTGAATCGAATAGGCTTTTATTCTCTATCATGACCCCTTTTGGTTTCCCGGTGGAGCCTGATGTGTATATCACGTATGCGAGGCTGTCCCGATTTGCCTTGTTTCGGGTGTTTT
>NZ_JADNYK010000033.1 GCF_017810075.1 Pseudozobellia sp. WGM2
GGCCAGTCCGTCCCCGGAGATGCAGATCTCCCCGGCGACCCCTTTGGGGAGCAGGTTGTGGTCGGAATCGAGAATATATACCTGGGTGTTGGATATAGGTTTGCCTATATTCACTTTTTCATTATAAGTCAATTCCTGTGCAGTTGACCAAATCGTAGTCTCGGTAGGACCATATAAGTTCCAAACTTTCGATTGGTTTAATTTCGTTAAAGAATTTTTCAATGAATTTTGAATTGCTTCTCCACCAGAAATGATAATGATTTTCTCCTTGTTTTTCCATCCGGCTTCTATCAAAAGCCTCCATGTCGTAGGTGTAGCCTGTATATGGGAAGGTTTATGTTTGGAAATCATTCGTTTCAAATAATCAGGGTCGCCCTGTTGCATACTTTTAAATAAAATAGTTTTTCCCCCTTTTATAATGAGAGAAAATATTTCTAGATAAAAAATATCAAAGGCGTAGGTCGTTATCGAAATTAATTTTGAATTCGCATTTATGCCTAATAAACTAATCATTGAGACGATAAAATTCACAAGGCTTTTGTTCTCTATCATGACTCCTTTTGGTTTCCCGGTGGAGCCTGATGTGTATATCACGTATGCGAGGCTGTCCCGATTTGCCTTGTTTCGGGTGTTTTCCTTT
>NZ_JADNYK010000034.1 GCF_017810075.1 Pseudozobellia sp. WGM2
CTTGGTGAAAGGGTGGGGCACGAACTTCTCCCGGGTGAGTTCGGGCCTGTTGAGATACCCTCGGGCCAGTCCGTCCCCGGAGATGCAGATCTCCCCGGCAACCCCTTTGGGGAGTAACATATTAGAATCATTCAAAATGTGAATTTGAGTATTAGATATTGGACGACCAATCAACATTTTATCTTCACTTGATTGGACTTCATAAGTTGTACATCCAATTGTAGTCTCGGTTGGACCGTACTCATTGTGTATTTTGATAGATGGGTTTATTTTTTTTAATATAGTTATGTGGTCTTTTCGAAGTTCTTCACCTCCAACTATTACTAGTTCCGTGGCACTTGATTTTATACCCAAACTTCCCAATATACTAATGTGGCTAGGAGTTAGCTTTATACATGAAATATTACTATTAAAGTAATATAGCAGTAAGCTTGAGATATCATCAATGGAGTTTGTTATTTTCAAGCTACCACCACAGATGATAGGTAAAAATAAACTGGTCACCGTTAAATCGAACGATAAAGAAGTAAACAATCCAAAATCTATATTGTTTAACTCTATGCTTAAGTAATTATTTCTGGCCCAAATAAGATAATTGAACAAAGAATCATTCTCTATCATGAC
>NZ_JADNYK010000035.1 GCF_017810075.1 Pseudozobellia sp. WGM2
CCCGGGCATGTTATAGGTGACGCTGCCGCCCCGGAACTGGCTCAGGACCCAGATCCGGCGCTGCGCGTCGGAGATGGGATAACCGTTGTCCCGGCTTGTTGTAATTGTGGCTATTATATCAGATGAATTTAAATAGGTGTTTTTTGATATAAATTCAATAATCGATTGTTTATTCTTTATAAGAAAATCTTTTTCTTTATAAGAAAATAAATTTGTGTTACCCACTAAACGTAAATGGATTTTATCAGCTTCTAATCTTAGAAAAATTCCTTTTTCTTTTAATACTGATATAAACTTTAGTATTTCTTTCATTTTAGAAAATTAAACTATTGTCTTTTTCAGTTTCATGAAAAGGTTCATTGATAGTCTTCACAGATTTAATATAAATGGATACGAATTCAATATTAGAATTTGAAAAGAAGTCAGTAAAGTTGATTTTCACATTAAATTTTTTATCAATTCTTGATTTGATTAGAGCAGCATTCAGGCTATGTCCCCCCAGTTCGAAGAAGTCGTCCTTTATTCCTATTTTTTCCCTTCCGAGTACCTCCTGCCATATGGCGGCCAGTTGTTTTTC
>NZ_JADNYK010000036.1 GCF_017810075.1 Pseudozobellia sp. WGM2
ACCGTTCCGGTATAGTCCGTTCCGTCCACCGTTAGGGTCACCGTATCCCCGTCGTTGAAGTCACCGCTTACCGTTCCCGTTACGGAAACGTCCGCTCCCGCTTCCGCGGCGTTCAATATGTTGTCCGCCGTGATGTCGTCTATCTCCAAGACCGGTACCGGTAATGTGGTATCTACGGTATAGGCTTTTGTTTCTGTTACTGTTCCTTCGTTTCCGGCCGCGTCCGTAGTGGTCACGCTTCCGTCTACCGTGGTGTCCGCATCGGCGGCCAGTTTGCTGCCCGGTACATCGATACTGTACGCGCCCAAGGCGTCTACCGTTCCGGTATAATTTGTTCCGTCGACCGTCAACGTTACCGTATCCCCATCATTGAAGTCACCGCTTACCGTTCCCGTTACGGAAACGTCCGCTCCCGCTTCCGCGGCGTTCAATATGTTGTCCGCCGTGATGTCGTCGATGGTCAATGTTGGAATAGGCAATGTAGTATCTACTGAATACACTTGTGTATCCGTTACCGTTGCAGAGTTCCCGGCCGCGTCCGTT
>NZ_JADNYK010000037.1 GCF_017810075.1 Pseudozobellia sp. WGM2
GAAAAACAACTGGCCGCCATATGGCAGGAGGTACTCGGAAGGGAAAAAATAGGAATAAAGGACGACTTCTTCGAACTGGGGGGACATAGCCTGAATGCTATGAAATTAATATCCAAAATATTATCAGAATTTGATACTCAAATTTCACTTGAAACTCTATTTCACAACCCTACAATAGCTCAAATTAGAAATGAAATTGATGAAATCAATTGGGTTAACAAACAAGAATCTAATAAAGAAAATGATGAAATATATTATATATGATTAACCTTTTAATTAAAAAATTAAAGGAACTTAATATTGGTGTTGAAGTAGTTCATGGACAACTAAAATTAAGTGCTCCCAAAGGGAGCATTAGCCCTTTATTATTAGATGAACTAAAAACTAATAGGGAAGAATTAATTCTATTTTTTAAAAAACATCAAAGTAAAACAAAAAAACATCTTTCCATCCCATCGGCCCCGACAAGCCGGGACAACGGTTATCCCATCTCCGACGCGCAGCGCCGGATCTGGGTCCTGAGCCAGTTCCGGGGCGGCA
>NZ_JADNYK010000038.1 GCF_017810075.1 Pseudozobellia sp. WGM2
TGCCGCCCCGGAACTGGCTCAGGACCCAGATCCGGCGCTGCGCGTCGGAGATGGGATAACCGTTGTCCCGGCTTGTCGGGGCCGATGGGATGGAAAGATTATCATTGGATGTTTCAATTAGAAAATCAATTAATTTTTTTTTATTTTTCTTTATTTCGACTAAAAGAGAAGTTGGAATCAGATCAAGACTATTATAAATAATAAGTTTTTCTTTTTCAACTCCGAATTCAATTTCTAAATCAATTAATTGATCTATTATTTTTTCAACTATATAACTCATATTTCATTCTTAACTTTATTATTCCTATCTGATGTTTTAATCCATAACAATCTTTTTACTTTTGTACTCAATGCTTCTACAGTTAAAGAATTAAAGATTTGATTGATTTTAAGTTCAATTTTATAAAGATTATTTACTTTATTAATAATCTTTATAGCATTCAGGCTATGACCCCCCATTTCGAAGAAGTCGTCCTTTATTCCTATTTTTTCCCTTCCGAGTACCTCCTGCCATATGGCGGCCAGTTGTTTT
>NZ_JADNYK010000039.1 GCF_017810075.1 Pseudozobellia sp. WGM2
CGAAGTCTTAAGCTTCAATGTATAACATAACCTTAATTCTCTCTTTTGTTCTTTCTGGTTATATCAACAATTTAATGAGAATCAAACTTAAGATGTATATAAAAAATAGCGCAAGTCTTTGCTAACACTAAGGTTTGGGCGTTTTTGGAAAGTCGCCAAATTTTTAAATTTGACGATTTCCAATAAAAAAGATAAATAGTAAAATTTAAAAATTCGGCTTGTGTTAATCCGAAAAGTAACAGCTTATTTTCAGCGCTACTTTTCATATACGGAGCCGATGATGCACAATTATTCATAACCTTCTTATTGTTTTTTAACGGTATTTATCGGTCGCTACGCTCGGTCACCTAAAGGTGAACCCAAATCGCTTCACGTCTCCGCCGTTCCCGCCCTTTGGGAAACGTGCATCATCACTTCAATAAACTCAGCACAGGCTCCGGGCCATGTCAGATTGCAAGGGCCGTAGGATAAGGGACCATCATATTTTTATCACCTTCAGGCGCCATCGAGGAAAACT
>NZ_JADNYK010000003.1 GCF_017810075.1 Pseudozobellia sp. WGM2
ATAGGACAGTTTAAAATTCAGATTTTCTAACTTTAAATTTTAACTGTCACATGAAAAAAAGCAAGTTTACCGAGAGCCAGATCATCAAGGCACTGAAAGAGAACGAACAGGGCCGCAAGGTGGGTGATATATCCCGTGAGATGGGCATTGACGCCAGCACTTTTTATTATTGGAGGAAGAAGTACGGGGGGATGGAAGTGGCCCATATGAAGCGCTTGAAGGAACTCGAGGAGGAGAACCGCAAGCTCAAGCAGATGTACGCCGATGCCAGTCTTGACATCCGTATGCTCAAGGACGTACTGTCAAAAAAGTTCTAGGGCCTTCCGACAAGAAGCAGCGCGCCAAATATCTCCAAGAGGCCTATTCGGTATGTGTATCGCGTTCCTGTGGGGTACTGGACCTTGCCCGGTCGATGTGGTACTACCATAGTAAAAGGGACGACACCGAGGTGATCGACGCCCTTTCCAGGCTCGCCGAAGAGCTGCCGACAAGGGGATTCGAGGTGTATTACAAGCGTTTGCGTCGCGAAGGCCGCAACTGGAACAGGAAACGGGTGTTGAGGGTCTACAGGGCCATGAACCTAAAACTAAGGAGGAAGCACAAGAAGAGGCTCCCCGCAAGGGTCAAGAACCCATTGGAGGCACCGACCAATCTCAATGACACATGGAGCATGGATTTTATGGCCGATGTACTGTCCGATGGAAGGAAGATAAGGGTGTTCAATGTCATGGACGATTGCAACCGGGAGGCACTGGCCATGGACGTGGGACTTAACTATCCGGCGATAAAGGTGGTGGAGACCTTATCACAATTGGGGGAAGAAATAGGTCTGCCCAAGACCATAGCTGCGACAACGGTCCGGAGTTCATATCCAAGGCCCTATCGCAATGGTGCAAGGGCAAACGGGTGGAGCTGCAGTTCATCCAGCCCGGCAAGCCCATGCAGAACGGATATATGGAACGACTCAACAGGTTCTACAGGGAAGATGTGCTCGATGCCTATTGGTTCAACGACCTGCACCAAGTCAGGACGCTGACCCAAAAATGGATGGAGGATTACAATACAAGGCACCCCCATTCATCCATCGGGGATATGCCGCCCAGGGAATACAAGAACCGTTTCGGGGAAGAATTCTTCCCCGAAACGAACAACATTAATGATAATTTTATGAATTTAGCGATGTCCTAAAAAGGGTAAGGCTACATTTTTAGGGAAGGCTACATTTTTAGGGAAGGCTACAGGTCAAGGGTATTTTTCGAAGTTCTTTCTTTACTATTTCTAATACTAACTCTACGTATTTTGAGACAATCTTCTAACAAAGTTAAATCTGACAATTAAAAAACATCACGACTATGAGATTCTTATGCACCTTATTTTGTGCAACTACCTTAAGTTTTGTTAGCTACGGACAATCAATACTCGGACAATGGCAAACTTTTGATGATAAGACCAACAAAAAAAAGGCAGTTGTAGAAATCTACAAAATAAACAACCTCTATTTCGCCAAAATTGTTGATAGCTATGTAAGTGAAAAAAACGCTATTTGCGAATCTTGTAATGGAGAAAAAAAGGGTCAACCCATTATTGGTCTCGTAATTATTGAGAACCTAAAAAAAGATGATAGCGAATATAATGGTGGTACGATTTTAGACCCTGAAAATGGAAAAACCTATAACTGCTATTTAGAGTTGGTAGGTAATAACAAATTAAAAATACGAGGTTACCTTGGCGTTTCTCTTTTCGGCAGAACCCAGTATTGGACTAAAAAGCAATGAAAACGGATTAAAAAACTATGTTCACAATCATACCTAAAGAGTGGGTATAGGCCTATGGTTACCCGAAGCATCATTGCATAAAACGTAATCAAAAAGAAACTGAGCATCTATTTCTTTTCAGTAAGAAGAATTTGGATTAGGCTTTTTTTCATCTCCTGTTCTAATCTATAATGTCAATTCTATCCACTACTCATACGGTTTTCGTTGCTATTTTTTACAGTTTGTACCGCTCATATTTCCCAAAAAATATAGGAGCATTTACTCTGTGAACATCCGTAATCTCTTAAATATTCAAGTCATAAAAAATGCTGCACATTGGCAGCATTTTTTGGCATTCAAGTTGAGAATGTTCACTTGCGAACATCAATTCTTTCTATGTTGATTTCATCATCTGAACCCTTAGATTCATTCGTTTTATCTTCAAACTCTTGAAGTTGCTTTTTCACTTCTTCGGTAGTTCCTTTAAAGGTTTTCTCCTCAACCACTTTTTTACCGTTGATTACGGTGGTATAAGCGATGGTAGCCTCCGCTAAATCTTCTATATCAGCTGTCATTTCTACCTTGATCTCTTTCTTGACATCGGTATCGGCCATACCGGTAGCATTCATTGCAATACTTGGTGCGATGACCAAAGCTACTACCGACATTAACTTCAACAGAATATTCAAAGAAGGTCCAGAAGTATCTTTAAATGGATCGCCAACGGTATCACCTACCACTGCAGCTTTATGGGCATCGGAACCCTTACGCCCATCAGATTCAATCATTTTTTTGGCATTATCCCAAGCACCACCGGCGTTGGATTGAAAGATGGCCATCAGCACACCTGCAGAAGTAACACCGGCAAGCAAGCCACCTAACATTTCAGCACCTCCAATAAACCCTACAGCTACGGGAACGGCTATTGCCAAAAGACCCGGTAAAACCATTTCTTTTATCGAGGCCTTTGTTGAAATATCGACGCACTTATCGTATTCGGCATATCCATCCGCAGCATCAAATATCGCACGTTGATCCGCAGTGGCTTTCGACATATCTGAATCGACCGCCCTCATAACTTCTAGAGCTGCTTTTAATTGCGGAATATCTCTAAACTGTCGTCGTACCTCTTCGATCATTGCCATGGCCGCACGACCGACCGCGTTCATTGAAAGTGCAGAGAATACGAAGGGTAACATTGCACCAACAAGTAGACCGGCCATTACTGTAGGTTTAGAAACATCGATCGATGTTACGTTTGCCACTTTCATAAAGGCCGAGAACAATGCCAAGGCGGTTAGAGCCGCTGAAGCAATCGCAAAACCTTTACCGATAGCGGCAGTCGTATTACCTACAGCATCTAATTTATCGGTGCGTTCACGTACTTCAGGGTCTAATTCAGCCATTTCAGCTATACCACCGGCATTATCGGAAATAGGCCCATAAGCATCAACGGCCAACTGAATTCCCGTATTGGCCAACATACCCACTGCGGCTATGGCGATACCGTAGAGTCCGGCAAAATGGTGCGAAACCAAAATAGCGGCCGCAATAAATAGAATAGGAATCATAGTAGACATCATACCTACGCCCAAACCTGCAATAATATTTGTAGCAGCGCCTGTTTCTGACTGTTCAACAATAGAGTTTACAGGTTTGGTGCCTGTTCCCGTATAGTATTCGGTAATCTTACCAACCCCCAAACCGGCAACAAGTCCGGCCAAGGTGGCAAAGAAAATTCCATTTGCACCGGCAGGTAAGCCTTCAACGCTTTCAGGAATCAAGGCGTGAATAATAAACCAAGAGGCCACTACCATAAGACCGGCAGACCCAAATTCACCAATGTTCAATGCCGTTTGCGGATTTCCACCATCTTTTACTTTTACAAAAAAGGTTCCGATAATAGACATCAAAATACCGACCGCAGCCAATACCAACGGAAGATAAACAGCACCAAGACCTGCAAAATCAGGAGTGATTATAAATGCACCCAAAACCATTGTACCGATAATAGAACCTACATATGATTCGAACAAGTCAGCGCCCATACCGGCAACATCACCCACATTATCCCCAACATTATCGGCAATAGTGGCAGGGTTCAATGGGTGGTCCTCAGGAATTCCCGCTTCGACCTTACCCACCAAATCGGCGCCCACATCGGCGGCCTTCGTATAAATACCTCCCCCAACACGGGCGAAAAGTGCAATTGAAGACGCACCTAAAGAAAAGCCGGAAAGAACATTTAATACCAACCCTAAGTTATCGGCTCCGGGCCATATAGATTGATAAATTATAAAAAGTCCGCTAAGGCCTAAAACACCCAAACCAACAACGCCAAGACCCATTACGGCTCCACCAGCAAAGGCAACTTCAAGGGCTCTACCTAACGAAGTTTTTGCTGCTTGGGTGGTTCTTACATTCGCTTTGGTAGCTACCTTCATTCCGATAAAACCAGCTAAAGCAGAGCAAATGGCACCCACAATAAATGATACCGCCACCATGCCGTTCGAACCTTCTTCACTACTGCCCTTAAAGAATAGCAATACGGCTACAGCCACCACAAAAATGGATAAGATTTTATACTCGGCCTTTAGAAAAGACATAGCACCATCAGCAATGTTTTTGGCAATTCGCGCCATTTTATCATCACCTACTTCTTGCTTGCCTACCCAAGCATTTTTCCAAGCTACATAGAGCAAGGCCAGAACACCGAATGCCGGCAGAAACTTTACGATAAATTCCATTCTAACTGATTTAAGGTTTTTTTAACGGCACCTAATGTAGTAAAATAGAATTAAATAAAAAAAGCCCTATTATATCAATAATAAGGCTATATTTTAAGTCGATTGTTGACTATATCGTAAAAGTACGTTTCTTTTTCAGATCACTTTCTTCATACCGCTGAACACATTCATGATAAATTTTTACCGCTTCTTCGGCATTGCCCCATCCACCGGTATCAACTTTCTTCTCTTCCAAATCTTTGTATACTTGAAAGAAGTGTTCAATTTCTTTTAATCTATGCGGATTCAAATCACTAATATCATTGTTATTACTCCATATCGGATCCGACACCGGTACACAGATAATTTTTTCATCAGGACCTTTTTCATCGGTCATATGAAAGACACCAATAGGTTTAACCTCCATCACCACCATGGGATAAGTGGGCTCTGTACCCATAACCAAAACATCTAGAGGATCTTTATCAAGTGCCAAAGTTTCTGGAATGAAACCATAATCACCAGGGTACATCATTGAAGAAAAAAGCATTCGGTCAAAACGGATTTTGTGCAATGCAAAATCGTACTCGTATTTATTTCGGCTCCCTTTCGGAATTTCTATTAGAACATCAAAAGTTAAATTCGTCTTCTTTCCCATTTTTGTGGTTTTATATAAAGCGGCGAAGTTACGAAAAATGGTAGGTAGGATGTGTGCCCTATGTAAAAAAACAAGGCTTTTTACGCAACAAATCCAAGGCTTTTAAAATAAAAAGAGATTTATTAAATATACCTTAGAAATCAGGCGATAATGTCACTAAAACTGTAGAAATTCAAACGGAAATATTATGATTTTTATATAAAATCAAAAATCAAAACCAAAAGTACCTGTTATACTGAACGGCCGGGCATCGGGTGCGTCTAGATAATTACCTCTAAAATTAAAATCGATACGCAGCACCTTAAAGATATTACCGACACCAAACGAATATTCGTAGTAAATCTTATCTGATGGAGCCTGCAAAGGGGTATTGATCGAAGCAGGGGCACTTAAGGCAATATTTTCATCGGAAAGCTGCCCCCAAACCCCACGGAGACCGACTACCTCTCTTAAATTCAACTTTCTCAATAGCGGAATTCTCGAAAATAGCCTCCCGTTAAAATTATGCTGCAGATGCAGAGCCATGTAGGTATCGGTAACGAATTCATAAAAGTCGAGATTCGGAAAAGTACCGTAATTAGAAAAGAAGGTCTGATTACCGGGTATTACGTTCAATAGCCCCAGGGGAACCTCGCCAAAGGTCTTACCTATTTCCAAGGTACTGAAAAGCCTACCAAAACCACCTATTTGCCATGGTTGGCTATATGAAAACTGCAACTTGCTATAATCAAAATCACTATCTAATACCCCTTCGGTACCTTTTGTATAATTCAGCAGCAGGGTACTGTAATTATCATTGATCACCCTTCTTTCAACCCCATAACCGATGGTTCGCTTGCCTGGGGTATAAATCAACAAAGCATTAAAATCAAATTGCCGAATGGTCGACGCCAAGCCCGAAGGTTGTTCGAGGTCGATATAGTCTAGGCTAAACTCATCAGGTAATGCAGAACTCAAGGTACGAAAGGTCGCCCCTACCCCGACGCGCAGGTTGGTTACCGGCTCCATCTCAAAACCGAGCTTGCTAAGATTGATATTTGTCAGCCGATTGTTCGCACCTACTGTAACTAAAGAAGACGAAGCGATACTACGCCCCAAAACATCGTTGGTGGCAGTTAGGCTTACACCCAATTGTTCAATATCGCGCCGGTTACCTCCCGAAACGATAAGTCGCGATTTTTGATCGAGCAAAATCTTGCCCGAAGCACCATACTTCATTTTATGATCGGTAAAACCGTAGGCCGTATACCCTTCTAATCGCCACAGGTCATTTTCGCCAAAATAGGTACGGGCGCCTAATCGAACACGGGGGCCTTCAGCCTGATTGTACCCAAAGAGGTCATAGACCGAACCAATATCCATGTTCCACTTGTCAATTTCTACATAACCCGACCCCAATATACTGACCAGATTGTAATAAGATTTAAACTTGGGTACGGTCTTTAAAGTATCTAAAAGCTGATAAATTCCCTTTTCATCTTTATTTAGGTCTTCCAGCCTATTGTTCGTCCAAAAAGCGCTATCGCGATTCTGTACGATGGGATCATAAGGGTTGCTTTCCGTTTTGTAAAAATCTCTTTGTTTCTTTTCATCAAAGACATAATTGTCATAGACCGTGGTTCGTTTACCGTATACTCCACGAGATTTCTCTTTTTTACTAAAGCTGAAATCGCTCATCATATAATCGCGCTTTAGTAGAAAAACACTGTCATTGACGACTTCGAAATCTTGTTCAATGTAGATTTCTTTTACCCAGTTGATGTTCGCGCTTTTTGTGACTTCAAGATTAATATTCTTGATGGCGTAGGTAGTGTCGTTCACCCAAAAGTCTCCCTTAAAAGTCAATTCGTTTTTACGACGTGGGTAATAAACAATGTTGTAGCACCACTTATTGTCGACATAGGCACTATCGCGCAATGCATAATTGTAGGTATCGACACCGGTTCTAGAAAGCGGACTCGTAAAACTCTTATCAAAAAACTTCAAATAGTTGTCATAGATATCATAATCTTGATAAAGATCGGCCACAAAACTGATTATTGCCTGATTGTTGTCGAAGCCCGAATTTTTGTTACCAAGCACATCTTCTTTTTCTTCACCTAAAAGGTTATCACCGTAAATTTTTGAAAAGTTTTCATTTAAGAAAATAGGCAGATAGGTTTTTCCGGTGATACGTGAGGTGTCCAAATCTTGAAAAACAAATTCGAGACCTTTGAAAATTTTACGTTTCATCAAGGCACTGTCGATGGTATTCAAATCAAATTCGACCTTTTCGTATTTGTCGTAGGCGTATTGTTTGAATTTCCGTAGTCCGTTTTCCCTTTTTTTAGCCCAAATCTTCTTTAAAATTTCAACTGCCGGATTATTCTTTTTCGATTGTTTTCCGGCGAAGATGATTACTTCATTGAGCTGTTCAGAAGACTCCTTCAACTGCACCTTCATATCGTAATTCACCTTTACGTCCAAGGGTATTTCTAAATCTTCATATCCTATAAAAGAAATCACCAAGGTGTCGTGGGTCGTTTCTGATTCCATATAAAAACGCCCATTATCATTGGTGATGGTGCCTTCGTATGAATTTTTAAAAATAATATTGGCAAAGGCCACCGGATTATCAAATTCATCGGTAACGATACCGCTCACCTTGCTCTGCGCACAGACCATGTAAGCAAAAAGAAAAAGGAAGGGAAAGAGAAAGTTCTTCATTAAATATTGGTTCTCGCATTGGTGCAAGCAAATAGTATACCATAAAAAAAGCTTCGCCGACCCATGGTAGACGAAGCAAAAGTACTTTTACAATTCGGTATACCTTATTTATATAACACTTTCTTAACAGCGTTTATAACATCTTCGTGATTGGGCAACCATTCGGCCAACAATACCGGCGAATATGGTGCCGGTGTATCTGCCGTGTTTATTTTTTGAATAGGTGCGTCTAAATAATCGAATGCATTCGCTTGTACGTGAAAAGTAATCTCAGTGGCTACGTTACCGAAAGGCCAAGCTTCTTCAAGAATGACCAATCTGTTCGTTTTCTTAACCGATTTGAGTATTGCATCGTAATCCATTGGTTTTACGGTGCGTAAATCTATAATCTCGCAGCTAACACCCTCTTTTTCCAATTCATCGGCAGCCTTAACAGCTTCTTTTATAATTTTTCCGAAGGAGACAATGGTTACATCGCTACCCTCTCTACGAATATCGGCTACCCCCAATGGAATGGTGTATTCACCTTCTGGCACTTCACCCTTATCACCGTACATCTGTTCCGACTCCATAAAAATAACCGGGTCGTCATCACGAATTGCAGATTTCAACAGACCTTTGGCATCTGCCGGGTTAGAGGGCACTACGACTTTTAGCCCCGGGCAATTCGCATACCAGCTTTCAAAAGCTTGGGAGTGCGTCGCGGCCAATTGACCTGCAGATGCGGTCGGCCCACGAAAAACAATAGGGCACGGAAACTGACCACCGGACATCTGACGGATCTTCGCGGCATTATTAATAATCTGATCGATACCTACCAAAGCAAAGTTGAAGGTCATGAATTCAATGATCGGGCGGTTACCTGTCATAGTAGAACCCACACCGATACCTGCAAAACCGAGCTCAGCGATCGGAGTATCGATTACACGTTTTGCACCGAATTCATCGAGCATACCCTTAGAGGCCTTGTAAGCACCATTATATTCAGCCACTTCTTCTCCCATAAGGTAAACGGACTCGTCTCTTCTCATTTCTTCGGTCATGGCCTCAGCAATGGCTTGCCTAAATTGTAACGTCTTCATATGCTATGTGATGTGTCTTTTTATTAATTAGCTAAAATGGCAAGCAAAAATAGGAAAATATATATCAATTCATTTACCCTAGACCCCAAAAAAGAAACAAAAAAATACTATGCATGCATAGTATTTTAGTAAAAGAATACTTATCTTCGTAAGGTCAATTTAAAAGAGTAGTATAGATGAAAATATTAGTTTGTATAAGTAATGTTCCCGATACCACGTCAAAAATCAATTTTACCGACGGGGATACTAAATTTGACACCAATGGTGTGCAGTTCGTCATCAACCCTAACGATGAGTTCGGTCTTACCCGTGCCATGTGGTTCAAAGAGAAACAAGGTGCTACGGTGCACATTGCCACAGTTGGCGATGCATCGGTAGAACCTACGATGAGAAAAGCTCTGGCTATTGGCGCAGACGAGGGCATTCGTATCAACGCAGTACCTACCGACGGTTTCTTCGTAGCGGAACAATTGGCTAGTGTTGTTAAGGATGGTGCGTACGATTTAGTTATTGCCGGAAGAGAATCTATCGATTACAACGGTGGTATGGTGCCCGGTATTTTGGCCACCCTCACAGGCATGAACTTTATTAACACTTGTATCAATCTCGAAGTTGAAGGTGATACCGCTACTGCTATGCGTGAAATAGATGGGGGCAAAGAAAAAGTGCAGACCCAATTGCCATTGGTCATTGGCGGCCAAAAAGGATTGGTTGAAGAAAGCGACCTTAAAATACCGAACATGAGGGGCATCATGATGGCCCGTAAAAAAGCTCTGAATGTAGTGGAGCCCATTGGTGCGGTTAAAGCTACGGTCGACAATAAGTTCGAAAAACCTGCCCCGAAAGGCACCGTAAAACTTGTCGATTCTGCCGACGAATTGATAGCATTGCTTCACAATGAAGCCAAGGTTATCTAGAGTGATTTTTCGACTTTAACTCAATTTGAAAATTTAAATAATAAAAAATGTCAGTTCTCGTATATACAGAATCAGAAAACGGAAAGTTTAAAAAGAACGCTTTCGAAGTGGCCTCATATGCCAAAGCGGTTGCAGAGCAACTGGGCACCTCAGCGGTTGCCATTTCTTTCAATGCAGATGCCAATAATGATTTGGGCACTTACGGTATTTCAAAAGTATTGAACGTGACCAGCAATCAGTTACAAACTTTTAACGCCGAGGCGTATGCCAAAGCAATTGCAGAAGCTGCAAATAAAGAAGAAGCAAATGTTGTTATCGTCAGTTCTAGTGCGAACAGCAAATATTTGGCTCCTATCTTGGCTGGTAAGTTAAAGGCTGGCTATGCCCCTAACGTAGTAGAAGCACCTAGTAATACGACTCCATTTACTGTTAAGCGCACCGCTTTCAGTAATAAAGGGTTTGCCCATACAGAAATTACTACCGATAATAAAATCGTTGGGGTTTCTAATAATGCCTTCGGAATCGTCGAAAATAACGCAGATGTCGCAGTCGAAGATTTTAGTCCATCATTAGATGATACCGATTTTGCGGTAAAATCTGTCGAAGTCGATAAAGTGGCCGGTAAAGTAACCATTGCCGATGCGGAAATCGTAGTTTCTGGAGGTCGCGGACTTAAAGGACCTGAAAATTGGGGAATGATCGAAGAGCTGGCCGAAGTTTTAGGTGCGGCCACCGCTTGCTCGAAGCCTGTTTCCGATATGGGCTGGAGGCCACATGGCGAGCACGTAGGCCAGACAGGTAAGCCGGTAGCGGCCAATTTATACATTGCCGTTGGTATTTCAGGAGCCATTCAACACTTGGCAGGTGTTAGTGCCAGTAAAACGAAAGTGGTGATCAATAACGATGCCGAGGCACCGTTTTTCAAAGCGGCCGATTATGGTATTGTAGGAGATGCCTTTGAAGTAGTACCGCAGCTGGTCGAAAAATTAAAAGAATTTAAAGCCCAAAACGCTTAATTTTTGTTAATTTGCGCCCTCTAAAGGGCTGTTTAAATTTCGGGTATGCCCATATTTAAACAGCCTTTTTGTATTTTTAAAATTCTATGAGCTTAGTCAGGTTAAAAATAAAGGGAATTTCATACAGTCAAACGCAAAACGGTGCTTACGCCCTCATTTTGAATGAGGTAGACGGTGATCGCAAGTTGCCTATCGTCATCGGTGCATTCGAGGCACAGTCCATCGCCATTGCTTTGGAAAAGGAGATTAAACCCCCTCGCCCATTGACCCATGACCTTTTTAAAAATTTTTCCGACCGCTTCGACATCGTCATCAAGCAAGTGATTATTCACAAACTGGTAGACGGTGTTTTTTATTCCAGTATCATCTGTGAGCGTGACAAGATCGAAGAAATTATCGATGCGCGTACTAGTGATGCCATTGCATTGGCATTGCGTTTTGATGCCCCCATCTTCACCTACAAAACCATTTTGGACAAGGCAGGTATCTACCTGAAATTCTCATCTAAAGACACCGACAAAGAAGAAACCGACGAAAGTATCGTGGTCGATGAAATTCTTCAAGAAGGCGAAACCGTTGAGATTGAAACCGGTGCCACTGATGGTTATACCGAACTTACCGTAGACGAACTCAACAAAGAACTTGATAAGGCTGTAGCCAATGAAGACTATGAGAAGGCGGCCAAACTGCGTGACGAAATTTCGAAACGTAACTAATCAATACGAACCACTAAATACGCAGGCGACTATATGAATACCAAACTTTGGATCCTTCTGCTTGCCTTGTGTACCTTTTTCCCTTCTCTGGCCCAAGATTCTTTAGCTGTAGACATTGTAGACTCCGTTACGTATAACGATGTTCGAGAAAATACGGCAGATATAGTGCCCAATGGCGGATTTAGCATCAATAGTTTTTGGCGGGGCATGCTGGGCATGGCCGTGCTCATTCTTATTGCATTTCTATTCAGTTCAAATCGCAAGGCCATCAACTGGAAAACCGTAGGCATCGGGCTTTCATTACAACTATTGATTGCTGTCGGCGTATTAAAAGTTACATGGGTACAAATGGCATTCGAAGCTATTGGTGCCGTTTTCATCAGTATTTTAGGCTTTACCCGGGCGGGTAGTAAATTTCTCTTTGAAGGGCTTGTGGTCGACACCAATACCTTTGGTTATATTTTTGCCTTTCAGGTATTGCCGACCATTATTTTCTTCTCGGCACTGACCTCCCTTCTATTCTATTTGGGAGTGATTCAAAAGGTCGTTCGCGGATTGGCCTGGTTGCTTTCAAAGAGTTTGGGTATTTCGGGTCCGGAGAGTCTTTCGGTAGCCGGAAATATTTTCTTGGGTCAGACCGAAGCCCCATTGTTGATCAAGGCTTATTTGGAAAAAATGAACCGATCAGAAATTTTATTGGTGATGATTGGGGGGATGGCCACCGTTGCCGGTGCCGTACTTGCCGCATATATCGGATTTTTAGGGGGGGAGGATGAAGCTCTACAGCTCGTTTTTGCGAAACATTTATTGGCAGCTTCGGTTATGGCAGCACCCGGTGCCATTGTTATTTCAAAAATTCTGCATCCACAGACGGAAGTCGTAAACACCGACATCGAGGTTTCTACCGAAAAAATAGGTTCGAATATGCTCGACGCCATCGCCAACGGAACGACCGAGGGTCTTAAATTGGCCGTTAATGTAGGTGCAATGTTATTGGTATTTGTAGCACTTATTGCCATGATCAATGGTATTCTAGGCTATGCAGGAGATTTGACCAACTTCAACCAATGGATGGCCGAAAATACGGCCTATAGCGAATTCTCGCTCGAAGCTATTTTAGGTACTGTTTTTGCACCCCTAATGTGGTTGATCGGGGTTGCGAATGAAGACGTGATGTTGATGGGCCAATTGCTCGGAATAAAACTGGCCGCCAGTGAATTTGTCGGCTATATTCAATTGGCCGAGTTAAAAGATTTGACCCAAGGTGCCAATCTCTCTTACAATAAATCGGTAATCATGGCGACCTATATGTTGTGTGGTTTTGCCAACTTTGCTTCCATTGGCATTCAAATCGGTGGCATTGGCTCTTTGGCTCCCGGCCAACGCAAAACCCTTTCCGAATTCGGAATGAAAGCCGTATTGGGCGGTTCTATCGCTTCCCTTCTTTCCGCTACCATTGCCGGAATGATTTTGGGGTAATTAATTGAAAATCGGTAAATCTCAACTTTACGGTTTTAATATTGTAGCCCTTCTTTCCCTAAACCTTATTATTTCAGTACTGCATTCGTTCTTCATACATTACCTATAATTCTTAACAAGTACCTCCCTCCCTCTTAACCCAAAAAATACTTTTCTTTCAACAAAAAATCTTATTTTTAAAAGCTCCTCACTTCGGTCCGTTCCCCAAACGCCGATGAAGATTTAATTTAGAACTTGACGTAAACTTTAATTAAAAGACTATGGTAGACCCGTGGCAAAAGAGATGGGATGATAGATACAGTGCCCCAGAATATGCTTTCGGCCTTGAGCCCAATGTGTATTTCAAAGAACAATTAGAAAAACTCGAACCGGGCAAAATACTCTTTGCCGCAGAAGGCGAAGGGCGTAATGCGGTATTTGCCGCAAATTTGGGTTGGCAGGTATCTGCCTTTGACATTAGCGCCGAAGGAAGAAAAAAAGCGCTAAAACTTGCCGAGGAAAATGATGTAACCATTGAGTACCAAGTGGGCCAACTACCCCATTTAAAATACAGTGAAAATCAATTCGACGCCATTGCCTTGGTCTATGCCCATTTTCCGTCGGAAATCAAGTCGCAATACCATAAAATGTTAAGTAGCTATTTACGCAGTGGCGGAATCGTCATCTTCGAGGCGTTTGGCAAAAACCATTTAGCCTACAAAACCAAAAACCCAAGCGTTGGCGGACCAGGTAATCTTGAGAGTTTATTTTCTTTGGGAGAATTACGAACAGATTTTGCCGACTACGAGATTATCGAAGCCGAAGAAAAAGTGGTTGAACTTCAAGAAGGCTTGTACCATAATGGGGAAGGCTCAGTGATTCGTTTCGTGGCCCAGAAGAAGTAAAATATACTATCGAGACCACCGAAACCCATACCGTACCTGATATTGTCGAACCGATTCGGTTACAAGAATATGGTGTAGGTATTTTTAATGGCGCCATAACCAAGTCGGCCCTAAAAAAAGTACTGAAGAAAAAATACATCACGGTCAACGACGCTATCGCAACGACTGCAACCCTGATAAAGGGTGGTGAACGTATACAGTTATGCATACCGGAAAAGGTACGGTCTTCTAAAAAATTGGTATTCCCATTACAGGTATTATTCGAAGATGAACATTTGACAGCAATCCATAAGCCGGCGGGAATTTTGGTCAGTGGCAATAGTTTTAAAACCATCGCCCATGCCCTGCCTCAAAACCTACAGCCCAGTAATTTGCCCGATGCCACCATACCACAACCTGTACATCGGTTAGATTACGCCACCACAGGTATCTTGTTAATCGGAAAAACAAGTAGTAGTATTCGTGCCCTGAACCGCTTGTTCGAAGCAAAAGCGATTGAAAAGACCTATTTTGCGGTTACTATTGGAGAAATGCAGCATAATGGCCAAGTCACTTCCGATATTGACGGTAAACCATCGCATTCGAATTACACTGTTGTCGATTCTGTACCCTCCGAACGATTCGACCGACTTAACTTGGTGAAGTTAGACCCTAGAACAGGTAGAAGACATCAGCTGCGCAAACACCTTTCAACTATTGGCAACCCTATATTGGGCGATAAAACATACGGACAAGAAGATTTAATTTTAATGGGCAAAGGCCTATATCTTCATGCTTTTTCTATAAAGTTCACCCACCCTTTTACTCATAAAGAAGTGTATTTAAAAGATAAATTGCCAGAACGTTTTCAGAAGTTATTTGCCACCTCTAAGCTCTAAAAACATTGATCATACTATTGTCTTTCGCAGTCATACCGATAAATTATGCAATATCAACGAAACACATATAAGAGTGTCACAATCCTCCCTTTTCCTTTCTCTAAATCCACAGATAACAATTCCTTTTTTTCTTTTATTCGCAAATTAAATGGAGGTGCCAAGAGGTCTAGTCCGCTCTGCTTTTTAAGGCGTATTCCTTGTCCCGAAATAATATCTTTGTTAGGTAGAAAATCTCCAACCGGTAGATGTTCGGTAAGAATCAAATATTTATAATTGGGGAGTTTATCGACCACAAGCTGCACCTCTGCATTCGATAAATGTTGCAGTACTTGCCGAAGTAGCACACAATCGGCAATGGGCAATTCATCTGCAGCGATATCCAAGCATTGAAATTCTAAATTATCGGCCTTGAATTTTTCTTGGTTATATGCTATAAGTTCCGGTACAATATCCATGGCTACATAGCTTTGTGCATGCGTTACCAAATCTTTTCCCACATTAAAATCACCACAACCCAAATCACAAACTGAAATCCGTTCCTGAAAAGAATTTAAAAAAGTGGTTACCGCATCAATATAGGGTTGCACGAGTTCAGGTCGGTGTGAGCCCTCCCCAGAATAATAGGTATCAGGCTTTCCGCCCCAAAGATTTTTTTTATACACTTGCTCCATAGCCGCTTTGGTAGGCCATGGCTTCTTTATTCTTTTATTGGCCTTTTCATTCTCTTTCATAAGCTAAACCGTACAATCGCTACAGGTACCCGTCACCATACAATTAAGGCCACTGACCTGATAGCCTTCAGGGGGCGAAAAATCAACAGGTACCGGCAAACATTCGATGGTCTCACAACTCAAACAACGAAAATGAAAATGATGACCGGCCAATACCTTATCTTCACAATTGGTACAAATGGCAAAGTACTGCTTTCCGTTATCGGCAACTACCTTATGCAACACCCCATCTTCACAAAACCGGTTCAACACACGATATACCGTAGCCCGATTAATACCTGTCGTGATTTTCTTTTCAATGGCCTCTCTGCTCAGAGCCTTACCCGATTGGGACAAGACTTCTAATACCGCCTCCTTAGTCTGTGTGTTTCTACGCTCCATATTAATGCGATAGTTTCGCTATTTTATTGCGACTAGTTTGCAATAATAATATTTTTAATACATTTGTGCAAGTTCAACCTTCTAAGCCCAATCGTATGACAACACCCTATTGTTTTGATGTAATCATTGTCGGAGGAAGTTATTCCGGTCTTTCCGCTGCCATGGCCCTTGGCCGTTCTTTGCGCAAGGTACTGATAATCGACAGTGGACAGCCCTGTAATCGGCAGACGCCATATTCACATAACTTTATCACCCAAGATGGAGTACCACCTGCAGAAATAGCCGAAAAGGCCAAAGCACAAGTCTTGCAGTACGATAGCATACAATTTACCGAAGATCGGGTCGTAAGCGGTCACAATGTAGAAGATAATTTCTTCATTACCACCTCATCAGGTAAGGAGTACCAAGCTAAAAAGTTGATTTTTGCAACGGGAGTCAAGGACCTGATGCCGAATATCAAGGGCTTCGCTGAATGCTGGGGAATTTCGGTCATTCATTGCCCCTATTGCCACGGCTATGAATTCAAGCATAAAAAAACTGCTATTATGGCACCTAGTGAACATGGTTATCACTTGGCATCTTTAGTGCATAACCTAACAGACCACCTTACCCTGCTCACATCGGGAAAAAATGATTATAGTATCGAACAAGTGGAAGCTCTTGCACATAATAGCATACAAATTATCGAGATACCGGTCGATGAGATCCAACATAAAGATGGCCATATAGAACGAGTGATTTTTATAGATGGTAGTTCCATCAAACTTGATGCCCTGTATGCGGGTATACCCTTCAAGCAACATTGCGATGTGCCCATAACCCTCGGTTGTGAACTTGATGAAATGGGCTACTTGAACGTTGACCAATTTCAAAAAACAACGGTCAAAGGAATTTATGCCTGCGGAGATAGCACCACCAGGCTACGCTCTGTAGCTACCGCTGTGAATAGCGGACTCGTAGCCGGAGCCATGGTCAATAAAGAACTAGCAGAAGAACAATTTCCAATATCAGTTATATGATTGAGGTATTTATCACCGATATTAAAGATGAATGTGAAATCAAAAGCGTTTTGAAGTCACTTGGTATTCACTTTCCGAATTTGAAGGTAAGTTATGATTTGAACGAAACCAACATGCCCTTCCCTTGTGGTCACACCATTCTAAGAGTTAAATCGGCAACCATTTACCCTGAGAAAATCATTTCCTTAGTCCAAAAGAGTGGGTTTCAATGTGAGGTTTTAGAAGACAAAATTTGTATTAAATGAATTAAGTCATGGCCGAATTCTGGGAAGACAATTTTAAAGAGAAACAAGAAATGTGGGGTATGAAGCCCGCAAATTCTGCAATCCTAACAAAAGACCTGTTTCTAGCAAAAGGAATAAAAAACATACTGGTACCCGGTTTCGGGTATGGGAGAAATGCTCAAGTTTTTCAAGATAACGGTATCGAAGTTACGGGAATTGAAATCTCTCGAACGGCTATTGAGCTTTACCATAAGCATTTCGGAGATGCAATGACGGTACACCACGGTTCGGTCACCAACATGCCTGTTGAAACCGACAAATATGACGGCATTTATTGTTTTGCACTGATTCATTTGCTAAATCAAAAAGAACGGAAGAAACTGATTCGAGATTGTTATAATCAGTTGAAGAGCGGTGGCATTATGGTATTTACAGCAATTACCAAAGAAGCTAAGACTTATGGGAAAGGTTCGCCTCTTGGCAAAGATCGTTTTGAAATTTTTGATGGCCTACAGTTATTTTTTTATGACCAAGAATCCGTTAATGCCGAGTTTGACCAAGTCGGTCTTTACGAAGTGTTAGAAATTGAAGAAGACCAACCTATGTATTTAATAAAATGCCATAAGTAGTTATGCAAACGTAACAATTCTATAAAGAATTCGATATTGATACTGAACGCAATTGGCATATGATATTTGTACTTCTTGAAAAAGAAGAGAAACTATCTACTACAGAAATAGCCGATTCACTACAGATTAGCCACCCTGGGGTTATCAAACTGGTAAAGAAAATGAAGAAAAATGGGTACTTGCAATCTGAGCAAGACCCGAATGACGGTAGAAAACATCTTTTATGGTTATCTCAGAAAGCGATAGATAACTTACCCCAGCTTCACTACTATTGGAATATTGCCACCACAGCTTTAGAAGCAATGATGAACCATTAAACAGCGCTTTTAGAAGAACTTCGAGTGGTAGAACAACACTTGATAGATTCAGACTTTAAAAAAAGAATCGTACTAAAGTTGAACGAGAAAAAAGAGTGGGACTATGATGCTAAAAATATTATTGGATATCTCAGGATGGGCGGTATCGATAATGGTACTGGCCTCCTACTCCCTTACCTCATTTAAAACAAATGACTTTTCAAAAATTTTCAGCCACCTCAACCTAATAGGCAGCATGCTCATCGTTTTAAATTGTCTATATTACAATGCCATACCTTCATTTTTTACAAACATAGTTTTAACGTGTATTGCCCTTTTCTTTATTTACTGTAGAAGAAAGCACTTGGTAAAATCGTCTTTTGGCCTGGAAAAAAAATAAATACACCCCCCCAAATAAAAACGAAATTACATTATTTTCTTTCATCACCATTTTGAATTTCTACATCAATAAATGCAATGGAATGTCATAATATTCACCTTGCTTATGCTCACAATTCACTAATTTTGAGCCATTCATTTATTATAAACAAAAGTTGTAATACCGAGAGAAACACTGAAATACTGCTAATAGTTATTTAAAATTAACCAGATATGGAAGGAATACCATTAATTGAGAATGAGATTAAAAGCCTAAGGCAACAACTTACCGACCACCGTGTATATGGCCTCTTAAGTGAAATGGACGATGTTCGTCTGTTCATGCAAAAGCATGTCTACCCTGTTTGGGATTTTATGTCGCTTTTGAAAGCGCTTCAAAACCATTTGACCTGTACCAGTGTACCTTGGAAACCGGCAAATAATGCAAAAACAGCTCGCTTTATCAACGAAATCGTACATGGTGAAGAAACCGATGTGAATGAAAATGGTGTTCCGAAAAGTCATTTTGAAATGTATTTGGATGCTATGGAAGAGGTAAACGCCGACACTTCAAAGGTGTTGAACTTTGTTGATTCTCTTGGCGGTCTTGAAGATATCGAGGAAAAAATAAACACCTCTGACTTAAAGAAAGCGGAAAAAGATTTTCTGCTGTTCACATTTGAGACTATCAAAGAAAATAAAGTTCACAAAATAGCTTCCGCATTTACCTTTGGAAGGGAGGACCTGATTCCTGATATGTTCTTGGAAATTATTCAACAATCTTCTAAAGAACACAAAGAGAGCTTTCCGAAGCTTACCTATTACCTAGAGCGTCATATTGAATTGGATGGCGACGAACACGGCCCGTTATCATTAGAAATGATTAAAGAGCTATGTGGCACCAGTGAATTAAATTGGTTCGAAGCTTTGGATGCCGCTAAAAATGCGCTTAAGTTTAGAATTAGGCTCTGGGACGAAATCGCTACCGAAATCGAAGACAAAAAGAAAGAAGTACAAATGGCATAGACCATGAATAATAGCAATCTTTTCTGGGTATTTATTCTCGCGCTCTGGCCTTGGGCCTCGTGTTTTTCGCAACAAGAAACTATTGAGACCGTTAGAGGCCCAATAGAAGTTTCTGCACTCGGCTTTTCGTTGACCCACGAGCACGTGATGTCTAACTTTGGCAAACCTCAAGGTTCAACTTCAGTTTATGATGAAGAGTCACTGTTCAAACAGGTTCTACCCTATTTAAAGCGATTGAAGTCTTTAGGTGTCGATGCCATTTTTGATTGCACTACCGCTTATTTTGGTCGTCGAATTGACCTTCTTAAGAAAATTTCCGAACAAACCGATATCAATATTATAACCAATACCGGTTTTTACGGAGGTGCAAATGATAAATATATACCTCAACTGGCCTACAGGAAACAGGCTGCAGAAATTGCCGAGATATGGATCAATGAGTTTGAAAACGGAATCGAAGGCACATCTGTCAGGCCTGGCTTTATTAAGTTAGCTTTTGATAGTGGCACTCCTTCAGAAATCGACTTAAAGTTGTTTGAGGCGGGAGTACTTACACACCTAAAAACAGGACTTACCCTAGCCGTACATACCGGTGAAAATATCGAAGCCGCTAAGTCGGAAATGCATTTGTTAGAAAAAAATAATGTACACCCTAGTGCTTGGGTATGGGTACACGCCAATAAAGTCACAGAAGACAAACCGTTATTAGATGCCGCTAAAAAAGGAGTTTGGATATCTCTGGATGGTGTTAATGAAACCAATTATAAGAATTACGCCCAACGTATTCAAAATTTCAAGAAAAAACAGCTACTTAATCAACTGTTGCTTTCTCACGATGGTAACGGATTTCCTGCAGGTGGTACCATTCGAAGTTTTGATGCCATCGTAAAATTTCTGATTCCTGAACTTATAGCTCTTGGTTTCACTCCAAAAGAGATCGATTTGCTTACCAAAGAAAATCCGCAAAAGGCATTTCTCCCCTCCATTAAATTGATTCGAGATAAGAATTAGAACAACTCACGTTTAGTATTCACTAGTACTTGAAAATCATCGGTATGTCTTGGATTTCTAAAGCAATTTTGCCTAAACACTACCCAATTGAAGGGGCATTTCTCTTAGCCGCCTACCTGTTAACCTAAACACGGCGTTTGCTATCGCGGCACCTATCGGCCCCATAGGTGGCTCTCCCACTGCACCAGGTGCATCGGCACCCTCCAATAATATCACGTCTATTTCCTTTGGGGCATGTTTCATCAAGGCCATTTGGTAAGGGCCATAAATGGTTGGGGTAAGCTCCCCGTTTTCAACTTCCATTTTCTCAAATAAAGTTGCACTCATTCCCATAATAATAGCTCCCTCACATTGTGCTCGAACCTGATCGGGGTTGACCACTAAACCGGGATCCATAGCGCAGGTCACTTTGTGCAACCTGATGTTCTTTTTATCTATGGATACTTCCACCACATGTGCACAAGGTGTATTGGCATCTGTCGAAGCCGCAACACCCATAGCCCTACCTTCTACAATCTCATCGGAGTATTTCGCTTTATCCGCTGCCGTTCGAATAACAGAGGCCAAGCGCTTACCCCTTTCATCATCCTGTAGGTGCGCCAAGCGAAATTCCACAGGATTCTTTTTAGCCTTCACAGCTAATTCATCAATAAAACTTTCAATAGCGAAGGTATTCGCCAACAAACCTAGACTACGCCACCAACTGGTAGCAAACGGTAATTTTACCCGCCACGAAACAGCCCGAAAATTTGGTATTGCGCCGTATTGAACCATACCCCCGCGCCACGCGCCCAAATCAGCACCCAAAATAGGCTCAGCAATGCCCGGCACCATTGGCGAACCAAAAGCTACATCGCCACTTGACACATTATGCTCAATGGCTTCGATAAGTCCCTCTTTATTCAGTTTGGCTTTAAGCACATGATGAGTTGGCGGCCTAAACGTATCATTTTGAAATTCTTCCTTTCGGGTAAAAAAACATTTTACAGGTTTGCCAACAGCTTTTGAAAGTAGTGCTGCCTGAATTCCGTTAGGGGTATGTAATCGCCTACCAAAACCTCCCCCTAAAAAAGTAGGGATTATATTCACTTGATCCGCATCTAAGTCCAATCGTTCAGCAATCTCATCACGCGAAATCTTGACCACTTGGGTAGACATTATAATAGTAGCACTTTCCTCTTCAACATGGGCCAAGGCCCCATTCGGTTCAAGTTGTGCATGCGCCCCGATCGGGCTCCAATATACTGATACTATCTTAGTATCATCATTTTCAATCATAGACTTCGGATTACCTTCTTTTTGAATAACAAAAGGTTCTCCCTTACCTACTTCAATCATTGATTTGATATCAGAGGTCTGCCAATTTTTATCCGTTTGCCAATCGACTTCAATAGCGGCTTTCGCATTCTCGGCCTCAATGAATGAGCGAGCGACAACACCGACAAAATCTTTCTCTTTCACGACTTTGACCACTCCCGGCATTTTTTCGGCCTTTGAAATATCTGCATCTTTATATTTAGCCCCAATTTTTGAAGGCCGAACCACTGACCCGTAGAGCATTTCAGGCATTGACGCATCCATACCAAAAATAGGAGCACCGAATACCTTATCTTGCAAATCTACTCGGGCCACAGGCTTACCGATAAGCTTAAAATCTTTTATCGGCTTTAGCTCCGGCACATCAGGAATTTCCCATTCGGTCTCTCCTTCGGCCACTTCGGCATAGGTCATCGAATTACCACCGCCGGTAACAAACCCATCGGAAACCTCGAGACCATCAGTGTTGACCCCCCATTTCTCAGCGGCCTTTATTTTCAGCATTTCACGCATAGTCGCAGCCAACTCTCGTATAGGCACCCAAAGCGCCGATAAAGAAGTACTTCCTCCGGTTGCAAAGCCATCCATATTCCCGGAAACCGACTGCGCATGAACCACGCTAATCTGTTCCATAGATATTTCCAACTCTTCCGCCACCAGTTGTGCCAGCCCTGTAAACGTTCCCTGCCCCATTTCAACCTTTGGGCTGTGCAGTACGATCGTATTATTTTCTAAAATCTCAAACCACATAATCGGAGAAGAGGTGTCTCCCATGTATGGAGTGTCAGCCGTATTGATGGCACCGGCTATACCACGTCTGATAACGCCTCTAAACAAGTAAGTGCCCACCGCTAAGACTCCAACCGTGCCCAAACCTCCTCTGACCAAAAACTTACGCCTCGATATTTTCTTCTCTGCCATCTTAGCTACTTGTAGTTTCATTCGTTAAATTCTCACGAGTAAGTTCACCGGCCCGATGTATAGCCTTTCGCATGCGGTAGTAAGTAGCACAACGGCATACATTAATAATATTCTTATCAATCTCTTCATCTGAAGGATTTGGATTTTTAGACAATAAAGCGGCAGTAGCCATCATAAAACCGGGCTGACAATAGCCACATTGGGGCACCACATGTTCGACCCAAGCTTTTTGCACCGGATGCGGATTTTGCTCATTACCCAAACCTTCAATTGTCGTGATTTTCTTGTTCATTGCGAACTTAACCGCATACGAACAGGAGCGCACTGCCTCACCATCTACATGTAGGGTGCATGCACCGCAGGCCGCCTTACCACAGCCAAATTTTGTACCTTTTAAATTCAATATATCTCGAACCACCCACAGCAAGGGCATGTTCTCGTCAGCAATCTCAAGGGCGTGGTCAACACCATTTACTTGTAATAAAATTGTCATAGCTTTTTATTTCGATGGAATTACCGCGCCGTTTTCAAACCATATTTCAACAGCCTTTTTAAATTCTTCTTCAGAAACGGGTGGAAGTTCTCTAAGATTCCCATCAACACCTATACCAGGTTCCCAGGCCCACAGCACGAGCTCATCTTCGGTCATATGCTTCACCAACTCTTCGTTAGATTTACCTCCATTAGTTTCTGGATCCAATACTATTCTGGCAATTTCGGTGCGTGATAGCCCCTGCCAACCCATAGATTTCGGTGCTAAGGACCAATGTGGAGCCCCTGGGGCACCAGAGTAGTCGTTATTTTCTTCTTGATGGCAGGTTGCGCATTTCGTAGCTTGAAAACCCTTATCAGCTTTACCTCTAGCCATATCAAAATAATGGGGATGCCTGTCTTCCCCTTGCTTCGGCACATTATCATTAGGGTGACAGTTCATGCACCGTTGATGAGTGAGAACATCCATCATTTTATCGAAAGCCTCTTCAGTTTCAGTTTGTTGAACATTTGCATCGAGTACACTATATTCATCGACTTCGGGGGCACCAGAGATTAAAATAAGTATCACACCAATAACAAGAACGTGAATGAAAATTAATGCATAAGATTTCATAGGGGTAGCCTTAAAAAATTAGGTGGACCTTCTTAAGTTAAAACTTTTAGAAGAACCCACCTAATAAAATGTTCGAGCAATTGCCTACCAGAAAATATAGCTTACTATAACCGATTCTGAATTTATGAAAACTGCAAAATTCTTTCTCTCATTTTTTTGGCCGAACCGACCAGATTGACCAAAGCGGCCTTCGTTTCTGGCCAATCTCTTGTCTTAAGTCCGCAATCAGGATTCACCCAAAGATTTTCAACTGGAATCAACTCTGAGGCCCTTAACAACAATTTTTCCATTTCACTTTCAGAAGGCACTCGTGGCGAATGAATATCGTACACCCCGGGGCCAATTTCATTTGGGTATTTGAAATCAACAAAAGCTTGTAATAATTCCATTTTAGAACGTGAAGTTTCGATAGTGATTACATCGGCATCCATTTCTGCTATTTTCTGTAGTATATCATTAAATTCGGAATAGCACATGTGTGTATGAATCTGAGTATCATCAGCTACCGAGCTCGCTGAAATTCTGAAAGCACGTATGGCCCAATCCAGATATACTTCCCAATCCATTCTTCTTAAGGGTAAACCTTCCCTAATAGCGGGCTCATCGATTTGGATTACTTTTATGCCCGCTTCTTCCAGGTCGTTCACTTCATCTCTTATTGCCAAAGCTATCTGGTTACAAGTTACTGAACGGGGCTGGTCATTACGTACAAATGACCATTGCAGAATAGTCACTGGGCCGGTCAGCATACCTTTAACAGGTTTATCGGTCAGCGATTGCGCAATGGCCGACCATTTGACAGTCATGGGTTCGGGCCTGGCAACATCTCCAAATATTATTGGAGGTTTAACACAACGGGTTCCATAACTCTGTACCCATCCGAATTGGGTAAAAGCGAAACCGTTGAGGCGTTCACCGAAATACTCTACCATATCGTTTCTCTCAAACTCGCCGTGGACCAAAACATCAAGACCTACATCTTCTTGAAACTTGATAGCCTCTTTGGTCTCATTCAATAAAAATGCATCGTACTCTTCTTGAGATATCTCGTTATTTTTAAATTTTCTTCGAAAGATGCGTACTTCTTTAGTTTGCGGAAAAGATCCAATTGTAGTTGTGGGTAATATTGGAAGATTCAACGTCTTCCGATGTTCTTTTTGGCGTTTTATGAAAGGTGATTTTCTTTGACTATCGTTATCTGTCAAAGCACGAACACGTTGTTTTACATTTTGGTCATGTATGAGCTCAGAGTCTTGCTTGTTTTGCAGATCTCTTTTGTTTTGCTCAAGTATACTGTACAACCTATCATCAAAACTACCACTTGCCAAATCTCGTAATTGCACCACCTCCTGCAATTTTTGTACTGCAAAAGCAAGCCATCTCTCAATTTGCGGATTTAAACGATCACTTCCTATTTCCGACTCTAAATTAATAGGGCTATGAAGCAAAGAACACGATGTACCCACCCAAATTCTATCTTTAGAAAGTTTTTTCTTAGCCTTTTCAATTAGTCTTAAAGACCTTTTGAAATCATTCTTCCAAACATTTCTTCCATCAACAACACCCAAAGAGAGAATCTTGTTGCCATTGAACAACGGATGTGACAAAATATCATCTAACTGTAACTGACAACGTATTAGATCGAGATGCAAAACTTCGACCGGCAATTCAAGCGCAAGACTTAAATTCTCACCAAAACAATCAAAATAATTGGCTAAAATGATTTTCAGCCGAGATTTATTCTCGGCAAAATATCCATAAGTTTTTTTAACGGCTGCCTGCTGTTCTGAGGTTAGGTCAGTAGCCAAAATCGGCTCATCAATTTGTACGTACTCAACACCCTCCTCAGCAATAAGGTTAAATAATTCTTGGTAAATGGGCAATAAGAATGGCAGCAATTCTAACCTATTAAACCCATCGCCTTTTTTTTTGCCTAACAGTAAAAAGGTAATCGGCCCAATAAGTACGGGTTTGGCTTCAACACCTACGCTTTTGGCCTCTCTTATTTCTTGTAAGATTTTTTCCGCATTAAGATTAAATGATTGGTCTTTGATAAATTCTGGAACGATATAGTGATAATTGGTATCGAACCATTTGGTCATTTCCATTGCGGTGGCGTCTATATTTTCGTTTTGCAGTCCTCTGGCCATGGCAAAATATTGATCAAGCCCTTCGATACCGCTAAACCTTTCCGGAATGCAACCTAAGGTTATGCACATGTCAAGCATTTGATCATACAAAGAAAAATCGTTCGACGATATCAAATCAATTCCATAATCGGACTGTAACATCCAATTTTTCATTCGCAACTGCTTTGCTGTTTCAAGTAATTCTTCTGAAGAAATGCTTTTTTTCCAATAGTTCTCAATAGCCCTTTTCAACTCTCTTTTTTCCCCAATTCGAGGATAGCCCAATACAATAGATTTCATAATTTTTATTTTAAAAACTCTACCAAATGTATAAATAGCAGTTATTTAAACTATCATTGAAAAATAATAAAGAATATAAAACCATATTAGTATATTTAAATAGTTTAATTAACTACACAACAACATCTCACGCCTACTACAATAGATATATTTTCTATGATAGCACTTGACGAAATCGATCTTAAACTTTTAGATATACTTCAAAACAATGGTAAGCTTACCACCAAAGAGATAGCCGAACAGGTTCATTTATCTTCGACACCGGTCTATGAACGAATAAAACGGATGGAGAGAGAGGGGATTATCGATAAATATGTTGCTATATTGGAGGCTGAAAAAGTCGGTAAGTCTTTTATCGTATTCTGCCACGTCACCTTAAAACAACATACCAAAAAAATTGGAAACCAGTTCGTTCAAGATATTATTTCTTTAAGAGAAGTGACCGAATGCTATAATGTCTCCGGTGATTATGATTTTCTATTAAAAATAGTGGTAAGAGACATGAAACACTACCAGTCATTCGTCATCAATGATTTAGGGTCAATCAAAAATATCGGCAGTGTTCACAGTACTTTTGTAATGGGCGTCATCAAACATTCGTACGCAATACCTTTATAACAAAAAGTCTTATCTATTTTGGCAAGAATACCTCGGCCATCATGCATCGGGCACTTCCCCCACCGCAGGTTTCTATGGTTTCAAGATTACTATGTAAAATTTTACAGTCTTGTTCAATTTTATCGATTTGGTCTTTTGTCAAACTCCCATAAGCCGCCGAACTCATTATCAAAAAGCGTTTTTCGTTGGCACCTATCACCTGAAGCATATTACCCGCAAAATGATGCATTTGTTTTTCACTGATGGCAATAACCGCTTTACCATCTTGCTTCAGATGATTAAGTACATTTTTCTTCTCTTTTTTATCGTCGATCGCATCAAGACAAATAACCGCAAATGTTTCTGCGAGACACATCATAACATTGGTATGATAGATTGGTTTTCTTTTACCATCTACAGGTTGATTTGCCGAAAAAACTATAGGAGTAAATTCAAAATCTTCACAAAATTCAATAAACAATTCTTCGCTAGCGCGCTCGGATAAAGCACAATATGCCTTCTCACTAACGCGGTCTAAAATCATACTGCCCGTAGATTCAAGAAAAACTTCTTCTTCTTCCGCCGAAGTATAGTCTACAATATTTTCAATCTGAAATCCTTTTTCTTCAAGAATATCAAGAATATCTCCGCGTCGTTCGTTTCGCCTATTTTCAGCGAACATCGGGTACAAGGCTACCGTGCCATCCGCATGAAAGGAAATCCAGTTATTGGGGAATATAGAGTCGGGCGTATTCGGTTCTGGAGTATCATCTACCACGATAACATTTACACCATTATCTCGAAGTACTTTTACAAATGCATCGAACTCTTGTTGAGCCTTTTGGTTTATTGTTGCATTTTTTAAATCTAGGTCTTCTTGAAAATAGTTATTCACTGCCGTTTGCTCATTCATTCGAAAATTAACGGGGCGAATCATTAAAATAGTATCGGTAATCTGCATTAGTCTCTCAAAATTTAGATTGCAAAATTAGTGCTTTTCATATCGTAAAACCTTCTGGCGACAAAACTTATTCGTAGTTTAACCTAGCCAAATTAAAAATCTATGACAGGAGAAACCGACTTAACAAAACTAGTTCGCTCACTACATCCGCAACTTAACGAGGGCGAGTACATTTTCACTAAAATCGACGCCAATAAGCAAATACCAACTCAAGATATTATCGGTTTTTTTAGGGAACAGGAAGGTGTAACCCTCATATTAGAAAAAGAAAAAGCAGACGCGATGCATATAACTTACGGCTTTATCGCTTCATGGATAAGTTTACAAGTACATTCTTCTCTCGAAGCAGTAGGTCTTACAGCTGTTTTCGCTACAGAACTGGCCAAGCACGCTATCAGCTGCAACGTTGTGGCCGGTTTTCATCACGACCATATATTTGTCAGTCACAATTTAGGTGAAAAGGCCATAAAAATTTTAACCGAATTATCTGAAAATTATACAGGTGACTAATCTCTTACCAACGGTAAAGTACTACAGCGCAACAAGCCCTCTTGCTTAGCAATTTCGGAGTAGGGTATCTCTTCGACCGTAAACCCACATTCTCTTAACCAGGTATTCAATCGGCCGAAACCCTGTTCGGAAACAACGACTTCCGGTGAAATGGAAAATACATTGCTGAACATACGATACATTTCATCAGAAGTTATCTCAAAAATATTTTCCTGCCCAAAGAAATCAACCAACCAGTGGTACTCCTCCTCTACCAGAAAACCGTTTTTATGAAGTATAGCCTTTCCTTTACCGAGAGGTTGAAAACAACAATCGAGATGTAAGGCATTTTCAATGGCATTCGTCGATTTTCGTAATTCAAAAGATTTTACTTTTTTATCAGGAAATTGCTGAGAAATATATTCAACCGCAGCTTTATTTGTGCGAGCCGTAATTTGATTCGGGTAATCTTCGGCGGTATAAGTTCCCACAAAAATATAATCGTTCCAAGGCATTACGTCTCCACCCTCAACATGCACTTCAAAAGGCGGACGGAGAATATTATTTTCATCAATTTCTTCCAATACATGAAGTATGGCTTCCACCTCTTTCTCCCTATCCGGTAAAATGTTAGCTAATATCAACTTGTCTTTAATTACAAATGCAATATCGCGTGAAAAAATCTGGTTGCAGTTTTCAATCACTTCCGGCCGATAGACCTTAACGCCATATTTTTCAAAAATCTTGGCAAAGGCATCCATTTCTTTCACCATATCCTCTTCTTTTGGATAGGTGCCTGCCAAAATATGCTCTAAAGATTTAGGATCATAGGCTTCATCGGGTTTTGGAACCGGCCCATTGCTTTCGGCAGTACCTAGCACAACAGATTGTAAACGAGAAATTTCATCATTGACATTCAATCGAAGCATACTCTTAGGTTTTAAAGAACAAAGGTAGTATTTGGCGGAAAAAAAAGGTCCTTTCAAAAAATGAAAGGACCATTAAAATTTTGTTTGTGAAACTTATCGTTTATCAACCTCAACGAAAGATCTTTCCGGTTCACCGATATAAACCTGTCTCGGTCTACCTATCGGCTCACCTCTAAGTCTCATTTCCCTCCATTGCGCAATCCAACCCGGTAAGCGACCTAATGCGAACATTACGGTAAACATTTCCGTTGGTATGCCTAAGGCACGATAAATTATACCTGAATAAAAATCTACGTTCGGATAGAGTTTTCTGTCAACGAAATATTGATCTTCAAGAGCTTCTTTCTCAAGTCCTTTAGCGATATCTAAAATAGGGTCATCTATACCCAAATCTCCTAACACCTCATCTGCGGCCTTTTTAATTATCTTGGCACGTGGATCAAAGTTTTTATAAACTCTGTGACCAAAGCCCATGAGTCTAAACGGGTCTTGTTTATCTTTAGCCTTGGCCATATATTTTTTAGTGTCGCCTCCATCGGCCTCAATTGCTTCAAGCATTTCTAGCACCGCCTGATTGGCACCACCGTGCAAAGGCCCCCAAAGTGCCGATATACCAGCAGAAAGCGACGCAAAAAGACCGGCATGTGAAGAACCAACGATGCGAACGGTCGATGTTGAACAGTTTTGCTCGTGATCCCCATGAAGAATTAAAAGCTTATCTAAGGCATTGATTACAACATCATTTTTCTGATACGTTTGGTTCGGTTTCTTAAACATCATTTTATGTATGTTCTCAACATAACCAAGGCTATCATCACCATAATCTAGAGGAAGTCCCTTTTTCTTGCGAAGCGTCCAAGCTACAAGTACCGGGAATTTTGCTAAAATTCGAACAATGGCCTCGTACATATCTTTCTCTGAAGATACGTCTACGGTCGACGAATTAAAAGCGATCAAAGCACTTGTCAGCGAAGACAAAACCCCCATTGGATGAGCAGATTTCGGAAAACTATCCAAAATTTTCTTCATTTCTTCATCTACATGAGACTCCTCCTTAATATCCTTATGAAACTTTTCAAGTTCTTCTTTGTTCGGTAACTCTCCAAAAATCAAAAGATACGCCACTTCAAGAAAATCGGCCTTTTCCGCTAATTCTTCAATGGAGTAGCCTCGGTACCGTAAAATGCCCTTCTCACCATCTAAAAAAGTTATTGCACTCTCACATGAACCGGTGTTTTTATAACCAGGATCAATAGTTATCATTCCTCCGGTAACAGCACGTAAAGATTTGATATCTATAGCATGTTCGTTTTCAGAACCTGTTATTACAGGAAATTCATATTTCTGGCCGTTGTACTCTAAAGTAGCTTTATCTGACATTTGTAGTATTTACTTGATTTTAAGTGGGCGATAAAATTAAGAAAAAAGGGTAACCATTACAATTATAGATAGACCTTTCACCCTTTATTAACAACACTTTTTAGGTGTAAATTGTAAATATTACAACAAGTAGAGTTTTTTATAATATTCATCTAACGATTTTTCCCAAGTGAATCGCATTTTTTTAGCGTTGGACTTTATTTTTTTCCATTTCGCCTGGTCATGTTCCCACACGTTAAGAGCCTCATCGAATTTGTTGACCATATCATCTAATTTCGCATTAAATGTACTGCCATCAAAAGCAAAACCGGTTTTCATATGCTCGACCGTATCTTTTAAGCCACCCGTATGGTGTACTAGGCAAGGGTTGCCGTTTCTCATAGCCAACATCTGGCTTATACCGCAAGGTTCGAAAAGACTGGGCATAAAATAAAGGTCCGTTTCAAGATACATACTGTCTATCAAGTCTTCGGATTGACCGTTGGTAAAAATAAAGTTTTTATGCTTGTAACTCATCTCACGAAAGAGTTGCTCGTAATCAGGGTCTCCTGTACCCAATAGCATAAAAATTCCGTTTACTTCTTGAAGCCTATACAAGATTTTCTCAAAGGATTCAGGAGATCTCATGAAAAAATAGAATTTTTGCTCCGTTAGGCGAGCGACACTTGACACTATAAATCTTGGTCTATTATTGACAAACTCCATAATTTTCTCGCCTGTATGCGCCAAGAAATCAGCTTTGTATTTTTTCGATTCGTCTTGCAACCATCTGAACAAAGCTTTAACCGTGTTTCGATATAACAGCCCCTTCTCAGCCTGACGTACGTTCGTATAGTTGGAAGCATTGAGAATACCGAACAACCTTCCCTCATTTTCAGCATTACGAAGATCGTTTTCAAGACTTTCACCACCAACGAATTCAGGTCGTGCACTAGGCAACAACACATCTTCTTTGTAAGCCTGGGAAACCGTATGAACAGCATCTGCCAAACGAATACCCACCGCCATTAAATTTATACAGTCTTGATATCTCGGATCCTTTAAAGTTTCATGATCCAGCTGAATTTCAGGAAAATAATTGTGTACCGAGGCGTAGTTATCATAAAACGGTCGTATACCCTGAATTGCCAAATTGTGAATACTATACACATATCGCATTTTTTTCAATATAGTATACTCAGGATGATACGTTTTCAAAAACAACATAGCACTAGAATGCCAATCGTGCATATGAACAATATCTAAATCACCAAAAGCGCCCATTTTGACCGCCTCTGCAACCGCCGTATTGAATATGATAAATTTTATAAAATCATTAAAAAAGGGCTCGGTAGGATCGTCGTGATATATATGTGCAATACCCCCCTCTTTAATCTCAGGGTGATGAATTACATAATGAATGATATTTTCGAATTCTTTTTTTGGAGCTACGGCATAAAGTTCTGCAGTATAGTCAATACCACGCATTCTAAAATGCAAGTTGGTACGAAAGGTACCGTTCAGATGTAATCGGGAATAAGCTGGAACCACTACATGCACCTTATCGCCTCGCTTAGCAATTTCGCGGGGTACATCACGAACCACATCACCCATTCCCCCTGCCTTGCAATCGGCTATGGCATCATTTTCAGCAGCAACAAAAAGAAAATTATTCATCCAAATATTATGTTAACGATTACCCGAAAAAGGTAAGTAAACTTTATGATTAGACCAAAAAAAAGCCTTTCTCATCACCGAAATTTGAAGAGAAAGGCATTTTTTTTAGTAAAACAGCAAAAATCTACTTTATCTTAAAAGCTTTTTCTTTTGGATAGTAAGCCGTGTCACCCAACTCTTCCTCTATTCGAAGCAATTGGTTGTACTTAGCCATTCTGTCTGAACGAGAGGCAGAACCTGTCTTTATCTGACCTGTATTTAATGCAACTGCCAAATCTGCAATTGTATTATCTTCAGTCTCCCCTGAACGGTGACTCATAACTGAGGTATACCCCGCGTTTTTCGCCATGTTTACTGCAGCAATCGTTTCTGTAAGGGTTCCTATTTGGTTTACCTTGATCAAAATTGAATTTGCAATTCCGTTTTCAATACCTCTTGATAATCTTTCTACATTGGTAACAAAAAGGTCATCACCGACCAATTGTACTTTATCACCAACTTTATCGGTCAAGGCTTTCCAACCATCCCAGTCATTTTCATCCATTCCATCTTCGATAGAGATAATCGGGTACTTCGCACAAAGCTCTGCAAGGTATTCAGCTTGCTCTTCAGAAGATCTAACTACGCCTTTGTCACCTTCGAATTTTGTATAATCATACTTGCCATCTACGTAAAATTCTGCAGAAGCACAGTCTAAGGCAATCATAACATCATCACCTAAATCGTAACCTGCTTTGGCAACTGCTTTGGCAATTGTATCTAGGGCATCTTCAGTACCACCAGCCAAATTAGGTGCAAAACCACCTTCATCACCAACGGCAGTGCTCAAACCTCTATCGTGCAAGACTTTCTTCAAGTTGTGAAAAATCTCGGTTCCCATTTGCATCGCATGGGTAAAACTCTTCGCCTTTACCGGCATTACCATAAATTCTTGAAAAGCAATAGGTGCATCGGAATGAGAACCTCCATTGATGATATTCATCATAGGAACCGGTAAGGTGTTGGCGCTAACCCCACCAACATACCTATACAAAGGCAAACCTAATTCATTCGCTGCGGCTTTAGCCACTGCCAAAGAAACACCTAAAATTGCATTGGCCCCTAATTTAGATTTATTAGGCGTACCATCAAGGTCGATCATTACTTGGTCAATCAAATTCTGTTCAAAAACCGACATCCCTAGAATTTCTTCTGAAATAGATGTGTTTACGTTTTCTACGGCCTTACTTACACCTTTACCCATAAAGGCATCTCCTCCGTCACGTAATTCGACCGCTTCATGCTCACCTGTAGATGCCCCGGATGGAACGGCAGCACGGCCCATTATTCCATTTTCTGTTACTACATCGACTTCTACGGTAGGGTTGCCCCTAGAATCTAAAATCTGTCTTGCGTGTACGCTTAATATAATACTCATAAAATTTTTTTTAGTTGGAAAAAGTATTGTTTTTCAAGGTTAACAAATATACAAAACCATACCCGCACAAAGCCTAGTGCTGGCTGTAATTTTGCTCGAAAATAACAATCACTTAACCTTATACCGTTTGTGCTGATTTATTTTTAATAAGGTCAAAAAATTGATCAAAAAGGTAATCGGCATCATGTGGCCCAGGGCTAGCCTCTGGGTGATATTGAACAGAAAACACATCTTTATCGATCATACGAATACCGGCAACCGTTTTATCATTCAAATGCACATGAGTTATTTCAACATTTTTATTAGCCTCGGTCTCTTCTCGATTAATCGCAAAACCGTGATTCTGTGAAGTAATCTCACCTTTACCACTAATTAGGTTTAAAATTGGGTGATTAATTCCCCGATGACCATTATGCATTTTATAAGTTGAAATGCCGTTTGCCAACGCTATTATCTGATGACCAAGGCAAATACCGAAAACCGGTTTACCACTTGCAATCATACTCTTAGCAGCTTTAATTGCATCAACCAATGGCTCGGGATCTCCAGGACCGTTAGATATAAAATAAGCATCAGCACCCCAAGATTCCATTTCATCAAAAGTGGCGTTATATGGGAAGACCTTGACATAAGCACCCCTTTTTACCAAATTTCTAAGAATGTTCTTTTTAATTCCGATGTCTAAAGCAGCAATCTTGAAATTGGAAGTTTCACCACCAACAAAATAAGGTTTTTTAGTAGATACCTTTGATGAAAGCTCTAGACCCTCCATACTCGGAACTTCGGCCAACCGTCTTTTTAAATCTTCAATGTTATTAACATCAGTAGAAATCACAGCATTCATCGCCCCATTGTCGCGTATATAACTAACCAGAGCCCGAGTATCAACATCTGACACAGCGAACAATTGGTTATCATCTAGAAACTGTTGTAAACTTTTATCGGCAAGTTCTCTGGAATACTCATAACTGAAATTTCTACAGATCAATCCGGAAATTTTTACAGAATCCGATTCAACCTCTTCTTCATTGGTACCGTAATTTCCAATATGGGCATTGGTAGTCACCATTAATTGACCAAAGTATGATGGATCGGTAAAAATTTCTTGGTAACCGGTCATTCCCGTATTAAAACAGACCTCACCAAAAGCAGTACCTTCTTTATCACCTACAGCTTTACCGTAGAAAATGGTACCATCCGCTAATAATACTAGTGCCTTTCTTTTAGATCGATATTTCATATGTGTTCCTATTTCTTAATTTTCAAAATTAAACATAAAAAAAGGACAAACTATAAGGCTTATCCTTGGAAGAGTTCATTCTTTGGTTTTTATGGGAAAAAATTTAAATAGACTCATAGTAATTAAAAATTTTACTTAAATCTTTATCATCTTTTACCGACAAATGATTTTCTTTGATGTATTCGCTTACCCTGGTTGCCTTTTCGTCAAATAACTTAAGTATTCTCTTTCTTTTTAGCTTAAGCTCGTTAACCTTGCCTTCATCTAAAACAAAATACTTTTCTTGCAGTATATAACTATCTCGAGTTTGCTTCTTTTGGGTCATAGGGTTTACCATACCCTCTTTAATGACTTTGGTAAATCTTTTTAATAATTTAGTATTCTCAGCAGCTGCAATTACCTCGTAATAACTATTTCTCTCCAATTCTGGATCCAAATAACGTTCAAAAACCCTGTTATTGATTAGTACTTGCTCAATACCTGCAGGATTAAAATAGAAAATCGAATCGTTAGAAATTTTAGCTACTATTTGATCAAGCTTGGCATCGTAATTGACTTTCGAAAGTTTAAATTTCTTATTGTTCTTAGCAACAAGAATACTTTTTGTTTTCCAATCCTCAAAAAGAAATGGTGAGCCCATTACTTGGTAGACCGCATCACTATTACTAGTTTGAGACCAAATACCTGAGGTATAGGAAGAAATTTCAGTGAAATTGTTCACTCCATTGCCTGATGCTACTATTTGACCAGCTTGCGCGTAAGCAACTGCATTAAGCACAATTGAAAAATATAAAAATAATAAGAGTTTTGAGTTCATAATTTCAATATTCAAAAAAAGGATAAACTATACAGCTTATCCTTTTTATATTATAATGAGTTAAAACATATTATTCTTCAGAATCGTCTGTTACATTTTCAACATCAGCTTGAGCTTCCGCTGTTTCAGCTGGTGCTACTGGAGGGGTTTCGGTCTTAGCCTCATCCTCTTTTTTACCACCTCTTCTACTTCTTCGAGTAGATTTCTTCTTAGGCTTACCTGCGTTGTAGAGTTCATTAAAATCAACCAACTCAATCATAGCCATATCGGCATTATCACCCAATCGGTTACCTAACTTAATTATTCTAGTATAACCGCCAGGCCTATCAGCAACTTTCTCAGCTACTGCGCTGAATAATTCAGTTACAGCATATTTGTCACGTAAGTTTTTGAATACGATACGACGATTGTGCGTACCTTTTTCAGCAGTAACATTGTTCTCTGCTTTTGCCTTAGTAATCAACGGTTCTACAAATTGCTTAAGCGCTTTTGCCTTAGCTACAGTAGTATTGATTCTTTTGTGTTCAATCAAGGAGCAGGCCATGTTGGCCAACATAGCTTTTCTATGTGCTGTTTTTCTTCCTAAATGATTGACCTTTTTACCGTGTCTCATTTTTTATTTCTATTGTATTTCTCCAACTGAGGGCGTTTCCCTAACCTGTAAGAAATAGCGATTAATCTTTATCTAATTTGTATTTTGAAAGGTCCATTCCAAAACTAAGACCTTTATTGATGACCAACTCTTCCAATTCAGTCAATGATTTTTTACCGAAGTTTCTGAACTTCATCAAATCGTTCTTGTTGAAAGAAACCAAATCACCTAACGTATCTACCTCAGCGGCTTTCAAACAATTCAAAGCACGAACGGAAAGATCCATATCGACCAACTTTGTTTTCAAAAGCTGACGCATGTGCAAAGACTCTTCGTCATAAGTTTCTGTCTGAGCGATTTCATCTGCCTCTAGCGTTATACGCTCATCAGAGAACAACATGAAGTGATGTATCAAAACCTTAGCACCTTCGGTCAAAGCATCTTTAGGATGAATAGATCCGTCAGTCTCAATTTCGAAAACTAACTTTTCGTAATCGGTCTTTTGCTCAACACGAAAGTTTTCAATGCTGTACTTTACATTCTTAATAGGTGTAAAAATAGAATCGATAGCTATGCTGCCTAAAGCCGCATTAGATTTTTTATTCTCTTCAGCAGGAACATAGCCACGACCTTTATCGATAACTATTTCCATATTAATGCTAACCTTGGGATCCATGTTACAGATAACCAAATCAGGATTCAGTACTTGATATCCGGAAATAAATTTCTGAAAATCGCCAGCTGTCAATTGTTCTTTCCCACTGACTGAAATAGAAACCACTTCAGCCTCAGAATCATCAATTTGTTTTTTAAAGCGTACTTGCTTTAAGTTTAATATTATTTCGGTAACATCTTCAACAACACCCGAAATAACTGAAAACTCGTGCTCAACACCGTCAATTCTGACCGAAGTAATAGCGTGGCCCTCCAAAGAAGATAGCAATACTCTTCTTAGTGCGTTCCCAACAGTTAATCCATAACCGGGTTCCAAAGGACGGAATTCGAACTTTCCTTCGAAATCCGAAGAATCGATCATTATTACTTTATCGGGTTTCTGAAAATTAAATAATGCCATATGAATTAGTGTTCTATGTTATTTAGAGTAAAGCTCAACAATTAATTGTTCTTTGATATTCTCCGGAATCTGTAATCTTTCAGGCACGGAAACAAAAGTTCCTTCTTTCTTTTCAGAGTTCCAAGTCATCCACTCATAAACATTACTATTGGCATCAAGAGAATCTTTTACCACTTGAAGTGATTTAGATTTCTCACGAACACCTACAACGTCTCCTGCTTTCAAAGTGTATGAAGGTATGTTAACCAACTCGCCGTTAACAGTAATGTGTCTGTGCGAAACCAATTGTCTTGCACCTCGTCTAGAAGGAGCGATTCCCATGCGGTAAACTACATTGTCGAGTCGACATTCGCACAATTGTAACAATATTTCACCGGTAACACCTTCTTTTCTCTTGGCGTTGGCGAATATGTTTCTAAATTGCTTTTCTAAAATACCGTAGGTATATTTCGCTTTTTGTTTTTCCATCAACTGAACAGCATACTCCGATTTTTTTCCTCGGCGTCTGTTGTTACCATGTTGTCCTGGAGGGTAATTCTTTTTTTCGAAAGACTTATCGTCTCCGAAGATAGCTTCGCCAAACTTACGGGCGATTTTACTTTTTGGTCCTGTATATCTTGCCATTTTCTAATTATTTGGAAATGTGATTATGAATTAAGGCTTATCCTTCGATAATCGTAAACTACATTTCCTATGAAATATATAGTGAATAAAATTATACTCTTCTTCTTTTCGGAGGCCTACAACCGTTATGCGGCATTGGGGTAACATCAATAATTTCAGTTACCTCGATTCCAGAATTGTGAACGGCTCTTATAGCAGATTCTCTACCATTACCTGGCCCTTTTACATAGACCTTTACCTTTCTAAGACCTGCCTCATGTGCAGTTTTAGCACATTCTTCAGCTGCTACCTGTGCAGCATAGGGTGTGTTCTTTTTAGAACCTCTAAAACCCATTTTGCCTGCAGAAGACCAAGAGATGACATCTCCTTTTTTGTTCGTAAGGGAAATAATGATATTGTTGAAAGATGCAGTAACGTGAGCCTCACCCACTGAGTCAACGATAACTTTACGTTTCTTCGCCGCTTTTGCACCTGCCTTTGAAGTTGACTTTGCCATAATAACCTACTATTATTTAGTTGCCTTTTTCTTGTTGGCGACCGTTTTTCTTTTTCCTTTTCTAGTCCTAGAATTGTTCTTTGTACGTTGACCACGTAATGGAAGACCTGATCTATGACGAATTCCTCGGTAGCATCCAATATCCATCAAACGCTTGATGTTCAATTGGGTTTCTGATCGAAGCTCACCTTCAATAGTATAAGAAGATACCGCTTCCCTGATGCGACCAATTTCATCATCGTTCCAATCAGACACTTTAGTATCTTCACTAACATTGGCCTTCTCCAAAATCTCTTGGGACCTACTTCTCCCGATTCCGAAAATGTAGGTTAAGGCAATAACACCTCTCTTTTGTTTTGGTATATCTATACCTGCAATTCTTGCCATAATTATCCTTGTCTTTGTTTAAATCTAGGATTCTTTTTGTTGATTACGTACAACCTGCCCTTTCTGCGCACAATCTTGCAGTCGGCACTTCTTTTTTTAACTGATGCTCTTACTTTCATCTCGCTATCTTTCTCTACTATTAATATCTATAAGTAATTCTAGCTTTGGTAAGGTCGTAGGGACTCATTTCCAATTTAACCTTATCACCTGGAAGCAATTTGATGTAATGCATACGCATTTTACCTGAAATGTGCGCGGTAACTACGTGCCCATTCTCAAGTTCTACGCGGAACATTGCATTCGACAATGCTTCGATTATAGATCCATCTTGTTCTATTGCTGCTTGCTTAGCCATACTTATGCTACTTTTCTATTTTTACCGGTTTTCATCAAACCGTCATAATGTCTATTCAACAGATAAGCGTTTACCTGCTGTACCGTATCGATAGCCACACCTACCATAATCAATAGCGATGTACCACCATAAAACAAGGCCCAACCTGCTTGAATATCCATCAACTTTACAACGATTGCCGGCAATACCGCTAAAACGGCCAAAAATACAGAACCTGGCAATGTTATCAAAGACATTACCTTATCTAAAAAATCACCGGTTTCCTTTCCTGGTCGAATACCTGGTATAAAACCTCCACTTCTTTTTAAATCATCGGCCATTTTATTCGTCGGAACGGTAATCGCCGTGTAGAAATATGTGAATATAATAATCAATACTGCGAACAATATATTATAGGCCAATCCGAAGATATCTTGAAACTGAACTTCCATCCACTGCCCGGCTGCCGTATCATTAAATGTCTTACCGATCAAACTCGGAGCGAACATAATTGCCTGAGCAAAGATAATAGGCATAACACCAGATGCATTTAGTTTCAATGGAATATACTGACGTGACCCCATTACATTTTTCTCATATCCACCAGATGCCGTTCTTCTTGCATATTGTACCGGTATTTGACGCGTTGCCATAACTAGTAAAACACTTGCAAGAATTACCAAGAACCAAAGGATGACTTCGATCAACATAAACATTAAACCACCCGTGTTATTCGTCGTTCTTGAAATGAACTCTTGAACGAAAGACTGAGGCATCGTAGCGATAATTCCGATCATTATCAAAAGTGAGATACCATTACCAATACCCTTATCGGTAATTTTCTCTCCGAGCCACATGGCAAAAACACAGCCGGTAACCAAGATAACCACAGCTGGAATCATGAAATCAAGACCTTTACCTAATAAAAAGGCACTATCTTGAACACCGAAGGCTTCAAGCCCGTATAAATAGGCCGGCGCTTGAACTACACAAATTCCTATAGTCAACCAACGTGTAATCTGATTTTTTGTCTTTCTTCCACTCTCACCCTCTTTGTCTAGTTTTTGTAAATAAGGTATAGCAATACTCATCAATTGCACCACAATTGATGCAGATATGTACGGCATGATACCTAACGCAAAAACCGAAGCGTTAGCAAAAGCACCACCAGTAAAAGCATTTAAAAGACCGAAGATACCTTGATCGGTACCCGAAGCCAATGCTGCTAATTGTGTTGAATCGATACCCGGAAGAACGATTTGGCAACCAAAACGGTAAACCAACAATAACCCTAGAGTCACCAATATGCGGTTTCTCAGTTCTTCTATCTTCCAAATGTTGGATATGGTCTCGAAAAATTTCTTCATAGTAGGGTATGCTTATAAATTTATTGCTTCTCCACCAGCAGCTTCAATTGCCGCTTTGGCACTAGCCGTAAATTTATGCACGGATACTTTAAGGGAAGCCTTAAGTTCCCCACCGCCCAATATTTTAATTAAATCTTTTCTTTTAGCCAACCCGTTATCAACAAGTGTTTCAACCGTAATTGTGTCTTTAACAATTTTGTTGTCGACCAACTCTTGTAATTTATTCAAGTTCACTCCCTTGTACGCAACACGGTTTATGTTCGTAAAACCGAATTTGGGCACTCTACGCTGAAGTGGCATCTGACCACCTTCGAAACCAATTTTCTTAGAATATCCAGATCTAGACTTAGCTCCTTTGTGACCTCGAGTCGCTGTTCCGCCTTTTCCGGAACCTTGACCTCTACCCACTCTTTTTCCTGCTCTGTTTACTGAACCTTCTGCCGGTTTAAGATTGCTTAAATTCATTAGTATCTTGTATATTAAGCTTCCTGTGTGGAAACCAAATGTTTAACTTTATCTATCATACCAAGTATGTTGGCAGTGGCTTCATGCTTTACCACCTGACCGATTCTCTTTAAACCTAAAGCCTCTAAAGTTCGCTTTTGGTTCTTTGGTTTCTTGATACTGCTCTTTAGTTGTTTAACCTGTATTTTCTTAGCCATAATTTAACTCGCTTATCCTTTAAACACCTTTTCTAAAGAAACTCCTCTTTGTTTTGCTACAGTACCTGCATCCCTAAGTTGTAATAAAGCATCAAAAGTAGCTTTTACAACATTATGAGGGTTAGATGAACCTTGTGATTTAGAAAGTACATCTTGAACCCCTACAGATTCCAATACCGCACGAACGGCACCACCGGCAATTACCCCGGTACCATGAGATGCCGGTTGAATGTAAACCCTGGCACCACCATATTTACCTTTTTGTTCATGAGGCACAGTGCCCTTGTTCAAAGGAATACGGATAAGGTTTTTCTTAGCGTCTTCTATAGCCTTTGCAATTGCGGTTGCAACCTCTTTAGATTTACCTAAACCGCTACCCACGACACCATTCTCATCACCTACGACCACTATGGCAGAAAAGCCAAAAGCTCTACCACCTTTGGTCACTTTGGTAACTCGCTGTATACCTACCAATCTATCTTTTAAATCTAAACCTCCAGGTTTAACAGTTTCTACGTTCTTGTATTTCTGGTACATAGTATTATTTAAAAATTAAGTCCTGCTTCACGTGCGCCTTCGGCCAATGCCTTTACTCTACCGTGATAAAGATTACCTCCTCGATCGAAAGCAACCTTTTCAATACCGGCTTCTTTACATTTTTCGGCAACAGCTTTACCAACCGCAGTTGCTATTTCTGACTTAGTGCCTTCTTGCTTAGCAAAATTCTCGTCTCTAGACGATACCGACAAAAGTGTTTTTCCTTCAGTATCATCAATTACTTGTGCATAAATCGCACTATTACTTCTAAACACAGACAATCTTGGTCTCTCTGTTGTACCTGAAGAAACCTTTCTGATTCTTCTGCGTATTCTTTGTTTTCTTTCGCTCTTTGATAATGCCATGATATACTATTAAGCTGATTTACCTGCTTTTCTTCGCAATTGTTCACCCACAAACTTGATCCCTTTTCCTTTGTAAGGCTCAGGCTTACGGAAAGAACGTATTTTGGCAGCTATCTGACCTACCAATTGCTTGTCATAGGATGTTAACTTCACAATAGGGTTTTTACCTTTTTCAGAAGTAGTCTCAACCTTAACTTCAGGAGCAAGATCCAAAACTATATTATGTGAAAAACCTAAAGCCAAATCTAATTTCTGACCTTGATTGCTGGCACGATAACCTACACCTACCAACTCAAGTTCTTTTGTCCAACCTTTAGAAACACCTTCTATCATGTTTTCTACAAGGGAACGGTACAAACCATGCTTCGCTTTGTGCTCTTTTAAGTTAGAAGGTCTCGTAACCCAAACTTGGCCATCTTCTACCTTAACTTCGACAGCGGAATACTCCTGGGTCAACTCACCCAACTTGCCTTTAACGACAATATTGTTATCCTTTATCTCTACGGTCACTCCCTCGGGGATCGCTACCGGATTATTACCTATTCTTGACATTTCTTAATCCTTTATTCCTTATTAATATACGTAGCAAAGAACTTCACCACCTACATTTTCGTTCTTGGCCTGCTTACTTGTCATTACCCCATGAGAGGTAGATACAATAGCAATTCCTAAACCGTTCAAAACTCTTGGTAAGCTCTCAGAACCGGCGTACTTACGAAGACCAGGCTTACTTACTCTTTGAATTTTTCTAATAACCGGCTCTTTTGTAGCCCTATCATATTTCAAAGCGATTTTAATCATACCTTGAAATTTATCCTCTTCAAATTTATAACTCAAAATATATCCCTGATCGAACAATATTTTTGTTATCTCTCTTTTCACTTTAGAGGAGGGTATCTCTACCACTCTGTGTCCAGCTCTGCTGGCGTTTCTAACTCTCGTTAGATAATCTGCAATAGTATCTGTAACCATTCTTATATAATTTGGTAACGGTTTTCGTTATTCACGAACCTGAAACCAGTTAAACTCTTATATTACCAACTTGCCTTTTTAACCCCAGGAATCAAACCTTTATTGGCCATTTCTCGGAACATAACCCTTGAAATACCGAAAGTTCTCATGTAACCCTTAGGTCTACCTGTAAGTTTACAACGATTGTGCATACGAACAGGAGAGGCATTTCTTGGCAATTTCTGCAAAGCCTCGTAATCACCAGCTTCTTTCAAAGCTTTTCTTTTCTCGGCATATTTCTCTACTGTCTTTGCCCTTTTGCGCTCTCGGGCTTTCATTGATTCTTTAGCCATTCTAGTTCTTTTTAAATGGTAATCCTAATTCAGTTAAAAGCGACTTAGCTTCCTTATCGGTTTGTGCCGTGGTCACGAAGGTAATATCCATACCATTAATCCTGTTGATTTTATCGATATTGATTTCAGGAAAAATAATTTGCTCGGTTACCCCTAAGCTATAATTTCCTCTTCCATCAAAACCAGTAGCACGAATTCCTTGAAAATCACGTACACGTGGTAACGCCGATGTAATCAAGCGATCTAAGAATTCATACATTCTCTCACCACGCAATGTTACTTTGGCACCGATTGGCATACCTTTTCTCAATTTGAAGGCCGCGACATCTTTCTTAGACATTGTCGGCACAGCTCTTTGACCAGTAATATTCGAAAGCTCTTCTACAGCATGATCAATCAACTTCTTATCCGCCACAGCAGCTCCAATGCCTCTACTCACTACAATCTTTTGCAGTTTTGGCACCTCCATGATGTTCTTATAACCGAACTCATCTTTAAGAGCACTGATAACACGCTCTCTATATTCTTTCTTTAACCTTGAAACGTAAGCCATAACTATATTACTTCATTGGATTTCTTAGAAAACCGGACTTTCTTTCCGTCTCTCATTTCATAACCAACTCTAGTTACTTCATTCGACTTTGGGTCGATAAGCGCTAGATTTGAAATATGAAGAGGAGCTTCTTTCTTTACGATGCCACCTTGAGGGTTCTGCGCACTTGGCTTCTCATGTTTCGATACCATGTTAGCACCTTCAACGATCGCTTTGTTCTTTTCTCGATCTACAGTCATCACCTTACCCTCGGTACCTTTATGGTCACCAGCGATAATTCGAACCGTATCTCCTGTTTTTATCTTTAACTTATTCATGATCTACTATATTAAAGTACCTCAGGGGCTAATGAAACGATTTTCATAAACTGCTTGTCACGAAGCTCACGAGCAACAGGACCGAATACACGAGTACCTCTCATTTCACCGGTAGGGTTCAACAACACACATGCATTGTCATCGAAACGGATATAAGAACCATCTGGCCTTCTTACCTCTTTCTTAGTTCTTACCACTACTGCCGTTGATACAGCACCTTTTTTAATACCACCATTTGGTGTAGCCTCTTTAACGGTAACAACGATCTTATCGCCAATCGATGCATATCTACGCTTTGTACCACCTAAAACTCTAATGGTCAAAACCTCTTTAGCACCAGTATTGTCAGCTACCTTTAATCTTGATTCTTGCTGTAACATAATTATTTAGCTCTTTCTAAGATTTCTACTAATCTCCAACATTTGGTCTTGCTCAAAGGACGCGTCTCCATAATCTTCACGGTATCTCCTTCTTTACAATCGTTCTTCTCGTCGTGAGCAACGTATTTTTTCGTTTTTAAAACGAATTTTCCGTACATAGGGTGTTTTACTCTTTTAACCTCTGCAACAACGATAGACTTCTCCATCTTGTTACTGGTTACAACCCCTACTCTCTCTTTTCTTAAGTTTCTTTTTTCTTCCATAAAGCAGAACCAATTATTGGTTTTCCCTATTAGTTAATTCCGTTGCCAATCTAGCCACCGTTCTTCTAGCCGTTCTTATCTGAAGAGGATTTTCTAACGGTGTAACAAAATGTGCCATTTTAAGGTCTGCATGTTGTTTCTTATACTCGGCAAGCCTTTGCTTAAGCTCTTCGACAGATAATTCTTTAATTTCTTTATTCTTCATGATACACCTTAAATTGTTTCTTCAACATAATCACGGGCGACGATAAACTTAGTACGCACCGGTAATTTTTGAGCTGCAAGACGCAAGGCCTCTTTAGCAACATCCATAGGCACACCTGCGACTTCAAAGAGAACTCTACCAGGCTTAACAACGGCCACAAAATACTCGGGAGCACCTTTACCTTTACCCATACGAACCTCAAGAGGTTTCTTGGTGATAGGCTTATCCGGAAAAATCTTAATCCAAAGTTGCCCTTGTCTTTTCATATAACGGGTAGCTGCAATACGCGCTGCCTCTATCTGACGTGACGTTATAAATTTAGAATCCAAAGTCTTGATTCCGAACATACCGTTCGATAATTGAAAACCTCTGCCCGCAATACCTTTCATGCGGCCTTTCTGCATCTTTCGAAACTTGGTTCTTTTTGGCTGTAACATTGCTTACTCTTTTAAAATTACTTTCTACGACGTGGTCTTTTACCACCATCTCGTTTATCTCCTCCTTTACCAGACTGCCCTTTGGTCATACCAACCAACGGTGAAAGATCTCGTTTCCCATAAACTTCACCCTTCATAATCCATACTTTGATACCCAACTTGCCATAAGTCGTCTGCGCTTCTTGTAAAGCATAATCGATATCTGCACGGAACGTAGAAAGAGGAATTCTACCATCTTTATATGATTCTGAACGCGCCATTTCAGCACCGTTCAATCGTCCGGAAATCTGAACTTTAATACCTTCAGCATTCATTCTCATCGCCGCAGCGATAGCCATTTTAATAGCTCTTCTAAAAGAAATTCTACTTTCTATCTGACGAGCGATACTCGCAGCTACCAAATTTGCATCAAGCTCAGGTCTTTTAATTTCGTAAATATTGATCTGAACTTCCTTATTAGTGATTTTCTTAAGCTCCTCTTTAAGTTTATCGACCTCTTGACCGCCTTTACCGATAATAATACCAGGTCTTGCAGTAGTCACCGTAATGGTAATCAACTTTAAAGTACGTTCGATAATAACTCTTGACACACTCGCTTTTGCCAGACGTGCATGAATGTATTTACGAATTTTGTTATCTTCAGCTAGCTTATCACCATAATCGTTTCCACCATACCAGTTAGACTCCCAACCTCTGATGATTCCTAGACGATTTCCTATCGGATTTGTTTTCTGTCCCATTTCTAGCTTTGTGTATTATTGTTAGATCCCAAAACCAATGTCACATGGTTTGAACGCTTTCTAATTCTATGAGCTCTTCCCTGCGGAGCTGGTCGTAATCTCTTCAACATAGTACCACCATCAACTCGAATTTCACTAACGAAAAGAGAAGCCTCTTCAACACTTGCATCTTCATTCTTTGCCTGCCAGTTCGCTAGAGCTGAAAGCAATAACTTTTCCAACTTACGAGACGCCTCTTTCGGATTGAACCTAAGAATAGCCAAAGCCTTCTCAACCTCTACACCTCTAATCAAATCAGCAACCAATCTCATTTTTCTCGGTGAGGTTGGACAGTTGTTCAATTTGGCAAATGCCAACTGCTTCTTTTCAGCCTTAATTCTTTCGGCCATTTGTTTTTTTCGAACTCCCATAGCTTACTTCTTTCCTTTATTCTTAGCTCCCGCATGACCCCTAAAAGATCTCGTCGGAGAAAATTCGCCTAATTTGTGACCTACCATGTTTTCAGTGATAAAAACAGGAACAAATTGCCTCCCGTTATGAACTGCAATGGTAAGACCTACAAAATCAGGTGTAATCATTGATGCTCTCGACCACGTCTTAATCACACTCTTCTTGCCTGAAGATACATTTTGTTGGATTTTCTTCTCCAAACTATAGTGAACGTAAGGTCCTTTTTTTAATGAACGTGCCATTTGTTTCTACTTTTTATTTCTTTCTACGTTCTAAAATATATCTATTCGTCTTCTTGGTTCTAACACGGGTTCTGTAACCTTTTGCAGGTATACCGTTTCTAGATCTTGGGTGACCACCAGAAGCTCTACCTTCACCACCACCCATTGGGTGATCGACAGGGTTCATCGCTACCGGTCTTGTTCTAGGTCTTCTACCCAACCAACGACTTCTACCAGCCTTACCGGACACCAATAACTGGTGATCTGAATTTGAAACAGCTCCGATAGTCGCCATACATGTAGACAATATCAACCTTGTTTCACCAGAAGGCATTTTAACGGTCACAAACTTACCGTCTTTCGCCATTAACTGAGCAAAAGTACCTGCACTACGAGCCATAATAGCACCTTGACCAGGCCTCAACTCGATACAAGATATTATAGTACCTAAAGGAATATTGCTCAAAGGCAATGCATTTCCTATTTCAGGAGCAACAGAAGCACCAGCAGTAATTTCTTGACCTACTTGCAATCCGTTTTGCGCAATAACATATCTCTTTTCACCATCAGCATACTCAACCAATGCGATAAAGGCAGTTCTATTTGGATCGTACTGAATCGATTTTACGGTTGCAGCAACATCTTGCTTATCCCTTTTAAAATCGATAACACGATACCTTCTTTTATGACCTCCACCTCTATGGCGCATGGTCATTTTTCCTTGACTGTTTCTACCTCCTGACTTTTTTAACGGAGCGAGTAAACTCTTCTCCGGCTTATCAGTAGTAATCGCGTCAAATCCGTTTACTACTCTAAAACGCTGTCCTGGAGTGATAGGTTTTAATTTTCTAACTGACATTTCGTGTCTTTATAGATTACTGTAAAAATCGATGATGTCACCTTCAACGACATCGACAATCGCTTTCTTGACCGAATTGGTCTTACCATGCTGAATACCAGTTTTGGTATATCGCGTTTTCCTAGTCGGACCATAATTCATAGTCCTAACCTTTTTGACCCCAACTCCGTAAGTAGCTTCAACGGCATCCTTAATTTGAATCTTGTTCGCCTTAGGATCCACTATGAAACCATACCGGTTGTACAACTCGCTTTCAGCGGTCATTTTTTCGGTTATAATTGGTTTTATCAACACGCTCATGGCTTAATTTTTATTTAGATTCGACTCCAACCCTTCCAAAGCACCTTCCAACAACACAATACTATTTGCGTTCATTATTTTATAAGTGCTTATTTCTGAGGAAGTTACGACTTCTGAGCCCTTCAAATTTCGCGAAGACAAATATACGCTATTATTTGAATCACCCAAGACAATCAGAGACTTTTTATTTTCAATGCCTAAGGACTTCAAAATATCCTTAAATTCTTTAGTTTTCGGAGTATCAAAACTGAAGTCTTCAACTACGACAATGGCATTCTCTTTAGACTTTATACTTAAAGCAGATTTACGAGCCAATCGTTTCACATTTTTGTTCAGCTTCTGGCCATAATCTTTAGGTCTAGGACCAAAAATTCTACCACCACCTCTAAAAATAGGAGACTTAATGCTACCAGCACGTGCCGTACCAGTACCTTTTTGCTTCTTGATCTTACGTGTACTACCAGCAATCTCTGCACGCTCTTTTGCTTTGTGTGTACCTTGTCTCTGATGAGCCAAGTATTGCTTAACATCTAAATATACAGCATGCTCATTTGGCTCTACTGCGAAAACTGAATCAGAAAGGTCTGCCTTTCTACCCGTTTCTTTTCCTTTGATATCTAAAACTGCTACCTTCATTACTCCCACCTTTGTATAGTTACGTAAGAATTTTTATGACCTGGTACCGCACCTTTTACAACTAAAAGGTTTTGCTCCGGAACCACCTTAAGCACTCGAAGGTTTTGAACAGTAACACGTTCACCACCCATTCTACCTGCCATTTTCATACCCTTGAATACTCTTGCAGGGTAAGAAGCCGCACCAATAGAACCTGGAGCCCTTAATCTGTTGTGCTGACCGTGAGTCGCTTGACCCACACCACCAAAACCGTGACGTTTAACAACACCTTGAAAGCCTTTTCCTTTCGACGTTCCAACAACATCAACAAACTCTCCTTCGGTAAACATGTCTACACCGACCGTATCACCTAATTTGAACTCTCCCTCAAAACCTTTGAACTCAACGACTTTTTTCTTCGGAGAGGTACCTGCTTTCTTAAAATGACCTGTTTCAGCCTTGTTAGCACGTTTCTCTGCCTTGTCATCGAAACCAAGTTGAAGACCTGTATAACCATCAACTTCATCGGTTCTGACTTGGGTAACCACACATGGCCCCGCTTCGATAACGGTACACGGAACATTCTTTCCGTTCTCGTCAAAGATGCTGGTCATGCCTACTTTTTTTCCTATTAACCCAGACATAATTGATTTAAAATTTTGGAATTGAGATTATGATTTTCATAACCCACCATCCGTTTATATTAATTTAATTTACACTCTTAACTTTCAGACAAAAAAACAGGGTCAAAAATTATTCGACCCCGAATTAATTTTTTCTCCGTTTTTCCCTCGCACGCAGCTCAGGACATGTCAATTACCCTATCGGATAATTTATAATCAGTAATTAAACCTTGATCTCAACCTCAACACCACTCGGAAGCTCAAGCTTCATAAGCGCATCGATAGTTTTCGATGAAGAGCTATAAATATCCAGAAGTCTCTTATAAGAACTTAACTGAAATTGCTCTCTAGATTTTTTATTTACGTGCGGAGAGCGCAATACCGTAAATATCTTTTTATGGGTTGGTAAAGGAATAGGCCCAGTAACCACTGCTCCTGTCGTCTTCACCGTTTTTACGATTTTTTCAGCAGATTTATCTACCAAGTTATGATCGTAAGATTTTAGTTTTATCCTAATTTTTTGGCTCATTTTTCTAACAATTAAGCGGTTACACCTTTAGCTGCCTTAATAACTTCTTCTGCAATATTGGATGGAGTCTCAGCATAATGAGAGAATTCCATTGTTGACGTTGCCCTACCAGACGATAGAGTTCTCAATGAAGTAACATATCCAAACATTTCAGATAATGGCACAGTACCTTTTACAACCTTCGACCCAGCTCTATCACTCATATTAGAGATAGTACCTCTTCTTCGGTTCAAATCGCCTACGATATCACCCATATTTTCTTCAGGGGTAAGAACCTCGATCTTCATAATCGGCTCCATAAGTACCGCACCTGCAGCTTTAGCCGCAGCTTTGTAACCCAATTTCGCTGCCAATTCGAAAGATAATGAATCGGAATCCACCGCGTGAAAACTACCGTCCTTAAGAACGACCTTCATACTATCCATCTCGAAACCAGCCAAAGGACCATTCTTCATAGCATCTTTAAACCCTTTCTCAACAGCAGGAATAAACTCTTTAGGAACATTACCACCCTTGATTTGGTTTACAAACTCAAGACCTTCAGCTTCCTCATCTTCAACAGGACCCATAGTAAATACGATATCCGCAAATTTACCACGACCACCTGATTGTTTCTTATAAGTCTCTCTGTGATCAGCATCCCTAGTAAGAGATTCTTTATATTCAACCTGAGGCTGACCTTGGTTAACCTCAACTTTGAATTCACGTCTTAAACGGTCTACAATAATATCTAAGTGAAGTTCGCCCATACCAGAAATAATGGTCTGGCCAGAAGCCTCATCTGTTTTCACCTGAAAAGTAGGATCTTCTTCAGCCAACTTAGCCAAAGCCATACCTAACTTATCTACATCAGCCTTAGTTTTAGGCTCAACTGCAATACCGATTACAGGATCAGGAAAATCCATACTCTCCAAAATAATAGGAGCCTTCTCAGAAGACATGGTATCACCAGTCTTAATATCTTTAAAACCTACAGCTGCACCAATATCACCAGCTTCGATAAAATCGATAGCATTTTGTTTATTGGAGTGCATCTGGTAGATTCGAGAAATTCGTTCTTTTTTACCCGAACGGTTGTTCAATATGTAAGAACCAGCATCTAAACGGCCAGAATATGTTCTAAAGAAAGCCAATCGACCTACGAAAGGGTCAGTAGCAATTTTGAACGCCAATGCCGAAAATGGCTCCTTAACGTTAGGACTCCTAGTAATAGATTCACCAGTCTCAGGATCAGTACCTACTATATCATCTTTATCGATTGGCGAAGGCAAATACCTACAAACACAATCCAATAAAAACTGTACCCCTTTATTTTTAAAGGACGAACCACAAACCATAGGAATGATAGCCCTATCCATAACCGCAGCTCTTAAAGCCGCATGAACTTCTTCTTCGGTGATAGAATCTTCATCTTCGAAGAATTTCTCCATCAACTCCTCATCATATTCAGCAACAGCTTCAATTAAAGCAGCTCTATATTCTTTAACTTCAGCTTTCATTTCTTCAGGAATATCGACAACATCAAATGTTGAACCGAAATTCTCATCATGCCAAACAATAGCTCTGTTCTTAGCCAAATCAATGATGCCTCTAAAGTCAGCCTCATCACCAATAGGCAATACGATTGGAACTGCATTTGAACCCAACATTTCTTTAACCTGCTTACACACATTCAAGAAGTTGGCCCCTTGGCGGTCCATTTTGTTCACAAAACCAATACGTGGCACTTTATAATTATCAGCCAATCGCCAGTTCGTTTCCGACTGTGGCTCAACACCATCAACGGCACTAAACAAAAACACCAAACCATCTAACACACGTAAAGAACGGTTAACTTCTACCGTAAAATCAACGTGACCAGGGGTGTCAATAATATTAAAGTGATAATCTTTCGTATCAGGTAATGCCTGTGCATTTTCCATAGGAAACTTCCATGTACATGTAGTAGCCGCAGAAGTAATGGTTATACCACGTTCTTGCTCTTGCTCCATCCAGTCCATAGTCGCCGCACCGTCATGCACCTCCCCTATCTTATGGCTCACACCAGTATAAAAAAGGATTCTTTCGGTAGTCGTCGTCTTACCGGCATCAATATGCGCAGCAATACCTATATTTCTTGTATATTTTAAATCTCTTGCCATTTCTGATTAAAATCTAAAGTGGGAAAATGCTTTGTTCGCCTCTGCCATTTTATGAGTATCAACCCTCTTCTTAACCGCAGCACCCTCTTCTTTCGAAGCAGCCAAAACCTCGGCAGCTAATTTTTGAGCCATACCTTTTTCATTACGCTTTCTCGCAAAACTGATCAACCACTTCATAGCCGTTGAAATCTTGCGATCCGGACGAATTTGCATAGGAATTTGAAATGTAGCACCACCAACCCTTCTACTTCTTACCTCAACATGGGGCATTACATTGGAAAGAGCATCTTTCCATAATTCTAAAGCTGATTTCTCATCATCAGTCTTTTTTTCTTCTACGATATCCATTGCATCGTAAAAAACACTAAAGGCCACGGATTTTTTACCATCCCACATCATCATGTTCACAAAACGCGTTACCAATTGATCACCGAATCTAGGATCCGGCAAGAGCGGTCTCTTTTTTGCCTGTCTTTTTCTCATTTTGTTAATTTTCGGATGTCAATATCAGCTCAAAGAAGCCAATCGACCCTCCTTTTAAATCATTTACTTCTTAGGTCGTTTTGCACCGTATTTTGATCTTCGCTGAGTTCGACCCGCAACACCTGCGGTATCAAGAGCCCCTCTCACGATATGATATCTAACACCAGGCAAATCCTTAACCCTTCCGCCCCTTACTAATACTATCGAGTGCTCTTGGAGGTTGTGACCTTCTCCGGGTATATAAGCGTTAACCTCTTTACCGTTCGTCAATCTAACCCTAGCTACTTTTCGCATAGCTGAGTTAGGCTTCTTAGGCGTAGTGGTGTAAACACGCGTACAAACCCCTCTTCTCTGAGGACACGAATCCAAAGCCGCCGATTTACTCTTCTTAGTAATCGTGGACCTTCCTTTTCGTACTAACTGTGAAATTGTTGGCATACTATATTATATATGTAAAAATAACCCCTTGTTTAAGGGTCGGCAAATGTAAGACTATTTCGTAAAAATTCAAATTCTTAAACATTAATTTTCAAAGATTTATTTCAATAGCCAAAAAGAACAGCCGCCACACCGCTTTCATAACCCTATCTACACAACTCAATATCTACGAAACATAATTGATTATTGATTGCAAAAAACCAACCAACCAACGTAGAACCTTAAAAACTAAATGAATGAATCAATGAGACAAACGAGTATACTATATGACCTAGAAGACAACCTAACGAAACCAAAATATCAACAAATGCATTTTTATACACAAAACCACCAATATATAAGATAATACATTTAACTAAATCAAATATAACTTTGGTATATGTAGTATAAATCTTGTTAATTAATGGAGATAATGTTCATTACCTAATAATTGAAGATTCCAAAATAATTTAACACAATCGACTATTGATTTCTATAAAAAAGCTCATTTACTCCATGCTTTCGTAACAGTATAGCAATATTCTGTGTAATTATCACAAAAAAAGCAGCAAAAAGCTAGTATTCTAACATCCATATTGCTATGCACGCATAATTTATAGTTAAAAATAATTGCATTATTAACGTTAAATTAAGACTTTTGCCAACAGCTAATTCAAATAATTATAAAATGAGAGCAAAACACAAAGGATTGTTGACGCTGTTCTTGGCGTTATTCGTGCAGATTTCTTTTGCACAAAACAAAACCATTTCGGGTACGGTCTCTGATCAAGACGGTTTACCTTTACCCGGGGTAAACATAGTCGTTCAGGGAACTACCAATGGTACTCAAACCGATTTTGATGGAAATTATTCTATTCAAGCGGAACAGGGTGATGTATTACTTTTCACCTATATCGGTCAAAAAGAACAAAGACAAACAGTAGGTTCAAGTAATACTGTAAACGTTCAAATGACCGAAGACGCTGAAGCCCTTGAAGAAGTAGTAGTTACGGCTTTAGGCATTAAAAGGGAAGAAAAGTCGGTCGGTTATGCCGTTCAAAATGTGAAAGGCGACGATATAGCGCAAGCCAGAGAGTCTAACTTGGTCAATGCCTTGAGCGGAAAAGTCTCAGGTGTGCAAATCACCAATAGTAGTGGTGCGGCCGGTTCGTCTGCTAGAATCGTTTTACGTGGTGCCACTTCGATTACAGGTAACAATCAACCTTTATTTGTTGTTGATGGAATACCTATTGATAACAGTAATCAGGGAAACGCCGATGCTTTCGGTGGAATTGACCTACCGAATGGCGCGGCAGATATTAACCCTGACGACATAGCTTCGGTCTCTGTTCTTAAAGGACCTAACGCCGCGGCATTATATGGATTACGTGCTGCTAATGGTGTTATAGTAATCACAACTAAAAGAGGTTCTAAGAATTCCACTCTTGGAGTGAGCATAAGTAGCTCAGTTAGTTTTGAAAACCCATTATTACTTCCTTCTTTTCAAAACTCTTATGGCCAAGGTAATGTCTCAAACTTTTTTGAGTGGGTAGACGGTACATCAGGCAATGGTGGAGTTGATGAAAGCTGGGGTCCACCAACGGATGTAGGCCTAGAATTTGTTCAATGGAATTCTTATCAAGTAGGTGGCAGACCATTACCATGGGTTTCTCAGCCAGATAATATTAAAGATTTTTACAATACAGGTATAACCACTAATAATAACGTTTCACTTAGTGGTGGTGGTGAAAAATCATCGGTAAGATTATCTTTCGCTAATTTTGATCAAAAAGGTATGGTCCCCTTCACTGGGTTTGAGAGATACACTGTGAGTGGTAACGCTGACCACCAGTTTTCAGATTTCTTGAGTGCCGGTATAAATGCAAGATATATCAAATCTTATAGTGACAATGTAGTTCAACAAGGTTACACCAACGATAACCCTACTCAGCAAATCAATGGATTTTCAGGAAGAAACGTTGATTTTCAAGCGTTACGTGATTGGAGAAATTTACCACTATCCCCCGCAGGAACTGCTGCCGAAGGAACTCCTTTAAACTGGAATACAGTTTATCAAAACAACCCATATTGGCAATTGGAAACCAACACTAATGCGTTCAATAAAGATCGTATTATTGGAGGTGCCAATGTAACTTTGAACCTAACCCCCGAACTTTCTCTTACCGGTAAGACGGGTATTGATTCATGGTCTGCCGTAACCAACAGAAGAAGGGCTAAAGGTTCGAACAGTGCCCCAGAAGGTTCATTTAGCCTTGAAACGGAAAGAAGGTTTGAAATCAATACCGAAGCCCTGCTATCATATACTACTTCATTGAGCGAAGATTTTGACTTTTCATTGAATCTTGGTGCCAATACGTTGCAAAGAACTTATGATAGAATCTATCAAGAAGCAGAACAATTAGAGTTACCAGAAGTTTACAATATTTCAAATGTAAAATCGGGTACAACAGCAATCAATACTAACTACGAAAGCGAACAAAGAATTAATAGTGTTTTTGGTTTCGGCCAAATTGCTTTTAGAAACTACCTCTTTCTTGATTTTACCGCTAGAAATGATTGGGCAAGTATTCTTCCTGTAGAAAACAATTCATTTTTCTACCCATCAGCCACTTTAAGTGCAGCCCTTAGTGATATCTTTTCAATGAACAGAGATATCGTTTCTCTATTCAAATTAAGGGGTGGTTGGTCAAAAGTTGGTAGCACAGGTACATTAGACCCTTATCAATTGCAACCGGTTTATCAGTTTAGTGATACTCCGTTCGGCAGTACCTCATTAGCGTTTTTCCCTAACTTACTGAATAACCCTAACATAGGCCCTGAAACCACAACAGGTTATGAATTTGGTGTCGATTTACGTTTATTCAAAAATAGATTGAGATTTGATGCTACTTATTATGATTCTACTAGTGAAGACCTAATTGTACAGGTTGATGTGTCATCTGCCAGTGGTATTGGTCAAACACTTCAAAACATTGGTGAAATGAGAAACAAGGGGGTTGAAATACAATTGGGCGGTACTTTAGTAAGAACCGAAGACCTAACTGTAGATTTAGACCTTAATTTTGCTGCTAATGAAAACGAAGTTGTTTCCCTGGGTGACAACCTAGAAACTTTAAGATTGGGAGGACAATGGAATGTTGACACTGAAGCCCGTGTCGGCCAGCCATATGGTGTAATTTTCGGACCTGGTTTCGAAAGAAGCCCAAGCGGCGAGGTCGTTTATAGAAATGGTTTGCCTCAGATCGATCCTAATAGTAAAGTACTAGGTGATATTGCTCCTGATTGGACAGGTGGTGCAAATCTTTCCGTAAGCTATAAAAACTGGAACTTCAGTGGTCTCGTAGATGCTAAAATCGGTGGAGACATTTACTCAATCACAAATACTTGGGGTCGATACGGTGGTATACTTGAAGAAACCCTAGTTGGGCGTGAAACCGGTATAGTCGGAGATGGTGTTAAATTAGCAGACGACGGAACCTATGTTCCTAATGACGTAGTCGTCCCGGCCAAGCAGTTTAATCAAACCGCATTTAGTAATGCCATTGCAGAAAGCTCTGTTTTTGATGCTTCTTACGTAAAACTAAGACAACTTTCACTTGGCTACAGTATCCCAAGAAATCTATTTAAGAACACACCATTACAATCGTTCGTGATTTCGGTTGTTGGACGTAACTTGGCAATATTGCACAAGAATGCTCCGCATATCGATCCAGAAAGTGCATTTAGTGATTCAAACGGGAATCAGGGTCTAGAATCAGGCCAGATACCTTCAGCTAGAAGTGTAGGAGTCAACATTAACGTAAAATTCTAAGGACAGATGAAACAGAAAATTTATAAAAATTCCATTTTTATCGCGCTTGCGGCCTTTTTCGTGATAGGTTGCGACAATGATTTTGAGGAATTAAACCAAAACCCTAACGACCCAACTGCGGTTCCAGCTGAATTGCTTCTGGGAAGTACATTGTTCAACACTGCAAATACCGTATATAACGTGTTTGGCTCTTTAGATCAAGGAGCCGGGTGGGCACAACATATGGCTAAGGTTCAGTATAACGATGAAATGAGATATATTCCAAGAGAAGGTACAATTTCGGCTATCTGGGATAATTTCTATCGCATAACCACATCCGATTCACAAAAGATGTATGAATTGGGTGCAGATCAAGAAAACACCGCCATTCAAGGTGTTGCCAGAATTTTGCAAGCCTACGGTTTTCTTATGCTAACCGATATTTATGGTGATGTACCTTTCTCTGAAGCGCTTCAGGCCGAAGCAGGTAATACAACTCCGGTCTATGATACGCAAGAAGATGTATATACCGGTTCCATTGCCTATTTAGACGAAGCTATATCATTAATATCAGCTGGCGGATCGATTGATGCCAGTCAAGACCTATTATATGCCGGAGACGCGAATAAATGGATAAAATTTGCAACCTCTTTAAAGTTTAGAGCTTTAATGCGTATTTCTGGTAGCACAAACGTTGCTTCACAGCTTCAGGCAACAGTTAATAGCGGTAATCTATTTTCTTCCACTGATGAGGAAGCCAAATTTTCCTATTTAGAATCCGATCCAAATGCCAATCCAATTTTTGAAACAGTAGTTTTTGGCACAAGAGGGGAATACAAAATCAATGAAACATTAGTTGAATATATGGACGGGACCAACGGCATGGATGACCCTAGGTTACCCGTTTATGCTCAGGAAAATGAAGATGGTATCATAAGAGGTAAGCCTTCAGGTTTTAGAGACCTTCCAAGCCCAGACTACAACTACACTAATGTATCTGCCCTTGGAGAGAGATTCTTATCGCCTACTTTACCTGGTTATTTTCTTTCTTATACCGAGCTACAATTTTTATTGGCTGAAGCCGCTAGTAAAGGTTTTATATCAGGTGGGGATAGCGCCGCAGAGGCCTTTTATTTAGAAGGTATAAGTTCATCTATGACCGAAAACGGAGTAGCCGACTCTTTCGATGCTTATGTAGGTCAGTCCGCTGTCGCATATGATGCAGCGGGTGCTCTTAACAAAATTGCATTACAAAAGTGGATTGCCCTATACAGTCAAGGTATGGAAACTTGGATTGAATGGAGGAGAACAGATTTCCCTGTGCTGACTCCAGCAGCTGAAAATGATTTGGGATCAATTCCAATCAGATTTACCTATCCTAGAGATGAGCAGTCATTGAACAGAGTCAATTATGAAGCTGCGGTGTCTGGTCAGGGAGAAGATAGACTGACCACACCAGTAAGTTGGGATAACTAATCTTAAAAAAAATTACAATGAAAAGAATATATTATTTTACAATAGCTTTATCGGCTTTATTCATTTTGCAGTCATGCGATCAAGATTTGCCGGAAAACGAAGCGATAACTATAGCCTCTGAGGGAGGTGCTCTTTCTGTTGGGTCAAGTTTGGGTTACGTAGTAGGTAGCGAAGGCCCGACTACTTCTAGGGCAAGTTTTATTCAAGGAGATGTAAAAACTACCAAAGTAGAAGTTTATAAATCTTTTGAGTCTCCTACGGATACGACAAAAAGTGATGAAATTTTGTTCAGAACTTTTGATATTAGCGAACAGGGCGAAGGAGCTCAAGTCGTGATTGATCTACCTTTTGATTACCAAGATTTAGCAGAAGGCCTAACTTTAGATAAAGGTAGTTTACCTGATGAAGATAGTGGTTTAAATATTGGTGACTTCTGGACACTGCGCTATGTATCCACGACATCGAATGGGACAATAGTTGAAAATTCGGTAAGTACGAAAGTTTCTGTCAGCACTAGATTTGCAGGTAAATACGCTGTAAACACAGGTGTTTATTATCGTATCGGTGTTTTGAGAGATGATGTTGCCTTTCCTGATGAGATGACCATAGAATCAGTTGATGCTACTACGTATAGAATAGTTGATTATTTTGGTGCTTTCGAAGGAAATGAACTTTTTTTCCAAATCGATGCAGACGGTATAATTACCTATCCTGAAAACAAGCCGAACGGTGATGCTCAAGTAGGTAATGGAGAACCATTGATTACGTGTACTTCAAGTCCGAATAACATGACCAATGTACCTTGTGGCGCAAGTGAATCTAACTTTGTACAACAAGACGATGTTAACGGTGAAGACGTTTTATTTATGACTTTTGGTTACTTAACTGCTGGTTCAGGACCTAGGGAGTTTTATCAAGTACTCGAAAAGATTGTCGATTAACCATATATCCAAAATAAAAAAAGATGAAAAATAATTTAATAATACCTATGAGTTTTCTCTTCGGCCTTTTTTTGTTGGTCGGTTGTGAAAATCAAGATGACAACGTAGGGGCAAGTACATTAGTACCCTCTGCAGGTGCTAGTCTTTCAGTAGACATTCCTTTCGGCACCAATAACACTCTTGTCGAGCAGAATGCCAGTTACGATTTCACGGTAACTATCAGCGAACCACAAATTGTCGATGTTAAAATTTCAATAGCACAAACTGCAGGTAATGCAACTTCTGGTGATGACTTCACCATTCCTTCATCCATCATTATACCAGCTTTTGCGACCTCTGCAACAGGCAGCTTTGCAATTCTTGAAGATGAAATAGCTGAAGGTCCGGAAAGCGTTACTATAACTGTGGGTAATGAAAGAACCGCCAATGCAAACCTTAGCCCTGCTTCCTTTACATTTAATATTGGAAACCTGACCGCTGGAGAACTTGAAGTTGGGCTTTCTTGGGCTGCATCAGAAACGGTAACCGACAATGGTGGTACTGAAATTAGTGCAACAGATTTAGCTGATTTGGTTTTACAGATTCAAGATGCCTCCGGTGCGGTAATCCACGAGGCTGATGGAGCAGCTTTTGAAGCTTCTACTATTACCGCTGAGGATCCTGACGGAGAATATTTTATAGTAGCAAAATTCTTTGATGCAATGGACATACCTGCAGATTTAAATCTCTCTACTTCATTTGATCAAGTTGGTGTTCTTAACGCCGATTCTTATGATTTTGAAGCCGCGCTTAATACTCAGTTCGTTTGTGACAACAACTTTTACACTTTAAATAAAGTGACTAAAAGTGGAGACAGCTTTACTATTGAAAGTGTTGGCGAAGCGAGTAGTTACCCACAAGACATTACTGGTACTTATGAGGTGATAAGTAATGGTGAATCTACTGATGACGGACCTGAGAACAATCCATTGGTGGCATTTATGTCAACTGTTGAAATCACCGATAACGGTGATGGTACCTATACAACATCTGACGGTTGGGCTGGAGTTTATATTGAATGGTATTCTATTTATGGAAATACAGAACCAGAACCTCAAGTATTGGCCCTAGATATCTGTGAAGGCACGCTTTCTAGTTCTTGGACGGATATATTTGGCGGAACCCATGAACTTACAGGTACAGTCAATGCAGATGGTACGATTGCTGTAAGAATTGACAATTCTTTCGGAGATTTTGTAGATGCAATTTATACACCACAGTAAAGTAAAATAATACATATACTTGAAATAAAGAAACCACCCTTATAAGGGTGGTTTTTTAGTTATATTTACCCCATGCAAAAAACTACACAGGTATATGGCATTCGTGCCGTTATTGAGGCTATTAGCTCTAATGAACCCATTGACAAGGTCTTTATTCAAAAAGGGCTTAAAGGCGACCTGTCCAGGGAATTAGAAGGTTTACTTAGAAAGAATGGGATAAAAGCTTCGTATGTGCCAATTGAAAAACTAAATCATTTAACCAAAAATAACCATCAAGGTGTAGTTGCAAATATCTCCCCTATTACATTCTTCAACTTAGAAGAATTGGTCGAAACGGTTACTCAAAAGAAAGAAAGCCCATTATTTCTGTTACTCGACCAACTTTCCGATGTACGCAACTTTGGTGCTATTATACGAACTGCCGAATGCACTGGTGTTGATGGAATTATCATTCAAAAAAAGGGAGCAGCCCCTGTAACGGCTGACACGATTAAGACTTCGGCCGGTGCCGTTTTCAAAATACCTATTGCGAAGGTAGACCACATAAAAGATGCTGTATACTATTTACAAGCTAGTAATATTTCTGTGGTTGCCGCAACCGAAAAAACAGATGATTTCATTTATAATATTGATTTCAAAGTACCAACTGCCATTGTCATGGGTTCTGAAGATCGAGGTATATCACCTTCAACATTAAAAGCAGTCGACCATTTAGCCAAAATACCCTTGCTGGGTAAAATAGGCTCTTTAAATGTTTCCGTGGCCTGTGCGGTTTTTCTATACGAGGCGGTTAGACAGAGAACTTAATTGTGGCTTTACCTTTATAACGGATTAAAATTTTTCATCTTTTTCTTTATCTTTCCATTGATAAACGATTTTAATTTTTTCTCCTGTCACTTCTTCCTTTTGGTCTCCAATAAAATTGCCATCTTCATCAAACTGTCGTAAAAACTCATCGGCTTCCTCATTGTAATCTTCATGTTCCCAATCGTACTTTTTAACTGGCGGTACGGGACTTTTTATGGTGAACGCCAATAGCAATCCGGAAAGAAAGCCTCCCAAGTGCCCTTCCCAAGATATACCCTCTTCAATCGGAAAAATATACCATAACATGCTTCCGTAAATAAATACTATAATAAGTGATAGGGCCACTAGTCTGTAGTGCTTGGTTTTTATCCCTTTAAAAAAAATAAAACTGGCCAAGAGATAAATCACTCCACTAGCTCCTATATGAAAAGACGGGCGGCCCACCGCCCAAATGAAAAATCCGGATATTAAAACTCCCAGAATCAATACTCTCCAAGCAATCTTGCGATAAAAGTAAAACAGTGATGCCGTTAGAACTGCCAACGGAATGGTGTTATTATACAAATGTTCGACCGAACCATGAATAAACGGGCTGAAAACCACACCTCTTAATCCTGAAAGCTTTTGGGGATAGATTCCATATTCATTTAAGTTCATTTTGAATTGCAATTCCATCCAAAATACCGTCCATATCGCTAATATGGCCATTAAGGGAGCTACAACGACAGAATTCGTAAACTTAAAATAGTGGTTATCGACCATACTGTGAATCTAGCAATAAGTCAGCCATTCATCAAATTACTGAAAGATTGTCATTTCACCACTTAACGGCTTACTCTGCTATTGTAAAGAAGACCAACATTCTTATATATTCTTGAATTCTGAATTAACTTATTATACTTTTGCAAGATGAACGAACCTTTAGCAGAACGGATCAGGCCAAAAAGTCTCGATGAATACATAAGCCAAAATCATTTGGTCGGCGAGAAAGGTTCTTTGACTCAACAAATAAAAAAAGGCGTAATTCCTTCGTTGATATTTTGGGGACCACCTGGCACAGGAAAGACAACTTTGGCAAATATAATAGCCCGTGAAAGTGAAAGACCCTTCTATACTTTAAGTGCCATAAACAGTGGTGTGAAAGATATTAGGGAAGTAATCGACAAGGCGAAACAAAGTGGTGGACTGTTTACCGCTAAAAACCCCATTTTATTTATTGATGAAATACACCGTTTTAGTAAATCACAACAAGATTCATTGCTTGCGGCCGTAGAAAAAGGTTGGGTCACCTTGATCGGTGCTACTACGGAGAACCCAAGTTTTGAAGTTATTCCCGCTTTACTATCGCGATGTCAAGTCTATGTTTTGAATGCCTTCGGAAAAGAAGATCTCGAAAATCTTATCAAAAGAGCAATGAAGGAAGATTCAATTCTGAAAACCAAGAGTATAACCCTCAAAGAAACAGAGGCCTTACTTCGTTTATCAGGGGGCGATGGTAGAAAGTTATTGAATATTTTCGAATTGATTATCAATTCGGTCGAAGGCGATAAAATTATAATTACCGATGAACTGGTAATGGGTAGGGTTCAAAAAAACACCGTACTCTATGATAAAACCGGCGAGCAACATTACGACATCATTTCGGCCTTTATAAAATCGATACGCGGTAGCGACCCTAACGGGGCGGTATACTGGCTAGCACGAATGATAGAAGGTGGGGAAGATGTGAAGTTCATCGCCCGCAGATTACTTATTTCCGCTTCAGAAGATATTGGCCTTGCCAACCCTACTGCTTTGGTCATTGCCAACAATGCCTTTCAGGCAGTTACTACGATTGGTTATCCCGAAGCGAGAATTATTCTCAGCCAGTGTGCTATATATTTAGCAACTTCACCTAAGAGCAATGCCAGCTATTCAGCTATCAAAAAGGCGCAGCAAAAAGTTAGGGAGACGGGAGACCTTTCGGTACCGTTACCACTAAGAAATGCCCCTACCAAACTGATGAAAGACTTAGGCTATGGTAGTGAATACCAATACGCCCATGATTATGATAACAACTTTGTTGATATGGAGTTCCTTCCCGAAGAAATTTCCGGAACTTCATTCTATTCTCCGGGCAATAACTCTCGAGAGAATAGTATAAAAGAGTTTCTTAAAAATAGATGGAAAGGTAAATACGAGGCTTAGAATTTAATATCAAGTTCTTCGGTTACCAATTCCCCCTCTAAATAATATTCGAAATACCATTTTCCTTCGTTCATGAATACCGTGCCTGACCTATCATCACCTTGTGCCAAATAATAATCAGGCACAGAGGTTTTCTTTAATTTAAGCACTATTTGAGGAGTACTATCTACCAACTGATAACCATTCTCCAGCTCTTGGGCATATAACACGCCACTACTTGGTTTGGCATTAGAAATCTTAAGCTGATTTTTAGAAGAACTTTTAATATCTGAAGGCTTAGGGGTTTTATCTACATAGCTTTGCTGTTCACGAGTAGCCATCTGCTCAACCATTTCCCGTTTTTCTTCGCCCTTAGTAAAATCAGAATCTTTTGGGGAATGGTCTTTGAAACTTTGATTCTCGACAGTAGCCTGCTGTTCAACCATGCTTTTTGCATTTTTAGGCTTTTTCGCATCCTTAACATCATTGGCAAAACTTACGGTAATAGGTGCAGAATTTTCAGCCTTACCTGAATATACATAGTTCAAGGTTTGAACAGATTTAAATGCCTCTCTGATAGCTTCATTATACGAGTCTTTGAAATCTTTTTCCTTGCTTTTACCTTCTTGCGTAGCCAAAATCTCCTTCCCTTGGCAATCTTTCAACATCAAAGCAGTTTTGGTAGTAAACATCGAAGAGTCATCAACTAGACTTACCGTTAGACCCAAACAGCGATTGGCATTCAACTCCATTGGCAAATCGTCTTCATAAGCAGTTTCAAATCCTTTTTCAGTAAATAAATGTTTGACCAAAGTACTGGTTTGATACTGGTTTTGTTTTTTGAAACCATCAAACTTTTTGGGTACAATAATATACTTAAAGTCGTTAAGTTGTTTTTGAGCCATACTCGTAACACTTGCCATTAAAAATAGGGCTAGAAATAAATGCTTCACAATCAGTTCAATTTAACTATTTACAAAAGAAGAGATGAAAAAAGCGTGCCAAATATCGCCTTAAAAGAAATTCGGTTAGACAAACATCATCTTGCCCCCCAAGATATGATATTTAATCCTAATTGAAAAGAAGCATATTGACTGGCAGCTACGTTGCGGTAAGCCAAAAGATTGTCGGCCATAACGTAGAAATTCATTGGGCCGGCTTGAAGACTCATACCCAAACCAATGTTGGTATATGAAAATTTGTCTACCGTATAGGCCGCCTTCATGCTGAGAATATTACCAAAACGTCTTTGGTAAAAAGCACTCAATGCTGCCTGCGGCCCTCTCGGCCTGTTAATCACATAAAGCTGGGCACCTACACTGTTAACGTATTTTGCTCGATTGGCAGGAGACCGTACGGCATTGACTCCACAATCACAACTGGCTCTACCCTCTACAGGTTCACCAAAATTATAACGTAATGAAGCGTAAAGTTTAGTGGGTCGAAAAGACACATAACTATTTGTATTATCGTCAAACGGAACAAAATTCTCTACGTCATCTACCAAATCTTCCCAAAAATCGGTATTCGGGTCATCAAATGCATCTGGCAAAACTACCTCAACCCCTTCTATCGTGGCCGTACCATTTAGCGTAAAATTCTTTACATCATTGGTGTGATAAATAAACCCTAAGTCTAAAAGACTAGCGGTCAAAACCACCTGTTCATTGAGGTGATAGGTAAAACCAAGGTCAAAGCCTAATCCTAGATTACCACCGAATAAGGCGCGTTTTATAACAGTACCGGCCGTATTCTCTTCATCGAAAGAATCTTTTAGCGAGTTGAGACCCGATGTACGTAATTGCATATCGGCCTCTAGAGTGCTGACGAAAATATTACTTTCTCCAGGACGGGTAACAAAATACCCACGGTTTTTGGTAGAATTAAAGTCAAATATACTAGAGTAAATTTTAGCCCTACCTCCTACGGTCAAACCATCTCTTACCTGTTTGTTCATGCCAAAATGAAAAACGTTCACCAACTCGCCTCGTGTCTTCAAATGGCCCAAGTCAAAACGTTGGTTCAGTCTGTCGGCATTTCCCTCAAAGGCCAGCACCGCATAATCTTTAAACCAATACCCGATGGCATCACCCTCTAAGTACATTCCTCCGGTGAAAAAATGATCAGGATTTCGACCTCGAAACCCGAAGATCAAAAATTCAACTTGAAAAGTCCCGCTCAGCTCATCTCGTGGAGTCATTCCATTTATAGCGCGATCACGTATTTTATCATTGATGCGCTGCCCATCATTGGCAAAGATATCATTCACAGATATGCCACTGGAGCCTGCCTGAAATGAAATTCCAGAAAGTGCAGGAATACCCGTATACCATTGAAAATCTGCTTCTACACCGGGGTTGACCATTGCTGCCTGCGGAATTTCAACAAAATCGTAGAGCAATTGCTTATTTTGACCCTGCACAACAAAGCCGGCCCATAACAAGACAAGGAATAAAATTTTGTGAAGACTCATTTTATTCTGACTCGAAATTTAGCACTTGATTTGATAATTATTTTTGGATCGTCTTCAGTTGAAACGCTAACATTATCACCGCGATTAGTGGTGGTTACCCGAATACTTGAAGTATTTTTAATGATTTCTATACTGCGTCCAGAATCGCCATATGCAACAATAATTTGTTGTTCAGCGGTCGGTGTGGGCTGAATGGTAAAAGTATCTACAGGGCCCAGTACATTACCTTGCTCGTCAAGAAACTCAATAGTTATATCTAATTGCTTACTTGTCGTATTTTCAATTATATAGGTAACCGCCCCTTCTAAGACTCTTTCTGAAAAGGCGTCATAACTAAATGCATCGAAATTGAAATTTTGGGAAAAAACTACATTTGCAGGTGCTTGATTGATCATCGTTTCAGGTGCCTCTACATAAAGCATACTTGCTTCTATAGTAGGCGTTACCTCAATCTCGTCATATTGACCAAAATCTTGATCTTCAATACAAGATGATAATGTACCGATGATAACAACGCAAAATATAAAACACTTGGAAAGCAATCTCATTGTATAACCGATTTATAAAGTCACAGAGACTTTCTTGGCCATACCTATATAACTCTATAAAAATGATTTTATTTCAATTAAATCATGAATCATTTTGCAGTATTCGTGCTCTGGTTCTTGGTGGGCATTAAAGTGTAGCGCATGATAACCCGAAGACAGAGCGCCTTGTATATCTGCCTCTAAATTATCGCCGATCATTAAAGATTTATCGGCAGTAGTACCAGCCTTCTCCAGAGCTAATTCAAAAATAATAGGATTGGGTTTTTTGACACCTGCCATTTCAGAGTCGATAATTTGGTCAAAATAACCGTGTATGCCCGAATTTCTCAGCTTTTTGCCCTGAACTTCTTGAAAACCATTGGTGATAATATGAAGCTTATAAGAAGGACGAAGATACTCTAGCGTATTAATCGCATTCGGAAATAGATGATTGTAACCAGAAAGTTTCGAAATATAATCATCAGACATTTTATGGATAACCGCATCTGGCACCGGATAGTTCAAATCGTCAAAAACTGTTTTGAGGCGTTGATAACGAAGGTCTTCCTTGGTGATTTTCTCTTCTCGATACAACTTCCAAAAGGCAAGGTTGGCAGGCACATACACCTTTAAAAAATCATTCAGGTCAACGTTAATACTATGCTCAAAAAGAATTTTTTCAAAGGTCAGTGCTGAATTCTTCTCAAAATCCCATAAAGTATGATCTAAATCGAAAAATATATCGGTAACGGTATTCTTAAACATTAAAACGCTTTAAAATATTTAGGTACAACTCCTTCCAATCGACCTTATGTGATGTATCACCCAACAACTCATTTGAAAAGACGGTTAAAAAGTGTCCGTTCACATTTTTTATCTCTGTGTGCAGCGCACCCACTTTTTCCAAAATCTTTTCTTGTTCTTTCAAATTGACCAAAGCATAGTCATGAATCGCAAAGGGGTGAATTCTTATAGGTTGCTGAATTTCAAGATTGATATCATAAAAATAAAACGGTGTACAGCTGCCTGCCCGAAAACCAATTTCATGAGTGTAGCCCATTGTATAGTCATCAGTAAACTCAGCCTCTATCAAGTTTCTATACGTTTGCGGAATATGAATTCTATTATAGCGCATACGAGAGGCTTCAACCGACCTGTTGATGACTCCGGCAAGATTCTTACGTTCCTTTTTCAGCAACTCATTGTCTTCAAAAGAACTATACGATCCAGCTAAAGCTATTGTACTGTAATCTGAAATTGATTTTATGAGATGCCTGAATTTATTATGGTTGGGCGAAACATTCTTATCGTAGGTCGAATAGGTGGCGAACTGAAAAAAGAAAATACTTCTAATACTTAATTGCTTGTGCTGATCGACAAGAAAATCAAAATTATTGTACGGATCGTTTTCAGGGTAGAACCACACTTTGACACGTTCTGCTACCCGCCTGAATTTGAAACTGCCCAAATCATAGAACAAACCTGCTAAGCTTCTCACAAAACCTCGATGGGCATAACTATGGGAAGCAGTTACATCTATTAAAGAAGTAAACTGGTAGTCTCTGGTCTTGCGCTCTAATTCAGGAAATCGTTCTTGAAGTAGGCCTAAAAGTTTATAAGCCCACATATCGACTACGGGCAAATGAAGAAAACTATTCATGTAGGCCAAACTATCTTTTGGTGAAAACCTACCATGAATATCTTTCATGTGAGGCAAATATTCTTCATAACGACTCAACAGATAAAAGCTTGCCGAGAATATATCGAAAGGAACATTGCTTCGTTCATCGGCACTGAAGAAACAGGGCACCCCCTCCCAATTGCGAACCGTAATCTGTAAATCGTTGATGCCCTGCTCGAACAACAGGTCGTTACTTCGCACAAAAAACTCATTTTGAAGAGCCTGTTTGGTGTATGTGATCTTAGCCCCGGTATGCTTAATAAAATCTTCGACCTTGGTAGTAAAAGATATATCTATACCCAAAATTCGCGTAAACAAATGCCTCATCACATAGGTGAGGCGCGGTGTAATTTTATGGCTGTAGATTAATAACATCTAAAATTCTATCTTAAAAAGGTATTGAGAACGGCACTTTAGAGTATACCTTTATCAGCAAAACTATAATAATCATTTTGGGTTATGATCAAATGATCTAAAACTTTCACGTCTAGTGCTTCCGCACCGCGTTTTAGTTTCTGCGTAATTTTGCGGTCTTGCTCACTAGGTCTCAGAGTACCCGATGGGTGATTATGGGCAAGAATAATAGCTACCGACCCTAATTCCAAAGCTTGTTTCATAACAATTCGAACATCCACTAGGGTACCGGTAAGACCGCCCTTACTAAGTTGAGCCCTGTGTAATACCTTATTGGCATTGTTCAAATAAAGAATCCAAAATTCTTCATGCTCCAGTTCGCCAATAATCGGCTGCAGAAGCTCATAGGCGTCTTTACTACTTCCTATTTTAGCCACTTTCCTCGCCTCTTCTCCCCTTCTTCTACGTCCAATTTCGAGGGCTGCGGCAATCGTAACCGCTTTGGCCTCTCCTATCCCCTTAAATTGCATCAACTGTTTGATCGAAAGCTTCCCAAGCTCATTCAAGTTATTTTCTACGGATGCCAAGATGCGTTTAGACAATTCCACTGCACTTTCATTTCTGCTACCAGAGCCGATTAGAATAGCAATCAACTCTGCATCCGAAAGTACAGACCTTCCTTTTTGTACTAGTTTTTCTCGGGGCTTATCGTCGTCTGACCAATGCTTAATAGAGAATGAGGTTTGCTTTTCCTGCATTTGATAAAGATAATGAACAAAAATTTTAACGTTTTTGATTGCCGAATAACGAATGAACACAATCAACCAAAATAAAGTGGCCTTTAAAAAACGTGAAAACAATCTACATCAAAATCATAAGAAATGATAGAGATCCGTATGAAAAAACTCTAGCTGATAAAAGACATTAAATTTCAATCTTAGATTTTACCTCCTTTAAATCTAGCCCTCCATAATTACCGGAACTCATAAGAAGTAAAATGGAGTTACTATACTCTTGATCAAAAATATACTTATGAAAAGCATCGGCCTTCGTAAAAATTCGAAGGTCTTCTCTTTTGAATGCTTCCGATATCTGCTCGGGTGAAACCGGCGCCAATTTCTTTATGGCTACCGATTCGGGCAAATAGAAAACTACCGCTTCATCAGCGGCATCTAGAGCATTTTGGTATTCTTTTAGAAATTCGGGGTTAAAACTACTGTAAGTGTGAAGTTCAAGACAAGCTATCAACTTTCGATTGGGGTACTGTTCTTTAACTGCCCTAGTGGTAGCCGACACCTTGCTTGGGGAATGGGCAAAGTCTTTATAAGCAACACTTGACTTACCCTCTGCGATTTTCTCCAATCGTTTTGAAGCCCCTTTAAAAGTGGCAATTGCCTCATAAAAATCATCTTCATCGACGCCCATATTTTGGCAAATCCATTTGGCACCCGCTAAATTACTTAAGTTGTGCTTTCCAAAGACCTCAATAGGCATAGGGCCTTCCGAGGTTTCCAATAAGGTCTGACCATCTTCTACACTATATTCGGGTGTGGTATACGGTAATTTTCGAATTGCATTTTCCGACGCCTCGACGACCTTCTTCACCTCAACATCTTCATCATTATAAGTGATGCTTCCACCCTTTACGATGCTATCGACGAAAATTTGAAACTGCTCAACATAGTTCTCGAATGTAGGAAATACATTAATGTGATCCCAAGCGATTCCGCTCAACAAGGCAATATTAGGTCGGTATAGATGAAATTTGGGTCTTCTGTCTATAGGTGAAGATAAATATTCATCACCCTCGAGCACTATAAAATCATTTTCTTCGGTAAGGTGAACCATTCGTTCAAATCCGTCAAGTTGTGCCCCGACCATATAATCGACTTGAATATCATGATAGTTCAGCACATGTAAGATCATTGAAGTAATCGAAGTCTTTCCATGACTTCCTCCAATAACTACCCTTGTTTTGTGTTTAGATTGTTCGTAGAGAAATTCAGGGTATGAATAAATTGTTAACCCTAACTCTTGGGCTCTTAATAACTCTGGGTTATCAGGTTTGGCATGCATTCCCAAAATTACCGCATCGAGACCTTCGTGAATTTTCTCAGGAAACCATCCGAAGCTATCTGGCAACAACCCCTTTTCGGCCAAACGGCTTTTTGAGGGTTCAAAAATCACGTCATCACTTCCAGAAATGAAATAACCTTTATGTTCTAAAGCTAGGGCCAAATTGTGCATGGCACTTCCGCCGATAGCTATGAAATGAATTTGCATGTAGTATGTATTTCCGACAAATATAGAGATAGATAATCGGAAAAACGGACCAAATTAAGGGTTGATGTTTAGAAAAAGGGTTGGTTTTCTATCTTAAAAAATCGATGAAATGCACGGTCTTTAAGTTTGCTGTCTACTCATTTCGTAAGATTCACCCTTCAAAACTCTTCATTGACAACATTTATTCGTGCTTAGCCATAGGCCAAATTACATTTGTTTTATCGAGTCTGGGGCAATCGGACTATAAATAACCAAGCATGACATACCCGAATCTCATGAGCCATTGCTTTAAATGGCTTTTCTTTCTCATCATATTTCTTCTATCTAATCAAGCTTTTTCGCAATGCGCGGGGTCAAACGGCATGGTTACTATTTGTAATAAAGATGCGGATGACACGAACAAGACCTTTGACCTATTTGCACAATTGAACGGCACCCCTCTACCTGGTGGTGTGTGGTCTACCAATGATCCGGCCAATTTTTTTGCCTTAGATCGCGATACGGGAATTGTCAACCTCTGGGAAGTAAAAAATTCTGGCCTACATGAATTCACTTATACCAATAATAACTGCGGTGATTCGGCCACCGTAACCGTTAGTCTGGGCGGTTACCCTGGTGAAGACAATATAGATGGTACGGCCGATGCCTGCGGAGATGACCCATCGGTTAACCTTCATGCCTATATTGGAGATGAGACGGAAGGAAAATTTCAAGATTTTAATGGTATCTGGGATGCAGTTACCCCCTCTGCGGCACCTTACCTCGAAAACAATTTCTTTAATGCTCAGGAAGCGGGTACCGGAGTTTACGAATTTACCCATACCGTACCGGCTGTAGGCACCTGTGCGAGTCGGCAAGTACGCTTAATATTAGAAGTACAACGTCCCGCAAATTCAGGAATCGGTACAAGCCTTACCGTTTGTACCACCGACGACCTTTCAGGCTTAACTAATTTTGATTTAGATAGTTTACTTGAAGATGAAGACGAAAACGGAACATGGTCTGAAGGAGCTTCTACAAATCAATTAGATGACCTGACCGACCATACTATCGATATTCAGGCTATAAGAGACAATAATATTTCAGGAACTTTCTCATTTACTTATACAGTTTACCCCTCACATGCGGTCTGTACCATTCATCGTACTTCGGTCGACATCATTATTCTACCGACGTTGCGAGGAACCATGCAAGCTGATAATTTCTGTGCAGGCCCCACCAACTACACTATTGAGATTACCGATTATGACAACACCTTGATTCATATGGGTACTTATGAAGGCAGCTATACGCTTACATCGACAAGCGGAATCAGTGGAGGCACCACATCTATCAGCTTGAACAATGATAGAACGGGTTCATTTACCATAGATGCAAGTAATGTGGTCTTGAATGAAGATACCACCTTGGAAATCACCTCTATGGGTGAAGGGGTCTGCCCCAATATTCAAGTGCCTCCTGTTTCATTCATTGTTACCGACCCAAATGCATCCGTTTCCGACACTTGTCTTAACTTAGAAATTCCAGTTTCGCTGAACAATATCTTCGATGCATCATTAAACCAAGCAAACGGCAACTATGATGTAAATTATACATTGACAGCACCTGATGGCGACGAAACCACATTCTTAGCAAGTTCAGTGGCTTTTAGTTCGGGCACTGCATCTTTTAACATACCTAGTGATCAAGCTACCGAGAGTGGAGCTTATGATATCAGCTTCGTTGTCGACAGTGGCTTTGAACTTGGGTGTGAAATAACAACGAGTTTTAGTATTATACCTCCCCCTGAATCTATTGACCTCAATCTGGTAGTGAACAATTCGTGCAATGCCACCCAAATAGATGTTTTGGTCAACGCCCCTAGTTTAGCTGATGGCGATTACGACATTACCTACGATGTTATTAGCCAAAGTTCAGGGCAGGTGGTTTTAGAAAACACCATCAATTTCAGTGGTGGAACTGCATCTTATGACCTTGACGTAGCCTCACTAGACCCTGGCAACTATACAGTAAGCGTAAGAAGCTCACAAGACGACACAACCCTCTGTAGAACTATATTTGATTTTGAGGAAAGTGAAAACTTTGCCATCGAGGGCGTTCCCGCACTTCCGGTAGCAGAAACAAATCAGACTTTTTGTCTAAGTCTGTTTAGTGAAAACGAACCAAGTCTTGCCGATATCAATGTAACCGCCAATGGTGAAATACTTTTCTATGCTACTGCTACGGATATGGATATTCTTTCTATGGATACCATACTTGTCGATGGAGAAGACTATTTTATTTCCAATACCGACCCCAATAACAATTGTGAAGGTTCAGATAGAATACAGGTAACGGTAACCCTTTCAGACCCGGAAGCACCAACAGCCCTAAACACCAACCCTACGTTCTGTGCATCTGAAGAACCGAATGTTCAGAGTTTAGATACCCATGTCAATGCAAACGGAAATAATATCATTTGGTTCGATACCGCTACCGGTGGAAGTCCGTTAGACCCAACAACTTTAATAGTTGACAATGTCAGCTATTTTGCGGCCTCTGAAGGTACCGACCAATGTTCTAGCTCTGAAAGAATAGAAATAACACCTACGGTTTATGGACTGGAACCAGCATCGTTGGAATTTTCAAATTTGGCACTTTGCGGACTGGACAACCCCACCATTTATGACCTACGGCAAGTAGAAAGCAACAACCCTTTCGAGGTTTTATGGTACGACACCCCTGAAGAAGGAACTCCGTTAAACGAAGAAACTTTACTGCAAACCCAGACAACCTACTATGCGGTAAGTTTTAATCCAAATACAGGTTGTATGAATACGGAGCGCATGGCGGTTACCGTCGATTTGACAAACTGTGACCCTGAAGATTACGGATTTTTTATACCTGATGGATTTTCACCCAATGGCGACGGTAGAAACGATACTTTCTTCGTGCCTAACATTGAAATCATATTTCCGGAATATACCCTAGAAATTCTGAACAGATATGGCGCTACTTTATTCAAAGGCAATCAATCTAAACCTGCTTGGAACGGTTCCGATGGTGGGCAAGTGGCTCCCAATGGCGTTTATTTCTATGTAATAAACTATAACAAAGACGGCCACGAACCAATTCAAGGTCGACTATACCTCAACCGTTAACCCACCAACTAACGTATAAAACGAAAAAGTGAAGCATCTCTACATCATCATATGGATACTGTTATTCGGGCAGTCAATGCTGTTAGCGCAACAAGACCCGCAGTATACGCAGTACATGTACAACATGAGCGTAATCAACCCCGCCTATACTACTAACGACGTTGGTAGGCTGAATTTTGGCGCACTCTATCGCTCTCAATGGAAAAATACGGTCGGCGCCCCAGAAACCTTAACGTTCTACGCCCATGCCCCTATGAGCCCGTCCATTGAAATGGGGCTATCACTTGTTTCTGATAAAATAGGTGATGGAGCATTGAAAGAAAATAACATCTATGCTGATTTCGCTTATATCTTGAAGTTAGATGAAAAAAGCAATATTTCTCTGGGACTCAAAGGAGGATTCACCACGTTTGAAACCAATTTCAACGGTTTCGTGCTACCAGAATTTCAAGATGACGAGGCTTTCAACGAAAATCTGAACAACACTTTTCCAAATATTGGTGTGGGCGCATTTTACCATCGAAACCATTTTTACGCCGGCATATCGGCCCCAAACCTACTCACCTCTAAGCATTTAGAGAACAGAGACGGTATCAATCGAATTGGTTCTGAGAAAATACATTTTTTTCTAACCACAGGCTATGTGTACGAGCTCAATCAAGACATTAAACTAAAGCCCTCACTTCTAGCAAAAATAGTAGAAGGGGCACCCTTGACCGTCGACCTTTCTATGAACGCTCTTTTCTATAACCGAATCGAGGGTGGACTTTCTTATCGTCTCGAAGATTCGGTTAGCGCAATGTTCAATATTGCTGTTTTACCAGCACTAAGAATAGGGTATGCGTATGATTACACCCTATCAAACTTGAGCGACTACAGTGCCGGTTCACATGAAATATTCGTGCTCTTCGACCTTGACCTACTTGGTTTGGGTAAAGGCTATGATAAATCCCCAAGATTTTATTAATATGAAAAAACTATTGTTCATACTATTCGCTTTGGGGTCAATTGCTTCGATAAAAGCACAAGACGACCTAGAACGTGCAGACTTATATTTTAGTAGGGCCTATTATAGCGATGCTATTCCGTTATACGAAGAATTGCTGCCCAGAAACAAGAGCTCAAAGCTTCTTAAAAATTTAGCTGATAGTTATTACCACACCTTTAACATGAAAGCAGCTGCTCGATGGTATGCATACTTAGTCTCGAACTACGGTGAAAACATTGACGAGAACTTTTATTTTAAGCTCAATCAATCTTTAAAGGCTATCGGTGAATATGAAAAGGCAGACCAGGTTTTAATCGATTATTATACCGATCAAGACCTTTCCGACAGAACCGAGCAAGTTAAAGCAGGCAGTACTTACCTTGAAAATATAAAAGCTATCGGCGAGCGGTTCGATATTGAAAATTTAGCACTAAATACAAGTACCTCAGAATTTGGTGCAGCTATCGTCGATTCCGTATTAGTCTACAGTGCTTCAAAAAAAGAAGCTAAGGCGTTAGGTAAATTGTACCGTTGGAACAATCAAAACTATCTTGATTTTTATACCCATCCGAAAGAAAAACTTCAAGCAGGTGACTCGTTGAGTACGTCGTTTTCAAAAAACATCAATACCAACTTGCACGAAGGTACTTTTGCCATCACTAAAGACCGAAGCACCATTTATTTCACCAGAAATAGTAAAAAGAAAACTGACGATAAAATCAGCAATCTTAAACTTTATAAAGCAGAATGGATAGATAAAGAGTGGCAAAACATTACGGAATTACCCTTTAATGGTCACAACTTTTCTACTGAGCACCCCGTATTGAGCCCTGATGAAACAAAACTCTATTTTGCCTCGGACAGAGCAGGTGGCTATGGAGGATTCGACCTCTACTACGTTTCCATTCAAAAAGATGGATTTTTCAGCAGCCCGGTAAACTTAGGCGCTAAAATCAATACCGACAAAAAAGAACAGTTTCCATTTATTGATGGAGACGGTAATCTTTATTTCTCATCGAACGGGCATCCTGGGTTTGGGCTACTAGATATCTTTATTTCTAGAAATGATAAAGGAGATTTCTCAAAACCTGATAACCTCGGCTTACCGATGAACAGTGGATATGATGATTTTTCGGTCTCAATGGAAAAAAATGGCAAAGCAGGTTTCTTCGCCTCGAATCGCCCTGGAGGAAAAGGTAGTGATGATATTTATTCTTTCACGGAAACTAGACCCCTGATCATTGAAGATTGCCTACAATATATTGCCGGTACGATAACCGACAAGACGACTAGAAAGCCACTTATAGGCGCGAGCGTTGAAATGGTACAACTTGAAGGAGCAACTATAGAAAAGCTCTTCACAGGTCAAGATGGTTCATTCAAATTTAGGGTAGATTGTAATTCTTCATACCGAGTTACGGCACAAAAAGAGGGATATGAAAATGGTCTAAAAACTGTTATAACCGATGGTGTTCGTAAGGCAACCAAAAATGCTTCCCTAGAGCTTCTATCCCAAAAAGTGATAGAAGAACAGAAAGCCCTAGCGCTACAAAAAGAGCGTAAAGCGGCTGAAGAAAAAGCCATCGCCTTAGCCCAGCGTAAAAAAGCACAAGAAGTAAAGGCAGAGCAAGAGCGTATCAAAAAAGAAAAGGAAAGCATTAAAAAGCAGGCTCTAGCCCAAGAACAAAAGAAGAAAAAGCGCCAAAAAGAGATTGAAGAAGTAATTGCTAAAGAAGATGCAATTATTAAAAAAGAGAACCGTACAATAGTTGAAATAGGTGAAATTCATTTTGATTACAGTCTATGGTACGTACGCAGAGAAGCTAGACAACGTCTAGATAAGTTAGTCGAAATCATGAAGAACAACCCCGGTATGGTCATCGAAATCGGCACACATACCGATATTAGGGGCAATAGCGCCTACAACAAAGAGCTATCTCAAAAAAGAGCTGATGCGGCCAAAGAATATTTGGTTAAAAACGGTATTAATAAGAGTAATGTAATTGCCAAAGGGTATGGCGAATCGCAGCCTATTGTGAAATGTGAAACAGTTGACAGCTGTTCTGAAGAAGATCATGAGTGGAACCGTCGTTGTGAGCTTGTGGTCGTAAAGTGGGAATAGTAAGTAGCATAGTGGTTTTTTCAAGGCCCTGAAGGTTTAAAACCTTCAGGGCTTTTTCTTTTGTAATCTATTCACTTATCTTAGTTCTACAAAATAAATTGAAATGCATTTGAACCTCTCTACCATACCTTCTAAAGAACTGATTCCCGGCTATCACGCGAAAATGGTTCATGGCGACAAAATGTCAATTGCCTATTGGACGGTCAAAAAAGGTGCTGAAGTGCCCGAGCATTCGCACATGCACGAACAGGTCATGCAAGTTTTAGAGGGCAGTTTTGAATTTACTTTAGATGGAGAGACGAAAACCTATCTACCAAACGATATTGTAGTAATTCCCAGTTATTCAGTACATAGCGGAAAAGCTTTGACCGATTGTAGATTGATGGATATATTTAGTCCTGTGCGCGAAGAGTACTTATAGCATTAATACCTAATTCGACGTCGATATGAATATTTCTTTAGAGAATAAAAAAGCCTTAGTCGGCGGAAGTAGTGGTGGAATCGGAAAAGCGATAGCACAACAGCTCGCAGAAAGCGGGGCTAGCGTAACCTTGATGTCACGCAATGATAATAAACTTCGCCAAATCGTTTCCGATTTACCGACCGAGCAAGGTCAAGAGCATCAATATTTAGTAGTTGATTTTTCTGATTTTGAAGGATATAAGTCTCTCATCTCTAAATTCTTCGAAAGCAATTCCGTAGACATTCTCGTAAATAATACGCAGGGGCCATCAGCAGGAAATGCGCTGGAAAAGCAAACAGCCGATTATCAAGAAGCCTTCGAGTTGCTCTTTAAAACAGTGGTCTTCACCACTGAACTTGCGCTTAAGAACATGAGAGAAAACAGGTGGGGAAGAATCATAAACGTAGCCTCGGTCTCGGTAAAAGAACCGTTATCTTATCTAGCGCTATCGAACACGATACGCGCGGCGGTAGTCACTTGGGCCAAATCTTTATCTACAGATGTAGGTCAAGACAAAATTACCGTGAACAGCGTACTCACGGGTTATTTTGATACCGAACGTATTGAACAATTGAATACCAAAAAGGCGGAACAACTGGGAATTGAAAAAAGCGAAGTAAGAGCTGATATGGAGTCAAAAGTGCCGGTAAAGAGAATCGGAGATCCCAAAGAATATGGATACCTAGTTGCTTTTCTAGCCTCAGATAATGCCGCATATATTACCGGGACACAAATACCGATAGATGGTGGACTATTAAAAAGTCTGTAAGCCTAAGACGCTAGAATCAGTAGGGCGATAAGAAGAAACAGCAGTACAAAAGTTGACTTTAATGAAGAAGACCAAGTGCTTAAAAAGTGATTGTCCATTTTACGGGGGTTAAAATTCTATTCAAAAGTAAGTGCTTACCAAGGGTGTCAAGTGTTTAAAAAACTCTATTCTTGACTCTTTCGACCTTCGATACAATTTCGCCTGCCGTACTCCAAACTAGATATTCCCTAACCAAATCGCCACGTTTACTCATTTTATATTTTGATTGGCATCGATTTTGAGCAGTTTTATCCCGTAATTTTATTCTTATGAAGCAACTATCACTGATATTAACCCTATTTCTTTTCTCACAGATGGCCATAGCACAAAACAACAGTTCTTACGAAACTCTCTGGAAGAATGTGCAAAAGCTAGAAAGTCAAGCCTTAACGCAATCTGCACTCGAGGCGGTAAAAGTCATTTCTGAAAAGGCCATTAAAGAGGATAATTCAAATCAAATAGTCAAAACCTTACTCTACCGTTCGAAGTATGCAATGGTACTTGAAGAAGAGTCTCAACTTGGTATAATAAATAGTTTTAAAAGTGAAATAGAAAAGGTACCATCTCCTACAAAAAATATACTTGAAAGTTATTTAGCAAACCTTTACTGGCAATATTTTCAGCAAAACCGCTACCGCTTTTATAACCGAACGGAGACCCAGAACAAGGTAGACTCCACCGATTTCAGAACGTGGGACCTATCTACTCTGTTCAAAGAAATCGATACGCAGTTCAATGCTTCCCTTTTAAATAAAGAAGCGCTTCAAGGTTTAGATATTATGGAATTTGATTACATCTTAAATAATCAGAATAACTCAGAAGATTATCGCCCCACCCTATTTGACCTGTTGGCCCATACAGCACTTGATTTCTACAAGAGTAGTGAAAACAACGTAACCCGACCAGCGGACAAGTTTGAAATAGACCGTCAACAAATACTTTGCGAAGCCTATGAATTTACGCAAATAGACTTACTAAGTAAAGATGAGACTTCATTGCAGCTCAAGGCCCTAGAGACCTATCAAGAACTTTTGCAATTCCATTTTCCCGACCCTGAGCTAAAAGCATTGGTTTATGTCGACCTTGAAAGATTACGTTTTATTCATCAACATGCGGTATTCGAAAATAAAAACGACATATATCTTGAAGTACTCAAGAACTCTGCAGAAAACCTAAAACAGCATGAATTATCGGGTCAATATCTGCATGAAATTGCCCAGCAGTACCACAATCAGGGAAATACATATGCTCAGACTCAGAACGAAAACTCTCGATGGAAACAGCAAGAAGCCCTTGCTATTTGTGACGAGGTAATTTCTAAATTTCCTGAAAGTAGTGCAGCCGAGAAATGCAAGGCACTAAAATCAAGAATCCTGGCAAAAAGCGTGCAAATCGTCACGGAAAAATTTATCCCAATAGATAAACCTGCCCGTCTATTGGTAAAATATAAAAACATTGAAGGTCTACAACTCGCCGCCTACAAAATCTCCCGAACAGAAATTAAAGAACTGAACAAGCTCTATGAAGAAAAAAAGCAATTAGCTTTCATTAAAAAGCTTGAGGTTCAAAAGAGGTGGCAAGCCAATCTGAAAAATGAAGATGACCATCAACAACATGGCATGGAAGTTCTCTTTCCGCCTATGCCAAACGGACAGTATTTAATTTTAGTTAACCCTAAAGATGATACTTCATCATTCGCCTTTAGTCCGGTACAAGTCACCGACTTGGCTTTAATAGAAACCAAAATCAACAACTCTAGTTCTAGGTTTCAAGTTATAAATAGAAATAATGGCGAACCCATCAAAAAAGCAAAATTAGAGGTCTCCTACCTTGAAAACTATAACAAACCTCGTAAAAAGGAAAATTTCGTTTCCGATGATATGGGTGCCATACATATAAATCTGTCCGATGAAAATTGGAGCAATGTCTCCATAACTGTATCACACAATTCTGAAAAGGCTATTTTTGGCGAATACTATATTAATAAGCAGCAAGAACCTTCTGAAAACCTCAAAAGTTACTCTTGTTTTTTATTCTCCGATCGAAGTATTTACCGCCCTGGGCAGCCTCTTTATTTTAAGGGTATTGCGATTGAGAATAGAAAAAAAGGCGCTTCGATTCTTAGCGAAGCCATTGTTACTGTAGATTTAATCGATGTTAACGGACAAACGGTAAGCAGCAGTAAATTTAAAACCAATGAATACGGATCTTTCTCTGGAGAATTCATTATTCCAAATTCTGGGCTGACCGGAAACTTTTCATTGGAGGCGCACAGTGACGACATTTTATTGAACGGCTATGCTTCTATTTCTGTCGAAGAATATAAAAGACCGAAATTCGAAACAGCATTCGAACCCGTTACCGAGACTTACAAAGTTAACGATACCGTCATGATAAAAGGAAAAGCGAATGCCTTTGCCGGTAGCAAAATAACCGATGCTAAAGTAACATACAGGGTCAAGCGTTCTGTTTATTTTCCAAGATGGTACTATTGGTCGCGCCCTTACTCTAACATATCTCCCCAAGAAATTGCTTACGGAGAAACGTTAACGGATAGTAATGGTGAATATGAGATTAAATTTGAGGCCATACCTGATAATAGTCTTTCAAAGGAAAACCTGCCTACATTTCAATATGTAGTTTCAGCGGATGTCACCGACATTAATGGAGAAACCAGAAGCACCTCGACAATAGTAACGGTAGGTTATCACACTTTAAATGCCACAATACAGATACCAGAGTACCTAGACAAAGAAAATGACGATCATCAATTAACTGTATCGACCCAGAACCTTAATGGCCAGTCTGTACCTGCTCAAGGCACTATTAAAATCTATAAGTTGGTCGCACCCGATTATGTGCTTCGCCCAAGACCGTGGTCGGCCCCGGATTACAACAACTGGAAGAAAGAGGAATTTAAAACTCTTTTTCCTCACGATGCCTTTACGAATGAGCATAACACCAAGAATTGGGAAAAAGGAAAGATGGTGTGGGAAACTCAATTCCATACAGACCAATCAGAAAAGATTGAGCTCGAAAACCTTAAAAAATGGTCCTCGGGCAAATACCTCATTGAACTAGAGACCAAAGATAAATTCGGCCAAGTAGTAAAAGATGTTACCCAAACTACTGTAGTAAGTAAAAGAGATAAAAAATTGGCCGACAATCAATTATTTGATATCAAAACCGATAAGGAAACCTATACCATCGGAGATAAAGTCGATGTAACACTATCATCAAATGCCCAAGATTTGAACATCTCTGTATTCATTGAAAAACATGGCGTAATCGTTGACTCCTATTTGATTTCATTAAGTGATAATTCAAAGTCTTTCTCGGTTCCGGTAAACGAAGATGATTTGGGCGGCTTTGCTATCAATTACAGTTTTTCCGCATTTAATTCATTTGAATCGGGTTCACTCCAGATATCGGTACCATATCCTTCTACGGACCTCGAAATTGAGACCAACACCTTTCGGGACAAAATTCACCCAGGCATCGATGAAACCTGGTCGTTTAAAATAAAAGGACCAGAAGGAGAAAAAGTTTCAGCTGAATTATTGGCCAGTATGTACGATACTTCGTTAGACGCCTTTCGCCCTAATTCATGGAACTTTAACCCTTTAGGCAGGTCTACCTATTATTCCCGAAACTATAGTAACGCAAACACAAGCTATGGCACCAGCAATTTTAGAGCGTACGTAAAAAATGACCTCTATAGTTTCACACAGCAACGGTATGATTCATTCCAATGGTTTGGGTTCTATCTCGGCCAAAATATCAGTCGTTTCCGCACCGGCAACGCTATGAAAAAGTCGGCACCCATGGCTTCGGCAGTAATGGAAATCGAGTCATCAGATGCCAGTTTGGATGAAGTTGTAACCGGTGGCTATGAGGAACAAAATGGAGAAAATGAAGTTAACACTGCACCTCAACAACAACTAGGGCAAGAAACCAAGTTTGAAGATGTACCTATTCGTAAAAATCTTCAAGAAACGGCTTTTTTCTTACCCCAACTCAACACCGACAGCGAAGGTAATGTTTCGTTCAGTTTCAGCAGTCCCGAAGCAATGACCGAATGGAAACTACAGCTTTTGGCACATACCAAAAACCTAGAGAGCAAGATAACGAGTCTTCGTACGGTTACTCAGAAAGAATTGATGGTAATACCTAACACGCCCAGGTTTTTGCGAGAAGGTGATGAAATTACAATTAGCAGTAAAATTGCAAATCTGACGAATGAAAATCTTTCCGGCAATGCTAGGATCGAGCTTGTTGATGCAGTATCTAACAAAGAAATTACTTCTAAATTAATAAATCTTTCATCCGAAGAACAGATACAATCTTTTAAGTTCGATTCTTTAGGCAACACCCAAGTTGTATGGAGATTGAAAATACCTAAAGGCTTACAGGCGGTTCAATATAAAATTATTGCCAAAGCGGGTGATTTTAGTGATGGCGAACAGAATTTATTACCGGTTCTGACCAATCGTATGCTTGTTACCGAAACCCTACCTATGTGGGTCAAGGGCAATGAGACTAAAAAGTTTGTGCTTCAAAAATTAAGAAATAACACATCGACGAGTTTACAACATCACAAACTAAGTTTAGAGATTACATCTAACCCGGCCTGGTACGCCGTACAGGCACTACCCTATTTGATGGAATACCCCTTCGAATGCAACGAACAGATATTTGCACGCTACTATGCCAACAGCTTGGCGACTTATATCGCCAATTCAAATAAAAGAATACAAGAGGTTTTCAATCAGTGGGCCAGTTCAGAAACGCTCATTAGCAATTTGGAAAAGAACGAAGAACTAAAGTCATTATTGATTCAAGAAACCCCCTGGTTGAGAGACGCACAGTCGGAAACAGAACAAAAAAAACGCATAGGACTGTTGTTCAATCTCAATAAAATGAAAAATGAGCAGGCCGCTTCATTGAATAAATTAAAGAATAACCAAAAAACATCAGGAGCCTGGGCCTGGTTTAGTGGAGGGCCCGATAACCGAACTATAACTCAGCATATAGTTACAGGAATCGGCCATCTTAAAAAACTGAATGTATTATCTGAAATTGAAGAAATAAAATCGATGCTCGAAATGTCTATAGGTTATTCAGATTCAGCGTTTGTTGAAGAATATCAACAGATGAAAAAACACGCCAAAAATTTAAATGATGATCATTTAAGCCAAACGCAAATTCACTATCTATACATGCGCAGCTTTTTTGACGAAATTCCGCTCTCGGAAAAAGTGCTTGAGATTAAGAATTATTATCAGAAACAGGCTAAAAAATACTGGACTAAAAAAAATCTTTCTGCCAAGGGAATGCTAGCCCTGACTCTATATAGAAACAATGATTCAGATACTGCCCAAAAAATTCTGAGAAGTCTGAAAGAAAATAGTATCACCTCTGATGAATTAGGCATGTACTGGAAGGAAAACACGACTTCATGGCATTGGTACCAAGCACCAATTGAGACTCAAGCCTTGATGATTGAAGCCTTTGAAGAAGTTCAGAATGATATTGAAATCGCAGACCAACTGAAAATATGGCTGCTAAAAAATAAACAGACCAATCAATGGAGCACCACGAAAGCTACCACCGAAGCCGTCTATGCCCTACTCTTACAAGGTTCAGATTGGCTTTCGGTAAACGATGCCGTAAATGTATCTATTGGAGGCCAAAAAATTTCACCTGAAAAATTAGAAGCGGTTCAAGTTGAAGCAGGTACTGGCTACTTTAAAACTTCTTGGAGCGGTTCAGAAATAGCTTCAGATATGGCAGAAGTACAAATGAGTAAAACTACCGATGGAATCGCTTGGGGGGCTCTATATTGGCAGTATTTTGAAGATTTAGACAAAATAACTTCCGCCGAAACGCCCTTAAAATTAAGAAAAGACATATTCTTAAAAAGGAATACCGAGACCGGTGAAAAACTATTTAAAATAGATACCCAAACCGAATTAAAAGTAGGAGACCTTGTCAGGGTACGAATTGAATTAAGAGCTGATCGTGATATGGAGTTTGTTCAAATGAAAGATATGCGGGCAGCAGGCTCCGAACCCATAAATGTAATTTCCGCCTATAAATGGCAAGATGGTCTAGGGTATTATGAAAGTACCAAAGATGCGAGCACCAATTTCTTTTTCGATTATCTACCTAAAGGGGTATTTGTATTTGAATATGACGTTCGGGTCAATAACTCAGGTAACTTCAGTAACGGAATCACCACGATACAAAGTATGTATGCTCCTGAATTCTCTAGTCATTCAGAAGGTACTCGGGTGTCTGTAAAAAATATGGATTAGTTGCTATTTTAACATTCCGATTCTCAACTTATGATATCGATGGGCCTACGAACAATTGATACACAAAAGCTCCAAAGAGATAACCGCATCCAATACCAACGATGATAATGAGAATAAGAATATGATTGGCCTTGTTCTGCTCGACATTAATAAGTGCTACGGGCACTTCATCTTTATGAATCTCATAGGTATTCATACTACCTACTTTTGACTGGTGACGTCTTACAATACGAAACTTATTCTTATTTAATATAAAAACATGCTGCACCCCGTTCATTGACTTTTTCTCCGATATTTTAGCACCGTTCACTAGCACTTTTTCCTTTCCGAGAAAAGTCTTGACTATCTCAATCTTATGGTTTTCAACATAGTAAAGGGCAAGCCTAGGCATTTCAAAATTCTATTTAGAGCGCATGGTCGGGAACGATAAAATAAGGATATATAAAGGTTTCAAACCTTAACCGGTCTGCCGGGGTCTTCTTAAATATACCATTCAATTATGAATCGCTTTATTAAAAAGAATACCTAAAAATATAGAATTTGATGTGTTGTAAATGTGAAAAATATCAACAGCTGAAGTATTCTCACTCCAACTGTCGTTTAATATTGAATCATTATAAGATTTAACTTACTTGATTTGTTTTCTAGGAGGGTATTTGGAAAAGACCTTGGCTGTTATTTCCTTAATTCGAGCTTCCCTTTTTTCGGGAGTCAGATTTTCTTTGAATGAACTTTCACTGACCGCATTCCAGAACAGTTCGTCCTTTTTACTATCGACCAGATCAAAACGAATCTCTCGTTGTTGATCGGGTTGCCCTACCGGTATTCCTATAGAAAGTCCCCCACCGATAGAACGGCCTGTTCCACCAACTCCCACACCAACGGTATTGCTTTGGGCCTGTCTAAAAAAACGGGTCTTAATATTGATATAGAAATCAGGGTCTTCGGAAAAACGAATTCCCTTCACTTGAAGTTCTGCATCGATTGCATCGAACAACCTATTTTCATCTAACTGGCTCAGGCCCGTCTCCATATCAGGATAATAGTTGTACGTACTATAATTCGAAAAATCGGTCTCTTTATCATAGTCGTAATACACCTGAACGGTTTTGCAAGATGATATCAGGGCAACGAGTAATAAAAGAATCAATTTTCGCATATCATGTATTTTGCATCAACTAACTACTCGACCACTTTTTCATTGTTCAACATAGCCCAAAGTCTGTCTTTAAGCTCGGTTATGTTTTGCTGGGCAACTGAGGATATGAATAGATAGGGAACATTCCCTAATTCCTTATCAAGCTCTACCCTTATCTCGGCCTTTAATTCATCATCTAACATGTCACTTTTAGAGATGGCTATAAGACGTTCTTTATCCAATAATTCAGGATTATACCTTCGTAGTTCATCTAAAAGTATATGATACTCTTTTCCGATGTCTTTACTATCTGCAGGTATCAAAAATAACAAGGTCGCATTTCGCTCAATGTGCCTTAGAAAATAATGACCTAATCCCTTACCCTCGGCAGCGCCTTCAATAATACCGGGTATATCGGCCATCACAAAACTTTGATAATCTCGATGCTCAACTATACCCAAATTGGGTTTAAGCGTCGTAAATTCATAATCGGCAATTTTAGGTTTAGCGGAAGTAATTACCGAAAGCAATGTAGATTTTCCGGCATTAGGAAAACCCACAAGCCCCACATCTGCCAAGACTTTCAATTCAAATATAACATCGATTTCTTGGCCTGGTATACCTGGCTGGGCATATCTTGGGGTCTGGTTGGTACTGCTCTTAAAGTGCCAATTGCCACGACCGCCCATACCACCTTCGACAAGAATTTTTTCTTCACCATGTTCGGTGATTTCAAAAAGAACCTCTTGCGTTTCTGCATGTTTCACCACAGTGCCTAGCGGTACATCTAAATATACATCGTCACCATCGGCGCCAGTACTTCGTTGCTTACTGCCGTGCCCACCATGACCGGCCCTAAAATGTTTTTTGAATTTAAAGTTTACGAGTGTCCATAAATTTTCATTCCCGCGCATAATAACATGACCACCTCGACCGCCATCACCCCCATCTGGCCCACCTTTAGTTATGTATTTTTCGCGATGTAAATGCACCGAACCCTTACCACCATTACCTGATTGGGCATAAATCTTCACATAATCTACAAAATTGCCTTCGGTCATCTTACTGTTTAAAAATTAGGATTCTACGAGCTACAAAAGTACGCAATTCGTTTGACCCTTTTTAAAAAGGGACGTTTAGGTATCTAAGAATATTATGCGGAGTTTCTTAAAGACTAATCTTTCAACTGAAAGTCTATGGTATTGACCACTCTTACTATTTTAATTTGGGGCGTGTTCTGATCTCGGTCACTTATGGAGAAAAGCCCTTGTCTGGCAACCCGTATCTCGCCCACACTTGCCTGCGAATCACGGGCGAATTTTTCCGCTACCTCACGTGCATTCTTAGTGGCCTCTTCGACCATTTCGGGCTTGATATCGTTCAAACCGGTAAAAATATACTCAATGGGCCTCCAAGTGTTTTTAGAACCTAACAATACTCCATCAGAAATAAGTTCGGTCGATTCGGCCAACGCTTTTTGCAATCGAGAAATATCTGAAGTACGCACCGTAATCTCAGAATTGGCCAAATACCGATATTGACTCTGCTGAGCATTGTTATTATAAATATTGGCCCTGGCATCGGTAACGTTTATAGTACCGCGGGTAAGTTCATCGTCGGTAAAACCTTGCTCCTTAAAAAAACGTGAAACTTGTAGGTTCTGCTCTTCGATATCTTTTCGCAAGGTTACCAAATCATTTCCCGTCAACGATATGGTCATAGGCCAAACGGCCAAATCGGCATTCACCTCACGTTCTGAAAGCCCCTTTACCTGAACGTAGCGGTCGTATTGCTTGCCTATACGGTGCATGTTACCCACAAAGTAACCTGCAATGATAATTGCAATCGCTATGACTACAGTTTTAAGCCAGTCCAGATTTTTCATTTTTAAATGAATTATAACTCTTCGATTACCTTACCTAGGCGATGGGTAACCTCATCGATTTCCCCAATACCGTTGACACTATGAAACTTGCCCTGTTCTTCGTAATAGTCTTTAAGGGGGGCCGTTTTCTCATTGTATTCATCAAATCGATTACGGATCTTATCTTCGTCTTGGTCATCACTTCTACCACTAACTTTACCCCGTTCAAGCAATCTCTGTATCAAGATTTCGTCTTTTGCTTCAAGAGCGATAGTGGCATCCACTTTCATATCTTTTCCCGCTAAAAACTTATCTAAAGCATTTGCTTGTGCAGCAGTTCGTGGAAAGCCGTCAAAAATAAATCCACTTGCATCGGGGTTCTTATCGACCGCATCCTCCAACATTTTGATGGTAACCTCATCGGGTACCAAATCACCCTTATCGATATAAGATTTGGCCAATTTGCCCAAATCGGTATCATTTTTCATGTTGTACCGAAAAAGGTCTCCGGTAGAGATGTGTTTTAAATTGTATTTTTCCTTTAAAAATTCTGCCTGGGTACCTTTACCGGCACCCGGTTTCCCGAACAGTACGAGATTGATCATATGTTTTTGGTTTAGTTGGTAAACTTGTTTGAGGTTACGGCCAAGTTCTTTATAATCGAGACCATAGCCCACTATAAATTTATCCGGTATTTCAATTCCCCAATAGTCAATGGCATACTCCCCGTTATACACATCCGATTTGTAAAAAAGGCTAGCAATCTTAAACTCCTTGACGTTGGCGTTCGAAAAAAGATGAACCAATTCTTTAAGGGTTCTTCCCGTATCGATAATATCCTCTAAAATCACCACACTTCTACCTTCTATATCTTCAGAAACATCTAAAAGAGTTTCAACAATACCTGTGGAGGTCAAGCCTTGATACGAACTTAGTTTTACGAAAGACACCTCACAATCGTAAGGGTAATGCTTCAGAAAATCGGAAACGAACATAAAGGCTCCATTGAGAACACCCACAAATATGGGTACCTCATCTTTGTAATCGGCAGCAACTTTTTCAGCCACGTTCTTTACCGCAGCCTCTATTTGCGCTTCGCTCAAAAATGCTTTAAAGTGTTTGTCGTGCAGTTTTATCAATGCCAAAACTTTTGGGAATTGCCAAATATAGCATTTTGATTTCTCTTTTTTAACACCCTGACCTCGGTTTTGGGAATTCGATGTATTTTTGTGCCAACAAGCGATGAACATGGCAGTAAAAAACAATAAAAATTATTTTTCTTCTAGCTTCAACCTCGGCATTCTTGGGGGTGGTCAATTAGGGAAGATGTTACTCTACGAAACACGAAAATTTGATATCAAAACCAAGGTGCTCGATGCTTCGAACGAAGCGCCTTGCAAAATTGCCTGTAACGAATTTGTACAAGGTAGTTTGATGGATTATGATACCGTAGTTAATTTCGGCAAAGATGTAGATGTACTTACCATTGAAATCGAGAACGTAAACCTTGATGCCCTTGAGAAATTAGAGGAGGAAGGTAAAACGGTCTACCCACCGACCAAAGCTCTTCGTATTATACAGAACAAGGCAAAGCAAAAATTGTTTTATGTAGATAACGGTATACCTACCGCAGAATTTAGCAGATTTGCCTACAAAAGCGAAATCGAGGACAGTATCGAAAATGGTGGAATAAAATTTCCTTTTATCTGGAAAGCCGCTCAATTTGGCTATGATGGTCAAGGGGTCAAGGTCGTACGAAAGTTAGAAGACTTAGATACCTTACCTTCTGGGGAATGTATCGCCGAAGAAATGATCGATTTCAAAAACGAACTTGCGATTATCGTATGCCGCAGTGCCAACGGTGAAGTGAAAACGTATCCGGTCGTAGAAATGGAGTTTCATCCCGAAGCCAATCAGGTCGAATATGTTATTTGCCCTGCCCGTATCAATGAGGATGTTGCACGCAAAGCTCAAGAAGTAGCATTACAGGTTTCAGAGAAAATAGAACATGTAGGCTTATTGGCGGTCGAACTTTTTCAGACACAAAACGATAAGATTTTGGTAAACGAAGTAGCTCCAAGGCCCCATAATAGTGGCCATTACAGCATTGAAGCGAGTTACACCAACCAATTCGAGCAGCACATTCGAGCAATTCTTAACTTACCTTTAGGAAACACAAAAAGCAAGGTTGCCGGTATAATGGTAAATTTGGTCGGTGCAGAGAACCACACGGGTGATGTGCACTATGATAATATGGAAGAAATTCTTGGTCTTGAGGGCGTGACCCCACATATTTATGGTAAAAAACAAACAAGACCATTTAGAAAAATGGGGCATGTGACCATTGTGAACCAAGACATTGCAAAAGCACGCGAAATAGCACAACAGGTAAAAGAAACTATTAAAGTGATTAGTAAATAATTATGAGTAAAGTAGCCGTAGTAATGGGCAGCACCAGTGATCTGCCCGTAATGCAAGACGCAATAGATATTTTAAAAAGCTTTGAAATCGAAGTGGATGTAGATATCGTTTCCGCCCATCGTACTCCTGAAAAATTATACGACTTCAGTAAAAGTGCACACAAAAACGGTTATTCCGTAATTATAGCCGGTGCGGGTGGCGCAGCTCATCTACCGGGCATGGTAGCATCAATGTCTCCGCTACCGGTAATCGGGGTACCCGTAAAAAGCAGTAATTCTATTGATGGATGGGACTCTGTGCTATCTATTCTTCAAATGCCAGGTGGTGTGCCTGTAGCTACCGTGGCTCTCAACGGCGCAAAGAATGCAGGTATTCTTGCAGCACAGATTATCGGAAGCAACGATATTACGGTTCTCGAAAAAATCATCTCTTACAAAGAGAGTCTTAAAACTAAGGTAATCGAAGGAGCCAAAAGCTTGAAAGCATAAACTTCTAATGTAATGAACACCCCAGCATTTATAGGATTTGTAATCGGTATTATCGGAATCGCCTTTCTTCTATATTTGAGAAAAAATGTTTCGAATACCTATTGGAGGTGCCTCTGGCGAAGCGGAATTTTATTTTTCTCGATGTATGTGCTCATATTAATCGTAATGGCGGTTAAAGCCCAATATTTAAGTTTTAAATTAGAAGCTTTTGACCTTAACCATAACGGACTAATAGATATTAATGAATACACCGCCGAGTATAGAAGTTTAAGAGATCGGTTACTTAAAGACCCGGATAGAAACAACGCCTTTTTAAATGGGGCGCTGTTATCTTTCGTAATGGCGGCAATAGCATTCGCAATAGATTTATTCACCACGTACTTTCAGTCAAAGACCGATCGTATAAAAATATAATATGACAAATCCATTACTGACATCATTCGATACAGCTCCATTCAGCAAAATTAAGAACGAGCATTTTAAACCGGCCTTTATGCAGGCTATGAAAGATGCCCGACATGAAATCGACGCGATTACTGATAATGAAGAAACGCCCACGTTTGCGAACACCATCGAAGCCTTAGAGTTTTCGGGTCAGCAATTGGATCGAATTTCGAGTATTTTTTTTAATTTAAATTCAGCGGAGACCAACGAAGAGATACAAAAAATAGCGCAAGAGATTTCACCTCTGCTATCGGAGTTCAGTAATGACATCACCTTAAACGAACAATTGTTCAAGAGAATCAAAAATGTTTATGAACAAAGAGAGGCTCTGAATCTGACTATCGAACAGACAACCCTTCTTGAAAAAAAATACAAGAGTTTTAGCAGAAATGGCGCTAATTTACCTGAAGAAAAGAAAAAACGTTTAAGGCAAATTGACGCAGAACTCTCAAAATTGAAGTTGAAATTCGGTGAAAATGTATTGGCCGAAACCAACAGATATGAGCTGCACCTTACTGATGAAAACGATTTAAAGGGTTTACCGGAAGGCGAAAAGGAGGCTGCGGCGCAATTGGCCCGATCTAAAGACAAAGACGGTTGGCTAGTAACCCTAGATTACCCGAGTTACATACCTTTTATGAAGTATGCCGATAACCGTAAACTACGTCAAGAACTTGCATTGGCCTTTGGCAGCAAAGGTTTTCATGGTGATGAACTCGACAATAGAGAAACGGTATTGAAAATTGTCAACCTACGCTTTGAAAGGGCTAATTTACTAGGGTACAAAACGCATGCAGACTTTGTACTTGAAGAAAGAATGGCCGAAACGCCGCAAAAGGTTCACCTCTTTTTGAACGAACTATTAGAGAAGGCCAAACCTGCTGCTGAAAAAGAATTTACACAGCTAGAAGATTTTGCTAAAGAAATTGACGACATTGACCGGTTACAGAAATGGGACGGCAGCTATTACTCAGAAAAACTCAAGCAAAAACTGTTCAACTTAGACGATGAGAAACTAAAACCTTATTTCAAATTAGAGAACGTAATAAAGGGTGTTTTTCAAGTTGCCGAAAAGTTGTTCGGTCTTCAGTTTGTTGAAGTCGATAATATCGACAAATACCACGATGAAGTCAAAACCTTCGAAGTTTATGATCAACATAAAAACTTCATCTCACTTTTCTATGCCGATTTTCACCCGAGAAAGGGTAAACGTGGTGGTGCTTGGATGACTTCGTATAAGTCACAATATGTGAAGTCGGGTGAGAACATCCGTCCGCATATTTCCAACGTCTGTAATTTTACGAGGTCTACACCGAGTAGACCCTCTTTATTGACCTTTAATGAGGTGACTACACTATTTCATGAATTCGGTCACGGGCTTCACGGTATGTTGGCCGACACCACCTACCCGAGCCTTTCGGGAACTTCGGTGTATTGGGATTTTGTTGAACTGCCCAGCCAGATTATGGAAAATTGGTGCTACGAGAAAGAAGCATTGGAGCTTTTTGCACATCACTACGATACGGGCGAACTAATTCCGATGGAGTATGTTGAAAAAATTAAAGAGTCGGCCACCTTTCAAGAAGGCATGCAAACCTTACGTCAACTTAGTTTTGGGCTGCTAGACATGTCTTGGCACGGTATCGACCCTTCTGCTATCGACGATGTGAAGCAGCACGAACAAAAAGCATTTGAAAATACTTCTTTGTACCCTGAAACGCCCGAAACCTGTATGAGCACAGCCTTTTCACATATATTTCAAGGGGGCTATTCCTCTGGGTATTACAGCTACAAATGGGCAGAGGTCTTAGACGCCGACGCCTTTGCATATTTCAAACAAAATGGCATCTTCAACAAAGACATTGCCACAAAGTTCAAAGACCATGTATTATCTAAAGGCGGCACCGAAAACCCAATGGAACTCTACAAAAGATTTAGAGGGGCCGAACCTAGGGTCGAGGCACTATTAGAAAGGGCGGGGCTTCTAGAACTTAAAAGCTAAACATTTGCCTTATAAGAGGGCCTAGGCAATTTTTATTTTTGTTTGTAGTTATTTACTCACAATTTTTTTAAATTCGTTCTAATCTATAGCTGTAACCAGTTTCCCCATGGCTAAGCTCAATATGCCCTCTTAGAAGAATGGATACTAGTAATTTTAAGGAAAAAGATTTATTAGAACTACTTAGTACCGTTGTAGGGATTTCGAAAATTGGCGTATACAAAATTGATGTAAAGTCGAACGAAGTATATTGGAACGACGTTCTAAGACAAATTCTTGAAGTACCCGATGATTTTCAACCAGATATAGAAAACTCCTTCCATTTTGTTGAAAACGATTTTATTCGTCAAAAAATATACAATATCTATGAAAAGATATGCAAAACAGCTAAACCTTACGAACTAGATTATGAAGCAGTTACTGCGAAAGGTAAAAAGGTTTTTGTCTGGTCTTTTTGCAAACCCATTGTTGAGAACGGCGAAGTAACATCTATTATTGGCGGGTTAATTGATATCACCCATCGCAAGAAAACCGAGAACGACCTTCATCAGTTCAAAGAAAAATGGGATTTGGCCGAGGGTATGATAAAAATCGGTTATTGGCAATGGAATGTGGTTCAAAATCAGTTTATCTGTTCAGATAATTTAAGAAGCATCTACCAAATCGATATAGGCATCCCTATCGATTTTGAGCTCATTTTAAGTATTGTTCACCCTGATGATCAAGAGATGATGTCATCAAAAACAAAGCACTTTCTTAAAACTAAATCATTTGAAAAATTCACCTATAGAATTAAACCTCAAGACGGAAAACTAAAATTTTTACAAGCTAACGGAATAGTCAGATGCAATGAACAGGGTGAAGTTATTGAAATAGTAGGTACCACTCAGGATATTACAGAAACCATAAGCAGAGAACAAGAGTTAAAGCAAAAAAATGCCTTTTTAAATTTTGCCGGAGAACTTTCTAATTTAGGATATTGGACAATCAATCTTGAAGATGATAAGATTGAGTGGTCTGATACGATGTATAGACTTTACGATATAGAAGAAGGTACTAAACTATCATACGAAAACTTTCTAGATATTATAATTTCTGAAGATAGGCAATTGGTAATCGACAAGGCCAAAGAGACCTTCAAAACTGGAAAGAAGCAGCAATTTACCCACCGTTCGGTACATCAAGATGGAAGCATTCACCACTTAAGAGCGATTGCCGAGGCCGTAGTCGATCAAGAAGGTCGTACCATAAAGTTAATGGGTTCTACACAAGATATCACCAATGATATTCTTAGTGCAAATGATCTTGAGCAAAAAAACGAACAACTTTCTTTTGCAGAGCAGCTCGCCAATTTTGGTTTCTTTCAATGGAATGTGGTTACTGGTGAAGCATCTTGGTCAGACAATACTTATCGAGTATATGGTGTTGATCTTGGTGAAGAAGTCAACTTTCAAAAGTTCATTGAGCAAGTACATGAAGATGACGTCGAAGCTGTAAAGTCACAATTAGACGACATTGTTAAGTCAGGAACTTTTACCAAAATCGTTCATCGCACCGTACCAATTGAAGGCACGGTAAAGACCGTAGAAATTTTAGGAAAAGTGCTTAAAGATAATGAAGGCCATACTCTTGAGTTAAAGGGGTCGATTAATGACATTACCGTAAAAGCGGCCAAAGAGAAAGAACTAATCGACAAGAATCAGCAATTAAACACTGCTGAAAAAATGGCAAAAATCGGTAACTGGAAATGGAAACTCAAGACCAATGAACTCATTTGGTCAGACCATCTCTATGAAATGTATGGTCATGATAAGAATGAGGCTTTATCTTTTAAAAAATATCTAAGTTATGTTCATAAAGAGGATAGGCCCCGAATTAGATTGAAAATTGAACAGGCAATTGAGAATAAAGCTTTTAACGAAATTGTATATCGTGCTCAACTTAAAGATGGCAGTATCAAAACAATTAAATCCATAGGATCGGTATTGACCGATAAAGAAGGTCAAACAGTAGAAATGCTTGGCACCTGTCAAGATATTTCAGATCAAGTGGCCAAAGAGCAAGAGCTCATCCAAAAAAATCAAATGATGACATTTGCCGAAGAACTTTCGGGCATCGGGTATTGGAAATGGGATATCACTTTGGATACTATGGAGTATTCAGATAACCTGCTGCGCATATTAGATTTTGAACCTGAGACCTCATTAACCTTCCCCCTTTATCAAACACGCGTACACCCAAAAGATAGTGCAATCGTAAAGTCAAAGCTATATGATTTTCTCAAGAAAAAACAGTTCGATAAATTCGAACATAGAATATTGAGGCGAGATGGTACCGTACGAACGCTTGAGATTTTGGGCGAAGTACTGTTAGATGATTCGGGAACAGTAACGGCCTTGATGGGCTCAACAAAAGACATTACCGAAAACATTCGACAACAGCAAGATATCTTACAGCAGAACCAGTTGCTTAATTTGGCCGAAGAACTAAGCGGCATCGGCCACTGGAAATGGAGTCAACTTCGTGAAAACTTTGAGCTTTCAGATAACTTTTATCGCATATTAGACCTAGAATTAGGCAAAGAGTTGACTTATGATGGTTTTATGCAGTGTGTTCACCCAGAGGATCGAGAATCGATAACGAAAACGATATATAACATACTTCAAACCAAAAAATTCAAAAAATTCAGCCATCGAATTATCAGAAAAGATGGTACGATAAAAATTTTAGAAGTTGTCGGCGACCTAATTACCGATAAAAATGATATGGTAGAGATTGTTGGCTCGGCGCAAGATGTAACCGACAGGCGCATGGCCGAGACGAAGTTTCGTGGACTCTTAGAATCGGCACCAGACGCCATGGTTATTACTGATCGCACCGGCAATATACAAATCATTAACAAGCAGACCGAAATCTTGCTAGGTTATGGCTCAGATGAGCTAATTGGCAAACATATCACCACAATTTATCCCAAAAATTTCTGGGGGCTTTATGATATGTACGCCAAAGAGTTTCTAAAAAACACTTCTAAAGTAACTAAAATTCAAAACCAAGAGCTTTATGTTTTCACGAAGAATGGTGAAAAAGTACCGATAATATTAAGTTTCGGACCTGTTGAAACTTCTGAGGGCATACTAATATCGATCGCAATAAAAGATATAACCCAAAGAAAAAATGCAGAAGACCGTATATTGGAAACGAACAAAAAGCTTCGTGAAAATTCAAGAAAGCTAAAAATTCAGAACAAACAACTTTCAGACTTCAATCACATTACCTCCCATAACCTTCGGGCCCCCGTAAGCAACCTTGACGCACTTCTAGATTTATATCATAAAGAAAATGATAATGATAAAAAAGCTCTTCTGTTTCAGAAATTTGAAAAAGTAATTGAGCATTTATCCTCTACTTTAGATACGCTAGTCGAAACTTTAAGAATTAAGAGCGAAACGGCAAAAAATAAAAAAAGCATTCCATTTGAAGATATACTTGAGAAAACGAAGGAAATTTTAGCTGCAGAAATTTTAAATACTGGTTCGACCATCATATCTGATTTCGGCCAAGCCCCAGAAATCGTTTATAATAATGTCTATTTAGAAAGTATTTTTCTAAATTTAATAAGTAACGCCATCAAATATAGAGCTAAAGACAGGTCGCCCGTTATAAATATAAAAACATGGCAAGAAGAGGGCAAGACCAACCTTAGGGTGCGTGACAATGGTCTTGGTATTGACTTAAAGCGATACGGTAAAAAAATGTTCGGCTTGAACAAAGTGTTTCACCGGCACCCACAGGCGAAAGGGGTCGGGCTGTTTTTGACCAAGGCTCAAATTGAAGCCATGGGCGGCTCTATTTCTGTCGAAAGTGAAGTAAATAGGGGCACTACATTTAATATTGTTTTAGATTAAAATTGCTATATGAAAGAAAATGTGAATATCTGCATTATAGATGACGATGATATCTACCAATTTACCATGACGGCTGCTCTAAACAACCTAAAAAAAATTGATAAGATCACGACTTTTTTAGATGGTGCCCAGGCTTTAGATTTTATAACAGACAACCTGAAGAACAAAGAAGAACTGCCAGATGTGGTTTTTCTTGATATAAATATGCCCATTATGGATGGCTTTCAATTTATGGAAGAATATGTAAAAATAAAGCCTAATGTAGACAAGGAAATTTCTATCTATATGGTTTCGTCTTCCGTAGACCCTAAGGATATTGCCCGATGCCGAAAAATAGAGGGGATATCTGACTATATTGTAAAACCGATTAAAGAGCACAAATTAAAAGCGTTGATTTCAAGTTCGGAAAACGGTGAAAATCTGTAATTTGAATAAAATAATCAACTGACTAAAAAAGTTATTTACGTCTTTAATAAGAAGAGGTTGCGTGGGGCATCCTCTTTTTTATTTATAGCCATGATAGTAATAATTGACTCCTATAAAATCTCATTTGGCATGAAATGAGTTAATTTTAATCATTCTACACCACCTTAAAAATCAAATAATTAACATATATTTGTAGTTCAATACTCACAATTAATTGGTTCTTCACGCCCTTGGCTTTATAAATTTCTTTTATGTTCAACAGATTCAAACCTTTTGGAAAAGATAAAAGGGGCAAAAAAGCGCATAAAGTTCCACGAAATCTAATCGAAAAGACCAATAAAATTGCAAAGATTGGCATCTACGAGTTTAACAGCAATACAGGAGAGACTTATTGGAATGCCGTATTAAAAGAGATTTTAGAAGTTTCAGATGATTACAAACCCTCATTTGATTCAGTTCTTGGTTTTTGTAAAGATGATCAAACCCGCACACAACTTTCTCGATTAAATGCAAATGCCATTGAAACAGGAGAAACCTTCGAGTTCGAATATTCTGTAATAAGCGCTAAAGGCAACCTGAGACATATTTGGGCATTCAATCAACCCGAGTTCAACGATGATGATAGCTATAGGCTGTATGGTACATTAATCGATATCACAGAACTTAAAAAAAATGAGCAAGCCCTAATACGCAACAAGCATCAATGGAATTTTGTCGAACAAATGGCCATGATCGGCTACTGGTCGTGGGATGTGGTTATCGATGATTTCAAATGGTCTGATAACGTTTATCGCATCTATGATTTTGAAATTGGCATACCGATGAACTTTGAACGTTTTCTCAGTAAAGTACACCCAGAAGACCGAGAAATGGTCACAGGCTACGCCGAAGAGTTTAAGCGAACGAAGGTGTTTCGCAAATTCAACCATCGATCTCTACATGAAGACGGCAGCGTTCATACTATTGAAATAATGGGGCAAATTATCACATCTTCTACCGGCGAAGTGGTAGAAATGGTAGGCACGACCCAAGATATAACTGAGCGAAATCAATATGAAAAAGAAGTATTAAAAAACATCCAGCTCTTGAATTTCACTACCCAAATGACTAAAGTAGGTTACTGGGAGTGGGATTCCGTATCTGATGCAAATACATGGTCAGATACCCTCTATCAGATTTGTGAACGTGAAAAGGGTGATAAATTAACCCATGAGACTTATCTCGAGTATACGCACCCTGATGATAGAGACTTTGTAATAGACCAAATCAAAAAGGCTCTTTTAGCAAAGAAGTTACCGGTATTTGAACATCGCCTTGTGGTACCGAGTGGCAACATCAAAATAATTCAAGTAACGGGTCAGGTCAATTGCAATGAAGAAGGTGAGGTAATCGGTTTGCTCGGCACCTGCCAAGACGTTACTGAGATCAATAAATCACAAGATGAATTAATCGAGAAAAACAGATTACTGAATATTGCGGAAGAAATGGCGATGTTGGGATACTGGACATGGAACCCCCATAAGGATGAATTTCGTTGGTCAGACAATTTATATCGAATTTTTGGTTTTGAAACGGGTATAGAAATGAGCCTTAAATTGCTTTCTACCCGTGTTCACCCCGATGACCAAGAAAAAATTAAGAACATAACCCTTGAATTTCTTGATACAAAGGTTTTTCGCAAATTCACCTACCGTATTATACGTGAAAATGAAATTCGAACTCTAGAGGTTACTGGTGATATAATTAAGAACAAAGACAACCAAGAACTTGAGATTTTCGGTACCACACAAGATATTACGGATAGAATCAAGAACGAATTAGAAATTTTAGATAAGAACAAGTTTCTCAATATGGCAGAACAAATGGCCATGAGCGGCCATTGGCGCTGGAAGCCTAATACGGACGAATTTGAATGGTCTGATAACATGTACCGTATCAACGATTTTGAGCTAGGCACAAAAATGAGTATGGAACTTTTTACAACACGATTTCACCCAGACGACATAGAGCCTGTAAAGATTTTTGGCGCCAAGACTATAGAAACCAATACTTTTAATGATTTCACCCATCGTATCATTCGCACCAATGGCGAGGTTAGAACGCTAAAAGTTATTGGCGAGATCTTAAATGGTGAAAATGATGACGAAGTTGAATTTGTAGGTGTAACACGGGATATCACCGAACAAATAGCCTCTGAAAAACGACTCTTAGAATCGAACATACGTCTTGATAAAGCTGCGAAAATATTAACCGCCAAAAATAGAAAGCTGGCCGAGTTCAACCAGATAACGTCACACAATTTAAGGGCACCGGTAAGCAACTTAAACACATTGCTTCATCTATACAAAGACGAAGCAATGGAGAATAACAAAGAGATTCTCTTTGAAAAGTTCGACAAGGTTATCGGTCATTTGACCCTGACCCTAAATACATTAATAGAATCTTTGAATACCGAAAAGCTAAGTTTTGAAGATTTAGAAAGTCTTTCATTTGAAGATATATTAGTGAAAACGGAAGAAATGTTATCTGCTCAGATCATGAACTCAGGGGCCGTAATCAAATCAGATTTTTCATCGGCGAAAAAAATAACTTATAATAGAATTTACCTTGAAAGTATATTTCTTAATTTAGTCGGTAATGCCATTAAATATAGTTCTCCAGAACGGGCCCCAATGATTGAAGTTCGCTCGAGTGTAGAAGATGACAATAGAATCAAACTTGAATTTAAAGATAATGGTCTCGGTATCGATTTAAAAAAGCACGGCCATAAACTGTTCGGCTTGAACAAGGTATTTCATCGGCACCCAGAGGCCAAGGGCATCGGTCTATTTTTGACCAAAGCGCAAATAGAGGCCATGGGGGGTTCTATATATGCCGAAAGCGAAGTAGATGTTGGAACAACATTTTTTATAAATTTTAGCTAACTCAAATGAACGAAAATCTTAACGTCTGTATAGTTGATGATGATGACATCTATCAATTTACCATGACACTCACTCTAGAGTCTTTTAAAGACATTGATAAAATCATAGTTTTTAATGACGGTGCCGAAGCCTTGGATTTTATGTTGAGCAACCTCAACAATGAAGAAGAACTGCCAGACGTTATCTTTTTAGATATTGATATGCCCATCATGGATGGGTTTCAATTCATGGAAGAATACGTCAAGATCAAGCCGAAAGTTGGTAAGAAAATCATCATTTATATGGTATCTTCATCTGTAGATCCATCCGATATTCGAAGGGCTAAAAACATAAGTGCCATTTCAGATTATATAGTAAAGCCTATTGAAGAAGGGCAGTTGAAGTCTATACTTGCCGAATTGAGAGATAATGGTAAAATTTAGATGAACGCATATCGCTTACCTATAGTTGATCTTCAAAGCTAAAGGTTAAGATAAAGGTAAGATTGGCTGATTTGCTTTTCCTTTAAGGCCATATTCACGAACTTCGTGAAAAAGCATATACATGGTTATATTTGTTGATATGGATGAGGTAATGGCAGACACCTACGGAGCCCATATAGAAATTTACAATAAAGAATTTAAAGAATGTCTAACGCTCGAAACCTGTATGGGTCACGAAGTTTGGCATACCGTACCGAAAGACAGACAATTGAGTGTAAAGAACCACGCTCGAAACAAAGGTTTTTTTAGAGGTTTAAAACCTATTGCCGATAGCAAGGCAGTTTTAAGAGAGTTGAGCTTAAGCCACGAAGTTTATATTGCCTCTGCGGCGATGCAGTTTCCTAATTCTCTAGAAGAGAAATCAGAATGGCTCGATGAGCATTTTCCCTTTATACCTTGGCAGCAAAGAATTTTGTGTGGGCACAAGCATATTTTAAAAGGTGATGTTCTAATTGATGACCGCAGTTATAATCTTGAAAGTTTCGAAGGTAGGTCTCTTATGTTCACCTCACCGCACAATGTAAATATTTCTGGCTTCGAACGCGCAGATAATTGGCAAGAAATTGCAGAGAAACTACTTTAATCCTTTTTTCTTAGAAACGTAAGCGTCGTACCCACCTTTGAGGTCGATTACTCTTTCGAACCCGAGAGAATCAAGAAATTTTGCCGCCTTTGCACTGCGCCCCCCTTTTTTGCAATACACATAAACAGGCTTGTTCTTGTTTAAATCTTTGGCCGTTTCTAGAAATTCGTTGCCCAACCAGTCGATATTAATCGATTGCTCGATATGACCTTTGTTGTATTCTTGAGGTGTTCTCACATCTAGCAATATGCCTGTTTCGACATCTTCGAATGTGAGTTCTGTTATAGACTTCGAATCGGTTTCGTCACACCCGAACAAAATTGACGCAAACAACAATACTAAAATAATCTTTCTCATATGAGCAGAGATTTTACCAATAGCATTCAACTCTACGGTAGTTTTACAAATTTACTAGAGCTAAGTATTGATTACAACTAACATTCAACAAACTTAGACTTTCGCTAGACAACCTGTCTAAAATTTAAATAAAAAAGAGATGCACCTCTAGTAATCTATCATCTCTTTAATATTAAAAAAATAAGTGGCTAAAATAAATCGGCAGAACTAATTCGGTCAGTGGGTATAATCATCTTTGACAAATAAGTAGTGATCATACTACCATCCCTTATCATTTCTTCGCCCTTAAAAATGGTCTCACCTAATTCATTCTTAATCTCGACCCTTATTTTTTGTGCTTCTTTGCTAATAATGAAGTATGATTCATCGTTTTGATATGAATACCCTTTAACGTACACTGTACCTTTTTCGAAAACACCATCTTTGAATATCGCCCTACTCGTCTCTTTACCTTCTTCATTAAATCGAACGACCTCACCATCTACCAAACCAGTATCGCTCACCGAATACAATAATCTTTTTTTATTGGTTTCACCGTGATAGAAAACAGTTTCTTTTTCATAGCCATTTTCGAACGAAGTTATGATTTTACCCAGTTTATCAGATTTGACTCGCTTAGTCAAATGTCCGTTTTTATAGGTCTCCCTTTCAGCCGGTCTGCCTGAAATCGACTCTCTAATCAATGTACCCTCAATAGGTCTGCCATTTTCATAGCTAAGGGTAGAAATTATATTTCCATCCCCATCAAAATAAGTGCTTAGACCATTTAATTTGTCATTTTTGTAATTTGCAGTTCGCGTTAAGCCTCCCTGATAATCATAATAGTTGAAAAGCCCTTCTGCACTATCGTTTACGTATTGACCCTCTTCAAGTATATTTTTTGCGTCGTAGCCCAATTTTGAGTACGAGCCATTTCGTTGCCCGTTCTTTATCTCGTATAAACTACGTTGTGAACGGTCATACAAGGCACCCTCCCATGGTTTTTGATTTTTAAAGGTTAGCTTCGCCAGTTGTTTCCCATAAATATCGTAGAAAGTTGCGCAGCAGTCAATATCAAAATCTTCTATTAGAACTGCATTGACTTCTCCTCCCCTTCTATTAGGACCATAGGTATACTCCTTTGATTTTATTTCATGTCCGTTTTTCCTAATCTTCATCAATCGCAAAGCATCAGATTCAGAAAAGAATTCATACATAGCGCCTTCCTTTTTTACATAATCGTACTCCCCCAGACTACTACCATCTTTATCGAAAAATTTACCATATGATTTATCGTAGCCCAAATAATCTATTTCACTTTGCTTATTTCCGTTACTATAAAACAAAATTTCTTTTTCCTTTTTAAAACCATCTTCGCCAAATATTTCAATACGTTTAAACGTGGAATGCCCCCCTTTAGCTATCATTCTTTTTCTGAAAGTAATACGTTTATGCATTAGGCCCTTTTGATATGTTTCTATTGAAGTGATATCATGATCATAATTAACAGTGAACCTTTCTCCCTCAAATGGTTTCGGATAGTTATCATCTGAAGTGTATGTCAACTTGCCCAAAATGTTTCCTTCTTTGTCATAAAAAGTTTCAACACCCCTATCGTTTTCACTAAACCGAATTCTGGTATCATGATAGTAAACCACTGTTGAAATCACTTTTCCATCTTTATAGGTAGCCTGACGATCGTCAATTATTTCGGTGCCGGCCACTGGCAAGTAGCCTTCATAGGTTACACGGGCAATTTCTTCACCATTTTTATTGAAGTTGATCTGTGCTTTTTTAAGACCAGACTCATATTCTGTCTTGGTCTTTACCGATTGATCTTTATAACGTAATTCTTCAGATACGACTTGACCATTTTTATATGCAGTAAGCCCTTTTATCAATTCGTTATCAGGTTCATTATAACTCCCGAAGAAAAAATATTGTGTTCCGTCTATGGGTTTCAGATAGCCACCTTCAACCTTAAATTCAACAGTACCCAACTTTTTGCCATTGGTCGAAAAAAATGTTTTTTCAAGATCTGGTTCGTTAAATTTTTCACGTATTTGACCGTTGCGATAATAAAAGTCTTTATTAAATACATACCCTTTATTTGTATAGTATCTAATTTCACGAACTTGCATCGGGTTTCTGTAATAATCGACTTCGGTGCCTTTTACAACACCCTCTCTAGTAATTTGTCGTTTACCAATATACTTACCGTTCTGCCCATAGTATTTTGTAAAATAAGTATCCTTTTTAAAATCGGTCGACCTGTAAGTCTCATAGCGAAGGCCCTCGATATCATCACGATGCATTACTTCTACAATGGTGTCTCCTTTTTTCTTAGTGTATAAATACATGCCACCGCCGCAACTTATATTTTTTTCACCGCTCACATAACGATTGTTCTTGAATTTGGCATTCAATTTCTTATCATCAAGAACAGAAATAAACTCGCCATTCAAACTGCCATGGGTATAGTTACCTTGCTGAAGAATACTGCCATCTTCATTATACCACGTTACCTGCCCTTCCCAAATTTCTTTGGTCTCGCTTTTCGAGAAGCCGTTCATCTGTAATTTGCCAGATATAAAATAGTCTCGCAAATGAAAAAGCTCTCCCTTTTTCTCAATGGGAAGCCGGTAGTAGGCCGCACTATCTTTAACCGTCAATTGCCAGTTAGCATCGAAATATTGGGTTACTTGTGCGCTTGACCCAAATACACAGAGAAAGAAAAAAAGAAAAACAAATAAAAATTTATTGAACATATTATATGCCTTTATTGTTATGAAGAACGAAGTTACAATAGGTGAATTGTGTTCTTATCACTGAATTCAGTGAAATGCATCGAACTGCATCGGCATTATTGCAGTCTTATAGCTTTAAGGGTAACCATGTTCCTATTCTTTACCTTTTCGTGAAATTTCTGTGATATGTATTTACTTATTTTGAAAGAGGCTCATTGTACATTTATAAAAAATAGATGTCATTTTATTAAAAGCAAAGGTTTAATCTTAACTAAGAGGTATGGCAGCAATCAAGTATCAAGGCAGTGAAGAACAAAATATGCACGTTGTTAAATCAAATTCTCGTAATTTTGATCAGGATCAAACAACAATGGCAGAAAACCGTTTACAACCCCATACTTGGGTAGATGCATATGCCGACTATCTGTTCAATTATGCGATAGCACGAATTAGTGATGCCGAAATGGCCAAAGATTTGGTTCAAGAAACCTTTTTGGCAGGTTTAAAATCTGCGAAAAATTATAAAGGTGATGCTGCTGAACGCACATGGTTGATCGCCATACTCAAACGTAAGGTTATCGACCATTACCGCAAAATCAACTCAAAAAAAGGAAAGGCAGAAGTGCGGGTCAACTACAGTGCACAGACCGATGCGGAAGGTGATTGGTTAGAAGAACAAGTATCAGATCCCTTCAGTAACTTTGAACACAGTGAACTAGAGAACGAAGAATTAGGTATGGCGATCCAGTCTTGTATTGGCAAATTACCTAAAAAGCAAGCTCAAGTTTTTACCATGAAAACGGTACAAGGTATTAGTACCGAAGATATTTGTAATGAACTTGATATCAATCCGTCTAATTTGTGGGTAATGATTCACAGGGCGAGAACATCTCTTATGGGATGCTTGAACCAGAATTGGTTTTAGGTGATAACGATAATTGACTCAGGTAATTATAAGTATTCTGTTCTAGTGACGAGATGAGCAATATAATCAGGCCTACGACAACGAACATACTAAACGGAATAAAGAATAGAACTATGATGATATCTTGCGAAAAAGCCGCTATCATTTGTAATAAAACACAATATCGAGAGGCTACCTTCTTCGAAAAGATGAAGCTCAAATTTCATTTGCTCGTATGCCGCACTTGTTCTAAATTCAGTAAAAAGAACACACATTTCACTTCACTATGTAATCAAGCCAATCTACAAAGCTTATCGAATAAAGATAAAGAACTAATGAAAGACAAACTTAAAACTAGAGAGCCATAATACCTTGAGCCGATAAATGAAACCCCCACAGCACAATCGGTATTGATTCTACCCAAAATGAAGAAAAATAACGCTTTTGTTTACGCCTTGTAAAAAACATCAAGAAACCGAGAGCTAAGAAGAGTATACCGGCAACCACTAATTCACCCGTTGTTACCGAGTCTTTTAAGAGTACCAAGAAATAAAGTGGCATGTTGATGAGTGCCCCGATAATTTTAGTCTGACCCACACCATATCTTTGCGGTAATGTTTGTAGTTCAATATCGTCATATACCAAATCTCGAATTTCAAACGGTATAATTAAAATAAACACGAACAAAAACCGCCTGAAAGCTTCGACTCCTGTATCCCACCAGGCCACCTCACCCGCATCAAGTGCCGGAAGCACTACAGTAGTACCTGACCACACCAAGGCCACAACGAACATCTTGATACCGCCCCAACTTCTGAGTTTTCGTGAATGGGGCAATACCGGTAAAGTATAGATAAAAGTCAAAATAGAAAGAAAAACTAGGGCAAACCAAATTTTTCGAGGAAGAAAATAAGCATGATACATTGCAAAACCGAAAGCAATGAAACTCGCACCTTGAATATTTTTATGGTATCTATTGGCTACTAGAATATACTTTTTGGCCTCGACACCATATTTCATAAAGTTATAGCAAACGATAGTGCCAAAAAACAAGAACCAAGCAAGATGTTGGTCTATCGTTATTTTAAGAAGGATGCCGGTTACATTGACCAATGCAAATACCGAAAATGCCACATGAATGCTAGCATCGATATAAAAGTCGAAAACACGCTGTAACCACTTCATTAAACAAATGTAACTAAAGTGTTTATAAGGTTTATTTATGGTTAAAAACTTTCTTGCCGTTAATCGACAAATGGCACAATTTATCTCAATTTATGCCTAATTTTGCACATCTTTTTATTTGAATCTTTATGAAGACAGATGTATTTGCATTACGCCATATCGGTATTAAAGGTGAAAATCTTGAACAAATGCTCGAAACCGTGGGCACCGAAAGCTTAGAGCAGTTGATTTATGAGACTTTGCCAAACGACATTCGTTTAAAGAAGCCTTTGCAATTAGATGAGCCGATGAGTGAGCATAAGTTCTTGGCACACATTCAAGAATTATCTGAAAAAAATCAACTCTTTAGAACGTATATCGGTCTGGGCTATCATGATACTCTGACGCCTTCAGTAATAAAAAGAAATATTTTAGAAAACCCTGGCTGGTATACCGCATACACTCCTTATCAAGCAGAAATTGCCCAAGGTAGACTTGAGGCCCTATTAAATTTTCAGACCGTTATCAGTGACCTAACGGGTATGGAGCTTGCCAATGCTTCCTTATTAGATGAAAGTACGGCCGCGGCAGAGGCGATGACTATGCTCTTCGAAGTTCGAAGTCGAGATCAAAAGAAAAATAAGGTTACTAAGTTTTTCGTATCTGAAGATATTTTACCACAAACGCTATCCCTATTAAAGACGAGAGCAACGCCCATCGGTATTGAATTGGTTATCGGCAATCATGCTGATTTTGACTTTAGCGATGAGTTTTATGGGGCCATTTTACAATATCCTGGAAAATATGGGGAAGTTTATGACTATGGCGAATTTGTTTCTAAAGCTAAAGCCTCGGATATTAAGGTTGCCGTTGCTGCCGATATACTGAGTTTGGTTCTTTTAACTCCTCCAGGTGAATTAGGTGTAGATGTAGTTGTAGGTACGACACAACGCTTCGGAATTCCGTTGGGGTATGGTGGGCCGCACGCAGCCTACTTTGCTACGAAAGAGGCCTATAAAAGAAATATACCCGGTCGTATTATTGGGGTTACCAAAGATTTAGATGGTAAACCCGCCCTTAGAATGGCGTTACAGACCCGCGAACAACATATAAAAAGAGATAGGGCTACCTCTAACATTTGCACAGCTCAGGTTCTTTTGGCCGTAATGGCAGGTATGTATGCCGTGTACCATGGCCCAAAGGGATTAGAGTATATTGCTAAAAAAGTTCATAATACAGCGGCGACATTATCAAGCGCTTTAGAAGAATTAGGTCTGGTACAGACCAATAGCGCATACTTTGATACTATCTGCATTAAAGCAGATTCTTCGATTATAAGACCTATTGCCGAAAAACATGCAGTGAACTTCTTGTACATTGATGAAAAAACCATATCAATCGCGGTAAATGAGGCCACTTCTTTAAAAGATATACGTCAGATTATTACTGTTTTCGCTGAAGCCCTAAATCAAGAAGAAATTGAATTATCAAGCCTTCTAGAAGCATCGATTCTACCTCATAATCTTCAGCGGTCTTCAAGTTATCTAGAAAATAAAGTATTCAATTCGTACCATTCAGAAACAGAATTGATGCGCTACATCAAAAGGTTAGAGCGCAAAGACCTCTCTTTGAACCATTCTATGATTTCTTTGGGTAGTTGCACCATGAAATTGAATGCAGCTTCAGAAATGCTGCCTTTAAGCATGCCACGTTGGGGAAATATTCATCCTTTTGTACCTGTTGAGCAAGCGGAAGGGTATCAAATCATTTTGAAAGAACTGGAAAAAGATCTTTCAACAATTACTGGTTTTGCGGCTACTTCACTTCAACCGAATTCTGGCGCTCAAGGCGAATATGCAGGTCTAATGGCCATTCGTGCCTATCATGAGTCTATCGGTGAAGGTCATAGAAACATTTGTTTGATACCAGCCTCCGCCCATGGCACCAATCCGGCATCCGCAGTAATGGCAGGCATGAAAGTGGTTGTTACGAAAACCGATCAGAAGGGCAATATCGATGTCGACGATCTAGAAGAAAAAGTAGTTAAGTACAGCGAAAATCTTGCGGCGCTTATGGTGACCTACCCTTCTACGCACGGAGTGTTCGAATCATCGATAAAACATATCACTCAACTGATTCACGACCATGGCGGACAAGTTTATATGGATGGTGCCAACATGAATGCTCAAGTAGGTTTGACCAATCCGGCGACCATAGGAGCCGATGTATGTCACCTAAATCTTCACAAGACCTTCGCCATACCTCACGGTGGTGGCGGACCAGGTGTTGGTCCCATTTGTGTAGCCGAACAATTGGTTCCTTTTTTACCGGGCAACCCTGTAATCAAAACTGGTGGCAGTAAAGCCATAACTGCCATTTCCGGGGCACCTTGGGGCAGTTCTCTAGTCTGTCTGATTTCTTATGGTTATATTAAAATGCTTGGGGAGAAAGGTTTAAGACACTCTACCGAAGTGGCCATACTGAACGCCAACTATATCAAAAATCGACTAAGTGGAAGATTCGATGTACTTTATACCGGTGAACAAGGTCGAGCAGCGCATGAAATGATTATCGATTGCAGACCTTTTAAAAAGAATGGTGTAGAAGTTACAGATATCGCAAAACGTCTTATCGATTATGGTTTTCATGCCCCAACGGTTTCCTTTCCGGTAGCGGGTACTATCATGATAGAACCTACGGAAAGCGAGAGTCTGGCCGAATTAGACAGATTCTGTGATGCCTTGCTTTCCATTCGCGAAGAAATCGATTTGGTTTCAGCGGAGAATCCAAATAATGTATTGCGGAATGCGCCACACACTTTAGAAATGATTACAAGCGATAGTTGGGAGCTTCCCTACTCAAGACAAAAAGCAGCTTATCCCCTAGCGTATTTACAAGAAAATAAATTTTGGCCGTCGGTTCGAAGAGTAGATGATGCCTATGGAGACCGTAATTTAATGTGTACTTGCGCGCCCATAGAAACATATATAGAAGCATAGAAACCTTTATTTTAAAGGGCATACAAGCCTTTCCTTTTCTGAGGAAAGGCTTTTTTAATGAAATATATCTATTCTAAATACCTGTTGAGCATCGTATTAATTATTATGCATGCATAATATTGGACTTGATTTAGATTACCTTCTAAAAATAAGTTAAACTACGATCATGTCCATAGCCATTACCGGTACCGGAAGCTACATTCCATCAACAGTCATTACCAATCGAGATTTTGAACAACATCATTTTCTCAATTCCGACGGTTCACCCTTCGCTCATAGCAACGAAGTAATCATCAATAAATTCAAGGCCATTACCGGTATTAAAGAGCGGCGATATGCGCATAGCAAACTCAACACCTCAGACTTAGCTTTTTTAGCTGCGGAAAAGGCAATTTCAGATGCCAACATCGATAAAGAAACCATCGATTATATAATTTTTGCCCATAATTTTGGTGATGTTGCGCATGGTCAGAACCAAAGTGATACACTACCTAGTTTGGCAACTAGAGTAAAACATCACCTTAGAATTCAAAACCCAACTTGTGTGGCTTATGATATTTTGTTCGGCTGCCCGGGGTGGATTCAAGGTGTTATACAGGCCGAAGCATTTATCAAAGCGGGTATTGCGAAAACCTGCCTTGTTATCGGCGGCGAAACTTTATCTAGAATAGTCGACCCTAGTGACCGAGACAGTATGATCTACGCCGACGGGGCGGGCGCGACCATTGTACAGAATATTGATAATGAAGGTGAGCTGCTGTCGCATGCCACTGCCACGCACACCTATGAAGAAGCGTACTACTTATTTTTTGGCAAATCGTACAATGAAAAAAAAGATGATACCAAATACATCAAAATGTACGGCAGAAAAATTTATGAATTTGCCGTAACGCATGTGCCTTCGGCAATGAAAGATTGTCTAACAAAAAGCGGTGTCGATATAGAAGAAGTCAAAAAAATATTTATTCATCAAGCGAATGAAAAAATGGATGAGGCCATCATCGCTAGATTCTATGCATTATACGATAAAGAGCCTCCTAAAGGTATTATGCCGATGAATATAGGTGAACTTGGCAACAGCTCAGTCGCCACGATACCTACACTTTTTGATATGGTTCGAAAAGGAAAAGTAGAAAACCAACAAATTCAAAAGGGAGATGTTATTATATTTGCCAGCGTCGGCGCTGGTATGAACGTAAACGCCATTGTCTACAAAGTTTAACTTCTAAGGTGATTAGGCCAAACGTTTCGGGCTTAACGCCTGAAACATTTGAAAACTAAAATGTACGAAAACACCTATCCGAATAAACGCTTTCAACATACGCTATCATTTCTTAGAAAACACATAACAAAAGAGGAAGATATTTTAGATTTGGGGGTTACCAATCCATTTTCAAAAATAATGGATCAAGAGGGCTATCGAGTAGAAAATACGAAAGGTGAAGACCTGGATCTAGATTTCTCTACCGTACAAAACTCAAATGCTGATGTTGTGACTGCATTTGAAATATTCGAACATTTGCTAGCTCCCTTTAATGTTCTTAGAGAGTTGAAGTCAAACAAATTGGTAGCGAGTATTCCCTTAAAATTATGGTTTTCCCCTGCCTATCAAAGTAAGACCGACCCCTGGGACCGTCATTATCATGAATTCGAAGATTGGCAGTTCGATTGGCTATTAGAAAAGGCCGGATGGGAAATAAAGGACTTCGAGAAATGGACCAACCCTGTTAAAAAAATAGGCATTCGACCTTTACTGCGAAGCTTTACACCTCGGTACTATATTGTATATGCCGAGCGGAAATAATATTTAAATTGGCCAACAATGCCCATGAGATACTATATTGTTGTACCTGCACATAACGAAGAAGAGTTTCTTGCCGACACGTTAAATTCGGTTTTGAGACAGACTTTACAGCCTACAAGAGTAATACTAGTCAATGACAACTCTACCGACAGAACCGATAGTGTCATGAATCAATTCTTGGGCTTGAGTCCCATTTTCACTAAATTGAATACGAATTCTTCCGATGAACATATGCCCGGAAGCAAGGTGGTAAATGCTTTCAAAAAGGGATTGGAATTGCTTGACGAGAATTTTGATTTTTTGGTCAAGTTGGATGCCGACCTCATTTTACCCGACAACTACTTCGAAAAAATAGCGTATATCTTTAGAGGGCAGCCCAATGTTGGCATCGCCGGAGGTTTTGTATATGAACAGGATAGTGAAGGCCTTTGGAAACTAAACCACCCCATGGACAAAAACCATGTTCGCGGGGCATTTAAAGCCTACTCCAGACGATGTTTTAAAGATATTGGAGGTTTAAAAAGTGCCATGGGTTGGGACACGGTAGATGAACTACTGGCAGCTTATCATGATTATGATACTTATACAGATGACAACCTTAAAGTAAAACACCTACGACCTACCGGAAATGCATATAACCAAAAAGCGAAACTTTTGCAGGGCAAAGCCATGTATACCATGCGATATGGGTTAGTGATAACCCTGATTGCTTCTTTAAAAATGGCTTTCAAACAAGGTAAACCTCAAGCCCTAATTGATAATATGTACGGATTTTTTGAAGCAAAAAAATATAAAACATCTTTCTTGGTAACCACCGAAGAAGGCAAATTTATCAGAAATTTACGGTGGCGAAATATAAAGAACAAACTACTTTGAGCTTATCAATTATATCAAACAAAAAATGCCCGCTTGTTAGCGGGCATTTTTTGTTTATAATGGTTGAGCACTTATTAAATACCTAACTCTTTCTTTACATCTATCAATAGGTCTTTGCCCTTTGCTACGATTAGACCACTACCTTGTTGAGCATCGATTACATAATCGAACCCTTGGGCCGCAGCCACCTTCTCGATAGCTGCCTTGGCCTTATCTGAAATCGGTGAGAATAGCTCTTGTTGTTTCTTTTGCAACTCTCTTTGTGCAGCCTGCTGTGCTTCGCCAATGTTCTTTTGAACACCTTGTAATTCAGCAGCTCTTTTTTCGTTTTCTTCTTTAGATTTTGAAGTAGCTTCGTTCTCATACTGCGTATACTTATTTCTAAGTTCCGTCATAGAACTTTCGATATCCGCGTTGTACGTTTCTGATAGTTTCTTCAATTCAGCCTCAGCAGCCTTCATCTCCGGCATTGCGCTCAACAACTGGGTAACATCAATATGGGCTACTTTGCTCTGAGCGTTAACGAACCCGGTAAATGCTACAAACAATACAATAGCTGCGGCGATTTTCTTTACGTTTTTCATGATACTGATTCTAGTTAAATATTTGAATGTTAATATATGGTTATTTTACTTTATTCAGACAAACATACTTAACCATTTAGTAAGTTTACCCTTCTGTATTATTACTTTCCTCGTTTTGCTCTCGCTCCTCTAACTTGGCTTTTCTCTTAGCCTCACGCTCTTCTAACAATTTTTTTCTTCTGGCCTCATAGGCTTTCTTGCGCTCTTCCCTTAATTTCAACTGCTCCGCTCTCTTCTCATCTGCAGTTTTCGTTCTGGCCTCTTCAGCCTGCTGAGCCCTTTCTTGTCGTTCTTTAAGCGCTTCACTTACTTCTTCTTCGACCGGCGCATCTTCAAAATCTTCCAGCTTGCTTCTTGCCTCTTTTTGCTTCGGTTTGCTTACCCTTCTAGTTCGTGCGATACCCCTCAATACTAAGTCGCTGATATCGTGCCGATTTTCGGAGTACAACATTACAACATCCGCAGATTTATCAAAAATAAAATCATACTTTTTATTGGCACCTATTTTTTGAACTTCGTTAAAAACTTGATCCTGTATCGGCTGAATCAATTGTCTTTTTTGCAAAACCAAGTCACCTTGCGGTCCAAATCGATTTTGTTGGTACTCTACAGTTTCTTTTTCAAGAATCTGAATCTCTTCTTCACGTTCGGCAATCAGCTCGTCGGTCAAAAGAACGCGTTCTGCCATAAGGTCTTTTTTCATCTGCTCGACCTCGGCCTGTTTTTGTTCGACCTCGACTTTCCATTTACCCACTTTGTTGGCCAATTGTTCGTTGGCCTCTCGATATTCCTCTACATTTTCTAAGATATACTCCATATCAACGTAGGCAATTCTTACCCCTCTTTGGGCATAGGTATAAGCGGCACATAGTGCAAACGCCAATACTAAAAGAACGTTCGATTTAGTTTTCATTTCTTTAATCGTTTTATCCAATAGAAAATATCGTGCCAAAATTACTAAAACTTTTAAAATGAAGCTTTTAGCGTTGCCACGATTCTTTTGTTAAAACTGCTGGCCGATAATGAAGTGTGTTTGCCATCCACTTGGTCCGTTGCCGATTGAGCTCGGTAAGAGGTCTTCATCGAACCCATAACCGAAATCAATACCCAATAAACCAAATGCTGGCATAAAAATACGTAGCCCCACTCCAGCCGATCGTTTTATTTGAAACGGATTAAATTCCTGAAAATTGTTGAAAGCATTACCTCCTTCTAAAAAAGCAAGGCCATAAATGGAAGCTGAAGGTTTTAAAGTCAATGGATATCTAAGTTCCAATGAAAATTTATTGTAGACCAAACCACCGCTATTGTTATTCTGCGCCAGTGGGTCGAAAGGTGTTATAGATTGATTCTCGTAACCACGAAGCTGAACGATATCTCGGCCATCCAAAGTAAAATTACCTAGACCATCACCTCCAACAAAGAAACGCTCAAAAGGGGTATCACCAACATCATTGTTGTAATTACCCAAGAAACCAAATTCGGTGTTTGTACGAAGTACCAATTTGTCGACCAAGGTCGTATACCAATCTCCCTTAAATTTAACTTTGTAGTATTCTAACCATCTGAAACGCTCTTGGTCTATTTCTTCTAATTCATTGGTTTGGCTTTGATTCAAACCACCTTGTTCAATTCTAGCTTCCTGCAATTCAGTACTTCTGTCACGTAAAGATTCAAAATCCTTATTTCCGAAGAGAGAATATGGTGGTGTAAACTTAGCAGTAATTTCGAAGTTAGATCCTCCCCTAGGGAATATTCGACCACCAGAAATTGCATTTCTTGTTATACCCAAAGTATAAGCTATAGAATTCGCCTTACCATTACCAAAATTAAATAGGCCAATATTGTAATCGTTGAACTCATACAACTGATAACTTAACGCATGGGATATCGTAAAGTAATCATCGGGCCATTGAACACGTTTCGCTAAACCAGCAGTAAGGCCTGTAATGGCAAAGCCCTGGTCTTTATTCACCTCTATTCTATTACTGGTAGAGTTGTTATAATCGACTCCAAATTGTTGGGTTCTCGAAAGGTTCAAACTGAAACGAACCGGTTTTTTTCCGCCGAACCAAGGTTCTGCAAAGTTCAAGCTATATACCCTAAAAGTTCTACTTGCCTGCACGCGCATGGCAAAGGTTTGCCCGTCACCCATAGGCACTGGCTTATAGGCCTCGCCATTAAGAATATCTTTAATAGAAAAGTTATTGAAAGAAAGACCTAAAGTACCAATAAAGCCACCGCCACCATAGCCTCCTTGCAATTCAATCTGGCTGGCACCAGACTCTACCAAGTTCCATTTTACATCAACTGTACCCTCATTTGGGTTGGCATTTTGAATGTCAGGACTAATCTGCTCAGCATCAAAATAACCCAGTTGTTGAAGCTCTTGAATGGTTCTAATAATATCGCTCTTATTATACTTATTACCAGGTCTTGTTCTTAGTTCACGATAAATAACATGATCATTGGTACGGTCGTTGCCCACCACTTCAACATGGTTCAAGAATGTTTCTTTACCCTCTATTATTCGTATTTCGAAATTGATAGTATCGTTCTGTGCAGAAATTTCAACAGGGTTTATAGTAGAAAAAAGATACCCATTGTTTTGATAGAGATTCGTTAAATCTTCAGCATCCGGTTTTGAATTATCAGCGATACGCTTACGCAAAAGAACTCCATTATACGTGTCACCTTTTTTAATACCTAGAACAGAAGCCAATTGACGGTCTGTGTAAACGCTATTCCCTACAAAATCGACCTCACCGAAGTAATACTTATTACCTTCTTCTAGATCAAACTTTATATTAATATTGTTTTCGTCTACTTTAATAATAGAATCTGAAATGATTCGGGCATCGCGATAACCGTTTTCAGCATATTTATCGATTAAAAGCGATAAATCATTTTCATAATCTTCTTCAATGAACTTAGATTTTTTCCAAAAACGCCAAAATCTCTTTTCTTTTGTCTTTTTCATGGCATTTCGCAGCTTTCTATCGGAAAGTTGTTCGTTACCTTCAAAAATCATCTTTTTAATCTTGACCTTATCTCCCTTATCGATATTGATAATCATTTTTTGGGCGTTGGTCTGAGAAGTATCGTTTGCAACAGCAATAGAAGCCTTGGCATTAAGATAACCCTGCTTCTTATATTTATTCTCAAGATAGTTTTTGGTGTTCGCAATAAGGCTTTCGGTAATTTTCTTACCTTTTTTAAGGTCAGTATCCTTAATTATATCATCTACCTTTCTTGGTTTGATACCATTGACCTTAACATCTGAAAGGGTTGGCCTTTCGGTTATGTGAAGTTCTAGAAAAACCTTGTCATCTTGTATATCGACCAAGTCGAAACGAATATCTCTAAAGAGTTCAAGACCCCATAGCTTTTTGATAATCTCGCTAAGTTCGTCACCAGGTACCGTAATCGGTTGCCCCACCCTTAGCCCTGTATAAGTCTTTACAGTCTGTTCGTTATAACTTTGCAGGCCGGTAACCTCAAGCCCCCCTAAAATATACTTTTTACCATCGTCAAAAGATAACTCTTGAGCGAAATTAAATGTTGTTATAAAAAGTAAAAGGAGTGTGATTAAAGGTTCACGAGATATGAACCTTTTCATATCTTTATTCAATGAGTTGTTCGCTGGTCTTTCCAAATCTTCGTTCTCTGTTCTGATAACTTTTAATGGCTTCTGCCAAATGCTCTCTGCTAAAATCGGGCCAATATACGTCAACAAAATATAATTCCGCATATGCTATTTGCCAAAGCAAAAAATTGCTGATTCGATGCTCTCCGCTGGTACGGATCAGCAAGTCTACATCAGGCAAATCATGCGTGTAAAGATGAGTATTAATAATGGTTTCGTCAATGTTTTCAATTGAAATTATATTATTTTTAACTTTGGAGCTTATCTCTTTTACAGCATTTTTTAACTCTTCGCGAGCTCCGTAGCTAAGGGCCAAGGTAAGGGTCATTCCTGTATTTGCCCTTGTCTTTTCCATAACTTCGTTCAACTCTTTAAAGGCTCTTTTCGGTAATGAAGCGATATCGCCTATGGTATTTAAGCGAATGTCATTATTCATAAAAGTCTTTAACTCCTTTTTCAATGAAGAAACCAATAACCTCATTAAAGTGTCGACTTCGATTTTAGGCCTTTTCCAGTTTTCGGTAGAAAAGGTATATAAGGTAAGATATTTGATTCCTATTTTTGCACAGCTTTCGACCGTTTCTCTAACCGTACGCACCCCATTTTCATGGCCAAACACCCTACGCTTCCCCTTTTGCTTGGCCCAACGGCCGTTACCATCCATAATAATGGCAAGATGAATAGGTAAATTCTGCTTATCTATCTCGTCGAGAACATCCATAATAATTCTATAAAAACAAAACTGAAGAAAAGAACGCCTTTACTCTTTGAACTTATTCAAAACAATCCATACAAGGCTTTCTACCAAAGGTGTAAGTTAAGGTTAATCCTGAAAAAACGTACCAATCATCGCTAAAAATATTACCGAAATGTAGGTCGCCAAGTTGTTGGCTAACATTAAGTTTAGTCGGGTTGCTACCATCTAGATTATCGGTGAATGTATAGCGCGCACCTATCTCAGCGCCTAAAATCAAAAACTGGTTCAATCTATATTTTGCCCCTAAAATCATAGGTATGGCAAAGGAACCATCTTTTTGTGAAACACTCAACATTTCGCCTCCATCAAAATAATCATAGTCGTACCTGAAGTAAGTTAGGCCAGTATATAAATAAGGGGTAAAAGCCGGGCCGAGTCTATGAAGGTTATATTCTACAAAATTAAATTCAAGACCTGCAGAAGCTTCAAGTATGGAATTATTGGCCACATAACCGCGCTGTTGCCTTGAGGGATCGCTAGATTTCGTATCATCGGCAGTGAATTTACCGTAGATAACACTTGCACGCCAAGCATAGCGCTTGGCCTTGTTCCATTTAAATAACCCCCCAAAAGCAATATCGGAAGGCAGAACATATGTAGTGCGCCCTACATCTCCAATATTATTGGCTCCACCCGCAAACAACCCTACTTCATAAGTCTGTGCGCTTAACTGCCCTATTGAACAGAACAGTAAGACGATAATGAATCGCTTCATAAATAAAATTAGTTTGCGAATATAACAATTGCAGACAACTGTTATATTGAACCCTTTGAACTTTTACATATAAAAAGTTCTACCAAGTTCATTAATGCTCTCACAAGATAAACAGCATTTGCAGTATTTTATTGCCTGTCTATTTATCAATTACGGCGATCTTCGCCCCAAAGCAATTTGTTACGTAAGGTTTTTAGAAAACTCTCTGAAGCGAACTCAATCATTTTTACGGTAAAGCCTGCCTTTCTCACCAAAATTTCTTTGCCATTTTCTACGGAGGCTATTCTAGAATCAAGTGAAATAAGATGATTTTCTTCTCTACCGGAAACCCTAAGTCGAATTTCAGTATCATCGGAAATCACCAAAGGTCTAGCATTTAGATTATGTGGAGCAATAGGGGTCAACACTAACGATTTTGCGGTCGGCTCTATAACAGGGCCACCACAACTTAAAGAATAACCCGTTGACCCGGTAGGTGTCGATATGATGAGGCCGTCTGCCCAATAAGAAGTCAGGTACTCTTTATTAAGATAAGTCTCAACGGTAATCATCGAGGTGGTATCTTTTCTACTTATCGTAATTTCGTTCAGTGCAAAGTTCAATTCGGTCAACTCTGGAATACTCGATTCTGCGCTCACCTCTACCAGACTTCGCTCTACAATAGAATAATTGCCTTCTACAAACTGCTGAACGACGTTCTGAACTTCTTCTTTATTAAATGTAGATAAAAAACCAAGGCGCCCTGTATTTACACCGACCATTGGCACACCAGAATCTTTAACGAAAGTAGTGGCTCTTAAAATAGTTCCATCTCCACCAAAACTGACCAATATATCAAACGAAGCATCAAGACCTGAATGCTGATTGAAAGTAGCATATTCTTGAGCTATGGTGTTTTCGGTAAAGAATGAATAAAACTCTTCTTCGATTGCAACCTCTGCCTCATGCTTATGAAGTTCGTTCAACAGCCGCGAAACATATTCACAAGTATCTTCTTGATACATTTGACTATAAATGGCAACTTTCATACACTATTTTCATCTTTGATAGTCAGGAGAAAATCCTCCAACTACAACAAAAATAACTAAAGCGAATCTGTAAATAGAAGTTTTACAAAGTAATTACCACAAAAAACTTAGACATTAAGATACTTGTCTAAATAGTCTGACCGTTCTTTTAAATCTTGCAAGAATTGATCATCGCTATTTCCGAAAATAACATTGTAATTATACCTTCGGAAGGTTTGAAGAATATCATTTAAATCAGATGAAGAAACCTTTATGGTTATCTGAATAACATCGTTTCTTGAATCCGTTATAAACGCTCCGATCAATTTAGTGTTATTACTTTCTACGATTTGGGCAATTTCACTAAAGGAGTAATCTTTTATGCCCTTTGCTACCACAATTATGCCACCAGGCTCGGTGAAAAACGGAGTATCTATAAAAACACCCACAATGTCAGTAAGATCGTAATACCCCTCTACCCTACCGTGATCATCGATAACCGGAACTATGTTCGCCTCGTTTCTCGCAAATGCCTCCAATACATCTAACCAACCGGTCTCTTTTCTTACGAAAAACGTATCTAACTCGTATCGGTATTGATCGACTTGCTCAGAAACATCGAAATTCTCTATGTCATCTTCAGCAAGTAGACCTAAGAAAACATCATTTTCTACCACCGCCACATGAGAAAAAGTATTCTCTTTAAAAAAATCGATAACTGGGGAAAGAGAATCTTCAACTTCAAAAGCAGGAATATTCGTCAATATGTGTGATTGGATCTGCATAGCTCTATCTATTAAACGCAAAATACTAATTTAAAGTCTCAAAAGGTATGCCTAATTCGTATTTTTGTGCCGAACGGCAAAAACCATCGGTAAATGACAAAACTCAGTGTCAACATCAATAAAATCGCAACCCTAAGAAATGCACGTGGCGGCAATATGCCCGATTTACTAAAGGCCGCAAAGGATATTGAATCTTTTGGTGGTCAAGGAATCACTATTCATCCTCGACCCGATGAGCGACACATCAAGTACCAAGATGCGCGAGATTTAAAAAAAATCGTTACTACAGAATTGAACATAGAGGGCAACCCGGTCTCTCAATTTATTGATTTGGTCTTAGAAGTAAAACCGGCGCAAGTTACTTTAGTTCCCGATGCGGTCGATGCCATCACCTCCAATGCTGGTTGGGACACCGTAGAACACAAAAATTTCTTAAAAGATATCATATCAACCTTTAAAAACGAAGGTATTCGCACTTCTATTTTTGTCGACCCAACGGTGAAAATGGTCGAAGGCGCTGCCGAAACCGGAACCGATAGAATCGAACTTTACACAGAAAGTTATGCGGTAGCCTACGGTCAAAACAAACATCAGGAAGCTGTCGCCCCCTTTACCGAAGCTGCTATTGCGGCACATGCATTGGGCCTAGGTATAAATGCAGGGCATGACCTGAGTCTTGATAACACAAAATATTTCAAAGAAAATGTACCAAACCTTCTAGAAGTTTCAATTGGGCATGCGCTCATATGCGAATCACTCTATCTAGGCCTGGACAATGTAGTAAACATGTATCTAAATCGATTAAAATGAGCGAGACACTCCATTCGAAAATAATTGGCGAAGGGCAACCTCTATTAATTTTACATGGTTTTCTTGGGATGTTGGACAATTGGAAAACTTTGGGCGGTCAATATGCCGAAAAAGGCTTTGAGGTTCATCTAATCGATCAACGAAATCATGGCAAAAGTTTTTGGTCTTCCGATTTTAATTATGATTTACTCTCCAGCGACCTAAAAGATTACATGCGAGAACACCACATTTCAAAAGCCTCCATTATTGGCCACTCTATGGGGGGTAAAACAGCAATGCAATTCGCCTGCACATATCCTGAATCAGTAGACAAACTCATCATTGCCGATATCGCCCCTAAATTTTACCCACCTCATCATCAACCCATAATTGACGGATTGAACAAGTTGGAAATCGAAAACATTTCTTCGCGAGGTGAAGCCGAAAACCAACTTTTTGAGTATATTTCAGATTTCGGTACCCGTCAATTTTTGCTTAAAAGCCTTTATTGGGTTGAAAAAGGAAAGCTTGGGTTTCGGTTCAACCTAGAAGTGCTGAGCCAAAAAATGGAAGAAGTGGGCGAAAATATAGGTTCTACGGAGACTTATGTCGGCCCCACCCTATTTTTACGGGGCGACCGTTCTGAATATATTATGGAAAGCGATATGCCCGATATTAAAAAACATTTTCCTGCAGCACAGACGGAAACTATCAGTAATTCTGGGCATTGGCTGCATGCCGAAAATCCCAAAGAGTTTTTCGAAAAATCGATAGTATTTCTTGTCGACTAATTAGAGACTTTAAAATATATCTTACTTTTAGAAGTATCACAAACTCGCAGATTATAATTTTAAATCATTAATTATGAAACTCATACTAAGAATTCTTCTGAGCGCCCTAGCCGTCGTTATTTTATCGAAAGTGCTTCCGAACGTATCAGTCGACAGTTATATTACGGCTATTATTGTGGCTGTCGTACTTAGCCTTTTGAATTTTATCGTCAAGCCTATTCTGGTTATTCTCACTCTACCGGTCACCATTTTAACCTTGGGGCTTTTTCTTCTCATTATTAATGCAATTATTATTTTATTGGCCGACAACCTCATCGATGGTTTTGCCGTTGACGGCATTTGGTGGGCACTTTTATTCAGTCTCTTATTATCTCTCTTACAATCAATACTTTTCTCGGTTTTAAAAGAGGATTGAACATCTTAGCGACAGATTGAATTTCAATAACTTAAAAAACTTGGTAGGCTTCATTAATTATAGTATTTTTGCATCCCATTTTCCGGAAACAAAAAGAAGATTTAGATGAACATCACAAAAGAACAGATCGACGATTTGAACGCCGTCGTAAAAGTAGCCATCACTAAAGAAGATTATCAAGATAAAGTAGATGGTATATTAAAAGATTACCGCAAGTCTGCGAACATCCCTGGTTTTAGAAAAGGCAATGTGCCCATGGGCTTGATAAAAAAGCAATACGGTAAAGCCGTTTTGGTAGATGAGGTGAACAAATTGCTACAAGACAATTTGAACAAATACCTTACGGAAGAAAAATTAGATGTTCTAGGCAACCCCCTTCCGAAACAACAAGATAATTTCGATTGGGACAAAGAAGAACTTAACTTCGAATTCGAACTAGGTCTAGCTCCTGATTTTGAAGTACCCCTTAAGACTAAGAAACCCCTCACTCAATATAAAATTGTTGCCGACAAGAAAATGGTCGATGAACAGGTTGAGCGTATTCTAAAACAATACGGCAAGTTGGTCAGTAAAGATGAAGTGGGCAAAGATTACGAGGTTACCGGAACCTTCAAGAACGAAGAGGAAGAAATCGACAACAAATCGACCCTTGAACTAGACAAAGTAAAGAGCAAAAAAGCTCTTGATGCCCTAAAAGGCAAAAAAGTCGGTGATTCAGTAACCTTAAAGACAAAAGGACTTTTCAAAGAAGATTACCTTCTTTCTAGTGTTTTAGGTATTTCTCAAGAAAAGGCAGATGGTATTGACATCGAGGTTACTTTCACCATCGAAGAGATAAACGAGCGTGAATTGGCCGCTTTGGACCAAGAATTGTTCGATAAACTTTTCGGGAAAGATGAGGTCAAGTCAGAAAAAGAACTTAAAGAACGTATCAAAGAAGATTCTGAAAAGCAGTTTGAGCAGCAGGCAGATCAAAAACTGCTTAACGACATCACTGAATACTTCATCGAAAACACAAAATTTGAATTGCCTACTGATTTTTTGACCAAATGGATTCAGATGACAGGTGAAGAGCCTCTTTCTGAAGAGCAAGCCAACGAAGAGTACGAAAAATCGGAAAAAGGACTTCGTTATCAATTGATCGAAGGAAAAATCATCAAGGATAACGACCTCAATATCGAATTCGACGAATTAAAAGAATTTGCCAAAGGCTTCATTAAGTCTCAAATGGCACAGTTTGGTCAATTGAATCCGCAAGAAGAGGAATTGGACAATATCGCCGCAAGGGTGTTGGGCAACCAAGATGAAGTGAAGCGTTTGTCTGAACAATTAATGAGCCAAAAACTGCTTACGCTTTACAAAGAAAAAGTAAATCTAAAGGAAAAGGAGATTACTTACGAAGACTTTGTGAAGGAGGTCTACGGTTAATTTTCCGGAAAATAATAAGTATCTTTACAGTGCCGGAAATTGATTTTCGGCACTTTTTTTTATCTTTTACCTTCGGGTATTTAAACATTGAACGAAAACATGGATTACTCTAAAGAATTCAAGAAATACGCTATAAAAGACCAAGGTATTAGCAGTACTTATTACGACACTATTTTAAGTAGTATGTATCCAGTAGGCTTAACACCGAATATTATCGAAGAAAGACAAATGAACGCTGTCGCAATGGATGTCTTTTCTCGATTGATGATGGACCGAATCATCTTTTTAGGAACCGGCATCAATGATCAGGTAGCAAATATTGTTCAAGCACAGTTGCTGTTCTTGGCCAGTACCGATTCTGCTAAAGACATTCAAATATATATCAACTCCCCTGGTGGCAGTGTATATGCTGGTCTTGGTATCTACGATACCATGCAATTTATCGCTCCTGATGTTGCTACGATTTGTACTGGTATGGCAGCTTCAATGGGCGCAGTCTTACTATGTGCAGGTGCCAAAGATAAGAGAAGTGGACTGCCACATTCTCGGGTCATGATCCACCAACCTATGGGCGGGGCGCAAGGTCAAGCGAGTGATATTGAAATAACAGCTCGCGAGATTCTCAAGCTCAAGCAAGAGCTTTATGAAATAATCGCTAAGCACTCTGGCCAAGCCATCGACAAAGTTAATGATGACAGTGATCGTGATTACTGGATGAAAGCCGAAGAAGCCAAGGCCTATGGCATGATCGATGAGATTTTAGTAAGGGGCAAAGAGTAATTTCGACCAAACATCGAATAACAAAGGTTTTCACCTGAAAGAGAAAACCAAATCGAAAAGAAATTCGTTTCTTTTTGAATGAAAGCACACATATATGGCAAAGGAAAATTTAGAATGTTCGTTTTGTGGAAGAAAGAAACCTGAAACCAATTTATTGATTGCAGGTTTAGATGCGCATATCTGTGATCGTTGTATCGAACAGGCTCATGGCATAGTTGCGGAAGAATCTAGACAGACCAAGACCAACGATCTTTCATCAGAACTTACGCTCAAGAAACCACTTGATATAAAAGATTTTTTGGATACTTACATAATTGGGCAAGAACGAACCAAGAAAGTAATGTCGGTCGCGGTCTACAATCACTATAAAAGACTTCTACAGCCCAAATCTAAAGAAGACGATATAGAAATTCAGAAAAGTAATATTATAATGGTCGGTCAAACAGGCACGGGTAAAACCCTCATGGCCAAAACCATTGCAAGAATGCTCAACGTACCCTTGGCTATCGTAGATGCCACGGTATTAACTGAAGCAGGTTATGTAGGTGAAGATGTAGAAAGTATCTTAACACGTCTATTACAGGCTGCAGATTACAACCTCGAGAAAGCGGAACGCGGTATCGTTTTTATTGATGAAATAGATAAGATTGCCCGTAAGAGCGACAACCCATCGATTACTAGAGATGTGTCTGGCGAGGGTGTTCAACAAGGGTTGTTGAAATTGCTCGAGGGTACCGTAGTAAATGTTCCGCCAAAAGGAGGTAGAAAACATCCCGATCAAAAGTTCATTGAAGTAAATACGGAAAACATATTGTTTATCGCTGGTGGAGCTTTTGACGGCATTGAGCGAGCAATTACCAAACGCTTGAATATGCAGGCTATTGGTTATAGTGCCGCTAAAACAGATGACGGTCTTGATCAAGAGAACATACTTCAGTATATTATTCCGAAGGATTTAAAAGAATTCGGACTCATACCGGAAATAATCGGGCGACTTCCTGTTCTGACGCATATGAACCCTCTTGATGCCAAAACGTTGAGAGCCATTCTAACGGAACCAAAGAACGCCATCATAAAACAGTATGAGAAACTCTTCGGAATGGATGATATCACATTCACTATTACCGATCAAGCTTTAGACTATATTGTTGAAAAGGCTATTGAATACAAATTGGGTGCGAGAGGTTTACGTTCGCTATGCGAGGCAATCTTCACCGATGCAATGTTCGAGATGCCAAGCAACGGTGATACCGAATTTAAGGTGACCAAACCGTATGCCGAAGACAAATTATCTCGAGAAACGATCAAGAAGTTAAAGGCAGTTTCCTAAAACAGGGACACCTTGTTTACGTAAAATTTACGAATAGAAAACTAAAAAAGAAAAAGCGGTTTAATTAAACCGCTTTTTCTTTTTTAGTTTTCTTTACTTTCTGTGTAACCTTATCGAGAAGATCTAAGCACACTTTCTGAATAATTTTATCATCGGTGTACATATTATGACCAAAGCCTGAAATCAATTCCGGTTTAATAGCTAATTTTTCATACCAACTGGCCTTAGGCCTATACATATCATTATCACCGAAGATAACATCGATAGGGCAATCAGGTTTTGCTTCTTCTGACCTTATACGTGTTGAAGAAACCGTGTACAACGACTTCATGGGCAAACCTTGAACACCTGCTTTCCAAGCAATGGCACCTCCCATACTAAAGCACAAATAATGAGCGGGCTGTTTTTCTTTAAGAAGTAAATGAGCTACCGCAGTATCAATTCCACCATTCACAAACGCATTGTGAATGTTCTCTTCAGAATTCACGGTAAGCTTTAAATTGGCCAATTGTTGACTATCGTAAAAAGTAATGTCGAAATATTGTTGAAGATAGCCTAAGTACGATGTTATCCAAAGGGCTTTTTTTGCACCCCACATATCGGATACTATTACAAGTCTTTCAGCCATAATTTTATAGTTTAAGGTAGTCGAAGTTAATGTTTAGCAATTCAATTTCATTATTAAACGACAAATCTCACTATTTAATTGTTCATCTGAAGTAATTCTTCGATATAGTCCCTTTTATTCGATAATCTTGGAATCTTGTGCTGCCCCCCCAATTTATCCTTAGCTTTTAGCCAGTCATAAAAAAGGTTTTGTCTTGCAACATGAACTTTTGGTCTGTTCAGGGTAATATTGTTATAACGCTTGGCCTCATAATCTGAATTAAGCGATTTTAGAGCATTATCTAAAAATTCAGTAAAATAATCAAGGTCTTCAGGCGGAGTTCTGAATTCAATAATCCACTCATGTGCACCCTTTTCCTTACCCTCCATAAATACTGGGCCTGCGGTATAATCTTTAATTTCACTACCGGTTTTCTTGCATACACTCTTTAAAGCCTCCTCGGCATTTTCAATGATCAACTCTTCACCAAATACGTTAATATGGTGTTTGGTACGACCGGTAACCTTGATCCGATAAGGGTCTGTTGAAGTAAACCTAATGGTGTCACCAATTTTATACCGCCAAAGTCCTGCATTGGTCGTAATGACTATGGCATAATTCACCCCTACCCTAACCTCCCAAAGAGGCATAGCTTGCTGGTGTTCGGTGCCATATGCATCCATCGGAATAAACTCATAAAAAATACCATAATCCAACATCAATAAAAGGTCGTCGGCACCATTGCGGTCTTGAATCGCAAAAAAACCTTCCGAAGCATTATAAATTTCATAATACTTAAAACTCTTTCTTGGAAACAATTTTTTGTATTGGTCTTTATATGGGTTGAAGCTAACCCCACCATGAAAGTATACTTCTAAATTTTCCCAAACCTGAAATAGGTTTTCCTTACCAGTTTCCTCGATTACATTATTGAGCAATACCAACATCCATGAAGGTACACCGGCCAAACTTGTAACATTTTCGTGTCTACTCTCTTCAATAATTGCCTTCAGCTTACTTTCCCATTCGCTCATCAAAGAGACTTTGCTGCTAGGGGTACTGCTAAATTCTGCCCAAAGTGGCATATTGTCGATTAGTATAGCCGAGAGATCGCCAAAAAAGGAACCATTATCTTGGTACAATTCTTTACTCCCTCCGAGACGTAGACTTTTACCGGTAAACAATTGAGAATTTTCATTATTGTTTAAATACAGGCAGAGTAAATCTTTACCTGACTTATAATGACAATCTTCAAGAGCCTCTGAACTTACCGGTATAAATTTACTTTTTGCGTTAGTGGTGCCACTGCTCTTGGCGAACCATTTGATAGAGGTTGGCCAAAAAAGATTTTGCTCCCCTCTTCTCGTACGTTCGATAACCGGTTCTATTTCTTCATAACTAACAATGGGTACACGTTCTCGAAAGATTTTGTAATTTTCTATAGATTCGAAATCATATTTTTGACCGATTTCAGTGTCTTCAGCAAAATCAAGTAACTGTTGCAATAACTCTTCTTGAACCTCTTCTGGGTATTTTAGAAAAAGTTCGATTTGATGAAAGCGCTTTTTGAGCAACCAAGAAGCAATAGAATTAAAGAGCGGAATCGCCATTTTTGGGTATATTTAACCCGCTAAAAATAGCTTTAATACTTATCATTTTCAAATCAAAAATCTTTTATGCAATACGAAGGGGTATTACGAAAAATGCAAACTGAGATTGGCAATCCTATTCAATATTATATGGTTTTTGAGAATGATTTCTTGAATGTCAATCAAGTATTGGATAAAGACCTTCAGATCAGTTTTATAAAGTTTCAGTGCCTCAATTGCGGACAAGACCGACCCATTTACCGGCAAGGCTTTTGCAAAAACTGCTTTTTCGAAATTCCTTCGGCAGGTGATTGGATTATGCGACCTGAGCTCAGCACCGCACATTTAGACAAAGAAGATCGTGATTTAGAATATGAGAAAAAGGTTCAGTTACAACCTCATATTGTTTATCTGGCGAACTCGAGCAATATAAAGGTTGGGGTAACCAGAAAAGGTCAAGTACCCACGCGGTGGATCGACCAGGGTGCTCATGAAGCTATTGAAATTGTAGAGGTTCCGAATCGCTATTTAGCAGGTATTACCGAGGTCGCATTAAAAAAGCATGTAGGTGATAAGACGAATTGGCGCAAAATGCTCACGAACGATGTGCAAGATGAAAATTTGGTCACTTGGCGTAATAAGCTCAAGGCTTATATACCTAAAGAAGCTGAAGAATATTTTATTGCATCAAATACAGAAACCAATCTTGACTTTCCTGTATTGCAGTATCCAGCAAAAGTCAAAAGTCTAAATTTAAGTAAGACCCCCACCTATTCTGGAAAGTTAAAGGGCATCAAAGGACAATATTTTATTTTTGAAGACAACACAGTTTTCAACGTTCGGGGCAATGAAGGGATTTATGTATCCTTGAACATAGAGTAATCAACAGCTTTACGTGTTTACCTTCTCAAGCGATACGGGCAAAAAGAGAGCGTATCGAATTAAGGTAAATTTAGAGCAGCTATTATCTTGCCGATCAATGATTTTAACCCAAAAACTACTGCAATGAACAACGTTATAAAACTAGCAAACAGGCCTGAAGGAAAACCTCAACTGAACGATTTTAAATTTAGTGAAGAAGAACGGCCAGAACCGAAAGAAGGTGAAATTCTTCTTGAAGCAAAATACATATCTGTCGACCCTTACCTAAGAGGGCGTATGAGAGATGTAGAATCTTATATAGCCCCTTTTGAATTGAACGAACCTATGGAGTCTACAGTGGTTGCAGAGGTTATAGAATCAAACAATACAAATTTTGATAAAGGTGAATTTGTTTTCGGAATGCTTAAATGGAAGGAGCTTCAAACCTCGACCGGTAACGGATTGAACAAAGTAGATCCTGAACAAGCACCGCTTTCGGCTTATTTGGGTATTTTAGGATTGACGGGGCTCACAGCTTATATAAGTCTGGATAAAATCGCCAACCTCAAATCGGGAGAAACTTTATTAGTATCAGGCGCATCTGGAGCAGTGGGTAGTACGGTTGGTCAGATAGGAAAAATTAAAGGGTGTCGTGTAGTAGGTATTGCAGGTAGCGATGAAAAATTAAGTTTGATGAAAGACAAATTCGGATTTGACGAGGGCATCAACTATAAGAGTACCGAGAACATGCAAGAAGCAGTAGCTAAAGCCTGCCCTGATGGTGTAGATGTTTATTATGATAATGTGGGAGGAGAAATACTTGACGCGGCCCTAAATAACATTAATAAAAACGGAAGGGTAATCAACTGTGGCGCCATCTCTTTGTATAATGAAAAGGAAACTCCGCAAGGCCCTCGCCACGAAGGTATCTTAGTAAAGAAAACAGTGCTTATGCAAGGCTTTCTCGTAAGGGACCACGCAAAGGAATTCGGCCCTGCAATTCAGCAATTGGCACAATGGCTTCAAGAAGGTAAAATTACCTATGAAGAAACGGTTGTAGAAGGCTTTAAGAATATTCCACAAGCATTTTTAGACCTGTTCGAAGGGAAGAACAAGGGCAAAATGGTTGTTAAAATATAGCTTATCGATATATGGGCGATAATGATGCACAAAAGAGTAGATGGCCGCTAATAATTTCAATAGTATTACTTGCATCGCTTGTGCTCTCTTATTTTTTGATTCCATCTGTGGAAAACTTTTTTAACGACGCTTGGTCTGTTTTAACGAGCGGCGAACAAGAAAAAACCAAGAATTGGGTTAAACAGTTCGGGGCATGGGGGCCAATAGTACTCATCGTGGCAATGATTGCACAAATGTTTTTGATCATTGTACCGACTATTATGCTGATGGTAGTTTCGATAGTCGCTTATGGGCCTGTTTGGGGCAGTTTCATAGTACTTGCTTCTGTGTTTTGTGCATCTAGTGTTGGGTATATAATCGGTAAATTTTTAGGTCAAGGTCGTGTTGAAAAGATTATCGGCCGTAAAACAGAAAAGAAAGTAGAAGGTTTTCTTGATGATTATGGTTTTTGGGCCGTGATTATAACCCGTCTTAACCCTTTCCTATCGAACGATGCCATCAGTTTCGTTGGTGGTATTTTAAACATGGGCTACTGGAAATTTATCGGGGCTACCTTGGTCGGGATAACTCCCCTTACACTATTCATCGCTATTCTAGGGAAAAGCACCGACAACCTCAAAACCGGATTACTTTGGGGTTCCCTTATCAGTCTAGCCATTTTTCTTGGTTATATCTGGTGGGACAAAAAGCGAAAGCAAAAATAACTTCCTACTGAAGCTTCCCTACAATTTTTAAGCTTTTGTTTACTCGTAAGGTCATTTTTTGCCAAATCTGATATTGTACTCCTCTATTTTAAGAAATAGCTAAAAGACATTGAGTACGGTACTATTTAGAGATATATGCAATAACTTCAAGGTGCAAAATCATCTATCATGCAAAAACGCACCTTCATCAAAAGACTGGGACAATTAGCTCTGGCATCACCATTTACACCTCACTTGAGCTATAGTCAATCTAGATTGACTATAAATGGCAAACAACCATATATTGAAACGGATGATTTTTGGCTGAAGATTAGAGCTGATTACGATATAAAGCCTGATTACATAAACCTTGAAAGCGGTTATTACAATATAATTCCAATACCTACCAGACAAAAGCTCGAAGAACATATTAAAATGGTAAACTTTGAAGGCACTTACTACATGCGTACAGTACAATGGGACAACAAAAAAGCTGCAGCTGCCCGATTAGCGAAATTGGTGAATTGTTCCCCAGAAGAACTAATCATTACAAGAAATGCCACAGAATCTTTAGATATGGTGATTACCGGCTACCCTTGGCAAGAGGGTGACGAAGCCATTATGGCAGAACAAGATTATGGCTCTATGTTAGACCAGTTCAAATTGGCCGCTAGAAGATATCACATCGTCAATAAAGTGGTATCAGTACCCAATCACCCCGAATCAGACGAGGAGATTGTTCAACTTTACGAAAACCAAATTACCCCAAAGACCAAACTTCTTTTCATAAGTCATATGATTAATATCACGGGTCATATCCTACCAATTAAAAAAATATGTGAGATGGCCCACCGGTATGGTGTTGAAGTTCTTGTAGATGGTGCCCACTGTATAGGTCATTTTGATGTTAATATTGAAGAACTTGACTGTGATTATTATGGCACCAGCCTTCACAAGTGGCTTGCGACCCCACTAGGAGCAGGATTTCTATATGTATCTAAGAAAAAGATTCCGAAAATCTGGCCATTGCTAGCCGAACATCGCAGAGAACCCTACGATATCGCTCGGCTGAACCATACCGGAACGCATCCGGTATATACAGATTTAACCATTAATGATGCTATCGACTATCATGAAAAAATTGGTGTCGAACGTAAAGAAAATCGATTACGCTTCCTTCAACACTATTGGACCGATACCGTTCGCAATATTAGCGGTGTAATCGTAAACACGCCAATCGATAAAACAAGAAGTTGTGGTATTGCCAACGTAGGCATGGCACACTTAGAACCGCAAGAATTGGCAGATACTCTCATGAACGAATTTAAAATTTTTACTGTTGCCATTGATGGGGCCAACGTACACGGTTGTCGAGTGAGCCCTAATGTCTTTACCACGACCGAAGAACTTGACGAATTTATAAAAGCCTTGAAAACAATTGCCGCCAGGGCTTAATTGCCCGAGTCGTCATCACTAGACTTCTTCTTGCCGCCCAACAGACCTCCAAGAATATTCTTGGCTTTCTCTTTTACGACATCTTGATCTTTTTTAGGAGCAACGCTATCGGCGTTGGTTTGAGTCGTATCTTTTTGTTTTCCACCTAAAAGTCCACCAATAACATTTTTCACATTTTCTTTAGTAGCATCGGTTTTCGTCGAATCGGATGCATCTTTATTCTTGTTCAGTACATCACCGATTAAATCTTTGGCCTTGTCCTTACCCTTATTTATAAGTTTCTGTTTTTGAATCTCTATCAACTGACTGGTCAGCGATTTTATACCTGCGGTCAAATCTGTAGTCACATTAGGGCTGGTATAATTGCCCCCAATGTTCGCTGCGACCGGTATGGTGAGATTCTCAAGACTGTTATCATCAATTTGCGCAATCAATTTGTTCACCTCTGCACCCAAATATTTGGCAGGCACTTGCATTGTAGCCTTATAATTCAATTTCTTATCAAAAGTATGGTTACCGTCTACATTGATGGCTATGTCTTTATAGTTGAGTGTAAAAGGCTTCACACTTACCAAACCATTCTCAAAAGACAATTTGGTTTTCAGGTCGTCTAAATTCAATTTTTGCAAATCTATAAAGTCTAATTTTCCATCTAAAGCGGAAAGTAGAGGGGCTTCCTCGGCATTAATTTCGCGAGTCATTACATTCGCCAATATATCACCGCTTAACGTTAGCAAATCAGGTAATAGATTATCGGTTAAATTTCCTGAAAGGGCAATGTCGGAATCTAGTTTTCCTTTCAAGATGTTAGCGATGGGCGCAATTGACTTAAACAGATCAAGTGACTGAAAGGTTTCTCCGATTTCAAGCTTATCCATATCAAGCTTCATGGCGAAAGTAGGAGTTTCATTTTTAGTGGAAACCTCACCATTAAATGCCATTTTTCCATCGAATATAGATGATGTCATATTTGACAGGGTGGCCTTTTCATCTTTTATGCGAAGGGTACCCTTTACATCTTTTAGAGTAAGGTTGTCGTATAAAACAGTATTGGCAGATACATTAATAGTTGCATCTAAGAAAGACGGAATCTTGATTTTTTCTTCCGTAGTCGATGTGGTAGCACTCTCTTTTTCCTTTGCAGAATTGTTGGTCTTAACTTCCGCTTCTTCTACCATAAAATCACTTAGAGCGAAGGTGTTAGAATACAAATCAAAATTACCCTCTACCTCTTCATCGTTGAACATAAAGCCTAAAAGGTTATTTATAGTACCCTTGGCATTGAAATCGGTTTGACCTGTGGTTCCGCTCAGTTCGTTTAAGCTTACTGTTTTTGGATTAAAGGTCAAACTCGTAGTTTTCAACTTCACCGGATTCGGAATTTCCTCTGAACTATACTCAAAATCGGTAACACTTAATTTACCATTAGTTGTGGTATTGGTATATTGCTCCTTTTCGATGGATGCCATATCAAACGATGTACTTACATCTGCTATCAACAGACCTTTTAAATCTAAATCGGCCGGCACAGGATATGCTTTTTCAATATTCGCCAGATTCATTTTACCGTCTATGTGGGCATTGACCTTTGTATTACCCATTAATTCGGTAATTTTTGCATTCATATTGAACTTGTCTTCATCGATCATAAAAGACAGCCGATCTATGTTTATCTGAGTATCTTCAACGATACCCGATGTATTGTTGATTTCCGTATCTATAAATACATTTCTTACTGATTTTGGCAAGTCGGGGTATTTGAAGGAAGCATTCTCTGAGTTTATTTTAATATTGAATTTCGGAATATGCTCTTCGTCTACAATACCGTTAAATTTACCTTCGACCACAAAATTTCCTGTGGTTTTTACGTCTTCAATATTTTTAGAATAGGTTTCAGGTATTACCGCTAAGAAATTCTTGAAATCGGAAGAAGGGGTTTTAAAGCTTATATCAATTTCTTGATTGGTTTCATTCACTTTGATGAATCCGTCAAAAACCAAAGGAAGCTGGTTTACAAAAGCCGCGTTTTTCAAAAAAGAATATTTGTTCTCATTCAAGTCGATACCTATAAGCGCATCAAGTTTAATCTTGTTTTTATTCAGGTAGTTGGTACTATCCATCTCAAAAGAAACCATGGCATCGGTCTGGGTCTGCAGTTCTGATTTCGATAGAGAAAGGTCACCGGCACCTCTATGTTGCATATCGATAATCTCAAGTCGCATACCGGTCGAACGGTCGTCATAGATTATTCTTGCATTGGTAATTTCATAAGATTCCAGGTCAAAACTAAAGCCGTCTGTCGCATCACTGGTCGTAGTTGTCTCTGTAGCCGATGCATCTTCTTTGGCAATATCAAAGCTGGCATTCTCTTCTTCGTCAATAGTCATGTTCAATAAAGCACCATCAACAATAAGACTTTTGATCGCTATTGGCTCTCCTGCCCCTTTAAACAGTTCACCCAGACCCATCTTCAGCGCCAGCTTATCTGAAGCGAACAAAGTATCACCTTCAAAAGGCGCTTTGTTCACCAAAGAAACTTTTTTCAAACTAACCTCAGCATTTGGAAAACTTGCGATAAGACTTAAATCCGCCTCGGCAAAATCAAGGGTTCCGTTTACATTGTTGTTCACATTATTTTTGATAATGTCACCAATCTTGGCCTCTAAAAAAAAGGGGGCCGCAATCAATATGCCGACGATGAGCAAAACAACAATTCCTATAATCTTGAGTATTCTCTTTTTCATATCAATAACAGATTCGAATTTCAATAAATCCCTTTAGTAAGAAAGGGCAACATATTGAAATTTCGTTTTACTAATTGCCTCTTTTCTAGAGTTTCTTGGTCGTATCGATACAACTCTAAAATCTAGGCGATATTATACATCGAGCTCAATTTCTTGGCCAATGTCTAATTTGAACCGTTTTCTTAATAGATATACGAAGAAATAGAGAAAAGGAGTGTCTATAAATGCTATAAAAATCTTAAAAATAAATCCGCTTACCACGAGTCCGAAAAACAAATCCCAAGGCAGCACCTTAAAAATACAGAGCAACCCCACTACGGTAAAGGTATCTATGAACTGTGATAGAAATGTCGAAAAATTATTACGTACCCATAGATACTTGCCATGGGTCAGCCTTTTCCAAAAATGATAAATAGCAATATCGATGTACTGGGCGAAAAGATAGGCTATCATCGAAGCAAGTACCGCAATTGGCGATAATGCGAAAACCTTGGTGAAGATTTCATCGTTCACCGGTGATGATTCGATGGCCGGAGCCATTTCGGCCAATAAAATGATGCCCATGGAAAAGAAAGAAGCAAAAATACCCGCTGTTACAATCTGATTTGCCTTTTGTCTACCATATATCTCTGAAATCAAATCGGTAATCAAAAAAGTAATCGGGTAAGGCAATATTCCCACGCTTATTTCAAAGAGCGAAACACCATATATGGTAAACTCTCCGAACGGATTCCAATAAAAAAACTTTTGAAAAATAAGGTTTGAAACCACTAAAGACGTAATGAACAAGGCACCCAGGTATAAGTAGATTTTGTAAGCAAGCCGCTTATCATTTATTGTCATAGGCCTTTTTCTGTATCAATATCTATGAAATGAACAATTAAACCGATGAACGGTCGTTATTGCAAAACAACAAAAATAACCTAAAAATTACCAAGCATGAAAAAAACAATAATTACCGGGGGATTGCTCTTACTAGCAATAAGCGGTATTAAGGCCCAATCTTACATTGGATATCTTTCAGATAATTACAGTGGGGTACATGGCGTTATAAGCAACCCTGCAAATATTGTAGACTCACGGTTCAAGACCGATTTCAACATTGCGGGAGCAAGCGCTTTTTTCGGAAATGATTATTACGGAGTAAAATTGGGAGATGTTCTTGATGCGGACTTCGATTTTGACGAAAACGGAAATAAATCTGCAAAGAACGAGAACAATCTATTGGGTAATGCCGATGTTCTCGGGCCTTCGTTTATGTTCAACATAAACCCGACCAATTCTATCGCCTTGTTTTCGAGAGGTAGAATAGGATATGGCATTAATAAAATAAATGGTCAAACCTATGAGAGCGTTGCCAACGGTTTTGATGAAAGTGAAGATTTTTTGGTGAACGAAGATGATTTTTATTTAACCGCCAATGCTTGGGCAGAAATCGGTCTTTCTTATGCCACGGTATTAGTGAACAAAGACCAACACTTTTTAAAAGGCGGGCTTTCATTAAAATACCTACAAGGCCTCGGTAATGCCTATGCCAGCGGTAGCGATGTAAATGTTGCCTACGATGCAGATGGCTCTGATCTTGGTGGCGGTAACACTACAGGCAGTATTGCATCTCAAGGTGAGGTTAGTTATGGCCATAGTCAAAACATCAGCGAAGATTTTGATGATTTTGAACTTGAAATCGTAGATGGAGCCACAGGTTTTGGTGCCGACCTCGGCTTTATTTACGAATGGAGACCCGATTACGCATCTTACAACTCAGCCAACGGTAAAACCTTTAAGCACCTGAATAAATACAAGTTAAAAGTTGGACTTTCTCTGACCGACATCGGTAGTATAAACTATAAGAATGGCACTGAAAATATTTATAATATCACAGGTACTGTCAATGAAGATGATTTTGAGAACCAAGAAACGATTGAAGAACTTCTTGAAAACCTCTATACCCAAACAGGTTCTGGTGCCTCTTCAAAATGGATGCTGCCCACAGCCCTACATTTAAATGTAGACTATAATTTAAGTAAAAGATTTTATCTGAACCTTAACGGAGACCTTTCCTTAAGTTCTGCAACCAAAACAAATGTAAGCCGAATGGCCAATACGGTATCGCTTACCCCTCGTTTTGAAAGCAAATGGTTCAGTTTTTATATGCCCGTAGGCATAGTGCAGGGCTCAGGTGCCCAATGGGGAGCCGGTTTAAGAGCAGGTCCGTTATATATCGGTTCAGGTTCGGTACTTTCATTATTGGTTAGCGATAACTCAAAAGCCGCCGATATCTATGCCGGTTTGAAAATACCGGTTTATCAGGGAAAACCTAAAGATAAAGATGGAGACGGAATCGTAAACAAAGAAGATGCATGCCCAGAAACTTTCGGACCGATTGAAAACAATGGATGCCCATGGCCCGATACCGATGGGGATACTGTTTTAGATAATGAGGACCAATGTCCAGAAGAAGCCGGGGAGGTTTCGAACAACGGTTGCCCTTGGATAGATTCTGATGGCGACGAGGTTTTAGACAAAGATGATAACTGCCCAGAAGAAGCAGGGCCTATCGAAAACAATGGTTGCCCTTGGCCTGACACCGACGGTGATGGAATACTTGACAAAGACGATGAATGCATAGATAAAGTAGGTACGGTCGCCAATAAAGGTTGCCCAGAGGTTACCGAAGAAGTGCAGAAGTCATTGAACGAATATGCAAAGACCATTTTGTTCAATTCCGGGAAGGCCACAATTAAAGTGGAATCTACAGAGGCCCTAATAGATATCATGGAGATTTTAAATGAATACCCCGATGCCAAATTCACTGTTGAAGGGCATACCGATAGCATTGGTAGTGCAACGACCAATCAAAAATTATCGGAAGCCAGAGCACTTTCGGTAAAAGATTTCTTAGTTGAAAAAGGTGTTGACGCCTTTAGACTTTCAGCTGTTGGTTACGGTGAGACCAAACCTATCGCTACTAACATGTACAAAGATGGCAGAGCGAAGAACAGGCGTGTAGAGATTAATTTGGTCAAGTAAGATTTATTATAAAGTGTAAGATGCAAACGTCCCGAAATATCGGGGCGTTTTTTATATAAATCAAAGTTTGTTACTATTTAATATCTAAAACAAAAGGCATTCTCGCTTGCACTCCTTTTTGATCCATAGCGCGTTTTACTTCCTTTAAGATAGTATGGGCCTCTACCCCGATTTCATCTTCAATAAGATTATTTTTGATTTTGGCACTAGCTCCACCCAAATCCTCCATAAATCGCTCCAATCCTGATTTGTATTTCGGGAATTTTTTAATACCATATTCTTCAAGCTCTGCCATTTTTGCCGCTTCTTCAATAGCATCCTCTAAATTGCCCAATTCATCGACCAAGCCTAAACGCTGAGCATCTACCCCACTCCACACCCTGCCTTGGGCCAGACTATCGGCCTGAGCCATTGAAATGTTTCGCCCCTGCGAAACTCGCTGTAAAAATGTATCGTAAGTACTTTCTATACCTTCTTGAACCACCGTTCGAAAGCCATCGTTCATGGGTTCGTACAAAGAGTATTCTACCGAATTCTTATTGGTACCGACCTGTTCGGCATTAACACCTATATCTTCAGCAAGCTCCGCCATATTGGGCACCATACCGAAAACCCCAATAGAACCGGTCACCGTGGTCGGTTCTGCAAAAATTTTATCGGCTCCAACAGCGATGTAATAACCACCGGAAGCGGCCACATTGCCCATAGACACCACCACTGGTTTCACTTCTTTGGTCAACTCTACTTCGCGCCAAATAATATCAGAGGTCAATGCACTGCCCCCAGGCGAATTCACCCTTAAGACAATAGCCTTTACATCGTCATCTTCCCTTGCTTTGATGATCGCTTCGTTTATGATACCTTGCCCTATAACATCTGGGCCACCTTCACCATATAGTATTTCTCCTTGGGCAAACACTACAGCGACTTTGCCCTCGCCTTTCTTGATTTTCTTTTTATTGGAACGAATAACATAGTCTTCTAGCTGAACTATATGCAAATCTTTGTCGTCTTCAAGATTAAGAGCTCTTCTCAACTTTTGTTCATACTCGTCAAAGAAAATGACATCATCAATTAAACCTGAAGCCAAGGCATACTCCGGAGATCGGCCACCTAGGGTGTCGGCAATTATATTTAGATTTTCTGCGCTGATGTCTCTACCTCTTGAAATATCATCGACCATCGAATTCCACAAAGAACCGATCAGTTCTTTTATTTGAGAACGATTGGCTTCACTCATTTCATTGGCTATAAAAGGTTCTACGGCACTTTTGTATTTACCATGGCGAATAACTTCCATCTTCACTCCCGTTTTCTCCTGTAAATCTTTAAAGAAAAGCACTTCCGAAGAAAGTCCTCTAAAATCAAGCGCCCCAACAGGGTTCAAGAAAACCGAATCGGCCACACTGGCGAGGTAATAATCTTTCTGTATGTAGAAATCGCCATAGGTGTAGATAAACTTACCGCTCTCTTTAAAATCTTCGAGTGCCCTGCGAATAGTTTGAGTTTGTGCCAAACCGGCAATGATAAAATTATTATTGATGCTGATTCCTTTAATATCCTTATCATCCTTAGCTACTAAAATCGCATGAAGAATTTCATCAAGTCCCTGATTTTGCTCAAATAGACCACCGGCAAACGGGTCAAGCGAATTATCACCCACATAATCGCTGATCGGTTGTTTTAATTGAAGTTCAAGAACCGAATTATTTTTTATTGAAACGGTGTCTTCCGCATTGCCCACTATGCTAGCGAAAATAATAAACATCATAAAAATTAAGCCAAAGGCTATAATACAGCCCAAAATCGCTGCAAGTAGGTTTCTTAAAAACTTCATATGCTAAAAATCTGTTGTCAATTTAATTGGACGTATCAATAGATCAAATGTTACATCAAGTACAACGCGGCTACCCCTAGTTCAACAAAATTCACGTGTCAAGTGGTAAGCACGACTTGATTCGGGCCAAAGATAATGAACTGTGCCGTTTATTTTTGCTCAATTAACCGAGTTCACATATACGCCATCGGGGTATCTAGACCCCAATACGAAAGATAGTCACAATTCGAACCCTGAAATTATTGCGATATCGGCATTTGGTGAATAACTATTAATAAGACTTAGATGAACTTACCCACTTCTTTTTGTTATTTTGTCTTACAATTATGGCCGATCAGAAATTAGCATATTTATCGCTTGGGAGTAACTTGGGAGACACTCTGAACAACCTACAGACCGCAGTGTTTGAAATTCAGAAGACTGCCGGAGATATTCAGCGCATATCACCTATCTATCAAAGTAGTGCTTGGGGTTTTGAGTCAGATGATTTTTTGAACATTTGCCTTTCGGTGAATACTATCTTACCGCCCCAAAAATTGCTCGACACGCTCTTGTCTATTGAAAACAAGCTTGGCCGAATTCGTTTTAAAGAGGATGGCTACCAAGCCCGCAGTATCGATATCGATATTTTATATTATGAGAGGGAAACCTTTATTTCAGATACACTGGTCATACCCCACCCCGAAATGTGTTATCGGAAATTTGTCTTGAAGCCATTGGCCGATATTGCACCTCAGTTTTACCACCCGATAGTAAATAAAGACACGAGAAACCTGATTCAGGAGTGCAGGGACAAGGGGAAACTTGAAAAAACGACTTTCAGACTTTATAAAGACAGAACAGAACTTTTCGCAAATACCAACTTTATTGCCATAGAAGGAAATATCGGCGCAGGCAAGACAACCTTAGCCAATAAAATTTCTGAAGATTTCAACGGAAAATTAGTTTTAGAACGGTTCGCCGACAACCCCTTTTTACCTAAATTCTATGAAGAACAGTCTCGATATGCCTTTCCGCTAGAAATGTCATTTTTGGCCGACCGCTATCAGCAATTTACCGATGACACCTCTCAGTACGATCTCTTTAAAAGTTTTATGGTAAGCGATTATGACATTTACAAGTCGCTGATTTTTGCACGTATTACGTTGCAGCAAGATGAATTCGAGCTTTATCGAAAGTTGTTTCATTTAATGTACAAAGAGGTAAGAAAGCCAAAGATATATGTGTACCTCTACCAGTCTACCGATAGACTTATTCAAAACATTAAGAAGAGAGGCCGCGAATACGAACAAAGTATTGATGTGGGGTATCTGGAACAAATCAATAAGGGCTATTTTGACTTTATTAAAAGTTACCCAGAGCAGAACAATTTAGTCATCGATTTAGAAGATCTCGACTTTGTGAACAATAATAAGGACTATGAAACCATCGTCGATAAAATATTGAAATTCGCGGTACACCTGCCGGCGGTAAAAGCTTAGGTCTTAAGGGTTCAGCTTTGACCAAAAATCCCAAATTACTATCCCGACACTGACCGAGATATTTAAAGAATGTTTTGTACCGTATTGAGGTATTTCAATCACCCCGTCACTTTGACTGACCACTTCTTGAGAAACACCTTTTACTTCATTACCGAAAATCAAAGCATATTTTTTTGAACTACTCGCTTCAAAAGAATTTAAAAGCTGGGCATTCTCGGCTTGTTCAATGGCCAGCACATCATATCCCTCGGTCTTTAATTCGTTGATGAGATCAATGGTTTTCTCTTTGTACTCCCATGCAACACTTTCCGTAGCGCCAAGTGCTGTTTTGCGAATGTCTTTGTGCGGTGGGGTAGCGGTAATTCCGCATAAGAAAATCTTCTCTATCAGAAAGGCATCCGCAGTTCTAAAAACTGACCCGATGTTATTAAGGCTTCGAATGTTATCTAAAACTATGACCAAGGGTGTTTTGGTAGCCTGTTTAAATTCCTCTACATCTAACCTTTCAAGCTCTTCGTTCTTTAGTTTTCTCATTTATCTTGTTTCCTGCATTCTTTTGGTTGTCGGTTCTTATAAAAGTTATTCCTAAATATCAACAAATGTGGAGTTTCGCTAACAAAATCGATACATTCGTTCTTTTAATTCTACGGGCAAAAATAGGTTAAATTAATCGCTTAAGGCAACTATGAGAAAAGCAAAAAAGGTCACCCCTTTAATGAAACAATACAACAGCATCAAGACTAAATATCCTGATGCGCTGTTACTTTTTCGCGTGGGAGATTTTTATGAGACATTCGGGGAAGATGCCGTAAAAGCCTCAAAAATTCTGGGCATTATACTTACCCATAGAAACAATGGGGGTGACCGTACCGAATTGGCCGGTTTTCCGCACCATTCGCTAAACACCTACTTACCGAAGTTGGTCAAAGCAGGGCAGCGAGTTGCCATTTGCGACCAGTTAGAAGACCCGAAAATGACCAAGACCATCGTTAAACGTGGGGTAACCGAACTGGTGACGCCTGGGGTGGCCATGAACGATGACATCTTAAATGCCAAGGCCAACAACTTTTTATGTGCCGTTCATTTTGGAAGAAAATTATTGGGTGTTTCCTTTGTCGACATTTCTACCGGAGAGTTTTTAACTTCTGAAGGTACCGAAGAGCAAATCGACAAGCTATTACAGAACTTCTCCCCCAATGAGGTTTTGGTGCCTAAAACGCATAAAAAAGAATTTGCCGAACTTTTTGGCAACCAGTTTCACACTTTTCATATGGAAGATTGGGTGTTTCAAGAAGATTACGCCCTAGAAACCCTCACTAATCATTTTAAGACCAATACCTTGAAAGGTTTTGGTGTCGACCATCTCAATCACGGTGTAATCGCATCGGGCGTAGTATTACATTACCTATCGGAAACCCAGCACAGGCAACTTCAACATATAAGTACGTTAAAACGTATTGCCGAAGAAGAATATATCTGGATGGACCGTTTTACAATTCGAAATTTAGAATTGTACCATTCTCCACATCAAAATGCGGTTACCCTTTTGGATATTTTAGACAAGACCATTTCACCTATGGGAGGCAGAATGCTAAAGCGTTGGCTGGCCCTCCCATTAAAAAAAATTGAAAAAGTAAAACGTCGGCACCAAGTTGTTTCCCATTTACTGGAAGAGGAAAGCGTATTGCTCAAACTACAACAGGCCATTAAACAAATGGGAGATCTAGAGCGCTTGATCTCTAAGGTGGCCACCGGAAAAATCAACCCCAAAGAAGTTGTGCAGCTAAAAAATTCATTAGAGGCCATCGTTCCCATTAAGCAGTTGACCGCAAAAAGTTCTTCTGAAGCCCTGCAACTCATTTCAGACCAGTTGCATACCTGTGATATGCTACGCGAACGCATAAAAGAAATGTTAGACGAAGAGGCACCCGTAAACATGTTGAAAGGCAAGACCATTGCCGATGGCTATTCTCAAGAACTTGACGAACTGAGAGAGCTAGCTTTCTCGGGCAAAGATTATTTAGATAAGATGTTGCAAAGGGAGTGTGAACGCACGGGCATCACCTCGCTAAAAATAGCATCGAACAACGTCTTCGGATACTATATAGAAGTAAGAAATACGCACAAGGATAAAGTTCCGCCAGAATGGACACGCAAGCAGACCTTGGTCAATGCCGAGCGCTACATCAACGAAGAATTAAAAGAATACGAAGCGAAAATTTTAGGTGCAGAAGAACGTATTCAAAGTTTGGAACAACAATTATTCTCTCAATTGGTTGTCTGGATGCAGGAATATATTAATCCCGTTCAGAATAACGCCCAACAGATAGCGCAACTCGACTGTCTATGTGGTTTTGCGCAATTGGCCAAGGAAAACAACTATGTGCGACCCCTTGTCGATGAGTCTACCGATATTGAAATTACCAATGGTAGACACCCTGTTATTGAAAAGCAGCTGCCTTTGGGGGAAGAGTATATAGCCAATAATGTGCTGCTCAATCGAGAAGACCAGCAGATTATCATGATTACAGGCCCTAATATGAGTGGTAAGTCGGCCATTCTCCGACAAACGGCCTTAATCGTACTTATGGCGCAAATGGGATCGTTCGTACCTGCAGAAGCCGCTAAAATCGGTTACGTAGACAAAATATTTACACGTGTGGGCGCCAGTGATAATATTTCTATGGGCGAATCTACATTTATGGTAGAAATGAACGAAACGGCATCTATTTTGAACAACCTCAGCGAACGTAGTTTGGTTCTACTCGATGAAATTGGCCGTGGCACCAGTACTTACGATGGTATTTCTATTGCATGGGCCATTAGCGAATACTTGCACGAGCATCCGGCGCGCGCAAAGACTTTATTTGCCACCCATTATCACGAAATCAATGAGATGGCCAATACCTTCGAGCGTATTAAAAATTACAATGTTTCGGTGAAAGAACTTAAAGACAATGTATTGTTTCTTCGAAAATTAACCCCGGGGGGCAGTGAACACAGCTTTGGTATCCATGTTGCCAAAATGGCCGGCATGCCCCAACAGGTAATTCACAAGGCGAACAAAATTTTAAAGAAATTAGAGAAATCGCATAGCAGCGATGAACTAACCGATAAGCTTCAATCTGCCCAAGATGAGATGCAGCTCAGCTTCTTTAACCTAGACGACCCGCTTTTGGAACAGATTAAAGAAGAAATTGTGCATTTAGACATCAACACCCTCACACCGGTCGAAGCCTTGATGAAATTGAACGAAATAAAGCGAATGCTTTCCAAGAAGCAAAAAGCGACCTCTTAAAATCATCAATTTCAATACTTAAGGTTGCCTACTTAAGTTTTAAGCAAATTTTTCTTTGCAATTTATAGAATTGTATTAAATTTGCCTCCGCTAACAAACCAAGTTAGTTTGTTCTTTTAAATGCGAAAATAGCTCAGCTGGTAGAGCGCCACCTTGCCAAGGTGGAGGTCGCGGGTTCGAATCCCGTTTTTCGCTCAAAACTAACGCCGCTTGCCGGCGTTTTTTTATGGTATGCGTTACCAATGCAGGCTCGAGTGGTGGAATTGGTAGACACGTTGGACTTAAAATCCAATGGCCATTATGGCCGTATGGGTTCAAGTCCCATCTCGAGTACAAAAAAACCCTCTTAATCATTAGATTTTGAGGGTTTTTTATTGATATCAATTTATGGTTACCCCAACGGCTTCTGTCCCGGTTTTAAGGGAATACAGCCCGTAAATCCTCCTGGAACGGGATTATAGATCCTGGCCTTGGTCGAACCTATTTCCGAACTAAAATATCCAGACAACGTCAAACTTCTGAAAAGGCTATAAAAATGCTTGTCGGAGGGCAATCCTGCCGCCTTTTGTTGTCCATAGGCAAAAGCCTCGTTATGGTAGTTTCGCAGCAAGAAGATTTTCCTTTCCTTTTCCAAATTGATAAAATCGTTTTTGAACAATTCAAAAGCATCGGCATCCAGCTTATTGATACCCGTTAGCAAAAGAGCCCGGTCATCATCCTTAAGCATATCGGTATACATCATAAAAATATAATCACCTGTGTTTGCCGCTTTTGCACCCGGAACATCTTGGGTAGCCGGTAAAATGGTTTCGGCAACTTCATTAAGTAACGGTATATCTTTCTCGGTGATATTTCCGCGTACCACGGGAGGTGTTGGCTCACAACCCGAAACCAATAAAGCGGGGGCCGTAGTTACCGTGCCCACGGCCAACGAACCTGATAATCTCAAAAAATCTTTTCTTTTCATTTCTTACAGGTTTTGTTTGTTCAGTTCTTTCACGGCGTGGTTAACTGCCCTGGCCGTTAATGCCATATATGTCAATGACGGATTCTGACAGGCGCTTGAAGTCATACACGCGCCATCGGTTACATAAAGATTAGGTGTACCCCAAACTTGATTGTGCTTATTGAGAATCGAGGTTTTAGAATCACGGCCCATCCTGGCCGTTCCCATTTCATGAATATTGAGTCCGAAATTTCGTCTTTCGCCCATATCCCTCACATTTTTAAAACCTAGGGTATCGAGCATTTCCATGGCGGCAACGACCATATCTTTTTGCATGTTGAGTTCATTGGCTTTGTACTCCGCATCAATTTGCAGTAAAGGCACACCCCAAGCGTCCTTTTTATCCTTGCTCAAGGTGACCTTGTTTTCTTTGTAAGGAAGGCATTCACCCATGCCCAGCATGTTCCATTTCCATGGCCCCACCTGCGTTAGATTGTTCATAAGGTCATTACCCATTAAAAAATGTTGTTCGGGCGTACCAGCCGTTCTGAATCCACCACAGGAGTAGGCAAACCCCCTTAAATATTCGTGGCGCTTATCATCTCTAAAGTTCCTGAATCGAGGCAAATAGGTACTCGTAGGTCTTTTTCCTTCATAATATTTGTCCTCAAAACCTTCCCAATCGCCTTGAACTCGGGCATTATAATTGTGGTCCATCAAGTTTTGTCCCAACACCCCACTATCATTGCCCAAACCTTCTGGGTATCGGTCCGAAACAGAATTCATTAAAATCAAGGTTGAATTTAAGGTAGCCGCATTTAAGAAGATAATCTTTGCGTGATACTCACTGAATTCTTTCGTGTTGGCATCTACCACCCGAACCCCTGTTGCTTTACTGGTCACCGGGTCAATTAAAATGGAATGCACCACGGAATGGGTCTTCATCTCTAAATTGCCTGTTTCACGAGCAGCCGGCAAAGTGGCGGAATTGCTGCTAAAATACCCCCCTAGCGGACAACCGCGTTTACACAAATTTCGATGTTGGCAGGGGCCCCTACCCTTTTTTCCTTCGGTTAAGTTGGCTGTGCGCGAAATGACCAAATCTCGATCGGGAAACTTCTTTTTAAGTTCCCCTTTAAAATGGGTCTCAAGGCAATTCATTTCCATAGGTGGCAAAAACTCGCCGTCCGGTATTTGCTCTAATCCGTCTCTATTTCCGCTGATTCCCGCAAATTTTTCTACATAGCTGTACCAAGGCTCTAAATCTTTATAACGAATGGGCCAGTCTACCGCTATTCCTTCCTTGGCATTTGCTTCAAAATCAAGATCGCTCCATCGCTGGGTATGCCGTGCCCACATCAGCGACTTACCGCCTACTTGATACCCTTTGATCCAATCGAACGGTTTTTCCTGCTCATAGGGGTGCTCATCATCTTTGACGAACAAATCTTCGGTAGCTTCCCGAAAGGCATAGCACCTACTTACAATGGGGTTCTCTTCTTTCGTTTTTCTAGGGATTTTGTTTCTATGCGGAAAATCCCATATCGGTGTATTGGCCGTTTTATAGTCCGTAACATGTTCCACCATTCTGCCTCGCTCCAGTACCAAAGTCTTTAGACCTTTTTCAGTGAGTTCTTTGGCAGCCCAGCCACCACTGATTCCCGAGCCAATAACAATGGCATCGTAGGTATTGGCTTTTTTATCCGCTCCGTTAATATTCATATACTTTCTGATTTACTCCAAAATGGAATTCAACTTTTCTCCTAATCGGTTCCCCAATTCAATTTGCCCCGGTGTATTGTAATGCAGGTTATCTTCCCGTTTTGAAATACCTTCAAGACTCACCATTTGAACATTCGGCAAAGCCGTGGTCATCTTTGATTGTGCCGCCATTACCGCTAAAGCGGCAGGGTATCTTTCTGCTGGTGGATTTACCTGCCCGATGATGACCGGAACATTCAGGTTGCCCCCATCTTCTCTAAAACTTTGTATCAAACTTTTAAAACCTTCAAAATACTCTTCACCTGCCTGGGGAAAACGGGCATCGGTCTCGCCTTGAATCCAAAGAAATGCAGCTGGATGAAGTGTTTTACTATCTAGTTGTTTAGGGAGATATTTCAATAAACTGTCATATAGACTCCCAAATTTAGGGTGCCCCATTTCAGCTACCTTTGCAGAATCTTGTTCGGGCAACCAATCGTACAAAGAAGAACCTCCAACGGCATATTTATATAGTACAAAATCTTGCTCCGGATATTTTCGCGTTAACTGTTGCATAATACCCTGTTCCGGACCAAAAGAATGTGCTCCCGGCCGCTTTAATCCAGAACTAAAACCCTGATTGATGTAGGTTATGTTCGGATAGGAAGATGGCAAATCGGTATTGGCTCTATTACCGCCCCCTACCATGTTGCTTTGGCCTGCCAAAACAATCAGTTTTGCTTTTTGATGAAGATTGTTACTATCTGCAATCTCTTCTTTTATATTATTTTTTTTAGCTTCTTTACAAGCCGTAAAAGACAACAAACAACCGATTGCCAACAAAACAAGCCAGCAACTTTTATTTCTCAACTTCATTAATCGTTATTATTTTTCTTCATTACTATTCTCTTTAAAAAAGCCGGATAGGTCTCACCTTCCACCGTTCCTTCGCCCAAGACATCCATACCAAAGGTGATGGAGTCGCCGAAGCAAATTACCTTTCCATTCAATTCTATTTGTTGCTTGTCAAGCGAGACAGCAATTGTTTCCGCAATCAGTTGATACCCTTCTGCCGTGGGGTGCACCCCATCTCGTTTGCCAGAATTCTTTTGGTTCATAAGAAAAACATCCTCATTATGAATAGGTATATTCTTGTTTTGAAATTCTTTAAAAACGTCGACCATATAAACTCCCTCCTTCTTACTGAGCTTTTCCATATAAATCTGCACAGCATATAGCTTTTTCATGGGTTTATCTTTGAAGTTAGCTTCCCCATGTCTTTCAAAAAGATAAATCGGGTCTACCGTCGGCGGACTGATCAAAATAACAGTAGCCCCTTGCTCTTGCAATTTGTTCACAATAGTTTTTAAATTCTCTTCATAATCATTGTAGGAAACAAATTTGTTAGAATTCAACATATCATTGGTGCCGACCATGAGCAACACCCAATCTGGGCCTAAATCAATCACTTCAGGTAAGCGATCCAATAAATCTTGTGTATTATTGCCGGAAATACCAGCATTGAAAAATTCTAAATGTTGTGCGTTCATAGCGCTAGAAAAAAGGAGTGAGAACGTAACTAATAAGAACAAAGGCAACTTCATACTTTGGTCATGCTATTTGCACCTTACCCTTAGAGACATACCAACCGAAAAGCCCCATCACCGAAAGAGTTATTAGAGCTCCGCCCCAATAGGCATACGTACTGTTTAATGAAAAACCCTCTGGAGCTATTAAAATATAGGTCGTGCAGACCATCGTCATAAAAATTGCCGGCACAAGGGATACGATGTATAATTTTTTATGAAAAATCAGATAGGCCGTAATCGTCCAAAGTACCACTGCCGCCAGGGTTTGATTGCTCCACGCGAAATACCTCCAAATAATACCGAAATTAACCTGCGTCAGGGCAAAGGCAATGACAAAAAGAGGAAGGCTTATATAAAAACGTTTCAGGTACTTCTTTTGGTCTAACTTTAGTATATCGGCCAAAATCAATCGACATGACCGAAAAGCAGTATCACCTGAAGTAATAGGCGCCGCGATAATGCCCAAAACTGCAAGCACACCACCCACGGGCCCCAACATACTTAGGGTAATCTCGTTGGCGGCCCAGGCAGCATTATCGTTATTTGCCATCATGGTAGAATTGAGCGCAGCCACATCACCAAAACACACCATTGCCGCTGCCGCCCAAATCAGGGCTACAACACCTTCGGTAATCATGGTTCCCGTAAAAATAACCCTGCCGTTGCTTTCATTTCTCATACAACGTGCCATTAAAGGGGATTGAGTCGCATGAAAACCGGAAATGGCACCACAGGCAATAGTTACAAAGAGCACAGGAAATATGGGGGTTTCACTTGGATTGGAGGTCATATTCCGTAAATTACCCAGAGTAAGTTCGGGAATAACATAATCGCCTGTCAACAGCACTACAAATAAGCCCAAGGCCATAATTAACATCGCCAACCCAAATATAGGATACAATTTGCCTATCAGTTTATCTATTGGTAACAAGGTCGATAAAAAATAGTACACTAAAATCAGCAATACCCAAAAGGATACCCCCAAGCTTTGCTCGGTCAAGCCTTCGATTATTTTAGCGGGACCAACGAGAAATACCGTACCCACGAAGATGAGCAGCACAATGGTGAAAACTCGCATTAATTGTTTCACTCTAGGCCCTAAATAGATACCCACCACCTCGCTTATGCTAAGTCCGTTATGTCTTACCGAAAGCATACCTGAAAAATAATCGTGGGTCGCCCCGGCAAAGATGCTACCCAATACAATCCACAAAAAAGCGGATGGCCCGAACATCGCTCCGGCAATGGCCCCAAATATGGGCCCCAAACCTGCAATGTTCAAGAATTGAATCATAAAAACCTTCCAAGTCGGCAACGGGGTATAGTCTACATCGTCCCTTAATTTATAAGCAGGGGTTTCCTGATTTTTATCGATACCCAATACTTTTTCCAAGAAGACACCGTAGGTTAAATATCCTATCACCAAAACAACTATGGAAAGTAAAAATGAAATCATATACTTCTTGTACTATTTTTCCTTTTTCTCGGGAGTCGCTAAACGTTGCCCCTCTTTCAATAATTCGGTCTCTAAATCAGAATACGCTACCTCTTGCACCGCCTTTTTCTGATCAATGGAGAGCCCGGCCAATGCAGCAGCACTCTGACCCAAAATCATGAATACCGGTTCCATACGAATAGAGCCAAATGCAATATGAGAGCTTGATACAGCTACCGGAACAATTAAATTAGTTACTTCTTGCTTTTTGGGCAAGATGGTACCCAAAGCAATTTTATACGGTTCTTCGGCGTGTACCCCAATATCACCCTCGTTTTGAACATAACCCTCAGGCGTAATGTAACGTTGAGTGTTATGGGAGTCCATAGTATAAGAACCCATTCCGATAGAATTGGGCACTTCGCGCTTTCCTAAGATATCGTTTTCTGTCATTACATACTCCCCGATCATTCTTCTTGCCTCTCGAACATAGATTTGGTGCGGCCAGTTTCCATTATCCTTAAATTCATCTTTGGCCAAGCCCCACTGCTTGAATTCATTTTGCACCTTTTCCGGAATTCGTGAATCCGTAGCTACAAAATACATCAATCCTTTTTGGTAGTTCTCGTGGTCTTTGATTATTTCAGCACGTCTTTCATAACTTGCCTCTGGATAGTCGTAGTTCATTCCGATATAATCCGTACTAAAAGGTCCGTGATTGTTGGTATCGGTTTTTAGGTTTGGTATAGGGTCGAACTTGTTGAAAGTCTGATCCCAACCCGCTTCGTACACACGAGCCAATAGCTCGTAATTTTCTGGATTATAGCCCTCAGGCTTTTCAAAGGGCACTCGGTTCTCTTCCTCTTTGGTCAAGCACATACGAAAATTGTATGCCTGAACTCTTTTATCAGCTTCCCATCTTTTTCCAGGATACTCGGTAGAAACCCCTGGCACTACCCCACTGGTACTATCGCCAGGAATTTTATATGGACTGATGTTCATTTCACCAAAATGGTGCTGATGGTGCAAAACCCCGACTTGAACTCCGTTCCACTCTTCGTCATAGGTATCGCCAGCTTCTCGACCAACCGTATAGGTTACGTCAGCGGCAGCCATAAGATCACCCTCGTAAGTGGCGTCAATAAACACCTTTGCTTCAAACTTTTTGCCCGATAGCGTTTCTATAGATGTAATCTTACCATCTGTCAAGGCTACCCCGTTAGACCTATCCAATAATTCTTCTCGAAATACGATAATCTCGTTTTCTGAAATAAAATCTTCAAATACCTGCTCGGCCACGTGCGGTTCAAAGATCCACATGGTTCTATTCGCGCCATCAATGGCAGGCGTACCTTGACCTTCGTTGCCGTATTCTTCCTTTTTCTGCCACCTCCACGTGGCATCTTTTTGGTAATACTGATATATTTTTTGGTAAAACTCACGGGCAAGTCCGCCAATTACTTCTTTATTACCCGTATCGGTATAACCCAATCCTGAAGAAGAAAGCCCTCCCAAATGTTTGTCGGGTGAAACCAGAATAACCGATTTTCCCATTTTCTTGGCTTGAACAGCCGTAGTCACCGCAGCGGAAGTACCCCCATAAACGATAACATCTGCCGTATGCAGATTCTCATCAACAACGGCTTTCTCCTCTTTACAGGCTATCAAAAGAAACCCTGTCAGCATGAGACAGGCAAGTATTTTGGTATGTTTAAATATTTTCATGGTATATTATTTTCACCCAAAAAGAGGGTGCTAGTTAGTTAAAGGTACTGTTCTAATTCGTCATGTAATTCGGCTACTCTTTCCGGATGTTTTTTCGCTACATTCGACAACTCTTGAGGATCTTCCCTTAAATTATAAAGTTCATAGAAATAACCGTTGATCGCCTCATCAGATGTGTCTCGCAATACAATAAGTTTCCAATCACCTTTTCGATAACCAAATACATTATTACCCGATTGAATAACTACGGATTCTCTACCTCCTTTTTCTCCTTTCAATGCTGCGAAATGGTTCTCACCATCCATTTTCATCCCTTCAGGAAAATCGAATTGCAACATTGAACCGAGACTAGGCAAAATATCATTCAATGCAAAAATTGCCTCGCTCTTAACGCCTTCTGGAAAATGCCCAGGCCATCTGGCGATGAAAGGGGTTCTTACGCCACCTTCCCAGCCTGTTCTTTTCCATCCCCTTAATTCTCCATTAGGAAAATGTTTATCGGCAGCATTTGTGGTATGTGGATAGCTATCACCGATGGTATCTTTATAATGACCGGGAACCCTGTTATTGTCATCCGAAGCCTTCATTTTGTTATCAGTTTCCCGAAATACCGAGCCGTTGTCACTGGCAAATAGAACGATGGTATTCTCTTTTAACCCTTTTTCCTCCAGCTCATTTAAAAGTTTACCGATGTAATGGTCCAATTCATGTACATAATCGCCGTATGTACCGGCCTCTGTTTTTCCTAAAAATGGTGCGCTTACAGTTAATGGAACATGTGGCACGTAAGGCGCATAGTACAGAAAAAATGGCTCCTTTTCTTTCTTGGCGTTCTCTGAGATAAAATCGAGCGACCTATTGGTGATTTCACTTAGAAAACCATCCATAGGAATGGGCTTTAACTTATCAGAACCAGGGGCTTCTTCCACTGTGTAATAATCATGTTCTAAATAAGCGGCGACCCTATTATTTTCGAAAACCCAACATTCACTGGCACAACTAAAGCCATACCATTGGTCAAAACCATGGTCTGTAGGGCCATCGGTAACCGGTTTAGAAAAATCGAGATTGGCCCCATTATTTACAGCATAGAATTTTCCATAGCCCATTGGTTTTTCACCGTCCAGAGTTGGAAAGGTAGTTCCTAAATGCCATTTTCCAAATCCGCCCGTTCGGTAACCGGATTGTTGGAACATTTCTGCCAAGGTCACCATATCAGCATCGATCATAGAGGGTTCGTAATTACGCATTACCCCATGTTTGTTCCAGCTTCGCCAAGGGTAAACCCCTGTCATTAATGCAAATCTAGATGGCGAACAAACCGATACGGGACAATAGGCGTTCTCTAGCATCATTCCTTCTTTGGCCAATTGGTCTAAATTGGGAGTAGGTATTTTAGAATCGGGATTATATGCCCCAATATCGCCATACCCCAAATCATCGGCCAGAATTATCAGCACGTTTGGTTTTGTAGGTAGCACCTCTTCTTGCTTCTTGCAGGCTATAAACAAGAGAAAGGAAAAAGCTAATGGTAAGATTTTAGATTTTGGTAGTTGGAATTTTATCATTCTAAGTTTTCAGATAATTGAACTAATATCGATTTGTAAAATGAACCAGGCCGCCAACAAACGACCTGGTACAAAAACTAACATCAACTAACAATTTTCACAATTAATACCCAGGGTTCTGATCACCAGGACCCATGGCCGGATTATTGTTTATTTCGTCAACCGGTAATGGTAACAGTAGTGAAACATCGCTCCAGGTTTTTCCGGTGGCTTCTACGAATTCTTGTGCCCTACCCGTTCTTAAAAGGTCGTTCCAACGTTTCATCTCCAAATTCATTTCGTAAACCCTTTCGTTCAACACCGTATTTTTAAAATCAGTAGCTGACATACCAATGGGGTAGTCTTCTGCCGAAGCGGCATTTAACGGCAACCCATATCCTCTTCTACGAACGATATTCAATCTTTCGGTGGCAAGGGGAGTCGGTGCACCATTGGCCTCAGCTGTAGCTTCGGCATAAATAAGGTACATTTCCGGAAGTCTATAAAAAGGTATGTTATTTCGACTCTGTGGCCCACTGGCGGCACCCGGATCTCTATATTTATGGAATAGCAACGGAGAATCTTCAGGTAACGGTTGCAGCACTCCATCTTCATCGAGGTACTCCGTATATAAACTGAACTGTCTTCTCAAATCATTAGTGTCCCAAGATCCTAATATGGAATTCTCTACCGGCAACCAAGCGTGAAAACCACCTATGGAAAAACCGGTATTTGCTCTATGTATAAACCTGGGCACATCCATACCATTGGTCTCTGAATAGTGGGCAGAAAAAATATCCTCTGAATGGGTTACCACTTCAGGCCCGTATATGTTTAGAAAATCGTCTGCCACCTCTACCTCTACCAATGCATACGGGCCGTTTACAATTATGTCATCGGCCGTATCTGCTGCCAATTGCCAATTTTCGGTATCTAAATACGCATCGGCAAGTGCGGCTTTGGCCGTCCAAGAAGTTGCACGACCTGCGTCGGCATCGGCAAAACTATCTGCCAAATCAGGGATGACGGCATTCAGTTCACTAATGATAAATTCCCACGTATCTTGAGTCGTAGCTCTGGGAGCAGGTATTTGATCTAAGCTAACAAATTCCTCTGTTCTCAAAGGTACTCCACCCCAATATTTCACCAAGTTCATATAAAAGAAGGCTCTTAAAAAACGGGCTTCGGCCACGTATTGGTCACGAAGATCCTCTTTCATATCTTCAATTTGGGCCACATTAGAAATCACTGAATTCGCTCGGTTAATGCCTAGGTAAATATCATTGTAGGCTGCGAAAACACGCTCTTGACTCGTATTGTCTAAAGGTCCGTCATAAATACTAAATCCAGCTTGACTACCACGCCCATTAGAATATTCAGCTCTATTCTCAAGGGTCGCCATAAAATAGGTCACTGGAAAGTACCGCTCACCCCCAGAACGAAATGTGCCATAAACAGCGGCTAAAGCCGAGAATGCATCCGTTTCATTTTTATAAAAATTCTCTTTGACCAAAAGACTTTCGGGCTCTTCAACCAATGCTTCTTCACATGCCGTGAAAAACAGACCGAAGATAAGGCCGCTCATTACTATTATATTGTTTTTCATCTCATTAAATTATTAAGTAAAAATCAAAGCTTCAGGTTCATACCAAGTGTAATCGTTCTCGAACTTGGGTATGAGGTCTGTGCAATACCAATTCTTAAATCTCCCGTACCCCCTCTAGTATTCACATCTGGGTCTAGACCCGGGAAATCGGTAACCGTGAAAACATTTTGAGCACTTAAATAAACCTGTAAGCCGGCCAATGCGGGCTTTATACTTTGTACAGGAATGTTATATGCAAGTTTCACATTCTTTAAACGCAGGTAAGAAGCATCTTTAACGAACCTGTCAGAAGTTCTCAATTGTGCCCTGTTCTCACTAGGTGCAGGATAAGCCGCATCAGTGTTTTGGGGTGTCCAATAATCATTATAAACATCAACAATTTGATTGCCCCCTGTACTGAACGAGTTGGCTATATATCCGCCGGTTGCCCAAAAAAGCTCATTCCCTTCAGAACCTTCGAAGAAAAGATTCAAGCTCAACGACTTATAGTTAAGCGTCGTATTCAAAGCGTAGATAAAGTCTGGATACGGCTCACCAAGCACGGTTTGGTCTTCGTTGGTCACCTCACCATCATTGTTCAAATCTTTATACTGAATTACACCTTGGTCATCATAACTATCTTCAAGAAAGCCATAAAAAATACCTAAGGGCTCTCCCTCACGTGCAATGTTCACGGGAGAGTTAAAAGGTATGTCCAAAGAACCTCCGAAAATATCTTCGCCAATGGTAATTACTTCATTTTTATTGAAGGATAACTGTCCATTAATATCCCATGTAAAATCTTCTTTCCCGATGGTCACACCAGCACTGAACTCCATACCCGAGTTCTCAATTTCACCTAGGTTTGTCACCAATGAAGTAAAACCCGTAGATCCAGGAAGCGGTATAATCGCTAAGAGATCCTTCGTATTTTTCTTGTAATAGTCAATTGTAAAACGATACTTGCCATTTAAGAAAGAGGCATCGATACCGGTGCCCAATTGCGCCGTTGTTTCCCATTTCAAATCGGGATTAGGAGCCGATACGTTCGCAAAACCTACAACATCGGAGTTACCGAAAGTGGTTCTAGCTTCTCCTAAAGTATTCAATGATTGATATGGATTGATGGCCGTACTACCGGTTTCCCCATACCCAACACGAAGTTTAAGGTCTGAAAGTGCTTCCCAGTTCGACAAAAACTCTTCGTTGCTCAACCTCCAGGCAAATGACCCAGATGAGAAAACACCCCACTTATTGTTTTCGCCAAAACGAGAAGATCCATCGGCCCTTACACTGGCAGTGAATAGGTATTTGTTATTTAAACTATAATTGACCCTTCCTAACCAAGAAAACAATTTCCAGTCACTTACGTCACTTGAATTCGGCAATGTACTCTCTGCCGTACCCAAAGCGTTATCCTCTAAAATATCGGTAGAAAAACCGGTCGCACTAGACCCATTCGTTTTCCCTCTAAACGTCTGTACCGTAAAACCGGCAACAGCAGATAACTTATCGTCTTCACCTACAGTCGTATCGTAAGACAAGGTGTTTTCGTTCAAATAAGAAATACCCCTAAACATATCGAAACTAGCGGAACCTTGAGGGGTTCTTTTCACTAAAAGAGACGGAGAATAAAAATTACGCTCTCTAAACTCTTGTTCGGTACCCCCGAGAACTTTCAATTTCAATCGGTTGGCAAGTTCAAACTCTACCGCAATATTCCCTAAAATTTTTGAAGTCAACGCTTGGTCCTTCACCTCGGTATATAGTAATGGATTACTTATAGAAACCGGACTAAAATCATAGAAGTCGATTTCGTTATAATTTCCTTCGGCATCAAAAGGTGAAACGGTCGGTGGCGCCTGAAGTGACGCAGACCAAATATTATTGCCTGAGTTTCCGTTGTTCACATTTGCCCTATCGATTTTAGACCTGGTCAGTACGGTATTTGCGCTTAAACGGATCCAATCATTGACCTGATTATCTAAAGACAAGCGTATTGAACCTCTTCGCTGACCTGTGTTCAAAATGATACCCTCTTGCTCAAAAATATTGGCTGAAGCCGAATAGGATGAGTTTTCGCTACCTCCGGAGAATGTCAACGTATGACTTTGAATTGGTGCAGACCTGAAAATTTCGTCTTGCCAATCAGTCTCTACATTGGGCAAATTGTTTAAATCAAAAGGTTCTGACAAACCTTCGTTAACCGCAGCAACATTCGCTAATTCGGCAAACTGACGTGAATTAAGCAGGTCGTAGGTGTTTATGACGTTCTGAATGCCATAATAGCTTTGTAAATCGACTACACCACGCTGCCCTTTCTTACCTTTTTTGGTCGTAATCATTACCACCCCATTGGCACCTCGAGATCCATAAATTGCAGTTGCCGAGGCATCTTTTAAAATATCGATGGTTTCAATATCGGACGGGTTTAAAAATTCAATACCTCCTGTAATAGGAAAACCATCTACTACATAAAGTGGATTGTTATCACCTAAATAGGAGTTACCGCCCCTAATTTGAATTTGAACCGAAGAACCTGGCTGACCAGAATTTTGGGTCACACGAACCCCAGCAGACCTACCTTTTAGAGCTTGCTGTACATCTGTAGTTGGCAGGGCAGTAATTTCTTCGGCGTCTACCGTAGAAACAGAGCCCGTGAGGTCACTTCTATTTACTGAACCGTAACCTACAACGACAACTTCTTCGAGACCTTGAGCGCTTTCTTTTAAGGTAACATTGATTTCGGTAGAATCACCCACCAATACCTCTTGTGTTTCAAAACCCAGGTAACTAAAGACCAAAACAGCTTCTCTACCGTTAGTACTTATCGCATAGTTACCGTCAAAATCAGATATCTGACCATTCGAAGTGCTCTTTTCGACAATATTGACCCCTGCCAAGGGCAAGCCTTGCGAATCGACTACTGTACCGGTTACCTGTACCTCTTGAGGGGGCGAAAGATTGCCCGTATCAGAAAACTTATCGACCTTACTTGGTAAGAGCAATATTTTTTTTCGATAGATTTCATATTCAATATTAGAATTTTGCCCGAACAATTCGTTCAAAACCCTCTTTATTTCCCCATTGCGTACACGTAAGCTTAAAACCCTTTCGGTATTGACAGTTTCAATATTGAAAATAAACTTGAAGTCTGTGCTGGCTTCAATTTCATCAATTACCCTTAATAAGGTTACATTCTCCAAATCAAGTGTAATTTTGTTTTGGGAATAAGTGGTCTTGGCATGCATCGCAATTGACACCGTAATGAGTAATAGCGATAGTTTCATCTTAATTTTGAATTTGCAAAATCTAGGTTCTGCGGAATTCAACCGTTTTTTCATAATTTTGAGTATCTAGAGTGGTTATTATTAATAATCGCCTGTAATCGGGGGATGGTACGAACATCCTCCGATTTTTTTTAGTTTTCGGCGGCAGCAATCAATTTCTTGGTGCCATCATTATGAAGCTTTATTTCATACGCTAATCGTTTTTTAAAATGGTTATATGGTCGTTATCGACCTCGAAATGAATATTGTGAATTCTACTAAAGTATTCTAATACTTGACTGATAGATTCGTGCTGTATATCTATTGTAGCATTAAACTTCTCGTTTTCTAAATACCCATCGGGGTTCGATATAGTAACATTGTAATGCCTTTCTAGTTTTTGCATCATGTTTCTAAAGGGAGCATTGCGAAAAACAATATACCCATTGACCCAAGAAGTATATAGATCGGTAGGCACCTCTACCGTTTCTATTCTAGAAGTTGCTTTATTAAAAGTACCTTTAAAGCCAGGGCTAAGAATTATTTTCTCCGTTTTATCGGAAACATTCGCAACCAATTGTACAGACCCCGAAACCAAAACGACTTCGGTAGTAGTATCTTCCTCATAATTTGCCACATTGAATGTCGTGCCCAACACCTGAACATCTAAACTATCAAGGCCGACCACAAATGGATGTTCCGCATCATGACTGACCTTGAAGAAGGCCTCACCAGATAGTCTTACCTTACGCTTTTTACCTTTCACGAACTGCTCGGGAAAAGTCATTCGACTACCTGCGTTCATGGTGACTTCGGTACTATCGGAAAGTGCTATGGTTATATTTTTACCGTAGGGCACCGAAATGGTATTATACTTTACAGTTTCGCTTACCTCAGCTGAATTGAAAGTAATTTTATTCCCCGTTTGGTTTGCTATTAGCCTTCCGTCTTTGCTTTTTATCGCTGATGTTCCTGTTTCAGAAATCTCTTCTACCGATCCATCGTAACGCTCTAAAGTGATAGCATTCTCCTTAGACTCGATTTTGGTTTCAACTGTTTGATCGGCATTATTGAACATGTATATACCAATTGCCAGAAAACATACCAAAATTGCTGCATAACGAAGACCTTGATACATATTTCTTCTAAGAGTGAGTTTTTTGTCTCTCCTTATTTCCCTTAGCAACTCTTTTTTTGTTTCTTCTAAGTTGGGTCGATTCATTTTATATAAAACAACAAAATGCGTTTTTAAATAATTCTTTATAAAACTCTTGTAATTATCATCTTCGAAATACCTATTGAGTTCATCTAAATCTTCACCCTTGGCAGAATTACCTAAAAATTTGGCCAGTAAGGTCTCAAGGGGACTTGATTTCATAGAAAAAATAGATTGTCTTTATAATTAATACGATTGAATTTTACGATACACCTACTTATTCTCTATATTTTTTTATATTCAACCAATAATCAGGTTTAAAAATTAGTATATCATCAATATGGAAAGCTACGATAACAATGAGGTATTGATAAACGATTTAAGCAGAGGTAAAGAAAGTGCCTATATCTATTTACTTGAAAAATATCATGGTAAACTTTTCGCTTACACCCTTACTCTAATTGACGACCGTACCGTTGCCCAAGATATTGTACAAAATACGTTCATTAAAACGTGGCGCTTTCGAAAGAAACTAAAATCGGGCTATTCGATTCAAAGCTTTCTTTACAAAATGGCTTATCATGAGTTTGTTGACGAATACAGACAGGGGAAAAAATTGCTACCTCTTGAAGATAAATATTACAAATATATGTTCGAGGTTATTGAAGAGACCAATGAATATAAGCTAGAAAAGTTTCTTAGTTTACTCTCGAAGGAGGTCGAAAAACTACCTCCCAAATGCCGGGAAATTTTCACCCTTAGCAAACAAGAAGGGCTTACCAATAAAGAAATATCAGAACACCTTTCAATTTCTATACGTACGGTAGAAGCCCAAATAAGAAAGGCATACAATAAGTTACGCGACAGTCTCGGAGACCAATATGAAACCGTTTTCTTTTTTCTTTACGGAAGAAAATTGACACCTTAGCCCCTAGTCACCGTTCAAACGAATAAATCCTCCATCAATGGGGAAATCTGTTCCGGTAATAAAAGAAGCTTCATCTGAACAAAGATATAATGCCAAATCTGCTACTTCTTGCGGTTTACCCATACGGCCTATAGGCTGCGTTCTGGAAAGTTCTTCAAATTTTTCATCTGAATTGTCAGGAAAGTTGTTTTTTAAATATCCGTCTACAAAAGGTGTATGTATACGGGCCGGCGATATACTGTTACAGCGAATACCATAACTTAAATAATCTTTTGCCACCGAATACATCATCGTTAGAGATGCACCTTTAGACATCGAATAGGCAAATCGGTCATTTATGCCCACCGTAGCAGCAATAGAAGCCATATTTATAATGACTCCGCCCTTTTCTTTCATGTAAGGAATAACAGAATGAATACAGTTGTAAACACCTTTAACATTCACATGGTAAACTCGGTCAAAATCTTCTTCCGCAGTTTTCTCTACATTACCAATATGGGCAATGCCTGCATTATTTATCAAAATATCAATTGCTTCTTTTCCTCCTATGGCAGTAACACAATTTCTGACATCAGCTTGGGAGGCCACATTACAACTATGCGACAACGCCTTACCTCCCATGGCTTCTATTTCTTTGACCACCTCATCGGCAACCTCTGTCTTGAGTTCGAAAATATGTACCGTGGCACCATGTGATGCAAGCGTCATTGAAATGGCGCGACCTATACCGCTTCCACCTCCGGTTACAATCGCAGTTTTATTCTTTAAATCAAATTTCATTCTTCTTTATTATCTACTATGGTATCGTTTGCAACAAAAAATGCTTCAGTTTCGGGGTCGATACCGTTATCAATCAACATATTAGGCCTTTCTTTATTAAATTCTTTCAATGCAGAATCAGAAATGCCCGTACCCCAAAGGTAAAGTCTTTTTAAATTTTTAAGCTTCTTCAGTGCCAAAAGACTCTTATCGTTTATTGAGGTTTCATATATTTTAAGAAGTCTTAAGTGCTCTAGAGGTATCAATTTCTCAATATCTTCATCACCAACAGGTGTTTTATCCAGTTCTAACCATTCTAGGTTGGTGCAGAGACTCACCATATCAATTTCTAAAGATCCTATGGGCAGGCCACTCAAGTCGAGCTCTACAATATTTTTTGCAACTCTCTTTAAATTCGTTATCGGTTTACTATCGTATTCAGGCGCTAAATACACATCAACACTCAATGCATCGGTATTACTGGCCACACGATTAATAGACAAATAATCAGACGACAGATTCTGCAAAGTACTATCTGCTATTTTCGGGAAATTAGCCCATTTTCCCGAAGGGTCAGGTTCCCTTAAAGATCTGACAAGGCCGATTAAAGGTTCAGGTTCTTTAAGACCGGATAATCGAACAGTATCGGAAGCACCCAATGCAATCCATCGTTCTAGAATCTCTATTTCAACATCGGTCAAAGGTGTCTTGCCCTCTGGCGGCATGTGCTCTTCATCTTCAATAGGCAAATGAAGTCGTTTGATCAGTTCACTTTCTTCTAAATTTTCGGGAATTACAGTGTTTCCGTTTTCTCCTCCCTTTAAAATATTAGCAAGATCGGTCAATAACAATTCTCCTTTTTGTTTGTTCGGATTGTGGCATGAAACACATTTTTCATCCAATATTCGAGTAACTACGTCACCATAAATCAATGGGTTCTCAGGTAGTTCTTTCTGTTTTTTTTCGATAGGAAGGGCTAAAAAATCTTCCCCATGGGTGACCATGCCCCCATAGTGCCCTGTAAAACCAATGAGGACGAGAAGTACGCCTTGCAGAGTCTTGGACAATATCATTTTCTCTTCCCTTATTTTGCTCAATGCATACCAAATAGCAGCTACGAGGGCCACCCCGGCCCCAAGCCATTGATGCCATAGAAGCAAATCACCCTTTACTAGACTTTCCTTCCCCAGAAAAAATCCTGAAATGGCAGTAATAAGAGCCGACAGCACTGCGGTAAAAAGCAATAATCGAGGCACCTCTCGACCTGTAAGACCCAAAAATATGGCAAGTAATAATAAAACTATTGGAAAATGTAAAACTAACGGATGCCACCGACCAAGCCATGATACAAATCGAGGTAGTTCTATATAAGACTCAAAAACGAGACAGAATATGAGAAATACCGAAAGCCCTAAAATAATATAATCGACCCAACGACTTTTTAAGAAGTGCGTCATTTATCTATGCTAAGAGGTCTTTTACAACATTACCGGCTACATCGGTCAAACGAAAACGTCGGCCTTGATATTTGTAAGTCAGTTGCTCATGATCAAGACCTAAAGCATGCATTAAAGTCGCATGAAAATCGTTAATATGAACGGGGTTTTCGACCACATTGTAACCGAATTCATCAGTCTGACCGTAATTAAGACCTGGTTTTATACCGCCGCCAGCCATCCAAATACTGAAGGCCCGAGGGTGGTGGTCACGCCCATAATTGGCTTCATCGAATTTACCTTGGCAATAATTGCTACGGCCAAACTCACCGCCCCACACTACCAATGTATCTTCTAGCATGCCACGTTGTTTCAGATCCATGACCAAAGCGGCAGAGGCTTGATCAACATCTTTCGCCTGGCCGGCCATTTCATCAGGTAGGTTACCATGTTGATCCCAACCTTGATGGTACAATTGTATAAACCGGACTCCATTTTCGGCCAACCTTCTTGCCTGTAATGCATTAGCGGCATAAGTACCCGGCACTTGACAATCTTCGCCGTATAGTTTCACTATAGATTCAGGTTCTTTTGAAACATCCATGACATCAGGAACCGACATTTGCATGCGGTACGCCATTTCATATTGGGCTATTCGCGACTCTATCTCATCATCACCCGTCTCAACATGATGTAATTTATTTAACTCGGAAACCTCGTTAAGTAGATGTCGTTTGTCCGATCGAGATATGCCATCAGGATCGTTCAAGTATAAGACCGGATCCTTACCTGACCGGAGCAATACCCCTTGGTGTTTTGAGTCTAAAAACCCGCTGGACCATAATTTGGAATAGAGCCCTTGACTATTGCCTTTTCCCCTTGAGGTCAAAACCACAAAAGATGGAAGGTTCTTATTCTCGCTACCTAGACCATAACTCATCCAAGAACCCATACTTGGCCTACCGGAAATTTGACTGCCCGTTTGAAAAAACGTAATCGCGGGGTCATGATTGATGGCCTCGGTATGCATACTTCTTACCACGGTTATATCATCCGCTATTTTGGCAATATGCGGAAAGTAATCGCTGATCCAAGTACCGCTTTGGCCATGTTGGCTAAACCCTACCGCAGGGGGCATTAAAGGAAATTTGTCCTGATTGGCGGTCATACCGGTCAAACGTTGGCCGTTTCGTATAGATTCAGGTAAATCTTCTCCCATTCGTTTACGCAATGTAGGTTTGTAATCGAAAGTCTCTAATTGTGAAGGTGCACCTGCCTGAAATAAATAAATTACCCTCTTGGCCTTGGGAGCGAAATGGGGTATGCCCAAAGGCATACCAGCTTGGCCCTTCTCATTGCCCTTGAACAAATCAGGTATCAACAATGACCCCAAAGCTAACGAACCGATCCCCACGCTCAATTGCGAAAAGAAATGACGTCTGTTGACCTTTAAGGGATTTTCCTTTTTGTTCTCGTTTTCTTTCATGGTATCATTCTTTGGTAATAGTTTCGTCTAAATTGTAAATTACCTGAGCCGTCAACATTAGGGCTGCTGTTTTGCTAGGGTCTGTTTTCAGTTGTTCATAGTTGCCCACAGCTACTAACTTCTCCGCTTCGACAACATCATTCTGGTATATAGTTAGTGCATCATGATAGTAATCGGTAAGGGTAAGAAACTCTTCTTTACTAGGTGTTCTTACTAAAATACGGCGAAACACCTCGGTCACATAATCTTTATTATCGGGTTTATCGGTAATCATTCGTTGCGCCATAACCCGTGCGGCCTCTAATATTTGCACATCATTCTGTAGCACCAAGGCCTGTAATGGTGTGTTGGTTTTTTGCCTTCGCACTTCAGAGAAATCACGGTTCGGTGCATCAAAAATGGTCATTGACGGCGGCGGCAGGGTACGTTTCCAAAAGGTGTACAACGAGCGACGATAAAGGTCTTCACCTTCATCAGGTATATATTTTGTCAGCACTCCACGATTGCCGCCTGCATTGGTTTCTTCCCATAGACCTTCGGGTTGATAAGGTCTTACGCTCGGGCCTCCGATCTCTTTGTTTAAAAGTCCGCTAGTCGCAAGAACATAATCTCTGATCATCTCGCCACTCATTCGAAAACGTGGAGCTCTAGCTAGCCATTTATTCTCTGGGTCCGCTTTTTTAAGTTTTGGTAGCAACTCAGATTTTTGCTGGTAGGTGGCCGAAAGCATAATTTTTTTCAACAAGTACTTGATATCCCATTGGTGCTCCATAAAATCGACAGCAAGCCAATCAAGTAATTCCGGATGGGTAGGCAGGCTACCTTGAACTCCAAAATCTTCCGAAGTCTCTACCAAGCCCGTACCGAACAACATACCCCAGATTCGATTCACGAATACGCGTGCCGTCAACGGGTTATTCGTATCGGTCAACCAATTGGCTAGACCTAACCTGTTTTTCGGCAACTCTTCAGAGAATGCAAAAATAGTTTCAGGTGTACTAGGCATTACCGAATCGGTAGGCTGATCATACTCTCCCCTGTTCAATATAAAAGTCGTTTTGGGTGCGGAATCGTTCATCACCATTACGTTCAATTCAGGAATTCTTTTCATGTTGATAAAAGAAAGCACACCTTCTGTCTCTTCTGCAGATATTGTTATAAATGGCGGGTCAGCAAAGAATTTTTGATTCTTTGCCTGAACGGCGTCCATTTGAAGACCTTTCTCATCAACATGGTTAAAAAAGGCGAACATTTCAAAATAGTTCTTTTGTGAAATTGCATCATATTTGTGATCATGGCATCTGGCACATTCCAACGTTAGGCCTAGAATACCTTTACCCAGGGTATTGGTTCTATCTAACACATAATTTGTTCGATACTCTTCTTGTATTACCCCGCCCTCTTGAGTTATCGGATGGTTTCTATTAAATGCCGTAGCCAATATCTGTTCTTTAGTAGCATTCGGTAAAAGGTCGCCTGCCAGTTGCCATTTTAAAAAATCATCATAGGGCAGGTTCTCATTAAATGCATGAATAACCCAATCGCGCCAAGGCCACATCGTTCGATAACTATCGTCTTGATAGCCGTGTGAATCGGCATAACGGGCAACATCGAGCCAAGATTGGGTCATGCGCTCACCATATGCAGGGGAGGCCAAAAATTCATCAATAATCTTTGAGATTTTATCTTCGGAGGTGTCTTTTAATAAAGCTTGTACATTTTCGGTATCAGGTGGCAGACCCGTAAGATCCAAACTAATTCTACGTATCAAAGTTTCATCTGTTGCCCTACCGGACGGCTGAAGGTTTTGTTCCTCTAATTTCTCTAAGATGAAACCATCTATTTCATTTTGGCCCCATTCTGAAATTTCGTTTTCTGGTACTTCGGATTTTTCAGGTGTAATATAAGCCCAGTGCTTTTCGAACTTAGCACCTTGTTCAATCCATTTTTTTATAAGTTTTTTTTCGTACGGATTCAAGGATAGCTTTGAATCGGGAGGAGGCATCATTTCACCAGCTTCATCGGAAACTATAACCTGATAAGCCTTACTTTCACGTATATTTTTAGATACCAGCGCATATTCACCCGGACTTTCCGGAAGCTCAGAAAAGGCAATATTCTCAACATCTAGACGAAGACCCGCTTTTCTTTTATTTGCATCAGGGCCATGGCAAGTGTAACAATTATCTGAAAGTATGGGCTTAATATGAAAGTTATAGTCAACGGTCTCAGGCAATTTCATTGAAGCATATTCATCTTTTCCTTTTTCAAAGAACCCCTTCTTATAAGCGTAAAGCGTACCTATCAAAATAGCTAAAACTACAATTATGGCAACTTTATATTTCATCTTGAGGGTTTTGGTCTTAAACTATTAAATTTAGTCATTTTCGAGCGATGCAGACAACCACTATTTTTGCATTATTAATGCGTAATTTTGCCTTTCTCCATCCATTCACACTAAATATTATGGATAATCTTAAGATTTGGCAAAAAAATTATGAATCGTTAAGACAGCTCAGTGCCAACGAAGCCATGAGTCCGCCACCGATTTCAATAGCCGATTCATCTAAATCGAATGTTGGTGTGTGAAGACCTGATACTATTCCTTTTTCTTCATTTCCTACGCCTAACATGTAAAAACAAGCTGGATTATTTTGAGAATAATATGCAAAATCTTCCGCTGCCATCCATTGGTCAATTTCCATCATATTTTCTTCACCCATATAAACCTTTGCCGCGGCTCTAAGATTTTCTGTTAGGTTCTTATCATTTACCAAATGCGGGTATCCGTGATTGATCCTGAGCTCACAACTTCCCCCCATCGCCTCCGCCATGCCTTCTACCAAGGCTTTTAGTTTTTGGAGTGCATCTTTTCTCCATGACTCATCAAAAGTTCTAAATGTGCCTTCAATATAAACCTCGTCGGGCAAAACATTAATCGCCCCATCTGCAATTACTTTACCGAAAGATAAAACCGACGGTATTTTCGGAGAAGACATACGACTGACCAGCTGTTGTGCCGCCACAATGATATGTGAGGCTATTAAGACCGGATCAACTGCTTTTTCGGGCATGGCCGCATGACCTCCTTTCCCCCTTACGGTCAAAAAAAGTTCATCCATACTGGCCATGAATTTACCAGGTAGAAAACCAACTTTTCCTACTGGCATATCTGGCCTAACGTGTTGACCGATATGAATAATACCCTCTATATTTTTATAGGCTTCCTCTTTCATAACAAGGGTAGCTCCACCGGGCATCAACTCTTCACCGGGCTGAAATAAAAAGTAAATTTTACCAACAAACGTTTCTTCAAGCTCTTTTATAATTTTTACACACAAAAGCAATGAAGCGACATGCGCATCATGACCACAAGCATGCATAACTCCTTTATTTTTTGAAGAATAGGAGACTTGGTTCTTTTCATTTATCGGCAAGGCATCTATATCGGCCCTAAGAAGAACGGCCTTACCTTCACCCATACCCGTAACACTAGCTAAAAGCCCCGTTTGTGCTACTGGTTTCACATCGTTAATGCCGATTTTTTTTAGTTGTTGCCTAATGTAGTTCGATGTATTCTGCTCTTGAAATGAAAGTTCAGGATGTGCATGAAGATATCTACGTACTTCAACGAATTGCTGAAAATGCGCTTTAGCCAAAAGCTTTATTCGATTCTCCAATTTCATTGAGACCGTTATTCCGAAAATTGTAAATCAAACTTCACAGTCACCTCATCGCCTACAATGATCTGCCCGAACATGGCTGTTGGCGGTTCAATTCCGTAATTTTTCAAAGTGATTTTATGTTCCCCAGAAATTTGCATGCTCCCTTCTGAACTTTGAATATCCACAGGTATTTCGACCTTTTTACCTTTACCTGCAATGGTCAAATTACCGATCAAAGTAGATTTATCTTTCACCTCCTCAAGATTAAATACAATTTTTGGATGACTCTCCATCTTTAGAGCGGCATGCATCTTACTATCCATAGTAGGGCCGCGCTCACTTTTTATATTTTCTACATCTACATTAAAATCAATTTTCTTTGGAAGGTCATCAGCTAATATCAATTGACCCTCTAAAACGTTTGCGTTAACCGTCCAATCATGAACAGTAGAAGTACCATCAATAGTTAAAGAGCTTTTTTCAGAAAGATTGTAGCTTTCTTGAGCCATCACTAGGTGACCCAAACCAACTAAGAATAATAATGTGAAAGTGTATTTCATTTTTCTGCTTATTTATTTTGATTATTATAATACGATATCGCCAGGTTTTGGTATGCGATAATTACCATCGGGCAAGGGGGCATTTGGCATATTCATATTCCAATCCATATCTACTGGAACGATGCTATGATTAGAGGCTCTGGCCTTTTCCAGCTCAATAATCTCACCCGATTCTATTGCCATGCGGCCCATAATTGTAGTCAAGGTACTTTCAGCCCCGTACTTAGTGTTGTTCACATAGGGTTTAGTGCCCATTATCGCACCTATAAATACATCTTGCTCTATTTGTGAAGAAGAGGGATCATCTTTATCGCGATGACGCCAGAAATTATTTCCTGATAAATCAAAAAGCTGGAACCTTTCATCAGCCCTACCCTTTGAACCTTGTACATTAAAACCGATGCGATGGCTACAATTGTCCATCTGACGGCATTGCACATGTAATTTTGTACCGTCTTTATATTCAAATTCAACATAATGATGGTCGAAAATTTCGCCATGATTCGGGCCCTTCAATTGGGCGCGCCCGCCCATTCCACTAACCTTTATAGGGTAATCTTGTTTGATCCAATTAATTACATCGATTTGATGAATGGCTTGCCCTGCAAGTTGTCCGCCCCAGAGCCAGTTGAAATAATGCCAATTACTTATCTGATATTCAAGTTCTGTCTGACCTTCTTTTCTCGGATAAACAGTTGCCTTACCCAAATTATAATAAACATCGGTTGAAAGTAAATCTCCAAGTTCACCCTCATGAATTTTTTCAACCATTTTATTAAGGGCAATTTCATATCTGGATTGAAGGCCTACAACCACGTTCAAATTCTTTTGATGGGCTTTTTCACCTACTTCAATAACTTTTCGATACCCCGGTGCATCTACGGCCAAAGGCTTTTCAAGAAAAACGTGTTTTCCCGAATTGACGGCATATTCAAAATGCTCAGGGCGAAAACCGGGCGGTGTTGCCAAAATTACCGCATCACATTCATCAATGACATTTTTGTATGCCTCTAAACCCAAAAATTGCCTTTCTTTTGATACCGTAATTTGATTGGGGAAATCTTTGGAAATTCTATTAAAACTATTATCCAGTTCGTGCTGAAAAACATCGCCCATAGCTACTAACACCACTGATTCAGATGCAGTCAAAGCCTGAAAAACAGCACCCGTACCTCGACCCCCACAGCCCACGACCCCAAGTTTTATTTTTTCTTGGCCGAAAACATTTGCGCTTGAAAATATTGGCAAATGACTAAATACCATACCTGCAGCTGCGGTCTTGACCGAATTTTTGACAAATGTTCTACGTGTAGTCGTGTTTTGTTCTTTCATTTGTAGCTCGGAAATTTATTCGGCTATCATTGTAGTAGTTTAATGGCAAGCATTATATTAAAACTAGATTCTAAAGTCTTCAAAAATCTATTCATCTAGAACGGTCTGCCAAAACTTTTTCTGTTCTTCCGGTGAAGGCTGTTCTTTAGGGCTTACCAAACGCATTCCAACATAATTGGAGTCGGTAAACCACCAAAAACTTTTTGGAATTTGTGGATCTCTTTTTTGAAGTTTTAAACTAGAGGCCGTTCTTGCTGCAGAACGTAACTTATCGGCGTCATCATCCCAAGAACCACCACGATACGACCTAGGGTGTATAACCGTCGGCGTTACCCAAGGGTTCTTATTATCGGTTTTGGCGTATGAATCCTCTCGGTATTCGTCCAACGTCCATTCCGCCGCATTTCCATGCATATCGTAAAGCCCCCAAGGGTTTGGCTTCTTAGTGCCCACCTCAGCATACTTATTACCAGAATTCTTATAGAATACCGCATACTCATCGATTACGGAAACGTTATCACCGAAGCTATAAGCAGTTTCCGTTCCAGCCCGAGCGGCATATTCCCACTCGGCCTCGGTAGGGAGACGGTAAAATTTTCCGGTAATCGTACTCAGCCATTTACAAAAAACCAATGCGGAATAAGCGGACATACTAACTGCGGGAAAACCGTCTTTACCCATTCCGTAAGAAGGATCCTCATAAGGGGGGCTTGGTCTGGTAATGGCGTCAATTTTCATGACACGGTCATCATCCAATTTAACAAAAAGCTCTTTGTTCTGTTTAAAGAATAATTCGAACAAATCCCAGGTGACTTCGTATTTTCCCATATAAAACGGGTCGATTTCCACTTCTTTTTGGGGCCCTTCATCGGCCTTGCGGTTCACTTCTGATTCTGGACTACCCATTTTAAAATGACCGCCAGGTATTGACACCATATCAAAACTCACCTCAGTGGCCGGTATGGTTTCAGTGTATATCTTTGATGTAGTAGCCTCGGAGGTTGTCGCCTTTTGTTCCTGAACTACTTTCTCAGCATTCTCTGGTTCAGGTTCAGTATCGACAATTGCTTTTTTTGACGTACAGGAATGCAATACGGTTGCTATTAGCACCGCGCTAAATAATAGTTTCTTCATTAAGTTAGTATAATTGTTTTGGTTTTGTTAAAAATAAAGGTTTTTATTAACCAAGAAAGCAAACCATCATTTTAATTACAAAACATATTGTTTTCACCTCTTTAAAAGGAAAAATTCTCACCTTAAGACAAAGTTTTCTGACACGCCTTCATTTATAAAATAAAGTATATTTGAAAGTTCTTAATCAAAACTAGAAAATGAGAAATTCTATAATTTTGTTTGCACTATTCATAATTACCGGTGCATTATTCGCTCAGAAATCTAATACGAAAGAACTGGAAGAATTCACCGAAGTGAAAGCTTATGACCGAATCATTGTGACCTTAGTCAAAGGCGAAACAAACAAATTGGTCATTACAGGAGACGACAAAGATGAAGTAAATATATCGAACAAAGATGGCCTTCTCAAAATCAAAATGGAATTTGATAATTTTCTGGATGGAGATGAAGCCCTGGCTGCTCTTTACTATACAGAAGACCTTACATTAATTGACGCTAATGAAAATGCCAAAATTAAGTCGGACGAAACTTTTGCCACCGATGAGCGCGTTGAAATTAAAACTCAGGAAGGTGGAGTAATCGAACTCAACGTTGAGCTTAGCGACCTCTATACCAAATCTGTTTCAGGAGGTGAAATTACCCTTACAGGAAGTGCCAAAACTCAAGAGGCCATGGTCAATACAGGTGGCAAAATCTATAACAAGCAACTGAATACAGAAGAAACTACGGTAGTGGTAAGTGCTGGTGGACGTGCCGATGTAAAAGCTAGCGACAAGGTTAAAGCCAAAGTAAGGGCCGGTGGTTCTATCTACATTTATGGCAACCCGAAAAATGTAGATCAAGACAAGGTTTTTGGTGGTAAAATAAAAGTAGTAGACTAATTCTATTGTTCGATGTCGCGAGCTTCAAAAGCTACAAGCTCATTATCTTGAAATTGAGGTGTTATTTCAATAGGGTTACAGCAGACTTCGCAATCTTCAACATAAGTCTGTCTAGCAACCGAAGGATCCATCAACATTGAAATTTCTTCCCAACAATATGGACATTGAAAAAAATGTTCGTACATATTCGCCTATTCAATCAAAATTAGACCCCTTACAATCTAGACAATTTAAAGCTGTACCAATTTTTCCTTTTTTGAAGAATCATATATTGCATTGATAACAGCAACGGCCTTTCTTGCCTCATCTGCACCAACCATTGGAGAACGGTCTTCTTGTATAGCCATCAACATATCGGCAAGAACGGTTTTATGGTTTTGATGCCCAATAGCGGTCGGATCTGCTGCACCGGACCCATCCCCATCTTTTGAAGTTATATTAGGCGCAGTGGTATCAGGAACATTCCATTCTACTATTTTACCGGCTTCCATAAGAACACTACCCTTTTCGCCATAAATTTCTAGCCGCTCCGGATAACCTGGATACAGGGCTGTACCTGCGGTAATATTACCGATCGCACCGCCGTTGAAATTCAATATGGCACTGCCTACATCCTCTCCTTCAATTCTATGTACCCTAGTCTGTACCTTGCCATACACCGAACCTACCTCACCCATTAAATTGATCAATAGGTCAATGGTATGAATGCCCTGGTTCATAAAAGCTGCACCGCCGTCGTACTGCAACGTACCCCGCCAATCGCTACCCGAATAATATTCTTCTGATCTATACCAATTGATATGGGCATTGCCCATTAGCAATTTTCCTAATTTACCATCTTTAACAGCAGTTTCTAAAAGCACATAGTCGGCACTACATCTATTCTGTAGTACACACCCCAGTTTGACCCCATTTTCATTACAGACTTTTATAACTTCATCAACCTTATCGGTAGTAACTTCTAGAGGTTTTTCACTTAAAATGTGCTTACCTGCCTGAGCGGCGGCTTTAATGGCTTCGCCATGTCTACCGCTTTCATTGCAAATACAGACCAAATCAAGATTATTCTGAGCCAAAAACTCATCAACATTACTAAAAACCGGTACACCGAATTGCTTTTCCGCCGACTTAACCCTATCTGAAGATTTAGTATACAGTGCGACTAAATTAGCTTCTTCGAGTTCGGAAATACATTTAATATAATTATTAACGATTGAGCCCGTTCCGATAATTCCTATTCCGATAGGTGAAGACATAGTTTTATGTTTTAATTTATGACTATACTACAAAGAAAATCTGGCTCTGGCAAAAAGAGGTTTTACTTCTAAAGCTCAATATTCAATAATTGCCCTGTAAGCTGTAACAATTGTAATTCAGCCAGTTTGGCATCGTACTTCGCCAAGTTTTTATTCGTCTGGGCATTTAGAAGATTGATTTGCGCCTGACGGAATTCAATCGAGGTGATACGCCCTAATTGAAATTGTTCTTTTGAACGTTCAAAATTATTTTTGTTAGTGATAACGTTCTGCTCTTGAATCTGGTAAATACTCAATCGATTTTCATAAATATCCAACGCATTCTGAATATCGCGTTCTACCTGTAATCGTATTTGTTCAAGTTGCAACTCTTGGTTTTCATAGGCAATCTTTGAGTTCTTGACTCTCACCGTGGTACCCCCACCATCAAAAAGATTCCAAGTCAAACTCGCTCCAAGTCCAAAATTCCAAGTTTCATTATTTGTTCCAGGAAAAAAGGCGGAGGCTGCACTTTGGTTAAGGTTCCAACCATAAGTACCCGTGAGCCCGACCGTCGGTAAATACCCCGACCTGTTCACCTTAATATCATATTCATTAATGGTAAGGTTTCTTTCTGATTGAAGCACTGCAACATTATTAAGTTCGGCTTGTGCCACCAGTTCTTCCAAGCGTAATTTTGGAATAAAGGATATCAAGGTATCAACTTCAAAAGTTCTGTTCAAATCTTGATTAAGTACTACGTTCAAATCTCTTTTGGTATTACCAAGCTGCTGTAATGTATTCAACAGATTTATACTGTCATTGGTGACATCGACCTGTGCATTTAGAATATCAAGTTTGGTATTTTGGCCATATTCAAAAGCATATTCGGCCCTGGTAATTCGCTGCATTGAAATTTCAAGTGCCTGTTGCAGCACATTTTTATTCTCCGTTAGCCTTGCTACCTCGAAATAGACACTGAATAACTGAAGCAGGGTGTTTTCAATGGTTTCCCTTGCCTGCAATTCACTTAATTGATATTGCTCTTTAAGTTGTTTATAGGTATAAAAGCGACCGAGACCATCGAACAAGGTATAATTTACATTTAAGGCGGAATTATACCGTTGGGCCTCTGCCTTATATAAATCTTGATCCGCCCTAGCGCTGCCGTCTTCATTTAATTGACCGGGAAATTCAATTGTTGCATCATCGCGGTTATAATTTGCACCAGCCGTGGCAGCAACTGTTGGCAAATATCCTGAATTTAAAACACCTTGATTATTATCGGCTATTTCAACTTGATTTCGGGCAACCCTAATATCAAAATTGTTTTTTAATGCCAATTCAATAGCTTCATTTTTGGAAAGTACCTGCTCTTGTGCAAAAGCTCCGGTAAAAAATGCCATACCAATATACAAGGCACCTATTTTAAATATCTTCATACTTGACTATTCTTGCTTACCCTCCAATTGTTTTGACGGCAAATCTATATCGTTGTGCTTTCCATTTAAACTATGTATAGACCCCGACTGCATTTTATACTCCTCTTCTTGCTCTATTATGGCCCTCTCTACTTCTTCTTTGGTTACCGATCCGCCTTTAATCAACCACTTTTTACCCACTTTGGCCCTGTTGCTAAATGAAAGAAATAATGGCAGTAATAATAAGGTAAGTATTGTGGCGAAACCTATACCATAAGCAATTGAAATCGCCATAGGTTTTAAGAACTGTGCCTGTCTACTCTTTTCAAGAAGAAGCGGTGCCAAACCAGCGATAGTTGTAACCGATGTTAAGAAAATAGCACGAAAACGTGAACGACCGGCATCGAAAATGGCATCATCGAATTTCATACCACTTCTAAGGTTAGTGTTGAACTTGCTAATCAGAACAAGCCCATCATTTACCATAATTCCTATTAAAGCAATAATGCCCAACATAGAGAGCATATTTACAGGAAAGCCGTGAATCCAATGGCCCCATGCCACAGCGGTAAGGCTGAAAGGCACCATTAAAATCAATAATAGTGGCTGGCTAAAACTTCTAAAAGTAAAGGCGATAGTGATATAAATCAGCATTAATACCGAAAGGCCTACTACGCGGAGGGAGTCGGTCATTTTATTGGCCTCTCTATTCTGCCCTTCGTATGAAGCCCCAACCGTAGGGTATTTAGAGTGTATTTCAGGCATTATATTCGTTCGAATATCTGACATGATATCGGTGGCCGTAGTGGTTTTCTCATCTTTCAAATCAGCTGTAACCTGAATTTCACGTTGACCTTCGAGGTGATTTATGGCCACATCGCCACGTTCTATCGTGTAGTTGGCAATTTCGTTCAATGGCACCTTGCCCCCGCTTGGGGTAGAAATACGCATTTGATCTAAATCGGTTATCGAAGACCGATTCGATCTATCATAGCGAACCCAAACCCTTATCTCATCTTGTCCTCTTTGAAAACGTTGTGCCTGTGTACCGAAAAAACCTGCGCGGACCTGATTCATTACCGTTCGTAAATCCAATCCCAATAAATAGGCATTTTCTTTAAGCTCTAACCTGATTTCTTTGATACCGGCTGGATCATTATCGGCAACATCCTTCAAAAGTGAATTGTTGAGCATTGCCGATTTTAATTCCATTTTTGCCGCCTTTAATTCTTCTATATTATTTCCTAAAAGGGAAACCGAAACGGGACTGCCGCCAAAATTACCGCCAGACCCATAAATCAAACTTTCTACGCCGACTACTGGGCCAACTAGCTCTTGCAGTCGATTTGTGACCATGTCAGCAACGATTTCATCTGGTCGTTCTTCGCCTGGCAAAAGGTTAATTTCTAAACTCGCCGTAGAAGAACCCGGCCCGAGATTTCTAATCGTATTCTCGAAAAGCTCCTTACCGGTACCCTTAAGATATTTTTCGGTAAGCTCTTGATTAACTATTTTAGACTTTTCTTCTATAAGGCTTATAATGGAATCAGTAACCTTTTCATGCGTTCCATTGGGCATTAACAACTCAACTGCTATTCTATCACTTGCAATTCTCGGAAAGAAAGAAGTCCGCACAATTCCGCCACCCATTGATCCTATCGTTAAAATCAACGCCATTAAGAAGAAAGCGAAAGTCAATATTTTATTTTTCAGACCGAAACGTAATGCCGGAGTATAGATGTTATCACGCATCCAAACCATAAAACGGTCACCTATCTCATTGATCATGCGTAATTTGGCAAATGCCCTACCTATTTTCGATTTTGGCTTCTTAGCCATAGGTGCCAAGGCTTTCGAATGGGCCAAGTGAGCGGGTAATATTATAAGTGCCTCTACCAGAGAAACCACTAACGTAAGAATTACGATTACCGATACCTCACTAAAAAACTCCCCTATTCTTCCATCAAGAAATAAAAAAATCGAAAAGGCAAGGATGGTGGTTATAATGGCGGAAACAATTGGAGGAATCACCTCCATAGTACCATCAATGGCCGCTTGCACGGGAGATTTTCCTTTTTCGTAATGTTGGTATATATTTTCGGCTATCACTATTCCATCATCGACCAGAATACCAATAACGATAATCATTCCGAAGAGAGATAAAACATTAATGGTCACATTAAAATATTGAGCAAAAATGAACATCCCTAAAAAGGAAATCGGAAGTCCGAAAGCTACCCAAAACGCCAAACGAGTGTTGAGAAAAAGAGAAAGGAAAATGAGCACTAAGATCATACCCACAATCGCATTCTCGGTAAGTAGCTCAGTACGTTGATTCAACGTCTTTGAACGATCACTGACAACGCTCAATGCTATGTTGTTATGTTTAGCGTTAAAGTCTTCTATATACTCCTTTACATTTTCAGCGGATGAAATAAGATCTTCGGTATTGGTACTCGTAATGGTAGTACTAACAGATAATTCTCCGTTGAAGTAAGCTGCATTAGGTGATTCGGCAAACCGGTCTCGAATAATAGCAACATCTTTTAAGCGTACGGTTTGACCAGAGGCATCGGCCCTTATTATTAGATTTGAAAGCTCTTGACCATAATAAGAACGATTGTTAGCCCTAATCAAGTACTCTTCGGTGTCGGTCTTGATATTACCACCGGTCACTAGAATATTAGCATTGGCCACGGCCTGAGCTACTTCATTGAAAGAAATATTGTAGGCCAAAAGATTGTTCTCATTAACCGCTATTTCAATTTCTTCCTCGGGAAAACCGCTCATTTCTATTTGAGAAATACCATCAATGGTTCGAAGTTCATTCTCTACCTGCCTACCGATTTGTTTCAGTACTGCAAGCGGAATATTTTCACCACTTATGGCAAAATTGATAGTTTCTCGAACCGCATCTAGTTTAGAGACGACCAAGGGCTCCATACCTGTTGGAAAAGAAGGCACCCTATCTACTGCATTCTTGACCTCGAGAAGCATAAAATCAATATCTCTGCCTTTTTCGATTTCAACATTGATGAGACCACTATTTTCTCGTGAAGTAGAAGTTACCCGGTCGACACCTTCAAGACCTTTGAGATTATCCTCTATTTTAAGAACAATACCTTCTTCTACCTCTTGGGGTGAAGCCCCAGGGTATGTAATATTTATGGTAATATTCTTAGAATCCGATAAGGGAAAATAAGAGGAGTTCAACCCTAGCATACCCACAACACCAAAGATAAAAAAGGCGATAATAAAGACATCTACCGCCACATGGTACTTAATGAAATAAGAGATAATATTTTTCATAGGCAGATATTAAAGGTTACTCTGTTCTTCGAAAACCTTAACCAACATACCCACATAGGCGCCAACTACCGGTTTAGATACTATCATAGTACCGTCGGGCACTTCTTTAATAACTACTTTTTTATCAGAAAAGTAAATAGGGTTAACATCTATCTGATCTAGTATAGAGTCTCTAACCACAAAAATTTTATCATTTTCCAGCAGTAGCCCCCTATCGACTTCAATAGCATTATCTTCACCTTTGGCATTTAGATTAGCCTCTAGGTACATGCCCTCCCTCAAATTATCGTTTTTCACTTCAATAAAGGCCTTTATTGTCTGTGACGCCTGATCAACACTCGCGTTTATTCTAGACACTACCCCCTCATAAGTGTCCGTACGTTCAAGGTTTACCAATTCAACTTTTTCGCCTACTTTAAGTAAATCGCTAAATGTCTTACGGATAGAGACCTCAAGTTCATATACCCCCGTATCGATAAACTCGCCCAGTTTTTGGCCCGACCGAACCAAAGTACCTTCGGTCACCAATGCTTCTGTCAAAACTCCATTGAACGGTGCCGCCATTCTATACTTGGCCAAGCGTTGCTCAAGATTTTTAATATTATAGTAATCGGTGAGTATACCGCGCCCAGATATAAAGAATTTTTCTTTTTCCGTTGTCATCTCTGGCAACTGAGGTATAGTTTTATCTACATTGAAACTACTTAAATACTCTTGCCATTTGGGATAAATTTCCGGGTAGTCTAATCTTAAATCCGGCATAATGGAAGTAATCAAATTATAGAGACTACTCTTTGCCGATTGCACACTAGCGGTATACTCGGCTGCGTCTATATTGATAATTGTTTCACCGGAACGGTAACGCTGACCTGTTTTAAAGAGTTTAGACCCTCTTCTAAAAACGCCCTGTACCTCGGAGTACAACTCTACACGTTGCTTGGCAATAAGGTTGCCATTGGCTGGCACCTTAATGGGTACGGTGCCATTCTGAACCGTATCTACGAAAACCGTTTTAACAATTTTTTCGGGGCGGGGTTTAGGGGTAGTCTTACTATCGATGATTGCCTTCGCGGCAAAAAAGGAAAAAACAATTAATAGAACTCCAATTACGGAAAGGACTACTTTACGTGTATTCATAAATTTAGAGCTAGTTGGTGGTTTGACTACAAAACTATCCAATAGTTTCAGCCGTTATAGTTAAATGTATCTTAAAGTAATCAAAAGTCTAAGAAGCTAAAAAGGGATGCAAAATTGCATCCCTTTCCTATATCTAAATTACGGTAATCTATTACTTATCGATACTTTCTTCATCTTCAAATTTCGTATCTGCCATTCTGGTCTTACTGAAATTAGGATCTTTGAAATCGAGCTTTATATCGTCTCTATCATAATCGAAAACCAAAAATTCATGCGAAGAACGCATGCGCTCCAAGTTTTTCACAGACTCGAACTTATTGTTCTGAATTTGAAAAACTTCTAAACTTGCCAATTGGTCAAACTCAGAAGGCACCTCACCACCTAATTGATTATTTGCCAAAACCAATTCTTTAAGCTTAGTCAACTGACCTATTTCTGCTGGTATAGCACCTTCTAAAGTATTTTCGAAAAGACCAAGACTTTCAAGCGATGAAAGGCTTCCTAACGATTTCGGTATATCACCCTTCAAACTATTGCTTGAAAGATTAAGCACTCTTAAATTTTTAATTTTTCCTATGCTTTCAGGAATAGCTCCTGTTAAGAAATTGTTGAAAGCCGTAAATTCTTCCAGACTTTTCATATCACCCATGGCGATAGGCAATTCACCTTTAAAGCGATTCATTTCAAGCTTTAACGTTCTTAATCTGACCAAATTCACCATTTCTTCAGGAAGTTCACCTGTAAGGGAGTTGAATGCCAAGTTAAGTAACGTTAAGCTTTTAAGTTTTCCGATACTACCAGGTATTGTACCGCTCAAATTATTTTTGAAAAGATTAATTTCAGTAACATGGTTGTTTATCACTTTTATACCATGCCATTTTGAAACATCGGAATTCAAGTTCCATTGATTGGTCCATTTCTCACCGTTGGTAGCTTGATAAAACTCGATCAAAGCTTCTTTCTCTGCAGCAGGTACCTCGGCTATTATTATATTAACAGAAAAGGTAAAAAGAACTAAATATGCAAATACTGATTTCATACAAGGTTATTTTCTTTATAATGGTTGGTCACTAAGAAACACCCTACAAAATACGTTTATGTATGGTCAAAAACCAAAAATTATCGGTCAACTGCCCTATTATGTTGTGAAAGCCAGCAATTTTGTTGTGAGCCAATTCAACGACTGCCTTTTTGAACTGGTCAAGCCCCTATTCTTTCAAGCTGAAGAGTGATGTCTTCCCAGCTTTCCATCAAACCTTCTAGATCTTTCTTCTTGGTTTGATAACCCTCAAAGAAATTGGGTTTGGCAATAGTAGCATCATAATCCATTAGAAGTTCATGATCGATATCCGCTATTTGTTTTTCAAGTTGGGATATCTTACTCTCTACCGAACTCAGTTTATTTCTAAGCGATTTAACCTTTTTCTGGTCTTTAAAACTATTGTTTTTTGGCTTTGCAGTACTTTCTTTTACTTTTTCCGATTTCTTTTCTATCACCCTAAAATCATCAGCTTTACGTTGTTCAAGATAAAAATCGATATCACCGAGATATTCCCTTATTTTATGGTCTTTAAATTCATAGACCTTGTTGGTAAGCCCCTGCAAGAAGTCTCTATCATGGGATACCACGATCAATGTACCACTGAAATTCTTTAACGCTTGTTTCAATACGTTTTTCGATTGAATATCAAGGTGGTTCGTAGGCTCATCCATCACCAAAACATTGAAGGGCTGCAGCAGCATTTTTGCTAAGGCCAGACGGTTTCTTTCTCCACCTGAAAGTACTTTTACATACTTGTCTACCTCATCACCACGAAACAAAAATGAACCTAGAACATCTCTGACCGTGCTTCGATTTTTTTCGTTAGCTGCATCTATCATGGTATCAAGAATGGTCTTATTGCCATCGAGATATTCGGCTTGATTTTGGGCAAAATAACCTATTTGCACATTATGCCCCAGCTTCATTTTACCTTCATAGTCAAGGTCGCCAACCATAATTTTTGCCAAAGTTGACTTTCCTTGTCCGTTTTGACCAACAAAGGCCGTTTTACTGTCTCGCTCTAATAAAAGGTTAATATCGCTCAACACCTCTTTCTCACCGTAGTTCTTTGAAAGACCTTCAATTTCGGCGACCACTTTTCCGGGAGTGACCGAAACTGGAAAGCGAAGATTCATTACGGCATTATCATCTTGGTCGACCTCGATTCGCTCCATCTTGTCCAATTTCTTGATCAAAGATTGCGCCATAGAAGCCTTACTGCTCTTTGCCCTAAACTTTTCAATAAGTCTCTCTGCTTGTTGAATCTCGCGTTCTTGGTTCTTTTGGGCGTTTAATTGCTGTTCTTTGATTTCACCCCTCAGCTTCAAGAATTCGGTATACGGTTTATTGTAGTCATAAATACGACCTAACGAGATTTCAATAGTTCGATTGGTAACGTTATCCAAAAACATTTTATCGTGAGAGACGATGACCACGGCACCAGCGTAATTATTCAAAAACTGCTCTAACCAAATTATAGACTCAATATCTAAGTGGTTGGTAGGCTCATCGAGCAGAAGAACATCATTACTTTGCAATAGCAATTTAGCCAGTTCAATTCGCATACGCCAGCCACCTGAAAAGGTTTCGGTCTTCTTGTCAAAATCTTCTCTCTTAAAACCAAGACCTAAAAGTATTTTTTCAGTATCGCCCTGATAATTATAACCACCCAATATTTCATATCGATGGGTCAAATCGCTCAAATCTATGATAAGCTGATTGTAGCCTTCGCTTTCATAATCGGTACGTTCTGCCAATTGATGATTGACCTCATCAAGTTGTAGTTCCATTTTTTTAATCTCTTCAAAGGCTTGATAAGCCTCTTCCAAGACCGAACGGCCTTCCTCAAAATCGATATCTTGTCGAAGAAAGCCGATTCTGATATTTTTCTCCATGGCAATCGTTCCAGAATCCGGGGCGAAGTCTTTTGACAGTAGCTTAAGCAAGGTAGATTTTCCGGCACCGTTCTTTCCTATCAGCCCGACTCGGTCCCCTCCGTTCAATCGAAAAGAAATTTCTTCAAATAAATATTCACCGCCAAAAGAAACGGAAAGGTTATGGATGTTCAACATGTGAGCTGGTTTCGAATTTTGTATTCTGTCTTTGTGTTTCGTAATTTAACCTAATAACCGCACTGACAAAAACGTTTAGATCGTAATAAATGTTACCGATAAAAATCGCAGTATTGCTTACCTTTATTAAAAGTTTTGCAAATGTTAAAAAAAGGAAACAAACTATACAGCATTTTAACAGGAAGTTGCCCTAGATGCAACAAAGAAAGCATGTATGTTGACCAAAACCCCTATAGTATCGGTCACCTTTTTAAAATGAACGAACGTTGTTCACACTGCGGACTGAAATACAAAATGGAACCTTCTTTTTTCTACGGGGCCATGTATGTAAGTTACGCAGTAGGAATTGCTTTTGCGGTTGCCGCATTTGTTACGGCCTTTCTTATTTTTAAAGCTTCCTTAATCAGTACATTTATTGCCATCGTGGTGACTATGGTCGTATTCATGCCAGTTATCATCAGACTTTCTAGAAACATTTGGATCAACTTCTTTGTAAAATATGATGAAAGTGCTGCTGACGCCTCTGTTTAAACATTTATTTCTTAAACCGATTTATATCCAGGTCTGCATCTAATGGTCTATCATCTTCGATATAGCTCAATAACTGGCCCGATGCATATGGTGCAATTAGCACGCCCCTTGACCCAAAACCATTAAGCACATATAAGTTTTTATGTTCAGGATGTTGACCCACCAATGGCCTTCTATCACTTACAGTGGGTCTTACCCCAGCTAACTGATTTATTATTTCGTAATCGCATTTCACAAACGATTCCCATTTTTTCGCCAACTGAGATCTTGTTTTTTCTGTAGGTTCGTTGGTTTTATCTTTCCACTCATAATTGGCCCCTACCTTATATATATCATTACCTAGGGGAATTGCAAAAACCGATGACTTAAGCGCGAAATTAATTTTCAGTTCGGGGGCGCTGATAAGTAAATACTCCCCCTTATTACCTTTCATAGGCAAGTGGTTGAAATAGGGGTTGTTCATCATTCCGTAGCCTTCCGCAAAAACAATCTTTTTTGCCTTTAAATTGTTGTATTGAAGAAAACCTTCTTTGATCGCAAGCAGATTATAATCAAAACTTTCAGATATCAACGAGTCTTTTTTGAGCATATGCTCTTTATAACTTTCAACCAATTTTTTAGTATCGATTCGCCCTGTATACAGTACCTCGCCATAACCTAAAGGAGCATCTACACTAATATTTTTATTTGGATGAATCTGCGGAGAAAGAAATCTTTTGAGTTTTGGTTTGTCAGTAGATTCAAACCATAAATTTTGTTCTTCGATTGAATTAAAACGTCGGTATACCGGAACCGGATAATCTAACTGCACTCCCAATCTCACCTCTAAAGCTTGGTAAAATTCTTTTGCCAATTGCAATTGCTCGTCAGCTTTCCACGCTAAAGTAAATCGTTTTAAAATAACGGGATTATACAACCCGCCCGCAACTATTGAAGAGGTCTGTGAAGCATCACTAATTACCTTAAACGCTTTGTTTTTTTCCTCAAGTCGCTCACAAAAAGAAATACCGGCCAAGCCCAACCCTATCACTAAATAATCTAACATGCCACCAAAGGTAGCCAATGCAAATTTTAATTGATCCTAATTTCTTGCAACAAAAAAAAAGCGCCTCGAAAATTCGAGGCGCTCATTATATTGAATTGGAATATTCTTAAGGCTTAATAAGCCCACATGTCTTGCTCACGGTCACGAATGACCTCTTGTATTCTATTGGCTTCCAATAACTGGAAAAGTGCATTATCAGGAATGTAATCATTGACCTTACGATCACCATGAACATTGTCTTCCCTATAGATCACACCATTAAATCTTCTAGCGTTCAACAACATATCAAAAGAGATAGGCTGCGCTGAATTTCTTTGATTGAAAACTTTGGCCTCGTGCAAAATGTTTCTTGCGTCAGGGTACCAAACCCAGAAAAGTTCAACTTTAGCATCTGCTGGATCCATAGACTCATCATCGATGAAGTTCACATCGGGAGCAACAGGTGCAATACCTAAAAGACGGTATTTTAATTCACCTTGACGCTTATCGAAATACCACATACCTTTTATACGATATTCTTCAATATCGGCAGCCGTAATATCTCGTCTCATGATATACTCAGGAGAAACTTCTTCACCGGCATTAATTTGTTCGTAACCGTAATCGGTCGTATCAACTTTTTGCAACGTAGCCTCAAGATCGCCAAATTTACGCTTATCGGTAAAATAAGAATCGGCATAAACATCTTTTAGCTCGCCATTTTTAATATTTTTTAAAAGTACATCGTATAACGATCTTCTGTCGTTACCTATATCGATGGTGTCCGTTGGATAATACAGGGGAAAATTAACCCTTTCGTCAAGGTCAATAACTTCCCATACTGTCTTAGACCATAAGATATCGCGATCATCAACGTATCCGTACTCCAAAGGGGCATCATTATCCAAAGCCTTTTGTGCTTCGGTCTTCATTCCTATTTCCTCAGGCTTTTTAGCGTTCAAGATGTTCGCTTGAGCCATCATGGAAACTGGCAACAAAGTCACTGCTCCGATTAGTAAAACATTTTTCCAATTCATGTTTATCAATTTTAAATTACCGGGCAATCTTATCGATTACCCGGTTTTTAACTTAATTATTAGTTTGTAATCTCCACAACTACCGGAGATACTTTCTTCAACTTGTAACTTTTGTTATTTGTAATGTAAGCTTCGATATCGAATACTTGAACCACATCACCTCTCTTAGCTCTTTTTAAAGCTGTCTTGGCCATGCCGTTCAACTTATTACCACTAACACTTACGGTAGGCTGACCAGGTACTTTAAATTTGAAACCGCTAACAGCAAGGTTCAAATCAAAATCAAAGTCTTCTAACATCGCACCTACAGTAGCTATAGCCATGTTGTTACGTGGCATTTTAACCGTACCATCTTGCTTACTAACAGTACCTGAAGGTCTAGGTATGTCTTTAATTCTGAATTCAGACTTAGAAGAAACCGACTGACCATCTGGCAATTTACCAGAAGCAACGATAGTTACCGTTCTTCCTGTTCCTGGGTTCATAACATACTTACTACCACTTACGGACTTAAGACCAGGAGCAGAAGCGTTCACTTTGTTGTTAGGTATACCAGGTATAGAGATAGACATTGGGTTAGCAACACCTCTATAAACAACATTCATCTTATCAGCAGCGATCAAAGCAGCATTTGGCTTGCTTATTGTAGCGAAAGAGTTGCTTACAGGCACCTCAATCTCTTCACCATCTTGTTGAAAGTATAATTTACCTTTAACTTCATGGTCACCAGGTGCACCAGCACCGATCAACAATTTAACGCCACCTTCTTCAAGTTTGTAATCAGAACCTTCTGAAAGCTTACGGCCATCTAAGGTCAATTCAGCACGAACCGGCTTAGAACTGTTATCTGTTTTACTGATAATGATTTTACCATCGTATTTCTCTCCACTATAGTAAGCAGACTTACTACCGAACAAAGAAGTTTGAAAGTTCTTCAAAGAAACTTGATCACTCAACTCACCTTCAAGCATTGCCTTCAAAGCAGACTCTTCGGTAGCCTTAATATCGGCTTGTAGCGCAGTCAATTTGGCCAAAGAAGCCACTTGAGGGAAACCTTCGTAGTGGTAGTTGATCCAATCTTGCTTAGAACCGTCACGCTTCGTAACTTCGTTAGTTTCAAACCTAGCCTCTACGGAAGATTTAATACCCTTAGGAACCATTGATGAAACTTTATCACGATAATTGTGAATTCGGCTTAAGAACTCTTCTCCACCTTCTGAAAGGCCATCTCCTTGGAAGAATTTTTGATCAAGGTAATCAGACTTATCCATTACCACATAATCTTTTGGGTCTTCGACCCCTTCCATCATCTCAGTTTTAAGACCATCCAAATAATCGTAAAAATCTTTGGACATCGCCTTTATTTTCTGAGCGTTTTCGTATAACTCTTTATACTTAGCAGCATCTTCAGAAGCTTTCGTTTCTAAATTTGCCAAGTAGGCTTCGTTACTCTCTATTGTTTTGGCGTTAGAAGCTTCTAGCTTTTCGTTCATAATACCGAAAGCTGAAAGTACTTCTTTACTCATGTTCAACGCCAACATTGCGATGAAAACCAAGTACATTAGGTTAATCATCTTCTGACGTGGTGTTTGTTTTCCTCCTGCCATGTTTTCTAATTAGATTTTATTAATTAATGATTTGGGGATACTAATATCTAATTAGTTTCTTGTCATTGCGGTCAACATACCACCGTATACTCCATTCAAAGAAGAAAGGTTAGTTGCTAAAGATTCCATCTGATCTTTAAGGGCAGAAGCATTTTGTACTACTTCTTCGTTTACTGTTGCTTGCTTGCTTGCGCTTTCTAATTGAACTTTATAAAGACTGTTTAAAGACTCCATCTGAGCGGCAGCTTGTACCATTTCGTCAGAGTATTTTCTAGTAGACTCCATTGCATCAACTGTCGGGGCGATGCCTTTTGCAGCACCTTCGAAGTTACGAATGCTAGATCCAAGACTCTCCATCAAGTTGGCATCAACACCAGCTTCTTTCAATAGGTTGTCTAACTTAGCCGATAATGAAGCTTCAGCTTCTTTTATCTCAACAGCTTCGTTTGATTTTCTACCTTGAGATTCAGCTCCGGCCAATTCTGGGTATACCAAAGACCAATCGTACTCATCGTCTACAGGTTCAAATGCACTAATAGCAAAAATAAGTGCTTCAGTAATCAGACCGATAGCGAGTAGGACACCACCGTTAAGGGGGCCAAGCTCCCAGTGTAAGATTTTAAATAACGCACCAATGATTACTACCGATGCTCCAAGGCCATAGGCCATGTTAAAGAGTTTCTTTGTTGATTTTGACTGTGCCATAATTTAAGATTTAATTTGAAATTTAATGTTAAAAATAAAGATTTGGTTTACTATTTGAAATTTTGTTCTTCATCACTCAAAATACTGCAATTCAGAACGGTGTATTTGAACTTTAATTATGTACGGTACCCAATTCCGCATTGGTTTTTATAATGGGCAAAATTTAATTATTGTGTTGAATCTTCTTCACCCATGTAATCTTGAACGGTTCTAAAACCGATATAACTACGGGCCGAATCAGCATATTCATAATCTCTTGTGCTCACTTGTAGGAAATAAGCAACATCTTTCCAAGAACCGCCGCGAATTACTTTTCTAGCGTTGGCGCCATCACCTCCGTTAGGGTTCATCGTTGAAACGAATTCGTAAGAGTTCGGGTCGTAGGTAGAATTGGTCCACTCTGATACATTACCCGCCATATTGTACAGGTTAAAGTCGTTAGGCTCATAAGATTTCGCTTCAACAGTATATAATGCTGCATCGGCTGCATAATCGCCCCTTTGCGGCTTGAAGTTGGCCATAAAGCAACCTGTGTCACTTATAACATAAGGACCACCCCAAGGGTAAGTTCCTCCTTCGATACCACCTCTGGCAGCATACTCCCACTCCGCTTCGGTAGGTAACCTGAACTGGTTTACAAACTGCTTACCTTTACTTTTCTGATCATCGTTCTTGAACTTAGTTCTCCAATTACAAAAGGCTCTTGCCTGTGCCCAAGAAACACCCACTACAGGGTAATCGCTATACGCATCGTGCCAGAAATAATCGTTATGCATTGGCTCGTTATAAGAATATTCGAAATCACGGATCCAAACTGTAGTATCAGGATAAATCTCTAACTCTTCTTGACGGATAAAGTCTTTTCTACTACCCTTTCTTGAACGAGCGGCAGCTTCGATATCCATCCAGCTATACTTATATTTCAATTTTGTTACATCGACTGTACGTTGGCCATTATAAGATTCCTCCTCTGGAATATAAAGCGAATCCATAACTTCGGTATAGTATTCATCTGGGTAATCTGAAATATCCCAAATAAGATCTTGGTCTTTATTGAGACCTCTACCCTCAAAACCAGTTTCGCCCATACCGGCATAATTATCCAGCATGTACTTATCGTATGCAGAAAGTCTAGTCGTATCGGCATCTTTAAATGCGTATTCACCAATACCTCCATCTTCTGGCCCTAGACCCAATTCATCTGCCAAAACGGCTAATCGCGTTCTTGTGATGGAATCTTGCACCCATTCTACGAACTGGCGATACTCGCTATTCGTAATCTCGGTATCATCCATATAGAACGATCTGACCGTTACGGTCTTTGTTGGCGCGTTAAGAATTTTAGCTTGGTCTTCTTCAGATTTACCCATGATATAAGAACCTCTTGGAATGAGCTCCATCCCATAAGGTTTCTCAGGATACCACTTTTTTCCTTGGGCCCCGACTAGCTCTCCCTTTGTTTTTGATCCGCAACTGCTGAGCAAAAAAACAAACGCTATAGATGATAACAATAGCTTTTTCATACTTTAGGTTAAATTTCGATTCTGGTTATAAACTGCAAATACTATGATTTAATTCTACACTCTAAAACTGTGATTTATTTAAATTATTGTATGGACGGCAATTATACTTTAATTTTTTTCGCATCCTCAATATTATCTATTCATGACTGCTAAAGCCCTAGTACAAAAGCCTTTTATATAGCAATGATTTTAGTTGAACCCTTTTTTATAGGCCTTTAACCATCTTTCTGGAATGTTCTGGTCGCATGCCTGTAAATAGTCAGTTTTTGTGCATGGTAATAACGCCACTGTATCGGTTTTAGTGTGCGGGGCCAAAACCGAAGGCACCTCTACCCACCACCTATCGGTAAGATGACTTTTATGAAAAACCAACTGCTCACTGTCACAGGGCACATTATACTTTGTAAAGTTCTCAGGTTCTTCTAATGGCGATTCGGTAATTCTAAAATTGAAACCTTCAATAAAATACCATATAATCTGAGCGATCAACTGACTAGATTGTACGGCGTTTTCCATTTCGTATATGCCGAACAGACAGACCTTATCACTAAAACCGGCATATCGCGCAATAGCACAAATCTCTCTACCCGTAAAACCGTTCGGTGAAAAATTATCGAGCAAACCGATTTCACTTGCTCTTACGGCACGCATATCCATACTGACCATATGGGCATTTCTTAAAACCGGTTCTGCCAAAGAAATATCGGAACCCAGCTCACCCAATCGGTAAGCATCGAAGAAAAGCCGCTCCATCAAATCCATTTCTTCTTGAGCATTAAAATAGCTCTGGTACCCAATATTCGAGAAGTTATATAAATTGTTCGGCTGGTCGGTAATGATTTTACTCATGTAAGAATGGGAAGAAATCAGCTCATCATCCATACCAAAATCGAAACGACTATCCACAGCCACCAAGTTGACCAGATTTTTTATACCATCGAATGCCCGGTATGCGGGATAGGTAATATCTTGGGTAGCACCAATTATTATAGGTACTACACCTTGCTTCAAAAGAGCCGTCAAGGTATTTTTAACCACAAAATAGGTGTCTTCGACCGTAGCGCCCTCTTCGATATCGCCTATATCGGCCAAACGAAAGCTCCAATTGCCCAGCAACAGTTTATAAAGCTGAATGCGTATGGCAGAGACATCAATTTTTTCAGGCTTTTTTTCAAAGGCATTTCTAGACTCCTTTACACCCAAGAAAGCTATTTTTACAGCACTCATTTCAGGCAAGCCATCGCGTTTAGAGTGAACTTTTATATGCTTGCCCATTGCCTGTTGGGGCAAAAGCTCACAATGAGCCAGCACTTTATCATCAACAGGCACTAAAAAATCCAATTCCATTTAGTTCTAAAAATTATATCGTTAATGGGCCTCGGCCCTTAAGCTACCAAAGATAATAACCGCTATCGAAGTAGCGGACGACATTTGACTTTAATCAAAAATAATAATCGAACTTATAACTTTAAACAAAAACACCCCGACCAAATGATCGGGGCGCTGTCTATTCAAATGTCGTCTTAATTGATTCTACTCCATTATTTCTTCTTGGCCCTAGGCTTCGCTTTTTTCTTAGGTGCTTTCTTTTCGAGCAGTGTCTTAGCTTCTTCTAGAGACATTTTAGAGGCATCAACAGTTTTCGCCAACTCTACCTTAGTTTTGCCTTTGATAATATTGTGCCTTCCCCATCGGGCTTTTTCAATACGTACGCCTTCCTCTTCCCAATTCTGCACAACCTTATCGATTTCTTTCTGCTTCTTCGCCTCTATAAGTTCAATAAGATCCGCTTCGGAAAGATTATCAAAATCGTACTTCTTGTTCACATTTATGAACATGCCGTCCCATTTGATAAACGGACCAAAACGACCCGTACCTTTGGTTACATCTTTATTTTCATAAGAATAAATAGGTGCGTCTGCCTTCTGTTTTTCCTTTATCAGCTCAACAGCGCGCTCAAAATCGACATCAAATGCGCTCTCACCTTTTTCTAAGGAAACAAATTTCTTTCCGAAACGTACATATGGTCCAAATCGCCCCACATTGGCCTCTACTTCTTCACCTTCATAAACTCCCAATTTTCGCGGTAGTTTAAAAAGCTCCATTGCTTCATCGTAGGTAATAGTATTTAGAGATTGATCCGGTAAAAGGCTAGCGAATTTCGGTTTTTCTTCATCATCGACCGTGCCTATCTGAACCATCGGCCCAAAACGGCCCAACCGAACAGAAACCTGTCGACCCGAAGAAGGATCCTCACCCAGTACTCGCTCACCACTTGCCCGGTCTGCATTTTCTTGTACGTCTAGAACCGTTGGGTGAAAATCTTTATAAAAAGCTTTCATCACTTTTTGCCAATCTTCAGCACCTTCGGCAATTTCATCGAAATCTTCTTCGACCTTTGCCGTGAAGTTATAATCTAAAATATTAGCAAAATGACTTACCAAGAAGTCATTCACAATCATACCTATATCGGTAGGAACTAATTTGCCCTTGTCGGAACCCACCATTTCAGATAGCCCCTTCTCTTTAACGGCCCCTGCCTCTAATAGCAATTGAACATATTTACGCTCAGTACCTTCAACGGTACCTTTCTCGACATAACCTCTATTTTGAATAGTGGAAATAGTTGGTGCGTATGTGGATGGTCGACCAATACCCAACTCTTCTAACTTCTTGACCAGCGATGCTTCGGTAAAACGGTATGGTGGCCTTGAAAAACGCTCGGTAGCAGTTATATAATTATTATTTAATGATTCACCTACTTTCATAGCCGGAAGCATGCCTTCCTGCTCTTCGGCAATATCTTCTTCATCGACACTTTCCATATAAACCTTAAGAAAACCATCGAACTTGATGACCTCACCATTTGCGGTAAATAAATCGGAATGGGTCGTAGCCGCAATCTTGACGTTGGTCCGCTCTAACTGCGCATCACTCATTTGAGATGCAATCGTACGTTTCCAGATGAGTTCGTACAACTTCATTTGATCACGCTCTAAAGAAGGTGATTGATTTGTTATATCGGTGGGGCGAATAGCTTCATGAGCCTCTTGAGCGCCCTTCGACTTTCCTTTAAAATTACGTACCGAACTATACTTTTCACCATAGTTGTCGATAATGGCATCTTTAGCGGCATTGATGGCCTCGCTAGAAAGATTCACACTATCGGTTCTCATATAAGTAATTAAACCTGCTTCGTATAGCCTTTGCGCTACTTGCATTGTTCTCGAAACGGAGAAATAAAGCTTACGGGAAGCTTCTTGTTGAAGGGTCGATGTGGTAAACGGAGCCGCAGGTGATTTCTTTGCCGGCTTTTTATCTAAACTGCCTACCGAAAAATCTGCCCCGATATTACTTTTCAAAAATGCCTCGGCCTCTTCTTTAGAAGCAAAGGTTTTATTCAGCTTGGCCCCAAAAACGCTACCCTCTAAAGTTTTGAATTCAGCGGCTATTCGAAACGAAGCCTCTGCGGTAAACGCTTCAATATCCCGTTCTCTTTCGACTATAAGACGTACTGCCACTGACTGTACCCTACCGGCAGAAAGTCCTGGTTTTATTTTTTTCCATAGAACAGGTGATAGCTCATAACCGACCAAACGATCTAAAACTCTTCGGGCCTGCTGCGCATTAACTAAGTCATAGTTGATTTCCCTGGGGTTCTCAATAGCCTTCTGAATCGCACTTTTGGTAATTGAGTTGAAAACGATTCTTCTAGTTTTACTTTTATCGAGACTCAAAGTTTCTGCCAAGTGCCATGAAATTGCCTCTCCTTCTCGATCCTCATCACTAGCAAGCCAAATAGTTTCCGCTTTTTTTGCAAGATCACGCAACTTTTTCACCAAGGCCTTTTTATCGCTATCGACGATGTATTTAGGTTCAAAGTCGTTGTCAACATCTACCCCCAGCTCTTTGGAAGGCAGGTCGGCAATGTGTCCGAAACTGGACTCTACCTTAAAATCCTTTCCTAAAAATTTCTCGATGGTCTTCGCCTTAGCGGGAGACTCTACTATTACTAGATTCTTGGCCATTAATGGTTTTTTGATGCAACAAAAGTAATTGAATTTTTTAATTTGCCCCTACATCATATAAGGTAGGAACAAAAAACGCCCCGACAAAACGGGGCGTTACTTACTTTTATTTTATCCATTCAATTTAAATCAAAAGTGCTTATCAAACGAATATCACTTTCTAAATACTCATATTGATACAAAATTTTATCCCCAATCATTAGAAGTGAATTTGGCAAAGGGATTACATCATAAGTAACAATATCTTCAAAATGGTTTAACAACGTCAGGTTATCTACATCACTTTTATCATAGACCTTGAGGCCAGAAGCCCCATCACATATAAAAAGATGATCACCTTTAAAACCGAGACCATATGGGCCATCTAATGGATAGAATTTCCTTAGCTCTGGGCTCGCCAAATTTGACACATCTACAATGTAAAGTCCGCTTTCGGTACCACCACAAGAATTTTCACCTCTTAACGTTACAAAAGCGGTATCACCATCGACCACAACCGGGTCGCAAGCAGTACCGTGCGTAAACTCACCCACAAAAGAGGGTTTGCTCGGTGTACTTATATCATATATATACATACCTTGGGGCCCACCTAAAAATAATATCTCACCCTGATTATAAATAGTCTCTATAGCACCTTCGGTATAAACATCTTCGAGTGTTTTTGGGGCATCTAAGTCAGATATATCAAAAATGCTGATACTAGACCATTCTACCGCATACAGATAATCGCCCACAATCTTAAACCTTGCCAACGAACCACCCTGCCCTACTGAACCATCGCTCACCGGAGCATCAGAGCTAAAAGCCTCCTCTGCCAAATATAAATCTTCGTTATAACCGAATCGACTTTCGAATTCTTCATCAGAGAGCCTTTCCGTCTTTACTTCCCAACCTATAATAGCCTGATTGCTCGAATTAAAATCACCATAATCGATATAATCAGCCTCAGGCCAATCAACATCAAAACCTACCGTACACCAAAATTCTTGGTAAATCGCATTTTCAATTCGCTTCGCAGTAGGAATATTATTTACATCGGAAATATCAAAAATTACTAAATCTCCATAGCTATCTGCATACAACCTATCGTCTTTAATCGAAATATCATTATTGCCCTCAAGTTTGATAAAAGCTACGTTCTGTGGTACCTCAGGGTTACTATTATCTAAAATATGGATACCCAAATTTACATCGTTCACAAAGACATAATCTTTATAGGCGTATATCTTACCCGATTCTCTAATTGGCACAGGCTCGCTTATCGCAACCGCCTCTTCCTTGAATTGCTGTAAATTTGATGTCAAAGGCGTCGCAATCAAATATTCTTGTTTTCCGGCATCATCATCTTCCGAACAAGAAAACAGCGTAATTGCCATGGCCACGAACAATAACAGAGAAATCTTTTTCATGATTTTAATTGGTTTGTTTATTTTAAAGATACGATCACTTTAAAAAAGTTGCGTCAAAAACATCTTAGTAACAATCACTTAACACTAGTCCTATTTATTTTTCATCGCATCTTTGTAAATAAAATACACTGGTATTTTACTCAACATGGCAGTAAATAATATACCAACAAAGCATAAAATTATACCTAACTCGGCCACCAAACCCATAACTATAATGAGCCCGAAGATGGTCAACCAGTTTTTATTTCCGAGCTGAAAACTGGCCTTTGTAATTTCAGTGGCGCTCAAATTTTCATTAAATGAGTAAAAGGCCGACATTAATGAAATAGGAACGATAAAATAGAAAATTCCAATCCCGCAAAGCGCTACACCCAATAGTGACAGACCTAAAACAATTAAACCCAACATGAGACTTTTTTTCCATCTCCCTGCTTTAAAAAAATAAAAATAGTCGTCAGGTTCAGTACTGTTCGAATCTTTCAGCATGCATATGCGCAAGAAGGCAGAGTTGAGCGCGACGGACACCGTCATAACACCCGCTATGAAAAGTGGCACCAAAACCACCATGGCACGTGTGAGTGCAGGACTCATCTCTTCATTACCTATCATTTCAGGATCAGATATACCTGCGGCTAGCATAGGGCCGTAAACCAAAAAATAAAATGGTAGAATTAATACAAAGGTTAGCATTAAGGTCAAAAAACCCTGTAGCCATACTTTCTTAAAGAGTTCAATAGAGCGGCTAAAGATGCTTCCGAAGTCAAGAGGTTTACTTTCTTTTATACATTTGGCGGTCTGTTCAAAATTCATGGCGGTCAATTTCATCTAAAATTAAGAAGAATACAGTAAACCCCGACCTAAAGCGATGTGCTTAGCACTATTTTAAAATAGTATTAAAATTCACTGTCAATTTGTCATAAAACTGTATAAAGCCCTATATTTGCTGCCTCTATTTTTTACAGGGAAAAGGAGTCTATGGAAAAAACAATTGACGAATCAGCTCAGGGCTCTGCCCTAACATTGCAAGAGAAAAAAACAAATGGCCGAAAGCTTTATATTGAAAGCTACGGGTGCCAGATGAATTTTTCCGACAGCGAAATAGTTGCTTCTATACTATCAAATGAAGGTTTTAACACCACTCAAGAACTAAAGGAAGCTGACCTAGTTCTAGTCAACACTTGCTCAATTCGTGAAAAAGCGGAATTGACCGTAAGAAAACGTCTTGAGAAATTCAATGCCATTAAAAAAGATAGACCGCACATGAAAGTGGGGGTTTTGGGCTGTATGGCCGAACGGTTGAAGCATAAATTTCTTGAAGAAGAAAAAATAGTCGACATGGTCGTTGGCCCCGATGCCTACAAAGACCTACCCAATCTGATTCAAGAAATCGACGAGGGAAGAAATGCAGTGAACGTTATTCTGTCGAAAGACGAAACCTATGGCGATGTCGCACCGGTTCGGCTGAACACAAATGGTGTTACCGCCTTTGTGTCGATAACCCGTGGTTGCGATAACATGTGTACTTTCTGCGTGGTACCTTTTACCCGGGGACGTGAACGAAGCCGTGATCCGCAATCGATTATTGATGAAGTAAATGACCTGTGGAAAAAAGGTTTTAAAGAAATAACCCTGCTGGGCCAGAACGTCGACAGTTACCTTTGGTATGGCGGAGGATTAAAAAAAGATTACGATAAGGCATCGGAAATGGAAAAAGCCATGGCGGTCGATTTTTCACAATTGCTCGAAAAAGTAGCCTTGACACAACCGCGTATGAGAATTCGGTTTTCCACCTCAAATCCGCAAGACATGACTTTAGATGTCATTCACACCATGGCCAAATATGAAAACATCTGTAATTACATACATCTTCCTGTTCAGAGCGGTAGCAACCGCATTCTTAAAGAGATGAACCGATTGCATACCCGAGAAGAATATTTCGAGCTTATAGATAACATTAGAACAATTATTCCCGATTGCGCCATATCGCAAGATATGATTACCGGCTTTCCGACAGAAACGGAGAAAGACCATCAAGACACCCTCTCTTTAATGGAGTATGTTAAGTACGACTACGGTTTTATGTTCGCCTATTCCGAAAGACCGGGTACGCTTGCTGAAAGAAAATTAGACGACGATATTCCCGAAGCAATTAAAAAGAGAAGGTTAGCAGAAATTATTGAGTTGCAACGCCAGCACTGTCAAGAACGTACCGAACAACACCTAAACAAAGTTCAAGAAGTTCTTATCGAAGGAACTTCTAAAAAATCGGACGAACATTGGATGGGAAGAAATTCACAGAATACCGTAGCTGTATTTCCAAAGGAAAATTATAAAGTGGGTGACTTTGTTATGGTTCGAATGAATAGTTGTACCTCGGCAACATTGAAGGGTGAAGCCGTTGGATATTCTAAAAATAGTCTTTAGTGAAAAGTTTCGTTCCCGTTTACGAAAACACATTAATCAAAAAACAATGCCCATAATTTATGGGTTCTAAGATACTATGGAAAGTGTACAGGCCATAAAACAACGTTTCGAACTCATCGGAAACGACCCTAAACTAAATCGGGCCATCGAAAAGGCTTTACAGGTTGCCCCTACCGATATTTCGGTATTGGTCACTGGTGAAAGTGGTGTGGGTAAAGAAGCTATTCCGAAAATTATTCATTCGCTTTCGCACCGAAAACACGCTAAATATATTGCAGTTAACTGTGGTGCCATACCCGAGGGCACTATCGACAGTGAACTTTTTGGGCATGAAAAAGGTGCATTTACAGGAGCTACCCAAACCCGTAGCGGTTATTTTGAGGTTGCCGATGGCGGCACAATTTTTCTTGATGAAGTTGGTGAGTTACCGTTAACCACCCAAGTTCGTTTACTTCGAGTGCTAGAAAATGGTGAGTTCTTAAAAGTAGGGTCTTCACAAGTACAAAAAACCAATGTTCGTATTGTCGCTGCGACCAATGTAAATATGTTCGAGGCCATAAAACGAGAAAAATTTCGTGAGGATCTTTACTACAGGTTGAGCACGGTAGAATTAAATATTCCGCCATTACGCGAACGGCAAGGCGATATTCATTTACTTTTCAGAAAATTTGCTTCCGATTTCGGGCAGAAATATAAAATGCCGACCATTCGACTTGAAGACGATGCCGTAGAGCTGCTTCTCAAATATCGTTGGCCGGGCAACATCCGACAGTTAAGAAATATTGCCGAACAAGTTTCGGTGCTCGAAGAGAGCCGTTCTATTTCTTGGTCAACATTGAACGGGTACCTGCCCAATGCCAATAGTACGAATCTACCCGCCGTGGTAGGCCAGAAAAAATCGGAAGGCGACTTTAGCAATGAAAGAGAGATTCTTTACAAGGTTTTGTTCGATATGAAGGGTGACCTTAACGACTTAAAAAAGCTTACCCTTGAATTGATGAAAAACAATGACGGTGAGAAAGTTCAAGAGGAGAACGAAGGTCTTATTCGAAAAATCTATGGAGACGATGACGATATTCAAGAGGAAGAACGTTCAGCCTTAGAGGTGCTTCATTTGCCAGAACCTCAATTAGAACAGAGTTCAAGCAGAGCACAGATTGAGGACAAATACCATTTTGCAGAAGAAATAGAGGAAGAAGAAACCCTATCTTTACAAGAAAAGGAAGTAGAGCTAATCAGAAAATCTTTAGAACGAAATCGGGGGAAACGAAAAGCCGCAGCTGCTGAACTCGGTATTTCTGAACGAACCCTCTATCGCAAGATCAAGCAATACGATCTTTAATTATAGAAAACAAAAGAATTGAAAATATTTAGAAGCATTTTAATCTTACCCTTATTGGCATTTTGCCTTCAAGGCTGCGGAGTTTATAATTTTACGGGAGGCAATGTAGGTACTGCAACTACTTTTGCGGTTCCGCGATTTCAAAACTATGCCACACAAAGCCCTGGGTCTACTTTTGAACCGGGCTTAGAACGTGATTTCACCTTAGCGCTTCAAGACCGTATTCTCAATCAGACCAGTCTTGATTTGGTGACTTCAAACGGAGACCTTCTTTACGAGGGAGAAATTGTAGAATATCGAATCTCGCCCATGAGTGCTACCGCCCAGCAGACAGCAGCCCAAAACCGATTGTCAATGGCCGTAAAAGTTAGATTTTATAACAAAACAAAGGAAGACGCCGATTTTGAACAACGCTTCTCCTTCTTTTATGATTATCCCGACAATGTTCAACTTTCAGCGGTTAAAGATGAAGCCCTAGAGGTCATTTTCGAACGTATAACACAAGATATTTTTAACGCCTCTTTGGCAGATTGGTAGCGAAACTAGAAGATTGCACCCCTTTATGAATGTAAAAGATTTTACATACTTACTTCAAAATCCTGAAAAGGTCGTTACTCCGGTTCACACCAAACAGCTTGGGGATGTTCTTGAAGAGTACCCATATTTTCAAGCGGCTCGGGCATTACATCTTAAAGGGTTAAAAAACCTTAATAGCTTTAAATACAATAATGCGCTGAAATTAACGGCAGCCTATACTACCGACCGAGATGTACTTTTCGATTTTATCACATCGGCCGATTTTTTGCAAAATGCCATTGCCGACAGCATTTCGGGTAAGACGAATACCTTGGCCGAAACAGAAATAATTTCAGAAGAGGTAATAGTTGAGCCCCAGCAAAGCGACACTCAAGAAAATGAGAAAGAAACCAGGCTTCCCCTTTCTAAAAAAGAAGCAGATACAATTCTAGATCCTCAGCTATTCAAATCAAAAGACCCAAAAATTGATGAAGAAATAGCAGCTTCTAAAGCGAGGGCAGAGAAAGAACTTGAAATGGGGCAACCCCTTCCTTTTACCAAAAAAGAAAAATATTCATTTGGGGAGTGGCTTCAGCTTACCTCCTTTGCCCCTACAGGTGATAAAATTGAACCGAAAGAAGAACCGAAATCTATTAATTTTCCGTTAGAAGAAGATGTTCTTAAAAAGAAAAAGTTCGACCTTATCGACAAATTTATTGCCGATAAACCGAAAATAAGTCCACATAAAGAAGCTCCAAAGGTGAGCATTTCAGACTCGGTCAAAATTGACAAAAAAGAGCTGATGACAGAGACTTTGGCAAAGGTTTATTTGGAGCAAAAAAAGTACAAAAAAGCCATTCAAGCCTATAAAATTTTAAGTTTGAAATATCCGGAAAAAAGTGGTTTCTTTGCAGACCGAATTAAAGCGGTTGAAAGAATTCAATTAGATAACAAGTAAGGAAGTTATGAGCACGTTTACCATTTTTTTAATCCTTATAATAATCGTCTGTTTTTTGTTGGTTTTGGTCATTATGGTCCAAAATCCTAAAGGCGGCGGATTATCATCTTCTTTTGGAGGTGGCGGCAGCCAAGTAGTTGGCGGCGTAAAAAAGACAGGGGATTTTCTCGATAAAAGTACATGGACTTTGGCCATACTATTGGTCGTTTTGATTTTAGCATCGAACGTGGCTTTGAAAGGCAACTTTGGAACCAATGATTCGAAATTGCTTAATGGAGATGATATTGAAACGGTAGTACCTGAAACGGTACCCGAATCACTACCTGAAGAAACACCAGCTCCAGCGGCAAATCCGTCAGACAGTTTGTAATTACTGCACAAAACATAACAAAAATGCCAGCTTAATGACAAGCTGGCATTTTTGTTTTAACAATGTGTCAGTTTTTAGTGCATGGCATAATTTCTGCCAAGTAGCATATTAGATTAATATTATTTCGAACTAAAAACTAAAAATATGGCAAAAGTGAACATTAAACCATTGGCCGATCGAGTACTTATCGAGCCTATGGCCGCTGAGACAAAAACTGCGTCCGGCATCTACATTCCAGACACTGCAAAAGAAAAACCTCAACAAGGTAAAGTTGTGGCTGTTGGACCTGGAACCAAAGACGAAAAAGTTACCGTAAAAGTTGGTGACACCGTTCTTTATGGAAAGTATGCTGGCACAGAACTTAAGCTTGAAGGCGTAGACTATCTTATGATGCGCGAAAGCGATGTTTTAGCAATAATTTAAGCTAACACCATTCTACAAAAAACAAAATCCGAATTCCAAATAAATTGAATACCTCTTAACCGGTAAGCGTATTTAATGTTTGGGGTTTTTAAATTTTAAAAACAACATTTAATTATGGCAAAAGATATAAAATTTGATATCGAAGCACGTGACGGCCTCAGAAGAGGTGTCGATGCGTTGGCAAATGCAGTTAAAGTAACCTTAGGGCCTAAGGGTAGAAACGTAATCATCAGTAAGTCTTTCGGTGCTCCACAAGTAACTAAAGATGGTGTTACCGTAGCAAAAGAAATTGAATTAGCAGACGCCCTTGAGAACATGGGAGCGCAAATGGTAAAAGAAGTTGCTTCTAAAACCAATGATCTTGCCGGTGACGGTACAACTACCGCTACCGTTCTTGCTCAGGCTATCGTTAAAGAGGGCTTGAAAAACGTTGCTGCCGGTGCAAACCCAATGGACCTAAAAAGAGGTATTGACAAAGCTGTAGAGGCGATTGTCGAAAACTTGGCCAAACAGTCTAAAAAAGTTGGTGATTCTTCTGAAAAAATCAAACAGGTTGCTTCTATTTCTGCCAATAACGATGAAACTATCGGCGAATTGATTTCAGAAGCATTCGGTAAAGTTGGTAAAGAAGGTGTTATTACTGTTGAAGAGGCTAAAGGAACGGATACGTATGTTGACGTTGTTGAAGGTATGCAGTTCGACAGAGGTTACCTTTCCCCTTACTTCGTGACCGATTCTGAAAAAATGACCGCTGATCTTGAGAACCCATACATTTTATTGTTCGACAAGAAAATTTCGGCAATGAAAGACTTACTTCCTGTATTGGAGCCAGTTGCTCAATCAGGTAAGCCTTTATTGATTATCGCCGAAGATGTAGATGGTGAAGCCTTGGCTACTTTAGTAGTAAACAAATTAAGAGGTTCACTTAAGATCGCAGCTGTTAAAGCTCCAGGTTTTGGTGATAGAAGAAAGGCAATGTTAGAAGACATCGCGATTCTTACCGGTGGTACTGTTATTTCTGAAGAAAGAGGTTTCTCTTTAGACAATACGACTATCGACATGTTGGGTACTTGTGAAAAAGTAACTATCGATAAAGACAACACAACTGTTGTAAACGGCGGTGGTGTTCAGAAAGACATCAAATCACGTGTTAATCAGATCAAATCTCAAATCGAGACTACAACTTCTGATTACGACAAAGAAAAGCTTCAAGAGCGTTTGGCCAAGTTGGCCGGTGGTGTTGCCGTACTTTATGTAGGTGCCGCTTCTGAAGTAGAGATGAAAGAGAAAAAAGACCGTGTTGACGATGCATTACACGCAACAAGAGCTGCCGTTGAAGAAGGTATTGTTGCCGGTGGTGGCGTTGCATTGGTTCGTGCCAAAACTGTATTGAGCAAAGTTGAGGTCGAGAACGCCGATGAAGAAACAGGTCTACAGATTGTTGCCCGTGCCATTGAGTCTCCTCTACGAACTATCGTAGAAAATGCAGGTGGTGAAGGCTCTGTAGTTGTTGCCAAGATACTTGATGGTAAGGCTGACTATGGATACGATGCCAAATCTGAGAAATATGTCGAAATGATGAAGGCTGGTATCATCGATCCTAAGAAAGTAACACGTGTGGCCCTTGAAAACGCCGCATCGGTTGCCGGTATGATCTTGACTACCGAGTGTGCATTAACTGACATTAAAGAAGATGCTCCTGCTGGACCTCCAATGGGTGGCGGCGGAATGCCAGGAATGATGTAATCGTTCTTCTGAGCAGTAAACTTAAAAAGCGGTTCTAGATTAAATCTAGAACCGCTTTTTTATTTATTATAAATCAGATTTTAATATTGAATATATCCCCCTCCCTGCCGCCCCCCCCTTCAAAGTGGGAGTATCAATTGTCCCCTTTAGGGGACAGTAAAAACCGAAACGGTTTTTACAGGGGTGTTTCGTCATTGCTTTCTACTCATTATAATTATTCCTGTCTTTACTTTTTACTACTGTTGGCACGAGCACGGATGCTCTCGCCAGCGGGGGGAGCAATAAGCTTAAGAAGCGTTTCTAGATTGAATCTAGAAACGCTTTTTTTTCAATAAGTCATATTCAATGATGACCACTGTCATCAGAATTATCTTCACGGTATCTGCAGCACGGGTGAACACTATTATAGGCATCCTCGGTCGCCTTTAATTCTTTGGTATCATGGCCGACCTCTACAAGTGCCTTTTTTATAATCATAGGATTAGTCTTTCTTTCATCGACAATCAACGACAATTGATGCGATGGAATATCCCACATGGCATATTTCACCCCTTTTACACCCAATGCCGCTTTTTCAATTCGGGTTTTACACATGTCGCACTTGCCGTCGACATCAATAGTTAATTTCTTGTTCTTGTCTTGCGCATAGCTTATTGTACTTAGCAAGGCAAGGCTTAAGGCAAATACTATTTTTCTCATATTGATTAATTTTTAGTTTTTATATTTTAAATCTAAATCCTGCATAGAACATTCTTCCCATAATTGGGGCGTACACAATAGTGGTATCAAAATACGGACCAAAAGGGCCATCACCCCCCAATACCGGACTATCTTGAGTGACTTCGCTTAAATTTTCACCTCCAACATATATCTCAAAAGAATCGGAAAATACTTTGGTTACCTGTGCGTTCATGTGATTATAGGGAGAAGAGTACGCATCTAAACGATAATTCATCGGATTGCTCGATGTGCTGGGCAATCGCTTTTCACCAAAACTGTGCAGGGTATAATCGAAACGCCAATGCGCTCCATTTTCCTTTACTTTAGTTTCATACCCAATATTGGCAAAAAAACGGTGCTGGGCCTGTAACGGCTTTTGAAGCGTACCGCTATTGTAGTCAGTCTTTACATCATAATATTTGTATGCGGTTCGAATTTCGGTACGCGGTAAAATTCTATGGTTAAGTTCTAATTGAAAACTACTTCCGTAGCTATCACCGTCTAAATTGTAAAATGAAACTTCTTGGGGATTTTCCCAATCGACTACGACTTGATTCTTAAAATCCGTTCGATAAAAATCAAAAGCTACTTCCCCAGGGCGCCCTAGAAAAGTAAAACCTTGAAGAAAACTTACCCCATAGTTCCATGCATCTTCAGGTTCCAGTCCGTAAACACTTCCTCCATCATCTAAAATTCGTATCTCCCTTGAAGAAGCAAAAAGCTGCTGGTTCTCTGCAAAAATGTTCGCAGCTCTTTTCCCCCTACCCAAAGAGCCTTTTAAGCTAGCTCGCTCCCAAGGGGTGTAGCGTATATGAAATCTTGGTGTTACAAAAGTTCCTAACCTGTTATGATTATCTATTCGCAACCCTGCGGTAAGACTTATTTTTTCCAAGTTGTCATAACCATATTCAAAAAAGGCACCGACCGACCTATCATTTCGAGAATAATCAGCTGTCGTCACCATTTCGTCATAACCATCGTAAGCGAAGGTCAGACCTGTTTTAAATTTGTTCTGTGTATCGCCAATAATGGAGTTGAACAATAAATTTCCATAAAGACTTTCATGGTCAATATTGTACTCCCGAAAGCCAAAATAAGAATCTTGAATATGTTTGCTGTACGACATCTGAAAACCCATACTTTGAAAGGGGAGCTCAGGAAAAACATAACCTAATTTTAAAGATGTATCAAAACGTCGCGTATCAATTTCACTACCCCAAGCATTTCTAGTGAACTTATCCGTCGATGGATCAAAGTCTACCTGCCCCACTTGCTTTTCATCATTTAGAAATCGCACATTAAAAAAACTTACCCATCCGTTTTCGGGATCTTGATACTGCCATCGGTTCATCACATTTATCTGATCCGCCAAAGGCGCATCTAGATACCCATCTTCATTATCATCTTCTTTCTGAGTTCGCTTGTTACCATGAACATACAGACCGGTACTCCATTTATCGGTCAACTTCTTATTAAAATGTGTGTTTATTTCGTATCTACCATTTTCATTGGCATACCCGTTTACGAAAACCGCATTATCGGTCAATGGCTTGACCAACTCGGTATTTATTTGACCTGAGATACTCTCATAACCATTCACCACACTACCTGCCCCTTTAGTGATTTGTATGCTTTCGATCCAAGTACCAGGGGTAAATGTTAGACCATAAGCTTGTGAAGCTCCGCGTACCATAGGAATGTTCTCTTGGGTAATCAACAAATACGGACTTGTCAATCCCAGCATTTGAATTTGCTTGGTGCCGGTCAACGCATCGGAAAAATTTACATCTATGGAGGGATTGGTCTCAAAGCTTTCCGCTAGATTGCAACAAGCGGCCTTGAGCAGCTCTGCACTATTGACGGTAATCACATTTTGAGAGCTAAAATATGCCTTTTGAAGTGGTTCTTTCTTCTGTTCGACCACAACCTCTTCCAATTCATTGGAAGCTTTTAAGGAATGATTTACGATTTTCGGTTCAGTTACGGTAAGCGTATCCGACTCGAAGCCCACATAACTGATGATCAATCGATCATATTCCTTTTTATAGGGAATATCAAACTCCCCATTTTGGTCTGTGACCGTACCGGTTTGAGAATTCATCCAATACACGCTCGCCCCAGACAATGCCAAGCCATTTCCAGATGCCACGGCCTCGGTTATCTTACCCTTTACTTTTTCTTGAGAAAAGGAGAGTAAAGGCAATAGACTTGTTATAATTACTATTATATATTTATTCATTTACTTATTCTATATTTTAATTAATCAAGTTTTGCGGTTCTTAACCGCAACGCATTAGCAATTACCGACACTGAACTGAAGCTCATAGCCAGAGCTGCCAACATAGGTGATAATAGCACCCCAAAAAATGGGAAAATCACGCCTGCTGCTATGGGTACCCCAATCGTGTTATAAATCAAGGCAAAAAACAAGTTTTGTTTAATGTTCTTCATGGTTTTTACACTCAGCCCATGAGCTTTGACTATACCGTGCAAATCACCTTTCACTAAAGTAATCGCCGCACTTTCAATTGCCACATCGGTACCGGTTCCCATAGCAATACCCACATCGCTTTTCGCAAGCGCCGGAGCATCGTTGATTCCGTCTCCGGCCATGGCAACTTTTTTACCCCCATTCTGTAGTCGCTCTACTTCATTGAGTTTATCTTGAGGCAACATCTCGGCTTTGAACGTATTTAAGTTCATTTCTTGGGCTACAGCCTTGGCCGTACCAGAATTATCACCTGTGAGCATTATTACTTCAATACCCTGTTCTTGAAGTTTTTGAATGGCCTGCTTACTGGTTTCCTTAATTTTATCAGTTATTATTACCGACCCGATCGCTATACCCTCGATCGCCAAATAGGAAACAGTTTTACCCTTCTCCTGTTCTTTGGAAACGATTTTACCCAATTTCTCTGAAACCTCGATCTTTTCATTCTGTAACAGCTTCAGGTTTCCTACGAGCACCCTTTTTTCATTTACCAAGCCTTTCACTCCTTTTCCACTTACAGAATCAAAATCGGTGGTTTTCAGAAGTTGAATATTCCTTTCCTTGGCATAACTGACCGTAGCATCTGCAAGAGGATGTTCACTTAACTGATTAAGACTGGCGATGTACTGAATTATATCATTTTCGTCAAAAGTATCGGACACCCCGACAATCTTTTCTACCGATGGTTTTCCTTCTGTAATTGTTCCTGTCTTGTCAATAATCAACACATCGACCTTATCCATCTTCTCCAAGGCCTCGGCATTTTTAATAAGCACTCCGTTTTGGGCGCCCTTGCCCACACCGACCATCACTGACATTGGTGTTGCCAAACCTAAGGCGCAAGGGCAAGCGATAATCAAAACTGCTATAGCATTAACCAAGGCATAGACATAGGCCGGCTCAGGACCAAAAATGGCCCACACCACGAAAGTGATTAGAGAAATAAGTATTACAGTCGGAACGAAATAAGCGGAAATTTTATCTGCCAGCTTCTGAATGGGAGCCTGACTTCGACTGGCCGTATTCACCATTTCTATGATTTGCGAAAGCAAAGTGTCGGAGCCTACCGTTACGGCCTTCATCACGAAAGACCGTTTACCGTTGATAGTTCCGGAACTGACAGAATCTCCAACTGCTTTACTAACAGGAAGGGGCTCTCCAGTAATCATCGATTCATCTATGGTACTTTCTCCTTCAACAATTTCGCCATCCACAGGAATTTTATCTCCTGGTTTTACCCGAAGCAAATCTCCAATTTCGATTTTATCGATTGTTATAGATTCTTCTTTATCGCCTACTAAGCGAATCGCCTTATTCGGAGCAAGTTTCAATAACTCCTTTACTGCCGAATTTGTCTTACTATGGGCACGCGCTTCCAAAACCTGCCCCATTAGTACCAAGGTCAAGATTACGGTTGCGGCTTCAAAATAAACATGAACCGTACCCGAATCGGTCTTAAACTGTGGCGGAAAAAAATCTGGAAAAAGCATTCCGAAAAAACTAAAAAGCCAAGCAACACCAGCACCGATACCAATCAGAGTGAACATGTTAAGATTCCATGTTATAATAGACCGATAAGCACGTTCAAAGAAGACCCAAGTCGCATAGAAGACTACGGGAAGTGAAAGACCAAACTGAATCCAATTCCAATAACCGACCGGCAACAAATTGTTCAAAGGGTTCTCATTGAGCATTTCAGACATCGCAATCATGAAAATTGGCGCCGTAAAAAACAAGGCTATCCAAAACTTTTTCAGTAGTCCTTTATACGTTTTCTCTTCGGCAGATACATCAGCCTTGGCCGGCACAAGGTCCATACCACAAACGGGGCAATCGCCCGGTTCTGCATATGTTTTATCTCCCTCACAATGCATGGGACAATAAAAAAAACCGATACCCTTGAACTCCTTATTGGTTTTTTTTGCTTCAGGTTGACGGTTCGTCTTTTCTGTATGAATGGAATAACGCCCTCCATCTTTCTTCAATGCTTCTTGAAGCTTTTTTAGAGCAACCTTATTTTCCATCTCAAGAACCGCTTCCGCTTTCTCTAAATTCACCTCCACACTACTTACACCCTTTATCTGGGCCAAAGTATGCTCTACATGGCTTCTACAACCATTACAGGTCATACCATGTATATGATAGGTATATTGCATATAGTTTAATTTTTATGGGAATAATATTGAAATCTGGTCTGTGTTGAAAACTCGAAACCTCAAAAATCAGGAAGAGCGACTACACAGAACACGTAAAGCCCTTCATCTCATAGAGATGAACGACACAATAGGAAAGCTTGTAAAATCAAATTAGAAAAACATCGTCGAGCAGTTGAATATCTCGCACGATTAGGGGTGGACTATAATGTTCGTATGGGATTCTCTGTGCAGTATGCGGCTCGAACAGACCGAAATAAGAGTAAACGTAGGCAATAGCAAACTGCAACTGACCTATGTCAAAATCGTTATGAGCACTGGCGACATCATCTTGACCTTCTAAAAGAATGACCTCACTATCACAGCACGACTTTTTTTCTATAACGGTTTCCTGTTCTGCCCCAGAAGTCATATCCATACCACAATCTTGAGCATCAACGAAAAAAGAGACATCCATCAAACGACCCATGCAATAGTGCTTTTCGACTTTCCAAGAAGTAGTCGAAAGCAACAATAGCAGTGCCATCAAACATGAAAATATACGATGTAGCTTTTCTTTCATTAATACAAAAGTAGTGAATGATACTTTGATTTTGAATACAATAAGACATCTTTAACTCAAGACCGACCTATTTTAACTCAAGAAACGTCAAAATTGAAAAATAAATTAAAATCACGATAACTTATATAATTTAATAAGAGGTTTGGAGTTATATACTATTACAATAGTATAATTTAATCACAACTATTAACTATAAATCTTATTTTGATTATGAAAAAAAGACTACTAACAAAAATCACTTCAGGAGTGGTTATTTTCACATTAGCACTTTTCATTAGCAGTTGCAGCAATGACGAAGGCAATGTATTCGACACTCCGAACGACCCAGAACAAGATAACCCCGATGATGAACCTGAGGAGGAAGAGGAAGTGGCTACCCTAATTTTTAATGAAGGAGACCCTAGCAATGACATAGTAGTGGCAGAAGCCAGTGGAGAAGTTGGTACAGAAGTAGAGGGCCGCGTAATTTTCACTTCTACCGACCTTACCCAAAGAAGAATGTATATTACTCAAAATGTTGGAGGCAGTGGCGACATGCCCTTTAACAACTTCGACCTAGATAGCGACGACCTTCAGAAAGCTACAAAGGCTGACGGTTCAATAGACTTAGACGGAGCTACTAAAAAAGAAATAGATTTTACTTTTAGTCTTCCTGTACCCGATATCGATAATGGAGAAATTGTGTATAGCTTTTGGACTACCACGGGTAAGGGTGATTTTAGAGACCCTACAAAAAGATTGGCTTTAGGCGTAGGTACGATTACAGTAACTGTTGGTAACGGAAATAATCCAGATGCAGAGGTACGTAGCTTTACCGATATTCAGTTGTTCGCACCAGCCGAGGATGGTACAACAGAAACATTCTTATCCTTCCTTAATGGTACTGTTTACAAAATTGTTGATGGTGATGTTGATGACCCTGAACAAGGTGCCGCCTTCCGTGCTTTTTGGGATTTCGGATACTATTATACCAATGACGAAAAAGCTTCTTTCGCTTCAACGGCGTTTTATAAAACTGCTTTTCCCTTCGATGTAGAAGGCTTTGAAGCAGAAGAAGGCGTAGAAGACGAAGAGCTCAATGAGATGTTCTTTGAGCTTTCAGCTATCACTAAAACTGAATTTGATGCCATCACGCTTTCTGAAGATTTAGACGGTATTGAACAAGATGAGTTTCAAAAAGTAACCAGCATGAATGTTGGTGATGTTATTGAGTTTGTTGACAACTATGGCAAAAAAGGTTTAATTAAAATAACGGAAATTGAGCCTGGCTTTAATAACAACGACTATATTATGTTCGACGTAAAGATCCAGCCTTAACCTCAACTCAAAATACTTTATAAAAAGGGATGCCACGCGGCATCCCTTTTTTGCTTTTTAGATTGTAAGGTTTTAGCAAAAGCACGAACTACAGTATGATTATATTTGTAAAAAAGATTGTCATGCTGACCGAACTTCGCCCAAAAGCATTAGAAATATTACGCTCTCAAAAATCAATTGAAGAAAAACAACAAGAACTTTGCAGTTTCTTGCAAGCAAAGGTTGACCACTATGATTGGGTGGGTTTTTATTTTAAGAATGGAGATAAAGAGGAACTCAAACTTGGTCCTTACGCCGGGGAGCCCACAGACCATACCATTATACCGTTCGGCAAAGGAATTTGCGGCCAGGTTGCCGTTTCAAACCAAAACTTTGTAGTTCCTGATGTTGCAGCGCAAGACAATTATATAGCATGTAGCATAACCGTCAAGGCTGAAATTGTGGTGCCTTTATTTGTTAATGGGGAGAACGTGGGGCAGATCGATATAGATTCAAACACCCCAGATCCGTTTACACAAGAAGATGAGCGCTTTTTAGAGTTTATAAATAGTGAAGTGGCCAAGTTGATTGAATTGAAATACTGAACAAGCGGTTCTATTTCACTCCTAAAACCGCCCTCAATTCTGCCTAAGACCAGTAATAATTAAACTTTTTCCGATTTATATATTAAAAGTAGTCCAAAGGGTTTAAAACTTCTCTGTAATTGTTGATAACCTCGTCGGATTTTTGTCTTTAAAGATTTACTTTTGCGTGTCATAAATCCGTTAACCACACGCAAACAACATGAGCACTAAAAAAGCTACTTCCGCCTTAATTTCCGTATTTCATAAAGATGGTCTCGAACCCATCGTTAGAAAGTTCGATGAACTTGGTATCACTATCTATTCTACCGGAGGAACCGAAAAATTCATAAAAGAACTTGGCATTGAGGTAGTGCCCGTTGAAGATGTAACGAGCTATCCATCAATATTGGGCGGTCGGGTAAAAACTTTGCACCCCAAGGTTTTTGGCGGTATTTTAAACCGTCAAGACAATGAGAACGATGTTAATCAACTAAAGGAGTTCGACATTCCCCAACTCGATATTGTTATCGTAGACCTATACCCTTTTGAAAAAACCGTTGCCAGTGGTGCTTCGGAACAAGATATTATCGAAAAAATCGATATCGGAGGTATTTCATTGATTCGTGCAGCTGCAAAAAATTATAAAGATGTTCTTTGCGTTTCTTCTATGGAAGACTACAGTGATTTTCTTGAAGTAATATCAAAAGACAATGGAAATACGACTCTAGAAGACCGAAAGCAATTTGCTGCAAAGGCCTTTAATGTTTCTTCTCACTACGATTCGGCAATATTCAACTATTTTAATCAAGATGAAAAGCCTGTTCTGAAAATTAGTGAAACTAATGGAAAAGAGCTTCGTTACGGAGAAAACCCACATCAGAAAGGGTATTTCTATGGTGATTTCGAAGCAATGTTCGACAAACTTCACGGCAAAGAACTTTCGTACAATAATTTATTGGATGTTGATGCCGCGGTCAACCTGATGACCGAATTTAAGGGCGACGCCCCTACCTTTGCCATTCTTAAACACAACAACGCCTGTGGTCTTGCCCAAAGAGACACTATTCACCAAGCTTATGTTGATGCCTTGGCAGGTGATCCGGTTTCCGCTTTTGGTGGCATATTGATCAGTAATGTTGAAATTGACAAGGCAACAGCTGAAGAAATACATCAATTGTTCTGTGAAGTAGTTATAGCGCCAAGTTATTCCTCAGATGCCCTTGAAATTTTAAAGGGTAAAAAGAATCGCATTATTTTAGTACAAAACGATATTGAATTGCCGAACAAACAGGTAAGAACCTGTCTCAATGGCCTGCTCGTTCAAGAGAAAGATAATAGAACCGACAGCATCGAAGATTTGCAATATGCTACCGAAAAGCAGCCTACCCAAAGCGAACTTGACGACCTTATTTTCGCATCGAAACTTTGTAAACACACAAAATCGAACACCATCGTACTAGCAAAAAACAAGCAGTTGTGTGCCAGTGGCACCGGACAGACTTCTCGTGTAGACGCTCTAAATCAAGCGATTCACAAGGCAAATCACTTTAATTTTGATTTAAATGGAGCCGTTATGGCGAGCGATGCTTTCTTCCCATTTCCAGATTGTGTAGAAATTTCGCATAAAAACGGTATTTCTAGCGTTATACAGCCGGGCGGGTCTATTAAAGACCAATTAAGCATCGATTATTGTAATGAGAATAATGTGTCAATGGTGATGACGGGAACCCGTCATTTCAAGCACTAATTTTACTACATTTGTCGATGAACAGCATACCCCAATCAAGCTAGTAACGTAACCAAAGAAAATTACAAATGGGATTTTTTGATTTCTTGACTGAGGAAATCGCTATCGACCTAGGTACTGCGAACACCCTCATCATTCATATGGACAAGGTCGTTGTCGACAGTCCGTCTATTGTTGCCCGGGATCGCATTTCCGGTAAAATTATCGCCGTTGGTAAAGAAGCCAACATGATGCAGGGCAAAACCCACGAAAATATCAAAACGATTAGACCTTTAAAAGATGGTGTAATCGCAGATTTCGATGCATCGGAGAAGATGATCAACATGTTCATCAAAAATATTCCGGCCTTAAAGAAAAAATGGTTCCCTCCTGCTTTACGAATGGTAATCTGTATTCCATCAGGTATTACCGAAGTGGAAATGCGTGCTGTTAAAGAATCTGCAGAGCGTGTAAATGGTAAAGAAGTCTATCTAATTCATGAACCCATGGCGGCCGCCATTGGTATCGGACTCGACATCATGCAGCCAAAAGGTAATATGATCGTCGATATAGGTGGTGGTACTACCGAGATTGCGGTTATCGCTTTGGGAGGTATCGTTTGCGACAAATCGGTGAAAATTGCAGGTGATGTATTCACCAACGATATTATTTATTACATGCGCACACAGCACAACCTTTATGTAGGTGAAGCTACAGCTGAAAATATCAAAATAGAAATAGGTTCGGCCACCGAAGACTTACAGACACCACCGGACGAAAAGTCGGTTCAAGGTCGTGACTTGCTCACAGGTAAGCCGAAGCAGGTACAGATTTCATATCGTGAAATCGCCAAGGCTTTGGATAAATCGATTCTTCGTGTGGAAGATGCGGTCATGGAAACTCTTTCTCAAACCCCACCAGAATTAGCTGCCGATATTTACAACACAGGTATTTATCTAGCAGGTGGTGGTTCTATGCTACGTGGTTTGGACAGGAGGTTGTCTCAGAAAACGGACCTGCCGGTGTACATTGCGGAAGATCCCTTACGTGCGGTTGTTCGAGGTACGGGTATCGCTTTAAAAAACCTTGAACGCTACAAAAGCATTCTTATTAAATAAACCTAAACGAATTCGGGGCGATTTCGAGGTTTATTATCTTTTCTATTCGGAATGGCTTCGCAGGTTTCATAAAAATCTAAGTGAATGCAGCAGATCATCAATTTTATCATTCGATATAAGAACTTTCTTCTTTATATCTTCTTGATGATCATATCTTTGGGTTTCACCATACAGTCCCATTCATATCATCAATCCCGTTTTTTCAATTCTTCAAATTGGATAACTGGAAATATTTTGGACACTTCCAATGATGTCTCAACCTATTTTGGTCTCGATCAAGAGAACCAAAAACTCATTGATGAAAATAAAAGGCTGCGAAACCTCCTTTTTAATAATAACCTTGGAGATTCTATAACCTTAGATTCCGTACAAAGAACTTATACCATTACCACCGGCAAGGTTATAAAGAATAGTTTTGCCCACCCTCGCAATTATATTACCATTGACCAAGGGGAACGTGATAGCGTAAAACCCGACATGGGTGTAATTACCAGTAAAGGAATTCTAGGCATCGTAGAAAACACTTCAAAAAACTTTGCCACGGTTCAGAGTATTCTCAATGAAAAATCGAACATCAACGCCAAAATTAAAAATACAGACCATTTCGGTTCTTTAATTTGGGATATGAAAAGATTCGACGTAGTGCAATTGGTAGATATTCCACGATTGGTACCGTTAACCATAGGAGACACTATAGTTACGGGCGGCATGAGCAGTATTTTCCCAGAAGGCATACCGATAGGCACCATTCGCAAGTTTGACCTGAATACCTCTAAGAGTTTTTATAGTATCGACATTACCTTATTCAACGATATGACCAATATTAAAAATGTTTATATCGTGAATAACGCATTTCGTGAAGAGATACTAGAACTACAAAACGAGACCCAGACCGATGATAAGTAACTACTATTTCTTAAATGTAATCAGGTTTACCTTGCTTGTGCTGGTACAGGTTCTCATTTTCAATAGACTGAATTTTTTCGGGTTTATCAATCCCATGGTCTATATTCTTTTTCTTTACTGGTACCCGATCAAAGAAAATCGGGCTGCCTTTATTGGCTTAGGCTTTCTTTTGGGTCTTGCCATCGATTTCTTTTCCGACACCATGGCCATTCATGCGGCCTCTACCATTACTATTGCCTATATAAGGCCGGCCATTATGCGATTTGTTTTTGGCGTTAACTTCGAATTTCAAAGTTTTAAACTAAGTAACACCACTCAAGTACAACAAATTACGTTTTTAACGTTATTGATAATAGTACATCATCTTGTATTCTTTATGCTGGAAATTTTCAGTTTGGCCAATTTCCTCTTAGTTTTGAAGAAAGTTCTGGCCACAGGGGCGGCTACACTTATACTTTGTCTACTTTTCGGATCACTTTTCAGCGTACGGAAAGATTAATATTTTTAGCTATTCTTAGGGAATAGTCAACCTAAAGCAAATTTCATCATAGATGAAAAAGATTCTGTTATCGTCTATCATCATCATCATAGGTATCACCTTTTTGGGGAGGCTGTCTTATTTGCAACTATTCAGTTTTTCACCTGACCAGGTATTAGATGACCCAGCTATAAAACGTGTTTATGATTATCCTGAACGCGGGTATATTTATGATAGAAACGGTGAATTGCTCGTTGGTAACGATCCTGCATACGATGTAATGGTCATACCTCGCGAGGTTCGCGCAATAGATACCCTTGAGTTTTGTGGTTTGCTGGGTATAGACAAAGAGAAATTCAAAAAAGAACTTAGAAAGGCTCGTGTGTACTCCCCAAGATTACCCTCGGTTTTTGTACCTCAACTCTCTAAAGAAGATTACGCCAAGCTTCAGGAAAAGATGCGACATTATCGTGGCTTCTACATACAAAAGCGATCCCTTAGATATTATGACACCAATAGTGCCGCCAGTGTGCTCGGGTATATTAGTGAAGTTAACGAAGGTGATTTAGCCAAAAACCCATATTACGTGCAAGGTGAGCTTACCGGTCGTACAGGGGTCGAAAAGCAGTACGAAGATATTCTACGGGGCCGTAAAGGAGTTCAATATATTCAGAAAGATCGCTTCAACAGAGATATCGGTAAATATAAAGGAGGAGTATTAGATACTTTGCCCGAACAGGGGCTAGAGATCAATATAACCATAGACAAAGCCATTCAAGAGTATGGTGAGAAATTAATGCAGGGCAAACGTGGTGGTATCGTTGCTATAGAACCTTCTACTGGCGAAATACTTGCCATGATTTCTGGGCCTACCTACGACCCTGCCCTCTTGGTCGGTAGAGAACGCTCGCGTAATTATAGCGAATTGTACTATGATTCCATTGCCAAACCTTTGTACAACCGCGCTATTTTAGCAGAGGGCTCGCCCGGTTCGCCGTTCAAAACACTTAACGCCTTAGTGGCTCTACAAGAAGGGGTAATTACCCCAAATACCACCGTACAATGTTATAATGGTTTCTACGTAGGGCGAAAGAAAAGAGGTTGCCACTGTGGTGGGGGTCTAAGAAAACTCAACGACGGAATCTACAATTCGTGCAATGCCTATTTCGCAGCTACTTTTAGAAAAATCTACGAGAAATTCGAAACCACCGATGAAGGAATGGATGTTTGGGAAGAACATATGAAAAGTTTTGGTCTCGGCCAATATCTTGGTTATGACCTACCGACCGGAAGAAAGGGTAGAATACCAAGTAAAGAATATTATGATAAATGGTATGGTGACAATAGATGGGCACCATCCTATATTATTTCAAACTCTATAGGCCAGGGTGAAGTTGCGGTCACTCCTATTCAGCTGGCAAATATGACCGCGGCCATCGCGAATAGAGGACATTATTTCACACCTCATATATTAAAAAAAGTAGATGGCAAAGACATAAGCATACCTGATTTCGTAGAGCCAAAACACACTACTATAGACAAACGGCATTTTGAGCCTATAGTTCAAGGTATGGCCGACGTATACGAGAAAGGTACGGCTAAATGGATACAGATACCTGATGTAAAAATAGCCGGTAAGACCGGTACTGTTGAAAATTTTACCAAAATTGATAGTGTTCGGGTTCAACTCACCGACCATTCTGTATTTGTGGCCTTTGCCCCGGTCGAAAATCCTAAAATTGCTTTGGCCGTCTATATCGAAAATGGTTATTTCGGTGGGCGCTACGCAGGTCATATTGCATCGTTATTGATTGAAAAATATGTTAAGGGAGAGATAACCAGAACCGATCTTGAAAAACGTATGCTAGAAAGAACTTTAGAATATGAATATGCTAAACCTTTTACTGGTAAAGAATTTAAAATTAACGAATACGACTGGAGCCAGCATGCACGTAAACCTGAAAAACAATCGAGTTTAGAATAAATATATATGTCGGGTAAAAGTGTTCTTAAAAGGGTTGATTGGCTAGCCGTTCTTTTCTATCTTCTTCTAGTCGCCATCGGGTGGCTGAATATATATTCGAGTACGTTTTCAGAATCTGATTCTTCTATTTTCGACTTTGGAACACTACATGGTAAACAGCTATTTTTCATTGGGGCCAGTTTAGCTTCAATTGTCATACTACTTGCGCTTGAAGCCAATTTCTATGAGCGATTTTCCAGTTTGTTGTATCTCATTAGTATGGTATTGCTCTTGGGGCTATTTGTATTCGGTAAAACGATTGCCGGTGCCACCTCATGGTACAATCTTGGCTTTTTCAACCTACAACCATCAGAACTCGCAAAAGTAGCCACGGCTCTTGCCCTCGCCAAATACTTAAGTGATATTCAGACTGATATCAAAAGACGAAAAGATCAACTTTACGCTTTCAGTATTATTTTGATTCCGGCAATATTGATTATACCTCAACCCGATCCAGGTAGTGCCTTAGTATTCTTTTCTTTATCATTTGTGATCTTTAGGGAAGGACTTCCTTTATACTATCTCGGCATAGCCCTAATGGCCATTTTAATTTTTATAACAACATTAATGTTCGGTACTATTTGGATAGTAATCTTTATAGCCTTAATGATTATTCTGTTCTTTTTATTAAAGAAAAAAAAGTTCAGGGTTCCGGTATTACCTCTAACGGCAGGGGTAATTGTTGCAATTCTCTTTTCGCTATCGGTAGATTTCGTTTTCAACAATGTGTTCGAGCAAAGACATAGAGACCGATTCAGCCTATGGTTGCGACTTGAAAAAGACCCCAATAAGTTAGAACAGATTAGAAAAACAATTGGTTACAATACGTACCAGTCTGAAAAAGCCATAGAATCAGGAGGTTTTTTCGGAAAGGGTTTTCTGGAGGGTACACGCACCAAGGGGGATTTCGTGCCCGAACAACATACTGACTACATTTTCAGCACCGTTGGTGAAGAATGGGGCTTTATTGGCACATCAACTGTTGTTATTCTCTTTACACTTTTATTGCTTCGGTTGGTCTTTCTTGCCGAAAGGCAAAAAACTGATTTTAGTCGCATGTATGGTTATGGAGTAGTGTCGATACTGCTTATACACTATTTTATAAATATAGGCATGGTCATTGGCGTGCTACCGACCATTGGCATACCATTGCCCTTCTTTAGCTATGGGGGTTCGGGCTTGTTGTTTTTTACCGCTCTTCTGTTCGTATTCTTAAAACTAGACGCCAATCGGCTTAAAGAAGGTATTTAAACTATTGAAACCTCCAACCTGTAACATCTACAGTTGATTCTAAATCGGCTTCAATCTTATCGGAAAGCTTTTCAAAGAAGTCTATCCCCGTTCTTTGCTCGATTTCATCTACCGTTACCGCAAATTCACGAAGTGGATTTGTACTTTCTTTCCCCAGAAATAAAAACCCGAGCATTTTGGTCGAATTGCCTTCTTGTCTAGCCAAAATCTTATAATAATAATGGGGCACATCTACATCTTCTTCTCCTATTTCTTCAAGTCCGTTCTCTAAAACTCCGCCGGTAACTACAAAAATCTCCCCATATTGTTTGGCCCATTGGCGCACTTGCATTTCAAGTCGGTTCCAGATTCCAGCATTGAACGCTCTGTCTTGTGGGCTTATATTACTCGTATAAAATGTTTCATTATAGGCTTGCTCAGAAAATTTACGGTCACCGGCCGGGCAAAGATGACCTCTATCGTACCCGGAACCTTTGTAATTGCGCCAATCGGCAGATTTAGTCTTTACCTTAGGGTCTTCAATGAAATATGGACGCTTTCGTTGATCATTTGTCAAATGTTCACGCTTTAAAGTATACGCGACCCATTCGGCTTGCTCATAAGGCTCGTTATACGAGAGTGCAAAATGACTATGGTTGATCACAGCACCCGTAGTTGAGCTAGGTAAAAAGTCAAAAGCAATTTCAGTAACCAACCCTTTCTGAGATTCATCGGAATAGGTGGCTGGGGTATAGAAATTATCAAAGACCCAAAAACCTACTATACAACAAATCAAAATTATAGTATATACGGTTTTTCTTTTCATACATTTCAAAAGTAAAATAATCTCAGATCTTAAATCAGTTTTAACAGGATATTTGAACAGGAATGGATGGCTAAACTATTTATTCAACATTGTAAGTTCACCCTTTGTTCTACGACAAAACTAAGGAGGAAATAAGCTCTCATTTTAAGTTTATAGGATAGTTTAATTCTACGACCTTTTCTATCTTGTTTCCACTTTAAAAAAGAAGATTCTATATATGTTAACTTGGAAAGACATTATTAATTTTAGCGTAAAAGGAAACCCAGAGCCCGATAAAAGAGTTGAAAAAACTGAGGCGGAATGGCGTGAAGTTTTGACACCTGAACAGTTTTATATTACTAGACAAAAGGGTACTGAACCCGCACATACCGGGGCCTTATGTAGTGCCCATGAAGCAGGAAAGTATAACTGCATTTGTTGCGACACACCCCTATTCGATTCAACTATCAAATTCGAATCGGGTACAGGCTGGCCCAGTTTCACCCAACCTATCGAAGAAAATGCCATCAAATATGAGCGAGATACTACCTTTGGCATGGTACGAGTTGAGGTAATGTGCAATACTTGTGACGCTCATTTAGGCCATGTTTTCCCAGACGGACCAGAACCAAGTGGCCTTCGGTACTGTGTAAATTCAGATTCATTGCAACTACAAAAAGAAAAATTAAGTCATGAACAATAATAGTTTGGAAATCGCCACACTTGGTGGCGGATGTTTTTGGTGCGTTGAGGCTCTACTTCAACAAATCAGAGGGGTAGATAAAGTAATATCGGGTTACAGTGGTGGAAACGCTCCCGGAAAGCCAACATATAAGGAAGTTTGCTCAGGGCTCACAGGACATGCGGAAGTCGTTCAAGTCAGTTTCGACCCTAGCGAAATTTCGTACAAAGACCTATTGACCATTTTTATGACCAGTCACGACCCAACTACATTAAATCAACAAGGTGGTGATATCGGAACCCAATACCGTTCTGTAATTTATTTTCATAACGCAACTCAAAAAGAAACGGCAGAAGAAGTTATCAAAGAACTGGCACCTTATTTCGACAACCCAATTGTTACCGAAATAAGTGCTGCTGAAACTTTTCACGAGGCTGAAGCGTACCACCAAGACTATTATCGAAATAACACTACCCAGGGGTACTGTAATGCCGTAATTACACCCAAACTGGCAAAGCTACGCAAAGCCCACTCAAACAAGTTGAAAAGCGTTTCTACATAGTATACATGAGTAAGCTTCGTGAAAGAATTCAGAAGTTACCCATCGGATATTCAGTGGTATTTTTTAAATCTAAGAAATATGGGGTTTCACGTAGTGACTTCAATAATGGACGAAGTGTAAAGCTGTTCGCCGAAGAACTAGGCGACAATGATTTTATTAGTTTGAACTACTACATTACCGACCAAGCGGATTGTCTAAAACCCTGTGAAATGCCAAAACAGAAAGTGATCGATTTTTTAAACGGGTACCAATTTGCATAATTTTCTATGGATAAGATAGCCATGGGCGGCGGATGTCATTGGTGTACCGAAGCTGTATTTCAAGAACTCAACGGAGTACAAAAAGTTGAGCAAGGTTTTGTAGCTTCAAACGAGAAAACATCATCATTTTCAGAAGCAGTGATTGTTCATTTTGATAATAACGTTATATCCTTATCCGACTTAATAAAAATTCATTTGTACACCCACCGTAGCACTTCGAACCATAGTATGCGAGATAAGTACCGCTCGGCAATTTACACCTTTACTTTCGAACAACACCGAGAGGCCGAAAATGCGCTAAAGCAATTGCAATCTGAATTTCAGTTACCCCTAGTCACTAAGGTTTTACCTTTCTCACAATTTAAGCCCAGCGCTGAGCACTTTAGAAATTACTATTCGAAAAATCCGGAGAAACCATTTTGCAAAAGGTACATAGACCCCAAACTAGAACTGTTGCAAAAACGTTTTTCCAAGAAATTGGCAGATAAAAAATCTTTAAGCTAGAAAAATTAAAAAGCCCCGAACTTTCATTCGGGGCTTCTCTATCTACAAAATATTATTTATCCCTTTACGGCAAGTTTGCCATGCTTGATATTATTTGTTTTTAGATCTTGAAGCACATTCACCGCTTCTTCAACATAAACATCTTTAGCCAAATTTTTATGCCATCTGTCACGCTTCTCTCTTAAGACAGAGTCTTTCGTGAATAATTCTTCTTCATACTTTAAAGATTCAAACGATAATTTCGAATCGTACTCAGCAATTGTCTTGAAATAATCAGATTTCAGCTTATGCTTTTGTTCTTCCTTACGGTATGCCTCATAATTCAACGAAATTTCGGTTTCATCTTGCTCTGACTTTAACCATTTGGCATTTTCTTCAATCAATTTTATCTGGGCATTATTCGCCATTCTCTTAGAGCTGTTCGAAACTGTCTGCTCATAATCGATATAACCATCCCAAGGTTTATAATCTGCAGGCGATATTTTATCCCATCCTAACGGATTCGATTGATCTCGTTCACCCAAATCGATATAGCTGTATTTATCTGGAACGACCACATCACTTTTAACCCCTTCCAGTTGAGTTGAACCCCCGTTTATTCTATAGAATTTCTGGGTAGTCAATTTTATAGCGCCAAGTTCACCATGCTCATTACTGCGCACAATATTATCCAAAGGAATTACATTCTGAACGGTACCCTTACCGAATGTCTGCTTACTACCAATAACAATGGCCCTTTTATAATCTTGCATTGCAGCAGCCAAAATTTCAGATGCCGATGCTGAAAGTTCATTGACCAAAATCACCAACGGGCCATCCCATTGAATACGCTCATCCTTATCATCATACACATCTTTGCCTTTGCCCGAAGAACGTACTTGAACGATAGGCCCATCTTTAATGAAGAGACCGGCCATCTCTACTACGGTTTTCAAAGATCCGCCACCATTATCACGTAAATCAAGAATTAAGCCCTCGACACCTTCCTGTTTCAAACGGTCAACTTCTTTAGCCACATCGGTCGCCGCATTACGTTCTGTATAATCATCAAAATCTACATAAAACTTTGGTAAATCGATCAACCCATATTTTTTATCATCTTTGATAATATTAGCTGATTTGGCAAAAGATTCTTCTAGTTCGACTACATCACGAGTTAGGGCTACAGTTTCCATCGAACCATCGATTTTTCGAACGGTAAGATTCACTTTGGTGCCTTTTGGACCTTTAATCAACTCAATGGCATCGTCTAAACGCATACCCACTATATTAATGGGCTCTTCCCCTTCCTGGCCAACTTTTAAAATAAGATCTCCAACTTCTAATTGACCATCTCGCCATACCGGACCGCCAGAAATTATATCATCTATCTTAGCTCCCTCAGGTTTTTTCTGCAAGCGAGCTCCGATACCCTCAAACTTGCCCGACATGCTCATATCGAACCTCTCTTTGTCTTTAGGAGCAAAATAAAAAGTATGGGGGTCAAACTCATCGACTATAGTATTGATGTATTGAACAAACCAATCTTTACGCTCCAAATCGTCAACGAAATCGAAGAACTCGTCCAGGGTTTTTTTTGTCGATGCTCTAGAAGAGACCTCTGCTTCATCGGCAGTCATTGGTTTATCTTCTGCTTTGCCGCTATCTTCATCATTAAACTCTCCGGCCTTTTGAATTTGGCGCATTTTCGAGTCATAAGTTCCTAAAGTTGCATACTTAAGTTGCAACCTCCACCGCTCTTTCAGGTTTTCCCTATCTGCTGCGAACGACATTTTCTCGTAATCAATATTGATATTCTCGTTAGCACCATAATCGAAAGGAGTTTCCAAAACCTCTTTGTAAATTACCTTGGCCTCTCCCATGCGTTTGATCAAACGCTCATAAACCAAATTAAAAAACGAGATATCGGTACTTTTTATTTGATCGTCAAGTTGAAATTTATACTGCTCGAACTCTTTAATATCCTCATCAAGAAAATAACGTTTTGTGGGATCGATTACATCGATAAAATCATTGAAGACATTGACCGAAAAATCATCGTTGATATCTTTTGGCTCATAATGCCCCTTTTGTAAAACGTAAGTAATAAGATCTAGAAGTAATTTATCTTTATCATCATTTTCGAAAGACTTATTCGTAAAGCCACATGAAGCAACAGAAATAAGCATCACCCCGAGTATATAGGCTAAATTTCGTTTCATATAAATTTAAATTTCGAAGTTTAAAGGGCCGTTCGAAATAGCGATCAGAACCCCCTTAATTAAAAGTATGAATTCCCTAAGATACAGAAAAAACCATGCCACCTTTGAAGAGGGGCATTAATATTTTGTTAAACGAACTTAGGCCGATATGTTTTCTAAAACGTATTTTTATGCCATAAAGTATCTGATATGAAAAAACCTTTGATCCTGGTTACGAATGATGATGGAATTACCGCTCCGGGGCTTCGAGCACTTATAGGGTACATGAAAAAAATAGGGGATGTCGTGGTTGTGGCGCCTGACAGTCCGCAATCAGGTAAAGGCCATGCAATTACTATTGACAACACCTTATTTTCAGCGAAGTTGGTTATCGATAAAGAAGAGGGCACTCCACTTGAGTATAGTTGTAGCGGTACACCCGCCGATTGTGTAAAACTGGCCTTGCAAGAACTTCTTGACCGTCGCCCTGATATTTGTGTTAGCGGTATTAATCACGGGTCGAATTCCTCCATCAACGTAATTTACTCTGGTACCATGAGTGCAGCAATAGAAGCAGGTATCGAAGGTATACCTGCCATTGGTTTTTCTCTGTGCGATTACGCTTGGGACGCTGATTTTGAAGCAGCCGATGACGCCATTACCTCTATTGTTCAGAAAGCACTCGAATATGGCATACCCAAAGGGGTGGTACTCAACGTGAATATACCTAAAGCGGATAAAGAACAATTAAAAGGAATTAAAGTCTGCCGTCAAGCTCGGGCCAATTGGAAAGAGCAATTCGACAAACGTAAAAGTCCGTCTGGGCGTGATTACTACTGGCTGTCAGGTGAATTCGAGCTCTTGGACCAAGGTGAGGACACCGATGAATGGGCATTGTCAAATAATTATATTTCTGTGGTACCCACCCAATTTGACCTTACCGCCCATCATGCCATTCAAGGCCTCAACGAATGGGGGTTTACAAAGAAATCTTAGATTAAAATGAAATACGATTTCAATGAACAATAAGAAAGAATTAATAATTGGCTTCCTAGTAGGGCTTATCGCCAATGCGATAGGCACTTTACTCTATATACTTTTGTTTTCCGATTTAGGCATTGTAGAAACTTTCGAAGCGGCCGTAGCACAAGAACACGTGGGCAGTCTTTTAGCTCTAGGCGCTATTTTGAACTTATTGGCCTTTTTCGCATTTTTAAGATTACGCCGCGACCAGAGGGCCAAAGGGGTTTTAATTGCTACCATCTTAACCGCCATGGTCATTCTATACTATAAAGTTTTTTAACAGCTTATAAACCCAGCACATGAAATACTACATTATTGCGGGCGAAGCATCGGGAGACCTTCATGGTTCGAACCTGATCAAAGCTTTACAGGTAAAAGATAGAAATGCAGATATTCGATGTTGGGGCGGTGATTTGATGCAACAGGCTGGTGGGGTTTTAGTACGCCACTACAAAGAAATGGCCTTTATGGGCTTTTTAGAAGTGCTACTCAATCTTGGTAAAATATCGAACGCCATAAAATTCTGTAAAACAGATATTGAAGAGTTCAAACCCGATGTTATCATATTCATCGATTACTCGGGCTTTAACCTGCGAATAGCAAAATGGGCCAAACAAAAGGGCTACAAAACCAATTACTACATTTCTCCACAAATATGGGCTTCTAGAGAAGGAAGAATAAAGGATATCAAACGGGATATCGATGCCATGTATATCATATTACCTTTTGAGAAAGATTTTTACGAAAAGAAACATAAATACCCTGTTGAATTTGTCGGACATCCACTACTAGATGCCATTGGAGAACGGAAACCAGTAGATAGCAATAATTTCAGGAATGAGTTTCAATTAGACGCCACAAAACCCATTATAGCACTTTTACCCGGAAGCCGAAAGCAAGAAGTTCAAAAAATGCTGTCGGTAATGCTATCGGTCGTGAAAGATTTCTCCGAACATCAATTTGTAATCGCCGGCGCACCTAGCCTTGATGAAGATTTCTATCTACCTTATTTGAAGAACCCGCAGGTTAGCTTTGTTATTAACAGAACCTACGATCTTTTAAGTATCTCTCATGCAGCGTTGGTGACCAGCGGCACAGCTACTTTAGAAACCGCCATTTTTAAAGTACCGCAAGTGGTTTGCTATAAAGCCAACTGGCTATCATATCAGATTGCCAAGCGTATAATTACTTTAGAATTCATCTCTTTGGTCAATCTTATTATGAAAAAAGAAGTAGTCAAAGAATTGATACAAGACGATTTGAATACCAAAAACCTCAAATCTGAGCTGCTCAAAATTTTAGATGGCCCTAATAGACACGCACAATTAGAAGCCTATTCGAAACTCGAAAAACTATTGGGCGGTAGGGGTGCCAGTGAGAACGCAGCTTCACGTATTGTAGAAAATGCTTAATTTTGGTATCCGGGTGAAGTGTTCATTACTTGGATCTATGCGCAAAATCATTTACATTCTACTTATTCTATCGCTCGCAAACTGTGGGGTTTCAAAAAAGAAAACTACCTACAGTAAAACGAGAAAGGTAAGTGTTGCACCCAACAAGAACCAAAACCTTTCAAAAGAAACTCCCGTTCCCAAGCGTGCTTTCTCCCGTAAAATGGGCAAGGCCGACGAAATTATTGAGACTGCACTTCAATTCTCAGGCGTTCGCTATAAGTACGGGGGTACTACTAAAAAGGGAATGGATTGTTCAGGCCTCCTTTATGTCGCCTTTGGAGAAAACGATGTGAAACTGCCCCGTACCTCGTACCACATGGCCGAAGAAGGCAAACGCATTGGCATAAATAATGTTGAAAAAGGTGACCTTTTATTTTTTAGGACAAGTAGGCGAGCCAAGCGTATAAACCATGTCGGCATGGTGGTCGCAGTCGAGAATAATGAAGTCAAATTTGTACATGCTTCCTCTTCAAGGGGTGTAATCGTCTCTTCCTTGCGTGAAGGGTATTGGAACAGTGCTTTTGTAAAGGCCACACGCGTACTCTAATATGAGACTCTTACGTTTTATTCCCATAAAATTAACTTTGATACTGGTTTTGGGAATTGTACTGGGCAAGTATCTTGATTTCGGATTGACCATTCCCGCTATTGCCTCATTATCTTTATTTTTATTATTAGGGATTCTCTACTTCAAAAATAACCGAACACCTTTATTGGGATATTGTGTTGTTTTACTCACCATGTCAATTGGTGTTCTAGCGGTTTCGTCAACTCGACCGGAAAACATCTCCAATCATTATTCAAATCAAACATTTTCAGAAAATCAGGTTTGGCATTTGAAAATCAGGGAAGTTCTTAAACCGACCCAATTTTCAAACCGCTATATAGGTATGGTACAATCCGTCGAGGAAAAAGGTCGATCAGGGAAAATTCTGGTGAGTACGCCCCGCGATTCAATCCAAAATTCATACAAGGTCGATGACGAACTTATTTTCTACGGAGCTTCCAATAAAATTCAATCTCCACTTAATCCACATCAATTCGATTACAGTGAATACATGCAAAACCTTGGTGTTGTTCGTCAAGTTCAAGTTGAGTCAAACAAAGTTTTTGTTAAACAGAACCCCTCCAGAACGTTATATGGCTTTGCTTCTCAAGCCAGAGAGCACATCATAACTAAATTAAGACAGGCTAATTTCGGAGAAGAAGAATTGAGCATAATTCAAGCCCTTTTATTAGGGCAACGAAGTGATATTTCAGAAGCCACTTACGACAACTACAAGAATGCGGGCGCAGTTCATATATTGGCCGTATCAGGCTTACATATAGGTATTCTACTAATTATGCTTCAGTTTGTTTTAAAACCTTTGGAGCGCCTACCCAAGGGTAAAACCATAAAATTAATCACCGTAGTACTTTTACTCTGGGGCTTTGCACTCTTGGCTGGCTTCTCGGCGTCGATTGTCAGGGCGGTCACCATGTTTTCATTTGTGGCCTACGCCTTATATCTAAACAGACCCAGTAACACTTTCAACATTCTTGCTTTATCAATGTTCTTCATTCTCTTAATAATTGATCCCAACCTTTTATTTCAGGTCGGTTTTCAAATGAGTTATGCAGCGGTATTGGCCATTGTATGGGTTTACCCTCTGCTGCAAAGGTTATGGTACCCAAAAAATAAAATTATCCGATATTTCTGGCAGTTGCTTTCGGTGAGTATTGCTGCTCAACTTGGGGTTCTACCTATAAGCCTTTTCTACTTTCATCAATTTCCCGGGTTGTTCTTTATTTCCAATCTACTTGTAATTCCTGGATTGGGCTTTGTCTTAGGAACAGGCATTCTGGTCATCATCTTGGCCGTTCTCAACCGGTTGCCCGATTTCTTTGTTTCCTTTTATGATACAATTATTGGCTGGCTCAATGATTTAATAGGCTGGGTCGCTCAACAAGAAGCTTTTATATTTAAGAATATTTCATTCGATGGAGTTCAACTGCTACTCAGTTACGTAATTATCATAGGTTTCATTGTATTTCTTACTAAGCCCAATTTTAGAAAATTAGGCTTAGTAGGCCTTGGTATTATTAGCTTTCAGCTATGGATGATTTTTTCCGAATATGAAACCTCTCAAAAAGAGACCTTGCTTCTGGCCCATCAAACAAAAAATTCAATACTCATACACCAAGAAGGAAGCACTTTAAAAATCATATCCAATGATAGTACTCGATTGAATAGAATTGTGACAGAATATAGGGTCGCTGAACGTGTGGACAGTCTAAACCACATCCCTCTTCAAAATAGTTATAAATGGATTGACAAAGATTTGTTCTTGATTGATAGCATGGCGGTTTATCCAAGAGAACAAAAGAAAATAGATTATTTGATACTAACTCAATCCCCAAAAATTAATTTGAACCGTTTGATTGATTCCGTTCAACCCAATATCATTATTGCCGACGGCAGTAATTATCGAAGTTATGTAAACCGTTGGAGAAAGACTTGCACCCAAAGAAAACTCCCTTTTCATTATACGGGCGAAAAGGGAGCCTATTATTTTGAGTAGCCTATTAATGAACCCTACCCATTAAACGCTTGATCAAAGGAGACGCCAAGAGCACAATAATACCGGCGCCTAGAGCATATTTGGCAATAAGTTCAAAACCATCTGTGTAAACCGTAAGAGTTTCAAAGCCACCGACATTCTTATCGGTGCTCTCTATGGCCAACTGTTTACCGATAAAACCTACTACCTGAAAAGCAAAGGCAGACGATAAAAACCACACCCCCATCATAAATGCTACAATTCGCTTGGGAGATAGATCGGTAATTTTAGAAAGTCCCACCGGTGACATAAACAACTCGCCAATCGAAAGCAAAAAGTACATCAGCAATAAATAGGAAAAAGGCACCAATCCGCTATCATTGGCGCTACCTGCACTTAGTGCCAACGCATAAAAACTGATACCTGCGAACACCAAACCTAAACCGAATTTGTAGGGTGTACGGGGGTTCAGATTCTTCTTGCTTAGGTAAGTCCACATAAGTGAAATGGGTATAGCCAGTATAATAATGAACATTGAGTTCAAAGAATTGGTTTGAGCTGCAGACATTAAAGTCAACTCAACATTACGTGCGGCGAAAAGGGTAATTACACTACCCGACAATTCATGAAAACCCCAAAATATTGTCATAAAGAACGTAATCAAAACCGCCACAAAAAGCTTCTTACGTTCATCTAAAGTAGCCTTGAACATGATGTAACCCAAGTAAGCCAGTATGGAAATACCTATAAGCTTGAAGATTACGTTAACTATATTTTGATCCTCAAAAAATGTACCCTCAGCACCCAAGGCCTTATAAGCCGATAGCAAAAAAGCAATAACAGGAGCGGCAATCACAGCTAATACAGGAACCAGAATTCCTTGTTTGATGCCCATAACCTTCTTCTCTAAAACCTCATCGTTCGGCGGTAGGCCCCTATCCCCAAAAACATTCTTTTTTATTCCGCTCCAGAAGAAAATTAGGCCTGTAAGCATACCAATACCTGCGAGTCCGAAGCCATAATGCCACCCATACTCAAACGCTAACCAACCACATAGTAGCGGCGCGACCCAGCCACCGATATTAATACCCATATAGAATATAGTAAAACCGGAATCTTTCTTTGAGTCACCGGGAGGATATAAAGTGCCCACAAAAGTCGAAATATTAGGTTTAAAAAACCCATTACCGACTATAATCAAAGACAAGGCAAGATAAAAGGCCATATCATTTTCAATGGCCAAGACAAAATGACCGATCGACATGAGAATACCTCCTAAAAAAATAGAGTTACGCATTCCTAAAATGGTATCTGAGATTCTACCACCGATTACCGTTGAGGCATAAACCAGAGAACCATAAGATGCATAAACGGCAGCAGTGGCAAAATCACGTTCAGCAAGGGCAGCAAAAATAACGTCTACCATATAGAGCGTTAACAATGCCCGCATACCATAAAAGCTAAAACGCTCCCACAACTCAGCAAAGAACAGATAAAACAGGCCTTTTGGGTGGCCGAACATCTGCTGTTGTTCCATAAATTCGCTTTTAGTCTCCATAAATCAATGAGTTTGGTTTAGGTGTCGCACGGCTCTAGTAGCTGTTTTGCGTACACAGAATTTAATTAAAAATAGCTTGAGTGTGAATTTAACCCTTAATTTGCTGCCTGTTCATTTCTGACTGCCCTCCCTCAGGTTTTGATTCCTCAACCTTTCGGTCTCGCAAATTCTCGTGCATGAAATTGGTCATTTTATTGAAAAGGTGTACTCTAGTGTTACCTCCGTAAATACCATGGTTTTTATCGGGATATATCGCCCAATCAAATTGCTTGTTTGCCTGTATAAGGGCTTCAGCCATTCTCATAGAATGCTGAACGTGTACATTATCATCTCCAGAACCATGTATCAATAAATAATCGCCCTGTAAAAGTTCAGGGTAGTTCAAAGGAGAATTCTCATCGTATCCACCAGGGTTTTCCTGTGGGGTACGCATAAACCGTTCAGTGTAGATGGTATCGTAAAAACGCCAAGAAGTAACCGGTGCAACGGCAATCGCCATTTCAAAAACCTCATTTCCTTTCAGCAAACTGTTGGTCGCCATATGCCCGCCGAAACTCCATCCCCAGATACCCGTTCTATTTTCATCGATATATGGCAAATCACTAAGTTTTTTTGCCGCGGCTATCTGGTCTTTGGTTTCGTACTTTACTAAATTCAAATACGTTGATTTTTTAAAATCAGCACCTTTGAAACCTGTTCCTCGCCCATCAACACATGCAATTACATACCCTTCCGCAGCCAATTGTTGATGCCAATAATCGCGGTAGCCTAACCACTGATTCACTACACTTTGCGACCCTGGCCCACTGTATTGGTACATCAGTAAAGGGTATTTCTTTTTAGGGTCAAAATCTTTAGGTTTAATGGTGTACATGTTCAATTCGTTGCCATTAATCTGAATGGTAGAAAACTCTTTGGCACTCAGCTCATACCCTTTCAGCTTGTCCAATAGCTTTTCATTGTTCTTGATTTCCTTGATTTTTTTACCGGATACAGCTTTATGTAAAGTATAAATCGGGGGTGTGGTTGCACTGGAATAGGTATGAATGAAATAGGTGAAATCAGCACTAAAGTCGGCGGAATTATATCCTTCGTCAGCGGCGAGGGCCATTTTGTTACCCCCATCACTCTCTACACTGTAAACACCTCGATTTATAGAACCATTTTCTGTAGACTGATAATAAATTCTATCTTCATTTTGGTCATAACCGTAATATTTGGTCACTTCCCAAGGGCCTTTAGTGATCTGATTCATCAAATTACCCTCTTGATTATAAAGATAGATATGGTTGTACCCATCTTTCTCGCTTGGCCAAATAAAACTATCATCCGCTAGAAAGGTTAAATCATCATTGGTATCGACATAAGCATCATCCGTTTCTTCTAAAAGAATAGAAACTTTATTATCTTTTGCATTTACAGAATGAAGTGTTAGATGATTTTGATGGCGATTCATGGTCTGAACACTTAAAAAGTTGGGGTCGTTCATCCACTTTATTCTCGGAATGTAATAAGGTTTACCTAAGTCAACTTGAGAAATATTATTTAATCTTACATCTAGCATGTGAAGCGTAACCAGCGCATTATCTTCCCCTGCTTTCGGATATTTAAATGTCTCTTGAGTAGGGTACAATTCAGAGCCGTACACATCCATAGAAAACTGTGGCACATTGGTCTCATCAAAACGAAGAAACGCAATTTTATTTCCGGTGGCATTCCATGCAAATGCGCGAACGAAAGCGAACTCCTCTTCGTAGACCCAGTCGGTGATTCCGTTGATAATCTTATTTTTCTCGCCATCAGTGGTCACTTGATCAGTTTCCTTTGACTTTATGTCAAAAATAAAAAGGTTGTTATCTGTAACATAGGCCACTTTTGTTCCGTCAGGGGACAAAGACGGTTCTTGAATTTTCACATCGGCTACTTTGGTCACCTCTTTAGTCTTTACATCATAGACATAGTAATGTGCTAGCGTAGAATGCCGATATATCGATTCTACATCGGTTGCCAATAGTATTTTCGATTCGTCGGCACTGAACTGATAATCAGAAAATCTCTGAACCGTCTCTAAATCTGACGAATTCACAATGGTTTCCACCTTTTTCAAGGTAGTATAATCATATTTATCTACCGAACTCAGACCAGTGTTTCTGTCTATATGGAGAACTGTATACTGCTTACCGTTTTTCATCGAACGCAAGGCATCCATCCCCTCTGTTCTGAATTCGCTTTTATAGACCGCTTCAACGGTAATCTGTTTTTCTTGGGCCAGTAAAATGTTTGAAAAAGCAAGTAGAAAAAATAGGGAGGGAAGGAACTTTTGCATAGCTTGTTATAAAAGATAATAAATCGCCCAAGTTTAGTGATAATTTTACAAAAAATTAAACTTTAATCTATAAAAGAAGCCTATGCAGGGCTATTTTGGGGCCCGTGAGCGTATTAGACCTAATCGTTATCTTTACCCCCTATAATTTTACTTTATGATTAAGCCAGTAGAGGGATTCTCAAAACTGACCAAAGAACAAAAAATAGATTGGCTTACGACCAACTATACGAAAGACCCAAAAGCCGCCAAAGCGCTTCTTCAACGTTACTGGAACGACGATACCAAAGTACAGAAACTTCATGATGAGTTCATCGAGAACACCGTGACTAATTTCTATTTACCCTTTGGTGTCGCCCCCAATTTCTTGATAAACGACAAACTTTATGCCATACCTATGGTTATTGAAGAGAGTTCAGTTGTGGCAGCTGCCAGCAAAGCCGCAAAATTTTGGTTGAATAAGGGAGGGTTCAAGACCACAGTCATTGGTACCGAAAAAATCGGCCAAGTACATTTTATGTACCATGGCGACCCAACCAAACTGAAAAGTTTTTTTAACTCAGTAAAACCGAAGTTACTTGAAAAAGCCGCCCACATCACCAAAAACATGAAAAAGCGTGGCGGGGGTATCACCAACATTGAACTTAAAAATAAAACTGACAAGCTCGACCATTACTTTCAACTGCATTGTACTTTTGAAACCCTAGATGCCATGGGGGCAAACTTTATTAACTCATGCTTAGAAAGCTTTGCCGAAACCTTAAAAACTGAATCTCTAGCCAATCTTGACTTCTCTGAAAAAGAAAAGAATATAGAAATTGTCATGAGCATATTGTCGAACTATGTACCGAACTGTGTCGTCAGGGCCGAGGTGAGCTGCCCAGTTGACGAACTCAACATAGACCACCAAATGCCTTCTAAGGAATTTGCACAGAAAATAGTGCAGGCAGTGAATATAGCCCAAGCAGAACCCCATAGGGCGGTCACTCACAACAAAGGCATTATGAACGGGGTCGATGCGGTAGTATTGGCTACAGGCAACGACTTTAGGGCCATAGAAGCAGGCGTTCATGCTTATGCAGCAAAAGAAGAGGGTTATTCGAGCCTAACACATGCCGAGGTTGAGAACGAAATTTTTAAATTTTGGATTGAACTTCCCCTTGCCTTGGGCACTGTTGGAGGTTTGACCAGTTTACACCCTTTGGTAAAACTGGCTTTAGAAATCTTAGGAAAACCATCAGCTACCGAACTTATGCAAATAGTAGCCGTAGCCGGTCTGGCGCAAAACTTTGCAGCGATCCGTTCTTTGGTGACCACAGGTATTCAAGAAGGCCATATGAAAATGCACTTATTGAATATTCTAAACCAATTAGGTGCCACCGAGATCGAAAAAACGACCCTGACCAACTATTTTAAAAAACATACGGCAACCCACAGCTCAGTGGTAGAAGCTTTTCAGAAATTACGACAGTGAGTACAAAAGAGTTTTATAGTAGCGGAAAATTGCTTATTACAGGGGAATATGCCGTTTTAGACGGTGCTTTGAGTCTCGCCGTACCAACACGTTTTGGGCAAGCTTTGAAAGTTAGTCCGATTGCTTCTCCAACAATAGAATGGAAAAGTCTTGATCAAGCAGGAAAAATATGGTTCGAGTGGACCTATCAAACAGAAAATTTAATCACCGACGATGACAAGGCCCTTGAAAACGATACTGCCAAGACACTTTTGAAATTAATTCGTGAAGCAAAGAAACTGAATCAAAATTTTTTAATCGGTGCTACAGGGTATAATGTTGAATCTAGATTGGAGTTTCCACGTAATTGGGGGTTAGGTTCATCTTCTACATTGATCAATAACATTGCACAATGGGCAGAGGTAGACCCTTTTGAACTTTTATGGAACGCCTTTACGGGCAGTGGATATGATATTGCCTGTGCACAGACAAATTCTCCGTTGACCTATAAAGTACTTGATCAAAAACCATTATTCAAAGCTGTAGATTTTTCACCCACTTTTTCAGAGAATCTTTTCTTTATACACTTAGATAAAAAGCAGAATAGTAGAGAAGGCATAGCCCGCTATCGAGACCAAAAGGGCAATAAAAAGATATTGACAGAGCAAATATCATCGATAACAGAAGATGTACTTAAGTGTTCAAATCTTAAGGGTTTTGAATTTTTGATAGAACAGCATGAAAAATTGATTTCAGAATACATTCGCCTACCTACCGTCAAAGCAGAACTATTTTCCGATTATTTCGGAACACTCAAAAGTCTTGGAGCTTGGGGAGGTGATTTTATTTTGGCCACCGGCAACGAACAAACACCGGCTTACTTTCGCAAAAAAGGTTATAGAACCGTATTATCATATAAAGAAATGATAGCATAAAAAAACCCTCATAAAGAGGGTTTTTAATTAGTTATATACGTTTTTCTAGTAGAAAGCAGATCGATTATCCTCAATTTCAGAATCGTCTTTCAGTGCTTGGTAGACCGAAGTATTAACTCTAGCTTCTCTAGAACTTCTAACTGAATTGGAATACGTACTATAATTATCCAATTTCGGTCCTTCAGTTTTCTTGGTGACCGTTAATTTGAAGACTCCTGTATTACCTTCAATGAGCTCAGAAGTGGCTCCTTCAGCTAAAGCATAAGCAGTGCCGACAACCGCAGGTTCAGAACCTGCACCTGGTATCGTAGGTGACTTTACATTCAATGCAGAAGCTGTTGAAACATTCGTATTATTATCCTTGGCCAAATCATCAAGAGATTTACCCTTGTTGTTTGCTATAATCTGTGCTGCCTTACGTTCTTTTCTGATAATGGGCAGTACTGTTGGTGAAGCATCTTCAACGGCCATCAAACCTTCTTCATACTTTTTTGTCAATTGCACTACGGCGTAGCCGCTAGGCAAGTCAAAACGTTTGATATCTCCTACACTGGTTTCACCGTTGAAAGCCCACTGAACGATACTACGTTGTGAAGATAGACCAGGCAGATTTTCATCGGTAGATTTAATTTGATTGACCGGCCGTACCGAATAACCTGATTCTTTAGCCAAATCGGGGAATGCATTATCGGAAGAAATAGACTCCATCTCAAATTTAGTAGCGTCGGTAAACAAGGTATTGACCGTTTCTTCTGAAGGTTCGATTTCACGAGCTAAGGTAGCTACTTGAACGATATCTTGCTTATCGTCTATTTTAATAACATGAAAACCGAAATCGGTTTCTACCATACCGATGGTACCAACACTGTTGTCGAAAGCGAAATCATTAAATGCAGGCACCATAGTACCTTCTTGAAAGTAACCAAGGTCGCCACCGTTCGGTGCAGATGGGCCATCAGAGTTATCACGCGCCAACTCGACAAATTTCGCATCTTTCTTTCTCGCTTCACGTAACAAACGTTTGGCTTCCGCTTCCGCTTCCTCTTTAGTACGTGTAACCTCTGGGTTGGCTCGTTGAGCACCTTCATACGCAAGAAGAATATGACTGGCCTTTACAGAACCATTGCCCTTTCGCCCCATCATTCTAGAAACTTTAAAATAATCCCCATCTCTGTAAGGGCCGTAAATTTCACCAGTTTGTAAGGTCATTAGAGTATCGGCAACTCTTGCAGACAAACTATTCTTTGCCTTATAAATCGTATCGAACTTGATATCTGAATGCCTATCTAAAAAAGCAGCCATGTCATCGGTAGTTTTAAAACCTTTGATCGTATCGTTTTTATCGGTCTGTGCGTTGTATTCTACCGTGTCATCAAGTAATTTACCCAAGGCATCTTCAACCTCTTTTTCATCAGCAGCGGAAGCTTTCTCCTCAAAATAAACGAATTGTATATCACGAGCAGGTTCTTGCTTATAATCATCTTTATGTTCGTTGATGTACGACTGAATTTCACTTTTGGAAACTGAAATTGTGCTATCAGGTATAGAAGAGTACGGCACACGCACGTATTTCACATCTATCTTATCATTACCCAATTTATAATCGAATTCACCTTCTTTAAGCGTAGCACCTACCCCGGCCTTGATCAAATTGAAATAAACCTGTTGCTTGGCATTTTCAATAATCGCTTTTTCATCTTGCAACCAAAGATTATACTGGGCAGGGTTGTTAACCTTAAGATCTGCGATAAACTCCCTGAATTTATTCTGATCAAAAACACCATTTTCATTTTGAAACTGTGGACTTTGAGAATAACCGGGAATAGTACCGATATAGTTCAATATTTGATCTTGCTCGATATCGATACCCAGACCTTCTAACTGTTGACCAAGAATTGCATTTCTCACCTCTTGTTCATATACTTGGTTCACCGTCTGCATCGTCGAGGCGTTCGGGCCTGAACGTCTTGATGCCAGGTCTACCTTTTGACGAAACTCGTCTATTGATATATCTTCATCATTAATTTCGGCTATACTTGAACCTACTTTACCACCACTAAAATCACTATTGGTAAAAACACCGGAAATCACAAAAGCGAAAAGTGCCAAACCTATAATAAGAATTAGAACCGTTGTTCGTTTTCTTATATTCTCTAAAATTGCCATCTAAGGAGTTTTAAAATCAGTGTGCGAAATTAGTATTTTCTTTTGGAATATTAAAGACTTTAAGAACCACGCTTTCAGGTTTATTACTTATATCTCAGCGATACTCTTAAATGGAGTTCAATAAATAGTATAAGCTTAGCTATTCTTTATCGAGAATTTGCAGAGACACCAAGTCGATTTTGGTGTTGGAAACTTCTAAAATTTTAAAGAGGAAATGTTCAATCTGAATCTCAGAGTCTTTCTCGGGTATTTCGCCCTTATCGTTAACTATAAAACCACCAAGAGTTTCATACTCATCACTTTTGGGCACTTCAAGCTTATAAGTTTCATTGATATAATCAACCTCTAACCGAGCAGAAAATTTATACGATCCGTCTTCTAGCTGTTCTTCTATCAAATCGGTTATATCGTGCTCATCTTCAATTTCACCGAACAACTCTTCAACAATATCTTCAACGGTCATTAAACCGGAAGTACCACCATATTCGTCTAAAACCACGGCTATACTCTTTCGCTTTTTGGTCAGAACATTTAAAATGTCTTGAACAAGCATTGTCTCAGGCACAAATTCTACAGGCAGCAAAATACTTTTTATCGTTTTCGGCTTCTTGAACAACTCGTATGAATGTACATAACCTATAATATTATCGATGGTATCTTTGTAAATCAATATCTTAGAGAGGCCTGTTTCAGTAAATAATTTGGCCAAATTCTTAGGGGTTTCATCAAGTTCTACCGCCTTTATTTCGGTACGGGGCACCATGACCTCCCGAGCTTTTACTTCTGCAAACTCAAGGGCATTTTGAAAAATTTGTATTTCAGAGTCGACCTCATCTTCTTCATTGACGGTTTCCATCTGCTCATTAATATAATCTCCTAACTCTATTTTGCTAAAAGACAGTTGCACCTCATCGCCATCCGTCTTAAAGAACACTTTGAGTATTAAATCTGAAACCCAAATAACAAAGTCGGAAATCACCGAAAACAGAAGATAAAATAGATAGGCAGGTACTGCCAAAAACTTAAGTAAGTTATTAGAATAGATCTGGAACAAAACCTTAGGCAGAAATTCGGCCGTAAAGAGAATGATCAAGGTAGAGATTACCGTTTGCACCAAGAGGCTAAAATCTGTCAAAATCAGATTTATAAATTCACTGGAAGATGGCAACATACTTTGAAACCAATACATCAAAAGGTCTCCCATAAAAAAACCATAGATGACCAATGCTATATTGTTACCTATGAGCATGGTAGCAATAAACTTAGAAGGCTTTTTGGTCAGCCGTGTCAAAACCTTGGCCAAGATACCTTCTTGCTTTTTCTCTATTTCAATATGAATCTTATTCGCCGAGATAAAGGCTATTTCCATACCCGAAAAAAAGGCGGAAAAAAGAAGGGAAAGAATTATTATAAAAATAGCAGTTTCCAAAATCACTGCTGGTTATCGCGCTTGCGCTGTTCAAATTTTTTACGGTAATTTCTTCTGAACAAGAACATACCTATAGAGACTACGGCAAAGAAAATAAACAAATAGGCACTTTGTCGGTCTACATTCCAGTCTGTATAGATACGGTACAGCGAAAAACCGCATACCGCTAAATATAAGTATTCGGTATATCTTAAAATATTAATCATTCGTTTCTTCCTTTATCGTCATTAGACCAAAAGTCTTGTGTGCATTAAAAAAACTAAGGTCTTTATTGAAATCCATTCCCTCACCATCCATCACCGTTCCATCTTCAGGATTGGTAAACTTAAACTTTTCTTGAGTGAAAATCCAATCACTATCTTGATCCCAAAAGAGCTGAGGCGCTTCTAACTTTTTACCATCGTGGCTTTCAATTACCACATTGCCTTGCAAATCTATTACATTTGTAGCTGAATAGATAATTCCGTAGTCGGCCTTTATAATACTTTTATCGCCACTCTCATTATAGAAATCTATTAGTAAGCCCTTCGGAAACGTACGGTACGGAAATTTGAGATTTTCGTAATCATTATTTATCGGACTGGTCAGCACTGCAATAACCCGAGTACCCGTAGAATCTTCAGAACCTAACTCTTCCTTTGCTTCAGTATAGGTTAAGGTGAAATCTTCTGTAATCCCCATGGGGTATACCAATGGCACTTTCTCTTGCCCAGATCGCTTATAATTATCGTCACATGAAAAAAAAAGTATTGCCATGATAACTACCATGGCAATACTTTTAAAATTTATTTGAAACGATTGTTTCATCTTATAGATTAGGCACTTTAACGCTACCACCAACCCAACAACTAAAGCTTACCGTTTTACCGGCCATACCAGAGTTGAATATATCGGTTTTAGACGGGGCCTTTGCCGCGTAACTTTTAGCCGATTGATTGGCATTCGAACTTAAAGATGGATCAACACGACCTGCTTGTCTGGCCAAATCTGCTGCTTTCCAATAAATCGCACGCTTTTCAAATGGCGTACTACCACAATCGTTAGCACTAGTCGCATATAAATTAGCGATTAATAAATATGCCTTACCGTTTGCTTGATTGGCATTTATCGCCATTTGCGCATATTTTCTAGCGGTAGACTTACTACCTTTTCTCTTATTGATAATTGCAACTTTATAGGCTATATCAGATTTCTTGTAAGGATCTGTTTCTAAACTCATGGCTTTATCGAAATCTTCTAAAGCACCTTTCGAATCACCATTCTTCATTTTTAAAGTACCACCATAAACATAGGCACTTGCAGATGGATCTAAAGCCAACTGAGCCTCGAACAACTTCTGGAATAGAGGGTCATCGGTACATTCTTTATTAAACATTCTACCGACAGCTCTTTTTACCCAAGTAACGTCTCCTTTTTTCTCTTCAAAACTCTTTTCGTAAAGCGGAATCAAGTTTTCACAATCAGCCAAGGCACCCAATTTAGAATCGACACTACCGGCAATCTTACCGTAAGACTCCGAGTTGGTCGTAGCAACCCGTAATTTTCTTTTCTCCTTAGAAGTTAGCGTACCTGTCGAATCTTTTGGAAGCAATTTTGTAATGATATCAGTCAACTGCTTGTTCTCTTCTTCTATTTTGTCATTCACATTATCGTAAACATCGAATACTTCTTGAAGTTCTTTACTTCCACTCTTATGCAAATCAACTAGACTAGAGAAATACAGATAAAGAGCCCTAGGGTTTTTGAAGTTCTTAGGGTCTTTTTGAAATGCTTCATCTAACATAGCATAGATTTCTTCATCAGAGCCCATTTTGTTTTCGTACATAAGCAATGCCTTGTCGATAGCCACTACTGCAGGAGTGTATCTTTTTGGAAAGTACTTAGCACTATTATCATAAAGCGCCATCATATCTTTGATGTAGCCATCTTTCTCGGCACCTGAAGATTTTTCAATCTTATCGTCCAGAATCTTTTCTCCCAAAGAAAAGTTCGCCTTGTTCAAATCAGGACAGTTTTCATAGACCATTTTCCATGGTGTATATGCCGCCTCATAATTCTTTACCTTGGCATGCTCTGCATAGATTGAAAGGTTGGTCATACATTCTGGGTTCTGGGCCTGTGCATTAACTGCCACAATGAACCCGAAAAGCATAATTGCAGTAGAGTAAATTTTAGTTTTCATTTGTTCAATTTTATTTATTTTCAAAAAGTCAAGCACAAATTGCTTTCAAAAGCTATTTATCGAATAAACTTCATATGAGCGCTTTGTGTCTAGGTTTCCGTTTTTGAGGGGGTTAATGTACTAATTTTTTGCCAAGCGAGCCATTTGAAATTTAGAAATTAGGCTCGAGCATCTTGTTTTTAAGGTTGTTTTTCAACATTATGAAAATTTAGAGCTGATTTTTAACAAAACCTCAATACTTTATTCTCTAATTTATCTTGCGCTTTCTGAACCAGACATCGTTTAAAGAAAGGCCTACATTCACCTTAAAGTAACTTTCTTCGATCAAGTCTGCCGAAGTGGTACCTCTTCGACCGAGCTCGAAACCTAAATTAAGGTTCGATAGATTGTTCCCAAGCGGAAGACCTAATCCAAAAGTTATGCCAAAGTTGTTTACTTCTTTATCGTTTACCACCATACCGGTCTGATCCATTCTTACACCGGCCCTATAAGTTACTCTGCTAAGATAGCTTTCGAAAGAACTACTATTGGGAATATAGAAACCTCCCAATGCAAAAGTACTTGCATCGTCATATACCAGATTATCTATTTCTAAAAATACATTTGAATAGTCAGACAACTGCTGATAGCTGTATTCGAAACCTAAGAACCATTTCATTTTCTCACCGTAACCTAAGCCCACGGTGGCTGTTGTAGGTATTTTAATTCCGGTTTCTTTCAGGCCTTGCGCCTCTAAATTTACATCTATGGCCTCAACATCTTGCTGAGTCAACAATGAAAACGAACCTATTCTTTTTGTATTTCTTGCGGAAAGGTTCGCCTGTGTATTTATGCGTAACGATGTATAAAGCGTATGCTTCTCATCCACTTCAGGTGTATAATACACCGCATAATTCAGATCCATGCCATCAATTCTAGAGCTACGCTCATCTTTGACCCCATATTGCACATTCTCGGTACTTTGAATTCTAAGACTCTCAACGACACCAAAATTGTAGTTGGCCGAAACACCTACACTAAAATTTTTGAACACTTCATAACCTAAAGAAAGGTATATACGGTTCAGGCCACCTTCGCCACTATATTCATTAATAATACGCGACCCTTCAGCACCCTGCTCATCAACAAAACTGTAACCTACCGAAGTATAGGGCATAACACCAAAACCTAGACCCAATCCTTTCTTAAGCGTAAAACCCAAAGAAAGATAATCGAGATTGGTGACCGCACTACTCTGTTGGTCGCTAAAGCTTTTCAATTGGGTCTGTTTGTGTGAAATACCTGCAGTATACGTGGTAATACCAAAACTTTCACCAGCCTTGATACCTAACTTACTGTAGGCAGCAGGGTTTCTTAAGTTCACATGTATACTATCGGCATACACCCCAATGCCACCCATCATTTGATTTTCTACCGTCGAAGAGGCACTTGTTTCACCAAGACCAAAATAAGAATAAGGAGAAACGGTACCATTTTGGGCGTAACCGTTCAATGCGACTAGGCACACTAAAACAAAAACTATTTTTTTAACCATTTAATGTTTGTTGTATTCCAACAGATAGTTCAACCCTTTAAGGAGAAATTTGGAATCCGCAAATATGGTATTTTTTAACCGTTTTGACAAAAATGGGGCATCACCGCCTGTTAAAATAACTGTTAAATCTGCAAAACGCGTTTTGTAACCGCTAATGACCCCGTCAATTTCATGGCAGATACCATTTACAACACCACTATGTATACTGTTATCAGTAGAATTTCCTATAAAATCAAAAGGTGCTTTAGGTTCTAACAACGGTAGTTTAGCCGTTTGTACTTGAAGCGCCTTGTAACGCATTTTTAAGCCTGGTGAAATAGCCCCGCCTAAATATTCACCATAGTCATTAACCATATCGTAGGTAACACATGTACCCGCATCGATGACCAATGTATTTCCCCTAGGGTTATGATAAAAAGCCGCAGTAGCTAGGGCTATTCTATCAACCCCTAATGTTTGCGGAGTAGCATATGAATTCTTATAGGGAGTTTTGGAAGAGGGAGTCAATTCGTGCACATCACAAAAAACTGTGAGAACTGCTACCACCTTAACATCAAGATTACCTACACTAGACACGATACCGTTAGATATTTTCGGGTAGTGATCACAAACCTTCTTTACTTGTACAGGTATTTCTTCACCATCGACTTTTTGATAAAAGATAAGAGCACCTTTATCAAAAACCGCAAGTTTCACAGAAGTGTTTCCGGCATCTATAATTAAGTTCATATTACAAAGATCAAAAAAAAGAGTGAGAACAAATCACCTTTTTTTCGAGAAATTGTTTGGATATCGCAAAATTGAAATTATATTTGCAGCCCCTTACAGGGATGGTGCCTTAGCTCAGTTGGTAGAGCAATGGACTGAAAATCCATGTGTCCCTGGTTCGATTCCTGGAGGCACCACAAAAAATCCTTACGATTCGTAAGGATTTTTTTGTTTTTACAAGTATATTGCATAAAACTCCTGTTTTGAAAGCAATAGATATTTCAACACCTATTCCTGAGCTAGAAAACTACCTTTCCAAAAATTCTTGGCTCAATTCCGGAGAAAAAATAGAATCGGTCGAACAACCTGGCGAGGGCAATATGAATGTTGTCGTACGGGTCAAAACCAATGAGCGTTCTTTTATTTTAAAGCAATCGAGACCTTATGTTCAAAAATTCCAACAGATTTCAGCACCCTTAAATCGAATCGCTGTTGAGAAGAACTTCTATCAAGTGGTTCGAGAAAATGCAGTTAGCGCACACATGCCGAAAGTTATCGGGTATGACAGCGTTGAGAACCTTTTACTTCTTGAAGATCTAGGGCACTGCGAAGATATGACCCTAATCTACAATAATAAGACAATAGCAGCGGCACATCTTGATCGATTGGTTTTTATTCTTGGCCTCATACATCGCACAGAGGTCAATACTAACTTTCCTGAAAACCTGCAGATGCGTTTTTTGAACCATAAACATATATTCGTTCTTCCGTTTTCAGAAGACAGTGATATGAACCTTGATGAAATTCAAGAAGGGCTACAAGAACTCTCTATGGCTTTTAAGTCGAGTAAAACCATTAAATCTGTAGTTGACCAAATAGGCGAGAAATACCTTTCTCCCGGCAGTACGTTAATCCATGGCGATTACTACCCCGGCAGTTGGATGACCGAAGCAGACAATCTGTATATTATCGATCCGGAGTTTGGTTTTCCCGGTTTTCCCGAGTTCGACCTTGGGGTTATGGCCGCACATATTATTATGGCCACCGGCAAAAAAAGTTATTTGAACAGAATACATTCTATTTACCAAGGTGAGGCCGACAAAAAATTAATGGGCCAAGTTGCGGGTATTGAGATTGCCAGGCGTATTATCGGACTTGCACAACTACCTATGGAAAGAACACTTAAAGAAAAAGCCAAGCTCTTAAAAAAGGCCCGCAAACTAATTTTGGCTCAATGACTAAATTCTTCTCAGCGGCATTATTTCTTCTCTTTTTTCTTTCTTGCCAAGAACCTACTCCCAAGATGGATATTCCATCTCCGAAAAAGCAACAACATACGGGTTCAAAACCCAATCTAAGCAAAGAAGAATATTATGATAAGGTATTAGGAGCATTGGTAGGTTCAGCCATAGGTGATGCCATGGGTGCTTCGACCGAAATGTGGCACAGAAAAGATATTCAGTTAAAACACGGTTATATTACAGGCCTGACGCCGGCAGTCAGAAACCAATCGCCCGAAGGCACCTGGGACCATAATCTATTGGCCGGTGCAACCACTGATGATACCCGATGGAAATTGGCCATGGTAAAATATCTAACCCAAAACAAGGGAGAACTCAACGGTGAAAGTTTTATTAATTTCATTATTGATTACTACGGCTCACTAACCCGCACCTTATCCGATGGAAATCGAATTCCGGATACTGATTTTCTTGATGTTCAAATAGAAAAGATAGACTGGGTCAAAGAATGGGCACGTGTTTCAATGGCCTACAAAAAGAGCGATGCAGAATACCAAAAGGCACTTAACCGTTTTTACGGCGGCGAAATGTCTTGCGCAGGGCAATTATACACTCCTATGTTCGGGCTAATTACTTCCGACCCTGAAGAAGCCTATAATTTAGCCTATGAGCACACTTTGTTCGATATTGGCTATGCTAAAGATATTTCTGCCCTGGTTTCTTCGATGACTCAAATGGCCATGCAGACCAGTGATATAGATTCTATAATAAATACAGCAACATTCGTCGACCCGATCGGTTATCAAGACAGCAGGTTGGTAGGGCGTATTTCTCATGATGTCGCAGAAACATCTGTAAAGAGTGTCATGGCTATTAAAAATTTGATTTTCGTCGACTCGCTATTAGCAAAAGACTCTTTACTTTATCGTGTACCCCTGGGGTTCTATGAATCAAAACAGGAGTGGGCAAAGCAAGAAATGGCTTATCAATTTTTGGAAAAAGACAAAAAAGCCATTGCCTTTCACTCAGGTGAAATTTGGCAAATTCTAATAACTGCTCTTGAATTCGGAGAAGGTGATTTTGAAAAAACCATGCAATTTATCGTTAACTACGGCCGTGACAACGACACAGTTGCCGCAGTGGCCGGCATGATACTTGGTGCTAAAGACGGCTACTCAAATCTATCACCGGCATTGCGCACACAAGTACTTTCGGTCAACAAAGATAATATGGGCATTGATCTTCAAGCTTTGGCCAAGGAACTCACCGAAATACAGGAATTCAATTAGGTTACCAAATACTTTCAATTTTACTGATTTTAAAATTATTGAAGTTCAACGCCTCATCTTCTAAATTCTCTATGGTCAATTTTGTATACACCTCATTCGGAAACAACTGTGCAGTCATCACGTACTGACCTTTATTAATAAATATTTCAATCGAAGACCGGTCTATGAGCATTCGAACCTCATAAACTTCGTCAGGCAAATTGGGCACGGGCATTATTTGAACCCCCTCTCCAAAATCTTTTTGAAAATCGACTTTACCCGAGTTTGATCGATTCAATAAAAACTGTTTGCCCCCTCCTCTCATGCTCAGCAAAAGCTCTTGACCTAATTCATTCGATAACTTTAATTGAAAAGTTTTTGCGTCTGTGTTGAAAATAACCTCAGCCTGCTGAAGCCCCCTATTTTCGATTGTTCGAGTAGTGTGGGCCCCTATGACCAAATTCTCTGAAGAAGATTTAGTTATGACCTCGTTAAATTGGCGCACAGGATAATTGGAGAGGTAATATTCTCCGTTTACTTTTTTCAAATCAAACTTACGGGGCACTGTCATTGCGCTACGCCATTTCTCGGTAGGGGTGGCTTGTGCATAGAGCCAGTTGCTCATCCAACCAATAAAAATCTTCTCATCATTTGGGGCGTTGCTGTAGGTTACCCCAGCATAGTTGTCTGTTCCCCAATCGACCCAGCGATTTGCTTTCTGCTCGGTAACAAAGGTGCTTCCATCAAAATCGCCAACAAAATATTGTGTACCGCTACCTCCGTTCGGAGCTCCGGGATTGATACTTATCAGAAGCACCCATTTTTCTTCATCAGAATCAGCTACTTTTAACTTAAAAAGATCAGGACACTCCCAAACTCCGCCATGGGCTCCCTTTTCTTTTCCGAATTCACCGCTAAGTTGCCATTCCTTTAAATCTGTAGAACTATAAAATTGCGCATGGTCACCGGCTACCAAGGTCATTACCCAGCGCTGAGTTGGTTCATGCCACATGACCTTGGGATCGCGAAAGTCTCTAACACCCTCATTACCTATCACAGGGTTATTTTCATACTTTGTCCAGCTATCCCCATTATCTAAACTATAGGCAATACCTTGGGTCTGAAATGTAGAATCTCCCCGTTTTTCACCCTTCGGGTCATGATACGTATAGATTGCGACCAATGGCGGGTTCTCATCAGTACCGAATCCCGAAGAATTTGACTCATCAAGTACGGCGCTACCAGAAAAAATGTAACCCAATTCATCAGGGTACAGTGCAACGGGTTTGTGCTGCCAATGTATCAAATCTTTACTTATCGCATGACCCCAATGCATCGGGCCCCAAACTATACTATCAGGATAGTATTGATAGAACAAATGATAAACCCCTTCGTTATAAACCATACCATTGGGGTCGTTCATCCACATTTTTTCAGGGGAAAAATGAAATTGCGGCCTGTAATCTTCACTATAGTACGGATTTGATTTTTCAGTAATTTCAGAAGGCTGCTTTTCTGTTTTATCCCTACAAGAAGGAAAAATTATAACCAGGGAAAAAAGAATAAACCAAACGGAGCAAAATTTCATAAGTTAATTTTAAGAGGAAACACGACAATTAAAAGCCTACCTAAAATACTATCTTTACGTCAATAATCTATGGTTACTATGAGATTTAAAATTAGCGTTCTTTTGGTTTTTCTTTTGGCCGATTCCCTTTTAGCGCAGAATAAGATGGACAAGGCCATAAAAAAATGGAACAAAGCAAGTGTACCCTATATTCAAGTAGAGGAACTTGAAAAATCAGACGATGTCTGGCTTTTAGATACTCGAAAAGTGGAAGAATTCAGTGTCAGCCATATCAAGAATGCCCTTTGGGTCGGTCATAAAGAATTTGAAATCGATTCAATAAACGAACATATCAAGGACAAAGACAAGAAGATAGTGGTTTACTGTTCAATCGGCGTAAGGTCGGAAGATATAGGAGAAAAATTATTACAAGCCGGCTACTCGAATGTGCAAAATCTTTATGGCGGTATTTTCGAGTGGAAAAACAAAGGATATACCGTATATGATATAGAAGGAAATGAAACAGAGAAAATACATGCTTTCAACAAGCATTGGGGCAAACTTTTAAAGAACGGCGATAAGGTGTTTGATTAAGAACATGCTGTAAGCAATCAGCCCCGATTTCAACTAATAAATGGAAAAACTTCGGGTTCACTTCGAAAAAATTAAAAAATTTTGAGCATAATTCTTCCTATAGATAAATTGCCGGAGCTTTCCGCTATCAATTATCACAACTTGACTTCTAAAAATTTACTTCTCATTTTTACCAGAAATCCACAGTTGGGCAAATGCAAAACTCGTTTAGCCGCTACCGTGGGCAATCAAACTGCGCTAGATATCTATAAATTTTTACTGAACCACACAATAAACATTACTAAAAACCTGAATGTAGCCAAACAGGTTTGGTATTCTAAAGAAGTGTGGGAAGATGATATCTGGGACGGTAAAATATATGATAAAAAATTACAGAAAGGCGATGATTTAGGCACTCGAATGGGTAATGCTTTTCAAGAAGGTTTCGAGCAAGGTTTTGAACGCATTATTATTATTGGTAGCGACATGTTCGACCTCAATCAAAAAGATTTGGAAAAGGCTTTTAAAAAACTTCATGACCATAATTATGTCGTGGGCCCTGCTGATGACGGCGGATACTACCTTCTAGGAATGACCAACTATAAAAATGAACTTTTCATAGGAAAAAATTGGGGCCAAGACACGGTTTTGCAAGACACTTTGACAAACCTCAAAAATGAAAAATGTCATATATTGGATACCAGAAACGATGTTGACCTCTATGAGGATATTAAAGACATAGATGCCTTTCAACCTTTTTTTAAAAATATTGAAGAATGACGCAAAAGCAACTGAAAGATTCGACTGCTTATCTACAAAGTAAAGGGTTCGACAAGCCAGAAATCGGTATTGTTCTGGGTACCGGCCTCGGCAAATTGGCCGACCAAATCGAAAACCCCATAATCGCCCATTACAATCACATTCCTTTTTTTCCTTTAGCTACTGTAGAGTTTCATTCGGGCAAACTTATTTATGGTACACTCGAAGGTAAGAAGGTCGTAGTTATGCAGGGGCGTTTTCATTTGTACGAAGGATATGATTTCATTGATATTACCTACCCAATTAGGGTGATGCATCAACTAGGTATTAAAACCCTGTTCATTTCGAATGCCGCTGGTGCTATCAATCTTGATTTCAACAAGGGTGACCTTATGCTCATTGAAGATCATATTAATCTTCAAGGCGGCTCGCCATTGGCGTTTAAAGGGGTTAGTAAATATGGAGAACGTTTTACCGACATGGCGGAACCCTATGACCCATCGATGAGAAAAAAACTTCTCGAAATTGCAAAGAACGAGAATATCGTTTTAAGACAAGGTGTCTACGCATCGGTAGTAGGACCTCAATTGGAAACTAAGGCCGAATACCGAATGCTTAAAATTATTGGTGCAGATGCGGTAGGCATGAGCACGGTGCCCGAAGTTATCGTTGCCAACCATTTGAATCTGCCCATAGTTGCCGTTTCAGTACTTACAGATGAATGTGACCCCGATAGTCTAGAGCCTTTAGATGTTCAAGAAATAATTGATACAGCCGCCAAGGCAGAACCTAAAATGGTAAAATTGTTCAAAGAACTGATCAAACAAATATAAACTGCTAGGGCCCACCATTTGTTATACTGTTCGACTAATGAAAAAGACGCCAACTATCAGTATAATCATTCCGGTTCTTAATGAAGAAAATTATATCAAGAAGTTGCTTGACTATTTAAAACCCTATCAAGCTTCATATTTGCTAAAAGAAATAATAGTAATCGATGGGGGCAGTTCAGACCATACCCTAAAAATTATATCGGAGTATAAAGTAAAAGTTTTTCATTCAGAAAAGGGTCGCGCAAAACAAATGAATCTTGGAGCAAAACATGCCACTGGGGATATTTTATATTTTCTTCACGTGGATACCAAGCCCCCAGAGAATTTTCACTTTGATATTCTTCAAGCAGTGAAACATGATTTTAAGGCTGGTTGCTTTAGAATGCGATTCAATAGTCGAAACTTATTTCTCGCTTTCTTCGCGTATTTCTCCCGATTCAATCATATTATTTGCAGAGGGGGCGATCAATCTCTCTTTGTTACTCGACATCTTTTCGAAAAGGCCGGAAGGTTCAATGAAGAGTACATTATTTACGAGGATACCGAATTTATCGGCCGGTTATACCAACTGTGTAATTTTAAGGTAATACCCGACTACATAACTACCTCAGCCAGAAAATACGATCAAGTGGGTACAGCCAAGTTACAATACTATTTCGGGGTTATTCATTTCAAACGGCTATTTGGGGCGACGCCGGAAAACTTATATCGATACTACAAAAGAAAAATAACCGTCTGAATACTATTTTTCATAATCTAAAATAACCCCTTCCGAAATCCATTTGGCTAATGCCTGCCGATTATCGGGGTCTAAGATTCGACGCTGATCTTTCTTACTTCGAATATTACCTATTTCTATAAAGGTCATTGCCGGATGTGTTTTTTTGACCAAGTACAAAGATGAACGGTCTTCAAAAGTACCCGAATAAATCCGATTGGGTTGAAATTTTTTATACTTCTCTTGAAACGTTTTATGTATACTTTCCGCTAACTTTTTACCGTTCTTACTTTTTTCATGGTGATAGAAGAAAACATCTATATTCTGCCCCCTACTTCTACTATCAACGTGGGTAACGATTAAACGTTGATACTTGCCACGATTTTCCCTATAAAGTTCATTCACAATTTCGACCCGTTGCTTCAAGCGTGCCACTTGATTCAAGGGTATAGTCTTATTTGGGTAGGCTACTTCGTCATGATCAATTTTTAATACACGCTCGTCACGAATGCCATCATTTTCATCTCTAATGATAATGTATACAAAAGCCCCATGCGACATCAGTTCTTTTGCCAATCTTAAGGTAATATCATATGCATATTCATCTTCAGCGATCATTTGATTGCCATACTTCGCCATAGCACCGGGGTCAGGGCCACCATGCCCTGAGACCAAGTAGTAAACATTACCCTTCAACCGCTCACTCTTTTCTAATACAGTCGCATGTTTTTTACCAAAAATCGCAAAATCTTCACCCTCGATTTTTTTAATCTTAGTACTATTCTTTTGAATAGTCTCTACCACTTCGACCGTATCGAGTTCAACAGGGGGAATCAGATATTTACGACCTGCATACAAATGAATGCTGTCACGAAGGTTATCAACATTCATGGCTATAAAATCATCGTAGTGATCATAAGGATCGATACCTTGTTTTCTCAAAAGTGAAAGTATGCCGTCACCTTTTTTGGCCACTACTACCTTTAATGAATCTTGACCATAAATAGTATTCTCAGCACCGAAAAGAAGTGCTAAAACAAAAAATGTTTTGAAATATCTAAAAAAGGTGTGATTCATTTTCTATTCTTGAATACCTTGAAAAAAACAAAAACAATGCCTAAAATTACTCTGATAGCGCAAAAATAAATAACCCTCGTATATCCGCAGACAACCATTAAAAAAATTAGTTAACTATTTATTCAACAATACTAAACTAATAATGTTCCTATCAATTTTCAGCTTTAAAGCATTTCATTGACATTAACTTTGTATAAATTTTCGTTTTATTACGACCTATTAACCACTTCAACAAATCAAACCAATTCATATGAACAAACATTTTGCATTCTTTAGCATTTTGTGCTTCCTACTTTTTACCGCTTGTAAGACAGACAAGAAAACTAACCCGAACATGGCCGAAGAATCAAAAATATCCGATTCTACTGAAGTAACTTATGGACCGAGCAAAAGTGAACGGTTAATTCAAGCCTCGATTAAAGCACACGGAGGTCAATTATATAATAACGCCCACTACGGTTTCACCTTTCGAAATAAATATTTCACTTTCAAAAACAGCGATGGTAAGTTCACATATACCATGGAGGAAACAAAAGAGGATGTGAAAATCAAGCACATATTGTCAAATAATAAACTTACTCAAACCCAAAACGGGAATCTGGTCAAGCTAACCGAAAAAGATAGTATCAAATATACCGAGGCGGTAAACTCGGTAATCTACTTCGCTACCTTACCCCATAAACTGAACGACAATTCGGTAATCAGTGAACATTTGGGTCAAACTAAAATTAAAGGCAAATCTTATGAAGTGGTAAAAGTTCACTTTAAACAAGAAGGAGGAGGCGTTGATTTTGAAGATGTTTTTCTTTATTGGTTCAATGCCCAAACAAAGACGATGGACTATCTTGCCTATAAATACAAAACCAATGATGGTGGTGTACGATTTAGAAGTACCTACAACCCTAGAACCATTGATGGAATACGTTTTCAAGACTATATTAATTACAAAGCTGAAATCGGCACCCCAATGCAAGACCTACCCGAACTTTACGAAAACGGCAGCTTAAAAGAGCTTTCGCGTATTGAAACAGAAGATGTGGTAAATTTGAACAAATAGTATATTCATGCCGACACTGGAAGTCATTAAAATGGGAAATCCTTTATTACGAAGTGTTTGCCAACCTGTAACCAACGACGAAATCGCATCACAAGAATTTCAAGCATTTATCGACAGCTTGATTTTAACTATGCAAGAAGAAGACGGAGCGGGTATTGCCGCACCTCAGGTTGGGATTTTAAAACGGCTTTTCGTTATAGAGATGGATGGTAACAAGAGGTACCCAGATGAAGATAATTTTCCAATGACTGTTATCATCAACCCTGAAATTAAGATTTTATCGAATGAAATAACCGATAGTTGGGAGGGTTGCTTATCTATACCGGGAATACGAGGGAAGTTAAAACGGTCTAAACAAGTTCAACTTAGTGGAGTGGATAGACACGGAGAACCTTTTGAAAAGATTCTCGATGGTTTTCCTGCGATTGTTGCACAGCACGAATTAGACCACCTCAACGGTATTCTTTTCATCGACCGCATGAAAACGATGGAGACTTTAACTTTTGAAGAAGAATACAGCAAGTACTGGAATGTTTAAAGGTTAAAAGTATTGTCCTATACCAAAGACCAAGCCTCTTGCAGCATCTTTAGTAATACCGTACCCGTAGTCGATTCTAAAAATCACATTGAATATGCGTTTATGCATTACGCGCAGACCTATCCCAGGATAAACCCGTAAATTTCTGCTATGGGTAAAATCATCAAAACCACCACCGGGATTTCGCCACGTGCCTCCGTCGACAAATACATTTCCCTGAAGAACAAACCAATTTCTATCGATCAAGGTATGACGGTACTCCGTATTAAGCACGATTGCTCCTGTGCCCCGATCTATAGTATTGCCCACACCCCGTAAATTCAGATTGTTATCAACGGTAAAGGGTGCGAATGGTGTATTTATATTACTGGCCAAACCTAAACGAAGTCGATTGGCCCAATTGCCCTTGGCACCAATTCTTTTAAAATAAATGAAGTCGTTAAACCCTATTAAAAATTCGGGCAGGTTCTCATCTGTACTTCCAACATATTGAAAATTCAAGGCGCTTCGGAAACCTGATATGTATTGATAAAAGTAGGTGACGGCATCATAGTTATATATCAATTTAAACAAATGCTTATCAACATCTAAGTTCTGCGGCACACTTGAACTTATAGCCCCAGAAAGGTAACGGTAATTCTCTGTAAACAGGCTGCCCCCAAGTTCTATTCTGTTTTTGAAGTTAAATTCGTAAAGTCCCATTAATTCAACTCCTCGATTACTATACCTGTAATCGGCAGTATTGCCCTCAAAAAAAACAGGCTCTTGAGTCACAAAATTGTTGTAACTCAATGATAGTCCGATTTTGTTACTGAACAAATAAGGTGCTCGCAAACCAACTCCGAAAGAGTTAAATACATCATGTTGGTAAAAACCGCCCAAAGTTATGTTTCTACCCAATAAGTTAAATTCTTGTAGACCTATTCGAAATGCAAAATCGTCGTTGGATGATGAAAATAAATTCGCGAAAGGTATCAGCGTAAAATTTTCGGCAACCTCATAAACAATTTCGTACTGCCCTACTGTGGATGAAGAAACCTTAAAAGAGGCGTGTGATATAGAAGGAAGTCGAATCAAACGAGTTACATCTTCGGCCAATAAAACGGAATCTAATGGCATACCCGACTTTACGTTCAAAAGACTTTTCAGAAATGACGGCTTACTTTTAGAAGCGCCATCAATCTCAACCGAGTTCACTACACCCTCTTGGGCCTGAACGAAAGAACATATAAAAAAAAGAAGATATAAAGATCTAACATTCATGAATTAGAAATCTCAAAATACTAAAATAGGGTATTGATTTGGCATGCAAACTTAAAGACCATTCAAATTAGCTCAATTAGCATTAAAGTCAATTTCTGAAAAAAGATTCACCCAATTGTCTTCACTTACAGCAAGCAAAGTAAAGTTATAAGAAGTATTCGCCTTTAATGCAGACGGTGTTCCTTTCGTAATATTGAGCACTACATTCTCCAGTTCATAGTATTGAAATGACTTATCAAGTGTATACGTGCCCGAAAGCAAATTGTTATTCACATCTGAGACCACTTGAAAATATATTCTAGAGTCTGAATATTGGCCATCATCCCAAGAAAAAACCGGCATTCTTGGTTCGATTTGGTCTACGGTAACATTTTGAGGTAAATATTCTGTCGGTTTGGTCGTCTGCTTTAATCGAATAGGATTCGACAAATGGGTTCGACCACCTTCTTCAAAAGAAACAATGACCCATTTTTCTTCGGAAACAGCGACTTCAAACTTTTCAAGATAACCATTGAAAACATCGGTCGTAGGTAGGTCGATGCGATAGTAATTACCGAAATCGTTCTTATCGACATTAACATTCTCTGTTTCAAAGTACTTAACATTGCTAGCACCATCTCTTGGATAAAAGAATACACTAACCAAATCATCATTTTCATTACTAGCTGCGCATGCTATAACATTATTAAGAACCGGATTATCATCTGATAAAGATTCTTCTAATGTAGAATCGCGATTGTCCATGTCAGTCGAGCATCCCACCAAAATTGTGACCAGTATGAGAAAATAAAATCTTCGCAAATCAATATTTTTCATAATATTCTTTTATGATGTCTTGAGCTGGTTTATTCTGTGGAGTAAAGCGATTGTCATTCGCCCCACCAGATTCTTTGTGGTTTATAAACCATTTCCAAACATAGCCGCCGGCAAACCAGTCTTCCTCCCAAAATTCTTCAAAAATAGCTTTGGTAGCGTTTACTTGGCCCTGCATATTTACTGGGTTATCGTGACGGTCGACCAACCAAGGTTTCCATGCCGTTTGGTCTGTACTCCGATAACCGAACTCGGTAAACAATATTTGTTTGTTCTCAGCTTTTGAAAGTTGTTCTATCTCAGGTTTATGCCTTTGCCAGCCCTCTCGACATTGTGCAACGGTCGGGGTTTCATGCTCACATAAAGGAAAATATGCATCAATACCAATATAATCTAAATCTTGCCAGAAAGGGGTGCGTTTATACTCGTCCCAATTGGCGGCATAGGTAAGTTTGCCCTTATATACCCTTTTGATTTTGACGATAAGCTCTTTCCAAAATTCGGGTCGATTGGTCACAAATTTTTCTAATTCTGTACCGATGCAATAGATATCTACCTTAGTTTCCGATGCCAGTTCGGCATAGTTAAGTATGAATTTCTCGTAAGAGGTTTCAAACTTCTGCCAATCTTCTTCCGATTTCATTTCAAGGCTTCCGGTAAATATTCCTTTCCAAATCCATATTTGAGGCTTCAACAGCACTTTAATACCGTTTTTATGCAATAGCTCAATATATTGCTTTGCCCCCTTTTTGGTTTCACCATGCCACTGTCTTTCGGTATCGAAAACGACCTCAGGGTTTTCAGGGTTGCGAATAAAGCCAAAAGGCATGACTGCCGCATGATTGGCATGTATGTTCATCACTTCTTGCACATGCTCCTGAGCTACGGCTTCACGTGAAGCCACAAAACTCACCCCATTAATTTTTTCATGAACTTGACTCGCGCAAGAGAATTGCAAAAGACATAAAAACAAGACCCCAATTAATCTCATATATCGGTTTTTCCGGGCCTAAAATACAGTATTTCTATGTATTAGCTTAAAAAAGAGCCCTCAGGCCTAGGCTAAACGTCTGGCCCAGACCTTGAAAACTGCTGCCACGAACAAAATTATTATACGATAGCTCGATGTTAAGCTCATTGGTCAGTTGGTATTTACCCCCCAGACCAAGTGCGGTATAATTTTGCGAAAAGTTATTTCCATTGGCATCGGGGTTATCGTAGCCGATGAAAAAAGATTGTTGGGCATTAATAAATACCGTAGACTTGGCGGACGGAAAATAGCTTAAGAAAACACTTAGCGGTACTACCACACTGTTATTGGCAAAACGCTCTCCTATATTCTCTGAATTCGGGTCGGCATCCGCTCTCTTCTCACCAAAATTAAAACCTAGGTCAGCTTCGGTGAACAACTGCCAGTTGTTATTACCAAAAGTACGGTCAAAGAAAAATTTGGTTTCCCAGAAAATACTTCTTTTATCGAGATAGGGGGCATTAGGCACATCTTCGAACACCGGAAAAAACAACGAACTGGTGAATGAGAAGTTACCCATACTCGCAAAAGGCTGTACCCGAATCGATGGTGCCAACGTGGTGAGGCCGCTTCTGGCATCTGTACTATTATTTTCAAAACTGAGAGCACTCAAGGCCTTGGCCCCATTATAGGTATTTGCCCTTACTTGAAAGATAAGACCAACATTGATTCTAGATGTTTCACTAATACCAGTATAAACTTCTGTAGTATTAGTGAAAAATGTCTGACGAGGAATATCTACTGCCCTGCTTCCTTCTTCTGTCTGCCGCGTTTGGGTATATAGTCCATTGAAAAATTTAATGTCCCATTGCCCACGCTTTAATAGTTTTGAAGGAGTATAAGTCTGTATGTTACTGCTTTGAGCGGCCGGTTGGTCATCATCCTGAGAAAAAACAGGAATAACCGTTAATAATAACATCGATAATGAAAAAACCTTGGCCATTGGTTTCATAAAGTTGGTTTTTAAGATTGGTCGATACTGTGTAGAGGCCTATTTTACCTCATTAAGAGTCCAATCATAGGGATAATAAGAAACTTTGGTATTTTCGGGCAACTCTTCAGACCTGAATTCATTAATAAAATCTACTAAAGTTTGTCCACTGGTAAAGTCATCGTTATACCATTCAAAAATTTGAGAAACCTTAACCTTATTCTTATTAACCCTAATAAACATTGGGTCATTTATTGCCAACTTGGTTTGTCGCTCTAATTGTTCATCAAGTTTAGTGGGTCTGTATGCCTCGTTAATAATTGGAGGACACCCCAAACCGGCACATACCAAAACAAAATGAAAACGGGGCTCATCAGGAAAATTACCACGTAACAATTTGTTCTCGACCTCATCGAGAGTAACATTTTCGCCCCCAAACTTATGTTTCTTTACATCGAAAAAACCTTTTACATCTACAGGAGATTTCAAAGGATAATTTTCAACTATACTTTTTATCACCAATATATTATAGCCGTTTATCCAGAATGCCTGAAACTCATTGGCATTTTCTTTATCTACCCTTATATCAGCTGCCAAGGTCAGTAATTCATCTAATTCAGAACTATCGTTCTTAATTTCTTTGTAATCTACCTTTCCATCTTTGACATAAGTGGAGAAAAAAGATTCGGCCTTATCTAAATACGCATTGACTGATTGGGAATATCCGTTGCCCAATGCGAAAATACAGGTGAACAGAAGAATTAGATTTTTCATTTAATAACTTATTTATAAAAATTTAGGTCGCATTTTATTCCACCTTCTTACAATTGAAAAGCCACAAATCAAACATTCTCAAGTTCAATTTCAAATATTGTACCGAAAGATGACCTAATTTACCACTTCATGAAAACGACCTCTTTGATGAACTAACATCAAAAAGGTCTTAAAATCAACTAACAGCTATTGAGCCATTGCCGTAGATTGGGTGTTAAAAGAAAATGTGACACCCACATTAAAGAAATTGGTGTCACCGATATTTCTACCGTCAATTAAAGTACCATAACCCGCACTTAAACCAATTAATGTTGTAACCGGAACATATGCAGAAACACCCAAACGCGTATAATTCACTCTAGTTTCAGGAAAATTACCTGCAAAACCAGGCCCCATGATATCTACTCCGTCCGATGAAGTTGCTTGATGATCCACCCAAAGTTCTCCGTAGAACTTAGAACCGGCATAACCCACTTTGGCCATCGCCAAAATTGCATTCGGCACATCATAATCCTCTCCGTTATTCACATTAAAATCGTCATCTGTTTTACCCCTGAGACTATAACCTGCAACAAGAGTGGTGAAAAAACCTTGGTTCAATTGTAAGTGTCCACCAATGTGAAGATTGGTCTTAAAAGCACCATTACCAATAGCCAAAATACTGTTGGCATCGTACCCTCCCGGAATATCAAAACCTAATGCCGTGATTCCATCAAATTTACCACCCTCAAAAGCGGCCCTGAAAGGCCTATATTTTGCTGCTATGGAGATGTCTTGAAAACCGGACTCTTTGGTATTACCACTTATGGGATCAGGTGTTCCTTCTCCTTTTGCCGAAATGTAGGGCGCATTGACTACCAAGGTCAAAGCATCCGTCAACCCCCATTTGGCGTACAAACCAATAATATCTTGAGTTATTTTTTCGTGAGCGGGTACTGGGCCCATCTTTTCTTCACCAACATAAAATTCATCATACGAAGCCCCTGTGTAGGATGCAGTGAGAGAAACATCACCTTTATTGCTGTAAAAGCCATCTATCAAGCCTTGAGCAGCTAATGAATTTGCACTAAAGGCCGCGCCGAACAAAACTAAAGTGCCAATACTAATTTTTAATTTGAATAATTTCATTTTCAAGATTTTAAGGGGTTAGATTTATTGACCGAAAATGAACGAACATTCAAAACGAACTGACCTCACGTATTTATGTTTGATTCTTACTCATGAGACTTCAAAATTCATTTTGAAGAAAGGGACTGAAAATCAATTTTTCTTTCATCATTTTCATTTTCAGCCACAAATAAAGCCTTAACTTATCACAATTCTATAACAGAAACTACACATTAGTGTCCTTATTTAAAATCTCTAAAAATTAGATTTTATCGGTAAGAATTAGAAAACTTATCGACTGAAACTAGTATTAATTCCCACAGGTCAACATGGATAAGATTGTAATTATTGGAAATGGGATCGCCGGTGTTACGGCAGCCCGGCACATTAGAAAACTATCGAACAAGCAGATAGTTATTGTCAGTGCAGAAACTGATTACTTTTTTTCACGTACAGCTCTCATGTACGTCTACATGGGCCATATGAAGTTCGACCATATTAAGCCTTACGAAGATTGGTTCTGGAAAAAAAACAGAATTGACCTAATAAACGATTACGTTACAAGCGTTGACCATCAGGGTAAAAGATTGATTCTTCAGAATGGAGAAGATGTGACCTATGACAAGTTGATTTTGGCCACCGGATCAAAACCGAATAAATTTGGTTGGCCGGGTCAAGATTTAGAAGGAGTGCAGGGGCTAGTCTCCAAGCAGGATCTAGACCTACTTGAAAAAAATGCTCCCAATAACAAAGTATGTAAACATGCCGTGGTTGTGGGTGGCGGTTTAATCGGCATCGAACTATGCGAAATGCTAAGGAGCAGAGAAATACCCGTGACATTTTTGGTGCGTGAAAAAAGCTTTTGGAACGGAGTGCTACCGGATGGTGAATCTGCAATGATCAATGAACATATTTTAGAGCATCATATCGACTTGCGCCTCGGCGTTAACTTAGATGAAATTTTATCCGATGAAAAACGAAAGGTAAGGGCTATTACCATAAAAGAAACAGGCGAAGAAATAGCTTGTGACATCGTCGGCCTTTCAGCAGGGGTAACACCAAATATTGATTTTCTGAAAGATTCAGGAATAGAATTGAATAAAGGCATTAAAGTTAATCGCTTTCTAGAAACAAACATTGAAGATATTTACGCAATTGGCGATTGCGCCGAACAGCACGAGGCCATTGGCAATCGCAGACCTGTGGAAGCCGTATGGTACACAGGTCGCATGATGGGTGAGACAGTTGCCCAGACCATATGCGGCAATAAACGCGAGTACAACCCCGGACATTGGTTCAATTCAGCCAAATTTCTTGATATCGAATACCAGACCTATGGTTGGGTTTTTAGTACAAATGGAAAAAAAGAGCATGAATCACATTTTCATTGGAGACACGAAACGGAGAAAATCTGTATAACACTCTCTTATGATACCAATTCCGGTAAATTTTTAGGTATTAACACCTTTGGCATCCGTATGAGACATGAGGTTTTCGACCGATGGCTGACTGATGAGCGACAGGCCGATTATGTTATCGAGCATCTAAAAGACGCCAACTTTGACCCTGAATTCTATGCCCAATATGAATCGGATATTGTTGGCAAATACAATTCGGAAATGAATAAAAACATTCAACTCAAGAAAAAAAGTTGGAAACGTATTTTAAGCCTCGGAGCATAACCGATAAGACCCATAATAAATACTTAGATACATGAGCACTTACGACAGAAGCATGGCCCTTACCGGTGAACCACCAAAAGCATTGAATCTACAACAAAAATTGGCGACTTTTATTGGGGTTACAGGGTTGGGCATTCTAACCCTCGCCGTGTTCAACGTCTATTTTCCGAACAAAGCATTTTGGCTGACTATTTCTTTGGTGGCAATTTCTGCGGGTATAGTGTGGTTTTCCGTTGCTGCATATGCTCAAAAGCATAAGGGCATAAAAAATGATGGCGTCATGTTCAAGTCTATCTCAAGCCGCGGATTTTGGGGCTGGATCGCTGGTATTCTTCTCACAGGGTTTTATATTGTATTATATTTTTATCCGCAGTATTTAGGTCTTGTGAAAGAGGGTGACAATACAGGCGTTATTGCACTCTTCGACCCCTTAAGCAAATTATTGAGTGGTAACTCCGCAAGCCAATGGTTCGTTTACGGCACCTTGTATACCATAGCTATTTTGGCCTTTGGCATCAAATTTCTCTGGAAATATCGTCATAATTCATACGAGAAAATACGAACGTTGAGCGTTATGTTCTTTCAGACCTCCTTCGCGTTTTTAATTCCAGAGTTTATGGCCCGGCTAAACAGCGATACGTTTTCACTGCCCTATTACGACCTAAAAAACATATGGCCCCTGAACTATTATAACTTTGAGCGCTACCGCGTAAACAGTTTCATCGATGCCGGCGATATTGGTCTGGCTTTGTTGATTTTCGGTATTCTATCCATATTTGTAATCACCCCCATTCTTACCTATAAATACGGTAAACGCTGGTACTGCTCTTGGGTCTGCGGTTGCGGTGGTCTAGCCGAAACGGCGGGCGACCCCTTTCGTCATTTGAGCGACAAAAGTCAGTTCGCTTGGAAAGTCGAGCGTTGGGTAGTGCATAGCGTAGTGGTGTTTGTAACGCTTATGACCACCGCCGTAGTCTATTCGTACCTTGGTGATGACACAAGTAAATATTGGTTGACAAAAACTTCGTTTCTCATAAGTGTGGCGGTAATCCTGACCTTGGTTTTCGCTTGGGTAATGATTTATAAAAGAGAACAATTACAAAAAGACGCGCAATACGGGGCCGTAGGCTATTTTGTGATAATCATGGCCTTGGTAAGTTTTCATTTTTTCAGTGGAGACGGTAACGTATTTCTGTTCAAGGCCGAAACACTTAGAACTACATATGCTTTTCTTATAGGTAGCATCTTTTCAGGGGTTATTGGTACGGGGTTCTACCCTATTTTCGGCAATCGGGTCTGGTGCCGATTTGGTTGCCCTATGGCTGCCATATTAGGTTTTCAACAGCGACTGTTCTCAAAGTTTCGTATTACTACTAATGGCGGTCAGTGTATTTCGTGCGGAAATTGCTCGACCTATTGTGAAATGGGTATCGATGTACGCGCTTATGCCCAAAAAGGGACGAATATTGTTCGGTCAAGCTGTGTCGGATGCGGAATTTGCTCTGCCGTTTGCCCACGCGGTGTTCTGAAATTGGAAAATGGACCTTTGGAGGGAAGAATCGATAGTAAAGAGGTCTTATTGGGCAATGATGTCGATTTGATGGATCTCGTTAATAACAAGTAAATTATGTTGCGTAAACTCTCTTTTGTCATCTTGACTATTTTTTTTCTTGCAAGCTTTTCCGAACAGAACGGTACCTATCAAAAAGAGTATTATGACAATGGAAGACTTAAGTCTGAAGGTTGGACCAAAAATGGAATAAAAGTCAATTATTGGAAATTCTACCATCCCAACGGAAAATTATCCGAAGAAGGGCACTTTCAGAATAATAAGCGCATCAAATATTGGCACTTTTACGACCAAGACGGAAAACACCTGCAAGAGGGGCACTACCAAAAAGGAACAAAAACAGATTGGTGGCTTTTTTACGACTCTAACGGCAAGGTAAACCATAAATGTCAATTGAAGAACGGCAAGAAAAATGGATATTGCCTAAAGTACCTTGATGAACAACTTACCTCTGCGGAAAAGTATCAAAATGGAAAAAAAGTCAAAGAATGGTTTAGTTTTGCCAGCTTTAAGCGAGAAAATAATTTATCAGACTTAAATTAATGCCGAACCAACTTAACAATTTGCCCGATATCAAGGTAATCATACCTGCCTTTAACGAAGCGGAATCTATTGCCGAGGTCATTAAAGAGATTCCTGATTCGGTATCTGAAATTGTAGTGGTCAATAATAATTCTTCCGATAAAACTGTTGAAAATGCGAAGGCTGCAGGGGCAACGGTACTGTCAGAGAACAGAAAGGGTTACGGCTATGCCTGCCTAAAGGGAATGGATTATATATCGAAACAATCCAAAGCACCCGATATTCTCGTATTTCTCGATGGAGACTATTCAGACTATCCCGAAGAGCTAGACAAATTAACGGTACCAATTATCAAAGGTGAGTTTGATTTTGTAATAGGAGCACGTGTAAAGCGACTAAGGGAAGAAGGAAGTATGACTCCGCAGCAAATTTTCGGTAATTGGTTGGCCACATTTTTAATGAAGGTCATGTTTGGGGCAACATTTACCGATTTAGGTCCGTTTAGAGCTATAAGGTATGATAAATTGCTCTCACTGAACATGGAGGATAAAACCTATGGATGGACGGTGGAAATGCAATTAAAGGCTCTGAAAAAGAAATTAGCATATACCGAAGTACCAGTACGTTACAAAAAAAGAATTGGAGTGTCTAAAGTTTCAGGAACCGTAAAAGGTAGTATATTTGCAGGCATAAAAATTCTAGGTTGGATTTTTAAATACAGCATTAAATAATATGGGATTATTAATCTCTTATATCATCTTGGCCATATATAGTATAGCGCTATTATTGATATTTTTTTACAGTCTGGCACAGTTGAATCTACTGGTCAATTACTTGGGCTATAAAAGGCGAAACCAGACCGCTCCGAAATTTAACCTTCTCGACCCCAAAGAAATTCCTTTTGTTACCATTCAACTTCCAGTTTACAATGAGGAGTATGTAATGGAACGCCTCTTAGAGAACATATCAAAAATAGAATACCCCAAGAGCAAACTTGAAATACAGGTGCTTGATGATTCTACCGACGATTCGGTAATCGAAACCGCCGCTCGAGTAAAAGCCTTGCAACAGACCGGGCTCGATATTCAACACATTCGTAGGGAGAATCGTAAAGGTTTCAAAGCAGGTGCACTTAAAGAGGGCCTCGAAATTGCAAAGGGTGAATTTATAGCCATCTTCGATGCCGATTTTATGCCATCGGGCGATTGGTTAAAGAAGACCGTAATTTATTTTAAAGACCCTGAAATCGGGGTTGTTCAAACACGATGGGGTCATATTAACCGAGAATACTCGACCTTGACCCGAATACAGGCATTTGCCCTTGATGCTCATTTTACTTTAGAACAAGTAGGCAGAAATGCCAAGGGGCATTTCATTAATTTCAACGGTACTGCAGGCATCTGGCGTAAGAACTGTATTATTGATGCAGGTAATTGGGAGGGTGATACCCTTACCGAAGACTTAGATTTAAGTTACAGGGCACAACTAAAAAACTGGAAATTCAAATATTTGGAGGATGTCGAAACCCCAGCTGAACTTCCCGTAGTCATCAGTGCCGCTCGTTCACAACAATTCAGGTGGAATAAAGGCGGAGCGGAAAACTTTAGAAAATCGGTGTTGAGCGTAATCACCGCAAAGAACATTTCGTTCAAAACTAAGTTTCACGGTGTAATGCACCTGTTGAACAGCTCTATGTTTTTATGTGTATTCTTAGTCTCTATTCTGAGCATACCTGCGATGTACATCAAAGCTCTTTATCCACAATTCGACATGGTATTTAACCTGCTCAGCTTTTTTGTTCTGAGCACCATCATTTTATTTGTATGCTATTGGTTTACCTACAAAAGTATTCAGGGCAGTAGTTTTGACAATTTTGTCGATTATATCAAAATATTCTTCACCTTCTTTTCGGTAGCACTCGGTTTTTCACTTCATAATTCGATTGCGGTTCTAGAGGGTCATATGGGCAAGCGCAGCGAATTTGTTCGAACTCCTAAATTCAACCTCAATAATCTAACCGATTCTTGGAAAGGCAATAAATATTTGACGAAAAAGCTGTCACCAAACATGATTTTAGAGGCCGCGCTGATGATTTATTTCCTTTTTGGCATGTACAGCGCTATTCCCCTGAATGACTTTGGTTTATTTCCATTTCATTTTATGTTGTTCTTAGGTTTTGGGTTTGTTTTCACTAAATCACTTACGGCCAGGGCTTAGAATTTTTCTTTACAATCCTTGTGCAATTTTAATCTTTCGTTACATTAAATTTTCTTATTTTTTCGCTTGCAATTAAAATGCGGATTAATGCCCAATCAACTTGCCAGATATTGGAACCTTCATAAAATACCGATTCTTTTGGCACTGGTGAGTTTAGCCTTTTATTACTCTTTTGCCCACCATCTCGTTCGCACTGATTTCATCAAACTCATCACCCTTTTTACGGCACTATTTTTTCTCTGCTTGAGAATCATACGCTTTGAAAAATGGAACCTTAAGTTTCTACTGATTATCGGCATCATTTTTCGAATGGTATTTCTCACGGTAGAACCCAATCTGTCCCAAGATTTTTATCGTTTTATTTGGGACGGGCACTTGGTAGCGAATATGGCAAACCCGTATGTCGCAGTGCCAGATATATTAATTCAACAAAAAGATTTAATAATACCCAATGGCCAAACTTTATATAATGGTATGGGCGAGCTGAGCGCAAAACATTTCAGCAATTACCCCCCACTCAATCAATTGTTTTTTTCTTTGGCGGCCCTTATCGGTGGAAAGAGCATTCTGGGCTCTGTAATTGTCATGCGCATCATGGTTATACTTTCCGATATCGGAATTGTTTACTTCGGAAGAAAACTGCTTAAAAATCTAAATCTCTCACCGCATCTTATTTTTTGGTATTTCTTAAACCCTCTAGTCATCATTGAACTTACCGGAAATCTTCATTTTGAAGGGGTAATGTTATTCTTTTTCGTTTGGTCGCTCTACTTGTTGTCGGTTAAAAAATGGTTATTGGCAGCTATACCTTATGCGCTATCGATTTGCGTAAAACTAGTACCATTGATTTTTCTTCCGCTCTTTATCAAACATCTAGGTATCAAGAAAAACGCCATTTTCGACTTGGTCATTCTAGCTATTTGCATCTTGTTTTTTATTCCTTTCTATACTCCAGAGTTCTTTGCCAATTATTCTAGAACGGTGGGCTTGTGGTTCTCTAACTTCGAATTTAATGCGGGGCTCTACAATGCAGTAAAACAAATTGTATTGCAATTTGATGGTAAACCTTGGTTACTTATAAAGACGTATGGTACGATTACCAAAATTGTAGTTGTTCTGGCAGTTCTTGTTTTGACCTTCTTTCGAAAAAACGAAAAGTTATCGGTATTGGTCAGTTCTATGCTTTGGGCTTTGACCCTCTATTATTTGATTACCCCTACCGTTCACCCGTGGTACATCATATTTTTAGTGGTGTTAGGTATATTCGCCGACTATCGATTTGCGATTATTTGGTCTGCGGCGGCTACCCTAAGTTACTTCGCATATTCCCACCCAGAGTTTAAAGAGAACCTTTGGCTGCTAACCGTTGAATATATTGCCGTATATGTATTTATCGTTTACGAAATTATCAACTCAGGTAGGCTAAAAACTATTTTTCATAAAAAATAGAGGTCAATTGTTGTGGTTTCATCGTAATCTTGTACATTTGACCCTTCCAATGAAAGGACAAAACTACATATCATCAGTAACTATGAGCGTTAATGCTCCGGTACGTCCGATTCATAACCGTCGCCGCCCGTAGGGGTGTCCAATATCTTATGGAAATAGGTGAGTCCATTTCCGCACTACTTCGAAAATCCTTTTTTATTTACCGTTTAATTTTGACTAGCAATGAAAATTTTAATTGCTAACGAATCACATTTCAAATACGCTACCATAATAAGCGATACCATAACCGAATCTGCAAAGGTTCGAGGTACCGGTATTGCCAAACGAACCCCTGAGTATATTCAGAAACGTTTACAAAATGGTAACGCGGTCATTGCCTTAGATGGCGATAAGTTCGCAGGCTTCTGCTATATAGAAGTTTGGGGGCATGAGAAATTCGTTGCAAACTCTGGTCTTATTGTTCACCCTGATTACAGAAATCAAGGTTTGGCCAAAGAGATTAAAAATAGAATCTTTCAACTCTCGAGAGAGAAATTTCCTAATGCCAAAATTTTCGGAATCACTACAGGTTTGGCCGTTATGAAAATGAACTATGAACTCGGTTACAAACCGGTCACTTTTTCAGAATTGACCGATGACCCCGAATTCTGGAAAGGCTGCCAAACCTGTAAAAACTTCGACGTACTTACGCGTACAGAACAAAAAATGTGTCTCTGTACGGGCATGCTCTACGACCCAGAATCGAAAACCAAAACAGAAGAAAAAAGCAAACCCAACCGCAAGGGGTTTGAAAGATTAAAGAGTATTAAAGAAAGCTTGTTCTTAAAGAAAAATTCAAAATGAAAAAATTAGTTTTAGCCTATAGTGGCGGATTAGACACCTCGTATTGTGCCAAATATTTATCAAAAGAAAAAGGTTATGATGTACATGCCGTAAGTGTAAATACCGGTGGCTTTTCCAAAGAAGAAATATCTGAAATTGAAGAGAAGTCGCTACAATTGGGCGCTAGTTCTTACACCTCTATTGACGCTGTTCAAACCTTCTACGATAAAGTTGTAAAGTACCTGATTTTCGGTAACGTACTTAAAAACAATACGTACCCCCTATCGGTAAGTGCCGAAAGGATTGTACAGGCCATCGAAATTGTAAATTACGCGAAGAAAATAGGCGCTGAATACATCGCTCACGGTAGTACCGGTGCCGGCAACGACCAAGTAAGGTTTGACATGATTTTTCAAATTATCGCTCCGGAAATCGAAATCATCACTCCGATTAGAGATAATAAACTTGCGCGAGAAGAAGAAATTGAATACTTAAAAGAAAACGGGGTCGATTACCCATGGGAAAAAGCCAAGTATTCTATTAACCGAGGACTTTGGGGAACTTCCGTTGGCGGCGATGAGACCCTTACATCAGAAAAACCATTACCTGATTCGGCCTACCCAAGCCAATTACAAGAAAAAGAACCAAAACAGGTAAAATTAACCTTCGAAAAAGGGGAATTGGTCGCAATCGACGACAAAAAAGACGCTCCTGTTAATAATATTATCAAGCTTGATGCCCTGGCATCTAAATATGCTATCGGGCGCGATATTCACGTAGGAGATACAATTATCGGCATCAAAGGTAGAGTGGGTTTTGAAGCACCGGCTTCGTTGATTATCATTAAAGCCCACCATTTATTGGAGAAACACACCTTGACCAAATGGCAGCAGTTTCAAAAAGAACAACAAGGTAATTTTTATGGCATGTTATTGCATGAAGGCAACTATCTAGATGCCGTGATGCGCAATATCGAAGTCTTTTTGACCGACACCCAAAAAACGGTTTCGGGTGATGTCTTCGTAGGCTTGTACCCATTTCAATATCGATTGAACGGTATTTCATCTAAACATGATTTGATGAATGCCTCTTTTGGAAGCTACGGCGAAGTAAACAAAGGATGGTCTGCCGATGATGCCAAAGGATTCATCAAAATACTTTCCAATTCAGGAAAAATATACAACCACGTAAACCCAAGCGATGATTAAAACAGGTATCATAGGAGGTTCGGGGTATACGGGTGGCGAACTGATTCGAATTCTTTTGAACCACCCAAATGCTGAAATAGACTTTGTTTTTAGCACCACACGGGCCGGTAAAAAGATTACGACCGCGCACCCTGATCTGTTGGGTACCACCGACATACAATTTACGGGCGCCGTAAACCCTGATGTAGATGTGGTGTTTCTATGTTTGGGGCATGGCAACTCTTCCAAATTCTTGCAAGAGAACGAATTTTCCGAAAGCACTAAAATCATTGACCTTAGCAATGATTTTAGGCTCAAAAAAGATGCTGTCTTCGAGGGAAAACAATTTATCTACGGGCTACCGGAACTTAAAAAAGAAGAGATTCAACAAGCCCACCATATTGCCAATCCGGGTTGTTTTGCAACGGCCATACAATTAGGTCTTTTGCCCTTGGCAAAGGCAAACCTTTTGGGCAAAGACGTACATATTAATGCGGTTACTGGAAGTACCGGAGCAGGTGTGAGTCCGTCGGCAACATCCCATTTTAGCTGGCGAAACAATAACGTAAGTTGGTACAAACCCTTTACACATCAGCACTTAGGAGAAATCAATGAATGTTTAAATTCGCTCCAAGCCGAAACCGGTGAGTTAATGTTTCTACCGAATAGAGGTAACTTTACAAGAGGTATTCTTGCCACCGCATACACCAAATTCGGGGGCACGATTTCTGAAGCCGTGGAGCTTTTCAAAGATTTTTATAAAGATGCCCTGTTTACGCAAATAGCGGATGAGCCGATTCACCTGAAACAGGTGGTAAATACGAATCAGTGCCATGTACATTTACATAAACACAACGATACCTTGTTGGTTACCTCTGCTATTGACAACCTCTTAAAAGGTGCGTCTGGCCAAGCCGTACAGAATATGAATCTGATGTTCGGTTTTGATGAAAAAGCTGGGCTAGCCTTGAAAGCAGGAGTTTTTTAGAAATAAAAGTTTTGAATTGGTAGAACTAATATATAAATGACCATGAAAATAGCCATTATTGGAGCCGGTAACTTGGGGCTTGCCATTGCCAAGGGAATTTTGAATTCGAACGGGGCCACCACTATGTTTTTGACCAAGCGTAATACTGCTGAAATCAAAGATTTTGAAAAATACGGAAATGTGACTGTCAGTGATGATAACCGCGAGGCGGTTAAAAATTCAGATATTCTAATTTTGGCCGTTCAACCCAGTCAGCTAGAGGCTATTTTACTCGATTTTAAAGATTTGCTTTCGGAAAACCATGTCATCATATCGACTATAACCGGTTTTACCATCGAGAAAATGGAAGCCATTTTAGGCAGTGACCACCATATCATACGAAGCATGCCCAATACGGCAATCTCCGTAGGTCAATCGATGACCTGTATCTGTAGCAATCAAAAAGGTAAAAAGAAGGTACAACTGGCCAAGGCCATTTTTAATAGAATGGGGCATTCGATGGAAATTCCCGAGTCACAAATGCAGGCAGCAACCGTAATTTGTGCCAGTGGCATTGCATTCTGGATGCGTTTGATCCGTGCCACAACACAGGGTGCCATTCAATTGGGCTTTGACGCTAAAGAAGCACAAGAATTGGCCATGCACACCTGCCATGGTGCAGCAGGCCTGCTCATTGAATCGGGCAGCCATCCGGAAGCCGAAATCGACAAGGTTACCACTCCGAAGGGCTGTACCATTCAGGGACTCAATGAGATGGAGCACCAAGGGTTAAGCTCCTCATTGATTCAAGGTATTGTGGCTTCCTTCGAGAAAATCAGTAAAATAAAAGAAAACCAGCTCTAATCAGCAACGCATATTATGGAATTATTTGATGTATACCCACTTTATGATGTAACTCCCGTATCGGCCGAAGGTATCGTAGTGACCGATGAAAATGGAGAAACCTACCTTGACTTTTATGGGGGGCACGCCGTTATTTCTATCGGCCACTCGCATCCACATTATGTGCAGCGTCTGAAAAACCAACTAGATAAAATTGGTTTTTATAGTAATTCGGTCAAGAATCCGCTACAAGTAGAGCTGGCCAGCAAACTCGGGCAGCTTTCAGGCTGTGAAGATTACAATCTATTTTTATGTAATTCAGGTGCCGAAGCCAATGAAAATGCATTAAAACTTGCTTCCTTTCACACTGGAAAATCTAAGGTAATCGCCTTCACCAATAGTTTTCATGGTCGAACTTCGGCTGCAGTTGCCGCCACCGATAATCCAAAAATAAATGCGCCCATCAACCAGCAGCAGAAGGTAACTTTTTTGCCTTTTAACGATTTGGGGGCTTTACAAAACGAACTTGAAAAAGGAGACGTCTGTGCGGTAATTCTTGAAGCTATTCAGGGTGTTGGCGGACTCGATGAACCTACTACCGAATTTTATAAGGCCATGGCTTCTTTATGCAAAGTAAACGATGTTCTCATTATTGCTGACGAGGTACAATGCGGTTTTGGTAGAAGCGGTAAATTTTTCGCATTTCAACATCATGACATACAACCGGATATTATTTCGGTCGCCAAGGGTATGGGCAATGGTTTTCCTGTTGGGGGAGTATTGATCCATGAAAGCCTTAAGGCATCTTACGGTCTTTTGGGCACTACATTTGGCGGCAATCATTTGGCCTGTGCAGCGACATTGGCTGTTTTAGAAGTCATAGAAAAGGATAATCTCATCACCAACACTTCTCAATTGGAGAAGTACTTTCGGGAGAAAGCAGCTGAAATTCCACAAGTTAAAAGAGTAAAAGGAAGAGGGTTGATGCTCGGCCTCGAGTTCGATTTCGAAGTTGCCGATTTGCGCAAAAGGCTCATCCACAATCAACATATTTTCACAGGGGGTGCCAAAGATAAACATGTACTCAGAATATTGCCTGCGCTGAATATCATGAAAGGTCATTTCGACCAACTCTTCGATGCGATTAAAAGAGAGTTGTCATAAACCTGTTTTATGCCAAACGAAAGGAGTAAAATTAAATAGGAATGAGTAGAAAGAGAATCCTTTTAAAAATAGGGTCGAACACCCTAACAAAAGAAACCGATCAGATTTCTAGGGGTAAATTGGAAGATATCGGAAGGCAAATTTCCCTTTTGAAAGATGACTATGAGTTTATATTGGTTAGTTCAGGCGCAATTGCCGCAGCAAAGCAGTTCGTAAAGTTAGAGCACAACGGGCAAGAAATTGTGGTAAAGCAGGCCCTAGCTGCTATCGGACAGCCCCATTTAATGCGAATGTTTCAAGAAAGCTTTCGAGAACTGGGCCTTTTTACCGCCCAATGCCTACTCTCCTATTCCGACTTTGAGAACAAAAAATCAAAAGCCAACATAAAGAATACCATTGATATTTTGGTGGCCAATAACTTTATTCCCATCATCAATGAAAACGATACTGTGGCTGCCGATGAAATTCAATTCGGCGACAACGACAAACTTGCAGCGCTTACGGCTGCGCTTTTAAAGGTAGACCTTTTGCTTATTGCCACAAATACAGACGGCATTTACACCAAACAATCTTTAGAAAATGGCATACCCGAAACCATCACCGAGGTTTCCGGTTTAGAAGGAATCAAAAAAGAAATCAGTGGTTCAAAATCTTCTCACGGAACGGGTGGTATGCTCTCAAAAGTAGAAGCTGCTACCATCGCCAAAAAAGCCGGTATTGAAACTTGGATAGTTAACGGTTTAAAAGAAAACTTCATTACGAGCGCGCTACAAGGAAGTGCCGATTACACAAAAATTAAAATATGAAACATTACCTCTCTATAAAAGACATCGATTCATTGACCGATTGGGTCTCTGAGGCTCGAAACCTTAAAAGTAATCCCACTGAGTTTAAAGCCTTGGGCAAAAATAAAACAATCGGCCTGTTGTTTTTCAACAATAGTTTAAGAACTCGATTGAGCACTCAAAAGGCAGCTATGAACCTTGGTTTAGATGTGATTGTTATGAACTTCGGTAGCGAAGGGTGGGCTTTAGAATACTCAGATGGAACCGTAATGGATCAAGGCACTTCTGAACATATAAAAGAAGCGGCACAAGTAGTTTCACAATACTGCGATATTATCGCGATTCGCGCCTTTGCCGGATTACAGGACAGAGAAGAAGATGAATCTGAAAAAGTTCTAAACGGATTTAAAAAATACGCCAGCGTACCGATAGTAAATATGGAAAGCTCAGTGGGTCACCCGCTTCAAGCGCTAGCCGATGCCATTACTTTAGCCGAACAAAATATCAAGAAGAGACCGAAGGTGGTATTGTCTTGGGCACCGCACCCAAAAGCATTACCCCATGCCGTTGCCAATTCATTCATTGAAATGATGCAGCTTCAAAATGCCGAATTTGTGATTACCCACCCCGAAGGTTACGAACTTGACCCTAGAATTACACAGAAGACCACTATCGAATACGATCAAAAGAAAGCTTGCGCCGATGCTGATTTTATTTATGTAAAGAACTGGAGCAGCTATAAGGACTATGGAAAGGCATCTAATCAAGACCCAGACTGGACAATGACCAAAGAAAAAGTAGGTGACGCCAAGTTTATGCACTGCCTGCCTGTAAGAAGAAACATGGTGGTCGAAGATGCGGTTCTAGATAGCGATCAGAGTTTGGTCATAGAACAGGCCAATAACAGAACCTACAGCGCACAAATTGTATTAAAGAAAATCTTGGAGAACAATTAAATCTACCTGAATATCAAAAAACTAGAGAACAAAGTATGTATCGTTACCGGTGCGACCAGCGGCATGGGCAAGGCCATTGCTCAGTCGTTCGCCGCCGAAGGTGCAAAATTGATATTATCGGGGAGAGACCAAGAAAGGGGCGAAAAATTATCAGACCAGCTTTCAGGATCGATTTTTATTGTTGGCGATGTAGGTGAAGCTTCATATAACGAGTCTTTGGTCGATGCCGCGTTAGAAAATTTCGGAGCTGTTGATATTTTATCATTAAATGCGGGAATTCTAGGATTGGGGAACGTGGTCGACCTTTCAGAATCTTTATGGAACCAAACTATTTCAACCAATTTAAGCAGCATCTACTTACTCGCTAAATTTGCCATTCCACACCTGAAAAAACAGAGTGGTACTATTTTAATCAATTCTTCGATTGCAGCTTTCAAAAGTTTTCCGAATCACCCGGCCTATTGCGCCTCAAAAGCAGGGGCGGTAGCATTGATGAAACAGATGGCCGTAGAATATGCCCCTGAAATTCGGGTGAATGCCATTTGCCCTGGACCGGTTGATACTCCTCTTCTATGGAAATCGGCCAAAGCCTTTGATAATCCTGAGGAAGCCGTGGCCGATGCTGAAAAATCAACTTTGTTAAAGAGGCTGGGACAACCTAAAGATATTGCAAACCTGGCACTGTTTCTTGTTTCTGAAGAAGCATCATGGATTACGGGAACAGCAATGACCATTGATGGAGGAATTTTAAATGCATAACATGAAACGACATCTATCTATAATTAAAATAGGCGGAAACGTCATCGAAAATAAAGTAGACCTTTCGAAGTTCTTGCAGTCTTTTTCCGAATTGGAGGGACCAAAAATATTGGTTCACGGTGGCGGTAAGCTCGCCACACAGCTCGGAAAAAAATTGGGAATCGAATCCAAACTTATCGGCGGACGTCGTATCACCGATGAAAAAAGCCTTGAACTGATCACCATGGTTTATGGCGGGCTCGTAAATAAAAACATAGTAGCGGAGCTACAATCGCTAGACTGTAATTCTATTGGGCTCAGCGGTGCAGATGGCGACACCATTCAGGCACACAAACGCCCTGTAAAAGAAATTGATTATGGCTTTGCCGGAGATGTTGATGGCGTGAGCGCCGACATGATTACAAAACTTTTAGAAGCAGGGCTAACCCCTGTTTTTTGTGCGATGACACATGATGGAAACGGACAATTATTGAATACCAATGCAGATACCATAGCTTCCGAATTGGCTATTGGCATGAGCCAGAACTACGAAACGACACTTTACTATTGTTTTGAAAAGAAGGGTGTTTTGAGGGATGTAAACGATAATGAATCCGTAGTAAAACAAATTGACAGCGCATCATATCAAGAATTATTGGCACAGAAAGTAATTGCCGATGGTATGCTCCCAAAAATGGAAAATTGCTTTCATGCCTTAAGACAAGATGTACATCAAGTGCGTATTGGCGACACTAGCATGTTAGACCCTAAATCGACATTATTCACGACACTTACGCTATAAAAAATGGAACAAGCAGCATTAACGCAAAAAGCGATAGATTTATTAAAAGAACTGATTTCGATTCAATCGTTTTCATCTGAAGAAGATAAAACTGCCGATGCCATTGAAAATTGGTTCAAGTCTTTTGACATTCCTTTTGAAAGGCATTTGAACAATGTTTGGGCGGTAAACAAGCATTTTGATGAAAGCAAACCTACACTGCTTTTAAACTCCCATCACGATACGGTTAAACCAAATTCGGCCTATACGAGAGACCCTTTTAACCCACATATTGAAGACGGAAAATTATACGGTCTAGGCAGCAATGATGCCGGAGGTGCATTGGTTTCGCTTATCGCGACCTTCACACACTATTTTGCAGAAGAAGACCTCAACCATAATATTTTGATGGTAGCTTCTATGGAAGAAGAAAGTTCAGGCCCGAACAGTTTACGTGGGCTTCTACCGAAACTCTCAAAAATAGACGTGGCGATTGTCGGTGAACCTACGCTTTTGGATTTGGCCATAGCCGAAAAAGGATTGGTTGTTTTTGATGCAATTATAAAAGGAACACCTTCACATGCCGCACATCCTAACGATAACAACTCCATTTACAATACCATTGATGTTTTACAATGGTTCAAGAACTATAAATTCGATAGGGTTTCCGAGGCATTAGGTCCAGTAAAATTGACCGTCACCCAGATAAGCGGGGGTTCTCAGCACAACGTAGTGCCCGCACAGGTTGATTTGGTCATTGATGTTCGGGTAAACGATAAATATACTAATGCCGAAATAGCGGAAATTTTAAAGAAAGATGCACCTTGTGAGGTAAAAGAACGCTCATTGAGGCTCAACTCTTCGGCCATTGATAAAAACCATCCATTGATACAATCAGGAATTGCTTTGGGACGAAAAACCTATGGTTCCCCTACTCTTTCCGACCAAGCTGCCTTAACTTGCCAATCGCTCAAATTAGGACCTGGCGACAGCACACGATCACACTCCGCTGATGAATACATCTACGTCAAAGAAATAGAAGAAGGAATCGATTTGTACATTAAATTATTGAAAGGATTTCTTTCAAACAACAATTAACAATAACCAATTAGCAATAGGCACTGTTCACTGCTTATTGATAATTGATAACTGATTACATATGAAACTCTGGGACAAAGGCTTTAGCACCGATAAAAAAATAGACCATTTCACTGTTGGAAACGACCGTGAACTTGATTTACAATTGGCAAAATACGACGTCATCGCTTCGCAAGCACATGCCAAAATGCTGGGTAAAATAGGTCTGTTGACCGAGGAAGAAACCTTAGCTCTGGTAAAAGAATTGGATGCCATTGCCGAAACCATTGAAAACGGCGAGTTCGTAATTGAGGATTCTTTTGAGGACATGCATTCGAAAATCGAGTATGTACTCACTGAAAAACTTGGCGACACCGGAAAAAAAATACACACTGCACGGTCTAGAAACGATCAAGTTTTGGTGGCCATGCACCTATATTTGAAAAACGAACTCTCAGAAATAAAATCAGGCACCAAGGAACTGTTTGATTTGCTTTTGGAACTTGCTGAAAAGCACAAAGACGTTTTGCTTCCTGGGTATACGCACTTGCAAATTGCAATGCCATCTTCTTTCGGCTTGTGGCTGTCTGCTTATGCAGAAAGTCTTATTGATGATTTGTATTTTGTTGATGCCGCTTATAAGGTAGCAGACCAAAATCCGTTGGGAAGTGCTGCAGGGTACGGAAGCTCCTTTCCTATAGACCGTAGTTTTACGACTAAAGAAATGGGTTTTGAGACTTTAAAATATAACGTTGTTGCCGCTCAAATGGGCCGTGGAAAAGTGGAAAAAGCAACTGCTTTTGGTATGGCGAACATTGCCGCTACCCTATCAAAACTGGCTATGGACATCTGTTTGTACATGAGTCAAAATTTCAACTTCTTGTCTTTTCCAGATGAGTTGACAACCGGTAGTAGTATTATGCCGCACAAGAAAAACCCTGATGTTTTTGAATTGGTACGTGGTAAATGCAACAAGCTTCAGAGTATTCCCAATCAGTTGACTTTGGTTATCAATAACTTACCAAGTGGTTACCACCGTGATTTGCAATTGGCGAAAGAAATCATTGTTCCCGCCATTCAGGATATGAAGGCGTGTATTGAAATTCTAACCTTTAGTCTTAAGGAAATGCAAGTAAACAAAGGCATTCTGGAAGACCCAAAATACGACTATCTCTTTAGCGTCGATACGTTAAACGAATTGGTACAGAGTGGACTGCCTTTTAGAGATGCCTATAAAAAAATGGGGCAAGAAATTCAAGAAGGCACCTTTACACCAAAGCGAGATATTCACCACACGCACGAAGGTAGTTTAGGTAATTTATGTTTGAAGGAGATTAAAGGGAAGATGGACAAGATTTAATATTTTAGCAACAATCGAATAGCATTTATGAGTAGACCAAAACAGTTTCCCGCCCCTTCCTTATTTGTATTACTATTTTGGTCTACGCTTAATCTACAGGCACAAGACACCTATCAAAGAAACACTTCTGCCGATGTTCAGGGCTATATATTCGGGCTCACTCTAAATGACGAATCGAACCAAATTAAAGGTGAGGCTGAAATTACTGTTGATTTCAAAAATGAAGTGAATCCTTTTGCGTTGGATTTGGTGGCGAAATCGGATACATACGGTATGCAGGTAACCCAAATTTTTGAAGGCGATAAGATTGCGAATTATTCTTTTGAGCAGAACAAGATCAACATCGTTCCTACTTCCTCCGAAGAAAAAACAAGAACGTATAAAGTAATTTACGAAGGTATTCCAAAAAGGGGACTTGTCATTGATACCACTAAATTTGGGCAACGTTCTTTCTTTGGTGACAACTGGCCCAATTTGGCACGACACTGGCTTCCGTCAGTTGACCATCCATCGGACAAAGCTACTATTGAGTTTAGGATTACTGCTCCCGACCATTACGATGTTGTAGCTACCGGAGAAAAAATCGAGGAAAGCAATCTGGGTAACGGATTAAAATTGACTACCTACAAAGAACCAGCCCCTGTTGCCATGAAGGTCGTAACCATTGGCGTTACAAAATTTGCCAGTACCCTTCTGGACGAGGTTTATGACATTCCCGTTTCGGCCTGGGTCTACCCTGAAAATAGACTTGATGGTTTTTCCGATTATGGTGTAGCTACCAAAGTATTGAAATATTTCATTGATAACATTGGTCCGTATTCGTATGCAAAGCTGGCCAACATGCAGGCCAAGACCCAATGGGGTGGTCTGGAAAATGCGGGTACCATTGCCTATTTTGAAAATTCCGTTACCGGAAAAAACGAAGTGGAAGGACTCATTGCCCACGAAATAGCCCACCAATGGTTTGGTAATTCTGCCAGTGAAAACGACTGGAACCATGTTTGGCTCAGTGAAGGTTTCGCCACCTACTTCGCTATTTTATATCAAGAAAGTGTTTACGGCAATGAAAAAAGAAAGGAAGAGTTAGAATTGGACCGCAAGCAGATTATCGACTATTATCAAAAGAACCCATCACCCATTGTAGACCCTTCCATTACTGACCCAATGAAGGTTTTAAGTATAAACACCTACCAAAAAGGAGGTTGGGTATTGAATATGCTGCGCCATAAGTTGGGTGATGAGATTTTTAGGAAAGGTATTAAGGCCTATTACAAGGCTTTTCGAAACTCGAATGCAATGTCAGCCGATATTCAAAACATAATGGAAGAGACATCCGGTGAGGACTTAACAACATTCTTTCAGCAATGGCTATTTGTAAAAGGGCACCCTGAAATTAAGTGGGACTCGAATTACAAAGGGGGTAAATTACAAATCAACCTCAAGCAACTTCAAGAACACCATGTATTTCAATTTCCGATAGAAATTGGAGTGATAAAGGATGGTAAGACAACTATCTATAAAACAGAAATTACTTCCGCCCAAAAAATCCACACTATACAACTTGATTATGAACCGGACGATATTATTCTTGATCCGGAATCTTGGCTATTGTTCGAAGAAGTGCACTAAACTCAATCGCAGTTATTTTCATGTATTTATAAACTCAGATTTTACAATGCTTTAAACTGGCTCTTCAAAATATTTCCTACATTTAGTTTTTCACAACAATAGTTCACTATTCTTTTCCTCCCCAGAAAATAAAATTTAGAGATTAACAGACTCCATTAAATCTACTTGTTATGAAACTGAAAGTCGCCGAGTACAACATGCAATGGATGAAATATCTATTCGTGAACGGTCTTCCTATAAACGTTCCACCTCCATTGGATAAACCGGAATCAGATTGGAACGAACAAGAGCGCATTACCGTTAAAAGTCAACGATTGATATCTATTCTGGCACATTTAGATGCCGATATTATCGCTGTGGTCGAAGGCCCCGATACTTTGGCCAATGGCACTAAAACCGCCAAGGCCCAATTAGAAGCCTGGATGACCGTCTTTGGCCTAACTTCTCGAAATTATAAGGTGATTCAGGGCTTTACCTCTAGCGGACAACAAGAACTTTGCGCTATTTATGATGCTGATAAGCTGATCGTAGAACACACCCCTGAAGGCAAAAACAGTTTTAACGAGCCCTTTTTGGCCGATACGCTCGAACAAAGTATAAAAGAGCAATATAAACACTTTAGACCTCCCGTAGAACTTACGATCAAAAGTAAGGCGAATCAAAAGAAGCTTTTTAAAATGATTATCGCCCATGCCAAATCTAAAGGTATTTTTGACCATGTAGATTATGCTCGTTACGAGCATCTTTCGAACCTAAACCGTCGAAAACTATATGCCGAGTGCATACATATGCGAGAACGGGTCGATAAATGGATCAGTGAGGGCGATAAAGTAATTGTTACCGGAGACATCAATGATGGTATGGGTAGCGATTTTTATGAGAATCGTTTTGGCAAAAGTGCAATCGAAATATTATTGGGCAGTGTTTATGAACCTGATTTAGTACTTAAAAGCGCCTTGGGAAGGCCCAAGTTGGGCAAGTTTGGTTGGTCACCGAGTTCCAGTTCATTTACCGACACTATTACCAACAACTGGTTCACTGTACTAATCGATCATATTTTGGTCAGTCAAGATATTAAAATAGAAAAAAGTGCGGTACTGAACCCCTATTCAGAGCCTCACAAATCCGATTTAGGCCAAGACCTCAAAGATGCCCTTAAAAAGGCTTCTGACCATTTTCCGGTGTGCGTAGAAATTGATGTTTAAAATTTTCGTCAAGAGGATACATATTTAAGACAAACGTTTCTTTTTTTTTAACATTTGTCTTCATTTTTTATTGGTCACACCATGATTATCAATCACTTTACAACATAAATTTCAAGAAAGAAGGGTACTCGCTTACATTTGGTACTATAGTATTTTCAACCTAAATATTAGCATCCCAATCTTTCTTACGCATGAAAAAACTTATTGTTCCCGCCCTAATTTTACTAATTGCAAGCTGTAGTAAAGACGCCGAAGAAATTCTAAAAAAGGATACGTTTACCGAAACTCCTTCTGAACCCACGAACGACGAAAATGAAGAAGAGGAGATGCAGGATGAAGATGGGCAAGAAGAACAGTCAACAGAAAACTCATCGAACAAAGCCCCGGTATTAACTCTAAAAACTTATTTGATAAACGAGCATTCAGCTCCACAGACCTTTATTGGTTTTATAGAGGCCAATGATGAAGATGGTGACGAAATCACCTATTCCATAGTATCTGATACTGATATTATAATCGATGAAACGACCGGCGAACTTCAAGTTGGGCCGAACCTTCATTTAGATTATGAAACCATTAATAATTTAGAGTTTACCATTGCTGCTTTTGATGGGGAAACGATAACTGAGGAAGACTACAATCTAATTATAGAAGACATTGACGAAACTACGCTATTAACTGATGATGAAGAAAAGCTTATTACCTATTTTCAACATTTAGTGTATTGGAAGGGAGATGCCAACACCCAAGTTGAGCATAATCAAAAATGGAAATCTTCTATGAAGATTCACTTAGACGGCACTATTTCTAATGAGTTTTCTACAACCGTAGACGAAGTACTACAAGAGTACAATACTATTTTCAACGATAGTTTCAATATTGTTACAGTAGAAAACGAAGGTCAAGCCAATACCTCGCTCTTTTACGGTACCGAAGCCGAATTGGAAGGTGTTTGGCCAGACATGTACGATATTGTTGAGGGTGGCGGGTATAGTGGCTATGCCATAACACCTTCGTTATCAAGTGAGCTTAACAATTCTAGAATCTGGATATCTAACCCAGCAGCTGTTCTTTTAAAGCACGAACTAGGTCATGCCTTGGGCTTTGGCCACTCTAATAAATGTGAAGAAGAAAACAGTTTTTTGTGCTCACAAATTAGTACTGACAATGATTTTCTACCCATTGAAAAAGATATTATCCGCTATGCTTACCACTTAGGTGTAGATGAGGGTCAAAGCGAAACCGAAATTGAAAAAGTTTTGGCCGACTTAATAGTGAATGAAAGATAGTATTCTTCTGATATAATCTTTTTAAGAATGTTGTCTTATTTCGTATTTCCCTTTAAACATACAATCATGATCAAGAGCCTGATTTATCTTGTCTTTTTCCTTTTCGGAATTTCTTTAGTAGCCCAAACGACACCAATACCTGATGCGAATTTTGAGCAATTTCTTGTTGATCAAGGTATCGACACTAACGGGGTCAATGGAAATATTCTAAATGCAGATGCACAGGCGGTAACGGTTTTAAATGTAACCAGAAACGATATTACCGATTTTACGGGGTTACAAGCCTTTGTGAATATTGTCTCTTTGAATTTAGGCACTAACAAATTCGCAACTCTACCATTATCTACCCTGACCGACCTAGAAGAATTAGTTTTTGACGATAACGATGTCTTAGCATCACTTGATTTTTCAAACAATCTTAATCTAAGAATATTACATATGCGATCTACGGGTAGTGGCACCTTCGGTCCTATCACTTCAATAAATTTAGAGAACAATCTGCTGTTGGAAGAATTTGTTGAGTATGCCAATGGTAATATTACGGAGTTGAGGTTGCCCCAATCAGGAAATTTAAGAGATTTAAACATCAGTGCCAGAAACGTAGATCCTATTGATCTTACAAACCAAAATGGTTTAGAAAACTTAACCTTAGGCCAAACAAATATTGGTGCAACCGTAATTTTGCCTACCGAAAAAACTGTTCTAAAAAGTTTAACCACTCTAAATAGAAGTTTATCAAACGTTCCATTAGATGGTTTCATTAACCTTGAAACAATTCGTCTTCAAAACTCTTATGTTGAGACTCTTGAGCTACCGAACAGTCCAAAACTGAATTATATTAGAATTCTGAACCATAAATTACCTGCAGTATTTTCATTCGCCAATGCCAGTAATTTAGAAATGCTAGAAGTAACTGGGAATTATTTGAACACCCCTTTTGAAGTAGATTTAAACTCCAACCCACTTTTAACATCTTTAAATCTATCGAATAACAAAATGGTTAATTTAGATATTACCCAGAATACACTGTTAGAAAATGTCAATATCAACACTAATGAACTGCCTACAATCGATTTAAGTCAGAATGTTCTACTTGAAGACCTCAATGCATCTAAAAACAAAATTACAACCTTAGACTTGTCACAAAATGTGGCACTAGAAAATCTCAATTTGAACACAAACGAACTTCCGACAATAGATCTAGCCGCGAATATAGAACTCAAGAACCTGAATTTGGGAACAAACCAAATTCCTACGCTTGATATTACCCCAAATATTAAAATTAACAACCTTAGTATAGACAATAACCTTTTCACTACAACTGGCCTAGATTTAACTCAAAACGTAGATTTGAGAAGTTTGAATGCTGAAAGAAATCAAATAGAGTCTTTAGACCTTACCCAAAACCTTGACCTCAGTACAATTATTTTGAATTATAATCTTTTTCCTGGTACAGCTATTTTAGATCAATTTTATACAATCCGTGCTGGTGATGACGGAATTCGTTCTGGCAAACTAGAAGTAAGCCATAACCTTTTAACGGGCAACATTCCTGACTTTACTGAACTTATGCATCTCGGATCTGACAATAACGTTTGGACAAGATATTTTGAACTTACCATTGACAATAATTATTTTGAGTTTGGTGATATAGAAGGTGAACATCAAAATTTAGTTGAAATGTTGACCACACTGGGTAGCTTCAATATTCCAGTTATGAGACAATATGAATATGCCCCTCAAGCCAAGGTCAATGCAGTCGAAAACCCGACGCCTAATGCCGGAGAGAGTATTACATTGACTACGAATGTACGAGGCGCAGAAAATCATTATCAATGGTTTAAAGATGGTGTTCCGATTCCAGATGCAACCGATTCACCAGAATACACGATTACCGATTTAAACACTTGTGACGACGGCGTTTATCATTCAGAAATTACAAGTGATTTAGTGCCTTTTGAAAACAGCAGTCCTCCCGGAACAAATGGCAAAAACCTACTTTTGGTCAGAAACGATATTACTTTAGCTGTAAACGCTACAAAAGCATGTGTTACTCTTGCCAACCCTGTAAACGGTGCATCTAACGTACCTATTAGCACTGGAATTGAATGGAACGAAAATCTGGGAGCCTGCGGGTATAAAATTAGCGTGGGCACATCAAGTGGAGCTACAGATATAGTCAATAACGAAGATGTAGGAGAGGTAACGGTATATAATTTTGCAACTGACCTACCCCCTAATCAAGAGATTTTTGTCACCATTACACCGTATTTTGATGATGGTGATTTTGCCGGATGTACCGAAGAATCTTTTAATACAAATGCATCTTCTGTAGCGCCCGATTGCACCTTGCTAAACACACCTAGTGATGGTGCCACCGGTATTCCGACAGATATTCCGAGTATATCATGGAATCCGGCCAATGGTGCCGACACCTACCAAGTCAGTATTTCAAGTACTAGCGGAAACAATGATATGGCGCTAACCGATGTAGGCAATATACTCACTTATTCATTTTCATCCGATTTTGTTGAAGATGATGTAGTGACCGTAACAATTGTTCCGAAAAACAGCGTTGGAGATGCAATAGGTCCTTGTACTTCGGAAAGTTTCACGGTAGGTTCTGCCGAGCCGTCAGTTCCGAACAGTTGCACCGATTTGGTAAGTCCGTTAGCCGGTGCAACAAATGTTGCCGTTGATAAAGGTAGTATTTCTTGGAATTCAGTTTATGCGGCAACTGGGTATAAAGTTTCCATAAATGGTAGTATAAGTACCGTAAACAATATCACCGATCAAGATGTTGCCACGACAATGGTTACTCTTGCCGGTGATTTCGCAAATGAAGAAACTGTTTCCGTAACAATTATACCTTTTAATGACCAAGGTAATGCAGCTGGTTGCACGACCCAAAGTTTTACCATCGCAAGTGCTGCACCTCAACCACCACTCTGTACAAGTCTGGCTAGTCCGGCTAATAACGACGCCAATGTCCCAACAGACATTTCAAACATCACTTGGAACAGCGCTGCAAATGCAACAGGATACAAATTGGCTATTTCATCCACCAGTGGTAACAACGATATGGCACTTACAGATATCGGTAATATGCTCACACATACCTTTGCTGCGCCTTTTCAAAATGATGATGTAGTTACCGTTACCCTAATTCCGTATAACGGAGCTGGTGACGCAACCGGACCTTGTTCTTCGGAGAGTTTTACTATCGAAAGTGCTGTACCTCAACCGCCATTGTGTACAAGTTTAGCTAGTCCGGCAAACAACGATACCATTATAGCTACGGACATTTCAAGTATTACTTGGAACAGCGCTGCAAATGCGACAGGTTACAAATTGGCTATTTCTACCACGAGTGGAAATAACGATATGGCACTAACCGATATCGGTAATAAACTATCGCATAGCTTTGCTACACCTTTTCAAAATGATGATGTAGTCACGGTAACTCTAATACCATACAACGGTGCTGGCGATGCTACAGGGCCTTGTGCTCCTGAAAGTTTTACTATTCAGTCTATTCAAGTTTCACCTAACTGTGCAACTTTGATATCACCGATAAATGAAGGCACTAATATCCCCATAGACACCAATATAGATTGGAATGAAGTAAATGGGGCGGTCGGTTATTATCTAACGGTTGGAACTACTTCAGGAGGCAATGAAATTCTAGATTATGAAGATGTCGGAATGTTAACTTCTTATAATCTACCTACAGAACTACCTCATGGAACCTTAATTTATTTAAATATAACTCCCTACGATTCATCAGGAAATATTACCGGTTGTGAAGAACAGACCTTTACAACTATGGTTGAAACGGAAGAACCGGAAGAGCCAGTTGCCGAATACGAAACCAAGTATGGAATCTCACCCAATGGTGATGGTACAAACGACTATTGGCATATTGAGAATATAGAATACTACCCCAATAATACAGTAACCATTTATAACCGATGGGGCGATATGGTCTTTCAAGTTGAAAACTATAACAATGTATCCAATGTGTTTTCGGGCATAGCAAATATGCGAACTAAATTAGGTGCCGACCAATTACCGAGCGGCACGTACTTCTTCAATATTCAAATTGAAGGTGCAACCATATTAAGTAAAACACAAGGTTACCTTGTATTAAAGCGATAAGACGGCATGCGGAAATTATTTAACAATATCGCTCTTACATCACTTTTCATATTTGTGGCTGTAATTAATGGTAGAGCACAACAGACTCCTACTTTTTCCGAGTATAATTATAACCCATATTTAATAAACTCTGCATTTGCCGGCCTAGCGCCTAGTGCAGAGATAGGTATCAATAATTCAGGTTTTTTCAATCAGATCGAAGGTAGCCCAAGAAATTTCGCCTTAAGTTTTCACACTCCCTTAAACAGAGGAAAGTTAGGGCTTGGAGCTGGAATAGTACGTGATAAAATTGGAGTTACCACCTCTACGAGTGCATTTGCGACCTATTCGTACAAAATATTCTTTGACACTAAAAGTAATAGACCATATTGGCAAATATATACTCCAAACTCGGTATCGTTCTCGATATCACCCGGTGTGCAGCAATATCAAGAAAATTTATTGGAACTAGGTATCATGAACGACCCTAATTTCGCTATGAACATTAATGCAACCATACCAACTGTAGGTATTGGTTTTCTCTTGAATCTAACGAATGTATATGTAGGCCTTTCCACTCCAAACGTAATTGGCGATATGCTATCTTCAGATGAAAACGTAGATATTAATGTACCGTATTACGGATATCTGGGATATCGCTTTTTTTCAAACCAGTTTGAAGAACTGATGATAAAGCCCAATATACTTTTGAAATATGAAAATGGAGCCCCTTTTCAAGCAGATATTAACCTTGCTGTTAGCTTTAGTAACTTCGAGCTTGGTACCGGGTACCGCACCAATTCGTCAATCAACTTACTCGCTGGCATCTATTTTCTGAAAAACTTACGCTTTATCTATAACTATAACCTAGCTACAAATGATTCTCCCCTTGGCAATACCCATGGGCTCATTCTTAACTATAGATTTGGCGATGGCTATAAAATTGATTAAATAAAGGCCTAAAATTAAGAGCCCACAGTCTTAATTGATCATTTTAAGATTAGCAACCTCTTGTTCTGTAAGATAACGCCAGTGACCACGAGGCAAATCTTTTTTGGTGAGGCCAGCGTAAACGGCCCTATCCAATTTAATTATCTCGTAACCCAAGGTTTCAAAAATTCGTTGTACGATGTTGCTTCTACTACTAAAGATTTCCATACCCACTTGGGTCTTCGGTGAGTTTTCAATAAAACTTACGTCTTGCACCTTAACAACCTTTTCATCAACCAATAAACCATCTTTTATTTTCTTAAGATCGGCACTTCTAAGCGGTTTGCTCAACTCGATATGAAAAATTTTTCGAAGTCCGTTCTTAGGGCTGTTCAGACGTTTGCTCATTTCCCCGTCATTGGTAAACAAGAGTAAGCCCGTATTGTCTTTACCCATTTTACCAATTGGTTTCAATTCGGTTTTAGTAGCTTTTGAAATTAAGCCCACAGCTGTGCGTCTTCCGTGCTCGTTTCTCGTAGATGTCGTAAAATCTTTTGGTTTGTTCAGCAGCACGTACTCCCGTTTTGCCGGATTTAAGAGACGACCATCAAACTTGACCTCATCTGCTAGTTTCACTTTATAGCCCATCTCTGTTATGGGCTTTCCGTTTACCGTTACATTTCCGGCAGAAATGAAAATATCGGCCTCTCTTCTAGAACAAACTCCTGAATTTGCCACATATTTATTTAACCTGATCAGGTTAGGGTCTCCCTGTTTTTCAGTATTGTGCTGTTTTTTTACAGGAGCGTTTCCTCTTGCGTAACTTTTTTTACGAAAATTTCCGCCTTGTCTTCCCGATGCTCTCTTTCCGTCATTTGATCCCGATCTGCTCATATCTAAAATTTGTGCAAAGGTAACCTTAATCTTTGAACTCCAATATTTAAAGCCTAAATGATAACGATAAGAATGAATATTTCAGCTAAAGTATTCTATTGAGTACGAGGTCTATATCAATTAGCAATATGCTGAACACGCCTACGATAATGATGAACTTGATAATATTGTGCAAACCTACATAGTGTAATTTAGTATTTGCCCTCCACAGCATAACTACCAATAGTACAAGAAGACCAATGCAGACCAAGAAATAAAAGTGCATATAACCTACATCAAAGTATTCAGTCAATAAGAAAGCAGGTATTAGGGTAAATAAAAAAAGTAGGCTAATACATATCTTTGAAAACCGCTGACCGTATAAAATTGGTATGGTCTTATAGTTCTGAGCCATGTCACCGGCTATATTTTCTAAATCTTTCAGCATTTCCCGAATTAAAATCAAGAGAAATAGAAATATGGCATGAACAAAAATCACGGTATCAAAATTCTTGTAATAGACGAAAACTGCAAAAAACGGAGTAATCGCTAATGTTGCCGAAACAAAATTGCCAATAAAGGCAATCTTTTTAAGCTTATGCGAATAGAACCAAATACCAAATACATAAGCGGAGAAAAAGAGTACCGCTTTAAAAGACACGTAACTTGCGGCAAATGTTGCCAAGAAATTGAGAACAAAATAAGTTATCAGTTTGAACTGCTGGCTTACCAAGCGATCTAGCATGCTTTTTCTTGGCTTGTTGATCAGGTCTTTTTCAGCATCGTAAAAATTGTTTATGATGTAACCACTGGCAATCACCAGTGCCGAAGAAAAAACAATTATAAATAGATTAAAATCGAAAACTACTTTTCGCAAGGGCAGTTCTGGAGCCAGAATATAAACCGCCGCCAAGTACTGCGCCAAGGCAATCATCAAGACATTATAACCACGCACCACAGAGAAAAGACTCAATAACTTTAACAGTAAGAGCCTATTTTTTCTGCTAAACATTGATTACGCTTTTAGCGATATAAACTAAATATTTTTTGGAAAATCAGAAGTTGTAAACCACTTCTAATTTATGACCAATCAAAGACTTTTTGGCCTTTTCGATATCTTCAGTAAAACCTAAAATATAACCGCCACCACCAGAACCACAGAGTTTCAAATAATACTCGTTAGTTTCGATACCATGTTTCCATAATTCATGAAACTTGGTAGGAATCATCGGTTTAAAATTGTCAAGTACCACATGTGATAATTGTTTCAGGTTACCAAAAAGTGATTTTACGTCACCTTTGACAAAATCATCGACACAGGCATCGGTATGCTTAATAAATTGGTTCTTTAGCATACTACGAAATCCTTCTTGTTTCATCTTTTCCATGAAAATCTGAACCATTGGTGCCGTTTCACCTGTCGACCCACTATCCAATAAAAACACAGCACCTTTACCATCTGCATTTTGTGCAGGAATACTGGCAGATTCAATGTTATCTTGTGAATTTATAAGTATGGGTAGACTCAAATAGCTGTTCAATGGATCAAGACCTGAAGACTTGCCGTGAAAAAAAGACTCCATCTTACCAAATACTTTTTTAAGCTTCAATAGTTTTTCTCGGGTAAGATTCTCTAAAACGGTAACCTTATCTTGAGCATATTTATCATAAATTGCCGCTACAAGTGCCCCACTGCTACCTACCCCATAACCTTGAGGAATAGAACTATCGAAATACATACCTTGCGCCACATCAGCTTTTAAGGTCTCAAAATCAAATGACACCAATTCAGGACTGTTCTTCTCTACAATCTCTAAATAACCGATAAATTCTCGAAGACTTTGATTTGACTTCTTTGCCTCTTCTGACGGATTTTCATCTGTTTTCAAAGCTCCCTTAAAAAAGTTGTAGGGTATGGAAAGTCCTTTAGAATCTTTGATGATCCCGTATTCTCCAAAAAGGAGGATTTTAGAATAAAATAATGGTCCTTTCATTATATGGTTGATAAGGCTGGTGCAAAAATATGAAATTAACTGTTGAGTTATATAGGTTTTCTAGCAAACACCCCTAACGGGGTACAAATTTTCGGTAAAAAACACATATTTATTCTTTTAAAAGGGCTGCTCTCAAATATCAAATAAACAACTCGTCATATATCTACGTAAAAAACCTTAAATGGGATTCAAAAATTGTTCTCAGAATCATAAAAACCTTATACGCCACAAAAAAAATTTATATAGCAAATATCTTGAGTATGTAGACCCTATATTTTGCAGCAATCTGCCATTCAGTTATTACGGCCCTGAAACTATGATCGATGAATCTAAAAATGAACCCTCGACAGGTGTTATATGTTCTATTAGGTGTAATTGGAATTCTTTTAATTTCAAACCTAATTGCTATTTTCATAAAACTCGCAATGAACGAATCTTTATTGCAAAAAACCGCCGTTTTATTCGATTTCAATGAAGAGACCAACATTCCTACATTTTACTCATCATTAACATTATTGGCTTGCTCTTTATTACTCTACTATATTTATCGCAGCAAAATATTAAAAGACTATTCCGCTAAAAGCTGGCTCATGTTATCGGGGGTTTTCCTTTTTCTGGGTATTGACGAAATGGCCTCTATTCACGAGCAAATAATGGTCTTATTACAGAATTCTTTTGAATTTACGGGAGTTTTTTACTATGCTTGGATAATTCCGTACGGCATTGCCATAATTATTTCAGCTATTGTTTATCTTCCTTTTTTATGGTCGCTTCCAAAACAGATAAAAGCTCTTTTCATCTTATCGGCGTGTCTCTTTATTGGTGGTGCTGTGGGAGTTGAGATAATTGGTGGTCAGCATGACGAAATGTATGGTAAACACAATCTTACTTATTCGCTGCTTTATACTATTGAAGAACTTTTAGAAATGATTGGGGTCGCCATTTTTTTATATGCACTTCTCGTATACATCGAGCTATACAGCGGTTTTGAAAACCTTAAAATAAAAGTTGAATCAGTTTCTCAATCGTCGAACAAAATACAGGAAGCTTCGGTTTAAACCTTTACCTTTGTCTAGCTCCAAAACCCACACAATCATGAATGTACTGACCATTTTGGCAATAAATGGAGAGTTCATCATCTATAAAGTCATATATTACTTTCTTCTCGCTTTCGGGATAAAGCACATGCACATTGGCACCGGCATCTAAAGTGAAACAGATATGTGAATGTGATTTTTTTCGAAATTTCCATATTTTATTGATGATTTCCAGCGTATTGGGTTTCATTAAAATAAAATAGGGCATACTGGTCATCATCATTGAGTGCAAGGTCAAGGCTTCGCTCTCTACAATATCGATAAAACCATCTATATCTCCTTCTACAAGAACTGATTTCAACTTACCCAAATTCTCATGAGCCTGTTCGAAACGTTGTTCGGCAAATGGATGCCCGTGCATAAGACCATGCCCCACAGTACTGCTCACCTGCTTTGTACCTTTATCGACAAGTAAAACAGTATCTTGATAATTTTGAAATACGGAATGCACTTCTTTCGAGAAAGGAACTCCGTATAAATCTGAACTATCCTGAAAATCTTTATGGGCGCCCCACTCGACTAAAGGCCCTTCTAGACTCCGGCAGGCACTACCGGAACCTAAACGCGAAAGAAAAGAGGCTTTCTTCAAGAAATAGTCATTATTCATGTCGGGCACTATTTGTCTTTCCAGATCCATAAAGCACATTGCCAATGCTGACATACTGCTTGCTGAAGAAGCTATACCGCTACTGTGCGGAAAAGAGTTAGAACTCTCGATTACAAAATGATACTGCCTTAAAAATGGTAAATACTTTTCAATACGTTTGAAAAATGTGACAATCTTGGGTTTAAAATCTTCTTTAGATTCCCCCTCAAAAACAAAATCGAATGAAAACCCAGAAAAAGGCACTTCCAGTTTTTTATAGGAAACCGTAGTGGTAGTAGCACAATTGCTTAACGTGAAACTGATGGATGGGTTGGCCGGTATCTGGTTCTCTTTTTTGCCCCAGTATTTGACCAATGCAATATTACTGGGCGACTGCCAAGTTACTTTTCCGGATTTCAGGTCATTGGTATACGGTGAAGGAATAAATTCTACCTCGGTCATATGAATTAATTTTTTGCAAAGATAGTTTTTAGGATGTTCTAATAAAGTCAACCGAATAAATCAGTATTTTAGAACTGAATTAGCCAACACATTGAAAAATAAATTTCTACATATCGCATATGCGGTAGGTATTTGTTTGATTATCGCCCTGTTATCAAGTTTTGTCACTCAAAGCTCGGTCAATGATTGGTATGTTACTCTCAATAAGCCCAATTTCAACCCTCCGAATTGGCTCTTCGCCCCTGTATGGACACTACTTTATATAAGCATGGGCGTTGCAGCAGGAATCGTTTGGAACAAAGGGTTCTATCATCTATGGGTAAAAACCGCCCTTTACCATTTTTGCTTTCAATTATTACTGAATGCTATGTGGAGTATTGTTTTCTTCGGATTAAAAGAGCTCTTCTTATCGGTAATCGTAATCGCATCTTTACTTATTTTGCTCATATTCACAATCCGCTGGTTCAAAGTGGTCAGCAAATTAGCAGCCTGGTTACTGGTGCCTTATTTTTTATGGATCTGTTTTGCCACCGTTCTAACCTATAAGATTTGGGAATTGAACTAGAAAATTAATACGTAACCCCTATTTGGATAACTCTAACAGCTTCAGCATCGTTTTATAGTTGCGGGTAGTGGCCCCAACTTTCAACTTTTGCTCAACCAAATTGTTATTTAATTTCGCCTTACCATAACCTAATTTACAATTAAGATATACGCAGTCTGCAGTTATATAAAAATCTTCGTTGGTATAGATTTCCGACTCAAATTTAATCTTGAGCTCTTCTTCTGGTTGGTTTTTTAGCAAAACGAAATAAAATTGCTTGCTCTCACCTACTTTATTGTTTGTAAGGGGATTATCCTTTAAAATTCGTTCTATATCCTCCCTGGTCTTAATCAAAATCGGAACTTCATACCCAAAAGACTCTAGAATTACCGATTGAACCTTATTTTCTAAAATTTCTTTTTTAGAATTATCGAAAGAGAAAACCACGTTACCACTTTGAATATAGGTGACCACATCTTCAAAACCATTTTTCTCAAGAGAATGGCACAGTTCGGCCATAGGTATTTTTTTCTGACCGCTGACGTTAATCCCCCGCAATAAGGCTATATACTTCTGCATACTTCAAGAATTTGATATGGCCTTTGCTACCATATACCCCCCAGTCCATGCATTTTGAAAATTGAAACCGCCTGTGATGGCATCCACGTTGATTACTTCCCCGGCAAAGTACGTATTCGGCAATATTTTACTTTCAAAGGTCTTAAAATTTATTTCTTTTAAATCAACACCGCCCGCTGTTACGAACTCCTCCTTGAACGTACTTTTACCATCTATCTTTAGCTCGCACTCTGTCAATTCTGCCGCCAATACTTCCAATATTCGGTTATTCATGTCGGCCCATTTATCCGTTTTGGAAATACCCGAAGCAGCCACTAAATTTATCCAAAGTCTTCTAGGTACATCTACCGCTTTGGTTCGCAAAACTGTTTTCTTCGCTTCGACTTCCTTAATTTCCTTTAATAAACTTAAGGCTCCTTCAAAACTGTATTCAGGCAACCAATTTACGCGTATCTTAAAACGATACGACATATCGCTGAGAAGCCTTGCCCCCCAAGCAGATAATCTCAATATTGCGGGGCCGCTCAATCCCCAATGGGTAATCAAAACAGGCCCATCAGAGCTGAGCAGTGGTTTTTTTGATGATTGACTCTTTAAACGCATCGTTATTTTAGAATCTGCGAGCTTATTTTCAAACACTTCGACATCGGCATAAGTACTGACTCCAGGTATTCCAGAAATTCTTTGGTCCTTACAGTTAAATGTAAATAACGAAGGAACCGCCGTTTCAATCTTATGGCCCAGGCCTTCGAGCATTTTCCATATTTTAGGATTGCTGCCCGTTGCAAACACCAATTTCTGGCACTCGTAAGTATGCTTTATCGTCGTAAGTTTCCAACCCTTTGTTTTAGAGTCTTTATTATTAAGAGGGTCAATATTGGTTACGGCACTATGTCGTAAGACCCGTATTCCCAAACGATCGGCTTCATTCAAAAAACAATCAATAATCGTTTGTGAAGAATCACTCACAGGAAACATGCGACCATCCGACTCAATTTTAAGCTTTATACCCCGTTGTTCGAAAAAAGCTACCGTATCACCACTTGCATAAGAATGAAATGGACCTAAAAGTTCTTTTTCGCCCCTAGGGTAGTTCTTAACCAATTCATACGGGTCGAACTCTGCATGGGTGACATTACACCTTCCCCCACCTGACACTTTAACTTTGCCCAAAACTTCTTTACCTCGTTCAAGTATAGCAATCTTAAGTTCTGGTCGTAGTTCTGCTATATGAATAGCCGTAAAAAAGCCTGCAGCCCCGCCACCAATTATAATTACATCGAACATTATTTGGTACGCTCAGGATAATTCGTAATAATACCACTAACCCCAAAGCGTTTCATTCTTAAAATATCATCAGGCTCATTGACCGTCCAAGGGTAAACTTTAAACCCGGCATTTTTAATGGCCAGATTATTTGCTGCCGTAAGATTCTTGAAATTAGGGTTTATAGCCTCTGCTCTCAGCTCTTTGGCTACTGGTATTGCTTCGAGGGGGTCTTGGCCAATTAAAACCGCTATGGGCATCTCAAAATTTTCTTTTCTCATGGTTCGTAGTTCATCCCAGTTAAAACTGGAGATGATAAAATCTGACAGTTGCCATTCGTGGTTCTTTATATACTGTTTCACGATCGTATTTACGTCGACGGCCGTATGGGCTCCTTTTAGCTCTATATTCAAAGCAACCTTGGCATCCATTAAATCTAAAACTTCTTCAAGAGTCGGAATAGTATGCCCCCCTTCTACCTTTAACTTTCTCAATTCGGAGAATGTATAATTTTCAATAGCTCCTGTTCCATCTGTTAGGCGGTTCACCTTATCGTCATGAAATACCACTATTTCTCCCGTTTTGATTTTAAAAACATCGATTTCGATCATATCTACCTCAAAATCGATAGCGCTTTGTATCGAAGCCAGGGTATTTTCAGTTTCATGGCCCATGGCTCCTCTGTGCCCAATTGTAATCGGCTTCTGTCCTTCCATACAACTTGTAAGACTTAAAAATAACAGGGTAAGTACTAATATCTTTCGTTTAAACATAACTAAATCAATTGAAAAATGAATGATTCTAGTGGGTTTACATCTATTCTGACTTTGGCTACCCCATGTTCCACATTTAAAGCTTTCTGGCCGCCGTACAACCTATCTTCAATGGTATGCTCGCCATCGCTCAATCCCCAATTTTGCACGACGTCATTCGGAAGCGTTAAATCAAACCCGAACCAATCAAACGCATGAAAATTACTTATAACTATCAGTTTTTCATCATCTTTCCATCGAACATAAGATAGTACATGATGGTTATAAAATTCGGTGTGCTCTCGGTTATAAAAATGAATGTCTTGATATTCGCCCATCAGAGCTTTACTTGATATCGTAAGGTTGAGCAATCGTTGGTAGAAATCTCTAAGAGCTGCCTCTTTTTCTGATAATTGGCCCCCATCAAACTTTTTATTGTTCACCCATCGTTGAAAATGTGGCACCCCGATATAATCGAATATAGAGGTACGTGTCGGGCTACCGAATCCAGCATGTTCCGCGGCAGGTTCTCCTACCTCTTGACCAAAATAGACCATCAAGGGTGCTGTGGTCATCGTAGCAGAGACCACCATGGCCGGTTTGCCCCGTTCGGCATCGCCAGCAAAATCAGGACTGGCAATTCGCTGTTCATCATGGTTTTCGAGAAAATGTAACAAATGATGCTCGATATCTTCGGTTCCTTTTTTAACAACGGGAATATGATCTGTCCAACCGTGACCTTGCATGATGTGTTTTAGGGAATCATACATCTCTACCTTATCGTAGAGGTAATCCATTTTTCCTTTTTTAATAAAGTTCCGGTATTCATTGGGGTTATATACTTCGGCCATTAAGAAGGCATCGGCATTTTCCATTTTAATATGTGAGTTCATGTAGCTCCAGAACTCTACCGGAACCATTTCTGCCATATCATAGCGAAAGCCATCAACACCCATTTTCAACCAGTACAGGGCAATATCTTTAAATTTAACCCAAGAACTCGGCACAGACTTATTTGCCCAGAAACTGTAGTGCTCCGAATAACTTTTATTCTCGTACTCTACTGGGAGAACATCAAAATCATAAGACCCGTCTGGGCGAACCCCATAATTTATTTTAACGGTTTCATACCAATCATTAAAATCAGGTTTTGCCAATCGAGACCCATTGCCAGTCCACCTGGCAGGGTTTTCAACAAATTTTCCTTCCAAGGCACTTTTTTCACCAGCCAAGGGCAAATACCCATCGCGCCACTCCGGCGTTTGAAATTCTTCACCGGGAATGTAATAGAAATTATTGTCGCGAGCATATTCTACGGAGGTATCGTCAGCAGCACCGAAAGGCTCTAGTCCTTTAGGTGTTGATGAACCTTCATAGTTTCTCGCTACATGATTCGGCACAATATCAATAATTAGTTTTAGACCTGCTTTGTGCGTTCGTTTGATCAATGCCTTGAACTCATTTAACCTTTTATCAGGATTATCGGCCAGATCGGGATTTACGTTGTAATAGTCTTTAACCGCATAGGGTGAGCCCGCCCTGCCTTTGACCACTTCTGGGAAATCGTTCGATATACCATTATCGGTGTAATCATTAATTAGGGCATGGTGGGGTACACCGGTATACCAAATATAGGTTACCCCAAGATTTTTAATCTCCTTTAAGGCTTTCGGAGTAAAATCTGAAAATTTACCTACACCATTCTCTTTTATGGTGCCCCATGGTTTATTCGTAGTATTTACATTACCGAATAATCGAGTGAACACCTGATAAACTACATCTTTGTACATTTCTTCCGCCATTATTAAATCATTCTATCTTAAGATGTGTGTACCGTTTTGCCGGGAAATAACTCTAAAGGTTTATCGTTGAAGAGAATGGAAACCACATCATCGCCGTTCACCTCAAATTCTGTTCGCTCTTTAGTCACAGAAACTTTTACGATACTACCTCTAAAGTTCACCTTAAAAGAATAAGAACTCCACTGCTTCGGAATTTTTGTCTCAAAAGAAAGTTGGTCTTCAACCACTCGCATTCCGCCGAAACCTTCGACAATACTCATCCAAGTGCCAGCCATCGAGGTGATATGAAGCCCCTCTTCTACTTCTTTATTATAATCATCTAAATCTAAGCGAGAAGTTCTCAAGTAAAATTTATAGGCCTGCTCCATACGATCGAGCTTAGCAGCCTGAATACTATGAACGCATGGCGACAAAGAAGATTCGTGAACGGTAAAAGGCTCATAAAAATCAAAATGATTTTCGAGTTCTTCAGTAGAAAAATGATCTTCAAAGAAGTAAAAGCCTTGAAGAACATCGGCCTGTTTAATATAAGGCGAACGTAAAATACGATCCCAGCTCCATTTTTGATTGATTGGCCTTTGGGCCGAAGGCAGTTCGCTTACGGTAATCAATTGTTTGTCTAAAAAACCATCTTGTTGCAAATAGACCCCTTTTTCTTCTGAATAAGGAAAATACATGTTATCGGACACCTTTCTCCACTGAGACACCTCGTTATCGGTCAGCTTGGTCTTACCCAAGATACGTCGGTAGTCATCAGGGAAACCATCTTTGACCTTTTCTAATTGAGCGCTGGCATACTCAATACACCATTTCGCCAAATAGTTCGTATACCAATTATTGTTCACATTATTTTCGTATTCATTTGGGCCGGTCACACCAAGAATGACATACTTATTTTTCAATTCGGAAAAATTAGCTCTCTGATGCCAAAACCGTGCAATACCTATCAAAACTTCCAGACCCATTTCGGGTATATATGAATAGTCGCCCGTAAACCTATAGTAATTGTATATCGCAAAGGCAATAGCACCATTTCTGTGAATTTCCTCGAAGGTGATTTCCCACTCATTATGGCACTCTTCACCGTTCATCGTCACCATCGGATAAAGGGCCGCACCGTTAGAAAAGCCCAATTTCTGGGCATTCTCTATAGCTTTTTCCAAATGATTATAGCGGTACTTCAATAAGTTACGGGCCACTTTTTGGTTTTTAGTAGCCATGTAAAAGGGTATACAATACGCTTCAGTATCCCAATAGGTGCTACCACCATATTTTTCACCTGTAAAACCCTTGGGGCCGATATTTAACCGTGAGTCTTTGCCCAAATAGGTTTGATTGAGCTGAAAAATATTAAAACGGATACCCTGCTGGGCTTTTACATCACCTTCAATGGTGATGTCGCTCATTTCCCAAATTGCGGCCCAGGCCAATTTCTGTTTGTTCAAAAGAGCTTCAAAACCTAAATCGGAAGCTTTCTGTAGCGCCGTTTTGGCAGCCTGTACCAATTCATCTTCTTTATGATTTCTTGAAACGGTGTAGCCCCCAAATTTATGAAGGGACAAGGTTTCACCCTTTTTCACTTTCTGGGAATACTCATGCTCGACCTTTAATTCGTCGATGTTTTCATTAGGCTTTGATTCAACAACATCACCATTAACTAATAATTGAGACTGCATGAAAGTACAAGTTTTAAAATTTGTTTTCATGGTATGCGCCTCAATAAAGCCCTGATTACCTTCGGAAATAACATCTGTAGTATTCCAAAATTTATCGTCCCAATTTGAATCTTCATTGGTTATACCACTATCCAAATAGGGCTGAAATTTTATTTGAAGGTCGGCATCCAGTGCTCTAATTTGGTAATTAATCGCTCCCACTTCATCTAAATCCAAACTCAAAAAGCGAACAATGTTAACCTCTATTTTAGCATTATTGGCAAGTACTGCAGAAAAGCTACGTTTATACCAGCCTTCTTTCATATTCAGTTCACGCCGATAATTATCTACGTTGCGGCAAGTATGCAAATCGAGCGCTTCCCCATTGATAAAAACATTAATACCGATCCAATTAGGAGCATTCAGCACCTTTGCGAAATATTCGGGATAACCATTTTTCCACCAACCCACACGAGTTTTATCGGGATAATATACCCCCGCTATGTAACTACCTTGAAATGTTTCACCAGAATATGACTCTTCAAAATTGGCACGTTGCCCCATAGCACCGTTACCAAGACTGAAAATGCTTTCAGAAGATTTTACCATGTCAGCGTTAAAACCTTCTTCTATTATCGACCAGGCAGATGCCTTTATATAATCTTGATTCATTTATAATTTAGTTAAAGTACCAGAACAATGGACTTGTTATAAAATCGGGAAAGGACCATCCCAAACATCGTAAATTTCAGGTTTATTCTGAAATTAATTGCTTTAAGAAATCGATATTAATCTCAGTGAAGTCACTAAAATTATAATCAGCTTCGGAAAGTATTTTTTTATCTCCGATTCCGATGCTTAACATATGAGCATTATTAGCGGCCTGTATACCCGCAACGGCATCTTCGAATACCACACAGTGTTCGGGCGCAACCCCTAATTGCTTTGCCCCGATTAAGAAAACTTCGGGGTCTGGTTTGGCTTTTGTAACATTATTTCCGTCAACCAATGCATCAAAATAAGGCAACAGCTCTACCTTTTCTAATATAGCTTTAGCGTTTTTACTTGCCGAACCTAACGCGATAGGAATATTTTCATCTCTTAAAAAATCGAGCACTTTAGGCACATCTGGTAGAATTTCAGATTTATCCATCTTTTCAATATAGGCCAAATAATCTATATTTTTTTCGACCATCCATCTGTCGAACTGTTCTTGGGTCGCTGTTATTCCGCCAATATCTAACAAAATCTCAAGGCAACGCTTACGGCTTACACCTTTGAACAATTCATTTTGCTCATGCGTAAATTCGAAACCTAGCTCATTGGCCAAATTCTTCCACGCGAGATAGTGATACTTTGCGGTGTCTACAATAACACCATCGAGATCAAATATGAACCCTCTTATATTCATAGCTAATTGTTTGTTAATAATTAAGGTAGGATAAGGGATGAGTTGAGATAAATATCAATTTTTGGTCGATTCTCGGTCTATTATAGTGGCCTGTACAGTTTCGGTTCGATAAGTCTCATCTTCGTCGCCACTAATTTCACTTTCAACTCTGTCAATTAGCATTTTTGCAGCGATCTCACCCATTTGAACCCCATGCTGTGCGACTACGGTAAGGGTTGGGTTTGAATAACGGGACAAGAGACCATCGGTAAATCCGATAAACGAAATATCTTCCGGAATCTTTAAACCGCGTTTTTTAGCTACTTCCATACATTGAATAGCAAAAATCTCATTAACACTCAATATGGCATCGACTTCTACCTCATCAAAGAACTTATGAATCATTTTTTCTTGAATATCATCATATGGCAAAACCAATATTAAGTTGTCATCAACCTCTATATTATGCTCTTTTAAAGCTTGCTTATAACCTTCGGCTCTCTTCTCACTCACATTAAAATAACTTTCGGTAGTAGCTAAAGCAATTCTCTTTCGGCCCTCGTCAAGAAGTTTAATCGTAGCTTGATACGCAATCTCTTTATCATTGAGAATCACCTTATCACAGTCTAAGTCATCAGTTACCCTGTCGAACAATACAAGAGGTATGCCTTGCTCTACCACCTGTTTTAGATGGGTAATGTCATCTTTTTGTTGTGTTTCAGCGGAGAGGGACATAATGAAGCCGTCTATACTTCCGTTATTTAGCATTTCCATATTGATGACCTCTTTATCGAAAGACTCGTCAGAAACACAAATAATTACATTATAGCCCTGCTCATTCGCATACTTTTCGATACCTCTAAATACGGTAGTGAAAAAGTGGTGAACAATATCGGGTATAACCACCCCAATATTTTTAGTTCTCTTGTTTTTAAGGCTTACCGCAATGTTATTCGGTTTGTAGTTATACAATTTTGCAAATGCCTGAACCTTTTCTTTTGTATCTGCACTTATTTCTTCACTATTCTTGAGAGCCTTCGACACTGTTGATATCGAAACCTCAAGTTCACGAGCAATATGCTTTAAGGTTATCTTTTGTTTCATTACCTCTATTTGTATAAATGAAATTAATGTTAAAATAGGAAAATGATTGAAAATACATGTTTTTTAACAATTAAATACACTCTATGAAGATTGAGACTCTTATTGGAACAATTCCAAAAAAACTTATATTTGGATAAAAATTGCGAATTCACTAATAATAAAGGTGCAATTATTCCATTTAGTAACATTATTTCAATCATAATGTATATTGTGCAGTTAACAAAAAGTTATTAACACGAAACCGTTTTCGTGATACGCATTTTCTAATCAAGCATATTTTTAACTAAATTTTTGCATATTTTTAACTTTTCAACTAAAATTATAACTCAACTAAAATTATTCTTTATGAAAATTACATTTTTAAAGAACCTGTTAATGCTGGGGGCATTTTTATGTCTTGGGCTTGTTCAGGGTCAAGAAATATCGGGAACTGTCTCCGACGCCACCGGCCCCCTACCAGGTGCCAGTGTAGTTGTCAAAGGGACCACCAATGGTACCCAAACAGATTTTGATGGAAACTATAGCCTTTCAGGCGTAGAAGAAGGTGCGGTTTTAGCGTTTAGCTACATCGGCTATAAAGGTCAAGATATAACTGTTGCTGGACAATCTACTATAGATGTAGTGTTGGAAGAAGATGCGCAAGCTCTCGAAGAGGTCGTAATTGTAGGCTATGGTAGCCAACAGAAAAAAGAAATTACAACGGCAGTTACCAGCGTAAGTTCGGAGGATTTTAATCAAGGTACTGTAAATGACCCAACACAATTACTACAAGGTAAGGTAGCCGGTCTAACTATAGTAAATAAAGGTGGTGACCCAAACACAAACGGCACGGTACGTTTGAGAGGTATATCTACGATAGGTGGTAACCAAGAGCCATTAGTTGTAATAGACGGTGTTCTAGGTGGTTCATTAAATAACGTTGACCCTAATGACATTGAAAACATTACAGTTCTAAAAGATGGATCGGCGGCGGCCATATATGGTACAAGAGGCTCTGCCGGTGTTATTTTGGTAACTACCAAATCTGGTAAGGTAGGCCAACCCATGCAACTGACTTATAACGGACAATTTGCTACTTCAAGTATTGCCAACCAAATCGACATTATGAATGCTCAAGAATTCTTGGCAGCAGGAGGTAACGACCTAGGTAGTGATACCGACTGGATCGACGAAGTAACTCAAACAGGTTATTCTCACGTGCATAACATTGCTGCCGTTGGGGGCACCAACGATGTGTCGTATCGAGTTTCAGGTAACTTCAGAAAGTTAGATGGTATTCTTTACAATACAGGTTTCAAGCAATTGAATGCCAGAACCAATGTAACCGCCAGACTTTTTGATGATAAATTGAAAGTCGATTTCAATTCAGCATTAACACGAAGAGACAGTAAATTCGGATTCAATGAAGCTCTTCGATATGCTATAACCTATAACCCAACAGCTCCGGTTTTTGGCAAAGATGCACCTTTTCCATTTGCTTCGAGCCAGTATGGAGGGTTCTTTGAAACTTTAGGTCTTTTTGACAGTTTTAACCCTGCTTCTATTGCAAGACAGAGTGATAATGATGGTACCACAAACACCATCAACTACAGCATGAATTTCAACTACAGACTAACTGATCATTTGGCTGCTAATGTAAATTTCGCAACTCAAAACATCAAAAAGAACAGATCACAATATTTCCCAACCACAGCATTGTACTTAGGTAATGCAGTTAGCCCGACCACAAGAGGTTTGGCAAACTTTTTAACTGAAGAGACCCGATTCGATTTATTTGAAGGTTTTGCCACCTATAATAATACTGTAGGCGATAATATCAGTTTCACGGTTACAGGTGGGTACTCTTTCCAAGAGACCGATTTTAACAACGTATTCTTTCAGTTGGGTGATTTTCCTCCAGGAATTAACTTCGATTTCAGAAATAACATAGAAAGTTCTCAGGATCTTACAGAAGCTGGTAGAATTGTTGCCAATAGTGATAGAAGAGATGGCGATAGAATAGTAGCCTTCTTCGGTAGATTAAACGCTACTTTTGACGATGCTATATATTTAAACGCATCCTTGAGAAGAGAAGGATCGAGCCGTTTTGGAGAAGAAAACCAATGGGGTCTTTTTCCTGCGGTAGCTGTTGGTGCCGACTTGAACAAGTACATTGGTCTTGACAATGTAAATTTACTAAAAGCAAGAATCGGCTATGGTGTTACCGGAGCGATTCCGCCAGAGGTAGGTCTTTTTGCAACCACTTACGCACTTAACCCTGGTACCAGTGGTCAAGATGGCTCAAGTACAGGTCAAGGTAACCGTGCTCCCAACCCAGATTTAAAATGGGAGGAAAAAGGAGAGCTTAACTTCGGTATTGAGTTTGCTACTGACCGCTTGTCGGCAACTCTTGATCTTTACACCAGAAATATTGATGATTTCATTAGTTTGGTGAATGTAGATGCCGCCCTTTATGGTGGTATTAGCCAGCGTTACGAAAATGCTGGTCAGTTAAAAACTAACGGTTTAGAATTTACGGTCAATTATGATGCTGTTAAAAAGGAGAACTTCAACTACAACACAGGTTTGATTTTTTCAACATACAAGACCACTCTAGAAAAGAATCCGCAAGGTGATCAAGTAATTGCCAATTTAGGTGCTCCTGGCCAAAACAATACTAGTGTGATTTTGGTTAGAGAAGGAGAAGAAGTAGGGCAAATATGGGGTCCTGTATTTACAGGTGAGGTTGACGCCAATGGAACTCCGCAATTAGTAGATGTCAATGGTGATGGAGAAGTAATTACAGATCAAGGAAAAGCTTTAGATGACGATGTAGATTTTGCTGTTCTTGGTAAAGGTCTCCCAGATTTTGAAATAGGGTGGACCAATCAGGTAACCTTTGGTAATTGGGATGTTAATGCATTTTTCAGAGGGGCGTTCGGGCATAGTTTAGTAAACACTTTCCGTGCATTTTATGAACCAATCATTGGATCACAGTCTTCATATAACTTTATGAATACCGAGTTTGCCCGTTCAGATATTAAGACTGCACAATTTAGTTCTTACTACGTTGAGAAGGCTGACTTTTTAAGACTTGACAACCTTTCTATAGGTTACAATTGGAATGTTGACAGCGACCACATAAAAGACATACGTTTATCTCTTAGTGGCCAAAATCTCTTTACGATTACTGGGTATTCAGGTACTGATCCCGAGCCGGTATTACAGGATTTCGGAGATAACAATAGCGCCAATGGTGAAATTGTAATTACTGATGGTGCGATAGACACGGGAACCGCTAATCCCCTTGCTCCTGGTATTGATAGAAGAAACAGCTATTTTACACAGAGAACATTTACACTAGGGCTAAACATTAACTTTTAAAAAAATACTATGAAACAATTATTTAAAATAACATGTCTCAGTACCATGCTCATAGCATTTTCTTGTACTGATCTTGAAGATGATTTGGAAGATTCCTTCACCGAAGACCAGCAATTTTCCAATAACGGGGTTTCTCTCGGCGGTGGCGGTGGCGGTGGTGCCTTACTTGCGCCCTTTAGTAGGCTACGCGCAGGTACCGCAGGCAATACCGGGTTCTTTGCAACCAATACGGTAACCGGTGACGATGTTGCCGTAACCCAAAAGGGTGGTGACTGGTTCGATGGCGGTATATGGATTCAGTTGCATCGCCATACCTACGGCTCTACACATGATCGTATTAATGAATTATGGAATGACGGTTATGCAGGCATAGGTGAGTGTAACACCTCTCTTGCCGGTTCATTAAATGCCAATCAAACTGCTCAAATTAGAGCCCTACGTGCATATTTCTATTGGAGGTTAATGGACGGTTTTGGCCGGGTCAAAATTATTACTTCCCCAGGTCAGGATGCACCACAGTCTAGCAGACAAGACGTGTTCAACTTTATTGAAAGTGAATTATTGGATGTTCTTGGTATACCTGCCGTGACAGCAAGCTTGAATCTATCCGGTAGTGACTTAAATACTGATATCAGTAATTATAGAATCAATCAGTACGCTGCTCTAGGTATTCTTGCGAAATTATACTTGAATGCAGAAGTCTATACCGGCACTCCAAGATGGGAAGAGGCACAATGGGCCGCTGAGTATATTCTTGACAATAGCCCATATCAATTATGTGCCGATGGTTGTTCAGTGCCTAATCAGGCGAAAAGACCAAGCGTTGCCAGCGACCCCGAAACCTTAGAGGGTTATGCGGCAGTTTTCGCCCCGAATAATGAGAACAATCCGGAAATTATATGGGCTGCCGAGTATGATGAGACTGGAGCTGGCGGAATGAATTTTAATGTGATGACACTTCATGGTCCAAGTCAATTAACTTGGGGGCTTGATGTTCAACCTTGGAATGGTTTTGTTGTATTGGAAGAGTTCTACAACAGTTTTGAAGATGATGACCTTCGAAAAGAGGCCAACTTCTTGCAAGGTCCTCAGACCGATTTTAACGGAGATCCATTGTTAGATTATGCCGCTGACGATGGTGAACTTGTAATTGACTACAAGCCGAATATTAATGAATTAGAACCAAATGCTTGGAGAGACGGTGGTGTTCGTATGAAGAAATTTAGCTTTGCGCTCTTTCAACGACAGGATATGAACAATGATTACCCGATTGTTCGCTTGGGAGATGTGCACTTAATACGTGCCGAAGCCATGGCGCGAGCTCAAGGAGATTGGAGCATGGCCCTATCAGATGTGAATGCTCTAAGAGACCGCGCAGGTTTGGGAGCTCTCTCATCATTGGATGAAGATGGTTTCTTGGCCGAAAGAGGAAAGGAAATGTTTCAAGAATCTAGTCGAAGAATTGATTTGATTCGTTTTGGCAAATATGAAGATACTTGGTGGGAGAAAACAGATTCTGATCCGGCCAAAAGAATCTTTCCTATACCACAAGCACAAATTGATGCTTCAAACGGTACTTTGACCCAAAACCCTGGCTATTAAAACAGAAGGTTTTATAAATTTGCAAGGGTTGTTCAGATGAACAACCCTTTTTTTATACTATTCAATAAATGAAGTGGTGCTATCTTTTACCTTTAATAGCAATTGTTTCTTGCACTCCTAAAACGGCTGATAAAGAGTCGACTCTTTTCATTTTAAAAGATTCGTCAGAAACTGGCATTTCCTTTGAGAACAATCTAACCTATTCTGAAAATTTCAACCCTTATCTCTATCGTAATTTTTATAATGGCGGTGGCGTTGCCATCGGTGATGTTAACAATGATGGTTTAGAAGATATCTACTTCACTGGAAACATGGTAGACAACAAATTATACTTGAACAAAGGAAATTGGAAATTTGAAGAAATAGCCGAATCAGCTGGCGTAAATTGCCCAAACGTATGGTCTACAGGTGCTACTTTCGTAGATATAAACGGAGACGGGTTTTTAGACCTCTATGTTTGTAAATCAGGAAAACCAGAGGGTGAAAATCGCCACAATGAGCTATTCATAAATAATGGCGACCTTACCTTTACCGAATCGTCAAAATCTTTCGGACTCGATATCAACGGCTTATCAGTTCATTCAGCTTTCTTTGACTATGATAAAGATGGTGACTTAGATGTATATGTTCTGAACAACTCCTTAAAATCAATTGGCGGATTCGATCTTGTCGAAAATCAGCGAAATATACCAGATGAGCAAGGTAACGGAAACAAGTTTCTAAGAAATGACGACGGAAAATTCATTGACATTACCGAAGAAGCAGGCATCTATTCTAGTAAAATAGGTTTTGGACTAGGCATTACATTAGGAGATTTTAATGAAGACGGATGGTACGATATTTTTGTGTCCAATGATTTTTTTGAACGTGATTATCTATACATCAATAATAAAGAAGGAGGTTTTACAGAAGAATTGGAAAATTATTTCAACTCGATATCAATGGGATCTATGGGTGCCGATATTGCAGATTTAAATAACGACTTGCTTCCCGATTTAATCGTTACTGAAATGTTACCGGAAACCAATGAACGACAAAAAACAAAAACAGTTTTCGAATCATGGGACAAACATGACCTAGCCGTCAAACGAGGCTATTATTACCAATACCCAAGAAATGTTTTGCAACGTAATCTAGGAGATAAGTTGTTTTCTGAAATTGGCCGTCAGGCGCAGGTTTCTGCCACCGAATGGAGTTGGGCCGCACTGATTTTCGATATGAATAATGATGGTCTGCGAGATATTTTTATTAGCAATGGTATTTACAAAGATTTACTTGATCGCGATTACCTCAACTTCGAAGCAAATCAAGAAACCGTAAGCAGTAGGTTACAGCGTAACGAGAAAAACGTGATTACTAAATTAATCGACGCTATGCCATCAAAGGCAGTCGCGAATAGTGCTTTTCAAAATTTTGGAAATTTCAATTTTAAAAATAAAAATACGGATTGGGGCTTAGATACGCCCTCATTCAGTAATGGAAGCGCTTATGCAGATCTTGATAATGATGGTGACCTTGACTTGATTATGAACAATGTGAATATGCCATCTTACGTTTATGAAAATACTACGGACACCCTTATACGCAGAAGTATTCAACTAAGTCTTGCTCAAGAAGGCAATAATTCAAAAAGTATAGGTGCCAAAACCACTATATTTTATGATAAAGACCAAAAAAGTTATGCCGATAATTTTGTTTCCAGGGGCTTTCAGAGCAGTGTAACCTCAAAAATACATTTTGGCGTCGGTAAGTTTGAGAAAATAGATTCTCTTCAAATTGAGTGGCCAGATGGCACATTTCAAACCATCAAAGATTTATCAACGAATCAAATTCATCATTTCGTACATCCCAATTCGATAAATACTAGTAAAAGTCCACCAGCTAAAATAGATGATAAAATTATCCAAAAAGTCTCCCCTCTGTTTAATTTTATTCATGAAGAAAACCGCTTTCAAGATTTTAACAACGAGCGTTTATTACCGCAAATGTTCAGTAATGAAGGTCCAGCATTCGCTACAGCAGATTTGAATGGTGATGATATTCCAGATTATTATATAGGGGGGGCTAAAGGTCAAACAGGTCAGCTTTTTCTTTCTCAAATAAATGGTTATCGAACCGTTGAATCTCCATTTGAGGTAGATAAAAATTCTGAAGACACGGCAGCCTCGTTTTTTGATGGAGATGGTGATGGAGATTTAGACCTATATGTCGCACATGGCGGCAGGGCTTTTTCACCCTATTCTACCGACCTTAATGACTCGTACTACGAGAACAAGGGCGGTTCATTCACCAAGTATAAATCTGCTCTTTCATTCCCCAAAACCATCAGCTCATCTACGGTACAAGCTGAAGACTTTGATAATGATGGAGATATCGACCTATTTGTCGGTGAACGTTATTATACCAACACCTATGGACTTCCGGGCTCTGGCTATATATTAGAAAATGATGGCAGCGGTACTTTCGCCGTTAGACAATCCTTAGAAAACATAGGCATGATTACAGGTGCCGTATGGCTTGATGTAAATTCTGATGAACGTAAAGACTTAATTATTTCGGGAGAGTGGATGCCTCTCAAAGTTTTCATAAATTATAAAGAAGAATTTAAAGATGAATCTGAATCTTATGGGTTAAAAAACACCCATGGTTTGTGGAATACATTAGAAATTGCCGATGTCGATGGAGATGGAGATTATGACCTCGTCGCAGGCAACTTTGGCACCAATAATTTCTATGAAAAGAATATGAGAATGTTCGTGCATGATTTTGACGGCAATGGCTTTAAAGAACAGATAATCTGTAAGTTAAACGACGGCTTGTATTACCCCATAGTAGATAAAGACGAGCTTATTTCTCAAATGCCTTCTTTAAAAAAGAAGCTTCTTTACTATAAAGACTACGCCAAGGCCGACATAACCTCACTCTTCTCAAATGAGGTACTTCAAGATGCTCTTAAACTTGACCTAAAGTTGTTAAGAACTTCAATTTTTCTTAATGAGAAGAATAAATTCGTGATTCAAGACTTACCAGACGAAATTCAATATGCACCTGTGTATACAATCACCAAAGAGGATATTGACGAAGACGGGAATATAGACCTTTTTTTCGGTGGTAATCAGTTTTATGTCAAACCACAATTTGGCAGGTATGATGCTTCGACAGGATGGGGTATATTTGGTCCGGTTTTAGAAAACAAGGTAATTCCTTTAAGAATTAAGGGACAAATAAGAAACCTGAAGTGGTCAAAAATTAATAATGAACAAATTTTAGTAGCTACGATTAATAATGATAGTACAACATTTTATAGGTTTAAAAAAGAATAGTGGCATTTTGGTCATATTTGCTTTTCTTATTGCAAGTTGTTCATCTTCAGTTTCTCAATATCAAGAATTGGTTGATAAAGAAATGGCTTCCGAAAAAAGATATGATTCCATTTTGTTCGGAATGAAATTTGGCCAGACCAAAAAGCAGTTTTTCGAACGCTGCTGGAAACTGAACAAAAAAGGCGTCATCAAACAGGGGCCGAACAACAAGTTTGTAGAGTACAGACTTCCATTGAAGAAAGACCAAAACTTGAAAGATGCCATTATCATGCTTTTTTATGGAATTTTCGACCGAAATAATACCATGACGGGTATGGATTTACAGTTTTCATATAATGCCTGGTCATTATGGAATGAAAACTTGCAATCTTCCGAACTGGTGCCTTCGGTAAAAGACTCGCTCATGAAGTGGTATCCTGGCAATGATTTTAAATTGCTGAAAATGCCCAAAGACACTAATTCCGTCTTCGTAAAGGTAGATGGCAATAGGCGCATTTTAATCAAACCTATAGACGATCCGCGAATAGTTAAAGCAAGAATTGACGATTTAAGATATATATCAGAAAAATAACAATGCTCAAAAAACTATCCATATCTATCATTTGCATTTTTCTTCTTGGTTGTAGACAACAAGAAGAAAAAAGAATGGCTGTTAAAGAAACATTTCAATTGCTGAGTGAGAAGGAGACCGGCATCAATTTCTCGAATACGCTTTCCTATGATAATTTGTTCAATGTGTACACTTACCGAAATTATTATAATGGCGGTGGTGTCTCAATTGGTGATATAAACAATGACGGTTTGCCCGATATTTACTTTACCGCGAACCAAGACAAAAACCGATTATACCTGAACAAAGGTAATTTCACGTTTGAAGATATTACCGACAAAAGCGGCACTGCCGGTAACAAACCTTGGTCAACAGGTGTAGCTATGGTCGATATAAATGGCGATGGCAATCTAGATATTTATGTTTGTAATTCTGGTGATCTTAATGGGAAGAACAAACAGAACGAACTTTTCATCAACAATGGTGATCTAACGTTTACCGAGAGGGCTGCCGAATTTAATCTAGACGACAAGGGCTTCTCAACCCATGCCTCTTTCTTCGATTATGACAAAGACGGAGATTTAGATGCTTATATACTTAACAATTCGTACAAGGCGATAGGCGGTTTTGATCTCAAAATAAACGAACGCGATAAAAGAGATGAGCTTGGTGGCGATAAACTTATGGAAAACAGAGATGGCAAATTCGTCGATGTCAGTGAAAAGGCAGGAATTTACGGAAGTGTGGTAGGCTTTGGCCTTGGGGTTACCGTAGGCGATGTAAACAACGATGGGTGGGAAGACATCTACGTCTCTAATGATTTTTTTGAGCGTGATTATCTTTATATCAATCGACAAGACGGTACTTTTAAAGAAGATTTAGAAAAACAGATTACGGCGATCAGCGGCGCATCTATGGGAGCCGACATGGCAGACATCAACAATGATGGCTTTAATGACATATTCGTTACCGAAATGCTTCCTTCCGAATATCAAAGGTTGAAAAGCGTGACCACTTTTGAAGATTGGAATAAATATCAACTTAAATTAAGTACAGGCTATTACCATCAATTCACTCGCAATACACTTCAGTTGAACAACACCAACAATTCTTTCAGTGAAATTGGGCGATTGAGCGGTGTTGAGGCATCAGATTGGAGTTGGGGAGCTCTTATTTTTGATATGGACAATGATGGTCTCAAAGACCTTTTTATTGCAAATGGAGCCTATAAAGACTTGACAGATCAAGATTACCTGCAATATATATCTAACGAAGAAATATTGAAATCTATGATTGCCAATGACACGGTCAATTATGCCAAACTCATTGACATCATCCCTTCAAATAAATTAAAAAATCATGCCTATAAAAATCAGGGTAATCTTCGGTTCGAAACTTATGAAACTTCTGGCCTAAGAACTGAAAGCTTTTCTAACGGTGCAGCATACGGCGACTTAGATAACGATGGCGATCTAGATTTGGTAGTTAACAATTTGAATATGCCGGCCTTTATTTACAAAAATCTTTCTATGGATGAGAAAGACGGCCACTATCTTAAACTGAACCTCAAAGGTGAAGGGCCAAATACCGCTGCAATAGGATCAAAAATTAGTATAGAAGAATTAGGTCTTAGCATTGAGAACCAACCCGTTCGAGGTTTTCAATCAAGTATGGATGTGAGACCCAATATAGGGCTTAAATCGTCTCAACCTATTTCTGCACGAATTGTCTGGCCCACGGGAAAAATAACAGAGTTAAAGAATATTACGGTAGACACCACCCTGACATTATTCGAAAAAGATGCCGTCGAATCAAACGTTAATGATCAATCTAGTCAAAAGCTATTTAAAAGAGCTGAATCAAAAATAGACTTCGTTCATACCGAAAATAGGTTTGTAGATTTTGACCGTGACCGTTTGCTCAGCCATATGTGTAGTACTGAGGGCCCGAGAGGCAATATGGCCGACGTAAATAATGATGGTAATGAAGATTTTTTTCTGGGGGGATCAAAAGGCAACGCCCCAACTTTATTATTGGGTACCGCAAAAGGCTTTTCAATAAAGGACACTGACGAATTTGAAAACAATAAGGGCTCAGAAGATGCTGGCAGTCTTTTCTTCGATGCCGACAATGATGGTGATTTAGATTTGTACGTTTGCAGTGGCGGATCAGAGTTTTCACAACGTTCTCCCGCCTTTATAGATCGTCTATATTTTAATGATGGAAAAGGAAACTTTGAGCTATCGTCTCAAAAGCTACCAACGGGTACCAGTGTTCATAGTACTTCAACCGTAGTGGCATCTGATTTTGACAACGATGGCGACCTTGACCTTTTTGTCGGAGAAAGAGTTGTACCTCTTAAATATGGTACGCCGTGTTCTGGGTTTATGCTAGAAAATGATGGAAAAGGAAACTTCACAGATATCACGAAAAAAATTGCTCCAGCACTACAAGATATCGGTATGATAACCGATGCGGTGTTCGCCGATATCGATAATGATGGTAACGAAGACCTGCTCGTTGTCGGAGAATTCATGGGCATTGAAATTTTCATAAATGACCAAGGCTATTTCACCCATAAGAAAGATGACAAACTTAGTCGAACCAAAGGCTGGTGGAACACCATTGAAAAAGCCGATTTAGATGGCGATGGCGATATAGATTTCATAGTAGGCAATCTTGGCTTAAATAGTCGATTCAAGGCATCAGAAAATCGCCCCGTGTCCTTGTTTTCAAAAGATTTTGATGGAAATGGCTTTATTGATCCCGTATTGGCGTTTAGAGCCGATGACGGTAAAGATTACCCATATGCACTTCGGCATGATTTGACGGCACAGATTAAGGTTCTTACAAAAAAATTTCCTGATTATGAATCTTTTAAAAATGCCGATATCACCGAAATTTTTGAAAAAGAAGAGCTTAAAGATGTAAATCTTTTAGAAGCAAATAACTTTTCTTCTATAATTTTAATAAATGAAGGAAACTCAAACTTCTCCATCAAAGAATTACCGATAGAAGCCCAATACTCCGCCATATATGCTATCGCCTCACATGATTTTGACTCAGACGGTGATTTAGATTTGATTCTCGGCGGCAACCTTTATGGGGTTAAGCCCGAAATGGGTCGCTATGATGCTAGTTATGGCACTTATTTAGAGAATCTGGGCGATATGAATTTTAAAGCGATCAAAGATGGCAATGGCTTTCATTTAAATGGTCAGGTACGTGACATTTTTGTTCATGATAACCAACTGATAGTGGCCCGTAATAATGATTCTCTCGCTCTTTTTAAATTTTAAGAATGAAATTAGCTTTACGCACAATTCTAGCATTCGTAATTCTTTTGGTATCCTGTGGCAAAAAAGTTGCTACGGAAACGAAAGCGTCTGAAAATTATTTCAGACAGGTGCACCCCGATAGTAGCGGAATAAATTTCTCGAATGATCTTTACTATAGCGACGAACTAAACATAATCGAATACCTATACTATTATAATGGTGGTGGAGTGGCCGTCGGAGATATCAACAACGACGGACTTGAAGACCTCTATTTTACGGCCAATCAAAAACCAGATCGACTTTACCTCAACCAAGGAAATTTAAGGTTTAAAGACATCACGGAAGAAGCGGGCCTACAAATTGACTCTACATGGTCTACGGGCGTTACTATGGAAGACATAAATAACGACGGTCTTTTAGATATCTACGTTTCAAAGGTTGGCAAATACAAATCGCTGAACTCACATAACCTACTTTACATCAATAATGGTGATCTTACCTTCACTGAAAAATCGGAAGATTATGGATTGAACTTTTCAGGATTATCTACGCAAGCTTCCTTTTTTGATTATGACAATGATGGTGATATGGATGTATATCTTATGAATCATTCCGTTCACACCCCTAGAAGCTACGGTAATATTGAACAACGGAGCCAAAATGATTCCCTATCGGGCGACCGGCTTTATGAGAACCTTTTGGACGAAGGAAAAGAAACATTTAAAGACGTAACGCAAATCTCTGGCATATATAGTAGTGCCCTTGGGTATGGTCTCGCTTTAATCACTTCTGATGTAAATAGTGATGGTTTAGTTGATATTTATGTCGGTAACGATTTTCACGAAAACGACTACCTGTACCTTAATCAAGGAGATAAGACATTTAAAGAAAGTAGCACTGATTTTCTAGACCATACCACTAGATTTACTATGGGTGTTGATATTGCCGATATGAACGGAGATCAACTGTTTGACATTTTCACTTTGGATATGATGCCTTTCGACCATGAAATTTTTATGAAATCTGGCGGCGAAGACTCTGATAAAGTGAGAAAAATCAAAGAGAATTTTGGGTACGGTGAACAATATGCACGAAACACCTTCCAACTCAATCAAAACAATAACTATTTTACAGACATTGCCCTGCAAACAGAAACCCATGCTACCGATTGGAGCTGGAGCGTGCTGCTACAAGATTATGATAACGATGGTCTAAACGATATTTATGTAACCAACGGAATCTACAAAAGACCGAATGACCTCGACTATATCAATTATTTGAGCAATACTGATTTTGCGCAATTCAACTTGAACCAGCAGAAAGAAACCCAGAAAAAATTAATTGATGAGATGCCAACGGTAAAATTATCGAACGTCTTATTTAAAAACCAAGGTGACTTGAGTTTTGAGCGAATATCTAGCAGTTCAGACTCGGGTCCCTCCTATTCCAACGGGGCCGCATATGCCGATTTAGACAATGACGGTGATTTAGACTTGGTAGTCAACAATATTGACCAGAAGGCCTTTGTGTTGGAAAACACAACTAAGAAGGAAAATCATTTCATTTCATTAGAAATTAAAGGCGATGAAAAATTTAGAAATACTACAGGCACCAAGGTTTTTGTCTATACTGAAGATATGTCTTTTGTAAAAGAATTAACGGTGACCAAAGGCTTTCAGTCATCTTCGACGCGTAGACTTCATTTTGGGCTCGGTGAAATTCAAAAAATAGATTCCATTAAGATTAAATGGCTTGATGGCTACGAGCAGGTTGAAAAAGACATTGCAATTGACCAATTTCAGACTCTGACTAGAACTGACAACCTAAAACCGAGTAAAGCTTCGGTCAAAAAAGAAGTAGAACCCTTAACCACCTTCCCCTTTATTCACTTAGAAAATAGTTTTCTCGATTACGAAAGAGAACCTTTAATGCCAGAGAAATTATCCTCTGAAGGGCCTGCAGTCGTCGAAGCAGATTTCAATGGAGACGGGCTGACCGATTTATTCATAGGAGGGGCAAGATATCAATCTTCGCAACTATTCCTGCAACAAAAAAATGGAGAATTCATTAATTCTGTAAATAGCAACTTGGGCAAAGATCTCATTTATGAAGATGTATCGGCCGCTGCATTTGACCTAGAAAATGACGGAGACCTCGACCTGTACGTAATGAGTGGAGGCAATGATAAGTTCGAAGAAGATATTCAACTAGAAGACAGAATTTATGTGAATGATGGTAATGCCAATTTCACGCGTTTAAAAACGAACCTAATCCGCACCAATGGGGGCAGTGTGTCGTCTAGTGACTTTAACGGCGATGGCTATGACGACCTTTTCATCGGTAATCGCTCCATTCCTGGTGGCTATGGCCTCTCTCCTTTTAGCTATATGCTTACCAACAATGGTAAAGGTGAGTTCATGATGGCTCAAAAGGGAAGGTTAGGTATGGTCACCGACAGTAAATGGGCCGACATCAACAATGATGATTTGTTAGATTTGATTATAGTTGGCGATTGGATGCCGATTACCATACTGCTCAATCAAGGTAACTCTAGTTTTTTAAACAAAACAATCGACTTTGGTCTTGAAAACACCCAAGGTATGTGGAACACCGTTTTGGCCGATGATTTCGATGGTGATGGCAGGGTCGATATAATGGCAGGTAATGCAGGATTAAATTTTAAGTGGAAGGCATCGGTAGAGAAACCCGTGAAGTTGTATTTAGACGATTTCGATGATAATGAGCAACCAGACCCCATTATTTATTACAATTTCTTTGGTGAATATGTGCCGTATGCTTCCAAAGATAAATTGACCGGACAATTGCCTTCTCTAAAAAAGAAATTGCTCAGTTACACCGACTTTTCGAAAACAGGGAACATAGAAGACCTTACAGGGAAAAAAGAAAGTGAAATTCTGGAAATAAAAAAGATATCGGAACTGAGGTCAATGGTTTATTGGAACAAAGAAGGTGGGTTCAAAGCCACTGCCCTTCCACAAGAAGCACAAATGAGCAGTATTGAAGATTTCTATAAAAATGACAACACGATATACTACGTGGGCAACTATTTAGGTTATGCCAACGAACTGGGTCAGAGCACAGCGAATTCAGGTGGTGTTTTAACCATAAACAACGGAGAACTTAAATCATCTGGAAATCTACCCATACCAAAAGGATTAAACAGTCGTAGAATAGTTCGGTTAAATGGCAACGAATACCTAGTAATTTCCAACAACGATAAAGCTTATATCGTCGAACCAGATTAGAGAGTGGTTAAGGGTAATTTTTCACATTCAACTTCATTAATCTGAACGAAAGAGAATCTATATTTTTTTTTGCAATAATTGGGCAATGAAATGGCACAATAGATGCATACAGCTGTAATCGCACAAATTTGCTACATAAATGCTTCATCATTTACACTAAATAACACATCTCTTACTTGTAACAAAGAGCCTAAAACAATATCTTACCACCTCCAAATTTTTGAACCATGTATTCTATAGGATATGATATTGGCAGTTCTTCAATAAAGGCTGCATTAATTGAAACTTCAACCGGCAAAAGTATATCGGTAGTAAACGAACCTCCTGTTGAAATGGGCATGATAGCCCACGAAAACGGATGGGCAGAACAGCACCCGAATGACTGGTGGAAACACGTTTGTACCGCAACAAAAAGACTTGTAAATGAGAATGCGATCGATGCCTCTGACATAACTGGGGTAGGCATATCATATCAAATGCACGGCCTCGTAGTTGTCGACGAAAGTGGCGAGCCATTGCGAAATTCCATTATTTGGTGTGACAGTAGAGCGGTTACAATTGGGCAAAAAGCCTTTGACGAATTAGGCAATGAAAAATGCTCGGAACACTTGTTGAATTCTCCGGCGAATTTTACCGCTTCAAAATTAAAATGGGTCAAGGAAAACGAACCGGAAATCTATGCCAAGATATATAAATTCATGCTTCCCGGTGATTATATCGCCTATAAATTAAGCGGCGATATTCGCTCGACCATTTCCGGACTTTCAGAAGGTATTTTTTGGGATTTTAAAAGCAATTCGATTGCCGATTGGTTTTTAGAACACTATGGTATTGAAGAAAATCTTATTCCCGAGCTGGTCGGCACTTTTTCAGAACAGGGAAAAGTTTCTACCGAAGGGGCATCGGAATCAGGTTTAAACCAGGGAACGTCGATATTATACCGAGCTGGTGATCAACCGAACAACGCTTTGTCGTTGAACGTATTCAACCCTGGTGAGGTTGCGGCTACCGGAGGTACTTCTGGCGTTATGTATGCCATAACCGATAGTCTTTCAGTGAAAGAGAGTGCTCGTGTCAATAATTTCGCTCACGTTAACTATACGACCAAAAACACCAGAATTGGTAAAATGGCCTGTATAAATGGTGCGGGAATTATGTATCGGTGGCTAATGAACAATCTTGATGTTTCTTCATACGAAGAGATGAACGATCTTGCCGCTGGTGTACCGATCGGTTCTGATGGGGTGACCATACATCCATTTGGCAATGGTGCCGAACGTGTACTGAACAATAGAACTTTGGGTACTAAAATGGCCAATATCAACCTAAACAACCATACCAAGGCCCATTTGTGCAGAGCTGCCTTGGAAGGTATTGCCTTTTCTTTTGTGTATGGAATGGAAATCATGAAATCTGACGGAATCGCTCCTCAGGTCATACGAGCAGGTAATGACAATCTGTTCAGATCTGATATTTTCTCCAATACAATTTCGACACTTATTGGTCAAGAAATAGAAATCTATAACACCACAGGGGCTATAGGTGCCGCAAGGGCTTGTGAACTGCACAAAAGAGATTTTGAGACTTTTGGCAAGCGAATTATAGATAACGATTTCGTGATGAAATTTAGGCCTTCCGCAGAAAAAGAAGCATACGGAAAAGCATATCAGAAATGGAAAAACGAACTTGAAAACATGCTACAAACGAACTAGGTTCTTATCATGAAAATTATGCAGTACAACTATTAAAAATAACTGAACTCTAATTAAAAACTTAAACACGTAAATTTTATAAAAAATGGCATTAATAGGAGATAAAGAATATTTTAAAGGAGTCGGAGAGATTAAATTTGAGGGTAAAGATTCCGATAACCCATTAGCGTTTAAATGGTACAACCCAGAACAGGTAGTTGCCGGTAAAACGATGAAAGAACATTTTAAATTCGCTATTGCCTATTGGCATACGTTCTGTGGTCAAGGTGCCGATCCATTTGGCCCGGGCACTCAAAACTTTCCGTGGGATGCACCTAGCGATGCAGTAGAAGCGGCAAAGGCAAAAGCTGATGCTGCGTTTGAATTCATCACTAAAATGGGTGTTGACTACTTCTGTTTTCATGATTTTGATTTGATTCAAGAAGCGGATACATTCGCCGAATCAGAAAAAAGATTGGCAACCATTGTCGACTATATCAAGGGCAAACAAGCCGACTCAGGAGTGAAACTTTTGTGGGGTACCGCAAACTGCTTTTCAAATCCGAGATATATGAACGGGGCCTCTACAAATCCTGATTTTAATGTTCTGGCAAGGGCTGGAGGCCAAATTAAATTGGCTTTGGATGCCACCATGGAACTTAACGGCGAAAACTATGTTTTCTGGGGAGGCCGTGAAGGTTATATGTCGCTTTTAAACACCGACATCAAAAGAGAACTAGATCACATGGGCAAATTCTTGGGTATGGCCCGAGATTATGCCAGAAGTCAAGGTTTCAAAGGAAATTTCTTTATTGAACCCAAGCCGATGGAACCTATGAAACATCAATACGATTTTGATTCGGCGACCGTCGTAGGCTTTTTGCACCAATACGGACTACAAGACGATTTTAAATTAAACCTTGAATTCAACCATGCAACATTGGCTAGTCACACCATGCAACATGAGATGGAAGTTGCCGCTGCCCATGGCATGTTGGGAAGCTTAGATGCCAACCGCGGAGATTATCAAAATGGTTGGGATACGGATCAATTTCCGAACAACATTACCGAGGTTACCGAGGCGATGTTAACCTTCTTGAAAGCTGGTGGATTACAAGGCGGGGGTATCAATTTTGATGCTAAAATCAGAAGAAACTCTACCGATATGGATGATGTATTCCATGCGCATATTGGCGGAATGGACATCTTTGCCAGAGCTTTGGTAACCGCCGATAAAATCATTACTTCCTCACCTTATGAGGAAATGAGAACCAAAAGATACGGTTCTTTTGACTCAGGAAAAGGGAAAGACTTTGAAAACGGAAAACTTGATTTCAAAGACCTTTACGATATCGCCAATGAAAATGGGGAGCTTGATCTACAAAGTGGAAAGCAAGAGCTGTTCGAGAACATCATCAGCCAACATATCTAGAAGGCTGTAGTATTAGAATTAAAAAATCCTGTTATCTCACGATAACAGGATTTTTTTTATTTTTTTTATAATTATACCTATTTCTATTTGGCAAAGTAAATATAAATTCCAATTACGATAATACAAATAACCCCTCCCACTTGCTTCACATACTTATAAGGCTCAATAGAAACCTGCTTCGTATATTCGAGTTCGAAAGGTTCTTTTCTAGGATAAATTTTTCCGATTATCAGCATAATTATCATATTGGCCGCAAAGAGAATAGCCATTACGTGTAGATAATGAGGGTAGGCATCTGCCTCTACCAAGGTTAGTGCATTCGCATCGGTTACTCCCGAAGCCTTTGCTACCTGTACGGCACTCTCTCGAAGCTTAGGGCCTACGAAGAACTCACTGATGATATACAGCACCGATCCAGAAACAATACCAATTTTAGCGGCAATCGCAGGTACTCTCTTGGTCAAATACCCTACTGCAATAATGGTAAATATTGGTATGCTATAAATACCGTTGATTTTCTGTAGGTAATTGAACAAGCTACCCGCATCGGCGATCAAAGGCGCAATGAACATGGCTGCCAAAGCCAAACACACTCCAAATATCTTTCCGTATTTAACTACGGTAATTTCCGAAGCTTCCTTATTAATATGCTGTTTATAAATATCGATACCAAAAAGGGTTACCGAACTGTTCAGCACACTGTTAAATGAACTCAAAATAGCACCGAACAATACCGCGGCAAAAAAGCCGACCAATGTTTTGGGCAATACCGCTCTCACCAATTCGGGGTAGGCCAAGTCACTTGAAGCCAATCCTCCATCGAAATAGTGATAGGCGATCATACCTGGCAACACCAAAATTAATGGACCTAAAATCTTTAAGAACGATGCCAACAAAAGACCTTTTTGTCCTTCAGCTAAGTTTTTGGCACCCAAAGCACGTTGTATTATTTGTTGGTTCGTGCCCCAATAGAAAAGTTGTACCAGCATCATACCTGTAAAAATGGTCGAAAAGGGCACCTCTTGACCGGGCTCACCCGTTGAGTCAAATCGCTCAGGGTTAGCATCGACCAGAATATCTAAACCGTTAAATATACTTCCGTCACCGATAGCCATTAAACCAAATATGGGTATTAATATACCACCGATAATAAGCCCGACCGCATTTATACTATCTGAAACTGCAACTGCTTTCAATCCACCGAAAACCGCATAAATCGAACCTATAATACCTATGCCCCAAATACAGATAACCAGAGCTGCCTGGTCAGAAACACCGAGAAGTGTGGGAATATCGAACATGCCGCTGATGGCCACCGAACCGGAATAAAGGATTACCGGCAAGAGCACAACCACATAACCTGTCAAAAAGAGTATCGATGTGATAGTTTTGGTTGTTACATCGAACCGGGTCGCCAAGAACTGAGGAACGGTAGTCAGGCCTCCCTTTAAATATCTGGGCAGCAAGAATATAGCCGTTACCACCATGGCAATGGCGGCCAATGTTTCCCAAGCCATTACAGAGAGTCCATCTTTATATGCACTACCATTAAGCCCTACAATCTGTTCGGTAGAAAGGTTGGTCAACAATAACGAGCCTGCAATTACACCAGCCGTTAAGCTTCTTCCTCCTAAAAAATAACCATCAGAAGATTGTTCATCTGTCGTTCGAGTCGCAAAATAGGCTATCACAGCTACCAAAATCGTAAAACCTAAAAAAGAAATAATTCCAATCATGTAAATGGCTCGGTTTGATTATAAGGGGTAAATATATCGGATAATTTAATAACAATTCAATAATCAACCCATAAACTGTCAATTCTTGAAATCACATTTACCTCTACTTAATATTAGAACGTTCTATTAGCCCACGCTAGTTTGCATAAGTAGTGTTACATGTGGTAATGCATCTAAACGCCCCTATTGTTGGCTTAAAATTTTCGCGGGTGTTCATCGCTTTACATTCCAAAAATCTATTCTTATATTCACCTCTTTACAGAATTTTAAAATAACGTAATTTTGGATTTTCTTTTGTAAGAAGATTTACCTGTTCAGGTCTTATCTAGACAGGTACATTTGTATCAAATAATAAATAAAATTATTCATAAGTATAATGAAGAAAATTTTGCTTTTAGTGGTAGTACTCATAAGCTTGGCGGCGTGTAAAACAGATCAAAAAAGCCAAGAAACTATTGAAGTTACTGCAGAAGATTTACATGCATCGGTCGACAAGGTAACCGAAATTATGATTCACGATATTTTCTCACCGCCCGTAGCTAGTCGAATTTTCGCTTACCCCAATATTGCCGCTTATGAGATCGTAGCACTATCCAATGATGATTATCAACCTTTGGCGGGGCAAGTAAGAGATTTAAAACCCATACCTCAACCGGATACCACGGCCACCATAAATTATGAGATGGCCGCTTTAGTGGCCCATATGGAGCTGAGCAAAAGATTGATTTTCTCTGAAGATCGCATGGAAGCTCTGCGTGACAGTCTTTACGGAGTATGGCAAAACAAAAACACAGCCGTTTTTACAAGCTCAAAAGAATATGGTTTATTGGTAGCCGATCACATCGGCGAGTGGATGTCTAAAGATAATTATGCTCAAACCCGCACCATGCCGAAGTTTACCGTAGACGCCGATAATCCGGGACGCTGGCAACCTACCCCACCTGCATATATGGACGGGATTGAACCCCATTGGAACAAAATACGACCATTTGTTATCGATTCGGCCGCACAATTTAAGCCTACACCCCCACCTGCCTTTTCTATGGAAGAATCATCCGATTTTTATAAGGAGCTGAAAGAGGTCTATGATATCGGAAAGAAAATAGAAGAGGATGGTGACGAGTCAGAAGAAATTCAAATTGCCAAATTTTGGGACTGCAACCCTTATGTATCGGTAACAAGAGGCCATCTGATGTTCGCAACCAAAAAGATTACGCCTGGGGCCCATTGGATAGGCATAACCAAAATAGCGGCAAGAAAAACGGATAGCGATTTCAAAAAAACTCTTTTTGCCTATACCAAAACCTCTATGGCAATTGCAGATGGGTTTATTAGCTGTTGGGATGAAAAATACCGAAGTAACCTTATCAGACCAGAAACACTTATCAATCAACATATAGATGATGATTGGAAACCCGTTCTTCAAACCCCACCATTTCCAGAATACACGAGTGGACATTCCGTTGTATCGGGTGCAGCATCCACAGCACTAACTAATATTTTTGGTGATAATTTCAGTTTTGATGATGATACCGAAGTGGCTTTCGGCCTACCCATTAGAAGTTTCAATTCATTCAATGAAGCTGCGGATGAAGCTGCAATTAGTAGAATGTACGGTGGCATTCATTATCGGGTCGCCATTGAAGTAGGCCTCGAACAAGGTCGTAACCTAGGAAAATTCTTCATTGAGAATCTTAAAATGAAAACCGACCAGAGAGTAGCGAGCACTCTAAAATAGATACTCGCCATGTGTCATAAAGGTAATTTGCTCGTATGATCGAATTTCGCCAAAACATGAAAATTCAACTGTATTGAAAAATCTGCCCTCTTTATTTTTAGCATCTTTTCTTCTCTATAGCTGTGCCAATCATGGTCAATTGAACTATATCACAAAACTGCCGAACGTACTTGAAGAAAATTCGGGCATTGTATATTATAACAACAATTCGGCGTGGTTTGTCGCGGATAGCGGAAACGAAGACCGAATTTATAAAGTTGATTTCGAAGGAAATTTAGAGAAAGAGTTTGAGGTCAAAAATGCTAAAAACAAAGATTGGGAAGAGTTAACCACTGATAAAGAGGGAAATCTTTATATCGGTGATTTTGGAAACAATCTTAATAATCGAAAAGACTTGACCATCTATATATTACCTAATCCGGAAGAAGAGAAAGGCGATAAAATAGATGCAAAAAAAATAAAATTCAGTTATCCTGAACAAAAAGATTTTCCTGCTAAGAAAAAAGACAGAATGTTCGATGCCGAAGCCTTTTTTCACTTGAACGATTACCTCTATATTTTCACCAAAAACCGTACAGAGCCATTTTCAGGCGACACATCTCTCTATAAAGTGCCAGCCAAAAAGGGAAACTACAAAGCTGAATTTGTCCGTGATTTTAATCTATGCGCTGATTGGAACACTTGCAGAGTAACTTCCGCCGATATTTCAGGTGACGGCAAGACCCTTGTTTTATTGGGTTATGGCAAGCTCTATATTTTTACCGATTTCAAATCGGATAATTTTTTCGATGGAAATCGAAAAGAAGTAGACTTAGGGGTTCGTACTCAACTGGAGTCGGTTTGTTTTTCAGGGCCAAATACCCTTCTACTCTCCGATGAAGAAAAGAAAGATGGGGGTGGCAACCTCTATTCTTACGAACTAAAATAAGAGGTTCTCTTCTTAAAAACCGAAACCTACGCCAAACGAAAATCGTGGGCCGTCTACGCTATAAAATAGTGCAGCGCGCGCTGTAACAATGTCGGCACCGTTTAAAAAGAAACCACCGCCATAGGAGGTGTGCCAATTATCCGAATCCATCTCAGGTATCCATACCCGGCCGTAATCAAAACCCCCATACATACCCAAAGTCACGGGAAGCAGTTCAGTTTTAATCCGTCGTAGGCTATATCTGATATCAGTATTTTGATAATACGACTTCTTACCTGTAAAACGCTGATTTCTAAAACCGCGAAGACCATCGAGTCCACCGATACTGGCAGCTTGGTAAAACTCATAACCGTCGCCAATATTGAATTGCGCCTTCCATTTTGAAGCTAAGACCAGCCTTCCGTTAGGTATTAATTTATAGTCGAAGGATATAGAAGGAACAATATACCCGTAGCCTGTTTCCTCGGTTAAATTATTCTTATACCCCACCTTGAGTGAAGTTGCCATGCCCATAGTCGGAAAAGCATCATTATCTGCATTTGCATAAGAATACTCGGCATCTAAGCCCAAAAAAGACTTTCTATTATCTTCACCGTTTTGAACGTAAAAGGTATTAATAAAACGATCTTCGGTCTCTTCAACATTAATTGATTCATAGGAAATAGCGGTTTGTAACTTTGCACCTAACTTACCTCGCCATACCAGTGATGGGGCTATTTCAAATGTCTGCAATTTCACCCTATTGTAGTCAAGGTCAAGGTCATCATCGTTGTTTATCGATTCGTTGCCGAAACCAAAGAAGTTGATGCTGTAATTCGGACTGGTAAACCGAGTGGAAATGTCAAAATTCCAGTTTTCGAAAATTTCAGCGAATTCTCCTGAATAACCTACTTCAAATCCACTTGTGGCAAAATAAAAAGAGGCATCTAAAGTATGTTTCTGTGTAAACGGGTTTTGCCTAAAACCATTATAGGTATAGGTGTCGTTGAAACCAATTTTTACCCCATCATCAGGATTAAAACCTATGGTCGGTATGATTTGATTGACCGAATTACGAATCTTTAATGGCAAATAAGTATTGACATTATAGTCATCGGTCAATTTTACTTTGGCATTCTTGGTTTCCGTAAGGGTATTATCTTTTGACTTGTAATCGTATATTGCAATATTGCCACCTTGTTTTAATTCGTATATATCATTATTCTGACCGCCGATAAGTCTTACCTTAATACCACTCGCCTGTGAACCGTTTACCTCAAATCGGTCATCATCATCTAGACCGTAGACCCATATTTCTTTAGCGACCTTGGCATTAAAAGTTTTCTGAAAGAACATTTTTTTCTTTTTGCCTTTCAGATTACGATAGACCTTGACCTCTGTCTCGTTTTTATTTAAAATATTAATCTCGAACCAATCATCTTTATCTGTGCCCACCACGACTGCGTACTTGTTCAAAACACGATAATATTTTTCGGCTGTTTCTTCGATATTCGCCAACCTCGATTTCAAGATACTCTTGATTTCATCTACGGTTTCATCACGTACTTCTTTCGGAAATGACAGAAACGCTTTATCTAAAGCTTCATCAGATAAATTATTACGTAGAAAACGGGCTTGTGTCAACCAATCTCCCAATGTAGTTTCAGGTAGTACTGCCACATCGAGAACATAGGTCTTTGGAGAAGAGTTAAACCCTTTTACGTTCCGAATTTCTTCGTTAAAACCTTCCATCAAACTTAGCGCAGGAACGATACGTGTCGCAAGGTTCATAAAAAAACCGTCACCATGTTTAGAATAGACCATATCTCTATCCCTTGGCACAGGCCTGTATAGTACCTTACCACTTTCAGCGTCTTTGAACTCGGCCCATCGCCATTGATCCACATGCCGATCCCAATCACCAATTACCATATCAAAAAGTCGGGCCCGTAAATACAGTTCTAAATCTACCTCATACTTTTCGTCATTCCTCAAATCTTCGAGCATGCTGTCTGTACTTTTCAACTCATCGGAATACCCAAAACTGGCCAAATTGCCATGACCATCACCGGCATGTTCCTCTATCATATAAAGTTCATTACCAAAACTCTCATTAAAATCTTTCAAAGCGGGCTGTTTGGGTATATAGTAAAGTACCGGGTTGGTATGGTATAACCCAACAGCATCGGATAATGCAGCCGTAGTAAATGGACCATAAGGATGAGATCCTGTATAAAAATCAAGTAAAAAGTTCTCGGTATAGGTGTTTTCGAACTCCCCCATCACGTATTGCTCTTGAAAGGCCATAGCCTGTAAATATAATTCGGCGTCTTTTCTAAGGGCACGCATTACATATTCTTTACCGCTCTTATGTCTAAGCCGTAATGATTTCGATTGGTGACCGCCACCTTTGTGAACGGGTTCAAGGCCACCCATTAACGTATCTAAATTGACCGTCGGCGCAGTGACTTTTTTTGCATAATATTTTCGGTAACGTTCACCCCATAAAAATTTGAAAAATGAACTTCTTTCAATTTCATCTTCTGTATAAACCGAAGCCTTTACCGTTTCCGGAAACTTTTCAGGGTAATTTTCTTCAAAAATCTTACGGTCGGGTGGCAAAACTTGGGTGCTGAACAAGAATTCTTCACTTTCTTCCGCTCCCGTACCATAGAAATCAACTTTCGAAGAACCATCTTTATAAACCTCCAATACAGCATAACCCCTTCGCCCGGTAGAAAACAAACTACCGTTCAACAGTCGGGTCGCTCCTTTCTTAGCACCAGAACCACTCACAATTTGCGGAGTATTCTCTTCAACAATATATTGTAAAGTATGCTCATGTCCTGAAGCTAAAATGACTTTTTGAGAATACTGGGCCAATGTCAGCAATCGCTTTTTCAACTCATTATAACGCTTATTGCCCATATCTTCGGTAGAAGCCCCTGAAGTACGTCGCAAAACATTGATAAAACTACCCAATAAGGGCAACGGACCTATTTTACCTTTCGGATAGAAGTTTCTTTTCAAGCTATATTGCCCACCATGGGGGCCATAGCTGAACATAGGATGGTGCATAGCAATAATGGTCGTTTTTTGACGGTTATCTTTTATCTCATCTTCCAATTCTAACCAAAATCCATCTCTGCTTTTAATACCACATTTATCGTTTATATCTGGGCGCTTGTCCCAATTGGTCAAATACCACTCTGTATCAATCGCAATAATGGTCACCTCGTCGTTAACTTCGATGGTTTCTATCGGGCATCCATCTTCAGGAAAAAATACATCTTTGCTATCAAGGGCCTTCTGAATATATTTTTGCTCTCTTTTCAAACCTACTAAGCCTTCGGTGTACCAGTCATGGTTACCAGGAATGAACAGGGGCTTACCCTTAAAGTTTTTCAAAGTTTTTAATTGGGCGTCCAAATCATTTTTAGCCTTTAAGTAAGCGGCAGTAGAATCTTTGGGGTCTGGCAAACCCGCAGGGTATATGTTATCTCCTAAAAAAAGAGCGGTACTGTTTTCATCAGCTTGATCCAAGCGCTTTTTAAAAATTTTAAGCGCTTTGTTCATATCGTTCATAGGCGAAAGGCCAGCATCGCCAATTAAATAGAAGGTATGTGATACCTCTCTGTTCGGCTTAAAATTAGCACCATTACCATCTTTATATTTTGTTTTATAAGTGGCACAAGCTGTGAATAATAGGGCGGCGAGTGCAATAAGCGCAAAATGTTTGGGCATTGGAATACTATTGATTCTTAATTATTTGTACTTTGGGCGCAAAACCTTTTTTATGTCCGACTTACTTTCGAAAGCCGAAAATTTTTCGACCGATTTACTGGTCAACAAATTGGATAGCAATTATTTGTACCACAATTTGAGACACACCCAAAGAGTTGTCAAAAGTAGTAAAGAATTGTTGCAATACTATAACTTGAACGATTCTGATGGTAATGCAATTATCTTAGCTGCCTGGCTACACGATATCGGTTATACCCAAGGTTCGGAAAACCATGAAAGTACTAGTTGTGATATAGCCAAGAAATTTCTAACGGAACAGGGTTGCGATTCTATCTTAATCGATGAGGTATGCAGACTTATTATGGCCACCAAACGAGGACACGAGCCCCAAAATCTGATGGAAGAAATAATAAGAGATGCCGATTCTTCACATCTAGGTCAGACAAGTTATGCAGATACCTCTGAAATGTTACGTGAAGAACTATCTCTCTTGGGTATTGCCAACATTACCACTAAAGAGTGGCGAAAAGCAAATATTAAAATGTTTCAAACGGAACATAGATTCTATACCGACTACGCGAAAGAACACTGGCAAGAAGGTAAGGATGACAACCTAAAAAAACTGGTCAAAAAACTTAAAAAAGACAACAAGACCAGAAAGAAAGAAGAATTAAAAGTAAAATTAAAGAATCAAAGCCCGGAGCGGGGCATACAGACCATGTATCGTGTATCGATGCGAAATCATCTGAAATTAAGTGATATCGCAGATACCAAGGCAAACATTTTATTGTCTGTAAATGCTATCATCATTTCCCTTTTACTAACCAATCTTATACCGAAACTAGATAATCCGTCAAACGACTATCTCATTTATCCTACGGGTATTTTTGTGCTTTTCAGTATCGCCTCGATGATTATGTCAGTTTTGGCCACAAGACCTAATGTGACCAGTGGTGAATTTGACAGGCAGGATGTCGAAAATAAAAAGGTCAATTTACTGTTCTTCGGAAATTTTCATAAAATGAAGCTGCAAGACTACGAATGGGCCATGCAAGAACTTATTAAGGACCAGAACTATGTTTACAATACCCTAACTAAAGACCTTTATTTTCTTGGGGTGGTCTTAGATAAAAAATATAAACTTTTAAGGTGGACGTATACTATATTTATGATAGGGATTATTCTATCTACCATAGCGTTCTTCGTTGCCTTGAAATTTTATGGCCCCGAGCGTATTATTGAGTTACCAACTTGATAGATACAAAGTGAAGCAATAAAAAAAAATCCTGCAAAAGCAGGATTTTTTTTTATTATAAATTGAATCTGATTGTCTTATAAGACTGCATCGATTGCATCGGTGTAAACCTTTTTAGGGGAAACACCAACTTGTCGATTTACGATTTCACCACCTTTAAAAACCAAAACGGTAGGTATGTTACGTACACCATATTTAGCTGCAAACTCTTGGTTAGCATCAACGTCAACTTTACCAACTACGGCTTTGCCTTCGTATTCGTTGCTTACTTCTTCTATAATCGGACCAACCATTCTACAAGGGCCACACCATGCCGCCCAAAAATCTACTACTACAGGTTTATCACTTTTTAAGACTACTTCATCAAAAGTTGCGTCTGTTATTTCTAATGCCATGTTATTTAATTTATTAGATTATGCAAATTTAGTCAAATAATGTTCGCTTTTCTTACGCAAAAAGAATCTATTTTAGTTATAACGCTATCATGAGAATTTATTCTCTAAATAACACCATAGTTTATTCTGTCTAAACGAACTAATTCAGCTTGTAGTGTATCTGTTGCTCTTCTAAGGTAGCCAAAAGCTCACTTGAAATCTGCACTTTTTGCTTTCTACTCGATAAGTTTACCTTAATTTCCTGCTCCATTTCATAGATTACAAAATTTAATGGGTGACTACCTTGATGAGACACCAATGTATCTTTCAATTGATAAACGCCCTCTTCCTTCAAGTCATCAATATTCAATTTTATAGTCAACTTCTTGGCATAGGTCTCCATTACTTCTTGCAGAAGCATAAAACTGTTGAACTGTATTCTCGGCTCGCCTTTTTTACCTGTATCTCGGTTTACCCAACCGTCTCGCACGAATAACTTGACATAGGCAAAAGAGTTGATCATTAAAAAATGGCGGAATTTCAGATACTCCTCCCCAAAAATTCGAAACTCAAAAGAGTCTGAATAATCTTCCATTGTAAAGGCCGCCCAACCTTTGCCGTTTTTAGAGGTGCGGTGTTGCACATCGGTAATTACCCCGGCAAAAGAAAGTTCGCGATTCACATAATTGGGCAAATCATTGGCACATGATACGCTGGCATTACAAAAAGCACTTATTTCCTTTTTAAAATCGTCAAGTGGATGACCCGAGATATAGATACCCACCACTTCTTTTTCACGTCGAAGCTTTTCCATGGTGCCCCAGTCTTCACATGGGGGCACTTCCGGTTCAGGTATTTGCACCTCACTTGCATCACCGAAAAGACTTACCTGTGACGAGTTTTCATTTTCTTGAAACTTGGCCCCGTATTTTATCACTTTTTCCAGAAAGGTTATTCCATCACCTTCATCATGAAAATATTGCGCCCGGTGTGTACCTCCGAACGAATCGAAACCTCCGGCTACTGCCAAATTCTCAAAGGCCTTTTTATTAGCGGCCCTCAAATCGATTCGTTTGGCCATATCGAATACCGATTTAAAGTGCCCTTCTTCTTTACGGTTCGCTACGATAGTTTCAACAGCACCCCTACCCACACCTTTAATTGCACCCATACCAAATCGAACGGCCCCATCTTTGTTAACTGCAAATTTGTAATACGATTCGTTGACATCGGGCCCAAGTACTTCGAGCCCCATTCGTTTACACTCTTCCATAAAGAAGGTCACCTGCTTGATGTCGTTCATATTGTTACTCAAAACCGCAGCCATGTATTCAGCAGGGTAATGGGCTTTTAAATATGCCGTCTGATAGGCTATATATGCATAACAGGTAGAGTGACTTTTATTAAAGGCATAAGATGCGAATGCTTCCCAATCTTTCCATATTTTCTCAAGAACTTCACGTGGGTGGCCTTTCTTCTCTCCCCCGTCAAGAAACTTAGGTTTGAGCTTTTCCAACAGGGCAAATATCTTTTTACCCATTGCCTTACGCAGCATATCGGCTTCACCTTTTGAGAAACCTGCCAATTTTTGTGAGAGCAACATCACCTGCTCTTGATACACCGTTATACCATAGGTTTCTTGTAGATACTCTTCCATATCCGCAAGGTCATAGCTTATCTCTTCATCCCCATGTTTACGGGCAATAAAGCTGGGAATATATTCCATCGGCCCTGGTCGGTACAATGCGTTCATGGCAATGAGATCGTCGAAAACCGTGGGTTTCAAGTCTTTCATATGCTTCTGCATACCGGGCGATTCATATTGAAATATACCTACGGTATCTCCCTTTTGAAACAGCTCATAGGTCTTTTCATCATCCAACGGAAAATCATCGGGCACTAAATCGATGCCATGCTTGGCCTTTACGATTTTCACCGTGTCTTTAATAAGGGTCAAGGTTTTTAGACCCAAGAAATCCATCTTCAACAAGCCTGCACTTTCTACCACCGAGTTATCGAACTGTGTAACGTATAAATCGGAATCTTTCGCCGTAGACACCGGTACGAACTTGGTAATATCATCGGGCGTAATTATCACCCCACAAGCATGTATTCCGGTATTTCTCACCGACCCTTCAAGAACACGGGCCATTTTTAAGGTCTGCCCTTCTAAATCGTCCCCTTCCGCTATATTTAATAACTCATTGATTTTTTCAAGATCATCTGACCGAAATTTCTTTTTCAAAGCATTTTCCGGTACACCGAAAATTTTACCCAGCTTTGACATATTGGGAATCAACTTGGCAATTCGGTCGGCATCACCCAACGGCAAATCGAGCACCCGTGCGGTATCACGAATAGATGATTTAGCGGCCATTGTACCATAGGTAATAATTTGAGCTACCTGATTCGCCCCATATTTATTGATTACATAATCCATCACCCTACCACGGCCTTCATCATCAAAATCAATATCGATATCGGGCATTGACACCCTATCAGGGTTCAAGAACCGCTCAAAAAGCAAATCGTACTTCAGGGGGTCGATATTCGTAATCGTAAGACAGTACGCTACCACGGATCCAGCAGCCGAACCTCGACCGGGCCCCACGGAAACATCCATATTTCGGGCCTCACGAATAAAATCTTCAACTATCAAGAAATAACCAGGGTACCCTGAATTCTTGATGATCATAAGTTCGAAATCTAAACGTTCTTCAATTTCTTTGGTAATCTCGCCGTAGCGTTTTTTTGCACCCTCATAGGTAATGTGCCGCAAATAGGCATTTTCACCCCGTACGCCCCCATCTAATTCATCTTCGGGGTCTTTGAACTCATCGGGTATACCGAACTTGGGCAACAGTACGTCACGTGCCAATTCGAAAGGTTCTATTTTATCTACGATCTCTTGAATATTCAAAATCGCATCGGGCACATCTTTAAAGAGTTCTTTCATCTCATCTTGAGACTTAAAGTAATACTCTTGGTTAGGCAGACCATATCTATACCCCCGACCTCGACCTATTGGCGTAGCCTGCTTCTCACCATCTTTTACACAAAGAAGAATATCATGCGCCTCGGCATCTTCTTTAGCGCAATAATAGGTATTGTTCGTAGCCACGATCTTCACATTATGCCTATCGGCAAATTGAAGCAATACTTGATTCACACGATCTTCATCTTCTTGACCATGCCGCATGAGTTCTATATAAAGGTCGTCGCCAAACTGTTGTTTCCACCAGATCAGGGCTTCTTCCGCTTGGTTTTCACCAACATTCAATATTTTACCGGGTACTTCGCCATAAAGGTTGCCCGTTAGTACGATAACGTCTTCCTTATACTGTTCGATTACACTCTTATCGATTCGGGGCACATAATAAAATCCGTCGGTGTAGGCTATCGAAGACATTTTTGCCAAGTTGTGATACCCCTTTTTATTCTTCGCCAACATGACTATTTGGTAACCATAGTCTTTGACACTTTTATTGGTATGGTCTTCGCAAACAAAAAATTCACACCCCACTATCGGTGTAATTTCTTTTTCGGTAGCAGGTTCACCTTTTTCTTCCGCTTCTTTATTTCTATCTCGCACACCCTTGTTGTGACTACCAATTTCCTTTACAAAATGAAAAGCGCCCATCATGTTGGCATGATCGGTCAGGGCAACTGCCGACATATTGGTGTCGGCAGTCGATTTTACCAAACTTTTTATATTGATGGTAGATTGCAACACCGAAAACTGAGAGTGGTTATGTAAATGCACGAACTGAGCATCTTCAAGAGTCTTGATATTCTCTCTGATTTCCTCTTGAGAAACACCGCCTGTATCTTTTTCCCAAAGCGCATCGGCAATTTTTTTCGATGCCTTTTTAAGGTTGATGTGTTTTAATCCAATAAGCTGAATTTCCTGCGGATTCTGCTCTGAAAAATTACGGAAGTAATCTGGGCCGACATCAAGTTTTTCGGCCGTATACTGTTTTCTGCGGATGAGTTCTAAAAAGCAGCGAGTAGTGGCCTCAACATCGGCTGTTGCGTTATGGGCCTCAGAAAAGGGTTCACCGAACAGGTATTCATGCAGCTCCGTCAAAGTAGGAAGTTTGAACTTGCCTCCCCTACCTCCAGGAATTTGGCATAACATAGCCGTTTCTTCGGTGCAGGTATCTAATACAGGAAGTTCTTGGAGGGGGTTCTCGACGGCCATGCGATGGTATTCGGCCCCCATAATATTCACATCGAAACCGACGTTCTGGCCCACAATAAATTTGGTGCGTGCCATGGCAGCATTGAATTTTCTTAATACTTCACCCAAAGGCATACCCTCTTGCTGGGCCAGTTCGGTAGAAATACCATGTATTTGCTCGGCATCATACGGAATATTGAACCCATCGGGCTTCACCAAATAGTCTTGATGCTCTATTAAATTACCCATGTCGTCGTGCAACTGCCAGGCTATCTGAATACAGCGTGGCCAGTTATCCGTATCGGTAATAGGGGCATCCCATTTTTTAGGGAGACCAGTAGTTTCGGTGTCGAATATCAAGTACATGGTGCGGATGTTTCTAGTTCAAGGTTTCGATATTTAAATCTTGGAGTTCGAAACCAAATAAGAGCCCATAAAATTAGATAAAAGGAGAGGCTTTTTAAAATGGAATTGTGAGTAGTTATTAACTACTTGCCGAACAGAAGCTTTTACAAGGCACCCCCGTTATTTTCACTATATTCATACGCTCAAATCAATTTAAAATGACAACTACCAAAGCCCACCGTAAACTCTATTTTTTTGTTTCAATTCTAAGCTGCCTATTCTTCAACAACACACTTATAAGCCAAGATTCGAAACCCACCAATTTTGTAATCATATTTGCTGATGATTTAGGTTATGGAGACTTGGGCACATTTGGAAACCCGACCATCAAAACACCTAATCTGGACAAAATGGCCCACGAAGGTCAAAAGTGGACGAATTTTTATGCAGGAGCCAGCGTTTGCACCCCAAGTAGAGCCGCAATTCTAACAGGAAGGCTACCTGTACGTAGCGGAATGGCAAGCAACAAGCAACGAGTACTCTTCCCCGATTCAAAATACGGACTGCCCGCCAACGAAATAACTTTGGCCGAACAACTGAAAACGGTAGGGTATAATACGGCATGTATCGGAAAATGGCACTTAGGCCACAAAAAACAATACCTACCTACCAATAACGGATTCGATTATTATTTCGGTATTCCCTATTCGAACGATATGGACCGGATTCAAGGTGAAGAATATAAAAACTATTGGGAGCGGAGCAATGACAGCATCAAGACCGAACACTTCAATGTACCACTGCTACGAAATACAGAAATAATAGAACGCCCCGCCGACCAAAATAGCATTACCACCCGCTATTCCAACGAAGCGGTTTCTTATATCAAGAAACATAAAAACAAACCATTCTTTGTGTATCTGGCCCACAACTTACCTCACGTTCCCCTTTTTGCTTCAAAAGATTTTTTAGGAAAAAGTGAGAGAGGATTGTATGGCGATGTTTTGGAAGAGATCGATAATGGAGTGGGCAAAATTCTGGAGACACTTCAGAAAGAAGGCTTAGCTGAGAATACCATCGTAGTTTTCACTTCAGATAATGGGCCCTGGCTACCATTTAAACTTAACGGAGGAAGCGCAGGCCCTCTAAAGGCCGGAAAAGGAACCACTTGGGAAGGCGGCATGCGTGAACCCACCCTATTTTGGGGACCGGGCCAAATAAAGCCCGGTACCATTATGGACATAGGCTCAACTATGGACCTATTCACCACCTTTAGCAAAATAGCCGGGGTCGAAATACCGAAAGACCGAGTTATTGATGGGGTTGATTTAAGCCCTACTTTATTTAAAAGGGAAGAAAGCCCGAGAAAGAACATGTTCTATTATCGCGGCACGGAAATTTATGCTGTTAGAAGTGAAAACTATAAAGCACATTTCGTAACCCAAGGTGCCTATGGGCAATTTGGCGAACGTGAAGAGCACGATCCACCATTATTATATAATCTTGGTGAAGACCCTTCAGAACAATTCAACATTGCAGAAAAACATCCAGATGTATTGGAATCTATTAACGAATTAATCGACCAGCACCGGTCAAAGCTCATCAAAGGAAAAGACCAACTGGCCGACCGTGAATAATATTATTATCAAACTATTGCAGGTTTCGAGAAATGAATTATATTTGCAGCCCTTTTCAGGGAAACTTAGAATTAATAACAGGGGTCGGGCACCCCACAAATTAATGTGATATGCCAGTAAAAATTAGACTGCAGAGACACGGTAAAAAAGGGAAACCTTTCTATTGGGTAGTTGCTGCCGATATTCGTGCAAAGAGAGATGGTAAATTTCTCGAAAAATTAGGTATTTACAATCCAAACACCAACCCTGCCACGATTGAACTTAACGTAGATAATTCTGTAAAATGGCTTCAGAATGGTGCACAACCAACTGATACCGCTAGAGCTATTCTATCTTATAAAGGTGTTTTACTAAAACATCACTTGTTGGCCGGTCAGCGTAAAGGGGCTCTAACAGAAGAACAAGTTGAAGAAAAATTCAACGCTTGGTTAGAAGAGAAAGAAGGTAAGATTTCTGCGAAAGTTAGTGGTCTTGACCAAGAGAAAGCCAAAATTAAGGCTGAAGCTTTAAAAGCGGAAAAAGAAATCAACGAGAAACGTGCTCAAGAGGCTGCAGCTGCAGAGTTACCTGAAGAAGCCGAAGTTGAAACTGCTGAAGCACCACAACCAGATGCTGAAAATGCCGATACTACTCCAGTTGCTCCGGTAGCTTCTGAAGAAGAAATCAAAGCTGATGATGCTAAAGAAGAAGCGCCTAGCGTTCAAGAAGTAGTTTCTGACGAAGATTTCGAAAAGAAAGACGCAGACAAGCCAAAGCCGGCTGAAGAAGCTTAAATAATTTTAGAAACGAATGCGCAAGGAAGATTGTTTCTACCTCGGTAAAATCGTTTCGAAATATAGCTATAAGGGTGAGGTACTCGTAAAAATCGATACCGACGAGCCCGATTTATACGAAAACATGGAATCAGTTTTTGTCTTGATGAAAGGCAACAATCTGGTTCCATTTTTTATTGATAGATGTAGACTTCACAAGTCTAATCTTCTTCGTATCGATTTTGAGGAAGTTAAAGATGAAGCGGCCGCCGACCGTATAATGAGACATGAGCTTTACCTGCCCTTGTCCTTTCTCCCCAAACTGGAAGGAAACAAGTTCTATTTTCATGAGATTATAGGTTTTACCGTTCTAGATTTTGAATTAGGCAACATAGGCACCATTACCGGAGTTAACGACACTACTTCACAAGCTATTTTGGTCATCGATAACAAGGGCAAAGAAATATTGGTTCCGCTTACCGATGAAATTTTAACCGAAGTAGATCGTAAGAACAAAACCGTAAAGGTAACTACCCCTGACGGACTTGTTGACCTATACTTGTCGTAAGATAGATATTTGAACAACATCCTATTTTAAAATGCTCTTACTTCAACGAGGTAACCACTACCTTTGCAGCCAAAATTATATGGGCTTGTTTTCATTGAAGGAAAAATTATCTGCGTATTCGTTCAGTATCGTTAAGTTTTTTAAAAGCACCGACTTTTCAAAGGCTATACTATTGGGTATTGCTGGCACCTTGCCGATTGTACTTGGCATCAACCTTGACCATTTTGAAATTGGACTTTCCATTTGTTTTGGAGCATTATGGTGTGCCCCTAGTAATACTAACGGGTACTACCGCCATAATAAAATCGGTATTTTATTGGCAACCTTGCTGATAGTTATTGTCAGTTTTATCGGTGGATATTTCGATTTCAAATCATGGTACCTATTACCACTCTTGGGGCTTGTAACATTTGCCATAGCTTATATTTCGGTATTTGGCTTTAGAGCTTCACTCATCAGTTTTTCAGGTTTATTGGCCTTAGTGCTCAGTTTCGCTTATGAAACCAAAGAACTTGAATTGTGGGAACATTGTGCTTGGATAGCGGTCGGAGGTCTTTGGTATCTTTTACTTGTCATAATTTGGCATTACATCAATCCGCGGGCACAAACCGAAGAAATACTCTCAGAGACATATGCACTCACTGCCGATTACCTTCAAACCCGTGGTAAGCTAATCGATCCTAAGAACAATCATAAAAAATTGAGGTCGGTTCTTGCCAAAAAACAGAATGACCTCATCGAACACCACGAAGCCTTACGTGAAATTTTACTTCAATCACGAAAAGATTCCGGTCAATCTAACTATCAAAATAAACGTTTACTCGTATTCATTCAATTGATAGAAATGCTAGAAATTGCTATGGCCAACCCAGTTGAATACGATAAAATGGCGAGTTTCTTTCAACAGAACCCCAAATACGTAGATAGCTTTCAAGCCTTAATCTTTGAGATTGCAGAACAACTACGGGTAATTTCAAGCCTTGAAAAAAAATCTGGAGAAAATTCACATCCCCGTTCGCTTCATTCATTATTAAAGAATGTGCAACGGGAAATAACACTTTTAAAAGAAGAAAAAGAAGAAAGCTTTACCCATTTTTTAATGCTGCAAAATTTATTCGAATACCAAGAGAAGCAGTATGAAAAACTAAAAAAAATCAAATGGTTACTGGGCGACCCTGAATTGAGCGAATCAGATTATATTGATAAGGAAACCGCAAAACAATTTTTGCCGCAACAAGATTATAGTGCTTCTTTATTATTGCGCAATTTCAATTTTGGTTCGCCAATTTTTAAGCATTCACTACGCTTAGCCGTTATTACCATAATCGGTTATGGTTTGGGTTCGTTTTTAGAGTTTCAAAACCCTTACTGGATATTGTTGACCATAATCGTAATCATGAGGCCCAGTTATGGTCTCACCAAGAAACGCACAAAAGAGCGTATTGCGGGTACCCTTATCGGAGCCTTTCTAGCCACCGGTATTGTTTTCTTTATATCACACCCTTATGTCTTCGGTGCTTTGGGCATCACAAGTCTTGTCATGGCATTTTCGTTGGTCCAAAAAAATTATAGAATCTCGGCAGTATTTATTACGCTCAGTGTAATTTTTATTTATGGCATTCTACGACCCGATATTCTTACGGTTATACAATACAGAATATTCGACACCGTTTTCGGCGCAGCTCTTTCTTTTATGGCCATTCTTTGGTTGTGGCCCTCATGGAGTTTTTCTAAAATAGAGGAAAGTGTTATTAAAAGTCTAACGGCCAACAGAGTATTTCTTGAACGAATAATTTCCTTCTACGAAAAGAAAGGTTCGATTCCTATTGAATACAATATGGCAAGAAAGCAGGCTTTTAATGAGACGTCTAACTTAAGTTCTGCTTTTCAAGGCATGGCCCAAGAACCGTCGTCAAAACAAAAAAAATTCGAAAAAACATATGAGCTGGTCGTACTCAGCCATAGATTTCTATCTTCTTTATCATCATTGAGCGGTTATATTCAAAATCATAGTACTACCGAAGCCTCTACCAATTTCAAAAATACAGCTGGTCTTATTGTAGAAAATTTACATCAAGTCATCTTGCAATTACAGGATAAAAATCACCTCACGAACACCTCTAGCAATGATAGAGAAATGACTTTTAAAACACTATTACCACAACTTGACCACGACGACACCAAAAATATGATGACCGAGCGCCACTATCAAGAAGCCCACCTTATTCGTGAGCAATTACAATGGCTTTTTTCTCTAAGTCAAAACATGATAAAGTTGTCTAAGGAGTGGTAAGGTTAATCTCAATGTTACTTCAAAGCTTTCTCGCAATAGGCCAAACATTTTTTTACTTCATCAACTGCATTAGAGCCTTCCGGAATTTTATATTCAAGTTCGATGGTTCCCGGAAATTTATACCCGTTATCACGCATCAACTGTAAGGCAGCCGGAATAGGCGTATCACCTGAACCCCATAAAAGATTGCCTTTTTCGTTCTCCGGAGTTTGACGATCTTTAAGGTGCATACTTTTGATGTGAGAGCTTTTTGCTTTTATAATTTCCAGGGGGTTCTCGTTGCCAGCTGCCACATAATGACCAAGATCTAGATTAAGTGCGTTAAATTTCGACTGTTTTAAAGCTACATCCCATAGGGTCGGGGTTTGCTGTTCGTGCCCGTGATAACCGATATATATTTTGTTTTTCTTGGCAATTTTACCCAAGCGCAAAGTATGGGTGTCGTCACTGGGGTGCTCTACGGTAACGTGACTCGCCCCCAATGCCTTAGCCGCTTGCATACCCCAATTGATTTCGGCATCCGAATTATCTTTGCCAAAAGCTCGGGGTTTAAATGCATATATAGAAACACCCGCATCATTGTACATTTTTCTCAATTTTTTAAAATCTTTCATCGACATGCCTTCCCTCCATTGCGCAACTTGCTTATCGTAAGATTTAGATTGGGCCTGCAGTTCAGCCAATTCCTTAGCCTGATCATTACTAATGTTTCCTTCACGCTTTGCTCGCATAAGGCCATAGAATGCTCTGCGGTCTACAGGGTTTTCTGGCTTACCTGCAAATGCCTCCGCTGGATCCCCCATCAGTTCAATAGCGCTGATACCAGAATCTATAACGTACTGTAGCGTGGCTTCTGCGCTTTGATCGGGCATGCTTCTAAAAGAATAGGTAATCACCCCTATTTGAACCCCACTGATCAAAGAGTTCGGTTTGTTCAACGACTTGATAATTGAAGGGCCTGCGAATAATGATGTGGACCGCAACGCGAGACCAGCTGTACCTAATGCGGCGGCACCTAAAAATTTTCTTCTGTTAAAGTTTTTTGGCTTCATAAAGTTGGGTTTAAGATTATTCAAGATAACCATTTTTGGCAGATGAAAAGTTTTACCTGAGATTACGTATTTTTGAAACTATTATTTACCAAACCTACCCCACCATGACCCATAAATATTTACTGCTCGCACTTCTGGCGTTATCCATTAGCTGTAAAACAGAACAAAAAGAAAAAACACTCCAAAAAGAAATCAAAAAACCCAATGTAGTTTTAATATTCACCGACGACCAAGGTTATCGTGATGTCGGGGTGTTCGGTGCAGATGATATTGCCACTCCAAATTTAGACCGTATGGCCGGCGAAGGGGTCAAATTAACAAGTTTCTATTCAGCACAGGCCGTCTGTTCCGCTTCAAGAGCAGGTATTTTAACCGGTTGCTACCCGAACAGAATTGGCATTCACAATGCAATGATGCCCAATAGCACCATAGGTTTACACCCAACGGAAACCACAATTGCCGAAATGCTAAAAGAAAACGGATATGCAACCGCGATTCATGGGAAATGGCATTTAGGTGATCACCCTGATTTTCTACCGACTAAGAATGGTTTTGACGAATGGTTCGGCATACCTTACTCTAACGACATGTGGCCATTGCACCCACAGCAGGGACCAATATTTAATTTCGGCCCACTTCCATTGTATCAGAACGAGATGGTTATTGACACTTTGACGGATCAGTCACAGCTTACCACCCAAATTACCGAGCATAGTGTCGATTTCATCAACCGCAACAAAGAAAAGCCCTTCTTTCTCTATGTTCCTCATCCACAGCCACACGTTCCTTTATTCGTTTCCGATAAATTCAAAGGAAAATCAAATAGAGGACTTTATGGTGATGTCATCATGGAAATCGACTGGTCGGTCGGGCAAATTATGAATGCCTTGGAAGAAAACGGACTTACCGACAATACCCTGATTATTTTCACTTCAGACAATGGCCCATGGCTTGCCTACGGAAATCACGCCGGCAGTGCCCTACCCTACCGAGAAGGAAAAGGTACGGCATGGGAGGGCGGTCAACGAGAACCTTTTATTGCCAAATATCCCAATGGCCTTAAAGCAGGAAAAACTATCGATACACCGGTCATGGCCATAGATATGCTACCCACCATCGCCGAAATTACCGGATCAGAACTTCCTGATAAAATCATAGATGGTAAAAACGTATGGCATGTTTTAACGGGTGAAGCAAAAGAAAGTCCGCAAGAGGCCTATTTCTTTTATTATCGGGTAAACGAACTATTCGGGGTTCGTTATGACAAATGGAAACTGTATTTTCCGCATAGATATCGAACCATGAGCGGTCAAGAGCCGGGTAAAGATGGTCTACCGGGTGAATATCGCATGGTCGGTTTAGAGGAAATCGAACTGTACGATTTAGAAGCAGATGAGAGCGAAACAAAAAACGTTGCTTCTGAAAACCCTGAAATAGTGGAGAAAATCAAGCAACTTGCAGATGATATGCGCTCTCGCTTGGGCGATTCATTAAATGATGTGGAGGGTACTGAAATACGGGAGTCAGGAAAAGTTTTATAAAAAAACCCCGACCTTTAAGGGTCGGGGTCTTACTTCTCAAGTCTTTTTTAATCAATTATGTTAATGGTACCCGTCATAACAGAATGAAATTGACAGTTATAGAATAATGTATCAGGCGCATCTAGCGGAACAACAAATATTATGGTGCCGTCTTGGGCCCCATTATTGGTCACACCGGTGTCATATGAGTTGGCTTGCGAATTACCTTGAACCGTTTTGATAAAGAAAGGATGGCCTGAGGCATTGACCGCAAAAGTATAGGTTTGCCCCCTGGTCAAGGTTAAATCAGGATTCTCTTCCCCATCTAAATTATCAGAATTGAAAACGTAGGTGGTGACGCCATTATTTGTAACATCGAAGTTTATAGCTTCGCCCATTTCGTCTTCGCCATCATTAGCTCCGATATCGCCCTGTGCAATCAAAGAACCTAAATTATCGGCACTAAGGTGTATATTAATATAGCCATCAACAGTTAAAATATTATCATATCCAAAGACAGTATCGTCATCTAAAGAGGCTATATTGGTCTTACTCATTCCCGTGGCTCCTACAACAGAATTAAAGGTAAATAGAATATCACCACCCTCCGCAGCACTATTGGCATGAATATGACCTGGATGCACGCCACCATCAGCTGTACCGTTTAACATAATTACCGCGAGGGCTTCACCGTTTATTCGCTCAAGAAATGTGACGGTGCCATCGATTTCGGGAAAATCGACACTATCTAAAGCATACTCCTTTGATTCTCCTGAGAGTTCATTTTGTCCGACATCACCTTGAGCAATTAGAACACCTAATTCTTCAGTGCTTAGATGAATATTAATATATCCATCATAATTTAGAACTTCAGCATACCCAAATAAAGTTTCGTCGTCAAGAGCTGCAACATTAGTCTTACTGATACCAGTATCTCCGTTTACAGGATTAAAGGTAAAAGCAATATCACCACCCTCAGCGGCAGTATTTTGATGAATATGACCAGGGTGCATGCCCTCCGCGGGAGTATTATTTAAAGCAATTACCGCAAGAGCTTCGCCATTTACCCTTTCATAAAATGCTGCTGTGCCATCTATATTTTCATCATCAACGCTGTCAAGAGTGTACTCTTTTGAAGTACCCGTTAGCTCATTCTGGCCAATATCACCTTGGGCCACAAGGGTGCCCAAATCAGCTAAACTCAAGTGAACATTGATATAGCCATCATATGCTATGAGCTCTTCATATGTGATGGCCGTACCCTCATTTAAAACAGTAACATGAGTAGAACTTGTTCCATCTGCGCCATCTACGCTTTCTAAATCTACAGCTATATCCCCACCCTCTGCAGCAGTATTAAAATGTATATGGGCCGGATACATATTGCCATCTGCGGTATTCTCTAAATCTAGCTCAACAACAGTAGAATCATTGCTAAATGTTATAAATTTGGCTGTTCCTGAGATTTCGGGATCGTCGACCGAACCCAATTCATAAATTTTGGAAGCTGTTTCAGTTATGGCTTCTTCCATTTCAGGGTCATCCATCGGCTCCTCCGTTTCGGGCTCCATAGTTGGGTCAATGCCCCCGTCATCATTGCCGCAGCTCATAATCAAAAGGGCTCCTGCGAAAAAAGAGATTTTACCTAATGTTTGCAATTTTAATTTCATAGCTTAAATTTTTGTTAAACTTACGTATAAAAAGCAGCAAACAAGTGCTCATATTGAATAATAAATAATTTTTGATGCTAAAATTTGATGATTTTTTAATCTGACTTAATAAAGTGGCAGTGAGAGAACTTTTTCGCTTTAAAGAATTTACGGTCAACCAAGAAGGTTGTGCCATGAAAATTGGAACAGACGGGGTATTGTTAGGGGCGTGGACCACCTTAGAACATCAACCTGAATCTATATTAGACATCGGTGCGGGCACCGGCGTAATCGCCTTAATGCTCGCCCAACGTAGTAATACCGAAACGATTGATGCCATCGAAGTTGACGAAAAAGCCTATGAGCAATGTGTAGAGAACTTTGAAAACTCTTCTTGGGGAGATCGTCTGTTTTGTTACCATGCCGGTTTTGATGAATTTGTTGATGAGATGGATGAGAAGTACGACCTTATCGTCTCGAACCCGCCCTTTTACTCAGAAAATGTTTCTAGTGGAAGTATTACAAGAGACCAAGCCCGACAAAATAGTGCTTTACCGTTTCACGAATTACTCGAAGGGGTAGCTAAATTATTAAGTAATGACGGAGTTTTCTCAACTATCATCCCCCATAAACAAGAATCTTCTTTTATAGAATTAGCTAATAGCCAAGGCTTATACCCTAACCGAATTACTCGCGTAAAAGGCTCCCCCTCTGTAGAAGTGAAAAGAAGTCTGGTCGATTTTAGATTTCATTCTTCACAACCCATTATAAAGGAACTTACTATCGAAATCGAGCGCCATCACTATACACCGGATTATATTGCTCTAACCCAAGATTTTTATATAAAAATGTAACATTCAGGGTTCGAAATGTTGTAATTCATTATTACATTTGATAAAAAGCATATCGTATGAAACCTGACCTTTTTGAAGCTCCCGATTACTATAATATTGACGACCTTCTTTCTGACGAACATAAATTGGTACGTGATGCAGCCCGTCAATGGGTGAAGCGAGATGTATCACCCATAATAGAAGAATATGCCCAAAAGGCAGAGTTTCCGAGACAAATCATACAAGGATTATCGGATATTGGTGCTTTCGGCCCGTATATTCCCGAAGAATATGGCGGAGCAGGTCTAGATCAAATCAGCTACGGACTTATTATGCAAGAAATTGAACGAGGCGATAGCGGCATACGCTCTACGGCCTCGGTACAATCTTCATTGGTTATGTACCCCATATATGCATACGGAAACGAAGAACAGAAGAAAAAGTACCTGCCCCAGTTGGCCTCAGGTGATATGATAGGATGCTTCGGATTAACGGAACCCAATCACGGTTCTAACCCCGGAGGAATGGAAACCAAATTTAAAGAGCAAGGAGACCACTTTTTATTAAATGGAGCCAAGCTCTGGATTTCCAATGCCCCATTTGCCGATATAGCCATCGTCTGGGCTAAGAATGAAGAGGGTAGAATTCATGGCCTAATCGTCGAACGGGGCATGGAAGGTTTTTCTACACCGGAAACCCATAACAAATGGTCTTTACGAGCCTCGGCAACTGGTGAACTTATATTCGATAATGTAAAGGTTCCGAAAGAGAACCTACTTCCGAACAAATCAGGTTTGGGAGCTCCTTTAGGATGCCTAGATTCTGCCCGTTACGGAATTTCTTGGGGAGCCATCGGTGCAGCGATGGACTGCTACGACACCGCTTTGCGTTATGCTAAAGAACGAGTGCAATTCGGAAAACCAATAGCCGCTTTTCAGCTACAGCAAAAAAAATTAGCTGAAATGGTCACTGAAATAACAAAGGCCCAATTGCTTGCTTTTCGCCTGGGGCAATTAAAAAATGAAGGTAGGGCAACATCGGCCCAAATATCGATGGCCAAACGAAACAATGTAGATATGGCACTAAAAATTGCCCGTGAAGCCCGTCAAATACTAGGTGCTATGGGTATTACGGGAGAATATAGTATTATGCGCCATATGATGAATCTCGAAAGTGTAATCACCTATGAAGGCACCCACGATATTCATTTATTGATTACCGGAGCCGATATAACTGGTCTACAAGCATTCAGCTGATGACCCTATAAAATTAATACCAAGAAATACCTTCTAATTTTAAATTTCAAAGAGTCAAAATTTAAACATCGAGAAAGTTGAATTGAAATATCGGTTATCGCTATACCTCAATATTAATCTGTAGAATTCATAAATAAATTTGAACATGATTAGTCTTGAATAACTAAAAAGAAATACTTCACCACATAAATTGATGTCTTCACATCATTTTGTTGTGTCTTTTGGGTCACCCCAGTAAGTTTGTCATGTAATAATTAACCAAAAGTAAATTTTTTCATTTTCATATAGTGTTCTCGTAAAAGAGCTTTGTCGCAAGACAGAGCTCTTTTTAGTTTACGGCATTTTCAACACTAAGACTTTAGAAGTTCTTTAGTTATAGGCAAGCTTCGAATACGAACCCCACACGCCTTATAAACTGCATTAGCTATAGCTGCCGTTGTAGGCGCCATAGAAGCCTCCCCTGCTCCCACAGCCGGTTCTTCGACTCTATCGATAATCTCGACCTCAACTTCAGGAGTATCAGGAAATCTTAATATAGGATAGGTAGCCCAATCAAGACTGGTAATATGTGTGCTGCCAAATTTCACTTCTTCTAAAAGAGCCCAACTTGCCGATTGTATCATTCCTCCCTCTACCTGATTTTTTAGCCCATCGGGGTTAATGGTTTCTCCAGCTTCTACAACTGCCCATAGTTTTTCAACCCTTACCTTTCCATTGGCCCTATTCACATGTACCTTTGCAGCCATTGCACAGTATGAGGTCGCATTTTTATACCGTGAAAATGCAATGCCCAAACCTTCATTATTCTTTAACTTCAGGCCTTCAACTTTTGGCTGCAGTTTCATTATACACTCAATTGCCCTGGGGTCTTCAGAATGTTCCAAACGAAATTGAAAAGGGTCTTTACCGGCCTTTTCGGCTAGTTCATCCATAAAAGATTCTATAGCAAAAATGTTGGTGTATGTTCCAAGACTTCGTAGAGAAGAAATTCTTAACGGGCCCTGAAACATATGGGAGTCCACCTTCAAGTTGGGTATGGTATAATACGGAGCCGCATTTCGCCAAGCTCCACCGCGATACCCAATACCAGGGTGGCCGTAATCCTTTTCCAAAAAAAATGAAGGCAAGAGTGTATTAGGGTTCTCGTTGGGGCGATTGCTATGCCCATCAGACCACACATCACATTTCCAAGCGGCGATCTTTCCATCAGCATTCAAAGAGGCTTGTAGGTCTGCAATCATTGCAGTGCCGAAAGGCTCCCAACGATTTTCATCGTCACGCGACCATTGCAATCGAATATGCCTGCCGGGGTATTCACGTGCCAATAAAGCTGCTTCCGTGGCAACATCGTTCGCACCATTATGACCAAAGCAGCCCGATCCGGGCACTGCTTTTACGTTAACCGAATCCTCAGGCATTTCCATCAATTTCGCTATGGTTCTTCGTAGAGGATATGCTCCTTGACAATGCGACCATATTTGTAGCATGTCATTTTCGAAAAAAGCGACCGCACATGATGGTCCGTTGGCAGCATGCATCAAATAAGGCTTAAAGAAAGAGGCCTCTAATTTATGTTCTGATGTGGCCAAAACAGATTCTGCATTTCCACGATTCTCTTGCACTTTTTCTTCAACAGGAAGTGATTTTAAATAAGATTTCAACTCATTTTGGTCTGGAAGTGCAGAAGGTGCATCCCATGATACCAACGATTTCACTTGTTGTGCCAGTGAGATTGCCTCATACTCCTTTTCCGCGAGCACACCTATAAAACTGTCTTTTCGAACCATTTTAACAAGGCTCGGTAGTTCTTCGATCTCCGCAGCATTCACAGATACTATTTTGGAAGTATAACTTGGCGGGTGTACCACTCGGGCATGTAACATACCCGGAAATCTTAAGTCTTGTACAAAAATCTGATCGCCACGCACCATAGTTTCGATATCTTTTCGAGGTATGGGTTGACCTACATATTTACGTACCGTTTTACCCTTCACAGCTACCGAACTATCAACAGCGCCGTCAATTTGCTTTCCTTCAAGAATCTCATGGAGGTAAGCTTCTTTATTCTGACCAGTTACCCTACCATCTTTCAGGTTCAATTCGGAAGCCGGTAATTCCCATTTTTTAGCTGCGATTTTTAAAATGATTTCTCGAGCCGAAGCTGCCGCCTGCCGCACAGACATGGCACTGGTTTCAATCGACCTACTAGCGGCAGTGAAACCCTCATCGGGGGTTACACCAGTTTCGGCCATATGAACTTCTATAAGATCAAGTGAGGTATCTAATTCTTCTGCCGCCATTTGCATAATCGCCGTTCTAATACCTTGACCTAGCTCCAGTTTACCGGTAAAAATTCGTACTCTCCCATTTTCGAGAACTTCAAGCCATGAATTAATCTCCTCCTTATTGAGTTTATTTTCGGGAGCTTCAACTGAAAAATATTGGCCGATTACGTAAACGGGTTCTGCAATTGCAAATGCTATACTAACACTTCCTATTTTTTTAATGAACTGCCTTCGAGTATTTTCCATATTCTACAGGTCTTGGGCCGCAGTTTTAACCGCTTTGATTACCCGTGAATGAACACCGCATCGGCAAATATTAATGGCCAATTCTTGACGAATTTCAATATCGGAAGGGTTTTTGTTTTTTTCGAGCAAGGCTACTGAAGAAATCACCATTCCGTTTAAACAATACCCACATTGAGCAGCTTGCTCTTTCACAAAGGCCTTCTGTACTGGGTGTAACGCTCCATCATTTCCTATCAAACCTTTTAAAGTTGTAATTTTCGATTTGAGCACGGTACCGACCGGCATTCGACATGAAGGGCGTGCTTCACCATCTATGAGAACCATACATGCACCACACTGTTGTAGTCCACACCCGAATTTGGGTCCGTTCAGTTTCAATTCGTTTCTTAGCACATAAAGTAAAGGCGTACCCGGATCTACATTAATTTCGTGATCTCTGCCATTTATATGAAGTTTGAGATTATTTTTCATAGAAAATCTTTCCGTTGGTGAAGATTCTATGAATCTACGAAAAAAAGCTTTTTCCTTTCTTAAATAACAGATTTGCCTTATTCCACAACAAAATTGCAGGCACTCACATCATTTAATTGTGTTTCAAAAGCTTCCCCCGTATGTTTGACGTGTAATAATTCAGAAGTAAATTTTTTCATTTTCATATAGTGTTCTCGTAAAAGAGCTTTGTCGAAAGACAGGGCTCTTTTTAGTTTAAATACAGTTGATTTACACCAAACTGACCTTCCAATATCTCATCGTGAAGAATAATGCTTATTTTTAAGACGGACAACTCAACTTCAACATATGGCTACTTCACGATATATTATCACCTTGTCATTTACATTTTTACTTACCACATTTATATCTTGTGGAGAGAAAAAAGAAAAGAAACTAGACAGCACCACCTCATCTATAGAAAAAATAGAGAAAGAAAATTGGATTTCCATTTTCAACGGCAAGGACCTTAATGGGTGGACGATGAAAATTAACAGCTATACCTTAGGAGAAAATTTCGGTAATACCTTCAGGGTAGAAGATAGTATTCTAAAAATAAGATATGACGGTTACGGACCCGAATTCAACAGCAGATTCGGGGCACTTTTCTTTGACAAGGAACTAAAAAACTACAGACTAAAGGTAGAATATCGCTTTGTAGGAGAAACGGCACCCGGGGCTCCTGAATGGGGTTACCGTGACAGCGGAGTTCAAATTCACACACAGTCACCTGAATCGGTAAAGTTAGACCAACAATTTCCCATCTGTCTAGAATACAATCTACATGGCGGCAACGGTACTGACGATAGACCTCTTGGGGCAATTTGCGGCATAGGAATGCAAGTAGAAATCGACAATGTGAGAAGTTCTGAATTCTGCAACCCCGCTAGAATCAGCAAAACCTTTCATGGAGACCAATGGGTCACCATTGAAATAGATATCAAAGATGGAAAAATGAAGCATTTTGTCAATCGGGAAGAAATCTTGAGTTATTCAAACCCCATCTACGACGCAGACAACGAGTACGCCCAAGCCTTTTTAAGAGGTGGTGATACGACGGTTACTAAAGGGTATATTTCTTTGCAATCTAACAGTCACCCTATTGATTTTAGAAAAATCGAGCTGCTAGAGTATTAGCTACAGGTACTCTTTTTTGAGGCCCCGATATATGCTTTTATCATGCTATTAGAGGTGTACGCCCCAAGTATTAGAAACAGCAAAAATAATCTATTATTAGAACTATCCTTAAAAAGGTAAGCGGCAACCAGCATTAGTGCTGCCCAAATCAACGAGTTGAAAATTATTGGCTTTCTCATATATTTATGTGTCGTGCAATTTAGAACTATGTTACAATTATTATGTTCTTAGGATTTTTTCCATGGCCTTGCCCTTAGCCAATTCATCTATCAATTTATCTAAATATCTGATTTTTTGCATAAGCTCATCTTTAATCTCTTCTACCCGATGACCACAAATAACACCTTTGATTTTTGAGACGTTAGGGTTAAGTTTCGGTGCCTGATCAAAAAAAGTCTCAAAATCCGTTTTTTGTTCTATATGACTACTCAAAGACTTGGAGTCATACCCCGTCAACCAAAAAATTATTTCATCTACCTCTTGTTTACTACGGCCTTTTCGTTCCGCTTTATGAATATAATGAGGATAAACACTGGCGAAGGAAGTGGAAAAAATTCTATGCCTTTTCATTCTGTTAACAATTTTTGAACATTTCTAAAACCTCTCAAGATTCTTCTTAAAAAACTTGGCGCTTTCCCCAGCGCTCTTCATAAAACTATGGAAAAAGTTTCCAGCCTGTTCTATCTAATAATGGTCATGACCAGATTTGATCGGACCAGGCCATATCTTTGAATAAACGACAGACCTGTTAACCAATTCGTTATAATCACGGGCAACCATGTTTTCGACAGACCATAACGGGCTAATTACAAAAGTACAGCCGCGCGAAGAAAGCCCGAACGCTCCATAAATTTTCTTCAATTCATACGCTTAAATTACATAAAACCAATCACTCTTGCACATACATCATCACTGCCCATCATTATTTAAAACCTAAAAATAAAAGCAAATTTGGCTTTAATTGAGGTTGCGATGTTTATATTGTTACAATTGTAGCAGTAAGATATGTTTTTATTAACTTAACTTTTTTTCGTACCAGTAAATTTAAATACGCTGTCAAATTCATCCATTAAACAAGAACGAAGAAGGCCCCGTTTTTATGAAAAATACATTATTAGCTTGTTTATTCATTTTAAACCTCTTTGGTTGGCCTGTTGCATCTCAAGAAACGAAGCAAGAACTTGATTTCAACCAAATCAAGGACGGCATATCTCAGGTAGGCGTTCACACCATTACTCAAGATAACAATGGTTTTATCTGGATAGGTACCCATGGTTCTGGCATATATCGGTATGATGGTGTGAATTATGTTTCTTACAGACCAAAAGTGCCCTATGACGAACGGCTCAACAGTAGTTTCGTTTACTGCACATACATAGATAGTAACGAAAGACTTTGGGTGGGAACAAATATAGGCCTAGCGCTGTACGATCGAGAAAGAGATCAGTTTCGCCACATCCCCTTAATTTCAAAAACCAATCAAAATCTAGGCAATGTAGGCATCACTAGCTTACAAGGAGATAAAAATGGAAAAATTTACATAGGCACTAATCAACAGGGGGTTTTCTTGATAGATTTAAACGATTTAAGAATTGAGAAATTACCCTTTACCGATTCAGCACAAGATTCCTTTCTTGCGATAAACGATATTAAAATTACAAATCAAGGGGTGTTCTATGCAGCAAGTAGTAGTGGCCTTCTAGAAATAGACCCAAAAGGCAAAAAAGTCGATTTGGCATTGTTCAGAAGTGGAAAAGACGCCGTTACCATAACACCGGCCTTACAGTCTTTGTTAATTGATTCTGACAATACAATTTGGGTGGGGTCTATCTACAACGGAGTCTATAAAATAAAACTTGCCGATATTAAAACGGAACCTCTAGTAGAAAATTTCAATATTTCTTCAAATAGTATATTTTCTCTAATCGAATCACCATATGGTGGTATTCTCTGTGGTACCGAGAACGACGGACTCTATTATCTTGAGGAAAACGGAGCTATTCTCCACCATTACCTTTTTAATAAAAATGACGAAAATAGCATTCTGTCAAACTCAATTTGGTCACTTTATAAAGATACCGACGATAGGGTATGGATGGGTTTTTATAACCGAGGAGTCGTTGTACACGACAAGTTTTTCAATAAGTTTAATCGTATTCAAAGTATATACAACAAACCGAACTCACTACAGACAAGTTCAGTGACTTCAATAGCTAGTGACGACAAAAACAATTTATGGATCGCTATGGATGGTGGAGGCATAGACGTTTTAGACCAGTCGACCAACAAGTTTATACATATAAATACAGAGTCTAATTCAAAATATACCGGTTTAACCAGTGATTATATACAAACACTGTTTATCGATAGCCATCAAAACTTATGGGCAGGCAGTTGGGACAAAGGTTTGTTTCTACTAAAAAAAGGTTCAACTCAATTCATTAATTACCAATTACCCATACTTATAGATCGAAAAGGCTCAAGTGCCGTCATGAGTTTTGCAGAAGATTCAAATGGTAGAATATGGATAGGATCGTTCAATCAGGGGCTATACTCCTACCAACTCAGCGATAAGTCATTCAATAACTTAGACTCCTCATCTTTTCGGTCACATGGCTTAGTTGGTAATTACATTAACAAGATAGTTATTGACGACAATGATATTACTTGGGTGTCAACGACCAATGAGTTATTCAAATTAGAGTATGGTAAAGAAGAAGATGAAAGTCCGGTTTCAATGAACCATTTTTTGGTATCTGATAATGGCAATACCTCAAACTATTATGCTTTTGACATTGTATCACTTTTTGCCGGTGAAAATCATAATTTATGGTTAGGTACTAGAGGTCTTGGTCTGGTTAAATTTAATACTTCAGATAATACGGCTATATGGTATGATGAAAAAAATGGTCTAAATATGCCGAATATTAATGGAATCATTAAAGACTCAAATGGCAATTTGTGGCTAGATGGCACTTCAGGTATAACTATGTTCGACACAGAACAAAAAGAATTTACCAGCTACTCGAAAAACGATGGTCTTATATCTAGTGCCTACAATAAAAATGCAGTTTACAAAGATAATGATGGCAAACTATATTTTGGGGGTACTGAGGGGGTTGACTATTTTGATCCTTCCCATATCGAATTACTTAAAACCCCACCGAACATCTATCTTAAGAACTTAAAAGTTTTTAACGAAGAAATTAAACCTGCCGAAGAAAAATCTCCGCTTACAAAAGTACTTTCCCAAACTGACAGCATTACCTTGACCAGTAAACAATCTGTATTTACGATTGAGTACGCGGGGATCAATTTTACTAGACCTGAAGAAAATCAATATGCGTATTACCTAGATGGGTATGAAGAGGATTGGAATTATGTGGGGGAAGCTCGTAGTGCGACCTATACGAACCTAGATGCAGGCCATTATATCTTTAAAGTAAAAGCAGCCAATAATGATGGTGTCTGGAGCGAAACTCCTGAGATGCTTCATATAGATATATTACCACCATGGTGGCAAACCAATTGGGCAATGCTAATTTATTTTCTCGTAATAGTGGGGCTTCTCAGTTTATTGAGAAGATTCGAAAAAAAGCGCATTTTAGATAAACAGCAGGTTGAAAATGAGCGTCAAAAAAGAATCAGGGAAGAAGAACTACATAAAGAGAGAATACAGTTCTTCACCAATGTGGCTCATGAATTTAGCTCTCCACTTACTCTAATCTTAAATCCGATAAAAGATATTTTAAGTGAAAAGGGTGATGAATATTCAAATCGCCTTAAACTAAAACACTTAACGATATATAAAAATACTGAACGCTTAATTCGTCTTATCAACGAATTACTTGATTTCAGTAAACTAGAATCCGATAAAATAAAGATTCATGCAAGCAGGCTAAATATAGTTTCATTCATTAGGGAGGTAATCAATCACTTTAAAGAAGAAGCACTTTCTAACCATATTGATTTGGAAGTAAATACCGAAGACGAAGTAATTTGGATTTGGGCGGATGAGGGAATGCTCGAAAAAATTGTTTTCAATTTACTATCCAACGCATTTAAGATAACCCCCGATGGAGGAAAAATTTTGGTAGCCATTAAACAAGTTAATAATGGGGTTAAGTTTGAGGTTACCGATACGGGGCCTGGTTTAAAAGATGAAGAAATCGAAAACCTTTTTCAGCGGTTTTACCAAGGTGAACCCTTAAAAAAAGGGTACTACAGCGGCACAGGAATTGGGTTAGAACTGGTAAACAGCTTTGTCAAACTTCATAAGGGTTCGGTAGATGTTAAAAGTAAATTTGGTCATGGTTCAACTTTTAGTGTGGTCTTACCTTCTGGTAATAATCATTTTAAAGCCGCACAAATAATTACTGCAAACGGCAAAATGTCATCTTTTAGGGCGAGCCTAATTAAACCCGAGTTACCGGAAGAATCGGCCTTCACCAATAAACCAGAAAAGAGAGCAAAGACTCTTTTAATTGTAGAGGATGATACAGAACTTCGCAATTACCTAAAGAATGAGTTTAAAAATGAATATAAAGTCGTTGTATCTAAGAATGGCAGTGATGGTTTGAGACTTGCTCAAGAAATGCTCCCAGATGTTATTATTACCGATGTGGTAATGCCTGAAATGAACGGTTACGATTTTTGTGAAGCCATTAGAACGAATATCAAGACAAGTCACATTCCTATAATGATGCTTACTGCCAAATCAAAAATGGACCATAGAATTACGGGTATAGAGAAAGGGGCCGATGTTTATTTGGTAAAACCTTTTGACATGAAATTAGTACGGCATCACTTAAGTCAACTTATTTATAGTCGAGAGGTTATCTATAAAAAGTACTTCAAATCAATGGGCGAGATTCAAAGCGATATTAATATCACATCTTTAGATAAAGCCTTTATAGAAAAAGCGATCAATTATACACACGAAAATATGACCAGTCCAGGTTTAGGTGTAGAGTCGTTGGCTTCTCATTTAAATCTTAGCAGAAGTCAATTATATAGAAAAATGAAGGCCCTTACTAACCAAACGGCGAATGAGTTTATTCGAAATCAACGCTTACAACAAGCAAAGACTCTGATTGAGAATGGTAATACCGATTTGAATAATATTAGTTCGCTGGTTGGCTTTTCATCTACATCTTACTTCACACAGAGATTTAAAGATTATTATGGAGTTTCTCCTGCAGAAATGAAACATGACAATGTTTAAACTATAGAGTGATAATACTATATACATGTCACTTAAAAATCACCGAAACAATACATTGTTTATTTTCATTGACTGGCCAGTTAACAAATGCTCTTTTTTAATTTTTTGTTAATGTTAAGTAAAGACCAGCATCATATATAAGTTTCGAACAAACAAGAGTGAATTTGGCTGGCGTACAAATCTGATACTTTCTAATATGTACGTTTTAAGACTTTGAAACGATGATTATTTAAGAAATGATTTGATTTACATCTTGTTTTTCAAGAAATACCAATGAAAATCTCTCTCTCTGATAATTCCTTAAAAACACAAATGCTGCATAATATTTCACAAATGTTGCAATCCGCTTCAAATGAATAAAACTCGCATCAAATGAGTGTTGCGTGGCATCATTCCTGTTTTTGTTTATTTAATTTTTTTTTAACATTTACAATTCCAAATTCATAATTATTCAAAGCTGAAATTGACATGCTGTGAATTACAGGATGTAACTTGAAATTTCAATTCAAATTTCGCTAACCATTAATTTCTAGCTATTGTGAAATATATGATCAGGAACGGGAGGTGCTTGCGACGCCTCTTATTGTTTATAGCATTTTAAAAAATATCAACCCACACCACCGCGGTATGAAAAAACGGATTCTTTGTACAAAACAGGCTGTATCTTGTTTTGATTTTTTTGTAAAAGTCAGGCTATTGATTACAGTTGTTTTGTTTTTCCCTATTACACTTGCAGCAAGCGATTATCCACAAGACCTTATTACAGTAAAGGGTAATATAACTGAGGCCGATACGGGACTGCCTATTATTGGAGCCAGTATATTATTGCAAGGCTCGACAAAAGGTGTAATGACCGATTTTGATGGCAACTATTCCATCGATGTACCTGAAGACGCAACTTTAATTATAAGTTATATTGGCTATGCCAGGCAAACCGTTAAAGTAAACTCGCGAACAGAAATAGATATCGCAATGGTTGGTGAAGCCTCTGAGTTAGATGAGGTGATTGTAGTCGGTTATGGCACGCAGACCAAAGAGAGTGTTGTTGGTTCTATTGCCCAAGTTTCAGGTGCTGACCTTATGCAGTCTGGTGGTGTATCGACAGTTGGCCAAGCACTTACGGGCAGATTGCCGGGTGTGACAACTGTTTCCTCTACAGGTAGACCGGGTGATGAATCTCCGCAAATATTCATTCGAGGTCAAAGTTCTTGGAATGGAGGCGGGCAACCTTTAATTCTAGTAGACGGTATCGAGCGTAGCATGAATGATATCGACCCGGGCGATATTGAAAGCCTCTCCGTTTTAAAAGATGCTTCGGCTACTGCGGTATATGGAGTAAAAGGAGCCAATGGAGTAATACTTATTACAACAAAAAGAGGTAGAGAAGGTAAGGCCCAACTTTCCCTAACGGCGAGTTCCGCTATTAAAACACTTTCTCGAATTCCTGAAAAATATGATTCTTACAATAGTTTGCTTGTCGCCAATGAGGCTATAGAAAGAACGGTGCCCGTGCGTGAGGAAGCCTGGCGAAATTATACTCCTGTCGACATTATTGAAAAATACCGAAACCCGGCAAATGATTTAGAAAGAAGTATTTATCCAGATATTGATTGGGTAGATGCCATGCAAAAAGATTTTGCGACCGATTACAGATTAAATCTTTCCATTGCAGGTGGCACGAAATCGGTTAAATATTTCGGAGCTCTGTCATATCAACACGTAGGCGATATTTTTGACGCTGGTGGTTTCGATAACGGAAGGGATTATAAGACCAATTTTAATTATAACCGTTTTAATTACAGAAGTAATATTGATTTCGATATAACATCGACAACACGGTTATCGGTAAACCTTTCCGGTTACTACGGTCTACAAAACACGAACCAAGCCGACCCACAATTACTGTATAGCAGTATTTATTCTTTGGCACCGAACTTATATACGCCTATCTACGAAGATGGCACTTACGGCAGAGCCATAACGGAGAACTTTGAACTGAGCAACCCTGCAGTAATATTAACGGCAAAGGGGTTCACAAAAAATCATCGTGTTCAGGTCAACAGCGATTTTGTATTGGATCAAAAGTTAGATTTTCTTTTAAAAGGCCTGAGCTTCACCGGTCGATTATCTTATGATAACAATTTTAGGGGTGAAGGTGGTATTGTAGAAGATAACCCGGGTGGATTGGACAATGTAGTTTATAAAATTTACGATCAAGACGGGTCTGAACAAATAGTTTCCCCGGTCGGCACGAACCAGTTCGATTTTGTTTTGAACCCATGGGAGCAGAACGGTCTCGCTATACAAGATTGGGAGACCAGTAGACGTCTATTCTATCAGCTTTCGTTCAATTACAACAGAAGTTTTGCAGACAAACACAATACTACGGTATTAATGTTAATGAATAGAGAAGAATATGCAATCGGTAGTATGTTCCCTAGATATCGTGAAGATTGGGTAGCACGTGCAACGTACAATTATGATGGTCGTTATTTTATCGATGTAAACGGCGCGTATAACGGGTCAGAAAAATATGGGCCTGGTTATAAATTCGAGTTGTTTCCCTCAGTTGCTTTAGGCTGGATGCTTAGTAACGAATCTTTCATGGAGTCGGCTACATGGCTTGATAAACTTAAAATAAGAGGCTCGTACGGTATCGTCGGCGATGATAGCGCGGGTGAAAGATGGGCCTATTTGTCTCAATGGTCGAGTGGCGGTAGCGCTTTCCTGAACAATGTCAACCCTTATGGTACTCGCTCCCCTTATACTTTTCGAATGGAGAGTATAATCGGTAACCCCAACTTACAATGGGAGACGTCTGAAAAAGCAAATTTAGGTTTTGAATTATCTGTTCTGAAAAATAGTCTTTCGTTAGAGGTCGACTTATTTAAAGAAGATAGGCACGATATTATCGTACCGGCCGATTCTCGAAGTGTACCTAGCTTTTTTGGCTTTCAACCGGCAGATTTCAATATTGGGGAAACCACAGTAGAAGGTATTGAAGTTTCTGTAGACTATAAGAAGCAATTGACCCAATACTGGGATATCTGGTCAAATTTTGCCTATACCAAGGCAAAAGATGAAATTATTTATAAAGAAGACCCCTTATTAAAACCGACGTATCAGAAGGAAGAAGGTTTTGCCATCGGCCAGCCGAGAGTAAATATAAGAGGTGATATTTTAACCTCTTGGGATGATGTATATGGTGCCACCCCTCAAGAAAACAGTCAAGAAACGAGACGGCCCGGGTATTACGATGAAATCGATTTTAATGGAGATGGAGTCGTTAATGCTGATGATGCAGTACCGTTCGGTTACACAGTTCGACCACAGAATACCTATAACTTCTCGTTAGGTACCGGTTACAAGAACCTGTCGTTTATGGTACAATTTTATGGGGTAAGCAATGCTACTAAAAACTTTACCGATAGATCGTTTATGCTTGAAACCCCCTTGTTCTTCGAATACAAGTCTGATTACTGGAGTGTCGATAACCCAAATGGTGAAGAAGTGCTTCCCTCATGGTTGGGTACAGGGGGTGGCACAGATTCGTATCGTAATTGGTACGACGCATCTTTTGTCAGACTCAAGAATATTGAATTGGCTTACACTTTTCAGACCGAAAATGGAAGTAGTTATAAAGTTTACGTCAGTGGCAATGATTTGGCTTACTGGTCAGATTTGCCAGATGATAGACAAGATAACACTGGTGAGACGGCTTCTCAATATCGAGGTGATTATCCGACGTTCAAAAGATATAACATCGGACTAAACATTAACTTTTAATATAATAAACAATGCGTAAAATATTCAAACTAGTATTTGGAATATGTTTTCTGGGAATATTCGCCTCTTGTGAAGATTATCTAGATAAATCATTAGAGACAGAATTAACTGAAGAAGAGGTCTTTAAAAATTTCGATAGTGCTCAAGGCTTTGTAGAAGAAATGTATGCCATGATCGTAGATTACAGTACGGCGGCACATTGGCAGCATTTTCATTGCTATGCTGAAGATGCCGTAGGTATCGATACTTGGCAATTCGACTATGCCATTGACGAAGGTCGTTATTGGGAGTGGCAAAGAGATGGTACGGGGAGTATGTTTGACGGCAACACCAATACCAATGCCGAACTACCCTTTGACAGGGCCAAATTGTGGCCAAGTAGTTGGGCAGGGTTGCGAAAAGCCAACATTGTTATTGCCGATGCAGATAGCTTAATGACCGATGCATCGCAAATTGAAAAAGATGTTGTTCTGGGGCAAGCTCATTTCTTCAGAGCTTTCTTTCATCATGAAATTATGAAATTCTGGGGCAGTATACCCTATATAGATCGTGTTTTAGAAGATGATTGGAGAATTGAAAGACCATCTGAATGGAGTGAAACCGCATTAAGAATAGATGAAGATTTTCAAATAGCCGTTGATTTGCTACCGGTTGATTGGGATGATCCTGATTTTGAACCGGGCCTAAAATCTAGAGGAGAGAATATGTTTAGGCTTACTAAGGGCGCAGCATTATCGCTAAAGGCCAAAAATCTCTTATATGCCGCTAGTCCTTTAATGCAAAATAGCGCTAGCACATACGATTATAATGAGGAGTTGGCCAAACGTGCCGCGGACACCTTTGCCGAAGTGCTAAAAATGTCGAGATACAGTTTGATACCTTGGGATGAATATGAAAATGTATTCTATTCTACACAAGGCAGATACCCCTATTCATCAGAGTATATCTTCAGTCAGGCAGGTTCTGTGGGTTGGTTTCAGAGTTTTCTGTCGACCAACTGGCAATTAGGGGCAATAGGGCAAAATAACCTCGCCTCGTTCCCCACCCATAACTACATTCAAGATAATTTCGGAATGAGTGACGGATTGTCTTGTGAAGACAGCCCACTTTATGACCCCGCCAATCCCTGGGAAAACAGAGACCCTAGGCTTTACAAGTGGCTTGTACTAGATGGGGATCAAATGGTAGAAAACCTTGGAGCAGCTACTGGAGAGAACGAAGTGCATCGTTATGCCCAGTTTTTTAGAGAGGGCGCACACCGCTACCCGAATAAAGGAAATGGGTCTAGAACTGGCTATGTCGCTAAAAAATGGTTTCCTGTTGGGTTCAATAATTTCGATAATCAAGGGGTGTTCGCATGGCGGTTGCATGTTCGGTTGACCGATGTGTATTTAATGTATGCCGAAGCTGCTTTGGTTGCGTATGGGATTAATGGTAAACCAACAGGTTTTGATTTATCCGCGCTTGACGCCATAAATAAAATCAGGGAAAGGGCCGTACCCGATGGAAGCTTAAATGTGCAGCCTCAATATCTGACCAGTGATAATGCTTTTATGGATGAAATTCGTCGTGAACGTGCCGTAGAATTATCATACGAATCACACCGCTGGATGGATGTTAGAAGGTGGAAGCTAGGTACCCAAGAAAAATACAAACTCAAAACAGAAATAATTTTTGACCGTAACGCCGAAGGCAGGCCCATAAACTTTGTTGAAAGGGTTTTGAGAACCAAAGTTTTTGAAGATAAGCACTATTGGTTGCCATTTCCGAAAAACGATACTGAAATATATGAAGGGTTTCCACAAAACCCAGGTTGGTAATTAAAACTGTTTACACCACTAGTCAATAACCATACTTTATGATACAATTGAATACACTTTTTAAACTCCTTTTCAGTGGATGTCTCTGTATGCTTTGGTGCCTAACCGTAACGGCCCAAACTATAGATTCTACCAGTACGGTCGTTATACAAAACCAACCTGAGAATTTAGAATTAAACCTACAAGAGGATATAAATTTAGGTTTCGAGACTGCTACAAAGCACGATATTGTAGGGTCTTCATCAACCGTTAAACCAGGTGATTTTCTAAAATACGATACGACCCAATGGGTTCGTGATGCTTTAAGCGGAAGATTGACCGGTCTACAGGGAGGTAGCAGCATAAGAGGTTTAGGTGATGCCTTGATCGTAGTCGATGGTATTCCGGGGCGTAGTATAGATTTACTCAATATGGAAGAAATCGAAGAGATAACTATTCTCAAAGATGCCAATGTATCTGCCCTTTATGGCGCAATGGCGCGAAATGGTGTTATAGTTGTTACCACAAAACGTGGTTCGACCGAAAAACAATTTAATATTAGTGCCAGTACCGGGGTAAGACTTCCTATTAGCATGCCCAATTATTTAAGTTCTGCAGACTATATGGAGTATTTTAATGAGGCACGCGCCAACGATGGTCTAGGTGAAATATATTCCACTGAACAAATTCAAAATCATAGAAGCGGCGCGAACCCCTACAGATACCCCAATGTAGATTTTTATAATGATGGCAATTTTAACCCACTTACGCCTTATGCCAACGTAACAGCTGATTTTGCGGGCGGTTCTGAAAACACCAAGTTTTATATCAACTTAGGTTTCAAATCAGACGGTAGCTTTCAATCGGTAAGTCAAGAAAATGACAAAGGAGCGAAAAGGTTCAATGTTCGTGGTAACATAGATTTTAAAGTAAACGATTGGATCAAAAGTAGTTTAGATGTAGTCGCCATTATTGATAAAAACAGAACCTCACGTAGTAATATTTATTTATCTGGCAGTACAATAAGGCCCAACCTATACTCCCCTTTATTACCTATCAGTGAGATAGATTTTTCAGCAAATCCTGATTTACGTGGCATCGTTGACGCTGCCAACCAATACGATGGTTTTCTTTTAGGAGGAACGCAAGTCTTTAATGGTGGTGCCATTGCAGATATTTATGCTGGCGGTTACCAAACCAATATGACACGTATCAGCCAGGTGAACAACGCTATTGATTTTGATTTGGGCGCACTTGCCAAAGGCCTTTCGGCAAAAAGTTACGTCAGTTTCGATTTTTATAATGCGTATAACTTAAGTGTGCAAAATGCGTATGCAGTCTACGAACCTACTTGGAACGATGATAACAAAATTATCGATTTGATCAACGTAAGAGATAACGACCTCAAAGACCAAATAGAAACCGTAAACACCAATATATTTACGATCAGATATGGTTTTTACGGATTGTTGAACTATGAAAGACAACTGAACGAAAACCATGCGATCGATGCGTCGCTCATCGGGTTTGCCAACAATACTTATGTGCGTTCTGAACAACAATCGGCTAAAAACAGCCACGTGGCGTTAGGCCTAAACTACAATTACAAGAAAAAAATATACGGTAACTTTAGTGGTGCCTATGTAAACTCTGTTAAACTCGCAGACGGTAATAGGGCAAAGTTCGCTCCTACCCTTGGCTTAGCCTATGTGTTAACTGAAGAGCCTTCTTTAAAAGAATCGTCTTGGCTGAACTACTTTAAATTGAGAACATCAATGGGTGTAGTGTATTCAGACCTTGGTATTCAAGACTATTTCTTATACGATGCTATCTATCAGCAAGAAGGAGGCGGCTACAGCTGGGGCGATACCAATGGAGCTGGGTATAACAATGCATCTACCAAAATTTTAAGGGGTCAAAACCCAAGTTTAGACTTTGAAAAAAGAACGGACTACACCCTAGGTTTTGAAGCGCTTTTATTTAATAAGTTTTGGTTAGAGGCCAATGTTTTTCAATCGATTATCGGTGAACAGGTCATTAGGGCTTCTACTTTGTACCCTGATTACTATAATTCATTTAGGCCATACAGTAATTTTAATAAAGACCAGTATTCCGGATTTGAAATTGGGGTTAACTATCATACAAAGACAAAAAACTCCACTATCGATTTAGGGGCCAGGGCTCTGTATACCACTTCTAAAAGAACGGTAGTAGACGAGGTCTATCAAGATGAATATCAAAATAGAAAAGGTACTCCCGTAGATGCTATATGGGGGCTTGAATCACTGGGCTTATTCGATGTAGACGAATTTAATGATGATGGTTCTTTAAAAGGAAATCTACCTACGCAATATGGTACGGTGAAACCAGGTGATATTAAATATAAAGACCAGAACGGAGATAATATCGTGAACGATCAAGATATCGTTCAAATCGGTCGCTATGCTTCACCATGGAGTTTTGGCTCAGATATTACATGGTCGTACAAAGCTTTTACCTTTTTTGCACTTTTAACTGCAGAGCTCGGGCGTGACGGAATTTTATCGGGGGATTATTATAGACCTCAAGGCGATGCAAAATACTCTGAAGTAGTTGAAGGCAGATGGACGGAGGCTACCGCCGATACGGCAACTTTCCCTAGACTTTCATCTACCGGAAATACCAATAATTTTGAAAAGACATCTACTTATTGGATGTATAGTCATGACAACTTCAGAATACAGAGAGTACAGTTAACATTTGATTTGCCCAATCAGCTGGTAGATAAATTAAAAATGAAGGACATTAACCTCTTCACTTCGGTATCTAATTTGGCAGAATTTTCAAAGAACAAGGATATCAGGCAATTACAGTTAGGTTCCAATCCAATGTTCCGCTATTTCTCCTTCGGGGCAAGAATGAAGTTTTAATGTAAAAAAGATTTTTCTAATGAAGAATATACTTAAAAATATTACCCTTTTCACCTTGTTCTCATCCTTCATGGCTTGTAGTTTGGTCGAACCGGTAGATGAAAATCAATTGGGCGAGGATCGTTTGAATTTTGACCCTGCCTTTGCAGAGGGCGTATTGCTCAATGCGTACGAGAATATGGTAAACCAGCTTTCATTTACCGATGTGGCGACCGATGATGCCGTTCATAATTATTTAAGCGGTTATAGAAGAATGGCTACGGGGGAATGGAATGCACAGATGCCGTTTACCAGCAGATGGGGGCAGTATGAACATGTATTGTACGCCAACAAGTTCATTACTTTAATTGATGAGGTCGTTTGGAAACGAGATGAAGAGACCAACGAACTTTTTAAAGGCCGTTTATATGGTGAAGCAGTGGCGCTTAGAGCGCTTAGACATTTTTGGATTCTTCAAGAACACGGTGGCATTGGTAGGTCGGGTGAACTCTTAGGCATTCCGTATATCACCGAGTTTTACGAATTTGATGCCGATTTCAATACGCCTAGACTGGGCTTTGAAGAAACTGTTACCCATATTATAGCCGATTTTGATGAAGCCCTTGAATATTTACCGATGGATTATGATGGAGATTTGGCAAAGAGACCTTCAAGATATAACGACTCTGATGACGATAAATACCAATTTGTATTCGGAAAAGATCAAGATTTACGAATAAACGGTAGAATTGTAAAAGCCTTTAAGGCAAAATTATATTTGTTGGCTGCAAGCCCTGCCTACATGAACGGTCAAGGTGGTTATTATCAAGATGCCGCGAACATTCTTGCCGAATTATTAAATGATATCGGAGGTGTAGGTGGTCTTGACCCTAACGGACATTTTAATTTTTATGAATTTCCGATTGGCACAAGAAATTTTCCAGAAGTGCTTTGGCGTAGTAATGCCTCCACTTTTCAGACATGGGTAGAAAGCCAGCATTTTCCGCCTTCCTTAAACGGCAGTGGCCAACTTAATCCATCTCAAAATTTAGTGGAGGCTTTTCCTATGTTAGATGGTTTCCCCTTTTCAGAATCACATCCTGATTATAACGCCGATAACCCTTTTGAAAATAGAGACACACGACTTCAGCGATACATACTTTACAACGGTAATGATTTGAACGGAAGAGTGGTCAATATCAATAGTTCAGGTGTTGACGGTATTGATCAGGTTTCTCAACGTTCTACCCGTTCCGGTCATTATTTAAAAAAACTACTTGATCAAAATGTTAATATTAGTGCAGATGGTAGTATTTCCGCTTCCGAAAAAATAAACATTTATGTTCGTTATACCGACTTGTTTTTGATGCTCGCCGAAGCGGCAAATGAAATAGGCGGTCCAGACCAAGCCGTAGAGGGTATGTCTGCCAGAAATATTTTGGGGGCCATAAGAGCACGTGCGGGTATCGGTCTTGAAAATTCAGATGCCTACTTGAGTAGTATTGCCTCGCAAGAAGATATGAGAAACTTAATTCGAAACGAGCGTCGATTAGAACTTTGCTTTGAAGGACATCGCCTGTACGATTTAAGAAGATGGAATATTTTCGATGCAACACCTGATGCTACGGGCTTACAATTCGACGGTGGTGAATACACCGAATTTTTGGTCGAACCACGATTGTATAATGCTAATGCAAACTATGCCCCAATACCTCAAAACGAGATAGTAAGATTTAACCTTATCGAGCAAAATCAGGGCTGGTAAAATATATTATAAAGAGATAAATTTAAGCTTCGGCCAAAATGTTAATTTAATTTTTTCATTTTATGAACACAAGATATTTCATTGCGCTATTAACAGGCCTAGTTTTGGCATCGTGTAGCAATTCAGAAACTGAATTTGATGACTTTGAGATTCAAACTGTATATTTTCCGTATCAAACACCGGCCAGAACCCTAATATTGGGTAATTATGACCAAGGCATCAATGAAAGTGATAATGCGTATCGTTTTGAGATTACGGCTTTAATGACGGGGGTATATTCTAACGACAACGAAAGAAAAGTTCATTTTGAAGTTGACAATGATCTCTTGACAAATGTAGCTAATGTACAGCCTTTACCGGCCGAGTATTACACATTTGAGAGCATAAGCCCGGTCAGTATTTCACCTGGCGATACGAAAGCGCGTATTCAAGTGCAGTTATACGAAGAGTTTTTTAATGATTCGCTGTCTTTTGGAGAAGAGAATACCACAAACTACGTAATACCACTTCGAATCACGCAAGCGGACAACATTGATAGCATACACTCAGGTAGAAGCTTCGAAGGCATTCCTGATCTCGACAGGGCAAATGCTGCACATTGGGACATCCTCCCTAAAGATTATACGTTATTCGGAATAAAATACATGAACCGATTTCATGGAAACTACCTAAGAAGGGGAACGGACATGATTACCTCCGGAACCCCCATATTAGGCAGAGAATACAACGCCGAATTTACTATAGATGACGAAATAGCTTTTGTAGAGACCAGTGGCTTTAATAAAGTTCACCTACAAAATATTATTGGTAGAGGAGAGAATTCTAGCCCTGGCAATGTTGATATGGAACTTTCATTTACCGATGATACCTGTACAATTTCCAGCTATAAAGATGACCCCTACGATATAAGTGGTACGGGTCAGTTTGTTGAAGGAGGAGATACCTGGGGAGGCAAACCTAGAGATGTTATTTATTTAGATTACACCTATACGGATGCCGATAATTCAGAAACCCATGCTGTCAAAGATACTTTAGTGATTCGTGACAGAACAGCTGTTTTTGAGGAGTTTGAAATTGAATTAAACTAAAATTGGAAAATGGAACATATTCTAAATTTTACACATAATAAAGTTACGTTGCTATTAATGGCATTGGTAATTTCAATCTTTTCTTCTTGCGAGAGCGATGATGAAGGTGAGATAGAGAACGCTTCTACAGTACATATGAAAACCTTGCCTAAAGTGGCGTATGTATTGGGAGAGTCGTTAGACTTGTCTGACATAGTAATTTCTATGGATAGGGATGGCGGTATCGTAGACATTCCTTTTACTTCTTTTGGCGCTGAGAATATCACCACAGATCCTACAGATGGTACCGTGCTTGACTTTTCGCATCAACAAATTACTATAAAGGTCGGAGATACAGGAAAGGGATTGATACAAGCTATTAGTGTTACCAATAATGTGGTCGCCCTTGAGGTGAAAACCAAGGCCACTGAAGATTATGTAAACGGTCAAGAACTAGATTTATCGAACATGGTCGTAACCTTGGTAAAAGAAGATGGTACCAAAAACGACGTCGCTTTCAATGATTTTGGCACAGAAATTCAAACATCTCCCGTGAACGGAACTATTCTTTCCATAGAAAACGAAGAGGTCATTGTCACCTACCCATCGACAAAGGCAGAGATAGCCCAGACCATTCAGGTTGTGCCATTTGCACCTTTGAGCGGCACAGTTACAACACCACCAACAAATACGGAGTACGAGGTTGGGGAAAGGCTAAATTTAGAAGGTACGGTGCTAACATTTTCTATCGCGAGCGGACAAGAAGTCATAGTCCCCTTTGAAAATTTTGAAGCTTTTGACCTCATGGCAAACCCGGTAAATGAAGCCAAATTACGCGCTTCGGAGACTGAAATTCTGATTTCACATTCCACCAATGTTTCGGTTGCAATTCCTATTATGGTAAATAGGCCAATAATTGATGTAATGGCCATCGAAACCAAACCTGAAAAAACGTTGTATACCGACGGGGAAACAATTGACCTTAAAGGGTTATCGCTTAGACTTTCTAGATCGGGCAAAGATGACCTCATCGTTTCAAGCGATGATTTTGAAATTTATGAAATTGTAACTACTCCGGCCCAAGGAGAGGTTTATTCTGCCGGCACTAATGAAATTGTAGTATCCTATCCTGATTTTGTAGATACGGTTTCGATATCATTGGGATCAGAAACTATTTATGAATCAGATTTTTCTGGTGGTCTAGATGGTTGGCAGGCCAATCAAAATGGTGGTGGTTCGGTAAACACATTGATCGAAGATGGTAATTTAGTCGCAAAAGATATTGTTGTCGGCGCTAACCCATGGGATGTACAATTATTCAAACCCTCGTTAACCTTAGAGAAAGATGCGAAGTACAAACTTACGACCATCGTGAAAGCTTACCCTGGGCAAGGTGATTTTTGGTTCTCACTATCTGTAGGTGATGGTACCGGTCGAGATGGCTGGCAAGCCTATGATGGTGGTGGCGGTGTTTGGTTGGCCGGTGATACGGAATATCAAACCTATGAGAAAGAATTCGTAATGGGTCAAGAAACTACAGATGGAGCCCGTGTGCTTCTTGATATTGGAAATCAAACGAACGGTGTAATGGTACAATATGTTAAACTCGAAAAACTATAACTAGTTGAGTGTTAGTTGAAGTAGCCTCTAAATTAGTTTTTAACTATTTGTTCTAGTTAGAAACTATATTCTAAAGACCGATTGACAATAGTCATCGATCGGTCTAGAGGTTGCATATTGAACACAGTAAGCGAAAATCTCCTACCTCTAAGACATTCCAAAATCAAATCAAATGAGAAAAGCAGTACTAATTTTCATCATTTTGAGCATCAAGTTTAGTTTTTTTATGGCATGTGCTCAATCTGAAAATAATCAAACGGTCATACCATCCGAAGATATCGATATGCCCGATACCTCAGAAAACCCAGATACCGACCAAACTCCCGAAAGTTCTGACACTCTTAATCTGACTTCAAAAGACTTTGTACTCGACATGGGGGCCGGTTGGAATCTTGGCAACGCCATGGATACCGAAAACACTGACGAAACTGCCTGGGGCAACCCTTTGACCACTAAGGCAATGATCGATGAAATTGCCAAAAAGGGTTTTAAGACCTTGCGACTACCCGTGACCTGGAGGTTTCATATGGGTGCCGCTCCTGATTATACCATTGAAAAAGAATGGTTAGATAAAGTAGAGAACATTGCAAATTTTGCCCTTGACAACCAGATGTATGTGATTATCAATATTCATCATGACGAGGCATGGATCATACCTACCTATGAGAAATCGGAATCGGTAAAAAATCAACTAGCAAAAGTTTGGACTCAAATAGCTGAGCGATTTAAGTCGTATGATTATCATCTCATTTTTGAAACACTTAACGAGCCCCGTCTCGAAGAATCACCTGAAGAATGGCAGGGCGGCACTGCCGAGGGTCGAGAGGTCGTTAACCAATACCATCAAATCAGTTTAGATGCCATAAGGGCAACAGGTGAAAACAACACCAGCCGAAAAATTATGGTTTCGACCTATGCCGCAAGTAGCGACCCTAGAGCATTGAACGATTATAGAATACCGAACGGTGATGAGAATGTAATTGTTTCGGTTCATAGTTATTTCCCTTATTTGTTCGCTCTTGAAGGAACTGACCCTACATGGGGCAATGAAAACGACAGAGCCGAATTGTTACAAGAGTTTGATAAAATCAATAATCAATTGGCTACTGATGGCCGAGCCATTGTAATGGGCGAATGGGGCTCTACATTTAGCGACAACGCAGATGACCGTCTTGCTCATGCCGAATTTTATGCAAAAGCTTGTGCAGAAAGGGGTATTTGCCCTATTTGGTGGGATAATGGAAATTTAGACGAATTCGGTATTTTCAATAGAAGAGAACTGGTTTGGGCCCGACCGGAAATAGCTGATGCCATAGTACAAGCAATAGAAAACGCTCAATCAGAATAGAAAATCAAAAATGTACAATAACCATTTTCAGCGGGCTTTAAATAATCATTTCTTAGAAAAAACCTTCGTACTCGTCTTCATATCGGCATATCGAGGGTCTTGAATATAATCTTGTTTTTGCATCTTGATTACCTCTATGCTCAAAAACCCGAATTCACTTACCACCTTACCGTAAAAACGATAGACCCCTTTGCCCCTAAAACTAAACTTGGCCGCCACTGGCGGAAATAATACTACATCGAACACCTTACCCTGTTGGTCGACCAAAGTTGCAAAATGCATACGCTTACCATCATGGGTACTCGTATTCTTTACGGTGACCAAGTACCCGTAGATATCGATATGGTGGTTTAAAAAACGTTCGAGATCATCGGCACAACGATTATTCTTGAGAGGTTCGGCCAACAATTCAAACGGACTACATAAGCAAAACCCCAACAACTCTAATTCAGTAAAGGCCATTTCTAAATCTGTCGTAGTCAGCTGGGGTATTTTAAAATTCTGATGCTTGGGCGGAAACAGTTTGGGGTGGTCTATTTTGGTATTTTTATTGAGAAATAAATGGGCTTTCCATAACAATTGGTGTTTGTTCACCCCCGTAAACCGAAAGGCATTGATACGAAGAAGAATACTTACCTGCTCTATCGAAATGCTTACCCGATCTAAAAAATCTTCAAGGGAGGCAAATTTGCCGTTCAAAGACCTCTCTTTCAAAATACGTTCCGATATACGGTTCTCAAGTTCACGCAGATAACCAAAGCCTAGATAAATATCATTCCCATAGATTACATTGGCATTCAGGCTTTTATTAATGCATGGCGCGTGTATGTTGCCTCCTAACATTCGTGCCTCATGCACATAAAACTCCGCGTTATAAAATCCGCCACCATTATTAAGTACGGCCACCATATATTCCAACGGAAAATACGCCCGTAAGAAAAGTGTCTGATAACTTTCTACCGCATACGATGCCGAATGGCCTTTGGCAAAAGCATAACCGGCAAAGCTGGCAATCTGTTCCCATACCTCAAAAATCACACTGTCAGGCTCTCCCTTTTTTCGGCAATTATCTATGAACTTCAAACGTACTTTCTCAAACTCTTCACGTGAACGGAACTTTCCGCTCATTCCACGTCTTAGTATATCGGCCTCGCCCAAATCAAGATCGGCAAAGTGGTGGGCCACTTTAATTACATCTTCTTGATACACCATTACTCCATAAGTGTCGGGCATAATATCCAACATAACGGGGTGACCTTTCTCTTTGGCCCTATCTTCATTGCGATGCCGTAAAATATATTCACGCATCATACCGCTTTTTGCCACTCCGGGCCTAATTATTGAACTAGCAGCTACCAAGCCTAAATAATTATCAACTTCCAATTTTCTCAAAAGCATACGCATGGCAGGCGACTCTACATAAAAACAACCCATACATTGAGCGCTCTTGACCAACGCGTTTACCGACCGATCAGTCTTAAACTTACTGATATTATGAATGTCAAAAGTGTCGATTTTATGGGGTTGGTTATAGCTGATAATATCCAGTGTCTGCCGTATTTTGGCGAGTCCGCGTTGACCAAGAATATCGAATTTGAAAAGCCCCACATCTTCTGCAATGACCATATCAAACTGAGTAGTCGGAAAACCTTTCGGGGGCAAATGGCTAGCAGCGAACCAATGTATTGGCTTTTCGCTGATCAAGATGCCGCCGGCATGAATACTCAAATAATTGGGCATACCCATAATCAACCGGCCATATTTTATCACCAACCGAGAAATATCATCTAACTTGTTATAATCGTACCGACCCTCACATAGCACATCTATTTCGTTTTTAGGCAACCCGAACACCTTGCCCAATTCTCGAATTACGCCCCTCTCTTTAAAAGTGACATAAGTGCCCAATAATGCCACATTTTCAAAACGTTCAAAAATGTACTTGGTCATCTCTGGGCGGTCATGATGAGAAAAATCAATATCAAAATCAGGCGGATTGACCCGGTACAAATTGATAAAGCGTTCAAAGTACAGATCGAGTTCTATTGGATCTACATCGGTAATTCGCAATAGATAGGCTATAATACTATTGGCCCCACTACCCCTGCCGACATAGAAAAAACCTCTTCTGCGCGCTTCGGAGACAATATCCCAATTGATAAGAAAGTAGGAAACAAAACCCATTTTCTTAATCATATGCATCTCTTTATTCAATCGCTTCGTAATACCCTCTCCACCGTTTGGGTATCTGTAAGGCAAACCCTCTTCACACAGTTTTTCCAACAAAGCTTCATCCGCTTTATCAGTATCTAAATATCTTTGTAAATTCTGAGAGCGCCTTTTCGAAGTAAAATCGTAATGAATCTCACATGAATTCATCAAACGTTCGGTATTCTCTAAAATATGGGTGTATTCAGAAAAGGCCTTGGCCAAATTAGGTATAGAGAACATTTTTTGGTCTGCGCTAGCTTCTTCAGATCTATCGAGCTTACTGAGCAGCACATTATTGTCTATGGCGCGTAATAGCCGATGGGCATTGAAATCGTTTTTATTTCGAAAAGTAACAGGTTGCTGAACCACCAGCTTATGTTTCAATCCCGCTAATTTTGAAAAGGGCAACTTTCGAAGGTCGGCAATCGATATACCTATGTATTCATTTTCGTTAAGAATAACTATTTCGTTAAGTAATGCTTTTTCAAAAGGATACACTACATAGGCGTGTTCAAATTTGGGGGCCACCGATGGCAATTGTTTTTTTTTATGCAAATGATCGGAAAGAAAATTATTCAACTCAAGATACCCTTCATTATTTTTAGCAATACCTATAAAACACTGTTCTACTCCGTTTCGAAAATCAATTCCTAAAATAGGGCTGATCCCATATTCGGAAGCCAGACGCACAAAATTGAGACAACCTGAGGTATTGTTGATGTCGGTCAACACCAATTTGGTCACTTCATTTTCTTGGGCAAGACATAAGAGTTCTCTTTCGGAAAAAGTTCCGTAACGAAGACTATAATATGTATGACAGTTTAGGTACAAATGTTTACTGTTGGTTAATAGAAATTACAGCGTAATCAGCACTTTTAATTGACAGCAGCTCTACCCTACCGCACAATGAAACATTTACGAAAGCTGATAACCTAACGCTTAACGGGCTACTGTTTTCGGTGTGCAAGTACAATCGGTGGCCGACCATCGAACGGGTTTTGCATTCGGCCGATGGTTCGTGCGCCCATGGCCGAGGCACGAATCACACTCTTATCACCATAGCGTTTTCGAATATGATCCATCGCATGATATAGATTTAAAATCTCTTCGGTATCGTCAAAAAGATTGATTTGATAATTGCCCGACACCAAATGACTGAACCGAATACCTACCAATCGCACCAACAATCTTCGATTGTACAGTGTTTTGAACATTTCCAGAATTTTAGGAATCAATATATGATCGGCACTGGTATAGGGAATACGTAATTGTTTCGAATAAGTATTAAAGTCGGAATATCTGATCTTGACCGCAATGCAGGCCGTTAACTTTTCACCTCGGCGTAGTTGATAAGCCAAATTTTCGGTCATGGCTATAAGAATGCCCTTCAGTTTTACTATATCAATAGTGTCTTTATCAAAGGTACGCTCGGTAGAAATAGACTTACGGTCACAAAACGGAATTACCGGGGTGTGATCAATGCCATTGGCCCTTTTCCAAATGACCCGCCCATTTTTGCCCAACACACGTTGCATCACATCAACGGGCATTTCTTGTATAGTGCGTACCTGTCGCAACCCTAGGTTTCGAAGGGTCTGATACGTTTTATCGCCTACCATGGGTATTTTTTTTATGGATAAAGGCGCAAGAAAAGTTTTTTCGAGTCCGTAATCTATCTTTAGCTGGTTATGGGGTTTAGCTTCGTTGGTTGCTACTTTAGAAACTACCTTATTGACTGAAAGTCCGAAAGAAATTGGTAACCCCGTATTTTTTTCAATACGTTGCCGCAATTCAGAAGCATACTTATAACAACCAAAAAAGCGGTCCATTCCCGTTAGATCGGCGTAAAATTCATCGATACTTGATTTTTCAAAAAGGGGTACCTGTTCTTGTATAATTTCGGTAACCGCATCGGAATACTTGCTATACGTACCGGCGTTGCCTTTAATGGTAAACGCTTCAGGACATAGTTCTTTCGCCATTTTCATGGGCATACCCGAATGTACGCCATAACCACGGGTTTCATAACTACAGGCCGCCACCACGCCCCTATCGCTCAAACCACCAACTAACAAAGGTTTGTTTTTGAGTTTGGTATTGATGAGTCGTTCTACGGATACAAAAAATGTATCAAGATCTAGATGTAAAATGGTCTTCTGCATAACTATCGTAGGAATGGACAGCTAAAATATGGAATAATTCCATTTATTGGGAATAAATCCTAATTTTGAAGTAAAGTTTAACAGAGACTATATAAGGGAGCACATCAGCCGAATAGTCTCTATCAATACATGAGACTTATAACTTAATGAGCTACTTTTTCACCGTCTCGATAAGCTTATAAGCAGTATCAATAATTTTCATGTCTTTAAATCTTCTCCTCCATCAAAATGTACAATGGGCTAAACTTCTTCAAAGATTAGCTGGGCCATATCGTCTACTGGAAGATTTAGTCATCAAGACGCATAGCATCTCCGATAGTCGTCATAAATTAAAATTATAGAAATTCAGGACCTGACCAGCATTCATCAAAAACCATTATCAGTACTGATAGAATCGGTTTATTTACCTAAAAGTTAAGACTATTGAAATGCTTTAAAATGACAAAAATTTAAAATGAAAATCTCTAAATCAGAATGTTAATCAACAAAAGCGTAGGAAGTAAACTACTTTTACAATCAATAAGTGTTAAAATTACACATTTTTAAACCTTTTATTTAATAGCTATAGAAAAAATTCATTATTTAGAGGTGTTTAAACTACACTTAACTAAACTTTTTGTAATGAAAAACCTAAAACTTCTTCTTGTCGCGATAGCGCAGACCAGAATAAAATTCTGGATGCTAGCGATATTTATTCTTTTCACATCCATAACTTGGGCACAAGAAACCCAAGCAGTTAATGGTACTGTAATCGACGTGTTGGGACAACCTCTTGCAGGAGCCAATATTCTTGAAAAAGGCACTTCGAACGGTACTCAAACCGATTTTGATGGAAATTTCACCATTCAAACATCAAACGATGCTGTTCTTGTTGTTTCCTACATTGGTTTTTTGAGTAAAGAAATAATCGTAGACAATCCAGCTAATATGAGCATTACCCTTGAAGAAGATGCCGCATTATTGGATGAAGTAGTTGTTATTGGCTACGGACAACAAAAACGAAGTGACATTTCTGGATCGGTTTCCGAAGTACAACAAGAGGAAATTGCCAGAAACCCGACTCCAAACCTGAGTAATGCTTTAGTTGGCCAAACCACAGGTATAATAGCAACTCAACGTTCAGGTGAACCGGGTAGAGATGGCTCAAATATTCTTATACGGGGTATAGGCACGACCGGCGACGCTTCTCCAATTTATGTAATTGATGGTATTGTACGCTCTGCCCGTGATTTCTCTCAACTCAATTCAAATGAAATAGAATCATTTTCCATTCTAAAAGATGCAGCAAGTGCCGCAGTTTTTGGAGTAAGAGGGGGTAACGGAGTAGTCTTGGTCACCACTAAAAGAGGTAAAGCAGGTAAAATGAGCATACGTGTTTCTTCAAGTCTCGGAGTACAAGAGCGAACAAGAGAACCCGACTTTCTTAATTCTTACGAATATTCTAAACTATATAATGAAGCATTGGTGAATCAAGGTGATGAGCCCATTCATTCAGCCGAAGATTTAGAAAAATTCAGAACCGGTAGTAACCCCGATACACACCCTGATGTCAACTGGTTTTCTGTCTTGAACAACACAGCACTACTGCGTACTAATTCAATCGATGCCAGTGGCGGAAGTGAAAAACTCACATTTGCGACCTCGTTCGGGTATTTGACTCAAGATGGCCTAATACCGTCCGATAATTTTAAGCGATATAACTTTCGTTCCAATATCGATGCCAATGTGACCAATACAACCAAATTGGCTTTTGATATTTCAGGAAGAAATGAAAATATCAGATCCGTGAGAGACCCTGAAGCTATCAGATGGGTCGCCTCTGCCCCACCCAACCAAAGACCTATTCAATGGTCGAACGGTACATATTCTAGCGGGCCTGCCTATTTAACTTTACCTGAAAACGGCTACAGAAACGAAATAAACCAGGTCTTCAAAGGTAGAATTCAGGTAGACCAACAATTGCCTTTTGCCCCTGGGTTATCGATAAAAGGAGTTGCCTCTTATGATAAAACGTTTTCCGATAACAAAAATTGGTCTTATGCTCAAACTCCATTCTATGCAAGACTGGATGATGGCACCTTTGAAGAGCAACCAATTGGGCAAACATCCTTATATGAAGATCATGAAGATTACCAATCTATAACTTTAGAAACACATTTGAATTATGTAAACAGCTTTGGAAAAAATGACCTGTCTGCATTATTGTTATACACCCAGACCAAAGAAAAATGGAATTTTATAAGTGCCTTTAGAGAAGGGTATACCCTTGCTATCGATGAATTGAACTTCGGAGGTGCCGAAAACAGGAACAATGGCGGTTATTCTGGTACAAGTGGTCGACAAGGTGTAGTGGGAAGGTTAAATTGGACCTTTGATGAAAAATACATTCTAGAAGGAAGTTTTAGAGCTGACGGTTCTGAACAGTTTGCATCAAATGAAAGGTGGGGTTTCTTCCCTTCCGGCTCTTTGGCTTACATCGTTTCTAAAGAGTCTTTTTTGAAAAACTCGTCTGCAATCGATTTTTTGAAGTTTAGGGGTTCTTACGGTATTTTAGGAAATGACCGGTTAAGATTGAACAATCAAGACCTACGCTTTCTCTATTTGCAATCTTTCGATGTCTCGGGCAATGCCGTGTTTGGTGACGGCGATGTACAACAGGCTATCGTAGAGGGTCGCTTGTCTAACCCATCGGCCACATGGGAAACCGTAAAAAAGTTGAATGTTGGTATGGATCTGACATTATGGGGCGGTCAACTGAGTTTGTCCACAGACTACTTCTCAGATAAACGTAGTGACATTTTGGGCACCAGAAATTTATCGATCCCCAGTCTGCTGGGCATAGGTCTACCGGTAGAAAATCTGGCTAAGGTCAACAACAAGGGTATTGAAATAAGTCTTGGTCATAAAAACAGTATAGGAGAAGATTTCTATTATACCATGAAAGGAAATTTCACCTATGCCAAAAATAAGATTGTATTCATTGATGAGCCGGAAACCGAAAATCCGAATATAAGAAGAACAGGTTTACCATTGTTCACGCAATTCGGTTATCAGGCATTGGGCCTATTTCAAACGGAAGAAGAAATAAATAATGCTCCTACACACTTCGCAGATACTTCTCCGGGTGATATAAGGTACAAAGATGTAAACGGAGACGGTCAAATAGATGATAATGATCGTGTCGCCATCGGTAGAGCCAATACACCTGAAATCATCTTTGGGTACAGCTCCAATTTTAATTATAAGAATTTTGAGCTATCCTTTTTGTTGCAGGGCGCTACCAACGTAAATCAATATTATAGCGGTGAAGGTGCTTGGCCATTTTTCTTGGGCACTGCCGGGGCATTTCAAAACAATTTAGATCGTTGGACACCTGATAACCCAAATGCATCTGAACCAAGAGTACTGATCAATGCAGATAATAATCACAGGGGTTCATCTTTCTGGTTGAAAGATGCATCTTATGTTCGATTGAAGAATGTAGAATTAAGCTACAACCTTCCATTAGATAAAATAAATCAGAAGTTATTGACCGGAGTTCGGTTATATGTTAATGCCAACAATGTAGCAACTTGGTCAAAAATAGATAATTATGACCCAGAGAATGATAATGGAAGAGGTTGGGGCTATCCTCAACTCAGAATTTGGAACCTAGGCATAGACATTAATTTCTAAAACTGAATGACCATGAAAATTTATAAAAGATATTATACGCAAAAGCTCTTTTTACTGACATTCGGATTAATGACCTTAATCGGCTGTGAAAAAGATATTTTAAATCAAATTCCCAAAGACTCCCTGACCGAAAGTTTGGTTTGGGAAGATGCACAAGGAGCTACTCAGTTCGTAAATTCGATGTATGGCAGTATGCCTTCTGGGTTCGATCGAAATTACGGGGGTTGGGCCAAAGGTTTGTATATACTTGATGGTACAACTGATGATGGTGAAGTAAGCATGGGGTGGACCCATTCCAATCAATTGCAAAGCGCCGACTTTCTTCCTAGCAATGTGCCTTGGGGAGAAACCTGGGCAGATTACTATGGCCTGATCAGAAAAACCAATGTAGCCCTAGAAAACCTTGACAATCTCGAAGATGAAGAAACAAGAAACAGTTTAGTTTCGCAAGTGCATTTTCTAAGGGCATTCATGTATCATGAGTTATTACGATTATACGGTCTAAAATCAGAAGGCTCTGAAGCCACCGGAATACCATTGATTGACAAAAGTCTAAACCCTGATGATGACCTACAAATACCTCGGTCTAGTTATGATGCCGTTGTAGATTTTATAGTTGAAGATTTAGACAAGGCTATTGCTGCCTTACCGAGCAAACAAAATGCCGATGCCGGTAGAGCTACCGTCGGGGCCGCATATGCTCTAAAGAGTAGAGTTTTACTATATGCTGAAAGATGGGCCGATGCTGCGGAAGCGGCACAAGAGGTTACAGGCTACTCCCTTTTTCCAGACTATAGAACGCTGTTTTTGACCAAAAACAACGAGGAAATTGTTTTCGCCAAAAAGTTTCAGTACCCTGATAAGCACCACCAATCGAATGCTGGAGGTACTGCTGGCGCAGGGTGGGACGTTTATAATTCACCGAATACCTTCAAAGGCCCGAGCGATGCTGGGTGGGGCGGTAATTTACCGACCCAAAATTTTGTTGATGCCTACGACGTGATAGATGGTGAACCTCAGGAATCTTCCCCGCTTTTTGACCCCAATAACCCATGGGAAAATTTAGACCCAAGGTTTGAGGCTACGGTTGTGCACGATGGCGCTACCTTCAGAGGTCGTGAAATTGCACTTCATGAAGATGGGGCCGAGGGGCAACCAGATGTCTTTATGAATACCGGATATTTTCTTAGAAAATTTCATAACGAAGATTTAATCATCTACTCTCAGTCGAGTGACCAAGATTGGATTTTCATAAGGTATGCCGAAGTTCTTTTGAATTATGCCGAAGCTCAAAACGAAGCAGTAGGTCCAGATGGATCAGTATACGACGCCATCAATCAAATTAGGCAAAGGGCAGGAATGCCAGCCTTACCCGGCGGACTTTCTAAAGACGATATGCGCGAGAAAATAAGAAATGAGCGAAGAATTGAATTGGCTTTCGAAGAGCATCGCTTTTTTGATATTCGAAGATGGAGAATTGCCGAAAACTTGCTGAACGGCCCTCTTTTAGGAATGAAAATTGAAAAAGATGGGGACAATTATACCTATACCAAATTTGAATTCGAAGAAAGAAATTTTCCCGAAAAATTATATGTTTTGCCTATTCCTCAAGATGAAATAGACAAGAACCCGGCCGCCAAGCAAATTAACGGGTGGTAAACTTAACAGATTACAAACTCTGATAAGAGAGATATAAAGATTGCTAGTTTGAGTTAGTTTTTTTTAGGCAAGGGCATTTCAGTATATTGAAATGCCCTTCTTAAATATCTAAAAACAACAAAAGTCAAAATGAATAAAGCTCCAGCACTTATTCTTGTAATTTGCACACTACTCTTCATGAGTTGTAAAAAAGAAGAGCCTAACACCTTGTTCGAGGCTTTGACCACAGACAAAACTGGAATTTCATTTACGAATACCATTGTCGAAACGGAAGAACTCAACGTAATGCAATACGAGTATATGTATAACGGTGGCGGTGTTTCCATTGGCGATTTTAATGGTGATGGTCTACCCGACCTCTATCTGACCGGCAATTCTGTCGAGAACAGACTCTATCTTAACAAGGGTGATTTTGAATTTGATGACATAACCGTAGCTGCAGGGGTTCAAGGAAGAAAAGGCTGGAAAACAGGAACAAGTGTTGCTGATATCAATGGTGATGGACTGCTCGATATTTATGTCTGCTATTCCGGTTTGGGATCTAATAGTGATCGAGCGAATCAACTTTTTATAAATCAAGGTAATGTTGAGAATGGTGTTCCGATATTCAAAGACGAGGCCAGCACCTATGGTCTTGATGCTGAAGGCAGCTATAGCACACAAGCTGCTTTTTTAGATTACGATCTTGATGGTGATCTAGACATGTTTCTTTTAAACCATTCCAAGACTTTTTATTCCCCGTTTTTTAACAGTACCAAATTGCGTAAAACCAGGCATCCGCTTTTTGGAAATTCCCTATATAAAAATGACAATGGACATTTTGAAAATGTAAGCGAAATTGCGGGTATACATGGTAGCGGTCTAAACTTCGGACTTGGTGTGGCCATCAGTGACTTCAATCAAGATGGCTGGCCCGACATTTATGTATCGAACGATTATGAAGAACAAGATTTTCTATATCTCAATAATAGTGACGGAAAGTTCCAAGACATAACCAAAAATTCATTCGGCCACATCTCAAAATTTTCAATGGGTAACGATGCGGCAGACCTCAACAATGACGGCAATATCGACCTAGTTACCCTCGATATGCTTCCGGAAGATAATTATAGACAAAAATTACTGAAAGGTCCCGATGAATTTGATCGATATCAGATAGCCGTAGATAGCGGCTACCACAAACAGCATATGCGTAATATGTTGCAGCTTGGTCAAGGCCTTTCGAATAAGCACATCCCAAAATTTGCAGAGGTAGGTCAGCTTTCGGGTATCTCTAATACCGATTGGAGCTGGGCACCCCTAATCGCCGATTTCGATAATGATGGTTATAAAGATCTATTTATCACCAATGGCTACCTCAGGGATTATACCAACAAAGATTTCATGAAGTTCGAAATGAACGAAGCTATCGCCAAAGTGCGGGCGAAGGGCGGGGAAATGTTTGACACCAAGGGCAAGAAAGAATATTCAAAGGCCATATACGAGCTGGTACAGAAAATGCCTTCTACAAAAATCCCCAACTACATGTACAAAAACACGGGGCAGCTTTTTGAAAATGTTTCAAGCATTTGGGGTATATCGGAACCAACCGTTTCAACTGGGGCAGCATATGCTGATTTTGATAATGATGGAGACCTTGATTTGGTCGTTAACAATACCAACCAACCCTTGTCGATTTATAAAAATCGCTCTGAGAAAAAGGGTCGAAATTTTATTCGTATTAAACTCAAAGGAGAAGATGGCAACACCCATGCTATCGGTGCAAAGGTTTGGGTATATACCGATTCGACAAATCAATTTTTAGAAAATTATAATGTTAGGGGGTACCAATCGTCCGTAGACCCTATACTTCAATTCGGTTTGGGCAAATCTGATAAGGCAGACTTGAAAATTCAATGGCCAAACGGAAATATCACTACTAAAGAAAATATTGCCATCAATGCTCTACATGAATTTCAACAAGCCAATTCGGCACCTAACTCAGAAAGCCAACTAGAATTAAAAAAAACAATCTTCGAGAACACTTCGGACCTAGGCCTAGATTTCGTTCACAATGAAAATGATTATATCGACTTTAAGGTTAACCGACTGGCCTTAAAACAGAGTTCAAGGTACGGGCCTAAAATGTCGATTTCGGACGTAAATAACGATGGCTTAGAAGATGTATTTATTGGTGGAGCCTTTGAACAAAATGATGCGCTGTTCTTGTCAAGACCTGATGGCACTTATAGGGTTTCTGAAAGTGATTGTTTTGGTGACGGCAAAGCCTTTGAATCTGCTGGTTCGGTTTTTTTCGATGCAGATTTAGATGGGGACATGGATCTTTATGTAGTCAGCGGCGGTGGCGAACCTCGACGAAGTAAGTCAGTACTTGCCGACAGATTATTTCTTAACAAGGGCAATGGAGATTTTGAAATAGCTAGTAAAGATGCATTACCTGAAGCCCATTCGAATGGTAGTGTGGTCGCAGCAGCGGATTACGACGATGATGGCGATATAGATCTGTTCGTGGGAGCCAGCAATGATCCCAGTGGTTATCCGATACCTGGCTTCGGCGGTATTTTAAGAAACGATACCGAGCGCGCTACGGGCAAGGTCAAATTCACTCTGGCTACAAACGAGGTAAACCCTGACCTTAGACAACCTGGTATTATCACCGCTGCCGTCTGGACCGATGTGGATAAAAATTCTCTGCCAGACCTGGTGATCGCTGGAGAATGGATGCCGATTCGAATATTTTTGAACAAGAATGGAAAGTTAGTCGAAAAAACAAAAGAATACGGGCTTTCCGAAAGTAATGGGATGTGGCAAAGTATAGAAAAAGCTGATATGGACGGGGACGGGGATATTGACCTGATAGTCGGTAATCTAGGTCTCAACACACCCTTCAAGGTCTCTAAAGACGAACCTCTTGAAGCCTATGTCGGTGACTTTAGAAATGATGGGGTTTTGACCCCGGTTATCAGTAATTATATTCAAGGTAAGCGATATCCAATAGCATCGTTGAATGAAATTCAAGACGCCTTTCCGCAATTAAAAAAGAAGTTTTTGTATCATAAACAGTATGCATCGGCAACATTGAAAGAAATTTTTTCAGAACAACAATTGGAAGAAGCAATGCATTTTAGTGTTTTCGAATTACGCAGTTTATATTTAGAGAACAAGGGAGGTCATTATCAAGTTCATAGGTTACCATTAAAGGCTCAATTTTCTTCGGTTCAAAGTGTTATTGCCAAAGATTTTACTGGTGACGAAAAAAAAGATCTTTTTTTGGCTGGCAATTTTTTTCCGTTTAAAGTGGAATATGGTCCTAGTGATGCTTCAAAGGGCTTATTATTGGAGGGCGATGGAAAAGGAAGTTTTAAAGAAATCGAAAATAATAAATCGGGCATCTGGCTAGAAGGTGATGTAAGAGATATTAAATTGATTAACCGTGACGACCATTTATTCATAATAGCGACGAAAAACAATGACAGCACTCAAGTAATAAAGTTTTTACCATAAATGATTCATCACGAAAGTAGAAAAACTACAGAACTCAATCTTTTCTAATGAAATAGTACTCCATAGTTTTTTTCTTTCTTACCAATTCATAGTTCTAAAAAAAAATCAAAAATAGACTTACTACATTTTAGAGATTTTACTGATCAGCGCCCAATTTTTGAAGATTTTTCCATTGAAATCTAAATGGAAATTTGAGATACTATGGTTTCTTCTTATGAAGCTTAGAGGCCAAGCGCATCTGTTCCGTATCCCAGTGGTTATCATTTTGATAAATGCCACGGTGCCAATCTTGTTCCATTACTTTTTCTTGCTGGGCAATTTCTTCTTTGGCCTTAAAGATATATTCCTTTTCATCTTTAGGTTTTTGCTCGGCCAACCTGCGCATACTGCGTTCATCCAATTTAATGAAATTCTGCGCCTGACGGTATAAAGTATACTTTCTAAAGCCCATTTTACTCAGCACATCGCTGGCAAGTTTTACCGAGGTATCTAAAGACTCTCTATAGATATGTTCGACCCCCATATTTAATAGGTCATAGGCCTCATACCTATTCTTTGTGCGTACCATAAGTTCTACCTTCGGGTACTTCTTTTTTACGATTCCCACCAATTTTTTAGTAGTATCGGGGTTATCCAATGCACTGATAAGAATATGGGCATCGGCAATTCCTGCAGCCTCTAAAAGGTCTATACGTGTTGCGTCTCCATAGTACACTTCAAAACCCATTTTACGAAGAAAATCTACTCGGTTCGAGTCAAAATCCAAAATGGTCGCCTCAATGCCGTGAGAACGCAAAAAACGACCTACGGTATTACCAAAGTGCCCGAAACCGACCAAGATTATTTTATGCTGTTTGGCAATATGGTCGATGGCCCTTTTTTCCGATTCTTTGGTTCCTATTCGGGGCAATATCAAACGTTCGTTCACCATCCCCAAAATGGGGGTCAGGGTCATGGTCAACGCTGTTACCACCAACATGGTGTCCATCTGCTCACCGCTAAGAATGTTCAACTGAAATGCAAAGGAAAGAAGTACGAAGGCAAATTCCCCAATTTGTGCCAGCCCTACCGAGAGCAGTAAGCGTTGGTCCATTTTCAACTTAAATAGGGCTCCTACCGCAAAAAGCACGATTGCTTTCAACAATATCACGGCTATTAAAAGCCCCCCGATACCCCATGGATTCTCTTTAATCACTATAAAGTTAATGGATGCCCCTACCGCCATAAAAAAGAGTCCTAACAACAAATCTTTAAAGGGTTCGAGCGTACTTTCCAGTTCGTGCTTGAACTCACTGGTCGCCAAAACCACGCCCCCTAAAAAGGCTCCCAATGCAGGGCTGAGGCCCACCAATTCCATCAACAATGAAATACCCAAAACAATCAGCAAGGCAGAGGCGGTCAACAGTTCTCTTACCCGGGTCATGGCCACCCTTCGCAACATCGGAACGAACAAGTACCTGCCGGCTACAACGATCAATACCACTGAAAGTATAATGGCCAAGGTCTGTAGGCCCAAAGGCAAGTTCTCCAAAAGATTGGCATGATCAGTAGATTCTGCGGTTTGAGAAGCAACTTCATTTTCATTGGAGAGCAGCGGAAGTATACCCAACATAAAAATGACGATAATATCTTGAAATAGAAGTATGGAAAAAGAAGAGGCCCCATAGGTAGTTTCAAACAAGCCTTTCTCTTTTAAGGTCTGTAAGGTAATTGCCGTTGAAGAAAGGGCTACGGCCATTGATACGGTTAAGGAAACCTTCCATTCAAAACCCATTAAATGGAACATTAAAAATGAGAGAAGCATACTGCCGATCACCTGTGCCCCGCCCATACCCAAAATGGTCTTTCGCATCTTCCAGAAATTCTTGGGTTCAATTTCGAGACCGATGAGAAAGAGCATCATGACCACACCAAATTCGGCGAAATGTAGAATATCTTGTCCCTCTTCCCCAATAAACTCTAAGAGATAGGGGCCGATAAGCACACCTGCCAACAAGTACCCCAGAACCGAACTTAGCCCCAGCCTTTTGGCCAAGGGTACACATAACAATGCTCCTGCAAGAAATACGATGGCTTCAAAAAGTATGCTTCCGGTCATAAGGTGTTTAGTTGAGTTCTAAAATATCGTTTAGCATGGCACAGTCTTTCATAGCTTGTGGCGAACAGTCTTGTTGTAAAAATTTAAGCATCTGTACATATTGCTCGCTTTTTTCCGTAAGCTGCTCGTCAGAAAGCTGATGGGTACCCATAACCGTAAAGGGGGGCAGGTATTGCATATGGCACAGTCGGGCCGTCTGCTCAAAAGGGCGTAAAAACTCGTTCACCGAATAGTGATTACTGCCCTCTGCGCAGTATAACGCCCGAGAACCCCCGGTAGTTATGACGTTTAAACACTTTTTGTGTTGTAGGGCCTGGCCCTTGGGGCCATAGGCCCAATTGTATTCGAGTACCAGGTCGATCCACTGCTTCATCAGCGGCGGACAGCTGTACCAGTACAACGGGTGGTGCCACACCAAGATATCGTGTTGGGCCAGCAGCTCTTTTTCAAAAGAAATATTGATGTGAAAATCGGGGTAGCTTTCGTAAAGATCGTGAAAGGTAACCCCTTCGAGCGTTTCTAGTTGCTGTACCAAATGCTTGTTGGTACGGCTCTGCTCAAATTTTGGATGGGCAAAAAGAATCAAGATGGAATTCATGCCATGAATTTAGGGTAAAATCACGAATCTATAATTTCTTTTATTTAGAACTATAAGGCCAACATGAATGCCAGTAAGAAAACGGAGTAAAAACTATTAAATTCAAGTTTCGATTAGAAGCATTACTCCTACGGATAAGTCCAAAAACAGAATGCATTACGTACATACCTATGGTTGATGAATACTGAACATTAGTTATAGTAGGCAGAAGCAAATTCCCCGAAAAATTAATGAAAACACTAAAGAATTCTGATTTGATCATACCAATATCTATATTGGTTCATCTCAGCATATTAAATGGTGTTTTGTTTGTATTAACACCAACTACCTACCTCAACCCCTATCACATACTGCACTATAATATTTCGTGGTTGTTGATTACCTACGGACTCAATTTCTACCCTACCGATAGAAATGAAATGTTCATCACCAACGTACACAAAATGCTACAGCTGTACCTTATCTATGCTCTGGCCTACTTTGCCTTGTTTGGCATCACAGGTAAAATATATGAGTCGCTGAGCTCTCAATTTTTGGTATACCTACTACTGTGTGCATCGCTTACCTTATACCGCATCATATTTTACGCACTTCGAAGAAATTATAGAAAATTGGGGGGCAATTCGGTAAAAGTGGTAGTCATCGGTCGTGACAAAAACCTGAAAAAGGTAAGGGCCTTGTTTGATGAACCCGACTTGGGCTATCGGTATATGGGCTATTTTGATGACAAAAAAACAAAGAGTAAAACCTATTTGGGCCCTGTACTTGACTGCTTTCTTTACTTACTCGAAAATGATATCGACGAAGTATACTGCACTGCTTCAAAGTTCAACCATAGAGAATTAAAGAACCTAATCGATTTTGCCGATAATAATCTCATTCGAATAAAAATAATACCGGATAACAAAGATATTTTCTCAAGATCAATGACCATAGAGAATTTTGGATCTGTACCTGTACTCAACCTTCGAAAGGTTCCTCTAGATACTGAATATGGTCGCGTTGTCAAACGTATTTTTGATCTTCTCTTCTCTTCGCTGGTTATAGTTTTGGTATTGTCATGGCTCACCCCGATCCTATACGTACTCATCAACTTTGAATCTCGGGGACCCTTATTTTTTAAACAAAAACGACATGGGTTTAAACGAAGAATATTTTGGTGCTACAAATTTAGATCGATGCATGTTTCGGACAATGCAAATTTAAAAATGGCCACCAAGAATGACCATAGAATTACGAAAGTCGGTAAGTTCATAAGAAAAACAAGCATTGATGAATTGCCTCAATTTATCAATGTTTTTTTAGGAGATATGAGCGTGGTGGGGCCACGGCCCCATATGGTGCTACATACTGAAGATTATGAAACCACCGTAAACAAGTATTTGGTCAGGCATTTCGTAAAACCGGGTATAACCGGTCTCGCTCAAATTAAGGGTTACAGAGGTGAAATAGTACAACTCGCCGATATTCTCAACCGTACAAAGTTGGATATTTTCTATGTAGAAAAATGGTCACTAAGGCTTGATATAAAGATTATCTTTCTTACCATATGTAATGCACTAAGAGGCGAAGAGAAAGCCTATTAGGCAAACCATATCAAGATGGAATCCATGCCCGAATTTAGGGTGAAATCATGAATGCCATTCTATGAAATTGTAAAGGCTAGTTCTTGAATTGATTGAAAATAGATTTGATTCGATCCGAAAAAGCCCCTAAAAATGTAGTATCACTTTGGGCTCCGTATTCATAACCATATTTATACCCGTAACCGGCATCGGCCATATTTACGTCGTTCAACAAGAAAATCGGATTAACTAATTTGCCTTCGGCCTCAGATTCTAATACAAACTCCATTATTTTCTTCTTCGACTTGCCGGCCCTTACCAAGTATAAGGTCAAATCGGCATGGCGACTGATCAAAAAGGTATCGGCCAAAATCATGGAGGGTGCCGTATCGACAATCACATAGTCATAGATTGCCTTCAGCTCCTCGAACATTGTAGCAATTTTTTCATTACGTAATAATTGAATCGGGTTGGGGGGTATGGGTCCCGATGGCAGCACCTTTAAAGACGAGTGTAACGTACTATCGTCGATATAATCAAATATAGATTTGTCATCATAGTTTAAAAAGGTACTTAAGCCCTGCTCGGCAATGCTTGTTTTGTCGTAGCGGTGCAATTGCGGGTTTCTTAGGTCAGCCCCGACCAACAATACTTTTTTACCCAATTCGGCTAAGGTCATCGCCATGTTAACCGCGGTAAAGGTCTTTCCTTCGCCTTGGGCGGAGGAGGTCACATAAATACATTTACCCGATTCCGGATTTTGCCCTTGAGAAATAATATAATTGAGGTTCGCACTGAGAATATTAAAGGATTCTGAAAGTACCGACCGCTCTTCAGCAGAAACCAAGGTCGGTTCTCCCGTCATAATGTGGGGCACCTCCCCTAAAATAGGAATTACCTCCGTACGATCCTTGATGTCATCACGCGTATTGATCTTATCATTTAAAATTCGCTTGCCCGTGATTATCAAGAAGGGCAACATAAAACCACTTAATAAGCCCATACCCAATACCATTTTGGTATTCGGCGAAACAGGGGCACCCAAGTTATAGGCCTCATCTACAATTTTGGCCTTGGGGGCCTTGGCCGCTAAGGAAAGGGAATTTTCTTCCCTTTTCTGTAAAAGGAACAAGTAGAGCGATTCTTTGATGTTCTGTTGGCGTTCAATACCCCTAAACTCCCGTTCTTGAGAAGGTTTTTCTGAGATTCGAGACCCTAATATACCGGCTTGACGGCGAATGTTATCTCGTGTAATACGCAAATTCGAACGGGTACTGACCAAACTTTGGCGAATATTGGCCTTGATTTCGCGCAGCTGGTTCGTCATGTTGACCACCAAGGGGTTGGTTTCCGTGGCCCCTTTTAGCAAGCGGTTGCGCTCCAATACCAATTGGTTGTATTCATCTACGAATAGGCCCAAAGACGATTCCCCTACTCCCATATTGGCTGGCAATAAATTGAGATCATCGTCATTCACATGATCCATCATGGCGTTGGCCACCTCCAATTGGGTGGAAATATCTTGTTGACGATTGTTGTAATCGCTAACATTTTGTACGATGATGGAAGATTCGGTCTGTATATCAGTCAATTTATTGACCGATTTAAATTCTTCCTTCCCACTTTCAACAGAATCTAATTCACTATTGATAATTTTTAAACGCTCATCAATAAAATAGGCCGTATTTCGGGCAATCAAATCTTTATCTTCAATGGCCTCTTGGTTGTACTCAAACACCAATTGATCCAAGACGTCCTTCGCCTTTTCGGCCTCTTGATTATTTATGGCCAAGCTTATCATGGTAGAATTATCATTAGCCAGAGCCGCTTGCAATTGGCTTCTTAAACCATTGGCTACGGCTGCTATTGGAAGTAACTTTACCCTAAAACTAGAATTCTCTTCTTCGTCGGCATTGCTTTTTTCTTTTATATCATCATTGGCTTCAATGATAAACTCGGCAAAGGGCAATTTGACCACTTCCCCTACCTGAAGTGTCTTTTTATAATCACCTTCCACTTGTTGTACGCTCACATTGTTATCCGATAAGGGGGTTACCTCCAGTACGTTTTGCTCTAACTCAATCGCCTCGCTGAGTTGCGCTTCGTCCAATCGAACCAAGCGCAATTTATAGGGCGTTTGTTTGTAGAGTTCTTTTACCGGAAAACTGTTACCTTCTATGCCCAAAATTTCACCTGGGGTATAATATATCAAGTTCAACCCTAAGGCCTTGACCGCATTGGTCATTAACCGGCGTGAACCCAATAAGCCTATTTCGTTTTCAATACTACTGGTACTCAAACCTTCCAGCATTCCTAAATCGGAATAACCATCAGTGGTTCTATTGGTAGTCTTCCCTTTCTCGTCTTCTATAATGATGGAAGCTACGGCCCGGTAAACGGGCTTGTTCACTTTTAAATAAATAAAGGCCGCAAACAATGCCAAACCTATACTCAATAGAAACCAAGGCCAATAACGCAAATAGGCCCACAGTAAATCGGCCACATTAATGGGCTTTTCTTCCAAAAGGTTATAATTGGGTCTTATAGGTTCCTTTGTTCTTTTATCGCTCATAATTTTAAATCGTAAACTACCGAATAGGTACCGTTGTTATAATATTTAAGGCTGCCTTTAACATCCTATGCGTGCATGATATAAGTGGTGATGGGGCACCAAATGGGTTTTAAAAGTGTAAACATAACTTTTTCGAATGAGCCCATGGTAATTGCTCATCAGATTTTAATTTTTTCTAATACTTTCCTATCAAAAAACACAAATTTCAACTAAGTTTCGAAGAATCTTTAACAATTTGACAAGAACTTAAAATAGTAAATATTCACCTATATAACTCTATTTTTCATAAAATAAATGGGGTCTACCATGTCACTAAGCTCTTTTGCAAAACTACAGTAATCCGGGGTATCTCTAGGTTGTATTGGACATTGGGAGTATTCTGGTCTGTTCGTATTGAATCGGTCAATCATATCTTAAAAGTTTTAAAATTTCTCGATAATTTCTACCAACCGTTTTTCAAATTTGTCTATGGTAAAGTTTTGGTCAAAGCGTTTTTTACCCGCATCTCCCATTTTTCTTCTTTTATCTGGGTTTTCTATCATCCATTTCATTCGGTCGGCTAATCCTTGAACTTCCTTCTGTGGCAGGCAAAAACCCGTTTCACCCTCGGTAATCACCGATGGTATAGCCCCATTATCGGTAGAAATACAAGGTAGCCCGTAAGCCATGGCTTCCAACAAAACCAAGGGCAAGCATTCTTGTTGATAGAATGTTGGAAAGATAAAAACATCTGAATTTTGAAAAAAAACTACTTTTTGATCGCCATATTTTGGGCCATGGGACGAAACTTCTTGTTCAAGCCCGTAAGAGCGCACCTTAGTTTTAAAATCCTTTTCCGAAACATCTTTGTATTGGCCTACAAAATCACATTTAAAAGACAGGTTTTGCTCTTTAATTATTTGACAAGCCTGTAAAAGAATATAAACCCCTTTTTCTTCTATCATATTGGACAAAAAAAGAAAGTGAGTGATTGAATTAGTTTTAACTATACTTGCCTTACTTTCTTTTGCAGGAACACCATTAGGCAAAAAATAAACATCTTTTTTGTTGATAAAAGGTACTTTTTCAGCATAAAGCTCCTTCCCTAAAAGGATAATCTTTACATCTTTAAAAAAAGATTTAAGCAAATGTTGATTATACTTTTTATCTAACCAATCTCGCTGTGCCTTATTATGAAAATGCAATAAGACCTTCACTCCCGTTAATTTAATACTCTTTACCAACAGGTAATCTCTATAAAAAGCAATACCCGAAGAACTGGGCGTTAAATAACACACAGCCGGCTGAAAACTTCTTATTAATTTTAGTACTGTAAATAGTTGTAGTAACATATTCCAGAACTTTTTGAAGCTTAATCGACCTATTTCCTTTAAATCTGAGGAAGCGGAAAGATTAACAAACCTAGCATCAAAACTATTGTTTACCAACTCACTATCATGTATGTATTTGCCCATGACAGATGCCCCATGAACGGGTGGTGGTATATGCAAAACGAATAGAACTTTTTTAATAGGTTTCATAAGGGGGAATAGTTTCTAAATACCTAGCGTGTACCTGATTCTGGAATAAATACGAATTGGAATACTGTGGTATTTATAACAAGCTTGTTCAATTTGCGTATTTACTTTAATATTTTTTTCAAATTTAAATTGCCGTTGTTCACCCTCACTCATCTGAGTTTTAAAGCGGGAAAAGGTGTATTTGGTATTGGTACCCTCAACATTAAAGCCTTCATTTTCCACAAAGGATTCAAAAGGCATAAGGGAATATTTCTTCTGTTTAAATTGTGAATAGCAAAAACGTATCGCCCAGGTATTGCCACCGCCTTCCACCACACTTTTGAGCATGCGGAACATATCACTGCCATTGTAATTAAAAGCCTTAACGGCTTTTTTATCGGCCTTAAAAGCTTCCCAATCCTTTACCTCCCAATCGACCGTTTTCCATTGGTGCTGCCATGTAGCCCAACCCCAAGAAGAGGATCGGCCATAGAGATAAAAGTCCGAAGAATAGTCCTTGGGTCTTTTTATTTCAAGACCATACCCACAGATAGAAATAATACGATTATGGTCTTGATAAAAGTCCAAGGCCTGATTCATATAATCTAGAAAATTGGGGGTGGTATAAAGGTCATCTTCCAACACAATCACCCTCCCGTAAGTTTTAACTGTTTGACTTACCCCTTCTATAATTGAAGTTCCCAAACCTTTATTTTGCGGAGCTTCCACTATGGTTACGGACTTAAACCCTTGAACACTTTGTATGTATTGGCGTACGGCGGTCACCTTCTTTTTGGCAGCTTCGTTCTTAGGGCCATCGGAAAAAATAATCAAGTCGCTTTCCGAAGCCAAATAATTCTTTTGCAAGGCCTTAACCGTTTCTTGGGTCACTTTTAAACGATTATAAACGAATAAACAGATAGGTGCTAGCGTCATATCATTCTCTTATGTTACTTTCTACGCTGGTATTTGTCTCGTAATTGCAGATACGTACCTATCAATACTTTCTTAAAACCGATCATTTTGATAGAAAACCAAACGGGTTGCTGTGTTCGTTGGCTTAATTCTTTTAATCTATCATCCGACAGATTAATCACTTTCGGTAAAGCCCGCTTTAAAAAAGGTATCCCATGATGACCGGTCTTAAATTCAATGACCTGAAGGGTATTTAAGTCGCTAACATGTTCCCTTTGCGTAATATCCCAAGGCGAAGCATTTGAATAAAAGTAATAGATGTTTGATTCGGGGTTTATCAGTGGTTTAATATCGTATTGCTTGGCCAAAGCCGTATCCTTATTCCTAAAAAGAATGGGGTCGGTGCTAGGTTTGCTAGTCTTCAAAAGGGAATGTACTTCAAATTGGCCGTTAAACGACACTATTTTTTTGGCCCCCAGCAAAGAACCGAACAGCACGGCCGCAAAGCCTCCAGAAGAACTACCTAACGCAACTATATGACAGCCCTGGGTCTCTTTTCTTAAGAAAGAAGCCACTTTTTCGATGGAATCCAGTTCTTTGTTGATCCCTTTTAAATACCATTGTTTAAAGACATCCCGGATAAAAATATGTTTATAGGCGTTTTTAATACGAGTGCCGTACCATTCAAAGGCATCCTTCTCTACAATCCGTTGTTTAAAAACGAGCTCCTCATTGGGGTAGTAAATATCGTTGCTACTAAAATAGATGGCCACCGTAGAACGCTCCGAAGCATGTTTATCGAATACAATCTTATAATTGTCTCGGTGTTGATACACTTCCTGAACAATTTCCGAATCTACCTGAAATACATAGGGGGTCTTTACATCCATAATTGGGGAAACAATACGCGCAAATGAATGCTTATATAATGTTTTAGGGCCGTTAGCATTCCAAAATGCCGGTTTTCATACTTGAAAAAATATGTAGGGTGGGCATTTCCCAGTGGGGAATACAAGGCCTTGATACGTTCTTTTAAAGGTGTGCTGGCATAGCACCATTTGGGTAATTGGGGATTGTTTTCGCAAGTACCGACATATTTTTTGGTAGAATAACAGGGAAAACCTTTTTTTTGCACCCGCAAGCCGTAGTCGAAATCGCCAATGGCGTGGGGAAAAACGGGATCCAATTGCCCCGCCTCTTTGTAAATTGCCTGAGGCACCAAAACCACATTGCCGTTTACCCGATCTACCAACTGCATTTCTCCGTTAGGATCGAGTAACATATTTTTAAACCGGCCGCCATAGGTCGTTTTTTGGGCATCATTTTCCGAACATAAGAAGCCACAAATTAAGGCTTTATCCTCCTTTTCTTGGGAACACTTCAACAAATGGGTCAAAGTATCGGGGTAGACAAAGGTATCATCATTGAGCCAAAGGTAAAAGTCATAATTCTTGGTTTGGGCGGCGGTTTCCCAGGCCAGGTGCATGCCACGGTTCCAAAACAGGTTGCCTGGGCTTTTAATAATGGTAACCTGGGGAAAGGCAGCGGCCACGGCCTCCGGGGTCCCGTCGGTACAACCGTCGTCTACCAAAAACACCTCCAAACCTACATTTTCCTGTAGCTGTTGGACATACAAGTTTTGTAGCGCATTTAGGGTTTTCTCTTTACGATTAAAGACCGTTAAGAGTACTGCAATACTAATCATCTAAATTTCCTTAATAAATTTAGCGGGGTTTCCCGCCCAAATTTGGTTGTCAGGGATGGATTTGGTGACCACGGAACCAGCCCCCACCACGGAATTTTCACCTATGGTCACCCCCTTTAAAATAATGGAAAAGGCCCCGATAAACGCGTGGTCCTTAATGACTACGGGTGCTTTTACCTTATGTTTAAGGTCTTCTTTACTCGCTCTAATTTTAGGGTCCAAGGAATGGAAATCGGTATCATATATCTTGACACCTCCCCCTATTTTTACGTGGTTGCCTATAGTTATACTTTGATGGCAGATTAAAGCCGATTGGGACATGCCTACCTGTTCCCCGATATGTAATACAGCTCCTTTATCCACAAAAAAGGTACATTTATCATAACAACCTATGGGGTTACCTTTGATGCCGTTATTCATAGAAAAATCATTGGCTAAAGACATTTTACCCCCACGGGCTACCATGATATACGGAACTCCATTAGTAGAGAAATTGGAAAAACTGACATTGTTCCCTTTAAGGATGATAAAAGTCACAATCTTATTCCCTAAGCTCTGAACCGATAATATAATTTTTCGAATTGCCTTATAAATAGTTCCTACCATCTACCGTTTTTTTAACGAAGTGCTAATTTACGTTGCCATAAAATACCCCTTACCCAAGCCCTAAATTCGATATTACTCATCCCCCTAAAAGTAGTAGAATAGCACATCCCGATCATAATCCAAATCAATAAGTAATTCAAATCAAAACTACTAAAATCCTCCACCCAGGCATAGACCCAACGAAAGGCCACAAAGACCCCCAAGACCCGCATGTATTTGTTGTTGGAATGCACAATGGCCTTATAGGAGGCCATATAAAAAATACCAAAGTAGACCAAGACCCCAAAGATGCCGTAATAAGTAAAGATGTTTAGAATGGAAACTTCAGATGAAGGCCTTTCACCCCGACCATACATGTCCACCTCACTAAACAATGCGGATTCATGCCCTCGGGCCAAGGAGTGCCCTTGCCATATATAATTGTGTTTTAGGGCACTTGCTATATTTTCGAAGTATATTTCGGTTCTCGTATCTGCCGTCAATAAACCTTTCTTCGTCTTACCCTCAGCCACAGTCACATTAACATCTGAAAGGCCCGAGGCGTATTTGTCCAATTTAAAAACATTAAAAACCCCTGTCATGCCCAAAATTAAAAGTACGAAAGGGAGGACCATAAGACATCTATGTACTACCCGCAATAGCTCTTTAAAACGGTACACCTCGGTATAAACGCTTAGCCCCAATACCAAGGCCACAGAATACTTGATTAATGCGGAACGGGATGTTAAAGAACTAAGTACTAAAACCGCAACCAATAGCACAACCAGAAAAGCTTTTTGACCATCTGGCAAAGCACTTAAAAACAGCAGCATAAACATCAACGGCACCCAATACATACCTACGGCATGGGCGTTCATTAAAGGCAATAATAAAAAAAAGCCTAGGGTGGCATAGCGGAACCATACATGTAAGGTCTTTCGCAGTAGGAGGGGGGACGAAAATATAAGTATAGTAAGAGGCAGGGAAAATATAAATATATTGCGAACCAATACCTTATAGTCCCAATAGCCCTGCGCCATAAATAGGCCGTGAATAGCCTGTAGAAATGTCATTCCCAGAAAAACCTGAATCAAGAGCGGTAGGGAATTTTCGGTAAAAAAGTACTTTTTATACCGCATTACCATCCATAAAAAAAAAGCAAAGATGGACCACCAAATAATGTTTAAACGCGTAGTATCCAACTGCAAGCTCATCAAAATGGAAGGGATGGAAGCTATGAGCATCAAATATGGGATGACATCGCTTATTTTCATAAAGATTTTTTCAAATTCAACACATTAGAATTAAACTTCTGGAACTTTATATGGTACATCTAGGCCTTCCATACTTTTTAAAGCTGCTCCGGGTGCCTGCTCCCACCATTTGGAACGTAAAAGTGCATCTCTTTTTCCCTCTTTAAAACGGTATTTGATGATTTTGGCCGGTACTCCGCCTACAATGGCGTAGGGCGGTACATTTTTGGTCACCACTGCGGCCGAGGCCACTATGGCCCCCGTACCTACGGTTACCCCATCCATAATAATAGCCCGGGCCCCTACCCAGACATCATGGCCAATTTTTATGGGTGCATATTCCTTAAAGTCCAAATCTTGCTCTACCAAAGAAATATTAAACGTATTATTTTTTCTATAGAACAAAGGCGATGTACCTACCAGATTAATAGGGTGTTGGCCCAAACCCATATTTACTTCGTGCGCGATGGAACAATAATTACCTAAGCTTACATTTTGTATTAGGGAGTTTTTACCTATATAACTGTAACTACCGATACTACTATGATTGATTACACAACCGCTCAGAAGATGAGCCCTTTCACCGATAGCAACATCAGGCGTAAAGGTAACCCCTTTATCTATGATTGCTTTGGGGAAACGTTTACGGTTTTCAATATCTCTGGCATGCCTATTTATAAAATCCATAAGGCCCTCCCAAATTCCGAAAGGAATATATATTATTCTTTTTAAATACCTCATGCTGCTTACCAATAACAGGCCCCTTCAACTTGTTCAGCAGTTTTGGGTTTTTCCATTTCCCCGGGCCGTACCCAATGCTCATTCATCAAAGCCGGGTAAAAGCCTTCAGGAATACCCCATTGGGGTACTCCGTACTGTGGGTCTTCCCATCTTTTTCCTTTAATTCCAAAGAGCAATTGTAACGCTCCCCCTATATGTACGGCCTTTTTGCCCTGACGGTTTACATGGGCTGCCAAAGGAAAGCCATAAGCCCCACAGCCAATTAAACAAACATCATAGTCTTGTTTGTCAATCTCGTCTTTCATCCACTGTAAGGCCTCGAACCAATCAGAAAAGGCATCGTTGCCTTGCCCCAAGGTCTGCACCGCCTTTATCAAAGCTAAAGAAGCAAATTCAGGCAATATATCAGGATGCGCAAACAATTTCTCCCGTTTCCTATATTGTTTGGCAATGGTCTCCGTAAAGGGGTGTACCACCAATACTTTTTTACCTTTTAAGGCCCTTGTCCACGGTTGGGAAGCGTAAAACGGTTCCAACAAGCGCAAATGTACCAATTGGGCCTTCATTTGATCGACTACATACTGTTCATTGGCCACCCAACTGCCCAAAATATCCACTTGCTTCATATCTTGCAACATCAGTTCGCAGAATTGGGCAATCTTTTCCTCCGTAGGCGGAAAAAAACCGCTCCAATCTTGCATTTGCTGCATACGGTTATCCTCGTACCACCAAGGTTGGGTCTTTCCCTGCAAAAACCTCAACAGGTTTTTGTCCCCGTTTTTCACCCCCAAGTGATTCACCAACATACTAAGTTCGGTACTCCCAAAACGGGCAATCATACAAGGAGCATGAGCATTTAAAAGCTGCTCGATGCCGCGAGCGGCCTTCTCAGGGTCTTGTTCGCTTTTGGGCAACTCCATTGTGGACGACCCAAATACTTGCCCATATATTTTTCTAACTCCCTTATAAAAAAGTGACATATCTTTTTGTATTTGCGTTCATAAAAGCAATAGGAATCGGATTTTTTAAAATTTCCATTTATTATAGGCCTGTTTCAACCTATTTCATTCTCCTAAATAGGGGTAGCCTCGTAATCGCCATCGTATCTTAGTCACATAGATGTATAGTATCCCTATTATTCTTAAGGCTTTGTTGGTGTACAATCTCCATTCAAAAGCAGGAAATTTTTGGATGAGATCATCGTTTAATCCCGATTGTAATCGTTTTATAATACTATAATCCCTTTTCTTAAGATAACCCAATAGCATGTGCCTTAATTCGTACCTTAAAAACACCAGATAGGTCTGGTTGGGATTGTGGGCCTGCTGCCAATGGCCATGTACATGGTTGAACCTATTTATTACGTGGGGCAATACTTTTACCATGGAGGTTTGGGTGGCCTGCCCGGCAATATCGCCTACATAGGTGGTTAAAAGGTACCCTATGTATACCACGGGTGTGGCCAAGGCCACCGAAAAAAAACAGGCATAATCTTGATTGCGTTTCATACCTACTGGAAAACCGCCCGATCTGAAAAACTCCTGCTTCCTTACCACGGTGGCACTGGTATGTACAAAAACATGGGGGTTTTCAAAAAAATCGACCTTTCCTATGGTACCACTATATTTTTTTGCCAATCTCCGCATGGTTTCCTTGGCGCTGGTAACCACACCGCCCGTACAGAACATCCCGACCTCAGAAAAGTTGCCAATGGCTTCCCGTACCTTTTCCAAATAAGTGGGCACCCACTCGTCATCCCCATCCAAAAAAGCGATATAATCATACTTGCTTTCTTCTACCCCCCTGTTACGGGCCACACTTACCCCTTTGTTTTCCTGTTCTACAATCCTTATTCGCGGATCGTTGGAAAACTCTTGGATCACCGTTACCCCCTTATCCGTGGAGCCATCGTTTACTACCACCACTTCAAAATTGGTATAAGTTTGATTCAATACCGTTTGCAAGGTACGGGATATGGTATGGGCCTTATTGTATAATGGGATAACTACAGAAAACATGTTTTAATTTAAGCTAAGGTTTAAAAATTGAACACCCTTGGCCCTTTCCTGTTCCAAGGCCTTATCCACCATCTCCCAATCAATGGTGGTATTTATTATGTTTTTAACTATTTCTTTATCAAAATTCATGACAATACGGTCCATTAAGCCTACTGCACTCAACAAGGAGATTATGCGCTCATTTTTATACGGGGTAACCACTATAAAGGGTTTATGGAGTATTAAGGAAAATACCACCGCATGAAAGGAACAGCAAATCATGAACTTACTGTAATAGACATATTGCAACCACTCTTTGGGGGTTACGATGATATTTTGGGCATTGGCCAAACGTACACAGGTATCCGGATTTCTCAAATTGATTAAATCAAGCTCTTTTTCGGAAGCCACCAATTCGACAACGTCACGGAGACTTTGATCAAACCTTGCCGGCACCAAAATATAAGAAGCGATGTATTCTTTACTCCACTTTTCATCATCGCTCAGTATAAAGGGCAAATAAGACTCCTTGGACAATAAAAAAGTAGGGTCCGGTACTTGGTGAACCTGTTTTTCTTCTTTGAACAAACCCTGAATGTAGTTGGCGGCCTTTATTTCTCGAAGGCTTACAAAATCGAAGGGTTTTACCAAGTCGTAAATTTCTTTGTCCATGCTCTGGGGTACATTGCACTGCCCCATACTGGCCGCATAGGATATTCTTTTGGTAGCTGGGGCTCCAAAATCCAAATAAAAAACGCGATTTACCGTGTTGCGGGAAGAGACATTCCATATCTGATCGCTTCCAGCAATGTATACATCATATTTGGGCGGATCTTGCTGTAATTCCCTCAAACTATAGTAGGAGGTATCCCCCCGTTGAATTAAATCCCCAAAATCTCCCATTCTGCGATATCTAGCCTCATTGATCATATCCATCCACTTATACCACATTACCTTTGGGTTTTTAGCGATAAACGAACGAACCGTTTGCTTTTTCTCTCTACGGAAATCTATAAACTCCACTTCATGGCCAATACTTTGCAAATATGTTTGTAAAGCAAAGGCTTGTAACATTGCACCATTATTTAAGGCGTCTTGGGTGGTCATTATCCCTATTCTAGCCATATACTTTTAGTTTCTTTCTTATTCAATTATCTAAACTGATTCATAACTGTATAATGTGAGTCTCTGTCTCTGATAAACCAATTTTAATTTTGGGTCGATTTTTTTCATTCTTACTTTCCAGGCTCCGTAGCTGGTTATACTTTTTCATTTAAAAATCACTTATCTAGAACCGGCTTTTAAGTTTAAATTTCGATAATTCAAATTATTTATCGACGAGGTAATTTCTGCGATACACTTTCAACCAAAGTAGTAACAATTGCTTTTTCTTTTGTGTTAAGGTTGAAAAAATAAAATAAAAGGCAAAAAGAAATTGTATAAGTCAACCCTATAGACACCAATCTCACCACTCCAAAATCCATTCTATAATAAAGAAATACCGGAATAAGAGCAGCTAGAGCGACTATACCAATTTCTTTCATGATTACATCAAGTAAAAATTGCTTTACTGGTAAACCACATAATTTATTCGCAAAATATACCGATATCACAAAACACCTATTGCTAACGTGAACAATATATATTATATATAATAAGTAAGGCTCGTAGCCATAATAGAAAAAAGCATAGGTAGCGACTAATGGTATTATGGCTAACAAGGAAATGATAATCTGATATTGTTTGATATTTCCAGTGGCTGCAATAGAAGTGGATAACGTAATCACCATTTGCTCTATTAAGGTTTTAATGAGTAGCAACCTACAAAATATAATAGCATAATCAGGCACATCCTTTAACCAAATCTTTAATATATAAGGCATTTCAATAATGACTGGAACTGCAAAAAAAGCCAACAAAGCAAAAGAAAACTTACTCCCAGTAATTGCAAGGTTGATCATTTCCAACTGATTTCCACTACCCTCTTTTTTTACAATCACCGGATTTAAAGCCATCAGCATATTACTAGAAAAAACCATGAGCATACCATTTACCTGATTGGCGATACCATGGGCTGCGTTTACTATAGTACCGAAAAAGAAATTTAAAACTACCCCCTGCCCATAAAAAGAAATCATACTGATGGTCGTACCTAAAAAACTCCACCCTGCAAAATTGCTCATTTCTTTCATCAAATCCTTTTCGAAATATTTTCTTGGGGCGATTACACATTCCTCGTACTTTTTATGACAGTAGACCTGCATAATCGTACGGATCACAAAGGGTATTACCGCCATAAGAATACCGTACAACACCAATTTATCTCCGGCATATTTTACTATAATCAAAGCCACGGACAGTTTTAGAAGCGACTCCACCACCCCAACAATGCTGTAATACAGCATGTTTTCATGGGCGTTCAACACCGCTTCGTAGGGTACGCTCAGAACGGTAAAGGCCGTACTTAAAATCAAAGCCCCATAAATAACCTTGGCCGCGAACACTCGATCAGGCGGAATGTTCAGAATACCATTAAAAAAGAAGTAGCCCGCAATCAACAATACCACTATCAATAATATAGCAATGCCAAAATGCAGTACGGTACTGACGTTAAAAATATATTTCTGTTTTTCCGTATCGCCCTTGCCCTCGTAAAAGGACATAAAACGCTGGGTGGCACTCGACATGGCCGCATGTAAAAAACCCAACATGGCTATGGCCCCACCGACCACATTGAAAATACCAAAATCGGAAGCCCCCAACGCATTTAATACCAAACGGGTCGTATAAAGGCTGATAAACATCGTTATCGCCATCTTGGCATAGAGAAAACCAGTATTTTTAATGACCCTTTGGGCTGTAGACATTTATTTCTATTTTGCTTGCTCTACCGCAGCGATTTAATCAACAACAACTTAAGCAGGTTGATTTCTTTTTGGTTTTGACGTTCTATAATTTATCAAACGATAGCCGAAAACAGCCCCGTAATAAATATATCGCTTCCACATACGCTTGGGCTCCTTGAGCAAGCGACCGAGCCATTCCAATCCCATTTTTTGCCATACCTTACTTGGCCGTTCTACGGTACCGGCATAAAAATCGAATACGGCACCAATGGAACAAACGATCCCCCGATCGATCAATTGCTGGTTATCGTATACCCACTTTTCTTGTTTCGGGGCAGTCATGCCCACAAAGACCACATCTGGGCCAAAGCCATTGATGGCATTCACGATTTCGACATTCTCGGCAGGGCTGAACGCTGTTTTATAGGGAGGCGAATAGGTACCCACTTTCACATTGGGGTAGTCGTTGGCAACTCGCTTCTTTATTTTTTCCAACACCTGTACAGAAGACCCCATATAAAAACAACGGCCTTGGGTATGTTGTAAATAACCCAATAAATGTTCGTGCAAATCGGCCCCGGCAATCTTCGTTAATTTTTCACCTTTTAGCCATTTGGCGGCCCATACGATACCTACCCCATCGGGCAACAAAATATCGGAAGCCCTAAGCGCTTTTTTAAAAGCCCCATCTTCTTCGGCGATGCAATAAGAATATTGGTTGATGGTATTGACAATCAACTTTTGCGCAGACCAATCTACCTTATTCAGGTTTCCGCTGAACACTTCATAGCCCATTACATTTGTCTCATCTATTGCCATCTACACTTTTAAAAACATTATTTGTTATCGTAAACGCTATCTATTTTGTCTTTTTTTGATTCAGACGGGGTACGGCTCCGCCGTTGCCTGTCACAAAAGACACACAAACGGCAGGGCAATCTAACTACGGTTTAAACCCCGATTCAGACCAAAAAAAATCGGAAACTTTCCTGAAAAAGAAAATTTCCGTACGCTATCTATTATTAAAACACTGTGGCGATGCCGGTTACATTTTTCACTTCCTTTCTCATACAACATCTTTCAGTTTGGCATTAACAACAATACCCAAATCTTCCAAAACCAACGAAACCCTTGTACGACCCAAATGGCGTACTATGGCATCTTGATCTTTCCATAGCCCCTTGCGAATGGTCGTATGGGCTCCCGGTTGCAACCTAGAACATGCAATGGCATCGACCGTATCATTCTCCATCCAATCTTTGAGCACCCTAATCTCTTCATCACGTACCTTGGCCGGTTTTCCCAACCAAAACAGATACCTCACCACCCCGGGTACCGAAAAAGCGATAGTTCTTTCTTGTTCTTCACACCTGATAAACACATACGATCTGATCAATGGGGTCTCTATCGTTTTTTTACGGTCGCTCCATATTCGCACCTGCTTTAACAGTGGGCAATACACTTCCATTTTTAAGTTCTTCAACTTCTCGGCCACTTTTTTTTCATAGCCCGGTCTTACCTGTAATACATACCATTGTTCCATCATCAATAGGCTTTAGCTTCCCCCGTAAAAACATTATAAATAGTACTATAAATAATTCGCAAATCTAAGGAGAGGGTCCATTTCTCGATATAGAGTACATCAAGCCGAATACGGTTAAGTATATCACTCTTCTTTTCTACTTCGCCCCTATAGCCCCTTATCTGTGCCAAACCGGTAATACCCGGCTTTACAAAATGCCGTACCAAGTACTTGTCAACCGATGCCTGATAGCCTTCGGTATGAAGTTCCATATGCGGTCGCGGCCCGACTACGCTCATTTCACCCAAGAACACATTGATGAACTGAGGCAATTCGTCGATACTTGTTTTTCTGATGAACTTACCTATTTTGGTAATTCGCATATCATTTTTGGTCGCCATCTTAGAATCGGATTCCGAATTTTTGGCCATCGACCTGAACTTATAGCACCAAAACACCCTTTTTTTAAAACCGTGCCTCTTCTGCTTAAAAAACAATGGGCCAGGTGATTCTGCTTTGATAAGCACGAACATCAAGGGCACCAACCAAGAGAGTACACCTACGATAACGATTGAAGAAAAGACCAGATCGAACATACGTTTTACGATTCGGGCATAATCCATATCCAAAGGTACCCTACGAAGGTTCAATACAGGGATCGCATCGAACATCTCGAGGCTCATCGCCCTGGTGAACACGTCTTTATTGTCAGGTATAATTTTAAGTTTGATCAAATTGTTATCGGCAAAATTGATCAATTTTTGAAGTTCATCTTGCGAGAATTTAGAAGCCAGACAATACACCTCATCAATCTGATTTTTAATAATATAGTCGTAGCAGTTTGAAATTTCACCCAAATAGGTCGGGCTATTCGAGGGGCTGTCATCAAAAAAGCCCTTATAGCGATACCCCAAATACGGGTCATCGAAAACCCTTCTTATCTTTTTTAGGTTTTTATCTCGACCAATGGCCAGTACATTAACAAAGTTGCCCCCCCTGAAACGGTATCTTCTAATCGACCAATAAAAGAGTATGCGGTAGATGGTCAAAAGCAAGAAAATAACAAGCAATATCTTTATATGAAATATCACCGAAACCTTGGTCGCACCCAAACCGAAAATGGCAAAATAACTTAGCCCGAACAGCGTATAGAGGTTCAACATCTTATGAATGTTGGTGAAAAAATTCTCTTTTCTTTTGGTAGGGTAGAAATTGAGCGCATTGGTTATCAACAACCAAGAAAAATTGTAGTACAAGGCGTTGAGCCCCTGCAGATAAGTTTCTGGGGTCAATAGCAGCAAGGTGCCATTCACAATCATCAAGTGTATGGCTATTGCTATCGGTATTATTAAAGACGACCCTTTTAACCTCATTACATACATTTTAAGCTGCTCGTACAGCATTAAAAAAAGCCACCTGCGTAGCTCTCTTTCGCAAAGCACCTGAGGAGGGGGAAACTAGGTGCAACATTAATTTCAATCAGTTCTTTGTTTTTCTCTATTGCCTATCGTCGGCTTTCAAATTCAAACCCATAATTCCGTCGAAAAAACTGTCGCTCATAAAGATGCCGACTTTAAAAATCTTCATCTTATAGCGAGCCAAATTTAGCATAATTAAAGTTGACAAACCGAATGCCCATCGGCACATAAATAACTAGAAATTTGAATGTTGAATAAAACATAATTTCACCCCTTAAAGCGATAAGAATATGTTAAACAAAAGGCCTATTATTTCGAAATAATGACGAAAATCAGGAATGGACACTCCTAAAAATTAACTTTTTATTAACAAATGATTTTTCTCTCCGATTTTGAAAAATCAAGTGATTTTCAAGTTTTTTCGTCAAAAAATGCAGATTTATGCGATTTAATTAAATTAATCATAATTTTTGGGCAATTGCGCAATTTCAAGTTCTGTAATTTATCAAATCGGTGATTTTTCTTTTGTTTAGTATTCTCAACTAGATTCCATTTTAATTCTTAACCCAATAAGCTATTTTTGTAGTACAAATGATATTTATGTATTTCGTCTAGTAATTGCTTATTTTAATGAGGTTACCACTACTTTTCACCTTTGAATATCCCCCGATATAAATTTTAAAGCACAATAATTAACCTAATCAATGCTTAAATTTAATTTGCATACTAACCATTAACAATTTGTAATCAAAAAGACCACGACCAAATGATTGCCACGAACAAAAAAATTCTTGTCACCGGTGTTGCCGGTTTTCTAGGCTCAAATTTATTGAGCAAACTGCTAAGTGAAGGACATGAAGTTGTCGGAATAGACAATTTATCAATGGGAAGAATGGAGAACATCCATAAATTCTTGACCCATGAAAGATTTGAATTTATTGAAAAAGACATCTTAGACCATTCTACATTAACAGGTCTCGCCACCGACTTTGATGTTATCGTTCATTTGGCCGCCTTTAAAATACCGAGATATGGCAATGCGGTAGACACCCTTAAAATTAACACCAAGGGCAGCGAGAACATGTTGGAATTTGCCCGTAAGCTTAACTGCAAGTTTGTTTTGGCCTCAACCTCCGATGTCTACGGAATGAACCCAGATTTACCGTTCGTCGAAGACGGCAACTGTGTGATTGGAGACTCGAAAGTACCCCGTTGGGGATATGCAGTATCTAAACTGTACGACGAGCACCTAGCTTTAGCCTATATGGAAGACTACGGTATACCTGTTGTGCTATTACGGTTCTTTGGTTCTTACGGACCTCACCAACACCTATCATGGTGGGGCGGACCTCAATCGGTGTTTATCGACTGTCTATTGAACAATAAAGAAATTCCGATTCACGGGGATGGGCAACAAACCCGAACCTTCACATTTGTTGAAGATACCGTTGCAGGAATTTATGCCGCTACCATGAAGCCCGAGGCAAATGGCGAAATATTCAATATCGGTGCCAACGAAGAAATTACCATTTTAGAACTGGCACAAATGCTTCGTGAAATTGCAGGAAACCCAGAAGATACCGATATTAAGCTAATACCCTATAACGAAATTTCAGCGGGCCGTAAATACCAAGATGTGATGCGCCGCGTACCGGACACCACAAAAGCGGAACGACTGCTGGGCGTAAAAGCTAAAGTTTCAATGAAAGAAGGCCTTAAACGAACCTTTGAATGGCAGAAAAGCGTTACTTCGGCAAAAGTTGAGGCATCATGAAAATAGGCATAGTCGGAGGCGGTTTTATGGGGCTTACCTTGGCCCATGAAATCGCAAAGAACGATGCTACCGTGAAAGTTTTTGAAAGTGACAGCCAAATGGGCGGGCTTTCTACCCATGAAGATTATGGCTCATTTATCTGGGACAAATTCTATCATGTTATACTGCCCACCGATAACCATTTAATCGGCCTGATCGAAGATTTAGGTCTGGCCGATGAATTGTGCTGGAGGCGGTCTTACACGGGATACTACGTTCAAAAGAAATTCTATTCTATAAGTAGCTCTAAAGAGTTTTTGCTTTTTCCTGCTTTAAATTTATGGGATAAGGCGATGTTGGCATTTACCATTTTCTACGGGTCGAAAATCGATGACTGGAAAAAATTGGAAAATATCACGGTCAAAGACTGGCTGATCAAAATGGGTGGAAAACGGACGTATGAAAAGTTCTGGTCTCCCCTACTCTTGGCCAAACTTGGTGACAACCACGAAAAAGCTTCGGCCGTATTTATCTGGACCTATATCAAAAGGCTTTTTCAAGCACGAAGTTCAGCGGCCCAAAAAGAACATATGGGTTATGTTAAAGGGGGATACAAAACCGTTTTTGACGCCCTAGAAAAATCTTTGAGCAACAAGGGTTCGAACATTGCGCTCAATAGCACCGTAGAATCTATAAAACCCAGTGCTGATGGTGGTGTTACCATACGCAATAATGGAGTTGAAGAGCACTTTGATAAAGTAATTGTTACGACACCATTAAATGTTCTCGAAAAAATTGCCGCCGAGAGCTTGTTCGAAGCTTCTAAAAGCAGCACTCCCATTGAATACCTTGGCGTAATTTGCCTGATTTTGGTTACGAAATATTCGATGTCGCCCTATTACGTGCTTAACATTGCCGATAAAGAAATTCCTTTTACCGGGGTTATCGGCATGAGCTCGCTAGTCGACCTGGATCAAACCGCTGACAAGCATTTGACGTATTTTCCCAAATACATCAGTTCGACCGATCCGTATTGGCAGAAATCGGAAGATGAGCTAAAAGCGATATTTCTAGAGGGCGTTTCGAAACTATACCCTGATTTTGATCAGAGCTCCATAGTTTCGTCTCATATACATAAAGCGTTTAAAGTGCAGCCGCTTCAGGTATTGAATTACTCGGAGAACATTCCGAAAATAAAGACCAAACATAAAGATTTCTATGTGCTTAATACCTCGCAATTCGTAAACGACACCCTGAACAACAATTCGGTGGTCAATCACGTGAAGAATTTTGCGCAAGGTTTTACAAAGGAACTGGAAGCACATAAAACCAAAAAAATTGACCAATTAGTATGAGTAAGCCTTATTTAAGTCTCTCGCTGGATATGGACAACCAGTGGTCTTATATGAAAATACATGGGGAAAAGGGTTGGGAAGAATATCCTTCATACCTTGATATCTTTGTACCGCACGTATTAAAAGTATTGGATGAGCTCGATTTAAAAATCACTTTTTTCATTGTCGGCCAAGATGCTGCTTTTGAAAAGAACCACAAATACCTCAAGCAAATTGCCGATGCCGGCCACGATATCGGCAATCATTCGTTTAAACACGAAACTTGGCTTCACCTGTATACCAAAGAAGAGATGAAGACCGAAATAGATACGGCGCACGATATTATCACAGAAGTCACAGGCAAGGCCCCGAACGGGTTTAGAGGTCCGGGCTTCAGTTGGAGCAATACCTTGCTCGAAGTACTGGCCGAAAAGGGCTATGCATACGACGCTTCTACCTTACCCACGGTAATCGGACCGTTGGCCAGACTCTACTACTTTAGTACGAGCAACCTCTCGAAAGAAGAAAAAGAGGACCGTAAGGAAATTTTCGGAAAATTCTCTGACGGATTTAGAAAATTGAAGCCCTATTACTGGAATTTGAAAAAAGGAAGAAAATTATTGGAGCTTCCGGTGACCACCATGCCCGTTTTTAGAATTCCGTTTCATTTGAGTTATCTGCTTTACATCAGTAATATCTCGATTCACTTGATGATGCTCTATTTGAACATTGCTATTTTTCTATGCAAAATGACCAAAACAGAGCCTAGCTTTCTTTTGCATCCACTCGATTTGATCGGGGGTGATCAAATCACCAGTTTGGCATTTTTCCCCGGAATGAATATAAGCAGTGATAGAAAAGTGTTCATTTTCAATAAGGTGATGAAGAAGCTGGCAAAGCATTTTACTTTGGTACCGATGGATGAGCATGTAAACGCAATTCAAAAAATTCATAAATTGACCTTAATCAAGACCTGATTTGACGCCCACGAATAATACATAAATACTAATAAAGTCTAATATATAGAATAGATTTCCAACTAACAATGACCAATCATGAGCTATTCTAATTTTAAAGACCCTATAGGCCTATTAAAGCGAATGCTTCTTTCCGGAAATAAGATTGCTTATTTCGTTCTGCTTAGAGAATTTCTTGCAAAAGTCTTGGTTCCACTGGATTTTTTACTTCAAAATCGTGAAAAAAAAATCATCAAAAGCGCTGAACGCAAAGAAAACCAACCTATAATTCTAGTTTTAGGCGGCTCTCGAAGTGGCACGACCCTTTTGTACCAGACCTTGGCCTACTATCTACCAGTTAGCTATATCAGTAATTTTATCGCTGCTTTCGAGCGTTCACCAATTGCGGCATACAAGACATTCAATAGGTTTATTCCGAAACCAAAGAAAAAATTTAAAAGTTATTATGGCAGTGTTTCAGGTTCAGGAGGGCCCAACGACGCTTTCCATCTTTGGAACCGGTGGTTGGGCGAAGACAGAAACCATATACCCGCTGAGCTTGACCAACATACAAAATTAGATATGCAATCTTTCTTTAATGCATGGTCCGGTATTTCCAAAAAACCTTTTTTGAACAAGAACAACCGTAATTCACTTTGTTCATCAGACCTATACAAGTCTCTTAACAATATATATTTTGTTGAAATTTATCGAAACCCTATATATGTCGCCCAATCATTAATTTTGTCAAGAAGAGAAGTACAGGGCAACCACGAAATCGGTTGGGGTCTGTTGAGCAAAGACCATAAAAAGAACGGTGATCCTTTAGGGTATATTAATGATGTTTGCAATCAAGTAAATGCTGTCAACCAAGCTATTGATAAAGAGCGAAAAAAAATAGACCCCGAAAGGTATTTTAGGGTGTCTTTTGAAAATTTTTGTGAAAATCCTTCTCTCACTGTTCGTCAAGTAAGTATGATGGCCTTAGGAATTGACATTAATTCAGAAAACCTAGATCTTTTAAAGTTTTCTAAAAACCCTAACAAGCAAAGGTTGACCGATGTCGAATTTAATCGGATTTTACATTATTTTAAAAACAGCTAAAGCTATGTAAGTGTCTATATAATGAAAGTTCAAAAAGACCTAATTGCCTATTTACCGTTCTTAATCGTTTACCTTTTTTTGATTTTCATTCGTTCAAGCGAACCTTTCGGAGATGAATTCAGGTACATGGCGTATGCCCAAAATTTATGGGATGGGCACTACACCGACCCAAACAATCCTGATCTTACCAATGGGCCAGGATATCCGATAATTATTTTACCGTTCGTAATATTAAACCTTTCTAGTTGGGCAATCTATTTGAATGCTTTTTTCGCCTTTTTCGCCCTGATTTATTTTCACAGAGCCTTAAGCCTGTACATCAAAGGAAAATATGCTTACTATTTCACCTATTTCTTAGGAATCTACCCTCCGCTTTTAAAAATGATGAGCTTCTTATATTCGGAAGCGTTTAGCATACTATTAATTTGCGGACTTATCTATCATTTTTGCCGTCTAAACGGCAATAAAGACCGTTGGGCAGCGGGAATTTTTTTAGGAGCCTTGATATTAACCAAAATTATCTTTTTTCATATCACCGTGGCGGGTTTGATTGCTTATTTTATATATATAATTTTAAATAAAAAAAGATTAAAACCGAACCTAGTTGTCTTTGCAATAGGTTTCTTGTTTTGCTCACCCTATATATGGTATGCCTATACTGTTACGGAAAAGCCCTTTTATGTCGGAACCAGAGGAGGAGAATTACTCTACCATAGGTCTACGCCTTATGAAAACGAATGGGGTAATTGGGTTTCGGAAACCTTAATCTTAAACCCTGATGAAGCTCAAAAAACGGGCAAAGAACCTTACTTTGCCCTCAATCAACTCAGTAAAAATCATCGTGAATTTTATCTTTCACTGGAAGGATTAAGCAATATTCAAAAAGATAGTGCTTTTAAGGCAAAGGCCCGTTTAAATATGAGAGAACACCCCATAAAATACTTAAAAAACAGCATCTCAAATATAGGCCGCTTACTCTTCAACCACCCCAATTCATATCGTATCGAAAGTATCAATATTTATGGATATGTTTTGCCCAACATGCTTATAGTTTCAATATTGCTTTTACTGGCGTATCCGATATACATTTCCAGAAAACACGTACCTCACGAAATTTGGGCGATTGTACTGTATTTTTTCATCTATACAGGTGCAATTGTCATTTTACATGGGAAACCGCGTTACTTTCTCTTAACGGTTCCTTCTTTGATTTTCTTAATAGCGTATAGTTTTCAAAATATCTTAACCATTAGAATTAAAGGAAACTAAGCGAATTAAGATGCCCAAAAACATTTTTTCAGAAATTGATATGAAACAAATCGCATCTTTTATGGGGGTTGGGGGCATTTGCTACATTATCGGCATCTCACTACTGATTTTGTTCGTAGAAAGCTTGAAGCTTGAAGTAAATCTCGCCAACGTGTTCTCATCATTATTGACCATTGGCATTTGTTATATACTCAACTCAAAATTTGTATTTGAAGGAGGAAGGCACTCTAAACAGAAAGAAATACTCGCCTTTTTTATAGTATCGGGGATTGGTTTTTTTATTAATATTATCCTATTATATCTTTTTACCAAGCATCTACCTATTTGGTATGTAATTTCCAAAACCATGGTAATTATGATTGTAGCGGTCTTTAATTTTTACGCCAGAAAAAGATTTGTGTTCCTCAAATGAAGGACTCCAATGATAGTTCGCCAGTCTGTAGGTCGATTTCAAAATCAGTCTAGCCTCAACCGATATTTAATCGTGTTATATATTAATTCTACCGCTTGCTCTACCGTTTGCCCTTGAGTTATTTCAACATCAGGATTTTCGGGATTTTCATAAGGTGCCGAAATACCGGTCATATTTTTAATCTGACCGGCCCGAGCCATTTTATAAAGCCCCTTGACATCTCTAAGTTCACACTCGGCTAAACTCGTATTTACAAATACCTCAAAAAAATGATAAGGACCGACCGTACGTTTCATATTTTCTCTATCCCTTTTATAAGGGGACACAAATGCTGCCAAAACGACGATTCCGGCATCAATAAACAATTTGGCTATTTCCCCAATACGCCTGTTGTTCTCAGACCGATCTTCAGGGCTAAAACCCAAATTATGATTGATGCCTTTGCGTACATTATCACCGTCTAACACATAGGTGTGCACCTTTTCTTCAAAGAGTTTAGTTTGTAAAGCATTCGCCAAGGTAGATTTACCAGCCCCCGAGAGACCTGTAAAAAGTATCATAAAAGAATTGTGCCCGTTTTTCTGAACTCGTTGAGCTCTACTTACTTTGTATTGAAATTCAGTCAAATTCGCCTCCATAACATACAATTATATTAACACAAAGTTTTCTAAACTAAATGAATATTAACTCATAAAAACTCTTAAAGCTTTAGACTATCTACAACTTTAAAAATTAACAATATCAAAACACGGGGGAGGGTGTGAAGTTATATTATTATCATAGAATGAACAAGTATTCAAATGAATAACTATCGTTTCTCAAAAATAGCAAAAACATAAATAACTAACCAATTACGTAAAAATTAAAAGTTCGCGCAAAGCAGCAGACCACGACCCCAAAAAAAAAGAGAGTTCCTACATTTCAAATAAAAGGTATAAATTCAATACATAGTATATAAGCGCTGTTTTCTCTTTGAGAAAAATGATAGCTGGTTAAAATTTCGCAATTTAACCTAAAAATTTTAAAGTTGACCGATAGTATGCATAACCCCATCTAATTTTTGATATTTTTGAGCTATTATTCCATGCTATCATTTTATGATAAGAATTCTTCTTCTTTTTTCGGGCAAAACACTTAATTTTCTTACGAATACATCCCTCTTTCCCCATAGATTTTAAATGATACTATAAACAAAGTCGACCATGACCTTACCAAAAGACCAAACCAATTTGAATAAGCCCCTTGTTAGCATTATATTGCCGGCCTTTAACGAAGAGGCTATCATTGAGAAAAATGTAGGCCAGTTATACGTCTACCTGAAGACCCTTGACCATTTATACCGATGGCAAGTCATGATCATCAATGACGGTAGCAGTGACGGAACGGCAGCCATTGCCGACCAGCTTGCGGAAACCTATGATGATTTGGAAATTCACCATCACATCGTCAATCGAAATTTGGGCACGGCCTTACGAACCGGATTTGCGCATAGCAAAGGTGATTATGTAGTCGTACTCGATATCGATTTGAGCTATTCGGTGGAACATGTAGGGCAATTATTGGCGGAAATTACGGCCACCCAGTCCGATATGGTTATCGCCTCGCCCTATATGAAAGGCGGAAAAAATACGGCCGTGCCCCGAATGCGCCTTTGGCTCAGCAAAACGGTCAATTTTATGATGAAAACCGCTTCGCGATTGGATATTTGTACGTTCACGGGAATGGTACGAGCCTATAAAGGCGATTTTATTCGCAACCTCAACACCAAATCGAGCACCTTTGATATCAATTCGGAAATTCTGCTCAAGGCCTATATGCTACGCGCAAGAATCATTGAAATACCGGCCCACCTCGATTGGTCGGAACAACAAAAACTAGGAAATACCCGTACTTCGAGCCTACGGATCGTCATGGGCATTTTTAACGGACTGGCGAACAGCTTTATGTTCAGACCCTATATGTTCTTTTGGTTGTTGGGCATTTTTATTCTGATTCCCTCGCTGTACATTATCGCCTATATTTTTGTGGATGCTTTTAGATTGTATCCGGATACTCTGGGAATGGCCGATGATTTCGGACACCGATTCGCTTTGGCCGTATCGGAAGTATTTAGGCAACGCCCCTATTCTTTTATTATTGGGGGAATTAGCCTGATCGTTTCCATTCAATTACTAAGTTTGGGCTTTATTTCCCTGCAAAAAAAGCGTTATTTCGATGAGCTTTTTCATTTGAATTCGAATATTCTGAGAAATGTTAACAAATTCTAAATTGATGTTTTATCTCACGAGCAAAGAGAAAATAGTATTTCCCCTTCTTCTTGTACTATATATTCTAATAATTATTTGTTTTTCGCAAAGCAAATTAACAGGAGATGAAAGTAGGTACTATCGTTACGCTGTTAATATTACGCAAGGGTTTTATGAAGCCAAAGATAATCCCAGTTTAGGAAATGGACCGGGCTATCCATTGCTAATCGCCCCTTTCATAGGTTTAGGAATACCTCTGATTTATACAAAAATATTAAATGCCTTTCTATTATTTTTCTCTTTGATGTTTTTCAAAAAAACAGTTGACCTGTATTCTAAATCTAAGTACACAATCAATTTCATTATTATTCTAGGTTTGTACCCTCCACTTCTTAGATGGTTACCTTATATGTATTCTGAAACCTTTGCATTTTTTAGTATGTGCGGCCTAATCTTTTTTTTATGCAAAGTGTTTCAAAAAGAAAAGTTAGAATTAAAATACGTTTTGGCTTCCACTCTTTTTCTAGGACTACTTGTCATCATAAAAGTCATTTATTTACACGTAGTGCTCGCCGCAATTTTTTTAATCGGTATTGCAATTTTAATTTGGAAAAATAAAAGAAAACCACTGAAAAGTGCTGCCCTTATCTTGATTGGAAGCGTCCTAGTGATTTCTCCTTACCTGTTTTATGCATACAACTTAACCGGAAAGTTATTTTACTTAGGAACCGCAGGAGGTGAAATATTATACCATCGATCTACCCCTTTTGAAAACGAATTTGGCAATTGGTTTGCTATTGAAGATGTGATATACGGAGATGAGGCAACCTATAAAGCAGACGAAGCATACACTAATCTTAGTCAGCTATCAAAAAACCATAAAGAAAAGTTTGTTCCCCTATTAAATTTGACCCATATCGAACAAGATAGTATACTAAAATCGATGGCTATCGATAATATGATAAACCACCCCCTTAAATATGTCAAGAATACAGTTGCCAATATAGGCCGGCTTTTTATTCATTACCCCTTTTCGTATAGAAGTCAAAATTTAAACATGTTTGGATACATGATTCCCAATTCTATCTTGCTCTTTGTATTTTCAGTATTATTTTTTACCAATTTGTATAAAAAAAGACTACTAAATCTACCTTTTGCTATAAAATTAACTCTAATTTTCGCCTTATTATACACCAGTGCACTAATTGTATTAGATGGAAGAGGAAGAAATTTTATTGTAATAGTACCTATAGTATTGCTTTATATTGCATATAATTTGATAGTTCAGTATAAACTATGCTCTCAAAACAAAAATAATGAGTAATCAATAATACATCACCTAACTCTTCACAACCTAGAGAAACACAATTATTTACTAAGACCTTACCGCCGAATAGGCATCTTTACCTTCAAATTAGGCTATAAACTTAGCTCGTAGTTCTTCGATTCTTTTTACCCGTGAGGCATATTTACCGGATTCGCCGTACCACGCAGGCAGTTCCTTTTTAACAGCAGCTGGCATTCCGACCAATAACAAATTCGACCCGGCAAATGATTTATTGACCATTGAATTGGCAGCAATGGATATATTGTTCCCCAATTCCACTTCATTACCCATAATCTGGGCCCCGGAAGACAAATACAACGCATCACCAATTTTTTTACCTTCCCCACCAATACAAGTAGCCGTATGCAAAACACAAAAATTACCGGCCTTTGTGTGTTCGTTAATGACGATGGTGCCGTAATGGGGAATGAGCAAACCGTAGCCAAATACATTATAGCCAATACTAAAGCCCAATCGTACGCCCAGTTTTTTGAACTTCCAATTATGATAGAAATAACCTGGCCCTTTCTTCGAAGTGTTTTTATAATAGGCTACTTTACGCATGGAACGCTGATACCCCAAAATATCATCGGCTTTGAAAAAATCGGTAATATATTCCTTTAGCGCCTTCTTTTCCGCCTTGCCCGCCATGACCCTATCGGCTGTGATGTAGAAATGCAATTCCTTTTTTGATGAAATCATAGGCTAGTCGGCAAACATTATCGTTTTCCAAAAGTAAAGCATACAAGACGATTTCCTTTTGTTTTTAAGGAAAGACTTAAGGTGCCACCGCTGAGTAGGCGTCTTTACCATAATCTGCATCGCCCGGTCTTCTGGTAATCATTCGTAGGGTTCCCATATAGGTTTCCAACGTATGAATGCCCTGGGCAGCAGACTGGTCTACATACGACTTATCTCTCCACGGCCACTTATAAATACCCCACTTTGGATTTCCCCCAACAGGGTTGGAAGCCCTAATCGTACGTTCTTTTTTATCGTGCACCTTATTACCGTTCATCCAAACCTGTAGAAGACCATCATTGTTATCACCCCAAACCACATGCACAACAATATTAACCGTTTGTCCTGCTCGTGGAATAATACCGGTGGGATAATATTTATTTTTAGATTCGGTACTGTTCACTACATGAATTTCTCCGGGTACCTTACTACCGGCTCCACCATCACTGATGACCCAAAATGCCAATAAGGGATTTTGGCCATTGGTACCTTCATGGGTCTGAAAAAACAACCACTGTACTTTTTCATCAATTTTATAGTTGTTTCCGAAAGTATAGCTCCAACCCATCCACTCTTCGGTTCCCTTGGGATGGTTGACCTTCCAAGGCAGGGTACTGATTTCAGCCCTCATGTTGTAATTATTATTACACCAACTGCCAGGGGTAGGTGATTGCGGACTTACTTTAAATTTTATTCTATTACCTTCTTTGGTCACCTGTCTTTCATAGCATTCAGAACTAATCTTTAATTCGTTATTGCTAAAGTTATAACCGTCTGTATTGGAGTAGTTAGGAATACTGACATTGTTCCAACACCAGATTTTTTTCCCTGTGTCATTGGCGTACCCGCCGCCAACACTACATGGAATTTGCGACATAGTAACAGGATCGGTAACCGTGATATCAATTGATTGACTACTGCTGAGTCCCTCTTGATCAATAACCGTTAGCACCACATTATAAGGGCCAGAATTGTTAAACGTATATGAAGTATTGCTACCGGAAAGGTTACGACCATCTATGCTCCAAGAATAATTTACGATACCCTTATCGTCGGTGGATGCACTACCATTGAAATCGACTTTTAGAGGAGCTTCCCCTGTAAGCTTACTGGCAGAAAATTGTGCATTGGGTGCTTCATTGGCAGCAGGGTTTACGACAACACTAACCGTTTTGGTAGATGTAAGTCCGTCTTCATCGGCAACTGTAAGAGCAACGATATAAGTACCAGGAGTCTCAAAAGTATGCGACGGATTTGCTGTATTGGATGTTGACCCATCTTTAAAATCCCAAAAATAAGAGGAGATACCATAATCATCGGTAGAATCTTCTGCATCGAATTGCACTTCAAATGGTGCCGAACCACTGGTCGTATTTACTTTTGGCCGACTGATGGGGGCCTCATTTTCCGGTTCATTTACTTTAATAGTAATAGTTTCAGTATCAGAAAGCCCCTGTTCATCACTTACCTTCAACTCTACAGCAAAGGTCCCAGATTTATCAAAAGTATGAGTAGGGTTGGAAACAGTTGATGTTTGACCATCCTTAAAGTTCCATGCATATGATTTGACACCATTATCATCGGTTGATTCGCTACCTGTGAATTTAATTTCGAGCGGTACTTGTCCTGAACTAACATTGGCACTGATTTTTGCATTTGGAGCCTCATTTTCATGTTCAGTAACGGAAATGGTAACGGTTTCCTTATCCGTCAATCCTTGTTCGTCGGTAACGGTAAGTTCTACCGAATATGACCCCGCTTCTGTAAATGTATGGGTAGGGTTTGAAGTATTGGAAGAATTACCATCTTTAAAGTTCCAAGCATACGACTTTATACTTTTGTCGTCGGTAGAAGCACTACCCGTAAATTTCACTTCTAAAGGCACCAGACCTGAGGAAGTGCTCGTCGATATCTTAGCTATAGGCGCCTCATTGGAAGGGGCAGAAATTATAATGGTAACAGAACCTGAGGATGTAAGGCCCTCAGCATCTTTCACCACTAGTTTTGCCTCATAGCTACCCTCTTCAGAAAACGTATGTTCAGGGTTTTTTGAGGATGACGTTCCTCCATCACCAAATGACCAAGCATATGAAACCACTGCTTTGTCATCGGAAGAATTATCGCCATTAAAGACCACTTTTAACGGTAGCACACCCTTGGTAGGGCTTGCACTGGCAACGGCCGTTGGTGCATCATTCGATGGTGGTAAGGGAGCAGGTTCTTCAGGGGCGGGCTCTTCAATCACTGAGTCCTCTACAACCGGCTCTTCAGGCGCTGGCTCCTCTTGAGAAGGTTCTTCTACTACAGGTTCTTCGGTTATAGGTTCTTCTTGAGCGGGCTCCTCGGTTACAGGTTCCTCTGCCGTTGGTTGCTCTTGAGAAGGCTCTTCGCTGACAGTTTCTTCTTCCTCTGGCTCTTCGGCGACCGGTTCATCGGTCACTGGCTGTTCTTGAGGAGTATCACCTTGAGAAGGTTCTTCGGTAGGTTCTTCAGTCGCGGGCACTTCTTGAGATGGTTGCTCAGCCTTGGGTTCTTCTGGTTCACTAGGTGCCGAAACTTCCTCTTGTGGCTCTTCCACCGCAATTGGGGTGTCAACAGGTTCGGGCAATTCGATCTCTTCAGTACCCACGGGCACTTCATATTGAACGACCAAATGGCTACCTCCCTTAGCACTTTCTTTTGAGGCAAATGCCAAATCATCGCCGCCTTTGTGGTCTAACACCAGTGATGTTTTCGAAGCAGGAATACCCAGGGTATCCAATTCAATTAAAATGGTGTTGTTGATTCTATAATCTTGATTCACTTCACCTAATTGAACACCAGTTTCGGGAGCTGACTCCAGCGATAGGTCAATTTCATTCCAATCGTTGTTCAACCCTTCATATACCAATATTTCTCCATCACCATCATCAGTATTAATAGTGAATTCTAGACTTGCCGCTACGATATTTCCCTCTAAAGAATCGATAGGACTTAAATCAAACATCAAATAACTTGTACGCCTACCTTCTTCTAACCTTACTATCGAATCGTTATGACCTACTCCATTTTGTAAAAAGGCATCATTGACAGGAGGAAAAACCACGGTTCTTATCTCATATTCAATTTGTTTTTCAATGGGCGCCTCATCTTTTGGCGAAATAGTATCTGTTTCTATAGGTTCTTCACTTAAAGAACCATTGATAGAAGGGTTGTTTTCATTCAATACCGCACTCCTTAGGGTATCAACATCTTTACTACATGAAATAATTATCAGAAAGGTTGCAATTACAAAACACGACAATCGGCACCATGTACCATGGGTTAGGTTCTTCATAAATTGTGGGGCTAATTATGAAAGTTAAAAATTCGTTCTCCGCGCTATATACGGGAGCAGGTCTATTTTTAGCCTACGAAATACCAAAAAAATCGATGAAATGCACTAAAATTTTAGTAGACAATGCTAAGAAATTAAAATATGAGTCAAATTAAATTACCTCTACTCTCCAACCTAGCTTTTGTTAATCAAGTTATCAAGGCTTTTTTTATTTTTCATAATATATTTTGGCGCATCTTTATGATGAATACCATCAGAAGAAAGAATTGAATCGTAATACATTATCGAACTGAAATAATCAAGCAAACTTTTTTTCGAATTCATATCAAAACGTTCAACATCCTTTTTCATATTTGAAGGTAAGGGTGGACTTTTAAATACGAACTCAACATTATTAACATTACATAATGAATCCATTTTTTTTATGTACTTCATATTTAATTTTGAAATGGTCAAATTACCTACATCCGTTTGATTGGTCAATGAATCGGGCAATTTAAAATTTGAAAATTTATATGTTAGAATATTCTCTTTAGGATACAATGTATTCAGGTATGACCTATCATTGTGTTCAAGGTGCCCTAACAATGGGGAAAAGGGCTTCATAAAATAATTGTAAGTGTATTTTTGATTTAAGGATGAGGTAAGGGTAACCGGATTAATTAGTAAAACCACCCTTTTTAAATCTGGATTATTCGCGATTTGCCCTTTCAATAAAAGATAATTCCCGGGCACCTCATAACTTTGGTTCTCACAAAGGCAATAGGTATCACTATTCTTGGTTTCGGAATAGAACTGTTTACAAACGGAGTCACCCAGTAAAATTGTTTTTGCCTTAATATCGGTTGATATAGCCTTTGAGACTAAATCATATATTTCTTTAGATTCATTTAGGAACAAGGACCATGGGGTTCTAAAAAAAAGTATTACCACCCCAATCGGAAGTAGATAAAACTTAATTAAATGTGATATAAACTTTTTCAAAACTGGAAGTAAATAAATGATTGTTGGGTGCCGAATTTTGCGAAAATCAACACTAAAAAAACCAAGGTAAGTACCAACCAGACGAATTTATTAACATTTGAAAGGCGCTCATCTTTTCTAAGAAACCATTCGACAATGACAAAAGGCAAAATATAAAAGAACAAATAATCTTTAAAAGATATATGGTATGAAAAGTCAAGAAATATCCTCTTCAAGTAATCCCAGGCCATAACAGTACTTTCACTCCTAAAAAAAACCCATGCTAGGGTAACAAAGAAAAAATTACTTCCCATTTGCCATAATTCACGAACAGACGGAATATTATTCTTCTCAGCAACCACTGAGCTTACAAATCTTCTGTTAGTACTTAAAATAAAAGATGGCACGTACAAAAGGGCATGAATAAGGCCCCAGATAATAAAGGTCCAATTAGCTCCATGCCAAAAACCACTCACCAAAAAAATAACAAAAATGTTTCTTAAGGAAACCCATTTCCCCCCTCGAGACCCCCCTACTGGGATATAAAGATAATCTCTAAACCATGTGGAAAGCGAAATATGCCATCGACGCCAAAATTCGCCAATATCTCTGGAAAAATATGGAAACTTAAAATTGGACATAAGCTCAAATCCAAAAAGCTTAGACACCCCGATAGCAATATCAGAATACCCGCTGAAATCACAATATATTTGAAAAGCAAAAAATATGGCTCCGAAAAACAAGGTTCCGCCATCTAAATCATGATAATTTGAAAAGATATTATCAACTACCGGCGCTAATGAATCGGCAATAACAACCTTCTTGAACATTCCCCATACAATTAATCGCAAACCTTGTATCGCAATGCCGGAATTGAATTGTCTTTTACTTAAAATTTGAGGCAAGAGATTGGTTGCCCTTTCTATAGGACCTGCCACTAATTGTGGAAAGAAGGAAACAAAGGAAGCAAAGGAAATAAAATCTTTTGTTGGTTTGAGATTACGCCTATACACATCTATAGTATATGACATGGTTTGAAAGGTATAAAATGATATACCAACAGGCAAAATGATTTGAAGGGTAAAGGTGTCTTCGACCTTATATCCGAACGAATCTAAAAGTTCAACCCAAGAATCGATAAAGAAGTTGAAATATTTAAAAAAGCCAAGCACCCCCAAATTAAAAATCATACTTACATACAATAGGGAACGCCTAGAAGCTTTGGACTCTGTACTATCAATACTTTGACCGATTATATAGTCGACTATTGTAGATAAAAATATGAGAAGTAAAAACCGATAATCCCACCAGCCATAAAAAACATAAGAACTAACAAGAATAAGAACATTCTGTAAACGAAGACTACCGGCAAAAACGAACCAGTATAGTAAAAAAACTGTAGGTAAAAATAAAAGAAACTCAATGGAATTGAATAACATTCCCTTTTTTTGGTTTGGTTGTTATTTCATCGACAATATACAAGCCCAGCTACTTGGCAGCCTTAACTATTGACGATGTACGAGCAAACAAATGTAACTTTATTTTAGTAACCTAAGGCAATGAGAGAATTGGTTTTAACCATCTACTAATATCGACCCATATCATCTTAAAAATCTTATAAATAGCACTAAAATTTTATACAATCGATAATTGGCATCCTGCTCTTTGAAAAATGACAAAAATTTGATTTAACGTGTTGAAACCAAGTTAAATGAATTTTCAAGATAGTCTTCATCTCCAGGCATTCTAGTAAGGATTCGCAAGGCTCCCATATAGGTTTCCAATTTAGTAACACCTATCTGACTTGAACTTTCAACACTATTGGCGTTTCGCCAGGGCCATTTATAAATTCCGAATTTGGCATTGCCCCCAACTGGGTGAGACGCCCTCACTGTTCTGCCGTTCTCTTCAACAACTTTCGAACCGTTCAGCCATACCTCCAAAAGGCCATTACCCTCATCACCCCAAACGACATGAAGGACAATATCAATGGTATCACCCCCTTTTGGGACTACCCCGGTCGGAAAATAATAATTTCTATCAGACCTGCTATTATTAACCACATGAACTTCACCAGCAACCCCAGAACCTGGACCTCCATCGTTCACACACCAAATGGCCAATAAGGGTGTTTCTCCAGAAGTGCCTTCATGAACTTGAAAGAATGCCCATGGATTTTCGGTATCTGGATAATACCCGTCGCTAAAAGAATAATTCCAGCCATACCATTCTTCAGTTCCAATAGGGTTATTTACCCGCCATGGTTCCGTACTGATTTCAGCCCTCATGTTATAGGAATTAGAGCACCAACTACCCGGTGATGGAAAGGTGGGGTTAATCGAAAATTTGAGGCGATTACCTTCTTTAGACACTTGCTTTTCAAAACATTCAGAACTTATTTTTAATTGGCCGTTGCTAAATGTCGCCCCTACTTTAGCGGTATAATCAGGTAATTGAACATCTCCCCAGCACCATTTTTTAAGACCGCTTTCGGTAGCCATGCCTCCCTCAGTTGCGCATATGACCGAAGGCTCAGATGGCGGATCTGAAGCGTTTTCAGAACCTGTTTCACCATCGTTATCACTGGTACCTTCTTCCTCTGCGGTGTTCTCCTTTTCATCAATCTCTGTTTGTTCCCCAGAATTTTGGTTACCATCATCGTTAATCACTTCTTCGTCTGCGGTATCGGTCAAACTTTTATTTTCAGGTTCTTGAAGAACCGTTTGTGTAAATAAAATGGATTCATCTTTAGCACAGGAAAACAAAAGAACCGTTAAAGATATAAGCCAATATTTTCGATGTAGTTTCATAGCAGTAGGTTTTTTAAGTCGGACCACGATATTTTAGTATCCGAAGTGTTCAACCCAATACATACAAAAACCCTCTACCAATTATTGGCAGTGTTAAGTCAAAAATATAAAATGCCCTTATGGTTCAACCACAGGGTTTTGTAAGATTTGGGTCACTTTAAAACGCTACTACTTAGTATTTAGTATGGAAAAAATTACCGTTCATCGAATTTTAAAATTCTCATAGAGAAAGAATTAGAGTGTTTCTCTTTAATTTAGAATAATGGAAACAAAGAGATAGTTTTAAAGAAGCAGTATGATTATCTAGGATTAACCTCGTTGTAAGAATTTTCAAGGTAAGAAGGATCGTTAGGGTCTCTGGTTATCATTCTCAAAGAGCCCATATAAGTTACAAGGTTCTCTATACCTTGTTTTTGAGAACTATGCACCCCTGTCAAATTACGCCATGGCCACTTATAAATTCCCCATTTGGCATTGCCCCCAACAGGATTTGAAGCCCTGACCGTTCGCAGTTTTTTATCATGCACCAACCTATCATCTATCCAAACTTGAAGAAGTCCCGATTTGTCATCACCCCAAACCACATGTACTACCACATCAAAAGACTGACCCGCCTTAGGAATCAGTCCTGTAGGATAATATTTACTGGCGTTTTCACCTGCCGAGTTCACCAAATGAATTTCTCCAGCTATGCCTGTACCCGGACCTCCTTGGTTCACACTCCAAAGGCTAATTAAAGGAACCTCACCAGATGTTCCTTCATGGATTTGAAAAAACAACCAAGGGTTGGCCCTATCAATAATATAATTTTCTCCGAGGGTATATCGCCAGCCAAACCATTCTTCAGTACCAATGGGGTGCTTAACAAGCCATGGAGATGTACTGATTTCAGCCCTCATATTATAGCTATTGGAACACCATTCACCGGCTTTGGGTTGCATCGGGTTGAGGTCAAACTTTAATCGGTGTCCCTCAATTGAAACTTGACCTTCACTGCATTCAGAAGCTATGGAAAGTTGGTTTTGATAAAGATTAGAATAACTTTTGCCCTTGTAAACCGGTATTTCAATATCGCCCCAGCACCAAACTTTCAAACCTTTTTCATAAGACATACCCCCCTTTGTCTCACAATCATCACCCATAGTCTGATTGGATAAAGCATCGAATATTTCCGCTTGGCTATAATCGATCTTTAGGCTATCGTCTTGATTACCGTAAACGAACGCCCCCCAATAAGCTAAAAAATTTATTATTGAAGAAACTACTAATAAAATTGGGATTCTATACATCATCTTAGCATTTAGGAGTACCCAAGTAGAGCTTATATGAACATTTTAGACAAGTAAATCTTTATATAAATCTTTATAATCTAAGGCGATTCTATCCCATGTATAGTAATCGGACACTTTGGTTTGCGCGTTTAAACCTAAAATATCAAAGTCCTCTCTATTCTCTTCTACCCATTGGATTTTTTGAGCTAAATCCTCAACATTTTTATTTTTAAAATAGAGCACATCGTTATCATCAAATACTTGGGTGTTTTCGGGTATATCACTTGCTATAATCGACTTACCGGAACTCGCAACTTCTAGAAGCATTATTGACATGCCTTCAGTTTCTGAAGGGAAAACAAAGTAATCGCACTTATCTACCATAGACAATAAGGCGGTCAATGGATTGACAAAGCCCAGAAAATGAACATTCAGACCCTTACTTAATTCCTTAATTTCCTTAATGTACGAAGGGAAATTATCAAGTTCGCCAGCAACAAAAATTTCTCCTTTATAATTGACCTTTTTATAAGCTTTCAGCATTGTATGCAGACCTTTGGTACCCATTATTCTTCGTGCTGCAAATAATACAAATAAAACGTCTTTAGCCACATTTTTGGGCCAAAACTTAAATGCCTCATCTTCAGAGCGACCTTCGGACAGGTTGATGCCATTTGGGATAAACGTAACATCAACATTATATGTTTCTTTATAAAAATCACATAGTGGTTTGGAAATGGCCGTTTTCTTACCTTTGAAATTCAAGAATCGTTTTTCACATACCTTAAAAAATTTCTTGGCCACCCTTCCCCATTTATCACGTTTGTAAGGGGCTTCATGGGCCGTTGCAACCACCTTTCCACATTTGCTAAGACCTTTTAGAAAATAAAAGCTATCGATTTTATGCGCGTGTATTATCTCGTAATTACCGAACCATCTAATATGCCAAAAACATAGGGCATAAAACAGAAAGACACCCAAACTGCCCATTTTAATTTCAGGAAATTGAACAACCTCAACTCCTGCTATATGATTTTTTGCCTTGGGATTGCTATAGCAGTAAACCGTGATATGAAAATCATCTTTGAGGTTAAGAATTAGGTTTTCTGCAACTCTACTGGTCCCCCCTCGAGAAGGAAAGTACTTGATTCCGAAAAAGGCAATTTTAGTTTTTTCTTTCATACAGTTTAGATTGTTATTCCATCAATCCTTTTTCTGGATTAAGCGAATGAAAATGCTCAACACTAGACCTTGTTTATACATATCTACGATAAAGGGTAATATACTGCTCGGTCATTCGATCTAACATGAATAGCTTTTCCATTCTATTTTTGGCGGCCTTACCCATTTTGGTACGGAGAATATCATCCGTCAAAACCATGGTTAGTTTTTGTACCAAATCTTCTACGGAATCGGGTGCGACAAGAAACCCTGTTTCCCCATCTGCGATAGCTTCGTTCGTTCCGCCACCTGTGGTGGCCACCGTAGGCTTACCAAGTGCCATGTATTCTAATATCGCATTGGAAATTCCCTCACCATGTACTTTAGTATTGGTTGAAAGTACTCCGACATCAAATATGGAAACTAGAGATTCTACGTCTTTTTGGATACCTGTAAAAATAAATCTCTTTCTATAATTAGATGTCACCAGTTTTTTACATTCTTTCAGTTGAGGGCCATCGCCAATGGCGAGAAAGGTGACATCGTCAAGAGTGGCCATTAGGTTCAAGGCTGCCTTTATATAAGTTTTAAAATCTTTTCTTGGCGAAAAACTACCTACCATGCCCACTACTTTTGCTGTTTGAATTTGAAACTTTAATCGAATATTTTCATTGCTTTCCAAGTTATTTATTCGATTTAGGTCAAATCCGTTATAAATACACCTTTTTTTACTTTCAGGAACATTATAAGCAATTAGGCCAGCATTGGAATTGCCTATAACTACTTTGGAAAAAGGGTATGCCAATTGCGCCCTAAAATAATCTTTGTTAAAAATGGACAAATTCTCCGGTGCATCTACAATACTGCCATTGATCAGTGGTATGCCCAATGCTTGAGTAGTTGGAATGGCCAAAATTGTTGACATAGAACCCCATGAATGTACCACATCTGGTTTCCACTCTTTACAGTATTTGTAAAGTCTGTAAAATACCTTAGGATTTTTTTTGGGAACTCTTTTTAAAATGGTAACCGGGATATCTAGATCATATATCTCTTTATAGTGGATTCTCTCAGAAAAAACAATCAGGCCCAATTCGATGTCAGGATACGATTTACAACCCTTCACCAATTCTATCAGCCTTCTTTCCCTTCCGCCCGAGGTCAGACTTTCTATCAATAACAAAACCTTCATAACCGCTGTATTTAAACGAAGCCTTTAGAGTTCACCCTAACCCTTCTCCAAAACTTTTTTATAAAAACCTATTGTGTTTTCTATTACATTCTTTGGTCGGTATTTTTCACTTCTAACCAAGGCATTGGCCGATACCTTTCTTAATCTTTCTGGATTGCTGAAAATTTCTTCAAGAATTTGTGCCAACTCATTAAAATTTCCTTTTTCAAATAAATATCCGGAATGGCCATGTTCAATCATTTCTGGTATACCACATATATTAGTGGCAACAACCGCCTTACCTTGACTCATCGCCTCAGCAATGCTTAGAGGCAAGGTCTCTTGATAGGATGGCAGCACGAAAACCGGAATTTCTTTGGCATATTCAAGAACTTCCGTTTGGTTTTTCCATCCGCAGAAAAATATTTGATCTTCGACTTTTAATTTCTTTATCAAAGCTTCAATCTCACGCCTATATTCTTGTTCTTTATATCCTCCTATGACATGTACCTTAATTTGTAAGTTTTTAATTTTCAACAAATGAACTGCCTGAATCAATAAATGCAACCCCTTTCTTTTTTTTATTTCACCAACGAAATAAACATCATTCGATGATGTGTAATTTAAAACTGGCTCATTTTCATAAAAAATATCGTTCACAGGATTGGCGATAAGTTCATAATTCACTTCATGAGCTCTTTTATTATTCCGAAGATATATTTGCTTATTATAGTCTGAAATAAAAACAATATTCTTTATTCTTTTCAGATAAAAATTCTCTGTTAGCTCTTTCAATCGAAAAAGCACCTTTCTTTTTTTATTGACCTGAAGTCTTCTTTCTTCCCCTAAGATGGCATGTTGGGTTACCACAAAATTTTGCTCATACTTTCTTCGAAATAACAATACACCTGGCACGACACCCTGTAAATGTATTATATCGGGATTTTCCTTTTCGATAATGAAATCAAAATCTTTTCGGGCCTTAAAAAAGGAACTTCTAAAATTGATTGTGAAAACCGAACACCTGTTTTTGAAATTTTCAAAAGTACAGGCAGGAGTTGTTGACACTAATACCAATTTTATATCGTCACGATTTAAAAAAGCATTGGTCATATTTACCAAAACCCCCTGCACACCACCATAGGTTTTATCACCTTCTGGAAAATCACCTACCAATACAACTTTCATAATTTTATTTTTGAAGCCCTCTAATTCCAAATTGGAGTGAAAAACCATTGGAATCAAAGTTTATTCATAAAATCTTTTAATCTCTTACCGTGCGAGTGGTAATCAAACTCTTCGAAACCCATCTTCTTACCTCTAAGGCCAATTTCGACAGCTCGATGTTCATTCTCTTCTACGAACCTTAGTTTTTGAGCAAACTCATCAATATCGTATGATTCGGCAACCAAAGCATTTAATCCATCTGTAAAATAGGTGTTTATTTCACCCACAGCAGTAGTAACTACGGGGTTACCAGCAGCAAGATATTCTCCTATCTTATGTGGAAATCTCGAAGCATCTTGCAAAGTAGGTCTTAAAGGAATCAATAAGGCCTTTGCATTCACGTACAATTCTACCAATTCACTATACGGTATGTTGGAGAACAATTTAATAGGAGCTTCAGGAAAAGAACTATTGATTTCATCTTGATATCTCAAAACTTCCGATTTGCTTTCACCACTAACTATCATATACAATTTGAAACCCGTATTAGGAGTGAGATGCCGGTAAGATTCTAAAATAAACTCGATAACCTCTTTATAAAAAATACTTCCGCAATAGAGAAAATAGCTTTCAACCGATTCTTTTTTAATCTCAAATTTCTTAAAATCACAGATGATAGGTAGCTTGGAATTGGGCTTTGAAGGCGCCGATTCGGCATAATAATTTTGAAGCTTATCACTTATGGGCAATGCTCCGTCGTAAAACTTTACAACCCACCTATCAAGTAAATAGTCGTTGAGTTTTGTAAAAAGGCCTTTTTTGTGGTTCATGGCCGAAGCCATCTCAACCAAATTTACAGCTATGGGAAAACTAAATATTTTAGAAAAAAAGAGGTACCTGATTACATGAAACAATTTTCTATTGGATAGAATAGCCATGTCGATACCAGACTTTTTTTTAAGTTCTTTCAGAAAAAAATATTCTCCATAAACACCTCTAATTTTTTGAACATTTCTGTTTACAAAACCCTTAGGTTTATGAACTTGCTTTGAGGTGTATATATAATCGATCCCCTCATAAGTGCCACGCCATTCGAAATTAGCATGTGTACCTTGATCCCATGATCCCTTTCGGCATATGATAGTAGGCTTAATTTCTTCATACAAGAATGCTTTGGCCATTAATGTCATACGTTGAACAGAAGCAAAACCATACGGAAATCTTGCTTCTCCTAAAAATACGACCTGCTTTTGTCTTTCTTGCTCTTCTCTTTTCAAACTAATTAATATTTAATTTCAATATTATTGACAATTGCTATCTAACCGTTATTTGGATCAGTCAATTGATGAAATATCTCTAATAAGTCTTTACAAATTTTTTCATTACTGTTTCGTACCAGACCACGTTCCCTAGCTTTTTTACCCATATGTTCAGCTTCAAAAGTATTCGTATGAAATTCATATATTGCTCCAGCGAGTGCATAAGGATCGTTATTTTGTACCAGTTTTCCTTCTAATCCATCTTCTAATAGACTGGGGGTGCCACCAACATTGGTTGCAACAATCGGCATACCCAATAACATCGCTTCTTGAACGCCATTCGGACTATTTTCAATATGTGAGGGATGTACATACATATCGGCATTCAACAATTCGGCGATTAGCTCATCACTAGATTTGTTACCCATTAGAACCACCTCTTTTCTTGACTTATCGAAGTTTGCAATTTTTCTGGCTGTTTTAGCGTAAACCGAGTATTCGGCTATACCCATTATTTTCCAACTAAGTTGCTTTTGAATCCTTTCACTTAAAATATCTGCCGCTCTGAACACTGTTTCCAATCCCTTATATAAATTTCCTCTAATAGTAGTGGTAATGACCAGCTCATTTCTATCTAGTTTTGATTGCCATACATTTTCCCAAAAGGGCGGTCTCATAGCTTCGTCACAATGCCAATATTTTGCCTGCGGAGACATCATACCTACCAATCGTCGATCCCATGAAGTTCTTCCGATAAAATTTTGCGCGTAGGAAAAAATTTTCTTTTCCCTTTCTACTAGCTTCTTAAATCTCAAATAATTATGATACATAGTATCACCTGTTAAAAAATGTTTGAGTTTTTCGAAACCCAACGTTTTATTTATAGAGATTCCACTCTCATACATGAGGTTATAAACAGTGAGGTTTCCTTGAAACCAAATTACTGATGGTATTTTTAGCTCGGGTATTATCAAGGGGAAATCTGATTCCGTACCGAAAAACAAAATTACATCAGGTTGAAACTGATCAACGACTTCAAGGTAACCGCTAAGGGTCTTTTCGGAAGGGGACTGACTCAAAAAGCGCTCCGCCCATCTATCGAATTTACCATAGGGGTCTCTAGGAACCATAAAATATTTTGTATTCGAGTCTTTTGATTGAATTTCAGCTTTTTCGCTGGCAAGTTCATTATAAACTATTCCCAAATCAATATGAGGGTATTTTTTGAATTCTTGCTCTAAAGACTCAATCCAACTACCGCCCACACTTTTTTTAGAATTTAATGCCCCTAGGGGAGGCCTATTTGAAAACCAGAGAAGTCGCATACTTTTATTTTATTATTTGTTCCATAGCCCTGTAGCGGTGCCATTAATGATTTTCTTAAATTGAATAGGTGCTAAAATGGGACCATAGGCAACCGAAATAATACTCGCTAATATCACACCTGCTGACTCTAAACCAAGCGTAGATGCAAAAAAATAGGACAAGGGAATATTTATGACCATACTAACAATACCAATTATCAACTGTAACTGTATTTTGCCTACTCCATTTATAAAAACAACAAAGATATTACCCCAAGTAAGTACATTCACATATATACACATGATAATTGAGAGCAGCACTGGCACCTCAATTTCTGGCACCCAAAATTTATAGAAATAGGAAGAACCTGCTAGCATTAATAGACTTAAAAGTACTAAACCGGCCCATGCTTTAATCAACTTTCTATTGGTTGACAATATCCAATCAACATCTTTCTTAGTGTAAGCTTCTGTATATGCTGACCAAAAAGGCGCCGAAATAATAGCAAAAACCGCAGTTATCAATCCAAAATATTTATGAGCCACCGAATACGCGGGAACTTCTTGAGGTCCTAATAATTGAGTGATTATCAAATTATCGGTTGAATAGATTATTATAAATGAAATTTGCACGATAAAAAATCTACCTCCCAAACCCCATAATTCTGAAAACTGGTCTTTTTTTATATATGCCAAGGAGGGTGCGATAGCACGAAAATCACCTTGAAACATAATTAAGCTTACCACTACAAGAACCAGCATAGGAGCAAGACCTAGGGCCAAGGATAAATACAGTAAGGAGCCTTGGGTGGTTTTTGTCAAAACAAAAACAACGATCAGCGCCAAAATATTACCAAATAAATTAAACAAGCCCTGTAAGGCAGGTTTTTGGTAAGCAAAGAATATTGAATGAATAATTTTCAGCAGAAAATTGATACAAAAAAAGCTGAAAGTCGCTATCGAAACCAATCTCAACTCTTCAGCACCAATCTCTTTAGTGTTTAAAATACCCTGCCAATCTAAAAAAGGTTGTAAGACAAAGAAAATCAGCATAATACCACTAATAATAAAGCTCAAAACTGCATAGGTAGAACTGACATAAGTCTTGGCCCGTTCCATATCATTCTCTGCAAGAGCAACTGCGAGCTTATTTCTTAAACCATTACCTAATCCTATATCGAAAAAACTGAACCAGCCCACCACCGAAGAGAGTGTAAGCCAAACACCATACTGTTCTTTTGCCACATACCCAATGGTCAACGGAACCATATAGAATCCAATAAATATGCTCGTTCCCTTTATCAAAAAAGATGCAAAAATATTCTTTTTGGCCTTTACAGATCTTTGGTGACCCTTCGTGACAAAACCATCAATGTACTTAATTAAACTAGTTAGGGGATTGTTCATTGATAATACTGCTTGCTATTATTATTGGTCAACCTCTAAGGAGCAAACCGTTCTGTTTGATTTCTGTTTTTGATCTTCTAAGAGTTGAGTTTGTTAAGGTATTATCGTTAAGTCTATAGAAAAAGTTGGAAAACAAAATTGCCAACAACAAACCATAGTGAAACAAATCGAACTTAACCAATGTAAGATTAGCAATTGCAAAAGCCAAAAAAGCGAAAAAACCGCCCCAGTAGTTCGATGACGTTCCAATTTTCCACATACGTTTGAACAAGAGAGCTAAAAATGACAAATAAATTATTCCACCTATAAGTCCGTAATAATAGAAAAGTTTCAGGTAACCTACATGAATTTGCGAGCTTCTACCATTTAGCAACCTGATCATTTTCTCGGTATCAACACCCAACGTGCCGTAAATAGGATTATCAGGAAAAACCTTAAAAAAAACTTCAAAGGCCAACAATCTTGTACCTGCACTATCAGCTAAAAGTCGTTCTTGAACGAAGGTATTCAAATTTATACCTGCAAAATTTATACCTGCTATTAAAACCGCAAATAGTATAATTCCAAATAAAGTAAATTTAAGAATAGCTAGAACGACATTATTTTTAAGAAAAAACTTTTGGCTTGCAACCACAAAAAAATTCAACATAATCCATCTTGCACTTGATAAAAAACCCACGGCGGCCGAAGAAAGAATCAGAACTAAAGAATAAAACCTGTTTCGCAATCTTATTGCCAAGAGAATACTGAAAATGGCAATCAAATCGAATCCGACAGAAACTTCATTGATATAGGAAAAAATAGATAAGCGGTAACCGTCGAAAAAACGATCAACGTCACCGGTTTTTTCTGTTGGGTTACTTGAATAATATTCTGTTAATCTATCATAGGATAGACCTTGCACAAAATCGGTTTCCTTTGTAAGAAACAATGGGTCTACAATTTGCTTTATAGACACAACGGAAGCGATTATCAAGGTTAAGCCCAAAGCTATTTGAGCAAACTTGATCCATTTTTTATCTACCTGAATATTTTCGATAACTAAGAGTCCGAAAAAGGTTTGAAGAAACGGGTTTGAATATAAATATTTAACAATACCTTCTTCTCTCAAATCATCTGAGACAAACATATTACCGAAAATGGCGTATAGTGTAAAGAGACCAAAAACAATTAAGTAATTGGGAATAATTAATTTACGATTAAATGCAAACGCAAGAAACAGGATATATACCAAATAAATTACAAATAGAAACCCTAAAACATAATTGGGTTCCATTGAAGTTAATTCAAAAATTAAATAACTTACAATGGGGTAAATAAGCAAAACAAACAATAATATATGCTTAGGAATATCTTTCATGGTATATAAATGCACTTAGTCGTTCCGACTCTCCGTCTTCCTAGATAGACAATTTTTCATCTACCAACTGCTCTTCTTGATTTACGCCATACTTTGACCTATAGCCATACCTATTTCCTTTTTTGAGGGCGCCATTAAAAATAATATAACTCTTTTTCTTTTTTTCGCTTGGAATTAATTGATCCAAATCTTCTAAAAAGTTAACTTTTGAGATATTTCTTCGTACAACGAATAAATTAATATCCATAGAGTCAAGCAACAACAGAAAGTCAGAAACTAACCCCACCGCCGGAGTGTCGAGTATGACGTAGTCATATTCATGTTTCAAACTATCTAACAAACCAGTCATCTTATCACTGGAAAGAAGTTCATGAACGTTCCCCTGCAGCACTGATGTAGGTATGAACTTTAAATTCGATACTTTTTTATGTGAATAAACAATGTTCTTATAATTATCTATCTCACCTGTTAGATAATTAGAAAGACCTTTCGTCTCTGCCTCATTTAAACGTTCTACCAAACTTGGATTTCTTAAGTCTGTATCAACAATAATCGTCTTTTTGCCAGCTTCCGCGAGTGTAATACCTAAATTGATAGCATTGTAGGTTTTACCTTCCTCCGGTAATATTGATGTAATTCCAATAACACCCTTACCTGAAGAATTAATCAATTTAAGATTGGCTCCCAACTCTCTAAAAGATTCTTTTTGCTTCCATAATGCAATCTCAGAATATGTACCAAACACTTTATCGGCATTCCCGTTTGAAATACTCTTTGCTAGTTTAGAGCCTTTGGACTTTGAATCGTAATGTACAATGTTCGCAATTACGGGCATCTCACTATTTGCCAAAATTTGATTAATATTTTCAATTACGGCTTCAGATGGCCACAATATAATTTTTACCAAGGGCAGCAGTAACCCTAGTATAATTGCTAAGGCGAACAACAATGTTTTTTGAGGTTTGATAGGTTCAGTGCCTTCCATTCGTGCCTCATCAAGCACACGAGTATCAGAGGTGTTTTCAGCTCTTGCAATACCTGTTTTAGCCAACTCTTGGCTTAGATAATTAAACAAGTTCTCATAAAGCGTTCTCTGTCTTTGGATATTGAGCAACTCAAATTCTGTAGTTGGCAAAGTACTTATTTGGCTATCGATGCTTGACATACGAGAATTCAAACCGCCCAAAGCAATTCTAGACGATTGAACAGCACTGCGAAGATTATTAAGTAAAACCTCAGTGGCACCCTGAACTTGCTTATTCAAAATCGTCATCTCTTGATTGTTACTCGTAACAAAAAATTTCTTTTTTGAACGTTCATCATACAATTGCTTTAACGCAAGAATGTTTTGATTTATTAATGGATCTTCTATACCTATACCCGAAGGCATTATAAATTCATCACTATTTCTGTTATTTTCAACACTGTTAATGACCGCATTGTAATAACCAATATCCATTTTTAACTTTGCCGACTGCATCTGCAAATCATTGGTTTGACCTAAAGCGTTAGTAGCCGTAGCACTCAGATTTACTGCCTTTTTATCCTTTTTGAACTCTTCAAGTCGTACTTCAAATTTTGAAAGTGAATCTGAAATACCATGAAGTTGATTTCTAATAAACTCTTCTTTACCTGAAGCTATTTTATTTCTTGAACCCAATTCATTATGAATATAATTTTCAGTCAATTTTTCTAAAAATGCCTTTTCTTTAGCAACATTGGCTCCTTCAGAAACTATTTTAAAAATACTGGCCTGTACATCTATATTATTAACGTCAACTTTACCCAGGTATTCATTAGCCACATCGTCAATATACCTTATCGTAAAGCTTAGTTCGCTGTCGGAATATGAGTTAACTGGCACCTCGTAAGAAGACCTTTTAATTATGAAAGAGAAAAAATTGTTTTTTACGGAATCTCCAAAAGAATATTCTTTACTAAAGTTCAATTCTTGTTCAATTTGGCGGGTGGTACCATTTACCGGGTTCGCAACTACGAAATCATCAGCATCAATAAAGAGTTTATATTTATTCTCTGAAATGACTTTCACCTCAAAAGGTACTCCGTAAATCTGTGCCGAACTATCGTTCAAGACCACTTCAAAAGGAAAGTAGCCATACTGTTCTTGATTTTTAAAACCACTTTTGGCAAAATAGGATATACGGAAATCTAAATCTTCTACCGTTTGCTTTATCAAACTATATGACTTGATGATACCTATTTCATTATAAAGATTTTTCTCTATTTCTATTAAACCCACACCCCCTTCTACGTATTCGCTTTCTCCCAGCACTCTATTTCGACCCTTCGAATCAATCAACAATGATGTGGATACCTCATAAACTGGCGTGGCTAACTTGATATAAATTATTGCAAGTACTACACAACCTATGACACTTATCAGAAAAAGATATTTATTTTTGTAAATTCTTCTAAAGAAAGATTTTAAATCCACTTCATTTTGGCCATCTAAAATTTTACCTGAATTATCTTTCATATCTATATTAAAATTCAAAAAGTTTATTCGTTCGATCTACCTATCTTGATGACTACTTTTTATATTTAGTTAGTTGTAAAACTTAAAACCAATATCGTTGTGGTGATTGCCGATAAAATAAGACTGAATACACCAAGGTTTCGTTGAAATATATTGGCCTTCGACGTCTCGACATATAAGACATCGTTTGGATGTAAAAAATAATATGGTGAATTGATTAGGGTTGGGCTAGTCAAATCCAAGTCAACAACAATTGATTTTTCACCTAATTGGCGAATTAATTTGACATTTTTCCTTTTTGCGGAAATGTTCAAGTCACCTGCCGCACTTAGCGCCTCGAAAATAGTTGCCTGAGTATTGTATATGTAGTTCGTACCAGGGTTCTTAACATCTCCCAAAACTGAAACTTTAAAACTTGTTAGTTTCACCGAAACCAAAGCGTTCAAAAGATATTTATCGATTTCGGACTGAACCAAATCCCTGATTTGTTCGACCGATTTATCGGCAACATTTAATTCTCCAATAATTGCCAAATTTATCTCACCTTGCTTATCAACCGTGTAACCGTTCAAGAAAAGTGAGGCCGTATTTGCTTGTAAATTGTTATTTTGAACGGTAGTAATATTAAAAAAAGCCGCCTGATCCGGATCTCTACTTTGAACATTGATACTAAGCACATCGTTAGGTTGAACCAAATATTCTGATTTACTCAGACTCATGAGCATTTCTTGGTTTTCACTTTGTAAATAATCGATATTTTTCGAAGAGTAACAAGATGACAACAACAATATAGAAGCAAGCGACAAACTATAAAGAAATAGTTTCATATCTAAAATAGCTTTCAATTTCATATTATAAATTTTATTCAGAGTATTGTTTATTTTAAAAAGGGAAAAATTTTGCATAATGGACTTCTTCATTCACATATTCTGGAAATGACACGATAGTTAGAAAGCCTTTTTGTGATGATTGCCAAATACGGTTAGAAACACAATCTTCACATCTAGCCAGAAACTCCAGTTTTCGATATACCAAAGGTCATGCTTAATACGCTCAGTCTTCTGTTCTTCAGTTTGAGTGGGACCTCTCCAGCCATTGACCTGAGCCCAACCCGATATTCCTGGTTTAACATAACTTCTCACCATATAATCATTAACGCTCTTTCTTAAATCGTCTTGAAGAGTTATACGATGTGGTCTTGGTCCTATCACACTCATTTCTCCCTTCAAAACATTAAAAAACTGAGGTAGTTCATCCAAGTCAGCCTTTCTAAGAATTTTACCAATACGTGTAATTCTAGGGTCGTTAACAATTGTTGATTTGGTTCCGTTCATAGGATCTTCACAAACAGACATCGTTCTAAACTTATAACACTTAAATGTCTTACCGGCTTCACCTTTTCTAAAAGGAGTATAAAAAACCGGGCCTCTAGTATCGATTACAATCAATAAAGCTAGTATAAGAAAAACCGGAAGTAGTAATAATAGGACCAGTAGAGCAAAACAGAAATCAAACATCCGTTTTAGTATGGTCTTGCTAAAATTATCCAATGGTGACTGTCTTAATTTAAATACAGCTAATTCACCTATCGTCTGCGCCTTGTAATTTTTAGCCAATAAATAAGGGTTCTCCGGAATTAGCTTTACCCTAGTCCCGAAACTATCTGCAACATTGATGGTATCGATGACAACGTCTCTTTTGAAATCACAGGTGTCGATAAAAATTTCGTCTATTGAATGTGAAGACAAGATATCTCGTAATTCATCGATACCTCCTGTAATTGTCAAGTCCATCGGGTTCTTAGGGTTGGACTCCCCCTCTTCCAAATATCCAATAATATTATACCCATACTGGGTCATAGCATTAACGAAACCTTTTATATCGGTACGTTCATGACCCGATCCAATTAATAACGTATTCGAGAAAAGATGGGAAGCTTTTTTTCGTAAATACCTTAAAAGGTATTTATGACTTACCAAATTGAGGTAAGAAAAAATAATGATAGGGACTATAAAAGTTGAGGGTCTAAAAAAATCGATTTTTAACAGAACAATTAAAACAGTAACGAAACCTACAAAGAAGAACGTAGAAATTACTAGACTTTTAAAATATTTACCATTAAAACTAAAATAAAAATCCTCGCCTCGAACATATAAAATAATAAATAACCAACTTAAATTATATATAACGCAAAGAGCCGCAATCTTATTAAGAAGAAAGGTATCTAATATATGAAACTCCGTATGTGTGAAGTAAAGATATAATAGTAATACCAAATTTAATAGAATAAACTCAAAGGCTAGTAAATTGATGAGTATGTATCTACTCTTGGAATTCATTGATCACTGGATTCAAATGGTTCAGTTGGTCTAAAAACAACAAACTATAATCTGATTATCTCGAGAATAATTTAAGCGCAAAACCATAGTTTTAAGCTCGCAAGATAGTCATGAAATGAAAAATATCTTACGCTAATTCTATAAAAAATCATTTATAATTTTACCCATATGTTACTTATTTCAACAATTATTTGACATTTTCTTTATGCCAAAATACATTTATGTAAATACAGTATTTTTCGCTTCGAAACAATGCAATAGAAAATTACTTTTCGTACCTGAATTTAAAATTTAAAATTCGAGAAACTACTGCGAAAACCATCTAGCGACTTTATGTAGTTTTTTTCTTTCAAGACAACATAAAATTCTGATTTACAATTAATTAATTAATAAAGCTATAATCTACTATTTAACGAATCAAATATATACCATTAGAATGCTATCAGTAAATAAGGTTAAACAAATTAGACCAAACCTGTTAATTGTTCGATGGAAAGCACTTTTTGCAAAAGAAACAAGTTTCAGCAAAACATTCATCTCTTCGTTTCACCACATTAATCATACCTTTATTTAAAATTCGAGAAATGCAGAAAGAGCTTTTTAATGACTTTCCAGAAGTTTCCTCAAAAGAATGGAAGCAAAAAATTCAGTATGATCTAAAAGGTGAAGATTACAACGAAAAAATGGTGTGGGAATCACCTGAAGGCATAAAAGTAAAACCATTTTATCATTCCGATGACCTAGACCATGTGTCTTTGGAAAATTACCAACCCAGAAATTGGAAAATTTCCGAAAGTATTCGTGTCGAGGATGAGCAACTATCAAATGCAACAATAAAAAAAGCTTTAAAGTCGGGAGCCGACAGCTTACTTATCACTATTACCAAAGAAAGCATCAACTTCGAGATACTACTTGATGATATCAATTTAGTATCAACTGAACTCCATTTCAATTTTGACTTCCTATCCAAATCATATATTGAAAAACTGTCCAATTTTTTAATCAAAAACAAAATCTCCTTTCACCTGCACATAGACCCCATTACCAAATTGGCAAAAACAGGTAATTGGTTTGACAATCAAAAGGAAGACTTTCATAATTATAATTCCATATTACCTTCTACCAACTTACTAAGTATCGACGCAAGTACCTATCAAAATGCGGGTGCCAACATGATTCAGCAATTGGCCTACGCACTGGCCCAGGCTAATGAATATTTGAACATAACCAATCCCAAAATCATAAAAACGACAACATTCAAAATAGCGGTCGGTGGCAACTACTTTTTTGAAATCGCCAAGATTAAAGCTTTGAGAAAATTGTATGCAATACTTGCCCATGAATACGGTTTGAACATTGATTGCCAAATTATAGCGACTCCTTCCCTCAGAAACAAAACCATATATGCTTACAATACCAACATATCGAGAAACACTACCGAATATATGTCAGCTATAATAGGAGGTTCCGATATTATTTGCACCACCCCACATGACAAGATTTTTCGTAAAGATGACGATTTCGCTAAACGGATTGCACTAAATCAACTGTTGCTGTTGAAAAACGAAAGCCATTTCAATTTTATCGAAGACCCAACTTCTGGAGCTTTCTACATTGAAAATCTTACTCGACAATTATGTCAAAAAGCATTAGACCTTTTTAAACAAGTTGAAGCTTCTGGTGGCTTTTTAAAACAACTCAAAACAGGCATTATCCAAAAGAAAATAAAGGAAAGTGCAGATAAAGAACAAGCAAAGTTTGAGAACGGGGAAAATATTTTAGTAGGAACGAACCGTTTTATAAATTCAGAGGACAAAATGAAAAACCAACTGGAAGTTTTTCCATTTGTTAAAAAGAATAGACAAAAAACTCTGATAGAACCCATTATTGAAAAACGGTTATCAGAGAAAGTAGAGTCTGAAAGGTTACTTAAAGAAGGTTGGAAGCTTACAAATAAGATTTCTCATTGAAAAAGCGCAAAAACATACAACATCTCACCATATCCTCAATAAATGAAGAGAATGAAAGAAGACAGTCTCAGTTCGAGATAGACGACCTGGAACACTTTAACTCCGCGGCGGGGTTTCCGCCATATCTTCGTGGCCCCTACGCTACCATGTATGTTAAACAACCATGGACCATCAGACAGTACGCTGGCTTTTCAACGGCTGAAGAAAGTAATGCATTTTATAGACGTAACTTAGAGGCTGGTCAAAAAGGCCTATCAGTTGCATTTGATCTCGCCACCCATCGCGGTTACGATAGTGACCATGAGCGCGTAACTGGCGATGTGGGCAAAGCTGGGGTGGCTATTGATACCGTCGAAGACATGAAAATTCTTTTTGATGGAATTCCGTTGGACCGAATGTCGGTATCAATGACCATGAACGGTGCTGTGCTACCCATCATGGCCTTTTTTATAGTTGCTGCAGAAGAACAAGGCGTATCGTTAGAAAAGTTGACCGGAACAATTCAAAATGATATTCTAAAGGAGTTTATGGTGCGAAATACCTATATCTACCCCCCTGAACCTTCAATGGAAATTGTTTCCGATATTTTTCGATTCAGTAGCAAGCATATGCCAAAATTCAACAGTATCAGTATTTCTGGTTATCATATGCACGAAGCCGGAGCGACCGCTGAATTGGAACTGGCCTATACTTTGGCCGATGGATTGGAATATATAAGAACAGGTTTAAAGGCAGGTTTAAATATAGATGTTTTTGCTCCAAGATTATCTTTTTTCTGGGGTATAGGTATGGACCATTTTACCGAAATCGCCAAGTTGCGTGCAGGTCGTTTACTTTGGGCCAAATTGGTGAAACAATTTAAACCGAAAAATTCAAAATCGATGGCGCTTCGAGCCCATTGCCAAACCAGCGGATGGAGCCTTACGCAACAAGACCCATTCAATAATGTAGCCAGAACTACGATTGAGGCCGCTGCAGCCATTCTGGGCGGCACACAAAGCCTGCACACCAATGCCTTGGATGAAGCAATGGCCCTACCAACAGACTTCTCGGCACGTATAGCACGTGACACCCAACTATTCTTAAGAGAAGAAACAAAAATCACAAAAACGGTCGACCCCTGGGCCGGCAGTCATTATGTAGAAAGATTGACTCATAATCTTGCACAAAAGGCTTGGGACCTCATCCAAGAGATCGAAGACTTAGGGGGAATGACCAAAGCCATACAAGCCGGTATTCCTAAAAAACGAATTGAAGAGGCCGCTGCCATAAAGCAAGCAAAAATAGATAGTGGCAAGAGCATAGTGGTTGGAGTGAACAAATTCCAGATAGACGATGAAGACGAACTTGAAATATTAGAAGTGGATAACGATGATGTCAGAAAACGTCAAATAAAAAAACTAGAACAAGTAAAATGGAAACGAGATTCAAAAAAAGTTCAGAAAGCTTTGGAAAAATTAACTTTAGCGGCAACGAAAAGAGCGGGCAAAAATGCTGGGCCACCTCCAACGGACAATAATGAAAATTTATTAGCTTTATCTATAGAAGCGGCCAAAGCACGAGCAACTCTTGGTGAAATAAGCAATGCACTCGAAACTGCTTTTGGCAGACATAGAGCGAACACTCAATCAATAATAGGCGTGTATTCAAGAGAAATTAAAGACGATAGCAATTTTAAAAAGGCGCTCGAACTCTCCGATAGTTTTGCTGCTAAAGATGGTCGAAGACCTCGTATTCTCATTGCCAAAATGGGGCAAGACGGGCATGATCGAGGTGCTAGAGTAGTGGCAACGGGCTATGCCGACTTAGGCTTCGATGTAGATATTGCCCCATTATTTCAAACACCAAAAGAAGTAGCCAAACAAGCCGTGGAAAATGATGTGCATATTCTAGGTGTTTCATCTTTGGCAGGAGGTCACAAAACCTTGATCCCTCAAGTAATCGAAGAACTCAAAACCTATGGTAGAGAAGACATTATGGTCGTAGTAGGTGGAGTTATACCCAAAAAAGACTATCCCTTTCTTATGAAAGCTGGCACAGTAGCTGTTTTCGGCCCTGGAACAAAAATTGCAGATGCAGCAATTCATGTTTTAAATATACTATTACATTAATTGAATATTCAAAGTCACACTTCAGCGAGAGAAATTGAAAGTTTGTACTTTTTACCCTTTCCGAATCTATAATTTTTAGTAAGTTTGCACGCACAAATCAAAAAAGGCTCAATTATAAGTCTTTTTGAATGTAAAAAAACAAAATTTTTGGTCGCGTAGCTCAGCTGGATAGAGCATCTGCCTTCTAAGCAGACGGTCGAAGGTTCGAATCCTTCCGCGATCACCAATGTTTACAGGGCTTCCAGTTTTTGGAAGCCCTTTTTTAATAGAAGTGGTACAACATAGGTACAACAAATTGTCTATTCCTTTCGGATGTCTTCATATTTATTGTAGAAAGGACATTTCCCATCCCAATAGCATCTTCCGTAAATTCAGCTGTGCGATACCATCAAATGAAAATCACATATTGCGTAATTCGAACCGATTTTTGAGAATTGCTGAAAATTCGTCAAAAACCACCGTTTTCAAACGTTAAAATTTCCTTGGCTTTCCTTTGTCGCTACCTGTGCTTCTAATTTGGTACGAACCCTAAAAAGGAAATACCATGGAAGAAAACGAAAACGTGGTGGGGCTGCTCTCGGAGATCAGGGGACTGCTCGGCCACCACAAAAAAGTAATGAACGTGGACGATCTTGCCGCCTACACCGGGCTTTCAAAGAGCAAGATCTACAAACTAACGCACCTGAAGCTCATCCCCATGGGGAACAATCCCCATATCCGCCAGAAATTCTTCGACAAGGACACCATCGATGCCTGGCTGTTGGGGGAACCCGACCTTTCCGACGAGACCCTGGAACACAGGTTCAACGAGCAGCTGATGAAGAACCGGAGGTAATCCGAAGTTCATTGGTATGAAACCAACGGAAAGAAATTTTCAGGGCATCTGGATACCGAGATCGATCTATCTGAACACGCAGGTGAACTGGCATGCTAAGATCCTGTTTTTGGAGATACACAGCTTTACCGAGAAAGGAAAGGAATGTTATATGTCCAATAAATACATCGCCTCCTTTCTCCAAATTTCCGAACGACAGGTCACCCGATACATTTCCCTGTTAAAGTCCGTGGGCTGGATAGCCGAGACATCGTTCAACGGAAGAAGGCGCTACCTGAAAAGCCTGTTACGGTTCGAACCCCAAACTGTCGACCCTGCCCCGACAAGGGTTTCAGGGCAGCCTGGACATAAATGTCGGGGCAGCACCGACAAAAGTGTCGAGTATACTAAACAAGTGATAAAAAAAGGAAAAAAACAATTTACATTTTTAAAAGAAGAAAAAGAAAATAGGAATCCAATATTGGAGTAATCGATATGGAAAAGAGATGGTCAAAACAGTTTCGGGAAAAACGAAGGGACCCAAAACCGCTATGTGCCCCTGCGCTTTTTAAAAAAGTTTTTTTCAGGGCGGCACAGGAATATTACGCGCGTAGCGATCTCGATTTCGAAGTGGACGGCGGCAACAAAAATTTCCTCGGGCATTTTTGCAGGTACTGGAACCGGGATCCCGAATTCGAGGTACTGGAAAATATCTCGCTCAGAAAGGGACTGTTCGTTTTCGGTTCGTACGGGACCGGAAAGACCTCGAGCTTTAGGATCGTCCAGAACATGTCCCAAGAGTACGGGTTCAAGGAACTGTGGTTTCCCTCCATTAGTGCCCAGGAAGTAGTTGATAAATATAATTCCGCAAAGAACAAGGACGATATCATCCGATACTATTCCAAGGGCACGTTCCTGTTCGATGACCTCGGGAGCGAAACGGTCGGGAACAATGTATACCAGTACGGAAAGGAGGAAATATTCGTACGGATTCTGCTCGACCGCTATCGGAATTTCGAAAGCCTTGGGACAAAAACACATATCACGACCAATCTGGATTTTTCCCAAATAGAGCATCGGTACGGAAGACAGATCTCGGATCGGTTCGTTAGGATGTTCAACCGTCTAAGATTGGATGGCCCGAGCCGGAGGAAATAGCCAGCGAAAGGGAAAACGAAAAATTTCGGGCATTCATTTGCCAGGACGTTCCAAAAGAAAGAAAACTAAGGGGAATAGCAAGAGGGCAACACGCTGGCGCGGTGTTGCTGTAGATACTCGAATTTTAATATACTTGTAATCAATAAATTACAGTGTTTTCTAAATGAAAGTTGCGGTGATTCTAAGCCGAATTTGCGTCAAATGGCCTTGAAACCCCTGTAAACAGGCGAAAATTTTAGTCAAATTAGAAATTAAACAAAAGGACTTTGGACACATTTCGAACCATTCGGGTAAAAATTGAAACGGCGACCAAGTTTCGGAAGTTTTCCAGAAAGTTTTTTAAAACCCATTCTGAGGCGCTTCAAACGATGCTGGATTTCTTTTTCTATAACGAGATTTCGCCCAAGGAGTCCTTTGGTCCCACGGGCAGGACCTTGGGCAACCTGATCAAGAAAAGGTTCAACGCGATGGCGGCCATGATGAAGGAGATGGAAACGCATGGGGTGCTTCCGACCAAGGCCATGATGGAACTTTTGTTCGAACACTCGCCCCGAAAGAAACGGGGGCAAGCTCCCTTGCCCATGGAGCGCCGAAAAGCCGATCCGGAAAAGGATATATTCTTTAAAAAGGTAGAAGAGGCCATTGCCATTGAAAAGGAAAATACCTACCTAAAACGCGACCTAAGGCAAAAAAAAGTGGAGTTCATCGCCCTGTTAGACAAGGTGCAATTGGTAAAAAGAAGTTTCGGGAAGCCCAGATTACAATTGGACATGGCCCCTGAAGATCTTGAAAAACTTAAAATTAAGTTGGAAAAGGAACTTGATAGGGATAGCATAATTGAATGATTCCGAAAACCGGATCCAGTCCCTGCGGAAGTTGAAAGATTCAGAGGTTTTTCAACCTCCTCGGAACCGCTGATAAAAGCATGGAGCGTAGAAGAAACGCCCCATGCCTTTATCTTTTCCAACGCTGGCCATGTACGCTCAACAAAAAATGAACGCCTGCAAAATCAAATTAAGCAGGTTGCGCCCTATGGAATTTTTGCTTGACGCTTATCTGCCGGAACACTACAAAAATTCCACAGGATCCAGGCGCAAAGTTCAAGGGTAAGATTTGGAATCGAAAAAGTTGAAAATTTAATAAAAATAATCTTTTAACCCATTAGTTCAATAGTGTTAAAATGAAGGTATAACTTAATATTCATTTATAAGGGAGGCCAATATAACGTTCGTTTTAAGAGGCCCAATAAGAATACAGGTCTATAGCAACAGATTTTCTTTGAACAAAATCTCATAGAATTTCATTTGATCTGATTTTACACTATAATGGAATGTTATAGTTTTGGATGCATTGATGAAATTCTGATTGGAAATATTTATTGGAAAGAATTAAATCATATATTTGCATATGTAATACATAATACATTTATGAAAAACTTAATAGCTGCCACCTACGCTCCAATGCACACTGATGGTGCTCTAAATCTGGATATTATCCCTGCCTACGGCGCATTTTTAAAGTCCAATAAAGTCACCGGAGCCTTTGTGAACGGCTCCACCGGGGATTTTGTTTCATTAAGCACGGAAGAGCGCAAACAGCTCATAGAAGCTTGGGGCAAAAGCAGACCTGAAAATTTCTTTATCACAAACCATGTGGGACATACCAACTTGCGGGAAGCCAGGGATTTGGCGGCACATTCGGAAAACTTGGCGGATGCCATTTGCGCCCTCCCTCCGTCCTATTTTAAACCGAAAACTTTAGAAAGCCTGTTGTACTATTGCAGTGAAATAGCGAAGAGTGCACCCAGCATACCCTTTTACTATTACCATATCCCCGTATTAACGGGGGTTGATTTACCAATGATCGATTTTTTGGAAATGGCCTCTAGGTCCATTCCAAACTTTAGGGGAATTAAATATTCCCAATACAACCCGACCGATTTTACCAAATGTCTGAATTTTGACCAAGGTTCGCATAACATTCTTTTCGGTGTAGACGAGATGTTGGTAAAAAGTTTACCGCTTGGCGCTACAGGGTGGGTAGGAAGCACCTATAATCATTTAGCCTCACTCTATTACGAAATCATTTCGCTGTTTAATATGGGTAAGGAGGATGAGGCAAAATTGCTTCAAGCCAAAGCGGTGTTTTTCGTAGAAACCCTTGATAATATAGGAGGTTTCAATGGAGCCGGAAAAAGTTTTATGAGACTCTTTGGGCTTGATATGGGTCCGAGTAGATATCCACATAATACCCTGACCGATCAACAGTTGAATACTGCAATACAAGCCCTAGATCAAAAGGGAGTCCTGTCCTACTTCGGTCCACAATTTACTCCTAAAGCTTAATCAAAACTATTAAACTCCCCCAAGGAAGGTCAAACTTTTTAATCTCCTGTGACTAGAAATACATTAAAAATGTTAAAAAAGAATGTTTTTAATTGCATTATGTATAACATAATACTTTTTATAGTACCTTGTCCCCGATTACAGAATTATTATTAACTCAAACCAATAGGATATGAAATTATCTGAAAAATATTATGAGGTTGGAAAACATCGGTCGATTGGATGGCCTTGTTTTAACCTTGAACCTGCAGCACGTTTGCTCATTTTAACTTTCCTAATTTGCCTTTCTAGCCAAGGTGTCTTTGCACAAGCACAAGAAATAAATGGTACCGTTATGGACGCCGAGGGAGTCCCATTGCCTGGAGCAAGCATCGTTATCAAAAGCACGACCACCGGCACACAAACCGATTTCGATGGCAATTTCACCATCAATGCCAATGTCGGAGATGTATTGGTGTTCAGTTATTTGGGGTTTAATTCGCAAGAAGTGCCTGTTTCCAATAATTCCAGTTACCAGATTGAGCTGGTAGAAAACACTGCAATGCTCGATGAAGTAGTCGTGACAGGTTATGGCAGCCAAACTAGAGCCACTTTGACCACTTCGGTATCGAAACTTGATACCAGAATTCTGGAAACCTCCACTAGGTCCAATGCCGCAACAGCCCTTCAAGGCACCATCGCAGGTTTAAGGGTGACGAACACCACCGGGCAGCCTGGAGCTACACCCCAGATTGTACTACGTGGTGGGACCAATTTTGATGGTACAGGCTCTCCTTTGATATTAATCGATGGTATTCCAGGTTCGTTTTACGCCTTGAATTCCGATGACATCGAGTCAATTGAGGTATTAAAGGATGCCGCCGCAACCGCTATCTATGGCGCAAGATCGGCCAATGGAGTTATTTTGGTGACCACCAAAACGGGTAAAGTCGGAAAATCTTCAATCAACTACAGGTATAAATATAGTATGAACGAGGAACGAAATGACCAAAAGTATCTTCGTGCACCAGATTTTCTGAATTACAATAGACAAGGCCACGCTTATGCAGAACAGGTTATGGATAACCCCAATTTTATCCGTCAGTTTATAAATGGGGACAATTCTTTTGGAATAGGCGGCAACACTACGAATTCCCCCTTCACCACACAATTGCTCACTCCTAGTAATCGATACTTATTAAATCAACCGGGGTGGGGTACTATTCCGGATATTTTGAATCCAAGTCAAGTGATCCTCTTTTTTGACAACAGAACCGTTGAAGACCGGATATATCAAGACAGTGAAACAAAGGATCACTACCTCTCTTTTGATGGAGGCAACGAAAAAGGCACTTACTATTTAGGCCTGGGGCTTTTGGACAATGAAGGCTTAATTCTTGGTTCGGGCTTTAAACGCTATTCAGGTAAGTTTACGGGTTCTTATAAGGTTACCGACAAACTAAAGGTAAACTCTAATATTTTATATTCTCATTCCAACCTAAGCTTAAGTCCTTTGGGCGGGGATGACACGGTGTTTAGAAGGTTTCAAGGTCAAGCACCTACTTCAAGGGATTATGACAATAACCCCGATGGCACGTGGTCTGAGGTATATGCCGTTGGGCAGAATCAAGGTTTTGGCAACCCATTGTATTATCAAGACAAATTTATAAGAAAAAACTTAGAGCAGCGCCTATCGGCTTCCGTGGGCATTGACTGGAATATACTAGATAACTTGATATTTTCGGTAGATGGCAGTCATTTCACAATCAATAATCACAATGAAAGCTTTAATAAGGCCTATAGGGTAGGAAGTACCACTGGTCCTCTACGCACCGCGCGTGAGGCCTCAGTAGGCTTAGATAGAACGTTAAGAAATCAATTGACGGGTACTTTAAATTATATTAAAAGTGTTGGCAATCATAATTTTAACGCGCTGATCGGTGCTGAATATTTTAAGGATAACTTCTTTATGACTGCCGCAGGCACAAGGAATTCGCCAACCGATTTGATCCAAACGCTGAATGCCGGAGCAGAAGCCGATGGTATTCCTTTTAGTTTTGAAACAGAGTACGTTATTACCTCTGCTTTTGGTAGATTGTTATATGATTATGACAACCGGTTTTTATTGGGTTTTACCTTTAGAAATGATGGTTCTTCTAGATTAGGAAATAATAAGACCGACTTTTTCCCTGGTGCATCCTTCGGTTGGAACGTCCACAATGAAGCATTTTTCCGCAATTCATCAATCAACAAGGTTATCAGTAAGTTGAAGCCAAGATTAAGTTACGGTGTCAATGGAAATCAAGATGTATTAGGGGGCACCCAAACGATAGGCGGATTCGATGTACCTATCAATTATAGGGTCTTTGGAGCTTACGGAAGCCAAGGTGTATACAACGGGCAAACCGGTTATGCCAATTCGATACTTCCGACATTGGACCTTCAATGGGAAAAGTCCACTACTTTTAATGTTGGTTTGGATATCTCGTTCTTTAATGACAGGCTTACGTTTATCACTGATGTCTACTCAAGGGATATAAAGGATAAACTCGCGGACCTAACACTGCCCTTTTATACCGGATTTAGCAGTATATTAACAAATAATGGAACCATTAGAAACAAAGGATTCGAACTTCAGGTAAACGGTGATATAATCAGAAATGAAAATATAACCTGGAATGTAGGCGCCACTTTTACTTCCAATAAAAATTATGTACTGAAACTTCCTGAAAACGACAATGATTTAAACAGACAGAACGGGACTTTGATTTGGAACCCAAACACAGGTCAAGAAGAATGGGTCGGTGGTTTTCAAGAAGGACAGCGATCAGGCAATGATCTTATAGTAGCTTTTGAACAAGACGGTATTTATGCCAGTCAGGCCGAGGCTGATGCAGATAATTCCATTACCGATGAATTTATGCCTGCGGCAAGCCGTAATCAGCGTTGGGCCGGTGATGTCAAATGGGTGGACCAAAATAATGATGGTGTTATCAATGGCCTTGATAGAAAAGTGATAGGGCGTACGACACCAGATTTCATTGGAGGTTTAACGACCAACTTAAACTATAAAAACTTCAGCTTATTTGTTAAAACGGATTTTGCCACCGGACACTTGGTGTGGAACCATATTAGGGCCAAAGGCTACGGTCAGACACAGGGTAATTTAAATCAGCCCATAGAAGTATTGGATTCTTGGACTCCCACCAATGCAAATACGGACTGGCCTCGTATGGTTTTTGTCAATGCGGCGAAAAATGTATGGAGAGGCAATGAAGGCAATGACTTTAGAGATTCCAATAGCTTACAAAACGCTGGCAACAGTCAATTTTGGGAAAAAGGGGATTATTTGGCCCTAAGGGAAATCACCCTGAATTATAATGTACCCGCTGAATATTTTAATGAGGTGATCAAAAACCTGAACATTTATGTAACAGGTACAAATTTGCACTACTTCAAAAGCATGTCCGGTGATACCCCGGAAATCGGTGGCGTACAATATGGGGCATTCCCCGTTCCTAGAACGTTTACAATCGGACTTAACGTAACATTTTAAATTTTAAAAAATGAAAAAGTATATATATTTAGTACTGGCCGCAATTACTTTTATCGCTTGCGAGAGCGAGCTTGAGCTGTCTAGTCCCAGTGAATTGACGACAGAAGGTTTCTGGGATACGGAAGAAGGAGTACGGACCGCACATACAGGCTTATATGCCAACTTACGATCATCTGCCGAGGATCTTTGGTTATTGGGTGAAATGAGAAGTGACATCTGGGGCGGAAGAACCTATGAATCGGCTTTCAATATTGACCTGATCGAATCCAATATTTCCGTGGCAACCGCGCCATTTGGGGGTTGGGCAGGGCTATATACCAGAATTCATCGGGTTAACGATTTCTTGAAAAATACGCCCCAGGTGACCTTTGTCAATGAGGATGATAAAGACCACTTATTGGCACAAGCCTACGGCTTAAGGGCATTATATTATTATACCTTATTGAAAACATGGGGAGATGTGCCTATAATTTTAGAACCTATTGGCACTATTGACCCCAACAATTTAAGCAAGCCACGTTCATCGCAACAAGAGGTCATGGATTTGATAAAATCGGACATAGAGGCTTCTTTAGGGGGGTTTGGATCCGATGACAGCTTTTGGGAAGGAAATAGAAATTTTTGGTCAAAGGCCGCGACATTGGCCCTGAAGGGTGACGTTTATATTTGGTCTGGCAATTTGCTTGGCGGTGGCGCAAGCGATTTTACTGTGGCCAAAGCTGCCTTACAACAAATTGGATTGCTAGGGGTAAGTTTGGCCGGTAATATCTCCGATTTATGGGGCGTTGACAATGAAGGGAATACAGAATTCATTTTTGCGATACAATATAAGCAAGACGAAGCCTCTAACTTCTACAATAATTTAACTGGTAGAAGTACGGAAATTAATCCTCAATATGACGATAAGGGCAATTCAATGAACGATTTTGTGATTGCCGGAGCCAACAGATATGGACAGTCTGAAGAAACCATATTCTTGTTGGATGATAATGAAGACAATCGAAAGGATGCTACTTTTATCAGATTGTATATCGATGATAATGGCGGTATAGGATACCCGACATATGTAGAGCCAGCATATTTCGGCTCTGTATTCAACAAGTTCTTAGGTCAGGTTATTGGCACTGAGAGAATCTTTGAAAACGATGTGCCTGTCTATAGATTTGCAGATGTGTTGTTGCTGTTGGCCGAAGCTAAAAATCTATTGGGTGAAGATCCCTCTGGAGAAATAAACCAAATTAGGGCAAGAGCTTATGGAGCTAACTTTGTGGCTGCCATTCACGGCTATACCAATGGTTCGCAAATAGAAAACACCAACGCCATTCTAGACGAACGTTATAAAGAATTTATTGGCGAGGGAAAAAGATGGTGGGATTTGAGAAGAGCCGGGGACAATTATGTAATCGAGAACATCGATTTCCTAAATCCCGGTGATGAATTTAAGCTGTTATTGCCCATTACTACGGATATGATCGGCAGAAACCCATTGTTGGAACAGACGCCCGGTTATGAATAAAGAGTAGTTGTTTGAGTTTGTTGATTAACGAAAAAGGTTCTGGTTATACATCAGGGCCTTTTTTACTTACTATTGCTCTTAAAGGCGTGATCGAAATGAGGCTCTAAATGCCTTCGCATCGCATTACGAAAAGTTTCGGGCGTACCTACTTTTAGGTTTTCAAACAACATGCGATGCGAAATGAACTTACCGCCTGAAAAATGATAACCGTCGAGATCGGTGTTTTTGGTTTCTTTCAAATACACATAGTCAAAAACGGGTAGCAATAGGTTCTGAAATTTTTGCAAGGTACTGTTGTTCGACATTTGGTATAGCTTTCCATGAAAAGCTATCTCCTTGTCCAACGTAAAACGAATTTTACCGGTATCCGTGGCCTCCTCGGCCGCTACTATTTCCTCTAGCTCGTCCATATCTTTTTGTGTTCTGTTCTCAAAAAGAAAATCGGCCATGCCCATTTCAAGTATCAGCCGCAATTCGAACAGCTGCTTCAGGGTGTCTTCGCCTAACAGCGTAGGGTCCATTATCCGTTCGAAATTATTGATGATATCCGGCTGCTTTAATATCATCCCCCGGTGTTTCTTCGATTCCACTAATCCCAGGGTCCTTAGGCGAAGTAATGCTTCACGAACCACCGTTCTACTAACCCCCAACGATTCTGCAAAGTCCAACTCCTTGGGAATAGCATCACCAGGTTTTAAATTATTTTCCTTAAAAAAGGCCAATAAACGTACCTCCACCTTATCCACAAGAGATCCGGTATCCACGGGCTTCATATTCTTTAATTGCTTCGTCATTGGTGTCATGGATTATGCCAGCAATTATTGCTAGTGCAGATTCAAAAATTAGGTTGATAATTCGGTAAAAATAGGGATTGTTATTTTCTTTTATCTAGGCTTATTGCCATTTATACATATATTCCCTTTATACATTACGAAGTTAAGGAAAATTTACCTAGCTTTGTATTATGTTATACATATAAAATGAAGTTTAGCCAATTATACCTAGAAACATTGTTGAATGACATACTCCCCTTTTGGGAGAGATGTTCCTTGGATACTCAATATGGAGGATATTTCAACTGTTTAGACCGACATGGAAAGGTCTACGACACCGACAAGTTCATCTGGCTCCAGGCCAGACAAGTTTGGATGTTCTCCAAATTGTACAATCAGGTCGAGCAGCGGCCTACATGGTTAAAAATCGCCAGATCAGGGGCCGATTTTCTTAGGAAGAACGGAATGGACGCTAATGGGAATTTCTATTTTTCCCTGACCAGAGAAGGTAAACCTTTGGTGCAACCCTATAATATTTTCTCTGATTGTTTTGCGGCTATGGCCTTTAGTGAATACGGCAAGGCTTCAGAAGATGAAGAGTTCAAGTTGCTGGCTAAAAATACATACTTCAACATTTTAAAAAGGAAGGACATTCCTAAAGGGATTTATGAAAAAAGTACCGGAGTAAGAAAACTCAAAAGTTTTGCATTGCCCATGATCCTCTCCAACTTGGTATTGGAGCTAGAGCATGTTCTAAAGACCGAAGAAGTCAAAAAAACTATCGATATAAGTGTGCACGAGGTTATGGAGATCTTTCTCCAAAAAGATTCCGGACTCATCTATGAAAATGTGCAGTTGAATGGTTCGCTGCATGATAGTTTTGAAGGGAGGCTTCTCAATCCCGGTCACGGCATTGAAGCCATGTGGTTCATGATCGATATCGGAGTACGCAGGAATAATCTTGCTCTGATCCAAAAAGCCACGGATACCATAATAAACATTCTGGAACATAGTTGGGACAACGAGTTTGGCGGTATTTTCTATTTTATGGATGCAAAGGGCCATCCAACGCAGCAACTGGAATGGGACCAAAAATTATGGTGGGTGCATTTGGAAACCCTGGTAGCCTTGGCCAAGGCTTACGAACATACCAAAAACGCAAAAATATGGGAATGGTACCAAAGAGTACACGACTATACCTGGACTCGTTTTCCGGATCCTGAAAATGGGGAATGGTTTGGGTATCTCAACCGACAAGGGCAACCTTTATTGACCTTAAAGGGCGGGAAATGGAAAGGCTGTTTCCATGTTCCAAGAGCGATGTATCAATGCTATAGATCCTTTGAAAAAATCGAAACTGAACAATAAAATCCAAAAAAATGAAAAAACAAGCACTATATATCCTATTTGTTCTTACCGCCTTTTCCTTAAAGGCCCAAGACAAAACACCTGCAATGGCCGAAGGATTAAAAACACATCAGGATCTATTTAATACCTCTATGAATGATTCGGTTTCATGCTATCGTATACCCGCGCTCATTACGGCGCCCAACGGAGACCTTATTGCCGCTATTGATGAAAGGATACCTTCGTGTAACGACCTTAGGGGCAGTGACGACATCAACATCGTTATTCGCCGAAGCAGCAATAATGGAAAGACTTGGGGACCGATAGAGACAGTAATGGATTTTCCATTGGGTAAGTCAGCTTCGGATCCTTCTATGATCGTTGATGAAATGACCAAAGAGATTTTCTTGTTCTACAATTTCATGAACTTAAATACCGAAAAAGACATCTATTATTTACATGTCATGAAAAGTTCCGATAATGGAAAAACATGGAGCGAACCGGAAGATATTACTTCGCAAATTGCCAAACCGGAATGGCATAAAGATTTTAAATTTATTACATCTGGCAGGGGAATTCAAACTAGGTCCGGAAAACTATTGCACACTATGGTCAACCTAAATAGTGGACTTCATTTGTTCGGGAGTGACGATCATGGCAAAACCTGGTATTTTCTAAATACTCCCATTCAACCAGCCGATGAATCAAAGGTTATTGAACTTGCAGATGGCACCTTAATGATCAATGCCCGTGTCAATAAAAAAGGAATGCGTTATGTGCATACTTCAAAGGATGATGGAAAGACATGGCGAACCAAACCGGCACCAGAATTAATAGACCCAGGTTGCAATGCAAGTATTGTGCGTTATACCTCGATAGAAGATGGCTACAAAAAAAACCGACTCTTGTTTTCCAATGCTAAAAGCAAACAAGGCCGTACGAATTTGACGGTTCGGGTAAGCTATGACGAGGGGCAAACTTGGACGGACGGCAAAACCATTTATGAAGGTCCATCTGCCTATTCTTCACTAACCGTCTTGAAAAATGGGGATATCGGCGTGTTTTTTGAAAAAGACGAGTACACCAAAAATGTGTATGCCCAATTTTCTTTAGAATGGTTGACGGATAAAAAGGACAAATACAAAAAACCCTAAAAAAAGAAATTGTAATTACCGATACTATTTTAGCTTATGACATAAAGAATTTACATTGATGTTTTATATTCAAAAAGAGCGGGACACCAACATACATGGATAGCACGAGAATTTTAGCAGTAATAGCGGCATTTTGTTTGTTCGTTTCCGCGAGTATCGGACAAGAAATGCCCAAACTGGGCATTACCGAACTGCCCGACCTACCGACTAAAGAAATAGGTAGCCCATCATTAGGGTTCGCCGGCATGATGGGGGGAGCTAATGGCGATGTCGTTATAGCAGCGGGGGGTGCTAATTTTCCTGATGGCCTGCCTTGGCAAGGGGGCAAAAAAGTCTACAGTAATCATATTTACATTCTGAAAGAAGGCCAATGGCAACTGTCGGACCAGAAGTTACCGACGCCATTGGCATATGGCGCTTCCTTGACCCTTCCTGAGGGCGTTTTGATTATGGGTGGGGAAAACGAAACGTCGACCTCCGACAAAGTGTATTTATTGCGTTACAATGTCTCAACCAATACTATTAAGATTAAGGAATATCCTCCCCTACCCGAACCTTTGGCGTATTCCGCAGCGGTCATCGAAAAAGATTTCGCCTATGTTGTAGGCGGGAAGAGTTCGGAAAAAAGTGTTAATTCATTTTACAGGCTGTCCCTATCACAGCAATTGAAATGGGAAAAATTGGACGACTTTCCCGGTGCTGCGCGAGCGTTACATACCACAGCGATTCAGGAAACCAAGGATTCAAGAAAACTTTTCGTAATTGGAGGACGTAATCAAATGGCCGGAAAAAAGTCGGAGCCTTTGACCGACTACCTTTCCTATGATCTAAGAGAAGGCATTTGGAAAAACGAAGGGGAGCTAATGATCAATGGTAAGCCGAGGGTCTTGATGGGCGCTTCGGCTGAAACTATGGGTTCGATGCACTTGATGGTTTATGGGGGGTCGGATGAAGTACTTTTCAACATGCTCGAAGACATTGCCCTTCAAATTGGAAGGGAACAAAACGATTCCATTGTAGCAAAGCTGATTGAAAAAAGAGATACAATTCTAAACACCCATCCCGGCTTTTCGAAAGATATTTTGGCATATAACGCCATTACTAAAAAGTGGTTTGTTTATGAAACTTTGGCCAATAAAATCCCGGTCACTGCACTATCCTTTAAAAAGGATACAGATTTTATGATCATCTCCGGAGAAGTTTCTCCAGGAATTCGAACACCAAAAGTATGGGAATTTAGAATTGCGGAAGCCGTTGAACCATTTGGCGCCATCAACTATACAGTTTTAGCACTCTATCTCTTGATTTCCCTCTGTATTGGAATCTATTTTATGCGCAAACAAAAATCAACTGAAGACTATTTCATTGGAGGTGGCCGTATTCCGTGGTGGGCTTCGGGGCTCAGCGTGTTTGGCACCCTATTGAGCGCCATAACCTTCATGGCGATTCCGGCCAAGGCCTTTATTACGGATTGGTCATTTTTCTTTTTGAACATAACCGCCATTCTGATAACGCCATTGATCGCTTTTATCTTCATTCCTTTTTTCAATAAACTCCAGATTCGTACGGCTTACGAATACCTGGAGGAGCGCTTCAATTATCTAGCGCGCGCCTTTGGCAGTCTGTCTTTTATTTTATTTCAGCTTGGACGAATAGGTATCGTGTTGCTGCTACCTTCTTTGGCCATCTCCATAGTTACGGGAATTCCAGTGGAAACCAGTATTCTGATCATGGGGGTACTGTGTATTCTCTATACCACATTTGGAGGTATAGAGGCGGTCATTTGGACGGATGTCATGCAGGTGCTCGTGCTTTTAGGGGGTAGTATTCTAGCGGTCGTTTGGATCATGTTGCACACCGAAACTTCGCTCGGTGATATGATCTCCTACGCCCAAGAAAGAGATAAGTTCAATATAATGAATATGGATTTTGATTTTACCGAATCCACATTTTGGGTGGTCTTTATCGGCGGGCTCGCTTCCGCCATGGTTACGCAAGGTACTGATCAAACCATTGTTCAGCGTTTTTTGACCAGTTCGAGCGTAAAGAATTCACAAAAAACCCTCTATACCAATGCGGTGTTGACCCTTCCGGCAACAATCATCTTTTTTGGTCTAGGAACCCTGTTGTTTATTTTCTATTCGGAAATGCCCGAGGCATTATCTCCAGCAATTTCAAATAATGATTCTATTTTCCCCTGGTATATTGTTAGGGAATTGCCCGTTGGGGTTTCCGGTTTATTGGTAGCTGGAATTTTTTCAGCGGCTATGTCGAGCATCAGTAGTAGTCTGAATTCTGTATCAACTGCCTATTGCAACGATTTTCATCAACATTTCAAGCCAATGACCGCGGATAGGGAATTATTGAAAATTGCGAGAATCGCGACTGTTCTTACTGGAATACTTGGAGTGCTATTGGCATTATGGATGGCGAATTCAAATATTAAATCCCTTTGGGATGAATTCTATAAATTTCTTGGATTGTTTACCGGGGGATTGGGCGGCATGTTCTTGCTAGGTATGTTGACCAAAAAAGCTAACGCAACAGGCACCTTGTTAGGTCTAGTGGTCAGTGCATTGTTGATATGGTACATCAGCGTTTTTACTGAAATCAACTTTTTGATGTACGCATTCTTCGGGGTAGCCTCATGTTTCATCTTCGGATATCTTTTCAGTTTAATTTTCAAGGATAAAAAATGACCCATGGGGATTTCTTCGGAGGTATTTTTTTTCTTTCTGGAAATCAATTCGATACTTGTCCAACTAAATTTGCCGGCATAAACTTTTAAAATTCACGATAAATGATTGCAAGTACTATGAAAGGCCAAATCACGGCGAACATATTTTTCCTTGGCATAATTACATTGTTGACAGCCGCTTGCAACCCCGAAGTACGTCAGGAAAAGGCAGATGCTACCCTTTCCATTATTCCACAACCCTCCGCGGTTCGGGCTTATGAAGGGTTTTTTGTTCTTGATTCCCTGACGCAGGTTGTATTCCACAGCAAAGAACAACGCAAAGCGACCGATTGGTTTAACAAAGAGCTACAAAGCCTAGCCAGATGGTCTTGTCATACCGGAACTTCAGCGAAAGAGAATAATTCGATATTATTAATTCAAGATGATTCTTTGGCCAATGAGGCTTATCAACTTGACATTGGTGAGGATCGGATAACCATAAAAGCATCTTCTGAATCTGGTTATTTTTATGCTTTTCAAACCATTTTGCAATTAGCTCCAGTTTTGGACGGAAAAGATTCCCCTTCAAAATTAAAAATTCAACAAGCTACCATTTCAGATGAACCAAGGTTTAAGTGGCGAGGAGCTTTGATCGACATTTCGCGGCACTTTTTCGGTCCTCAATCGATAAAACAACTGATCGATCAGATGGCCGCCCATAAAATGAACCGGTTACACCTCCATTTGACCGACGATACCGGTTGGCGAATTGAAATCAAGGAATACCCCAAGCTTATTGAAATTGGGTCTTTGGGAGATAGAACGAACCCTAATGGACCCTCCATGTACATTACGGAAAAGGAAGCCAGGGAGATTACGGCATATGCAAATGAAAGACATGTCATGATAATTCCCGAAGTGGATATTCCCGGTCATTCCGGAGCCATCGAAAGAGCCTATCCTGAATTTAGTGGAGGCAACAATACACTTAATATTGCCAATGAAGATGCCGTTAAAATGATAGAAACCGTAATCCTTCGCCTATCCGACCTTTTCCACACCCGATATGTCCATTTTGGAGGCGATGAAGTAAGGCACCATAATTGGGAGGGACGACCGGAAATGCTGGCCAAAATGAAGCGTTTAAAGCTAAAGGACCAACGTGAATTTGAAGGATGGTTCGACCGTAGAATGGCCGATTTTATCGTAGAGTCTGGATTAAATCCAATAGCTTGGGACGAAGCCTCGGATTTTGGCATAAACAAGGGTACCACCTTGCAATGGTGGCGAGGGGAATATCCAGAAGTCCTATATTCTGCCGCAAAGGAAGGTTATGATATTATTTTATCCCCGGTAGATTTTCTCTATTTAGATTATCCAAGTAATCTGGAAGAAGCTGGTGCCAACTGGGAGGGGTTGCACAATGGCCCGAATTCAATGGAAGCCATTTATAAGTGGAACCCAATTCCGGAAACTTTCAGCGACATTATGGCCGCCCGTATTTTAGGCGTTGAGGCGGGTATCTGGACTGAATTTATAGACAATCAAAAGCGTTTGGAATATATGACCTACCCAAGGCTATTTGCAGTCGCTGAAAAAGGATGGACCGCAAAAAATAATATTGATTGGGAATCGTTTCAAGAGCGATTGCTTAAGCAATATGAAAAATTACAAATACAAGGCATTAATTTTCGTATCCCTGACATTGGAACTGAAGAACGAAAAAAAAGACAACCAGAGGCATTTGATGGGCCAATAGCAGAGTGATTACATATATTAGTAAGTACATAATAAAAAGAGTGACGAACTAATGATACATAACGTTCTTTAAATGGTCGTTTTAGGGAAGGTTATAAGAAGGGAAAAGTTTATTTTAGGCAGTCCCCTTTCTAGTATTCTCGTTTGTTAACCTAATGAGACACTTTTATAATTCGAACATTATACGTCAGCAAATTCGTAAATGAGGATGGGAGGTAGGTTGTGGGGGTAACAGTAGCTCAGAAGCTTTGTCCAATATCGAACTATCCAATTCTTTTAGATAGGCTTGGGTCACTTCCAAATTTTGATGTCCCAATGATTCACTAATAATATCTGTGGCTATTCCCTTTTGTTTAAGGCAATTGGCAAAACTATGTCGTGCTACATAACTAGTTAGAGTTTTTTCAATTTGGCAATGACATGCGATTTCTTTAAGGTTCATATTGAATATCTTAAGTGTTTGCTTTTTTGCCCGTTCGATTTCAATAGGAGTAAGGTCGTCACTTTTAAGCAAAGGGAAAACATAGCTTGTTCCTGTAGGCTGTACACGATAATAATCCAATATTTCCTCAACAGGAGACAATATCTTTATTTTAAAATTTCCTTTGGTTTTCGAACGCGTATATTGAATAAAACCATCCTTAATATTACTCCATTTCAACTTCATTATATCTGCAAAATTCATCCCTCTAGTATAGAAACTGAACAAGAAATAGTTTCTGCTATCCACCAATTCCGGATGCTTCGAGGTGTCCATGTTCAGAATTTTGTAGACCTCTCCAATTTCCAAAGCCCTTTTGGCACTCTTACTTTTGAGCTTTGATATTTTATACTTTTTAAAAGGGTAATTGTCGGCAGAAGTAATGTCCCTTTCAATCGCAATATTGAATACTGTTCGTATACAGCGCATTCGAACACTGATACCGCCGTCACTACCTCCACGAAAACGAAGAAACCCTTCAAACTTTGATAGAAACGCTAAATTGACGTTTTCAAAATTCAATATTGTACTGCCATGAAATTTTTGGAGCGTGGAAAACGCGTCTTTATGACATCTGGCACTACCCGTCCTTCCAGCGGTCAACATTTCGGATATCAAATCGTCCCAGAAGTAAAAGATATTGTTTCCATTGGGATTTGATTTTACCCTGAACGCATGTTCGAAGTCGGAAAGGGTGAAACGTTCCTTTTCCGTCTTAAGATTTAAGTAAACTCGGTAAGCTTTGTCCTTAATATTAGAAAGCAGTCTATTTTTTTGAATATAGTTGGAGTTCTTTTTTGTGAATATTTCAGCGTTGGCATCCCACTCATCTGGAAAGGCATTGAATATGGTTTTAAAAAACTTTGTTTTTCTATCCTTGGTCACACGCAGGTATATCGGAAAGGATCCATCGATACGCCTTTTTTTTCTGAGAACGATTTTTATACTTGCCATAAATTTGAAAAAAGTGGTACAACATAGGTACAACAAATTGCCTACTAAAGGTACTTTAACTGAAAAACAAAGAAAAATTAAAATTCATAAAATATTGATTATCAATATATAAGAAAATAAATAGTGCTAGATGAAATTTATTTTTCGCTTTCTTCTAAGCAGACGGTCGAAGGTTCGAATCCTTCCGCGATCACTTGAATCCCCTTCTTGTTCTTCAAGTTGGGGATTTTTAGTTTATATAAATTACCTTATCTTCTTTATCTCCTTCGCTTCGCAACCACTGTTGATAATAAATTAACGGAGAAGTATGCGATGGCCTAATTACCTAAAAACAGAAGCACCTGCCAAATAATTGACAGGTGCTTCTAACGTACTCGAGGTGGGAATCGAACCCACACTCCAAAGGAACTGGATTTTGAATCCAGCGCGTCTACCAGTTCCGCCACTCGAGCAAACTAAAATAGGACTGCAAAACTATAAAATATTTTCATTTCCATCCTAAAAAATAACAACATTTATACTTTAGCAACACAAATAAATTTCTAAATTTGCACCTCCCAAGAAATTGGGGTGGTCAATAAACTAGTTCACAACACCTTATACATGCCATACCAAGTTCCCGAACCCAAGATTTTTGCCTGTAACCAAAGCACCGCTTTAGCAGAGAAAATTGCTAAATCTTACGGTACTGATCTAGGTAAGGTAAAGTTCTCTCGATACAGTGACGGCGAGTTTCAACCGTCATTTGAAGAATCTGTACGGGGGGCACGTATTTTTATTATCGGGTCGACCAACCCGAGTTCTGAAAATTTAATGGAAATGTTGTTGATGCTAGACGCCGCCAAACGGGCGTCGGCAAGGCATATCACAGCAGTAATGCCCTATTTTGGCTGGGCAAGACAAGACAGAAAAGACAAGCCCAGGGTTCCTATCGCGGCAAAATTGATTGCAAAAATGTTAGAGGCCGCAGGTGCTACTAGAATCATAACGATGGATCTTCATGCGGATCAAATTCAAGGTTTTTTCGAAAAACCCGTCGACCACCTGTTCGCTTCAACTCTATTTCTGCCCTATCTCAAAGAACTGAACTTGAACAACCTCACTATTGCATCTCCTGATATGGGAGGTTCTAAAAGAGCTTATGCCTATTCGAAAGCACTGGGGTGCGATGTTGTTATCTGTTATAAGCAAAGGGCCAAAGCGAACGTTATCTCGCATATGGAGCTTATCGGAGATGTACAGGGCAAGAATGTAGTTTTGGTCGATGATATGGTCGATACGGCGGGCACACTCGCCAAAGCTGCAGATTTGATGATGGAACGTGGCGCGCTAAGCGTAAGAGCTATTACCACACATGGTCTGTTATCTGGTCAAGCATATGAGAAAATCGAAAATTCACAATTGTCAGAATTGATTATCACGGATTCGATACCGACCAAGAAAGATTGTGACAAGGTGAAAGTACTGTCTTGTGCCAACCTCTTTGCAGACGTTATGCATCGGGTACACCACAACACATCGATTGCTTCTAAATTCTTGATGTAGAAAAGAGGCATCTAAATAAAGAGTATTAATTATTAAACTATATAATGAAGTCAATTAAAATTAAAGGATCAGAAAGAGAAAGCGTGGGCAAGAAGGCAACGAAGGCCCTACGTAATGCTGGAAAGGTTCCTTGCGTAGTTTACGGAGGGGAGAAACCATTGCACTTTTCAGCAGATGAACTATCGTTCAGAGATTTAGTGTATACCCCAGCAGCGCATACTGCGAAAATTGACCTGGGTGGCACTAAAATCAGAGCCATCATGCAAGACATTCAGTTTCACCCTGTTACTGACAACATTTTGCACATCGACTTTTATCAATTGTTCGATGACAAAGAGGTAACGTTGAACATTCCTGTTCGCCTTCAAGGTAATTCTCCTGGAGTTAGAAACGGTGGGCGTCTATTGTTCAGAAAAAGAAAACTTGCTATCAAAGCTTTACCTGACAAATTACCGGATTTCTTTGACATCGATATTTCTAAATTGAAAATCGGTGATAATATCACTGTAGAATCTTTGCTTAATGATGATTTTGAAATTCTTCACCCAGATACAACAGTAGTTGTACAGGTTAAAACTCAACGTGCAGCAGTAGTTGTTGATGATGAGGATGAAGAAGGAGAAGAAGGAGAAGTTACAGCTGAAGGAGGAGATGCTCCAGAAGCAGCAAGCGAAGGCGGAGAAAGCCAAGAATAAATTTCTACCGAACCGTTTACTAAGCATCCCGATGTTACATTGGGATGCTTTTGTATTTTTATACAAACCTTATTTGGATGTTTAAGTTTATAAAATCGATACTTCAACCCAACAAACCAATTTTAGAGGAAAGCGATAACATGAAAAAGTTTTTAATCGTAGGCTTAGGAAATATAGGCGAAAAATATAGCGAAACGCGCCATAACATCGGTTTCAAAATATTGGATGCATTGGCCGAAAAGGAATCCTTTACTTTTGAGACCCAAAAATTAGGCGATGTCGCTACCTTTAAATACAAAGGAAAAAGTGCTCTTTGCCTAAAACCATCTACTTATATGAATCTTAGCGGCAAGGCTTTGAAATATTGGATGGATAAAGAAAATATACCTCTTGAAAATATTCTGGTCGTAACCGATGATATCAACCTTACCTTTGGCACCATTCGTCTAAAGACCAAAGGCAGTGCCGGTGGCCACAATGGTTTGAAAGACATTCAAAATGTATTACAAAACACCAACTACAACAGATTTCGTTTTGGTGTCGGGGCTGATTTCGGAAAAGGGAGACAGGTAGAGTATGTATTGGGAGAATGGAGTGAAGAAGAAAGAAAAATACTTTCCGAACGACTTGAAAAATCGGGCGAATTAATAAAGTCTTTTATTTTTGCAGGGGTTAAAAACACCATGAATACCTTTAATGGCACCTAAAATCAACTACTCCCGAATCTGAAGTATTTCCCTCGAGGTCTGTAGTAACCACTTTCCAGTAATATACCGCATCAGCATCAACCGTTATATTTCTAGAGCTTATATCACTGTTTAAAGTAACAATTTTTTCATCCGGAGGGTTTTCTTCCGAGAGATACACATCGTACTTTAAAATATCATCATCAAGATCGGCTGCAGACCAATTTAAGGTAATCTCATTATTGATATCCCTGAAAATAGTTGAACCTGGTTTTGGTGTAATTATTTCTGCAGGAAAAGGGGCATAAGAAGTTTGTGTACCAGGGTTATAAAAAGACCACGATTCACTACTTGGTGCATTATCTGTTTTTGAGTTTCGTGACACAACTGTCCAAGAAAAAGGCATACCCTTACTTAATGACAAAGTCTCGACAGTGCCACTGGTAGTTTTAGTCTGAACGGTGCCTGTTTCAAGATTCGTAACCCTAAGTTCATATGTTTCGGTGTGGTCGGAGGTCATCCAATTAAAACGAACCACGCTACTAGTGCCATTCGTACTTTGTACAGGTGTACATTCAGAATTTCTGGCAGGCGCAATTAGGGTAGCCACTTCAGGTGCTTTAGGTGGGTCTTTTTTACACCCGCCGACCAACAGCAATCCTAAAATAAACAAGACAACTATTCTCATTGCTTAACCACTTTAATCGTTTCTTGTACCGAACTACCGTTTAACTTAACTATATAAATACCTTGGGGCAAACCGGTGAAATCTAAATCTAACGCTCTACCGTTCGGCTTATAATTACTTGATTTAAGTAATTGACCATTACTCGCAAAGATACTGACATCAACATTCTCTTCAGCTTCGGCCAATAACACTTTGGTATGGGCCCTAAATGGATTTGGGAATATCTTGGGTGAGCTACTTATAAAAAACTCATCTTCAAAAACCCCTTGACAAGACTTAAGAGTCGATACCGCTAACGTATTTTTGCCACTGTTAAGTTTCAATGTAACTTCTGATTTATCGGTTTGAAACAACTGCCCGTTGAACTCAATATTATATAGGTCAGATCCCCTCAAAGTAACCGACAGTTGCTCTCCATCATCAACAATCTTCGAAGTTACTCCCAAGGCTTCGGGCTGCACAACTACTACTTCGAAACAGTAAGGTTCGTAATCAATTTCACCGGAACTCGAAATACAGAATTCGTAGGTACCAGAACTTAGCCCCTCTAAAGAAAAACTATCGGTAAAGGTATCGGTTATACTTACATTACTCGTTACCGTTACACTGTAGTCTAAATTAAGTATGGGCTCAATTATAATAAGTCCGTCATCATTATTTCTACAAGATTCGCTTTGTACCGAAACTGAAAAATTATCAGTTGGAAACCGGAATACCTGACAGCCCGAGGTATCAACTTTTGCACCTTCAGGAGTGCCGAGACATAAATCATCGCCATCATCAAAAACCCCGTCTTTATCTACATCTGGTCTAAACTCGCCCTCTATGCACACATCCATAGAAAAATCAACTAAAATACCGCCATCTGATGTGGCATTATCTGAAACTTCTAAAATCCATTCCCCGAAAATCGATTCTCCATTAAAAGAGCTAAGTGCTCCCAGAGGTTTTACTGTACCGGTTATGGCCGTATCAGCATTTTCACCGCATTCGAAAGCATCACCATCATCATCGAAAGTAGCATCGATATTTTGCAAATCACCGCAAGAATTAGAAACAAGGGTTACCGAAGTACCTTGGGGTGAAGTAAGGCGAACAACCAAATCTGCCAAAAAACTATGTTCGATATTTAGATTTACATTTATATCGGAAACAGGTAAATCTTCGAAAAATGAAATCTTGGAGGTTATTCTGGGTGTTCCCAAGGCGGATATGGTATTTGGCAACTCCCCACCATCTTTAGTATCGCAACTTACCTGTACCGTAGTGAAATTAAAGGAAGGATTAAAACTTCCCTCACCACAAATGTTCTGCGGTTTAACCCTCCAATAGTAAGTTGTTTGGTTTTGAAGGTCGGTCGGCGTAAATGAAATACCCTTTACCGTTGCCTCCTCTACAATATTGGAGAAACCAACGTCGGTCGCAATTTGAACCTCGTACGAACTGTGTGATGGGTTATCTTCCCACTGCAACAATGTCTTGACCGAGGCATCGACCAATCCGTTTTTAGGTGTTGTCATCACCACTTCAGGGTAATCGGTGTCGAATACATTCAGTGTTAAGGTCACATCTCTGACAATACTGGTCGAAGTCGCCACAATTCGAATAGGGTAACTGCCCTCAGGTACATTTTCGGTATTTTCAAATCGCACTTCGATATTGGCGTCACCGGTAATTACTGTATCAGGAACTATCGTTACCATTAGATTTTCCGGCACGTCTTCCGCAGTTAACACTACTTCTTCACTAAAACCGAGGTAAGTCTCATAATCGAAAGGAATAGTTAAATCGGCAAAGTGGCATACATCAAATTCTAAATTGGAAAAATTCAAAACTATTTCTGAAACTTCAATAGAGAAATCGGAAGAATTTACGGCATAATAAATATTATCAACGGGCCTAATCATAATTCTGGCCTCACTCGTGGGCAACGCCGGAACTACAATATCATGTGAACCATCGTTTTCTACCCCTGAAGCTAAAACCGTACTAAAAGAAGCCCCTCCGTCATTGGAAAGCAAGATATCTACCAATTCAGTATTTATAGGTGACACGTTGGTGTTTGAAACATTCCACTCAATGGTTTCTACATCTCCGGCAACCAATGTTGTAGCCGATGCCTGTGAGGTCACTGAGAACGGACCGCTATTATTTGTCACCAGAATATTGACCAATTCAGACACAACTTGACCACCGCTCTCGGCATTATCTCTTACCGTTAGGGCAAAATTCAGTTCACGTTCTACATCTGATACCGTTTCCCAGGCAGAACCCTGTGTTGGACCCGATTGCGTCAGGTTTCCATTCAGCACCCTTGACAATAATGGAAAGTATCGCGTACCATCTGTACTCGGAGGCCGAGACCTAAAGTTAGCTCCACTAGGGTTGGTCGGGCCGAAGGTCGCGCTTGTAACCACTCCGTTATCAATCTGCTCCCAAGTGTATGTCAACACATCTTCCTCATCTGGATCAGTTGCTACACCAGCAAGTACAAATGCCGTAGATTTTGGAATAATATAATCTTCTACAGCTTCAACTACCGGTGGGTTATTCGACAATGATAATAACTCTCCGCAGCTTTTAGACTTTAGATTCGTAATAATCTGTTCAATACTTACATAGTGAAAATAATCATCACCATTAGGCAGCACATTATCACTTTCAGTAATGCCCGCATAGCCCATTATGGTAGAGCCGCTTCCGGGTTCAACTTGAACCAACGTGCCTTCTAGTTCATGTGACCATGTGTGGTTGGCGCCCAATTGATGCCCCATTTCATGAGCTACAAAATCAAGATCATAAACATCGCCTTCAGGCTGTTGGCCTGAAGAATAGGCACTCCCTTTTTGACCATTTACGCAAATACCACCTATAAAACCAGCATTACCCCCATTTTCACCCTTATGTAATACGTGACCCAAGTCATAGTTAGAAACACCTATTTCTTCATCTAAAGTTCTTTGCGCCTGATTACCCAAAGCACCTAAACTACCTGTATAAGGGTCCGTTGCCGCATTGGTATAAATAACATCGTCATTATCTGGCACCAATTCTAAAGTAACTGCCAAATCTGTTTCAAAAACTTCGTTCACTCTTGTTAAAGTCGAGTTGATAGCTGCCAAAGCATCGGCTACAGTGCCTCCATGATGCTGGGTATATTCGGCGGTCGCTGAAATGGCCACACGATACTTTCGTAGCATTTGATCATTCACGGGTTTGGCAGAGATGTTTGACGAATTCAGGGCAACTTTTTCTTGAGTCGCACATACAAAGTCGATATCTTCACTGTCTTTCTCAGTTCTTGAGTAAAATACATATCGATTATCTCCCGTTTTTTGCAAAAAACTATTCGGACTACCATCACTATGTACAACCATCGCCTGTACATCTTTATGGGAAATACTAAGTCTAATCTTATCTTTACGGTTGTTGAGCGAGTACCCTTTATAAGATTTTATCTCAGGATATTTTCGGGATAGTTCACTCGAAAGTACAGACGATTCGTGAATTTTATATGCTATCGATTTACCCGTCTCATCTGGAACATAAACTATTTTAGAAGACCCTTTAGAGGTTGAAATAGAATGTAGGTCTTGCTTGAAAAGTTTTTCTTGAAATGAGAAGACTTGACCTTTCTCGACCTTTACTTCTTTAAGGGCTTTTTTGCCCAAATTGCTTTGCGCTGAAAGTTTTTCCCAGTATTTACCTTGCCCTGAAGCGTAAAAGGAGAAAAATACTATGGTAATTGAAAAAACAAGACGTAATTTTGTAACCATTCAGGGGTTTTAACGCAATCTCAAATATAAGCCTTTTTATTATTTTTAGTACGTGGTAACAGTCCAAAGCCTTTCCAAATACGATGAACCGCATCCCACGGCAATCACTATAGGTACTTTTGACGGTGTGCATATTGGGCACCGTAAAATACTCGAAAGACTTATCAAAAATGCTGCCACACTGAATTTAAAATCAACGGTGCTTACCTTTTTTCCGCATCCGAGAATGGTATTGCAGAAAGACACAGATATTAAACTTCTCAACACTATAGATGAGAAAACGCAAATTCTCAAGAACCTTGGTCTTGACCAACTTATCATACACCCTTTTACAAGAGAGTTCTCACGCTTGACGGCCACCGAGTTTGTTCGAGACATTTTGGTCAACGATTTAAAAACCAAAAAGATTATTATTGGATATGACCATCGGTTCGGCAGAAATAGAAATGCAAACATCACCGATTTAAAAGCCTTTGGCAATACCTTAGATTTTGAAGTAGAGGAAATACCGGCACAGGAAGTTGAAGAAGTATCCGTTAGTTCTACCAAAATTAGAAAAGCGCTCGAAGATGGTGACATTACTACGGCCAATTCTTATTTAGGCTATTCTTACATGCTTACCGGTACCATTAAAAAAGGAAAGGGACTTGGCAGAAAACTTAATTTTCCGACGGCAAACCTTCACATTGAAGAAAACTATAAGCTTGTACCTAAAAATGGAGTATATGTAGTTAAAAGCTTATTACTGGGCGATACGGTACATGGCATGATGAACATCGGCTATAATCCGACCGTAGCTGGAAAAGAAAAAAGTACCGAAATCAATTTCTTCGACTTCGACCAAGATTTATACGGAAAGAAAATTCAAATTGAAATACTTCATCGAATTCGTGATGAGCATAAGTTTGATTCTGTAGAAGAACTGAAACTACAGCTGCAAAAAGACAAGGAAACTTCTCTGAAACTTCTTTCAACCTAGATTTGTTCAAAAAGTTATGTACAACGCATAAATCTAAAAAAACTTACACCCTCTCTTAAAATCTTGATACCTTTGAGAAAGCACTTTTAATCACATATGAAGCGGTTTCTCTTTACTAAAATCGACAATTCGCCCTTAATTATATTCCGTATATTTTTTGGTGTTTTGGTCGCTTTAGAATGTTATGGTGCCATTCTTACCGGTTGGGTAAGGCGAACTCTTGTAGAGCCCCTTTTTACATTCAATTTTATCGGTTTTGATTGGCTACAGCCACTTCCCGGTTATGGTATGTATTTCTATTTTTTTGTCATGGGCACCCTTGGCATATGTATCGCGTTAGGTTATAAATATCGACTTAGCATTATTTCTTTTACCATATTGTGGGCATCGGTTTACCTGATGCAAAAAACATCATATAACAATCATTACTATCTTCTGATATTAATTTCTGGCTTCATGTGTTTTTTTCCGGCACATAGAAGCCATTCGCTAGATGTTCGGCACAACCCCTCTCTAAGGGAAGATAGTATGCATTCTTATGTAAAATGGGTCGTTATATTACAGTTGTTAATTGTTTATGTATACGCCTCGGTCGCCAAAATTTATGCTGATTGGCTCGATTTCGGTATCATCAAAATACTCATGCAGGGCAAAGCCAATTATCCATTTGTCGGCGCTTTTCTTCAAGAACCATGGATTCATAAGATTATTGGGGTCTTCGGTATTCTATTCGATTTACTGATTGTACCGGCCCTACTTTTTAAGCCCACTCGAAAAATTGCTTTTTTCGCTTCAATTTTCTTTCATCTTTTCAATTCGATCATTTTTCAAATAGGAATATTTCCATATCTATCATTGGCTTTTACGGTATTCTTTTTTGAGCCGGAAACTATTCGAAAGATTTTCTTCAAACGGAAGCCTCCCTACCAAATTAACAAGACCGAAGTACCGATCAACCAGCCATTCATTTACGCCATTGCCAGCACCTATTTTATCATTCAATTTCTGCTTCCTGTTCGGCATCATTTTATAAAAGACGAGGTACTCTGGACCGAAGAAGGCCATCGTCTAAGCTGGCGCATGATGCTTAGAAGTCGTGGCGGCACTATTAAATTTAAAATTGTAAATCAAGACACGCACGAATCAAAAATTGCCGATTTAGACCAATACCTTTCGAAAAAACAAAAGAGAAGAATAGCTTCTTATCCAGATTTTATCTGGCAGTTCGCTCAAAGACTTAAAAAAGAACACGCAGAAAAAGGTGAAAATATTTCAGTTTATGCACTAAACTCAAAAGTTAGCGTTAATGGCAAAGCATATCGCGCCTTTATCGACCCCACCGTTGATCTGGCCAATGCCGAATGGAATTACTTCTGGCATAACGAATGGATTTTACCCAGCAAAGGCAGCGATTAGCTTTCCTATACCAAACTAATATTTTCTAAAACTTATCGGTTCTCTGGCAGAGTTGCAAAGGCATTCCCCATGGATCACGCAACATTACAAGATGGCTTCCGTCTTGTTTCTTCACCTCTTCTACAAAAGAGGCACCTACATCTATAAGTCGCATTTTGTCTGCTTCGGCATTTTCAGAAACCATCGCCAAATGAAAGGTCAGAAAATGTTGTTTTGTAAAATCGGTGATAGCTTCGTCTGGCCTGTGATATAGTTCTACAAAAACACGCCCTGCGGAATCGGCCAAAAATGTCATAAACGGAGGTTCTTGTTGAGCGCTAGCCACCTGCACTTTAAGATTTGTCGTATACCACTCTACTACAGCGTCGACATCGGCTACATTAATTGCAAAATGTTCAAAAATCATTCTAATTCTGTTTTATAATATAGGCTCTAAAAGTATCCATTTTAAACCTAAGAAAACTTAAATTTGCCATCAAAACCGAATACACATGTTACAATTACAGACCATTCGAGAAAAAAAGGATGAAATCATCAACGCCTTGACAAAAAGGAATATTGATGCATCGCCCTTGGTGAATGGTGTTTTAGAGCTGGATGAAAAAAGGCGGGCAACACAAACACAACTTGATAATATTTTAGCAGAAAGCAATAAGCTATCTAAAGAAATAGGCATGCTTTTCAAAAGCGGAAAACCTCAGGAAGCCAACGAATTAAAAGAGAAAACCGGTACTCTAAAGGAAGAATCAAAAAACTTGAGCGAACAACTGAATTCTGTTGCTGAAGAGCTACAGGCCATGTTGTATCAGATACCCAATGCCCCTCACGATTCTGTACCTGCGGGAAACTCTGAAGATGACAACGAAGAGATTTATAATGAAGGTGAAATTCCTACCTTGGCCACCGATGCTTTACCCCATTGGGAACTTGCCAAGAAATATGATATCATCGATTTCGAGCTCGGGGTAAAGATAACCGGCGCGGGTTTTCCCGTCTACAAAGGCAAAGGCGCTCGTCTGCAACGGGCCCTTATCTCATATTTTTTGGATAAAAACACTGAAGCAGGTTATACCGAAATGCAAGTACCACATTTGGTCAATGAGCTATCTGGCTACGGCACAGGTCAGCTGCCCGACAAAGAGGGGCAAATGTACCATGTAACCGAAGACGATCTGTATTTGATCCCCACAGGAGAGGTTCCGGTAACCAATATTCTACGTAATGAAATCGTTTCTGAGGGTGATTTCCCGATAAGATATACAGCCTACACCCCTTGTTTCAGAAGAGAGGCCGGTAGTTATGGGGCGCATGTTCGTGGCCTGAACAGGCTTCACCAGTTCGATAAGGTAGAGATTGTACGTGTTGAGCATCCTTCAAAATCATATGAGGCTTTAGACAGCATGGTCGAGCATATAAAGAATATTCTACGAGAACTAAAATTACCTTATCGCATACTTCGGCTATGCGGGGGTGATCTGGGCTTTACCGCAGCCCTAACCTACGATTTTGAGGTGTTCTCAACAGCACAAGACCGCTGGTTAGAAATCAGTTCCGCTTCTAATTTTGAGACCTATCAAGCCAATAGATTAAAACTTCGCTACAAAGATGAAAACGGCAAGAGCCAATTGGCCCATACCCTTAATGGAAGTTCGTTGGCCCTTCCACGGGTTCTCGCGGGAATATTGGAGAACTACCAAACGGCAGAGGGTATAAAAATTCCTGAAGTGTTGGTCCCTTATTGTGGTTTCGATATCATAGACTAAAAAACTAACGGACCCGAATCGCTGGGTAATTTAAAGGTTCTGCGATTCGGGTTTTTAGCTTACATCTCGGCCTCAGTAACTTCTACTCTTAAAAATATGCTTAGGTAATCTTCTACATTTCCATCCATCGTATTCGGGTTACCCAATTTATACACACTAAAAGCGAACGTTCTTGGTTACAACATCTCAAACTAAATTATATACCCCTTAACAGCTTTTTTCTCGGGGCTACCGTAAATTTGCTATATTTCATACTAATGAAGCAACTTTCGTTCATCATTGTTTTGCTATTTTGTATAGTTAGCTACGCACAAGAAGATTTTTTGGCGAAGCAGTATTTTAATGATGGTGATTTTGAAAAAGCCGTAGTCTACTACGAAAAATTGGTCGATAAAAATCCGAGGCGGACCGATTACGCAGAAGGTCTTATCGCCACCTACCAACAATTAGAGCGTTACGACGAAGCCGAAAAATTTCTTTTAGAGAAAATTGAAGAAGGTAACGTATACCCTACTCTATTTATTGAGCTAGGTTTTAATCACACTCTAAAAAACGAACCTCAGAAAGCTGAAAAATATTACAATAAGGCAATTTCAAAGATAGACGAAAACCCCAATTTTGGTTATGGTATCGGCTTCCGTTTTCAAAAATACGCCTTACTTAACTGGGCTTTACAGGCCTACTCGAGGTCTATGGAACTCAACCCAAAATTAGACTACAACTACCAAATGGCCCGGGTTTACGGCGAACAAGGCAATGTTGAAAAGATGTACGAGTCGTATCTCAGACTGATCAGCGAGGGTAGAACCTCAAAATCTAATGTGCTTCGCAATATCGATGCTTTTATTTCTTCGGATGCTGAAAGCGAGAACAACATCCTGTTAAAAAAAATATTATTACAAAACGCCCAAAAGAACCCCAATATACTTTGGAACGAACTGCTCAGTTGGCTCTTTGTTCAGCAAAAACAATATGGGAGTGCTTTTCGACAAGAAAAAGCCATTTATAAGCGTATGGATGGTAGCACTGTGCAGCGCCTAGAAAGTCTTGGCGAAGTTACATTGGAGGATAATGACATAGAAACAGCACAAGAGATATTCGAGTATATTTCAGAGAATAGTAATGATGACATTACAAAACTGAACGCAAGATTAAATCTTATTGACATCAAGCTTCTAAGCATAGATGATAAAAATATTGTTGAAATCGAGAAAGAGTTTAATGATTTAATGAACATTTATGGGTATCGAAACCAGACGCTTCAATTGCAGGTAGCGTACTCCAATTTTCTAACATTCAGAAAAAATGACCCTACACAGTCGGTAGACATACTCAAAAAGTGCCTTGAGCTTCCGTTGAACGCAAGAGGCACAGCATTTATCAAGTTGGCCTTGGGCGATATTTTAGTATATGATCAAAAATTCAATGAAGCCCTTATTTATTTTTCACAGATTCAGAAAAACCTAAAGAACGATGTTCTAGGGCAAAACGCCCGTTTCAAGGTAGCACAGACCAGTTTTTACAAAGGTGATTTTGATTGGGCACTTACCCAACTCAAAGTATTGCGAAGCTCTACCTCTCAGCTCATAGCCAATGATGCCATGCAACTTAGTTTATTGATTTCAGATAATTCGTTAGAAGATTCTACACAAACCGCATTGAAGAGGTACGCCCGTGCCGACCTTTTAGCTTATCAGAATAAGACCAATGAGGCCATAACCGAACTTAATGAGATTTTAGAAAACCATAAAGGTGAAAAAATTGAAGACGAGGCCCTATTGAAGCAAGGGGAACTTTTAGAAAACCAAAAAGACTATACCGCGGCAGAGTTCAATTACAAAAAAATAATTGAATTTTACAATAACGGAATTCTAGCCGATGATGCCCATTTTGCCTTGGGAGAGCTCTATAGAAACGTTCTTGACCAACCTGAAAAAGCCAAGTCTCACTACGAAAAAATCATATTGAACTATCAAGACAGTTACTATTCACCTCAGGCTAGAAAGCACTTTAGAAGGCTTAGGGGTGATGCAATTAATTAAATTTTAATTACAATTTTAAAATCCTAATCAAACCAAAACCAATGTACATATATAATATAACTACTAATATCGAAGAAGCCGTACATGAACAATGGCTTCAATGGATGCGTAAAGAACATATACCCGAAGTTTTGGCAACGGGAAAATTCTTAAGTGCCAAACTGACCCAAGTTATAGTTGAAGAAGAAATGGGGGGCATCACCTATTCCGTGCAATACACTACGGTTGACAAAGAAACTTTAAATAAGTATTATAAAGACGATGCAGATAGATTACGTAATGAGGCACAAAAACGGTTTCCTAATAAATTTGTGTCTTTTCGCACCGAACTCAAAGTCATAAGTGAGTACTAATGCCTTATATATTCAGTTACGGAACACTAAGACAAATCGATATTCAAGAGCAATTGTTCGGAAGAATACTAGAAGGAGAAACCGATGAACTTTTGGGCTTTGAACTATCGTTGCAAAAAGCCTATGGGCAATACCCGGTTATAGTCAAAACAGAAAACCAGCATTCAAAAATAGGTGGCGTGGCCTTTCAACTTTCTGATGATGAATTGTTACAAGCCGATATTTATGAAGGGTCTGAATATTCGCGAATTCAAGTGCCATTAAAATCAGGTAAGCAAGCTTGGGTCTATGTGGCCAAATAGCCTTAAATTTCCCCTATGTCGAAAAAGAAAAAACGTGGAAAACCTAAATACGACCGACCTTCAAAAGAAAGAGGACCTGTAAAAGCAAAGAAGCACCTAGGCCAACACTTTCTTAAAGATGAGTCTATTGCGCGTCAAATTGCAGAAACCCTTTCACTAAAGGGCTATACCAATGTAATTGAAATAGGCCCTGGAACCGGAGTGCTTACCAAATATTTACTTTCAGAGGAGATTCGTTTGGTCGCCATGGACCTTGATGCAGATTCGATTATATATCTCAATCATAGTTTTCCGCTAGAGCATCCTCAAGTTTTAAAAGGAAAAGCAACTTTAGAGGTGGTCGAAGCTGATTTTTTGAATTATGACCTCAACACTCTTTTTGGCAAAGAACAGTTCGCCATAACAGGAAATTTTCCTTATAACATTTCTTCTCAAATTGTTTTTAAAATGCTTGAGATAAAAAGTCAAGTTCCCGAATTTTCGGGAATGTTCCAAAAAGAGGTAGCACAACGTATCTGTGAAAAAGAGGGCAACAAAACCTACGGTATTCTATCGGTGCTCGTACAAGCATTTTACGATGCCGAATATCTTTTTACCGTACCCGCTCAAGTTTTCGATCCTCCGCCAAAAGTACAATCTGGGGTGCTAAGGCTGGTTCGAAAACCAAATTTCGAGTTGGAATGTGACGAGAAGCTTTTCTTTAAAGTCGTTAAATCAGCTTTCAACCAGAGAAGAAAGACCATTCGTAACAGCTTGAAGACCTTTGAACTTTCTGAAGAATTACGAAGTGAAGAGGTTTTTGACAAAAGACCGGAGCAACTTAGCGTACCAGACTTTATCAATTTGACAAAAAAAATAGAATCAGATTTAAAAGAACATCAATAAACTCATTTAGAGCACTAAGAAACCGTAATCTTGACAGCCCTTTAAAGCTTTTTCTTTAGATTTGCCGCGGTCATCATTAAACCCCGCGGAAACAATGACACCCTTTAAGCTCACAGACGAACTGGTTGCTGAAATAGAGCAGCTCATCGAAAGCCAAAGAAATACCGAGCTGGTGTCTTTGATGGATGATGTGCACTATGCCGATGTTGCTGAAATCATCAATGAGCTTAATGAAGATGAGGCAACCTACCTGATCAAACTTCTCGAAAGCGACAAAACTTCAGATGTACTTACCGAACTTGATGAAGATGTAAGGGAATCAATTCTCAACAACCTCTCGGCCAAAGAAATTGCCGAAGAGCTCGACGAACTTGATACCGATGATGCCGCCGATATTATTGGAGAACTTCCGAACGACATTGTTCAAGAAGTAATCTCTGAAATAGAAGACCGTGACCATGCCAAAGACATCGTTGATCTATTACGTTACGATGAGAACTCTGCCGGTGGCCTTATGGCCAAAGAACTGGTAAAGGTGAGGGAGAATTGGGATGTTTTGAAATGTGTTAAAGAGATGCGGTCCCAAGCCGAAAATGTCACGCGCGTGCACTCTATTTACGTAGTCGACAAAGAGGATAAACTGATAGGCCGGCTTTCATTAAAAGATTTATTGACCACCTCTACCAGAACACATATTGCCGATGTCTATATACCAAAAGTAGATTCGGTAAATGTGAACGAGAAACCCGAAGAAGTGGCTAAAATAATGTCAAAATACGATTTAGAAGCTATTCCGGTGGTCGATGAAATCGGCCGATTGGTTGGCCGTATTACTATCGACGATATCGTAGATGTAATTCGTGAAGAGGCCGATAAAGATTACCAAATGGCTGCAGGTATATCTCAAGATGTCGAGGCAGATGACAGTATTTGGCAGCTGACCCGTGCCCGATTACCTTGGCTCTTTTTGGGTCTGATAGGCGGTGTAGGTGCCGCCGCCATAATGGGCGGTTTTGAAGAGATGATCAGTAAACATGCGATTCTCTTTTTCTTTACTCCCTTAATCGCTGCTATGGCAGGCAACGTTGGTGTGCAATCAAGTGCAATTATCGTACAAGGTTTAGCAAATGATGATCTAAAAGGCAGCGTAGGTAGCAGATTAATTAAAGAAATGCTTTTGGCTCTGTTGAACGGAGTTATTCTTGCTGTTATTTTACTTTTATTCACTTGGTTTTGGAAAGGCGATTTTTTGACAGCCCTTGCCATTTCCATTTCCCTGGTTGCTGTTATCTTGGTAGCTGGTTTTATTGGCACATTTATACCTTTATTTTTACATAAGCGAGGCATAGACCCCGCAATTGCTACCGGCCCGTTCATTACTACAAGTAATGACATTTTCGGTATCTTGATTTATTTTTGGATTGCGAAAGTAGTTTTAGGAATCTAAAATGATAACATCTCAAATTTTTGCCCTTATAATTTATACCAAATAAGAGATTGTCATTCGTAGAAAAGTTAGACGAAATGGTCAAATCTCCACAAACCAGCGATTGATGAAAATACTACATGTTGACGTAAATCACCCACTACTAATTGAACAATTCACAGAACTTGGTTTTGAAAATCATGAAGACTATACTTCATCCAAAGAAGCTATTGAAGCTAAAATTCATGAATATGACGGACTTATCATACGCAGCCGATTCACCATCGATAGTCAATTTGTTCAGAAAGCAAGCAAGCTCAAATTTATAGGAAGGCTCGGTGCAGGGCTAGAAAATATTGACGTGCAGTATGCCGAAGCCAATGATATTTACTTGGCCGCAGCCCCAGAAGGCAATAGAAATGCCGTAGGGGAGCACGCCTTGGGCATGTTGCTCTCGCTCTTCAATAATTTGAACAAAGCCGATCGAGAAGTACGATCCGGTGTTTGGGATCGTGAAGGCAATAGAGGTGTAGAACTAGAGGGTAAGACCGTTGGTATTATTGGCTATGGTAATATGGGCAAGGCTTTTGCCAAAAAACTGAAAGGTTTCGATGTCGAAGATGTTATTTGCTATGATATTGTTGGTGGTGTAGGTGACGAAAATGCGAGACAGGTGGGCATTCTTGAATTACAACAACGTAGCCAAATAATAAGTCTGCACGTTCCGCAAACGGAAAGCACCATAGGTATGATCAATACCGAATTTACAGAAAAATTTCATCACCCATTTTGGTTATTGAATACAGCCCGAGGTAAATGTGTAATTACCGAAGACTTAGTAGCTGCATTAAAATCAGGCAAGATTTTGGGTGCCGGTCTCGATGTACTCGAATACGAAAAAAATTCATTTGAGAATATGTTCAAAGACAAGGATAATAATCTACCGGAAGCTTTTCAATACCTGGTGCAAGCTCAAAATGTTATCTTATCGCCACATGTAGCGGGATGGACGGTCGAAAGTTTAGAAAAATTGGCGCAAACTATCGTTGACAAAGTGAAAGCGAAATTTTGCTAACTTTAAGTACTCTGAAAAGCTAGATATCAATTTGAGTGTTTTTCGTAGAAACAAAAGTTCATCAAAAAACAACAGCCATGCAACTCGGAAATTTTTCAGTAAGCTTAAATGTAAAAGACATCAAAGCCTCTAAAACTTTTTATGAAAATTTAGGATTCACCGTTTTCGCTGGGGAACTGGAGCAAAATTGGCTTATCTTAAAAAATGGAAATTCTACTATCGGACTTTTTCAAGGCATGTTCGAAAAAAACATTCTCACCTTTAATCCTGGTTGGGACGATAACGCCAACACCTTGAAAAACTTTACCGATGTTCGTGATCTTCAAAAAGAACTCCAATCAAAGAACATCGAAATACAGACCCCTGCCGACGAAAACACCACAGGGCCCGCTAGTCTAATTTTACAGGACCCTGACGGCAACCCCATACTCATCGATCAACACGTATAAAGATGCAGTACAAAGCAAATTCGGCCGAACATTATATAGAGCAGCTACCCGAAGAAAGGCAGAAAATCATTTCAAGAATTAGAAAAATTTTTCTTGATAAATTACCAAGTGGTTTCGAAGAACAAATGAGCTATGGTATGTTGGGGTATGTGGTGCCTCATTCGATCTACCCAGATGGTTATCACTGTAACCCTAAATTACCCTTACCGTTTATCAATCTTGCCTCGCAAAAAAACTATGTCGCTCTTTACCACTCCGGCATATATGCCGATAAAAATTTATACAATTGGTTTGTGAGCGAGTATCCCAAACATTCTAAACGCAAACTTGATATGGGCAAGAGTTGCATCCGCTTTAAAAAAATGGACGATATTCCATACGAGTTAATCAAAGAACTTTGCACAAAAATGACTGTTGATGATTGGGTAAATCTCTATGAGAAAAACATAAAAAAGAAATAGAACCTCAAACCTATTAAGACTAAGAGAATGAAAAAAAGAGTTACAGGCTTGGGTGGTTTCTTTTATAAAACTAAAAACCCTGATCAAATCAAAGATTGGTACAAAAATCATTTGGGGCTGAATACCGATAAATATGGGTGTACATTTTGGTGGAAAGACGAAAATGGTAATGACTGCTCTACCCAATGGAGCCCAATGAACGAAAACACCAAGTATTATGAGCCTAGCAAATCATCTTTCATGATGAACTTTAGGGTAGAAAATCTAGAAGAACTGTTAAAAGTTTTAAAGAATGAAGGTGTTACGGTTGTCGGTGACATTGAGGAGTTTGAATACGGAAAATTCGGATGGATTCTTGACCCCGACGGAAACAAAGTTGAACTCTGGGAACCCGTAGACAAAGCTTTTCTAGAATAGATAATTATTAGCTACATTTAAGACTAAAACCACCAGCGAAATAAACAAACAATGTCAGACGATAAGAAATTTGGAAAAGGGGAAGGTGAAGACGCTATCAACCCTCTTAACCCACAAAAAGGAGATTTAAAAAGCGATGCCTCCGAGGCGGTCAATGAAGGTAACGATACTGCGAAGGACCTTGAAGACAAAGCCAAAGAAAAATTTGAGGAGGCTAAAGAAACTGCAGACGATTTTGCTGAAAAAGCTAAGAAAACAGCTAACGAATTTAAGGAAGAAGCAAAACAAACCTTTGATAACAGCGGGCCAGACAGTGGCAAAATGGTAGCAATTATAGCGCATATAACCGCTATTGGCTGGATTGTCGCCCTAATCATGAACTCACAGAACAAAACTGAGCTTGGCAGTTACTACATTCGTCAAACTCTTGGTATTTGGCTTCTTACTATCGTTTTAGGCTTAATACCCATCATAGGATGTTTTGCAGCCCTCATAGGTCTTGTTTTAATTGTCATGAGTCTTATTAACGCAGCGAACGATAAAATGGTACCTACGGTTGGTCTTGGTCATTACTTTCAAGATTGGTTCAAAGGTTTATAGAATGATGTAAGCAGCGTTGTATATGGAGGTTGTTCCAATGAAACCTGAGCACTGGAAAATGGTCTCTACCATTTATGCCGAAGGTATTGCAACTGGCTTTGCCACTTTCGAGACTCACATACCCACGTTCGACAGTTGGGATGCCGGTCACCTTGAACAATGCAGATTCGTGGCTATAGAAAATAATAATATTCTGGGGTGGTCTGCTCTATCTCCCGTTTCTGGTCGATGTGTATACGGCGGTGTTGCCGAAGTAAGTGTGTATGTCAGTTCATCGGCCCGTAAAAAGGGAGTAGGCAAAAAACTAATGAAAGCCTTGATCGAGGCAAGCGAAAAAGCAGGTATTTGGTCACTGCAATCCGGTATCTTTCCCGAAAACCAAGCCAGCGTTGAACTGCACAAGAAAATGGGGTTTCGCCATATAGGTAAACGTGAACGTATCGGCAAATTACATGGAGTTTGGAAAGACAATCTTCTTTACGAAAGAAGAAGTAAAGTGGTAGGTGCAGACTAGACTAAAACAATAGACTATTGCAAGTTGGTTGGCTGGCCCTCACTAAGTTTTCGTTCAAGCTCTGCCTGAAATTCTTCCATTACCGGTTTCACGGTACTTTCGGGCAAATCTGCAATTCGAATGTACATCAACCCATCAATCGCATTATTGAATAATGGATCTACGTTGAAAGCCACTACTTTAGCATTTTGTTTAATGTATTTTTTGATCAGTACGGGCAACCTTAGATTCCCAGGTTCTACTTCATCGATCAATCGGTCAAATTTATTTAAATCGGCCTGGGTTTCGTCGAACACAAATTCTTTATCCGCATCTTTCAATTTCACTTTAAATTCCTTTTTGGGCCTTACATATTGCGCCACGTAAGGGTCCCAATAATTACTTTTCATAAACTCGATCATCAACGATTTAGAAAAGTTAGAGAATTGGTTGCTTATACTTACCCCACCTATTAAGTATTTATGCTCAGGATACCTAAGAGTGGTATGCACAATGCCTTTCCAAAGTAAAAACAAGGGCATGGGTTTTTGTTGGTATTCTTTCATAATATAAGCCCGACCCATTTCTATCGATTGGCTCATCATTCCGAAAAGTTCAGAGTCAAACCTGAAAAGATCTTGAAGGTAAAAACCATCTATACCGTACTTTGAAAAAATTTGGTTACCGAGACCCATTCGGTAAGCTCCGGCAATTACTTTGGCCTCATTATCCCATAAAAACATATGGTGATAATAGGCATCAAACTGATCAATATCAATTGAATTGTTGGTTCCCTCCCCTATCTCTCGAAAGGTAATTTCTCGCTGTCGACCTATTTCTTGTAAAGTAAAGGGCATTTCTTTCGCAGGAGCCAAAAATACTTCGTAATTCTTGCTTTGAAGTAAACGCCTATCTTTTTCTACAAGCTTCACGATTTCCGCCTGTATGAGCTCAGAACGTACGGGCCGTGCAATTTTGCGAGGTTGTTTGGGCAATTTTAAGCTAGTGGGCAACTGATCGAACAAACGCTCTTTCTCGTAGGCATTGGCAAGTATATATGTCTTTCTACGAAGAAGAGCGGTATACTCCTCCAAGGTAAGCTGCTCTTTTTGGGTTGCCACTGAAATGGGTTGACCAATGCGTATCTTGATGGGTCTTCTGTATTGTGAATACACCTCGGAAGGTAGTTTTGCCGTTCGGAACACATCACTTATTTTCGACAGTCGATAAAAAAGTTTGCTATTACGTGCATGAAAATAAATAGGTACAACGGGCACCTCGGCCTTACGTATTAATTTAATAGCCGTTTCTTCCCAAGCTTTATCAATAACGAGCTTGCCTTCTTTTTGGGTCGACACCTCCCCTGCCGGGAATATCCCTAAAGGGTAACCGCCACGCACATGCAACATAGCATTCTTGAAGCCTGCCATGCTGCTCTTGGCTTCTTTATGGTTTTCAAAGGGGTTTACAGGAAATATATACTGAGCCAACGGCTCAAACCTTTGCAACAAAAAGTTGGCCATTACTTTATAATCTGATCGATGCTGAAGCATTATCTTCAAGAGAACGATACCATCCATACCCCCCAAGGGATGATTACTGACCGTGATGAACGGCCCAGCTTTTGGTATACGCTTTAAATCTTCTTCGGGAATTTCGTAGTCGATTTCATATTGTTCTAAAACCGCATTAAGAAACTTCTCACCATCAAGATGACTCATCTTATCGTACCGCCGGTTCATGTTAGTTATTTTGGTGACCTTCATTAAGATCCACGCCATAAACGTTCCCAAAAACCCAAACCTATCAAGATTGGTCGCCGTAGCCACCTCTTTTGCGGTCACTAATCCCATACATTTATTAATTTGCAGACCTCTAATATAGGAAAAACGTTACAGGTACCTGTCGTTTTAACAAATATGAAACAAAGCTGAGCGAACTACTTTACCACTAATTGCACGGTTTCTTTTCCACGCTGCTCCAATAAAATTTCATGTCCGTTTTGAAGTGATTCGATAGCTTTTTCATCAAAGTGCCGAATGGTGTATAGCGACACTCCTTCGTGATGAACCACCTTGAAGCGGCTTTTCAATAAGTTGAGCAATTCTTGCAGTCTACCAAATCGATTGTCTACACAGACCGAAAAACTGATAGCTGAATTTTGAATAAGATCGACCTTCATCTTATGGTCGTGCAACAGCTTGAACAGCTCACTAATACTATCTTCTACGATAAAGCTAAAATCAAGAGAAGAGAGTTTCATCAACACTTGATTTTTCTTAACTATAAAACACGGCACCTTCGGTTCTATACCCACTCCTTTACCGACGGTAGTACCTTGATCCTTCGGATTCAGAAATGATTTAACATGTAAGGGAATTTCTTTTTGCTGAAGCGGCTGCAATGTTTTGGGGTGAATCACCGAAGCCCCATAAAAAGCGAGTTCTATCGCCTCACGGTACGAAATATTGTTCAGAAGCTGGGTCTCTTTAAAATATCTCGGGTCTGCGTTCAATACGCCAGGTACGTCCTTCCAGATGGTTACAGAGTCGGCGTTGAGGCAGTACGCCAAAATAGCGGCGGTATAATCTGAACCTTCTCGCCCCAATGTGGTCGTAAAGTTGTTTTCATCACTGCCTAAAAACCCTTGGGTAATATTCAGCATACTTCTATCTATCGCCTTAACGCGTTCTTGGGTTTGTTCCCAATCTACGGAAACATCTCTATAACTATCATCCGTTTTAATAAAATCACGTACATCAAGCCAATTGCATTTAATGCCTATCTCATTAAAGTATTGACTAATTATGGTGGTTGATATCAATTCACCATAACCTACTATTTGATCATAGACAAAATTGTATTTCGGTGATTTGTTCCAAGCTAAAAAACCTTTGACTTCGTCGAACAGTTGTTTAACTTTATCGAATACGTTATGATTAGAATTCTCAAAAAGATCATGAAGAATAGCCTCGTGGTAATCAATACTCTCTTGAATGGCGGCAGGTAAAACCGCTTTTTCATTAAAATAAGAATTGACGATTGCCTCCATGGCATTGGTCGTCTTGCCCATGGCCGAAACGACCAACAAGGTATTATCGTGTCCGGTTTCTTGAAGAACCTTAACTACATTTTTAATACCGGCCGCATCTTTCACCGATGCCCCACCGAATTTAAATACACGCATAAACAGCTTTATTTTTTAATGGTCTTAAAAAGACCTTTCTTTAGTTTTCAATTTGGTTCAAAAAATTCTGTATTCCCGCTTCATCGAGTTGAACCACATCCCAATCGCGCATTACATTGGCCCCCTTACTTTCGTAGAACTTAATAGCGGGTTCGTTCCAATCGAGAACTTCCCAACTGATACGCTTTACACCCAAACCATGGGCATATTTCACTACTTCTGAAAGTAATGCACTGCCCAATCCGCTTCCACGCATCTTCTCTGAAACCATCAAGTCTTCTAGGTGCACTACAGGCCCCTTCCAAGTTGAGTATCGATTATATACTAACGCCATACCCACTACAGAACCCTCTTTTTCACCAACAAAGCAATGAAAGAGCTTAGGCTCTCTAAAGCCATCGGTCACTAAATCTTCAATAGTTACTTCGACCGCATGTTTTTCCTTTTCAAAAACGGCCAACTCTTTTATGAGCTTATGCACCGCTATCATATCTCGCTCTTGGGCTACTCGAATATTAAAATCCATATAATGTTACAAATAAAACACAAAGTTATAAATTTAAAAAAGTATTATAAAATGGCAATAGGCTTCTTTCACAAAAAAGTCGATATTTGTGGTTGAACCAACAGTCTTCTTCGCATGACCACACGAAATCGCACCTTAGGTGAATTCATTATAGAAAATCAAGATTCTTTTCAATATTCTTCTGGCGAACTCTCAAAATTGATCAATGCCATAAGATTGGCGGCAAAAGTAGTAAACCACGAGGTAAACAAGGCCGGACTGGTAGATATTTTAGGAGCAGCTGGGGAAACCAACATTCAAGGCGAAGACCAACAAAAGCTAGATGTCCTCGCAAATGAAAAGTTTATTCAAACATTGACCAACCGTGAGATAGTTTGCGGTATCGCCTCTGAAGAAGAAGACGATTTTATTTCTATAAATAGTAATGATAACCAGCACCAGAACAAGTATGTTGTGCTCATCGATCCATTAGACGGCTCATCGAACATCGACGTAAACGTATCGGTAGGTACTATTTTCTCTGTTTATAGAAGGGTAACCCCTGTTGGTACCCCTGTGACTCTTGAAGATTTTCTGCAGCCCGGAAAAAAACAGGTCGCGGCAGGCTATGTGGTCTATGGTACCTCAACGATGTTGGTCTACACAACAGGTGACGGAGTAAATGGCTTTACGCTAAACCCGGCGATAGGCACCTTTTACCTCTCGCACCCCAATATGCAATTTCCCGAAGACGGAAAAATATATTCGGTTAACGAGGGCAACTACATTCACTTTCACCAAGGGGTTAAAGATTACATCAAGTACTGCCAACAAGAAGAGGGAGACAGACCTTACACCTCACGCTATATCGGATCTTTGGTTTCAGATTTTCACCGCAATATGATTAAAGGTGGTATTTACATGTACCCGAAAAGCAGTGTGACCGCCGAAGGAAAGTTGCGATTATTGTACGAGTGTAACCCTATGGCGTTTCTTGCCGAACAGGCCAACGGCTTGGCAATTGGCGGTAAAAATAGAATAATGGATATTCAGCCCACAGAATTGCACCAACGTGTTCCCTTCTTCTGCGGAAGCAAAAATATGGTCAAAAAACTACAAGAATTTTTAGAGAAATATCACTAAAGACATTTGTTAAACCTAATATTTCAACAAATAAATATAGTCGTCAAAATCGATTCTACCACTGAATATGGCGACAGATTTTTCAATCACCGTATCGGCCTGCTTTCCAGAAAAACCAAGACCAATAGCGTATTTTTTTAGCAATACCATTTCCTCGTCATCGATTAAGTGGTCTGAAAAGATAATACGAAAAAGATCGTACAATCTTTCAAGGCGCTTTTCAGAATCATGAGGTGGGGCAATAGGGTATTTGTTCTCCGATTTCATAACCTCCTTATATTCCGAATCGGTTATATCCAACTTGGTCGCAAAGCGATCTAACATATTTTTCTCTTCCGAGCTTAACTCTCCATCAATCGAAGCCAACGTAGCCAAGGCCGCAAAATGAGCTAAATTCCGTCTATGTTCCCCACTGGTGTATAAATCTGCAATTGCCATAATTTCAATTTTATTGGCAGCAAATATAATTTTTTTAGAGGTCTTAACTCATAAGCTTCGTGATTATTTTAGCGTTACCCTCGCCCATAATTCTTATGGCGCGGGGTCGCGCTATACGTTGCTAATACTCATGCCACAAAAATTGGCACTGCGGGTTATTCACTGCTATCGCTAACGCGTACGTCATTTAAACTATATGTCTGACTAAAACCCATACATAAGTAACTTTCTGTTTACCATGAAAAAACCCTTATTAGAATTTACGGATCAAGGTATTTACTGCCATCCTGCCAAGGTATATCTTGATCCTTGGAAACCTGTGAACAAGGCTATAATATCTCATGGCCATGCAGACCACAGCAGATGGGGCCACAAACAATATATAACCCACGATAGCAATGTTCCTATTATAAAGCACCGGTTAGGCGACATTTCGGTAATAGGTAAAAAGTGGGGAGAAACGTTCACCATAAACGGAGTTAAGTTCACCCTTTACCCTGCCGGTCATATAATTGGCTCGTCTCAAATAAAAGTAGAATACAAAGGTGAAATCTGGGTGTTTACCGGTGATTACAAACTAGAAGATGACGGAGTCGCCACACCCTATGAACTTATAAAGTGTCATACGTTTATCACCGAATGTACTTTTGGTCTGCCCGCATTTTTATGGCGGCCACAAAAAGAGGTCTTTACCGACATTAATGAATGGTGGTCACAGAATAAAGCAAATGGGCAGACATCGGTACTTTTCGGTTATTCTTTAGGTAAGGCCCAGCGCCTATTAAAACACCTAGACCCCAATATCGGAAAGATTTTTACCCACGGAGCCATTGAAAACATGACCAATGTACTTCGACCCTTGCTAGATTTTCCTGAAACCGAACGAATTACTCGCGACACTAAAAAGGAAGAAATTAGAGGGAACATGGTACTTGCGCCACCTTCTGCTCACGGTAGCACTTGGATTCGTAAAATGGTACCTTATGTTACTGCATCGGCCAGCGGATGGATGGCTTTCAGGGGTGCCCGACGTAGGCGAGCCATTGACAAGGGTTTTGTCTTGAGCGATCATTGCGATTGGCCCTCCCTGCTTACGGCAATAAAAAACACCGGTGCCGAAAAAGTGATTTGCACTCATGGCTATACCGATATATTTTCCCAGTACTTACGCGATTTGGGTTATGATGCCCGTACCGAAGCTACCCAATTCGAAGGAGAATCTGCAGAACTGAATGTCGAACCTGAAACTTCAGAATCGGCATGAAACAATTCTCTCAGCTTATAAAGACTCTCGACGGCACGAACAAGACCAATCTAAAAGTGGCGGCACTGGCCGATTATTTTTCAATGGCTTCTGACCCTGACAAGGTATGGACTATAGCTATTTTATCTCACCGCCGACCACCCCGGCCGGTGAATACAACGCTATTGCGCGAGTGGGCTTCAGAATTGGCCCATATACCACTTTGGCTTTTCGAAGAAAGTTATCATATCGTGGGAGACCTCGCAGAAACCATTGCCCTTGTAGTTCCATCAGATGAACATTCGACTGAAAAATCGCTGACACAGTTTTTAGAAGAAATGATTTGGTTGAAATCGCAAAGCGATACCGATAAAAAAAGCTACTTATTCCAAAATTGGAAAAACCTGGATTATTATGGAAGATTTGTTTTTACCAAACTCATTACCGGTAGCTTTCGAATCGGGGTCAGCCAAAAACTGATGACCCGTGCCTTGGCCAAAGCGACCGAAATTGACGAAGACATTCTTGCTTATAAATTGATGGGAAATTGGGATCCGAACAGCATTACTTTTCAAGAACTGATTTTAGAGGAAAATGAGAGTGATTACCTCTCTAAACCTTATCCATTTTACCTTGCTTATGCCATTGAAGGAGAAGCTGAAGATTTAGGCGACGTAAAAAACTGGACCTTCGAGCATAAATGGGATGGTATTCGCTCTCAAATTATTTTGAGAAACGATGAAATCTTTGTTTGGAGCCGTGGCGAAGAACTGGTCACCGATAAATATCCTGAGTTCGAAAATTTTGTTGGAACCATTCCCAATGGAACGGTCATAGATGGTGAAATACTTCCATATCCGAACGGGAAAATCGGCACATTCAACGATTTACAGACACGTATCGGCAGAAAAACGGTATCTAAGGCACTGCTCAAAAAAACTCCCGTAATCGTTAAGGCATACGACCTGTTAGAGTGGCAAGGCGTTGACATTCGTCAAAAAAATTATTCGGAGCGAAGAGAGTTGCTCGAACAACTTTACGAAACGACCACAAATGAAATGCCCCTGCTTCTTTCAGAACGGATGCAATTCAATTCATGGGAAGAAGTTGCCGAAGAAAGAGATTTATCAAGAGAAAAAAGAAGTGAAGGGCTGATGCTCAAAAGAAATGATTCGCCCTATCTAGTCGGAAGAAAAAAAGGCGACTGGTGGAAATGGAAAATCGACCCGTTGACCATTGATGCAGTGCTCACTTATGCCATGCGTGGCCACGGAAGGCGCAGCAACCTGTTCACCGATTATACTTTTGCTTTGTGGGGTACTAATGAAGTAGGTGAAAAAGAATTGGTCACTTTTGCCAAGGCATATTCCGGGTTAACCGATGCTGAATTTAGAAAAGTCGATGCTTGGATCAAAAGAAATACCTTAGAACGCTTTGGCCCCGTACGTAGTGTGACTCCGCATCATGTATTCGAAATTGCCTTTGAAGGCATAGCCCTTTCGAAAAGACATAAAAGTGGGGTAGCGACCCGTTTCCCAAGAATTTTACGGTGGAGAAAAGACAAAAAAATTGATGAGGCGAATTCTTTGGAAGATTTAAAGGCATTGATTCCGAACACAGTGAAGGAATCTCTCGGCAAGTAAACTGAAATTTGGTAAGGTCACTGACTTAATTAAACAGAAACGTATAACTTAGTTAAGAGCTTCAATTACCGAATAATTTTATGACCGAAGGATACTGCTACATCTTAACAAATAAAAACGAAAAATAGATTTAATAAATTCGATTAACCCTGAGCGGAACGACTTAGCTATAGCTTGGATGAATGATTAAAAATGCTTCGTCGCTTCGCTTCCCGCAATTAATGACCCAAAAAGAATTATTCCATATCGCCCAAAATTGGTTCGAACAACAAAACTGGAAACCTTTTAAGTTTCAAAAAGACACTTGGACGGCTTTTCTACAGGGCAAACATGGCCTATTAAATGCACCAACGGGTAGCGGCAAAACCTATGCACTTTGGTTTCCTATAGTTTTAAACTACATCAAACAAAACCCTCACTACAAGACCAAGCATAAAAAGGGGTTAAAGGCGATTTGGATTACTCCCTTACGCGCTTTATCCCAAGAAATAAAACAATCTGCAGAACGAATCACCGAAGACCTGGGCACTCAAATGACGGTGGGTATACGTACAGGAGACACGACTACCAAAGAGCGTTCGAAACAACGAACGGCAATGCCAGATCTGCTCATAACCACCCCCGAAAGCCTTCAGTTATTGTTATCTTCTAAAAATTATGATAAGACCTTCAAAGACTGCTCGGCCATTGTCGTAGATGAATGGCATGAATTGTTGGGCACCAAACGCGGCGTACAAATGGAATTGGGCCTGAGCCGACTAAAAACCGTTTGTAAAGATTTGCGCGTCTGGGGTATCTCGGCAACCATTGGCAACTTAGAGCAAGCCAGAGAGGTTCTTTTAGGGCCCACCTCACCCGAATTAAAAAATTCGGTCATGATCAAGGCCAATCTCAAAAAGAAAATTACGGTTAAAAGTATCATTCCCAAGACTATGGAGACTTTTCCGTGGCGTGGGCATTTAGGATTACATTTATTGGACGAAGTGGTACCGATTATCAATAATAGCAAGACAACCTTGCTCTTTACCAATACCCGCAGTCAGTGTGAAATTTGGTTTCAAAAAATATTGGCCAAATATCCCGAGTACGCAGGTGAAATCGCCATGCACCACGGCAGCATCAATAAAGAAACGCGGCTGTGGGTCGAGCAGGCGATTCGAAATGAAAGTTTGAAAGCTGTAGTCTGTACGTCTAGTCTCGATTTGGGAGTAGATTTTGCCCCTGTGGAAACGGTGATTCAGATCGGGGGGCCTAAAGGGGTAGCTCGCTTTTTGCAACGGGCCGGTCGCAGCGGTCACAGGCCGGGAAAGGAAAGTGTTATTCATTTTTTACCCACCCACGCGATGGAACTCATTGAAGCTTCAGCTCTGCAAGTTGCGGTAAAAGACAATGCCGTGGAAGACCGTCTGCCCTACCTTAATAGTTTTGATGTGTTGCTGCAATATCTGACGACTTTGGCGGTTTCTGATGGGTTTTATCCGAAGGAAATTTTCCCAGAGATAAAACAGACTTTCTGTTATCAAGGTATTACCGAAGACCAATGGCAATGGCTTCTTAATTTTTTGGTGATGGGAAGCCAAAGCCTGAATAGCTATGACGAATACAAAAAAATAGAAGTTGAACCTGACGGAAAGTTCAAAGTCAACAATCGTGGTATCGCTATGCGACATCGTTTTCAAATCGGGACTATCGTGGGCGATGCCACCATTACCGTGAAATATCAGACCGGCGGTTACATCGGATCGATTGAAGAGTATTTCATCTCGAAATTAACTCGAGGCGATGTATTCACATTTGCAGGTAGAAATCTAGAATTTATTCGAATTAAGGGGATGCAGGCCCATGTTCGAAACTCTACCAAAAGAACCAACAAAGTTCCTAGTTGGATGGGCGGCCGACTTAGCTTTTCCGCCCAAATGTCTGAATTGCTACGTCAAGAACTTTATAAAGCAGCTGCCAACGAATTGCAGGGTCCGGAGTTAAAATCGCTAAAGCATATTTTCGATAAACAACGACAAGAAAGCATCGTACCTACAACTCAAGAATTTCTAATTGAAACCTTTAAGACACGTGACGGTTACCATCATATTTTCTATCCATTTGAAGGTAGGGCGGTACACGAAGCCATGAGCAGTCTGCTTTCGTATCGCATCAGTTTGTTGCAACCGATAACGGCCTCTTTGGCATTTAACGATTACGGATTTGAAATGCTATCGGACAAGCCCATCGATATTCAAGCCACACTGGACAATAATTTATTTTCTACGGACTTCATGCTTGCAGATTTACAGAAAAGTCTCAATTCGAATGAAATGGCACGTAGAAAATTTCGTGATATTGCGGTGATTAGCGGTATGGTCTTTACAGGCTACCCGAACAAAGGGGTAAAGATGAAACACCTACAAAGCAGCTCTCAATTGTTGTTCGATGTTTTTCGTGACTACGAGGCCGACAACTTACTTTTTCAACAGGCCTTTACCGAAACTTTCGAGCACCAATTGGAAGAAGGCCGTTTACGAAAGGCCCTTGAGCGTATAGAACACCAAGATATAATCTGGAAAGAATGTTCAAAAGCCACTCCCTTTTCATTCCCAATAATTACAGATAGGCTGCGAGAAAAATTAAGTAGCGAAAAACTAGCAGACCGTATTAAGCGTATGACCAAAATTTTGATGAAATAGGCAGCTTTATACCACCAATAACCTTTAACCTCAACTAAATTTTACAATTTGTTTACCACTCTATTCAACCTGTAAACAAAAATATAGTATCCTAAAGCAACAAGAGCTATGCAGCCGACGCTTATAATGATTACCACCTTTGCTTCAGCAGCATAACGCTTAATGATATTTCCATACATAAAAAATAGAATAGCTGCTGAGATTATCCAATTAAAGTAGCGCCATTTACCCATCACCGGATTATTATTTTTTTTCTCTTTGATTTTTTTTCTCTTCAAGGTGATCCATATTCCTGTAAGTACCAAAGCACAAATACCTGCCCCGGCAAAAAACCAAATTACCTTGGTAAGCAAACCTCCCCAATAACCAAAATGCAGAGGGTCGGCAATATCATTGAACCACATAAGTGTACTGATATTTTGCGCCTTCTGCACTCCGGTTACTTCATATGTAACGGGGTTTATGTAAACCCTATTGGCCCGTTGCCTTACCAAGGGAGCATTACTTGTTCCTCGTAGGTAAATATTACCATCAGGGCTGTTGGGCGGGGTGATACTACCGACAATCAACTCTGGTATTTCCCGTTCCGCCAGGGCAACCGCTTGATTATAATCTAACTCGGCATTCGTTTTTGAAATTTCACTTTGGGCATTTAGTTTATTGACCGGTTGATTCGGGTTAACCTTGACACCTACATCGGCAATATTGGTTCGCTCTATAAAATACCATATACCTGTAATGGAAAATAGAAGTGCAAAGGGAATAGACCATAAACCAACCAGTCTATGTAGACTTCTAAAGACCACCAATGTATTTTTTGATTTTTTGAAAGTGAAGAATTTCTTCCACCATTTTTTATAGAAATACAATGCACTTATCAAAGAAGTCAGTAATAAAAAAGCAAATGCCAGTACCATCAAGTAACCAATTTGGTAAAAGGGAATGAACAAAAAGTAATGTAAATCACGAAAAAAACGCTGTATGGTCAAAGCCGCCTCTCCTTGTATTTCGCCTGTATAGGGGTTGGCAAAAACGTACCGCTGCTGTCCATTTTCTTTTTTATAGATGATATCGCATAGATAAGGCTCATCCGTTCGCATCCAATAGGTCATATTGGCATGTGGATAAGATTTCCTGAAATTTTCTATAATGGTATTCCTATCGATTAAATCCGTTTGCGGTTCCGCCCGAATTTCCTTAATAAAAAGCCAATCGAGCTCATGGCTAAGGGTAGCCACAGTGCCAGAAAAGCATACTATAAAAAATAGTATACTTAGCTTAACTCCGATCCAACTATGTATATTAAAGAATAGTTTTTTGTTCAGGGCCATACTTAAAAAGTATACGATACAGTGGCCATAATATTTCTTGGCTTGCCCGGGAAAGCTCTTAAAAAGTCATACCCCCCAACCCAATGCGTTTTATCAAAAATATTATTGGCGTTCAACTGTATCTGAAATTTATCGACGTTGTAATAAATGGCAGCGTTTACCAATCCATAACTAGGAAAGACCGGTATTAACTCAGGGTTTCTAACAATAGAGCCATTGCGTTCGCTAACATAATCATATCCCAGACCAAAGCCCAAGCCGCTAAAACTACCTTCATTGATTACATATTTGCTCCAAACATTAAAGGTATTTCTAGGAGCGTTGGGTTTTTGGTCACCAAAAATAGCCAAGGTGCCTTCATCTGCTGTGGTGAAAAAAGCATCGTTGTAAGCATAGTTCAAAATAACACTCCAATTACTGGCCAATTTACCATAAACATCTATTTCGACACCTCTGGACTTCTCTTCACCGATTTGCTCTAACCTATCAGAATTGCCGGAGTCGTTGGCATTGTATAAAGCCCCTTTTTGGGTAAGGTCATAAAAGGCTACGGTTGCACTAAGTCTCTTATTGAACCATTCAGACTTTGCGCCGACTTCAAAAAGCTCACTGTTCAAAGGATCAAAAGGTCCGCCTGCTTCAGGGTTGTTGATGGTTGTTGCGGTTTGCGGCTGGTAGCCTTTAACCCAAGTACCGTAAACATTAATATTAGGTGTTGCTTTATATACAGCTCCGACCCTTGGAATCAAAGCATCTTGCTTAACTTTCTCTTCGTCGGTGGTGTTATAATTTAGATAATCATAAAAAGTATCATAACGAAGGCCAAGCAAAAGGTCAAATTTCTTATAACTAAATTGGTTCTGCAGGTATGCTCCATGATTTACCTGTTTATAAGGCGTGTAATTACTAACACTGAACACATAGTTGCTCATATCCCTCATGGCATTACCATTAGGCGAGGTCAAATCGAACGGCTTTACATTCGCCACAGGGTTGCCATCGTCATCAAGCACATAATTATCGATATTGACAAGGTTGAAGGAATTGGTGGCCGTACCATTTTTCAAGAGGTAGGCCGCGGCTTCCAGTTGAGAACCTCCTGGTCCCAACTCCTGTTGAAAATAATCGTATCCTACTAAAAGCTTATTTTTTACTTCCCCAAGATCAAGGTCGTAATTGATATAATTACTTATATTTTGATTGTTCCACGAACGCTTTCTTTCAAAAGTTCGCATGGCGACTCTGGTAATATCCTCTGTACCGTCTCCCAATGCCCAAAATGCGTTCGCAGTACGGTGTTCCCTTAGGTCTTCGTCATATGCTGAATTCAAATAGGTACTGTTAAAACTTAGCTCATCGGTAAATTTGTGCTGAAATGAAATGGTTACATTGAGATTTTGTTCATTTAGGTAATCGTTAATGGCACTTAAAGAAGTTGTAATAGGAGTAGAAAATAAGTCTCCATCACCAAATACAGCTTGTCCACGATCTAACCTACCCTTAGAGTCTTGAAAAACAATATCAAAATTCAAACTGGTTTTATCACTGGGGATAAAAGAAAAAGAGGGGGCAATTACTAGATTTTTTGAAAACTGAAGGTCCCTGAAACCATCTGAGTTCTCATACCCTACGTTTAACCGGTACAATAGCTTTTTATTTGGGGTCATAGGTCCTGTGAAATCGGCCAACAACCGAAAAGTATTAAAACTTCCCATACTGGTGCTTATAGATTGTTTTTGCTCGTAAAGTGGTTTTTTAGTTACGCTGTTGATGGTACCGCCCGGTGAAGAATTACCAAATAACGCCGAAGCGGGGCCTTTAATGACCTCTACACGTTCTATATGCGGAATTAATTGCTGTCTCCAAAAGCTGGTCATCATTCTAGACCCATTGATTAAGATACTAGAGTTTTGTTGACCTTGCACTCGAAACCCCCTAATTGTCAGGTCATTATAAAATGAAAATTGATTAACGCCGCTCACGTTTTTCACCACCTCATTGACTGTATAGGCTGCCTGATCTAAAATCACTTCCTTAGTTACGTAAGAGACCGATTGAGGAACATCTACCAATTTGGTAGCTGATTTAGTAGCCACAAAAGAGTTGGTATTCTTGTATCCTTGCTCTAACCTACCGATTATTTCAACCTCTTGCAACTGTTCTGCTGATGGAACTAAAGTAAAATTGAAGGTTGAGCTTGCGTTCGAAAGGGATACTTGGCTAGCTTGCGTTTCATACCCAATATAGCTTACCGAAATACTATATTCCCCAGTGGAAAGGTTTTCAAAATAAAAATAACCATCAAAATTGGTGGTAACCCCGTTCTTATTATCAAGAACTACATTGGCCCCTGCCAATGGTGCTCCCTTATCGTCGGTTACTTTTCCTTTTAAAGTAGTCTGTGCCACTATATTGCTTAGGCTTACAAGAAACAATCCCATCGCGAGAATTGCATTTTTCATAATTTGGTGTGTTAAAATTTTTGGCAAAAGTACATTACAAAATGGTTTATTTAGACTAAATATAAATAATTTTTCAATCCTTAGCGTTTGAAGAGAGAGAAAAACTACCTAACAATCTCGTACAGTGAAAAATAGTAGCCAAAAAAAAATAACTGGAAAAAAATAGCCGATCAAACTAAGCAAATGACCAAGATTTTAATGAAGAAACAAATAAAAACCTGCTAAAGCTCAAAAGCCCTAGCAGGTTGTATACTTACTATAGAACTGATCAAGTCTCGCTTGACCATCTGATTATTTCTTTTTATAAACACTTTTAGACGTCCACGTCTCTCCATCATATTCCTCTTCAAAAGTAATGGTCAGTTGATTGCCAGAAATCGAGTAATCGGTAACGATCACAATACTTCCCTCAGAAATCGACAATTTACCCGACGAAGGAATCGACCAAGTACCTGTAGAAGAATCATCATCTACTACGCATTCATTCTCATTACCCTCGGCAGGGTCGTAGTCCACAAATTCATATACTCCATCAGATTTAAAAATAATGGTTTCTTCCAATTCGCAGTTGTCAAGCTCATAAGGTTCTCCATTATCATATTCAGCGGTAAGTTGCCAAGAACCCATTAATGAACTTTCTGCACTATCTGCACTATCATCATCGCTGCATGACGAAAATAGACCAAGGACAATCGCGCTTAATAAAATGAAACTTTTTTTCATAAGGTAATAGTTTGGGGTTTTTATTTTTTGATTTTTAACAAAACGGACCATTTCTTGTTTTATTACTTTTGCGCCTTATGGTGCAATCTTTGAAAATAAACGATCAGCGCTTTACCCTGCACTATTCAGGCTCGGTGTTTTGGGAAGAGAAATCAACACTTTTGATTAGCGACGTTCATTTGGGCAAGGTTTCACATTTCAGGAAATTCGGTGCTGCGGTGCCAAAGTATGCGGTATACAAAAACTTTCGGTTACTTGATGAGCTCGTTGATGTATATCAACCTTTCAATATTTGTTTTTTAGGAGATTTATTTCACTCATCGTTAAACAAAGAATGGGTGCTTTTTGAAAATTGGGTTTCTAAAACTCCAGCCAAAATCACATTAATAACTGGTAATCATGATATTATCGCACCTGAAAAGTTTGAATCTCTAGAAATAGACCAATTTGAAGAATTAGAGGTCGATAATTTTTTATTGACCCATCATCCTGAAGAAAGAAACGGCCTTTTTAACTTTTGCGGCCATATTCACCCTGCAATCAAAATGAAGGGTTTTGGGCGGCAGCACCTTCGACTACCCTGCTTCTATAAAACGGAAACCCAATTAATTTTGCCTGCCTTCGGCGAATTTACCGGTACTTACGTTTTACAGCCCAATGAAAAAGACGAAATATTTGTAATAGCCGATCAACAGGTAATCAAAGTGTAAAAAAGAGGTTCCCCTATTTCTAAAAGGCTCCTTTTTTTACGGGATGCCATTCAAAAGAATCGATTTCTCAAATTACATTTGATGTAATTCAATCTACAATGGTAAAAAAACTATCTATCATCAACCTCTGTTCGGTAATTCTAGTTGTTCTAGTAAATTACCTTTCTCAAGCCTTACGTCTTAATGACACTACTATAGGGGAAATGAGCGCGAGATATGATAACCTTTTCACCCCCGCAGGTTATGCTTTCGCTATCTGGGGGCTCATTTATATAGGTTTGTTCGCTTTCGCTATTTTTCAAATTAAACGTGCTCATCAAGAAGATAAGGAGACCAATTTTATAGTGCAGACCGGTTATTGGTTCGCAACTGTAAATTTATTGAATACAGCTTGGGTTTTTGCTTTTCTATATGACTATATAGGAATTTCCGTATTGATTATGCTCGGTATTCTATACGCATTGATTCAAATAATCTTGAAAACCAACATGGAACGTTGGGATGCGCCCATAGGAATCATTGCTTTCGTTTGGTGGCCCATTTGTATCTATTCCGGTTGGATAAGCGTCGCAACCATAGCCAATGTTTCTGCCTATTTAACCAAACTTGGTTGGAACGGCGGGCCACTTTCCGAAGAAACTTGGACCATCATTATGATATTGGCTGCCGTAGTCATTAATTTACTCATCATTCTAAAGAGAAATATGCGGGAGTTTGCGCTAGTGGGCGTTTGGGCATTGACGGCTATTTTCATACGTCATGAAACCAACATTCCCAGTATTGCCTTCACCGCACTTGGCGGGGCTATTCTTCTATTTATTGCCTCAGGAATCCACGCTTTTAAAAACCGTGCTACAAGTCCGGTTGAAAAATGTAAAGAGCGTTGGGGACTAAAATAAACTACACCATACTTTTTACGTCGTTGACCCAAGAGGGGTAAGTGAAGACTGTGCCCTGTAGTTCATCGGCAGTCATACCTTGATTAATGGCCATCGCAAAAATGTTTATGGTTTCCCCAGCTTCAGGGCTCAAAATATGTGCCCCCACAATTTCTTCCGTACGTTCGTTCAAAATTATTTTGTAGCGATAACACGGGGCATTAATTCGTTTGGCATTAAACCAGTTTTTAGCATTGCCTTCCTTGATCAAAATATTCTTGTACCGTTTTTTAGCTTCCTCTTCGCTGTAACCCACCGAAGCCAAATTGGGCAATGTAAAGACTACTGATGGAATAACCGGAGTCTTTAGCTTTTTTTGATTTCCATTAATGATATTTTTAGAGACCACATAACCTTCCCGACCTGAAAGAGGTGTTAACGGGAGTCCGTTATCTGATACATCGCCGCAGGCATATACATTCTTATTGGTCTTACTCTGCAAGTAACTGTTCACAGCTATGCCATTATCATTAAATTCAACACTTCCTTTTTCTAAATCTAACTCAGAGATTGCCGGCACCCTACCTGCCGTATTGAAAACCATGCGTGCCTTTAATGAATTGCTTTTTCCGTCTTTTTCATAGGCGACCTTAAAGTTCTTTCGCAGTTTCTTGACCGATTGCAACTGTGCGCCAAAAACAAAATCAATGCCGATTTTTTTCGAGTATTTCGTAAGCTCTTCCACCAAATCAGGATCAAAAGCCGTTAATGGTCTTTTTTCTACATCGATTATGGTCACATCGACACCCGCTCGGGCTGCCATATGTGCGAATTCCATACCGATATAGCCCGCACCTATAAAAACTATTTTCTTGGGCAGCTTTTTTAGATTTAAAAAATCATCGCTTGTTTTGAAGTGTTTACCGCCTTTTACCGCCAATTTTCGCGGCACAAGACCTGTGGCAACTACTATTTTATTCGCTTTAATGGTCTTACCCTCAACGAAAAGCATGTCTTTGTCTAAAAATTTAGGCGACTGGTGGTAAAGTTTAATTCCGGCATCTCTTAATTTCTCTTCTGTAGACGCAGGCACCGCCTTGGTGAAATTCTGTTTGTATTTTTGAAGTTCGGCCCAATCAATTTTGAGCTCTTTTCGAATGCCTTTGCCTTTAAGGTTTTGAGCAGCTTCTAACACCTCTGTGGCGCCCAAAAGCACTTTCTTCGGATCACACCCTCTATTAGCACAGACACCACCAAACTCACGAATGTCGGCAATTGCCACTTTAAGCCCTGCCTTCGAACTGTTCATCGCTACGGTTTGCCCTGCAATTCCGCTGCCTATTACAAACACATCATATTCCTTGTTTTTCATATCGGTCGTTCTTAAAACCAGGCTTCGCCCATTTTTTTTAAATATACACCTGCTTTGGGCAAGTTGCAGCTTTTTCGAGGCACTTTGTAACCCGATTTCATTAAAAATGAATGGCATCGATTTAACAGGTATGCTTATCTTTGCAATTCAAAATTTTACGGTTGACCCAAATTACTATCCAACAACTGTTCGCGCAGTCTCCGAAAACACGGAAACTAGGGGAAGCTATTTCCCAAGGTCAAGGAACGACCGTAATAAACGGGCTTACAGGATCTTCGCTCTCGTTCACACTTTCCGAAACCTTCAAGCAGTCGAACAGACCCTTTCTTCTTATTTTTAATGATAAGGAAGAAGCGGCCTATTACCTTAACGACCTAGAGCAGCTAGTTGGTGATGAAGATGTTTTATTCTACCCGGGAAGCTACCGTAGACCCTACCAAATAGAAGAAACCGACAATGCCAACGTTCTTTTAAGGGCCGAAGTACTCAATCGTATCAATTCTAGAAAAAAGCCCGCGATAATCGTCACCTACCCAGATGCTCTTTTCGAAAAAGTGGTCACAAGAAAAGAACTTCAGAAAAACACCCTGCAAATAAAACTTGATGACACCCTTTCATTAGATTTTTTTAATGAAGTACTGTTCGAATACAAATTTAAAAGGGTCGATTTCGTTACTGAACCCGGTGAGTTTTCGGTGCGGGGTGGTATAGTCGATGTCTTTTCGTTTTCGCATGATGAACCATACCGAATTGAATTTTTCGGCGATGAGGTAGATAGCATCAGAACTTTTGATCTAGAAACTCAACTTTCTACTGATAAAGTGAAAAAAATTAGCATCATACCCAATGTAGCAAATAAATTTCTTGAAGAAAAAAGAGAAGGTTTTCTTAAATATATAGCACCGGAAACTACTATTTTCATCAAGAATGTCGATTTTATTTTTGATCGACTCAGTGATTTATTCAGAAAGGCTGGAGAAGCGTTCGCCAAACTTTCAAGCGACATAAAGCATGCCGTACCTGAAGAACTTTTCATGAATGCCGAGGGTTTTAAAAAACAACTTGAAGGGTTCGGATTGCTTACTATGGATGCTTCCGCAGAATTCGTCAAGCAGAGCATAACGAATACAATAGTATTTCAGACCAAGCCTCAACCTTCTTTCAATAAAAAGTTCAATCTGCTTATTGAAAATCTTAATGATCTTAAGGCACAAGGTTATACCAACTATATTTTTTGTGCCAGTGAGCAGCAGGCCAAACGGTTTCATGCCATATTTGAAGATATTAGCAGTAAGGTTCACTATGAAACCCAAGTGCTTCCCTTATTTCAAGGGTTTATCGACGATGACCTAAAAATAGTCTGTTATACCGATCATCAAATCTTTGAACGCTATCATAAATTCCATCTAAAAAATGGTTACGCCAAAAAGCAAGCCATTACGCTGAAGGAACTGAACAAGCTTGAAATCGGAGATTATGTTACCCATATCGACCATGGTATCGGCAAGTTTGGCGGACTTCAAAAAATAGATGTTGAAGGCAAAAAACAAGAAGCCATTAAATTAATGTACGGTGAGCGTGATATTCTGTATGTTAGTATTCATTCGCTACATAAAATTTCAAAGTTCAACGGAAAAGATGGCGCGGCCCCAAAAATCTTCAAACTAGGCTCTTCCGCTTGGAAAAAGCTGAAGCAAAAGACCAAGACCCGCGTCAAGAAAATAGCCTTTGACCTTATCAAAATTTATGCTAAAAGAAGACTTGAAAAAGGTTTTCAATACGACCCCGACAGCTACCTTCAAAACGAACTTGAAGCTTCGTTTATTTATGAAGATACGCCCGATCAAGGTAAGGCGACAGAAGATGTAAAAAGAGACATGGAAAGTGAACGCCCGATGGATAGGCTTATCTGTGGCGATGTAGGCTTTGGTAAAACCGAGGTAGCCATTCGTGCGGCCTTTAAGGCGGTTGATAATGGCAAACAGGTGGCAGTACTTGTGCCCACCACTATTCTAGCCTTTCAACACCACCGAACTTTTTCGGAGCGTCTTAAGGAGATGCCGGTTACCGTAGATTATCTAAACAGGTTCAGAACGGCTAAAGAACGAAGGGAAACCCTTGAAAATTTGGCTTCGGGCAAAGTTGATATCATCATTGGCACGCATCAATTGGTAAACAAAAATGTTCAATTCAAAGACCTCGGCTTGTTGATTGTTGATGAAGAACAAAAATTCGGGGTTGCTGTTAAAGACAAATTGAAGTCTATAAAAGAAAATGTCGACGTGCTCACACTTACGGCTACACCTATACCGCGTACCCTGCAATTTAGCCTTATGGCGGCCAGAGACTTATCGGTTATCAATACTGCACCACCCAACCGCTACCCTATCGAAAGCAGGGTCATTCGATTTAGTGAAGAAATTATGCGCGATGCCATCAGTTACGAAATTGAACGTGGCGGGCAAGTATTCTTTATTCATAATCGAATTGAGAATATTAAAGAAGTGGCCGGTATGATTCAACGCTTGGTACCCGACGCAAAAGTAGGCATTGGGCATGGGCAAATGGATGGTAAAAAACTTGAAGCCCTCATGCTAGGCTTTATTAACGGGGAGTTCGATGTCCTAGTTTCGACAACCATAGTTGAAAGCGGACTTGACGTTACCAATGCAAATACCATTTTTATAAACAATGCCAATAATTTTGGTCTGAGCGACCTGCATCAAATGCGTGGTCGTGTAGGTCGAAGCAATAAGAAGGCTTTTTGCTTTTTTATTACTCCACCATACGAGGTAATGACCCCAGATGCCAGAAAACGGATCGAAGCCCTAGAACAGTTTACAGAATTGGGCAGCGGTTTTAATATTGCCATGAAAGATTTAGAGATTCGTGGCGCGGGTGACCTACTAGGGGGCGAGCAAAGTGGATTCATCAACGAAATCGGTTTTGAAACCTACCAAAAAATTCTGGCCGAGGCCATTGACGAACTGAAGGAAAACGAATTTAAAGACCTATATGAAGAAGTTGAAGGACATCATGAAAAGGTCTTCGTAAAGGAAACGCAAATCGATACCGATTTCGAGTTATTATTTCCTGATGATTATATCAACAACATTACCGAACGTCTCAATCTCTATACAGAACTCAATCAGGTTAAAGACGAAGGAGGACTTAAAAAGTATGAGACCGAACTAATCGACCGTTTTGGCGAACTACCTTCAGAAGCGGAAGATTTACTGAATTCAGTTCGAATCAAATGGATCGCCACCCAAATTGGTTTAGAGCGTATTATAATGAAAAAGGGGAAGTTGGTGGGCTACTTCATTGCCGATCAGCAATCTGAATTCTACCAAAGCTCAATTTTCACCAAAGTGCTTCAATTTGTTCAGAGCCATCCGCAGCAATGTAAAATGAAGGAAAAACAAACTCGTAATGGTTTACGCTTGTTATTGGTGTTCGATAATATTTCATCAATTGAAAAGGCGCTAAAGGCATTGAACCCTTTTGAGCAATTTGCAACGACGGAGAAAATCGCTCAGTAACTCAGTTCATTTTACATATTAAGAATAGGCCACAATTTCGCACAATTTGCTATCTTACCCCCACTAACACAAACCATTAACATATTATGCAAACTCAAACGGCAGCTTTTACCTTGGCCGAAAAACTGGCTATGGTACATGCTGTGAATGCCGTTATTCTTGCCGACGGTCACGTTCATGAAGGGGAAATCAATGCTTTGACCCAGCTCATGCAGTATATCGATTTTGACAGTAATTTTATTATGCAGGCAAGAAATATAGATAGCGAACAAGCTATTTTGATTCTAAAAAAAATGTCGCAAGAGAAGAAAGACAATTTGGAATCAATTCTAGAAATGACGGCTATTTCCGATGGATTTAAGCACACTTCGGAAATCGATTTAATGACCTATATTTTCAGGTCGATGAACAGTAGCAACTGACCACAAAGAGCATGAAAACTACAGAATGTAATAAAGTACATTTTGAAGAGAATGAAAAGAAAGCTATAATCGCCTTATGTTATGAGGTTATTTTAGCCGATGGTCTGGTTCACCCCAACGAAATAAAGACTTTGCATAATCTTAAAGACAAATTAGGCATTAACGGTCTTATCGTCAAGGAAGCTCAAAAAACAACTGTTCAAGAGGCAGAATCGATTTTACGAAATATGTCAACAACAAATAAAAATTCTTTGGCCAGAACGCTGCATGAGATAGCTATAGCAGATTTTCATGTTCACAAAAAGGAAGTTCGTTTAATTATTCAAACTTTTAAAAATATCGGAATCGGCATTTAAAGCGACCAAGAGCCAAATCCTTTTTGAACAGTAAAATTTATTTATGAAATCAATTCTTTTCAAATCACTAATTCTACTGTTCACGGCTGCTTGCACTTATGCCCAAGATAGCCCCTCTAAAAAAGAGAAGCCACTTTACACTCTAATTGACCAATATGCCCAAGCGCGCGAAGTAAAAGACACCATTTTATTGAACAAGATCCTAACAGAGGATATCGATCAATTGGTATCTACCGGTGAATGGCGACGGGGTTATAAAACCGCTAAAGAAGGCATGCTTAGAAGCTCTGCAACCAACCCTGGAGATAGAGTCTTAACGGTAGAGCACACCCGATTTCTAAATGATAAAACCGCAATTATCGATGCTCGCTATGAAATAAGGAATAGCGATGGCTCCATAAGAAAAATGTGGAGCACCTTTATAGCTATCAAAGAGCAAAAAACCTGGAAAATTAGTGCCATCAGAAATATGCTGCCTAGAGGGCAAAACTAGTATCGTTACCTGCTTCTCAATTCGTATCTTAGTCGTACATTTTTTTGAACCAAACCAACCTGACCGATGAAAATCAAATGCTACGCTTTCTTATTTTTCATATTACTCTCTTGTTTTAATCTTTCCGCCCAACCCAGTAAACAATTGGTTGAGGTAATTATAAGCCCTGATGAATCGGATTGGACGTATAATCTGGGTGAACAAGCAGAGTTTACCATAATGGTGCTCAAAAACAAGGTGCCTCTAAAAAACATTGATATAAAATATGCCATCGGGCCAGATTTTGGATATCGTGAACTACCCCTTTGGGAAGAAGGTACCTTGACGGCAAAGAAAAACACGATAAAAGCAAAAAAGTTCGACCACCCGGGTTTTCTTCGTTGTACAGCAACCGTAACCGTAGATGGCAAAGAATATAGTTCATATACCACAGTTGGTTTTGAACCCGATAGAATCAAACCCACCACCACACTACCCAAAGACTTTGAAAATTTTTGGAAACAGGGCAAAGATGAATTGTCTCAAATACCAATAGAACCGGTACTGACATTGATGCCCGAACGCTGTACCGACAAGGTCGATGTATATCACGTGAGCATCAACAATATTCAAGGGAAAATTTATGGCATTCTTGCCATGCCAAAGAAAGATGGCAAATACCCTGCAATTTTACATGTTCCCGGGGCAGGTGTCCGCCCCTATTACGGTAAGGTAAGCGAAGCCGCTGAAGGGTTTGTTTCATTCACCATTGGCATTCATGGTATTCCGGTAAATTTAGACGAAGGAGTTTATAGAGATTTAAGGGCAGGAGCGTTAAATGGTTATCAAACATTCAACTTAGATGATAAAGATCAGATGTATTTTCGTCGGGTTTATTTGGGGTGCATTCGTTCCGTCGATTTTATTGAAAGCCTTGATAAATTTAATGGAGAGGATATCGGCGTTACCGGTGGCAGCCAAGGTGGCGCGCTTTCGATAGTTACCGCTGGCCTTGACGACCGAATCGATTATTTGGCCGCCTTTTACCCGGCGCTTTCCGACATGACGGGTTTTCTCCACGGTCGAGCAGGTGGCTGGCCACAAATATTTGTAGATGAATTTACCAATAAGCCAGAAAAAATTGAAGTTTCGAAATACTACGACGTAGCCAATTTTGCACGCTTTGTTAAGGCTGAAGGTTGGTACAGTTGGGGCTATAACGATAATGTCTGTTCACCGGCCTCTACCTATGCCGCCTACAATACAATTCCCGGTAAAAAAGAACTTCATCTTTTTCAAGAAACCCAGCATTGGACGTTTCCCGAACAACGTGAATTGCGAAATGAATGGTTGTACACCAAATTAAAAAAATAGCTTGAAAAAGGCTCTCTACGCCATTATTCTTTGTGCCATAATCGCTGGCAGCAACGGAGTTCTCATCAAACACATGAACTCGTTATCGGCAGGTGCCATCGGTTTTTTCCGTACGATGATTCCGGTATTGATTCTTTCCCCGGTCTTGTTCAGCAAATCAAGACCGTTATTTACGGGCAATTACAAAAAAATGCTACTGGCTTCAGCCGTGAACGTTGTACGCCTCTATTTTTATCTACTGGCGTTCATTTATACATCTATTGGCAATGCAATAGTATTGGCTTACACATGGCCTATTTTTGTATTTCTTATCGAAACGAGGTATTATCGCAAACCCCTCAATAAACAACAGATCCTTTTACTATTATTGGCATTTACCGGAATGGTCATCACCTATACGAACAAGTCTTTCAGCTTTGGTAATGATGACCTTATCGGCATGGTATCCGCAGTTTTATGTGCTATTGGCTACGCCATCACCGTGGTAATGTTCAAATCGGAATCGGCAAATTATACATCGGAGCAGCTTATCGTCTATCAAAACCTTATAAGTGCTATTTTCTTTCTGCCCTTTATGTTCTTTCTTCCAGAAATTCAATGGAATCAAATAGGCATAGGTTTATTCTATGGGGTTTGGGTCGGAATCGTGATTTTTAAACTGTTCTTTTACGGACTCAAATTTTTGCCGGCATCAACAGCCTCTGGCCTTATGTATATAGAAATCGTCAGTGCAATCACCCTGGGGTATTTTGTGCTAGAGGAAACCTTGAATATAAATACATTGATAGGCGGCACTTTAATTTTAATTAGTAGTTTTCTCATTACCCGGGCAAACACAAAAAAAGATTAACTTACTACCCATTTGGCAAACTCTACTTTCTCATCGTATTTTATTCGAATGAGTAACCCGTTTTCCAAACACTATATCTTAACAACAATTGAACTAAAGAATGGCTTCAAACCTTAGACAAATTTCTTACGAACAAATGCAACAGGTGTTGCAAAAACTATTTCGCAAATACGGTTTCACGGATACCAAGGCTGATCTGATAGCCAGAATATATACCGAAAGCACCTTAGATGGCGTTAACTCGCATGGTATCAATCGGGTTCCTCTTTTTATCACCTATATTGAAAAGGGCTATGTTGACGTTCATGCAGAAGCTGAAAAGGCAGAAGCTTTTGGTAGTATAGAACGATGGGACGGTAAATTAGGCCCTGGCATTATCAACGCTCACAAATGCACCAACAGGGCGATAGAATTGGCAAAAACCAATGGCATGGGCCTTGTGGCCCTAAGAAACACAAATCATTGGATGCGTGGCGGCACCTACGGAAGAATGGCTGCCGATAACAATTGCATATCTATATTATTTACGAACACCCAACCCAATATGCCACCATGGGGCGGTAAAGAAAGTCGACTGGGCAATAACCCTTTGATTGTCTCTATACCCAGAGAAGAAGGTCATGTGGTTCTTGATATGGCTATTTCACAGTTCGCTTTCGGAAAAATTCATGATTATCGCTTGAAGGGCCAAAAATTGCCATTCCCGGGTGGATGGGATGATGATGATAAACTCTCCAACGACCCTGAAAAAATATTGAACAAAGAGAGAGGTTTACCTATAGGTTATTGGAAAGGCTCAGCACTTTCGATGATATTAGATATGTTGGCCACCTTATTGTCCGCCGGAAATTCTACTTCTAAAATTTCAGGAAAAGATTGCGAAGTGGGTATTTCACAGGTCTATCTTTGCATCTCTCAAGATTTATTTCACGATAAAGACCTTCAAGAAAGGTTACTGCAAGAAATAATCGATTTCACCCACGATGTAGAACCCATAAACAAAGGCGACAAAATCTACTACCCTGGTGAACGAACCTTAGAAACTCGAGCCAAGAACGAAAAAGAAGGAATGCCGGTAAGCAATGAAGTATGGGCTAAAATCTTAGAACTTTCTTCGTAAGAAATGCTGTAAAACGGATCAATTTATCTGCAAATACCAAAATCTATGAAAACAAATGTTATGGCGCTGGCCTTGATTTCAGTACTGCTTCTGCAATCTTGTAAAGAGAATACATCTTCGAATGCCAAAACTGAGAGTGACTCATCGTTGGTGATTACCGAAAACGCAACGCAACGCATAGATTCGACCTTAAAAAGTTTTGTAGATGCCAAGAACATCGCAGGAGTTTCAGCCCTAGTTTTCGAAAAGAACAAAGAGGTATATTTCAATGCTTTTGGCCATGCCGATATCGAGTCACAAAAACCAATGGCCCGTAATACTATCGTTCAAATTTACTCGATGACCAAACCGGTCACGGGTACGGCTTTGATGACGCTATACGAAGAAGGAAAATTTGAATTAGATGACCCTTTGGAAAAATATGCCCCTGAATTTGCCGATATGAAAGTCTATGCAGGTGAAGATGCTTCCGGAAAGCCCATTTTGGAGGATGCCAACCGCCCGATCACCATACGCGATATTACCCGACACACCGCCGGGTTTGCAGGGGCGGGTGATTCACCCTTAGGTAAAATGGTGGCAGAGGCCGATGCCATGAACCGCAATAATACCTTAACGCAAATGGCCGAAAAAATGGGCAAACTTCCCCTACAATTTCACCCTGGTGAAGAATGGTTGTATGGCCCTTGTGTCGATGTACAAGCCTTCTTGGTCGAACGAATCTCCGGAGTACCCTACCAAGAATATGTACGTAAACATATACTCGATAAATTGGGAATGAACGAAACACGTTATTTTATTCCTGAAGAAGACCGTGCACGCTTTGCAAGCTTATATCGAAGAAAGGGTGAAGGTGTTTTAGAGCGAGATACGGTAACTTACAGTAATTATCTTGAAAAATGGCCATTGACTCGTGGTGGTTCGGGTCTTACCTCAACATTAGATGACTATATGAGGTTCGCTCAAATGCTAGTTAAAAAAGGTAGTTTAGATTCTGTGAGAATTTTAAAGCCGGAGACCGTGAAGTTAATGGCGACCAATCAATTGGCCGACAGCGTAACCGAAAGGCATTTCTTGCCCAGTAAAGGCCAAGTAGGGTTTGGTATTGACTTTGCCGTTCGAACAGACCCTCCTGCAAACGCGGATGAAAATAACGGGGCCGTCGGTGAATTTTTCTGGGATGGGGCTGCAAGCACCCTCTTTTGGGTCGATCCCGTCAATGAATTAACTGCCGTACTTTTTGTTCAATTGTTTCCATACGATCAAGTTGGTCTACATAAAGGTTTTCGCGATGCTGTTTACGGGCCATTTAAAAATGGTAATTGATTATATTTGGGCCAGCTAATTCAAACTAACTTCTCATGCATTTTCGTAGAATCACCCTTTTACTGTTTTTATTCGTTGCTACTATTTCGTGCGGACAGGAAATAGACACGCTTTACCTTGAAAAAAATTATGATTTAAAAGAGTATCGCATACCAATGCGAGATGGCGTGGAGCTTTTTACGGTGGTTTACACGCCGAAAAACACATCTGAAAAACATCCGATTCTATTAAACCGAACGTGTTATAATGCCTCAAAGCATACTGATTATCAATATGGCGGTTATCCTTCGCAATATTTGGTCGAAGATGGCTACATATTGGTGTTTCAAGATGTTAGGGGGCGATATATGTCAGGTGGCACGTTTGATAACATGCGACCGAACATCCCTGGTAACAAACCAAGAAACAAAAAAGATATCGATGAGAGCTCTGACACCTATGATACCATCGATTGGCTTATAAAAAATATAGACGGTAATAATGGAAAAGTGGGTATGTATGGTATTTCGTATCCGGGGCATTACACCGCAGCGGGCATGATCGATGCACACCCTGCCCTAAAGGCCTCGTCACCACAGGCACCCATTGCCGATTTCTTCTTTGACGACTTTCACCATCAAGGGGCTTTTCTTGAAAGTTATACCGCTGCATTTGCTGTTTTTGGTTATCAGAAAGACACTTTGACCAGAGAACCTTGGTATCGTGATGAACTTATGCGACTTTATGGTAACCCAGCGCCCGATGCCTACGATTTCTTTTTAAAAACAGGTCCGCTGAAGAATATCACAGAAAAATACCATCACGATAATTTCTTTTGGAAACAAATTGTTGAGCACCCTAATTATGATGAATTCTGGCAAAAAAGAAGTATTCTTCCCCACTTAAATGGTATTGACCATGCAGTTATGACCGTAGGCGGATGGTTCGATGCAGAAGACCTATATGGGCCATTAAATATTTACAAAACGGTTGAAGCAACTAGTCCGAAAGCCCAAAATACAATTGTAATGGGACCTTGGGACCATGGAGGCTGGGCCCGAGAAAAGGGAAAGACCGTGCATAACCATATTTATTTTGGGGATAGTATTTCCACCTTTTTCTTGAAAGATATTGAACGTAATTTCTTTGCACATTATTTAAAGAGCAAGAATATTCATAAGCTTCCCGAAGCTTATATGTTCGATACAGGGGCAAAGAAATGGGAAAAATTCAACGAATGGCCTCCACAAGATATAGAACCGATAAGTTTGCACTTTGGTGAAAACGGAAAACTTTTCGTTAACCAACCATCTGACGAGAACACTGTTTTTGAGTATACGAGCGACCCCAACAAACCGGTACCCTATACATCACAAACTGAAGGGTTGACCTTTACACCGAGAAGATACATGTCAGACGATCAGCGGCATGCTTCAAGAAGACCTGACGTATTGACTTTTGAGACAGACGCCCTAAAAGAGCCCCGCGTTCTGGCCGGTGAAATTATGGTCAAACTTAAAGTTGCCATGACAGGTACCGATGCCGATTTTATAGTGAAATTGATAGATGTGTACCCCTCTGACCATGAGAACTATGAGCACAACCCCGATAATATTGTTATGGGCAATTACCAACAATTAGTTCGCGCCGAGGTATTTCGTGGTAGGTTCAGAAACAGTTTTGAGAAACCGGATTCATTTGTACCAGATGAAATTAGCGATGTCAATTTCAAGTTACAAGATGTGTTACATACTTTCAAAAAGGGGCACCGTATAATGATACAGATACACAGCACATGGTTCCCGTATATCGATAGAAATCCACAGAAATATGTAGAGAACATCTACAAGGCCGACATCGAAGATTTTATAAAATCTAATATCAAGGTATACGGCTCATCATCTATAGAGATAGGCGGCACTCAAGAATGTTGTCTACCTGCACCATTTCAAGCAAGAACAGAACAGTTTATTAAAGACTGATTTCTATAAGGTTTTAAGGTCTTTGATAGTCTTGAAAGCTACATCTACCTGGCTATCATCGACCAAAATCGTAAACTCGTTCGTAGTAGAGATTACTTCATAAAGCACAATACCCTCCCAAGCCAATCGCTGAAATATAAAGTAATAAATACCTGGTACAGAAACATTCTCCGCTGGTAACTTTACCGTAATCGAGGATAGATTTTCAGCTTTTTGCGTACACTTTTCTTCATGAAAAAGTGTTTCTACGGTTTGGTCAAGACTATTACTGACCACAATATTAAGTTCGTTAACACCTCGAGAAGACGTATAGAAAACATCTTTATTTCTATTTACCTCTTCCAACAACTGCGCTTGTACCTCGAGTATCGACTCGGAAACAAAAAAGGTAAAATCGGTTAATGAAGAACGTACCGTTATCTCACCTATATTCTTAAGAACTTTTATAATTTTATGGGTCGCCCGAAATTCAAGATCATCAGATAGACGTTTCAACGCCATCACAATCGCGCCGTTTCGAATATCTTTACCTAATTCATCTTCGATTTCAGGCTTTACAATGCGTGAAAGTGAGGTCAAGTTAATAATACCTTGAGCCAATGCACTCTGTAGAAATGGTTTCTTTTTAATATACTGTTCTACGACCGATGAAATTGTTTTCATGTCTTCTAGGGTTGGTTTCGGAGCAAAAATAACAGATTGTTACAAATAAAACAAATTGTTTGTAAACTAAAATCGCACAATTTTAAATTAAGGTCTCAATCTTCTCTAAAAATGGTAAAATGCACTCTTTAAATGCTCTACCTTGAAGATTTTTCTATTTTTAAGAATCGTGATTACATCAAACCGAACCTCGACCTCCAACTCATTTTCAGTAACGTAGTTGTTGGCTGCGGCCACCAAAAGCTTTATTTTCTTTGAGGTAACGGTTTCTGCAATGGGTATTATTTGGTCATTGCTGCGGGCACGAACCTCGACCACTGCAAGAATATCTTGTTTTTGGGCAATAATATCGACTTCTGCTTTCAGATAGCGATAATTTCTTTCCACAATTTCATAACCCTCTTTGACCAAAAAATCTACGGCAATTTTCTCTCCTTCCTTTCCAAATTCATTATGTTTTCCCATCTGAACCTGTATTAAACCTTCAAAAATTAAGTATTTCATCGAAAAGTAGGGTATTAGAACGCGCAAAGTTGATTCAAATCACGTAAATACTTATGCCATATATCGAAAATAAAGCAATTACCATACTATAGACTACCATTGTACGTTAAGAATTGACCCCAAACACATAAACGGTTCTTAAAGCCTACTAAAAACATGGAATACTTTATCAACTGTAATACGGCTTCGCTAATGCCGTATAACACACCCCTTGACAGGTCTAGGGCCGCACATCTGTATAGAAGACTGGGTTTTAGCGCATCTGCCGAGACTATCGATCAAGCGGAAGGTCAAAATGCCGGGGCCCTAGTAGATACCCTTATTAATCAAGCTTTGAACGCCCAATCTATTCCAGCACCTGAATGGGCCGATTGGAATAGCAGCAACTACCCTGAAGATGACCAATTGCGCAATGCGATGATTCGTACACAAAGGGCTGAATTCGGTGTCACCTATGGCAATCAAATGCTAAACAACAACCTTAAAGAACGGCTGAGCTTTTTTTGGAGCAATCACTTTGTTACCGAACTCAAGGTTTATGAATGTAACTCTTTTCTTTATCATTATATAGATTGTCTTCAACGCAACTCGTTGGGCAATTTCAAAACTTTTGTGAGCGAAATCGGACTCACTAGTGCAATGTTATATTATTTGGATGGCGTTTATAACAATGGGCATAACCCAAACGAAAACTACGCACGAGAGCTTTATGAGCTATTCACATTAGGAGAAGGCAATGCGTATACCGAAGATGACATTATCGAAACCGCCAAAGCCCTTACCGGCTACGTGGAAAGGGGAGAATTGGGCTGTGAAGCCGTACAATATAATGCTGAACGCCATGATCCAGGCAGTAAGACCATTCTTGGTCAAACCGGTAATTGGGGGTATGACGATGTAATCGATATTCTTTTTGAGCAAAGGCCGAATGAAATTGCAGAGTTTATTTGTAGAAAACTATATGAGTTCTTTGTTCATCCTGACTCTAGAGATGAGGCCGGTAATGCCCAAAGTATAATTTCAGCAATGGCTTCGACCTTTACGAACAACAATTTTGAAATAGCGCCAGTGTTATCCGAACTTTTTAAAAGCCAACATTTCTTTGACGATGAGGCGATCGGCGTAATTATTAAGAGTCCGTTCGACTTTTACTTCAATTTTATTAAAGAAACCAACTTTTCCTATAACGATACCACGGTTGCCAGTATGATCAATTATAGCGGTATGATTAGTCAAGAACTTTTCAATCCTTTCGACGTAGCAGGTTGGCAGCGCGATCGATCTTGGATAAACACCAATTTTATGATTGGCCGATGGTTGACTATCGAGAGTATCTTAGAAGATTTGTTCGCTGCCGATGAGGAACAATTTAGAACCTTTGGTCTTTCTCTCACTGGAATGGACGGAATGACCAGCAACAACCCCGATGTCATAGCTAAACCTATTATAGATTTTATACTGCCAAAAGGTCTGCTCAATGACTCGGAATATGATAAGGCCTATACCGTTTTCAGAAGTGATGTTCAAGATCAATATTATGAAGGTGGTGCCACCCCAACTTGGACGTTGCAGACCTCAATGGAAGGCCCATCACAAGTATATCTACTGATTCAATATTTGGCCAGACAACCAGAATTTCAACTAAAATAACCTACTGCTATGTGCGACACCCATAATAAATCACCATATAAAGGCCTTCAGCACGATGGCCATGACCAAGAACATAAAACATGGAGCCGCCGCTCCTTTTTACAGGCATTAGGTATTACCGGATCTGGATCGATGATGCTCGGCAGTAATTTTTTAACAGCCTCGGCACCATCACCGTTAACTTCTGCCATTGCCAATGCAGAAACCGATAACATCTTAATTCTTATACGCCTTTCAGGGGGTAACGACGGACTGAGTACCGTTATTCCTATCGAACAATATGATGCCTATGCCAATGCGCGTCCGAATATATACATACCAGAAAGTAAAGTTTTAAAACTCTCTGATGAGTTCGGTGTGCCCTCGTACATGAAATCTTTAGAACCGCTCTGGGAAGAAGGGCAATTTAAAGCCGTACACGGTGTAGGTTATGAAGGTCAAAGTCTTTCCCATTTTACGGGATCTGACATTTTCGCCAATACCGATTTGACCTCAACAGGCTTTAGTGGTTTGAATACCGGTTGGATGGGTAGACATTTCGAAGAACAATACCCTGATTATTTAATAGCTCCGCCGCCGGCACCGGCTGCCATTCAAATTGGGCAATTCGGCAGTTTGGTCTTTCAAGGGGATGAAACCAATTATGCCTTCGTCACCTCGAACGTGGATCAGCTTGAAGAAATAGCCGAATCTGGCGTTCGCTATGGTCTAGATGAAGAATTGTTCAATGACTGTATGTACGGTGACCAATTAAGATTTTTAAGAGGAGTCGCCAATACAACCTACGAATATTCAGGTGTTATACATGATGCTTGGTCTCGTGGTCAAAATCAAGTTGAATACCAAGACAATGGCTTTGCTCGGCAATTAGCATTATTGGCTCGATTGATCAAAGGAAATTTAGGTACAAAAGTATATATGATTTCTATGGGAGGTTTTGACACCCACGGAAACCAGCCTTTGGCCCATGAAAGGTTAATGAGCAACTTATCAATAGCCATAAATAACTTCTACGAAGATTTGGCCTTTACCGAGCAAGATGAAAAAGTGTTGAGCATGACCTTCTCCGAATTTGGTCGACGAATTTTCGAGAACGGTTCAAATGGTACCGACCACGGTAAAGCCGCCCCTACTCTTTTCTTCGGAAAAGGCCTTAACGGTAGTGCCTTTGTCGGGGAACATCCGACACTTGAAAACCCTGATGGTCGTGGCAATTTAGAATACACCATGGATTTCAGGGACCTCTACGCGACCGTTCTTGCCGAATGGCTCTGTGTACCCATTCCCTTGGTACAAAAACATTTGTTAGATCACCCTTACACTCCGGTAAATTTAGGTTTCAATTGTAGTGGTACTGATTTTCCTGAAATAGCCTACAGTGACGGAGAGCCTACAATACCGACCTCTCCAGATAGTCAAGCGGAAGAACCGGTAGTGCCCAACAACGAGCAATTGAACGCTATTGTTCATAAACCGTTTTATCCAACAGAAAATTCTCCTCATATATATTTAGAAATGCCGGTAACGGCACATGTAGACATACAATTATTCAATATCGTGGGGCAAAATGTAGGTACGATCCGTAATGCAATTATGAGAGAGGGCGCCAATGAAATTAGCATAAAAGATAGTATGCCCGGCTATCTTGCCGCAGGCAAATACATCTATCGCATACAGGTACAAGACCATAAAATGAGTAAATCGGTCATGGTCGCCTAAACCCAACCTTCAATTTCAGTATAGAAACCCTTGTCGACTTACAGTTTGCAAGGGTTTTGATTTTTAAGTTTCCTTGGTGCTCTGCCTCTAAAAACACTATTTTTGTGCCCAAATTGAAATTTGATGGCCGAGACTCTAAACAATCCTTCACGTTATACTATTACCGCTGCATTGCCTTATACCAACGGACCCATACATATAGGCCACTTGGCAGGTGTTTACGTGCCAGCGGATATTTACGCTCGATACCTAAGATTGACCGGAAAAGATGTGGCCTTTGTTTGTGGAAGTGACGAGCATGGGGTCGCTATATCTATGAAGGCCAAAAAGGAGGGTGTAACTCCCCAAGAAATTATAGATAAGTATCACACCATCATAAAAAAATCGTTTCAAGACTTCGGAATTACTTTCGATAATTATTCGAGAACCTCTGCGGAAGTCCACCATGAAACAGCTTCCGATTTTTTCAAAAAATTATATGAGCAAGGTGACTTCATTGAAGAGACTACTGCTCAATTATATGACGAGGAAGCCAAACAGTTTTTGGCCGACCGTTTTGTTATCGGCACATGTCCAAAATGTGGCCATGAGGAAGCCTACGGTGATCAATGTGAAAATTGCGGTTCTTCCTTGAACGCAACGGATTTGATCAATCCAAAATCGACCATTACCGGAAGTACGCCTACCACCAAGGAAACCAAACATTGGTTTTTACCCCTGGACAGGTACGAAGGCTTTTTAAGGGAATGGATTCTAGAAGGTCATAAAAACGACTGGAAGCCCAATGTTTATGGACAATGCAAGAGCTGGATAGATGGCGGACTAGAGCCTAGGGCCGTTACCAGAGATTTAGATTGGGGTATTCCCGTACCTGTGGAAGGCGGTGAAGGCAAAGTTCTTTATGTTTGGTTCGATGCTCCTATCGGCTATATTTCTTCTACTAAAGAATGGGCAAAAAGAGAAGGCAAAGATTGGGAATCCTACTGGAAAGACGAAAATACCAAATTGGTACATTTCATAGGTAAGGACAATATTGTTTTTCACTGCATCATTTTCCCCGCCATTCTAAAATCGCATGGAGGCTATATTCTACCTGAAAACGTTCCGGCCAACGAATTTTTAAACTTGGAAGGAAACAAACTTTCCACCTCCAAAAACTGGGCAGTTTGGTTGCACGAGTATTTAGAGGAATTCCCTGATATGCAAGATGTGTTGCGATATACGCTAACGGCCAACGCCCCTGAAACAAAGGATAATGATTTTACGTGGAAGGACTTTCAGGCCCGTAACAACAATGAACTAGTGGCAATTTTGGGTAATTTCATTAATCGGGTGGTAGTTCTTACCAACAAATATTACGACGGAGTAGTTCCGGAACCTTCCAACTTTACGGATGTGGACCAGGAAACTTTGGATGCCCTTAAAAAATACCCGGAAGTAATTTCCAGTTCTTTGGAAAGATACCGTTTTAGGGAAGCCGCCCAAGAGTTTATGAACCTAGCCCGTTTAGGAAATAAATACCTAGCGGACGAAGAACCTTGGAAAGTTGTTAAACAAGATGAGCAAAGGGTAAAAACAATCATGTTCGTGGCGCTGCAAATAGCTACGGGGCTTGCGGTTTTGGGCGAGCCATTTTTACCGTTTACTTCTTCAAAATTAAAAGAGATATTGGCTGTCCGGTCGAGCGCAGTCGAGACCTCATGGAACGATGTTTCAGAAAAAGAAACCCTATTGGAGGCCGATCATAAAATAAATCAATCACAGCTATTGTTTCGAAAAATAGAGGACAGCGAAATTCAAACGCAATTGGACAAATTGGAAGCTACCAAGAAAGCGAACGAAAACGAAAATAAGGCCGTAACACCCCAAAAAGACACCATCACCTTTGATGATTTCACCAAATTGGATATGCGAGTAGGTACCATCATTGAAGCCGAAAAAATGCCCAAGACCAAAAAATTATTGGTGTTAAAGGTAGATACGGGCATTGATACCAGAACCATTGTTTCCGGTATTGCCGAAAGTTTTAAACCTGAAGAGATTATCGGTAAAAAAGTAACCGTTTTGGTCAATTTGGCCCCAAGACCTTTACGTGGCGTTGAAAGTCAAGGCATGATATTAATGACCGAAAGCAAAGAGGGTAAATTGGTATTTGTTAACCCCGATGAGGAAGGTGTTGATAATGGTGAAGGGATAAGTTGATCTCCCCAGTTAAGTGTCAGGTCGAGCGTAGTGTAGAGCCTAAGAGTGGGAATTAGCCATCTTTCTAGTCCATTTTGAACAAATAGGTCTCGACTGCGCTCGACCAGACAAATTCGACGGACTCCATCTAATTGCTAATTTTGTATATATGAAGTTATACTATGTATACATACTAATTTGTTCCGACGGTTTAACTTATACAGGTTTTACAAATAATATTTCTAGAAGATTCGAAGAGCATCAAATCGGACATAATAAAACTTGCTTCACGTATGAAAGAAGACCGGTGAAGTTAATTTTTAATCAAGAATTTAATGATGTAAATCAGGCCATTTTCTTTGAGAAAAAAATTAAAAGATGGAGCAGCAAGAAAAAATTAGCTCTTGCCAATGGTGATTTTGATTTGTTACAAATATTATCGGAATGCAGAAATGCTACACATTCAAATTTCAAGCCTTCTAAAGAGGAATAAAATTACATTAGTGTCAGGTCGAGCGCAGTCGAGACCTAAAATCTCTAAATTTGAAATTTAGCAACCTTGACTTGACTTACTAAAAAATAGTTCAGTCTCAACCATAAGAATTTACATGAACCTCTTAGCCTATCTACTAAAATATACACAACTTCCCGAAAAAGGTATTAAAAACACGGTCACCTTACTAGAAGAAGATTGCACCATCCCCTTTATCGCCCGTTACCGGAAAGAAAAAACCGGTAATTTGGACGAAGTGCAAATCGAACAAATTGTAAAGTTTAAAACCCAGTTTGAAAATCTTGAAAAGCGCAAGGAAACCATTCTAAAGGCCATTGAAGAACAAGATTTCCTTACCGACGAGCTCAAAAACAAGATTAACCAAACGGAAGATTTGGTGAGCCTGGAAGACCTTTACCTACCTTTCAAAAAGAAACGAAAAACAAAGGCCGAAACGGCTCGGAAAAACGGTTTGGAGCCCTTGGCCAAAATCATCATGGCCCAAAACCATGCAGATATTGAATCGGCAGCCCAACAATACACCAATTCTGAAGTACCTGATACGGATGACGCCTTTGAGGGAGCGCGACACATCATCTCCGAATGGCTGAATGAGCGAATCTCCATTAGAAACCTCATCCGCTCGCAACTGGAAAGGTCTGCCATGCTGACAACAAAGGTGGTTTCTACCAAAAAAGAGGAAGAGGCGGCCCAAAAGTTCAGGGATTATTTTGATTGGAGCGAATCGCTCAACCGTTGCCCTTCGCATCGGTTATTGGCCATTCTTAGAGCTGAAAACGAAGGCTTTATAAGAGTGAAATTAGAATTGGATACTGATTTTATCCTTTCTAAAATCGAACAACGTACCATTAAATCGAACAATTCGTGTACGCCACAAATTCAAATAGCAATAGAAGATACTTACAAAAGGTTATTGTTTCCCTCTTTATCCAACGAACTTTTAAAAAAGGCGAAAGAAGAAGCCGATGATGATGCCATTAAAGTATTCGCCAAGAACTTACAGCAATTACTATTGGGTTCCCCGGTAGGTGAAAAACGAATTCTGGCCATTGACCCAGGTTTTAGAACTGGCTGTAAGGTGGTCTGTTTGAGTGCCACCGGAGATTTGGAGCACAATGAAACCATTTTTCCACATGCACCACAAAATGATACCAAAGGCGCCCTAAAAAAATTAAGTACGCTGGCAGACGCCTATAAAATTGAGGCTATTGCTATTGGTAACGGTACAGCATCTCGCGAAACGGAACGCCTTGTAAAACGGGTACACTTTAAAAATTCGGTAGAAGTCTATGTCGTTAGTGAGGCCGGAGCCTCTATTTATTCAGCTTCCAAAATTGCCCGGGAAGAGTTTCCCACTTACGATGTTACCGTTCGTGGTGCGGTTTCTATCGGCAGGCGATTGGCGGATCCTTTGGCGGAGCTGGTAAAAATAGACCCTAAATCCATAGGGGTGGGACAATACCAACACGATGTGGACCAAGGTAAATTACAGACTTCATTGGACAGAACCGTGGAAAGTTGTGTGAACTCCGTTGGTGTAAATATCAATACGGCCAGTGTTCCACTTTTAAGTTATGTTTCAGGAATTGGCCCCAAGCTGGCTGAAAATATTGTGGCACACCGAAACGAAAACGGTTCTTTTGGTAAGCGCTCCGATATTAAAAAAGTGGCTAGGTTGGGGGAAAAGGCCTTTGAACAGGGTGCCGCTTTTCTCCGGATCAAAAATGCTAAAAATCCTTTAGATGACTCTGCCGTTCACCCAGAAAGCTATGGTATTGTAGAGCAGATGGCCAAGGACCAAAAAATGTCCTTATCCGAAATCATCGGAAACAAAGAAATTTTAAAAAATATTCAGCTCAAGAACTACTGTACAGATGAAATTGGACTACCCACCCTGCAGGATATTGTAAAGGAACTGGAAAAACCGGGATTGGACCAAAGGGAAAAAGCCAAGGTATTCACTTTTGACCAAAACATCAGGTCTATCGACGACCTGCGAGAAGGCCAATTGTTGCCGGGCATTGTGAACAACATTACCAATTTTGGCTGTTTTGTAGATATCGGTATCAAAGAAAGTGGATTAATACATGTTTCCAACCTAGCCGATGCCTTTGTAAAAGACGTGAACGAACATGTTCATCTACATCAGCAAATTATCGTGAAAGTGCTGCAGGTGGATATTCCCAGAAAACGAATTCAATTAAAGTTGCACAAAGGCGATCTTTAAACTCCTATTTCTTACCTGTAATTTCTGGCGATCTTACCTTTTACATATTTGGTCAGTCTGCTATTGGTGGGATACCTCCGATTACGGGTCATATTGTTAAAAACCAAACCTGTTACGAATAGAATCAAGGTACCCGTCAAAACTGGGGAAAGAATATAAAAAAAGCCTAGCGACTTAATGTTCTCTGTACCAATAACCGCTATCAAGGCACTTGCTCCACCAGGAGGATGCAAAGTTTTCGTGACCTGCATGACCACTATGGAAGTTGCTACGGCCATTGGGGCTGCTACCCAAATAAGGTCGGGCACCAATTTATAGACCGTAACGCCAATGATGGCCGAAATGACCTGACCTCCAATCAAATTTCGAGGTTGTGCCAATGGACTTTGAACTGCCCCATAAATAAGAACGCTAGAAGCACCAAAAGAACCTATTAAAAGTACATTTTCAAGGTCGGGCAAATAATGCGATTGTATAAACGCAATAAGACCTATACCCACAAAAGCACCGAGAAAAGACCAAAATTGCTCTTTAAAGTCAATAAGGGTCTCTTTGTACAGAATATATCTGGAAATTCGAGCTTTTCGGTTAATTGATTTCCCTAATCGATTGGTTGATTTCATAAACTAACAGTACTGAGTGTTTATTGGTCGCTTATTAAGCCGTAAAATCAATGCAAAGATAAAGGAATCTGCAGAAAAACATATTAAATCTATCTATTTAGTAGATTTTTAAGATTTTTCTGTTGAAAATGAATAACCAAAGGGCTAGATCGTATCTTTAGCACATGTTGAAAATTGCCTATCACCCTATATACAACCACCCATTACCGGAAGGTCACCGCTTTCCCATGATTAAGTATGAATTGCTGCCTAAGCAACTGTTGCATGAAGGCACTTGCACCCAAGAAAATTTCTTTGAACCGGAAATACCTAACGATAAATATATTGTAGCCGTTCACGACCCCGAATATTTCTATGACCTGTTGAACATAAAAATTTCGACACGAGAGGCTCGGAAAATAGGCTTCCCGCTAAATGAAGTACTTGTTGAGCGGGAACGTATAATTGCAGATGGCACGATGAAAGCTTGTGAATTTGCAATACAAAATGGCGTAGCCATGAACATAGCCGGCGGCACCCATCACGCATACACTGGCCACGGAGAAGCCTTTTGCATGCTGAACGACCAAGCCATTGGTGCTCGTTATCTTCAGGCACAAAACTTGGCCAAAAAAATACTCATAATCGACCTCGATGTTCACCAAGGCAATGGCACGACGGAAATTTTTCAAAACGACGATTCCGTGTTCACCTTCTCCATGCACGGGGAAGGCAATTACCCTTTTAAAAAGGAACAATCCGATCTGGATATCGCACTAAAAAAAGGAACTGGTGATGAGGAATACCTCAACATCCTCAAGAGAACATTACCACAGTTAATAGATACGGTACAACCTGATTTCATCTTTTATTTGAGTGGTGTAGATGTAATCGATAGCGATAAATTGGGCACCCTATCCCTAACATTAAACGGGGCAAAAAAAAGAGACGAAATTGTATTGAACACTTGTTACAAGCTTCGAATTCCGGTGCAGTGCAGTATGGGTGGCGGCTATTCCCCCGACATAAAAACCATAGTCGAGGCACACGCAAACACCTATCGGCTGGCGCAAGATATTTTCTTTTAAAAAACCTGTCAATAATTTTCTCTCAACATCTAAGGCCTGTAGTATCAATAAACTAAATGAGTTATTTTTATTGTGAACCCATTCTTTTTGAGCAAAATAAATGCATTATTTTTGCCCACTATGAAGAAGATACTGCTTTTATCCCTCCTGATTACCGCCCAAACAACATTTGCTCAAGACTCAATAAACGTGCCCAGCGATACCCGTTGGGACATGCTCAAATATGATTTTGTGAATATGTTCAAAGGCGTGGGGTATTCCTATGCACGACCATTCAAATGGCAGGGGAAACAATGGGCACAATTTGGTGGTGTAGTAGCCGGTACCGGAGCCGTTTATCTTTTAGATGATGATACCTCACGATTCATTAGGGCACAGCAAGAAAGTGTACCCCAGTTTATTCGATCGTATGGTGAAATTTATGGCAGCCCCGAAAACAATTACCTTATTACTTCAGGTGTTTACCTAACGGGATTAATTACCAAGAATGAAAAGTTGAGGCGAACAGGCGTACTTCTTATCTCTTCGGCCACATCGGCCGGTTTGCTTCAACAAGTTCTAAAATCTGCGGTCGGCCGTGCCCGTCCTATAGCTAGATTGGGCAAGGATACTTTCGATCCTTTTAATTCGAGTCGAAACTTTCATTCATTTCCTTCTGGTCATGCCCTTTTGGCCTTCACAAATGCCTACGCTATCGGAAAACAATTTAAAAGTCCGTGGGCAAAGGCAGGAATTTATACTGTTGGAGCTATTCCCGGTTTATCTAGAATTTGGGACGGACAACATTGGCTGAGCGATTTTGTATTTGCGATTGCCATTAGTGTCGCAACCGTCGAGTCGATTGACCGTTATCTTGATAGAAAATACAACGAAAAGTACAACAATCAAGATAAGCGAATGAGCTGGAACTTAAACTTTGGGCCTGGTACATTGGGGGTAACTTTGAATTTTTAGCCTTTCGAATAGATTTAGCTACCTGATTTTCAAAAATTACATACCTTTTAGGTCTAATTCTTTGAAATGAAAAAACCAACTACCCTTCTTCTACTTTTTTTCTATCTAATTTCATTTGCTCAAACCCCTTCATCGCAGAAATCACCCCCATTGGAGGTTTCAGAAGCTTCTGAAGTCGGCATGTCACAAGCTAGACTTGACAAAATAGGTATAATGCTAGAAAATGCGGTGACGGAGAAACAAATTCCCGGTGTGGTAGCCTTAATTGCCAAAGATGGCAAAATAGTATTTCATGAAGCCTTCGGCATGGCCGACAACAAGTCTAAAACGGCGATGGAAAAAAACACCATTTTTCGTATCGCCTCGCAGACCAAGGCTATTACTTCTACAGCGGTCATGATGCTTTGGGAAGAAGGTAAGTTCAAACTCGACGACCCAATTTCAAAATATATTCCGGAATTTAAAGATCCGCAAATTTTGGATTCCTACAGTATTCTTAACGATACTTACACCACGCGACCTGCAAAGAACGAAATTACCATTCGCCATCTTTTGACCCATACCTCGGGTCTAGGATATGGTGTTATCGATGGTGATGAGCGTTTTAAAAAAATTTATAAGAAGGCTGGTATTACCGATCTTTTCACCACAAAAGATATTTCAATAGAAAGTAGTGTTAAAAAACTAGCGAAATTACCATTGCACCACAACCCAGGTGATGCCTATGTTTATAGCGAAGGATTGGATGTGCTGGGATACTTTATAGAAGTGGTATCCGGTATGCCGTTCGATAAATTTTTAAGAACCCGAATATTTGACCCCTTGGGTATGGATGACACTTGGTTCTACCTTCCGAAAGAAAAACAAGATAGACTGGTGAGCGTACAGCAAATAACCGATGGAAAATGGAACCAATATCCAGTCACATTCTACGATACCGATTACCCAAAAAAAGGAGCAAAAAGGTTTTTCTCGGGCGGTGCAGGACTTTCGAGCACGGCTAAGGACTACGCTACGTTTTTACAGATGTACTTGAACAACGGAGAACTCAACGGAACCCGAATTCTAAGTAGAACCACGATTGAAAGTATTATGAAAAATCAGACCTTAGACTTGTTCGGAGACCCGAATAGAGATTACGGTCTGGCTTTCGGCCTTGTCAATGCTACAGGAGTGGCTACCGCAGGTTGGGGCAGCAAAGGCACATTTGATTGGGGAGGCTATTTCAACACACAATATTTCGCCGACCCTGAAGAACAAGTTATCGGAATTTTAATGAAGCAAACGCAAGGTGAAGTTACCGATGAAACCCGATGGAAATTTCGACAGATGGTTTTTGCAGCAATTGACGATTAACCACTAAAACTTATTTACTGTTAACCTATAGGTATTATATCACATTAACTATAAACACTTAACACCATTGAACAATGAAAAAATTTATTTTGTTAATTACCCTTTGTGTCTGTACCGGTGTATCGGCTCAAAAAATGAAAATTCAAGAAGGTGATTTTGATTTCTTACCTGGCCAGAGCGAAATTAATGTCGAATTTATTTACGACAACATGAAGTTGCTCAAGAAAAACCTGCCCCAAGACCAATACATAAAAGAGCGCTCGGCAGAACTTGAAGAAAAATCACCCGGCAATGGTGAGGCTTGGCAGAAAAAGTGGGCCGCTGCGCCTGAACTTATCTGGCAACCTAAGTTTTTAGAACTCATGAACAGATATTTTTTTGATGAGCATGGAATAGCATTTAAAGAAAACCTATCGGAAGCCAAATACACCTTACTGGTAGAGACGGTATGGGTTTATCCGGGTTGGGATGCCGGTGTTATGAAACAACCTGCGAAAGTTACGACCAATTTAAAGTTCGTAGAAACTGCCAACAAAGACAATGTTTTAGCTGAAGTTACCAGTGAGAACGCACCTGGCGATCAATGGGGAAGCAATTTCAGTAACGAAGACCGCTTAGGCGAAGGTTATGCAAAGACCGGTAAATCTTTTGCAAGACTCATACTAAAGAAGACCAAAGCGTTTTAGGTTGTTGGGGTCTTGAAAACACCTGAACACCATTATAGAATTGCTCAGTTTTCTTGGCCCTTAGTTTCCTTTTCCATTTCAGCAATGCGGGCCACGGTTTTAACCAAACGATGATGATTTTTAACGAACGGGTTGGTACGATCCCAAACATAACCGGCCAATACTGCACATATCTGGGCCTTGATAACGGGGTTGTCGTTGCTATCGAAGAATATGGTCTGCAGATTACCCGTGTACCATTCTTTCACATAAGTGGCAAATACCTCGACCCCTTCCTTCATATAGTCGGAATAGTCTTTTTCCCAATTGACTTGTTCGCCCCTTAACTGCTTTGCTATAAGTTTTGCGGCACATAAAGATGATTCGGTAGCGAAGGTTACCCCAGAGGAGAACACAGGATCAAGAAATTCGGCACTATTACCGGTCAAAACATAACCCTCGCCATAAAGTTGTTTTACCGATTTGGCGATATTCTTTATTATTCTTGGCTCGAACTCATAATTTAGGCCTTCAAATCGGTCGTAATAATAATCCGATAGCTTCATCATTTCTTGAAGCTTTTCGGTATGATCTCCCTCAAATGATTCGAGATATTCTGTTGGGCCTACATAACCGAGGCTGGTTAAACCATTTGAAAATGGTATTACCCAAAGCCAGGTGTCAAGACTTACAATATCAAAGGTAATTATAGTACCTTCTCTACCTTCAGGTCTATTCACATCTTTTACATGAGTGAAAATCGATGAGTGCTTACCAATTTCAGATGGTTTTTCTAAATCGAGCAAACGCGGCAAGACTCTTCCGTGACCACTTGAATCGACAATAAATTTGGCCTCTATGGCCGACAGGCTTCCGTCAATATCTTTTATGGTTGTTATGGAGTCGCTTCCTTTAAAATCTACACCTACAACTTCTTGCTCAAAAGCAATATCAACGCCCCAATCAATTAAGGTATCTGTCAATGTTTTATCAAAATCGGCCCGAGGCACTTGCCATGTCCAATCCCAACCATCAGTATATTTTTTACTGAAGTCGAAATTACAGATTCTGTCACCACGCATAAAACGGGCCCCACCCTTAACCTCGAAATTCTTTTCCTTAAGGGCCTCTAACAATCCTACTTCTTCAAAATGATCCATGCAACGCGGCAACAAACTTTCCCCAATTACAAAACGGGGAAATTTACTTTTCTCAACTACCTTTACTTTAAGACCTTGCTTGTGAAGATAAGCTGCTGATACCGCTCCGGAGGGTCCGGCGCCAATGATAAGGACATCAACACTTTCATTTTGCATAAATAATTATTTTTTGGTCGGATTTATAAAAACTTCCAAAGGCAATTCGACACTTAAGAAAGCCTATTCGCTCGAAATCCGAAGTAAAAATACGATATTCCTGTACTTTTTATTATTAATTTACATTTTGAATTGGTTATTTTAGCCCTCCCTAATAACTGAAAAATTAAGCGAAGACCAACCGAAAAATGCCAGAAATAAAAGGAAAGTTAGGAATTGAAGAGTTCTACAGTGTTATTTTCGATAATGAATCTCTTTCGGTTGACCAAGAGGTGATTAAAACGGCACAAGACAGCCATGATTTCTTAAAAGAGTTCTCGAAAAATAAGGTGATTTATGGTGTAAATACGGGGTTTGGCCCAATGGCACAGTATAAAATCAAAGATTCGGAGACTTTACAGTTGCAATACAATCTTATTCGTAGCCATGCCTCTGGAACGGGCAATCCCATACCTGAAAAACATGTTCGAGCGGCTATGTTGGCCCGATTGAACACCCTTAGTTTAGGAAACTCAGGAGTACATGTTTCGGTTATAGAAACCATGACATCTCTAATAAATAAAAATATCACTCCGTTGATATATGAGCATGGTGGGGTCGGGGCCAGCGGCGACTTAGTACAGTTGGCACACTTGGCCCTCGTACTCATCGGCGAAGGCGAGGTATTTTACAAAGGCGAAAGAAGGCCTACCGCAGAGGTTTTTGAACAAGAAGGGGTCAAACCCATCAAAGTAGAACTTCGTGAAGGTTTAGGCCTCATCAACGGCACCTCTGTAATGACCGGTATCGGTGTAGTAAATACCATCTATACAAGACGGTTGTTAGAATGGATGATCGCTTGTTCTTCGGCCATTAACGAAATCATGCAGGCCTATGACGACCATTTGTCAGAAGAATTGAACTTCACCAAAATGCATAAAGGCCAACGCGAAATCGCAAGGTCGATGCGTAGTCATTTAAAAGACAGTACGCTGACCCGAAAGCGAGAACATCATTTGTATACCGATACGAATGGTGATGTATCGGTCTTTGAAGAAAAGGTACAAGAGTATTATTCTATTCGTTGTGTTCCCCAAATTTTAGGGCCGGTGCTAGATACCTTGAACAACGTTGAACGTATTTTAATCGAAGAGGTCAATTCGGCCAATGACAACCCTATAGTCGATGTTGCTAGAAAGAATGTGTATCATGGTGGTAACTTTCATGGCGATTACGTCTCTTTGGAAATGGACAAGCTCAAAATAGTGGTCACCAAAATGAGCATGTTGGCAGAACGCCAATTGAACTATCTGATGAACTCTAAGCTGAACGATGTTCTACCTCCATTTGTTAATTTAGGCACTCTAGGGCTCAATTTCGGAATGCAAGGTGTTCAATTTACGGCAACATCGACTACCGCTGAAAATCAAATGCTTTCGAACCCTATGTACGTGCATAGTATACCTAATAATAACGACAATCAAGATATTGTGAGTATGGGCACCAATGCCGCCTTGATTACGAAAAAAGTAATCGAAAATGCTTTTGAAGTTATCGCCATAGAAATGATTACTGTCGTACAGGCCATTGAATATCTTGACGCAAAGGATAAGGTATCGACCAAGACCAAAAAGATGTACGATGCCGTTAGAAAAATAGTACCCCCGTTCAAAGAAGATACAATTATGTATCCGTATGTTAACCAAGTGAAAGATTTCATCACTAATCATAAGAACAAATAGAAAAGGGGGCCAAACAGGGCATTCAGCGAATAATGTTATTGGTTTTTTCAATTCTATTTCAGACGTTTTAAGAAGAAACAAGTAGTAATTTAAATTTTATCGCCATGAAAATAAAAGCCTTTTTAGTTTTAGTATTGGCCATCAACACTGTGGCCCTTTATGCTCAAGAACTATCTCTTGTTAGAGAAGATGGTATGTTCGGTTACATTGATAAATCGGGCAAATATGTCATTGAACCAAAATTCAAAAATGCCAAAACCTTTTCAAACGGTTTGGCAGCAGCCGAAAAAGATAAGTTGTGGGGTTACATCGATCCGTCGGGCAAATGGGTGATCGAACCGCAATACGACAAAGTAAAATACTTCGAATCTGGTTACGCTTTGGTATTGGAAAACGACAGCTGGAAATATATTGATACCTCAGGTAAACCTTTACAGGTACCATCTGCCGAGAAGTACTATGATTTTGAAGATGGAGTATCTTTATTTCGTGAAGCGGATAAAATCGGACTTTTGGGCACCAGTGGAAAATTGGTTCTTGAACCTACCTATGACGCTATTAAAAAGTTCAGAAACGGTCATGCCAAAGTTAGCAAGGGTGAAAAATGGGGTATGATAGATACTAAAGGCAAGGTTGTTATCCCCGTTGAGTATGAAGAAATCGGCAATGAATTTACTGCTTATGGTGTCGAAGCTAAAAAAGGCGGAGTCTATGGCATCGTTCACAATGGAACGTTCAACCCGGTGGCCGGCGCTGATAAAGTTTGGGGCTTTTATGGTGACTCAGGACTAACCTACGCCAGAAAGGATAAAAAAGTAGGTTTTGTTAACAGTAAGGGCGAATGGGTTATCGAACCAAAATTTGATAAGGCCCGTGGTTTTGCAAACGGTTTGGCACCCGTTGCTGAAAATAAAAACTGGGGTTATATCAATAAAAAAGGTGAAATGGTCATACCTGCGGAGTACCGTGATGCCGAAGTTTTTGCCGAAAATGGTCTTGCCCCTGTAAAGCAAAAGCAATGGGGATTTATTGACTCAAGTGGAAAAGTTGTCATTCCGTTGGAATATGACATCACCGCTGGCTTGGCTTTTTTAGCGGGTAATGATTCCAAAGGATTTATCAATGGTCTAGCACGTGTAAAAACCAAGAAAGGATGGGGCTTTTTAGATAGAGATGGAAAACTGCTCGCAGATAAATGGTTTCAAAATGTTGAGCCCTTTGCCTCTATAAAATAGAATTACCTACACAACGGAAGAGGAAACAGAAACTTAGTGAATGAAAGAGGAAAAGAAAAAATATGCACTCGTAACCGGGGGTTCTCGTGGTATCGGTCGAGCCATTTGCGTACAATTGGCCAAAGACTTGGACTATGACATACTCATCAACTACAACAGTAATTCAAAAGCCGCTGAGGAAACCCTTGCAATGGTAATTGAAGCCGGTGGCAATGGTGAGCTTATCCAGTTTAATGTAATTGATGGCGAGCAAGTAAAATCGAAAATCGAAACTTGGCATGAGAAAAACAAAAATGCGGTTATTGAAGTATTGGTGAACAATGCCGGAATTACCAAAGACGGTTTATTCATGTGGATGTCAAAGGAAGATTGGTCTTCCGTGGTCGATACCAGTCTCAATGGGTTCTATAATGTTACCAATGCCTTAATTCAAAACCTTTTGGTCAACAAATACGGCCGAATCATTAACATGGTCTCGGTTTCAGGTCAAAAGGGTACACCGGGCCAGACGAACTACTCTGCCGCTAAAGGTGCGGTAATCGGCGCCACTAAAGCCCTGGCTCAAGAAGTAGCCAAAAGAAAAGTTACCGTGAATGCTGTGGCACCTGGCTTTATAAAAACGGATATGACCGAAGAACTGAACGAACAAGAGTTGAAAAAAATGATACCTGCCAATAGATTTGGCACGGCAGAAGAAGTGGCACATGCAGTATCCTTTTTGGCTTCCAATAAATCAAGCTATATAACTGGTGAGGTATTGAATATCAACGGCGGCATTTATTCTTAACATTAATATTTAATACCCCTGATGAATATCGGCAACCCTATTGGCATTATTTTATCATAGCTGAAAACAGCAATTTTTATTCTAAAAATCCGTTAGGATCAAGAACTTTATTATATTAGGTAAGCGTACCAAACATCTACAGTGACAGAATGAGGAGAGTAGTTATTACGGGCATGGGCATATATTCATGCATAGGCAAAAACCTAGAAGAAGTAAAACAATCGCTATATGAGGGCAAATCGGGTATTATCTACGACTCGAAACGAGAATCATTCGGCTATCGCTCCCCTATTACCGGCCATGTTGACGAACCCGATTTAAAATCCCTACTCTCTAGAAGACAACGTATCAGCATGGGCCAAGAGGCTCAATTTGCATACATGGCAACCATCGAAGCCCTAAAAAATGCCCAGATTGACGAGAATTTTATGGAAATCAATGAAATCGGCATTCTATACGGTAATGACAGTACGGCCAAGTCTACCGTAGATTCGGTAGATATTATGAGGGAAAAAGGAGACACCACGTTGGTAGGTTCCGGAGCCATATTCAAGGCCATGAACTCTACCGTTACGATGAACCTTTCAACCATATTTAAATTGAAAGGTATAAACCTGACCATTAGTGCAGCCTGCGCTAGTGGCTCACACTCGGTCGGTTTGGCCTATCACCTCATAAAAAGTGGACTTCAAGAATGTATTATCGCCGGGGGGGCACAAGAAATAAATCCCGAGGCAATGGGCAGTTTTGATGGTTTGGGCGTTTTCGCTACCAATACCGACAATCCTGAAAAGGCTTCGAAACCCTTCGACAAAGACCGTAACGGACTAGTACCTAGTGGAGGAGGCGCTACTCTTATTGTTGAAAGTTACGATTCGGCCATAAAGCGAGGAGCACCTATACTTGCTGAATTAGTGGGTTACGGCTTTTCTTCGAATGGCGACCATATCTCTACCCCAAATGTTGATGGACCTTCAAAGGCCATGCAAAGAGCCCTTGATGACGCAAAGATGAATCCGGCAGAGGTCGACTATGTGAATGCACATGCTACCTCAACCCCTGTAGGTGACGCCAATGAGGCCAAAGCTATTTTCGAGGTGTTCGGGGAAACCAACCCATATGTTAGTTCTACAAAATCGATGACGGGCCATGAATGCTGGATGGCTGGGGCAAGCGAACTTGTATATTCGCTAATTATGATGGAAAATTCGTTCATTGCGCCAAATATCAATCTTGAAAATACGGATGAAGATTCTGGGAAATTAAATATTGTTAAGAAAACCTTAAACAAAAAAATTGATGTATTTTTGTCCAATTCATTCGGATTTGGTGGAACAAATTCCGCACTGATTCTTAAAAAAGCCAGTAATAAATGACATTGACCAAAGAAGAAATTGTTGAGAAAATAGACATCTTTCTCATTGATGAATTTGAAGTAGACGAGGATGAGATAAAGCCCGAGGCTAATTTAAAAGAAGCTTTGGATTTAGATAGTCTAGACTTCGTAGACCTAGTGGTCGCAGTTGAAAGTAATTTTGGAGTGAAATTAGTAGGTGAAGACTTTGTAAATGTTCACACCTTACAGAACTTTTACGACTTAATCGAAAGTAAATTAGCATAATCCTATCTACAAAATTTATAGATTCCATTCAGGCGACCTTCGATAGTCTAAATTTTAAATTATACTAATTTTCAACGTATCAAGACTGTCGGCCTACAAACGAACAAGCCAAAACCAATTTAAAGATATCCGTTAAATGGCAGAATGGGAAGGACAATCGAAAGGCAACCTGCTCGGATATAAGATTTTCATCTTTTTATTAAAGAATCTCGGCATCGGTGTAGCCTATTTCGTGCTGCGCTTTGTTTCCTTTTATTATTTTCTCTTTTCCACCAAAAGTTCAAAATGTATTTACCAGTATTTTAGAAAGAGGTTGGGCTATTCAAGGCTGAAAAGCACACTCAGCATCTATAAAAGTTATTTTACCTTAGGCAGAATACTTATCGACCGTGTTGCAATATCTACCGGGCTACGCAATAAATTTACTTATACCCATGACGGTATCGAGCATATTGACAACTTGTTGAAGAAAAACCAGGGAGGCATACTTATCAGCGGGCATGTGGGTAATTTTGAAATTGCACATTACTTTTTAGAGAACAGGTATAGCATTAACAAGATAAGTATGGTCACCACACGAGACGAGCAACAGAGCATACTTGATTATATGGACAGTATTGTGATCAAATCACAACTTGAATTCATTTTAGTGAAAGATGACATGTCCCATATTTTCGAGATTCATAATGCGCTAGACCGAGGTGGTTTAGTGGTCTTCACAGGTGACCGCTACCTGCCCGGCACAAAAACGCTTAAAGGTGAACTTTTGGACAAAGAGGCCCATTTTCCAATGGGACCCTACCAACTGGCTTCACGATTGAATATGCCGGTTCTTTTCGTTTACGTAATGAAAGAAACCAAAAAGCATTACAGTCTCTATGCCCGACAGGCAGAGTTTAAAGCTCGTGATGCTCAAGGCTTGCTCAATGAATATACCCAAAGCATGGAGTGGATTATTAGAAAATATCCACTGCAATGGTTCAATTATTTTGATTTTTGGAAAGACCTGAAGAAATAATGAAAGAAGTACTTATAGTCTATTATTCTCAAACAGGGCAAATTTTTGATATTCTAAGCAATATCGAATCTACTTTAAAGAGCGAGGAAGTAAACATTACCTATTATAAAATTGTGGCAGAACCGGAATATGTTTTTCCGTGGGATGCACAGAAGTTCTATGATATTTTCCCAGAATCTTTTCTAGAGATACCTCATGATTTCCACCCTCCGTCACCGGAAATATTGAACAAAAAATACGACCTGGTTATCTTGGGGTATCAAGTTTGGTATTTGACCCCCTCGAGGCCTATCATCTCCTTTTTAAAATCTCAGGTGGCCCAGCAACTTTTGGGCAACACCCCGGTCGTAACCCTGGTAGCCTGTCGCAATATGTGGATTCAGGCCCAAGAAAAAATGAAAAAACATTTAGCCTCACTCAACGCCAATTTGGTCGGGCATATAGCTTTGGTCGACCGCAATATCAATCACATTAGCGTAATCACCATTCAACATTGGATGCTCAAGGGCAAAAAAGACCGTTTCTTGGGCATTTTTCCTAAACCTGGGGTATCGGAAGAAGAGATCACCGGTTCTTCTAAATTTGGCACACCGATAAGAGAAGCTTTGATAGCCAATGACTTCACCGAGCTCCAAGAAAATTTATTGAAACTTGATGCCGTACTGGTGAACCCATATTTGGTTCGCACCGATGAACGTGGAAACGTACTCTTTTCAAAATGGGCCAACCTCATTATTAAAAAAGGAAAACCGGGAGAACCCAAACGATTAAAATGGATTGGTTTGTTCAAATATTATTTGTTATTTGCTATCTGGGTAATAGCACCTATAGTTTTTGTCGTATTTTTGCTCACTTATTTGCCTATGACCCGAAAGAGGAAGAAAGAAAGAAATTACTATTCCTCTGTTGCATTAAATGAAAGTTAATGAAGGACGTTTACATCACTCGAATATCTAAATACTTACCGAATAGCCCTGTCGACAATGACCAAATGGAAGAAAAATTGGGCGTAATCAACGGTAAAACTTCAAAGGCGCGTCGCATCGTTTTACGCAACAATAAAATCAAGACTAGATATTATGCCATTGATGAAAATGGCCAAACCACTCATAATAATGCCGAACTTGCGGCTGCTGCCGTAGAGGCATTGTGTGATGATAATTTCACCACTAAAGACATCGAACTTTTGTCTTGTGGCACTTCCAGTCCAGATCAGATTTTACCTTCTCATACCAGTATGGTACACGGTTTTTTAAAAAACCGGAATATGGAAATCAACTCAGCCTCGGGTGCTTGCTGCTCGGGTATGAACGCATTAAAATACGGCTATCTTTCTGTAAAGGCAGGCCAGACAAAAAATGCTGCCTGCGCAGGTTCTGAACGTACTTCGGCCTGGATGAAAGACCGGGTTTTTCAAAATGAGGTTGAACATCTGAAAGAATTGGAAGAAAGCCCGATTCTTGCCTTTAACAAAGAATTTCTAAGGTGGATGTTGTCCGATGGGTCGGGAGCAGTCTTATTGGAAAGCGAACCCAAGGGCGAAGTCCCTCTAAAAATTGAATGGATCGACGGGTATTCGTACGCCCACGAAATGGAAACCTGCATGTATGCCGGTGCCGACAAAGAAGAAAACGGATACCTAACCCCGTGGAGTGAATTTCCTGCCGAAGAATGGGGCAAGCGATCCTTGTTCGCTATGAAACAAGACACCAAATTACTGGGCGATAATATTCTCAAAAAGGGTGTCGATAGTCTTAAGATGACCTATAAGAAACACAACATAGGCCCAGACGACATCGATTACTACCTACCTCACATTTCTTCCTATTACTTCAAGCAGGGACTATACGATGAGATGAAGGAACAAGGAGTAGAAATGCCATGGGACAAATGGTTCTTAAATCTTGAGAATGTAGGAAACATTGGGGCGGCTTCAATCTATGTGATGCTTGAAGAGTTAGTAGCTTCCGGTCAACTTAAAAAAGGAGACCGAATATTGTTTCATGTTCCGGAAAGCGCAAGATTCTCTTACATGTATGCTTATTTGACCGTCTGCTAATGACCGAATCGGGAAATTATATCGCAGAAGGAGATTTCCTCCTATCCTTAATTCCCCAGAAAACACCTTTCGTTATGGTCGATAGTTTGGCCGAGTATTCTGAGAAACATATAGTCTCGGCGTACACTGTGAAAAGGGATAACGTTCTCGTGTCGAAGAACCGATTCTCGGCTTCAGGCTTAATAGAGAATATGGCCCAGACCGTTGCTTTACATACGGGATACAAATATTATTTACTTGACCGACCTGCCCCTACCGGTTATATAGGCGCCATAAAAAAGGCCGAAGTTTTCGAGCTTCCAAAGGTTTCTCAAAAACTGACTACTACCGTACATATTCTACATGATATTATGGGAGTAACCCTTGTTCGGGCCGAAGTAACGTCTGAAGGTGTTTTAATCGCTTCAAGTGAAATGAAAACCGCATTGGCCCAATAGCACATGAAAAAGGCACGTTACGATATCAATATCAAGAATTTTCTGCCGCACCGTGCACCCATGTTAATGGCTACGGTTACGCCATACTTAGATGAAGACTCTGTAGTTACCCATTTTGAAATTACCGAAGATTGTATTTTTTTAGATTCAAACGGGCGCCTGGCGGAAGCGGGCCTAATCGAGAATGCCGCACAAGCCAGCACCGCTATAGTAGGGCAAAGCTATTTTGACGACGAAGACCTTGAAGGTTCTGGCAACAAATTGGTAGGTTACATTAGCGCCATTAAAAAATTAGAAATTAAAACCTTGCCAGAGGTCAGTGAACTTTTGGTCACCAAAGCGAAGCTTATTTCAAGATATGATACCGGTACGATGAGTGTTTGCACCATTACTTCTTCCACTTTTAGAAATGACGATTTAATCGTAGATTGTACCTTTAATTTTTTAATACACGAAGTATAGCCTAAAACGACAGTTAGCTGTTACCCCTAAAGCTATATCACCCCCGTAGAGACTGTATCAGAATCACATTCATCATGAAAAAGAAAGAGGTACCACAAGACGAGAGCCAATTAGAAAAGGCCAATATTAAAGACATGGTCTATGCGGTCGATGAAAACGGGGAGTATGTGACCGAGTTAAGTACCGGTTGGGAACCCAAAACTATAGCCCTCGACAACGCCATAAAGGAGATTGAAGAACGTGTAGAAGACGCTAAAAAGCGCGTACTCGAGCATAAGACCAGCCCCATTGAATATTATATGGAGTTGCACAAAATGGATTTACCGATTCTAGCAAGTTATGCAGGTATGTGGCAATGGCGCGTAAAGAGACATTTTAAACCTTCGGTCTTTGAAAAACTTTCCCTAAAAACTTTACAAAAATACGCTGACATCTTCGAGATCAGCATCGAAGAACTAAAGCAGATAAAGAACCAATAATGCAAATTGATTTTACCCATAAACAATCCGCTCACTGTGAAAACGGGGTGGTGTCCAACCTCATGCGACATAATGGTTTTGAGGTAAGCGAACCCATGGTTTTCGGCATAGGTTCTGGGCTTTTGTTCAGCTATCTACCGTTCATCAAAGTAAACTATGCGCCAGTATTCACTTATAGGGCCATGCCCGGATTGATTTTCAATCGATTTGCCAAGAGGGTCGGCATAAAAGTGAAGCGGGAAAAATTTAGTAATCCGGAAAAAGCGAAGGCAAGATTAGATGAAAATTTAGCCAATAACAATCCTGTGGGGCTGCAAGTAGGTGTTTACAACCTTATTTATTTTCCCGATGAATACCGTTTTCATTTCAACGCCCACAATATGGTCGTCTATGGCAAAAAAGACGATGACTATCTTATTAGTGACCCTGTTATGGAAGGTGTTACCTCCCTCACTACCAAACAACTTGAAAAAGTACGTTTTGCCAAAGGAGCATTTGCACCGAAGGGCCATATGTACTACCCAATTTCATTCCCTGAAAAATTAGAGCTTAAAGCGGCCATAATCAAGGGCATCAAACATACTTGTAGAGATATGCTTGCCCCCGCACCTATTGTTGGTGTTAGAGCCATGCGCTGGGTAGCCAAGAACATTAAAAAGTGGCCTGTTAAATATGGAGCCAAGAAAGCCAACCATTATTTAGGTCAAATTGTGAGAATGCAAGAGGAAATCGGTACCGGCGGAGGTGGTTTTCGTTACATCTACGCGGCATTTCTTCAGGAAGCAAGCCAGGTTCTGAACAACAGCAAGCTTGAAGAGTTTTCAAAAGAAATGACCCAAATCGGTGATGCTTGGAGGGATTTTGCCCTTGAGGCCTCTAGAATTTACAAGAAACGAAGCGGACAAACCGAAGGTTATGATTCAATTTCTGACCAATTGTTTAATATTGCTAAACGTGAGGAAGCTTTTTTCAAAGCACTACGAAAGGCGGTATGATTGAAATAAACGAACTTTCAAAGAAATATAAAGGTGCGGACACCTTCTCTGTAAACAACTTGAACCTAACGATTCAAGACAAAGAGATTTTTGGGATTCTAGGCCCTAACGGTGCCGGAAAGACCACCCTCATTTCTATGCTCAGTTCTTTACTAAAACCGACATCAGGCTCTTTTACCATCGATGGTCTGAACTATCAGAACAACACCACCGAACTCAAGCAAATTATTGGTATCGTTCCCCAAGAATATGCACTCTACCCCTCTTTAACAGCCTTTGAAAACCTGAGGTATTTCGGCTGCATGTATGGGTTAAAAGGTTCTAATTTAAAAAACAAAATAAACGAGCATCTTGAAATATTAGGTCTAAGACAATTCGCCGACAAAAAAATCAAGACCTTTTCAGGAGGCATGAAGAGACGAATTAATCTAATTGCAGGCATACTGCACAATCCGAAGGTATTATTTCTTGATGAGCCAACGGTGGGTGTCGATGTGCAATCAAAAAACGCTATAATAGATTATCTGAAAAAATTGAATGCCGAGGGTACAACCATTCTTTACACCTCACACCATCTAAACGAAGCTGAGTTCTTCTGTACGCGAATTGCGATCATTGACTTAGGCAATATCATCTGCAAAGGCGAACCCTCTGAGTTAATTAATGAACACGGTAGTGCCAAAAATTTAGAAGAGGTGTTTTTGACTACTACTGGCAAAGCCCTTCGCGATTATGCATAAACTTTGGGCCTCTGCATATAAAGAATATTTACTGCTCGTTAGAGATTTTGGGGGTCTGGCTATTCTCTTTATAATGCCTTTATTGCTTGTAATTACTATTACGGTAATTCAAGACGGCACCTTTAAAACTTTGAAAGAGTCGAAAATACCGATTCTATTAGTAGATAATGATCAAGGCAGTGTATCTGAACGGATCAAAGAAAATCTTACCGCTTCCAAACAATTCGAGTTAGTACATCAACCTGAAGAAACATTGGCTCAAAAATTGGTTCAGAATGGTGAGTACCAATTGGCCATTGTTATACCTGAAAATCTTTCTCGCGACCTAGACATCAAGGTCAGTGAAAATGTGGAAGGAATCTTGGAAAAATTTGGTATGGAGGAAGAAAGTATCCCCATAGTGAAATCAAAATTCGAGCCTAAAGAGGTCAAACTCTATTTTGATCCGGCCACCCAGTTTTCTTATAGAAACTCGATTAAAAGCGGTATCAACCAAATGGTTTCGATGATTGAGACGGCTTCTATTTATAAAGCTTTTCAAGAAGAATTGACCGATGACAATACCGAACAAATATTCGACACCGAATCATTCATTCAATTTACCGAAATTTCTCCGGGCGACCCCACTGAAAAAATTACTATTCCGAATTCAACCCAGCATAACATACCGGCATGGACACTTTTTGCCATTTTCTTTATCATATTACCGTTGTCAATAAATATGGTAAAAGAGAAAAATCTGGGTACTTTCGTGCGACTGCGAACCAATCCAGTATCATATGCAACCGTGCTTGGAGGCAAAACCATTGTATTTCTTAGTGTTGCGCTAATTCAATTTGCATTGATGTTAGCAGTAGGCGTCTTCCTGTTTCCCGTAATAGGGTTACCACAGCTAGACGTCAACGGTAAATTACTTATGCTTCTGGTAGTCGCATTTTTCGCCGGTCTTGCTGCTGTGGGCCTTGGGTTATTACTGGGAACCATTGCCAAATCTCAAGAACAATCTGCGCCTTTCGGTGCAACCTTCGTGGTCATTCTAGCTGCTCTTGGTGGCGTTTGGGTGCCCGTTTTTGCCATGCCAAAATTTATGCAGGCACTCTCAAGCATATCACCCATGAATTGGGGTTTGAATGCATTTTACGATGTGTTTTTAAGAAATGTTGGCCTCGTCAACTTACTGCCCGAGATAGCTTTGTTATTTTTGTTCTTTTTGGTAACCACTGCAATTTCCATCATTTATAACGAGCGAAAAAATGCCGTCTAAAAATTTAAAAGAGCTAAGTTTTACAAGTGAGATAAGGGTCAGATTTTCTGAATGTGACCCCTTGGGTATTGTCTGGCATGGTAATTATATCCAGTATTTTGAAGATGCCCGAGAAGCCTTCGGCCGACATCATGGCATCTCGTATCTTGACCAGAAAGCCAATAATTTTTCAAGCCCCATCGTATCTTCAAAATGTGAGCACAAGCTGCCCTTGGCCTATGGGGATATCGCAACCGTAAGAACCACCTACATTGATTCAGCGGCGGCAAAAATGATTTTCAAATATGAAATTTTGAACCCAGAAGGTAAAATCGTTTGTATCGGTGAGACTGTTCAAGTTTTTGTAGAGTTGGGCGGTGGTCTATCGCTTACATTGCCAGAGTTTTTCAAGAAATGGAAACTAAAAACAGGCCTGTTAGATGAATAATCCGTTTTTGTCATACAATAATATTATTTCTTCACTAGGTTTTGACAGCAAAACTGTTGTTGAGAAAGTTTCTGCCGAAGTATCAGGGCTCAATTCGGTAGACGATAAAGATATTCTACCAAGACCTTTTTATACTTCAATGCTTGATCCTATGGTTTTAGAGAAAGCATTCGAAAAACTGATTCCGAAAAAAAAATATACCCGGCTAGAGAAAATGATGTTGTTATCGCTACATCAAATCATTAAGGATTCAAAACTTGAATTGACCGAAAGAGTTGGCCTTATTATCTCCACTACAAAAGGCAACATTGATATATTGGAAAGTCAAGAGATGTTCACCAAAGAACGGGCCTATTTAGGAGCCCTAGCTCAAGAAATCAAAGAGTTTTTTAATTTTAAAGATGACCCTATCGTTTTATCTAACGCCTGTGTTTCGGGCGTAATGGCCGTTTCTATTGCCAAACGATTGATCAATGAAAAAAAGTATGACCATGTTTTTATAGTTGCAGGAGATATGGTCACCAAATTTATAATTTCTGGCTTTAATGCGTTTCAGGCCTTAAGCGATGAACGCTGTCGCCCCTATTGCAAGACGAGAACCGGTATTAATATCGGCGAAGTGGCCGCAAGTGTTTTGGTCACAAAAAATACTAATCTGTTGGTAGATGAATCCGTTGAAATTTTAGGCGATGCTTCTTGCAATGATGCCAACCACATTTCTGGACCTTCAAGAACGGGTGAAGGACTCTACCGAAGTGTAATGTCCGCAATGAAAGAGGCAAATATTGAAGCTACTGATATTGATTATATTTCCGCACATGGCACAGCTACTCCATATAATGATGAAATGGAATCAATTGCCTTCAGTAGAGCAGGCTTGGCAGAAACTCCCCTAAATAGTCTTAAAGGTTATTTCGGCCATACGCTTGGGGCTTCTGGACTTTTAGAAACCATAATAGGAATGCATTCTCTGCATCGAAACCAACTATTTGCATCGTTAGGGTTTCAAGAACTTGGAGTTTCCCATCCATTAAATATCATCCGTAAAACCACCCCAAAAAACAGTAATATTTTTTTAAAAACTGCTTCTGGTTTTGGGGGTTCGAACACCGCGGCAATTTTCAGAAAGATATATAAATAGAGACTTAGAACTAATAATTTAACAAGAGTTTTCTAATTAAGATCATATACCTAAATTTGACTACCAACATATTTACAGACTAAAATAATGGCCAAAAAACCGATTAAGGCTATCGAGGCGCTAGAAGAAGCCCAGAAGATTGCTTTCGCCCCATTTGTGTTTCAAACAACGATCTCTCTACGGAAGCTCGGTATTTTGGACTATATTTTTGAAAATAGCCGAGATGGCGTTACTTCTCAGAAACAACTTTCCGAGGCTCTTAACATTACCGAATACGGGCTTAGTGTTCTTTTGGAAATAGCTGAAAGTTCCGATATCGTTAGTCAAGATGAAGAAGGCAACTATGAGTTGACAAAAATCGGATACTTCTTGAATTACAATAAAATGACCGAAGCCAACCTCAACTTTACTCAAGATGTCTGCTATCAAGGCCTCTATCACTTGAACGAAGCGATAGAAACGGGTAAACCGGCAGGCTTGAAAGAACTTGGCCCTTGGCCCACGGTATATGAAGGGCTTTCACAATTACCTAGCAAAGTACAGAATTCATGGTTCTCCTTTGATCACTTTTATTCTGATGAAATTTTTGAAGAAGCCTTACCCATAGTGTTCCGTCACCAGCCTAAAACGCTATATGATATTGGTGGTAATACGGGCAAGTTTGCCATTCTCTGCGCCAAATATAACCCTGAAGTAGATATCAAAATTTTCGATTTACCAGGGCAATTGGCAAAAGCACTTGAAAACGCAAAGAAAAACGGACTAGAAAACCGTATCAAGGGGCAGGAAATCGATTGGCTATCTCAAAAACCTGAGATTACAGAAGGTGCCGACACTATTTGGATGAGCCAATTTTTAGATTGCTTTTCAAAAGAGGAAATTCTAAAAATTCTAACGACCTGTGTCAATTCGATGAGTGATACTACCGAATTGATTATTATCGAAACCTTTACAGATCGGCAAAAATTCGACAATGCCCGTTTTACCCTAGAAGCGACATCGCTTTACTTTACGGCTATGGCCAACGGAAACAGTAAAATGTACAAAGCATCGGAGTTTATAGATTTAGCTACGGAAGCTGGGCTCACCGTGAAAGAAGATTTGGCCATTGGCGAATTTCACACCATGTTGGTTTGCCGAAAAAGTCAATGACCCCTTGAAAAACGACTACTTCATACAAGACTACTGCCATATAAAAGACAATTCCGTTTCGCTTAACGGAACACAATTGTTCACCCAAGAGTCTACCGATTTCAATGCTTTCATTAAATCGGCCTATCAACATTTTAATACCGATTACCCCAAATTTTTTAAGATGGATCGGCTGAGTAAAATGGCATTCATCGCAGCCGATGTTCTTTTAAAAAATGGACAACATTCAATAGAAGAGTCTCAGAATATGGCCGTGGTACTATCGAACCGTGCCTCTAGTCTTGACACCGACCGAAAACATCAAGAATCTATAAACGATCAAGATAATTATTACCCCAGTCCGGCCGTTTTTGTATACACGCTACCTAATATTTGCATCGGGGAAATTAGCATTAGACATAAACTCCATTCTGAAAATAGTTTTTTTATCTTTGACCAATTCAATGCCGACCATTTATGGCACTATAGCAATAGTCTTTTGAACACTTACAAGGCTGATTCTGTGTTGTGCGGGTGGGTCGATGTTGATCAAGATAAGTACGAAGCATTTTTATATGTAGTAAGCTCGAAAGGCAGCTACGAACACAATAAAGAAGAAATAACCAGATTATATTTGACCAAATGAGTGAGTTAAAACAAGAGTTGAAAGAGAAAATCATAGAGCAATTGAACCTAGAAGATGTTGCCGTAGATGAGATTCAAGACAATGACCCGCTCTTTGGCGAAGGTTTAGGGCTAGATTCTATCGATGCTCTAGAACTGATCGTTATGCTCGATAAAGATTACGGCATCAAACTTGCCGACCCCAAAGAGGGTAGAAAAATTTTCGAGTCGGTTCAGACTATGGCAAAGTATATCGAAGAAAACAGAAGCCGATAGTATTCTTTCACGGTTTCGAGTTCAGTAAAATACAGCAATGGGTAAAGGGGTAGCAATAACCGGAATGGGTATCATTTCCGCCATTGGAAACAATGTTGCGGAAAACTACCTGTCTCTTACCACCAATAAAATAGGTATTTCAGAAATTTCTCAAATCGACACCATTCATAAGAATGATATCATGGTCGGAGAAATCGATGACACCAATCCTATTTTAGAAAAAAAGCTTGGTATTCAAGAAAACGAATGGTCACGTACCGTTCTGATTGGCACCATTGCAGCTCAAGAAGCCTTGGCCAATTCAGGTATATCAGATGTAAACGAAGCTAGAACCGGCTTTATTTCAGGTACAACTGTAGGCGGCATGGACAAGTCGGAACAATACTTCTATGAATATGGAGACAGACCGGAAGTTCGCCAACATATAACCGGCCTTCACGCTGGCGATTCGACCAATAAAATTGCCAAACATCTTGGTCTTGAAAAAAGCTTTGTAACCACCATCAGTACAGCCTGTTCTTCTGCTGCCAATGCCATTATGCTTGGGGCTAGAATGATTAAATCGGGCCAGTTAGACCGAGTTATAGTCGGGGGCACCGACAGTCTTTCAAAGTTTACCATCAATGGTTTCAAAACACTGATGATTCTATCCGACACCTACAGCACTCCCTTCGACGATAATCGAAAGGGGCTTAACTTAGGTGAGGCTGCCGCGTATCTGGTTTTAGAATCGGATAGTATGGTGGAGAAAAATAATAAAAAAGTATTGGGGTACGTGAAAGGCTACGGCAATGCCAATGATGCTTTTCATCAAACGGCATCTTCCGAAAATGGTGACGGCGCAGTTCTCGCCATGAAAAAAGCCCTACAGGTTGCAGGTATGAAACCTGAAGATATAGACTATGTAAATGCACATGGTACGGCGACCCCTAATAACGACCTATCCGAAGGCCGAGCTCTTATTCGGGTGTTCGACAATAAAGTGCCTGAGTTCAGTTCTACCAAGGCATTTACAGGTCACACCTTAGCTGCTGCCGGTGGTGTAGAAGCCGTTTATTCAGTATTGGCGCTGCAAAACAATTTAATTTTTCCGAATCTGAACTTTAAAACTTCTATGAAGGAGTTTGATCTGAATCCGATTACAGTAGCAAAAAAGAAAGAACTTCGTACCGTTCTTTCGAACTCTTTCGGTTTTGGGGGCAATTGTTCGACACTTATATTCTCGAAAGAAGCATGAAACAATCGGTCTACATCAATAGCGTTGGTTCTGTTTCTGCCCAGAAAACTTTTGACAATAGTTTTCTTGACGATGTTGTTTTGCATAATGATACCGTAATAAACGTAATCGCACCGAATTACAAAGAATACATTCCGCCAGCGGCCGCACGCCGAATGGCAAAAGGCATTAAGATGAGTACCGTAAGTGCTAAAAATGCCATGCAAGAAGCCGAGGTGGCAGAAGATGAAATCGATGCCATTATTGTAGGCACCGGATTGGGTTGCATAGGAGACTCCGAAAAATTTGTGAGCGATATTATCGACAACAACGAACAGTTCTTGACCCCTACCCGATTCATACAATCGTCGCACAATACCGTTGCAGGTCAAATCGCTTTGGGAATAGGGTGTAAAGGTCATAATTTCACCTATGTGCATTCCGCCATATCATTTGAATCTGCAGTATTAGATGCTAAAATGCAGATTGAAGAAAATGAAGCTAAAACCATCTTAGTGGGTGGCGTTGATGAATTGGTAGACCATCACATAAGCACCCATCGCCTCATCGGGCATATCAAGAAAGAGGCGGTTGAAACTATGTCTATTTTAAAATCAGGTACTTCAGGAGCAGTTTTTTCCGAGGGGGCCCACTTTTTTGTACTTTCCAACGAAAAGAAATCATCTTGTTATTCAGAATTAGTTGCGCTGAAAACATTTAACGTACTAAGCGAATCACAAGTAAGCGATGAAACAAGCAATTTCTTGATGGAACAAGGTTTGACCGAAGAGTCCGTTGACTTGATTATTATGGGCAACAATGGCGATAATGATTTTGATAGCTATTACGATTCGTTGTCAAAGGGGGCTTTCAAAAATGTGGCTCAAGCTTATTTTAAACATTTGTCGGGGGAGTTTGATACGGCATCTGGGTTTGGTTTTTGGTTGGCCAACATGATATTGAAGCAGGGCAAGGTGCCTGCATCTGTTCAATTGAATGAAAAAAGGGCCGAAAGCGTGCAGACTATTTTAATCTACAACCAGTATAGAGGGGAGAACCATAGCCTCACGCTTCTCAAAAAATGTTAGGCCAGCTCATCTCACGCAGAGTGGTCTACCCCACCACTGTAGCCTTGCTCATCATACTAATCATTCTCGAATTTTCTTTTGATGTGCCATGGTATGTTTATACGCTGGTGGTTCTCGCATGGTTTCTCATAACACTTTGTGGTTCTTTTTTTATAGGATGGAATTTTCATATGAAATCTTGGCATTCCAACAAGAAAATAGAACAAAACTGGGTATCGATTACATTTGACGATGGCCCGAATGCCGAATTTACACCTCAAGTTCTGGATCTCTTAAAAAAGTACAACGCCAAGGCTACATTTTTTTGTATCGGCCATAAAATAGAGGAGCATCCTGATATTCTCAAAAGACTACTCGAAGAAGGGCATACCGTAGGTAACCACACGTATAACCATTCTCGATCTTTCGGATTTTATGGCATGGAAGAGGTGAAAGCAGAACTTGAAAAAGCTAAGAAGACAGTAAAAGAGCACACCGGTCTGACCATGAATCTCTATCGCCCAGCCTTTGGGGTAACCAACCCATCCATAGAGAAAGCGGTCAACCAATTAAAAGTGCAATCAATCGGTTGGAATGTGAGGTCTTTAGATACTACGGTGCGCACTGAAGATATGGTACTCAAAAGAATTACATCTAAGGTTTCAAAAGGTGATATTATTCTTTTGCATGATACCAGTGCAAAATCTGTGGCCGTTTTGGAACGGTTATTGGTATTTTTGCGAGAGAAAAATCTTCAATCGGTCACAGCCGACCGATTGTTGGGAATCAAAGCTTATGTTTAAACCAATTTTTTCTTTAATGCGCTGGAATTATGGGCACTACACTTCCCTTCTAAAAAAGAACACTCAACCTATTTTTTGTTTGGTATTTATCATGTGGACGGTAATCGGTCTGAGTCAGACTAAAATGTCTACCACTGAGGCCAATACCTTGAAGACCTTAGTGAAGTCACTTGCCGATAAAACCGAAACTATCACCAGTGATTTTACACAATACAAACATTTAGATTTTCTTTCGAACGATATTGAATCGAGCGGTAAGTTAACCTTTATGGCACCCAATCTGGTCAAATGGGAATATATTGCCCCTTTCGCCTACGCTATAATCTTTAAAGACAAGACCATTTTCATTAATGATGGCGGCAACAAAAGTAATATCGATGTGGGCGGCAATAAATTATTCGAGCAGCTCAATCACCTAATAACGTCTAGTGTTCGTGGCGATATGTTCGATGACGAGAAATTTGATATTTTGTTTTTTAAGGAAAACGGGCAAAGCTTGGTTCATTTTATGCCGAAAGACCCAAAATTTGCCGAGTTTATAAATGCCTTTCACATTAAATTTAACGAGATCGGTGAAGTGGAAGAGGTGAAAATGATAGAACCATCGGGAGATTACACTCAAATTGTTTTCAATAATAGAAAAACAAATCAACCCCTTTCTGATGCGGATTTTACTCACTAGCCTTGTTCTATTTTTCTTGACAGGATGCGCTTATTATCCCAAAAGAAATAACTTCAAAGCCATTAGTATTCCTGTTTATCAGCAGAAACACCTTAACCACTATTTTTCAGACACCACTAAAGATTATGTATATAAAGCTAAAATAGAGGCGTTTGACAAAACCTTTGGCGGACTTTTTATCATTAAAAAAATAGATCTAAACCATCATCGGGTGGTCTTCTCAACAGAAATGGGAAACACTATTTTTGATTTCACATTTCAGCAAGACGAATTTAAGGTCAACCGAATTTTGGAAGAGATGGACAAAAAAATCTTAATCACTATTCTAAAGCAAGATTTACAGGCCTTGATAATTGAAAACCCGTTCATAACCGAAGCTTATAGCTTTGAAGATAAGGTTGTGGTTGAGTCAGAAATCCTATCTAAAAAACATTATTTTTACCTTCAAGATATGCAGTTGCAAAAAATTGTCAGGGTAAAAAATGGAAAGCCCAATGTAACCCTTGAGTTCAATGATATTGAAGAACGTCAGGTTGAGAATTTGGAAATTACGCACCAGAACATTAAACTTAAAATTTCATTAAGCGCTATTTGATGGGTAGAATACAATCTATATTCTTGATTGCTACATTGTTATTCGCGGGCTTTCTACATGCACAAGTAAGACCCGGAGTGAAGATGGGCATCAATAATTCTAATATCAGCAAAACTAAATTAGACACCAAGACCGGTCTTTACGTTGGCGCTTTTGTTAAAATACCTATATCAGATTACTATACGCTGCAGCCAGAAGTTTTATATTCAAATCAAGGGGGCAAATCTAACTCGACCGAATATGGTGATGTCAATATCCACTACCTTTCTATTGGTATTCCCAATAAATTTTATGTCAGCCAGAAGAATAACTTTCATATTATACTTGGTGTCGGCCTTGATATTAATTTGAAAAACAACTTTGTAAGCCTTTCGAATTTTGATATTGACGACGAAATATCGCCTATCGACGTGGTAGCGCTAGGAGGCATTGGCTATGAATTCCCGTTTGGTCTTGCCTTAGAAGCACGATATAAGCAGGGCACGGTAAGTGTCGACTTTCTAGGGTCGGATAATCTTTATGAAGAATCAGGCAGCAATCTTAATGGCGTTTTTCAAATTGGCGCTGCATATAAATTTAAACTATAGACACCATGTTGATTGAGGGATTATATTCCATTTTAGCTTTTGAAAAAATAGAGAACACTCTTTCCGCAACCGTAAAACTTAATAAGGACCATGAGGTTTTTAAAGGGCATTTTCCGGGTAATCCAATAATGCCGGGGGTTTGTATGATCCAAATGATCAAAGAACTTACGGAGAAAGAGTTGAACAAAGAGCTATTTCTATCGGTTGCGTCAAATGTCAAGTTTATGGCCATCATCAATCCCGAAGAGAATGATACCATCGACCTCAATCTCACCGTAACCGAGGTTGATGAGTATATCAAAGTCAAGACAACGGTGAGCTTTAAAGAAACCTTGGCATTAAAGTTGAACGGTACGTTTAAAATCTTAGCTTAGACTTATGAAATTAGCTACCGCATTGTTTTTCACCCTTTGTTTTCTTGGTGTAAATATTTCCGTTGATATTGAAGATATTAGACAAACCTATCGAAGTATTCAAGACAACGAAGACTCGATTAATGACTTATACGAATCGCTAACCTCAGTCGCAAAAAATGATGAAGCCACTTTAGTAGCCTATAAAGGTGCCGCTACTACCATGATGGCCAAATTCGCCAGTGGTTTTAAAGACAAAAGAACTTTTTTTAATGACGGAAGAGAGCTTTTAGAATATGCTGTAGAAGCCCAGGCCTCGAACGTTGAAATCAGATGTATTCGGTTGAGTGTGCAAGAAAATGCGCCTAGAATACTGGGCTACCATAAAGATATTGACACTGACAAGCAATTTATTATCGACAACTACAGTTCAATGAAAGACAAAGCTGCAAAAGATTTCGTCAAAGGATTTGTGGCCCAATCAGATAGTTTTTCAGAAGAACAAAAGCAGTTGTTTTAGGGTTTTGAATCCTTATCTTTGGGGAGAATAAACGTACGAGTCGAAGTTTGTTCCCGTCTAGGCAAAAGGCTATAATTTGCTTTAACATGTTGAGTCAGCTACCTAGTAAAGCTCCAAATTTTTTCGACAATTCGTTTTAAACAGGCTAAATTGTCAGATTCTCGTTCACAACTTCAAGAAATGATGCAGCAGTATAAATGCTGTGTTCTTGTGCCCACTTATAACAACGGCAAGACGTTGAAGAGGGTTTTGGACGGTATTCTGCTACAGACCCAAAATATCATTGTCGTCAACGATGGTGCGACTGATAATACCGCTGAAGTTCTCAAAGAATATACCTATATACATCAGGTTCATCTGCCCGAAAATAAGGGCAAGGGTAATGCATTAAAAATTGGTTTCGGAGAAGCGGTTTCAAAAGGTTTTGATTTTATTATCACTATTGATTCCGATGGGCAGCACTACCCCGAAGATATTCCTGTTTTCATGGAAGCTCTAAAAGCAGAAGAGACCAAAAATGTACTTTATATTGGTTCTCGCAACATGCGACAGGCCGATGTGCCGGGAAAAAGCAGTTTTGGTAATAAGTTTTCAAACTTTTGGTTTTGGTTCGAAACGGGCACATGGCTGACCGATACTCAATGTGGGTTTAGATTATACCCTATTCATGAACTGAAAAAACTCAATTTTATCACTCCTAAGTTCGAGTTTGAAATAGAGGTAATCGTAAAAGCCTCTTGGAGCGGCACTTTAGTTAAAAACCTGCCCGTAAAAATTTCATACGATGAAAAGGAAAGGGTCACCCATTTCAGAATAGTACCCGACTTTACCCGAATTAGTATTTTAAATACATTTCTGGTCTTGATAGCGTTATTTTACATTAAGCCAAGAGATTTTTTCAGGCGTATCAGAAAAAAAGGAATTAAGAAATTTTTAACTGAAGATATTTTAGGTAGTGATGACCCTCCTAAAAAGAAAGCACTCTCCATAGCATTGGGCCTCTTCGTAGGTTTGAGTCCGTTTTGGGGTTTTCATACTTTACTCGTTCTAGGTGGTGCTTTTCTATTAAAATTGAACAAACCTATCGCATTTGCCTTTTCGAACGTAAGTCTTCCTCCTTTTATTCCGTTTATTCTTTACGGTGGATTGCAAATAGGGGCTTGGATTATGGGAGAAGAACATTTTTTCGCCCTAGATAACATAGCCGACAATCTTTTGGCTCTTAAAGGCATAAAAACATATCTGGTCGGAAGCATCTTTTTAGCGATTACGGTTTCCATTATAGGTGGGTTTATGGGTTATTTCACCTTATCTCAAATTGCGAAACGTAAAAAAATGACCCTTAAAAATGGGTGACTTTTTTTTTCGCACATATAGCTGGATAGCCAAAAAACGTTGGCTTGCCCTTATCGGTTTTTTGATACTACTTATGGGCTTGGCTAAAATTGTGGGTCAAATTCAGTTTGATGACGATATCAGCTCCTTGATTCCTGTTAATGAGGAAACGAAACAAGTTCAGAAAGTACTTAAATCGATTACCTTCACCGATAAGATAATCGTCAACATCAAAAAGGCCGAAAATGCCACGGTCGATGAACTGACCGATTATGCGACAGAATTTTTAGACAGCATTCAAAATCGCCAAGGAAATTATATTAAAAATATTCAGGGAAAAGTAGAAGACGAAGTTCTTCAAAATACATTTGACCTGGTTTATAAAAATCTACCGCTCTTTTTAGAAACGGATGACTATAAGGTCATTCAACAAAAACTTTCTAAAGATAGCATTACCGAGCTTACGGAATCGAATTACCGCACCCTCATATCTCCTGCGGGTATCGTTGCCAAAAAAAACATCGTAAAAGATCCGCTGGGAATTTCGTTTATGGGGCTTAAAAAGCTGCAGAAACTTGGCTTTGGCGAAGGTTTCAAAATCAAGAATGGTTTTCTTCTCGATAAAGACGAGCAAAACATACTACTCTTCATCACGCCCCAATTCGGCTCTAACGAAACCAATAAAAACCTTCCTTTTTCAGAGGTCCTTTATGCTATACAAGACGACTTGAACCAGAAATATAATGGTTCTGTTGAAAGTGAATATTTTGGTGCCGCACTTAGCGCGGTTTCCAATGCAAAGCAAATAAAGCACGACATTCAATTTACGGTAAGTATTGCGATGACCTTATTGATTATTCTGTTAATGGTCTTTTACCGCAAAATTACCTTGCCCTTAATATTATTTGCTCCTGCATTTTTTGGTGGGTTGCTAGCCATAGCCATGCTGTGCCTAATACGAACTAAAATGTCGGCCATCTCGTTAGGTATCGGCTCGGTACTCTTAGGGGTGACCTTAGATTATGGCTTACATATTTTAACACATTTGCGAGAAGGCAATTCAATCAAAAGTGTCTATAAAGAAGTTGCACCGGCTGTTTTAATGAGCAGTTTGACTACTGCATCTGCATTTTTATGTCTCTTATTTTTAGATTCTCAGGCGCTTCAAGACTTGGGCATATTTGCAGCAATAAGTGTTTTGGGGGCGTCGATTTTCGCTCTGCTTTTCATCCCACTGGTCTACAAACCAAGGTCTGCCTCTGAAATAAAGTCCAATCTACTCGATCGCTTGGCCGCTCATCAGTTTCATCGTAACAAATGGGCGATTCTGGCATTGGCCGCTGTATTTGTCATCAGTATTTTCACTTACCGAAAAGTACTTTTCAACAAAGATATTGCCAAGCTCAATTACGAGACCGAATCACTGATAAAAGCCCGAAAACATTTAGAGCAATTGACCGATATGGGCTCAAAATCTATCTATCTGGCAACTTTCGGAGAAGATTTGCAACAGGTCTTACACCAAAATGACAGCATCTACAAAATGCTGGAACAGCTTAAAGAAAATGGGCAAGTGATTAGTTTTGGTTCTATAGGAACCCTTGCCAAATCGAACCGATCACAAAATAAAAAAATAGATGCTTGGGAGTCTTTTTGGTCCGATGAAAAAATAAGCCAATTAAAACAAAACCTGATCCAAAGCGGAAATGAACTCGGTTTTAAAGAAAATACCTTTAACCAATTCTATACCTTATTGGCAAAAGATTTTAAACCTCTAGAAATTGACCGCCTAAAGGAAATTAAATCATTCTCAGTAGACGATTATTTGGTTAATGACGAGAACGGTTATACCGCAACTTCGCTTGTTAAGGTAGATAGTTCTTCGATGGCAATTATTCGTGAACAATTTGACCTGGCACCGAACACTCTATTAATTGATCGCCAACAAGTGAACGAGACATTTTTAGGCAACTTAAAAAATGATTTCAATCAACTTCTCGGGTATTCCCTTATTGTGGTTCTTTTGATACTATTCATTTTTTACCGAACTTTTGTTCTGACTATGATTACCGCCCTACCCATATTTTTGACTTGGTTTTTGACGGTAGGCATCATGGGGTTACTGCACCTTGAATTCAACATCTTTAACATTATCATCAGTAGTTTCATCTTCGGTCTAGGGGTAGATTACAGTATTTTTATTACCAACGGCCTTTTAAAAGAATACCGCACCGGAGAAAAGGCACTAGCCACACACAAAACTTCGATTATCTTATCGGTTATCACTACGATTGCCGGTGTAGGTGTTTTGATATTTGCCAAACACCCGGTATTATATACGATATCGGCGGTATCTTTAATCGGTATTCTTTGTGCTGCGTTGACAGCGTTTATTGTTCAGCCCTTGCTCTTCAGGTTGTTCATTGGGGGTAGTACCAAAAGACCGATTCGCCCTAGGGTTTTGCTTCATTCCCTTTTTTCATTCGGTTATTTTGATTTGGGAGGTATTGTTCTGGGTATCTATGCGTGGATCTACTTAAAATTATATCCAAAAGGGCATCTTAAACCCCAATATCGCTTACATCGGGTAACTTCAAAGTTTATGAAGTCTGTGTTGTACACCAATCCGTTTACAACAAAAAAAATCATCAATCCGCTCAACGAAAAATTTCAAAAACCGGCATTACTAATTGCCAATCATAGTTCGTTTCTAGATATTTTGGTCATGGGTATGCTACACCCCAAATTGATTTATCTGGTAAAGGATCATGTCTACAATTCTAAAACTATTGGCAGCGCGGCTCGATTGTCGGGTGCATACCCCGTATCGGGCGGTATAGAAAATGGGGAAGCCTATTTAAAACAGAAGTTGGCGCAAGGGTTTTCTATTATCACTTTTCCTGAGGGCTCACGTTCTATCAACAATAAAATAGGACGTTTTCATAAGGGCGCTTTCTATCTTGCGGAGAAATTTGATTTAGATATTCTACCCGTATTAATACATGGGGCTTCAGAAGTATCACCCAAAGACAGCTTTATCATACGTGATGGTGGTATTACCGCACAGTTTCTTGGGCGTATCACGCCCGATGACAAACGACATGGCGAAACGTACACCCAACGTGCCAAACAAGTGGGCGCCTATGTCAGAAACGAGTTCAGGGCGATGCGAAAGAATATTGAAAGCCCAACCTATTGGCACAGAACGTTGTTGGAAAATTTCAGGCACAAAGGCCCCTTGGTCTATAAGGGAGTACATGATGATTTAAAAGTACATTCCATTAGTTATCAAAAGCTATTGCACGGCTTGAACGAAAAAGGCACTATAATTTACGTTTCTCAGCAAAATGTGCATTTACCATTGCTACTGGCCCTAGACTCTATCGATAGAAAAATTTCAGCATTCATTAAAAACGACCATTATCGTGCCATTCTAGCCAACAACTACTTGACCCAACGGTATAGTAAAATCGCGGTTTGTAATACTCTGGAAAGTGTTTTCTCAGTACCTGCGGAAACCTTGATTATCGATGACAGTGATATTCATGCATCCGAAGAAATACATCAGAAACTATCGGAAACCTCTAATTTAATAGTGCTCGACAAAGGTGAAAAGTTTACGCCACCTTCGAGTTTCACCATCTTACTTCAAAATGATACCTTTATATGGTATAAAAGAAATACCTAGATGAAGGAATACTACGACGTAGTGGTTATCGGCAGTGGAATGGGCGGACTCGTAGCGGCCAATATCATGGCCCGCGAGGGCAAGTCGGTCTGTGTGCTGGAGAAAAACAACCAATACGGCGGCAACCTTCAAACCTTTGTTCGAGAACGTACCATCTTTGATACCGGCGTTCATTACATCGGCGGATTGGATAAGGGCCAGAACCTTTATCGCTATTTCGAATACTTGGATATTTTAGACGGCCTCGAACTAAAAAAACTTGATGTCGACGGTTTTGACCTGATTACTTTCGATGATGACAACAATGAGTACCCCCATTCTCAGGGGTATACCAACTTCGTAGAAAAATTAGCAAAACAATTTCCGGAAGAAAAAGAAGCCATAAACACCTATTGCAACAAACTGCGGGAAATTTGCAATCGATTTCCGCTGTATAAACTCGAAGAGGGCAAACCTTATCACAAAGACTCCGACCTCTTTCGGCTTCCTGCCAAAGCCTTTATAGATTCGCTCACCGACAATGAAAAACTAAGTGCCGTTCTTGCAGGGTCGAACTTACTCTATGCTGGTGACCCTGAAAAGACCCCATTCTATGTTCACGCCCTCTCGGTCAACTCTTTCATTCAAAGTGCCTACCGCTGTGCAGATGGCGGTAGTCAAATTACCAAAATGCTGATTCGAAAATTAAAGGAAAACGGAGGCGAGGCATACAAACACCACGAAGTGGTCAACTTCGAAACGGAAGACCAGAAAATAATTTCGGCATCCATAAAAAACGGAAAGAAAATAAAGGGAGACCTTTTTATTTCGAACATTGAGCCCAAGACTACATTAAAAATGGCCGGGGAACATAATTTCAGGAAGCCCTACAACCGACGCATACAAAACATTGAAAGCACCATTTCGGCGTTTAGCATTCATATCGTGCTGAAACCGGAATCTTTCAAATACTTAAACCATAATTATTACCATTTTAGAGACCCCTCTAAAGTGTGGACAGGCCCAGAATACACCCAAGAAAGTTGGCCAGACACCTATATGGTTTCGATGGGCGCCCGTAAAAATCAAGGTGAATGGGGCGATCAACTGACCGCAATTACCTATATGCGATTCGATGAGGTCGAACCATGGGCGAATACGTTCAATACCGTCGCCCATAAAAACAGTAGGGGCCAGACCTACGAAGAGTTCAAGAATGCCAAGGCCAAAGTTTTCTTATCAGAGTTGGAGAAAAAATTTCCGAATATTCGAGAATGTATTCAATCGACACATACTTCTACTCCCCTATCGTACAGAGATTATATAGGCTGCAATAGAGGTTCGATGTACGGCTATGTAAAAGATGTTGAGAATCCGTTGAAATCCTTCATTTCCCCTCGAACAAAAATAAAAAACCTGTATCTCACAGGGCAAAGCCTAAATATGCACGGTATTCTAGGGGTAACCATAAGTGGAGTAGTTACGTGCTCTGAAATTTTGGGCAGCGAATATCTTTTAAATAAAATAACAAACCCCGGTAGCGAAGTCGATTCAAAAATTAGTGTATAATGCAAACATTTAAGGTAAGCCCTGTTACACGCATCGAGAATATCTCGAGAAAAGATTTTATCGAAAACTTTTACAAGCCCCAAAAACCGGTACTTATTACCGGGCTCACCAAAGATTGGCCCGCCTACGAAAAATGGAAACTGAGCTATATTCAAGAACGAGCTGGTGACCAAATTGTACCGCTTTACAATAACGAACCGGCCAAAGACAAACAGAGCGTTTACGCCCCGGTGAAAGAAATGAAACTATACGATTATGTAGAGTTACTCAAAACCGAACCTACCGACCTACGTATTTTCTTTTATAATATTCTAAAGGAAATGCCCGAATTGATTAAAGATTTTGATTACCCAGATATAGGCTTGAAGTTTTTTAAAAAGCTACCTGCTTTATTTTTCGGGGGAGGCAAATCAAAAGTTTTTATGCACTATGATATCGATTTGCCCGATAGCATGCATTTTCACTTTAATGGTGATAAAGAAGTTACCCTGTTTTCACCCGAGCAGAGCCAATACTTGTACAAAGTACCTTTCTCCATTCACAATATCGAAGCTATAGATATGGATAGGCCCGATTTTGAAAAGTACCCTGCCCTGAAATATGCGGAAGGCATAAAAGCTCAAATGAAGCATGGTGACGCACTGTATATGCCCAGTGGATATTGGCATTCCATTCGTTATTTAAACGGTGGTTTTTCAATGACCTTACGCGCCCTACCGCGCAAACCAAGTCGTTTTGCCAACATGCTCTACAATGTGATGATCATGCGACATATCGATAATCTTACGCGAAAATATGCCGGTCAAAAATGGTTGGACTATAAAGATAAATGGGCCATTAAGCGTACGGAGCGTAACTTGCAGGCCAAAAACCTTTCTTGAGCAAATACCCCTTAAAGGCAGTTTATGATAGCAAAAAGCGATAAGTTAAAGTTGAACGTATTATCAGTGGGCCTTAAAGGCCATAGGTTCGTATTGAAAGAACTTTCTTGGTTTACCAAAATACTTTGCTACCTACTTCTCCTTTTACAGCTCACTTCGTGCGGGGTGGCCAAGTCATTGAAAGATATGCCCGATTTAGACCAGTACGAAACCGAAATTTCCGAAAGGGTGCAGTTAACCGATTCTACCTTTACCTTAGGCAGCAATTTCCTGACCAAAAACCAGCAGGGGCTTTGGGAGCTTTATGTAGATGGAAACCCCTATGAACTTGGTTTAAAGACGGGAAAGCTTACTCAAGAACTGTTTAACGAACAAGAGCATATTTTCGTCAAGAAAATAGATGAACTCGTACCATCAAAAAACAAACAGAACCTACTACGCAAGTTTTTGGCGTGGTTCAATAGAAAAATGCATCTCAATATCGATGAGCAGTACAAAGCTGAGCTCTATGGCATGTCTGAATATGCATCGCCCGATTTTAACCATATTGCCGAGCCCTACCCCAGGGTCATGTATTTTCATGGCGCACACGATATTGGCCACGCGCTACAAGATTTGGCCTTGGTCGGCTGCTCATCTTTTGCGGCTTGGGGCAATCAGACCGCCGGTGGAAAATTGATTATCGGTCGAAATTTTGATTTTTACGCTGGGGATGATTTTGCCAAGAACAAGATAATAGCCTTCGTAGATCCAGATAAAGGCCACAAATTTATGTCGGTCACTTGGGGCGGAATGATCGGTGTGGTGTCGGGCATGAACGACCAAGGCCTCACCGTCACTATAAACGCTGGTAAATCACAGTTTCCGTTGGTCGCGAAAACCCCTATTTCTTTGGTGACCCGAGAAATTCTTCAATATGCGTCAACTATAGAAGAGGCCATTGCCATCGCCAAAAAAAGGGAAGTATTTGTATCGGAATCCATTTTTGTGGGTAGTGCCAAAGACAAAAAGGCGGCCATCATCGAAGTATCACCAAAAAACTTTGGAGTATATGAGGTTCAGAATACCAATCAATTGATTTGCTCCAATCATTTTCAATCTGCTGCCTATGCCGCTGATAAAAAAAATCAAAAGCATATTTTAGAAAGCCATTCGCAGTACCGCTATGAGCGTATGGAAGAGCTTTTGGAAGAAACCGAAAAGGTGACTCCCAAATCGGCGGTTGAAATACTTCGCAATAAAAGAGGGCTAGACGACCAACGAATTGGTTATGGAAATGAAAAGGCCTTGAACCAATTATTGGCACACCACGGTATCGTTTTTCAGCCCGAAGATTTAAAAGTTTGGGTTTCTAGCAATCCTTTTCAGTTGGGTGAGTTTGTGGCTTATGATCTTAATGAAGTATTCGCCCATGCGGAAACCAATTCTACGGCCAGTGTAATTTCAAAACAAGAGGATAACATTGCCAAAGACCCGTTTATCAGAACCTTGGCTTTTAGGCATTACAACCGCTACCGTGATTTACGAAATGAAATTAGTGACGCAATTTCTATGGAAAAGAAAGTCGAGCAAAATAAGCTTTCAGAGTTGGTAGCGCTCAATCCCAATTTTTGGGAAGCCCACTATTTGGTCGGTAAGTACAATTATGAAAAAGGGTATGACCGTTTGGCTCTTGCCGCTTTTCAAGAAGCGGCAAAAAAAGAGGTTACGACCGTACCAGATAAGGAAAAGCTAGAAAAACACATCAAGAAACTAGAACGAAGCCTTAATTAAAAAAACCTGCCCGTAAACAGGCAGGTTAATTTCTTCGAACTGTAATTCGATTTTACTTACCGAGCATCAAAAGCTCATTACATCGAACCTCTGTAATATATCTTTTTTCTCCTTCTTTGGTTTCGTACGATCGATGTGTCAGTTTACCCTCTACGGCCACTTGTTTCCCTTTCATGAGATAGTTCTCTACGATTTCCGCAGTTTTTCCCCAGGCGACCACATTATGCCATTGCACATCTTCGACTTTCTCCCCTTGGGCGTTCTTATAGGTTTCACTGGTAGCGATGGAGAACTTGGCCAATTTATTGCCATTATCCATAGTTACGATTTCTGGGTCTTGACCCAAGTTACCAATCAACTGTACTTTGTTTTTTAAGGCGTTCATAATTATAATTTTTTACGTTAAACAGTTAATACTATCAAGCCCTTACGACTCGACACTGCAAACATAGAACGCATCTTAACTTTTAGTCGGTAGTAAGGGAATTATATATCACATTACACCGAATAGATGAAAGAAGTTGATGTTGTATATTTTCTTTTAGTAACTGTTTTTTTTGTGGCTCTTTGGATTGGTATTTTCATTGGGAAAAGAGATGGGTAATCTACTGTGAACATTCAAAAACTTTATATATCATCCTACCTAAAAGTAACCCTCCTGTAAACACACCTGAAATCGAAAAAGTTATCATTTTATCACTTAACCTACTTATGTAGTTTCCTTTAGGATTTTTCTTTTGAATACCCAAATCATGAATGGTGTCTATGCAATCAGTTAAAAAAGTTTCTGCGTTATGTTTTAGAATATTAATATTTATTTCCCCTCTTATTGCAGTGTCTAAATTCCAATAATACCTATCAAAATAATTATGTTGCTCCGAACCCTCTCCAAACAAATTAGCTAAGTATGTTTTTGTTTGTATGGTCCAGGTTGGATGGTTAAAATTTTCCTGATTTAACTTCACTATTTGTTTATTGATAATTTCTACAGCTTTTTTCTTAGTCATCGGATATGAATTATAGTAGTAAAAAACACTAAATAATTTGGTTTAGTGTAATTAACTTCTTATATTTGATGTATCAATAGAGGAGTTATGATCAACCAAGACTTTAACAACGTACTAGAACTAATCCAAGCTTTCCCTGACCAACAGTCATGTATTGACCATTTAGAGGAATTAAGATGGAACGGAAACGTAGTAAGTCCTTTTGACCCAACTTCTAAAGTTTACGATTGTAAGGGGAATAAATATAAATGTAAGAATACTGGTAAATATTTCAATGTAAAGACCAACACTATTTTTGACAACACTAAACTTCCTTTACAAAAATGGTTTCTTGCTATTTGGTTGGTTACTTCACATAAAAAAGGTATTTCTAGCATTCAGTTAGGAAAGGATATAGGGGTAACCCAAAAATCGGCTTGGTTCATGCTTAGTCGTATCAGAAAATGTTTTGGTATTGACGATAACGAGAAATTGCAAAACGAGGTTGAAGCAGATGAAACATTTGTAGGTGGCAAGAACAAGAATAGACACGCTGACAAAAAGTTTCACGGTACTTCTGACGACAAAGCACCCGTTTTAGGTATGATAGAGCGTTCAGGAAAGCTTAAAGCTATGCAAGTGCCTAATACAACCTATGAAACGTTAGCAGCCGAGATAATGAAAAACGTTAAGGAATCTGCTAAGCTTTATACAGATGAATACACCTCTTACAAGCGTTTAAAGCGTGTTTATGACCACAAGGTTGTTAAGCATAGCAGAAAGCAATACGTTAAAGGTCGTGTTCATACAAATACAATAGAAAGCTTTTGGGCTATCCTAAAGCGTGGTATTTTTGGAATCTATCATTTTACCTCTAAAAAACATTTACAGTTGTACGTTGATGAATTTGTATTCAGATACAATACCCGTCAAGGTTCTGAAACTGAAAGATTTAATTTATTTTTACAGAACACCGAAAATAGAATAACCTATAAAGAATTGATTAATGGCTAAATTGAAAGCAACCCATGAAGGGGCTTTAAAAATAGGTGATGCAGTACTTGATGTTGCTGTGCTCAACAACGGGCAAAGAATAATTACCCAAAGTGCAGTTTTTAAGGCTTTAGACCGTCCAGTTAGGGGAAATCCTAGGTTGATCGGTATCCCTGTTTTTATGGATGCAAAGAACCTTCAGCCCTTTGTAAATAAGGAGTTAGAGGCTGTGATCGGTAAAGTTGAATATGTAGACAAAAACGGTAAAAAGCAAGAGGGCTACGATGCCAATATTTTACCTTTAGTAAGTGATTTATATCTAAGGGCAAGAGAAGCGGGGGTTATAATACAACCTAATCAGGCTGCCACAGCGCAAAGGGCTGAAATACTTGTCAGGTCTTTAGCTAAAATCGGTATTACTGCTTTAGTTGACGAAGCAACGGGTTATCAATACGACAGGGAAAGACAGGAGCTACAAAAAATACTAAAACAGTATATATCAGAAGAGCTTTTACCTTGGCAAAAGACATTCCCCGATGAATTTTATATTCAGATATTCAGACTTAATGGTTGGGAGTATAATTCTGAAATGATTAAAAAAAGACCAGGTGTTGTAGGTCATTGGACTAACCAGTTAATATATGATCAGCTCCCTACGGACGTTTTAAAGAATCTGAAGCAACGAACGCCAAAAAGTGAAGCCGGTAATTATACAGCTAGATTTTTTCAAAGCTTAACGCCTGATATTGGCAACGCACATTTGCAAAATCAATTAGTTTCTGTGGTTACACTAATGAAAATATCCAAGAACTGGTCTGATTTTATGGAGAAGTTTAATCAATTGTACGGTCAAACACAAATTGATTTTCCAGAAGAGCCAAAACAGGAATTATCGGATTTTAATAAGAGTCTAAAGAAAGGGTTAGAGTGGAATCCGAATGATTAATCTTTTGAATTTATTGATCTTACGTGTTTATTATAATTAGTTTCAATGTGTTCTTTACTATATTTATCTGTATTATAAATAACTGATGAGTAATATGTTTTAGAAACCTCTTGAACGTAATTTTCATAATTTAACATATCGTATTTACTGGTATTATATAACTTATACCACGCAGTAAATTTTCTTTTTCTTGATAAATGTCTGCTATCCTGATCATCGCAAACAAAAGCTAAAATATGGTCGTTTTCTTTAAGGTAATTTAATATAATCTGAAATACTGTTTTTCCTGTGCACAAATCCTTGGGGGCATCTTCTGAATTTATGCAGTCGATACTGACTTGAACAACAATAACATCTTTTATCTTAGTAGGTTCTTTAAAAAAAGAAACACTATATTCATAACCATTAGATGTTATAAAATAAAAAAGAGGGTAACTAGTACCCTCTACAAGCTTATAATCATACATAAATTAATCAGCAATCTTTAATTCACCATTTTTAAATTTACGTCTAATTTCATTTTTTCTTTCTTGCTTCTTTGCTAAAACCTCCTCGAAGAATTTAGCAATATCTTTGCCTCCCTTAATCTTTACAGTATCTTCCATAAACACGGTTTTAGTTAAAAATTTATTACGACTTTATTACAGTCAATACAAATATATTCAAGAGTTGTACCTAAACTATCTTTAAGTAAAACTTTATTTCTATAATTATGACTACCTCTATAAGTGAAACTTATAGTTTTGGCATGACAATTGACTACAATAATATACTAAATAGACGCTGAAAGTCAACTTTTATTACATTCTTTAACAGATAATTAGCTATAGCACCGCTATAATCGATAAAATGAGCTGTGCAAAGATAAGAATTAGTAACTTCACTATCATTAGTAACAATACCATGAGCTACAACAGATACGACAACGATGGTAGATTCTGGTTGTTCACTTCAAGCTTTGGCAAGTGGATAATCAGGATAGGTCTTTTAATAGTCTTGGTGCTTGTAATTTTAAAGCATTTCGGTATTATTGATTAAATTTGTGTACGCTCCAGTTTTGGCTGTTTAGTCAGGATGGCCTGTTTGGAATCGATAACAGGGTATTGACAGGCGTAATATGTTCTTTCTTATAAAAGCTTTCCCTGATTTTTATCCACAGGACGTGTACGCTGTTTGGTGGCGTGGGGTGAAATGCTTAAAAAAAATGCACCGTACTAGGTGCGAAGGCAAACTTTGGTTATTGGTGTAAACAGATATATAGTTCCCGGTAGTAAAATAATTACTTTCGTTTGTAAACGTTTGTAAACTTTTTTAATTCTAATTATCAAGTAACTATATATTTAAAGATTATTATCTTTTAAATCATAGACCTTATTTATAAGGCATTTATTTATAATTTGAGCGAGTGAAATAATACAAGTAATAACTGAACAAAAAATACCTTATACTCCTAAAAGATGGAGCTCCTTTAAGTACATTCGGAAATCCAAAAAAGCTTACGGCGTTTATAACAGAAAAAGAATTTCATTCCTATTGGACATTGGTAAAGAAGAGTGAAAATGCTATTTTATTCGGAGATTATGCAATTTTCCAAGTAAAGCATTTTTAGCACAAAATTTATCTGCCCAAAAGCCCATAAAGACAGTGTAAAAGGCTGTTTATCAACGATCGATCGTTGATAAATAAGCTATGTAAATCTATTCTTGATCAGCAATAGATACAAAATAGATGTATCTTTACATCAGTAAAAAAAGAAAGCCCAAACTTTAGGCGGTCAGGGCTTAAATATTACTGTTATTTAATAAAAAGGAGGGGCTGTCTGGAGATGTTTGCGGACTTATCAATCTAAAACAGTGGGGTCAATTCCCACCAGCTCCACTTTTGTTATGCGAAAATAAGGAAATTGTTTCGTTTATGAAACAACTATTTGCGATATGTCAGAAATAAACCTGAAAACCCTTATAAAAGAAAGAGATATACTTCTAAAAAAATTAGAAGTAATCGAGCGTGCAATCAAGGAATATGGCAACACGGAGGAAAATTTAAAGATAATCCTTGGTGATGATGGCAATTACCAATTAGAGTTTAAATCATATCTAAGCACTAAAAAACCAGCGGATGGATTTCCAATGAACACTACATGGTTAAATCAAATACTTTACCTTTTGGAAAATAGGAAAAGATTTATGAGCAACCATGAATTAGCAGAGGCACTCACAACTTACCATTATAATTTTAACGTGGATAAAATGAAAAGAAAGGTTTCCGTTGTGATTTCTGCTGCTTATAAAGCGGATAGGATAAAAGGGCTAATAAAAGTTGGAACTACGAAATCTGCAAAAGATGCATTGTGGGGATTCGATAAATGGCTAACAGAAAAAAAAGAAATTAAAGAAGAACATTTACCATTTGGAAAAAGTTCTTTTCATACTATTGTGGTGGAATAAAATGAGGTGGCACTATAAAGATAAGTCCAGATTCAAGGTTGACGAGCCGGAACTGTACATTGCTTGAAGTGCCACTTTTAAAAATACTGATGCGCTAAGGAGATAGGCCCGGACTTCATTTAGTCCGTACATTGCTCAAAGTGCTGATAGACGAGAAAATCAAAGTGTGCCGTCTCTCATTAAGATAGGGCTTTGAATAATCACCGTCGAAAAAGGGGTTAACTTGGCGGTGAGCCCCTTTTTTCATTGCCAAAAATATGTAATCTCAACACCGGATCCAAATAATATACGATTTATTTTCTGGTTTAGGAGGATTTCTAATAGATAATATTGCTATTAGCAGTCTCCTTTGTATATAGATGCCCGTATTACAAAATCCATCACACATTTCTTTAAATTGCGACATGCAAAAACCTTTTATCACCGACCAAACCTATAAAGGCGAAGACTATTCACAAAATCGATTACCCCAGGCCGAATATGAAAATTGCATTTTTGAAGGCTGCAACTTCTTTGAGGGGTTTCTCGACAACCAAAATTTTATGGAGTGTGATTTTATTGATTGTAACCTGAGCAATACCAATCTAACCAACTGCACATTTAAAGAAGTACGTTTTTCGTACTGCAAAATGATGGGATTAAAGTTTGAAAACTGTAATACCTTCTTGATGGATTTCAGTTTTAAGGAATGCACTTTGAATCTTTCTTCGTTCTACGGACTCAAACTCAACCGACAAAATTTTGATAATTGCAGATTGGTAGACGTAGACTTTTCAGAAGCCGAACTTATTGGCTGTTATTTTAAGAATTGCGACCTTAAAGGGGCTATTTTCAAACGTACCCAACTTGAGAAAGCCGATTTTACCTCAGCCTCAAACTATACGATTGACCCCGAAAACAATCGCCTGGCAAAAGCCAAATTCGCTAAAGAGGGTATTGAGGGCCTGTTGACCAAATATCGTATTGTAATAGAATAGCACCCCTATCAAAAGGTGTTTGCAAACGGATAATTTGTATCTTGTATTGGTCTAATTATCATAAACATGCGACACCTCTTCTTTCTTATTCTGTTGTATTCAACGGCAGGTTTTTCACAGAACACGCTTCAACTTTCAGAAGGTGAAACCTCACCAAAGGCTACTTTAGAAGCTATTTCTTGGATGCAAGGCCACTGGCGGGGCGAAGCTTTTGGTGGTATTACAGAAGAAATATGGAGCCCTCCATTAGGTGGCTCAATGCTATTTTCTTTTAAACTGGTTACCGAAAATGAAGTTGGTTTCTACGAGCTGGGGCATATTCGTGAACTGAACGAAACTTTGGTATACGAGCTGAAACATTTTAATGCCGACCTTAAAGGTTGGGAAGAAAAAGACGAGGTACAGATTTTTAAGCTAGTCAAGGTTGACGGCGACCGAGTATATTTTGAGGGTTTTACCTTTGAAAAACTAAATGAGAACGAGGTAGCAATTTATGCCCTTATCGGTGACGAAGGTGATGCGCAAGAAGAGGTTACCTTTAACTTTAAAAGATTCTAACTTGAAGAAAAAATGTGAGGAATGTGGTAACGAGATTATGGGTCGGGTAGATAAAAAATTCTGCTCAGACTATTGCCGTAATGCCTATCATAACAAACTGAACAAAGATTCGAAGAACCTCATACGTAACATTAATAATCGCCTGAGAAAGAACTATAGAATTCTAGAAAGCTTTCCTTTAAAAGAAGGAAAAACCAGAACTTCTCGCACCCGATTACTGGACAAAGGTTTTGATTTTGACCATATTACCAATCTTTATACGACCAAAAAAGGCACGATTTATTACTTTGTCTATGATTTGGGCTACCTGCCTTTAGAGAACGATTATTATATGATCGTCAAGCGAGAGTAACTTTCCCAAAAGACATAAAAAAAAGCGTCTTAAAGACGCTTTTCAATGCTCCTATTTTATTTGGTTTATTTCCAGTTTTGTCCGCTTAGTTTTAAAGCTGCGATTACAATATCTTTTCTACTTATCTGCCCGACAAGCAACCCATCTCTCATAACGGGTAATCTTCGTCGATTGTGCTTATCGAATATTCCGGCGGCATCGAAAATAGAGATATCGTGTGGTATGGTCTCTACTTCGCGGGTCATAAACTTCTCAACACTCTTGTCCAAAATAGGTTGATTAAAGTATTTGCTTTCAGAAATCTGCTTCATACAATCGGCCTCTGAAATAATACCTACCAAAAAACCATTATCATCTAATACCGGCCCACCCGAAATATTGTGCTTGGCAAACTGTTCCATCACCTCTAAAATAGACTGTTCCGTGGTAAAAGTAATCAGGTTTTGAGTCATGTAATCAGATACCAAGATGGGTGCATCATATTCCTTTTTCAAAACTGTCTTGGCCCGCGGGCCCATAAAACTCTTAATTCCCATAACGATTTGGATTTTATATCTGCCTAAACTACAGAAGGTTAATTACTAAAGATACAAAAAAAAGTAATTGATTCCTTTATTTTTTACGTTCCCTATTGACAAATTCATAACAATAACCTTAATTATTCGCAAATAATTGAGTTCTTATACATTCTCTTACAACTTTGAATACCAAACTAATTTTATACTTTTAGACTAAGCTTACCTCGCTGATGAAAAAAATTCCCGCCCTAGTATTATTCGGTTTAATGGCTTTGGCCGTTTATTGGGTATTTTATAGCGCTACCCCTATTTATACGCCAGATTCAGATGCGGCAAAGAGTCAATTTTCAACCGACAGGGCATTACAACATGTGAAAATAATGGCCTCAGAGCCCCATGCGGTAGGTTTTCCGGCACATGCGAAAGTGCGCTCGTACATTCTGGCCCAATTAGAGAAATTAGGCCTGCAGACCGAGATTCAAGAAGGGTATGCCCTTGGCGGAGGGTCGAACTTGAGCAAGATCAGCAATATTTTGGCCCGCATCGAGGGGTCTAGTTCAGGTAAAGCCCTATTGCTTCTTTCCCATTATGATAGCAATCCGCATTCTTCATTAGGTGCCAGTGATGCCGCAAGTGGGGTCGCCACCATTTTAGAAGGAGTTCGTGCCTTTTTAGCCGAAGGAAAAAAACCAAAAAATGACATTATCATCCTCATTTCAGATGCTGAAGAACTTGGTCTCAACGGAGCTGATTTATTCGTGAATAAGCATCGCTGGGCGAAAGATGTGGGCCTGGTACTGAATTTTGAGGCACGTGGCAGCGGCGGCCCCAGTTATGCTTTCATAGAGACCAATCGAGGCAATCAGAACCTGATACGCGAATTCATAAAGGCGAACCCAAAATACCCAATGGCCAATTCGCTGTATTATAGCATCTACAAACTTTTACCGAACGATACAGACCTTACTGTTTTTAGAAAAGATAGGGATATCGAGGGATTTAATTTCGCGTTTATCGATGATCATTTCGATTACCATACCGCCCAAGACACCTACGCACGGTTAGACAAAAACACACTGGCGCACCAAGGCAGTTATTTGATGCCACTGCTCCATCATTTTAGCGCCGCCAATCTGGATAATTTGAAAAGCCTTAATGATTATGTCTATTTCAATATTCCATTTTTTGAAATGGTTGCCTACCCTTTCGATTGGATCTGGCCAATGCTCGTTCTAGCATCACTGCTATTTATTGTGATACTAGCTTTTGGTATTAAGAAGAAAATATTGCATTTGAGAGCATTGCTCATGGGCTTTGTACCAATGCTATTGATCTTGGTCATAAACGCAGTTGCAGGTTATTTTGTTTGGCCACTTTTGAAATGGGTTTACCCAGAATACCAAGATATATTACATGGCTTCACCTATAATGGGTATATCTACATTGCAGCTATGTTGATGTTTTCATTAACTACCTGTTTTTTTGTATATCGCATTTTTAATAAAGCAACAATATCGAATCTCCTGTTCGCGCCACTACTGTTGTGGTTGGTTATCTGCGGTGGTGTAGCTCTCTATTTACCTGGGGCAAGCTTTTTTATAATGCCTGTTTTTGCTTTACTTGCGATGTGGTATGTAAGTGTAAATCAAAAAGAGCCACATGCATTATTATTACTTTTTCTGGCTTTGCCTGCACTTTGGCTCTATGCCCCCTTTATCAAAGGGTTCGCTGTAGGCCTTGGGCTCAAAATGCTGGTAGCCTCGGCACTATTGGTTTCATTGACCTTCTTCTTAACCTTACCCGTTTTCGCATTGTATAATTTTAAAAAGGGATGGGCTCAAACCAGCTTTATAATTTGCATAGCTATTCTAGTATACGCCCATTTTCAATCAGGCTTTAGCAGAGAAAACAAAAGACCCAACAGTCTCGTGTATATTTTGGATGCTGACCAAAATTCGGCACACTGGGCTACTTATGACAATGTATTGACCGATTGGAACAAAAACTTTTTTCAAGATTTTGATGAATTGCCCCAAGGCCTATCAACAAAGACAATCAGTAGCAAGTACGGCACTCATTTTAAAAAAATGTCTACAGCGCCGGTCAAGTCTATTGTTCCTCCAGAAGTAGAAACCCTAACAGATTCCATTATCGGAAAGCATCGGCTCTTGAAAATTCGCATATCTCCTCAACGACCTGTCAACCGGCTTGATTTCTTTACCAACGACACCAAAGTTGTTCAAGCTACCGCCAATGGTTTGCCTTTAGATGAACATTATCTTAAAAATCGGCAACCTGGTAAATTATTGACTCACTACGTTAGCGATGAAAAATTTACCGAACTAGAGCTGACCGTGCCTAAGGCTTCTATTCTTGAACTTACGGTATATGAAGCTTCTAACGATTTAATGAACCATGCTCTTTTTGACATACCCGTGCGACCAGAAAACAATATACCCATGCCTTTTGTACTGAACGATGCGGTAATGACCGTTAAAAAAACACGATATGAATAAAACAATTGCTGTATTAGGCTGTGGATGGCTGGGCCTGCCATTGGCACAAAGTTTTTTAAAAAATGGATATCAAGTAAACGGAAGCACTACTACTAAAGATAAACTAAAAAAGCTGGAGCAGCTGGGCATTGCCCCGTTTCAAATAGGTTTAAAAGAAGATAAAATCGAGGGAGATATTGACAGTTTTCTAAAAAATATAGACGTTTTGATAATTAATGTGCCCCCAAGATTACGAAGTGGTAGCGGCGAAAACTATGTCATGAAGATGAAATTATTACACTCAGCTATACAAGAATCGTCAATCAAAAAGGTCATTTTTGTAAGTAGCACTTCAGTGTATGGAGATATCGAAGGCCATGTGACCGAAAAAACGAACCCCCAGCCATCAACGGAATCTGGTAAACAATTGTTGGTTTCTGAAGACATCTTTAGAAATGACAATAACATTCAATCTACCGTTATTCGTTTTGGTGGATTGATCGGCCCTGAAAGACACCCCGTGACTATGCTATCGGGCAGAACTAATCTAAAAAATGGTCACCACCCTATCAATCTTATTCACTTAGATGATTGTATCAAAATCATATCGGAAATAGTCGACGAAAGTTGGTACAACGAGACTTTTAACGGGGTTTACCCGTCTCATCCGAAAAAAGAAGATTATTACATTTCTGAAGCAATTAAGAGAAAAATACAACCTCCTGATTATGAAATAAATACGTCAGAAAAAGGTAAAACGGTCCAATCTTACAATCTTACAAATGTTAAAGGCTTTAGGTTTACTACAACGTTATAGTTGATTTTCACCACAGGTATTTGATGGTTCACAACAAAGTCATCCGATTGTTGTTAAGAAGGTATGTAGTTCATCGATTATGCTCTAAATTTGAGATATAATTTAAAACTATTTGCCATGGAAAATTCAACCTTACGCGGGCGGATTTTGATGGAAATTGAAAATTTGATCGCCCGTGAAGTACCTAAGCAAAAAGTTCCCCAAAATTTAGAAAATCTGCATGTAGCGTTACTTAAGAAACACTATAATGCCGCAGACGTTTCAATTGATTACCATAGGCGCCGAGTAGAATTGGCCATAGTGATGGACGACAGTGATTATGACCCTAAAAAAGTAAACCTCTGCGTGCCTACCTTACATACCAACTTGTGGTTTAGAAACCTGTGCGATTTTTTAAAATCTTGTATTGATCACGACCCTAAGAGTATTGCATTCTATGCCACCCTCTTAAGGTCTTACCAAGGTAGCGAAAGAAGCCTTGTGAATTAGTAACTCTTGACCAATACCGACAAAAAAAGGATATCTGCAGATATCCTTTTTTTTGTTGGCTCTCTTTCTATTATCGTCTTATTAACAGCTCAATAGCAATAATATCATTACTTTTGCGCACCAAAAACCTATAAAATTACAATCATTAAACACAATTTCATGAAAAAGACGATTTTTTTGCTGCTATTGAGCCTCAGCTTTACGGCACAGGCACAAACGAAGAGCGAGTTGCAAAAACATTACGAAGATTTTTATAACGAAATGAGATTACAGGGAGATGTAAACGGAGTAATCAATGCTCTTACCCATTTAAACGTACTCTCCCCGTCTAAGGAGCGAAAAGACACCCTAGCGTTTGTATACGCCAACAATAGCCAACACCTTCAGGCGCTAAATACTATAGGTGTAGAAAAAGAACCTACCGATTCTGATATGGCCGTTCAGGTCAAAGCTATTTCTCTCAAGGCAATGAACCAACCCAAAAGAGCCTTAGAGCATTTTGAAGAATTGTTCAAGAGAAACCAGAACCCTTATTTAGCCTACGAATTGGCCGACCTTAAAATTCAAACAGGTGATAACACCGGTGCAGTGACCAACATCGATTATGGTATAGCTAATGCCAAAGACGATATGAAATATGCGTTTTATGAAAGACAGCAACCGTATGAGGTACCTCTTAAGGCAGCATTTTTTCATTTAAAGGCCTTGACCGAATATAACAAAGACAAAGAAAATATAGATGCCGCTATTTCATTGATTGATCAAGCTTTGGCAATAGACCCCAACTTCAACTTGGCAAGTCTAAGTAAGCAAGCTTTGGAAGCTAGAAAAAACCCTCCAGCTGCGGCGCCTGCCCCTGAGAAAAAAGAATAGTTCATACGAACTACTATTACAATTTATAAGAACCCGCAAAACGGGTTCTTTTTTTTGAACGGACATCAATAATCTTTGCGTTATACTACCCCAAATTCGCCTCCTTGGGTTAACGATTAATATGATTGATTACATGAAGTTCAATACGCAAATCCAATTCAACCACATTATAAAAATTGAATGCTGCTTTAGATTGTTCTATTCTTCTAAAATCAAATTGGTGTCCAACGTATTGTTGACGACCACATTAAACTGATTGCGAAAAGCATTATAAGCCTCGAACATCTGTAAAATTGATTCTTGCGGATCTAACCTGTAGAATAGGTCTCCCTTTATTTTCAGCATATAGGTCTTGAAAATTTTTTGACGGCTCTTAATTTGTGGGATGTCGAATTTTTCGGGGTAAGTAGAAGCCTCCAAATCTTTTTGTTTTTCAATCAAATCATCGATTGCAAGTGCCAAATCGTCTTTGTTCTCTACATTATAGAGTGCATCGAAAGTTGTTTCAAAAGCTTTAAATTCTTCCCAATCATTTAATATGGCCTGGGCGTTTGAATTAACCGGCAGCTTTTTGGGCCATTTTTCGGTACTAAGCTCATACTCCGATGAACCGTCTTCTACCGCTATCTCTTTTTGGTCTTTACAGGAAACGAAAACGAGCATTAACATTACGAAAAACAACATTCTTTTCATAGAACGAATGTACAAATTTTGCAAACAGTTATCTTTACTCCTATATCCTTTTTAACTTCCATTTAATGCAGAAATACATATTAATCATAGGCGCTTGCGGCCAAATCGGAACAGAACTCACCCTTGCTTTACGCCAAATGCATGGTGGTGCCCATGTTATAGCCAGTGATATTAGAGAAGGTAGCGAGAATCTTATGGAAACAGGCCCTTTTGAAATTCTTGACGCCACTGATTACGATGCCCTTGAAGAAGTTATCGCGTATTACGAAATTAATGAGGTCTACCTTATGGCCGCCATGTTGAGCGCCACGGCAGAGAAATTCCCCATGCGTGCATGGAACCTCAACATGAACACCTTGTTCAATGTACTCAACCTGGCTAAGGACAAGAAAATCGATAAAGTTTTCTGGCCTTCAAGCATTGCAGTATTCGGGCCTAATACTCCGGAAAACTCAACCCCACAAAACACTATTATGGAACCCACCACCGTTTATGGTATCAGCAAGCAATCTGGTGAACGTTGGTGCAATTATTACCACAACAAATACGGAGTAGATGTAAGAAGTATTCGTTACCCGGGCTTGATCAGTTGGAAAACTATGCCCGGTGGCGGTACTACCGATTATGCTGTTGAAATTTATCACAAGGCCCTATCAGAGCAAAAATACACTTGCTTTTTAGAGGCCGATACCGAATTGCCCATGATGTTTATGGATGATGCGATTCGCGCAACCCTTGAACTCATGAATACGGAACCGGAAAATATCAAAATCAGGTCTTCGTACAACTTGGCGGCAATGAGCTTTAACCCAGCTCAAATAGCTGAAATCATCAAAAAGTATATCAAAGATTTTGAAATCAGTTACGAACCTGATTTTAGACAAGCCATAGCGGATACATGGCCCAATAGCATTGATGATTCTCAAGCGCAAAACGATTGGGGTTGGAAACCCAAATTCGACTTGGAGAAAACGACCGAGGAGATGTTGAACAATCTTGCGACTAATTGAGCTTTAGAAATGCCATACAATAATCGTTGACATTTATTTCAAATCAGATATGTTCAGTTTGAAGAGCATTCCATTGTCATTTTTTTTGGCCTCTGTAGCAATGTAAAGAGCACCATCTGGGCTAAAAGTGATACCCTCCGGTTGAGGAAAAGCTTTCTTATCAAAGAACTGAACGTCTTTCGCTTTGCCATCGGGATCTAAAACCAATAATTTGGGCTTAACCCCTTCCAGAATATAAATATCTTTTGTTTTTGGATGTATCGCAAGGTCGGATGGTCGGAAAGGTATAAAGTAAATCTAAAAACATATAGGAATTCTTTTGAACGACGCCTGTATCCAATTCCTAAATCCTTACAGTTTTGCCTCCTATATTCGTGCCAAATCAAAATAAAAAAATATGAATATTCTTAATTTAAAAACATCTCTGGCAGCTCTTCTACTTACTGCCACTATTACCGCACAAGATTTGAAAATCGAAGATATACCAAAAAACTTAAGTGATGAGTTTAAAAAAGCGTATCCGACCGCTTCGGATGTTGAATGGGAAAAGGAGGGCAATCAATATCAGGTCGAATTCGAAATCGACAGAAGAGATCATGAAATCTGGTATGATGCAGATGCCAAAGTGGTAAAATCAGAACAGGAAATTTCAAAAGATGATTTGCCTGAAAAAATTAAATCAACCCTTTCAAGCACATATGGGGCCTATAAAATCGACGACATCGAAACTAAGGAAGAAAACAATACCATTACTTACGAGATAGATTTAGAAAAAGGATGGAATGACGAAAAAACGGTCGTTTTAGATAAAAATGGTACTGTTACCAGTGAATACAACGATTAACTTATTTTATTACAAGTGCGAAAAAAGGGGCGAAATTAACATTCTGCCCCTTTTTCAATTACTCTTCTACAGTATCTATTCCATTAGCCATTGAACCGAAGTTTACGCTCAATTGCCATAATCATGGTATTGGCAATATCTTTACCTGTTGCATTTTCTATACCTTCGAGACCAGGAGATGAATTTACTTCGAGTAAAAGTGGCCCTTTGTTAGACCTGATAATATCGACCCCAGCAACTGCCAAATTGAGGACTTTGGCCGCCTTTTGCGCCAGTTTACGTTCTTCAGAGGTAATTTTCACTATCGAAGCTTTGCCTCCTTGGTGTATGTTCGCCCTGAACTCACCTTTCTCGGCCTGACGCTGAATACTCGCTACTACTTTATTGTTTACGACGAAACACCGAATGTCTTGACCGTTGGCCTCTTTGATGAACTCTTGTACCAAAATATTGGTATTCACACTCTTAAAAGCGTTGATTACACTCTCTGCAGCTTTATTGGTCTCAGCCAGAACCACACCTTTACCTTGGGTACTTTCCAAAAGTTTAATGATTAAGGGTGCTCCATTCACCATTTTTATTAGGTCTTTGGTATCGGCCGGTGATTTGGCAAAACCGGTAATCGGTATGTGTATATCGTTTTTAGAAAATAATTGCGAAGCGAAAAGTTTATCCCTTGATTGTGAAATGGCCTCGGCAGCATTTTGGCAATACACTCCCAAATTATTGAATTGTCGTATCAAGGCACACCCATAAAAAGTTACCGAGGGCTTTATTCTCGGTATAACGGCATCGAACTCTTTTAAGATATTGCCCCCGCGATATCTAATTTCCGGGGAATGCGCATCAAGTTTCATGTAGGCCAGCTCAACGTTCAGAAAAACAATTTCGTGACCTCGGGCCTCTGCCGCCTCCATGATTCTTTTGTTACTATATAAATTCGGATTGCTCGCTAATAAGGCGATTTTCAAACCGGTCTTTTTCTTAAAATAGGGAGCGTACTTTTTATTGATTTCGTCATCCTCAAAACTCTGCACCTGGTAGTTTACCGCTGGGTTGACCATAAATCGATCGCTTATCGCCTCTCTACCCAATAACATTCGAAACTCCATAGTGTCACGATTCGCGAGGGTTAGCTCAATATCGAAAGTTTCACCGCCCATAGTTACGGCCGTTTTGACAACTAACCGCTCTTCAGAGATACCCGAAGAGCTTTTGACCATTCGGCGGTCTACCAGTTGGGCCTCACATTGAATGGCAATACTTCGATTTTCCTGTAAAGGGTTAACCTCAAATTTTACCCATTCTTGCACTCCCCTAATCACTATTTTGGTATTGGTAGCCTGAATCGAAGATGTTTTCGCACCCGAGTCAACCCGGGCCTTTATTGCCGGAATACCAAGGTTTTTAAATACACACCACTCTTCACTACCTATAATCTTTAAATCACTCAATTATTTTCTTTTTGTAAGTTCAAAAATATCTTTTCTTCTATCTTTCAAATTTCTAACGGCACCGAATTGGTTCAGTTCTCTCAACAGGTCTACATCAACATCGGCAATTAAGATCATTTCTGCATTCGGAGTGGCCTCTGCTTTTATTCCATTGGTCGGAAACGAAAAATCACAGGGTGTAAAGACCATACTTTGGGCAAACTGAATATCCATATTATGAACCTTGGGCAAATTGCCTACACTACCCGCAATGGCAACGTAACACTCGTTTTCTATTGCCCGTGCCTGCGCACAGTTTCGTACTCGTGAAAAGCCGTTTTGGGTATCGGTAAGAAAGGGCACGAAGAGAATATCCATACCCTCATCAGCCAATAGTCTGCTTAGTTCAGGAAATTCGACATCGTAACAGATAAGTACCCCTATTTTACCACAATCGGTATCGAAAGTCTTCAATTGATTACCGCCTTGCATTCCCCAAACCTTTGACTCATCAGGAGTCACATGTAACTTTTCATAACGCTCGACCGACCCATCTCGTTTGCATAAATAGCCCACATTATACAACCCATCTTCTTTCATTTCAGGCATACTTCCCGTAATGATATTGATATTGTAGGATATTGAAAACTCAGAGAATTTCTGAACTATGGCCTCAGTGTGTTGCGCAAGTTCCCGAATAGCGTCAGATTCGGAAAGGTGATTATTTTCCGCCATTAAAGGAGCATTGAAAAACTCTGGAAAGAGCGCAAAATCGGAACGATAACCAGAAACAGAATCAATGAAAAACTCTGCCTGCTGTAATAATTCCTCAAGGCGATCATAGGGCCGCATCTGCCACTGAATTAGGCCTAAACGAACAATACTTTTTTTTGTGGCCGCCTTTTTATTGGGTTTTTTATAATAAATATTATCCCACTCCATCAAAACGGCAAACTCTTTAGAAGCTTTATCACCTTCTAAATACCCTTTCAAAATTTTAGAGGGATGAAAATCGTTATTGATTTGAAAGCTTAAGACGGGGTCATGAATCTCTTTCAGTTTTACCTTATCGATGTACTGCTTAGGAGTCAACTCGTTGGCATACTCATGGTAATTAGGTATTCTACCCCCAAAAGCGATACCCTTAAGATTCAACTTTTCACAAAGTTCTTTGCGGTAATCGTACAGGCGTCGGCCCAAGCGAAGACCGCGAAACTCTGGTTTAATGAAAACGTCTATACCGTAGAGAATGTCTCCGTCTTCGGTATGGGTACTGAAGGTTTCTTGACCCGTAATTTCTTGAAATGTGTGTGTATCTTCAAACTCGTCGTAATCTACAATAATCGATAGCGAACAACCTGCTAATTGACCGTTGACCTTGATTACGACCTGCCCTTGGGGAAACAGTTTAATAAGAGATTTGATCTGCTTTTCTGCCCAATATGAATCGGGTATATTTTTATATACCTCTTTCATGGCTGTTTTCAGTTCCTGATAATCTTTCAGGTCTAAAAATTTCAGCTCAACATTTTCAATGTCTTTCGAAATCATATTAGCGGTTTAGGGCCTAGGAAATTAAATTTTCGGGCTAAAAACCCAACTAATGGAATTTGCTCGAGAGTAACTAATCATCATCTTCAACGTCATCCATTGCTTCGGGGTCTGGTTCAACCACCGCTTCTGGATCATCATCGTCAAAATCTTCATAGTCATCTTCATCATAATTTTCCATAGTATACTCAAGCTTGGCGCTAATTTTCACCAAATATTTGGTGTCTTCAGTCAAAACTTCTACAGCCTCGATACGTTCGCCTTGAGCATTTTTGAAAGATATTATATTTCTGTCATCGTAACCATCAGGGTACCTTTCTACCAGAAGCTTAAGAACTTCTGGAGTCAATTTTTTAAAATCAACGATGACACGTTTTAGATTTGAATGGTCTCTTTTATTGCTCATAGGTCTAGAAGATATGCAAAAATTAATGGGGCAACAATAGTTGCATCGCTTTCAATAATGAATTTAGGGGTATCTATATCTAACTTTCCCCAAGTTATCTTTTCATTGGGTACCGCTCCGGAATAGGATCCATAGCTTGTGGTCGAATCACTAATTTGGCAGAAATAGCTCCAGAATGGAGTTTCTGTGCGCTCCATATCTTGATAGAGCATGGGCACCACGCAAATAGGAAAATCACCGGCAATACCACCACCGATTTGAAAGAAGCCGATGCCGTTTTCTGAATTATCGGTATACCAGTCTGCCAAAAATGTCATGTATTCGATACCTGATTTCATGGTACTGGCTTTCAGTTCGCCCTTCAACACATAAGAAGCAAAAATATTACCCATGGTACTATCTTCCCAGCCGGGGCAAACAATCGGTAAATTTTTCTCTGCCGCAGCATACATCCACGAGTCTTTTAGGTCAATTTCATAGTGCTCTTCCAACACTCCTGAAAGTAGCATTTTGTACATAAATTCATGAGGTAGATACCGTTCGCCTTTCTCTTCGGCATCTTTCCAAATCTTGAAAATATGCTCTTGCAACCTTCTAAAAGCCTCCTCTTCGGGTATGCAGGTATCGGTTACTCGATTAAGGCCTTTTTCGAGTAAACCCCACTCCTCTTTGGGGGTCAAATCGCGATAATTGGGTACCCTTTTATAATGGGAATGGGCCACCAAGTTCATGATATCTTCCTCTAAATTGGCACCCGTACAAGACACGATATGCACTTTATCTTGCCTGATGATTTCAGCAAATATCTTGCCCAGTTCTGCCGTGCTCATCGCCCCGGCCAAAGAAACCAACATCTTCGCCCCATCATTTAATTGGTCTTCGTAGCCTTTCGCCGCGTCAACCAGCGCCGCAGCGTTGAAGTGCAAATAGTATTTTTCTATAAATTTTGAAATTTCGCCCTTAGTCTTCGTCATCGTCATATTTTAAACTTGCGTTAGCCGCTTTATAATCTACATCGTAGGTATTATCATATTCTTCATCGGCCGCCTTACCCATAAATTTATAGCTAAGCATTTTATAATATAATTTTGCGGCCAGAAAATCTGCGCTCTTGTCATGCTCGTTCGGGCACAGCTCTACCATATCGAAGCCAACTACATTTTTTTCTTCAAAAACCTGCTTTAGAAAATCTAATGTCTCATACCAGAAAAGTCCGCCTGGTTCAGGCGTTCCAGTAGATGGCATTATCGATGGATCCAATACATCTAAGTCAAAAGTTATCAGCACATTATCGGTCAATGACTCAATAACCTTATCGATCCAATACTCATCGTTGACCATATCATGGGCGAAGAATGTTTTCTCATCATCCATAAAGGTTTTCTCGATAGCATCCATAGAACGAATACCAACTTGAACCAGGTTAGTAGTTTGACTCGCTTCATGAACGGCGCAAGCATGATTGTATTTGGTGCCTTCGTACGATTCTCTCAAATCGGCATGGGCATCAATATGCAAAACCGTAAGATTATCGAAGCATTCATTAAAGGCCCTAATGGTACCAATAGAAATAGAGTGCTCACCACCAACCAGGGTTACGAATTTGTTTCGTTTGATATACTCTTTGGTTGTCTTGTGTACGGCATTCACCATGGCTTCGGCCGAACTGTTCTCGGTAATAGGTGCCGTTAAATGAATACCTTGCTCGTAGACTTCGGTATCGGTCTCAATATCATAAAGCTCCATATTTTCAGAAGCTTCTAAAAACGCTTGAGGACCTTTATCCGACCCTTTTCCCCAAGTGCTTGTTCCGTCATAAGGCACAGGAATCAAAATGATTTTTGCCTTTTCAAGTTGTGCGAATTCGTCGGGAATACCGGCGTAATTCTTTTTTGTACTCATTTTATTATAATTAAATCTATTAGTTCTAACTCTTATAACATTTCCGCAGAAAACATCAACTCATTTTAGCTCTCAAGCTCAACCTTTTCTTTGGCTTTTGAAGCCTGATCGTCTTTACTTAAGTTGTAGCCCAAAATCGACAGAAGGTCTTCGGCCCGCTGCTGTTGGCTAAAAAGCTCATAAGTAAAATCACCGTTAACATCTTTATCAATTAGAATATGTTTCGGCTGCGGAATTAAACAGTGCTGCAGACCGCCGAAACCGCCAATCGTTTCTTGATAGGCCCCCGTATTAAAAAAACCGATATATAGTGGCTTGTCTCTCTTGAATTTTGGCAAGTAAATAGCGTTCATATTTTGTTCGCTGTTGTAATAATCATCACTATCACAGGTTAAACCACCTAATAGAACACGCTCATACTCATCTTTCCACCGGTTGATGGGCAACAAGATAAATCGTTTATTGATGGCCCAGGTATCAGGTAATGTTGTGATAAACGAAGAGTCTATCATATTCCATTTCTCACGGTCGTTCTGTTGTTTCTGGTACAGAATTTCATAAATGGCACCGCCACTCTCCCCAACGGTAAAACTACCGAACTCGGTAAAAATATGAGGCACGGGCACGTTAGCTTCTTGACAAGTAATATTGATCTGATTGATAATTTCATCGATCATATATTGATAGTCGTATTCGAAAGCCAAAGTGTTCTTAATAGGAAAACCCCCGCCGATATTTAAACTATCTAGAGTTGGACAAATTTTCTTCAGTCTAACGTAGACTTTTAAGCATTTCACCAATTCGTTCCAGTAGTATGAATTATCCCTGATTCCGGTATTAATGAAAAAATGAAGCATTTTTAGCTCTACTTTGTCATTATCCTTAATCTGGTTTTCATAAAAGGGCACTATATTCTTGTAGCCTATGCCCAATCGAGAGGTATAGAATTCAAATTTGGGTTCTTCTTCGGATGCAATACGAATTCCTACTTGAAAATCATCTGTAATCGCGTCAGAGAGCAAATCGAGCTCTTCATAATTATCAATAATGGGTATGCAATTCTGATGCCCTTGATTTATTAAGCGAGCTATGTTTTCGACGTACTGCTCTCTCTTAAATCCGTTACAGATGACGTAGGTATCATCTTTAATCTTGCCTGATTTCTTAAGCTGTTCTACAATATTGATATCAAAGGCCGACGAAGTTTCAATATGAACCTCATTGTTCAGTACTTCTTTCAGTACATGCTGAAAATGTGAACTTTTGGTACAATAGCAATAATGGTACCTGCCTTTATAATTATGCTTTTCAATGGCGTTCGCGAACCATTGTTTAGCAAGATTTATATTTTGGGAGATTTTAGGGAGATAGGTAAACTTCAACGGGCTACCATATTTTTCTACCAACTCATTTAGTGGAATGCCGTGAAAACGAAGAAACTCGTCTTCTAGCGTAAACTCTTCTTGTGGGAAGTAATAGGTTTGATCGATAAGATCGATGTATTTGGTATTCATTTAAAAGAAAATTGCATTGGTCACAGAATATATTGGGATCGACAGATAAAAAATAACACAATTAAAAAGATTAATAATTCAATCCCTTGTTTAAGAGGCAATGATTAACAAGTGTTAAAACACTTGAACAAATGAAAACAAAATTTCTCAAAAAACAAGGAAATGGATGGAAATTACGATAAATTGTAATTTCTGGATTTCCTCATTATCCTATTGACTAAAAAATAAATATAACAAATTCATATTGAGATAATTAATTTTTAAATTTATTCAAGAAAAATATTCTTTATGAAACTGAACAAAGCCTCTTTCAATATTATTTTACCGTTAATTTCTTATTTAGCAATTCTCACCTCTATTCAGGTGGATGCACAGCTATCGAATGGAGTTTATATGACTGAGGAAAAAGGACAACGCCATGAGCTAAAAATCAAGGACAATTACATCGTTCATTCTGTTTACGACCAATCACCTGCTAAATTCATTAAGACCGAAGGTGGCTACTTCACCCATGAAAACGGTGAATTGACCGTAAAGCTAGAATTCGATTCTGACTTTGATTCGAATAAGTCAAAAAAATGGTCAGTATCTGTAAAGATGACGGATGATAAATTGATAATGAATACTGATCCCATACTTACATTTACCAAAACGAAAAATCTGGGGCAAGACTTAGATGGGCAGTGGCTCTTTGCCACTCGAGGGCCTGACGAGGGGCAAGAACGTCGCGGCGACGAGAACCCTAGAAAAACCTTAAAATTTTTAATTGACGGCAGATTTCAATGGATAGCCTACAATACCGAGACCTTCAAATTTCATGGTACGGGAGGCGGCTCTTTTACTTCTTCCGATGGCATATATACCGAGCAAATCGAGTATTTCTCTAAAGATAACTCACGTGTTGGGGCCACTCTCCAATTCAAATATGAGATAAAAGGAAACGATTGGCACCACACCGGAAAAAATAGCAAGGGAGAGCCGATGTACGAAATCTGGTCAAAGCGATAAACTTCAAATATTTTACAAAATATAAGGTTGCCCAATCTAAACTTAGGGCAAATGCCCGATATTAAAGAGGGTATCCCCTTTATTTATAGGAGGTGTCCCGATTTTATATAGAATAATGCCACTGGCATTCGCGGTTACTTCCTTTATTTGTTCACCAAAAAAATTAGTGATATACCCAATGCTTTCACCCTTGGTCACGCTATCACCCGCGTGTTTTTCAGAATAAAAAATGCCTGTGTGGTCACTTTTGACACTTGTGCGTTGCGTAATTATAGTCGACGGGCTCGAGTTAGAATTTTCATTGGGCATCATTTGCAAATGTGACAGCAAAGAAAATATCGAAGAAACAATTTTATTCGTCTCTTGTTCCCCCGACATACCGAGTCTACCACATTCGATATCTACGGTTGGTATTTGTCGGTGAAAAGCTTCTTGAGAACAATATAAGCTGGGTTGAAGAACCCTTTCTTTTGCAATTTGAAACCGTATCGTATAGTCAAAACCCATTGCCAAAGCCATCGCTTTTCCTTTTTTAGATGCTTCAGGAAAAGCCTCCGAATTGTACCACGCATTATATGGCATTAAATCTTCTGGGGAGTCACCCGCGTGCATATCGACAAAAAAGTCTGAACGTGCAATTATCTTTTGGGTGATGGTATGAGCTAAACGTGCCGTGATAGAACCTTTTTCTTCACCAGGAAAAGATCGATTTAAATTTTTTCCGTCAAGCGGATTTAAAAACGGACTACGCCCTAAAAATGCGGGAATATTTGCCATTTGTACTAAAATCACCGTTCCGCTTAGCTGTTTGGCATCTAACTTTTCAATAATTTTTTGGGCGGCCAGTATCGGAGGGTATTCATAACCGTGAATGCCAGCAGTAATACCCAATACAGGGCCCGGTTTTGCGCCATGAAAAACGGTTACTGGAATAAATGTACTGTCTTTACCATCTGAAACTTGAATTTCGTAATAGTTCTTAGAGCCCGGATTATTCTCACGCCCTTCAAATGAAAAAGAGTTTTGACCTAGAAGAACCGTATGACCAATCAATAATGCAATAAAAGAGAAAAGATTTCGCACGCCTAAAAGTTTTATGCAAAAATACCTCAAGCAGAAAATTTAGAGCATATCAAATCAGCAATAATAGAACTGGATTGAAATGAAATTAATAAGGCAATGAGCGATTGCAATTCTTTGCTAAAGCTTTTAAAAAGGTAGTAGCCCCGGCAAGAATCGAACTTGCATCTAAAGTTTAGGAAACTTCTATTCTATCCATTGAACTACGGGGCCAAAATATACGCTTGGTAGCAGATATCCACATATCTACCAAAAGCAGCATGAAGAAAAGTATTAAGAGGGCAAAAGTAGAATATTTTCAATTTCCTTGAAAATCCGATGCAATTTTAATCTTGCAGAAATAAAAAAGACGTCAACAGAGGCTGTCAACGTCTTTCTATGATTAATTAGGTTTACAATCCTCTTATTATTCTCTACACATTTTCAGGAACCTCAAACCCTTCACGATAATCACGGGTCAAATATTTATCTGCTTCGGCATCGTTTACAAAACGCTCTGTTTTAGGATCAAAATTAAGCACACGACCCGTTCTATAGGCAATGTTACCTAAATGCGCTAAACCAGAAGATAAATGAGCTGTTTCTACTGGGCCATTAAGTATAGATTTATCATGTTTACGAACCGCTTCTATAAAATTGGCGAAGTGGCCATCTGTTCCGCCATTGCCTCGATCCATACCAGTACCAGATTCACCACCATCTTCACCAGATTTACCAGGTGTTCTATCTTTACCTAAATATGTGGTGTACTTATCGTAGCCATCTACTACTAAAATACCTTTGTCACCGTAGAAAATATTACCTACAGTAGCACCGCCCTCGGCATTTGTACACCAAGGTCGAACCTCAAACTGTATAATTTTATTTTCTTCCGGATAATTGTAAACTGAAGTAAGTACCTCGGGAGTTTCTTTACTATCATTCCAAAGAAACTTGCCGCCCATTGCGGTTATTTGTGTTGGAAGCCCTACATCTAAGCCCCACATACAAAGGTCGGTCTCATGTATACCTTGATTACCTACATCTCCATTACCATAATCCCAATGCCAATGCCAGTTGTAATGAACCAAGTTTTGAGTAAACGGTTCTTTTTGGGCAGGGCCGGTCCATAAATCATAATCCAATCCTTCAGGCACTTGTGATAAGCCTTTATCCCCAATATCGGGCCTCCATCTAAACACAAGTCCACGAGACATGTACACTCTACCAATATAGCCATCTCTCATTAAACCTATGGCCTCATTGATGGCAGGTGAACTTCTAAGCTGTACCCCGTGTTGAACGATACGGTCATATTTATTGGCAGCTTCGACCATTTTACGCCCCTCCCATATATTATGTGAACCAGGCTTTTCTACGTAAACATCTTTACCAGCTTGACAGGCCCAGATTACCGATAACGCATGCCAATGGTTCGGACTGGCAATACTTACCACATCGATATCTTTATCATCGAATACCCTGCGCAGATCTTGCTCAAGAGATACTTTCTTATCATAGGTTTCTTTAAATGACTTCTGTCTCTCTTTAAGAATGTTCATATCGGGATCACATAAGGTGGCCACTCGAACATTATCTTGCGCCATTAAACTTTTGATATGCGATTTACCCCTGCCATTTACCCCTAAGACTGCAGCATTAATACGATCGTTAGCTCCGAAAACGTTTGCGGAAACAATAGTAGGAGCGGCAATGACCCCAGTTCCTGCAACTGCTGTTTTCTTGATAAAAGATCTTCTAGATGATTTCATTTTCAATATATTTGGTTTTAGTTAAGTTGAAATTAAAATAAACCCAAGCAACACTATTTCTTGATCAGTCTGTGCAATCGAATACACAAATTCGCCTAATGCTTGATTGGCCTAAGTTAATAATTATAAGAATAGTTTACCCTTATAAATTATCATATTACTAAAGAATATTGACCAAAACCATACAATTAGTCACATTTGTAGTGCGGGGACTACGAAATAGACAATCAGATTAGCCTAGGGACAGTAGTATTCCACAGTCTAAAAGAAAATTTTAAAATCGCTAGAATATCATTCGCCAGTAGAAAAAACTATAAATAGACAAGCTATTACAAAACAGATGGCGAAAAAACAGAAAAGGACAATATAGTTATCCATAAGTAGGTGTTTTGTTCAAAATTACTCAAAAACACACCTTGGTTCACTTTTACTTACATTTTTTCGATGAAATCCTTACAAATTGACTTCACCAGTGGGTTCAACGATAAAGCCTACCCTTTCAACCATAATTCTGAATGGTCACATCGACAAACTGTCACATTTCGTATAAAAGTGATTCAAATCGGAGAGGAAATCACTCAATTTTAATTAAAATGTTAATTGCGTGATAGCATCAGTAATCTATTTTTTTGTGGTATTAAGTAAGGTAAGGTCAGGCTACTTTTATTGGAGAATACTTTTATAAATTTTTAAAATAAAAAATTATGAATAAAGATCAATTAGAAGGCAAGTGGAAACAAATCAAAGGTAATTTCAAGCAAAAATATGGCAAGGTCACCGATGACGATACCACTTATGCTGAAGGAAAGTTTGATGAAATGCTAGGTCGTTTACAAGAGCGTACCGGTAAAACCAAAGAAGAGCTACAGGAAGAAATAAGTAATTGGTAATTTATCTGTCACTTAAGGTTAGCCCCGATTTATCGGGGCTTTTTAATTCGTTACTTTCCAATTATTTCAGATTTCACTTCAACGAAATTTAACAATAGTGGAATTGCCGGATAGACCATATTGTGACCATACCCATCCATTTCCATTAACTCAACATCTTCATGGCCCACAACTTTCATCATACGATAAAAGTAGGCTACCTCTTCATAGCGCCCCAAGAGCTCAAGTTCTCGATTTCCGGTAATCAGAAGCATCGGCGGTGCATCTTTACGCACATGAAATAAAGGAGCAAATGGGTCTATAATAGGTTGCGTACCCTCGATACCCATCTCTTTGCGAATTGTAAAATGTGTAATGGTATGTCCGCTAAACGGAATTAACCCAGCGATGTCATTGGCATCGATGTCGAACTTCTCAAGGTAGCTTTTGTCTAGGCCTACCATACTTGCCAAATAGCCCCCGGCAGAATGACCTGAAACAAAAATCTTCTCTGGATTACCATTGAACTTCTCGATATTTTTAAATGCCCAAGCGACTGCTGCTGCTGCGTCTTCAATGTAAATAGGATGCTTCACTTTGGGGTGCATGCGATAATTGACGGTAACTACAGCTACACCTTTCTCCAATAGTCCTTCGGGAATGTGCTTATTTCCGTTTTCCAATCCACCGCCATGAAACCATACTATTGTTGATACATTGGTAGTGTCTTTTGGATAATAAACATCGAGTTTACATCGCTCTTTGAGGTATGCATCTGTCTTTTGCAAGCTAGTATTGTAGTAGGGTATATTTTCCTTTAACTCATACTCCGTTTGAGCAAACGTGATATTGCCTAAAAAGAAAAAGATAATGTAGAGATAGAAGGTATTTTTCATTTTCAGTGCTATTTATATGGGCGAAAGTAGGGAAAAAGAATTAGCATCAATCGCTCACTTCAACCACCATATCTACCTCAATAGCAATATTACCAGGCAAAGAACCCATACCGACTGCCGCTCGCGCATGCTTACCACGTTCACCGAAAACGGCTACCATCAAATCTGAATAACCATTCACGACTTTGGGCTGATCCCCGAAATCTGGAGTACAATTGACCATGCCCTTAACCTTTACTATACGCTTTACTTTATTCAAGTTGCCCAATTCAGCTTTAAGCACTGAAAGCTGGTTTATACCGGTAATTCTAGCGGCTTCATACCCTTCTTCTATGGTTAAATCTTCACCGACTTTACCGGTGATATTCTTACCATCTGGCTTTAAAGGACCTTTACCCGATAAAAAAATCAAGTTGCCGACGCGAACGGCATTTACATAATTAGCGATGGGCGAAGATGGTGTACTCAATTCGATACCTAATTCCCCCAATTTTTCTTCTGGATTGTAATCTGGGTCGAGCGTAGTTTCTTCAGCTGGGACAGCAGGAGCAGCTTGTTCTTTTTCGGCCGAAGTATCACATGAAAATAATACCATAAAGGCAAGTAGACTTACTATATATTTCATAAAAGTTTATTATTTCTTAAGCAAAAATTAAGCATTCTTAAGCACCTCTTTGACCCTTTGTGCTACTATTCGCTCTTGACCGGGCTCCATCATCCATGTAGTTATACCCACTTCTTCATTACCTCCAACAGTCTCTATAGATGGGTGACCGTCTCGCAAGGCCCTTCTCATATCGGGCTTCGAAATTTTGACTAAATCTTCATCCCAACGAATTTTAAGACTTGGTACATGATTGGCGTGCGGGGGAACATGTATTTCAGTTTCCACACCATTAACGGATTTTGCACTATCGCTAATTAACTTGATCTGACTTTCCCACATTTCCCATTCCTTTTTATGGTCTCTTGCGAGATACAACTCTAAGGCAACCAACATACCGAGCACTTCTTCTTTATTAACTTTCATACCCCTTGCAATGGTGGTACCTCTGGGAGGAGTATGCAATCGGGCGGCCTCAATAAATTTTCGTTTTCCCAAAAGTAATCCAGCACTTTGAGGACCCCGAATGCCCTTTCCTCCGGAAAACGCAACGAGATCAAAACCCATTTTAGTAAACTTAAAAAGATTTTCTACAGGTGGTACATCGGCAGCACAATCTATAAAAGTGGGAATGTTATGCTTTTTGCCAAGAGCTACAAATTCTTCCCTCGAAATTTCTCCTGCATCGGTATTAGCGTTCAAAAACCATAACATTGCCGTATTCTTGTTAATTGCTTTTTCAAGATCTTTAGTACTCTTTACCTCAACAATTTTAGCCCCTGTATTGATTAGGGCATGTGTATACCCGATAGCATGCTTTTCTTGAACGATCACTTCATTTTTAAGACCTGTGGTGTCAGGAAGTTGGCTGACCTTTTTCTCGTCCATACCACAAATGACTCCGGCCAGCCCAATGGTCATCGCCCCGAATGCCCCGGAAGAGACCGTTGCATATTCACACTCCAACAATTGAGCAATACGCTCCCCTACCTTATCATGTAACTCATCTAAGTTGACGTATTCAGTAGCTCCATAACTAATGGCTTCCGTAACCTCTTTATGCATCAACGAGCCCGTCATCGAGGTGTAGGTACCCGCAGCGTTAATAAAAGTTCTTAGCCCCAATTCTTTAAAAAAATCGCGAGCAGCAGGTTTTAAAAAAACTTCTTCCGTGGTCTTTGCCGACACCAAACTTGGTCCCAAAAGCCCGCCCACTAAAGGTAAGGCCGATATAGATTTCAATGCGTTTCTTCTACTGCTCATAATTCTTAAATTAAGGGTTATTATTCTACTGCTGCTATACAATCCATTTCTACCAAAGATTTACCGGGCACACCACCATAGGTTGCCACCGTAGTTCGTACCGGGGGATTCTTACCGAACCTACCTCGAAACACCTCATTCATAGCCTGGTAATCACCTAAATCGGCGAGATAAACATTTACTTTTAAGACCTGTTCCATAGATGAACCGTTCGCTTTCAAACCCTTCTCTAATTCTTGGAGCACAATTTCAGTATGGGCCTTAATTTCGTAAGGTTCTGTATGCGCTCCTTTACCGGCGATGTATAACGTATTACCATGCCTAACCGCACCAGAAAAAAGAGGGATGTCTTGATTGGTTACGATTTCTCCCACTACTTCTTTTTTTGCCGGTGTCTCGTCTGAGCCCATTTTCTTTGACATGGCATTAACAGAACCTACCCCAAAGAGTGCCGCCAAACCCATACCCAATTTTTTTAAAGAGGCCCTTCTTGTTGTTTTATTATCCATAATTTTAATATTACAATTAGTTATTAATCATTTTAGTTATCCCAATCTCCAACGGCGAGACCGTTCAGGTCATACACTACCTTACCTGCTCTAATCGTCAGTTCGCATTCGAACTTTTTATCACCCTTCATTCTTTTCCGCTGGGTATCGATAAAACCGAAATCCCCTTCGCGTAGATTCAATAAAGTAATATCAGCCACAGCACCCTCTGTTAAATGACCAAGGTCTTCTCTCTTTATGGCTTTGGCAGAATTCCAAGTTGTTGTAGCAATAACTTCTGAAACGGGCATGTTCATGTTCAAAAATTTAGACATTATATTGGTTATATCTTTCATGCCAGCATTCATGCTACCGGTATGTAGGTCGGTACTTATGGTATTTGGTTTAAAACCTTGTTTCATTGCAGGTACCGCTTGAGCAAACAAGAAGCTCCCACCTCCATGGCCAACATCAAAAATAATCCCTTTTTTCTGCGCTTCCCGTGCAAAATCGGCTACTTTACCATCATCACCTACAATTGGCATTCTACCATTTACGTGAGCATAGGCATGGGTAAAAATATCGCCGGGCCTTAATTTTTCCATAAAAAGTGTTTCTAAAGACAATTCGGGTTGACTGCCCCCAAAATCTATCATTACAGGAATATCAGCTAGTTTCCCAGCCTCCACAGCCTTTTCCGTAGGTGTCCAATCAAAGCCACTATAATGAGCGAGTTTTACCCCGACGACATGTGCTTTATTTTGCTTTGCGACCATGGCGGTGAGCTTAGCATCCATATCGAAGAGGTTTTGCTCCAAAGCTCCACCTTTCATGCCTGAACCTACAATATTTATAAAGGATAATACCCTTGTTTTCGATCTATCTATAACCTGATCTTTGAACAATTGAAAATTACGCCAACCGGCACCCCCTGCATCAACCAAGGTAGTTACACCTGCTCTAAAACTAAATCCGTCTGGGGGAAGGGCGGTAAAACTATTACTTAGATATGCATTAGGTTCAGTGCCATGAAAGTTATGGCTATGAATGTCTATTAGACCGGGAGAGACATACAAGCCTTCAGCATCGATTACCGTGCCTGCAGAATTTTTTGAGATATTCGAACCAACCTTGGCAATTGCATCACCTTTGATAGCAATATCGATCACCTTATCGATACCGTTTTTAGCATCTAAAACATGCCCATTTTTTATGAGTATATCAAATTCTTGGGCATTTACACCCAGAGTACACCATAAAATTACCCAAATGAGCGGCTTGATTTTTTTGTTCATGTTTGTCATAAGTGTCAATCTATTATTCCGTTGTTACTTTAATCGGTTCAATGGATAACCCGCTATTTTCTTGGTCATTTCTTATTTTGGTCACTTCATTTTCCTTTATTTCCGAAGCCTCATTACCAAAACTTGAGCGTATGTAAGTCAAAACTTGGGCAATTTCTATATCTTTTAAAAAGCTATGCTGTGGCATCATACCATTATAAACTTCATCACCTACCTTCAGGCTACCCTCCATACCGTTCAACAATACCTTGATTAGTCGTGCTTTGTCTCCAGTTACCCAATCGGTTTCCATAAGAGGGGGGAATCTTCCCGAGGCGCCCCTACCGTTCATTTGATGGCAAGCACTGCAATACTGCTGATAAATTTTTGCCCCGCCGACTAATTTCTTTGGCATGAGGTTGTCTTTATCGATATCAGGGGTTCTAATGTGCGAAAGCTGCTTTCGCGCTTCCATTGCCAATAACTGGTCTTCCCCGAATTCATCTTTATTCCCCTGATAGACTACCTTCCATATTTTGCCCTTTACGGAATCTGAAATGTAAAGTTCTCCATCGGGTCCGATAGCGAGCCCCATTGGTCGGTGTGCGGCATCTTTGGTATTAATGATAGGATCTACTTGCGCAAAACCATCTGCAAATATTTCAAAATCACCGCGCGGTTTTCCGTTTTCGAATGGCACAAAGCCCACAAAATACCCAGACTGCGGATAAGGGGCCCTATTGGTCGAACCGTGAAAAGTGATAAATGCACCATTTTTATAGCGTTCCGGAAACTGCTCTCCTTCATAAAAAACTAAGTCATTGGGTGCCCAATGCCCTGGGAAACCAATAATCGGATCTTCGTAATCTGAACAACGACCAACGATTTCACCATCTCCTCCATATTCGGGAGATAATACTTTTTTATCTTTTAGTTGATCGTAATAGCAATAAGGCCAACCAAAATGAGCACCTTCTTTAATTCGAATAAATTCTTCGGAAGGTAACAAAGCACTTTCTTGTGGGGTGTAAATATTTGGCCATAGACGCAACAGGTCGTCTCGCCCATGTACTACCCCGTAAAGCTCTTCATCTACCGGATTCCAGTTCATTGCTACCAGACTTCGAATGCCTGAAGCATACTTATAACCATCTTTTTGGGTTTGCCCTAACTTATTGGCATCAAAACGCCAAATACCTGCATGGTCTTCTAATTGGGGGCAAGGGTCAAGGCCAGGTGCACCTGGGGTACGTTTAGGTTCTTGACAGGCGTTCGATGGTGCCCCAAAAGGAACATACATATGACCTTTATTATCAAAGGCTATCGGTTTACCAATGTGTTCATGTCTGCCATGCTCGTGGTCATCGGTCAATACCACTTCAACATCGCCTACGGGAGACATTGTCTCGGCCTTCAATTTTTGACGGTGTACCACTAAATCAGAACTATAATAAATATACCCATTATATACACGCATGGCTGTGGAATAGCTCCATCGTGACCCTTTTTCACTACCTCCGAATTTTAAGGTTTCATCTGCGTAGTCGTCGCCATCAATATCTCTAAGGGCCATAACAGCAGTATTGGGCTGTGCATTTCTCATTTTGGCATAAATGATGTGGTCATCGGTTACCGCCAAATGCCTGACAGTTTCCTCAATTTCTTCAATCACCACTGTAGATTTAAAACCGTCGGGTAAAAAGAGATTTCCTTCTTTCGCCTCGGGGCTGCATTGCACTAACAGTGCCATGGCCCAAAGCGCCAAAAAGAAATTCTTTGGGGTGAAATAAGGCTTCATAATTTCAGGTTAGTTTGGCTAGTGGTATGCTATTTCCCTCGAAATAACACACTTAAAGTAGTGCACTTTTTTTATATGTACAAGCAAACCTTAAAAAAATGTGTTCGAACACATTAAAATACTTGGATTAGCTCTAGAAGTAGTCTTAAAGGTGGACAATAAAGCTAAAAATTATAATTACTTATCAATCAAACACCAAGGTTCCGAAGAACTCTGAACGATGAAAGTCAGGCCGGTCGGTATCAACAGAATTCCAACTTACATAATGTTGCTTAGAAGTATCATCACCGCATTTGTAGAAATTGGCCTTTGCCGTTAAATCTGAAAATACGATTTTATCTGAAAAAACAAAAATATCGGTAGGTATAACTATGGTCATTTCCCAATTATGCCCCCCTCCTCTTTCTTTAAATGGCTGGTCGCCTAGGCTAGATTTAATTTGTATTTTCTCTTGAATAATTTTTGGATCTACAAATTTTCTATCGTGCCTATCAGGACCATAAGCCAAATGCGTAGTACCGATACAATTAAACTCAAAATTATAATAATTTCCATTTTGCAGGGGGTCAACAAAAAACTCTACACAACTGTCTTTATGGGTAGAAGAATTAGGCTCGGTAAATTGAGCCAATATATTTTCTTCGCTCACATAGAACTTGAGCCACAAATTATTTTCATGTCTTGCAATTCGAAATTCAACCAAGGGCAAATACGAAAAGGAATCCCAATTTAAAGTTGCAATCCTGTTCTTCTCAGCATGTTCTTCCAACAAGCGTGAAACCACATTCAAATCAATTTTGTCGGTATACTTTATTTCTTTAACCTTCAGTTCCATATTTTGATTATCAGTTTGGGCCTTAACTGTTAGACTCATCAGCGCAAACAGAACAGTTATATACTTCATGATTTATATTGCTATAAAGCTTACACCTTTACCTAAGATACATTTATTGAATCTTATGCTTGAAAAGTCCGTATTCTAAGAACGTTCAATTTCGATAACTCCATCAACTTTACTAAGTTCATATAAGCGATTAACCAAAGCCTTGCGATTCATAAGAACAGAACGTTGATTAATAGATCCCTTATCGGTAATTTCAGCTTTTTTGTCACAAGGTTCAAAATCTGCAATCGTCGCCCGTCTAATAATGGTAGACGCACCTGAACCCTGATTTGCCAAGTCTGTCATTGCTTCTTGAATAATTGATTGCACCTCTTTAGATTTACAAATCTCCTGTAGTGTTGAATTGGGTGGCAATTGTGCTACTGCCGTACAATTTGCAAAATCTAAGAAAAGTATGGCACCCACAAAATCTCTATCATGGCCTGTCAAGACTACATCTCGCACCAGACCTTGGGAAGCAGCAATCAACTTGCTTCTCATGATGCCGACGTTCACCCATGTACCTGAATTCAGCTTAAAATTTTCGGTAATACGCCCGTCATATATTAAACCAGCATTCGGGTTGTCGTCATCGGCAAAATTGAGGGCGTCTGCACTTTTAAAATAGCCCTCTTCATCAAAAGCACTACTTGTTTGTATGGGGTTACGCCAATATCCGGGACTTATATTCGGACCCTTAAATCGTACTTCAAAAGTATCATCGCAAGGCACTAGTTTTGTTGTGATACCAGGTACGGGCACACCAAGATTGCCCGCCTGTTGGTCATAACGAGTATTGAACATGGTAGAAGGGCAAGCCTCGGTCATTCCGTATCCGGAGGAGATCAAAATACGTTTTCCTATCGATTTTATGGCAAGCACGTCTAAACTATCTCTTACATATTGCGAAAGACTGGCTCCTCCGAAAAACAACATTTTCAGCTTACTAAAAAAATTTTTACAAAGCGCCTCATCTGTTTGCAGCTGAGTCACCAATTCTTCGAAACCTTTGGGCACGTTAAAATATACCGTGGGGGCTATCTCTTTCAAGTTATTCACGGTAATCTTGGTACCTTGGGGAGAGGGGTTTCCATCGTCTATATATAAAGTTCCTCCATTGAAAAATACCAACCCAAAATTGTGGTTGCCCCCAAAAGTATGGCTCCAGGGCAACCAATCTACTAAAGTTAATTGACCATTTTTGACAAAGGGATAGGTTTGAGTAATCTGCTGAAGGTTGCAGGTCAGGTTGCCCTGTGTATTGATTACACCTTTGGGCATGCCCGTTGACCCGGAAGTAAAAAGAATTTTGGCCACGGTAGAAGCTTCCACTTTAGCATTAGCCTCCGCTACATCAGAAGTTATCTCAGTTTTCAATACCGTTTTAAAAGGAACACTATCTCCGATTTCATTCTTAGCGGTAATTACAGTAGAATCGACATCGACCACTTCCAGAACTTTTTTAAATTGTTCACCATCTTGAACAAATATGAGTCCGGGTGTCAATACTTCCAAGCAATGCTTTAACTTCTTAAAATCGGTTGATCTTAATGAGTATGCAGGACTAATCGCCGAAAAGGGAATGCCCACATGCTGGGCTGCCAATGCCAAAAGTGCGTGCTGCCAACTATTGCCGGAAAGAACGGCTACGGGACGTTCGACATTGGCATCGCTATGCAGTAAAAATTGACCGATGCGCTGCACTTTTTCCCAAACTTGTGCATAGGAAAGTTTTAACCAATTGCCATCAACATCACGTTGAGCAATCATAGTTTTTTCGGGTGCGATTTCGGCCCAATACCTTAAGCGCTCAGTTACCGTTTTCGGGTAGGTTTCGAATGGCACTTGTGAGTGCAATAAAATACTACCGTCTTTACGGATTTCCTTCATTATGGCGATGGGTGCGGTGGGTACTTCTAAATAAGATATGTCTTGCTTGGTTTCCAAAAGGTTATTTACATTATTTGCCGGCCATACGTATGGCACCATCTAAACGAATGGTCTCTCCGTTCAGCATTTGGTTTTCAATAATATGTTTGGCCAATTGGGCGTACTCTTCAGGTTTACCCAAACGGGATGGAAAAGGCACCTGCTGACCCAAAGACTCTTTTACTTCCTCAGAAAAACCCATTAATAATGGAGTCTCAAAAGTTCCCGGTGCAATTGTCATCACACGTATTCCGAAGCGTGCTAGTTCTCTAGCAGCGGGTAACATCATAGAAATAATTCCGCCTTTTGATGCTGAATATGCAGCCTGACCTATCTGGCCTTCGTAAGCAGCTACCGATGCCGTATTTATGATTAAACCACGTTCTCCGCTTTCCTCTGGACTGTTATTCTGAATCACTTCCGCCACTAGGCGCATCACATTAAAAGTTCCAATCAAATTAATTTGAATCACCTTACTAAAAGTAGAGAGTCGGTGTACTCCCTTTTTTCCTAAAATACGCTCTCCTGGGCCAATACCTGCGCAGTTGATTGCACCATGCAAACCCCCGAAATGGTCGAGTCCCTTTTGAATCGTTTCCTTTACATTTTCCTCATCGGTAACATCGGTCTTCACAAAAAGAGCATTCGCTCCCAATTTTTTTTCTGACAGTTTTCCAGTTTCCTCGTTCACATCGGCCAAAATGGCTTTTCCTCCATTCTCGATGACCATTTGTGCAGTGGCCAATCCCAATCCGGAGGCTCCACCGGTAATCAGAAACGTTTTATCGCTAATATTCATATGATTAACATTTATGCCATTTGGCCTTGGTCAGCATATAGCATATCAATTCTAACATTTTACGAAGATAACATATCAGTTATTACCATAGAACCAAATGCCTTTACAAACCGAATAACATAAAAGATAATTATTCGATAGAGTTTAGTAACTTGTCTAACACTCCATTCACTTAATTACACCCTGATGAAACGCAAACAATTTATTAAAACCACCTCTGCCGCCATGGTTGGCAGTATGTTGACACCTATGGTTTCTTGTAAAACCGACACCAAACAGGCTACAAAATCTAAAGAAGTCTTGCAAAGAACCAACTGGGCCGGCAACTATACCTATCAGGCCGATACCATTTACGAACCAAAATCTGTGGATGAAGTACAACAACTGATCAAAAAGTTAGACATTCAGAAAGCCTTGGGTTCTACTCACTGCTTTAACAATATTGCCGATAGCCCGAAAAATCAGATTTCCACAAAAAAATTAAATAAGGTCATCGAGCTTGACAAAGCGAATAAAACCCTTACCATAGAGGCCGGCGCCCGTTATGGCGACTTTGCCGAGATGCTGCATAAAGAAGGTTTTGCCCTGCACAACTTGGCATCACTACCTCATATTTCGGTGGCAGGTGCCTGTGCTACGGCTACCCACGGTTCCGGTGTAAACAACAAAAATTTAGCCGGTCAGGTGCGATCGGTCGAATTAGTAAAACCAGATGGCAGTCTTTCTACCCTAAACCGGGAGCACCCTGACTTCGCTGCGGTAGTAGTGGGCTTGGGAGCCTTTGGTATTATCACCAAAGTAACTCTAATGCTTCAAGATACTTTTGAAGTTCAGCAAGATGTTTTTTTGGATTTGCCTTTAGAATCGGTTACTTCAAATTTTGAGGATATTATGTCAAGCGGCTATAGCGTAAGCCTTTTCACCGATTGGCAAGATAACAAAGTGAGCGAGGTGTGGGTCAAGCGAAAAGTGTCACAAGAAATGGCCGACTTAGATAATGATTTTTACGGAGCCACACCTGCCAAAAAGAACATTCATCCAATCGTGGCCTTAGATGCGGTTAACTGCACGGAGCAGATGGGTGTTCCCGGGCCGTGGTACGACCGTCTGCCTCATTTCAAAATGGGTTTTACCCCCAGCGCCGGTGAAGAATTACAATCGGAATATTTTGTGCCACGTGAGCATGCTGTAGAAGCCCTTTTGGCCATTGAAAAAATGAAGGATGAAATCTTTCCGCATATTCTCATTTCTGAAATTAGAACCATTGCAGCCGATAATTTTTGGATGAGTCCATGCTATAAGCAAGACTGCATTACGATTCATACCACCTGGAAGCAAAAACCGAAAGAAGTAATGGCATTACTGCCCAAGTTTGAAGAAGCTCTTGCCCCTTTCAACACCAAGCCACACTGGGGCAAATTATTTACCATAGATGCAGAAACGCTGCAAGCTCGTTATGAAAGACATTCAGATTTTGTGGCCCTAGCCAAAAAATATGACCCCGAAGGCAAGTTCAAGAACGGTTATTTGACCAAGAACATTTATTGAAAGTTTATAGGAATTTGCAGTTCGAAATTTTCTCACAAATTGCTATAATACAATCATTTAACACAAATTAACTATTTCAATTACCTTATAGCGTACAATTAGATAAGAAAAATTACTAATTTCAAGCAAACCTTTTCAATCATGGCTACATACAACTTAAAAATTAACGGGAAAACCCAAGAAATTGAGGTTGATCCCAATACTCCCATGCTCTGGGTCTTACGCGACCATTTTAAACTGGTCGGCACCAAATTTGGTTGCGGTATAGCCCAATGCGGTGCCTGTACCATTCATTTGGGCGATAATGCGGTGCGCTCGTGCCAATTGCCCGTTTCATCGGTGGGCGAACAAGAAGTCACCACCATCGAGGGGTTATCTGAAAATGGCGATCACCCGGTACAAAAAGCATGGTTAGAAGTAGATGTACCCCAATGCGGCTACTGTCAAGCAGGTCAGATTATGACGGCTTCGGCCTTTTTAAAGAGCAATCCCAATCCGTCAGACGATGAGATTTCTACTGCTATGAACGGCAATATCTGTCGTTGCGGCACCTATACTAGAATCAAAAAAGCAGTGAAAATTGCTGCCAGTTCCGATCAGGCCTAACCACACCCAAAAAACTACACTCATGACATTCGTAAAAACAAAAATAGGTAGACGCTCATTTATAAGAACCTCGGCCCTGGCCGGTGGTGGCATGGTGGTTGGTTTCAGTTGGCTGGCCTCCTGTAAGATGACCCCTGAAGAGGTTAACAGCTTACCCAAAGAATGGTTCGACATCAACGGATTTCTAAAAATAGCCGATAACGGACTGGTAACCATCATGTCTCCAAATCCGGAAATTGGGCAAAACGTAAAAACGGCCATGCCCATGATTGTGGCCGATGAGCTTGATGTCGATTGGAAAGATGTTATCGTAGAACAGGCGCCCTTGAATATGGATGTCTTTCAACGCCAATTGGCGGGTGGTAGCCAATCGATCCGTGCCGGTTGGGAAGGTTTGCGCATGGCAGGTGCTACAGCGCGAAAAATGCTGAAACAAGCGGCCGCCAAAGCTTGGGAAGTACCCGAAGAAGAAATTACAACCTCTATGGGAATGCTTCATCACAAGGCCAGTAATAAATCCGCAAGTTACGGAGAGATGGCCTCTGCTGCCGTAAGTATTGAAAAACCGGACGAAGCCCCAGAAACCATTGAAGCTCCTGAAGAAATTGAATTAAAGGATATAAAAGATTTTACCATTATTGGCACCGACCGTAAAAATGTTGACGGCCCCAGTATTGTGACCGGCAAACCTTTATTTGGTATCGATACGTATGAAGAAGGTATGCTTACGGCCATGATTGTTCATCCTCCTGCTTTTGGTCTGACCTTTAAATCGATGAACGCCGATGAAGCCAAAGGCATGCCGGGTATTAAAGACATTTTTCATGTAAATGTCTATCCTGAAGGGGCTGAAAAACAATGGAGCGACGGTGGCGGAATTCCTGAGTTGGTGGCTATTGTCGGTGAGAGTACTTGGCAATGTATGCAGGCAAAAAAAGCCCTGAAAGTCGAATGGGACGGCCCTTCAACCCTCGAAAGTACTGCGAGCTATGGTGACGACCTCAACAAATTGCTCGATGCGCCGGTAAAAGAACCGGCCCGGAAAGATGGCGATTTCAACAAAGCTTTCAATAGTGCGGCAAAAAAGATAGAAAGCATCTACAGTGCTCCGTTCTTGGCGCACAATACGATGGAACCAATGAACTTCTACGCCAAAGTAACCGACGATAAGGCGCTATTGAGCGGACCGATACAAACGCCCGAGTTCTTGGAAAAAACCGTTTCTTCGGTGTTAGATATGCCCTTGGAAAATATCGAGATAGACATGACGCGTATGGGCGGTGGTTTTGGCCGTAGACTTTACGGGTCTTTCGGGGTAGAGGCAGCCGTAATTTCCAAAAAAGCGAAGGCGCCCATCAAATTGGTCTATAGCCGTGAAGACGATATGACCCAAGGTACGTATCGACCTGCCTATAAGGTGAAGTTCAAAGCAGGATTGGATGCCGAAAACAACTTGATTGCTTGGTATGTAAAAGGCGTGGGCACCAACGATGATTTAATATTCGAAAACCGTTTTCCTGCCGGTGCCGTTGACAATTACCTCGCTGAAAAAACCAGCTTAGAAACGAAAATAACTACCGGTGCCTGGCGTGCACCACGCTCCAATTTTATCGCTGGCGCAGAACAATCGTTTATGGACGAAGTTGCGGAACTGGCCGGTAAAGACCCGATTGAATTTCGTTTGGCACTCTTCGACAGGGCGATTAAAGATCCGGTGGGCGACCCCGAAAAGAACGATTACGACCCTGAACGTTATGCTGGGGTATTAAAGCTGGTCAAAGAAAAATCAAACTGGTCGAATTCCGGTGATAAGGCAAGAGGGGTCTCGGCCTATTATTGTCACAATAGTTATGTAGCCCAAGTGTTAGACCTCACTATGAACAACAACCAGCCCAAGGTCGATAAGGTATGGTGCGCCGTAGATTGTGGTATCGTTATTAACCCGATAAGTGCCAAGAACCAAATAGAAGGGGGCATCATCGATGGTATCGGGCATGCAACCTATTCTCAAATGACCTTTGAAAATGGGGTGCCACAGCAAGAAAATTTTGATGACTACCGATTGATACGAAATACCGAAGCGCCAAAAGCCATCGAATCTTATTTTGTAGATAACGGCATCGACCCTACTGGTTTGGGCGAACCTTCGCTACCGCCCGTTGTGGGCGCCTTGGCGAATGCGATGTACAAGGCCACCGGAAAACGGGTCTATAACCAGCCGTTTATTTTAGAAAAAGAGGTCGTCGGGTAAAATGTGTTCTAAATGAGACTGTTTTTTATAGGGATGCTATTTTTGGTTTCAAGATTTTCCTTTGCCCAAAAATATATCGGCCCACAAGAGGATATCGACCAAATTCTGGCAAATGCCAAAAATTTTTCACAATATGTGATGGACTCCGATTATGAGATGATCGGGAAGTCGTACACCGAAGATGCCAAGATTTTCCCGAACAATCGAGATATTTTGACCGGGGAAGAAGCCATTTTAGGGTATTGGCATTTACCCGAAGGCCTAGAAACTATACACCATAAACTGATGCCCGAAGAAATTAAGGTTTGGGGCGACGAAGCCTATGATTATGGTTATTATGAAGGCAAGACCAAAAAAGCCAATGGCGAAATCAGCAGTTGGAAAGGTAAATATGTTGTCGTGTGGCGCAAAGAAAATGGCGACTGGAAAATGTATTTGGATATTTGGAATGGGGTGAAATGAGCACTACGGAAGTTATTTTATTTTAAATTGAGATTGGCAATCGTAGCAATGTACTTTTCTCATTCGAAAAGGAATGGGTAGCGCAACAAGCATTAGAACCACCAATGACCATATTCTATTGATTCTTAGAATGGTCACATTGCCAGACATACAATTAGGACATTTTATTGAAGATTCGGAATAATCATCTCGAATAGTTTCCAGCTCCAAATCTACACTTTCCCCTAAAATCTCTGCTGCTTTTTCAAAATCATTAGCTCTTACCTGAAGTTTGACCCCGCCCAACGCCTGCGAGTAGAAATTATGAACTTGTATGGTCATCTCATCTTTGGTAAAACATTCCATACCATGAGCCTCTAATCTAGCACGGTCAATAGCGGCTTCGTGCGGAAACATATAAGTTTTTATGGTAGCGAACCGGTTCAATATTTTTTTATAAAACCTAAACTTCTATTTTTGATTTTCTAAAACTACATATCTCTTTTTAGCTTTCAAAGTTTGTCGAAAATGACTTATTCCTTAGAACGAGTTACAGTTAGTCTTGTTGGAGGAATGAAACCTGGGTAACTCACCTGTTGTAATGATAACTTATTTCTGTAAGAATCATCATTTTTAAGGATTCTAGAAGCCATTACGACATTCTCAAAAATTAAAGTTTACAGACCACTTGGTCGGCAACTAAACTTCTTTTAAACAGAAAATGTCGGTACACCTAAATTCATAGAATTTGTGATACCATTTATCGATGAGGGCTCACAATCAATAATATTTAGAACGGCTCAAAACAAACCTGTTGGTCTGTTTAGAAGATTAATACTACTATTCTGACAATTGATAGACAAGATTTTTAGTATTGCTCAACTCCACTTGTTCTACCCTACCCGTACCTTCAAAATGCAGAGAGATGCCTCTAATTTTTGCCGGTGTTTCGAGTACTTGCATCTGGTAGGCCAAATGGTCATTAACAAAAATCTGCAGTTCACCGTCTTTCGAAAGCAACTGTAATTGTACCGAATCTGAGAAGTCTACTCCAAAAGCGGAAAGGTCGGTTTTTTTTCCATCAATAAATTGTCCGAAGGCCATAATGTTCAAGGTGGCGACACAACCTTTGTTCGACAGCGGAATACCTATGGCCCCACCCTCGTAAATAAGATAAACCTGAGCCCGTCGGCATCCAGTAGCACTTTTTTCAAAAGTATTTTGCAATCGTACGGAGAAAATAAATTCAGAGGTGTCAATAGCACCGAAATCTTGCATTTGATACAAGCTTACTGAGGTATTTTCAACCTTTGGGTCGAGTCCGTAATCGGAAAGCACATTAGAGCTTATTGATAGTTCTCCTTTACGCTCTACATTTTCATTATCTAAATACAACGGTATGGAATCACGCTCGATAAGGCCCAACCAACCTTGGGTCGGTATAAACACATCATGGGCCTCCACTATGGTGCCATCGACCACCAATTTGGCATTAAAAAAACCCGGACGACGATAAATACAAGTGGCCACACTATCATTGCGATTGATGGTTATTCGTTTACTGGTATCCCAACTTTGCTGAATTTCGATTTTGGCATCGTCGGCAGCAGCAGAAACATCATAATCGAACACCACTGAATTAGGTAGGCCTTTAGCGATGGTTCGGCTTTTGAATTCAAAGTCTGCCTTATGGTAAGTCACCTCTTTGATGATGGGTTGTTTGTCATTATCCCAATTTAATGCAAGTAGGGCTACCCCAATGGTCAATACCCCGATAATGGCCAGTATTTTCTGCCAAGGAATTTGAATGAAGGCGGGTGTATCTGTATCAGACTTCTGAGAGTTAACAAAATCCCGCCAGTCGGCATGACCCATAAATTGAGAAAGAATGTTCAAAGTTGCTGCACTGGGGTTGGCAATACGCTCGGCCCGGCCCCAGATACGTTTTAGCGTCGTAACGCTCAAACGTTTTTTGGTTGCCTCAAAAATCTGTTCGCTAAGTGTTTCAAAATCACTATTACTCCAATTCTTGCCATTGCCCCAGCCCAACTTTGCTTCGATGCACGAAACCAAATGTTCGACCATATACAGTTTTGATTTATCCATAAAACTAAAAAGAGCAATAAAGGTGTGGGCGTTTGAATAGCATTAAACAGGATTGAACAGCTTGAACAGGCCGAAAAAATACCTTGGAACCTACTTTTGACTTAATCAAATTTAGACTTTAATCATAAATCGAGCAAAAATGAAAAAAACACTAAAAAGACATCTTATATTGGGTTTGACGATAGGCTGTACCTTATTATCGCACGCCCAACATAAAATAAACGCTCAAAAGAAAACAATAGCTTTTCCAATGACCGAAAAGCATTGGGCAACGGTCAGCAATAATGTAGAATTTACCTCTTACAAATCGACGAAAGTTGCCAGAAGTAAGAACGAGTCGGATATAGCAATTATGCTCAAAGATTTTGTATTTACCACCGGTATCATTGAGTTCGATGTAGAATTGAAAGGGCAGGGTTTTCCGGGAATCAACTTCCGTGTAAGCGAAGATTCATTAAACTCGGAAATATTCTACTTAAGACATTTTGGCAAACCTAACCCCAAGCGAAGAACCACCATGCAGTATGCTCCGGTAATCAGCGGAGTAAACCTATGGGACCTCACCGATGATTATCAAGCTGCGGCAACCCTTTACGAAAATCAATGGAACCATGTAAAACTGGTAGTATCGAAAAAGCAAATGAGGGTTTATGTCAATGATATGGAAAAAGCAGCTTTATGGGTTCCGGCATTGGAGGGCATCACCAAATCTGGCCGTATCGGTCTTACGGGCAATGTAATTTATGCCAATATGAAAATTACCCCCAATGCTACCGAAGACTTACCGACTACCGCAGGCTACGACCCAACCTACAATGACCCGAATTATCTCCGCAACTGGCAAATAACCGAACCGATAGACTTCCCCTTCGGAAAAGACATCTTAAAAGGCATTCAAAGAAACCCCGGAGTAGCTATTGACCCGGCCTACCTTGATAGTACCGCCGTTTGGAAACCGATAGAAGCCGGCCGTCGTGCCCTCATTAACTTGACTAAAGAATTCGGGGGTGAAAGCGTAAGCCCTAGACGCTTGATTTGGTTAAAGACTACTGTCACCTCTGATAATATGCAAGAAAAACTGCTTAAACTGGGTTTTAGCGATGAAGTTTGGGTCTTTATCAACAAGCAACCCCTGTACAAAGATGAAAACTACTTCGGTTCGCCGGGCATGAAAGAACCCCGCGGCCGAGCTACTTTAGACAACACTTCATTCGAAATACCTTTTCAAGAGGGAGAAAATGAAATTTTAATCGGCCTCACCAATTATTTTTACGGTTGGGGCCTCATTGCCCGATTAGCAGATACCGATGGTCTTGATTATTAATTAAAAAAGCCCAGGTTTCCTCGGAAACTTGGGCTTATACCTCAACTGACTCGGAGCTATTAATGACCGAAACTGTGTGCCAATTTACCGGCCATATGACGGGGTCTTCTAAAAAACTTACCTACAGTATCGGAAAAACCTTTTGATTTTACCGGTACAAAATCGAACCTCAAAATAGCTTCAGGGGCCTGGTCTCCGTTGATTAACAAACCGTTCTTTATTTGAAAATCTAAATACTCAAAACCTTGAGCACTTTCTTCTTTTCTATCATGATATTTGAAGGTGCTTTTAGTCTCTTTGATATAGAACCTTAAAGATTTGTACCTACCAGGGTTCAGAGTGGACACACTTCTTGACCGTAGAAAAAGACCTTTATGCAAGCCTTGAATGTCTAGGGTCGTATCTTCAAGAAAAAAGGCCAAGTTGTGTTCATTGCCTTGCTCATCAAAAGCAGAAAACTTGGTGACTGCAAGCTTCATTTCAGATATGTTCATATCAGAAACAAAGGCATTGGTCAAAACCATATCTATTATACTTCTGCCTTCAAAATCCGTTTGAAATTGTGCCATCGCAAAAGGATGCGACATTAACACATTAGAATAAATTTGGGAATTTTTCATAACTATAAGATTTGACAGCAAAGGTAAAACCGCATCATAAGCTGTGATACATCCCAATTTTCCGATTTGTGTAGTATTTTACCTTAAAAGAGACGTATGGTAATTTTTTTGCTTCCGTTCTAGTGAAAAAAGAGCAATCTAGTTTACAAACCCCTAATTTACAAAGGAGTAGTAACTAGGCTGACTAAAGTGATCTGCATACCGAACATCCTACATTGTTAATCTACCATTTCACATCATCCTCTATTAGGATATTGCTAAAAAAATACGCTTGAAAGTGCCATTATAGCTAGACGTGCAACAAATGTAGCAACATACGCTTCAGATGTTTTATTGGAAAGACCTGTCTGAAAATACATTTGTTACTGAGAAAATTATTTAACATTTTCTTGGCACACTCAACTTAACATAAACTCAACATGATGAACAAACTCAAATTATTGTGCATTGCATTTTTCGCAATGCTGGGTCACTTAGCTTATTCCCAAGCTTCTACGGTGAGCGGTCTGGTTTCCGACGAATCGGGAACACCTCTACCAGGAGCCTCGGTTGTAGTCGCGGGAACGACTAACGGTACCCAAACCGATTTTGATGGTAACTATACCTTAGGTGATGTACCATCAGGAGCAACCCTTACCTTTAGTTACATCGGCTATGTAAGCCAAGAGGTTGCATTGAACGGAAGAACAACCATTAACATAACACTATCCGAAGACCTTCAAGCACTTGACGAGGTGGTTGTAGTTGGTTACGGTACCCAATCTAGGGCAGAGGTAACCGGGGCGATTACCACCGTCGGCTCTGAAGAAATAGCTGCACTACCCGTAGCTACTGCAGACCAGGCACTACAAGGTAGGGCTGCCGGGGTAACGGTACTAAATACAGGTTCACCAGGTACAGCACCCGTCGTACGTATCAGGGGGCTTGGTACCATGAACAACAACGACCCCCTCTATGTTATAGACGGTATAATAGCTGGAGGTCTAGGAGACTTGAACCCCAATGATATTGAATCGATCAACGTTTTAAAAGATGCGTCAACAACAGCAATCTATGGTTCGCTAGGATCCAATGGTGTAGTTATGGTGACGACGAAAAAGGGTAGAAGAACGGGCAAAACCGTTATCAATCTTGATTCATATACAGGTATACAATACTCTAACCAACGGTTCGATATTTTAAATGCCGACCAATACCGACAATTTGCACAAGACGCTTTCGGGGTTACACCTACTTCGCCACTTTCGCAATCTAACAACAATACCGATTTTCAGGATGCATTATTCAGAACAGGAATCATGCAAAAAATAGATCTTGGTATTTCTGGCGGTTCGGAAAATAACGATTTCAGGTTCTCTGCCGGATATTTGGATCAAGAAGGCGCCATAATAGAAACCGGTTTCGAGCGGTTCTCTTTTCGCGCTAATAGCAATTTTACATTAGGTAAATTTAAGTTCGGTGAGACCTTAGCCGTATCTTTCAATAAACAGAACCCAGAAAGAAACTTAGCAGATCGGTCATTGTTAGAACATGCCATTAAAATACCACCTTATCTTCCTATTTATAATTCTAATAACCTAGGTGGTTTTCAAGGGCCAAGTAATGGTTTGGACGGACAAGATGCCGAAAACCCGGTGAGGGTTCAAACACTCGGTGAGCACATAAATAAATCATCTGCAATTATAGGTAGCCTATTTGGGGAATTTGAAATAATTGAAGGCCTCAACTTTAAAAGCCAGGTAGGTCTTGAATATAGAAACTCAAACACTAATATCTTTCGTCCTTCCTACAATGATGACAGTGAAGGCGCAACACACGCGTCTGATTTTGCGCTAATCACCAAGAATTCGAGCTTAAGAAAATCTATTATTGTGACGAATAGTTTGAACTATAACAAAACATTCAACGACGTTCACAACTTCGAAGTATTGCTATTGGCCGAGAAACAAGAAAGAACCGATGAGATTTTAAATTCCAATAGTCAAAATCCTATTACCAACGATATTACGCAAGTATCGAACACTCAATCCTTTTTAGAATCAGAAGCATTTGAATACCAACGTATCGGGTATTTGGCCCGTCTGAACTATAATTTTGACCAGAAATATATTTTTGCGGCTTCGATTCGAAGAGATGCATCATCTCGCTTTGGTTCGGCCAATAGATGGGGTTCATTCCCTTCCGTAGCACTGGGATGGAACATTGCCAAAGAAAACTTCTTGGCAGATACCGCATTAAACACCTTAAAGTTAAGGGGTAGTTGGGGCATCACAGGAAATGATAAAATCGGAGAGTATCAATATAGCGCTACCTTGTTATCGAATTTCTTTTATCCCTTAGGCGACGGATTGGCCACAGGTACCACACCAGGTGGTCTTGCAAACCCCGAATTAAAGTGGGAAGAAACGACTATGCGCAATATCGGTCTCGATTTCGGACTTTGGGATGGTAGGTTTACCGGTGCCCTTGAGTATTATAACAACACCAGTGATGATTTATTAATGAATCGTCCTCTACCGGGTACTCTAGGTATTCATTCAGGATCGGTAACTGAAAATGTCGGATCGGTAGAGACCAATGGTTTTGAGCTCAATATAGGGTACAACGATTTTGAAGGCGACTTTACTTGGTCGGCCAACTTGAACCTAGGTACTTCTAGAAATGAGGTAAAATCTTTGGGCGAAAACGAATCACTATCGGGCGGTAGTTTTGAGTCACAAGATATTTCGCGTGTAGAAGTTGGTGAACCGCTATTCTTTTTCTATGGTTATGAAACCGATGGAATATATGACACAAGGGCTGAAATTGATGCGGTTTTAAACCAGGTTCCCGATGATAATGGAGATGTTACCTATAACCCTGGAGATATCCGTTTTGTTGACCAAAACGGCGATGGCGCCATCAACGATCAAGACCGTGTTAAGATAGGTAATCCATATCCAGACTTGACTTATGGTTTCAATTTGAACGCGGCATATAAAAATTTAGATCTTAATATGTTTATCTCAGGTGTAGCCGGAGTTGATGTATACAACACCAATATCTATGACTTAGAAGGCATGCCAAGATTGTTCAACGCTGGCACCAATGTCTTGAACCGATGGACAGGCCCAGGCACCTCAAACTCGGTTCCTGCAGCCGGTGGGGCCGATGAAAACTTCAATTCCATTTCCGATCGTTTCGTTGAAGATGGTTCTTATACCCGATTAAAGAACATAACTTTAGGGTATACCCTTAGCGGTACATCGCTAGAAAAGTATTTCTCTAAATGTAGAATATACATAAGTGGTCAGAATTTAATTACGCTGACCGATTATTCGGGCCTAGATCCTGAAATAGGTAATCCATTAACTAATGACGGTGATGCAAGGAGATATGAATTAGGTATTGACCGAGGTAATTACCCGCAACCCAAATCAGTTTTACTTGGAGTACAACTATCTTTCTAAAAAAATTACTATGAAAACAAATAAAATTATACTAACGGTTCTTGCGAGTTTGGGTCTGATACTCTCTTGCAATGAAGATTCATTAGAACTAACAAATCCAAATGAGCTACTGCCCGAATCGTTCTTTCAAAACCCGATACAGGTACAATCTGCGGTAAATGCAGTGTACTCCAACATGCAAACTCAAGGTCTCTATAGCAGGCATATGTTTTTTATGATGGATAACATGTCTCAAGAAAATGGAGGAAACAATCAGTTAGAAGCCGACAAAAGGCAATATCTTGAATTCTCGTTTAACCCGAGCCACGGTGCAATCGGTGCTTATTGGGAAAGTTGTTATAGAGGCATCAACAAAGCAAACTATGTGATTGAAAACGAAGAAACAATTAATGCTATTCTACCTTCGGTCATGAGTGATGATGCAAAGCAGAAGGCACTGGGCGAAGCAAAATTTCTAAGGGCATTTTATTACTTTCTGATAGTTACCAGATTTGGCGATGCCCCATTAATTACAACTTTACCTCCAGAAGATGGCGTTGGATTTGGCAAAAATAGCAAAGATGAAATTTATGCCCAGATCATTAAAGATTTACAAGAGGCCATTCCCGTATTAAATGCCAAAGGAGAAGAAGAAAATGGTAGGGCCACAGTTGGATCGGCACGAGCATTACTGGGCAAGGTTTATCTTTTCTTAGAACAATATGACGACGCCCTTGCACAGTTCAATGCTCTAAATGGTTACGCTTTGGAAGATGACTATTTCGACAATTTTAAAGAGGAAACCGAATTTGGCGTAGAGTCCATTTTTGAAATTCAATATGATGATGATCTTGGTTTTAGTGCTCAATGGAACTCCGATAGAAGTGGTGAAGGTCCTAACGAGGCAACTTTTAGGGGCCAAGAATACGGTTTTAACGATTGGTTCAACGTCTTTCCATCCGATGATTTATTGAACGAATATGAAGAAAACGACATTCGTTTTGAGCAATCTTTCTATGTCAACGGAGATAAATTCGGTAAAGACAGCGCACTTACAGTAGACCATTTTCCTAGTAATGGAGGAGGTAATGCCGGCTGGTCGAAATACAATAATTACTATAAAGACGATAACGAAGACCAAACCTCGGGCATTAACTTTAAGTATTTGAGATACGCCGATGTTTTGCTTATGATGGCAGAGTGCGAAAGCATGAGACCTGGCGGTGATCAAGATGCTGCCATAGGTTTAATCAACCAAGTTCGTGAAAGAGCTGGTTTAGATCCTTTACCTACCGGTTTATCAGCGGCCCAAGTTTTTGATGCCCTAGTACATGAACGAAAAGTCGAATTGGCCGGAGAGCAATGCAGATTCAATGATATCATTCGTTGGGGGATTGCAGACACCGAACTCGCAGGAACCAGTTTTCAGACCGGTAAGCATGAACTGTTGCCCATACCTCAAGCCGAGATAGACGCAAACATTAATATCAGTTCGGCAGACCAAAACCCTGGATACTAGAAAAATATTAAAAATAGTTTCTTTAAGTTAGTTTAGTTTTTCTAAAACAGCGTGTTGGTTGCACGCTGTTTTTTTCTAACAAATTATAGTAGTCTAACCATTACACTGATAAAAAGAAAAAAGGTGAAAAAATTTCTGACCGATAGTTTTATTTGCTGTTCAGTTGCGTTTTTTGTCGGTTGCACTGATAAAGAATCCAAAACGATTCCGGTCGAGGAAAAAATTTTCTCGTCACTCGATCCCAAAAAAAGTGGCATTGAATTTAAGAATACACTTGTAGAAAACGACTCCCTTAATTATTTCACCTACTCTTACCTTTATATGGGTGGCGGTGTGGCCACCGGAGACATCAATAACGATGGCCTTATCGACATCTACCTTACCGGCAACCAAATGCCCAATAAGTTATATTTGAACAAAGGAAATTTACAATTTGAGGATATTTCCAATAAAGCCGGCGTAAGTGGTGATGACAGATGGTATACAGGGGTTACCATGGGTGATGTTAATGGTGACGGACTACTTGATATATATTGTTCCGTAGGTGGAAAGTTCGGTCCAAAGAATAATCAACTTTTTATAAATAATGGCGACAGTACATTTTCGGAAAAAGCCGAGGAGTATGGCCTTGGCGATATCGGAAACAGTGTTCAGGCAACATTTTTCGATTACGATAAAGATGGTGATCTTGATTTGTACGTTGCCAATTATCCCCCCACTAAATTCGACTCCCCGACCTTTGTGTACACCTATAAAATGAATAATCTTAAAGAGGAAGAAAGCGATCACCTTTTCAGAAACGACGGGGGCGAATTTGTCGATGTAACCAAAGAAGCGGGTTTGTTCGCATTTGGCCTTACTTTAAGTGCAACGGTAGGTGACTTGAACAACGATTTATGGCCCGACCTCTATATTTCGAGTGATTTTAACTCCCCTGACCTTATGTACCTCAACAACCAAGACGGCACTTTTAAAGAAGTGGTAAAAGAAGCTACTTCCCATACGGCCTTTTATGGTATGGGAGCCGACATCTCCGACTTTAATAATGATGGGTTTCTTGATATTTTTCAGGTAGATATGGATGCCAAGAGTAACAGGCGCAAGAAAGCCAATATGGCCAGCATGAACCCTCAATTATTTTGGGATGTGGTCGATGCCGGTTTTCACTACCAATACATGCACAATTGCATGCAACTTAATTCAGGAGTCTTCGAAAAGGGAATTCCCCATTTTTCGAACGTATCAAGGTTAACAGGCACTTCTTCCACCGATTGGAGTTGGGGGCCTCTGTTCGCTGATTTTGATAATGATGGCGACAAAGACCTCTTTGTTAGTAATGGTACTCGAAGAGAAATTAATAACAATGATTACTTCAACCAATTAAAAGGTCTGGAACTTGATAAAGACACCCTCTTAAATCTCAGTCAACAAATACCTTCTGAAAAAATTGACAATTTCATGTTCGAAAACAAGGGCAATCTTGATTTTGAACGGGTCAATGAAAAATGGGGTATTCAATTTGAAGGCTTTTCTAACGGGGTCGCATATGCTGATTTGGATAATGATGGAGACCTTGAGATTATCACCAATAATATCGACGACTACGTTACGGTATTTGAAAACAAAAGCTCAAAATCAAATAATTATCTTACCATAAAGTTTGAAGGAACCGAACACAATAAATTCGGATTAGGAAATCGAGTTTATTTGACCAATGATAACACCACCCAACTTCAAGAAATGACCCTGACTCGAGGGTTTCAATCATCAGTAGCGCCAGAGCTTCATTTCGGACTGGGAAAATCTGAAAGTATCGACGAAATTAAAGTAGTGTGGACCGATGGTAAAATACAGACCATCACAAATGTATCAGTGAACCAAACCTTGGTTTTAAAACATGCCGACGCTAGCGATACAGAAATCGAAACCCCTCAAAGACAAAAACTTTTTTCCAATCGAGATGAAAACTTCTTTGAAAAACACAAACACGAAGAGAACGAGTACGACGATTTTGAAAAGCAAGTATTATTGCCTCATAAAATGTCTTCTTTCGGCCCCGCACTTGCCGTAGGCGATGTTAATAATGATGGCCTAGATGATTGTTTTGTGGGCGGGTCTGCGAAGCATTCGGCGGCACTTTTTCTTCAAAATAAAAATGGATTTGAAAAACAGAAAGATTCGTTTTTAGATGAAGATCGCGCATTTGAAGATGTCGGTGCTCTTTTCTTCGATGCCGATAATGATGGTGACACAGACCTTTATGTGGTCAGCGGTGGCTATGAGTTTCAACCCGATTCAAAACTACTTCAAGACCGACTCTATATCAATGACGGAACAGGAAAATTCGAGAAGTCTACTGGAGCATTACCGAAATTGACGGTGAGCGGGTCAAAAGCGTATGCGGCCGATTTTGATAACGATGGGGATCAAGATATTCTTGTGCTCGGCCGACAAGTTCCCGGAAGATATCCTTCGCCTGCCAGCAGCTATATTCTAGAGAACAATAGTAGCTCAGAAAAAATAGAATTTATAGTTTCTGAAAAAATGCATGCACCCGAGTTCGATAACATGGGTATGGCGACAAGTGCCGTTATTACCGATTTAAACGGTGATGACCGAATGGATTTTATCGTTGTCGGAGAATGGATGCCCATTAGAGCTTTCAAGAACACTGAAACCGGCTTTCAAGAAGTATCTCAAGAATTGGGCTTGAACGCTGATACGACGGGTTGGTGGTGGAGCATCGAGCAAGGTGATTTTGATGGAGACGGCGACCCTGATTACCTCGTGGGAAACAATGGTCTTAATTATAAATATAAGGCTTCAGAAGAAGAGACTTTTGATATATATGTGAACGATTTTGACAAAAACAGCAAGCAAGATATTGTACTCAGTTATTACAATGATGGCAAACAGTATCCGTTAAGGGGTCGCGAATGTTCATCGCAACAAATACCGGGAATCAAACAAAAATTTGGAGATTACGCCAGCTTTGCCGAAGCTACTTTAGCCGATGTATACACCGAAGCATCTCTAGAATCGGCACTACACTATCAGGTAAAATCATTTGCCAGTATTTATTTGGAAAATGACAATGGAAAACTGATTGCTAAAAAACTACCTATTGCAGCACAAACTTCAAGCATAAATCAAATACTTGTTGAAGATTATGATAAAGATGGAGCTTTGGATATTCTCATTGCGGGCAATCTTTATGCATCTGAAGTGGAAACCCCTCGGAACGATGCTGGCCACGGACTTCTATTGAAGGGTGATGGTATCGGAAACTTTACCGCGGTCGAAGGTTCAGAAAGTGGATTTTTTGTTCCCGGTGATGTGAAAGGCATGGCACCGATCAGTGCCAATGGTCAGCGTTATATTATCGTTGCCAAGAATAACGATTATTTACAGACGGTCAAAATCAACTAATCACCATAAGGGTTTAAAGTCTCGATAATTCCATCGGGGCGGTAAACGATTTCCGCCATTTTCACCGACCTTAAGTGTGTAACGCCTTTTGACAAACTTGAATCGTGATAGAATAGGTACCATTTACTCTCTACTTCGCAAATGGAATGGTGGGAGGTCCAACCCACCACAGGATTCAAAATTCTTCCGGTATACGTAAAAGGTCCGTACGGGTTATCGCCTATTGCGTAACAGATATAATGGGTATCACCTGTAGAATATGAGAAGTAATATTTGCCTTGGTACTTGTGCATCCAAGCGGCTTCAAAAAACCTACGGTCATTATCCCCAGAAAGCAATAGCTTTCCATCTTCATCAAGAATCTGAAGTTCTTTGGGTGCTTCTTCAAACTCTAGCATATCATCCGTCATTTTCGCAACAAACGGTAACAAGGCCGGTTCATCATCATTTGGAATAAAAGCGGTGGGACTTTCCGGTTGTTCGGCATTGAAGGCTCCGGTTCTCCAACGCTGGAGCTGCCCGCCCCAGAGTCCGCCAAAATACATATAGTAGGCTCCGTCCTCATCTTCAAAAACTGCAGGGTCAATGCTAAAACTACCTTTTATTGCTTCTGGTCGGGGCACAAACGGACCTTCGGGAGAATCGCCTACTGCTACACCTATTCTAAAAATTCCGTCATATGCCTTTGCTGGAAAATACAGGTAATATTTCCCGTCTTTATGAGCAGCATCTGGAGCCCACATTTGTTTCTCGGCCCATGCTACATCTTTAACATGCAATGCAACCCCATGATCAACGGCCTCACTATTTAGACCATCCATAGAAATAACGTGGTAATCTTCCATAGCGAAATGGCTACCCAAATCATCGAAAGCTTCACCTGCATCAAGGTCGTGCGAAGGATAGATATATATTTTTCCGTTAAAAAAATGTGCCGATGGATCGGCCGTATATATATGTTTGACCAAAGGTTGTGAAATGGCCTTTTTATTCAACTCATCAAAATCGATATGTTCGATAGAATCTTCTGGCATAGTCTGTTCTTTATCGTGTTCGCTAAATTTTAATTCTTCGGAGGTACCCTTCTTTTAATCAAGTCAGTCTCAATCTGAACCTCCATCTTTTTATTGATTTCATAGAAAAACAACAATCCAGCGCCAATTACAAATGGTATCGCAGGAAAAATACTGACCAACAATTTGATGCCCTCAATAGCACTTTCGGGCTGTACTTCTGTGTTCGGCAAATACTCAAAAACACCTAGAACCCATGTGGTAATGGCACCTCCGATACTTAGACCAGCTTTTAGACCTACCATCATCGCAGAAAAAATAATGGCAGTTGCCCGACGGTTGTTTTTCCAATCGGAATAATCGGCCACATCGGCAATCATTGCCCATAAGATAGGGATGGTTATTCCGTAGAAAAAACCATGCAAAATTTGGGAAATAAACATTAGACTAACTGACTCTGGTGGGAAAAAGTAAAAGAATACAATGAACAAGGCCGAAATGAAAAGAAAAGTACCGAAAACATCACGCTTACCGTATTTATCGGCCAATTTCTTTGACAGAGTAATGCCCACTATCATAAAAATAATACCCCCGGCATTAAATAGTCCGAAACCAGCGGAAATAGGATCTTGCCCAAACTCGTTCAAACCTATACTCGAGAGAAAATCAAGAATGGGTTGAATAACCGATGCAAGCTGCGGTCGATTTACATAGTTTTCAAAATAGTACACGTAGGCACCCCCTTTCATGGCCAATGTAATAAAGACCAAAGTGGTCAAGGTGAGCATAATGATCCAAGGCCTATTTTTAGCTAAATCGCCCAAATCTTCTTTCAAACTTGACCGTTGTTCCGGTTTTGGAACAATTCGTTCTCGTGTGCTCAAAAACGTAATCAGCAACATTACAGTACCGACAACAGCCAAAACGGTCATTACCTTTTCGATACCTACGGCCATATCGCCATCACCTGCACTTTTGATAATGCCCAACATAAATACCTGAACAAAGAACTGAGCGAACATTACAGCTACAAAACGATATGAAGAAAGACTGTTACGTTCTCCCATGTCACCAGTTATTACCCCACTAAGCGCCGAATAGGGCAAGTTATTGGCAGCGTACAACAATAGTAAAAGCGTATATGTTACAATGGCATAGATGACCTTGCCTTTGTACGAGAAATCGGGTGTGGTAAACGCAAACAAGGCCACTACCCCCAAGGGTATGGCCGTAAACAATATCCAAGGGCGAAATTTTCCCCATTTGGTATGGGTTCTATCTGCAAGGGCACCGATTACAGGATTAAAGATAAAAGCGGCAATCAGGCCCACTACCAACATGATCACCGAAGAATCTTTCGGTGAAAGACCATAGATATCAGTATAGAAAAATGCGAGGTAGGTAATTAGCGTCTGAAATACCAAATTGGCTGCTAGGTCACCAAGGCTATAGCCGATTTTTTCCTTTACGGACAGTTTTTGCGAGTTTGAAGTCATTGCTGGGTTGATTATCTGAAATGAAACGAAGCGTTACTTGTTAAGCTCCATAACACTTTCATAAGCTTTTTTGGGTCGGTAGTTTCTATCGAAAAGTAGCGGATAATTCGTTCTATCGTCAATGGGCCAGTTATTGAGCCACGACGACCCGTCGTTTATACCCCAGAATGTTACCCTATCAATTTTATCACGATGTTTACGAAATAGCTTGAAAATATCTTGGTATCGTTTAGCCAATATATTTTGAACAGAATCAGGCAGACTTTCAGGATAGGGATTCATTGATGGACTATTCTCAAAATTTTGACTCACTTCGGCCCCTTCTAAATCCCAGGGGTTGGGCAGTACCGTAATATCCAGCTCGCTAATCGAAACCTTTACCCCTGCGTCATGATAGGCGATAATACTAGTTTCAATTTCTTCAAGAGTCGGCCCTTCCAAATTCCAATGGCCTTGCATGCCCACTGCGTCAATCTTTATATTTTTTTCTTTTAATTTTTTTACCAAACGTATAACCCCTGCCCTCTTTTCGGGATTTGTAAGATTATAATCGTTGTAGACGAGTTGAACGTCTGGGTCCGCTTTTGCCGCAGTTTCAAATGCCAGTTCTAAATAGCTATCGCCCAAAACTTCAAGAAATATAGATTCTCGAAGAGTTCCATCTTCATTTAAGGCTTCATTTACCACATCCCAAGAGTCTATTTTACCCTTATACCTATTCACTATGCTATTAATATGGTTTTTTAGAATGACAGTCATGGCCGAACTGTCGTTTACTTCGGTTACCCAATCGGCCAATTGGCTATGCCAGACCAAAGTATGGCCCACGGTATGTAGATTATTCTTTTTACCCAAATCAACATACTTATCGGCAATTTCAAAATTGAATTTATCAGGTGATGGATGTATATGCATCCACTTCATGATGTTTTCAGGTGTAATACTATTGAACTCTTTTTTCAACAGTGCTGTCGCCAATGAATCTTTCTCTTCAATAACACCATTATTGATAGCGGCTCCCACAAAGAAATCATAGGAAAACGTATTCTTGAGACTTGGGTCGACATGTTCTGCTTCCACATTTTCCGAAGCCTTATTTCCACAGGCCGCAACGACGGCAAGAAGGCATATACAACCAAAAATTTGAATTGGGGATTTCATATTATTTTTGTTTTTAACCGAATAGCAAGAAATATAATTTATCACATTTACAATACGACCATTCGAAAATTACCGAATTATTCGTGAAATACAGATTAAACTATCGACATGATAAAAATCGTATTTCTCAATTAGGCTGGATGCCAATTATGAAGCAAGAAATGTCAAAAATGTGGCATGAGCTGCCATTGCAATGTAAGAAAGGGAAAAGAACCTTTATTCTTGTTTAAATTCAGTGGGCAACACCCCAAAATAAGCTTTAAAACATTTGGTGAAATAAGAAGGTGACGAGAATCCGACTTTGTAACAGACTTCGCTAATAGAAGCATCTCCATTTTCAATAATTTCCTTGGCTTTTTCTAAACGTAGTTTTCTTAGGAATTCGTTGGCAGTATGGCCGGTCAGCGATTTTATCTTCCGGTAAAGCTGACTTCGGCTCAAGTTCAACTCCCCGGCCAATTGCTCTACATTCAGGTTTTCATCGGCTATATTTTCAATAATATACTCCATTACCTTAGTGATAAAACCTTTGTCAAGAAGTGATGTATTCTCGGGTATCTTTACGTTATTCGTTCCTTCGCCAAATTTATCGAATAATATTTGCCTACTCTTTATAATTTGCCTGAGTTGTGCCCTAAGCACCTTCAAATCAAATGGTTTGCTCAGGTAGATGTCGGCCCCGGAATCAATGCCCTTTATCCAATCTTCACTCATTGTCTTAGCCGTTAACATCAATAACGGTATATGGCTCGTTCTCAAATCATCTTTTATGGCCTTACAGAATTCTAAACCATCCATTTCTGGCATAACAACATCTGTAATAATTAAATCGGGTATACGCTCAAGGGCCAGTTTTAGGCCCTGTTGCCCATTTACAGCCTCAAACACATTGTATTCGGTCTGAAGCTCATTTTTGAGATATGACCGTAGCTCGGTATTATCTTCGACTATGAGTAAGGTCTTCTTTGCTCCTGTAAGCATTTCAAGTCGTGCGGTTTCAGGTATGTCTTGATTTGTTGCAGGCACCACCTCTTCATTAATTGTGGCGGCCAATAATAATTCTTCAGTATTAAAATGTTCTCTGCCCATGGGCAAGAATACCCTGAACTTTGTTCCAACGGCCTCCTCACTTTCGACGACAATATGCCCTTTCAGTAAATCGACAAAACTTTTTACCACCTCTAGACCTATACCCGTACCCCCGTAATATTGACTGTTCATGTTTTTGACCTGATAGAATCGTTCAAAAACATTTCTTACCTCTTCTTGACTTATACCGCTCCCCGTATCTTCAATAAAAATCTCAATTGCTGGTAACTGCTTTTCGGTATCTATGAGGGGAAATATCATATTGGTTTCCCTTTGGTGTACGCCTATAGTGATGGTGCCATTGTCTGGGGTAATCTTAAATGCATTTGACAGTATGTTGAACAGCACTTTTTCTAACATACCGGGATCGCTCCAAAGCTTTACGTTTTTACCACTAGACTCAAAAAGCATCGCGATATTCTTCAATTCAGCTTCTTCATTAAAATGTTCCGCGATTTCTTGTGAAAAATCGACCACATCGATTTCTGAAACCTTAATCGAAAACTTGTTCAACTGTAGTTTTCTGAAATCCATCAACTCATCGATCAGTCGTTTTAAACGAGCCGTATTTTTATGAATGATATTGAGTTTTTCCGACAAACCTTTTGAAAGTCTATATTTTTGATCATGCATAACCGACTCAAGCGGGTTTAGAATCAGCGTTAGAGGCGTTCGAAATTCGTGAGAGATATTGGTAAAGAACTGAATCTTACGATTGTTCAATTCTTCTTCTTGCAAACGTCTGGCGCGTTCGACCTGTACCAAACGTTTTTCTCGAATTCTTTCTTTGGTCAGTCTAAATGCAAACACAGAAATCATTACGAACAATATGAGATAACAAGCAATGGCCAAAGTAGTTCTATACCATGGTGGCAATACGGTCAACCGCAGCGTTTTTGCACTCTCGTTCCAAACCCCATCATTGTTGGCCGCTTTGACCATAAAAGTATAATCGCCCGGTGATAAATTAGTATAGGTGGCACTCGTGGTATTACTCACAAAATTCCAAGTATCTTCTAGGCCATCAAGGTAATAGGCATATTTATTCTTCTCAGGTCGGGTATAATTAAGGGCCGCAAATTCAATTGTAAAAAAAGACTGATTGTGGTTCAATGTCAAATGCTCTGTTTCTCCAATAGCTTTTTTCAATGGTGAGCTTGATGATTTATTATGTATTTTGAAGTTCGTAAAGTAGACTTCTGGTTTTCTTTCATTAAATGTAATAGCTTCTGGGTTTACTACATTTACCCCCTTATAGTTACCAAAATACATGGTGCCGTCTTCATCTTTAAAGCCAGCATTATAATTGAAATCATCTGACAACAAACCATCATTGGCGCTATAGTTGGTAAACTGTTTTTCTTCAATTTCAAAGTATGAAAGCCCTTTATTGCCTCCAAGCCATAGATTACCATCATCACCTTCTAAAATCGTAGCAATACTTTCTTGCTCCAAATTGGTCGAGGCACTGTTGAACCAAGTGATATTTTTTCCATTTACATCATATTTCCATAGCCCTGCACCATCGGTACCGATCCATATATTCCCAAACTTATCTTCGAAAAGTGTGACCGTTAAATCTATTAATACCTTTTCGGCCGGATTTTGCTCTTCGGACGGCATCAACTCTAGATTCTCGAATGCCCCTTTATATCCATTTTTCCTTTTAAACACCCCACGGTTAGTAGCTACCCAAACTGTGTTGTTTCTGTCTACAAGAACTTTTCTTATTTCAGCACCTTGTCTAAAAAGACTATCTGCGACAAAATCGAACTTTTTAGTTTTTGAATCATAATAATGTAATCCACTAGAGCTCGTGCCGATCCAAACTACACCATCGATATCTTCGGCAAAATTCATAATACGATGAAACCGCAAGCGCCCGTTCACCTCTTGAATTTCATAATGCTTGAATTGATCACTTCCCCTGGGCAGATAATATATACCGGAGTTCCAAGTGGCCACCCACAGATTGCTTCCACTATCGAAAAACAGATTCTGTACATCTAACGCCTCGAAGCCTTTTGCAATGGGGTTATCTTGATCGATAAGATGATCAAAGGTTTTTTTCTCTAGATCATAGACGTCAATTCCGCCCCCATCCATACCTATCCACAGCCTATTTTTTTTGTCTTTAACGATACTGGTTACCGATGATGATTGTAACGAGTTACGTATGTTAGAAACACTTTCTAAATCTTTGAATTTATCATATAAAATGTCTGAAACCCCAACCCCGGCATTATAGTAACCGACCCAGACCCTTTTTTGGTCATCTACGAAAAGTGTCCAAATCGAATTGGATTTTAATCCGTTGTCCGCAAATTTATCGTAGTGATAGTGTTTAATTACCGAACCATCTTTTTCCACCACTAGTAAACCGTCATTCTCGGTACCACATAAAATTTTACCATCCGGCCCCTGAACCATGGTCAAAATCTGCTCGTCAGTGATGGGGAATCTTTCAGCTTGATACGTGTTTATAGAAGCGGAACTGACTTTGAGCAACCCGCTTGAGTAAGTACCCATCCAAATAGAACCCGAATCATCAATTATAATCGATTCAACACCATAAGAAGCTCTATTTGCAAACTGCGCCCCTTTTAATGTAACGGGTTTTACCTTATTGCCATCATATTCATAAAGACCTTGATTAGTGCCAATAACTATTTTTCCATCGGGTCTTTTTTTAAGGCATCGTACTTGAAAAGTTTCAGGTGCAGATGCAACTATTTCGACGGGCCTTGCAATCAATTCTTGAGGGTCAACCTCGAACAAGCCATCTAAGTAGGTACCGATTAAAATTGTTCCCGAATCGGTTTCCTCAAGAGCGAGAACAATCAATTGGTCCAGAATTACATCACTTTCGTTGCGAAATACAATGTGATCAAAATTATCATAGTCGTTGTTATAGATATTCAGTCCTACTTCCGTACCCACCCATAAACGATTCTTGCTATCTATTAGACTGGTCTGCACCAATGAACTGTTCAACGACTTCGGATCATTGAATTTTTGACGATACGAAATAATATCAGAACCATAGTATTTATAGAGTCCACCACCGTAAGCTGCAATCCAAATAAGTCCGTTCTGATCCTGAACAATATTTGAAATAGCCTTTTGGGTTATACCCTGCTTCATATCAACAAAAGACAATTCGCTATCGACTACTTGCGCATTCGTGAATTGAGAGATACTGAAGCAAAAAAGCCAAAGAAGTTTATACCAATTTGGTGAATTCATATGATTAAAGTCGAGTAAGTAAACAAAACTTATAACGTTTTCGCTATTAATATTTTGCCTCTAAAAATAGTCATTTACCACTAACCACATGCTCTAGAACCTATATTTTGCCTTTTGTCTTAAAAAACAGTGGTTAAACTATTATCCTGATACTGAACACCACAAAATATGGTTTGCTATGCCATATTTTTTCAAATGCTTCAAATATGCCATCATGGGCGACATACTTTTTATAATATACCCTTCACTTATCTGAAATTTGAACATACGCAACAACTTTATTTATTTAAAGGTCGATGTAGCATTTATCGAACTTTTAAATAGCTATTTTATATATTTAAAGGAGAATTTAGCACGTCTTCGCATCATACAACTCAACTTAAAAATGATTAATCGCAATAACTTATTCGTTCTTTGTTTTCTTTATGTGTTCGCTCTTTTCGCTCAAGCACCACCGGGATACGATCTCTGGTTAACTTATTCAAAAATAGTAGAGCCCGATATTTCAAAGAAATATTCTGACATCTCAACCTCGATAGCCTTTCTCGGAAATTCTAAAACTTTAAATATCGCCCAATCGGAGCTACATACGGCAACCGAAAAGATGCTGGGCCAAACTCCTACTTTCTTTAAGGCATTTGAGAGCAACCATTCAATGGTAATCGGAACAAAAAACCTTCTAGACCCTTCGCTAAACAAAGTACTTACTAAAGATTTAGAACAAATCGGCAATGAGGGTTTTATAATTAAATCGGTGCTCAGTCAAAAGAAAACCACCCTCGTTATTACGGCAAACGAAGATATCGGAATTCTTTACGGAGTTTATAGATTGCTTGCCCTTATGCAGCAGCGTAAAAACCTCGATAATATCGCTTTGGTCGACTCGCCGAAAATAGATATTAGAATGCTCAATCATTGGGATAATCTCGACCGGAGTGTTGAAAGGGGCTATGCAGGTTTTTCGTTATGGAAATGGCATAAACTTCCCGAATTTATCGACCAGAGATATATCGATTATGCAAGGGCTAACGCATCTATTGGTATCAACGCCGTTTCTTTGACCAACGTAAATGCCAATGCACTAATATTGACACCCATGTACCTCGAAAAGGTGAAAGCACTGGCCGATGTCTTTCGGCCTTACGGTATCAAGGTCTACCTTACCGCTCGTTTTTCTGCCCCTATTGAAATCGGCGGATTACAGACCGCAGACCCGTTAAACGAGAAAGTTAAAGTATGGTGGGCAGATAAAACCGATGAAATCTATAAGCTGATTCCCGATTTCGGTGGGTTTTTGGTTAAAGCAAATTCAGAGGGGCAACCAGGCCCTCAAAACTATGAACGAAACCATGTAGATGGTGCCAATATGCTTGCCGAAGCCCTACAACCTCACAATGGTAATGTAATATGGCGAGCTTTTGTTTATTCTGAGCATGATGCCGATGACCGGGCCAAACAGGCCTATTCAGAATTTGTGCCCTATGATGGCAAGTTTATGGATAATGTTCTTGTACAGACCAAAAACGGCGCAATAGATTTTCAGCCGCGAGAACCCTTTCACCCCATGTTCGGGGCCACACCTAAAACTCCCTTAATGATGGAGTTTCAAATTACACAAGAGTATTTAGGTTTCAGTACGCACCTTGTATTTCTACCAAAGCTTTATGAAGAAGTGCTTGATTCAGACACGTATCAAGAAGGTGATGGTTCGACCGTAGCCAAAGTTATAGATGGCTCTTTGCAAGGTCAAAAAATCACGGGTATGGCCGGTGTAACGAACATCGGAAACGATATTAATTGGACGGGGCACCCCATCGCTCAAGGTAACTGGTATGGCTTCGGTCGTTTAGCATGGGACCCATATTTAAGTTCTGAGAACATTGCCGAAGAATGGCTTCGTCTAACTTTCTCCAATGACGATGCATTTGTTAAACCGATGAAAGAATTGCTCATTATGTCTAGAGAGGCGGTCGTAAATTACATGAACCCTCTTGGTCTACACCATATTTTCGATACCGGCCATCACTATGGCCCAGGGCCTTGGGTAAGTGAACTGAGCCGACCAGAGTGGAATCCCGTGTATTATCATAACGCCGATGAAAACGGAATAGGCTTTGACCGCACACCTACAGGAAGCAATGCCACCGAACAATATGCAGAACCCTTGCGCAGTCAATTGAACGATCCACAAACTTGCCCCGAAGAATACTTATTATGGTTTCATCACCTCCCTTGGGATTATAAATTGAAGAATGGAAAAACCCTATGGAATGGCATAGCATTAAAATATCAGGAAGGTGTAAATCAAGTCGAAAAAATGGTCTCTACTTGGGAAACAATGAAACCCTATGTGAACAAGGCCCAGCATAAAGAAGTGCAGATGCTGCTACAAATTCAACTTAAAGAAGCCAAATGGTGGCGCGATGCCTGCTTACTCTATTTTCAGACCTTCTCTAAAAAAGAACTTCCTGAAGGGGTAGAAAAACCAACGCAAACCCTAGAATATTTTAAATCATTAAAATTCCCATTCGCACCGGGCATACGCCCTCGGTGGAATTAATCAGCTTTTTAACTTTAAGCAACGATCATGCACAAACTAAGAATGCTTTTCAGCTTTATTATTCTCATCGCCAGTATTCAAATCAATGCCCAAGAGAACACCATAACCATTCATGTTGATCAAGCTAAAGATACCATCAGCAAACATATTTACGGGCATTTTGCCGAGCATCTAGGTCGTGGTATCTACGATGGGTTTTTTGTGGGAAAAGATTCCAAAATTCCCAATACAAATGGTATTCGCACCGATATCATTGAAGCATTACGAGAATTGAGTATACCGGTACTTCGTTGGCCCGGCGGATGCTTTGCCGAACAGTACCAATGGAAAGACGGCATAGGCCCGGTGGAAGAAAGACCTTTGGTCGTCAATACTTTCTGGGGAGGTGTTACCGAAGACAACTCTTTCGGCACCCACGAATTTTTAGAGCTGTGCGAAATGCTCGATACCGAACCCTACATTGCTGTAAATATTGCTAGCGGAACTGTCAAGGATGCCTCTCAATGGATAGAATATGTTACTTCTGATAAGGATAGTGAGGTCACCCGATTGCGCAAGGCCAATGGCCGCAAAGAACCGTGGGACGTAAAATTCTGGGGCATCGGTAACGAAAATTGGGGCTGCGGAGGAAGTATGGATGCCGAATATTATACCGATGTCTTCAAGAGATTTAGCACCTATTGCAATGCCGATTTTAAAATTGCCAGTGGCGGAGAGTGGGACGATTTGGAGTGGACACGAACTTTTATGTCAGAAATAAAGGAAGTACCAGGGTTTATTGATATCGCTGACGGGCTTTCATACCATTATTATACGATTGCCAATGACTGGTCGGTCAAAGGTTCTGCTCTTGATTTTGTAGAGGAAGAATGGTTCAGAAGTATGGATCAAACCCTAAAAATGGAAGCCAATCTCGAAGACCATATTGCCATTATGGATGAGGAAGACCCCGATAATACCATTGCCCTAATTGCAGACGAATGGGGAACGTGGTACGATGTAGAAGAAGGGACGAACCCCGGTTTTCTTTACCAGCAAAATTCATTAAGAGATGCTCTGGTCGCCGCCCTTGGGCTAAATATTTTCAATAATCAAGCCCGACGCGTAAAAATGGCGAATATTGCACAGACTGTCAACGTGCTTCAGGCCATGATATTGACCAAAGAGGGCCAAATGGTCAAAACCCCAACCTTTTATGTATTCAAAATGTATAAGGTACATCAAGATGCGATGCAATTACCTTCTGAAGTGAAAGCAGAAAACTACACTACCGAGCAGGGTGAAGTACCGGCACTCTCAGTTTCAGCCTCTAAAAATTCACATGGTCAAGTTCATGTGACCGTTGCCAACGTGCATCCTCATAAAGAATTAAATACTGCAATAAACCTAAAGGGAGTTGAAAAGTTCGGTGAAGTTTCAGCTTCGATTATCACAGCTGACAAAATGAACGCCTTTAATGATTTCGGCAAAGAGGAACAGGTAAAACTTGAGACTTACGAGGGTATAAGAAGTAAAAAGGGAGCACTTTCCGTAGATATTCCCGCCAAATCAGTGATTTTGTTGAAAATCAAGTAAGTATTTAAGAACGTCCAACTGTCGATATTATGAATAGATTTTACCGTCTTCCTGTTATTATATTCGTTCTTTGCACATTGCTTGCAGCAAATGCCCAAGTTCGCCTACCCAAACTCATTAGTGATGGTGCAGTTCTCCAACGAGATACAGAGTTGAAAATATGGGGGTGGGCATCACCCAACGAGGCTGTAGAACTTAGCTTTAATCAAGAGAATTACACTACCACAGCGGACATCGATGGTAATTGGCATTTTATGTTGCCCCCGCAAGCTGCAGGAGGTCCGTATAAAATGATTGTTAAGGGCAAAAATGAAGTTGTTGTAGATGATATTCTTTTTGGTGAGGTATGGCTCTGTTCGGGCCAATCCAATATGGAGCTGACCATGCATCGGCTGCGAGACAACTACCCTGACGATATTAAAAACTCGAAGAATTCTAAAATCAGGCAATTTCTCGTACCTGATAAATATGACTTTAATACTGTCCATAAAGACTTAGACTCCGGAAGCTGGGTCGAGGCAAATTCTCAAAACTTATTGAACTTTTCAGGGGTTGCCTATTTCTTTGCGAAAGACTTATATGATAAATATCGAATACCAGTTGGCCTCATCAATGCGGCACTGGGTGGGTCGCCTGTGGAATCTTGGATGAGCGAAGACGCCCTTAAAGAATTTCCGGAAGCGTATGCCGAATTACAGAAATTCAAGAATGCCGATCTTATCGCTGAAATAGAACAGAAAGACCAAAAACGACAACAAGACTGGTTCAATGAATTAAACGAAAAAGACCTAGGGTCAGTAAAGGGTAACGAATGGTTTGCACAAGAATTTGATGATTCTGAATGGAAAGAAATGCAAATGCCGAGTTTTTGGTCAGATACTGAATTGGGGAATGTGAATGGAGTGGTTTGGTTTAGAAAAGATATTAACGTTCCTGAAAATTGGTTGGGAAAAGAAACGAAACTTTGGCTGGGCAGAATGGTCGACCAAGACTATGTTTATGTCAATGGCACCCTTGTGGGCACCACGGGATATCAATATCCCCCAAGAAAATATGAGGTAAACGATAGTCTTTTGCAAGAAGGCAAGAATACCATCACCGTTCGCTTGATCAGTCAACAAGGCAAAGGTGGCTTTATTTCAGATAAACCTTATTTTATAGCTGTGGGCAAAGACACTATTGATCTGAAAGGGCGGTGGAAATATAAACTTGGTACGGCGATGCAACCTCTAGAAGGTCCCACTTTTATCCGCTGGAAACCGGGTGGGTTATACAACCGGATGATCTCTCCGCTACTCAATTACAAGATAAAAGGTGCTATTTGGTATCAAGGCGAATCAAATACCGACCGACCAGAGACCTATAATGAAACTTTTTCTGCATTGATTAAAAACTGGCGCGACAAATGGAAAATCGGTGAGTTTCCGTTTCTATATGTACAACTGGCCAATTACATGAAAGAGACCCATGAACCTGTCGAAAGCGATTGGGCGAAACTGAGACAGGCACAACTTAACACTTTAAAATTAAATAACACAGGCATGGCCGTTATAACCGATATTGGTGAATGGAACGACATTCACCCCCTAAATAAAAAAGATGTAGGTAAGAGGTTGGCTCAACTCGCCTATAGCCTTGCTTATAATGAATCGGATACTAGGTTAAGCCCCGTACCAACAAAAGCCTTATTTTCTGACCATCTAGTTCAGGTATCATTTGAGAATAACCAATCAGGACTCAAATTGAAAAATAACGGACCGCTAAGAACATTTGAACTATCATCCGATGGCATCAACTTCTTTAAAGCTAATGCCGAAATCATAGGTAAAGATGTTGTGGTAAAGAGTAGCAAGGTGTCAACACCCATTGCCATTCGCTACGCATGGTCAAACAACCCCGCAAAGGCAAATCTTTTTTCAAAAAATGGCCTCCCGGTTTCTCCTTTTGAATTTAGAAAAGAGTAGTCGAAGATTTAGTTCCACTTAAAGGCAAAATAGCGGCAAGAACCTTCTCCTAAATTTTTGATACCGTGCATAGAACCAGATTTGGCCAGATAGAAATCTCCAGGACCTGCCTGATAGGTTTTGCCTGCTATGGTCATTTCTGTATTCCCGGCCATCATCAAAATTATTTCAGTTTCTATATGCTTGTGGGGTTCGTGGCTCGGCCCTAATTTATCCAATTGGGTCACATGCATTTCGTAGCGCTCGCACATGGCTGTTTCCCTATCAAAATAGGGCACCCCTCCACCTCTAGAACTTGGCATGTATGTTAAAGAATCAGCATTAATCATTAATGACCCTCCGGCTTTGGAACCTCTTTCGATATTCATGGGCTTTTTTGACCGATAGCGGATGACGTAATAGGTCAGATTGGTGTCACCTATGTTTTCCATCTGATGCATTTGTTGGGGCATAAGAAGAACTACTCCCTCCGGACCGAGAACTGTACTCTTACCCTCAATCGTAATCTTCATAGTACCTTCTCTTACAATTATACATTCTTCAATATCTTTATTGGCATGAGCCGGACCAGGAGTTGCGCCAGGCATTTGAGTTGTCGCATGCATTTCAATGTATTCTAAGTGTGGTGAAGAACCTTCCAGAATGCTCCGGCCTTCCTTAAGTTCACTTTTTTTGACCGGAAAATCGTTCCATTTGTAAATTCCCTCTTCAATAGGTTCAAGTTGTGCATTTGAATAGATGGCAAATAAGAAAATGAAACTGGAAATTGTGGTTTTCATCATTAGTGTTTTAAAGTATGGTTGAGGTATTAAACATTGAAATCAGTGTTCGTAAGCGAACTCAATGAACCACACTAATATAATGAAAAAGAACCAGTTGTGGTGATTTAAAATTGGCATGCCACAATATTTCGAGGCGGCAACGCAACTATAACAAATTGGTGATATCAATTTATAATTACGAATATATTATGTGGTGAATCGATTCTTTTTTAAATTTATGCAATCGATTACTTAAAATCATAAAATGACATTTAAAATCACTTCGTTTACTAAAACTTTTCTTCCTCTATTCATCTTGAGCCTTGTACTGATAGCATGTAAGGAAGAGAAAAAAACTGAGACAGCACAACCGACTGTTTCGCCCTTTGCCCAAGCGGACTCCATTATTAAATCTATAATAGTTCCTACTTTTCAAGACAAGACCTTTGACATCTTAGAATTCGGAGCTGTCGAAGGTGGCGAGACGAACAATTCAGAAGCTTTTAAAAGTGCAATTCAGGCCTGCAGTGAAGCAGGAGGAGGCAGAGTATTGGTGCCGTCTGGTAAATTTCTTACCGGGCCAATTCACCTGAAAAGCAATGTAAACCTTCATCTTGAAGAGGGGGCAGAGGTCTTGTTCTCAAAGAACAAAGCTGATTATCTGCCTGTGGTACATACCTCATATGAAGGCGTTGAACTTATGAATTATTCGCCATTGATTTATGCCTATAAAGAAAAAAATATTGCCATCACCGGCGAGGGCACTTTCAACGGACAGGCAGATAAAACAAACTGGTGGCCCTGGTGTGGTGCAGAACGGTACGGACACGAAGAAGGTGAACCGCAACAGCGCGATGAACACAACCTACCCAGATTACGTAAAATGAACGAAGATGCCGTACCTTTTTCAGAACGTGTTTTTGGAGAAGGCCATCAACTACGACCATCTTTCTTTCAACCCTTCGAATGCGAAAATATACTGGTAAAGGGCATTACTTTTACCGATGCGCCATTTTGGGTAATGCATCCTATAAAATCAATAAATATTACTGTAGATGGTGTGACCGTAAGCAGCCACGGCCCAAATAATGACGGTTGTGACCCCGAGTACTCTAAAAACGTTCATATTAAAAATTGCGTTTTTGACACGGGCGATGATTGTATCGCTATAAAATCGGGAAGAAATGATGAAGGAAGAAGAGTCAATATACCTAGTGAGAATATTGTGGTAGAAGACTGTGAAATGAAAGATGGCCATGGCGGTGTGGTAATGGGTAGTGAGATATCGGCAGGGGTACGTAATGTTTTTGTACGCAACTGTAGAATGGACAGCCCCGAACTTGAACGTGCCATACGTATAAAAACAAATACATTGAGGGGTGGTTTTGTAGAGAATGTATATGTAAAAAATATTCAAGTGGGGCAAGTAAAGGAGGCCGTGCTGAAAATCAACACCTATTATGGCATTTATGACAAACAAGAGGGAAATCACATCCCCACTATAAAAAACATCTTTTTAGAGGATATTGAAGTTGAAAATGGCGGTAAATACGGAGTGCTAATTCAAGGTAGGGAAGAGATGCCTGTACAAAATGTAACGCTCAAAAACGTTCATATCAAAGGAGCCGAAACCCCTATGTTGGTAGAGAATTCAGAGCCTATCAACTTTGAGAACACCACTATTAACGGCGAAAAATATTAGCACGTTCATAATACGAACTATTTGTTGAACCAGTAGGTGAGCTTGGCCACGATGGCCCTGTTTCTGCTATCAAAATTTCGCATCGGATCGGTAATATAATTATCGGTATAGACCAAAAAGAAATCAGATGCCGGGGCAAAGCGCCATTGCAACCTTGAGTTGATATTTAAGTTCTCGAGTCTATTGTTGTATTGCACAAAGGTGGTCCAAAATAATTTCTTACTAAATGTAAAATCCAGTTTTGGGCCCACTAACCAAAGGTCGGCCGTTTTAAAATCGCCCCCCAGATCAATGTGCGTATAATCGTAATTTAAGGCAATTGAACCATACGGTTGATATCTGTAGGTAAGTTCACCTTGAATACCCTGACGCTTGCCCCCATAAAACCTGCCCATACTGGGGCTTAGCTTATAATAGAATTTTTTACGGGCGTCAGACTCATATTCAAGAGTTACAATAGTATTCTCCGGTTCACTACCTGCTGGAAAAAAAGCAGCGCCATTTTGAATTCGGGTCGGATCGAAATCATTGAGCAAGGTGAAATTCTCATATTCTAAATTGAGCATAAAGGTATGGTTGTTCTGAAAACTTATTTCATAACCTACCTCTAAACTCGCTTCTTCAAGATCAAAATCTTCAATGATAGGATTATCGTCTTTTCCCAGCTTATAAATCCATCTAAAATCGCTCATCAAGGTCATTTGGGCAATTTTATCGGTCTTAGGAAAAAATCGTATATCCATTTCAGGGCTAACCAAAAAGAAATCTCTTCGGGGAACAAAACCCACCTCGGCATCATAACCATCGCCTACCACCATGGCAGCAAGTTCAGTTCTGAATCGCCTGCGATTATACTCGAGTTGGCCCATACCGAAATATTTCATCTCTTTATCGTCAGGCGTAAATGAGCGCATATACGAGGCCTTGCCAGTCCAGAAATTATTATCGGTGTAGAGCCTATATTCTACCCCTGCAATTCTATCATAGGGATCATAGGTCTGACCAAAATTTTTATGACTGAAGCTTTGCTTGTTAATGAAAAGAAAGCCAATATTAGATCTGCTGAAAACTTGGTGTTCAGCCGCAAGAATCGCATAATTATAACTCGGTAAGTCATTTTCCTTCTGTGATGCGGCCTGCATGGCCAAGAGCCCGATTCTAAAATTCTCATTTAATTTCCCGCTCAACCTAGCCCCACCGTAAATCGTGTTCTGTACATTATTTTCCGTTCTTGGATTTCTAGAAATACCTATTTTTCGTGAAAAGAAAGGTTGTGCCCGGTCAGAACCGAATCCGCCGAACAAATCAGCATTTTCTAAAAAAAATTGTCTTTTCTCCGGAAAAGAAATCTCAAAGCGATCCAAGTTGTTTACCTGTTCGTCTACTTCTACCTGTGAAAAATCAGGATTTACCGTTAAGTCTAGATTAAGGCTAGAGGAAATACCGATTTTGGCATCACCCCCAACATTAAAATCGTACTGATAATTTTGCTGTGAGACATTTTCAAAATCTCGATTGATACCCGTGGTAATATATGGAATTAGTGAAATATTCTTACCCGCATTGTTCAAGGGCTCATTCCAAATAATTTCAGCAGTATGATTGAGATTCATCAGATTATATTGCCTGGGAATACGCACGAAACATGATATTTCATTGGTCTGACTATCATTTCTATAAGCATTAAAGCCCCACTTTTCAGCGCCTTCTTTATATCTAATAGAACTGAAAGGAATGGCCAATTCACATACCCAGTACCCATCGTACATTTTTGAATCTCCATACCATTTATTGTCCCAAGACCCATCGAAAGCATCACTGTTCTTGCCCCCGATCGATATCAAGGCCTCTTTCTGTGCCCCTACCGGGTTCATGCTAAATTGAAAGGCATTTGTTTGATCGTAATAGGTGTCGAAAATAAAATTGATATTATCGTTTTGGGAAAATTTAAAATCTCGTTTGAGTGACTCTACCCTAAAGTTATTGCCTGACGTATAGCATTTGGCTGCGATATAAAGATTTTCTTGATCATAACTCAAAAAAACCTCAGTATCGCCTTTGGCCAAAACACTGTCCGTTGGAAAGTACTGGCTGAAATTGGCGTTCTCTTCGGTCCGTTGCCAAGTTAACTCGTTAAGTATTCCATCTATCACTATGTCATCAACGCTTTTTTTTATATGAATTTGAGGCTGTTGTATATTGGTTTCGAAGTGATTGCCATTCTGGGAAAACAACTGCAATGAGACGAGATAACAACACAAGTTCAATAAAAATAGACGCATGGCACAAGTTCTTGGTTCTCTTATTATACTCTATTTCCAGATTTTTATTAATCCATCTTCAGTACCCAATAAAGGATCCGCATCGGGTATAGGCAAGCCGTCAATATTCTCGTCGGCCTTTGGTCTTTCACCCGGCAGGCCTTTGTTTAAATCCCATAATCTACCATCTGGATAGGCCCCGACGACACCCAAGTTCTCACCTCCCAAATTTTTATGGCCTACACCGGCAGGAATAATAATAACATCACCCGCTTCTATCTTAATCTTCTCGCCGTCTTCACCACCTAAATGAACCAATGCACTACCCGAATAAACCCCTAGAACCTCATGAGATATGCTATGATAATGGTGAAAGGAGTAGATACCATTTCGCCAAGAATTACTCCAGTTGTTCTCCAAAAACCTATTTTCCAACCACGAAGCACCACTTCTTCCGGTCTCGGAGAATGCATTTTTATATAGAATCAGTGGATATTTACTGTTAGGTATTTTACCGTCGTCTTTAAAGTAGAGTTTTTTGGGTACGTTATCCATCGCCAGTATATTTTTTGGAAGAAATAGGGCCAGCCCCACCAGACCTGAAGTCGTTAGAAATTTCTTGCGGTTCATAGAATAGTATTTTATTATCTGCTACAGTTTAACAACTCGACCTTCTTCAGCCGATTGGTATGCCGCATATATGACATTCACGCAATCTACGGCCAGGTCGATACCTGCTAATGGCTCTCTATCTTCCCTGATAGAGAACACAAAATCTTCAATTTCTTGCGCGAAACCCCTAAACCAATCTTCATCACAACTAGGTCGATTCCAACCCGCCTTGGTTTCTAGTTTTTCCGTGAAATACTCATCTCCAAATGTATCAGGGTCTACCGCATAGGTTTCGATACCATCATTCAATGTCATATTCGCCTTAATTACCCCATCGGTCATAAAGGCGGTAACCCGGGTATTCAGACCACCAAGACCTACATCACTAACCAATACCGTGGCTCGAGACCCATCTTCGAATCGAATAATGACATTGGCCCAATCTTCTACATCGACCGGATCTGAACTTATCCACCGATGGGCGTTGGCCTTTTTAGCACGCTGGGTAGCCTCTGTATGAATTAAATCTGCCGTGTCTGCGAGAACAGATACAGGTCTAATGCCTTCGCCGATTCTTTTTAAACCTTCAAATTGTTTTAAATACAAACAGGCACCTACGGAGTGTGCCCCCATACGCAAAAGGGCACCACCGCCCATAGATTTCCATTCTTTAGAGAAAAAAGAGTTAGAGCCAGAGTGGTTTTCTTCGGCTCGCAATTCTAAAATTGAACCTTTTGATGCCGCTATGAGGCTTTGCATTTTCAGTATCGGAGGAGAATATACCCAGTTTTCGGCGTAACAAAACTTTACATTATGCTTGAGCACGGCCTCTCGTACCGCTTCTGCATTCTGTTTGGCGCCCTTTCTCATTTTGGCCCGGGCCACATGTAAGCCGATCGGTTCTTTATCTCCTGGTTCACCAAAATAGCCCGTAAGGGGCTTTTCCATAACAATATGTTTACCTGCTTTGGCCGCTTTAATCGCTATTTCATGATGAGATGCCGGTGGAGTACAAATATCTATGATATGAATATCGGACCGAGAAAGCAGCTCATTCAGGTCATCGGTCGCAAAAGAAATATTGTTATCATTGGCATAGCGTTGGGCACTATCTAAAGTTCGAGCACAAACACCTCTGATTTCAACCAAACCTGAGGGCAGCTTTTGATAATTATCAAAATGCATTCGAGCCCCATACCTAGAACCCACCATGCCTATACCTAAAGTAGTGTGACTCATATTACAAGTATTCAGTTTTTGACAAACCTATTGGTGCGATTAAAAAAATTCAGAACCATCTGAAAATCAATTTAATATAAAAATAAAGGAAAATTATTGAAGAAAAACGAAAACCTTTTAAATTCATATTTTATGATCTATAAAGAAAGGGAAAACGATTAAATCGCATTCCCTTTACTACCGAAGCTAACTCAAAAACTATTTTAATATCCGGGATTCTGCGATAATTCCGCTTCCGTATTATTCTGTATTTCAACGTTCGGCACAGGATATAAGTTATTGTGCTCTTGAACTGTCGAACTTGCATAATGATTATATCTTTGGGTTCTATCATATAAAAGACCGAGCCTGTTCAATGTTAATCTTCTTGGCTCTTCTAAGTATAATTCCCTTAAGCGCTCATCAAGAATGAAATCGATATCGACATCAGAAGCACTTATCTCGGATGCGTTTGCCCTTCTTCTGATTACATTAATATCATCGGCTGCCAATGCGTTCTGATTTAAGTTCATATAAGCTTCGGCTCTTAACAACAATGTCTCCGGTAACCGCACAGCGTAATGATCCGCAAAATATCTTCTGGCATTTCCATTGTTTTTTGGACCAACACCTCCAAAGCTATCGATTAAATCTTTATGCTCTTGTGTTGCCAAGGCCTCTTGTTCAGGAGTTAAACTGCCATCGGTCAAGTCAGTATCAAAATGATTATTGATCTGCACCAACTTTAAAAATACCGGGTAGATATATCGATTGGAATCATTTTCAATTGTTGCCGGATTAAGATATGTCTCATAGGCCAGCTTACTATCAGTTCTCAAATCAATTATTTGATTATAGTACACTGACAACGGATTATCTACCCACCACTTACGCAGTATATTTGCATCAGAATTTCTGATATCATTTTCAAAATCGTCCGTACCTACATTATTCCATATTCCATGGGTCACATGTGTAGATGGTCTAAAAAAAGCTTGCCCCCTACCACCGTGATATGTTGATTCATAAATAAATGTTCTTACCCCCAAATTTTCATCTTTGGCAACCCATCTGTTGTATTCAGGCCCAATCATACGTTCCCAGAAGTTAGCATCGCCAGAGGCACGACCATAACCCCCCAAAGTCTCGTATTCAACTTGGTACAACCAAATACCTTCAGTATTGCCAGTAGATCGGTTCTGATTACCAAGTCTGAACAGATCCCAATAGACATCACCCGGCTCATTGGCCCTTGATCCAAAACGATTCTCCATCAACGCATAATTACCTCCATCAATTACTTCACTGGCGCTATCTATAGCTTTCTGATAGTCACCGGTTACGATATACAATTCTGCCAGAAAGTGTCGTGCTACATCTTTGGTCAACCTACCATCTTCAACATCACCTACATTTGGTAAATCAGCTCTGGCCGCTTCGAAATCGTCAATAATCGCTTGCAAGACATCTGCTTTAGGCGTTCTAGTAAAGTCTCTTCTTGCCGCCTGATTTTCTTCTAATAATAAAGGAACATCACCGTATAAATAGACCAATGTTCTATATGCCCAGGCCCTAAAAAAACGTGTTTCGGCCAACAACCTAGTTCTATCTGCGTTACTTTCGAACTCTACCCCTTCGATTCTGCCAATAATCGTATTGGCATTGGAAATCATTTTGTACGCTTCTTCCCATCGTTGGGCAACATCTGAATTATCAGGCCCGAAATCGGTATATTGTGAATAAATGTTTTGAGTGAAGTCTCTTGCATGCCACCCGGCATCTGTACCAAACCACACATCCATATCTACAGGAGAGCCATCATTGTTACCAAAATAGCGTCTTGCCTGATTATACAATTGGGCAACGGAAGCTTCGAAATTTTCGGGAGTTATATATGAGTTATCTACTACAGTGAAATCAATGGGAATTTCTTCTAGAATTTTGTCTTCATCACAACTAAAAACCAAAGTCAATAGAAGTGCAAAAAGGGTATTTTTAATAATTTTCATATTCTATTTCTTTTAAGATTTCTTAATTAAAATGATAAGTTTAGACCTAGTGTATAATTTCGAGTTACCGGTCTTTCATAACTAATTCCCACAGCATTTCCATCTTCATCGGTTATTTCCGGATCGATACCTTTCCATTTTGTCCAGGTATGCAAGTTTTTTCCACTAGCTACCAATGTCAGGTTTTTAATTCCGATTTTATCCATTAAATCACTATTGAATGTATAACTCAATGAAACATCTTGCAATCGGACAAAACTTCTATCCTTAAAGGCTTTGGCCTCAAATTCAGAACCGATATTATCATATCGTAATGACGGGTATTCCGAGTTTGGATTATCCGGTGTCCAATAATCAACTATAACAGGAAGCAATCCATTTACCTTACCTCTACCTGCCGGATCCCACTGAGCTACCCTCCAGTACGAGTTGTTACCTAGGTACCCGTTCTTACCTCCTTGAATCGAATTGATAAACACACTTAAATTGAAATTTTTATAATTGAAGTTGTTCGATATGCCGAAACGATATGCCGGCGCTGTATTACCTAATATTATTCTATCATCAGCTATAGAAACACCCCCCCCATTTTGATCAACTACTCGATAATAACCGGGTTCGTAAATACCGGAAATATCAGCATCACCGAATTGATAAATAGGGTTATCGGGATCAATTTGCAAATCGTAAATAACCCCTAACTGCTCTCCAATAAAGAAACCTGAATTTGGCAAATCGTCTTCTATTCCGTCTCCGTCATCATCTTTTCCTAGCACTGAAACCACTTCGTTTCTATTGGTCGAGAAATTAAGTGCTGAAGTCCACTGAAAATCACTTGTCTGAACATTTATCGAATTAATATTAAATTCAAATCCCGTATTATGGACTTTGCCCAAATTGGCCGCTGCCGTAGAAAAGCCGTTCAGTGATGGAATATCAATATTGATCAAGATATCTTCAGTATCGGTATTATAGTATTCTATATTTCCGCTTATTCTATTATTGAACAAACCGAAATCAAGACCTATATTAAGACCTGTGGTCGTCTCCCATTTTAGACCTGCCGCAGCAATGGTCGAAGTAAACTGCCCACCAACGGTAGTGCCCCCATCACCAAAAACATAAGCGTTATTCTGATCCACCTTGGCCAAAGTTGAGTACCTAGGCAATGCCCTATTGCCCGATTGACCATAAGAACCTCTTAGCTTTAAATTAGAAACTACATTACTTTCTACTAAAAAATTTTCTCTTGAAAGGGTCCATCCTAAAGCGACGGAGGGAAAAATTGCAAATTTATTATCCCTTCCAAACCCTGAAAAGCCATCACGTCGAACAGTTCCGGTGAAATAGTACTTGCCATCATAATTATAGTTAATTCTACCCATTTGATACAAACTACTCTCTTCTTCTGCACCGGATTGAATATCTAAGGTACTTGCTAAACTTAAATCATTAAAGCCTAAGAGCTCGTTGCTAAAATTGGTTCCGCTACTTTCCGTTGATTCTATGTAACGTTCTTCACGACCATAAACCGCCGTAAGATTAAGGTTATGCACATCTTTGATTATCTTATTGTAAGACAAAATATGATCCATCGTCCAATCTTTATTAAAAAATAAATCTTTCGACCCTTGGGATACCCGATCTGAAGTTTTGAACAAATATTGATTATGTTTTCTTGTTCTTGTACTATTATTATAGTTCATTCTGTATGACAGCCCCTCTACCCATGGTATATCTATAATGGTATAAATTGTAGTGTTCAAATGGGTTCTTTTATCATCGTCAAGATCGTTTTCAGTAAGCAACGTGCTATTACCGAAACGTTCGGTTACTTTTGAAACAATATTGCCATCCTCATCATAAGCAGCGGCAAACGGCGAGTAGGTATAAGCTGACCTACTAAATTCTATACCCGAATAATCGGCTGAAGTCACAAATGAATTGGTGCCGATTTTCAACCAATTATTTAATTTTAGTTCTAAATTGACGCGACCGGTTATTTTACTGAAATTATCACCCTTAATTACCTCTTCATTATCTAAAAAAGAGCCCGATACGAAATAGGTAATATTATCTGTACTACCACCAATGCTTAGGTTGTGATTATTTACAAAACCAGTTCTTGTCAACAAATCTTGCCAGTCTACATTAGTACCGTTTTCAAAACCTGCAACTTCTTGAGGATCAAGATCAGCTACAGGATTGTAATCTGGATTGTAATTATCACCTTGAGGATAAGCCTCAGGCCATTTGAAGGCCCTTTTTTGATCTAAATAATCTTCTCTAGAACCATATTCCAATCGATTAGCGTCTTTCTTAAAACTATATCGGGTCGAATAATTAAACACTGGCTTACCTGAGCCTCCACTAACTTTACCTGATTTCGTTGTAACTATAATGACACCATTTGCTGCTTGCGAACCGTAAATTGCAGTAGAACTTGCATCCTTCAATACATCTATCGATTGTACATCATCAGGATTAATATCTTGCAACGAACCTCTAAATATAATTCCGTCTACTACTATTAAAGGGGTGTTGGCACCTTCCGAGCCTCCGAAGTTATTCTGTCCTCTAACCGAGAATGAAACATCACCCCCTGCTTCATTACTGACCCCGACATTTAAACCCGCCACAGTACCCTGCAGCGACTGAACTATACTTGTGTTTCCTTGATTTCTAAATGTTTCAATATCCGCACTTGCTACCGCCCCAGTTACATCTGATTTTTTCTGAGTACCATACCCTACCACCACGACTTCATCCAATAAGTTATTATCGGGTTGAAGGCTGATATTAATATTTGCCCTACCCTGTATAGGCTCTTCAAGAGATTTGAAACCTACATAACTAAATACCAACGTTCCGTTGTTTTCGGCATTAATAGCATAGTTTCCATCAAAATCTGTTGTGGTTCCCCGAGTGGTGTTCTTTATGACAATAGAAACACCGGGGAGTGGTTCACCGGTTTCTGCATCGGTGACGACACCATTTACACTCAGGTCAGCTTGAGCAACTACTGTCGTTAAACTAGTCAAGAACAATAGCAACAAAAGGAAACTTTCTCTGTTGAATTTTTCAATTTTCATATGGTTGGTTGATTACTAGAGAGAAATCATCAATAATACTACCGAACAAGAACCAGCTAAAAGTTTATTTATATCAATTTTTTATTAAAAAAATTAATTAAACAAACTCCAAAAAATTGTACAGCTACGTAATCAACAATTATTCTCTTAAAAATTTACGAAACTAAAATAATAAATAAAAAATAGTAAAATAAAAAAAACGAAGTTTTTAATAAAAAAAGATAATAAAGTGTGTTTTTCACATTTTACTTGCGACAGTATATATAGATTTACAGTCGCTTTTTAAATCAAGCGCAAAATGTAAATTTCAGATAGTAAGACGAATCAGTTCTTTTTAGATTTTAATAGAAGCTGCCAATGTTGATAAGCTAGTTTAGCTATCTGGTTTTCTTGAGGTAGGTAAGACAGATTTAAGTCTTTGCCGTATTGTGGAAGTTCTTTTACGCTGTTGAAAATGCTTGCCCCAAGCCCGGAAATCAAGGCGGCCCCCAAAGCGGAAACATCTGAAATACCAATATTAACTACTGGCTTTTGCAATAAGTCGGCCATATACTGCATAAGAAATTTGTTGGCGGTGATACCACCATCTACATTCAACTCTTTCAGTTGATGACCCGTCTCTTCTTCTATGGCCACTATAACATCTTTAATCTGATACGCAATAGATTCTAGAGCGGCCCTCACCAAATGATTCTTTGTAGTACCGAAAGTCAAGCCATGAATGGAGCCTTTCCAGTCTTTCTGCCAATAAGGCGCGCCCATTCCGCTAAAAGCAGGAATAAGATAGACTCCTTCATTTTCATCCAACGAAGTAGCCCTAGTCTCTATCTCTTCATGTGAAGTAAAAATACCGAGTTGATTTTTGAGCCATTCAAGGGTAGACCCACAACTTACAATAACGCCCTCAAAGGCGTAATTAACCCTACCGTCGACACTATAGCCGATTGTGGTCAACACTCCACTCTTGTTTTCTTTATTGACCTGTTCAGCATTCCATAACATTGAGGATCCCGTACCCAATGTCGCTTTGGCCATTCCGGTTTCAAAACATTGTTCTCCAACGAATGCAGCATGTGAATCACCAATCAATCCCGTTATCGGAATAGGTTGTTCTAAGACCCCATCAAAATCGGAATGCCCATATTGGTCTGCAGATGACAATACTTCAGGTAAGTTGAGCCCTGTTAATTGATAACACTCTAACAGTTCAGCATCCCATTGCTGGTCATATATATTATAAAATAACGTTCTGGAGGCATTGGTGTGGTCAGTCAAGTACTTTTCGCCATTGGTCAATTTAAATAGTAACCATGAATCTACCGTACCAAAATAAGCTTCACCACGATCAATAGCCGATTTTATCAATGAGCTGTTTCTATAAAGCCATATTAATTTGGTGGCAGAAAAATATGGGTCGATGGTCAGTCCGGTTTTCTCATTGACCAATTTTTCAAGCCCCAAATCTTCAAGTTCCTCACAAATAGCCACTGACCGTTTACATTGCCAAACTACAGCATTATGCAAGGGTTTCCCTTCTTTATTCCAAACCACGAAAGTTTCCCTTTGATTAGAAATACCACATGAGAGAATATGGGGCAGCTCTCCCTTATTTTCTTCTTTATAGATGGCACAACATTTTTCCACAGCTTGTATCACCGAACTGTAAATGTCCACTGGATCCTGCTCCACGAAACCCGAGCTGGGGAAAGTGGACTTCAAAGGTTCCGTAGCTTTGGTCACCAACTTGCCTGAGGTATCGAACAGTATGGCTTTGGTTCCGCTTGTTCCTTGATCTATCGCTAAAATAAGGGGTATGGACATTAGGTTATTTTTGGTGCTAATAATTCTTAGGGCTGCTGATCTACTCTTCGTTTGGGTGATTGACCCGATCTAATATTACGGCTATAAGTATGACAAAACCTTTGATGATTTGTTGCCAAAAAGGGGATACGTTCAATAATACCAGACCGCTATTCAAAACCCCGATAATCAATGCGCCCTGTACGGTACCCATAATGGAACCCCGCCCACCGGATAAGGAAGTTCCTCCAATTACTACAGCAGCAATAGAATCTAATTCGTAACTAAAGCCTGCGTTCGGTTGGGCGGAATCTAATCTTGAGGTAAGAATTATGCCTCCTACGGCCGCAAGAATACCTGCTAAAGCATAAACCCAAATTTTAATTTTCGAAATATTCAGACCAGACAAGCGTGCCGCACTTTCATTACCGCCAATCGCGTAAACATAACGACCGAATTTCGTTTTTTTGGTTACAACAACGGCTATCGCCACTACTACGGCAGTTATCCACACAGGCATTGGTATGCCCAAAAACCAACCTGTACCTATAAAGGCAAAATGTTCCCCCAATCCTGTAATCGGGAAACCGCCCGTCCACAACATGGTTGCCCCACGAGCTATAGTCAACATGGCCAGTGTGGCTACGAAAGGAGGTACCTTAAAACGGGTAATCATCCAGCCATTGAACAGGCCTAGACCGCCACCGACCGAAAGACCGGCAAGAAGTGCACCGAGAACCGTAAAACCTATATAAATGTTCAACGAAGGTATCTCAACGCCGTATTTGAGAAGGCCCGCTGCTACTGCCCCACTAAAAGCCAAAATAGAACCTACCGATAAATCGATACCTCTAGTCAAAATCACCAGGGTCATGCCTACAGAGATGCATACATTAACGGATATCTGACGCATAATATTCCAGCCATTTTCGGGGGTCAAAAACTTGTCTGACATTATGGTCAACACTATGCACATAACCAATAAGGCTATGATAGACTGAAACTTTAAAAGCGTGTTCTTTATTGACATTTCTGTTTTATATCGTTACCGAATTTTTTAAGAAATAGCGGCATTCATTATCGCATCTTCATTGGCCTCTTCTTGACTGAATTCTCCCGTAATTCGAGATTCTCCCATAACCAATATTCTATCTGAAATAGCCATTACCTCCGGCAGCTCAGAAGAGACTACCAAAACCCCAAGACCATTCTTGGCCAAATTATTGATGAGATGATAAATCTCGTTTTTAGCATTTACGTCAATACCCCTGGTGGGCTCATCTAAAAACAAAATTTTGGGGGTGGTTGCCAACCATTTAGACAACACCACCTTTTGTTGGTTGCCACCGCTCAGATTTTTTGACAACTGCTTTTCCGAAGAAGCCTTTATCTTCAGGTCGCTCATATAGTTCTTGGTGAGGCGACCTTCTAACTGTTTGCTCAAAAATCCGTTTTTAATGGTCTGATCGATGCTGGCCATACTAACATTCTTGCAAATTTGCATTTGCAGAACCAAACCATCTTCTTTTCGGTCTTCAGGAACTAGCCCCATACCTAGGTTAACGGCATCGGTAACCGATTTGATTTTCACCTCTTCGCCTTCGATATAGATTTTGCCCAACATCAGTTTAGGGTGTAGACCGAACAGGGTTTCCAAAAGCTCTGTGCGCCCAGCGCCCATCAGTCCGAAAATGCCTAAAACCTCTCCTTTTCTCAGGGAAAAGCTCACATCTTTCACCAAAAACTCTGTTTTTTCACGATTCTTGGGCAGTGAAATGTTCTCAACCCTCAACATCTCTTCGCCAATAGGTGATGCCTCTTTGACATAAAGATTCTTTAAATCCCTTCCAACCATAAGCCTGATAAGGTCATCTTTAGATGCATCACTAATATCTTCAATAGTGCCGACCATTTTCCCATCTCTTAAACCGATAAAGCGGTCGGCTATCTTAAAAAGTTCATCCAACTTATGCGATATGTATAAAATGGAAACCCCTTGTTTCTTAAGGTTTGCTATTACCTTAAAAAGATTTTCGACCTCGGTATCTGTGATTGCGGAAGTGGGCTCATCCATAATAACCACTTTGGCATCTTCAAGTAAAGCCTTGGCGATTTCAATTTGCTGCTGCTGCCCCACTCTTAAATCGGCAACCAATGTAGTCGGTGCTATATCGCAATCCAACCGTTGTAAAAGCGATTTCGTCAGCTTGTTCATCTGCTTAAAATCGAGCATACCTAAAGCATCTTCAATTTCTCGCCCTAAGAAAATATTCGCGGTTACCGTCAAATACGGAATAAGATTCAACTCTTGGTGAATGATGGCAATACCCTTTTTCATAGCCTCCTTCGGATTGGAAAAATTCACCTTTTCACCCTTTACAAATAAATCACCTTCATAATCGGGATAAACCCCGGAAAGAATTTTCATCAGGGTAGATTTGCCAGCACCATTCTCACCAACAATAACATTTACCTTTCCTTGATGAACATCGATGGTCACATTATCCAATGCAGTTATGCCACCAAATTTTTTGGTGATACCCTGAGCTGTTAGTATGTGATTATTTACCGACAAGAAGTTAGTTGATTTTTAAAACCAAGGGAACTACCCGAAGTTCGTCTAAAGCAGGCTCTTTTTGATTGATTTTAATTGCACCCTTAAAGTATATTTGATCACCTTCTTTTATATTTTTTAAAAATGGAGGGATAATTTCGTCTCGAACTCGATTATTTAATTCGATCGAAATATTATTGAAATCCATCGTATTTTGGTAATCACCAATATCGAACATACCCGATGCCTCACGTATGGCATTGCCAAAAATAAAATCGGTAGCAATACGAATCTCTCTTCCGGAACCATCACCAAGGCCCACCAATACCGCTTCATCTAAAACACTGATCACTCGTGCATCATCTTCGACCATAAAGTAAAAATTTTTACTGATGCCCAACTTCTTACCTTGCTCTTCAAGTGTAAGATTCAAATCAGATTCCAGTCTAGAAATCAAATCCGAAGCATTGGCAACCTGTATTTGCCCCATACCATCGTTCATAAATTCCGCAGCCGCTAAAGCCGGATCAAAACTCAGGTCGCTTTGAGATTTCACCACTTCATCTAAAGGCCTAAAATAAACTGAGTTGTACAGCGCAATGGCCAATAACACCAATAAGACTACATTTTTGATAAGTTTTTTGGCTTTACTCGGTCGACCCTTCATACGCTCCAAATTCAGAAATATTTTCTTTGGTTACCACCTCCACGGCAATTGGCATTTTTTTGCTCATGTCTCTCTCACCCTTTAAATACTTATCAGCCAACTCGGCAGCGGTTCTCGCCATGAATTTAGGAGACTGCATTGCCGTTGCCGTAATTTTATTATCGCCAATGGCATTCATTACATCTTCGGCGCCATCGAATCCAAAGACCTTTACACTATCCGCTTTTCCTGCAGCTACCAAAGCTTGGTAAGCCCCCATTGCCATGGCATCGTTTCCACAAAATACAGCATCGATATCAGGGTTCGATTGAAGCACGGATTCTAAAACCTCCATCGCTTTGCTTCTATCAAAATCGGCACTTTGTTGAGATACCATTTCCAATTCAGGAAAGTGGTCGACAACACTGTGAAATCCTTTTGAGCGATTCCAGGTATTATTATCACCGACAAGACCTAAAAGCTCTACATATTTCCCCTTTTTATTTAGTTGACGTACAAAATATTGGCCTAGCTCTACACAACCGGAAAAACTGTCGGAAATAATTTGGGTTACCGGGCCATCTAGAGAATTCACCTCCCTATCCATACAAAAAGTGGGTATACCCGCCTGTTTGGCCCTGTTCACGTTACTTACTGACCCATCAGCATCGGTAGGGTTAAAAAGAATGGCATCAAAACCTGCAGCGATTAAATTTTCAAAATGCTCAGCCTCTTTTGCCGTATTGTTCTGTGAATCAAAAATAGTAGCCTCATAACCCAATTCTCTTGACCTTTCGGCCGCTGATTCACCCAGCACCACAAACCATGGGTTGTTTAAAGTAGAAACGACAACCGCCATTTTTTTTGTTTCGTTCTTATCACTATCACGACAAGACCAGACCAACAAAACGAGACTGGCAATTAAGATTGGACTTAAATTTTTGAAAACTAAACGTAGGTTCATTAGCATCAGTTTGACAACATTTCTTTTCCTAGGCAATAAAGTCCATCTTTAGAAATTCCGTAATAATTGAAGATTTCAACTTGAGATCCCGTTACCGTATATTCATCAGGTATACCTACCATAACGAATGGAACATGGTGTCTTTTTTGCATTAAGTGTGAGGCACAGGCTTCACCCAAACCTCCGTTGACCATATGCTCTTCGACCGTTATTATAGGCACTCCATACGCCGCTAAATTATCTAGCAGTTCGGTATCTAAGGGCTTAATAGTATGCATACTTATGACGGTAGATTCAACACCGTGCTTTTCTTTCAGTTCATTAGCAGCAGACAATGCGGGATAAACTGTTTCGCCGGTTGCGATAAAAATCAAATCTTTTCCTTCTCTAACCCTACGGCCCTTACCAAATTCAAATTTGGCATCGACATCATTCAAAAAAGGCATTGGTTTTTTACCCAATCTGATATATACAGGCTTATCTGCGGCGGCGGCAAAATGAACGGCCTGCTCTGTCTCGAAGTTATCTGCAGGAGCTAGAATCGAAATATTATTGATTGCTCTTAGAACAGCATAATCGTGTAGGCTATGGTGTGTGGTACCTAAAGCACCGTAACTGACACCGGCACTTATACCTACAAGCACTGCTGGGTTATCGGAATAGGCTACATCATTTTTAATCTGCTCAAGGGCCCTTGCGGTAATGAAACAGGCTGGAGAAACCGCAAATGGTTTTTTGCCAGCGGAGGCAAGACCTGCAGCGACGCCGACCAAATTTTGCTCGGCGATACCCACCTCTACGATTTGATTTGGATATTTTTCACCGAACGGCACCAATTTTCCTGAACCACGGGAATCACTGGTGACCACCATTATATTTTTGTTGGATGCTGCCAATTTTTCAAGTGTTTCAGCAAAAACAACTTGATTGGCGATACCCATTCTTAAATCTTTCTCTTCAATTTTATCTAACTCCATTCGCCTTTAGATTAAATCTTCTGCCTCTTGCAATTCCGACATCGCCAATTCGTACTGTTCTGGACTAGGCACCCCGTGGTGCCACTTAATATTTCTTTCCATGTAGCTAACTCCCTTGCCCTTTATCGTGTTTGCTATAATAAAGCTTGGCTTGCCTACCACTAGAGGACCATTATTCAATGCTTCTTCCAGTTCGAATAAATTATGACCATCGACCTCCTTTACAGCCCAACCAAAAGATTCCAGTTTTTCCCTGACCGAATCAAGGTTCATTACCTCTGCATTGTCGCCCGTAATTTGTTGTTTGTTATAATCAAGAATAGCATACAAATTATCTAGTTTGTAGTGCGCAGCGGATAAAAAAGCCTCCCAATTTGAACCCTCGGGAAGTTCCCCGTCGCCCAACAACGTAAATACTCGATGCGGCTTACCGTCTAATTTAGCAGCTATGGCCTCTCCAACACAAATTGAAAGACCATGACCCAAGGCACCGGTATTCTGCTCTACCCCGTTTACCTTTTTAGTGGGATGGCCTATATAATGCGACTCGTGCTGGCAGAGTGTTTCCAAATCACTTTCGGGAAAGAACCCTCTGTCGGCCAAGGTCGTAAAAAGCGCCTCTACACAATGCCCCTTACTTTGTATATACCTATCTCTATTGGGATTTTTAGCATCATCAGGGTCTATATTCAATACACGATTATAAAGCACGTTCAAAATGTCGATACAGGAAAGACTCCCACCCGTATGACCTGCCTTGGCCATATAAATATATTTGAGAATGTTTCTTCTCAAATAAACCGATTTCAACTGTAATTCTTTATCCGTCATCTTATTTTGTATTGTGCCGGTATACTTCCCACCCCATATAGTTACCCAAGGCTTCTTCTAGAATAGCGCCAGTTTTCGAAGCGTTCATGACTACATGATGTTCAAATCCGTTTCTGCATACATAGTTCATCAAACCTTGAAGATCATTGATTTGGGCAACGGCCCTGTTGCCAAATGTTTTAAGCGGGTCATCGGTCAATTCTCCCTCCCCTACGTAAGCTTTTATTATACCTTTAGGGTCATCGGTACTGATTCGACCATAGGTAAGCGGGTTCGCTGGTGTTCTACCATCAAGGGCGCCGTAGGTATTCTCAACTCCCACAGAAGTACCTAATATCGGTGCGTTGCTTATCTCAATATCAGGAAGAAAAGACTTTGCCCAGTTACCACAGTGAAAAAGCACACATTTATTCGGATCCTCTGCATAGTTATTGTTCCAATCGACCAAGGCGCTTGGTGAGCCAGAGGCCAATTGCATGGCGTACATGCTCAAGGTACCGGTTACATCGACTTCACAGGCTGATGGCAGCATATTTTCTGACATAATGCTCATACTGGTACACACATTACAACCAAAATTCTGCTGTAGGGATGTCCAGCATTGAATAGCCGTAGCATCGAGCGCATATTCTTCTACATATTGATTCAAGATGACATCTAGCTTAGCCATTTGGATCATTGCCTCATCAGGAGTCTTACCTTTTGGCGCATATGAATTAATGGCATCTAAATGCTGTTTTACAGCAGCATCATCTTTGGTAAGCTTATCGGCCTTGCCTAAAATTTCGGATAAATCGACAGTAGTTACCGTAATGCCGTTTCGTTGCAAAATTTTCTCGGAATATCGAACCGTATTAAAACCGCCCGGCCGCGCACCGACCGCCCCAATTCGAACATTTTTCAACCCCATGACTACGCGGCATACCGCAACAAAATCAAGCAGATCTTTCTGAAATAACTTATCTGTAGGAGAGCATACATGCGCAGTGGTCAACGAGTATTTAATACCGTATTGATAGAGATTATTGCAGACCGAAATCTTACCGCACCAAGAATCGCGTCGATTGACCACGTTCATTTTTGAAAGCTCATCGGGATAAGCTTGAACAAGTACAGGTACATTTAGATTTGATAATTTTAGCGTATCGGCAACCCCTTTTTCATCGCCGAAATTGGGCAACAAAACCAACACCCCTCCAATTTCATGCCTATGCCTTTGAAAAAGTTCAGCACACTTTTGGGCTTCCTTAAAAGTTTCTACACCCCCAAGTTTGGTATCGGTTGTTTCCAATAACACGGGTGGAATACCCAGTTTTTTAAAGACATCGATGATTTCGGTCCGCGCTTTGGCCACCAAACTATCGGGGAAAAAATCTCGGTTTCCGATTATAACACCTATACTTAATTTAGATTTGGACATTTATTTTTTTCGTTTTTTTCGAAAGGAATTAGCCCCTAAGCGAAAATTATTTCTATTTCATTATCCTTGAAAACCTGCTTATCTTTCTCTTGTATACCATCATCCATTACTATATAATCGATGAGGGATAGTGCCCCCAAGCTCGCCAATGCATTTTTTCCGATTTTGGTGCTATCCGCTACGAGATAAGTAATATCCGCTGCATTTATCATAGCCTTTTTAACCACCAAATCACTAATACTTGGATAGGTCAAGCCCGATTTCAAAGAAATACCTGCCGTAGCCAAGAACAATTTCTGAACATTTAGACCCTTAAAAAAGTCAGCAGCTTTTTGACCAGTGAGCGACAAAGTCGGAGGTTTGAACTCTCCCCCTGTCATTATCACCTCGATACCGGGTTCTGTACCCAACATAAGGGCAATATTCAACGCATTGGTAATTACGGTTAGGTTTTTATAACCGATCAGTTTTTTAGCAATTTCAGTAGTGGTGCTTCCCGAATCTAAAATAATCGTATCACCACTTTCAATAAAATCGAGACATTTAATCGCGATGGTTTCTTTAAGCTCTAGATTTTCTTGATGTACTAGTGAGAAGCTCTTGACCTTATCGCCCATATCTTTCAAGAAAGCTCCGCCGTGCTCCCTTATAATAAGCCCCTGATTCTCTAGTTTTTCTAAATCTTGACGGATGGTCACCTCTGTGACTTTAAAAAGTTTTGCTAGGTCTATAACCTTCGCCGAACCATCTTCTTTAAGGAATTCAATAATTTTCTCCCTTCTTTTCGTTGCCAATAATGCCATAATTCAAATATAAAAGTAAAAATTCGTAAATTAAAAAAACAAACGATAAATTTTGCTTCTTAAAATGATACAATTAAGGATTAATATTACAGTCAAAACCCGTATATACCATTATAAGATTTTCAAAAGATAATGTTTCTTACGATTTTACACCTGTATACTTATGAGGTTCTTCGAAATTTGTTTGAAATAGAAAATGTTGAAAGGCTTTTACATGGGACTAAACAGCTAAGGCAAGTATTTAAAGTGGGGCTCATGCACTCATAAATAAGATGAAAACTTGCTTATAAACCATTCAAATATACTTCGAGCATGGTATAACCATCTTTGCTGAGCTGATTACCATCATCGGCCATGTTTGGGCTAAGTCCATTGTTATTCTCCCATGTATCGGGCATGCCATCTTTGTCCGTATCTAAAGGAGGAGCAACTGAATCTAAAATAGGCCAACCACCTACATCTTCCTGAGTCTTGATGATTTGACCCGTATTATTTTTTACATCGCTCACTATTCTCATATCAACGGTATCTCTCTTGGGCAAGGTCGCTCCCCCAGACTCAAGCACTTTTCTGAAAGCTTCCGGAGCGCTCAAGGTCGTTATCAAACCTGTCTCAAAGGGCTTAACCTGCTTATATTCTTGAATATTAGTTTCCGTCCATGAATCATTAAAAGACACTAAACCCCACTGATCTGCTGGTTTAGCGTCCGCATAGTAATTTTCTATAAAATATGATTTGTTATAAGGCGAACCCGTGGAATATGCGATTCCATTGTTTTCTGAATTGAAACCAGGCACGAGGTAGTTGCCTACGTAATTCAATTTTGTAACGCTAATGCTATCGGCATTGTACCCGGCATAGCCGCCATCCCAATTATAGATGACATTATTTCTAAAATCAAGCAACAAGCCCTCGGGGTCTTCTGTGTAAGGGTTTGAATTGTAGTTGCCGGGTCGCGGACTTCGTCGTCTGTGATGTGCATAAAGATTCTTAAGAAAACTGTATTTGGCTCCCCCAGTACCGCGTATCAATGACCCGTAACCATGATTACTGGGGTTCAAACCTTCAGTAATAAAACACCATTGCACCGTAACATTGGTAAGGGTAGGTTCTCGGGTCGATGCTGAAAGCACCTCATCTAAGCTCCAGCTCGCCGAACAATGGTCTACTATGATATTTTTTCCTTTAGAAATGCTAATGGCATCTTTGCCCTGCAGACTACCTTGACCATGCATACCATCGCCCAATCGAACTCTCAAATGGCGTACCACCACATCGTCTGTAGCGATCAGCAATGTTTCTCCCCTGAGACATATACCATCACCAGGGGCTGTTTGCCCGGCAATGGTTATATTCGGATTTTCCACTACCAATCTTTTATTCAAGTCGATAATCCCCGAGACAGCGAACACCACCGTTCTTGCACCTTTTTGTTCAACGGCCCAGCGAAGACTTCCCTCGCCAGAATCTTCTAAATTTGTAACATAAATTACCTTGCCCCCTCTACCGCCCTTCGCATATGCCCCGAAACCTTCTGCCCCCGGAAAAGCAAGTTGTTGCCCGATTATAACATTGAAGCCGAGCAAAAAAACCAACCTTATAAAGCTGAACACCTTCATTTTATTAATTTTAAGTTTTCATACTTATTCCACTACATCTATAATGATTCGCTTGTATCGCGTCAGGTTTGGCGAACCATGGTCTGTAACCGCTAGTATAATATGCATAGTACCTGTTCCCGGAGGCATTACCCTACTTGTTTTTACTTTTAGCCAAGCCTGAGATTTATCTGAATCGTGTATGGTATGCTTTATACCAGTGGTCGAGTTTGACATACTGCGTGTACCCGGCTCTTCGTAGCAAAACCATTTATAGCTAAGTTCATCACCATCGGGATCAAAGGTCTTGGTGGCACTGAGATTAATTTTTTCGCCTGGTTTGGCTACTATATAATCCGAATGATCTAAAATAACTTCTGGGGGATGATTTGCTTCGGCATATGGCTTCACTGTCCAATCCATTCGAGCGGAAAAATCATTTTGATACGCTTCTCTCCAGCGCCAAATCGTAGCATGATTGGTAGTATGCCACTCTCCATCATTGCCCAACACCTCATCTTGCACATTTGTCCAAATCGGACGGGTTTCCGGCTCTAAAAACCATTTTTCGGTTTTTGGGGTATATAGCTCATAGCGACCGCCCCAACCACCCCAATCTGGTCGCTCGGGATTGCTCAGGCCATTGTTTATAAGATTAAAAAATGATGGTGTATCACCTTCCATCATGAATTTCCAACGGGGGTATTTGGCCCCCAACGGGCCCTCGTTTCGAACGTTTTCATCTAACCACTCATTGGTAACAAGTGAAAAATCAGCTCCGCCAAAACGGCCATGGAATTTATCACCCCCAATGGCGATCCATGTAGCGTGGTGAAAGCCGCCCCCAACATTCACCCCGGGCGTAACTATATAGAAAAGATTAGGGAACTCTTTACGAATCCACGGGCCAGTATTGTCTTGATCAGAAATGGCATATACCCGAAGCTTAGACACAAATTCATTCAACTCTTCTGTAGACCGGGTTTCTCTCACTTTCCACAATGCATGCGCCAATACGCTCGGGCCACCCCAGACCGTTACCCAAAGCGGCCGCTCATCATTCTTATCGACAGCAGCAATGAGCAATTCTGAACCGGACGAGTCGTTACTGCCGCCAACAGACTTCATATCGTCTGAATTAACGCTCTTGGCAATTACATTTAGCAATTCTTTTTCAGTTGGGTAATCCGGCTCATGCAATTCTAAGTTATTACGAACTTGGCCATAGGCTTTTACGATACTTTCTATATATTGAGGTTCAACAAAATTCTCCCCACCATGTGGCGTTGCGATCAAACCTTCTATATCGAAGTGGTTCGCATAGACCAACAATCGCACCAGTGACATTTGGTCATCGGGGTCGCCCCCTATATCGGTCAGTACCACTAGTCTATTTTTATCTTGCCCTAAAGCAAAAGTCGTTGACAGTATTAGAAATAACAGTATAAACAGACTTAGTCGACCCTCTTTATGATTCACTTTCATTTTTTAAATTTCGATCATATTATAATTTACTATTTTACAAGCCAGTGTTGGGTGACTCAAGCCACATTATTTTCCGTATTTCAAATTAGAATGGTCTTTCCGCTGTCATGCTAATTGAAAATCACACCTTGCAATTCTCAACCTTCTCTGAACCTTAAAAGGCTTGGTCATACTTAATGTTTTGCCACCGACTGACCTACCTTCTTTAAAGTTGATAAGCTATTATTCAATGAGACTTACACATCAGCATATCGCATTATCTTGAACAAAACCAACAGTATCCACCAACATTTTTATTTTATACGGGCGGAAACTTTACAATTAATTATTTTTTACGAATCTCAATTACTTTTTAGGTTCAACATTGATTACAACCCTTTTATATCGCGTAAGTGCGGGCACCCCATTATCGGTGACCGCCAAAACAATGTGAAGGGTGCCAGCTCTTCCTGCATTTTCAGGTATGGTAAACGAAGCCTTGACCTGATCTGAATCATCTATTTTAAGAGGATTACCTGTTCTACCATTCGATATAGTAAATGTGCCCGGCTCATCATAATGAAACCACTCATAAGAGAGTTGGTCACCATCGGGGTCTGTAGAACCTTCAGCGCTCAATTCAACTCGGCCACCCAGTTCGGCGGTCACTTGATTCGAATGGGCCAATTCAGGTACCGGTGGGTGGTTCGTTTCTTCGTAGGGTTTGATAGTCCAATCCATTCTTGCTACAAAATCGTTTTGATACGCCTCTCTCCAACGAAAAATGGTTGCGTAATTACTGGTATGCCAACTGCCGTCTTCACCAAATACCTCATCGCGCGCGTTGGTCCAAAGAGGTCTTGTTTCTGGCTCTATGAACCATTTTTCCGTTCTAGGCCGGTAGTGCTCGTACCTACCTCCCCAGCCTCCCCAATCTGGTTTTTCCGGGTTACCCAGGCCAACATCTATCAAATGCATGAAGCTTGGTGAATCGCCTTCCATTAAATAATCCATATGAGGATATTCAGCTCCTAACGGACCCTTACTTCTTATATGCTCATCTAACCACGGATTATCGACTATTTCAAAATTACCACCTGCGAACCGACCGTGAAATTTGTCTCCGCTAATACCCGTCCACGTGGCCATATGATACCCCCCATATCCATGAAAACCAGGGCTAGCGATATAAAACAACTTAGGAAATGTCTTTCTAAGCCAAGGACCACTATCATCTTGATCCGAAATGGTATATACCCTTATTTTAGAAACGAATTTAGCCACTTCTTCAGGGCTTCGTGTATTTTTCACCTTCCATAGAGCTTGTGCCAGACAATTCGGGCCTCCCCACACCAATACCCAAACGGGATGAGAATCTTCTTTATCTACCACTTCTATAATATGGTCAGACCCTTCAGAATCCATTCCTTCCCCAACGGCGTTCATTCCATAATCCTTTCTACCCTCCTTAACAACAGAGCGTAAATATTTTGCAGTGGGGTAGTCCTTTTCGTGTTTCAGTAGGTTTGGCTGAACCTTTTCATAGGCATCCAATATTTCTAGTATGCGCCAAGTCGCAATTTCATTTTGCTGATGTATAGAAGTTGTTGCAATGATCCCTTCCGTATCCCATTGGTTGGAATAGGTTAAGTAACGAACCAGTGACATGGCATCATCGGGCTCGTTCTCAATATCGGTCAAAACCACTATTCTTTCCTTTTCTTGGGCGTATAAGGTTGCCGTAAACACCATACTTAGGGTTATCACTAATAGAGACAACACCACCTTTTTAAATCTTTGCAAAATAGAAATCATATTTGTTGAGAATTAAATTTGACAATTGAGCCCCAAAATACATGTAATCTAATAAGCCCAATACCGCACTTCGTTAACAATTGGCCTGAAAATCCTATAAATCTTTAAATTTATAACAGTTTTATTACCAATACCATATCTGTCAAAAATAAGGGTAACTTCTAATTTTGCAAACATAATTTACGAATTTTTTCTTTTTTAACTTTCGTTTACTTTCTTTTTTTATAGATTTGAAATTTACCTCTTCCAACTAATTTTAATTATGACTTTAATCATGCGTTTCGATTACCAAGCACAATGCGCCGGAAAAAGAATTTTTATACTATTGACCATAAGCTTTTTCATAATGAGCTGTAATTCTACAGCCCAAGAAAAAACAAAGCCAAGAGTTCTCATAAGCAGTGATATAGGCGGTACAGACCCAGATGATTTTCAATCAATGATTCATTTATTAATGTACTCCGATGCCGTTTCCATTGAAGGATTAGTTGCTTCGCCCTATGGCCCAGGCCGAAAAAAAGATTTTTTGGACATCATCGACCTCTATGAAAAAGATTTGCCCAAACTTAAAAAACATGCCAATGAGTTGACGCACCCTGATTCATTAAGAGCTGTTTGTAAACAAGGTGCAATAGGAGTATCACCTTATAAAGGCTACGAAACCTCTACCGAAGGCTCTGATTGGATTATCAAATGCGCAAAAACACCAAGCGACCAGCCTTTGTGGGTCTTGGTTTGGGGAGGGTTAGAAGATGTTGCCCAAGCGCTTCACGATGCGCCAGAAATAAAAGAAAACATTCGGGTCTATTGGATTGGTGGTCCGAATAAAAAATGGGGTGTAAACGCCTATTCGTATATCGCCGAAAAACACCCCGACCTATGGATAATCGAGGCCAACGCAACCTACCGTGGTTGGTTTATAGATGATGGTTCGCCAAAAAATATAAATGCCAAGAACTATTACAAAAACTTCATCGAAGGGCGCGGTCATATGGGAAAAGATTTTGTAAACTATTACGATGGGGAGATAAAAATGGGAGATACACCATCACTGGCCTACGTGATGAACGGTGACCCCAATGACCCTTTAGGCGAGAGTTGGGGAGGTAGTTTTACGAAAATAAACAGAAGTACCAGGTCAATTTTTAAAAACCAAAGCACGGCCCATGATACCATAGCGGCCTATGATGTAATTGAATGGCAATTTGAAGGACCGGAAAAAGATATTCCACAGGATTCAGTCTGCTTCAATATTGAGATTTCGGGTCAAGTATGGAACGGGTATTATATTGGCAATGGCACCTATGCCGCAAAATATTCATCTAAAAAGCCTGAAACAGCAACCTATACCACCACGAGCGAAATTGCAGAATTAGACGGACTTACCGGACAGTATGCCAGTATCACACCGTGGCCTGGAAAATCTTCACCCGATGATTATACCCTGGGTGACAATTGGTACGGAGACCGTACAGAAAAGAAACTCTTCATGGGGGTTCAACAAGGTGCTAAAACTGTTGCCAAACATAGAAAAGCATTTTTAATGGACTGGGCAGAACGTTGGAAATGGCTCGAATAGCCGCACCCTTTCTTACCTGAATTACCGCCTTGAATATAATTTTGATATGAAATCTATTGCCATTAGCGTTTTGATTCTTTTTATTTCGAACCTATGGTGTCAAGAGAAATCCTCGGCACATGAACAGGCCATGGTGGTTTCAGAATATGTTTTCATCAACTCACCATTGTTCAAATCTTGTCATTCCGCATCGGTAGTAGAACTCTCTAATGGAGAGCTTCTATGTACTTTTTTTGCGGGATCCCGTGAGGCCGCCCCCGATGTAGAGATTTACATTACGCGAAAGCCTATAAATGGAAAATGGACTAAACCTGTTAGCGTAGCCGATGGTGTCGAACCCGATGGGGATAGGAAGGCCACCGGCAACCCAGTGCTATTTATGAACAAGAATGAAAAATTATTCTTACTCTACAAAGTGATTAAAGACAAACAATTTCAAGGGCGGCTAAAGACCTCAATGGATGGCGGAAGCACTTGGAGCTCCGCCCAAAAATTAGATGCTCCGCTTTTGGGCGCCATAAAAAACAAACCCATACGGCTTAACGACGGCACCATTTTATCTCCTTCTAGCACAGAAGACGAACACGGCTGGCGCGTACATATTGAACGTAGTACCGATGAGGGCGAAAGCTGGAAGCACATAGGGCCCCTAAATCCAGAGGCAAAAATTGGTGCCATTCAGCCGACTCTTCTAGTTCATTCCGATGACCGAATACAATTACTGGCACGCACCCGATCAGAATCAAAATTTATCGCCGAAAGCTGGTCAAATGATGGCGGTCTTACATGGTCGGCATTAGGAGCTAGTAACCTACCCAATAACAATTCTGGGTTAGATGGAATAACGCTAAAAAATGGTCGACATTTATTAGTTTACAACCATTCTACCAGAAACCAAGAAGGTATGGGCCATAAAGGGCGGGGCATATTGAATGTTGCCTTGAGTAATAATGGTAAGGATTGGAGTGCCAGTGCTATTCTTGAATACCTTAACGAACCTGGCAAACAATTTTCTTATCCTTCGGTAATTCAGACTGAAGATGGTTTGGTTCATATTGTATATACTTGGCATCGAGACCGCATCAAACATGTGGTTCTCGACCCTTCGAAACTGGCGGAACAAGCTATTATTGAAGGTAAATGGCCCCAAGAAGGTAAACTCTCCCTGAAAGCTTTTAAAAAAAATCGATAGTATTACGCTATTATTCAAAAACCTCTTTCATGAAATCATCCATGGCTTTGATAGAAGGGTCGAACCAAGGCTGATACAGAATAAACGAGTGAGGTGCTTCTTTAAAATCGACCACCTTTGAATAGGTGGATTGTTCATTTAATATTTTAATGTAATCGTTGCGCCCGGCATGCATACGGTCAACAGAACTATTAATGAATAATGTCGGGGGAGTTTCAGGGCCGGTATACGCTAAAGGTGAGGCAGCCTGCCATAAAATAGGTTTTTCCTTTTTTGAATATCCGAACCAATAGGTAGCCGCAGAGGTACGTTTGCTATCATCACCCTCACCACTTTCTGGGTGTACAAAAGACAAAGTGCCGTCGATGTCGATGACCGCATTCACTTGCGAATTTGGCTTCGCTGATTCTGTATTACCTTCAAACAAGGGCATATTACCAGTTGTTCCTAGAAAGGCAGCTAATTCGCCTCCTGCAGAAAAACCACAAACCACGATTTGTTTTGGGGAAAACTTGAACTTCTCAGCATGAGTTCTAACCCAGCGAACAGCGGCCTTAAGGTCATAAATAGCGGCAGGAAATAATGCTTCAGTCGACAGACGATACTCGGGTGTAAAACAAACATAGCCCAAACTGGCTAACTTTTGGGCCATGGGGTAATGTTGTGAACGGTCACCGGAACGCCATCCCCCCCCATGAATTATGATAACCGCCACACCCAAATTTTCACTTATGACATTTTTAAAAACATCAAGTTTTAACTCTCGGTTTCCTATCGTTGTATAAGTTATGTTCCGTTCTTCTTTTACCGTTTCGAATTTGAACTCTTTCACCACCTCTATCTCCGGATGATGGACCACATCTTTCGCAAAAGCTGAAGCGGTAGTATACGAAGTGTCTTTAATGCCGGTAACACCCTTCAAAGATTGCGATTGACCTGTACAAAACAATAAGCTGCATAAAGCCACCAATGGAATTCGAAGTTTGTTTTTACTGAGCATAATTCAGATAGGTTTATTTTACAGAACTGGGAGTTCCCGCCTTTTCACCAATAACCACTTCATTAAACTCGACATTCTTGGTATTAGTGAGCGTTAATCCGTTTTTAGCTGATTTGATCGTGATTGAATCAAGCAAAACATTTTCTACCTTACTGCCTTTAAAACCTTCTATTACAATGCCCGTATTGCTAACACTTTCACAGGTAACATTTGAAATTGTAATATCAGATATTTTTGAAGGATATGAGCCACTACCTTCTCCATGATAATTGGCGGTCATAAATAGTGCATCTTCCACTTGACCCAATTGTAGATCATTGATAAATATATCTTTGATATACCCCCCACGATCAGAATTGGTCTTGAAATAAATACCCCGCTTTAGGTAACCACTCGCTTGATTGTTCTCTACAAATACATTTCTTACCCCGGCCGACATTTCACTACCGATTACCAAGGCATGCAAACCTTTGAACCTATTATTTCTAATGATGATATTTTCAGAAGGTGTTTTTGCGTTCGACCTGCCTTCGTGGTCTCGCCCTGCCTTAATGGCTATATTATCATCGGCATTATTAAAATCGACATTCTCAATAAGTACATCACTAGAGTATTCTAGATCAATACCATCATTGTTCTTATTATGTGCATCATAAGAAATAGCCCTTATGGTAATATTATTCGAACGCAAGAGATGTACACACCAAAAGGGCGAATCTTCGAAACGAACACCTTCTAACAAAATATTCTTGCAGTCAAAGAACTGAACCAATTGGGGCCTTAAAAAATGACCTTCACCAAACTTTCTTTCTGTTATGGGCTTTCCCGAATGGTTAAATTCTCTACTTAATAGTTTATCAGCGTTTTCCTTTGGCTTCCATTCTGCCCATGTTTTGTGACCCTCTCCATCAATTACGCCTTCCCCAGTAATAGAAATATTGCTTTTGCCCCTCGCATATACCAAAGGACTGTAATTATAAAGAATAGTGCCCTCCCAACTAGTTTTCACCATAGGTAAATAATCTTCAGGGTTATCGCCAAATCTTATATTAGCCCCCTTTTCTAAATGTAAATTGAGGTTGCTTATTAAATGTATAGGGCCGTTTACCATATATGTACCCGATGGTACTACAAGGGTGCCCCCATTCTTCTTGTTCAAATGTTTTAATGCCTTATCAAAAGCTCGTTTACAATCTGTGAGCGAATCGCCTTTAGCACCAAACTGGGTAATTGACACCGAATAATCGGGAATTTCCGGTAATGAAATCCGACGTTCTATTTCAGAGATTATCGAATCTTCATCTACATTTATTTGTGAGTTTGATTGCTTTGGAAAAGCAATCAGAAAACCTATTAACAAAAAAGTCAAATACCTCATAAACCAATCAATTTAGACAAAGGCAGTTCAAACGACTTAATCTCTTTAACCGCCAATTCAGCGACCAACAAAGCTCCCTTTTTAGAAAGGTGGGTGTTATCTTGTATACCTTCTGGATAATAAGGGTGCTCACCCTCTTCGAAATGCAAATGCAACTTCTTGGATGCCTCAGGCCCATATGAAGTTTCAAGAATCTCTGTCAAATATTCTAAATCGACCAAGGGCACGTCGTACTCTTTGGCCACCATTCTGGTCACAACAGGGTAATCGCCATGGGTATCGACAAGAGTGCCAAATTCATTAAAGTTTCTGCGGACTATCGATGTAAAAAGAATCGCGGTGGCACCTTTCGCTCTGGTCTCCTTTACAAAACGAATTAAATTATGCCTGTATGTTGTATGGGGATTGGTAAATCTACTGGAATCTTTAAATTTTTGATCATTATGGCCGAATTGTATGAATACATAGTCTCCCGCTTTCAGGGAAGTATGTACAGAATCCCATCTTTTTTCGGAAATGAAACTTTTGGAGCTCCTCCCGTTCTTGGCCCTATTATCTATTTTGACCTTTTCGGTAAAAAAGTGGGCTAGCACTTGCGCCCACCCGTGCTCAGGGTTCTTTTCAGGCTCTTTTTTATCTGACATCGTCGAATCGCCAATGCAATAAATGGTGGTGTCTTGAGCTATGGTTGGCCAAGCCCCAAGCAACATTAAAAGCAGAACGATTTGAATTTTCATTTTACTCGAATTTAGAATACCATGGGTCACCAACATCTTTTCTATCATTCAATATATTTTTTTTAATATAATCCCTAGCTTGATTTTCACTTAACTGATGCGACCACTCGACACGACTTTTTGGTCTGAAACCAGGGCCCGAACCTTTATATTCAGCATAATACGATTGTTTTTCAGCTTCTTGGTTCGACCAATTATCCCACCCCGAGGGAACAATATGTTCTCCCATATGACATTCGATGAAAACTGTTTTAGCATAGGTTCGCCAAGGTCTTCCTAAAAACACAGAATCTACACCTTCCGCAGCGGTCAACTTACAGTTTTTAAGAACGTATCCGAACTCTTCATTTTGAGGTGTCGAAGCCGCTGTGATATAAGAATTTGATTTACTATGAAGAGTACAATCTTGAAAAAGAGCGGTCGCCTGACCGAAAATAAAATCGGTTGTTCCCTCAATATAGCAGTTTTTGTAAAACTGTTTGAAGCCTTCTCCCGTCACATAGAGCGTATCTTGATTTCCTGTAATGTTACAATTCTCGACAAAAATTCGGTTGGCATTTACTGCCAGAGCTACAGCTTGGCCAACTTCGCCCGCAGTATTCTCAATGGTTAGGTTGGCAGCATAAAAATCATTCCCTTGAACCAATAAAGTGGGCGTGTGAAAAGTACTGTTGCGACCAACACCTAGCTTGTCAAAATAGTCATTATAGGTAATAATTGTCTTCTCTCGGTCTTCCCCAATGATACTCATTCTATTGTTCCATTCGTAAACTTCAATTTTTTCTTTGTAAACACCATTACGCACCTTAATAGTAACCCTTTTATCAGGAAAACCCTTGGCACTATTGATTGCCTCTTGAATAGATGTAAAATCACCTGATCCGTCTAGGGCAACCGTCATATTATAAATGTCAATCTTTTTGGTCGATTGTTCTTGCCCATGAACCACAGAGCTGAATACCAGAAATACACAAAGAAGAGATTGAAAAGTAAACTTCATTTTATACCAATGATTTAGCTTTTTCAATCATTAATCTCAGCTCCTCGATTTCTGCTTCTGTGGGCATTTCTAACGGTGCCCGTACATTACCTGCAGGTTTACCGATTAAATTGGCTCCGGCTTTGATCAGGCTAACCGCATAACCTGATTTTTTACTACGCAATCTGATAAAGGGGATAAAAAAAGTGGTCAAAATTTCTTTTACCTTGTTGTGGTCACCTGCTCTAAGGGCCTTATAGTAAGATAGCGCCATTTCAGGAACAAAATTGAATACCGCTGAAGAATAGGTGTTCACCCCAATCGACAGATAGGCCTCCGAAATTATTTCTGCAGTAGGCACCCCTCCAATATAGGTAAGGCGATCACCTACCGTTTTTATCGTATCATTTAAGTCTTGCATGTTGCCCGTACCGTCTTTTAAACCTATAAAATTCGGACATTCACTCGCCAATTTTGCAACGGCTTTGCTAGATAGAATTCCATTCGCCCTATTATAATAAACCACGGGCAACTTTGTATTTTGCATTATGGTCTTTGCATAAGTAATCAGCCCATCTTCAGGGCATCCGGTCAAATAGGGAGGCATCAAAAGAAGACCGTCGATACCAGCTTCTTCAGCTATTTTAGCAAATTCTATGGCTTCAGGAATACTTCTGCCCACACTTGATAGCACAGGTACCTTACCGTTTACTTCACTTGCTGCTATGGTTACAATCTCTTTGTATTCCTCTTTGGATAAGGAAAAAAACTCCCCTGTTCCGCCGGCCACAAAAACAGCGGACACGTCATACTGAACGAACCACTTGATTCTGTCGGTATAGCTTGGGGCATCAAATTCTCCCTTATCATTCATATCAGTGATGGGAAAAGACAACAGTCCGTCTCCCAAGGCACTCTTTACTTTTTCAAAATCCATATTCTCAGTATTATTTTTATTAGGTTAACGGACCGGGATTGAACAGCACCAAATCATTATGTATGCCCAGTTGGTCACAAGCCACCATTTTTTTTCCACTGGCCACATCTAAAATGAACTGGAACAATTGCCAACCCAATTCTTCTATAGTGGCATCGCCCGTAGCTACTTTACCTGCATCAAAATCAATAAGATCATACCATCTTTCACTTAGCTCGGTATTCGAACCTACCTTTACTACCGGGACCATTGAAAGCCCATAAGGGGTACCCCGACCGGTCATAAAAACATGCATATTCATACCCGCGGCCAATTGTAAAGTTCCGCAGACAAAATCTCCCGCAGGGGTAGCGGCAAAATTTAAGCCTTTGTTCTCTATACGCCCTCCGGGAGGAATCACCCCGACAATAGGGCTAGTGCCTGATTTGGCTATGGAACCCAACGATTTTTCTACAATGGTACTCAACCCTCCCCTTTTGTTACCTGGTGTTGTATTCGCACTACGATCTGCATGACCGGCATTCAAATAATCATCGTACCATTTCATTTCGTTCAAAAGTGAGCGACTCACCTCTGTATGAGTAGTTCTAGGAACCAATAAATGAACAGCATCACGTACCTCGGTAACCTCAGAAAACATGACGCTACCCCCTGCCCTGACAATTAAATCGGAAGCAAAGCCCGCTACAGGGTTCGCGGTAAGACCCGAAAAAGCATCACTACCGCCGCATTGCATGCCCACGACCAAATCAGAGGCAGGGCGGGTGACCCGCTTTCGGGCATTCAATTTTTTAAGATGTTTTTCGGCCAAGGCTATCGCACCTTCGACCATTTCCATAAATCCGTAGAATTTTTTATCCTGCATGTAGATAATATCGTTCTCACTGTTGTCTTTCTGTATTTCAGGAAGAAGCGTCTCCGGTCGAAGCTTTTCACAACCCAAACCGATGACCATTACTTCACCGCCGAAGTTTGGATTTTTGGCAATATTCTGTATCGTTCGAATCGGTATGATGGCTGCCGGTGCGTCAATCGCCACTCCGCACCCATAAGAATGTGTTAGCCCGACAACGTCATCGACATTTGGATATTTTGGAAGGAGCTCTTTCTGAATCTTTCGGACTACATACTCCACTAGCCCTGCCACGCATTGAACACTAGTAGTTATGCCAAGTACATTCTTGGTACCTACAGAGCCATCGTCGTTTAAGAAGCCCTCAAAAGTATAACCGGTAAGTTCTTCTTGCTCTTCAAAAGTGTTTTCTGTAATCGAAATTAAATCAAGTGACGGTGGTTCAGGCAGACTAATATTCAGCTCGTTCACCCATTGGCCTTTTTTTAAGTCTTGGGCCGCATATGCTATGGTCTGCCCATATCTTGTGATAGCATCTCCTTTGTTTATGTCTTGTAGAGCCACCTTATGGCCCATAGGTACATTTTCGACCAAAGTTGGGCCGTCATTAATTATAGAATCCTTCTTTAACCCTTGGGAATCGACAACGATGCCGACATTGTCAATTGCTGATGATTTGATTAAGATGTTTCCCTTTTCGGCCATTTAGACAAAAGGTAAGAGTTTTGACAATAACATGACCGCGATTAGACCAGAAAAGCCCATAACCAAAAGCAAAAAGGAAAAGTATCGTATGGTCTCTTTTTCTTCCATACCGCTCATTTTGGTGATGATCCAAAATGCACTGTCGTTCATCCAAGCGAAAACTTTCGACCCACAGCCTATAGCCAAGGCAATGTAAACGGGGTGAAATGCCAAATCTGCTTGGGCCAAACCGCCAATTACACCAATAGCGGTAACCATAGCTACAGTGGCCGAACCCTGTGCAGTTCGAACACCTGCGGAAATGAAAAATGCCAAAGGCAGTACTGCCATTTGATAATTGGCCGCCAGCTCACCGACTCGTATGCCAATACCGGTCTGTTGGAGCATTTGCCCGAAGGCACCTCCGCACGAGGTAATCAAAATAATCATGCCAGCACTGCTCAATGCCTCGAAAATAAATTTTTTGAACAGGTCGATATCTTTTAATCGTTTCCACAATACGTACATTACGATCAGGGTTGATATCAACAAGGCAATATTGGCATCACCCAAAGTGGAAAAGAGATTTGCTATTGTACGTTGAACATCGCTTGCATTGTCTCCGGCAGCCTCCAAGGCCATTTTCGAAAAGGTATTACCGGTAATCAAGATAATGGGAAGAACAACAGGTAATGACGAGAGCCATAATGAAGGGAGTTCTTCTTGCTTTTTTTCAGAAAATTGCTTTAAGTCATTAATGGTTATGTCGGGGGTATCGCGCATGGGCAGATCCCACTTTCTATTGGCCCAAAGGGCATAAAAATATCCACAGACTACAGTAATGGCACCCACACAGAGTCCGCCAATAATCATGGCACCCAAATCAATTCCCATTTCCTCGGCCACAAAAAGAGGACCAGGCGTGGGCGGAATCAAAGAATGCGCCATAACCCCACCAGCTATAATAGTCATCAGGTAGAGGCCAAACTGCTTTGAACTTCTAACGCCCACCGATTTGACCAAAGGAATCATCAAATAAAAGACCGTATCAAAAAATACGGGAATCGCCAGTGTAAAGCTGCCAGTGAGTAGTGCGATTGACGTGTTTTTTTTGCCGAAAAGCTTTAGAAGTGCCCTAATTATACGCTCCGCCCCGCCACTTCTCATGAGCGCAGTGCCAATAATCGAGGCCAAAGCAATAAGAATACCTATTTTACCACTTGTATTACCAAAAGCTGCCGCCAACCTCTTGCCCAAACTCATATTGACCAAAACTTGAGTCTCTTTTTCGCCCATACCCTGACTGCCCGCAAAGGCCATTACCTGTTCAGGGGATGTCAAAAAAGCGGTGACCAAGGCGGCCAATAGTAAAGAGACCGCAGCGTGTAGCTTTAACTTTATAATACAGAACAAAACCGTTGCCGTACCTATCAGAATTATATACAACGGATCAATCATATTCGAATCTGAATTTTAACGGTCAAGCGCTAAGGAAGCCATCATAAAAGGACCGGTACCCTTAGGGTCGTTCGATCGTATAATTTCGTTCACATAATAGTCAAAAGAACCGTCTCTATAAGGATCACCACCAAGACCGGCCACCCCGCAACAACGGTTCAGGTTTACTACCCCGTTGTCTTCAACACTTATGAATTCCGTCAAAATACCTTCATAACTTTTCTTTGCATGTTGCATAAATTTTTCGGGCAAATAGCCTTTATTTACTCCCTTTGCCAAGGTATAGGTAAACATACAGGTGCCTGTTGCCTCTAAATAATTGCCCTCACGATCGGGCAAATCAAGAACTTGATACCAAGTTCCTGTATCGTCTTGATATTTAATGATGGCCTCGGCATATTGATTGAGATAGCCCTTGATTCTTTCCTTTCCTGGATGGTCGTCGGGAAGCAGTTCTATAATATCAACCAAAGCCATTCCGTACCAACCCATGCCCCGCGACCAAAAATGTTCAGAGAGACCTGTTTCTTTATTCGCCCAGCGCTGTTCTTTGCTTTCATCCCATCCGTGAAAATAGAGTCCGGTCTCAGGGTCTCTACTGTGCTTTTCAATAAGATCGAATTGTAGTACAATCTTGTCTATGGTTGTTTTGGCCTCATCATCGTCCATAAAATGGGTGGCATACTTTGCATGAAAAGGTTCAGCCATATAGAGACCATCTAACCACATTTGGTGAGGATATCTTTTTTTATGCCAATATCCACCTTCAGAAACCACTGGTTGATCAACCAACTGTTGATGAAGGGTATCCATAGCCATTTTAAACCTAGGCTCTTCCTTTTTCTGATTCAGGTAAAAAAGCACATCACCTGATTTGATCATATCAAGATTATAATTGCTCAACTTATAGGTATTGATAGTACCATCTTCCTTTACCATTCTATTGGCATAATCATAAATGTAATCTGAAATTTTATCATTGGGCGTACTCTCGACTACCCTAGACATGGCCTGCAACACTAAACCGTTAGTATAACTCCAGCGTGACTTTTCTTGAAAATCAAGAAGTGTCGGGTCAGGAAATCTATGAATTTCCGAAAGCGCCATTCGCTCTGACCATTTTAAATCTTCTGCAACTATTTTTTCTACCGATTTATCGGATTGAGCCTCTTTCTTTTCGCTTTTGCAATTGACCAGTGAAACAGAGATTACCATTAGTGATAAAATTGAAACTAAAGTTCTTGTTCGTCTTTTCATCGTATAAGGTTTAGTCGTTAGAAATAATTTATTATTCAGGAGTTCGAGCAAGTTCATTCAAGCGATCATCAATATAATTTATGAACTCTTCTTTCGATTTTAGTCCGTCTTTTTCTTTCTCCCAAGCAGCGGCAAAATAATAGGTGACGGGGTCTTCAGAGGGTTTGAAAACCAATAAATGATCATGTTCGGATTCTGCTACCTTATCAACCCTATCCGTTTTGTAGAATATGACCATACCCAAGTTATCGGGCACCAAGGTTTGTTCGCCATACGTGGCCAAATAGCCCCAATCACCATTCTCGCTTTGTTTTTCGATCAATTCTATTTCGTCGAATTTGACTATACCGGTACATAGACCCTCTATAGCCTTTGAAGGACTTAATGTGGCTTTGGTCATTCTTGAATCAGGTTCTATAAAAAGGTCTGTTTTTAAATCTAAAGTCTCATCGAAGGCCGTCCATCCTAAATAATTAATAGTAACTCCGGAACCTTGTTCAGAGTTTCGAATTCGAACATCTCTTGACTCCACTTCTTTAAAATGTTCGACATTTTTATCTCCGTCAAATCTTCCGTAAGAACCAATTCCCAATGAGCTACCAGCTTTCAAAACATCCATGCCCCATGCACTATCTTCGTGATAAGAGTCATAATTGTCGACACCTACTTTAGACAGCACCATGGTATCAACCTTCTTGCCGAAGACATCAATGGCATTTCGCCAATCGAAATAAATACGGTAACCCACTTTGTTACTTTCCCAGCCAGGACCTTCATAACGCACATAGTACGAATGATCGGTAAGGCTATCTGGAGCTTTAAGGTAATCGACATTCTTGAATGTCAGGTTTTCGCCTATGTACTTGGTGCCTTCCCACTGCCCCCCTTCTTTTATTGATATTTCGGCATAGGTTTTTTGAGTAGTCGGTTTGCTTTCAACAACTTGGTCCAATTTTTCTTCCTTCGACTTTTCTTTACAGCAGACACCTAATAAGCTTACTAATACTACCAATAAAAGTTTTTGGTTCATGACCATATAAATATGTTTTTAGGTTATAGTTAAAAGATACTATAAATTCATTTAGACATTTTGGTTTAAAAAAGGGTTTGATAGAATTTCTTCTCCCAAACCCTCAAACTAAACTAACTTAAAGAAACTATTTTTATTCTTACTCTGGCATCAAATTCAATTTGACCAACTGTTATTTCGCACCCAATATTTTATTCATCCATATAAAGAAAAAGCGACTTTTTCTAATGCAATCGATTACAAACATATTGAAATATTTTTAATTCTATTGAAATAAATCTTTAAAAATTAAGGGATTTTACATTTAGAGATCTTTTTTACGCTTTTTTAGCAATTTAATGAGGATTCTATTTCACATAAGAAGTGCTAAAGAAATATAAATACTTACTGAAAATCGTGCACGAGACTCTTTTGTCGCCCAAATAAATTATTCAAATCACGATGCATTGATAAATACTCCAATGACCTCCTTAAAAAACACAGGATTAAAAAAAATTATGTTAAGTAATTGTGAATACCATAATTTTTATATATTTGATGCAATCGATTACATTCAACTATTATTAAACTACCAATCTTATGAGGATTTCATTAATGCGTGCATTTGTGTTAATTAACACATTATTAATTAGTACATTAGCTTTCTCTCAAGAGAAAGTTATTTCAGGCACTATATCAGATGAGGCGGGTGTGCCATTGGCCGGAGTTTCCGTAATCTTAAAGGGAACTACGACCGGTACTGCATCAGATTTTGACGGCAACTTTACGCTTTCTGCCCAAACCGATGATGTTTTGACTTTTAGCTATATCGGGTATAAACCCCAAGAAATTGTCGTAGGCCAACAGACCGACTTTAATATTACCATGACCGAGGATGCCAGCTTACTCGACGAGGTGGTGGTAGTAGGCTATGGTACATCGACAAGAAGAGATGTCACCGGTTCCATCGCTTCAGTTTCCGGATCTGAAATTGCTGGAGTTCCAGTGCCTGATGCGGCTCAAGCACTACAAGGTAAATTGGCCGGTGTTCAAATTACCACACAAGATGGTAGACCTGGAGCAGATGTGAACATTAGGGTAAGAGGCGGCGGATCTATATCACAAAGCAACCAACCATTATTTATCGTTGACGGCTTTCCCGTTAGTACTATCAGTAACATTCCCGGTAATCAAATTAAAAGCATTGATGTGCTCAAAGATGCCTCTTCGACGGCAATTTATGGTGCAAGGGGTGCCAATGGGGTAATTATAGTAACCACAAAAGGCGGCAAAATCGGCAAGACAACAGTTTCTTACGACGGTTATACGCAATACAGCTACATACCAGAGTATATACCTGTAATGGATGGCTATGATTATATTCAGTTCAACTGGGCTTACGGAAAAGCTATTGGCGACCAGTATTCCGACGCTTGGGAGCGATTATGGAAAATCGGACAGTTTGAAGGAAGCAACACATCAGGAATCGATTACTATCGAAACGTAGAAAGCCGAGATTTTACCAAAGAGTTATACAACTCCGCTATTTCGCAAAACCATAATGTAAATATCTCGAGTGGCACTGAAAATACAAGATATCTATTATCACTCAATCATATCGATCAAGAAGGCAACAAAGTTAGGTCGTACTACAAAAGAACCAACCTGCAGCTAAAGCTCGATCAAAAAATAAACGATAAGCTCGATCTTTCATTGAACGCCCGTTTCGTTCAAGAAAGCGAAGGTAATAACGATGGCAACCATAATGCTTATTGGTTCAGACCTATCAACACATCTGATATTTTAGGTGATTCCGATATTACGAGCAATACCCAATTGGGCGACTACAATTCAGTTCTTCAAGATTCCTATAATCCTGTTTCTCTTTTAAATGACACCGAGAATCAAGATATATCAAGGTCTTTGGTGCTTAACACGGCACTGTCATGGGAAATCTTTAATGGGTTAACGGCAAAGGCAGATCTTGGGCTTAGTTCTAATTGGGGTAAACTCAAGACATGGACGGGCCCATACGTAAATAACTATTTTACTCCCGATGGTGTTCAGACCGACGGGGGCAATGCTCGGGTCAGAGCCAGTGAAGGCTGGAACTTACGCTTGGTAAACACCTTGAATTATGAAGTTCAAGGACTGGGAGACAACCACAGTTTGAGCATTCTCGCAGGTATGGAAGTAGCTGATAGTGGTTCTGAATATGTTGAAGCAACTGGAGTTAGGTATCCATCGGCCTATGACTCTGAAAGGGCGTGGGCAAACATGCGTGATTCCAATAGTGATTTTCCTGATTTAAACTTTTATACAACTTATGTTTCTCCCGCAAACCGACTACAATCGTACTTTGGTCGTGCCAACTACTCCTTTATGGATCGATATTTGTTGACGGCTACCTTTAGAGCCGATGGCTCTTCTAGATTTGCGCCAAGCAATCGTTGGGGTTATTTTCCTGCAGCTGCCTTTGCATGGCGTATTTCTGAAGAATCATTTCTTCAGAATGCCTCATGGTTAGATGATTTAAAGCTGCGCTTATCTTATGGCTCAGTTGGTAGCGATGCCATAAGTGCAGAATTATGGAAGCAGAGTTGGGCGTCAACTACGGGAACTTATTCGATTAACGAAGCCCTACAACCACAATACAGGCCCGCATCTAGCCTGATAGCCAACCCAAATTTAAAGTGGGAAACTACCATAACTAGAAATATCGGTCTAGATTTTACGCTGTTCAATTCAAAGCTATCCGGAACCGTAGAGGTTTATAAAAATACGGTTGAAGATCTACTCCTTGTAACTCCGGTATCAGACCTTACGGGTTTTCAATTTACGCAAGACAATATTGGTTCGACTAGTAATAAGGGTATCGAAATTTCATTCAGTGGAAGTCTAGTAAGCACCGATAATTTCAATTTGAACGGAAGCATTAATTTCAACCTCAATCGTGGCAACGTCGATGAACTTGATGAAGGTATCAATGGTGAATATAAATCAAATTTTGGCGGAGTACGTCATGCCCCCGGGTCAGGTGATTACTTTCTTACCGTTGGCGAACCCGTAGGTTTATATAGAGGCTGGGAACATGATGGGTGGTATACTACCGACGATTTCAACTACGACCCAAGCACAGAAATTTATACCCTTAAAGAAGGTGTGCCAGATTATGCCAGTGGTCTTTTACCTAACATTTACGGAACATTTAGTAACAAGCCTGGAGAGCAGACAGCTTACCCAGGCGTACAGAAAGTTAAAGATAGTAACGGCGATGGTATAGTCGACGAAGAAGATCTTGGTGTTATTGGTAATGCCAACCCCGTTCACACCGGAGGCTTTAGCTTGACGGGTAATTACAAAGCCTTTGATTTTGGCCTGAATTTCGTGTGGAGTTACGGCAATGACATATACAACGCTACTCATGTGGAGGCCTATTTGGGCAATAAAGAAGCCGGATTATTCAGAAACAGATTTCAAGAATTAGCGGGTCATTATAAAATCTACGATGTAATCGATGGGCAATTAACGAAAGTTGTAGAACCTGCCGCACTGGATGCCCTAAACACCAATGCGACCACCTTTTTACCTTATCCAGAAAGTAGTATCAATACAACTTTCGGAATCGAAGACGGGTCATTTCTGAGACTGAACACCCTAACTTTAGGCTATACCATTCCTGAGTCGAACAGAATTGGCCTTAACAAACTTCGAATTTATGGTTCCGTATTTAATGTATTCACCTTAACTAATTATAGTGGGTTTGATCCTGAAATCAATGTAGACCCCAATCCAGATCCAGATGATGGTAGATTCTACCCTACTCCAGGTCTAGATTACGCATCATACCCGAGACCTAGAACCTTTACTTTAGGAGTTAATATCGAATTTTAAAATTTAATCATTTATAAATTATGAAAAAGTATATATATATCATCGCTATCGCCCTAATTGTTGTAGGTACGGCGTGCGAAGACGAGTTTTTAGATGCTCCGGCTCCTTCTAGTGTTGATGAAGACTTTGTTTTCGCGTCAGCAGAAGATGCACAAAAAGTGATGGCCGGTATTTATGAAATATGGTACGATCTTGATCGTTTGCTTTATTATGAAACCGAAGTGGTAGGTTCTGACTCAGAACGCCATCCTGAAAACTATGCCTCACAGGGCAGGCATATTCCTGAGGGTCTTTTTGCCTCTGAATTTAACATTAACGATGGCAATTCGGCCACAACTTGGAAAGAGTGTTATACCGTTATCAACAGGTGTAATATAATGATAGAGGCTATTGAAGAAAAAGATGAATATCAACAAGCTCTGGCCAAGGGTTCCCCTAGCGCTTGGACTCAGATTTATGGTGAGGCGGTTGCAGCACGGGCTACATGTTACAAACTTTTGGTACGGTATTATGGTGACGTTCCATACTTCGATTATGCTATTAAAACTACCGCACAAACCGACACTTTAGGTTTAAGTTCTAGAGATTTGGTTTACGACAACGAGATTGCGGCCCTTAAAAAAGTGGTTCCTATGATGTACCGCTTGGGCGAAGGTGGTATTAATGCAGAACGTTTTTCAGGTACTTATGTCGATGCCCTGATCGGCAGATTGGCATTTGATGCCGCCGGATACCAATTACGAAGAACCGATTTCGATTACGGTAACGTAACCTTCAACCAAATCGGAATAGATAATTCTACTTGGCAAGCCAAGTATGTTAGACGTAGCGATTGGCAATCTTATATGCAAACAGCGAAGGAACACTATTTGAATGTAGTCAATAATCCCGGTTCGGCACGTTTGATAGAATCAGATGATAGAGGTGCTGGTTTCGACAACCCCTTTCAACGTAATTTTCAATATCTAATGGACTTGGAAATTAGCCCTGAATCCATTTATGAGTCTGGCTATACCCGCGGGTTCAATTCAGATTTTCCCTATTCATTCGGTCGTCCATCGGGTGGTGGCGGATCAAACGCATATCCTCCAAAAAACTATGGGCAAGCTAGAATATATGCAAGTTTTTATTACGGTGATTATCAACCCAATGATAGACGAAGAGATGTTACTGCATGTATTACGGCCAATTCGGGTGCCGCCTCTGAACGCTTGATAAATTTTGAACCTGGAAGTAGGGAAAAGGGGGGATTGGCAATGAACAAACTGGACGAATCACGTTTTGAAGATCCCTTCACCGACGCCCAAAGAAAATCAGGCTGTAACTGGCAACAATTGCGTATGGCCGATGTAATGTTAGACTTGGCGTATGCTTCGGCTGCCACTGGAGATGAAGCTACGGCAAAGACTTATTTGACCAAGGTGAGAAGCCGTGCTTTTTGGCCTTCTGATCAAGCTGAAATGGTAGATGGGTACATCGGAGGCCTTTCTGGTCAATCACTGTTAGATGCCATTGCCTTTGAACGAAAACTAGAACTGGCCGGAGAAGGCAAAACTCGTTGGGACATGACTCTTTATGGCCAAATGCCCGAGAGAATAAAAAGCTTGAGAGACAGACAAATTGCCATGGTAGAAGGTCTGAAGAGTGATGGGTTCTATACCTTTCCTGAAACAGGCATGACTATTTCAAACTTTGTTTGGACGAAGTATGTAAACAATAAAGATGATTTTGACACATCCATAAATCTTTTAACCACCCAAACACCACAGAATATTACAATTGACGACCCTGCATACCCGGTACTTGTACCCGGCTGGCGAGGAACCAGTGACCTTTGGACCGATTATATCAGCACCCTAGAAAGTGACAAGGTAAACCTTGCCATTCGAGGTCTTTATGAATATATCGACCCCGATGGACCAGTAGCGGCAGCCCTCGAGGCCGATGGTTATGAAATGACACCATGGGGAGCCAATATGGTTGCCAACGAAAGTCAGTATACCTCTGATATTTTTAAAGGCTATCCAGACTCATATTATCAAGCCGGTGAACCACCTAGGTACATGAGAGCCATTCCGTTTGAGACTCTTTCAAAATCGAAGGGATTAATAACACAAGGTTACGGGCATGCTTCCGAGTAGCACAATATTTAAAGGCTCAATCGTCTGGTAGCGATTGATTTTTAGTATTTTTTTTGAGTTAGTTTGAATTTGGGGCCGCTTTTTAAGTGGCCCTTTTTCTTGTCGACGGATTAAGGAAATAGTAAACCGTATCTGCATTTCAATCAAACTTTAGCAACAGCAAGGTAGGCGAATTTTTGGCAAATTGGCTAGCGGTTTTGCCATCTTTATCACCATTGATTGCCATGCCGGTAAATGAACCTAAAAGCAATTCTGGAAAGTTATTTTGATCCACATCGGTAGGCTCCATAACAAGCCATCTTCCGGAACCTGACCCTGCAAAAGTACTCAACCTAAATGCAATGGAATCGTTCACGGTTTTGTTCTCCATATAAATGAATCCTTCCTGCGGCGCTTCTATTAGATCGGGAAAGAAGGAAGCAAGTGCAATGTCTAGGTCACCATCTTTGTCAAAATCATAGGGAACTGCCTTATATGCCCCATTTTGATGCTGAAAAAAGGCCTCCTTAAAATTATCATCACCATCGTTGATATAGATGCGTAGACCGTGATAGGGTTTTGGGAACCTTGAGTAATCGGCATTATCTCCGTTAACATACATAATGTCGGCATGCCCATCTTTGTTCCAATCGACCATAGAAAAGGATACAGAACCATAGACAGCGGGAAATCTTAATAAGTTTTTCAGTCTAAATTCTCCATCACCTTCGTTATAGTAGGCATCAATTCTTTCTTTGCCTTGGCCCATTAATACTATGATATCATTTAGTCCATCGTTGTTCAGGTCAACTATATTTACAGCAGCCGCACCTGGATCATAGCTTAATATTCGTTTGTCGTAACCTCGATCTTTTCGTTTTAGAAACAAGCTCAGCTTACCCGTATGATTGCCGTGTTCGCAAACCAGAATATCTTCAAGACCATCACCGTTAAGGTCTTCAAAAATGCTCTGTACGGGTCTCTGTAGGTTCTTCAGTACACTGCTAAAACCCTTATAATCCTTATCACCTGGTCTTTTGAAAATTTTGACCAAACTACCGTTTGGGTTATCGGAAGGGGTAAAACTGCCCATTAAGGTAGCAAATATAGTATCTGACTTGTGGGTTATGTGTGAAATGGCCGATGGCAATGCCAAGGTACTCAATGATTTTAGGTCACTGCTCAATATATTCAATGTACTATAGTCTTGTTTGGTATCGGCCACATAGACCTGATTTAGCTCTGCATTGAAATTAATTGCAGTAATCATTGGAGGTGAAATACGAAAATCGGATAATGACACCTTAAGATGGGAATTGCTTTCATTCAGTTCTTTCTGCAACTGAAAAACAGAATCAGGAGCTTTTTCAATGTAATATTGCTTTATTGACTCCCACTCTAGATTGCTTACCAATTGCTGCCTTGGGAAAATATTGCTTTCTTCGACCAGAAACCCTCCAGCATTCGATTCAATCAGACTTTCTCTAGTGATATCGCTATAGATACCCATGCGATATGCCATTTGCGGTAAAACCCCGAACTGCCATGTACTTTTTGCAAGTAATTCCGGTTCAGGAAAAATATGGCAACTGGCGCAATAAGTTCTAGCCAAGCTCTCACCTGAGGGCTTACTTTGAGATGATTCTTTTAGATCTGAGGGTATTTTTTTTTTAGAAGCGTTGTCGTTGCACGATATGAAAAGCCAACACAAGAAAATTAGAAAACTGAAAAATCTAAAAAGCATTGAACCTTTTTGAATGGTTTACACTATAAAAATGCAATAATTATCCATTATAACCTAAGCCTTGTCGTAAGGCATTGCTAAATATTGACAGAGATGGTCAAAAGGCTAGAAAAGAAAAAAGGGCGAAAATTTCGCCCTTTTCTTTATTGAGGATAACCTGGGTTCTGTTCCAGATTGGGATTTTTATCCAATGCGTCTTGTGGTAAGGGGAAGATGGTATTCCAATCGTCCAATTCATAGAAATCTAAATTCGGCTGATAGCGCGCTATAAGATCTAAAAGAGCTTGGTTCGGTGTAAATGGATCACCGTTATCATCGAACATCGGTGGAACGGTATAGGTAGCATAAGCCACCTTATTGGTCAACAACTTGCCCTGCCTTACCAATTCTTCATAATCTTGCCCTTCATAACATAGCTCTTTCCTAAATTCAAGATAGATCGAGTCTCTAAGTTGCTCTTGAGACAAGCCTGACAAATCGGGCAGACCTGCGCGAGTTCTTACCCTATTAACATATTGATAGGCGTTACCTGGCCCTTCGTCTTCATTTATTGCCTCTGCCGCCGTCAATAATACGTCGGCAAATCGTAACACTTTTATATTATATGCCATACCGTCGGATACTTTGTTCAGTGGATCACGGTATTTGTTTATATGTGGAACAGGATAAGTGTTTTCATACCATTGTACTATGGTGTCGCCCTCAAGGCTAGGAAATTCGGTCAGCCAAGTAGCTTCTTTGCGCTTATCTTGCTCACCAAACTGGTTAAACCACCATAAGCTGCCAATAATCGTGCCCCACTGACCTGGACCATACCCATTACTGTTCGGCTCGAAGTTATTCCCTAATTGATGACCCTGTGGCGAGATTCCGTTGTATTGTACCTCAAAAATACTTTCAACATTATTATCGACGCTACCTGTTGATTGCCAATAGTTATCTTTAGGGTCGGGCACTAAATCTAAGCCACTGGGAGAGTTGATTACCGCTACGGCATTCGTTTTGGCATTGGCCCAATCTTTTCGATACAATTGTACTTTGGCCAACATGCCCTGTGCAGCCTCTTTCGAGGCACGCCCCACATCGCTACCTGAATACTGATTAATATTGGGCAATGCTTGCATGGCCTCCGTCAAATCTGTAATAATCTGTGTGTAAACCTCATCGGCGGTATTTCGAGATACCTGCAATTCACCGATATCGGAAGTAACCGTCTCCGTTAAGATAAGGGGCACGCCGCCCCATCGTCTGACCATATTAAAATAGGTCAGTGCCCTAAGAAATTTTGCTTCGCCGAGAATTCTGGTCTTGAGTGCCTCATCCATTTCAATTTCGGGAACATTATCTAAAACCGCATTAGCTCGGTTGACGGCCTGCCAAACCGCACCCCATATAGCGATATTGTAGCGGCTACTGCCCACCATACCGGCATCGTTCAATGTTATGATTTCACCTCGATCAGAAGTTGCGCTCAATCGGGAGAAACACCCGTCAGAAGCTAGCGTACTAGACGTCATCCAATACCTTGAATAGTAATCATTAACTCTTAAAGCCGCATAGGCCCCATTTACAGCAGCTAATGCATCTTCTTCCGTTTGATAAAAATTTACGGGTGATATCGAGTCTTTCGGAATCTCCTCTAGATAATCTTCGCAAGAGGAAGAGAAAACCCCTAGACAGACCAATAGTAAATAAATTGTATTTTTCATTTTAGTAATTTTTTATTAGAAGTCAAGTTTCAATCCCATTAATACCGTTTTTGCCAGCGGATAAGAGCTGATGTCCCAACCGAAAGAGCCTCTTACATTGGCCCGACCGTTCGTGTCAGGGTTATACCCCAAATAATCGGTTATTGTTATCAGGTTTTGTCCGGTTACATATATTGATCCCCCTACATTGCCGAGAAAACCTTCCGGAAAATTATAGGTGAGCGTTATTTCACGCATTCTCAAATAGCTTGCATCTTCTAGGAAAAAGTCAGATTCACCAATATTTCCTGAACCTCCTACCAAAGGTGAGTTTTGGTAAGGTGTTGGCCATACTGCATCGGTGTTTTGCGGAGTCCAATAGTCGGCCCGCTCGCTCAATACGTTCTGCCCCCTTGTTACGGAGGTATTGAACCTTCTCATGGCGTTATAGACCAATCCTCCTTTTTGACCTTGGAAAAACGTTCTTAACTCTAAATTTTTATACGTAAAACTTGTATTGAATCCATAAAGTAAGTCTGGATGCGGACTTCCCAAAACCGTTCTGTCATTACTATCTAGCACGTTATCGCCATTAACATCTACATAACGTACCATACCGGGTAGCACACCATTTTGAAGTGTCTGCCCTGCATCGGCTTCTCCTTGACTGCGGTACAGACCATCGGTTTTGTACCCAAAGAATACTCCGGTAGGTTCCCCGACCGAAACGTATGATCTTGGCGTCGATCCGGCAAACGTGGGCTGCGCAATTTCATAAGACTGGTCTCCATCACCCACTTCACTTGGACTACCCAAAGAGGTGACCTCATTCTTGTTTCCTGAGAGGTTAAAACCAACATTCCAACCGAAATTGTCCGTATTTATGATTGTCCCGTCCATAGAAAGCTCCCATCCAATATTTTCCATTTCACCTAAGTTCTGTACAGAGGGATCAATGATTCCCGAGGTTTCAGGTAAACGAACCTCGAGCAACAAATCTTCGGTTTTTTTGATATAATAATCAAAAGTAGCATTTAGCCTACCTCTAAGAATGGAGGCGTCTAAACCAAAGTTGGCTTGACTGGTTATTTCCCAGGTCAAATCGGGCACTGGTACGCGAAGGGGTGAAAACCCGTTTACGGTAGTGCCATCACCAAAATTATACGGGGCAGATTGCAAAAGAGCCAGCGATCTGTACGTTGGTAATTCTTGATTACCTACCTGACCCCAACCTGCCCGAAATTTTAAGTTGTCGAAAAAATTCGATTCAGACATGAAAGACTCATTAGAAATTCTCCATGCCAGAGCTGCAGAAGGAAAAAAGGCCCATTTGTTATCGGCGGCAAATTTTGAAGAGCCATCTCGACGACCTGTTACCGTAATCAAGTAGCGATCATCATAATTGTAGTTTACCCTACCTAGAAATGAAACGATACTGAATTCGGCATATCTAGAATCGACCGAGGGCACAACAGAGCCTCCACCCAAATCGTAGGGCCCTGTAATATCGGTGGCAAAGCCTCTACCTGATATCAGTCTGAACTCCTCAGTCTCTTGCTGTAAAGTAAATCCGCCCAACAACTGTAAATTATGATTTCCAAAAGTTTTATTGTAGTTAAGCGTGTTTTCGTTTAACAGCGAACTTCTATTGACAGAACTTACATCAGCTGAATTAAGGGGGTTTTCGTTATTGAATTTTGAGGTTCTATAAACATGTCGGTCGCGATTTTCGATATCGGCACCAACACTTACCCTGAATTTTAAATCTTTGATCAAATCATATTCTGCGTATAAAGTACCCAAGATACGGGTATTGACACTCTTATCTGAAAATTCATTTATAAATGCGACGGGGTTTAAACTACCCTGTGCATCTGGAGCATTAACTACGAACCTATTACTTGAATAGGTGCCATCTGGTTGATATATAGGTAGTATAGGAGAGGTAGACAGGGCAAGGGCCGTTATACTATTGGTAGCCTCGCCCTCTGTTTCAGCCGCATTATTTATAGCCCTCGAAATATTTAGAGAAGTACCTATCTTGAATTTTTTGCTCGCCTGAATATCAAGGTTGGTTCTTAGTGAATACCTGGTAAAGTCAGAGCCTTTTATTATACCTTCTTGCTCAAAAACACTTCCGGATAAGTTATATTGAACGGCTTCGGTACCTCCATTTACACCAATCTGATGATTCTGAATCAAAGCACTTCTGAAAATCTCATCTTGCCAATCGGTATCGTTTGCCGGAGCATCAGTAAAAACTACAGGGTCGTTACTGTTCGCAGCAGTTTCATTATATATATTCTGATACTCTTGGGCATTGAGCATGTCTATCTTATTCGATACAGACTGTATACCGCCATACCCATTATAAGAAATTCGCGGAGCCCCTTGCTGCCCTCTCTTAGTGGTTATTAATATTACGCCATTGGCACCACGAACGCCATATATGGCAGCAGCTGAGGCATCTTTAAGTACCTCGATAGACTGAATATCGGAAGGATTTAATGAAGCTAACGGGTTTTGGTTGACCGTATAATCAGTGCCCGTACTACTATCTTGACCTCTTCCAGCGCTTGTAGAAAATTGAGATTGCCCCGTGACAGGAAAGCCGTCAATCACATATAAAGGTTCATTACCGTTCAGAATTGAGGTTGTACCTCTAATCTTTACACTAATACCACCGCCCGGAGCAGATGTATTATTTGTGATATTGACACCGGCTATTCTCCCTTGCAAGCCCTGCTCCATAGAGGTAATAGGTTGCGAATTAAGTTCCTCGGCGGATACAGACGCTACCGACCCCGTTAAATCACTCTTTTTCTGGGTACCGTAGCCAACCACCACGACCTCGTCAAGCTCACTGGCATCTTCTACCATAACCGTATTGATGGTAGTTTGACCGTTCACCGCAACTTCTTGGGTTTTATAACCGATATAGCTATATACCAAGACGGCATTCGAATTGGCATTAATACTATAATTACCGTCAAAATCTGAAGCTGTACCGTTTGTAGTGTTTTTTACCAATACGGTTACACCTGGTAAGGGCACTCCACTTTCGTCGGATACAGTACCACTTACAGTCAGTGAATTTTGCGCGTATATCGGCGCGGACATCAACAGTACTAAAAACAGAATGTGAAGTTTGTTTTTGTTTTTGGTTTTCATACTTAGAATTTTAAATGTCGATTTTGCAACTTTGGCGATTTTCAATATTAATCGATGAAGTCATAGACGTTACAGTCATAAAATGTAATCGATTGCTCAATATTACTAAAAATTTGCAAACTTCATGTTAAAATTTTAATTCAAAATAGTATTTTAACAAATTATAGCCCTAAATAGTATAAATTCGATTACTGAATTAGTCTATATTTATGTATCTCAAAACATTTTATCCGAAAATCCGCTAATAGATTCTACTTTGCAAGCACAATGCAATCGATAACGCTACTTACTTTAGTTTATATTTGCCGGATATATATTTCGACCCGTTGTACACAATAAGTGCTAAATGAAAAAAAAGACCACCATCTATGATATTGCCAAAGAACTAAATATCACCGCTGCAACAGTATCTAGAGCCCTAAATGACAATCCAAGAATTAGCGCCGATACCAAAAAATTGGTTATGGCGACCGCCAAAAGGCTCAATTATAAACAAAATAGAGTAGCCCAGGCACTCAAAAGCGGTAAGAGTAAAAATGTAGGAGTCGTGCTACCCTATATCAATAGAAATTTTTTCTCAACGGTAATTAGAGGCATAGAGGAAGAACTCAACCCGAAAGGCTATAACGTTATTATAACTCAAACCCATGAGAAAGCGAACAAAGAAATTGATATAGTACAAAACCTTTTAAATGCTCAAGTAGACGGTATTCTAATATCAGTATCAAGGCAAACAAACAGCAATGATCATCTTACTCAGGTCTTAAAGAAAAATGTACCCCTAATATTCTTCGACCGGAAGAAAGATATCAAAGGGGGCAGCTCGGTTACCTTAGACGACTTTCAAGGAGCATACAAAGCAACTCAGCATCTTATCGCACAAGGTTGTACCAAAATAGCACATATGACCATTGATTTGGCATTGCTCATCTATCAGAACCGTTTGGCAGGATATAAACAGGCCCTATCGGAGCACGGTATTGATTTCAATCCTGATTATGTGATTGGTCTACAGAGTGAAATTGTAGCCGGTATCGATGCTGCCAAAAAATTAATGAGTTTACCGGAACCTCCTGATGCTATATTCTCAGCGACCGACCTTGGGGCCTTGGGTGCAATTCAATACTTAAAGGAAATCGGAAAAACCATACCAGACGATTTTTGCGTTGTTGGTTTCAGCAACGAACCATTTACGCAATTTATGGAGCTTCCCATTTCTTCGGTAGACCAGTCTCCCCTATTAATGGGCAAAACAGCTGCCAAGGTTTTCTTGGAACAAATAGATTCGGATGATGTTAAAATAGAAAAAAATGTAGTTCTCAGCCCTACCCTGGAAATTAGAAAATCATCTTTAAAAAGGGATAATCAATAAGTTGTTCATTTATCTATAAAGAGACCCCTCTTTTCCAAGGTATAAAGTCGTTCTGGTTCAATATATCGGCTTTCGCCATAATCTCACCGCTCGCCACCTTGATTACATATTCTAAAATCTCTTCGCCCATCTCGGGTATGGATTTTTCACCTCGAACCACAGCTCCCGTATCTATATCGATGATATCGGGCATACGCTCGGCCAAAACCGTATTGGAAGACACCTTTAAAACCGGAGCGATGGGGTTACCTGTAGGGGTGCCCAAGCCTGTTGTAAACACTACAATATTAGCTCCCGAACCTACCATACCCGTGGTACTTTCAACGTCGTTTCCTGGGGTACAGAGTAAATTAAGGCCTGGCTTGGTAACATATTCACCATAATCTAGAATTGCCTCGATTGGCGAAGTTCCGCCTTTTTTGGCCGCACCAGCCGATTTCATAGCATCGGTAATCAATCCGTCTTTTATATTACCAGGGGAAGGATTCATATCAAAACCCGAGCCTGAAGCTTCGGCCGCGTTTTCGTAGGCTTTCATCAATTTCATAAACCTTTCAGCATCTTCATCGTTAACGCATCGATTGACCAATTCTTGCTCTACACCACACAACTCTGGAAATTCAGATAGAATCGGCGATCCTCCCACAGCTGCCAAAATATCGGAAGCATAACCCAAAGCGGGATTTGCAGAAATACCAGAAAAGCCATCAGATCCCCCACATTCGAGACCCATTTTTAATTTAGATATCGGAGCCGGTTGGCGCTGAATTCCATTGGCCTCTTTTATACCGGCAAAAGATTCTTTAATGATAGTATTCAGCATATCATCTACCGTACCCATTTGTTGCTGTTCATATATCAGAACAGGTTTTTTCATATCTGGGTCGATATCACTAAGTGCATTTTTCAAGATTTCAATCTGAAGGTTTTGACAACCGAGACTCAAAACAGTAGCACCTGCTACATTGGGGTTTTTTACATAACCTGCCAACAACTTCGCCAAGGTCTCAGAATCTTGCCTGATACCACCGCAACCACCCTGATGGGTAATGAACCTAACTTCGATATTGTCAAAAGTCTGTTGTGTTTCCTCATCGGCTTCTACCTCGTTATTGGCCGAGTTTCCACTAATAAGGTTTCTTAACAGATGTCTTTGCTTATTGACTTCACCTATAGAAAGCTCTTTTTCAAAAACATCTTTTAAAACTTCTATATTTCTGTTTTCACAAAAGACTAAAGGAAAAAATAGCCAAACGTTGGCCGTTCCCACCTGACCGTCAGGCCTGTGGTAACCCATAAAGGTTCTATCTTTAAATTTAGAAACGTCAGGAGCGTTCCAAGAGATAGACCCTGTTTTCTTCTCAACGGAACTGCTCTGGTGCTTTACATTATCAACAGTGAGAGCATCTCCCCGTTTAATTTCACTAACAGCCTTGCCAACCAAAACGCCATACATGAAAATCTTGTCATCTACGGCAAGGTCTACCAAAGTAATTTTGTGTTTGGCTTTTGTGTCTGAGAGTATAATTATTTCTTCACCTTCGAACTCGACCCTATCACCTTGTATCAAGTCAACTAGGGCTATGGCCACATTATCTTCGGGCTGAACCTTTATCAATTTAGTTTGCATAACTCGTAGTTTTGAATTCATTCTCAAATCTAATATATCCTCCTTGAACACCATCTTCTTCAATATATTCAAGAGCTTTCGCTACCGCATTTTGTAATCTTGGAACTTGGGTTAAATTTTCACCCCAATAGCCTTCATTTTGAAGAACCTGTTCAGCAACCCTGTCATACGAATTAGATTCCCAAATACGTTTCATGTTGGCCACAATTGCATCATCATCATTAACAGGAAGGTCGTTCCCATTAAAAGTTCCTTTATAAAAGCGAATCAAGCAAGCAAAAGCATACACCAAATGTAGCGGAAGGCTGTTTTTTCGTTTTGTATATTCTAACAAACTTGGCAAAACCCTTACTTTAAACTTTGACATACTGTTCAAAGCAATACTTGATAGCATATGCTTTACGAACGGATTTCTAAATCGGTCAAAAACCGCACTAGCGAATGCTTCAAGTTCCTCTTTTTCCATATCTAGTGTCGGAATGATTTCATCGAACACCAGAGAGCGAATAAACGGACCCGTAAAACTCTCGTCAACACTTTCTTTTACCGTCTGATTTCCGTAGAGTATTGAAAATGGAACCATAGAAGTGTGCGCACCGTTCAGAATACGAACTTTTCTGGTTCTAAAGGGCTGCATATCGCTGACAATCTTAACATCTAAATCGGTCTTATCAAAAGGCAATTTTTTCTTCAATGTTTCATCTCCCTCGATAACCCATAGAAAAAAGGTTTCTGCACTTACAATCAGGTTATCTTCGTAATCTAATTGCTTGTTGTATTCTTCTATTTGATCTCTAGGGTAACCTGGCACTATACGATCCACCAAAGTATTGTGAAAACTGCAAGCCGATGTTACCCAATTCTTGAACTCTTCGGATAAATTCCACAATGCAATATAATCGAGTACAACTTGTTTTAGCGTGTCAGAATTGTAATTGATCAATTCACAGGGAATAATGGTCAAAGCCTTATCCTTCGCACCATTAAAATATTTGAATCTATGGTGAAGTAGTACTGTTAACTTCGCAGGAAATGAAGACGGCGGGGCCATATCAATCGTATCAGATTCTACAAAGGCAATACCCGCCTCTGTTGTGTTTGATATGATAAATTCTAATTTCTCTTCTTCAGCTAACTTTAGATAAGCATCAAAACTTAAATAGGGGTCGATACCCTTTACGATATTCGTGATAATTTCTTTCTCTTCGACTTCATTACCGTCTTTAATTCCTTTCGTAAAAAGAGTATAAAGCCCCTCTTGAGAATTCAAGACAGAAACCATACCTTTTGAGATAGGCTGTACAACGGCAATACCGGCATCAAACCCAACTTCTTGGTTCAACTTTTGAAAGGCATATTCAACGAATGCCCTGAGAAAATTACCTTCGCCGAACTGAATCACCTTGATCGGTAAGTTTGAACTTGTTCCGCTATTCGCTCTATTTAGCTTCTTCATCTACTTAAATATTTACACTTCGAATTTATCTACTGTATTTTAAAATTATCTAGCCACCCTTCCAGAAGCATCACCACTCATGAGTTTTTCGACCTCTGAGACAGTTGCTAAATTCGCATCGCCTTTTATGGTATGCTTTAAACAAGATGCGGCTACGGCAAAATTCAAGGCATTCTGGTCATCATCAGGGTATTGTAAAAGTCCGTAAATGAGTCCGCCCATAAACGAATCACCGCCTCCAACACGATCAACGATATCGGTAATCTGATACTGCGGAGACTCATACATTTTTTCACCGTCGTAAAGTACACCGGCCCATGTATTGTGCGAAGCACTAATAGACCCTCTTAAGGTAGTAATGACTTTTTTGGCCTTCGGAAATTTCTTCATCATTTGCTTACATACCGACAAGAAAGCTTCGGCCTTAACATCATGACCATGCTTGTGAACGTCTAAGCCTTCGGGGTGAATGCCAAAATGTTTTTCAGCATCTTCTTCGTTACCTAATACTATATCGCAGTATGAGGTAAGTTCGGTCATTATCTTCTCTCGGTCACCACCATAGTTCCAAAGTTTGGCACGGTAGTTCAAATCGGTAGAAATGGTGATGCCCTTCTCGCTTGCAGCTTTGACTGCCTCGAGGCATGCATCTGCAGCTCCTTGGGAGATGGCAGGTGTAATACCCGTCCAATGAAACCACTCGACTCCTTCAAAAACAGCATCCCAGTCTATCATTCCCGGACCGATTTCCGCAATTGCAGAGTGTGCCCTATCATAGACAACTTTACTACCGCGACTAACTGCCCCGGTCTCTAAGAAGTAGATACCCAAACGGTCGCCACCATAAACAATTTTATCTACCCCTACGCCTCTCTTACGCATTTCCATCATGGCGCATTCACCAATATCATTTTTGGGCAATCGAGTAACGAAATCTACGGGCACGCCATAGTTTGCCAGCGAAACGGCAACATTAGATTCACCCCCGCCATACACTACATCAAAACTATTGGTCTGTGAAAATCTTAAAAATTCCGGAGGGGCAAGGCGAAGCATTATCTCACCGAAAGTAACTACTTTTTTCATGAAAAAATCAGATTGAATTGTTAGTTGTTTAAAGTTTCAAAAATTATTCGAACTAAGCTTATTTTAATTCATTTGGGGGGCACACATCCATATCACTGTAATCGAGGTTTTCACCTGCCATGCCCCAAATAAAGGAATAGTTGCTCGTACCGGATCCTGAGTGAATCGACCATTCAGGTGAGAGAACTGCCTGGTTACCCTGCATGAATATATGACGTGTATTCTGCGGCTGCCCCATAAAGTGACACACTGTCTGACCTTCCTCTAGATCAAAATAGAAATAAGCCTCCATTCTTCTTTCATGGGTATGGGCGGGCATGGTATTCCAAACATTACCTTCGACCAATTCAGTGATACCCATTTGCAATTGGCATGTTTCGACAATGCTGTTCACAATTAGTTTGTTTAGAATTCGCTTATTGGCATATTTGGCATCACCCAATTCAATCACTTCAGCCTTGTCTTTACCTACTTTCACAGTAGGGAAACTTTGATGCGCGGGTGCAGAATTGATATAGAACAGAGACTTTGAACTGCTGGCCTTAAATATAACTTCTTTGGCACCCTTACCAACATACAGCGCCTCTTTCTTATCGAGTTCGTATATCGTGCCGTCTACAGAAACACTACCCTTGCCACCTACATTTACGATACCTAATTCACGTCGATCTAGAAAATTCTCAGATTTCAGATAAGGTATGGTTTCTAGAACTAAATCTTTGCCAACTGGTTTTGCACCGCCCACAATGTACCTATCATACATTGAATAGGTAAGGTTAATGGCATCATCTTGAAATAGATTTTCCATTAGAAAGTGCTCTCTTAATTCTTCAGTTCCGTATTTTTTGGCATCCTCTGGGTGCGATGCATACCTAAATTCGTAATTTGTCATAGTAAATTTTATTTATGTAATCGATTACGCGAATATAATCATTTTAAAAAAACCGAAGGAAAATGCCCTGTGATTTTAAAATAAACTTAATATGGGGGTGCATAATACAAGTTTTTGACAAACTCACCAAAAAAGATATGTACACGAGCCCATTTTGAACAAATGTGTTAACTATTTTACCATTTGTTTTATTTAACAAAAATCGAGAATAAAAATTCTTGTATTCTAGACTGCAACTTTCTTTTGAACATATTTACTGAATACCAAAAAGAGTATCCCACATAATAGCCATGCAGGCAGGGTCACAAAAGAAAGAAAGACATCGAATTGAACGGAAATAAAATAGAAGAGGCCAAAACTTATCGCCCAAGCAAAGAGCACCGCCTTATTAAAGCGTATATTGTTTTGTTCTGCATAGTTGGCTACGAGCCCAAATCTCGCACCAAAGAAATGTTCGAAAACTATTATCGCCCCGACAGGTGCCAGTATAAATCCGTAAAGTGCTACGAAATCAAGTAACTTCATGGCAAATGCAGGAAAAAGTCCAGCAATGGTGGCCACTGCGCCGGCAAGAATGGTTACCCAAAACGTAGAAGTCTTCGGTAGAACTGCCTGAAATGCCAGACCGGCCCTGTAAATTGTCGGGTTCGCTGTTGTCCACCCTGCGAGTAATACTGCTAGTATACCAAAGAAACCTAAAGCCTTATATGCCAAGGGACCAGGAGCTACCGTAGGTGCCTCCCCGTTGCCCAACATGGCTTGGGCCTCGGGTGTCTTAAGGTATACGGCGTAGAGCAAAGCAGCCGCTATCCAAGCCATATAATGCCCAACATAGATGCCTGCGGCCGTCGTCCAGCCGGCACTTGCTTTTTTAGCGAATCGAAATACCGATAAATCAGACATACCCACGTGCATGGCAGCGTTCGCAAACCAAGACCACAACACAATGTGCCAAAATGTATATTTTATTTGACCGGGAAAGGGTTCTCCCCCATCTCCCCATATATCCCAGAACTCCGAAAAGTTAGTGACTCCCAATTCATTTAAGGAAACTATACCGCAGGCCAAAAATGCTAGAACAATAAAAGGAGACATCCAATTAGAGGCCTTGGACACCGTGTTAAAGCCCTTCGCGGCAATTAGGGAAATCACGGTTCCTACGGCTAACACAATAATTATCCATGTAGGGCCATTGGGGAGGGTATCTGTCAGTTTGGGCATTTCCATATTAAAAGGAATTCCCACGGCAGTGGCAGAAATGGTTATCATCGCCCCCGCCAAAAAGCAGAAGAGAATACCATTTGCCAAGTTGTAACCGATTACCAACTTTTTACCGCAAATTTTTTCTAACTGATAGTAGAGGGTCAATCGATGCTTGACCGCAATTTCAGCCGTTAAGAATCGCCAGCTCAACACTGCCAGTAAATTACCGATCAAGAGACCTATAATCAAATCAAAGGCACTAACACCAGTCGTTAGAAACAATGGACCGATGACAAATTCGGTACCCGCGGCATGCTCACCCGCATACATACCCAAAAAGCTTTTCCAACTCTTCAACTTTGATTGGGGAACGGGCTGTCTTTCAAACTCACCTCCCGCCAAGTCTTCAATAATTTCTTCTTCTTGACTGTGCAATGTCATAATATTGGTTTAATTGGTTATCAGATGCTGCGGAAGATCTTCAACCCTCTCACAGCACAATTGGTCCATCACCTGTTGAAATTGTCTTTTCAACATAGCTACGGTATGGTCTCCGCCCTTATTGCCGAGTGCTGCGGCACCGTACATGAAAGACCTACCCATAAAAGTGAATTTGGCCCCGCTCGCCATAGCCCTAGCTATATCAGGACCAGAACGTAGACCACTGTCAATCATGACCTCGATCTGGTCGCCGTATTTAGGAGCGATATCTTCTAATGAAGCAATAGTAGATTGCCCCGCATCGAGTTGTCTACCCCCATGATTGGAAACGATTATGCCATCGAATCCCATTTTAATGGCATCTTCAGTATCTTGTTCAGAAGCCACGCCTTTAAGTACCAATTTCCCTTTCCAACGATCACGAATGGGCTTTATTTTTTCTGCATTTAGCTTGCCCGAAAAGGTCTTATCCATAAATTGACCTAATTGCTTTAGATTAAGGCCTTCGGGGGTATAGGGCTTCAGGTTTTCAAATGTTGGTTGGCCATATCTTAACGTGTTCATCGCCCATGTGGGCTTACCTAATATCTGAAGTATATTTCTAACTGACATTTTGGGCGGTAAGGCCAATCCGTTTCTGATATCCCTTGGGCGGTAACCGAAAGTGGGTACATCACATAGCAATACTAATACCGGGCATTCGGCTGCTTGTGCCCTGTCGATAATATCGTTTCGAACGGCATCTTCAACAGGATTGTACAATTGAAACCAAGCTTTGCCTTCGGTCAGTTCGCTTGCCCGTTCAATATTCATCGTAGTAACCGTACTTAGAATAAAAGGAATATTATGTTTGTGTGCCGATTTAGCCAATATCTCTGGGGAATTTGGCCACATTAGGCCTTGTAGACCAACAGGGGAAATACCGAGCGGTGCGTCGAACTCCATACCCAAAACCTTGGTTTTTGTAGAGCTCGTTCCATAATTCTGAAGGTATCGCGGCTGTAGTTGAACTTCACGCAATTCAGCCGTATTTCTCGTAATATTTACATCTTCGTTACAACCTCCGTCTAAATACTCAAATGCAAAGTTGGGAACCCTTTTTTCCGCTTTCGTTCGCAATGCGTCTACAGATGGGTATTGTGAGTTTATTTCACTCTTCATTTTAAAGCGATTTAATAAGGGAACAATCTTTCAGCCCGTAGTTTTGGGCCAAAAACTCTTTGTCAAGTTCGGTCTTGGAGATAACGATGGCTGCTCCTAGAGCAGATCCTAACGAAGCATCGGTGGTACGTATTTTCATGCCCCTAAGGTAATGAGATAAAAGTTTTATATAAACATCGTTATCACTAAAACCTCCATCGATATAAAGGTCTGAAATCTTTTGATCACCTATCGCCGACGAGATACTCTCTACCTGAAGTAACATCAATTCTAACATCAATTGATGGTATGCATGCTCGAAAACATCATACCTGATTTTCGTAACCTCGGGCTGATTTTGAGAAGAGATACTTTTCCATTTGAACATGGGTTCGAAATCTTTATTGATTTCGAAGAATGTTTCTTCGTTAAATTTTACCGTTCTATGATAATCGGCATGCACGCCAAAATGAGCCGTCAACTCTTTGGTCTGAAGTTTATATTCGTTACCTAAAAAAAGTCGGGCCACCTTTACAGGGCTACCATCGATACGCATATTGAACAAACTTTCCCTTTCAATATCCTCAAGGCTCAGCATACCCGTGGTAAACGGATTGATCGAAATACTCCATGTACCGGTCGAAACCAGTAAAAACGGATCAGAAAGACTTCTTACATAAGGCAAAAGAGCAGATGAACTATCGTGAATACCGGGGCCGATACGTAGTTTTTTATTTCCGTATTCAACACTTACGGTATGATTTGAATCTACAATTGGTGGAAATTTTTCATCTACTCCCTCTTTAAAAACCCAATGGTGATACTCTTTTTTTTCAAAGTCCCAAAGATTGGTATGGCACCCAATACTTGTGAACTCACTTACAGGAACCCCCGTAAATAAATAACTCAAATATTGAGGTAGGTGAAGTGAATATTTAATTTTTTTAAAAACGTCTGGCTGCTCACTTTTTAACCAAAACAAATGCATTCCCGTGTTGAGCATGCCCATATTGAGAGAACCTGTAACCCTTGAGAATTCATCAACCGGCCCGTACTTCTCGTAAAAGGCATCAACTACATCTTCTTTTATAGGCTTCATATAATTATAAAGCGGAGTAAGCACCTTACCCTTCTCATCTATATGCACCAAACTTGCCCCGTAACACGAAAAGTTAAGCGACTCAATATCATAGTCTGAAGAACTGAGCATTCGGTCAAAAACCTCTTTCGCCCAGTCTTCGAGCGTTTTTAAATCTTCCGTAGGATAACCATCTTCATCAACAATCTCTTCAAAACGCGCATATTCTCTATACACTTCTTGAAAATCTTCATTAAAAAGAAAGAACTTTTTATTCGTTCTACCAATATCAAATACAGCAGTTACCTTCATCGAATATTATTAAATTTATAATCCTGAGGCTACGGCATTTTTACCTCGCTCATCAATCAGTTTCTGACGTACCTTCATGCTGCGATAAGCCTTAATGGGATCTAAGGCCCCACCCGAATTTAATCGCGCTTGCCTCAATAAAGGCCTTACATCGGTTCGATAGGCATTTTGAAGAATTTCTTGGCAAAGCACCACATCATTATCTAACTGTGCCGACCTCAACATTTCTTGATCGATCAATAATGCTTTGGCATAAGCTTCTTGAATGGCCTCTAACGACTGAATCAAATCTTCTAACGGGTCTTTAATATTATGACTCGCATCTATCATCCAGGCCGGGTAGGGGTTCTGCGGATTGTTTTTCATTCCATAGACCAACTCGTTAAATATCAAGAACAAGGCATAAGGTTTTACACTACCGACCGTACTATCGTCATCGCCATATTTGCTATCATTAAAATGAAAACCACCTAATTTACCTTTCATCATCAAGGTTGACACTATCTGCTCAATATTGGTGTTTGGCAAATGGTGCCCCAAATCAACCAACGTATAGGCTTTATCTCCGCAGGCATTGGCCAACATAAACGATGTGCCCCAATCTTGAATAACGGTACTATAGAAATTGGGCTCGTAGGGCTTATACTCTATAAACATCTTCCAATCGATGGGCAGCTCTTTGTAAATTTCTTTTAAGCTATCTTCGGTATGCTGCAAAGCGGTCTGAAAATTACTCTGGCCCGGAAAATTAGAGCCATCGGCAAGCCATACCGTTAGGCTTTTTGAGCCAAGCTTTTTGCCTATTTCGACCACGTCGATATTATGCCCTACCGCTTGATCTCTTACAGCCTTGTTCACATTACTCAACGAACCGAACTTGTAACTTTCCTTTGCACCTTTCTGATCTTGAAAAGTATTTGAATTTACGGCATCGAAAACCAAGTCGTTCGAGACCGCCAATTCTTTAATGGCATTATAATCTTCAAGAACATCCCAAGGGATGTGCAATGAAATCGCACCCGCCGTTTTGGTCAATGAATGGATAATGCCTACATCTTCAATTTTCTGCTCTAGGGTTGAAGGCTCACCATAATAGGAGAACCTACCGAAACGTGTACCCCCGGCACCCAATGCCCAACTAGGTATAGCCACTTGAAAATCGGCTAGTCTTTGAACTGTATTCTTAATATTAACCCCTTGTTTGGATAAGGTATTAGCTAGAAAATCAAAACTAGATTCGTGGGTTTGCCTATAACTGTTGTTATTGGCCAGTAACTGTTCTTTATTTACCTGCATATTGTAACCTGATTATTATTTATCGAACGAAAGCGTTGGCCATACCACCATCTACATTGATAATGTTACCAGTACTTTTATGAAGCACCCCTACAAAAGCAAATACTCCATCTGCAATATCGGCAGGGTAAATAATTTCGTTCATCAAATTTCTTTTGGCATAATGAGCCGGCAATTCTTCTACAGTAATACCATAGGCCTTGGCACGGCCTTCGGCCCAATCGCCTTCCCATATCTTGCTGCCCACGATCACACCATCGGGGTTTACCACATTAACTCGTATCTTCTCACCGCCCAATTCTGCGGCCAAAAGTCTTGACATATGCTGCTGTGCGGCCTTTGCCGTACCATAACCCACATTGTTCGGCCCCGAAACCAATCCGTTTTTACTGGCGATACTAATAAAATCGCCGCCTAAACCTTGTAAGCGCATGATTTTAACGGCCTCTTTGGCCAATTCAAACTGACCTTTGACTAATACGTCTTGAAGAATATCCCAGTCTTTTTCAGTAGTTTCCGTCAACGGCTTAGAAATAGCCAAACCTGCACTATGCACTACTATATCAACACCTCCAAAATCTAAACATGCCTTTTTGTAGGCAGCCACAATCGATTCTGATTTAGTTACATCGCACACCGCATAAGAAGCAGTATCACCCTTATAGGTTTGCACACCTTCTTTCAAGCGATCTTCCACAATATCGGTCAATACTACATTAGCGCCCTCGGCGGCTAATTTATCGGCAATCGCTTTTCCAATTCCACCACCTCCACCGGTAACCAAGGCTACTTTTCTTGATAATGGTTTTTCCTTCGGCATACGCTGAAGCTTAGCCTCTTCCAATAACCAATATTCAATATCAAAAGCTTCTTGTCTTGGCAACGAGGTATATTCGGTTATAGCTTCCGCACCGCGCATCACATTAATGGCATTGATATAAAACTCACTGGCCACCCTAGTGGTCTGCTTATTTTTGGCAAAACTGAACATTCCAACTCCCGGGTAAATTATGATGACCGGGTTAGGGTCTCTCATCGCCGGACTATTGTCTTTTTTACAAGACTCATAATACTGGGCATATTCTTTTCTATATTGTTCGAAGGCAGGCTCTAATTTTTTTAGTACCTCTTCTGCATTACTTAGGTCTTCATTCTTATCTAGGTCAAGAACCAATGGCTGAATCTTAGTTCGCAAGAAATGATCGGGGCATGAGGTACCCATAGGTGCCAATCGTTCCAAGTCATTACTGTTGATATACTCTAAAACCACGTCGGTATCACTAAAATGACCGATCATTCTATTTTCTGAAGAACACAAGCCCCTTAAAAGTGGCATTAATTGCGAAGCTCTGTCTTTACGCTCATCTGCCGGTAGACTTTGTACCTTTTGACCGCCGAACACCTCACCTTGTTCCTTGATTTTTTTAGCGATATATTCCGAAGCCATTTCTATAACTTCTAAACTGTTCATATAACAATCGTAAGAAGTGTCACCCCAGGTAAACAGGCCATGGCTACCTAAAACAATACCGCGAATACCAGGGTTATCGTTCAGACATTTCTCTAACTGCAGGCCTAAATCAAAACCAGGTCGTTGCCATGGCACCCAACCCATGGTATCGCCCCAAATTTCTTTGGTCACCTTCTCGCTATCTTTTGCCGCGGCAACCGCAATCAAAGCATCCGGGTGTAAATGGTCGATATGCTTAAAGGGAAGCAAGCCATGCAAAGGTGTATCTATCGAAGGGGCCCTACTATCTAAATCGTATATACAGTGATTGAACAGGCCTACCATTCTATCTTCATCATGCAGACCATCATAAACATTCTTAAGATTTCTCAATCTTTCGGTGTAAAGTCCTGCAATACCTGCCCGATCTAAAGTACCAATATCACCTCCTGAACCTTTGATCCACATTACCTCTACTTCTTCATTGGTCAGCGGGTCTTTTTCTATAGTCTTGCAACTGGTATTACCACCACCGTAATTGGTAATTCTCAAATCTGCACCAAGAATATTAGAGCGATACAGAAAAAGAGCAACTTGATCGTCGCCTAATTCGATTGCCTTTTTTTCGTCCCATAGATAGTTTACATGTTGAAATGTCTTTTGCATAACTTATATCTTATAATGTGGTTTCCGTTTGTTTTAACCGTTTCATCAAAAATACATATTACATTTTCTGTGACTATCCTGTGCTGTACTGTTACCTTTGAAATAATATAAAAGAACAGCCCGTAAATATTGCTCTACCTTAATTTTTGTTTACTTTTAAAACCCACTTCAACAGTTTGTTTTAAGAGGTGAAAGCAATTATTTAAGTATTTTAAATCTGAAAATTGATTTTAAAAAAACCTATGTCAAAAACTTTGGACATAAAGATTAATGAAGCCTCTCGTATACCTAAATATATGCAGGTGGTTGATTCTATTATGGATGGTATTGCCATGGGCGACCTACCCATCGGCAGCAAAATACCTTCTATCAACGAACTGAGCGAAAACCTTTTGTTGTCAAGAGATACTATAGAAAAGGCTTACCGGCAATTAAAAGTGCAAAAAACGATTACTTCCGTAAAGGGAAAAGGGTACTACATTGCCAAAACAGATTTGATTTCGAAAATCAATGTCTTTTTTTTGGTCAACAAGCCCAGCTCATATAAAATGCGTATTTATAATTCTTTTGTCAACGGGCTAGGGGTAAACGGACATGTTAACCTCTTTATTTACCACTGCGAAGAATCGTTATTCACCCACTATATAGAACGCAATATAGGCGCATATGACTATTATGTCATCATGCCCCATTTCAAAGATGAAAACCTAAACCACACCTCGACGACCAATAAAGTTATATCGGTACTGAATAAAATACCGAACAACAGGTTAATTGTTCTTGACAATTCGCAAATCGAAATCAATGGAAACTACGCAGCGTTATTTCAAGATTTTGAAAACGATATCTATGAGGCTTTATTGGAAGGTAAAGAGCGTCTTACAAAATACGACAAGCTAATTCTGGTATACCCTGAAAAAAAGGTATACCCCTACCCCAAACGTATTATGCGTGGGTTCAAACGTTTTTGTGGCGAGCAAGGTTTCGACTTTGAAATATTAGGTGAGATTTATGAGGATATGGAACTGCAAAGTCGAGATGCCTATATCATTATTGAAGAATCAGACCTGGTCAATTTAGTACGTCAGGTACGAAAGAAAAATTTAACATTAGGAAACGATATTGGGATAATTTCATATAACGAAACGCCGCTTAAAGAGCTTCTAGGCATTACTGTTATCAGCACCGATTTCAATGCCATGGGCGAAACTGCCGCCTATATGGTACTCAAAAATAAAAAGGAAAAAGTAAAAAATGTATTTCGCTATATCGAGCGAAATTCGGTCTAACAAATTTGTACGACTAAAAAAAAGTGCAAAATATCTTACAAATCACTTATTTTTGGGATTCCTAACCCCACATAATGAGATTACGCATATTATTTGCGCTAGTCCTAATCGGACTATGCGCTGTTTCCTGTTCTTTCACTCCGAATAAAAAAACCATAATCTATACTGTTGGCGACTCTACCGTAAAAAACGGGCAGGGCGATGGTGACCATGGTCTTTGGGGCTGGGGAGATTTTATCGAACATTTTCTTGATAGTACAGAAGTTCACGTAGAAAATCGTGCTCTAGGCGGCACCAGTAGCCGTACCTATATCGACAAAGGACTTTGGGACAGTGTTTACAACAAACTCAATAAAGGCGATTACGTGTTGATTCAGTTCGGTCATAACGACGACGGCCCCATTAATGACGATTTTAGGGCCAGGGGTACCATCAATGGTATCGATGACAAATCAGAAGAAATTGACAATTTGCTTACGGGAAAGCACGAGGTCGTTCATACCTATGGATGGTACCTTAGAAAAATGATTGTCGAAGCAAAAGACAAAGGTGCCATACCTATTGTGTTATCGCCCATTCCTAGAAATAAATGGGACAATGATAAGGTAGGTCGAAATAATGATTCTTATGGGTTATGGTCAAAACAGGTCGCCGAACAAGAAGACGTAACATTTATAGATCTAAACGATAAAATGGCCCAAGAAATGGAGAACATCGGAGAGCTTGGGGTTACCGGAAATTATTTTTACGAGCGCGACCATACACATACGACCGTTCGCGGCGCCGTTTTGGCCGCGTCTATCGTCATTAACGAAATACGTAGTACCGATTCGGGTATGGAAGACCATCTGACCGATTACCCCCAAATTACATTGCCCAAAAAGAAAAACCTGTTTCTGGTCGGTGATTCGACTATGGCCGATAATGCCAATGAAAATGCTGTTGGCTGGGGCGTGCCCTTCGAACAGTTCGTAGATACTACAAGGTTGAACTTTTTTAACAATGCCCGCGGTGGCAGAAGTAGTAGAACATTTATTTCTGAAGGTCTTTGGGATGACGTTCTAAACGAAGTTCAGGCCGAAGATTTTGTGTTGATTCAATTTGGGCACAATGATACGGGCAATATCGACAAAGAAAAATTTCGGGGATCATTAAGTGGCACGGGTGAAGATGTACAAGAAATCGTCAAGAATGATTCGACCGAAATCGTTCATACCTACGGTTGGTATTTACGTAAGATGCTCAACGAAACTAAACAAAAAGGTGCAGTACCAATTCTTCTCAGCCTTACCCCAAGAAATAAATGGCCCAATGGTATAGTAGAACAACGTTGCGAAACCTATATAAAATGGTGTGAAGAAGTCGCTGAAACCGAGAATGTATCTTTTATTGACCTGAGCAATGAAATTGCAAAACGCTACCAATTATTAGGAAAAGAAAAAGTGAATCTTTTTTTCCCAAAAGACCATACCCATACCAATGGTGAAGGGGCTCTTTTTAACGCCCAAGCCGTTGCAGAAATACTTAAAAAGGATAAGGAATCGGGACTACACGATTATATCTTTTATTGAATTTGAAATAAGAAGCCTAAGATTATTTCATAAAAAACACTTCTTTCAACCCATTTTCTACAGGTGAGTTGTCTGGGTTGGTTTCCATAATATCGGCCATATAGGCCCACCATTTTTTGACAATTGGGTTTGCTGGAATTTTAGTGCCGTCAAAATCATCTTCTAACTTCTGAAAGGCAAAAAGGGTCAATGTTTTCTCGTCTAAAAAAATAGAATACTCATGAATACCGGCAGCTGTTAACAGTTCAGAAAGCTCGGGCCATATCTCATCATGCCGCTTTTTATATTCAGCTTCAAAACCTGGTTTTAGTTTCATGGTAAAAGCATTTCTGTACATCTAGATTTGGTTTAAGAGTTAAAGTTGGTCACGATTTATATGTATTGCCATAAGCTTTTTCAATTCACTTACCCTATCAGGCATCATATCAGATAGGTTCTTACTTTCCTCAGGGTCATTCTCAATATGAAACAGTTCAAATTCTGCCGATCGGTTTCCTTGGCCAGGGGTACGGACCAGTTTCCAAGGTGCTTTAATTAGACTTTGCTGTTTATGACCCCTAATATAAATCTCGTTTTTCAACTGTGCACCATTGACCAAATCATCAAATATGGCAGCGCCTTCCACATTAGAAGGAATGTCAGCATTGACCATTTCTAAAATAGATGGCATTAAATCGGTAACCGAAATGAATTCATTGGAGACACCCGCTTTGAACTTATCCTTTAAAGAGATTATTGCTGGTACGCGAATTCCACCCTCATAATTGCTAGACTTCCAATTACGTAATGGCGTGTTGTCGCCCAGAACATCGTTCGGACCGTGTTTACCTTCATACTGCTCTTCAGGGTACCAATTTTCCATTCCGCCATTGTCACTCATAAAAATAATCAGCGTGTTTTCCGAAAGTTCCATAGCTTTCAGTTCTGCCAATAATTTGCCCATATCATCGTCTACATGGCTCATGGCCGCAGCAAAATCTCTTCTAGAATCATTTTCAATTTCAGCATAGGTTTCTACCCATTCTTTTGGTTCTTGAAGTGGAAAATGCGGCGCACTGTAGGCCACCTGAGCAAAAAATGGTTTCAATGAATCCCGTTTATAACGAAGCCAATGAATGGTTTCTTTTCCGATAAGTTCGGTGGCATGGCCCTCTTCAGAAATGAATTCTCCGTTTCGGTGCCAACTTGGATCTCCGTTTTTGTACTCATGCGAATATTGGTCAATTTGACCGTGTAAAAAACCATAAGAATAATCGAACCCATACGCTGACGGGCCGTTGGCCGGTTGCAAACCCAAATGCCACTTACCGAAAAGAGCCGTTTGATACCCTATGGTTTTTAATTGAGCGGGCAAGGTGATAATACTATCCGGTAAGGTTTTTTCACCTTTACCGCTTATGGGCGCCAAGATACCAAGTCGGCTAGCAGGCATACCTGTTAATAGTGCCGCCCGCGTGGGGGAACAGGTAGGGGCCACATAAAAACGATTAAGTTGCAATCCGTTTTTAGCCAACTCATCAATATGGGGAGTACGTATTTCCGAGCCGTTGTATCCAACATCATTCCATCCGGCATCATCCAAAATTACAAATAGAATATTGGGCAACTCACGCTGACTTTCAGTGTCTTCCGGTTTCGTTTTGGTTCCGCAGCCGAGTAACATACAAAAAGCAATAAGCAGTATGCCTCCTAATATGTTTATCTTAATTTTAGACAAAAATTTCACCGTGAACATTTAATTTTCCCCGAAGATGGGGCCATCCGTTTTTATCTCTTCGTCATAAAACTGAATAGCACTATCATTTAACATAGGGTGGCTATTCTTCAAGAGCGTAATCATTTCCGCACCGGCCAAAAGAACTGGTCCGTAGCCATGGGCGGCATAGACATTTACCGGCCTGTAATAATAAAAAGCAGCATCAAAGCCCATTCCCGTACCCACACATGTACCTTCAACTTGACCTTTGTCGTTCACTTTTTCAGTAATGGCGTTCCAAGCTAAGGTTACCGCGGGGCCATAGGCTTTGGCATCAACGTAACCTTTATTAATAGCACGTGCAATGGAGTATGTATAAATTGCACTAGCGGAAGTTTCTAAATATGAATCATTACGATCTAGCAATTGGTGCCAAAGTCCCATGCCTGATTGCAGCCGTGTAATGCCCTCAATGTGTTTTTTTAGCAATTTAAGCACATCGTCCCTGCCGTTATGATTTTCAGGCAGTACTTCTAATAACTCTACCATGGTCATTATGGCCCAACCATTGGCCCTGCCCCAATAAAATTCTGGATGTTGCTCAGAACCTACTATATAAGCATGCATGAACAGCCCTTTTTCGTCGTTGAACATACGTTCTGCGAACTGTAAAACTTGCTTGACCGCATCATCAAAATAGGCATCGTCGTTCGCATATTTACCCATCTGTGCCAAAGCTGGTACGCTCATGAACAAATCGTCTAACCATAACGAATTTTTCATGGGTCGGTTTCGGGCCAAAGTACCATCATCTAAGCGGTATTGATTCTTGCTGATATAATTCAAAAAGTTATTTATCAACGGATCCACATCTGCATTCAGACCTCGAGTTTTCGCTTTGATCATAGCTGCGGCCACAGCACCCGAATCATCTAAGGCATGAGGGTGCAACACCCTTTTCATTGGATGTTTCAAATCGGGGTTTTTCTCTTCCAATTCTGCGTAATGAGGCTGAATATCTACTAAAAATTTTAATCTAGAATTGGTGTATTCAGCATATTTTTCATCTCCGGTAGCTTCACTGGCCAATAACATGCCGGCATAAGTCACACCCCACTCATAGCTAGTAAGTCTAAAATCTCCTGGTTTAAAAGAGGTTTCTTTAGCCTTTTTAATTTTTTTGTAATCTGCAATATCTTCAACATCCCCATTAACGAGTTTAGCGGGAGTTACCGCATTGAGGTAATTATAAACACGATCCAGCACATCAACAATATTCTTTTCGCTGGGTACTTCATAAGGCGTTTCATAATCGGGCTTTATCAGGTGTAAGGGCGTAGTTACGTCATTGGTCGGTTGTTGGGCTGCTATGAAAGAAGAAACAAAACAAAAAATTAGAAATACTCTGGAAACTAGAATTTTATTCATAATGCGTTTAAATTTATTTTTTGAGGTTGAGTAAGTTATTAAATTCTTTGAGGAAAATGGCAATCTGCTTTTCAGGTCCTTCCTTTTTAAATAACACAAAGAGCCCTTATCACTAGTAAGGACTCTATGTCTATATCAACAAATATTGGATTTTTAGCGGAGTTTTTTAATTATATCCGGGATTTTGTTCATATAAATCTTCTTTGACATCAAGTTGGTTCTGATGAATGGGATAGATAATAAAATTAGGCTCCATAGAATTTACAACACCCGCTTCATCATCAACAGCAGTCCACTCATTGATTACGTCTACAACTTTACCCGTTCTTACCAAATCATGAAAACGCAAACCTTCGGCAAAGAACTCTTTTCTACGTTCTTCCAAAAGCATCTCTAAATCAACATTGCTTAATGGCTCAAGACCTGCCCTTTCACGAACATTATTTACAATGTTGTCAACTTCGGCTTGGTTACCCCCTGTCTGTATCAATATCTCAGCCTTCATCATTAAAACATCGGTGTAGCGTATAACAGGAAAATCTGTGCCCCAATTAAATCGATCGACAGGAAGATTCTCTTGATCCATAAATTTTATAATCATTGCTTGGGTGCTGGTGGCACCGTTGGCATCGACCCATGAACGAAGAATCGAAAAATCATCACGCGTATCATTGGGTTCGTAAGAATTTAAAAGTTGATCCGATGGTAATATCAGACCGTCACTGGGCACACCACCTGCGAATGGCAAATTCACACGCGCCCATGATTCATGGTACATTAGTGTGGGCAAGACCGTACCTACTCCGCGATCCCCACTATTACCGTCATTTATATTCTGTATAGCAAATATTATATCTGCATTATTTTCAGATTCCGATTTAAATATAGTAGCATAATCATCTACTTCTCCGAATTGTCCACTTGCGATTACCTCATTGAGCAAATCAAGGGCTTCTGATTTTCGATCTACCCCCAAACCGGGTCCACTTATTCCATAATCAGGACCCGACATAGTAAGATATGTTCTTGCCAAAAGTGCCTTGGCTGTTACCGAAGACGGCTTTCCGGCAGCTGAACTGGTTTGCGGAAGCATAGAAATGGCGTCTATAAGGTCATTTTCTATTAAATTATATACCTCAGCTGGGGCCGATCTAGGAATTTCAAGGGCTTGCGTAGGTGTCAGCACTTCATCAAAAATTGGCACCCCTCCAAAAAATCTGACCAAGTCAAAATAAAACAAGGCCCTAAGAAATTTAACCTCCCCTTCCATAGCATTTCGAGTAGCCGCGTCTGGCACAACATCAGGGCTCAGCTTATCAAGAACAGTATTGGCCCTTAATATACCAACGTAAGGTTCATCCCATGCCTGCTGCATTAGGGAGTTCGTAACTAAGGTTCTCGAAAAATTTGTTACAGGAATCCAATCTCTAACTCCTGCCAAACCTGTTATATAAATATTATCGGAGCGGACTTCCGAAAGGTAAAAATTTGATTGTGAATGATACTTGAGTGCATTGTAAACACCAACAATGGCTTGTTCGAAGTCTGCGGCATCTCGATAGAATTCAGCTGAACTTCGATTCGAAATAGGGGCCTGATAAAGTTCATCTTCACAAGCAGTTGAAAGCAATAGGGCTAAAACACCTACTATTATTCTATTTTTCATCTGTTTATTTTTAATATTATCAAAAAATTATAGGTTTAGATTTACACCTAGGGTTACTGCTCTAGATAGAGGAAACGCACCATAATCGTCACCACTGTTATTCACAGCTTCAGGGTTAAAACCACCAATATATTTATCACCACCAAACCAGTTCTCCATAGAAAGATAAATTCTGGCACCGGTAATTATTTCCGATTCAAACTGTGAACCTAAGTCATAACCTAAAGTGATATTTCGTATTCTCCAGTAATCGTTAGGGTAAAGCCAATCTGTATTTTTAATTCTTCCAAAACTAGAAGGAGATTTACGCTCTAATCCTGCCACATCAGCCTCGGTTACGACCGCATTTTCTTGCCAGATATATCTATCTCGGCCCCTTCCTAGAAGGTTATCGGGCGTACCTTGGCCCGTTCTGTACATCGCCCTGCCAAATGTAGAGTAAATCTTACCACCCCATTGCCCTTGAACCTGAACAGATAGGTCAAACCCTTTATACCCAAAGGTGTTCGTAATGCCCCATATATAATCTGGGTTCGGGTGGCCCGAATAGGTTCTATCATCTGGAGTAATCACCCCGTCATTGTTAATATCAACATATTTGGGGTCGCCTGCCTCTTGCTCATTATATTGCGGAACACCGTTTGCTATATCTTCAGATGTCAACAAGCCATCTTGTTGCACGAGATAAAGTGTAAACATAGGTTTTCCGACCTCAAGAATGTTATGGTTGATATCGAAGGCCCCACCTAAGATGGGCGTGTCGTCGGGTCCCAATTTTATGACTTCATTGGTATTATGACTAAAATTAAGGTCGGTAGACCATGTAAAATCTCCCTTAGTAAAGTTTTTGGTGCTAAGTTCGAATTCCCATCCTTTATTCAAGACTTCACCAATATTGGTCAATGCCGTAGAAAAGCCACTCGCCGTAGGTACAGGAATGTTTAGTAATAAATCGGTGTTTCTCTTGGTGTAGTATTCAAATGAAGTAAATATTCGATTATTGAAAAGACCTATATCCATACCAAAATTATAGGTTTCCGATTTTTCCCAACTTAAATCAGGGTTGGCAAAATTACCTGGGGATTGGCCGCCTATCAGATTACCATCGAAACTGTAGTTGGTGTTGCTTAAATTCGCAATGTGTTCATAGTTGCCAATATTATTGTTACCCGATATACCCCAGCTACCTCTCAATTTCAGTTCACTGAACAATTCACTTTCTTTTAAGAAATTCTCTTCACCAATTCTCCATCCAACGGAAAGTGAAGGGAACACCCCCCATTTAGTATTATCTCCAAATCTTGATGATCCGTCTCGCCTTAGGGTACCTTGAACTATATATTTTTCATCAAAATTGTACTGAAGCCTACCGAAATAAGAAACTAAAGTATTTTTACTGGCAGAACCACTTCCACTAGTTGTTGCAGCAACGTTAATGGTTTCAACCTCATCCGAAGGAAAATCGGTGGCACTAATACTATAGTCTTCGAACTTAAATACGTTCAAAGAATACCCGCCTAACACATTTACATTATGCTTACCGAAAGCCGTGTTATAATTTAGAGTATGTTCATTTACGAAAGAAGTTCTTGTTTCACCACTTTTGGCTCCGCTAGCGGTTCTATTTCTTGTAACGAAAGAAGGGGTAAAACGATTAGAGGTATTTATTTGAAGATCAGAGTTGATACTACCTCTATAAGTTAAACTGGGCAGTAATTGGTATTCTACGAAAAAAGAAGCTAAATTTCTAAATCGATTTGTCGATCGTTTGACGTTGAGAGCCTCTGCAATCGGGCTAACTCGGCTAGAAGCATAGGCATATCCTGGAAATTCACCAGTGTTGGTTCTCAAAGCGCCTGTTGATGATTCTACCACTGGAGTCTGACCAACCACAATATGCGTAATCGCATCTTTACCTTCAACACCTGGGTCTTTGATAATATTATAAGAAGGCGCTATATTCAATCCGAATTTCACTTTATCCGAAGCTTTTACTTCTACATTAGCCCTTACGCTTAACCTTTCAAAATTTACACCTATGGCAACCCCTTCTTGATCAAGATAATCACCTGAGACATAGTATTTAGTATTATCGGTGCCACCAGAGGCAGATAACTGGTAACTTTGAACAAACCCTTTACGGAAAAATAAATCCTGCCAATCTACATAGTCAAGGCCAGGGTGACCAGGTTGCAGCCAACGCTCATCATACAGAATACCTGTATTTAACTCATCAGCACCCAAACCGGATATTATCCTACGTTGTTCATTGGTGTCACTCGCAGAGGCCCCTTGGTCTCCAAAATTCCGCACATATGAATAATCGATATGTTCTTTTGCTCTTTCGACCCACTCCTCAGATGAGAGAACATCTAATTTTTTTACGGTTTCATTCCAGCCGGTATAGGTATTAAAACTAATATTCGGCTTACCGGTCTTGCCCTTTTTGGTAGTTATCAGCACTACCCCGTTTGCACCTCTCGAACCATAAATTGCGGCTGAAGCAGCATCTTTCAGAACCTGTATGGATTCAATATCATTAGGATTTATGTTGGATGGCTGCCCTTCAGTATCTAGAGGAAAACCATCGATAACATACAACGGTTCGTTACTGGCGTTTATAGATCCTGTGCCCCTCACTTGAATAGTAAAGCCCGCTCCTGGCACACCGCTAGTTTGTTTCACCCTAACACCTGCCAATTGACCTACCAATGCTTGATCCATTCTAGCCAACGGTCTTTCGTCAAGACCATCAGCTGTGAAAGAGGCAACAGCACCGGTCACACTTGTTTTCTTCTGGGATCCATACCCTATAACAACTACTTCATCAAGCAGTTTAGAGTCTTCGGATATGGAAACGTTTACCGTGGATTGATTGCCAACGGCCTGTTCTAAAGTTTTGAATCCGATATAGGAAAAAATTAGAATATCACTTTCACCATCCAAGAGCTGTATGGTGTAATTGCCGTCAAAATCGGAAACCGTTCCGTTAGTAGTACCCTTTTGAACGATATTGGCCCCGGGTATAGGCTCCCCGTCAACGGAAGTTACCGCTCCTGTAATTGTCTGATTTTGAGCAAATAAACTGAGAGATGTAAAAAATAGCAGGAACAGAATTCCACGCCATTTCTGGAGATAGTAGCATTTCATATAGTGTGAGTTTTAGTTAAGGTAATCGATTACGCAATTACAATTGCAAATTATCTGATAATTGGGGTGGAAGCATCCTGTAGTATCCTGCAACCACACCTAATCGTTTATTATTCAAATAATTAAATCTATTTTATAATCTCGATTCGTTGTGCCTCTTGGTTTTTCAAATTCGGAATGTTAAGCCTGCCCTTTGTATAGAAAGCGCCTGTACTGGTCAAGTCAACAGTCGATATAGACAGACTGTTACCGTTAACCTTAACGGCTGTAGGTTTCTTGTCTAAATGAACGCCAATATTGTATGCCAATTCACCCACATTATAGGGACCTGTACTTGAATTGACCGTTATTAAAGTCTTTCCGGCATTTTTACCATCAACCTCAATTTTCGTAATCGCAAAGTCCCCTTCTGAATACTTTAAACTTCTACCATCGTCATGGTACAGTTCAAAAGTGCTATTACCATCGGGGTATACTTCTAGATCATAAGATGAAATATTCTTCTCTCCCACATAATTAACTACCTCTTGCATTGGCAATACTCCGCCAGCTTTTACGAAAATTGGCATTTTATCTAGTGGGCAAAGAACACTAATATGCTTACCGCCTTGGTATTGTTCACCTGACCAATAATCGACCCATTTACCTTTAGGTAAATAAACTACTCTGGTCTTAGCTCCTTTGGTGACAACAGGGCACACCATTAAATTGTCACCCAACATGTACTGGTCGGTAATTTCGTATACATTAATGTCATTTTGATAATCTAATACCAGGGCCCTCATGATTGGTTTTCCAGTTTTGTGGTTTTGATAGGAAGTACTATATAGATAAGGTATCAACCGATATCTGAATTCATCATATTGCTTGAATATTCGCTGGGCTTCTTCCCCATAATTCCATGGTTCTTTATAATTAGGATGCTCCATACCGAACAAATGTGCAATCGGACTCATCAACCCGAACTGTGTCCACCTAATATAAAGCTCTGGATCGGCCACATGTTCAAAACCTCCCATACAATGTGCCCAATTACCAACACCGGAAAGACCAATGTTAAGTCCCGCTTTTATAACCGGCTCAAAATACTGCCATTCACTGGGCCAATCTCCGGCAAAAATATAAGGGTAGCGTTGGATCCCCGCATACCCTTCACGGGTCTGGTTCATACCCCTCATATTATTATACTCTGCAAACTTCTCATACGGTGCCTTGGCATAAGCAATGGGAAAAAGATTATGTAAAGCCTTTACTTCTTTGCCCTGAGGGCCTGTCTTTTCGCTTTCATTGGCTTTATGGCCGAAAGCACTACCTTCATCCGTTTTCAGAAACATAGCGCCTTGGTCGGCTACCCGTTTCACACCATTATTCCACCACCAATCAACAGATTTTTCGTCAAAAAAGTTGACAAATTCCCCCTGATTATTCTCTTCAGGGTAGACATATCCCTTTTTTCGAGCCTCATCTAACAAACGAAGTTCTTTACCATTATCGAACCGTGGCCGTAAATGTAGACCGACCATATTTAAATTAAGGGCATACAAATCTTTGAACATAGCTTCAGGGTCTTTAAAAGTATCCCTCCATTCAAAAGATGTAGCACCGGTGCCCCCATTTTCACCAAATATTCGCCACGTAGAATCTAAGTGCAACACATCTAAAGGAATGTTCAATTCCCTGAATTTTTTTGCTAAACCTACCACATAGTCGGTAGAGGTTTCCGCCTCATGACCCCAAGTGCCTCCACTATAAGTCCCCACATGAAGACCCATTGCAAATTTGGGCAACATGGGCGCCTTGCCGGTAATGTCTGTATAACCATCTAGAATAGCAGGAAAATCGGGACCATAAATGAAGTAATAGTCGAGCTCGCCCCCTTCGGCCGAAAAATTATAGGCAGCATCGGAGCTATGCCCCATATCCCAGTCGGTAGGGTTCGCATTATGTAGAAAAACTCCGTAACCACGTGTACTCATAAAAAAGGGGACGGGCGAATAATTCGCCTGTAGTACATCGTATGCACCCACAATGTGCGGACGGCCTTGTCCACGGCCCACATTCAAACGTAATTTCTTACCGCGACGGTCGAGATAGTCCATTCGTTCACCGAAACCGAAGAAGTGTTCTTCGGGAAATAGCTTTTTGGTAGAACTAACAGTTGCATCGGCTTTTAGAGCCCCCAATTTTTGTTGGCTATTTTGTTCGGTCATCAATACCTTGCCCTCATTATCAGCAATAGTTATGGCAAATGGCGATTTACTGATAGTAATTATTAAATTTTCAGTCTTCAAACTAAAGGCCTTGTCGCTCTCAGAATTGGTGTAGTTGACTTTCGGCCAATTATATTGGGTTACCATCCAATGCTCGTTAGGCGCAAAATCACCGTTCCAACTTGTTCTAAATCGTACTATGGAAGAAGAACAAAATTCAACTTTAACTAGCGCATTTTCAGTTTTAAAAGTGACAGTATTATCTTTTTCTTCAATCAAATTTTTAAAATCTCCCAAGCCGGTCTGAGCGTGAATTCCTAAGGAAATAAAGAGCGTGATTACAAATAGTATGCTTGTAATTTTATTCATTTCTATATATTTATGTGCGATCAAAAATATTGATTGAAGGTCGCCCTTGCATCCTGTAGTATACTGCTTTTATTCTCGAGATACAGAACACTACAGGATGCAGTTGTTCGAAACACCCACTATTTTAGGGGCCGAACAAAAAAATGAATTGAGAAATTAAATATGAAAAAAACTGCCTTTTCTGCACTATTAGTGCAATCGATTGTATTTATCATGCTGTTTTTGAGTTCATATCACTGCTCTTTTGCCCAAGAAGAAAAAAATGCGTGGCCAGAAATAGACAACACCAATAAGCCTTGGACACGTTGGTGGTGGATGGGTAACGCAGTTGACGACAAAAACATTGAAAACACCCTTACTGCCATGTCAAAAGCGGGTCTTGGTGGCGTTGAAATTCAACCCATCTATGGGGTAAAGGGCGAAGAAGACAACTATCTAGAGTATCTATCGGAAGAATGGTTACAGGCTCTTGATAAAACGATTGCCGTAGCCGACAGTCTCGGTATGCAGGTAGATATGACCCTGGGAACGGGTTGGCCTTATGGAGGACCACAAGTAAACAATGAATATGCCGCTACAAAATTGGCAGTTGATACCCTCATTGTAAAAAGGGGTGAAAAAGTCGAAATAGAACTACTTCCAAAAAACAAGAAAGATAGAGCCAAAGCCGAATTGAGGTATGTGCTGGCTTTTGACGAGGCAGGCAATCATGAAAATCTAACTGCTTTAGTAAAAAACGACAGGCTAAAATGGAAAGCGAAGCGCAACAACTTCACTTTATATATACTTTACGAAGGCAAAACTGGGCAGCAAGTGAAAAGAGCCGCGCCAGGTGGCAAAGGTCTCACCGTAGATCACTATTCTAAAGCAGCGTTTAATGATTATGTAAAGCCATTTGATGAAGCCTTTGAAAATCACGGACAAAACCTAAGAACTATTTTCAACGATAGTTATGAAGTCTACGGAACAGATTTTACGCCCGATTTTTTTGAACAATTTCAAAACAGAAGGGGGTATGACCTAAAACCGCATTTAGCGCTTCTTTATAGTGGCGATAATGATGAAGCAAACAGGGTGCGTAGCGATTATCGCGAAACCTTGTCCGACCTTCTTTTGACCGAATTTGACCGACCATGGACCACTTGGGCCAATGAAAAAGGATACCAAACAAGACTTCAAGCTCATGGTTCTCCAGGAAATCTTATCGACATGTATGCTTCTGCAGATATTCCCGAATGTGAAACGTTTGGGTCTATGCCCTACGATATTAAAGGCTTTAGACGAGAACAAGAAGATATTCGCGAAGGTGATGCCGACCCGGTGATGCTGAAATTTTCATCTTCGGCGGCGCATATTTCGGGTAAGCCGCTAACGTCTTCCGAGACTTTCACATGGTTGAGAGATCATTTTAAAACGGCCCTCTCGCAGTGTAAACCCGAAGCCGAGGATTTATTACTGAACGGGGTAAACCATATATTTCTACACGGGTCTACTTATTCCCCAGAAAGAGCGGCTTGGCCGGGATGGAAGTTTTACGCCTCGGTCAATTTTAATACCAACAATACGATTTGGGAAGATGCCCCTGAACTATTTTCTTATATCACACGATGCCAGAGCATGCTTCAATCGGGAAAACCTGATAATGAAACCTTGCTTTATTGGCCCATTCACGACGTTTGGGACGATTATTTAAAGGGAACTCTTTTCTTTCAGTTCAAGATACATTCTTTGAACGAGTGGTTGTTGAACACTAATTTCTACTCGACTACCCAAAAACTGATGGATCATGGTATTGCTACCGATTTCATTTCAGACCGCTTTATAGAACAAGCTAAAGTAGTCGATAATCAAATCGTAATGCCCGGCGGCACTTATAAGAGCTTAATAATACCCGAATGTGAGAGTATGCCTTTGGCGACTTTAGAAAAGTTGATTGCGATGAAAAAAGAAGGCGCATCAATAATTTTTGAAGGCTTACCGGAAAGCGTACCTGGTTTTCACGAGTATACATCACAAAATGAAGCGTTAAAAAAGCTACTCTCCGAATCGTCGGGGTTAGAAATAACCCAAAATTTATTTCAAGATTTAGAAAAGGTTGAGGTGTTACCGGAAACTTTAGTGGCAACAGGGCTCAAATTTATTCGTAGGGAAATTGATGGAGAGAAAATCTACTATTTGGTCAATCATACTTCCGAAGCTATCCAATCTTATGTTCCGCTGGCCCATAAAGCAGATGAGGTTGCCATTTTTGAGCCCTTAAATGGGAAGTTCGGTAAAGCCCACGTAAAAAAGGAAGGAGAAAAGACTTTAGTCAAAGTTCAAATTCCTTCTGGGGGTTCACTTTTCCTCAAAACAGGCGTTTTTGACCAAATGCCGAATTGGAACTATTACAGTACGCAAGACTTTAGTCATCCTTTAAAAGGAAATTGGCAAATATCATTTTTAAAAGGAGGTCCGAAACTTCCGGAAGCATCAACATTGAATCAATTAAAATCTTGGACAACACTCTCTAAAGATGCCGAATATTTTTCAGGTACCGCCCGATATGAGTTAGAGTTCGAAAATCCTGATAAAGAAGTAAAAGTTTGGAAACTAGACTTGGGCGATGTTCGTGAAAGCGCCAAAATTTGGCTGAACGATACCTACGTCGGAACCTTATGGTCAAACCCCTTTGAAATCAACCTTAACAACCTAAAAGAGGGCAAGAACAAACTAAGAATCGAGGTCACCAACTTACCGGCCAACAGAATTAGGGCAAAAGAAATTCGTGGTGAGGAATGGAAGATTTTTCACGAAATCAACATGGTTGACAAAGATTATAAAGATTTTGATGCTACAAAGTGGAGCCCGATGCCTTCGGGATTATTGCAAAGTCCTGTTCTCATACCCCTAAAGCTCGAACAAAACAACTAAAACGATATGAAAAAAATAGCAATATTTACCCTTCTCCTTTTCTCTTCTGCCCTAATCTATGCGCAACCTTTCGACAGAGAAAAAGTATTGGAACATATGCAAACGGCCAATGCTTATTTTATGAAGAAATGGCCCGATGTAGGCAAAACGATCGTTACTAACAAAGAGCGCCCCAGTAATATCTGGACACGGGGTGTCTATTACGAAGGTCTAATGGCCTTGTACGAGATTTGGCCAAAAGAGGAATACTACCAATACGCTTACGACTGGGCCGAGTTTCATAACTGGAGCTTTCGATATGGCACCGCCAACCGAAATGCCGATGATTATTGCGCCGCCCAAACCTATATTGACCTATACAATCTAGCTCCTGAATCAAGCAAGTTAAAAAACACGAGGTCCACCATGAATATGTTGCTGAATACACCTCAAAATGATGATTGGTGGTGGATCGATGCCATACAGATGGGTATGCCCGTATTTGCAAAGATGGGCGTTCTTGAAAATGATGAGCGCTACTATCAAAAGATGTATGAAATGTATATGTTCACGCGTAATGAACATGGTGAAAAAGGTCTGTACAACCCGGAAGATGGGTTATGGTGGCGCGATGCCGATTTCGACCCACCCTATACCGAACCTAATGGCGAAGATTCGTATTGGAGCCGTGGCAACGGTTGGGTAATCGCTGCCCTTGCCAAGGTACTTTCGATCGTTCCCGAAAATACTCCGCACCGAGAACAATATATCGAAGATTTTAAGGCCATGGCCAAGGCCCTTGTACCTATTCAAAGAAAAGATGGGTTTTGGAACGTTAGCTTGCATGACCCCAAGAACTATGGTGGGAAGGAATTATCGGGCACTGCACTTTTCACTTATGCTATGGCTTATGGTGTGAATAACGATTTACTTGATCGAGAAATCTATCTGCCCATCATAAAAAGGGCATGGGATGCCATGATTTCCGACGGTCTTCATGAATCGGGGTTTTTGGGCTATCTTCAATCTACCGGAAAAGAGCCAAAAGACGGTCAGCCGTTGTCGTACGACAAGGTTCCTGACTTTGAAGATTACGGTTTAGGTTGTTTTCTCTTGGCAGGAAGCGAGGTTTACAAGATGAAATAGCGTTAATTTCTTATAGATTTTGTAGTTGACACCTCGGTAATTTCATCGCATTTACTTAATGTTTTGTTATTAGCCTGCAAGTTGAACTTTGATTGGTTTTCGAAATGTATTTTTGTTGCTTACAGGCTCAAAACTTAGCAATGAACAAGGGATTATCACGTATACTTCACAATTACTTTCTTGAAATAGGAATGGGCGAAAATGCCGCCTCCTACCTCAACATGCTCATACTAATGGTAAGCGCGCTCATATTGGCGTGGTTTTTAGACGTGATTATTTGGAAGGTTTTACGTAACATTTCACTGCGTTTTGCCCGAAAGTCTAAAACAAATTATGATAATTTTTTGGTCGCTAATAAAGTTCCGCGTTATATGGCCCATATATTGCCGTTGGCCCTTTTATTTGAGACATTACGATTTGCGTTTATCGATTTTGAATATGCCGGAAACATCGTTTTTAAAATTCTAAGTATACTCTTTGTTTTTCTAACTCTCTTTACGGTCAAAAGCATATTTAGAAGCACCAACGATTACTTAAAAACTAAGCCCAAATTTCGTGACAAACCTATGGACAGCTACATTCAGGTGTTCATGATTTTTGCCTGGGTTGTTGGTATTATGACCATTATCGCCATCATCACGGGTGTAGAATTCATTAAATTTTTTACTGCCTTAGGTGCGGGTTCGGCGGTAATTCTATTGATATTTAAGGACTCCATTTTAGGCTTGGTCGCAAGTATTCAGGTAAGCATCAATGATATGGTGCGCATTGGCGACTGGATTACTTTCGATAAATTCGGAGCTGATGGCGATGTCGTTGAAATTACCCTAGCTACGGTCAAAGTACAGAATTTCGATAAGACGATTACCACCATACCTACATATTCGTTAATTTCAGATTCTTTCAAAAACTGGCGTGGTATGCAAGAATCTGGGGGTAGGCGCATCAAACGTTCATTGATTATTAGTCAAAGAAGTATTCGATTTTTATCTGATGAAGATGTTGTAAACTTGAAGAAAATTCAGCTCGTTCAACCATATTTAGACTCACGAAGTGAGCAAATAAATGTTCATAACGAATCGAATCAAATAGATAAAAATTTAGCGATTAACGGAAGAAACTTGACCAACATCGGGGTGTTCAGAAAATATATAAATGATTATCTTGACAGTCATTCAGCGACGAACAAAGGTATGACTTTAATGGTGCGTCAGTTAGAACCCACTCCACAGGGTATTCCATTAGAAATTTATGTTTTTAGTTCTGACAAGAGATGGGAAAATTATGAATACATAATGGCCGATATATTCGACCACCTTATTGCGGCATTGCCCTATTTTGATTTAGAAATATTTGAATTGCCAACCAAGTTGGCACCTGTACCGCAAATGTAAAATAACCAAAAATGAAAAAAATCATCCAACTATCTAAACCCACCCTCATATTCATAGTGCTTTTTGCAGTTTTCTCGGCTCAGGCACAACAAAATACAATTTCTGTATGGCCTAATGGAGCACCTGACGCCATTGAAGATTCTTCTTTTAAAGAGCAGGTACAGTACGACAATCAAGGCAATATTCGTGGCTATAGTCAGGTTTCGACACCTGAAATGACTCCTTATTTGGCAGATGAAAAAAATAACTCGGGCACGGCCGTAATTGTCTGCCCCGGTGGTGGCTATTCTCATTTAGCCATTGAAAAGGAAGGGCATAAGGTCGCAAAATGGTTCAATTCGTTAGGCATATCTGCTTTTGTACTAAAATATCGTATGCCAAACGACAGAACAATGAAGAATAAAACAGTCGGCCCTTTGCAAGATGCACAGGAAGCAATGCGAATAGTGCGCTCGAATGCCAAAAAATGGAAAATTGATCCTAATAAGGTCGGTATTATGGGCTTCTCCGCAGGAGGGCATTTGGCATCTACTCTCTCTACACATTATGACGATAAAGTCTACACGTCAGCGTATAGCGTAAGTGCTCGGCCTGATTTTTCCATATTGATTTATCCCGTAATTTCTATGGATGAAAAGATTACCCATATGGGCTCTCGCAATAACCTTTTGGGCGAAAAGGCCAGTGCTGAAAACCTCAAAAAATACTCCAACGAAAAGCAGGTCGACGCCAACACTCCACCTACTTTTTTGATTCATACAACAGTGGACAAAGCGGTACCAGTAGAAAACAGTATCGACTATTACTTAGCGCTCAAGAATAATAAGGTGGCCGCAGAAATGCACCTATACGAAAAAGGAAAACATGGGATGGGACTAGGTATTGAAGGTACCAACCAGTATTGGCCTACCGATTGTGAAAATTGGCTTAGAGCTCAGCAATTGATTCCTGAAAAGGAAACTTACCTGTTTTCTTATTTTAAGGGAAATGGCGAAGACGGACTTCATTTTGCGCATAGTGAAGACGGGTACACTTGGAAAACCTTAAAAAACGATGAATCATTTTTGACTCCGAAAGTGGGTAAAGATTCCCTCATGCGAGACCCATGTATCATAAAGGGCGGAGATGGAAAATACCATATGGTATGGACGGTCAGTTGGACGGATAGAGGCTTAGGCTATGCCCACTCGAAAGACCTTATCAATTGGTCAGAACAAAAATTCGTTCCTGTAATGGGGCACGAGCCCAAAGCAAGAAACACCTGGGCCCCAGAAATTACCTTTGACCCAAAAACCGAAATCTACATGATTTATTGGGCCACAACGATTGAAGGTATGTACCCCGAAACCCAATCGAACGAAGAAAGTGGTTACAATCACCGAATGTACTATGTAACCACTAAAGATTTTGAGAATTTCAGCGAAACCAAATTGCTTTACGAACCCGGATTTAATGTTATTGATTCCAGCATTAAAAAATTTGACGGCCAATTTATTATGTTTTTAAAAGACGAAACTAGAGAGCCGGCTGAAAAAAATATTAAGGTCGCTTATGCCGACAAGCTAGAGGGGCCCTATAGTGCAGCTAGTGAACCCATAACAGGTAAATATTGGGCCGAAGGGCCAACAGCAACTCTAGTTGACGGCCAGTGGGTGGTTTATTTTGATAAGTATATCGACCATCAATATGGGGCGGTTCGTTCTAAGGACCTTAAAAACTGGGAAGACATCAGCGACCAAATTGTATTTCCAGAAGGCACCCGCCATGGTACTGTTATCAAAGTACCTGAGAGTGTGGCGGATAAGTTAAAAAGGGAATAGCGAATTATTTTAAACTTTTCGGTATAATTTATTTTTAGATTCTCAAATGAGATATACATTTCAACTTTTACCCTAATGCTTCTGCTTATTTTTACTTTCATCTAAAACACGACCATACTTTAATTCGAATGAGTACCAAGCTAGCCCTAGTTCTTTCTATCGCCATCTGTATTTTCTGCGGATGCAAAAGTGAGAAGAAAAGTGAAATCAGTAAAAGACAAGAAACCAGTTTTATCAATAAGGTCGAGTTCTCAGGAGGCCCGGCAAGCTCCTTGCCTGTTTTATTTTCAAATTCAGAAAATGCCATTCTTTCTTGGGTTACAATGTTAGATGACTCGACCAGCCAATTAAACTATGCCTACCTGCAAGAAGACAAATGGAGTACACCCAATGAAATTATCACCGACAAAGGGTGGTTCGTTAATTGGGCAGATTTTCCATCGATTACCGAGAACAACGGTACCCTTTTGGCCCATTTTCTTAAAAAAACGAGTCCCGCGACATTTTCTTACGATATCAACTTAAGACTTAAACCTAAAGGCAAAAGCGAATGGGTAATTCAAAACAAACTACACACCGACGGTACTAAGACCGAACATGGTTTTGTAACGGCACTGCCCTATAAAGACGATTCGTTTTTTGTTACTTGGTTAGATGGCAGGGAAACTGCAAGGGGGGGCAATCACGATCATTCAGGTCATGGTGGCGATATGACCATTAGAGCCGCGACAGTTTTCAGTTCAGGAGCTGTAACAGATAGAACCTTGTTAGACAACAAGACCTGCAGTTGTTGCCAAACTACGGCTGCAATTACAGAAAATGGCCCAGTGGTGCTCTACAGAGATCGTACGGATGAAGAAATTAGGGATATCGCAATTACCAGATTGGTGAACGGTAAATGGACGACCCCCAAACCCATTCATAATGATGGCTGGCAAATTAATGGTTGCCCCGTAAACGGACCTAAAGCTTCTGCTATTAAGAATAGCTTGGCTGTGGCGTGGTATACGGGAGCCAATGAAAGACCCAGTGTCAAAATTATCTTTTCACAGAATGGTGGAGAAGATTTTAGCACACCTGTGGAAGTGAGCGGACCAAACCCGCTAGGAAGAGTAGACGTCGAATTGATAGACCCCGAAAATGCCTTCGTTAGTTGGATGGAAAAAACAGGAAGTTCGACATATATTAAAGCTGCGAAAGTCAATATTGAAGGAAAAAGGTCTCCATCTGTAACCATTTCTAAATTGGATGGTTCTCGAAAAACGGGATTTCCGCAAATGTGTTTATTTGATAACAAACTCTATTTCGCATGGACTGCCCTAGAAAATAATAGTTCTACTATTGCCTCAGCCTATCTAGAGCTAGACAGTTTTAGTATTTTGCAGTAATAATATTCCATAAAAAAAGCGGAAGCCATACGCCCCCGCTTTAATATTCTCTAATCAGTACTATTTAGTATCCTTCCGTTTGTTGCATCCCTGAAGCTTCCACTTCCGAAGCTGGTATAGGGTAAATGGTCTTAGCGGAAAATGCTTCCGCATTTAAGTTATTTACATTTATGCCTGTATTTACATGGTCAGATTCAGGCCTTATTATTGGCCTTCCAGTTCTGATAAAATCATAGACCCCATGCCCTTCAAGCGCCATCTCTTTCCGTCTTTCCCCTGCAATTCTGTCTTTAAGTTCTTCTCCCGATTCAGATGCGCTATGGGCATCAAAATCCGTAGTACGCTTCTGAATCAAAGCATTCAGGTACATCAGTGCTTCCGACTCGCCTCCACCGGCTCCATTGGCACAGGCCTCGGCAGCAATGAGGAAAATCTCGGACAATCGAATTATCGGAATGTTGTGTATGCTCAATCCGGCACCCCCTTCTCGATTCACATATTTTACAAAAGCCTGGCTCGTCTCTTCTTTGTCTTCGGTCAATAGTTGTGCCCTAGGATCACCTGCATATTCTTGAAGTAGATCTACAAAGGTTTGGGTCGCGATAACATCACCTTGACCCCCATCCCTGAAATCGAACTGAGCTCCTAGCCCATTACTACCAACCGAATTTTCACTTTCTACGCTCAACTCGAACAACGACTCTGTCGTATAATCATTAAAAACATAATTCTCGGGAGTCATCAAATCGTTTTCATCTTTTTGGTCGAGAACTTCTTGGGCATAGGTTAATGCGGTTGCCCAATCTTGTTGATAAAGGTACACCCGAGCCAACAAAGCCTTTACCCCAAGTTGTGTAACATATTTGGTACTGCCTTGAGTAAATGAATCGGGCCCAAGACTTTCGAGAGACAATTTTAAATCGGAAGTTATCTGGGCATATGTTTCTTCTAGGCTACTCCGTTCGATTACAACCTCATCGGATTTTAATTTTAAGGGAAGCCCCTGCGCGCTACCCTGCTCTTTGGCCCAAGGATAAGCAAAAGTACGGGCCAGATCAAAATAGACCATGCCCCTTAGACCAAGTGCCTCTGCCTTGATTTGCTGCCTTACATCATCGTTGCCCTCGGCATCATCGATATTGTCTAAAATAAGGTTGAGGTTACCGATAACCTTGTAACACTTTAACCAAAGTAGTTCGGCACTGCCATTATTATTGCTACTTTCTTCGTAGCGGTATTCGGTTTGCTCATAATCACGGGGATTATATATGGTTTTCACGAACCTAAAATCAGGACTTTTAACCGCAGCCCTTTTGTAAAGTACCCTGCCTAAATATTCACCGGTCGAAATTTCATTGTACGATCCGGTCAAAAGATTCTGAAGCTTATCGACCGAATTGATTACCAAATCTTCTGAAATAACGTGGTCTGGGGTTTGGGTGAGCGCATCTTCGTTACATCCGTGAATGGTTAAGACCACAAAAGAATAAACAAACGCTTTTATATAATTGGAATATTTCATTTCTAAATTTTAAAATTTTAACTGTAACCCTAAGATTATACTAGTGGCCGTAGGCACTTGAAAGAAATTGACCCCATTGGCCACCGCCTCTGGGTCGTAATCGTCAAGTTCGGTAAACAACAAGAGATTATCACCTTGAACATACACCGTACCGCCTTGCAACAACTTATAATTGGGCAACCTATAGCTGAGTTTTACATTTCTAAGCTTTAGGTAATCTGAACTGTATAAATGCCGTGTAGAAACATCGTTCGAAAAAGTGGGGTTACCATTTATTCTAATCGGCACGGTTGAATCGGTATTATTCGGATTCCATGGGTTAAGTTGTGCCACCGTATTGGTGAACTGTGGCGCAAACCCATCATCGTCACGTTTAAATGCCGTACGGTCGTATGCCTCACCACCTATACCAAAGGTGAAAAGGAAATCTAACGAAAGGTCTTTGTACACCAATTGATTGTAAAAGCCACCTTGAACATCTTGAAGCGGCTTACCAAAAATTCCGAAGCCGGCCTCTTCTGCATTAGTTGTGAATTCACCTGTTCTGTTTCCATTTTCCAGCACATAATATTGTGCCATTCCGTTATCAGGGTTCACACCCGCATAATCCCTTAAATAGAAAGAATTGAGACTTTCGCCCACCCTAATGATTGTAGGGTTTTGGCCATTGGTGGCGTTATAACTTGGTGTCAAATCTCCCTTCAACTTGGTAATTTCGTTTGAAAGCATCGTAAGGTTCAATCGGGTTTCCCAAGAGAAATCTTGTTCAGTAATTGGGGTATAACCGAGCGATACTTCCCACCCGTTATTTTTCATTTCCCCAAAATTCTGTAATTGATTGCTAAACCCTGTCGTAGATGAAACCGGAATGTTTAACAGTAAATCTTGGGTCTTTTTTGAAAAGTACTCTACCGAGAGGTTCAAACCGTCAAAAAGAACAGCATCCAAGCCTATATTAAAATTGTTGCTTAACTCCCAAGAAAGGTCTGGGTTTGCCAATTGCCCGTAGGTAAGGCCCGAATTTCCTCCGTAACCTTGTCCGTCAGAATTGAAAAAGGCCAAATGCGCATAATAATCAGGAGGCAGATTTCCATTGGTTCCATAACTAGCCCTTAACTTCATATAGTCTATAGCCTCGGACTCAAGAAAATTTTCTTCGGATATAATCCAACCTCCGGAAACGGACCAAAAATCGCCCCATCGCGAATCTTTACCGAAGCGCGACGAACCATCTCTTCTATAACTTGCCGATAAGAAATATTTCTGATCAAAGTTATAATTGAATCTTGAGAAGTAGGATAACAGCGAGTAATTCTCTGAGTAACCGCTCCAAGACCAAAGTGATCCAATACTGCTTGATGACAATAGGTCGCTGTCTAAAATATCGTAGCCCGCATTTCTGATGGACTTCATTTTAGATTCCTGTTTTTCAAACCCCAAAAGGGCACCGAAACCATGGCGGTCGATTTGTTTGTTATAGGTCAACAGGTTAGAAGTTGTATATTGAAATACCTCCCCTTGAGAAACATAGAGTACCCCGTTCCAAACGCCACCACCGGCACCGAACTCTTTATTGTCGTACAGCGATTCTTCATTAGACTGGTGATCGATGCCGAAAGTAGTCTTGAATTTTAAACCGTCGTATAAATTAAATTCCGCAAAGGCATCTCCTCGTACACGAAACTCATTGTTTACATATTCACCTACTTTGATGACCCCTATCGGGTTGGCATTTTTTTCGATATCGTTCGGTAGATCGGCATAACCCTCGTAGCCATTAGGGTCATAAATCGGTGCTGCTTGGGGCAATACCCTAGCCATATACAAAGGGTTTAGACCGCCAGCATATTCACCGTCGTACTGCCCTGTATTTCTTTCCGATTTGGCAGCGGACAAATTAGCGCCAATGGTCAACCAATCTTTGGCCTTGTTCTCTAAATTTATCCGCCCGGAATACCGCTTGTAGCCCGATTCGATAATGGTTCCTTTTTGGTCCAATACATCTCCTGAGATATAAAATTTTGTTTTTTCGCTTCCGCCTCGGGCAGAAAGATTGTATTTCTGTATCGAACCGGTTTTATAAATAGCGTCTAACCAATCGGAATTGGCCAATGAAGCACCATAGACCGATTCATAATCAGATTGGGCCATTGCCAAGTATTGATTATACAAATTTCCATCGGCATACACTCTGCCAAACTCACCATCCTCATTATTCTGAATATATTGGTGCAACTGACCTTCTTGCCATAGGTTCTTAAACTGTTGGTTGTTAAGGGTTTTTTCTTCGGTAAGGTTTCGGGTAATGCCAAACTCCGTACCAAGGGTTAGCTCCGTTTCTTCGTTCTTACCTTTTTTAGTTGTGATGACAACGACCCCATTGGCAGCTCGCGAACCATATAATGAAGCGGCGGCGGCATCTTTAAGTACCGTAATACTTTGAATGTCTGAGGTATTCATGGTCGATAACGGGTTCAGATTGTTGACAGCACCATTACCACCGATACGAGAATTATTATCGGTGTTGATGACAACACCATCTAGCACATAGAGTGGCTGAGTTAGTCCATTTATAGAACCAACGCCCCTTATCTGTACATTTGAACTACCCCCTGGTTGACCTGTGGTATAGACGTTCACCCCCGAAACACTACCTTGCAAGGCGGTTTCAAAGCTGGCTGCCGAAGTCCGAGTCAGGGTCTCGGTGACCACTTTGGTAGCTGAACCGGTAAAGCTTCTTTTATTGGAAGTTCCATAAGCTGTAACGACTACCTCATCAAGACCCGTGGCATCTTCTGCCAACGTAATCACTAGGTCGAATTTATCGCTTACGGACACTTCTTGAGTGATAAACCCTAAATAGGAAACAATCAAGGTAGCGTCTTGTGCTACGTTTAGGCTAAAATTGCCATTAAAGTCTGTTAGTGCACCATTCACCGTGCCTTTTTCTACAATATTGGCCCCGACCAGGGGCTCGCCACTATTTGACAATACCTTGCCCTGAATTTGGTTTTGTGCAATTGCATCTGATTTCTCAGTTAAAACAGCGCTTGCATGGGCTTCAAGGCTCAAAAAGCCCAATAGTACACCCATGAAAAGTATTTTGGTTCGAAACATGACCTTTTGTTCAAATAAACCGGCCATTGAAAATGATATCATGTAATTGAATTTATAGATTTTTATGTTTGGCGCTTAGAAATTTGCATTCCACTACTATTTGAATATACTGGAGTACTTCATCTTAGTGCCGACTTGTAATAGTTGTTAATTGAAATTGATGCCCTACAGGTAAGTTTCATTGAACAACAAACTGGTAGTTTATTTCATGAAGGCGGACATCTCAATAATAGTTACACTACAGATACCTCTGGTGGTGGCGCCCAGTCACCGGCCCACAATAATGCGTAGGACATTTTGGGGTCTATAAAGCTTTTGCTAGAAGTAATCAGCTTTGGAAAATCGGTAGTTTCAACCTCCGAAAATATTTGATGTATCTCGTACTTGAAGGTTTTCTCTGCAAACGGATTTTTGGTATGCTCTGTTTCTTCTGCCAATAACTTTGCCAAGTAACACTTACCATCACACTGCATAGTTGGCCGATCTGTATTCTCACAGAGCACCTCAACTATGTAATCGTAGTTATTTATGTACTCCATTATCGGATAGAGCGGTTTTAGTAGCATCCACAAGCCCAAGGATAGAAAAAACAGCCGTACAAGGGGAACGGGCAGGCCAAAGACAGTGGTATCCTTGGGTTTGCAGAAACCCCCTGTGAATACTTGTTTTAGGCATTGCTTAATGCCCATTTATATAACCATAGATTTGATAAATAAATAATGCTACACCTGCGATAATCAGGTAAAAATTGGCTGCCTTATAGAAAGAATCGTAACTCCTCTTTCCTTGCCATTGGGTAATTAAAAAAACTATTGGTATCAATGCCAGCACCTGACCTAGTTCTACCCCAATATTAAAACAAACAATCTTGGCCAAAAACGCCTCTTTACCAACCTCGAAGGATTGCAATCGTGTGGATAGGCCGAAACCATGTATCAATCCGAAAAGAAAGACCATAAATAATAGATTGGGCGACTTTATTTTTAGTTTTTTCTCGAATCCACCTAGATTCTCAAAACCCTTATAAAGAACACTCAGTGCGATAACCGCGTCTATGAGGTGCTCGTCTGCTTTTATGCCCAAGTAGGTAGCCCCTATGAGTGTGATACTATGCCCCAAGGTAAAAACGGTAATGAACCTTACAATATCCTTAAATCCAGCGAGATAGAATATTACCCCGGCCAAAAAGAGCAAGTGGTCGTAGCCGGTAACCATATGTTTTGCCCCTACATAAATATAAGATAGCAAACCTCCATTATCTAAGGTAGCCTGATCGGCAGAGCTGACCCCGTGTGCCATAAGGCCTACAGGCACCAAAAACAATAAGAGTGCAGTGATGAAATTGAATCTTGATTTCATCTTACTCTTTTTTCTTGTTGAACCAAAAGAAGAGTCCGCCAAGTATTAAAAGGCTGCCAATCCAAAATAGGTATGATGGAAAACCATCTTCTTCTTCGTGAACATGACCTTCGGCACCCGCTTCGTGGCTATGGCCGTGTACCACTTCAAAAGTCAAGGTCGCCCAGTTACTTTCATGGGTCAAACCTTCTTCTTCGCTAGGTGCCAGATGAATTGTACGTAAGTACCAGATACCATCTGCCTTTAGATTCATTGTCAAAACCCCATTCTCATCAGTTCTAAGTTGCTGACCTGAAGTGTGCTGATGACTTTCTACATTATTTTCATCATGGTCGTGACTGTGCTCTGCTGCTTTATCGTGATCATGACTGTGGCCATGCTCAGCTTCATCTGATTTTTCATGTGAGTGTGAATGCTCTTTGGCAGTTGCGGAGTGTGAGTGTTCCTCTTCTTCATGCGAATGGCCCTGTGCTTGATCTGCATGTGAGTGTTCAATCGAATCGCCATGGGTATGCCCATTCTCGGTTGGCTTGTAATCGGCATATACCAATTGATTGGTCAATGGCTCACCCTTCAACAAAAGCTTGACCTTTAAATCATCGCCCGTATGCTTGTCATACGGATTGCTCATCGGTATAAACTCTATAGGATAGCCCAAGTTTGCATTCCAGTCGTCAGAAGTTTTGTCACCGACTTGAAAAATCGTCTTTACGTGCTTAGAGTATTGTTCGACGGCATCTTTGTCAAGAGCTTTATTCTCTTGCCTCCATTCGAGCATGTCTAAAACACCGTCATGTTCAAGATATTTGTTAAAAGCATCGGCCTTCATCTCTATACTTCGTGGCTTGGTAGAAACCCCTGCCACCCAAGTACCCGAATCTCCTGTCTTAAAACTGAGAATCGTTATGCTATCTTTTTCACTCCACTGATCATCGGTAATCTTATAGCGTTCGCCATTACCTGTTAGACTTGCATCTAACATTCGATCACGATCTATAACATTTTCGCTTTTATCAAAAGTTCCGTTATAAAGATGTATGGTCGCTTGTTGATTTGCATCTACGAAATACGTATCCATTTTTAGATACATATCATGACTGCATAGCAAAAACAGGCCCATTAGGGCAATTAAATTCTTTTTCATAGTAGTGGTCAATTTTTAGCATGGCCATCAATCGGCCGATAGTATCAAAAATAATTAAAAAAGGATAGGTTGTACGGTTCTATCGATTAAGTACCACTTCTTATAGATTTAAGGATTTTCACTTATTTTTTCTTAAAAAGCATCCTCAACAAAAAATAGAAATACGCAAAAATGAATTTTTGGGCCATGTGCTCCGTGAAATATGCGCTGTTCGTATTGCCTCTATTTCTTTGGAAAATGTAACTCTCACGCAATTGGGTAAGAGTAAAAAAATTGTCTTTTGAGCAAATTATATAAATATTGAAAACCTAGCTTTCGCACCTACGGTGATTGCGTGATGGTCATATAGTTTATATTTGAAAATCGTTTTATCGATAAATTAATAATGAGAAAGGACAGACTTTACTTTTTCACCTTCTTATCCATAGCCATTATATTCATCATAATTGCGGGTATTGCAGCTCAATATTTTGTAAAGGCCAGCGCCAATCAGATGTTGGTCGCCCAACTCGAGTCGGGCAGAAGGGAGGCCAAGGGTATAGCAGGTTTGGCGAGCTACCAATTAGAAAGCGGACTTGACAAGCAGACGGTAGTTCAAAACATTCAAAAAAGTATACAGAGCACCAACTTGCCATCGGTGTTCGTAAGTATGTTCGATTGGTCGGGCAAAGAGGTATGCCACCCAGATATTACTAGGGTCGGCCAAAAAATGGCCCCCAATGAATCTATAGTCTCAACAGTAGACGGTGAAATAACATCAGAAGATTTTTATAACCTTTTGCAAAATTATGGGGATACGAAGAATATCGACAAGCCTGATTCTGGCGAGATGGATACCGAAATCATCTTTTTGCACCCAGTTGCCAATACTGACTGGATCGTGGGCGTACATGCCAATTTAAAATTGATATCAGACCAAATCAACGAACTTCGAAATAAGTTTTTTATCATTTTGACGATCATGGGCTTCGTCATAATTTTATCTTCCGTTATTACAGTACGACTGATTGGAAGTTTTTATGAGCGGAAATTAGAATCGGAGAAGAAGGTTTTAGAGGAAGAAGTCATTAACCTTGCTAAACTGAACAAAGCCTTAGACCGGTATCAGCAAAAGGTGAGCGAAGTAAAACCTAAGCAAGAAGCAATTTTGGAGAGCAAAAAAACGGAAGAGACCAAAAAAAGGATTCTTACCTACTCACGTCATGAGCTTTTGCCTGTTAGTATTGAAGAGATTGCTTATATCTACACTGAAAATACCATTACCTATGTAATCGATGTTGAAGGAAAACGCTCAACGGTGAATGACAGTCTCGACAATCTTTATTCTGATTTGGACAGTGATTTTTTCTACCGCGCCAATAGACAATTCATCATTGCCATCTCTTCTATTGAAAAGATTATTCGCTACGGAAAGAACAATTTAAAGATAGTTATGTCACCCGATTGTGACATCGATATTATTATAGGAAAAAACAAAGCCTCCGAATTTAAGAAGTGGCTCAACAAATAAAAATACTAGTCAGTATTTTTTTATTTAAACTTCTTATAAATCAGTCACACAGAGCTAATCCTTTCTTAGTTTTTGTTTTTTCAAATGAAAAATATAGGTAGCACTCACACCAATATGTAATGCCCCATCTTGAAAATTGAAATTCTCTGGGCCGAACAAAATAGTACCTGCTTCATCGAAGCTAACGGCGTTGGTCAACGAAAACTGTAGAATCAAATCGCTTACTTCCCAATTGACCCCTAAACCGAATGAATTGTAACCCTGTAAACCCTCGTCACGGCCTGCCACATAATGATACTCTGACGCTAAAGATACATGGTTCGACAATTTATATCTTCCCGCAAAACCCATTGCAAAAAAATCATTGGTCTCGTAGTTTAATTGTCGTGAGTTTGCATGAATGTAGGTCGGCGATAGCTGCAATGAAAAATTACGGTCAAATTTTCGGGCAAAGATAACTTTAGACACATAATTGAAGCGGTCTGAACTGTCTTCGGGCAATACAATCTTGCCATAACTGCGTGTCAAGAACGAGGTACTTTGAAAAAGGGTTATACTGATAGGCGATTTGTTCGTGTCGTCGCGCTGTCTAACCAATCGGTATTTGGCCAATCCGTTTATGATTCCGTCAAAAGAAGTTACACCTGCGCCAAACGTAAACCTATCGGTAAAAGCATATTCTAGACCTATACGCGCGGTGAAGAGATCAGAGGCAAAACTACGCCTACTGCTCTCGGCTCTATTCCAGTATTTGGTGCCCAACATAATTTCTAGCGTACCTTTTTTTCTGGTTTCTACAGATTGACCAAAAGTGATACGGTTCGCCTTGAACGTCGCTTGGGTATATTGTGGCGTATCGGGCAGTTCTTTATCCAGAATTTCAAGCAAATCTTGAGCCGTGGCCAGATACATGCCACAAAACATCGTCATTGACAGTAAGATATATCTATTGATTTTCATAAGGCTCGTATTCAAATCTAAACATAACATTAATAACTTTTGCGATATTCGGCCGCAGCAATGGGGGCACGTTTATCTCATATTCAGAAACGCCGACATCAAATTCTCCAGACAATACATAAGCGTTTTCTATAGGTTCTATTTGGGCCTTTACCTCTACTTCTCTAGTTACGCCATGAAGCGTCATTTTACCTTTGACCATTTTAGTCTGGGCTGTTGTGGCATCTATCTCAAAATCGACAATTTCGCCCTCAAATTCTAATTTAGGGTAGAGATCCGACTCTACATAACTTTCATTGAAATGCTCTTCCATCAAAGCTTTTTTGAACACAAAAGCCCGCATCAACATACTTACGGCGATATCACCGTTAGAAAGGTCTATAATGCTAAGAACTTGATTGTTGGCCGCCTCAATATTTTCTACGGAAGTATAGGAGAAAAAAGAAACCTGACCTTGACGTGCAATAATCTTGTCTTGAGAGAACGCACAAAAGCAGGTAAAGGAAAAAATAAGCGCAATTATAGTATTCATTTATCAACCCTTGATTAGTATACAATTCAGCATAATGACATCTAATAAATAACCCTTGCAGACCCCTTTAAAACGAACTGTCTGCCCCGGTTTTAATTTTTTGACCTTCTCTATGCTCGATGGCAACACGTCACATATGACATGTGAAGTATCGCTTTGCCCTTGCAATAATACGGTATAACGATTATTTACATGGGTGATTTTTTTAATACTGCCCTCAACCTCTATAGTTTTTTCGGTAAAGTCTGTATTTGCCTTGGTTTCATTGGTACTGAAGGAAGTTAATAATTTATCGGAACTTATACTTATATCGGTTTTCTTTGCGTAGGTGTCATAAGAAGGTTTTTCATTAATCACAAAATACAGATAAGAACAGCATACCAGCACTGCTGAAAGACCAACTATTCTTTTGATGTATTTGATTTTCATAATTAATTATAAGGGATGCTTCCGCCTCTTCCAGTAATTTCTATTTGTAACTCTATCAAAGATTTACAAATTAAATATAATCGATTCGATTTTTCTTTTTCAATTAACACCAAAGATGAATAACCAAAAGGTTTTCGAACCGTGCTGTAACTTGAGGCCTGTTTTTTCAAAAATAAGGGGAGAACCGAACTAATCGGTCTCCCCTCTTTCAAAACAACTTCTTCATAGCAATTGTTTCCGTCTTAATTTTATAGCGAACACTGGGTTTTCAACTGATCAGCACATTAGTATTGCTGTCTATATTCGTCTTACCCGTATCTCGCTTTTAAAAATGCCTGCTTTTTCTTCACAGGCATTTTCTAGATTACGTATCTATAGTATTAGTTATTATATAAATACATTGAAGATGCCGACATCAAATCGTTATTGATTGAAGGTGCAACATCACCACTCGCATTTAAGACATTGGTAAAGCCAAGTATTTTACCATTACCCACTTCAGCAATAAATACAGTTTTTGTCTTATTATCGTAAGCGATATCAATTGGGTTACCCATCAAAGTTGATGGCCCAGCTATTCTAGCCTGATCACCCATGGCAATAGAACCACCGTCTTCAGCAGCATCTAGCTTGGCTTCAAAACCTACGATTACGTGAAAACCACCATCAGTATTCGCATCGGCCGCATCACCTATATCGGTCATTACAAGAACATCATCAGCCTCGCTATAATCGATACCATGCGTTCTCACGATACCATCAATGGTAATTTGCTTGTCAGGAGCGATAACACCATCGGTTTGATTCGTTTGCAAGAAATCATTGAAAATTGCCAAATCACTGGTCGTATCGACAACAGCAAGTAAGTCATCACCTTTGAAAGTGATTCCCCATAGATTGAAATCGATAGATAATGTATTCACAAGGTCAAATGAAGATCCATTATAGGAATACACATAGAATTTGTTCTCACCATTATCGGAAACTACAACTTTATCCCCGGAAACGGCAATCTCTCTTGGGCTGACCAAATCGGCGTTGCCTGCAAAAGCAGCAGTAGCCATACTACCATCTGCAAGACCGTTGAAACCATCATAATACTCTAACATCAAGTTCGATCTTGACGCCTGAATTACCGCATCGTTCATTGCCGCATAATAGATACCTTCGGTTGCGCTAGACTCAGAAGTTATGGTTTTGATCAAACCTCCCATAGCATCATACACATTGATATCTCCGTTAGCGTTGTTCGTAGTGTACAATTCGGTACGCAAACCTACAGATTCGGTACCCGTATCGCCATCAGTTTCATCACTGGAGAAATAGATAGAAGAAGCGGCAGCCAAGTCTTTATTAAAAGAAGGTGCCATATCACCACCTTGATCGATAGAAGTAAAACCTAACACTTTACCATTACCTACTTCAGACACATAAACCGCATCGGTTTCAGAATCATATGCAACATCTATCGGGTTACCCATTAAGGTTGAAGAACCTGCAACTCGTACTTGCTGACTCAACGGCAAAACTTCACCATCGGAAAGTGCATCGAACTTGCTCGAAAAATCACTGATTACATGAAAACCACCATCATCGGCAGTATTTGCTGCATCACCTATGTCGGTCATGACCATAACATCGTCAGCGCCACTATAAGTCAAACCGTGCGTTCGCACAATACCTTCGATGGTAATTCTTTTTGAAGGATAAAGAAAGTCATCACCGGCGTTTGCCTCAAAATCATAGTATACGGCCAAATCGCCAGTGGTATCAACAACGGCATACAAGTCTTTTCCTTTGAAGGTTATACCCCAAACCGGGAACGGAACATTTACCGTACTGGTCAATGTAAAGCTATCTCCATCTTTAGAATACACGAAAAACTTGTTCGAACCGTTATCAGCAACTACATATGTAGACCCGCTAACAGCAAGCTCTCTTGGGCTTTCTAAATCGGCCGCACTAGCAAAATCAACCGCTATATCGGTATCTTCCATTAGCATGCTTATACCTTTGTGGGCCTCTAATTGCAATGAAGAACGAGAAGCCTGAACCACAATATCTTCTTCTTTGTCGTAGTAAATACCCTCGGCAGCCTCGGTTGCCGTAGCAAAGGTTACCAAAGAATCGCCTGTAACACTATATTTAGTGATGTGTCCATTCGAGTTGTTGGTTACATAAAGCTCTGCTCTACGCCCTAACTCCATGCCTTCTTCACAAGGGGTGCAGGTACCGCCACAGTCAACACCTGTTTCATCGCCGTTCATAATACCATCGGTACAGGTCGGCGTTTCCATTTCGTCTACTATCGCATTATCGTCATCGTCACAAGATGCCAAAAATGCAAACCCCAGTGCCAAAGCACCGATTTTCAGGGTCCATTTGAGTGAATTTTTTTTCATAATCATAATTTGGATTTTAATTTATTGTTCATGGTCAAGAAATTTTGGATTATTCTTAAACCTATACAAATCAATAAATTATATATTCCTCACACGTATAAATATGGTTGAAGATGAACTTTTGGGGCTAAGAGTGAATTTTTAGACTTGGGGAAATGGGTGATTTTCAGATTCTTTGTCGAGCTATTAAACCATGAGTGTTAGGTAAGACCTATTAGAGAAGCATACGACCTAATTTAAGTGGGTATGTCCAAGTAATTTTAACCGAAGAGGAATAAGGCTTTCAAACTATTGAAACTTGATAAATAAAAAGATAAATACCGCTACCAAGAATTTTTAGACTTAATAAGGAATAATATGAGGGGTAAATCAATTCAGTTAAAAGGTTTTTTGGGATCAATCTCAAAAGTTGTGTGCGGATTGATATAGGAGTCCGATCTTTGCGTAAAAACGACCGACCTTGGAATTATCTACGGACCTATTGAAGCTTATATT